>CAWIZU010000029.1:0-18933 GCA_963840635.1 Vulcanimicrobiota bacterium | reverse complement strand
GTTATCATTGCTGGGCACGGATCGTCTTGTTTCTCCGGATCCAGGTGAAACCGTATCCGATCCCGTCGCTCAGCGCTGAAAAACTCCACGGTGCCGTTTCTTTAAGAACGGAAACAACTGCGCACTGTATCAGGTGCGCATATGAATTTGCAGGGCTCGAAGCGGACAGAGCGCCCTTTGCGCCTCACGGCGTGGCCTTCCCACGCCTTCTGACCCGCTTGACGACCGTCGATTGCGCCTTTGATAGCAGGTGCTGCGCAAGGGAAAGTAGCTCCAAGGCGCTGCGTTCATCCTCCGGCCATCTTGTCTCGTGAGCCCGCGGATTACGTATCCCGGTCATGGCGCCAGCGAAAATCTCCATGTAACCCTGCTGTTCATCTTTCTTACTGCGGCTCTTCAGATCGGTGAACGCCAACTTTGGATTATTAGCCGAGAGCGCCTTTAGCATTAGGTCGCGACCATCCAAGGCGCTGAGCCGAGATCGATCCTTAACGAAATTGTTTAGGTAGACGTAGCCCTGAAGAACCGCTTCTCGGTAATGCCCGGTGTGGAAGAGCGACTCAGTGGCGGAACGAAGGCCGCCGTCGGTTACGAGTTCGTCGAATAGGTCGCGCTGGCCGTCAACGCTCGGAGTCGAGATACCTGGCAGTTGGCTTAGTTGCGCCTGGCATGTCGCAATCTCTGCGATCAGCGCTCTTACCGAGTCGACCACTATCGCTTATAAAGGTGCGTTGCGATGCTCTTAAATATCTGTTCTACCTGCTCAGTCGAAGCATCGGCCGCGATATGAATCTGAAGGTTTATGTTGACCGAGGGAAGCGCAGATTGATCTATCTTCGGACTGTGAATCCTTGCCATCGGCGCCTCTGGCGGCTCAGATTTCGCGGAAGCTCCTTCAGCATCTTTTTCTTCGCGCTTCGTCTGCTCCGGCGGCTTTACATACCTGTACTTACCGTCCGCGCTTTCGATCTGACCCGATTCGACCAGAATCTGTATCACCGTGGCAGCCCCGCGCAGATTTCGCGAATTTTTCGGTGAGCCCGTTATTAGGCAAACCTGCGCAGCCAATGCGTTCGAATCAACGGGGCCGCGATTTCGCACGAAATCTACGAATCTCTGGAAATAGTCGTTTTGGCTGACCACCTTAGACCAAGCTTCTTTAATCGCATTCCTGACATCGTGGTCCAGCGCACGCCCAAGATCTTTGCCAAGCGCGGTCGCCGATTTCTTTTGTGTGGGCGTTATTAGGCCTGAATCCACAAGGAAAGGATTATTTCTCGTGAGTGAATCCTTGGGGACGCCAGCTATCTGGGAGAACTCGTCCAGGCTCAAGGGATGGCGTTGATTTGCGTAAGCAATGATCGCTTTACTCAACTCCTTGTAGGTAACCGTGGGCAAACTAAAACTGTCAGCCATGTTTGTCTGTGTATAGGATTGCCACTGCGGCTACCTGCGCGGACCGGTGCTACGAATGGCCTATTCGCCGACCAAGCGCAATTAAGTGCTCCTCCTTTGGCAGACCATTGAGACAAGAGCGGGTCCTCTCACGTCCAGGATGCGTCCGGAACTCACGGCCCAACACATCCCAAGGGAGAAAGGCTATCTGGCCAGCGCCGAATGACCCGCGTTACCGTTAACCCTCGGTAATGCCCCTTGACCGGCTGCCAGCGCCCTGCTAAGGTAGCCGAACCATGATCTCGGCGTTCGTTTCGACGACCACGACGACCACCACCACCACGACCACTGTCGTTCGGTGCAGGTTGACGTAGGCTAAAAACACGAGATCAAGGACAGCTTACGAAGCCCCGCACCGATTGGTGCGGGGCTTCTTGCATTGTCAGGAGCCAACATGGACGTGAAGTGTAGCGACTGCGGCGCGGTCGCCGATCCCCTCGAAGTCTGCCGGTGCGGCGGGTTGCCGGAATTCGCCCTGGGCGATCTGCGGCTCGATCCGGTCGGCCTGCGGCGCGTCGTGCGCGAGCGCCGCGCCTCCTACGAACCGCTCTTCGCGAGCGGCGTGTGGCGCTGGCGCGAACTGCTCCCGCCGATCGCAAGCGACGCGATCGTCTCGCTCGCCGAAGGCAACGTGCCGCTCTACGACTCCGCCGCGGGCGCGCGCTACGCCGGCGTCGATCGCCTCGCGTATCTGCATCTCGGCATGAATCCGACCGGCTCGTTCAAGGATCTCGGCATGACGGTTGCGATCTCGGCCGCAAAAGCCAGCGGCGCACGCGCCGTCGTCTGCGCGAGCACCGGCAACACGGCGTCGTCGATGGCTGCCTACGCATCGCGCGCCGGCCTCGATGCCTACGCGATCGTCCCGCGCGGCCGCGTCAGCGATGCCAAGCTCGCGCAGATGCGCGAATACGGCGCGCAGTTGATCGAAGTCGACGGCTCCTTCGATGATGCGTTCGCCTCGCTGCAACGCGTGAGCGACGCCGCGGTCGTCAATTCGATCAACGCCTATCGCATCGAAGGCCAAAAGTGCGCGGCGCTCGCGATTCTCGAAGCGCGCGCGTGGGCCGTGCCGGATTGGATCGCGCTGCCGGGCGGCAACCTCGGCAACATCTCCGCGATCGCCAAAGGTTTGCGCGAAGCGCTCGCGCTCGGACTGATCGATCGGCTTCCGCGCCTCGCACTTGATCCGCGCAGCACAAGGCGTGCACACGACGGCGAGTGCGATCGCGGTCGGCAAGCCGCAATCGCTACGGCGCGCATTGCGCGCACTCGAGCAATTCAACGGCATCGAACTCGCCGTCGACGACGATGCCATCCTCGACGCCAAGGCGCACATCGGGCGCGAAGGCATCGGGTGCGAACCCGCCTCGGCCGCATCGCTCGCCGGCCTACGGGCGCTGCGTGCATCGGGCGACATCGCACCCGACGCCGATGTCGTCGCCATACTTACCGGCCACGTGCTGAAAGATGCTCGCAGTCCCTTCGAGGCTCGCTGCGCTCGCACCTCAGGGTGACAAACATGCCGTTGCGTGATCGCTTTCTCGTCAGCGTTCCGGCCACGAGTGCGAATCTCGGGCCCGGCTTCGATTGCGTCGGCATCGCGCTCGACCTGCGCGCCCGCGCGATGGTCGAACCCGCGCACCGCTTCTCGCTCGAATTCAGCGGTCCGCAGCAACCCACGCACATCGGGTTCGAACGCATGCTGCTCGACGCGATGCACACGGTTAGCAGCGAGCTTCCGCGCGTGCGCGTGCACATCTTCAACGAGATCCCGCTCGGCAAAGGCCTGGGCTCCAGCGCCGCCGCGAGTGCGCTCGGCATTACGATCGCGGCGCGCGCGCACGGCATCGAACTCTCCCGCGACGACCTTGCGCAGCGCGTCTGCGACCTCGAAGGCCATCCCGACAACGCGCTGCCGGCCGTCTACGGCGGCATGGTGATTGCCGCATCGGCACACGACCACGTCAAACTCGCCGCGCCGCGCGACCTGCACGCGATCGTCGTCGTCCCGCAACTTCGATCTCGCAACCGAACGCGCACGCGCGCTGCTGCCGGCGCAGTACGACAAAGCCGACGTCGTCTTCAACTGCAACGCGCAGCACTGCTCGGCGCGGCGCTTGCCTCGGGCAATTGGAGCGTGCTGCGCGAAGCGATGCGCGATCGCGTTCATCAACCGCATCGCGCGGCGGTCATCCCCGGACTGGCCGAGGCGCTCGCGGTCGACGCGCCCGAGCTGCTCGGCATCGCGCTCTCCGGCGCCGGCCCGAGCGTCCTTGCGCTCGTGCAGGGCCGCGTCGCCTGGCGCCCGATCGCGGCGCGCATCGCAGCCTGCTTCGAGCGCGCTGGGATCGCGAGCCGAAGTTACCGGCTGCCGTTCGCCTCGCGCGGCCTGATTTCGCGCCGGTACTTGACGGAGCGCAAAGCGGCATGATAGCCTGGCGCAAATGTTCTCGGCAACCTCCATGACGATGTGTCCCATTAGCACCATGCAAATGCATGAGGCGGGGACCGTCGTGGAGCGCACCAGAGAGTAGCAGACTCTTCTAGCGATCCAAACGACGCCTCCGCCAACATGGCGGGGGCGTTGTTCTTTTTTTACATCACTCGGAGGGTCACGCGAAAATCATGGACTGTACGGTTGGAATCGGATTACTCGGATGCGGCACGGTCGGCGCATCGGTCGCGCAGCGCCTGCTTTCGGAGCGCGACGCGATCGAGCGGCGCAGCGGCGTGCGCTACAAGCTGCAAGCGATCGCCATCGCTAATCCCAACAAAGCGCGCGCGGCCGCGATCGATCCGGCGCTCTTCACCACCAACGCCCGCGCCGTGATCGACGATCCGCGCGTCGATCTGATCATCGAATGCATCGGCGGCACGCACGACGCCTCCGAACTGCTCGAATACGCGCTCGAACGCGGCCGCACGGTCGTCACCGCCAACAAAGATCTGATCGCCACGCAAGGCCCGCGCCTCTTCGCGCTCGCCCATGCTCGCGGCGCACGCCTGCGCTATGAAGCCGCGGCCTGCGGCGCGATTCCGGTCATCCGCGTCCTCGACGACGCGCTCGCCGGCGATAGCGTCCATGCCTTCGGCGGCGTGGTCAACGGCACGTGCACCTACATTCTCTCGCAGATGGAACGCGGCGAAGAGTACGAGGTCGCGCTCGCCCGCGCGCAAGAACTCGGCTTTGCCGAAGTCGATCCGACGAGCGACGTCGAGGGCCTCGACGCTGCCCACAAACTCGCGCTCCTGATGCAGCTCGCGTTTCAGATGGCGGTGATTTCGCCGCGCCTGCGCCGCAGCGGCATCAGCAATGTCAGCAAACGCGACGTTGCACGCGCCCAAATGCTTGGCTATCGCATCCGCCTGGTCGCAGCAGCCACGCGGAATGCGAACGTCGCGAGCGGCGAAGTTGCGCCGGTCCTCGTCCCGCAAGCGCACCCGTTCGCCGCAGCGAGCGGACCGGAAAACGTCGTGCGCATCGTCGCGCGCGACGCCGGTCCGCTGTTGCTTTCCGGCACCGGCGCCGGCGGCTTTCCCACCGCGTCGGCCGTGCTCGGCGACGTCGTGACGGCGCTGCGCGACGTGGCCAACCGGCGTGTGGCGCATTTCCCCGCACTCGAGCCCGCGCTGCACGATCGCGCCGCTCTTCGAGCAGCTGTCGCGTCATCCAGAACTCCCACGCTATCCGCTGTGGGACGATTCCATCCTCGAAGCTCCGGTCTCGCAGGTTGAAACTGCGCACTCATGACCGGGAAAGAGGAACGACACACATGAGCACCACCCTGGAGCAAGAACGCACTCCACACTTTGACACGCTCGCGATTCACGGCGGCCATCGCGGCGATCCCGTGACCAAAGCGCGTGCCGTGCCGATCTATCAAACGACCTCGTATCTGTTCGACTCGACCGACCACGCGAGCAAACTCTTCGCGCTCGAAGAGTTCGGCAACATCTACACGCGCATCAACAACCCCACGACCGACGTGCTCGAACAGCGCCTCGCGCACTCGAAGGCGGCGCGGCCGCGCTCGCGGTCGCGAGCGGACAAGCCGCGGTCGTGTATTCGATCCTGAACCTCGCGCGCGCCGGCGATCACATCGTCAGCTCCGCCTCGCTCTACGGCGGCACGTACAACGCGTTTGCGCACACGCTCAAGCGCTTCGGCGTCGACGTCTCGCTGGTCGACTTCAACGATCCGGCCGCGGTCGCGGCGGCGATCCGCCCGAACACCAAGGCGATCTTCGCCGAGACGATCGGCAATCCGAAGATCGACGTGCTCGACGTCGAGAAGTACGCCGCAATCGCGCACGAACACGGCCTGCCGCTGATCGTCGACAACACGCTTGCCACGCCGTACCTGCTGCGCCCGATCGACTTCGGCGCCGACATCGTCGTGCACTCGGCGACCAAGTTCATCGGCGGCCACGGCACCGCGATCGGCGGCGTGATCGTCGACGCCGGCAAGTTCGACTGGGGCAACAATCCGCGCTTCGCCGAGTTCGTCGAGCCCGATCCGTCCTACCACGGGCTGCAGTACGCGCCGGTCTTCGGGAATATCGCCTATATATTGAAGGCGCGCGTCCAACTGCTGCGCGACGTCGGCGCGGCGCTCTCGCCCTTCAACGCGTGGCTGCTGCTCCAAGGGCTCGAAACGCTGGGCCTGCGCGTCGAACGCCACAGCAGCAATGCGCACGCCGTGGTCGAGTACCTCGAAGCGCACCCGCAGGTGCAATCGGTTGCCTATCCGCGCTCGGCCAAGTATCTGCCCAACGGCGGCGGCGCAATTCTTACCTTCCGCGTACGCGGCGATGCGGCGCGCGCAAAAGCGGTGATCGATCGCCTCAAGCTCTTCTCGTTGCTCGCCAACGTCGGCGACGCGAAGTCGCTGGTGATTCATCCGGCCAGCACCACGCACGCGCAACTCACGCCGGAAGAGCGGTTGCAGAGCGGTGTCGACGAATCGACGATCCGTCTTTCGGTCGGCATCGAGGACAAGCGGGACATCATCGCCGACCTCGAACAAGCCCTCGCGTGAGTGTCATCCTGAGCCTGTCGAAGGATGCGTGATGTAACCGTCGATATCGGTGCGCTGGATCTGGACTGCGGGGTAACGCTCCCCGCGGTCCAGCAGCGCGTCACGATCGACGGCGCCGAGCCGGCGCCTGACGGCAGCAATGTTGTCTTTGCCGCGCATGCGCTCACCGGTTCGAGCCGCGTCGCCGAATGGTGGCCCGGCATCGTCGGCGACGGCGCGCTCTTCGACCGCAAACATTGGTGCATCATCGGCATCAACGTCCTCGGCGGCTGCTACGGCTCGACTGGCGCGCTCTGTCACCCTGAGCTTGTCGAAGGGGGCGTCACCGTGCGCGACATCGTACGCGCCGAACTTCGCGTCCTCGACAAACTCGATCTTCCGCGCATCGCCGTCGTGATCGGCGGTTCACTTGGCGGCATGCAGGCACTGCAATTCGCGCTGGATGCCCCGAAGCGTGTCGGCCATGCAATCGTGATCGGCGCAAGCGATCATCACACCGCGATGGGCATTGCGCTTAACGCCGTGCAGCGCGAGGCGATCGCCCTCGATCCGAAGCGTGGCGTCGCGCTTGCGCGCAAGATCGCGATGCTCACGTACAAGAGCGACGATCTCTTGCGCGAACGGCACGATCGTAAGCGCGATCGCAACGGGCGCGACGGCTTCGACGTCGAGGGCTACCTCGACCATCAAGGCGACACGTTCGTCGATCGCATGGACGGCGCAACCTACACGCTGCTCACCCACGCGATGGACAGCTTCGACGTGCGCGATCGCACGACGCCACCCGGCGTCGATCTCACCTTCGTCGGCATCTCATCCGATTGGCTCTTCCGCCCGCAAGAGATTAGCGCTGCAGCAAAGCGTCTCAACGCGCGCTATCTCGAACTCGAGAGCAATCACGGCCACGACGCCTTCCTCGCCGACGGCGCGAAGCTCCACGCGCTCCTCGCTCCGCTCTTGCGTCACCGTGAGGTGCGCGCATAGCGAACTGCGTCACCCTGAGGTGCGAGCGCAGCGAGCCTCGAAGGGTCGGGCTATGCTCTCTGCACTTCTCCTCGCAGCGACGATCTACACGCTGCCCAGCGACATTCACTGGACCAAGGCCACCGACGACGGTCTCAACAATCCGTACTATTCCGCGTACCTGCGCGGCAAAGCATCGGACAAATGCGGACAGCTGATGATCCTGAAACTTCCGAGCAGCTATCGCGCGCCGTGGCACACGAATCATTTCTACGGCATCTACACGATTCTCAAGGGCACACTGATCCTCGGCTTCGCGAAAAATCGTGACAAGTCGGCAGAACGGCCGTTCCCGGCTGGGTCGGTGATCCAAGGACTCGGCACCGAGCCGCACTACGGTGTACCCATCGGTGAAACGATCTTCACGGTGTATTTCCCGTGCGGCGTGTCATCCGGTGCGTAGCCCGCACCTGTGTCATCCCGAGCGTAGCGAAGCGTAGTCGAGGGACCGACGGACCCATTGCCGTCCCGTCGCTTCTGAGGGAATGATGCTATAGTTGTCCCAAGAAGGAGCCTAGGTGAGCGCCGAACCTCTCGAAAGCCGGATCGCCCGTTTGGAGGGCGTCAACGTCCAAATCGCCGACCGCTTAAACGGAATCGACGGGCGCCTCGATTCGCTCGATCGCGGCCTACGGTCGGAGATCGGCGACTTGCGTTCTGAGATAGGCGCGCGCTTTACACAGGTCGACGGTCGCTTTGCGCAGATCGACGGTCGCTTCGCGCAAGTCGATGGCCGCTTTTCCCAGATCGATCAGAAGTTCATGTGGGTGATCGGAATCAACGTGACGTCGTGGACCACGACCATGCTCGCGTTATTTTTCCGCCACTGATGACCGACTATCAGATGCCACCGCAAGCGGGATTTACGGCCGCGCTTTCGCTCACCGTCGCCGATATCGAGCGGTCCACGCAATTCTACGCAACGGTGTTCGGCGGAACAATACTGCGTAGAAGTCTGCACGGAGCCGGCGATCCGGCGTTCGTCCAAATCGCGAACACGTGGCTCATCCTCACCGGCGGCGGCGGTCCGACACCCGACAAGCCGACAGTGACGCTGGCAACGCCCGACCCGAATAACATTAGCAGCTTCCTCAATCTTCGCGTCGCGGACATTCACGCGTGCGTCGCATTATGGAAAAGCCGCGGCGCGACGTTTCTCACCGAACCCCTCGGCAAGTACGGCGAGGCGCGCTGCTACATCCGCGATCCTGACGGTTACATCATCGAAGTCGGCCAAAGCGAACCCGGTTTCTTCGACCAGACCGGGGTTACGCAGTAACGGTCATTTCCAGGATTGCCGCGGCATAGTCATCGACGTTGGTTTCGAGTGCAAAATGGCCGGCGTCCACAAATCGGACATCCGCATTGGGAACGTCACGCTTGAACGCCTCGGCGCCTGGTGGAATAAAGAACGTGTCGTTCTGTCCCCACATGGCCAGCAGTGGAGGCCGGTGCGTTCGGAGATACGCCTGATACAAAGGATAGCGCGCGATATTCGCTTTGTAGTCGAGCTTGAGGTCGGTCTGAAGATCCATCATCCGCGGGCGGCCCAGCAACGCCGCATCCAGCCAATACGCCTCGGGCTCGATCGACGCAGGCTCGCGCATGCCTTGAAAATAGGACGCACGGACTCCATCGAGCGACATACGTTCCTTTATTGACGCACGGATGGCCGGTGAAGGCTGCTTCCAATAGGCACGCAATGGAGCCCACGGAGCGTCACCCAAACCTTCCTCGTAGGCGTTGCCGTTTTGCGAGATGATCGCCGTGATGCGATCCGGATTGTCGACCGCCAGATTGAAACCGACGGGTGCGCCGTAATCGAACACGTACATCGCAAAGCGCCGTAACGAAAGTTCGTTCACAAAGCCTGCGATCGTCTGGGTCAGACCGGCAAACGTATAGTGATAGTCCGCGCCCTCGTCGATCGTCGTAAATCCAAACGAGGGCATATCCGGCGCAATCAGGTGAAACCGGCCGGCGAGCTTCGGCATCAAATGCCGGAAATAGTGTGACGAGTTTGCAAAGCCGTGCAGCAGCAATAGAACCGGCAGTCCTTGTGTTCCGGCTTCACGGTAGAAGACGTTCGCGGGGCCTACGCGGACCGTCGCATGACGGACCATGGCCTAGCCGTATTTGAATCCAGCTTTGCTCTGTCCAACCTCGATGATATAACCGTCGGGATCGCGGATGTAGCACCGCGTCTCGCCGTACTTATCAAGCGGTTCGGTCAGAAACGTTGCGCCGCGACTCTTCCACAGTTTGTAGCACGCTTGAATATCGGCGACGCGGATATTCATGAAGCTACTAATATGATTGGGGTCGGGCGGCGGGCTGAGCGTCACGGTCGGTTTGTCGGGCGTCGGACCACCCCCCACGTTGAGAATCAGCCACGTGTTGGCGATCTTGATGTACGGAGGCGCATTCCCATCGCCCATGCTTACAATTTCCCCATCGAACACCGTCTTGTAGAATTCGGCGGACCGCTTGAGGTCGGTCACGGTGAGAAAGTGCGCGACGGTGATGCCTTCCTTGGGCGGCATCTGGTAGTTCTTCTGGTCAACTTGCACTTCGTCCATTGGCCTATGGTAACACCATTTTGGGTACAATGGGTGCACCCACAAGGAGGACGAAATGGCTGATTCAAGTCTCCTCATGCCCGGCGCCGACGAAGCCTACAAAGCATCGCGCGCCCGCCTTCGTGAAGCTGAGATCGATTTGCGCGACCGCATTGAAACGGTCGCCGACATGCGGCGCAGCCTGCCGCCTGGCCCGCTGGTTCCGGATTACACGTTCATCGAGGTTGACGACGGGGAGCGTGTGCGCCTATCCGACTTATTCGAAGGCGACAAGCCGTACTTGATCCTCTACCACCTCATGTATTGGGCCGATGACGATGAGTTCTGCCCGATGTGCTCGCTGTGGATCGACGGGTTCAACGGCGTTGCCCCGCACGTGACGCAGCGCACGAATTTCGTTATCGCCTCCCGCGCGCCGCTCGAGCGGCTCCAAGCGTGGGGCGCCCACCGCAAGTGGCGGCGCCTGCGTCTGCTCTCCGATGACGGACCTGCGTTTGCGCGCGACATCGACGCCGAAGATGCGGACGGACGCCCCGATTCCACACTCGTCGTCCTCGCCAAAGACGGTGATGAGGTGCGCCATGTATATACTGCGCATCCGATGCTCGAAGATCGCGAGCGCGGCATTGACTTGCTCTCGCCGACCTGGAACCTCTTCGATCTCTTACCGTCCGGTCGCGGCGACTGGTTTCCGTCGAACGACGCATTCGACGCCTCGATGCACGCCCTCGCCGGCCATAGTCTCCAGGGCACCGCTAGTCGATAATATTCTCGAAGCCCTTCGCGTCGATGATGAACTTGGGCACCGTGAAGGCCGACGAGCAGCCGTCCACGTTGAGCCCCTTCGCGGATCTCGCGTGTACGAATTGCAGGACGAGCGCATTGGTGCACGGCGTTTCGGCTGCGTGGCCCGCGCCTTGCACGAGCGCAATCTTCGCGTTGGGCAAATACTTCGCTGCAGCTGCCGCGTATCTCGGCGGCGTTGCCGGATCGTCGGAGCCCGAGATCATCAACACCGGCGCGTCGCTGCGCACCGGATCGTTGAAGCTGGCGCGCATTGCCGGCACGTTCCACAAAGCGCACGCTTTGCGCTGCGCGTCGATACGCAAGCTGCCCGCAAACGAGTGCGCGGCAGCGTTATCGACGGCGCGTTGATCGAGGAACGGGATAAACTCCGCGCAGGTGTACGACAGCCACGCGCCATTGGTCAGATCCTCGTTGAGACCGACCGCCACGATATTGATCAGCGAAGCGAGCGGCGCCGTGTCGCCGCGCGAGGCGCGATCGACGACGTACGGAATGGCCGCCGCAGCTCCCGGATCGTAGAGCGTCTGTCGCAGGTGGTCGACGAAGACCGCCTTCGAGAGCTGCACGGTGACCGGCTTCGCGCCCTTCTTCAGCACGAGTGACACCGGAATGGGGCCTTTATTCAACCGCGCGACGAGCGCGTAAAACTGCTGCCCGAAGCTGGGGAAATGCGCATTGCAGGCAGCGTCGCGTTTACACTTGGCGATTAAATCGTCGAGTGCACGCTGCGCACCCATCGGCTCGCCCGGCAACGGCACGAATCCCGGCGGTGCAACGCCGTCGAGCACGGCACTCTCCACGCTTTGCGGATGACGCCGCATATAGACCAGAGAAAAGGTCGTGCCGTAGGAGCCACCGTCGAGCACCAGCTTCGTATAGCCGAGCGCCGCGCGAATCTCGTTGAGATCATCGGTCGCAGTGTTGGTATTGTAATGCGCGAGATTGCCCCGTGCAGCGTCCTTCGCATGGCATCCGGTAATGACGTCGTGCGGAAACAGATCGAGAAAATACGCCGCGGGGTTTGACTGCGGCGTGATGTCGCAGGGCAAGCCGTTCGAGTCGCCCATACCGCGATCGTCCATAAACATGACGTTGTAGCGGTCGCGCAATTGCGCCACGGGCTTCTCAAAACGGCCGTCCGCGATGAAGGGCGCGTAGGGTACCGCGCTCTCGCCCGGGCCACCGGCGATAACAACGATCGCGCGGTTCGACGCATGCTTCGCCTTGAGCACCACGATCTTGATCGGAATCACGCGGCCCGATCTCGCGGCTCGGTCCTCGTAGACCCCGTAAGTGCCACAAAGTGCCGGCACCTTTGCCTTGCCTTGCGTGCAAGGCGTCACGTGGAGGCCGAGCTGCGTGAGCGCAGCGGCCAAGATGAGACCAACCATGCGTTCATTCTCGCAGCCTATTTAATGAAAGCACAATCAGCCCCGCCTCAAAGCTGTCCTAGACGGCACGGTCCTGCACCCCGGTTGCGGGACTATCGTTAGACGGGGGACTTGTAATATGCGGATAGCTCCGACCGCCATGGTGGCGCTTCTCTTTTTCGGGGCACTGTGCCCCGCGCTCGCTGCCGGCACGCTGCGCGCGCAAGAGAGCGACGGCACCGTGCGGACCTATAAGAACGTCTCGATCAAGGTCGTGAAGCAGACGTTACGCATCACGACGCAAGATGGGAAAGGCACGCTCGTCATCAGCCAAGCGGCGTGCTCGTACGTTGGTGCCCTGAAGCGTTGCTTCCCGATAACGGTCTCGCTCGAACAAGGCGGATCGACGAAGCCACTCGACTTCAAACGCGGGACGATCTACGTGAACACGACGGCCGACACGCAACCGCTTGAAATGACGTCGCAACAATTACCGCCCGGCGGTATTCTTCTCGCGTTCGTGACCGATATCGGCACGTACGTGACGATGACCGGAAAAGTCGACAGTGGGTTAGCACGATGAAATATCTTGCAGTATTCCTTGCGCTCGTGCTTGTCGCCGCACCGGTCGCGGCAACGGCTCGCGGCGGTGGTGGTGGTGGCGGCGGTGCACGCGGCGGAGGCGGCGGCGGTGCGCGCGGCGGCGGAGGTGGCGGCGGCGCTTCGCGTGGTGGCGGTGGTGGCGGCGCTTCGCGTGGCGGCGGTGGCGGCGGCGCTTCGCGTCCTGCAAGTTCCAACAGCGGCTTCAACTTCAACAAAGATACCAGCGCCGCGTCGCGTCCGAGTGCGGCGACACGCCCGAGCGGCGGCAGCGCGAACCGCCCGAGCGGCGGCAACGCGAATCGCCCGAGCAATGGGAACCGCCCCAACACCGGCAACGGTAACAACAACGGCAATCGGGGCAACGGTAACAACAACGGTAACCGCGGCAACGGCAACGGTAACAACAGCGGCAACCGCAACACCAACGTCAGCAACAACGGCAATCGCACGTGCAACAATTGCACCGTCGTGCGCAACCCCGTCTACGGCGGCGGCGGTGCGTACGGCTGGAACCACGGGACGCCGTGGTACCCGGCGCCCGCGTACTGGGGCGGCGGCTTTTGGGGCGCGATGGCAATCGGCGTGACCTCGGCGGCCGTCTTCGGCTCGATCGTCAACTCGAGCACGCAAGAAACCTATACCTCATATCAAGTGCAACCGAGTAGCCCCGGCGCTACGATGCTTTCCAACTATAAACTCACGCAAACGCAATGCGGGCCGCCCAATCTCGTCGTCGTCTACGGACCCGACAATAGCGTCATCTGCGCCCAGCCAAACAGCATGGTCAGCGCCGGCGAATACAATCTCGACACCTCGACGCTCTCGCTTACCTCGGTGCAATAGTGGAAAAAATCCTCGTCGCGGTCTTTCTTGGCGCCTTCATGTTGCAGGCGGGCCTGGGATGCGATTACAAAGAGCTGCTCGCCGCGCTGCGCAACGCGAGCTGCATGACGCGCGTCTTCCTCGCGAACTTCATCGTGGTGCCGATCATCGGCGTGATTGCGGTGCGCGTCTTCGCGCTCGACGATTTCGTTGCGACCGGTATCGTGCTGATGGCGATCGCCCCCGGCGTCCCGTTTCTTCCGCTGCTAGCCGGCGCAAGAACGGCGGCAACGAGGGCCTGGCGACGGCTTTATCGGTGCTGTTGCCCGCGATTTCGATCATCACCGTGCCACTAACGATCCCGCTCGTGCTCCCGGTGGAGGCCCAGTCCCACATCGCACTCGGGTCGTTCATCACGAACCTGTTGCTCCTGGAACTTCTGCCGCTCGTCGTGGGGCTCGTGCTACGCGAGCGGATGGCGACCGTTGCAGCGACGCTGCACAAGGTGGCCGGCGTCGTGTGGATCGTCGCGCTGATCGTGATTTGCTTCGGACTTTTTCCGAAGATGGGTGCCGCGTTCGCAGCCGTCTACGGCTCGCGCGGGCTGATGGCGACGCTCGTGCTCGTCGTGCTCTCCGCCGCGACCGGCTGGCTGTTAGGCGGTAACGAGCCAAGCTATCGCAATACGATGACGCTTTCGACGATCATGCGCAACTTTAGTCTCGGGCTCTTAGTTGCGGGGCAGAGTTTTCCGGATACGGTCGTAGGCGAAGTCGTACTTGACGTACTTCGTCATCCAATTCGTGGTTGCGAATCTGCTCGGTCAGGTCCTCAAACGGCAACGATCGCCGGGGGCGCCCACATCTCGCTCCGCGCCCGCTCCGACGGCCAGCAAAGAATAAAGCGCACCTCGAGCGGCGCCGGGCCGGGCAGCGTCTCGATCCAATTTTCGCGCTGTCCATTGACCGGCTGCGGACCCAGCGTGATACTCGTCGCCGGTTCGGTGCGCACCAGATCGACGCGCCCCGGGCGCGGCGGGCGCGACGTAGAGGAACCACGACGCATGCGCGGGCGGCTCATTCCAACGTTCGAACTGCATGCGATAGGTGCGCGCGCCGTCCAGCGCGTTCCCCGATGCATCGCAGCGCGTGGCGAATTCGAGTACATCGTGCGACTTTGTGGCGAAGTACCCCGCGTGCGCGGATGCTGCGTGACACTCGGGCGTCCGTTCCCCTCCGCGATGACCGATGATCACCCACCCTTTTGACGTCGCGCCGGAGCGCTCGGCACCCGCGATCGTTGCAAAACTCTTTTGCACCGCGCGCTTCATCGCAGCCGCTCCCGGAACAATCGACATTTCGCCCAATACGCGCAGCGCATCGATGAAATATTGCTCGGGACGCAGCGTCTCCACGTGTCCGACGGCGTCGAGCGTCTCCACCGGGCGCGCAAAATCGACCAACGCGGCTCCGTCGTGATCCTCGATCCGGAAGGGCGACGTATCGGTCTCTTTGCTCTCGCGGCCGAACCGTACGTGATGCGTCAACACGACGACCAGCTCGCTTGGGCAGCGGACGCTATGCGCATCACGACTAGTAGACGCAGTACTACCCGGTCCAACCAGCACCAGCTCCTGTCGCGCGTTTCCAGCCGTCCGCGTTCCGATGCTCGCAAAAGGTTGAAATTCCGCATCTAAAAGCGTGCACACGTGATAGTCGCTGCATGGCGCGGCTTGCAAACGAACTTCGCGTGTACCTATGCGCAGCCACGTTGCCCGGCACTCGAGTGCCGCACCATCGGCATTCGCAAGCGCGCACGGCCGGCGGACACGTGCCAATGGATCTATTGCATGCGATCCGAGCAAGCGCGCATAGGCCTCACTCAGTATCATTGGGTAAGCGTTTACACAAAGTCTCGCAAGCGCTTCCTCACCTGGAGAGCGCGCAGGCTGCTCATTTGTCCTAGACACAATACTGCCCAGAGCGTGCCTTTTTCGAGTATACTGGTTGTCCAGGACAGTTAAGGCGGGTGAGCGTTGTGAGTGGAGCAACAGCAATCGAAGGCCTTCGACCGTCGTTGAGCATCAAGGCCGTTGCGCGTATCGCGAATCTCTCGATCGACACGATTCGAGCGTGGGAGAAGCGATATCGAGCAATCGTTCCCGAGCGTGCCCACGGTGGACGACGCGTATTTAGCAGCCGCGATGTAGAACGGCTGATTCTTCTGCGTGATATCGTGGCCACCGGTGTTGCGATCTCGCGCGTCGCAACAATTGCCACGAGCGAGTTACGCGGCATGGCGCGCGTTGCGACGGAGCGTGGCGAGTCCGACGATGCCGAGGTCGTGCGCATTCTGCGTTTGATCCGCGCCCACGATCTCTCGTTGCTGTGCGAAGATCTCTTGCAGCTCGCACTCGTGCGCAACGCTGCCGGCTTCGGCGACGATATCGTTGCCGCCGTGCTCTCCGAAGTCGATCGCGACCTGGACTTGCGCCAAACCGGTGAGCTGCTGCTCGCGTCGGCGCTCGTCTCGACGTCGTCGATGCTCTTCGCGAAGTATCGCATCGCACACGGCCCCCCGATCGTCTCATTGACGCTGCCTGGCGAACACCACGCGATTCCACCGCTGCTCGCGGCACTCGTCGCGACCGAAGCCGGCTTTGACGGCATGTATGTCGGCACGCAAATCGATCCGGTCGACATCGAAGCGCTGGTCAACGACCTAAGCGCCGTTGGCGTCATCATCCACGCCGGGATGGAATCATTCGAACACATGCAAGCCGCCCTGCGACTGCGGAATAAGCTGCCTCACGTGCGCTTCTATCATGACCGGCCGAGGCGGAACCCATGCACCGCCCGACCTCGCCACGGTCAGCTCGCTGCGAGACACTAGCTACCGCGTTACGCTACGACTGAAGCATACGGCAGGCAGTGCCAACACATTGACCCCTGTCCTAGACATTCGTGTTTAGGAGAGAATGTTTACGGCGCGAGCCGCGGTTATCGCGATCGTCATCAGTGACGCCCCGGCCTCGACCATCATCAACATGCGCGCCCGCGTCGTCAGCGGCAGCGTATCGGTGGGACTAAAGGCCGTAGCAGTGGAGAATCCGAGAAACAGGTAGTCCGCAAAATTCGGCTGCCAGTTCGGATTGATATCAGCCGGTCGAACCGGCTGCGGAAAGACAAAGTCCGCACGCCAACTATCCGAATTTATACGCTCGTCCGGTCCGCCGCCGTCAATCTCCCAATACAGCAGCGAAAAGGCCAACAGATTGGTTACCCAAACCACCACCGACGAGCCGAGAAGCCGGTGTCCGTCGATATCTTTCACGTGGAAGAGAATCAGTTGAATCAGCTTGATCAGGCTAAGGATATTCACGGTCAACAAGATGGCGACCGCGATGAGCACCGTCGTATTCGAAAGCCACGACGGCAGCCGCAACCACCGGCTTAGAAGCGACAATCCGAAGACCACTAAGAGTATCCACGCAGCCGTCGGGGCGACATTACCGCCGCCAAACACGTAGCGGTCCGGCATCGCAAGCGAAACCGCTATTGCAGCAAGCACGCAGATCATCGCCCCGAGCCGCGATGCACTTTTGGGAGTATTAGATACCGTCATACCCTACTATAGCAAAGCAAAGACCCGGCGAGCAGCATCGCCGGGTCTACCTAGCGCCGCACTAGAGGGTAGCGGCTATTCCATCGCTGTTGCGAAGAAGTTTCCATCGCGCCAGTAGCCGTAGGCTATGATCTGGCGACCGACGGCGACGCGACCGCTGGTCTCGCGATTGAGCGCCGGTTGGTCGTTGATCACGATCGTTTTGTCGGCCTGCTGAACGGTGACGAGATGTCCGCGCACGATGGTAATTGTGCCGGCGATTCGCGCGCGACGCGGACCCACGGCGTAGCCGGGGCAACGCCCATTTCCTTGCCATACACCGTTGACCCACACGCCGCAAATGGGATCGCCGTATTGATTGTTCGGCCCCATCGCAGCAGTATCGCTCATGTCCGCATTCGGATCCGTGTCGATCGTGGTCGTGGTTGTCGTTGTCTGTTGTGTTTCCTGAGTTTGTGCTAATGCCGGAACGCTCAGGCCGACCCCAAGCGCCGCCGTTAGCATCATCGCAATGATTTCTCTGTTTCATGCGAGCGTTGTACCCAGCTCGCGCGTAAACTATTCGCGCTCGTAGAGCCAGCGCTTGATTGCGACTGCAACAAGCTGATGCTCGATTGGATGCAAACGTGCGAGGACCGCGTCTTCTTCTTCTCCCGCAATCACACGCAACGGTTTGCGAGCGAGCACACGCCCGCGGTCGGTGTCGGTCGTCACTTCGTGTGCGCTTGCACCAACCCACGGGCTGTTAGCTGCAAGTGCATCGCGCACGGCGCGCGCACCGCGATACGCGGGAATCGTTATGCCGTCGGGCATGCCGACGCTATCGTGCGCGGGATCGAGGGGCAAGAAGGCGGGATGGATGTTGAGCATCTCGGGAAATGCGGCAACAAATGCTGGGGCGAGCAAATGCATCCACCCAAGCAACAACACGAGTTCCGGTTCGTACTGCGCCACGGCATTTTGCAGCGCACGGTCGTAGGCCTGACGCGACTGCACCTCGCGCTGCCACGGCAAGGCGAGTGCCGCAATATTCGCGCGCCGGGCTCGCTCGAGCGCGTAGGCGTCGGGTCTGTTCGAGGCGAGCGCGACAAGATCGAGCGGAAGTCCATCTGCGACGCGATCGATCACCGCCTGAAAATTTGTGCCGCTGCCCGAGGCGAGGACGACGGTGCGCACCGGCTTCGGCGTAAAGCTCGCGGGATCGTACCGTTCGACGACGCGCGCGTCGGCATGTCGCGCATAGTAGGGAACGAGCCCCTCCGATGTCGCCGCAATCAGTGCACGACGGTATCCTCGCGCCCGCAACCCGCTGAGCGCGATATCTAGTAATGCACTTCCGATACCGCGATGTTCAACCGCAACCCCGAACGGGCCGAACACCCAACCCCGGGTTCGCGTGCAACACCGCGCAGCCACGCATAGCGCAACCCGCGCGGATCGAACGCCGCAAAACCCGCTGGTATTCCATCGCGCGTGGCGAGCACGCAGCCGGCAACGGCGACTTCGCTACTCCATGCGCCGCCGAATGTCTCATCGATCCACGCCAGCGCCGGATCGGCCGCGCCCTGCCCAACCGAAATGTCGAAGCCCGCACGCACGATGCGCTCGC
>CAWIZU010000028.1:0-6280 GCA_963840635.1 Vulcanimicrobiota bacterium | reverse complement strand
TACGCGCCGTCGACCGAAAACGCCGACGTAGGGGGCGACTGGTACGACGTCTTCACGCTCGGCGACGGCCGCTTGGGTGTCAGCGTCGGCGACGTAGCCGGACACGGCCTGCAAGCCTCGAGCATGATGGCGCAAATTCGGCAATCCGTTCGCATGGCCGCGCGGCTGTACGATTCGCCGGTCAACGTGTTGCGAGCGGTCAACCGCGCGTTGTACGAAGACGGTGGACCGCTCGCCACGCTCTTCTACGGCGAGCTCTCTCTCAATACCGGACTGCTGGTGTATGCGTCGGCGGGTCATCCGCTTCCGATTACCGTGCAAGCGCGCGGCGTCGTCGAGCAGATTCCGGGCGGCGGTCTGATTTTGGGTGCGGAACGCAACGTCGAGTATCGACAATACTCGCTCACGCTCGACGCGGGATCTGCTATCGTGCTCTTCACCGACGGCCTGGTCGAGAGCGGAAGACGAACGGAATACGACTACGATGCCGGAGTGCGACGCTTGATCGAAGTAGTGAACCGCCAGTATTACAGTGCGACCGAGAACATCGCGCAAGCCATTCAGCGTGACGTGCTCGAAGGACGCCCGCAGCTCGACGATGCCGCGGTGCTATTCATCGGCGTCACCGACGTCGGCTTCGCTCGAGGAAATGCGACAAAAACCTGGGCGATCGATGCGTGCAGCGCGTCTGCTGCGCGGCGCGCGAAGCGCGCGTTTCTCTGGCGTTTGGGCGAATTTGCACCCGACGGCACGGATCTCTCCGCGCCTGAGCTTATCTTCGGGGAACTCGTGAGCAACGTCGCGCGTCACACGCCGGGAATGGCGGAGATCACGCTCGAGGTCGACGATAACGTCGCACTGCTGCACGTTTGCGACGAGGGGCCGCCGATCGTGCATGCGGTGGCGCGTCCGGAGGATTTAGCCGAGGGCGGTCGCGGTTTGTTGCTCGTGAAGAGCATGGCCCGCGATCTTACGATCGATCGCACGGCTAACGGCAATCATGTGATGGTAGAGTTGCCCATCACGCTCAACCGGCGTGAAGCCGGGCCGCGTGCGCCGGCGCGACCGTTGCGGCAGCGCACGCTTCCAGCGTAGGTTAGGCGCCGAGTTTGATGAGCGCGATCGGCTTGGTGGTCGGTTGCTGCGAGCCGCCCGCCGGCTCCACACTGATCGCGGTTGCCGCGGTGGTTGCTGCGTTCGCGGGGATCGTCACCAGGGCGCTGCCGTGCTCGTCCGGCGTAAACGTGACCGACGGTGTCACTGTTTTCGCGCCTTTTGCCAGCGTCCACATCTGATACACCTTGCCTACCGGTAGCGCGGGCAAGCCATGCAGCACGATGAAGAGCCGGTCGGGCGCAACCAGCACGTCGCCTTGCGCGAACGCAACGCGGCGCGCGGCCGAGAGATCCGCGATCGTGGCATGCTGTTGCTCGACGACCAGACCCAGGCCCGCAGCGAGCAGCAAACAAGCCGCAGCCAGTGCATACGGCAGGGCATACGATGAGCGCTTCGAGCGCGATCCTTGGCCCCGAACCTCCTTCATAATACGCATCTTGAGCAATGGGCTTGGAACCGCTTCGCTTTCGCCCGCAATTCCGACCGCACTTACGACTGGGCGCAATGCGTCGTACTCGGCGCAGCACTCGTCGCACGTGCGCATGTGTGCCGCGACTGCGCGCGCTTCCCCAGCGTCCAGCGTCCCGAGCGCGAAGGCAGCGACGTTGTCGAGCATCTCGTCGTGCGCATTCATACTGCAACCACTCCGTCGAGGGCGGCGCGCAACTTGCGCAGCGCGGCGCGGATGCGCGTCTTGACCGTGCCAAGCGGGGTGTCCGTACGCCGTGCCAACTCTTGATGCGTCAGCCCACCAAAGAAGCCGAGCGTAATGAGCATGCGTTCGGATTCGGAGAGCTGCCCGAGCGCGCGGCGAACGCTCTCGCCGTTGAGGTGCGCAAACGCCGTATCTTCAAGCGCATCTTGCTCGGGCATCGATTCGGGCAGCTCGACCTGCGGGTGTGCAGCTCGCGTGCGCACCAGATCGAGCGCTCGATTACGCGCGACGCGCACGAGCCAACCGGAAAAATTTCCCTCGCGGAACGATTCGGGCGAGCTCCACAGCTTGAGAAACACGGCTTGCGTCACGTCCTCGGCGCTCGCGGTATCGTTGAGCACCCGTAGAGCCACGCTATAGACGAGCCGATGATAGGCGTCGTAAAGCGTTTCGAAGGCGTCGGAATCGCGGGCGCGCACACGCTCCATGAGCTCGCTTGCGTTGACCACAAAGCCGTTTCTTCGCCACCGTTCATCGTCATAACCCTTTAATAAGATGAACGTGGACGACGGCGTTATGGATTCATGGTTACTGCTGCGGCGGCCACTGAAGCATGCGGTAGACGCGGGCGAGCGATCGCAGGCTGCGTATCTCGGAATGCTCGAATTCCGCGACCGTGGCTTCGAGGTCGTCCTGGCGCGCTTTGACGCGGACGTCGTGCACGATTGAGGCGGCTTGGGAAAGAATCTCTGAGTGGTCCATGGGGTCCCATATACCCTTATTTTGCGTTTTTGGGTACCTTTAGAGGACAATCGGCAGCCTAGGGCCCGCATGTTAGGAACGGTGTGATACCGATATGTCGCTTTGGGAACAGCTTCTGGTTATCGCCGCCTTCGGCCAGGTGATCGTCATCGGCGTCGGCGCGATTTTCGCGTATCTGCAAATTGGTGGTTTGCGCCGGCAGCAGGAAGCTCAGCTGATCCGCGAGATTTTCGCCACGTTTAACGAGCCGGGGTTTGCCGGCGCGCTCGACTTCGTCTATAACGGTCTCTCGAAAAGGCTGACCGAACCGGCCTACGTCGAGCAGATCGCCCAAGGCCGCGCCACGGTCGAAACGCACCGCGAATTGATCGTGCTGCATTTTTTCAACGAACTTGGCCTGCTGGTGCACGAGAAGATGGTCGGCGAGCGGCCGATCGTGTTCATCGTTGCCTCACCAGCCATGCGTGCGTGGGAGCAGCTCGCTCCCGTCATCGAATTGATGCGCCGCCACTTTCCCCACGCGTATACGCCGTATGAGTCGCTGGTCGTTCGTGCGCGCGCGATCGATCTTTCGACGATCAATGCGCGATTTATGGCCGAGACGCCGCAGCTGCGCGAGCAGTGGCAAAGCACCGCGCGCGACCTCGCGGAGGCTAGCGACCGTTCTGCGTCAGCAAGTAGTCCACAATCGCGCTGATGTCGCTGTCGGCAATCGGGGCGCCGTAGGCTTTCTGCATTTTGACCACTTCCGCGGTCCACTGCTTACGATTGAGCGGCGGTTGCGTGTAGACGTACGCCGCGGAGTGGCAGGTCCGGCAGTTCGCGGTCGCGAGGTCCGCGCCGGGACCCGGTTTGAATTCCACGTTGTCGCTCGGCAGGGTGATCGTCACGGTCGATGCGGCTGCGCCGAGGATCAGCACCGCACTAGCGAGAGCAGCGATACGAATGACGTCCCTCATGCTACACGCACCTCGTACGTCTCGATGACATTGCGCAGGTAGCCGCCCGGATTCCAGACCGGCACCGTCGTCTGCGTCACGCCGTTATTGGTCGTCGCGCGGCAGGCGAGCACGTACGAGGCACCGCGCTTGGCCGTGAAGCCGATCTCCCACGGCCGGAACGAATAGTTGCCAAGGTCGGCTCCAAGCTTTGCTTTGCGCCACGTTACGCCGCCGTCCAACGAGAACTCGACGGCTTTGATTCCTTTCCCACTATCAAAGGCGATCCCGCGAATCGTTTGCGGGCCGGCCTGCAGTGTTTGTCCGCTCGTGACGCTAGTGATGAACGATCGCACCGTCATCTTGTTGATCGGGATCGTCGGATAGCCGGTATCGGTTGGGGCGACGGTGTTGCCGGGCGTGTTGGGAATCCGGTACGCCGTTTTCATCCAAAAGTTGTCGTCGATCGTATCGATCGCCTCAAGCTCGCTAAGCATCTTCATCCAATACGTCGCGTACCACCCCGGCACGACGAGCCGTACCGGATAACCGTTGAGCAGCGGCAGCGGCTGACCGTTCATCTCGTAGGCGATAATCATGTTTTCGTCGATGTCATCGATGGAAAGTGCTTTGACGAACGGCGGCGTTGTCGGAAGCACCGGCTGTTCGAGCCCGCGAAAACGAATCTGCACCGCGCTATCCTTGAGCCCTGCCGCCGCGAGAACGTCGACCAACCGCGCACCGGTCCAGCGCGCATTGCCCATCGCGCCGTTGTCCCATTGACCGCCGGGAACGCGCGGCGAAAATAGTCCGCGGCTATTTCCCGAACACTGGTTGACCGCCACGATCTCCACCCGATCGAATCGAGCGCGTAGATCCTCAACGCTCAGGCTCATCGGCCGCTTTACCGAACCGTGCACCTTGATCCGATGCGTCGCGCCATCGACAGTCGTTGGAATTCCGGCGAGATGCCAGCGCACGTAAAACGCATCGTTGGGCGTGAGGATGCTTTCGTTAAAGACCGCGAACGGGGTTTCGAGCTGAGGCGGCCGCGGCGTCAAAACGATCAGCGAACGCTTCTGCGGATACGCGACCAGCGGACGTGTGCCGTTTTGGAACGGCAGCGTCACGGTCGAAGCCGCCGATGCCGCTCCAGCGGACGCAACTCCAACGAGAAAATCGAGGCGGGCTAGCGTCATGGCGCAACCTCCTACATCTTGAACAAATCTACCATAGGCACGACGCTTGGTGCACTCGCGTGGCCCAAGTGCTCATGGATACCAAAGGCGTCTTCGATCGTGCGCAGCAGCGAATAGTGACTGTACGGCGTCGGATCGACCACGCCGCGCGGACCGTGGTTGGTGATCACCACCGTCGGAATGTGGCCACCGCCCGCATTCGAAGGATCGGCCGGATCGTTGCCGCAGCAGCCCTGCGTTCCGCCGCCGTCGTCTTCATCGAAGGTGATGACGATCGCGGCGTTGCCTTGCGACCACGCCGATGACGCCATGATCTCGCGAGTTAACGTGTCGACCTCATGGTCGCCCCGCGCGATGAGCGCGGACGGATTGTCGGTTCGGCAGTCCGCCGGCGTCCCGTTTCGACCGGCGCCGTGCATTTCGTCGCACACGTTGGGCACGATGAGCGAGAATGCCGGCAGCCGTCCGCTGTGCAAGTCGGCTTCGAGCGCGTCGAACCCAACTAGATGCTCGGCGCGTTTCGGATCGTGCTGGACGCTTGCGAAGTTGACGAATCCCGAATGTTTCGAAGCATAGTAGCCGGAGACCACCGCAAGCGAGCCGGGCGCGGGCAGCGACTCTTCGTAATTCTTCCACGTAAGACCGGCGGCTTCGAGTTGTGTCGCAAGGCTCGGTCTGTCGATCGTATGGTTCACGTAGCCGAGCCGATTGCTGTGCGCGCAATACGGACGCGAATCATTCGGCATGCAGTAGAACGCGTCGTCGTCGCGGATGCCGTAGGTCGAACCGCCGATCATCGCCACATAGTTCGGCTCGCTTGGATGCGTTTCGGCAAAGAACTGCGACGCCGATCCGTAGGTCTTGGCAAGTCGCGTAATCGCCGGCGCATCGCCGCTGCCCACGATTCGAGCGTAGTCTTTGTTCTCTTCGACGATGACGAAGATGTGTTGGTAGCGCGGAATCGCCGCATCCGCAGGCATCGTTGCGGCGAGCAACAGGGCCAACAATCCGATCATGGGTGCATTGACTCCAGCTGCCAGTGCATTGGGGCGAGCGAGATACGAATCACGCCGGTTTGCGGGCGGTCGTAGTCGAGGACCATCTCGAACACGAGCGCCATCGCAATAATGTAGATCATTGAGAAGACCGCCGGCCGGGCGCCCGCGCGGGCGAAACTCAAGCCAAGTGAAAACGCGGCGATAAGGATCAGCAAGAGGGTCAGCATAACCGCGGCAACCGGCACGTGCTGGGTCAGCGCGGCTCGCTGCTCGCTCGACACGTCGATCATGTCGTTCAAGGTTTCCATCAAGAGCGAATAGCCCAGATTTGTTTCGTGGCCCTTCAGCGCCCCCGACGCGATGTTCCACAGGGTGCCTTGATCGCGCACGCTCTCGTTAAGTTCGCCGTCGAACACCGCCGGGTTGTTCGGCGTCTCATACGCTTGCACCCGAGTTGCCGTATAGTGATAGAGCGTTCGCTTGAAGTGTTCGCGCTGCGGGTCGGGGAGCTGCGCGGCGCGCAGCCAGGTGGTTCCGATAGCGTTGGCTTCCTTGACCACCAGCTGGCGGCGTATATCGTAGCGACCTTGCGCTTGCGCGAACGAAAAACCC
>CAWIZU010000027.1:0-40274 GCA_963840635.1 Vulcanimicrobiota bacterium | reverse complement strand
ATAGCGCCTCGGGCAACGGGTACGTTCCTTCGTATTCGATCGGATTCTGCGTGGCGCAGACGATAAACGGCTGCGGCAAGGTTATCGGCGTGCCGTCGATCGTGACGCGCGCTTCTTCCATCGCTTCAAGGAGTGCGGCCTGCGTCTTCGGCGGCGTGCGGTTGATCTCGTCGGCAAGCACGACGTTGGCGTTGATCGGACCCGGGCGCACGCTAAACGTTGCGGTCTGCGCATTGAAGACCGTCGTCCCGACGACGTCGGAGGGCATCAAGTCGGGCGTAAATTGAATGCGCCGTAGCGGTAAGCCGAGTGCCGCAGCAAAGGCGCGCACGGCCAGCGTTTTCCCCGTTCCGGGCACACCTTCGATCAAGACGTGGCCGCGCGAAAGCAGTGCGACCAGCAAGCCGAACGTCACGCGGTCGCTGCCGACGACGGCGACGCTGATCGCGCTGCGCATGCGCGCCGCGAGATCGGCCACCGGGGTAGGAGAATTCACGCGTGCTCCCTTCGTAGCGCAGCGTACAGGATTGCGGCGCGCACCACCTGCGCGTCTTTGGGCCGCGTCACGGCGGCGAGTGCGGCAAGCTCGTGCGATTTTGGAAATGCGCGCGCAAACCGTTCGATCGTCGTGCGGCCAGCGCGGCCACGTCGCAACAGCGCTGCCATCGAACGCACGTAGTCCGAGGAATCACGATCGGCCGGCGGTTCGCGGAGAATCGGCGGCGCAAAACGTATGTTGGCATCGACGAGCGCGAGCAGCACCGCCACAACCACCAGCCACGCCGCAACGTGTACCGGCGCGGGCAGCACCGACCACAGCGAGCGCGTGCGATCGTAGCCATATGGACGCTCGTCAAAGGCGAGCGGGCCCTTTCCGGCGACGGCGTCGTACACTGCGAGCGCGTTCTTCGGGTTTTTCTGCAGCGCGAGATTCGTAAAGTTACGCCCATCGAAACTGTGCGTTGCGTGTAACCCCGCGATCTTCACGAAGGCGAGCACAACACCGCCGCGATCCATGAACGACTGCAACCGCCGCAGGTCGTTGCGATCGTAACCTCGCGTCGTGAGCGCGAGCACGCCGATGCTCGGATCGCGCTGCGCGAGCGGAAGCTCGAGTCGCGCGACCGGAACTCCCTCACGCGCCAACACGCCGAAGAGCGCGCGATAACCGTTCGGCCCGGTGTCATAACTCGAGTGATTCGAGACCGGCGGCCCGATCGAGCTCCCCGCGAGCAGTACGAGCACGCCGAGCAGTGCTATCAGTGCGACGGACTCAATAATCCGCGTCCTCATGATGTGACACTTGCAACGAGCACGTCGTAGGCCGTGCGTGCGCGCTGCCACGCATCCGGGTCCGCTGGTGCTTGGGCATACGCCGCGGCACTGTAGAGGCGCGCGATTTCGCCAAACGGGCGGTCGAGTTCACCGTTGCGATCGTGCAGCGCCCGGCGCAGCTCGTTGATCGTGGCCGACCGCTCGTCGCGCATGACGCCGCGCAGATCGAGCAGCGTCACCGCCGCGATGAACGTCAAGCGAATTGCGCGTGCATAGTCGCCGGCTTTTGCCGCCGCGGCGGCCGCAGCCGCAAACGCATGGGCACTGCGCGCCGACGTCAGCGCAACCGCGCGGTTGCGCCGCCCGCGTTCGTACTGCAGTTGGATCAACAGGTGCGCACCGATCGCACCGATCCCCACGATGCACAGCACGATCACCGCATCGCCGATCAGCGACGTACCTTGCGGCCCGATTTTGACGTGACTCGTCAGGGCGCGGAAGAAATCATTCCAACGATCCCACAGCCACTGCAAGATTTGATCGACGAGCGAACGATGCGCGGCGACGGCGTTCGTGAGATGGTAGCGCCCGGGCACGGCTAGCTCGGCGCGAACGGCTGCGACAATGTCGGTCGGGGGCGAACTCACGTAGGCGCCGTGAGGCGTTCGAGCTCGACTTCCAGATCCAATCCTTCGGCACGCGTACGCACGTCGTAGTAGTAGACCGCGATGAGCACCACGAGGAACGACGTCAGAACCGCGTTGATCACCGTGCTTACCGCGAGTTGTAGGGCATTGCTATGTACGACGTCGAGAATGAAGATGCCGACCACGCCCGAGAGAATGAGGACGCCCATCTCGAGTGCGAGATAGGCCAGCGAGATCAACAGCGCTTTAGTAAATTCGCGGCGGTTGAAGATACGCCGGAAAGCTTCGCCGATCGCATCGGCCGGGCGGCTCGCTTCGATCGTTGTGGCATAGAGCGCAAAGGCGCAGCATAGCACGATCTGTATGAAGAGCACGATTGCCGCGATAAATATTGCGGCACCGATGACGACAAAGACCACGCCAAGGACGACGGAACCGCGCGCAACGAGAAAGGCGATCACGCCGGCAATCGTCAGCACGATGACGAATGCAAAATACATCCCGATCAGTATTAGCATCGAAAGCACCGACGTGCCGACGAGCGGACCCCAGCGCGCGAATACGCGCGCAAAACCGTCGCGATAACTCGGTTTGCGGCCGGCGTAGATCGCGGCAACCCCGACAGCGACGGCATTGTTCGCGAACGGCGCAAGGAACAGAAGCAGCAAAGCCATCCCGATGAGCGCCAGAATCTGCGAGCTATTGTAGGCCGGCGCCAAACCCGGATGCTGAATTTGACGCATTAGCTGCGCAAAGCTGTTCGCGGCCTTATCGCTGTAGATATACTGCAGCACGCCGATCGGGACCAGCAGGGTCAGCACGATCAGCGTGAAGACGGCGAAGTTGCGAACGTACAGGGTGACGGCGCGATCGAAGATCTCACCGATCGTGAGCGCACGCAGGGCCGGCCGCTCGTGCACGTCCTCCATAGTGGCCGCCCCGTTCTTGAGGACTCTTGGGCCTTCCTACGGTACTTAAGGACTATGCAGATTGGAACGTTGCTTGCGATCCGGCGCTATCCGGTCAAGAGCCTCCACGGCCAGGAACTAGATGCTGCCGCCGTGCTCGACAACGGGATCGAAGGTGACCGCAGGTCCGCGCTGATTAACGACGAGGGCCCGCGTGCCGGCAAGCCCGCCCGCGGCAAAGAGTACGACCGTCTGCACCTGCAGCACACGCTCGACGAGGGGCAGGCCTTAGTCCCGCACGCCCATGTCGAGCACAATGACGACGAGCCGTTCTTCGACGATGCGCCGGTCTCGTTGATTCTCAGCCGCTGGCTCGACGGGCTCTCGTCCTTTGTCGGCTATCGCGTCGAATGGGAGCGCTTCCGTCCGAACTTTTATGTCGAAGCGCTCGACGGTATCGCGCTCGATGAGGGCACGCTCACCGGTCGCGAGTTGCAACTCGGCGAGGTGACGTTACGCGTACGTTATCCGATCGAACGGTGCGTCGTGCCGACCTACGATCTTCACGGCGGCGAGCCGGATCCGCGCGTTCTGCGCTACGTCGCGCAGGCGCGTGCAAATTGGATGGGGATTTATTGCGACGTGCCGCGTGCGGGCATCGCACGCATCGGCGACTCGCTCGAACTCATCGAGCGCTGAACGTCTTGCACGATGCGCTCGAGCGCATCGATGTAAGCCATGAAGCGATCGCGCCCAGCAGGCGTGATCCGCACGATCGTTTGCGGACGGCCCGTGCCCGTGCGCCGCTGCGTCTGCACGATGCCTTCTTCGGCCAGCGCGTGCAGGTGGCGATTGAGATTTCCGTCGGTCAGCGCACATGCATCTTGCAGTTGCGTAAACGACACGCCGTCGGTATTCGCGACGAGCGTCGAACAGATCGCCAAGCGTCCGCGTTCGTGAAAGACGCGATCGAGATCGGTTGCGCTCATGGATTCTCCCGGCGATCGCGTCCGACCAGCACGCCGATGGCAATTTGTCCCACACCGAAGCCGACCGGCAAAACCCACCATGCAAGCGCAATCGACGCCGGCGCAAAGAGTAGCGCAATGCCGGCGACCAAGAAAAACGCGGAGATCGGCAGCACGTCGCGCGGCAACATCGTGCGCGACGCAAAAAGACCGACGCCGTAGCAGCCGTACCAGACACCGGGGAGATACGCGAATGCGCCACGCGTAACCATCGCGAGCGTGAGCCCAGCGCCGAGCGCAATTGCGGGAAGAATCGCAAGGCCGACGGTGCGCGTCTGCCACCGCTCGCGCGCACTTGCATCGCTCACGAACCAGTGTGCGATCGACGCGTAGTTTACGATCATCGCCGCCGTGCCGCAGACCAGCCAAATCGACGCGTAGACGTGCGTCTCGTAGCCGCTGGCGGGAACCGCAACCAGCAGCGCTTGCAGCACGCCGGCGGCGAGTGCGAAACAGCCCGATGCTATCGCAGCGACTCCGGAGATTCCGTGGAACCGTTGGGACATCGCCAGGCGGTCGCGGACTTCGGCGATGTCGAGCATGGCGCGTTCGAGATCGGTCATCTTCTCTACTTTGTATCACAAAGTCCCATCGGCGGGCAATCCGGGGCACTCAATGGCGTGCATGGACCGCCAGACGGGCTTCACCCTCATTGAAACGATGGTCGGCGCAGCGATCGGGGTGCTGGTCGTGTGGACCGTCCTGGTCTTCGCCGATCGCATGGCCGCCTGGGGTAATGCGGCCAACCAGCGCGTCAACGCCGTCGCCGGCGCCGGGCGGCTGGTCGAGCGGATGTCGGCCGAAGCGGCGAGCGCGATGGCGGTGTACGTGCCCACGACCGACGCACGCGGCGCGAGCAACGCCGACGGCCACGAGGTCGACTTCTTCACCGAAGACGGCGCGCACCGCACCTATGCCTGGGCCTACAATTTCAGTGCCGCTACCAAGACGATCACGCGCTATGCGCTCGATCCGCCCAGCGCCGCGATTGCCGGGGATACCATCGCCGGCATCGATAGCTTTAGCGCGAGTTCGCTCGCCGTTACGCAGCTCGCATCGTACGATCCGGTGTTTGCGAGCGCAACCGCGACCGACGTGCCCTACACGTTCGCGGCCATGCCGGGCGCGCTCGGTGGTAATCGATTGGTTGCGGTGCAGATCGTCGCAAGCGGCGTGAATCGCAGCGTGCTGCTTGCGAGTGCCGACGCTCCCACCGCATTCACCGTTGTCGTAACGTACACCGCGTCGCCCGCGCCCGTAGTAACGCCGACACCCGTGCCGCCGCTGTGGAATTGAGCCTGTACTGAGCCTGTCGAAGTACGCTTCGTTCACCACGCGGGATTTGCGCATAAAGCATCGCAGTAGAGCCTTCCACTACGCGGGAGGAACCGATGTTTAAAGGACGCGTTGCAATTGTTACCGGCGGGACGCGCGGCATCGGTGCCGCAATCTCGAAGTCGCTTGCGCAGGCAAACGCCCACGTTGCGGCCGGCTATAACAAAGGCTCGGAAGCGGCGGGGAAGTGCGTTGATGCGCTGCGCGAAAAGGGCTATTCGGTTTCGGTGCACCAAGGCCGCGTCGATGACTTCGACGATTGCAAACGCGTCGTCGACGAAGTGCTCAAAGAATATGGGCGCGTCGACTTTCTGATCAATAACGCGGGCATCACGCTCGATAAGACGTTGCGCAAGATGAGCGCGGAAGATTGGACCAACGTCATCAACGTCAATCTCTCCGGTACGTTCAACATGGTCAAAGCCGTCCTCGAGCACATGATCGAACGCGGCTCGGGCCGCATCATCAACATCAGCTCGGTGATCGGATCGACCGGCAACATCGGCCAAGCCAACTATGCTGCCTCGAAGGCTGGTTTGTTCGGCTTCACCAAGTCGCTCGCGCTCGAAACCGCCAATAAGGGGATCACCGCCAACGTCGTGGCGCCCGGCTTTATCGCGACCGAGATGGTCGCGTCGATGCCCGAGGCCGCGCTCGCGAAAGTCGTCGAAAAGATTCCAACCAGACGCCTGGGGAAACCGGAAGAGATCGCGCGCGTCGTAAAATTCCTCTGCGAGGACGACTCCGGCTATATTACCGGAGCGGCGTTTCACGTCAACGGCGGTTTGGATATGGCGTAGGGAGGCCTCCCCGCTGCGTCGGCTTACTCGCCGAGTATTAAGGCTGCTGGTCAAAGCAAGGTAAAATCCTAAGATTTTCTTTATCCTACGCTAGGTATGCATAGCAGATGGGTACAAAGTAGTACCCATGGTAACCACCTCGACAGCCCCTTCGAGTACGCTAACGCGGCTCGATGGTCGAGTGGCGATTGTTACCGGCGGTTCGCGCGGTATAGGCGGCGCGATTTCGTCGGCTCTCGCCAACGACGGAGCGATTGTGGCAGTAGTCGGCATTCCGGCCGATCGCGAACGCACGGATGTACTTCGCGCTTCACTCAACGGCACTGCAAAACTCGTTCAATTTTACGAAGCCGATGTCGCCGACCCGCACGCGTGCGCGACTGCTGCGCAAGCCGTGATCGCGGCGCACGGCAAGGTTGACATCCTCGTCAACAACGCCGGCATCACAAAAGATCATACGGCGCGCAAGATGACAATCGACGAATGGCAAGCGGTCCTGAATGTGAACCTCTCAGGGCCGTTTTTTATGATCAAAGCCGTGCTCGATTTGATGCTCGAGCAAAGCTACGGCCGCATCGTCAACATCAGCTCGGTCGTCGGGCACACCGGCAATTTCGGACAGGCGAATTACGCCGCTGCCAAAGCGGGGCTACTCGGTCTCACGAAAACACTCGCACTCGAAACCGCGCGTTCGGGCATTACGGTGAACACGGTTGCACCAGGCTTTACCGCAACCGAAATGGTTGCGTCGATGCCGCAGGCCGCGATCGATATCGCGCGCAGCCGCACGCCGGTCGATCGTCTGGGCCAACCGTGGGAGATCGCACGCGTGGTGCGCTTCCTGGTCGACGACAACTCCGGATTCATCACCGGTTCGACCTACGACGTCAACGGGGGCATGTACATGTGATGATCGGCGCGGTACCGCTCGAAGAGTTCAGCTACGGTCTCGATCTCTCCGGTGCCGATCCGGCATCGCTCAACGAGGCGCTGCGCGCCGTGACGCTTGAAGTGATGAGCGATCCCGTGCGCATGGGCACCATCGTCACCAGCATGATGCTCGCGCAACAGAGTATTGCGCTCAACGCCTTGCGCCGCATGCAAGGTGAAAACCCGCCGCCTCCGCCGCAAATCGCGAGCGACAAGCGTTTTAGCGATCCCGCCTGGACCAGCAATCCGTTCTTGCTCTCGATGGTCGAAGAGTACTTGCTGCGCCGCGAATATGCACAGCAAATGGTCGAAAGCTCGCGTCTGCCCGATGCGACCAAGCGCAAAGCGCGCTTTGCGATGAACATGATGATGGACGCGCTTGCACCGAGCAATCTGCCGTGGCTCAACCCTTCGGTCATCAAAGAAGCGATGGACACCGGCGGCGAGAGTTTGGTTAAAGGCCTCTCCGAGATGCTCGACGACCTGCAAAACAACGGCGGCTATCCCAAGCAAGTCGACAGCTCGTCATTTACGCTGGGTGAAAATCTCGCGGCAACGAAGGGCGAAGTCGTCTTTCGCAACGAGCTCTTCGAAGCTGATCGCCTACACGCCGCAAACCGAGACGGTGTACGAGCGCCCGATTCTCATGTCGCCGCCGTGGATCAACAAGTATTACATCATGGACCTTGCGCCCGGACGTTCGTTCGTCGAATGGGCGGTCTCGCGCGGCCATCAGGTCTTCATGATCAGCTATCGCAATCCCGATGCGTCGATGCGCGACTACACGATGGACACGTACTTCACGCGGGGTTTGTTGACCGCACTCGACGTCGTGCAAAAACTCACCGGTGCGCCGCAAGTCAATCTCGCCTCACTGTGCCTTGGCGGCACGATGAGCACGCTGTTGCTGGCGTATCTCGCCGCCAAAGGCGAAGAACATCGCATCGGCAGCGTGACGCTGACCAACACGATCGTCGATTTCGCCGAGCCGGGTGATCTCGGCGTCTTCACCGACGAGACTACGATCGCACGGCTCGAGCGACAGATGAGCGAAACCGGTTATCTCGACTCGGCGGAAATGGCGCACACCTTCGACTGGATGCGTGCCAACGATTTGATCTGGAGCTACGTCGTTTCGAATTGGTACATGGGCAAGAAGCCACCCGCGTTCGATATCCTCAGCTGGAATTCTGATGCGACGCGCATGCCGGCGGCGATGCACTCGCAGTATCTGCGCGCCTGCTACTTGCACAATTTGCTCGTCGTGCCGAATGCGTTCGTGCTTGACGACGTGCCGATCGATTTAGGCAAAGTCACCACACCGCTCTACATCCTCGGCGCCGAAGCCGATCACATCGCGCCGTGGCGCACGAGCTTTGCAACCTCACAGTACGTCAGCGGTCCGGTGAAATATACGCGCACAAATTCCGGCCACATCGCCGGCATCTGCAATCCACCAGGCAATCCCAAATCGTGTTTCTGGACGAACGACGCGGTCGAACCGGGCGAGACGCCCGACACGTGGCTCGCGCGTGCACGCAAACATCAGGGAAGCTGGTGGGAAGATTGGGCGGCGTGGGCCGATGCCAACGGCGGTGGACGCCGCGCGCCATTTTCGCTTCCAACTTCCAATGAGCCGGCACCGGGCCGGTATGTCCGCAACGAGACGGCCGAGCCGTTTGATTTCACCGCAGCTACTTCACACGAGGCGACCATCGCATGGTGAACAATCGCGACCATTTAAAAGGTCTGGGCGAGTTCATTCGCACCCAGCGTGAGCTGGCGAATCTCTCCCTCAGACAGCTCGCCGATCTCGCGAAGGTCTCAAACCCGTACCTGAGCCAAGTCGAGCGCGGCCTGTACAAGCCCTCAGCGGAGGTGCTCAAGCAGATCGCACGCGCGCTGCACCTCTCAGCGGAGACCTTCTACCACCAAGCCGGCCTGCTCGACGACGACGTCCGCAACGAAGCGGCCGACGCGGTGGAGTCGGCGGTCAAGCTCGACCCCCGCCTCACGGCCGAACAAAAAGAGACCTTGATCCGGGTCTACCGCGGGTTCGCCGGCGAGCGCGCGACTTGACGGATCTCTCATCGCTTGGTATACTAAGCGCATGAATACGTACACCGAATTCCTCGAGAAGGCCCAGGCAGAGTTCCTGACCGGTCTCAAGCAAGCCCAAGAGCTCAACGTCAAGGCCATCGAGTCGGTGACCGAGCTGTTCAAGCAGAACACGAGCGAGCTCCCCACCCCGACACAGATCGTCGAGCGCACCTTCGCGTTCACAAACGACGTGCTCGCGGCGCGCAAAGAGTACATGCTCAAGCTCGCGGGTCTCTTCCCGAAAAACTAGCTTGTCATCCCGAGCGTAGGCGTCCCTCGACTAACGCTCGGGATAAACTCCGCCGCCGTAGTCGAGGGACCACTCTAACCTCCTAACACAGCTTTGCCAGTTATAGCGATTTACTGCTATAACTGGCTTAGTTATTTATGCAGGTTAAAGAACTCTTGCCGGTCGCGCTCGTCAACGCGGGAGGCTTCGATTCGTGGGTCTCGGCCCTGGCCTGGTTCGCCGGCTGGAGCGTGCGCGCCGCGACCGCCTACGAGGCGCCGAGCGCCTCCGTCGCGTCCACCGCCTTGACCGATTTGCGTAGCCTGCGCGACGCCTGTCGCACGGCGCTCGAGGCCAACGCGGGCGGCAACGCCACCACGCGCGGGCTCGAGCCGCTCAATCGCCTGCTCGACGCGCACCTTACCGTGCGCGCGACGCTTGCCGCGGCCAACGGTCGCGTGGTGAGCGCGCGCAGTTCGAGCGGCGCAAACGGCCCAGCACTCTTGCTCTCGGAGATCTGTGTTGCGATCGTCGAGCTGTTCGCCGGCGCAAAAGCCGCGCGCGTTAAGCGATGCGCACGCGAGGGCTGCGCCCGTTTCTTTCTCGATGAGAGCAAGAGCGCAACGCGCACCTGGTGCAGCATGCAAACGTGCGGCAATCGTGTGAAAGCCGCGCGTTACTACGAGCGCAGAAAAGTTAGCTGAGCTTCTTACAGGTGAACAGCGCGAGATAGCAGCCCGGCGAGATGCCGAGTGACGCTTGAATCGGATGCAGTTCGCACAAGCCCATCTTCGGATGCGCGATTAAAAACGCCGGAACGTCGGGCTGCAAGACTTCCCAATCCGCCCACATGCGTTCGAACTCCGGGTGTTCCATCATCATCGCCAGGAGTTCGTCGAAGTGCGGATCGCCGTAATAGGTCGCGTACGTGTTACGGAAAATCGCGACGCAGCCACGCGCGGCCGTCTCCCAATCCGAATACAGATGCCGGCGCAACGGATCGAAGAACAAGCGCCACAAGATATTGCGCGAGAGCAATTCGCCGTCGTGGTCGTAATCGAACATCTCGGCCATAAACGAATTCCACACCAGGAGGTCTAAGCGCGGCGTCGAGATATACGCCGGCGCTTCGCGATGCAGTTCGACGAGTTTGCGCAGCGCCTCGGGGACTTCCGGCGTCAACGTACAGGTCTGCGGAGGCGTATCCGACGCCAGCACCTTGAGGTAGGCGATCTCTTGCGGTGTGAGCAATAGCGCACGCCCGATCTCGTCGATCACGTCGAGCGAGAAGTTGATTTCGCGCGCCTGCTCGATCCAGGTGTACCAGGTAGTGGAGATGCCTGCAAGCTTCGCGACCTCTTCGCGCCGCAGACCGGCGACATGCCGTCGCGCCGAATCGTCTTCGAGTCCCACGTCGATCGGCCGTAACGCACTGCGCCGGGCCCGTAAAAATAAACCGAGGTCGCTACGCCGGGAGAGGGTAGGGGTGTCGAGCATTCGGGTCTCCGTGCTGGGATGTGCCGTTTTTGGCCCTGTTTGCTACCCTGCGCTCTTTGCCTCCATCGGAAAGCGCATCGTAACCGTCGTCCCTATTTGGGAACCGCTTTCCAATGCGATCGAACCACCCATGCGCTCGACCGCCCGCTTTGCGATCGCCAGGCCCAGGCCCGAGCCGTCGACATCGCCGTGCGACGAGCCCCGATAGAATCGGTCGAAAGCGTGCTCGACGTCGAGTTGGGGCATGCCCGGCCCCTGATCGGCGACCTGGAGCACGGCGCTCTGACCCTCGTGCCCGACCCGGACCATCACGAGTGACGCCGGCGCATAGCGCACGGCGTTCTCGACAACGTTCTTGACCGCTTCGTAGAGCTCGGCGTCGTCGCCGGACACCTTTGCGTCGCCGTCGGTCGAAAGCTTGATCCGTTCGCCGGCCAGCGGGCGTAACGCATCGACGGCGCGCGCCGCGACCGACTGCAGGTCGATCGTGTCGCTGATTGGTTCGGCTTCGCGTTCGAGTCGCGCTAGCAGAATCAACTTCTCGATGATCTGTTTCATCTTGCGGCTCTCATCGAGCATCGTTTCGTGCACTTGGCGGACGCCGTCGGGATCGTGCACGACCCCCGAGCGCAGTGCATCCAGATATCCCATAAAGATCGTAAGCGGCGTGCGCAATTCATGTCCGGCATCGGCAATGAACTGCCGGATCTGCCCCTCGTGGCGGCGGCGTTCGTAGGTCGCCGCATTTAAACGCTGCGCAACTTCGTTGTAGGTTTGCGTCAGCTCGTGCAGGCTCGTATCGCTTTCGAGCAAGAGCCGCGGTGTGAAATCACCCTCGGCAATCGAGCGCAGCGCCGCGTTCACTTCGCGCAGCGGCCGCAGCGCCCGACGCGTGATGATGCGTCCGGCGAACCAGGCGATGACTACCGCGATCAAGCCGATCGGCAGAATGCGTTCCCAATAGCGCACGAGCGAATGGGTGACATCCGCGACGTCGGGCTCGAGCACGATACTGCCGCCGCTTGGCCCGGGAACGCCGACAAAGCGCGGCCGTAACAGCAGAAGCCCAGCGATCGCGCGCTGGCTATCGTTGAGCGCGGCGTTCCCGCCGGCAACTACGCGGTGCTGTGCATCGTAGACCAAAATGCGCGAACGAGAATTCGGTTCTGCGGCGAGCACCTTCGGTGCGAGTTGCTGCAGCGTAAGATGCTGCGCAGTAAGATCACGCACGCGCTCTTGCATGCGCGCCTGCGCCGCATCGATGTTTTGATTGAACGTACTTGTAAAGCCGATGATAGCAAATGCCGACGACGCGCCGACGACCAGTGCAATAAGCGCGACGGCTAAAATAACGTAGCCACGCGTAATGCGCCGCGCGAAGTTGCGAAAGGTCGGTTCAGTCGGCACGAAGCGTGTATCCGGCGCCGCGCACCGTTTGAATCAACGGGCGCGCGAATCCCTCGTCAACCTTACCGCGCAAATACGAGATGTAGCGCTCGACGGCGTTCTGGCCCACGTCTTTCTCGTTACCCCAGACGAGGTCGAGCAATTCGTCGCGCGTGAAGACGCGGCGCGGACGGCGCAAGAGCGTCACTAAGAGGTCATATTCCAGCGGCGAGAGTTCGATACGTTTGCCCGCGCGCACGACCGTGTGCTCGTCGAGATTGACGCTGATGTCCTCGTAGCCGATAACATTGCGATTCTCGAGATGCGGCCGGCGCAGCTTCGCATCGATGTGCGCGATCAGCTCTTGCATCTCGAACGGCTTGCTCAAATAGTCGTCGGCGCCATGCGTGAGGCCCTCGACTTTCGTGTCGACTTCGCCACGCGCCGAGAGCATCACGACCGGCGCATCGGTAACCCGTCGCAACATCGGTAAAAGTTCGATACCGCTGACCATCGGCATCATGACGTCGAGAACGATGACGTCGGGCGCCCAATTCTTGACCAGATCGAGACCGGATGGCCCATCGGGCGCCGTTTTGACGGCGTATCCATGGTGACCAAGGGTGAGTTCGAGGAGCTCCCGGATACGGGGCTCATCGTCGATGATCGCAACACGCGGCTTCGTGGCAGACATATAAGTAAAAACTAGTACTTCGGCTTGAGACTTCCTGGAGAGGGGCCGAAAATAAGGCGCGTCGCGACCCACGCAAGCGGCATGCCGAAGAACAACGTATGTGCGACGAGATTGTTCGCCAAACTCGGCAAGGTGAAGGCGATCTGCGGCGCGTGCCCGAGCGGCACGACGATGTAGTGCATAAAGAGCAGCACGAACACGCCGAATAGAAAGCCCCATGCAAGCGGCTTGCGGCGGATTCCGGGCGTGACGCGCAAGAGCCCGACAAAGACGAAGCCCCACCCCAGACTCACGATTATGTGCGAACCTTGCCCGATGAGCACGATCATGAGAAGGCCCGCCTGCGCTGCGGCCTGGTAGCCGAGCGCATTGGAGGCATCCCACGTGTAGAGCAGCAGCGGCGAAATGTGGAAAAATAGCGGCAAACTGAGCGTGAGATAGAGAAAGATCGTGACGGCGCCGGTGATCCCCGCACCGAGCGCTGCAACTACGTCGGCTTTTCCCATGCAGCCGGAGCGTATGCCGGCATTGCCGTGTGACGCAGCAGCTTATAGAGCAAGACCGCTATCTGGATGCCCAGAACAGCGATCGCACCGTAGAGCGTATAGGTCGCGAGGAGATTGAACGGACCGTCGGCCGGCAAAACCAAGGGCGTTCGCGTGAGGGTTATTGCAACCCCGATCAGCGTGATTGTATTTGCCGCGACGCGGATCCATCGATATACCGTTGCAAGCGTTGGACGGTAGAAGGCGACAACGTCGGCGATCGCGATCACCGCTGCGCCGAGCAACGCGCCGGCATATACCGGCGTCCAGGCCGGATAGTTGAATTCCGCCGGAATGTGCGCGCCCGCAAGCGGTCCCGCAACAAAGACGTAAAGTACCCAGTACCGGAAGCCCGGTACGTCGAGCAGCGCGAGAATCGCAATGACATTGACGATGAATTCGATGACACTGTTCGCGCGCGGAATCGGCGCAGCACCGGTTTGCGGCGGCGACGGCAACCGGCGCGGATCCCAGCGCGCGACACCGAGACGTTCAAGCAGTGTTTTCTTTGAGTTCATGCGCTCGATTACGGCGAACGCAACCGTGACCGCTCCACAAATATAGATTGCAGAGTTCCACGCCGCGTCGAGTGCGGCAATGAAGATCGTCATCTTGCCTTCACCCAGCGCGAAGAGTGCACCGCCGATCAATTCGATCGAGAGAACAATTGTCAGCACGAGGCGCAGCGTGTACCAGTAGAACGGCAGCAAGTCCGGGCCGATGAGATATGGCACCGCCTCATAGCGACCGGCGACGAGTCGTGGATGCCCGTAGGCCTTGATGATCGCGGCTTCTTCATCATCGGTGAGCGGACGTCCGAGTGCAGCTTCGCGTTCGTCGATTTGCGATTGCAGCGCATCGCCGATCTCGGCGGTGATGTCTTCGCGCGCGACCTTCTTTGGCAGATCGTTGTAGACGGCATAGAGATAGCGGCTGAGCATGTCCATCGTTAGAACTCCGCGCTGATGCGTTCGAGAGAGGCGTTGATGCGGTGCAATTCATCCGTGAGTTTGGAAAGGATGACTTCGCCTGCGACTGAGAGCCGATAGAAGCGCTTGCGGCGCTTATTTTCTTCGCGCCACTCACTCTGCAGAAGCCCCTGCGTTTCGAGGCGCCGGAGAAGCGGATAGAGCGTGCCCTCGTCGATGTCGAGCCCGGCGTCCTCTAGCGCTTTGCGGAGCGTGTAGCCGTACCGCTCCGTGCGCAACTGCGCGAGGACCGCGAGGGTGAGACACCCCCGCCGCACTTCCAGCCGCAGGTTTTCAAAGACGCCGGGAAGTTGATCGCTAGTACCGTGTTCCATATCCTATGTGTTACACAGTATATAGCAAATGGTATCTTTTAGTCAATCGTCGTGTAGGAACCTTGTAGCCTCTTACAATTTGCGATAAACTCGATGCGTGAGCCCACACAGATTCCGCCTGAAAGACGGCTCGTTCGTTCGGCACGAATTCATCGACGGCGTTTTCCGAGTATTTCGCTGGAGCCAGGATCGCATTGAGCAAACCTTTGCGCGTCCGGGGGCAACTTATCTAAATGCAGGCCATCGCAATGCGCCCGTAACGACAGAGCGCGACGCTGAAGCTTTGGATCAGATCCGCGAAGTAATGGGTCTTTCAGAAGCTGAACTCGGCGATCTGTTTGGAGTCCGCCGCGAGTCGATCATCGGCTGGCGTCGGAATGGAATTCCCGATGCGCGTCGCGCAAAAGTCGCGAGCTTACTCGACCTCGCCAGAATCCTGTTCCGTGATATCAAGCCGGATCGCATTCCGGAGATCGTTCGCAAACAAGACGATTGGCTGGAGCACGGTACAATTCTCGAAACCGTAAAGCGTGAAGGTGTAGCCCCGATTTATTCCTATCTGCGCAGACTCTTTGCGTACGAGGGTTAGTCGTTGATTCTTGTCTCGCGCGACGGCACGTATTATCGGCTCGCGAACCCAACTTGGGTGGATCCCTTGAACCCGATGTACGCCAAATTGCACGGCGGGCGCTGGACGCCGCGAGGCGAGTTTGGCGGTCTATATCTGAACGCTACCATAGCCGTAGCTGCTGCAAATGCAAGACACCAACATCGTCGCCGCGCCATCGGTCTTTTCGATCTACGATCTGAAGCACGGCCCCATCTTATCGAAATATATGTTCCTAAGCGCGACTGCGTAGACGTTGTCACTGACGAAGGCATCGCGGCCGCCGGTTTACCGGGTGGATTTCCTAACAAAGTACCACACAGTATCTGCCACTCAGTGGCGCGCCAAGCGTACGCGAATGCGATCGAGGGCGTTGCGTCTCGCTCCGCAGCGGAAGTCACGGCGACGTCTTGGGTTGGTGAAGAACTCACGGTTTTTGATAGGGCCGCAAGTGGAATCGTCGAGAGATCCACTGCAAAGTTCACGGACTGGTATCCCGATGCTCAACCCGATCACGGCGTGAGTCCGCTGATCGTATCGAATCGGAAATAGGTGCGGGCTCCAGCAGAGGAACAGTCGCTGGAGCCCGCTCGGGTCGAGTGCGCCCTGCCGGCGCCCGACCTTTCTTATTCGAAGCGCAAGGCTTCGATGGGGTTCAGACCCGCCGCTTTCTTCGCCGGATAGTATCCGAAGAAGATCCCGACGAGTGCCGAGAAGAACACCGAGAACAGTACCCACTCGATCGGAATCTGCGTGGGCCACTTTGCGAGTGCGGCGACTACGAACGTGCCGATGAATCCGAACACCACGCCGACCACGCCGCCGGCTGCGGCGAGCAGGGTCGACTCGGTGAGGAACTGGCGCAGAATCGTTGCACCGCGTGCACCAACCGACATGCGCAAGCCGATCTCGCGCGTCCGCTCGGTGACCGAGACCATCATGATGTTCATGATGCCGATGCCACCGACGATCAGCGAAACCGCTGCAACGCCGGCGAGCAAGAACTCCATCACTGCGCCGGTTGACGATGCCGCTGCTGCAATCGATTGCAGATTGCGCACTTGGAAGTCGTCGGGTGCTCCGGTTGCGATGTGGTGGCGCTGTTCGAGCAACGTCGTCGTTTCGGTTTGCACCGCGGCGATGTCGTCGGACGTCGTTGCCGAGACCATCAGCTGACTGACCGTCGTTTGACCGGTGAGTCGTTGCATCGCCGACGTATACGGAATCAGCACAGTGTCGTCTTGATCGGTGCCGAGGCTGCTTTGCCCGAGCGGCGTCAGCGTACCGACGACGGTGAACGGTACACCCTTGATCAGAATCGTCTGACCGATCGGATTGGTTCCGTTCGGGAAGAGTTGCGACACATCGGTCTGGCCGAGCACGGCGACCTTCGCCGCGTCGTTGACGTCATTTTCATTGAAGAACGTGCCACTGGCCATCGGCCACGAACGAATGAACGAGTACGTGGGCGCGACGCCGGTGACCGTCGTCTGCCAATTGTTATCACCCGCAACGACTTGCGCGCGCACTGTCACCGCCGGCGAAACGGCCGAGACGCTGGGCAGCTGTGCAATGGCCATCCCGTCGGCTGGTGTCAGTGTGGACGCAGTGCCGAACCCGCCGCGTGCGCCGGAGCTCGTAACGCTTCCCGGTTGCACGACGATCAGATTCGAGCCGAGCGAGTTGATGCTTTGCTGCACCGACACGCGCGCGCCGCTGCCGATCGCGACGGTCACAATGACCGCGGCGACACCGATCACGATGCCGAGCATCGTGAGCATCGAGCGCACTTTGTTGCGCACCAGCGCCTGCAGCGCTAAGCGCAAAATTCCTTTGAAGTCCGACATTATGCTACCGCCCACTCCTTGCTTTGAGCGTGTCACGTCACCGAACACGTTGCCGTCGCGGAACGTCACAATCCGTTTCGCGTGCGCGGCGATGTCGGGTTCGTGGGTGACGAGCATGATCGTAATGCCGGCTTGCACGTTGAGTTCTTTGAAGATCCGCATCACGTCTTCGCTCGTTTTGGTATCGAGCGCGCCGGTGGGTTCATCGGCGAGGATGAGCCCCGGATTGTTGACCAAGGAGCGTGCGATCGCAACGCGCTGTTGCTGACCGCCCGACATTTGATTGGGATGATGTTCGGCCAGATGATCAACGCCGACGATGCGCATCTTTTCGTGCGCGATCGCGATGCGTTCTGCCGCAGGCACACCCGCATACACCATCGGCAACTCGACGTTTTCGAGCGCACTTGTGCGCGGGAGCAAATTGTATGACTGAAAGACGAAGCCCAAACGCCGGCTGCGAATGTCGGCGCGCGCGTCGGCATCCAGATGCGAGACGTCGGTGCCTTCGAAGTAATAGTGACCGGCAGTCGGATTGTCGAGCAGACCGGTGATCTGCATGAACGTCGATTTGCCCGAACCCGAAGGGCCCATGACGGCGACGAATTCGCCGGCACGGATCTCGAGATCGATGCCTGCAAGCGCGACGACCTGGCTCTCGCCAAGTGCGTAGACTTTGCGCAGGCCCTCGACCCTCACGACCGGTTCCGATGTAGTTGCCACGATAAGTTCCTCCGCATTTAGAATAGGACGGCGGCTTGAGGGAGCGTGGCAAGCCGGGTTAGAGCGTAGTGAGAGCCGAAAAGGCCGCCCGATGACGCTCGCTGCGCTCAACGCGCTCGATGAGGAGGCCTTCACCGCGGCCGTCGGCCCGGTTTTTGAGCACTCGCCGTGGATCGCGCGAGCGGCCGCCCGGCGCCGGCCGTTCGCCAGCTTGGACGCGCTCGAGTCGGGGCTTGTGGAGGCGCTGCGCGATGCGCCGGCCGCGCAACAAGCGGCGCTGATCGCCGCCCATCCCGATCTCGCAGGACGCGTTGCGCGCGAAGGGCGGTTGACGCCCGCATCGCACGTCGAACAGGCCGGTGCCGGTCTCGACACCTTGAGCGACAACGAACGCGCCCGTTTCGATCGGCTCAATGCGGCCTATCGCGCGCGTTTCAACTTTCCGTTCGTGATCTGCGTGCGCGAACAGACGAAGGAGTCGATCCTGGAGGCGATGGAGCAGCGTGTGCAGCATTCGCGCGAGGATGAGATGGCCACGGCGCTGCGCGAGATCGCCGCGATCGCGCGCTTACGTCTGCACGATCTGGTGAACGGGGCGCAGTGAGCGCATACGTCCTCAGCTGGCTCGATCTGGTTGCGCGTTGGTTTCACTTCGTGGCCGGCATCTCGTGGATCGGCGCCTCGTTCTACTTCGTGTGGCTCGATAACCATCTCGTCGCTCCGCTCAAACGCGAAGACGTCGAGAACGGCGTGAGCGGCGAGTTGTGGTCGGTACACGGCGGTGGGTTTTACCACAATCAAAAGTACCTGACCGGTCCGCGGCGCGAACCGCTCACCGAGCACCTCCACTGGTTCAAGTGGGAAGCCTACTCGACGTGGCTCTCCGGCATCGCGCTGATGGCGCTCGTGTATTGGGTCGGCGCGCGTTCGTTTCTCATCGATCCGAGCGTGCTGGTGCTGACGCCGGGTACGGCGATCGCGATCAGCATCGCGTCGTTGATCCTCGGCTGGTTCATCTACGACGGACTGTGTCGCATCTTCGAGCGTCAACCGCGTGTGCTCGCACTCAGCGTTGCCGCGTTCGTGGTCATCGCATCGTGGGGACTCTATCACATCTTCAGCGGACGCGCGGCGTTCATTCACGTCGGCGCGATCATCGGCACGATCATGGTTGCAAACGTCTTCTTCGTAATCATTCCCGGACAGCGCCGCATGCTCGCGCAGATTCGGGCGGGGCAGCAGCCCGATCCGCGCCCGGGTCGGCTCGGCAAGATGCGCTCGGTGCACAACACGTATCTGACGCTGCCGGTGCTGTTCATGATGATGAGCAATCACTATCCGATGACGTACACCGGGCCGTACGGATGGCTGGTGCTCATCTCGATCGCGGCAGCCGGCGTGCTGGTCCGCTATTTCTTTGTGCTCACGCACAAGGCGCATATCGTGTGGGCGCTTCCGGTTACTGCGGGGATCATCATTGCGATGACTGCAATTGCACTCGCGCCGCGCACCGCGTCGGATGGCGCGCCGGTTGCGTTCGCGCAGGTACAGCCGATCATCGCGGCGCGTTGCGCGGTCTGCCACGCTGCGCATCCAACTCAACCCGGTTTTGCTGCAGCACCGAACGGCGTGCTGCTCGACACGCCGGCGCACATCGCCGCCAACGCCGCGCGCGTCGACGCGCAAGCCGTACAGTCGCGCGCGATGCCGCTCGGCAACATCACTCACATGACCAATGCGGAACGCGCGCTCGTCGGCGCATGGATCGATCAAGGAGCAAAGATTTGATATGGCTTCACTAAGTACGCACGTTCTCGACACCGCGCGCGGCGTGCCGGCTGCAGGCATCGAGGTGACCTTGTGGCACCTCGGCGCGCACCCGCGCGAACTTGGTCGCGGCATGACCGACGCGGACGGACGCATCGCGACGAACTTCGGCGGGACTCTCGCGCGCGGCATCTACGAACTGCGCTTCTTCGTACGAAGCTACTTTGAGGCGACGCACACACCGTCGCTGTACGAGCAGATTCCGATACGCTTCATGGTTGCCGAGGAGGGGCACTATCACGTGCCGCTGCTGCTCTCACCCTTTGGCTACACGACGTACCGCGGGAGCTAGCCTTATACGCGGCCCAGCCGCCGAAGTGCGAGATGTCGGGATAGCCGTGCTTTTCGATCAGCTCGCGCGGGTAGAGCATCGCCTCGGAATTCGTACCGTCTTCCATTTCGATCGTGACCTGATACATGTCGGGCGGCTCACCGGCCATCAGGCTCGCGTGCTGCTCGGGTGTTAGCTCATAGAGCTCGCCGAGAATCGAGATGCCGCCGCTCGGGACTTCATAGATGCCCGGATGCCAGCCGTCTTTGACCGAGTGCAGCCGGTATTTCGGCGCGGTGCGCGCCGGACCGAGCAGCTTCGCACCGCCGAGATTTTTGTTATCGGGTTGTCCGGTCAGCGCCGAACCGCAGATAAAGAAACGCATGCGTGGTTATCCTTCGAGTGTTTTGTCGACTTCAATAATCGCTGCAGCGAGCGCCTCGACGCCGAGGAGCAAATCGGGCTCGGACGTTCGTTCTTCGCGCACGTGGCTTTGCCCGCCGATGCTCGGCACGAAGATCATCGCGGTCGGTACGATCGTGCCCAAGCACATCGCGTCGTGCCCCGCGCCGCTCGGCACGTCGGCGTACTTCTGGCCGAGGCCGTCGAGCGCGCGCGCGATTGCATCGCGCAACGCGGGCGTCATCGGCGTTGCATTGCGCTTCTCAAGCATCTCGATTTCAACGCGCACGCCGCGCTGCGATTCCACCTGGTCGATCGCGCGGTACATTCGCCCAGAGATCGCATCGAGTTTCTCTCGTCCGGCGAGCGCAGATCGAGCGAAAACGTCACGTCCGCCGGTATGACGTTCGTGCCGTTGGGCTCGACGACCATACGCCCAACGGTCGCAACCGCATCGCCCACGTCGCGCGCCGCGGCTTCGAACGCGAGCACCAATTCCGCCGCAGCGCACAGCGCATCGGCGCGCATTGCCATCGGCACGGTGCCGGCATGCCCGCTGCGCCCTGCACGACTGCACGCAAGCGCCGCTGCGCCGCGATCGCCGTCACGATCCCAAGCGAAAGCGCCGAGTTGCTCGAGCACCGGGCCTTGCTCGACGTGCAATTCCACGTACGCGGCGACATCGCGACCGTCGCGCATCGGTACGCCGGCGAGCAAACCGCCATCGGGCGACGCGAGCGCATCGGCATAGACCACGCCATCGTCGCCAACCAATGCGCGCACCGTCGCTTCATCGGCTAAACCGGCGAAGACCGCGCTGCCCAAACACCCGAGCGGAAAGCGACTCCCCTCTTCACCGGCCCACGCAACGGCTTCGATCGGATGCTCGGTGCGCACATTGCGCGCATCGAGCAGTTCGAGCGCGCACAGCGCCGCCGCGACACCGTACGCGCCGTCGTACGCGCCGCCGGTCGGCACCGTATCGAGGTGCGAACCGCTCAGGATCGGTTGCTACCCGCGCGCGTGCCGTCGCGTCGCGCGAACACATTGCCCGACGCGATCTTGCGTGAGCGCAAACTCGCTCGCGCGCGCCCACTGCGCGAACAGTTCGCGCGCCGCGCGTTCCGCAGGCGTAAGCAAGCGCGCGATCGATGCCGCCCTCGTAGCGTCCGAGCGACGCGCAAGCGCGTCAAGCTTCTCGACAACGTTCATTGCTCGGCGGGTGGTTCGCGATCCAATGACGCGCGATGTCGACGCGGCGGCAGACCCACACGTCGTCGTGTTCGAGCACGTAATCGAGAAAGCGTTCGAGCGCTGCGGCGCGGCCCGGTCGTCCGGCGAGGCGCGTGTGCAATCCGACCGACATCATCTTCGGCTGCGTCGCGCCTTCGCGATAGAGCACGTCGAACGCATCGCGCATGTATTCGAAATACCCCGTCGGCGACGTGAAGCCGGGCGCGACCGAAAACTTCATGTCGTTGACGTCGAGCGTGTACGGAATCACGAGATGATCTTTCTCGCCGACGTTCACCCAGTAGGGCAAATCGTCGTTGTACGCGTCGGAGTCGTAGAGAAAGCCGCCCTCTTCGACGACCAGCCGGCGCGTGTTCACGCTCGGCGCATAGCGGCAATACCAGCCCATAGGGGCGTTCGCCGATCGTGCGTTCGATCGATGCGATCGCTTTGCGCATCTGCTCGCGCTCCTTGCGCTTCGTCCATGTTCTGAAAGCCGACCCAGCGCCAGCCGTGCGAACACACTTCGTGGCCGGCGGCGCGAATCGCGCGCGCCGCCTCCGGATTGCGTTCGAGCGCGAGCGCCGCACCGAACACGGTGACTTGCAGTTTGCGCTCGGCGAAGATGCGCATAAGCCGCCAAAAGCCGGCGCGGCTGCCGTATTCGTAGATCGACTCGACGATCAGATCGCGCTTGCCGGGGCCGAGCCCGCGCCGGGCACCTCGGTGAGGTAGGTCTCCGACACGCCGTCGCCGTCGGGGATCGAGTACTCCGAGCCCTCCTCGTAGTTCATCACGATCTGCAGCGCAAGGCGCGCGCCACCGGGCCATTTTGGGTCGGGCGGGGTCGCGCCGTACCCGATCATGTCGCGCATAGCCGCACAATACCGACGGATAAGGATGGCATCCTTGCGTGCATGCGGAAAAATAAGGCCTCCCATGTGGTGGCAACAGGTACTTCAACCCCATTCCCTCGATGAAACGCTTGCGCTCCTCGCGCAGGCCGACGAGCATACCCGGATCGTTTCCGGTGGAACCGACGTTTTGGTCGAGGTGCAGCGCGGCGTCAAGCCGGCGCGCACGCTGATCGATATCACCAAGCTCACCGCGCTGAAATACGTGCGCGCCGACGGCGACACGATAGAGCTTGGCGGCCTTGCGACGCACAATGATGTCCTTGCATCGCGCACGTGTATCGATCGCGCGTTGCCGCTCGTGCAAGCCTGCGCCGAAGTCGGTGCGCCGCAGATTCGCACGCGCGGCACGATCGCCGGCAATCTCGTTACTGCATCGCCTGCCAACGACACGATCGCACCGCTGGTGGCGCTCGACGCAACGCTCGAACTGCGAAGCGCAGACGGTTCGCGAACGGTGCCGATCGAAAAATTCTTCACCGGCTTTCGCACGACAGTCTTGCGACGCGACGAACTGATCACGGCGATTCGCTTTCCCGCGTTACGCCCCGAACAACGCGGGCTGTTCTTGAAGCTCGGCTTGCGCCGGGCGCAGGCGATCTCGGTGATCGACGTCGCGTTCGTCATGACGCTCGACCCTTCGACGGCTCAGGGCAAGCTGTGGTACGCGATGCACGCATAGCACTCGGCTGCCTCGCGCCGACGATCGTGCGCGCGACGAGCGCGGAACGCTTTCTGCGCGGCAAGACGCTCGACGTCGCGACGCGGCGCGAGGCGGCGCGTTTGGCGCTTGACGATGCCTCTCCGATCGACGACGTGCGCGGATCGAAAGAATACCGCGCGACGACGCTTGCGGTCTTCATCGAAGATGGCCTCGCGCGCATCGCCGACAGCCGACACGCGGACGGTCTGCTCGATCCCCCGGTATTGCTCGAAACCGGCGAAACCGTGTCCGTACCGCATTCCGCGTTCGACGGCACGATCGAAACGACGATCAACGGCGCTCCTGCGCGCCTCGAGCGACGTGCAACATAAGACGCTGCTCAATGCGCTGCGCGAGAACGCGCACTTGACCGGTTCGAAAGAAGGCTGCGCCGAGGGCGAGTGCGGCGCGTGCACGGTGTGGCTCGACGGGAGGGCGGTGATGTCGTGTCTCGTTCCCGCGGCGCAAGCGCACGGCGCAGCGATCATCGACGATCGAAGGTCTGGCCGATGGCGAGACGCTGCATCCGGTGCAACAAGCGTTCATCGATCACGGCGCCGTGCAGTGCGGCTTCTGCATTCCCGGCATGATCATGGCCGGCGCGAAGTTGGTCGACGAGCATCCCCGAACCGACGATCGCGCAGCATCAGAGCGCGATCAGCGGCAACATCTGCCGCTGCACCGGCTATCGCAAGATTCTCGATGCGATGATCGAGGCGAGCGAAGCAGCGAAGCGTGGAGGCGCGCGTATGACATCGGCAACCGCTCCCGCGTCACGATGCGCTCGGGAAAGTGACCGGCGCGGCGAACTATCCGGCCGATCTCGATCGGCGACGAACATGCTGCGCCTGAAAATGGTCTTTGCGCATCGCGCGCACGCGCGCATCCTCGCGATCGATGACGAGCGCTGCGCTGCGTGTGCCCGGTGTTGTCGCGGTGCTCACCGCCAAGGACGTGCCGCACAACCGCTACGGCCTCATCGATCGCCGATCAGCCGCTGCTCTGCGACGACATCGTGCGCTTCGACGGCGATCGCGTCGCGCTCGTTGTCGGCGAAACCCGACGTGGCCGCCGACGCCGGCGCGCGCGCGCTGCGCGTCGAGTACGAAGATCTTGCCGATCGTCGACGACCCGCGCGAGGCGATGCAGCCGATCGCCAAGCGCGTGCACCGATCGCGACAACGTGCTCTGCATCAGAGTCGCCGCGGCGACGTCGATGCGGCCTTCGCGAGCGCCGACGTCGTCGTCGAGGGCGCGTTCACGACGTCAGTGGCAAGAACACGCGTATCTGCAGCCCGATGCCGGCATCGCCTACTTCGAAGAGCGAGTCGACTCGTCGTCGAAACCGCCGGACAGTGGCTGCACGAAGATCGCCGGCAGCTCGCCGAGATGCTCGCGCTCGACCGAACACGTCGTCGTTCGCTACGCGAAGATCGGCGGCGCGTTCGGCGGCCGCGAAGATCTCGCGTGCAGCCGCTGGTCGCGCTCGCAACCTGGATGCTCAAGCGGCCGACGGCGATTCGTTGGAGCCGCGAAGAGTCGATCATCGGCCATCACAAGCGCCATCCGTATCTTCATCACGGCCGAAGTGGGGCGCGCAGCGCGACGGCACGATCGTTGCCGCGCAGACGACGCTGATCGCCGACGGCGGCGCGTACGCGTCGACCAGCGTCGAAGTGCTCAAAGGCGCGATGATCGTTCGCGCAGCGGCACGTACGACGATCGAAAACGTCAGCGTCGACGGCTACGTGTGTACACCAACAACGTGCCGAGCGGCGCGTTCCGCGGCTTCGGTGCGCCGCAAGCGCACTTCGCCGCCGAGTCGATGATGACGCGCGCTCGCGCACGCGCTCGACATCGATCCGCTCGACATGCGCCGCACGAATCTCTATCGCGAAGGCAGCATCAACCGACGCGAACCCCGTTGCCGCCGGGCGTGAGCGCGCGTGCCGGTGCTCGAGCGCTGCATCGAAGAAGCGCAGACGCGCTTGCACTACGGCCGTCCCGATCCGCACGCCGAAGACGCATCTGCGCGCGGCATCGGCATTGCGTCGGGCATCAAGAACGTCGGCTATTCGTTCGGTTTCCCCGAACAGGCGACCGCGACGGTCGAACTGCGGCGTGCGCGACGATCGAGCGCGCGGTCGGTGCGCGTCGGCGCGGCCGAAGTCGGGCAAGGCGCGCACTTGATCCTGCGCCAGATCGCCGCCGAAGACGCTCGACCTCGCGCTCGAAGCGGTCACGATGATCACCGACGACTCGTCGGAAGCGCCGAACGCCGGCTCGCGCATCGGCGTCGCGCCTGACGCTGATGGGCGGCCGCGCCGTGAAGATGCCGCCGAACTCGCTGCACGCGCGAAGTTTCCCCGGCGCCGATGCCGACGGCGACCGTGCAGTTCCGTCCGCCGCGCACGACGCCGCTCGATCGGCAGACCGGCGCGGCATTCCGCACTACTGCTACGGCTACGTGCGCAAGCGGTCGAAGTCGAAGTCGATACGCGCACCGGCCTGACGTGCGGTCTTGAACGTCGTCAGCGTGCACGATGTCGGCCGCGCGATCAACCGCCAGCAAGTCGAAGGACAGATCGAAGGCTGCCTCGCGCAAGCGGTCGGCTACGCGCTGACCGAGAATCTGGTCACGCGCGAGGGCAAGATCCTTACGCCGCATTTCAGCACCTATCTCTTGCCGACCACGCTCGACATGCCGACCGATGTGTATCCGATCCTGCTCGAACTCGCCGATCCGAACGGGCCGTTCGGCGCGCGCGGCGTAGCGGAGATGCCGCTCGTGCCGTTCGCCGCCGCGGTTGCGAGCGCGATCCACGCTGCGACCGGCGCATGGGTCACGCAGTTGCCGATGACGCCCGAGCGTGTGCTCGAGGCGATCGTCTCAGCGCAGCTCGTCGCGCACGAGCGCGCGCGCGATCCGGTTGTGCCGCGCGATTAAGTTCGGCAGATCGACGTCGACGAACGCGCCGTCAGCAATGCGCACGCGCCCATTGATGATGCTCAAATCGACGTTGCCCGGACTACAGAAGACGAGCGATGCGAGCGGATCGTGCACGGCGCCGCCGGCAAGCCCGAGCGTGTCGAGCCGATAGCCGACGATGTCCGCCGCCATCCCCGGCGCAAGCACGCCGATGTCGTCGCGTCCGAGTACTGCCGCGCCGCCGCGAGTCGCCATGCGCAGTGCTGCACGCGCGCTCATCGCTTCGGGACCGTCTTGCACGCGATGCAGCAACATCGCATGCCGCGCCTCATCGAGCATGTCGGAAGAATCGTTTGACGCGGAGCCGTCGACGCCGAGTCCGACGCGCACGCCGGCAAGAGCGAGCGCGCGCACCGGCGCAATGCCCGAGCCGAGGCGCATGTTCGAGGTTGGGCAATGTGCAACGCCGGTGTGTGTCATGCCAAGGCGCGCAATCTCCGCCTTATTTGGGTGTACCATGTGCGCGTGCCACACGTCGTCGCCCACCCAGCCAAGTGACTCTGCCAATTCGACCGGTCGCATGTTGTAGTGTTCGAGACAATAGCGTTCTTCGTCGAGCGTCTCGGCTAAGTGCGTGTGCACGTGCACGCCGCTGATGCGTGCCAGCGCGAGCGACTCGCGCATCAGCTCCGCCGAGACGGAGAACGGCGAGCACGGCGCGAGCACGATGCGCGTCATCGCAAAGCGCGCGCCATCGTGATACTGTTCGATCACGCGTTGCGAATCGCGCATGATCGCATCTTCGTCTTCGACGCAACTATCGGGCGGCAATCCGCCCTGCGACTGCCCGACCGACATCGAGCCGCGCGACGCGTGAAACCGCATGCCCATCTCCGCCGCGGCTTCGAGCTGATCGTCGAGCCGCGCGCCGTTCGGCCACACGTAGGTGTGATCGCTTGCCGTCGTGCATCCGGAAAGCATCAATTCCGCCATCGCGAGCGCGCTTGCAACGCGGATCGCTTCGGGCGTTAGGCGCGCCCAGATCGGATAAAGTTGCACGAGCCACGGAAAGAGCCCGACGTCTTGCGTGCCGGGCACGTTGCGCGTGAGCGTCTGGTAGAAGTGATGGTGCGTGTTGACTAGGCCAGGAATCAGAATGCTTCCGCGCACATCGATCGTGACGTCAGCGGTTTGCGGAAGTGCCGCGGCCGGCCCGATCTGCTCGATGACCTTGTCGCGCACGAAGATCGACGCGCCGGTGAGCGTCGTATCGGCGTCATCGAACGTTGCGACGACGTCGGCGTCTTGGAGCAGTAGCGTGGTCACGTAAGCGCGCTATCGAGCAGCGCCGTTGCCGCGCCCGGATCGGGATTGTGGACGAAGCCGACAACATTGGGTGTATGAGCCACACGCACGATACGCACGCGAATACGATTGCCGTTGATGGTTTTTGCGAGCTCGGGCGCTTTCGCCCGGCTCGTCAGCAAGACGCGCATCTCGTGCACCAAGACCGCCGTAGTTTTGGACGCAAGCCGAATTGGTGCGGTGCAGGTGAAGATCACGGTCGTGCCTTTAGGCACGTCGTCACTCAGTTCCGTTTGAACGTCCGCGATGAGGCGTTTGGCAACCCGGTCGAACCGCAGTCGCGGCTTCATCGGCGCATTACGGCTGAATGATGAGGGTGAGTGTGTTGCCGTTATCCCAATTTATGCTGCAGCCCTTTGCTGCGGATCCAGTAATTTCGAAACTCCCCGCGCCGGTGCAACCGGTATGGAATTTACGCGGATAATAGCGCGTGCATTGACCGTGCGCTCTGATGTACTCATAGCCGTCGGTACGATTCCAGCCGTGGGCGCCGCGGTAGTTGAGCCAGAAATCAGCGCGCGCTGCAATTGGAGTAGCGGCGATTAGCAGCGCCGCTATGAATGACACATATCGCATGGGCCGGCTTTAAATGCGCCGGCCCATGCCCTCCTGCTTTGACCTCTGTCACCCTGAGCTTGTCGAAGGGTTACGGGAGGCCGCGTGTTGCGCCGCGCGAGGCGCCGCCACCACCGGCGAGCGGATTGCTCGCGCCCGCTGCGCCTTGACCCGTTCGCGCCGCGCCGCTACCTTTGTGCGCGCCGCTGCTGCACGTTGCGCGTGAGCGTTTGGTAGAAGTGATGGTGCGTGTTGACCAGGCCGGGGATGAGGATGCGCCCGCGAACGTCGATTACCGTGTCAGCGGTTTGTGGCGCGGCGTCGGCCGGCCCGACCTGTTCGATGACGTTGTCGCGTACCAGGATCGACGCGTTCGTGAGCGTGGTCTCGGCGTCGTCGAACGGCACGATGACGTCGGCATTACGCAATAGCAGCGTGGTCACGAGGAACGCGACTTCGGCTCGGGCGAAGAAGTACCCGCACGAGGTGTAGGTATGCGCTTTTCGCACGGTCCCGGGATTCTTGGCCTGCTTCTGATGACTGCAGCCTGCGGCGGCGGTTCGAGTGGCTCCGTCCCGCCCGTTGCGCCGGCGAAGGGTACGCAAGCCCAGCAAGTCCAGTTCGTCATCAACGCGCCGAAAACGTCATTGACGGCGCTAAAAGCGCACCCGAACTACCTCTCGCCGTCGACGCAAAGCATGAAGCTCGTCGTCACGCAAGGCGCGACGACCGTGCTCACGCAGAATGCGAACCTCACGGTTACGTCCAGCGGTTGCACGTCGACGCTCGCGTCGACGATTTGCACGCTGATGATCGCGCTCAACCCCGGCAGCTACGACGCATCGGTGACGACGTACGATCAACCCGGCGAGGCCGGCAACGTGCTTTCGAGTGGGCAGAATGTGCCGTTCACCGTCGTCGCGGGTGCGAACAATGTCGTGCCGGTCGCGCTCAGCGGCGTGCCGGCGAGCTTTACGGTGACGCCGCAGAACAACGTGACGGCGGGGAGCTTCGCGCACGGCTTCACGATCGCGGGCATGCAAGCGCAATCGTTCATCGTCAACGCGCTCGATGCCGACGGCAACGTTATCGTCGGCGTCGGTGCGCCGACATTGACGATCGCGATGAGCAGCGGCAGCGGCTGGACGATCGGCAATCCGACAACGACGCTGCCAAACACGTTCACGATCGCGCCTGCGACCACGCAGAATAGCTCTGCAACACTCCAAATCACCGCGAGCTACGGCGATACGACATGCTCGCTCGCGGCGCCGTGTGCAGCGCGACGTTCGGCGTGAAGAACGACTCTGCCGACGTTGTTTGTCGCTGCATGCGCGACGTCGGGATGCGGCACGGGAAGCGACGCAGTGCTCGCGTACGCACCGCCGTATACCGGCACCCCAACGACGATCACCAACGACGTCGACGGGCCCGTGCAGCTCGGGCTTGACGGATCGCAAAACCTCTACGTTGCGAATGCGTATGGTGGCTATGTAAGCGCGTATGCGCCGCCGTACACAAGCAGCGCATACGCGTTGCTTTCGACGGCCGGGGGGCTTGGCATCCAAGTGACTCCCGGGGGTTCGTTGCTCGTGACGAAGTTTCTAAGCGGGCCTGCGAGCGTCATCGAGTTTCCGTCGATTTTTGCGTCGTCGTCAATCGCGCTGAACACGTTCAACTTAAATATTGCGCAGCCTGCGCTCGACCCGCGCGGCAACATCTGGCTTCAGAGCTTCCCGAATGCGTTGACATCATATGCGCCGCCGTCGTTCCTGCCCGGCGGCGACACGAACGTACCGCCAACGACGATCGAGGCTTTCGCGGTCAGCTCGGGCGGCACGGTCTACGTCGCCGGGAGCACGCTCATCGCAGTCGGGCCGGCCGGCGGAACGTTGCAAAGTTACGCGCTGCCGAGCGGCGCGGCGTATGGCATTACCTACGATCCGAGCGGCAATGCCATCGCGGGAACTACGAGCGGCGTTCTCGTGCTGACCTCCGGAGCATCGCTCGTAAAGACGATTACGAGCGGTGTATCGATCACCGACGGCCCCGGCGGTCTTGCCGTTCCGCAATGCGTCGCCGTTGACAACGGCTACGACATCTTCGTTGCTAACAACGCTGCACAGACGGTAACGATCTACGAACCGCCGTATATAAGTACTGCGGTCACGATTCCAACCGGCTACACGCCTGAAGGCGTGCTGCTCAGCCCGTAAGCGCGCTATCGAGATGCTGATGCCGGCGAGGATGATGCGAGTAGTTGTTGTGGCGGTGGTTTCGACGGCGTGTACTCCGTCGGTCAAGTTCCCCTCGCCCCTGCCCGCGTCGCCGATGCCGAGTGCATCACCCACGCCCACACTGACGTCGCCGACGCCCAGCCCATCACCCGTGTTGCCGACGCCCAGCCCATCACCCGTGTCGCCGACGCCCAGCCCATCACTCGCACCTACGCCATCGCCACTCACGGCATCGCCGGCGAACCTCTCGCTTATCGGAGTTGGCGCGACCTTCGCGCAGACCGCACAAGCGCAGGAGTCCGGGTATGCCGGAACCTTGAGCGAGACCGACACGTGTAGCGGCGTTGCGGCCGTTACTCCGACGAACGGAGCCGGCCCTTCGACAACGTTCACCGTGACCGGCGCCGCCGCAGGGACGTGCACCGTGACGATCTCCGACACGCACGCGCAACATGTAGGTATCGGTATCACTGTCACCGTCACCAGCCTTGGCGTCGATAGCCACGGGATCAAGCACTAATAAAGAGAGGTGCCGCGAGGGCACCTCTCTCTATACCTACGGGAGACCGCGTGTCGCGCCGCGCGAGGCGCCACCACCACCGGCGAGTGGATTGCTCGCGCCTTGTTGCTGGCGCTGGCCTTGGTAGGTGCCGCCACCTTTGTGCGTACCGCTGCCGAATCCAGTGACCACGTTGTCGCCGGCTTGCAGCGTTGCGTTACCAGTTGGCGTGACCGCGGCTTGCGTTGCGGTGACGAGGCCAACTTGCACCGGCACACGCTGGAGTTTGCTTCCTTGTTGCACGGTGATCGTTGCACTTTCACCTTGTGTCACGGCGCCTGACGTACTTGCCGTGCCACCCCAGGGATTCGCCGCGCTTGCGCTACCGGCTGCACCTGCTGTGTCACCCTGAGCTTGTCGAAGGGTCGCTGCGTGGATCGCACTGAGCGGAACCACCAGCGCATTCGGCGCAGTTGCGACGTTGATCGTGGCGTTGGCGGTCATGCCCGGAAGCAATTTGCCGCTGCTGTTGTTCACGTCGACCACGACGTCGTAGGTGACGACGTTATTGACGGTTGTTGGATTGATGCGCACTTGCGTGACCGTACCGTTGAAGATCTGGTTCGGGTAGGCGAGCACCGTGAAGTTCACGCCGTTGCCGGCTTTGACGCCACCGATGTCGGGTTCGCCGACGTTGATGTCGACTTCCATCTTCGAAAGATCTTGCGCGATCAAGAAGAGGGTTGGCGTTTGCAACGAGGCGGCGACGGTTTGCCCGATCGAGACGTCGCGCGCGACGACCGTACCGGTGACCGGCGACGTAATGACCGTGTTATTGAGGTTGACCGCGTCTTGCCGCACGGTTGCCGCGGCAGCTTGCGCCGACGCCGCAGCCGCTGCTGCACCCTCGCCCTGCGCTTGCGTTTGCGCCTGCGATTGCGTGTAGGCGGCTTGCGCTTGCGCTACTGCAGCTGCATCTTGCGCGACGGTCGACTGATCGGTCTGCACCGTAGCTTGCGCGACGTAGCCTTGCTTCAAGAGCGTCGAATCGCGCGTCAGCTGTTGTTGCGCAACGGTCAGCGCAGCTTGCGCTTTAGGAATCGCGGTCTGCGCGGCGGTTGCGCCGGCAGCTTGCGCGGTCGTATTTGCGCCCGCTTCGGCGGCGCTGGCTTGCGCTTGCGCAAGGTTCGCGTCGGCCTGATCGAGCTGCGCTTGGATCGTGCTCGGGTCGATGCGCGCGAGCACTTCGCCCTTGGTGACTTTCGAATTGTAGTCGACGTTGAGTTGCGAGATCGTACCCGAAACTTGCGTGCCGACCGAGATGCTGTTCTGCGGATTGACCGTGCCCGAGGCGGTCACGGATTGGGTGAGCGTCTGCTGCACAACGGGCGCGGTGACGACTTGGACCGCCGACTTGGAGCGCACCATGATCGTGCCTGCGATTAGGACCACAACCAAGAGAGCGGCCAGTGCAGCGTAGACCCAGCGAGGCAGCGCCAGGGGCTTCGGCAGCGATAGGGTGAGCGTTGACATGTGAATTCCTCCGCTCTCAGGATAGGTTCGGGCCCTGACGGAGGTTGGTTATTTGGGTTAGTACCTCGTGAGAGCGCCCTGTGTCATCCCGAGCGTAGCGAAGCGTAGTCGAGGGACCGAGGGTTATGATTATCATGAATATCGGAATCATCGGCGCCGGAAACATCGGCGGAAATCTGACGCGGCGCCTGACTGCTTTAGGGCACAACGTGTCCGTAGCGAATTCTCGCGGTCCCGAATCGCTGTGGCAACTCACGCACGAAACCGGCGCGAAGGCTATCACCGTTTCGGAAGCGGTGCAAAATAAGGATCTCATTATCGTGACGATCCCCGAGAAGAATATCCCGACGCTGCCAAAGGGACTCTTTGAGAACCTCGGACCAAACGTCGTCGTGGTCGATACCGGAAATTACTATCCGCAACAACGCGACGGGCGTATCGCCGGAATCGAAGATGGCCTTACCGAGAGCGGCTGGGTCGAACAACAGCTCGGCCACCCTGTGATCAAAGCGTTCAATAATATCTACGCTGCGCATCTGCTCGCCAACGGCAAACCGAAAGGCACGCCGGGACGTATCGCGTTGCCTGTTGCCGGCGATGATCCAAAAGCCAAGAAGATCGTGATGGATCTCGTCGATCAACTTGGGTTCGATCCCGTCGACGACGGCACAATCGCCGATTCATGGCGGCAGCAACCCGGAACGCCGGTGTATGCCGCGGACTTCGACGCGGCCGGCGTTCACCGCGCACTCGGCGAGGCGAGCAAAGAACGCAAACCGGAATGGCGCGCGCAGAGCAGCGCGACGCCATCCCGAGCGTAAGCCTCACTCTGCGAGCGGCCACACCGCGACGTCGTTCGGGAAATCCCATGTGCCGCCAATTCCCGTCGGCGAGACGCTCAACGACGTGAGTTCGTAGACGGCCGGTTTGCCGCTATCGGCGATGAAGAGATTGCCAACGGCGTCGCCTGCGAGCCCGCGCGGCGCGATGTAGCCGGTGAGGAAGGTGGGCGGCGTGTTGCCGATGCCGACCAACCGCCCCGCGGTGTAGGACGAACTGACATTGCTCGAGCCGACGGCGGCGATGAAGGTCGATCCGGAGTCGATCGGATAGCCGCTGCCCGTATTCGAGCCGTCTTGATCGAAGACGGCAGCTTGATCGGTTGCAAGATCGATGACGTACAGAGGTGCGCTCGCACTCTGCTCGATTGCGACCGGATTGCCGATTGGATCTTGCGTCGGCACCGTTGCGTTGGTGAAGCCGGCCGGATAGTAGAGCACCTCGCTAAAGCCGGTACTGAGCACCCACAGATCTTGCTCCCCGTCGATAAAGACGCCGAGCGGGTTGGAAACGTCGGTTGAAAACGTTTGGAAGACGCTGCTATACGGCGGCTTGTATTCGGTCACGTTGTTGTTGTTATTATTCGAGACAAAGAGATCGGCGTTGGCATCGAGCGCAAGCGCGTTCTGCCCGCTCGGCCCGTGGATGCCCGTACTAATTGTTGCCACCGGAGACCCGGTGTAAGGTGGCGCGAATTCGAACACCTTGTCGTTACCGGTATCGGCGACGAACATGTTGCCGCTGGTATCGAACACGATGGCTGCAGGATTGGAGAATCCGGCATAGGTGTTTTGCGTAAACGTCTGCGTGCGCGTGTTATAGATTCCTACTTTAACGCCCACCGCGCCGTCGTCGCTGACCGCAACGATCGGCGTCTGATAGACGTCGAGGTAGATCGGCGCACATGCTGGATTCGGGGCACTGCAACCCGGGCCCGCAAACGCCGCGTCCACCGCGCCGTGCTGCGCGCCGAACGACAGCGTCGTGGCCGGAACGGCAAGCGCAATCGTGTCGGCTGACGCGTTAGCGGTGGCCGTGAAGCCGGCCTGACCCGTGCTGACGCCGGTGACGGTAATTGTTGGCGCGCCCGCGCCGACTATCGCGTTGCCATCGGCGTCGAGCGGTGTGACCAGCAGCGTCGCCGACGTACCGGCATCGAGGTAAATCGTCGCCGGATTGAGAGCGGTGCCGATGCCTTTGATGATCGATCCCGACGGCGAGCTGAGCATTGAGAGGCTTGTTGACGCGGGAATACCATTGAGGATCATCGGGATCATATTGGCGGTGTTCAGCGCGATCGTCATCGGCACGGCTTGATTGCTCGAGAGCACGTTGCCGGTTTCGCCAGTCGCGTCGTAGGTCGTCACGTTCGCGGTATAGGAACCGGGATTGAGCAGCAGTGCGATGGTGCACGTCGTGCCGCCCGCGCCTGTCGTGCAGCCTGCAGACGACGGCGTAAGATTTTGCTTCACCGTCGTTGCGGCCGTGCAGCCGCTGCAGCCGCCGTTGGGCGTGATTGCAATCGCAATCGATTGCGTCGACGCGGAGACGTACGCGGGTCGCCCGGACGATGTTGACACCGCCGCGGCCGGAATGTGAATGACGATCGACGCATTTTGCGCTGATTGCGGCACGGTTGCCGGCACGAGATTGCTGCCGCCCCGCGATCCGGCGCCGCCGCCGCAGGCGACCAGTGCAAGCACCGCGACGACACAAAGAGGCTTCACGTAAACGATCTTCATTGGATGACCCCTCCGGTCACGGTGACCGACACGGCAACGCTGGCTTTTTGTGCGAATGTATCGGCTATCGTTACGCTACACGTTCCGGCACCCGAGGGTGTGATCGTGTAGTGTCCCGCGGCGCCCGCCGTAACGGTTGCGATGCCACTGCACGTATCGGACTCGGTGTATACGCCGGTATAGCCCGTTTCGCTCGCGATAAACGGCAATGCAAGTGCGGCACCCGTTCCGATGAACGCAAGCGACGTCGGATTCACGGTGATCGCGCCGAGCGGTGTGGACGCGGGCGTCGGCGTCGCCGTCGCACCGGTAGGCGTCGGTGTCGCGCCCGGCGCCGTCGGCGTCGCGAACGGCGCTGCCGTCGGCAACGGACCGCCCCCGATAGATGCGGGCGGCGTGCATGCGTTCATCACAACAGCAAATGCACCAGATACAACGAGCGGTGCGAGCGTGGCTCGCCGGAATGCAGACATGTAGCGTTGGTCCCCTTTGTGCGTGCAGTCTGCCATCACAGCGTCCAGAAGTCGTCCAGAATTCTGTGAACGCGTCTGGACGAGTTCTGGACGAACGCACGCTACCGTGGCGTCATGAACAAGCATTTTGTCGCGCTCGCTGTCGTGGGAGCGCTCGGTTGCATGACGGCGTGCACGCCCGGCGCAAATGCGCCCTCTCTCCCGGCTGTGGGGATAGCGCCAACCGCGACACCGCACGGATCGTCACCAACGGCGACGCCGGGAACAACCGCCACACCCGCGGCGACGCCGACGCCGGTGGCGCCCGTCCCGACCCCCACGCCGACACCGCCGGTAACGCCCGGCGTTACTACGACCTCGTTCGTGATCGCACTGAACGGCGGCGGTGAAACGATTCTTTCAAAGACGCGTCATCCACAATTCGTATCACCGTCGACGCAATCGATTACGTTTTCGGTTGACGGCGGCGCGACAACGGCGCAGAACCTAAGCGCGAGCGCAACCAACTGCGCCGTCCGCAAACGGCGGCGTACGCTGCACGGTACCGCTCGCAAACGTTGCGGCCGGCGCGCACACACTCGCGTTGACCACGTGGGACGCCACGAACGGTACCGGCAACAAACTCGGCGCAAATTCAAACATCGCTTTCACCGTCGTAGCGAATCAAGGCAACACAGTCTCCGGCGTCATCGGCGGCATCGCCACCAGCATCGCCGTCGCGCCGATCGGCTCCGGCGTGAGCGGATCGATGACCCAAGGATTTACCCTTGCATACACCGGTCAACCTCAACCGTTTAGCGCGCAACCGATCGACGCCGCCGGCAATGTCATCGTCGGCCCCGGAACACCGGTTGTCACCGCAGAAGCGGGCAACGGCGGCTTCACCACTCCAAGCACCGGGCAAAACACGTTTACGGTCAACATCGCCGACGTACTATCGCCGATCCGATCGGTCGTGGGGCAGCTTCGTCTTAGCTCGGTCCCGGTAGCCGGGAGCGGCGGAACCGTGCTTAACTCGAATATCGAGCTCTACGCATTTCTCGCGCTCACCTACGCCGTCGGCGTGAATGGTGAAGTCACAAGCTACGCCGGCGGCGACATCCAGCAAGACCCATCGGCAACCGACAATATCAACACGCCCGAATCCGCCTCTGCGTTGGCTTACGACCCCGTATCGAATTCACTGCTTGCGCTCCAGGCGGCTCGCTCAACACCTACGCGTATAACGGGCAAAGCTTCGCCACGTTCACACCGGGCGGCATCACGCTCGCGCCGGGCGTTCTTGCGTGGGATCCGTTCGCGGCCTCGTCGTTCGGATATGACACCACGAGCAAGAAGCTCATCCAAATGGCGGGAGCGCAGCCCGCTGCCGCAACGTTCAATGGGCCTGCGCAGAGCGCGCCCTACGTCGCGCTGGTCTCCGCTCAGGTGCTCACGCAAACGAATCTGTTTGCCGCAACCGCAAACAGCGTTCTAGAGATCTTCGGCAACGGCACCGCGTCGCCGAACACGTTGGCCGCTCCAGGCGTGGGAACGATCAATGGCCTGGCGTACGATCCCAATTCCCAAACGCTCTTCGTCTCCGGAAGCCTCGGGGTCGTGTGGTATAACACCTCTGCTCCCGGCCCCCCCGTCGCACTGAACAGCAGCATCACGTCATCCACCGCGATCGCCTTCGATAAATACAATGGGTTGATCTATGTCGCGCAAAGCGATGGCTTCGTCCATGTATATACCGAAAGCGGCGTCGTGGCGGGCGGAAAATTCGACCTCCTCGGCGGCGTGAACCCAGCCTTCTTGCTCGTCGCCCCGTAAGCAGAGCGTCGCATGAGCGCGAATCACCGGCGCGAGGATTCGTTCGTCGTGCGAATCTGGCGCGAAGAGTCACGCAGTCCACAATGGCGGGCCTGCGTGACGCACCTTGGATCGAGCGAACTGCGTTACTTCACGAACTACGGCGACTTGTGCGAGTTTTTGGACCGCTGGGCCGAGCCGCTGCAACCAGTGCCTGATTGAACGCAAGCGCGCGAAGCGCTGCACGTCGGCGGGATCGTCGAAGCGTGCGAGCTGGTCGTCGAGAATCGATTTCCCGCGGGCGATCCATGCATCGGCGGCCGTCGCATCGCCGGCGATGCGCGCGACGCGCGAAAGCACCCAGCACACGCGCGCCGGAAAACGCTGACGTGCAAGGCCGGTCGCAAAGAGCGCTTCGAGTTCTTCGGCCAGCGGCGCGACTTCGACCAAGTGCTCGGCGTTGAGCAGCGCATCGATCAGCGTACACAGATCGTCGCTGAGCGAGCGCGGGGTGTCGAGTTCGCGGCGAATCGCGACGCCGGTGTGTAGCTGCTCGAGTCCGGATTCAATGTCGCCGCGCGCGCAAAGAATTGTAGCCGTAGACCATGCGCGCCTCAGACGATGAGCCGCTTTTCGCCGCTGTCGATTGCGTGTTTTAACGCCTCTTGCACCAGCTCGAGCGCCGGCTCGAGATTGCCGCGCAAGAATTCTGCTTCGCCGATATTTAGCGCGGTCGTGCACATGCCGTCGGTCGACTGGATATCGTGCATCAGCGGGCGCGCCTCGGTACACAGGCGTACCGTCTCATCGAGTTGCCGATCTCGCGTTCGAGCGCGCCGTGGTTGACCAGCGTGACGGCGTACCAATGCCGGTGTCTGCCGCGCGACAAAGAGCTCGATCGCGCGCGCGTAGTGCTCGCGCATCACCGTGCATTCGAAACGCTGGTGCGCGGCGTGCGCGAGCTGCGCGTGCGCTTTCGCTTCCGTGTCGACGTCGCCCAAGCGCACCGCGACCTCGAGCATTTCGCTCACGACGCGCTGCGTGTTCGCCGGATCTTCGAGGATCTCCGCGCACGCGGCTTCGGCCGTAAGGAGATACAGCCGCTCTTGACTCGAGGGCGGCGCGTCGCGCATTGCCGCGCGCTGGACCTCGAGCTCGTACCATGCGCCGCGTCACGTCGCCGCGGCGAATCAGCACCTGCACGAGGCGCTGGCGGATGCGTGCGAGCAAATCGGCGTCGTGCAGACCTTCGCGATCGCCAGCGCTTCGCGCAGCGGTGCTTCGGCTTCGAGCAGACGCCCGAGTGCGGTGAGACAGAATGCCGCGAGCGTAGAGGCCGCGCGCCCGCCACTGCGGGTTGGCCGCGCGATCAGCCAAGCCAGCATCGCGTCGATCGTATCGTGCTGACGCTCGCGGTCGCTCGACGACAAAGGCCTGCTCGTGACGCAGCTCGAGCGCGATGAACTGCTTGTCGAGCCCGAGCGCTGCGCGAGTGCTCTCGATACTGATCGACTTCTTCGCGCATGCGCTTGGTGTCGCCGTGACCGGACCTGCGCGGAGAGCGAGACGGACGAGCGCGTCGAAACGCTCCGCGTCGGACTCGAGCAGCTCGTAGGCGCGGCGCGCAAGATGGATCGCATCGCCGCGGGCGAAGACCCGCAAGCGCCGCGCGCGCTGCCTCGAGATAGGCGACGCCGGCCAGCTCGTCTTCGCCGGCGCGTTCGTAGTGCAGCGCAATCGTGCCGTAGCATGCTGTGCGTGCGTAGCCGTGCGCGTCCGAGCAACTGCGCGATGCGCCGGTGGCGTTTCGTGCGCAGCGCGGTCGTCGGTTTGATTGTAGATGGCGTTCGCGATCAGCACGTGGGTGAAGCAGTATTCGAATCCCGGCGCGCCGGTCTCGCGCACGAGGCGCCGATCCATCAACGCGCCGAGCGCATCGAGCACGGTATCTTCGGTCCAGCCGCCGACGCCGCCGACGAGCTCGGCAGAAAAGTCGCGCCCGATCGTGGCCGCGACGTCGGCGACGGCGCGCGTCTGTTGATCGAGCCGATCGACGCGCGTGGTGATCGTTTCCGCGAGCAAATTGCGGTCGTCGCTCGGGCAGCGCGCCGGTCTCGACGTACTCTTGCAACAACTGCGAAGCAAAGAGCGGGTTGCCTTCGCTCACGCGGAAGATCGCGTCGGCGAGCTGCGGCGATGCATCGGCCGCTTCGCGCGTACGCGCGACAAAGGCTTGGATATCGGCGGCGCGCAGACGCGACAGCGCGAGCGTGGTCGCGCGATGCTCGCTCTGCAGGTTGCGGCGCGCGTCGCGCAGCGGATGCGACGTGTCGACGCCGTCGTCGCGATAGAGCGCGAGGATGAGGATCGGCATGCCGCCGACGCGGCGCGCGAGAAACGCGAGCGCATCGATCGTATCGGCCTGCGCCCAATGCAGATCTTCGAGCACGATCAAGAGCGGACGCGTGCGCGCGATGCATTCAAACGCGCGCGCAAACGCTTCGTGCAGACGCGCGCGGGCCGCGCGCGGTTCGATCGCTTCGGCGGCGGCGAGTCCGGGCCGCACGCCAAGCACTTCGGGCACGAGCGAGGCGAGCACCGAGAGCCACAGCGGATCGATCGCCGCTTTGGCGAGATACGGCAGGCCGCGGCGCACCGCGTCGACCAGCGGCTGATAGGGCGAGCGTTCTGGCGAGGAGGTGAGGCCGATCAGCGTGCGCCCGCCTTGGCCTTCGACGATCGTCGAGAGTTCGGAAGCGAGGCGTGATTTGCCGATGCCCGGTTCGCCCGCGACAAAGACGAGCGTGCCGGTTTTCGCCCGCCAGCTTCAGCACCGCCCCGGAATCCGCGCCGCCGAGGAACAGCGACTGGCTGCCCGACCATTGCGACTGGGACTCGACGTGATAGACCGAATAGGAGCCGGTCTCGACCTCAATCCCCGCCGCCTGCTTCGCCTGATCGAGGGCCTTCGCCATCGCCGCGTTGATCGTCGCCTCGACGGTCTGTGCGTCGGCGCCGGTCTTCTCGGCCCGCAGCTCGACATGCAGCACGTCGCGGGCGAGCTTTTTCTTGGCCGTCTGCACCAGATGCAACACGGTCGGAG
>CAWIZU010000026.1:0-12363 GCA_963840635.1 Vulcanimicrobiota bacterium | reverse complement strand
ACCGGCCCGGCAAGCGGACACGGCAGGTTCCGGACGCTCTGCTATAACTCGGGCCCCGACGGCGATGCGGACCCGCCGTGGTTTCTCGCGCACCTCGAGGCGCTCGGCGTATGAGACCGGCGGCGGAGACTTCTCCTCGCAGCCGCTAACCGTCGGCTCGCCGCTGCCGCAGAACGAGTATACGACCAACTTCCGCCGCCGGCGGCCAAACGCGTCGTCGTCTTCAGCGAAAACGGGAAGCCGCAGTTTTTCATCGACAAGTGTTTTCGATGAAGGCCAAGCCGATGTACGTGGTGCGTGCCGGAACGATCGAGCACTGGCATATCGTGAACATCACCAATGAGATTCACGACTTTCACATCCACCAAATTCACTTCTTGGTCACCTCGATTAACGGCGTTAAGGTGCAACATCCGTACTGGGCGGATAGCGTCATCATCCCGCATCGCAGCAAGCGGGGTCTCAACGGCACGCCGGGCTATATCGATGCGTAGATGGACTTCCGCGATACGAACATCAAAGGTACGTTCGTCTTCCATTGCCACATCGTCGATCACGAAGATAGCGGCATGATGGCGAAAATCCAAGTCATCTAGCTACGTCCGAACGGCGCGCTCTGCAAATCGAAGCGTGCCGTCCGTAAGAATCGCGAGCACCGAAGCGGCAATGCTGCCGCTAACGATCATAGCGGGCTGATGTAACGTCAGCCCGTTAAAAATTAAGACCCCTAACCCACCGCCGCCGACGTAACCGCCTAACGTCGCGATCGCGATCGCGGCGATGGCGGCGACGCGCACGCCCGAAAGTACGATCGGTAACGCGAGCGGAAATTCGACCCGAACGAGACGCTGCATCGGCGACATCCCGAGGCCGTGTGCAGCGTCGAGTTGCGCCGGGTCGACGCCGCGCGATACCGACCGCGACGCTGCGCGCCAGCATGAACTGCGCGTACACGACCAGCGCGGCGAAAATCGGCGAAAAGCCCAATCCGATCGCTTGCACCAGCAGCGCGAACAATGCCAGGCTGGGAATCGTATACAGCGCTCCGAGCGTCCCGAGAATCCAGACGCCGGCGTGCGGACGGCGCGCCGCCCACACGCCAAGCGGTATCGCGACCAGCGACGCTGCCGCGAACGAAACCAATACTAGCTCGGCATGCGCGAGCGTCAGCCACGCGATTTTCCCGAAATGGCCGACGGCGTACGTCATCGCAGTTGGTCGCGCAAATGCAGATAGTACCGGCGGTAGACGTCGTCGCCGGCACGCACGAGATCGCGGACGTATTGGGTCGCCGGCGCGTCCAGCAGTTCGTCCGGTGGAGCCGATTGTTCGACGCGGCCGTCGCGCATCACCACCACGCGATCGGCCAGCAATAGCGCCTCGGAAACGTCGTGCGTCACGAACAGCGTCGTCGTCTTCGAGCGTGCGCACGATACGAACCAGCTCGCGCTGCAGCGATTGACGCACGATCGCGTTGACCGCGCCGAACGGTTCGTCCATCAGCAGCACGCCCGGTTTGCCGGCGATGGCGCGCGCCACGCCGACGCGTTGCGCTTGTCCGCCGGAGAGCTCGCGCGGACGGCGATTGCGATACGTTTGCGGCGGCAGGTCGATCAACGGCAGACAGCTCGTCGACGCGCTGCGTCGATCGTCGGCACGCGACCAGCCCAGCAGCGACGGAACGATGGCGACGTTCTCCGCGACCGTCATGTGCGCGAACAAACCGACGGCTTGAATCGCGTAGCCGATGCTTCGGCGCAACTCGACCGCATCGAGCGACGCGACGTCCCTATCGCCTACCAAGCACCCGTCCGCCGTACGGCGTCACGAGACGATTGACCGTTCGCAGTAGCGTCGATTTGCCGCAACCGGATGGACCGAGTAACACCACGAGCTCGCCGGCTTCGATCGATAGGGTCACCCCGTTCGACTGCAAAGCGTTTCGGCTGCCCGCATAGCGCACGCGCACGTCTTCGAATAGGAATATCGGCCGCGCTCACGTGGCACGACTCCCTTGAGCAATCAGAACGCGGCCGCGACGTCGCTCGGATCCTGGCCGGACATTCGACTGCGGCGTTCATCTGCCGCGCGACCGTGTCGGTGATCGCGGGCGAAACGCGGTCGAGAACGCGTGCGACGTGCGGTTGCGTTTGCAGCGTTTGCGTTTCCGAACGACGGGCGCGACGTTATACGGCGGCCACAGCTTGCGATCGTCGCGCAACACCGTCAGACGATCGACGGCGATCGCGCCGTCGGTCGTAAAGGCGCTCGCGACGTCGGCTTTGCCCTCGAGCAGAGCCCGATACTTCAGCGTGATATCGTACGTACGGACTTCGCGGAACAAAATCCGCCGTACACTTTCTGCAGTCCGGGTATGCCGTCCGGGCGCACGAGAAACTCTTGAATCGTCGCCAAGCGAAACCGCGATGCGACCGGCGCAACTGCGACAGCGTTTCGATGCGTTCGCGTTTGGCGGAAATCTCGGTGATCGCCAAGCCCTGCGAGTCGTTCATCGGCGACGGCGTAGCCAAAAGAAGTCGTAGAGTTCCGCGAACCGCGCGCCACCGTGCGATAGACGTTTGCGAATCGTGCATCGGCGGTAAGTGCAGCACGTCGATCGCGGCCGTGCCCGTGTATTCCGGATAGAGATCGATATCGCCGCGGCTGCATCGCGGCCATGGCGATCTGCGTCGAGCCGAGATTGAAACGCCGGTCGACCGGCAAACCGGCATTGCTCGAGCGCTTGCGAGTAGATTTCGGCGATCACGAACGACTCGGTGAAGTTCTTGGAGCCGACACGAACGTTTTTGCGACCGATCCAACGCACAGCCGAAAGCGCGGCAGCACCCGCGAGAACGCCAGCGCGTCGCGCCGCGAGAAAGGTCATTGCTCGCGCCTCGATCCGCACCGCCGCGCGACCCAGGGCCAGATCGACCGCCAACGCTAGGAGCGCGACCGTTGCGGCCCCGGACAACGAGCGCGACCGTATCGCCGGTTTGCATGCCGCGAACGATCAGGTCGCCGAGACCGCCCGGCACCCACGAACGTGGCCAGGGTGGCGCTGGCGATCGTCTCCGTCGCGGCCGTTCGCACGCCCGAACGGCGACCGGCAGCGCCAGACGGCACGACAACCCGGCCGGAACGTTCGCGAGGTCGCATGCCGATGCCCGAGGCTGCATCGAGCGCGGCGCCGGGAACGGCGCGGATCCCGGCATCGACGGCGATCAGGATCGGTGGGGCGGCGAGGAGTGCGAGCGCCACGATGGGCGGGCGACGCCGACGCCGAGCAGCGGAAGCAAGAGCATCAGCACCGCCAAGCTTGGGAGGGTGCGCCCGATGCCTGCTAGGGCCAGCACGAGCCGGGCTACGGCCGAGAGCGGCTGCAATCCCGAAACGGCAGGCCCGCGGCCAGCGCGATGGCGAGCGCGCAAAGCAGCGAGCGCTAGGTACACATGCGTCGCGTGCGCGGCAGGTCGCTCCGAGCCACCGCGCAAGTTTTTGGCCGTGTGGGGGCGAAACCCGTCCCGAACCGCTAAGGATAGAATAACCGTGATAACGCAGCCCCGCGCCCCGCCGCCGGCGATTCCGGTCGCGAGCCTCGACGATCCCGCTCTCTATATCAGCCGCGAGCTGTCGTGGCTCGAGTTCAACGACCGCGTGCTCGAGGAGGGGCTCGACGAGCGCAACCCGCTGCTCGAACGGCTGAAATTCGTCGCGATCTATGGAACGAACCTCGACGAGTTCTTCATGATTCGCGTCGCGGCGATCAAGCAGCAGATCGAGGCCCAGGTCATCGCCGTTCCGACGACGGCCGGACGCCGACCGAGCAGCTGGCCGCCATCTCGCAACGGCTGCGCGCGTCGCTGGCGCGGCAAATGCGGCTGCTCAACGAACAGCTCCTGCCGGCGCTCGAGCGCGAAGGCATTCGCTTGATGCGCGTCGCGCGACTCGACGAAGAGACGCAAGCCGCGCTTGAGCGCACCTTCGACGAGCGCGTCTTTCCGGTGCTCACGCCGCTGGCGATCGATCAGGGACATCCGTTCCCGTACATCTCGAACCTGTCGCTCTCGTTGGCGGTCGAACTCGAAGAGGCGACCGCGACGGCGTCGACTGCATTTCGCGCGCGTCAAGGTGCCGGCGACGCTGCCGCGCTTCGTGCCGGTCGAGGGCGCCGAGGGAGCGGCGCTTCGTGTTGCTCGAAGATTTGATCGCGCACAACCTCGACGTGCTCTTTCCCGGCATGCACGTGCGCGCGTCGTACCTCTTCCGCGTCACGCGCGACGCCGACCTGGACTTGCAGGAAGACGAAGCCGACGATCTGCTGCGCGCGATCGAGTCCGAATTGCGCAACGCCGCTTCGGCGAGCCGGTGCGGCTCGAAGTCGAAGCGGGCATGCCCGAATCTGTTCGCGATATGTGCTCGAGCGCGCTCGAGCTCGAGCCGGTCGATCTGCTACGAAGTCGACGGCATGATGGCACTGAGCGATCTGTGGCCGCTCGTCAACCTTCCGCGGCTACGAGCAGCTGCGCGACGAGCCGTTCACGCCGGCGATTCCCAAGCGGTTGCTCGGCGCCACCGACATGTTCGCGGCGATTCGCGAAGGCGACATGCTGCTGCACCATCCGTACGAGTCGTTCGATCCGGTCGTGCAGTTCGTGCAGCAGGCGGCGGACGATCCGAAAGGTGCTCGCGATCAAGCAGACGCTCTACCGCACCTCGGGCACGACTCGCCGATCGTCGGGGCGCTTGATCGCGCGGCCGAGAACGGAAAGCAAGTCGCCGTCCTGATCGAGCTCAAGGCGCGCTTCGACGAAGAGAACAACATCCACTGGGCGCGAACGCTCGAACGCGTCGGCGCGCACGTCGTCTACGGCTTCGCCGGACTCAAGACGCATGCCAAAGCACGCTCGTCGTGCGCGACGAGCCGGACGGCATCCGGCGGTACATGCACTTCGGCACCGGCAACTACAACGACAAGACGGCGCGCATCTACACCGACCTTGAGCCTGTTCACGTGCCGCCCCGAGCTCGGCGCCGACGAGCACGCAGCTGTTCAACGCGCTGACCGGCTTCTCGAAGGACCGAATACGAAGATCTGCTGGTCGCGCCGGTAACCTGCGCATCGGGAATCTGATCGCAGCTCATCGATCGCGAGACCGAGCACGCGCGCGCCGGCCGGCCGCCGGCATCCGCGCGAAGCTGAACGCGATCAGCGATGCGGCGACTCGTGCGCGCGCTCTACCGCGCCTCGCAGGCCGGCGTGCCGATCGACTTGATCGTGCGCGGCATGTGCGTGCTGCGGCCCGGGCTTCCCGGGATCAGCGAGACGATTCGCGTGCGCAGCATCGTCGGCCGGTTTCTCGAGCACTCGCGCATCTTCGTGTTCGCCAACGGCGGCGAACGCGAGGCTATATCGGCAGCGCCGATTGGATGGGCCGCAACCTCGACCGCCGCGTCGAGATCGCCGTTCCCGTTCTCGACCCGGTGATGGCCGAAACGATGTCATCGCAAATCCTTACCGTGCTGCTCGCCGACAACGTCAAGAGCCGGGAGCTGCAGGGCGACGGCACGTACTGCGCCGATCGCCCGGACCCGGCGAAATGCCGGTCGATGCGCAACGCGTGTTTTTAGCGCAAGCGCAGGGTCTGTAGGGGGCGGCGTATGCCGCTGTTTGAAAGGCGCTGGATTTCGGCCGAAGTGATGCGTCATCCCCGACCTTCAGGGACGATGACCCAGGGAAAGGAGCCAGAGCCCTAAGATCGTGGCACCCTAGGCGCCTGGGTCGCTTGGCCGTCAAGAGCGATCGCAGCGGAGCTATGCTGCCGGGGTCCAGCCACGGCGAAGCTAGGCGTAGCCAGCAATGCCGATCACGCTGCAATGCGCAACAATGCTGCAAAGCCCGCATAGCATCACGGCCTCGCTTTCGCGAAGCCGTGCAGAGGGGTAGAGCCGTGCGGGGGATGTTACTTGAGGGCAGGGCTGACTACCACGCCATTGGGCTCATACACCCCCTGCGTAATCGTGGTGATCGGCGCGCCACCGGCGGGGTAATCCCAGTATCCAATGGAGTTATTGTAAGGGTCTCCACTGACAGCACCAATGACAATTTGATGTTCCGTTTGTTGAGGGTGTATCCAATACTGACTTAGCTCCGCTTCGTTGAGGGACGTGTCGCCGCTCTCGCTCGACTTATCACCGCTGATGGTCAGTTGGTAAATATCCTGGTTGCCGTACACGGTGTATGTCAAGTACTTGCCGTCCCATTGCAGTCCGCCCGGTATGTCATAGGGGCCGTTATGAACCAGGGAAATATTGGTGAGTCCGCTGCCCCCTTGTGGGAGTTCGGCCAATCCGGCGGAGTATTGACTGCCACTACCCGTCACTCCATCAGCGAAAAGGTTCCCCTGATCGTCGTAGGTGCAGTATAAAAACCCCCAGATTGGATTTGACCCGCTGTCGGTGTATTCTACCGGGGTTCCCTTAGCGCCCTTATAGATCAGGACGCTCCCGGTCGCCTCATTGCCACCATTCGTGACCGCGAGGTTACCTGTCGTAGGGTCAATAGCGCATTCATGGATGGCCCGGGTCGCTGAGCGTTTTTATCGCTGACACCGAACCGTGCGGATATTCGAGGATACTGCTGGTAGTGAAGAACGTAGCATAGACATTACCCTTACGGTCTACGCACATGCCTGGTAAGTACTCGTTCGGCGTATTTATCGTCCCCACCCAGTTTCCGCTTTTGTACGAGTAGACGGTAATCGTGTTGTTGTTATTTGCGACATATACCAGGCGCTCACGCTTTGCTTCCGGCAGCATCCACGATCGGCCATGCTCGCCGTGCGCTGCCCTTGCGAGTGTTTGCGGCATCGCACCCGACCCACCAATCGGCGGCTGCGATCCGCACGCCGCGAGCATCGCCGCAGTGGCACAGATGCCGAACACATGGCGGCTGAAAACTCAGAGACTCGCATCTTTCCTACCCCCTGGAGCCTGTACGCTCCTACGGCAAGGGAGTTCGGTGCCCCAGCCTCAGTTCCATCGCAAGAGGCAAGCTCTTAGCCGAAAAGCGACCAGGGTCCACGGCTCCGCGGCCACGGCGCCAATCGGCGGCCCTCGTCGCTGTGCAACCGGGCTTCGATCGAAACCACAGGCGTGCTACTACGCTCTCGGTTATCGCTGCCTTACGAGGGCCTACCCGCAGCTTTGAAAAGTGTCGACCCGTATGCCACTACAGCTACAGTTCGCTCAACAAGGTGGGCTACCGGCCCAAGCCTTCAACCTTGAACCACCGACCGACTGCCCACAATGTCACATCGGTATCGTGGCGATTCCGGTCGGGAATACCGGCTACATTGGGGGCAGCAAACGGTCGCCTTGCGATGTATATGTTTGCATGCCCGCGCGAGGTATGCCGAAGCGGATTCATCGCAATCTGGGCCAATGATATACCTACACAACAATGGTTGTTGCGCGGCTTATATCCTAGAACAATCAGCCCAGTGTCAGGTCGCGATTCATTGAAGGGTTTCTGGATTCATTCTATACGATCTTCGATCAAGCACGGAAGCGGAGCACGACCAACTCACCGAGATCGCAGGGATGGGCTATCGAAAAGCCCTCGAATTGCTCATTAAATATGTATCTTATCTCGAAGACCACTGACGACGCGCAGCGCGAGCAAGATCAAGCTGAAGATGTCGGGCCGTGTATCGCGGACGACGTTGCCGATGATCGGATCAAGAACGTAGCGCGACGGGCCGCATGGTTAGGAAATGATGAGACGCATTACGTCCGACTATGGGAAGATCGCGATATCGAAGATTTGAAGCGATCGATTGAGCTGACGGTACGTTGGATAGAGATGGAACTGGAAACCGAAGAAGCACTCGCGGCGATGCCCGAAGCATGAAGCCAACATCGGGCTGGGGCCTTGCACTTACGAAGCAAATCGTGATCGGCATGGAAGTCGCGCGCGAGCCCGAGATCGGAGCCATGCGCCACGCTGAACGTCGCGCGTTTGCAACGCTCTTTGACGACGGCGCCGTTTACTTTACAACGACAGCGGACTGAAAAATGAACGATCAGGAATTTATTGACGTTGAAGCTTCCGAGGATGCGCGACTCGCGCAAAGCGCTGAGGAACTGGCTGTGCTTAAGCACGTGTCAGGTGGAGAGTGGTCAAAATATGCGCACGTAGCGATGGCGGCGCTAAGCAGCCTGCCTTGGGTCGGCACCGTGATAACTGCCGCTCAAACCTATGCAAGCGAGAGTTCTGAGGAGAGCAGCTATCGGGCGATGTACTTGGTGGGTAAAGGCGCATCAAGAAAAACTAAGGGAACTATCCGAAACTCTCAGGAGAGTATTCGAAGTATTTGAGTCCTTCGGGCAGACGTTTGAACAGAGAATCAACTCTGAAGAATATCTTTCGCTTGTACGGAAAACGTTCGATCAATGGGACCACACCGAAACAACGCAAAAGAAGGAGATGCTTCGCAAGCTCATTACAAATGCCGGCGGCCTAGAGATGGCGCAAGACGACTTAGTTCGCATGTTCTTAGACTGGATTGATATGTACCATGAGTTCCACTTCTCCGTGATTGGCGAAGTCTACAAGCGCCCGCGAATCACACGGCGAGAGATTTGGACGAATCTAAGAGGCGAAGTGCCACGCGACGACTCGGAGGAAGCCGATCTGTTCCGGCTTCTGATACGCGATCTCAGTACCGGTGGTGTAATACGTCAGGAGCGGGCAAAGCGACCACCAGGGGCATTTTCTTAAGCAACAAGCGCGGCATACAGGAAAAGGCCAGGGTAGCTCCGTTATGGAGTCAGCCTTTGAGAGTACAAAACGCTATGAGCTTACTGCTCTGGGACGGCAGTTCGTCCATTATGTCATCACCGATCTAGCTACGCCACTTGGAAGCGATGCCTCAACATCTTAGCATGGCTGGGATCTAACGCGCTAGTAAAATGCTGGAAGCGCTGCTGGGTGGATTAGTTGCTTCGATTCTTACGGCTGCCGCAACTATAAGCTACTCGGAGATACAGCGACGGCGCGAACGTAGTGGAATCCGCGCGCAGATAGTGTTTCTCTTACGTCAACTGCAAACCCACATGGGAATGATACGGGATTATCCACGCTACTACTTTTATGACGTCAGCCGCTAGTTTCGAGGCTGGTGGAATTATCGCTGACTCCGCTGTCTGCTTCCGGGCTGACAAAAGGTGAACGCGACGCCGTATTTCAGGCGAGTACCTCAAGCGGCCAGGCAGCAGCATTTCTCGCGACCGATCGGAAAAGGCGCTGCAGCAAGGTGATGAAGAGTACATTCGCGCCTCGGGTTTCGGGGCTTTTAGGGACTTGCATTCGGCTCGCGAAGTGCTTAAGGATTCTGGCGAACTGTCAACGGCCCTGGCGATCCACGTGCGCTCCACAACTGGCACCCCGGCGACAAAATCCCCGGCTCCGATGTAGCGTAGGATATTCAATTTAGGCCGCGCGCTCGAATTAAAGGACTAGCGCGGCTGGCGCAAGGCTCGCAATGCTTTCCAATGCCGCTTATGCGGTACGAGTCTCCCGCTCCGAACCTTCGAGCCGCGGGCCGAAATGCTCGCGCCCATGGCCTCAGCAATCACCCGCACCGGCAGGCTTTGCAGCTTCGGCAGAATGTCGCGGCGGAAATCCACGCGATCCAGCGACCCATCATCCCGCCACGCCACAACGTAAGCGTCCGCTCAAGGCCGTCTTGCTCAGATGACCTCGCGTTCGCGATGATGGAGGAAACGCCGCTTACGTCGCGAGGTCTTCATGGCAGCATCAAAAGCTCCGAAAGCAGCGCGGCCCGCGTCGTCGCCTGCCGCTCTCTGAAAAGCGTCGTATCGTCGAGCTGACGTTGCGCGATGGCGCGTCGATCCGAGCGATCGCGCGCGAGCACGGCGTCAACCGGAATAGCCTCTATCAATGGCAAGCGCTCTATCGCGCCGGAAAACTGAATGCAGAGCCAGCGCCGCGCGCTCGTGCCGTCGCGCCGAGCGCGACGTTTCTACCGGTGACGATCGCTGCTGCGGGGCGTGCGCCGCAAGCCGGCTTCTAGCAAGTCGTCAAGCGCCTCGAGCATCGTGCAGCTGATGCTCGCCTCGGGTGCGACGCTGCGGATCGAAACCGGTGCGCTGGATGCCGGGCTGATCTGCGCCCTGGTCGCGGAGTTGCGGCGATGAGCGTGGTAGCGACGAGCGTGCCGAGCGGCACGCGCATTTGGCTGGCTGCCGGCGTGACCGACATGCGCAAAGGGTTTCACCGGCCTGAGCGCCCTGGTGCAGCACGCGCTGGCGAGCAATCCGTTCTGCGGTCATATCTTCGTCTTTCGCGGGCGACGCGGCGATCTGCTCAAGCTGTTGTGGTGGGACGGCACGGGCCTGTGCTTGATGGCCAAGCGCTTGGAGCGCGGCCGCTTCATCTGGCCGCAAGCGCAGAGCGGAAGCGTATCGCTGAGTGCAGCGCAACTGTCGATGTTGCTCGAAGGGAATCGATTGGCGGCATCCGGTGCGCACCGCCGATCCGCTGATCGAGGTGTGATCGCGCAACGCGAACGTTCGCGTTGCATGTAATGCTGTACGAATCGCTTGACATGTCGCCTGTATTCGGTACGATAGGTGCATGGATTCCGCGAACGCTGCGCTCCCCGATCTCGACGGGTTGAGCATTGCGGAACTGCAGACGCTGCTGGCACACGCAACAGCAGCACGCGCAGCTCGCCACCAAGGATGAGCAGCTGGTCGCCAAAGATGCGCAGATTTTCTCCCACACGCTGCTGATCGAGCGCCTCAAGCTGCAGATTCTCAAGCTGCGCCGCTTGCAGTATGGGCGGCGCAGCGAAAAGCGCGAGCAGCGAGATCGAGCAGTTGGAGCTGTGGGTCGAGGAACTCGAAGCCGGCGATGCGCAACGTCGCCGACGCTTCTGGCCGAACAGAAGCGATTCAGCGCTCGACCGTCGACCTACCCAAGCCGCGGCGCGTGTTCCCTGCGCATCTGCCGCGCGAAACGCAAACCATTGCGCCGCAGCCAGGAGTGCTGCCCCGATTGCGGTGGCGCGCTCAAGCATCTGGGCGACGATGTCTCCGAGATGCTCGAACTGGAGCCGGTGCGCTTCAAAGTGATTCGCCACGTGCGACCGAAGCTGGCCTGCGCGAGCTGCGATACGATCGTGCAGGCGCCGGCGCCGGCACGCCCGATCGAGCGCGGCATGGCCGGCCCGGGTCTGCTGGCCCACGTGCTGGTCAGCAAATACGCCGATCATGTGCCGCTCTACCGGCAAGCCGAGATCTATGCGCGCGAAGGCGTTGACCTCGACCGCTCGCTGCTGGCGCAGTGGGTTGGCACGACCGCGCGCATTGCTCACGCCGCTGACCGATGCGCTGCGCGAGCACGTCTTTGCCGCCGACGTCGTTCACGCCGACGACACGCCGATTCCGGTGCTCGCGCCGGGCATGGCAAAACCAAAACCGGTCGGCTGTGGACCTACGTGCGCGACGAACGGCCGGCCGCGGGCGCAAGCGGCGCCGGCGGTCTGGTTCACCTATACGCGCCAATCGCAAGGGCGAGCATCCGCAGCATCATCTGCGCGACTTCACGGGTATCTTGCAAGCCGACGGCTACGCGGGCTTTTCGAAGCTCTACGAGGGCGGGCGCGTGCTCGAAGCGGCGTGCTGGGCGCACGTGCGGCGCAAGTTCGTCGACCTGTACGAACTGCATCAATCGGCCATCGCAGGAGAGGCGCTCGATCGCATCGGCGCGCTCTACGCCATCGAGAAAGAGATTCGTGGGCGATCTCCGGACGAGCGGCGCGCGGTACGCCAAGAACGCAGCCGCCCGTTGCTCGATGCGATGCACGTCTGGCTGACGCAGACGCTGGCAACGCTCTCGCAGAAATCGGCGACGGCCAAAGCGATTCGTTACGCGCTGACTCGTTGGGATGCGTTGGGACGCTATTGCGACGACGGCCGCATCGAGATCGACAACAACGCGGCGGAACGTGCGTTGCGCTGCGTGGCGCTGGGCCGCAAGAACTTTCTCTTCGCCGGCAGCGATGGCGGCGGCCAGAGCGCGGCGGCGATCTACAGCTTGCTGGGTAGCGCGAAGCTCAACGGCCACAATCCCGAAGCGTTTCTGCGCGAGGTGCTCGCGCGCATCGGCGAACATCCCGTCAACCGCATCGCCGAGCTGCTGCCCTGGAACCTGAAGCCGACGCACGATCAGACGCTCACGGCTGTCGGCGACGCGCCTCAACTACCGGCGACGACCTAACCGCTCCGCTTTCTGCGGTTAGCCGCCCTGCGTCAAGACGGTATCTAAACGACGCT
>CAWIZU010000025.1:0-196637 GCA_963840635.1 Vulcanimicrobiota bacterium | reverse complement strand
GAGTGGGGTGTCGCAATTCGGGCACGCACGACAGCGGAGCTACCGAACGCACTGACCGCGATATTAACGGATTCCTTGCGTCGCGAGCGAATGGTTCAGGCAGCAGGGCAACATGGGCGCCCGGATGCAGCGCGCGATGCCGCATCATTGATCTTTCGGCTCGCGTGTGCTCCGAAGGAGGTTCCGGCGTGAAACTCCCATCTTCGTCTACCTACGCGTTTTGGCTCGCACTTTTTCGCATCTATGCGGGCGCATTTTGGCTGATGCACGGCATTCCGAAGTTCTTGCACAGCGAAGAGTTTATGCCGCCCGGCGGCATGATGACGCAGTTCCTCAACACGCAGATCTCACATACGGGTGGGATGTCCCAGGCCTTCCTGATGCACATCGTGCTTCCCAACGCATATTTTTCGGCCAGCGTGCGCTTGGGCGAAGTCGTGACCGGCTGTCTGCTCTTGTTCGGCTTCTACACGCGCCTGGGCGGATTGATCGGCATGCTCCTTGCGTTCAATTACCTAACGGCGAAGGGCGGACTCGCGCACCTCAGCGTGTGGTCGGGACTCGATTCCGCGGCGTTTGTGTTCTCGGCACTCAACTTCGTGCTGCCCACCGGCCGCGTGCTCGGCATCGACGGCCTTTCGGAGCAGAAGCGCAAACCAGTTGTTGCCGGCGCGGCACCGGAACCCTGTTTCGTCGAAGAGCCACCCATGACGGGACCCACCGCACCGAGCGCGTAAGCTAGACAGCGGGAGGTATCCCAATGACACGAACAGTGCTTTTAGCCTTCGCGTGTTTCGCGCTTTCCATCGCACCCGCGGTCGCGGCACGCATCTACAACTTGACCCCGGTGCGGGTGCAAGTGCAAAGTCCGGGGCACCATATTACGCTCAACCCCGGCCAGCGCAGCGAGAGTCTGAGTTGGCAGACAAACGAAGTGACCGTGCGAGACGAACAAGGAAAACAAGTGTGCAGACTTGATCTCGGGGTTTTTCGCAATGAAGTTGCCGGCGGCCAATACATGCTCATTGCGAACCACGGCTATCGCGTCAACTGTTCGCTGTGCGACGGCGACGGGAAGCTCATGAAATCAGCCAACGGTAGAGTTTGGCCCCTACTACGCCCAAATGCTCGGAACCAAACGCTCGGATAAGTGGTCTTGCCCATGAAATGGAACCGCTATTTTCGCACCCACTACATGAGGTGTTCAGCGCAGCCCGTCGCGCCATACAAGAAGAAGCGAGCGTCCTCCCCTGCGCGCGGATCGGGGACGCTGGTCTTGTCCGCGAACTGATCGATCGACACACCGTCCCGCTTCCGGAATTCGAGGCGAATGCGAGGGCCGCAGATTTAGACGACCAGGGCGAATTTGCGACGTACCGGCATACCGTGAAGAATGCGCAGTCCTTTTACTTTCCAGCCCGCAAACCCGAGGGCAATTCTCCACGCGTACGAAGCGCACTTTTCGGATGATGCGCTGATACTGAAATTCCACGCCGTTACCAAGCCAGGCGCTACGAAGCAAACGCATCAGCAGATGGCAGATGCGATGCGCAAGTAACATCGAGAGTCTGCGTCGGGAGATTGCGCCGCGGAATGCCTAGTTCGAAGAGGCCGCTGCGCAGGCGATCGAAACGCGGCGGCAATTCTGCGAAGACCTAGAACGGCGGCGCAAGGAGCTGCTCTAACGGCGGTCGGTTGGGCTGGTCGCCGGGTGCGAAGGCAGCGGCGCCGCGGGTGGCGAACGGACGGGGCTGGTCCGGGTCTGGAGAGATGGCCGAGCGGCTGAAGGCGGCGGTTTGCTAAACCGTTATACGATGTAAAGTCGTATCGAGGGTTCGAATCCCTCTCTCTCCGCCAGCGACTTTCGTCAGAGGTCGGCAGGAAAGCAAAACGCGACCCCGTATCTTCGGTGGTCGCGCCGGCGACGAACAATGCGGTCGTAGCTCAATTGGATAGAGCAACAGGCTACGAACTTGTAGGTTGGGGGTTCGAGTCCCTCCGACCGCGGATGGAACGACGAGCCTCGGTAATTACCGAGGCTCGTTTGTATTTGCGTTACTCTTTGTGCGGAATCATGTACATCACGCCGTGCGGATAGTCGAAGACAGTAGTCGAAGTGCTTGAGAAAGTCGAAGCCGATCAGCCCATCGTGTAACCCAAGGTCGTGACTTTCGCACGCTTCGACTGGCTGTACATAAAGGGTCCCGACCGGAATCCTCGCAAGCGGTCCGCAGCGCACCGTTACGTCGTAGCCACCGCCGACGCCGGAATCCATCGTGTTTCCGCCCAGGAACGTGTTTTCGCGAATTGACGAGAAGGTTGACGCCATGGTTCTCGACATCGCTCGAGAATTCGACGAAATCGAGTCCCCCGGTGTCGAGCAACGCTAAGATCTGCGAGTTTGCCGTCGAACTTGCCGGCACTTCGGGCACGCCCGCGTCAAGTCGGCGCAGAGGGGATAGCCGCCGCGGTCCGTCGGCGGTCGCCGTGCTGGGATCGAGGATGCGGATGCGTGGTTGCTGAGGTTCAGATCGACGATCGCGCCGGCGAAGAGGTCGAAGCCGATGAGACCGTCGGGCTGCTCGTTATTCTGCGAGTCGTCGAACTTCTGATTGACTGTATCGACGATGACGTTGGAAAGCGTGTTGCCGCCGATCTCGACGCTGTCGGCTTTGCGGACGAGCGTCTTGGTCGTCGCCGGCAATACCGACGCCTGTGGATTTGTCGACGGTCTTGACGTGCGCGCGATTGGCGAAGTCGTCGGTGAGCACGATGCTCGAGGCGCCGGTATCGATCACGAAGCGTCCCGGAACGCCGTTGACCTTCGCGTCGATGTACAGGCGCGAATCGGTCACCCTGATCGGCGACGGCTGGTTGTTCGCGAACGTCCAGGTCGCGGCGGGTGCGGGCGGATGCAGAACGGCTGCACTCATTGCGGGGTTCAGCGCAACCTTCGTGTAGGCGTAACTGCCTTTGTCATCGTCCAGCGACCACGTTCCGATCAGCTTCTTGCCGGCCACGATGTCGGTGTAGGAAGCGATGTTGAATCGTATTTCTTGTGATCCGCCCGGATCGATCACAGCGCGCACGAATGCACCGGTCTGCGGGTCCTCATAGACGTCGAACGGAAGCGCCCCGTTCATTGAGATGCGTATCACCGCGACGCTCTTCCCATTGACCGTTGCCGTGCTTTGAAGCGCGGCCGGCAGTTCGCTCGTGCCTTCCATGAAGAGTGCATCCACGGCGAGGTAGTATTTCGCCGTAGTCGCCGATGATCGGCACGGTGAACCCGTTCTGCGTCGTTTCCCAAAAGATGTTGCCCGTGAATCCGGTCGAGCCGCCCTCGTCGGAACTGATCTGGTAGTCGCGGCGGTAGGCGATGCCGATCCGTCGTTCGGTAGCGCGCTGGACAACTTTTCCGGAGGCATCGGTGTAGGTGCGCTCGAGCAGGAGCGACTGCACGCTGCTATCGCCGTACTGCCAACCCACGAAGGCTCGGTGCTTGGCGAGAAGCGATGCGGCGTCGTCGGCGCGGGCAGCGATCGGGGCAAAGCGGCGAGGCTGCAAACAATGCCGCCAAAAGCCAGGTTGAAGCGTGTGTATGCGCATATTGCCGAGCGTGTTCTGGCGGACGCGCCTCGTCCTGTGATTCGTAGGAACTAATGGCAACATGGGATGATGTGCGGCGGTTCGCCCTCGCGTTACCGCACGCAAAAGAACGGTTCCAGCACGGCTCGACGGGATGGGCCGTCAAAGACAAGGGCTTTGCGTGGGAGCGGCCGCTGCGCAAGCAAGACTTCTTGGCGCTCGGTGCGAGCGCACCGAAAGGCGCGATCTTGGCCGTGCGCACCGCGGATTTGGAAATGAAGGAAGCGCTGCTTGCGCGCGATCCCGGCGTTTACTTCACGACGCCGCATTTCGACGGTTATCCCGCCGTGCTCGTGCGACTGAGCCGTATCAAGGTAAGCGAACTCAAGGATCTGGTCCTCGAGGCCTGGCTCGCACGGGCGCCGGAGCGTCTCGCGCAGGAGTACCTTGCCGCTTGCACCGCTAAGCCGGGTTCTGGTAAAGTGAGTCGTCGCAAACGGCGCTGATTCCATGGCTCGGTAGCTCAGCGGTAGAGCAGGGGACTCATAAGCCCTTGGTCGGGTGTTCAAATCACCCCCGAGTCACCAAAGTTTGAAAAAGCGGGACCTCGCGTGAGGTCCCGCCAATGAGGGCGGGTCATGTCCACGATCCCCTGCGATTTCTGCCCCCACCCCGTCGACCGCAACCAGATGGAAGAGATCGAAATCTCGCACTACGTCCCCGACAGTTCGGGTGACGATCTGGCCTACGCGCGGACCTACTTCTTTGGGCACCCCGACTGCGTGCGCAAGTTCTACCGCACGCTGGTCGATCATAAATTGGATCTGTTCAAACACATTCCAAGTACCGGAATCCCACCGACAGAACTACCGAACGAGCGCCCGTAGCTCAGCTGGATAGAGCACTGCCCTCCGAAGGCAGGGGTCGGGGGTTCGAATCCCTCCGGGCGCGATTTTCTCGTGGATGACGATGACCGACGACGAGCAATATATTCGGCGTGCAATCACGCTTGCGCAGCAAGCGGCTGACGACGGCGACGTGCCGGTCGGTGCGGTGCTCGTGAGCGGCGACTTGGTGCTCGAAGCCAAGAACGAAAAAGAAGCGCGGCCCGATCCGACGGCGCACGCAGAAATGCTGCTCATTCGCGAAGCTTCGCGTCGCTTGGGCGCGTGGCGCTTGAGTGAAGCGACGCTCTATGTCACCAAAGAACCATGCGTGATGTGTGCCGGCGCAATTATCGCGGCGCGATTGAGGCGCGTGGTGTACGCGGCGCGCGATCCCAAGGGTGGTGCTGACGGTGGCGCATTCGACGTGCTGCAATCGTGGAAGACGAACCATCGGCTCGAAGTCACGTCGGGCGTGCTCGAGGAAGAAGCCGCCGAGCAGCTGCGGCAGTTCTTCCGGCGAAAGCGGGCCCCGGCGGCCGAAGAAGGTATCGACGCCTAGTCGCGGGTAGATAGGGCGTCGCCATTAGCACCTGGAGAGGTGGTCGAGCGGTTGAAGGCACCCGCCTCGAAAGCGGGCGTACCTGATGAGGGTACCGTGAGTTCGAATCTCACCCTCTCCGCCATATCGAGAAGCCGAGCGTTTTCGCTCGGCTTCGTTTATTTAGTGTGGATCCTATGGCTTGAAGACAGCGCGAAATATATACGTTCCGACAACCGGTACGCAATCGACATATTGCGGTGCGTAGCTCGACGCTGCAGCAGCGCGTATCACAGCTTGATCGAACCTCTTATTGTTGCTGGATTCAATGATTTCAAAATTTGAAGGCTTGCCGTCGGGCTGCACCGTTACGCGAACGCGCACAGTGTATGGCTCTGCATCCATCGTCGAGTCCGAAAAGTTGGGGGCGACCGGATTTAGTACTAGGACCTCTGCCGAAGGGTGTAAACATATCGGCGTGGGTGAGGGCGTCGGTGATGTATCAGCGATCACCGTCGGCGTCAAAATCATGTTGTCTCCTCGGTCCCTCGACTACGCTTCGCTACGCTCGGGATGACAATGGAAGTCACGGGCAGGCGGCGGGGCTTGCGCTTGGGCTTGGACTCGGACGCGGCGTTCCCGCAAGGCGTGGGTCGGGTGCTGTCGCGGGAAACGTGAAATCGCTAAACGTTGTCACCGCATTGACTTTGATCGAACCGATAATTGGGATGTTTTGCGTCGCGCTCCACGTGCCGTGTGTAACTACCCAGTGCCCGTCGACGATCGAATAGTCGAGGCCGATCTGCATGTCGGAGCCGTTGACTTGCAAGGTGACGTGCGACGGCAGGTGGCTTTGCGGATCTTCCATCACTTCTGACGGGTAGAACGCGTTCCCGGTACGCGGTGTCGGTCCGATGAGCAGGTGGATCGCGTCGTCGGTCGAGTCGGGTGCGTATCGCGGGGCGTATTCGGAGAAGTACGTCACGACCGCATCGACACTCGGATCAACCGGCGGCGCCGGCAATTGAACCGGCTGTCCGGGATCGAAGGTGATATCGATCTTCTTGAGGTTTGCGAAGTAGCTAAAATAAAAAGACGAGAACGGATCCAAGAATGGAATCACCGGAAACGCCGGGCCGGTCCGCCGCTCGCCGTTTGGTAGGTCTTGCATCACCGCGCAGTCGTCGGCAACGCGCACGATGACGGAGCGATTAATGTCCTCGCTCTTGTTCGCCCCCTCGACGTGTGTTGTTTCGCGAAACGTCATGTAGGCTGGCGCCGAGGTGAGGTAGGCGTCCGCGGCGCGGTTGATCAACGCTGCAAGTGCCGCATCTGCTCCAATCATTGGTTGGGCCATTCGCGCGCAGGGAACCTTCGTACTGCCGCCGCAGAGGCCCCGGAGTGATCGAAGAGCCGTCTGCACCAACTATTGCGCGCGTGGTCGAATTGCGCCGCGCGATCCACCGCCGGCCCGAGCTTGGCTTTGAAGAGCATGAGACGCAGGCCCTAATAGAGCGCGAACTCGACGCGATCGGCGTCGAACATCGGCGCGTGGCGCAGACCGGCGTCGTTGCCGTGGTGCGCGGCGCCTTGAAGGGCCCAGTCGTCGGGCTGCGCGCGGACATGGATGCACTCCCGATCACCGAGCGATCGGGCGAGCCCTTTGCTTCGGAGATCGCGGGAAAGATGCACGCGTGCGGACACGATGCGCACACGGCGATGCTGCTCGGAGCGGCGCGTGAATTGCATGCGATGCGTGAACGTCTGCACGGCACCGGTGTACTGATCTTTCAACCGGCGGAAGAAGGGCCCGGCGGCGCGCAGCCGATGATCGAGCAAGGCGCACTGCAGAACCCGAAAGTCGATGCGATCATGATGCAGCACGTCGACGTACGCCTGCCGGCTGGATCGATCAGCATTACGCCCGGTCCGGTAAATGCGTCCGCCGACGAGCTCTACATTACAGTTCGTGGTAAAGGCGGCCATGGCGGGTATCCGCATACTTCGATCGACGCCGTCGTTGTGGCGAGCGCTGTCGTGCTTGCGTTGCAGAATATCGTTGCGCGCGAAATCGATCCGCTCAAGAGCGTCGTTGTCACGATCGGCACGATTCAAGGCGGCTATCGCAACAACGTCATCGCCGACGAGGTGCAGATGTCGGGCACGCTGCGCGCGCACGATCCGGAGATTCGTAATGGTTTGGAAGCGCGCGTGCGTCGCATCGTGGACAACACAGTTGCCGCCTACGGCGCAAGCGCGGAGATTCGCATCGTGCACGGCTATCCGCCGGTGGTCAACGACGTCAATCTCGCCGAGAAATTTACACATTATTTGCGCGAGAACACATCACTGCACATCGAGCGTTTTCCGCCGACGATGGGTGCGGAAGATTTTGCCTACTTCGCGCAAGCCGTTCCCGGCGTGCAAGTGCGCTTGGGAATTGCCGGTGAGGCCGCCGGCGCGGTCCATCCCGCCCACGGCGCGGAGTTCCGCATCGATGAAGCAGCACTGCCCGTCGGGGTCCAGACGCTCGTCGCCTTCGTGGCCGGCGCTCACGATATATTGGGGTAGTTTGCCTGGTAGGCACTATCCGTAGTGGTCTCGAAGTAGTTGGTCCATGGCGATCGTGACCGATGCATTTGCCCGGCCTGGGCTGCGGTCATACAGCGCGAGTCTGGACATCGAATCCCCGGTTGAAGACGCGTTCGCGCTGCTGTGTGCCGTCGAAAAATGGCCCGTCTGGCTCCCGTTCCTTCGCAGCGCGACCCTGGCGGATTCAGCATCACCGCTTGCATTGGGTACTGAAGTAATCGTGCGCTCGAGCCTGCCGGGCGACGAAGAACAGCGTTACGAGGTCGATCAGTTCATCTCGAACTTCCATCTCTCGCTGGTTGGCATGTTTTCCGTGCGCCGGCGGCTGGATTTCCGCATCGCGCGCAAGACCTCGCACGCGAAGCTCCAGATGCAGCTGAGCTACCCGGCCTACGGTGGGCGTTTGGGCGCGCTGATGGACGCTTGGAAGCACGGCCGGCGACTCGAGCGAGGCCTCGACGACGCCCTGATCCATTTTAAGGGCATGGTCGAGCTAGCAGTCATTGACCGCGACTGCTAGGGCTTGATATAACAGAGCCGTTATGCCGCTGTACGACTATCGTTGCGCTACCTGTGGCAAGGTGACCGAGATCCGCCACGGATTCGACGACACGAACTCTGCGCCGTGCCCCGATTGCGGCGGCGCGCTCGCGCGCGTGTTCAATCCCGCGCCAATTATTTTCAACGGGTCGGGCTTTTACAAGACCGATTCACGTTCATCGCCCAAGAGCGAATCGACGAGCGAGCCTGCGAAGAGCGAGCCCGCGAAGAGCGAGCCTGCCAAGAGCGAGACGAAGACCGAAGCGAAAGCTGAGTCTCCTAAGAGCGACTCGGCAGCATGATCGCGGTGATGTACGGCGGCATTATTGCCGGCGCCGCCCTCGTCGTTGCAGCGGTCGTTGTGGTGGTTCCGCCGGTTGTGCGCACGCAACGTCACGCCCAAGCGATTGTGCCAAACGTGTTGCTCGCGAAGATTCACAAAGCGCAGCTCGACGTCGCGCGCGTGCAACGCGCGACCATGTTGTTCGAAGCGCTCGAGACGCGCGCACGCGCAGCGGTTGCGCGGCTTAAGGCAGCGGTGGAGGTTCTCCGCTCGCTTCGGGTGGTTCCCACTCCCAACCGGGATTAGCCGGCGGCGCCCCGCCGGGTATTCCGAAGGTCGGCGTTTCCGCCGGCGCGCCGGGTGGCGTTGCAAACGGCATACCGAAGGGTGCACCGCCTGGTGCTGGGGTGCCCGGCGCCGGCGGCGGCGGCGCACCGAAACCAAAGCCCGGAACGGGCGGCGTGACCGGACGCGGCGGTGGCGGCTTTGGCGCGGGCGCGGGTTGTGGCGCAGGCGCCGGCTGCGGTGCTGCGGCGGGTGCGGGCGTCGGCTCGATCGTATCGGGCGGCGTAATCGCCTTCGGCCCCGTCTCCACCGGCGGCATTTCGTACCCGGCCTCGACACTTACGTTCGCCGCTTGTTCGCGCGGGCGTCGCGTTTGTGCCGCAACCGGTGCATTGCGCGGCGCTGCAAGCTGCGTGCGCTGCGGCAGACGGGGCGTGAAACTCGGCACGAGTAAATCGCCCACCGCCGCGCCGACCAGCACGTAGCGCGGTGGCGGAAGCAGTTGCGCATCGGAACGTTGCGCGATTTGACGCAACTCGTTCATGTACTCGCGCGGTGCCTCTTCGACTTCGATCGTGTCGAGGAGCAGTTGCACTGTGTCGATGAGGTATTCGCGCGGCGGCACTTTCGCAAAAGCGAAGACGTGCTGCGAGACGTCGGCTTTCACGCCTTGGAGCAGTTTCTTCCAATACTCCAGCGGCTGGTAGTACTCGAATTGCCCGAGTCCGCGTTTTGCCTGCGAGTAGAGCAGCGCGATGCGCTTTCCGAGCGGATCTGCGGGGGGCGCGGGTTCAATCACGGCAACACGATTCGCAACGCGTGCGAGCTCTGAGAGCACCTGCGAGTGAAAGAACGGATCGATTTCGTGGAGATAGTGGTAGGCGATCGCAAGATCGAAGCTATTGTCTTTGGCCGGGATCACCGACGTGCTGCCGCGCAGCAGCTTTGCGTCGAGGTTTTTGAACTGATTGATCGGCTCTTGCCGATGTTCGATCACCGTGACGGTAGCGCCGTGGTCGATCGCGTGCTGCACGTATGCACCGTCGGGCCCATAGCCGCACACGAGTACCTTGGCCTTGGGTAACACGACGATCGATTCCCAAATCAACACTTCGAGGTAGCGCGCCTCGCTTGCAAATTCGTCTGCCGTATAGACCGGTTGTTCGTTCACGCGCGCTGTACGCTCCCTAAGGTTTCGAGAAATGCCGGAAAACTTACATCGATACTTGCGTCACTATCGATCTGCAGCGATCCTGCACCTGCGGCAAGTGACGCCGCTGCCATCGCGATGCGGTGATCGTCGTGCGTATCGACGACCGCGCCCTCGCCGCGCGGTTGTCCGCCGGCGATGACCAGGCCGTTAGGTGAAGTTTCGACCGCGATGGCCACAGCGTTTAGCAAGCGTCCGATCGCGGCGACGCGATCCGACTCTTTTGTGCGTAACTCCCGCACGCCGGTAATTTTGGTCTCGCCTTGCGCGAAAGCGGCCGCGACTGCGAGCACCGGGATCTCGTCGATTGCACGCAAGGCAACGTCGGGCCCGATGCTGATGCCGCGCAGCTGCGCGTGGCGTACGTGAAGATCCGCAACCGGCTCGCCCGCAAGCTCGCGTGCATTGCGCACTTCGATCTGCGCGCCCATCTGCAGCAGCGCATCGAGCAGGCCAGTGCGTGTCGGATTGATGCCGACCGTTTCGATTGTGAGATCGCTGCCGGGTGCGACCGTGGCGGCGACGAGAAAAAAGGCTGCGGCTGAAAAGTCTCCGCACACGGTGATCGGATTGGCATTGGTCAGACCGCTGCGCAGGGCAATCGTGCTCCCGTCCCAGCTTACGTCGGCGCCGAGGTACTTGAGCATACGTTCGGTGTGATCGCGCGAGCCGCGATCCGCGGTGATGTCGATCGGTGTCTTTGCGAACAGACCGGCAAGCAGCAGTGCCGATTTCACCTGCGCCGAAGGCGTGAGCAAAATGAACCGCTGCGTTTCAATCTGCGGTGTACCCTCGATGCGCAGCGGCAGTTTGCCGTCGGTCGTCGTGATGTTGGCGCCGAAGGCGCGCAGTTGCGCGGCAACCGGTTCCATCGGGCGCTTGCGCAGCGATGCGTCCCCGTCGAAATCGGCGCGAACGTCGGCGCCGGCGCAGACGCCGAGCATCATGCGCGCGGTCGAACCGGAGTTCATGCAATCGAGCGTGCCCATCGGTTCGCGCAAGCGCGCCGCGTGAACGGTGAGCGCATCGTCTGCACCCTCCACACGCGCCCCGAGCGCGATCAGCGCTTCCATCGTTGCGCGTACGTCGCGACCGGGATTGAGGTTGCGCACTTCGAGGGGCTGCGCCGTGGCGGCCCCCAGAATCAAGGCGCGATGCGAAACCGACTTATCGCCGGGGACGCGGATCGTCCCGCGCAGTGGCCCGGGCGAAAAGGAACGCGGTGTGGTTTGCAGGCTCGACATACCGAGGCCTGATCTTCGGCGGCCTCGCTATTTTGACCGCTTGGGGAGCCGTGCGCCCTGTTTTGTGTGTAACCGACCGCGCGCGGTTTTTTGCTCAGCTTTTGAAGGACTGCCGGAAATGCCGGCATGCACCGCGACCGCCAGCGCAGCGCCGAGGATGGGACCGATGCTATAGATCCAGATGTTGGCGAACGAGCCGGCAAGCAACTGCGCGGCGATCGTGCGCGCGGGGTTCATCGAAGCGCCGCTCAGGGGGCCGGCCACGAACCCGCAGACGGCAACAGTAAGGCCAACCGCGAGCGCGGCCTGCTTGCCGATCACGGCCTCTTCCTGTGCGGTCATCAGGATGACGAGCATCAAGGTGAACGTTGCAATCATCTCGGTGATCAAAGCAACGCTCGCACTCACGTGTGGACCCGGATGACTCGCGCCAAGTGCAAGCGTTGCACGCCCAACGAGCAACAGCCACATCGCCGCAGCCAAGAATGCGCCGAGAAATTGCGCTCCGATGTATCCTACAGCGAGACCCGTGGGAAAAACCCGCCGCAGCCAAAAGGCGATCGTTACTGCGGGGTCAGCGTGCGCACCGGATATTTCGCCAAAGGCGTAGATCACCGCCGAGGTTACGAAGCCGCGCGCGAGCCACCGCGATGCGTAATCGATGTTACCTTGCGTGAAATAGAATACATCGATGCCGATCGCGGTGGCCGCAATAAAGAACGTCCCGAGCGCTTCCGCGGCTAGCCGCCGCCAAACGTTGACTTTACCGGCGTGATTTTGCACGCGTTGAAGGTGCCGAGCCACGCACGGCAGTCTTCCGTGCCTTGGCTTTCTCCCACGCCTCGCCGATCCGCTCCAGCTCGTCCTCGGTCAAATATTCGCGCGCGATCGCGAAGACTTTCGACTCTTCCTCTTTGACATGATGCTTGACGTTCTCGCCAAGCACTTGCAGTTCGGCCTTGAATTTCTCGTCCGGTTTGCGCTTGGAGTTCAACATCTCCATCAACGATCGCGCTGCCGCGTGCTCGGTGTACGCTTCAAAAACGTCGACGCGCTCGTCGGTTTCCTCGGCGCGTTCCTTGAGCTTGGCGTAGAACAAACGCTCTTCGATCGCGAGATGCGCCGTCAGCTTGGTCGCGATTCTCTCGGCCAGGTCGCGGAGGCGTTCATCGTCGGGCTCGACCTTATCCGCTGCATCGATCAGTGCGCCGACGTCACGGTGCTCTTGCTTGATGATCTCGAGTACGTTCACAAATAGGCTCCTTTCGGTTTAAGCGCGTGAGTGCCGGGGTGCTGCCAACCCGGTCTCACTGAACAGGGCAATCATCGCTTCGTTGAAAGCGGGGATGTCGTCGGGCTTGCGGCTCGTTACGAGATTGCCGCTTTTTACGACTGGTTCATCGAGCCATTCGGCGCCGGCGTTGCGAAGATCGGTCTTGAGCGAGGACCACGAGGTAACGCGCTCGCCGTCGAGTACGCCTGCCTCGACGAGCATCCATGGTGCGTGGCAGATCGCCGCGACCGGTTTGCCCTCTTCGAAGAACGAACGCACGAACGCAACGGCCGTCGGATTCTGGCGCAGCTGATCGGGATTCTGCACGCCGCCTGGAAGCATTAGCGCGTCAAAATCATTGGAGTCCGCGTCATCAAGCGGCTTCTCCACCGGTAAACGATCGCCGCGCTCGTCATGATTCCAGCCCTGAACCTGGTCGGTCTTAGGTGCGACAAGCACGGTAGTTGCGCCGGCGTTTTTCAGTGCCTCGCGAGGTTTGAGAAGCTCGACGAGTTCCACACCGTCGGTGCAGAGTATTGCGACCTTGAACCCATCGAGCTGCTTTGTGTTTTGCATGTCGCCTTGATACCCACGGGCTTGCGAGGGTAAAAGGTCCAAGAATTCGTAGGGAGGGTGCATGGGTGACTCCACGCAGATAGCGGCCGTGCGTCATGCAGGTCTGCACTATTGTACGGATGCCGAGCCGGGCATTCGGCGCATTCGGTCGGGCAAGGGCTTCCGCTACGAGACCCCGGCCGGTCGCAGCCCATCCGAGCGCGCCGTGGCGCGCATCCGTTCGCTTGCGATCCCGCCCGCCTACAAAGACGTGTGGATCTGTAAAGACCCCCTCGGATATCTGCAGGCGACCGGACGCGATGCCCGTGGGCGCAAGCAATACCGCTATCACCCGGCGTGGACCGGTGTACGCGACGAGACGAAATATCATCGGCTCGCGGATTTTGGACGTGTGTTGCCACACGTGCGCCGACGCGTAAGCGCCGACCTCGAAGGCCGCGCCCTCACGCACGAACGCGTGCTCGCGACGATCGTATTTCTACTCGAGCACGTGCTTATTCGCGTCGGAAACGAAGAATATGCGCGCGAGAATCACTCCTACGGCCTTACTACGCTCGAAGACCAGCATGTGAAGACGCACGGCGACACCGTCCAGTTTCGGTTCGTGGGGAAGAGCGGCGTGCGTCACGAGGTGGGTATGCACGATCGGCGTGTCGCCAAGGTGATTCGTGCGTGCCAAGAGCTTCCCGGGCAGCGGCTTTTCGAATATCGCGACGATACCAAGCGCGTGCGCCACATCGATTCGGCCGACGTCAACGCGTATATTCGGATACTTGCCGGCGAAGAATTCTCCGCCAAGGATTTCCGCACGTGGGCCGGCACGGTTTCATGCTGTGCATTGTTGCGCAAGGCCGTCTTGCCGACGAGTCAACGCGCGGCAAAAGTGTGCATGAATGAAGCGATCAAGCAAGTCGCAAACAGGCTCGGGAATACCGTAGCCGTCTGCCGCAAATCCTATATTCACCCCGCGATTTTGGATGCATTCTTGGATGGTACGCTGCATGGTGCGAGCGGATCGAGCGAAAGTGTCGTGCTGGCGATGATCTCGCGTTAGATTGAGTTGTGAATTATCTGGGAAGAACCTCAGTATGGCTGGACTTGCAAATCTCATATGGTCGTTAATCGTAATCCTGTTCGTGCTGTGGCTTGTTGGCTTGCTGCTGCACATCGGTGGCGGCTTGATTCACTTGATTCTCGTCGTGTGCGTCGTGCTGCTGATCATCAATCTGCTTACGGGACGCGGCGCCAGGGTCTAGGGCCGCTCGGATCGCATCAACCGCGCGCGCAATGTCGCGCGCGGTTGTTTGCCAATTGAGCACGCTTACGCGCATGGCGCGAACGCCCCGCCAGGTCGTTGCCGCAAAGAATGCTTCGCCGCTCGCGGCCACGCGTTCGATCACGGCTTCGGTCGTACGATCGTCGCTGAATCGCACGAGGCCTTGATTGATGATCGGGCGCCACAAGATGTCGACGCCCCTGAGTCGCGAGAGTTCCTCGACGAGCGTTTTTGCATGCTCGCACGTGCGATCGATCAAGGCTGCAACACCCTCGCGCCCCAGTTCGCGCAACGCCGCATACGTTGGAAAAGCGCGGGCGCGGCGGGACCATTCGGGATTCCAATCGATTTCGTCGCGCGCATCGAGGTGCGCGGCCAGGTACGGTGCGCGAATCGACATCGCGGCGCGCTGCGCGCCGGCATCCGCGACGAAGGCGTAGCCGGCGTCGAACGGGACGTTGAGCCACTTATGTCCGTCGGTAGCCCACGAATCGGCCGCATCCGCTCCTGCGACGAGGGAGCGATAGCGCGGGCTTGCTGCGGCCCACAGCCCGAATGCGCCGTCGATATGGACCCAGGCGTCGTATTGTTTGGCGATCGGAATCAGTTGCGCGAAATCGTCGAATGCTCCGGTATTAATGTCGCCGGCTTGCAACAGCACAATCGCCGGCGTTTCGCGCTCCATCTGTAGCGCATCCTCGAGTGCGCGCGGACTCAGCGTTTCTTCGTCATTCGTCTCGATGAAACGCAGACTATTAGTCCCCAGGCCGAGCAAACGCAACGCGCGATCGATCGACCCGTGGCGGTTCTTACTCGAAAGGACGCGGAGCGGCGGTGCGCCGTTGAGGCCGCGTTCCTCGATGTCCCAACCGGCGCGCGCGGCAATCGCGTGACGTGCCGCGGCCAGGCAAGTAACGTGCGCCATTTGACATCCGGTGACAAATGCGAAGCCCGCCGATGCGGGAATTGCTAGCAATTCTTTGAGCCACGCGCCGGAGATTTCCTCAACGATCGCCGCCGCCGGTGAGGTGTCATAGATTGCGGCGTTTTGATCCCAGGCGGAGGTAAGCCAGTCAGCCGCGAGCGCGGCGGGGAGTGCGCCACCAATGACCCAGGCGAAAAATCGTCCGCCGCCCGTCGCGACTAAGCCCGGCTCAACGTCGCGCACGAGCTTGGCGATGACGTCGATCGACGGTGTGGGCGTTGATGGCAGCTCGCCACCGAGGCGGATGCGCAGGGAATCACCGTCTCCGCTCGGGCTGACAGGGCGGGTCTCAAGGCTCGCGAGGAAATCGATTGCGCTATTGGCGGCAAGACGCAGCGTGGCTGCTTGCGCGGAATCTTCATGTGGCATCGCTCACGAGCATATGGGATGCGGGAAGACGCGGCTACCGAAATCGTGCGCTCAAATTCGTTGTTTCTGCACGCGACTGATGCCGATAATTGCGCGGCGCGCAAGATACTCGGCTTCGTTGGCGTGTCGCTCGGTGAGTTGAAGTAGCGCACTGTCGTGCGGCGTTGCGGCGAACGCGGGGCTTCGTCCCACGCTAAAACCGAGAAATCCGCCGGCTCCGAACGCCATAAACACGACGCCAAGTATCACGAGTCCGGAACCGGCCCGGACGCGGCCTTCACTTCCCATGGCGCCCTACTTACCCGCTTGACATAGTTAGGCTTGCCTAATAATATTCCCAGGTGAACCTAATCGGCTTGCTCTTGGCAATTCCGCTCTTCGCCCATCAATACGGGGTGACGTGCCAGAAGTGCCATACGGTCATCCCGCACCTCAACGACTTCGGGGCCCACTTTCTGGCCAGCGGCGACCGCATTCCCGGCGTGCAGCCCGGGCCCGCCGTTCCGCTTTCGATGAAGGCCAACTTGGTGGACTCGAGCGAGGAGCAAGGCGACGGACCCGATGGGCAGGGGCTCCCAAAGGCGATCGTCGACGAGGTCGAGTTGTTCACAGCGGGGGCGATCGGTTCGCGCGGCAGTTTTTTCGTGGAGCAGTACGTCGTTGACGGTGGCGAGCACGGTCTCTTACGCGATGCGTGGGTCAACGATCGGCTAAATCCCTGGAACGCAAAGATCCCGCTATACGCGCAGGCAGGCATGTACACGTTGCCATTGCCGGTCGATCCGGAAACATTCCGCGAATCGTATACGGGCTATTCGATTTACGAGCAGCAGGTCGGTAATAATCCGTTCGACTTTTTCACGCCGAAGCTCGGTGTGAACGTCACCGTTGGCAACACCCTGCAAGGCTTGTCGGCTCGTATCTTCACCGGGCCCGGACACGATCGCCAAAGCGGTCTCTTGACCACCGGTGAGGACTACATGGAAAACGTTCAGGACGTGATCGGGCCGGTTGCGCTGACGTACTATCACTATGAAGGCGAGCGGCCCGACGTCGCTGCGTTACTCGATCGCTTCGTGCGGCAAGGTTACGCGATCGTATTTAACTCGGGAAAATGGACCAGCGAGAGTCTCATACAGACGGGCTTTGATTCGAGCTACAACGGCGTCGGCTATCCGTCAAGCGGCGGATTTACGCAACTGCGCTACGCATGGGCGCCGCGCTGGTTCGCGCTCGCGCGCTACGAAGGCACGAACGATCCCAACAACGGTTTTCAGCGCGACGGCGTACTGCTGCTCGGTTATGGGCCCTCACATAATTCGCGCATCACGCTCGAAGACGTGATCGAGCACATACCCAACACGACCAACACGATGAACGTGCAGTTCACGATCGGGTATTAGCACGATGTTGCATCTTGTACTCGCCGCGCTCCTCGCCATCGACCCCACAAAATCGACGGCCACGTTCGCGGTGCAACACATTTTCGTCGAACGCGTGACCGGTACGGTGCCGATTGTGAGCGGCACCGTCGATGTGCCCGAGGGTTCGACGGTTCCGACGAGCGTAATCGCGGTGCTCGACCCGAAGAAGTTTCATACCGACGAATCTGACCGTGACGCAGCGATGCAGGCCCCGGATTGGTTCGACACGACGAAATTTCCGACGTGGACGTTCGCGAGCACGAAGATCAACCCGAGCGCGAACGGCTTTACGATGGATGGCATGCTGACGATGCACGGCGTCGCACAGCCCGAACATTTAACGGTTGTCGCGAGCGGCGATCCTGCCCATCCGGTCTATCACGCGACATGCCAGGTTGACCGCAAAGCCTTCGGCATGGCGACGACGCGGCTCGATCCCGTCATCGGCAACATCGTCGACATCACGCTCGACATTCGGGTGAAGTAACATGCGCCACCTTCGACTTTTATGTATTGTCCTTTTGGTCGCGTGTGGCGGCGGGGGAGGCGCGGCTGTTCCGTCGACACCAACGCCGGCACCGAACGCGCCGAATGCATTTCCGGAACCGCCGATCGTCTCTAGCAGTGGCGGCGTCGTGCATATTGCGCTTGCAGCCGCGATAAATCCGGCGACCAACGTGCCCTCGTTCGTCTACCAGGGTCAGTACGTTGCGCCGACGATCGACGTGCAGCCCGGCGACACGATCGAGATCGATTACACGAACAATTTGCCGGTATCGACGTCGCCTCCGGATACGACGAACCTCCACTTCCACGGGCTAACCGTTTCGCCAAACGCACCGGCCGATGAGACGATCGACACGATTGCGATGCCGGGGCAGACCCTGCACTACGTCGTGCAGATTCCCACCGACCAGCAGTCCGGTCTGTACTGGTACCATCCGCACTCGCACGGCGTCAGCAACTGGCAGGTCGAAAATGGGATGGCAGGCGCGATCGTTATCGACGGCATCGAGACGCACGATCCCGCGGTCGCCAACATGCGCACGCGGTTGTTGCTGCTCGAAGATCCGCAGGATCGGCCCGACTACAATACCTTGATGGCACAACGCAAAGCCGTGGCGCAAGCGCGGGTGCGTACGCAAGACGATAGTTACGATGCCTGTCGCCCCGAAGAAGGCCGTCACGTGACGGTCAACGGGTTAGTTAACGCGCAGATCGGCATCCAACCCGGCGAGAAAGAATTTTTCCGCGTGGTAAATTCCTCGGCTGACCGGTACTTCGATGTGTCCGTGGACGGGGAGCAAGTGCAGCTCGTCGCCCTCGATGGCTACGCACTCGACACGGTCGCCGGCAACGCGCCGACGGAAATGGTCAGCGATGTGTTGATTCCGCCGGCGGGACGTGCCGAGTTCGTCGTGACCGGACAAGCCGCTCCAACTGTCCTGCGCACTAACTGCTTCGATTCAGGGCCTGATGGCGATCCGGATCCGGCGGCAGCGCTGGCGACGCTCGTGAACGATAGCGGAGCGCAGGCGTCAATGCATGTGCGACGTGCCTCCGCGCCACTCGCGCGAAATCCGTACACCGCTGGTCCGGTCCCGGCGCCGTCTGCGCAACGCCAGATCGTATTCACCGAAAACGTCGTGACCAATCAGTTCTTTCTCAACGGGCTGGCCTTCGATCCCAACGCGGCGCCCGCGGTCGTCGCGCAAAGCGGCACGACCGAGCAGTGGACGCTTCTCAACCAGACCGGCGAGGTGCACGCCTTCCACTTGCACCAGGTGCATTTTCTGGTCGAGGCTGTCAATGGCGTTCCCGTGTCGCCGATGCACTGGGTCGAAACCGTCAACGTGCCCGCCGAGTTCCCAGGCGGAGGGACGCAACAGCCCGGCACGGTTACCGTCCTTGCTGATTTCCGCGATCCGGTCGTCCGTGGAACGTTCGTCTATCATTGCCACATTCTCGAACACGAGGACGGCGGTATGATGGCAAAGATTACGGTGCAGTGATGCTTCGCAAACGTGTCGCGATCGTCGTTGCGCTGCTCACGCTGAGCGCGGGCGTCGCCGTCGCAAGCCAAGTACAAGTCGTCGAGCAGTGGGGGCTGTACACGAGCAGCGGCCCCAAGCAGCCGTTACGCTTGTTTCTCGAGCCCTTTCCGATGGAGAAGTTTTGCAAAGACGATGCGGCGGCCGTCGTGCGCGACGGCGGTCGCGCCGAATGCCGCAAACGCGTTAGCTATACGCTCGATCGGAAGCCCGCGGATCGGCTCTTTTGGGAGTTCGTCTCGCAATGGAACGTGATTTGCGGCCCGCGAAGGGTCGCCACGCAGTAACACTACACTAACGAGCATCGAGCCTCGCAACGAGGAACAGGCTCAGCGAACAGAGCGCGAGCACCGCGGCGTAGAGATAGGTAATCTCGCGAGATCCGATTGCCGGTATCAGCACGACGGTCGTGAGCAGCGTTCCGAAGACGTTGCCGATCGTCGAAACGCCGTAGACCCTTCCGGCCACGTTCCCGGATTCCGAGGCCGAGCGAGTTAGGATGCGCACGGCCACCGTTGGATCGAGCTCGACTGCCGTGACATGTGCCGACGGGAGAAACCGATGCAGATACCACGACGTTCGGCCGCCGCCTAACCCGATTTCGAGAATCGACGATACCTTTGACGGATACATCAGGGTCGCGGTCATGTAGCGCGTATAGGGGACAGGGAGATCGCGATCATCGCGGGTGTCGAACATGCTCTGCGTGTAGATGTTGCGGTTGTAGCCGAACGTCATGCTGAGAAGATCGCCCTGCCGGTAGATGTAGATATTATTGTAGAGCGACTCGCGCGACTCGACAAGGCTTCGGCACGCGCGTGTCTTCTTGCCCGAGCCTATCGAACACTGCCGAACGCCGGCGCGTGGCGCAGCGCACCACTCGAGGCGAGGAGCGTCTCGGATAGCTTGAGCATCATGAAGTGCTCGCCGGCGTACGGGGATGTAAAATCTGCGGCCGCTTTCACGCTGAAACCGAAGCGCTCGTAGTATTGTGGATCGCCAAGAACAAAAATGGCCGCCCAGCCTTCGCTGCGCGCGCGGTTCACGGCGCTCTGAATCAACGCCGATCCAATGCCGGTACGCTGTCGTGTCGGAATGACCGATACCGGTGCGAGTGCCAACGCGGGGAATGGAGCGTCCATCTTGGAGAGCAGCACGTGCCCGACGATTTCGCCATCTTCAACGGCAACCAGCGAGACGACGCTGTCGCCGGCTTCGCGCAGTTTTTCTACGAGTTGCGCCTCAGCCGGCTGGCCAAAGGCGGACGCAACGGTGTCGTAGACAGGTTTCCAATCGTGTGGACTTTCGTCGCGAATCTCAATCATGCGTTCGTTGCGAAAGCATGAACGCGGCACCGCCCAACGCACCGGCAACCGAAAGATATCGCAACCAGGGGCGATCGAACGTGCGAATGCCGAGCACCGAATCGAGGGAGATCGACCCTGGACCGCTGAGCGCGAGAACTAGCGCAATCGATGCGTAGAGCGCTTCGTCTTCGTGCTGGTTGAAGTCAAAGCGTTTTGCTCTTGCCGTAGTAGCCGAAGCGGCAACCAACATGTCCGAGAGCAGCAGCATCGGTCCGACCGGACCGAGCGCACCGAGGACAACAAGCGCGCCGGAGATCGACTCAACGAAGCCCGCTCGCTTGACGAACGTCTCGACCGGCTCAAAGCCGAGACCGGCAAATTCCTTGGCGAACGCTCCATCGACGTCACGCAGCTTCGGCACACCATACTTCATGATGTAGCCGCCGGCAACGATGCGCAGAATGAACAACCCGAAATCGTTCACGATCGGAGCTATTGAGGGATGCTAACCGCGTAGTTTCCCTTGTTCCCAATTAGAAAAGAACTCACCCTACCCTGTCCGCTCATCGGAATGTGCACGTTGCCGCTGACGGGTGAATCCACCCTTGCGACGACAGGACTCGAACACTGCTCGGTTGTCAAAAATGCGGAGTGCACTCTGATTTTCGAAGCGCCGAGTGGTGTGCTGACGTTAAACATGCGGTCGCGTCCCACGAGCCGGCACGATCTTTGCATGAGGTTCCGGCGTCGCGCAAATGAGGAAGACGCCTAATGTCAATACGAGGGCTGTCGGATACTTCATAAAGCACCTCTCGCGTAGCCCCGTTTTCTTCTTGCCTGCGCCTGCCCAACACTGCCCCGTCCCACAACTTTCGCAACCGCCGCCGGGCTCGTATCGGAATTCCTGCTTTCAAGTGCGAGTCTCCATGCCACGGCCGCGACATAGCCAGCCACAACGGAAACCTCGTCTGCGTAAGATAAGAGCGAAATTAAAAAACGCCCGATAAAATCAGGCGTTCTCTTGGTGGGGAAAGTGGGATTTGAACCCACACGAGTTGCCCCGGCCGCTTTTGAGGCGGCTGCGTCTGCCGTTCCGCCATTTCCCCACGCTCTAGGACGACCGCGCTCCATTCGGGACCCTAGGACTTGATCCTGGGAGTGGCCCGATAGGACGAAAGGCCTTTTTGAGGGTACAATTGGGCTCTCAATGCGCCCCCGAATTTTGCTTTGCCTGCTAACAATGTCGGCACTCGCCCTCCCGGCGCGAGCGGGGGCGCCTATGAGCAGCATTCCAGCTATCGTGCGGCAAGCTGCACAAACTGCGGCGCTCGAGAATTCAGGCGTGACCGTCCACGAGCGGCACATCACGCTTTTGGCTGAAGCCGGCTTGGCACACTTCAGTCAGAGCAACGACGCGATAATGCTGATGAACGATGGCGTATATACGCATATCCACTATCTGGACATCGAAGAGAAGGGACACGAACTAGACGCAAATGACGTCGGTAAGCGCGAGAGCGCGAATAATCGCGATCTCGAGCACGGCGTAGGGTTCTTCAAGCAGCCCTTCGATCAGCGCTATCTCGCTGACTACCAGTACGCCACTGTCCCGTCTGCATCGTCCAATTCCGGCGAGATCGAAGTCCATTTCGCGAGCCTCATCCACGACGATCAGCACGGCGCGGGCACGATGCGGATCGACGAAGCCACCGGACACGTGATGGAACTCACCTACACGCCGAATGCCTTTCCCGACCACGCCAACAGCGGGACGGTAAGCGAGACGTTCGCGCAGGTGCTTCCCGGGCTATGGGCGATCGTGCGCATCGATCGGGTGTATGGTGGTCGCGTGCTTTTTGTGTCAGGGCACGGCGAGGTTACGGAAGTGCTCGATCACTTTCATCATTTCACGAACGCGGGGACGGGCGAGGCGTACTATCGTACGGCCATGTTGCAGTAGCCGCGTTTTGCGGCGTAACGTGCAACCTACGTAGCGGCTCTCCCGTAATATGCACCTCGACGTCAAATGCGCCGGTCCCGGGTGAGAGCACGATCTGTTTTACAAAGGTAATCGGCGTGGGTCCGAAGTCGGGCGCGCTGTAGCTGCAAGTCAGTTGCGCGTGCGCGCCGCTTTCGTCGATGTGGCAATCATAGGGGCGGTTGAACGTGCCGGCTGAAATCGGGTGCGTGTACGCCGCGATATAATCGCGTGACGACGGCACCGGAGGATTCGGTACGTCGTCGCGGGCAGCGCCGATCGTGGTGAAATAGTTCTTACCGGTGCGGTCGTCCTCATAGATGAACGAGCGCGCGCCGGCATTGGCTGAGACGACGATGCGCACAACGCCGTTGTCGAGTACGTACGTGGGCATCTCGTCGTAGAATACATCGAGTTCGTAGGCGATCGCGCTATGCGCCGGGACCTTCCGCCATGCGATCGGTAGCGGTGTACGCGGCAATGTCTTCACGATTGGCGCGGGCGGCGGCGTAAAGCCAAGGGGAACATCGACGGCGCTGCCGGGCGCAAGATGCATCGGCGCTATCGTGTAGCGGGTGGCGCCGACCATGACACTGGAACGTGGCGTGTCGCGTTCACCGAGATCCGGATTGAAGATATCTAAGATCGCCCGACGCTGATCCGGAGCAACGAGCAACGCCGCATCGCGCAATCCGCCGGTGCTCGAATGCCCCGTGGCCTTCGGCGGCGATTGGTAGCGCGGATCGAAGACGCGGCAGGTCAGCGCGAGCGCGCGGCACTGTTGCAACTGCGCGATCGTTGCGTCGGCATCACCACGCCACGCGATCGCACGATCGGCCTGCGGTTGCGTAGTCGCAAGCAACGCCCCGAAGCGCTCGACCAGCGCGCCGAATGCGGCGGTCGGCGCGTAACGCGGTGATGGATTGCCATCGACGTCGAGCGCGGCGTCCCACGCGTAGAACCAGTTGGCCCACGGCGCCTCGTAGCCAGCGGGATTGCGCGTATCTTGCACCGGGAAGTTCACGACGCCGCGCACCCCCATCTGCAACATCTTGTGCAGCGCGATCGTCGTGTTCTCGGGCGCCGCGGCGCGCGGTTTGGTTTCGCCGGCGCCTTGGAGCCAGCCGGCTTGAAACTCGCTCGACATCACCGGGACGCCGCTCTGCGTCTGGAGCATCCCGAAGGAGAGCATGATCTGCGCGATGTCGTGATCGCCGATGCGATACGTGTCGCTCTGGTACCAATTGCCCCACGCCCACACCGGCGCCGATGCCGTGACCTTCATCTGATACGTATTGATAAAGAGCGGGACGCGCGAGCCAACCGTGGCCTGCACCTGTGCCTTCAGCCAGTTCATATACTGGTGCCAATGCGGTGCCGGAAAGGTGTCGTTGTCCAAATAGGCGCCTTGGTCGTCGTCGAGGGCGATTGCAATCACGTCATGCGACCACGGCGCGATCTCGGTCAGCACAGCATGCAGCCATCGCGAGGCATACTGAAGATGCACCGGGTTATGCAACCATTCGTCGGCCGCGGCATCTGCGTGCGCATTCTGCAGCGTCGCGGTTGCGGGATAGCGGCCCTCGAGGATGTCGTGCAGCGGCATATTGTATTCGGGCTTCTCGAGCAGCCAGTCGGGGTAGCCGCCGTTGCGCCATTCGTTGCGAATGACGGGTCCCGGCCGCACGATCACTTTGAAGCCGAGCTGGTGAATGAGCGCGAAGAGCTTGTGGAGGTCGCGCTGCGGGTTGGTATGACCGTCGAAATCAATGGTGTTCGCGTTGGGCTCGTGCCAATTCCAAATGAGATAGAGATCGATCGTGTTGATGCCCATCGCACGATAGCGCTCGAGGTCGCTGCGCCACTGCGCGACCGGCGTCCGCTCGTAGAAGAAGGCCGCGCCGTAGACGTAAAACGGACGGCTATCGACGGTGAACACCGGCGTGTCGCGGTCGTGGACGATCGCAGACGCGTTCCAAGTCTGCCAGAGTAGTGCGGTAAGCACGAGCGCGAGATGCATGGCTTGCCCTTCGACAGGCTCAGGGTGACACACTCCGAACTCAGGCGACGTGGATTATGGCGAGCTCCTAGGCCTGCGCGGACGTTTGCATTTCGATCGGATTGAAAGCGCTGCGCTCGCCGGCAACGCGCTCGGCGATCCGGCGCAGCGGCCGGTCGTCGTATATACGCCGCCGGGTTACGATCCGCAGGGTTCGCGCGCTTACCCGACGCTCTACGTGCTGCACGGGTACACCGGCGATGCAACGGCGCTGGTCGGAGCACGGCCGTGGGAACGCAATGTCGTGCAATGGATCGACGAGCTTATCCACGCGGGCCGCATGCCCGCGTCGATGCTCGTCATCGTCGACGGGTTCACGCGTCTGGGTGGCTCGCAATATGTCGACTCCATCCACAATGGAAACTATGCGACGTACACCGTGCGCGAGGTCGTCGGTCACGTCGATGTGTCGTACCGTACGCTTGCGCGCGAGGGTGGGCGCGCAGTGGTCGGCAAGTCGTCCGGCGGCTTTGGTGCCATGCACTTAGTCATGGAACATCCGGGCATCTTCGCGGCGTTTGCGTCGCACAGTGGAGATTCGTACTTCCCATATGCCGACATTCCCGCGTTTGTATCGGTGCAGCGAACGCTCGAAAAGCACGACTTCAGCATCGAATCCTTCGTCGAAGCCTTCGAGGGCAAGCACAAACGCATTCAGCCGGAGTACGTGACGATGGAGATACTGGGTTACGCTGCGGCATATTCACCGCGCTCGGCCAGGGCGTTCGATCTCGATCTGCCTTTCGATCTCCACAGCGGCGAACTTCGCGAGGACGTTTTTGCGCGCTGGCGCGCGTTCGATCCGGCAGAGCGTGTCGCCGCACGCGCTGCTGAACTTGGGAGACTGCGCTTACGTTATCTGGACTGCGGCCGCAAGGACGAGTATGGGCTCGACATCGGGGCACGCTTGGTCGCCCAGCGTATACGAGGGCTCGGCTTGGAGGTGCGGCACGAGGAGTTCGACGACGACCATCGCAACGTTGGATACCGATACGAAATCTCGCTTCCGGCTCTGGCCGGCGTGCTCGACAAGGAATAGATGAAGCGCACTGCCCTGATACTGCTGGCATGCGCGGCGCTCGTAGTAGCACCGCGTGCATCGCTCGCTCAACAAACGGCGCCCCAAGCGACGCCCGCCGACTGGATGGTTTACGACGATCCCGCGATGCACTTTCACGCGCCAGCGGGTTTCCAACCCATCGGACAGCGACAGATTCCCATGAGCAAGCTCGGCGAAGATCCGGCCGTTGTCGCGGCGTGGGTTTTTCCCGACAAGGATCATCCGCGCAAGATCGTCATTCAGCAAGAGTACTTCCACGGGTCCGACGCGGGCGCGTTTCTGAGTGAGTATGAGAATCAGATGCGCGATTCGTTCAGCGACCCGCTCTTCAAGAACAAGAAGAATTTTCCGCTGAAGAACGGCATGCCGGCGATCTACGAAGAGATGACCTCAGGCGAAGGCTTCAACGTGCAGAAGATCTACATTGTGGTGTGGGCCGACGGCCAGCGGGGGGTTGCAATCACGCTCCTCGGACCGCTCAACGATCTCAACAGTACGATTGCGCGTCAGTTGCTTTCAGACGCGAGCGCCGTCCGCTACCCGGTCGGACGCGCCGACCTCCAATAGCGCAATCCGTAAGTCGTCGAGCAGATCTTCAACGTCTTCGATCCCGACCGAAAGCCGAAGAAGCCCGTCGGTGACGCCGCGGCGTTCGCGATCTTCCTTCGGAATCGAGCCGTGCGTCATGCGCGCCGGATGACAGATCAGCGACTCGACGCCGCCGAGGCTCTCGGCAAGGCTGAAGAAGCGTCAAGCGATGGGCGAAATCGAGCGCGCGCTGCTTGCGGGCCCTTGAGGACGAACGACACCATGCCGCCGAATCCGCGTCATCTGGCGCTTGGCCAGCTGCGTGTTGCGGATGCGACGGCAAGCCCGGATAGTACACGCGATCGACTTCGGCGATGTGCTTCGAGAAACTCCGCAACAGCCTGCGGCGTTGTGCGCGTGCTCGCGCATGCGCACCGCGAGCGTCTTAGCGCCGCGCATCGTCAGACAGGCATCGTGCGGCCCGGGCACGCCGCCGACCGCGTTCTGGTGGAACTTGATGACTCGGCGATGCGCGTCGTCGTTCGTGATCGCGACGCCGCCGACAACGTCGGAGTGGCCGCCGATGTACTTCGTCGTCGAGTGGACGACGACGTCGGCGCCGAGCGCCAGCGGCTGCTGGAAGTACGGCGTGGCGAACGTGTTGTCGACGGCGACGAGCTGGCCGTCGCGGCGTAGTGCCACGATCGCTGCGATGTCGATCAGCTTGAGCAGCGGATTGGTCGGCGTCTCGATCCAGAACAGCTTCGTGTTCGGACGGATCGCCGCTCGAACAGCGTCGATGTCGCTCATGTCGACGTAGGTAAACTCAAGGCCGTAGCGTTCGAGCACGCGGGTGAAGAGCCGGTACGTGCCGCCATAGAGATCGTCGGTAACGACGGCGTGATCGCCGGCAGAGAGCAGGTTCAGCACGGCAGCGGTCGCGGCCATGCCGCTTGCGAATGCGTAGCCGTGCGCGCCGCCTTCGAGCGAGGCGAGCTGTTTCTCGAGCGCGAGCCGCGTCGGATTGATCGTGCGAGAGTAGTCGAAGCCCTTGTGCTCGCCGACCGCATCTTGCGTGTAGGTCGAGGTTTGATAGACGGGCACGATCGTTGCGCCGGTTGTCGGATCGGCTTCCTGGCCGACGTGAATCGCTCGCGTACTGAACTTCATAGTATCGAAAGGAAGCTGATGATGTCTTGACGCGCAAGCACGCCGATCGGCTCGCCGTCGTCGGTGATGACGACCGCGGGATTGGCAAGCGTGAGGAGTTTGTAGGCTTTCTCGATTTCGTCATGTTGCTCGAGTGCGGGGAACGGCCGTCCCATCACTTCGCTCACCGGTTTGTGCAAGATGTCCGACTGATCGAACACCGCTTGCATCACGCCGACGTCGTTGACGCTGCCGACGATCTCGTGCCCGTGCATCACCGGGAGCTGCGAGATCTCGTACTTGCGCAGCAGATCGAGTGCGGTCTTGACCGTATCGTCCGGTTTCACCGTGATCATTGGCGGCATCGGGGTCTTCCCGCGCAGCACGTCACCCACCGTCGCTTTCCGTTTGCCCTCGGAAAGAAAGCCGTTGGCGATCATCCACTCGTCGTTGAAAACTTTCGACATGTAGCCGCGGCCCGAATCGGGGAAGAGGACGACGACGATTGCGTCCTTCGGCAGCGTCTTCGCGAGTTTGACCGCGGCAACCGCAGCGGTGCCTGAGGATCCGCCGACGAGCAACCCTTCCTCGCGCGTAATGCGTCGCGCCATTAAGAACGACTCGCGATCCGACACGCGCACCATTTCGTCGATCACTTTCATGTCGACCGTCTCGGGCAGGTAGCTCATGCCGATACCTTCGACCGCGTACGAGCGCGGCGTGTCGCCCGAATAGATCGAGCCCTCGGGATCGGCGCCGACCACATGAATCTTCGGATTTTGATCCTTTAAATAGCGCGCAGTACCCGAGATCGTGCCGCCCGTGCCGAGGCCGGCGACAAAGTGTGTGATCGTGCCGCGCGTGTCACGCCAAATCTCCGGACCCGTTGTACGATAGTGCGCGTCGGGATTGTGATGGTTGTGAAATTGATTGGGTTGAAACGCGCCGGGAATCTCCGACGCAAGGCGATTGGCCACGCCGTAGTAGGACTCGGCGGAATCGTTCGCCACGTTGGTCGGGGTAACGACAACCTCAGCGCCGTAGGCCTTGAGCAGATCGATCTTTTCCTTCGACATCTTGTCGGGCATCACGAGGATGCAACGGTAGCCGCGAATCGCCGCCGCCATTGCAAGTCCGGAGCCGGTATTACCGCTGGTCGGTTCGACAATCGTGCCGCCCGGTTTGAGCAGCCCTGCGCGTTCGGCTTCATCGAGCATCGCAACGGCGGGCCGGTCTTTGACGCTCCCTCCCGGATTCATATATTCAATCTTTGCCAACACCAAACACTCGGCGCCATCGGTGACCTTGTTCAGCTTGACCAGTGGGGTGTTGCCGATCGCGTCGAGCGCGGTTTCGCAGTAAATCGGGCCGGTAGCCCGGTCGGTTGGGGCGGTCGTGGACATGGCCTTGCGCTTCAGCAACCGGGGAGAGCGGGCCTTCCACGCGAAGCCTGCGCCATATGAGAAGGGTCGTAGGTGCTCTTGCAGTCGTGCTTACTATGATGCTCGCGGCGTGCAACGACGATAGCTTGCCGCCTGCGACGCAGTTTACGCCGCTGCACGGCACAGTGCTCGACTCGGCGACGCAAAAACCGATCGCGGGCGCGACCGTCATCGTCGACACGGTCCTGACCACGACAACCGACGCCAACGGCGTGTTCTTGATCGCGAAAGTGCCGAGCGGAATTGTCGACTATGTGATCAGAGCGCAAGGTTACGCCGACATCAGCGCGAGTGTCAACGTCGAGCCTGGAAAGCAGTACGAACTCAGCGTCGCAATGCAGCCGCCGACGACGGCGCCTTGATGTAGGCGCTCGCGGGCTTCACAAAGGTCGCGCGTTCGGCAACCGCGCGGTCGATAACCTCAACCACGATCGTTCCAAGCTTGTCCGGATCGTGACGCACGGTCTGCGTCTCGCTGATCATCTGCGCTTGCACCGGGCGTAGCCCCATCGCCGCGATGCGCTCGACATCGGGGGCCACCGGCACCTGGCGCTCCTCGGCATACGTCATCAAGAGTTTGTGCGGCGGCTCGTCGTTGACGACCACGTAATCGCACACGCGAGCGCCGGCGTTGCGGAAGAGCGCCTCGACGTGATCGGCTGCCGTCATGTGATCGGTCTCGCCCGGCTGCGTCATGACGTTGCAGACGTAGATCTTCACCGCGCTTGCGTGCGCGACTTCGGCGGTGATGCGGTCGACCAAAAAATTCGGCAGAATCGAGGTAAAGAGCGAACCGGGTCCGAGCACGATCGCGTCGGCGTCTGCGAATCGCTTCGATCACTTCGTCGAGCGGCTCGGCGTGCTCGGGATCGAAGAACACGCGCTTGATCGTGCCGCGTGCCTTGGGGATGTTGGATTCGCCCTCAACGATCGTGCCGTCGTCGAGTTCCGCGCACAAGCGGTTGACCGAAAGCGTTGTCGGCAGCACGCGGCCGACGATGTTGAGCACGCGGCTCGACTCCTTGATCGCGACGTCGAAGTTGCCGGTGATACCGCTCATCGCGGCGAGAAACAGATTACCGAACGAATGACCGGTGAGACCTTCGCCCTCTTCGAAACGATAGCGGAAGAGATCGGTGACGAGCGCTTCATCGTCGGCGAGCGCGACCAGACAGTTGCGCATGTCGCCGGGCGGCAAGACGCCGAGCTCTTTTTGCAAGCGTCCCGAAGAGCCGCCGTCGTCGCTGACCGTCACGATCGCAGTGAGATTTGCCGTACGGCGCTTGAGGCCGCGCAGCAACGTCGAAAGGCCAGTGCCGCCGCCGATCGCGACGATGTTGTAGCCCGATTCGAGGCGACGAACGAGCAGCGAGTCGAGCAGACCGTGCTCGCCCGCTCGCGCGGCGCCCACCATTGAACGCGACCATTGCACGATACCGAACCCGATCGCAAAGATGCCGCCGAGAATGAACAGCCACGTGAGGTACGCCGGCGAGAAGAAGTCGTCGACGAACGCGTCGATCAGCTCGTTGACGTGGAAGCCGCCGCCTTCAGCCACGACCCAGCGGTACACGCCGTCCAGCAAAAGCACAACGCCGAGCACAATGAGTACGAGCCAGCGCTTGACTCCAAGCCCGGGCAGTAACCATTTCAGCGGTGCTATCGCGCGGCGGTTCACGTTCTATCGCCCCGAATCGCGCGGATCGACGGCTAGCGCGAGCCGCTCGTCCTTCGCCAGATGGTCGTAGAGACGATTTGCAATGTAGACCGAACGGTGCCGCCCACCCGTGCACCCGATTCCGATGGTCACGCGAGCCTTGCCCTCGGCGAGGTACTGCGGGACGAGGAAGTCCACCATGTCGCAGAGCTTCGCCACAAAGGGCTCGCATGCCGGGTCGGCCTCGATGAATTTCACCACCACTTCATCTTCGCCGGTCAGCGGTCGCAACATATCGTCGTAGTTCGGGTTGCGAAGAAAGCGCACGTCGAAGAGCAGGTCGAGATCGAGCGGCAATCCGTACTTGAATCCAAAGGGCACGATAGTCACGGTGAGTCGAGCGCGCTCGTTGGGAGCGAATGCAGCCGACAAACGTTCTTTCAGACTTGCGTGATTGAGCGCGGTCGTGTCGACGGTCATCGTTGCACGCTCGCGCAACGGCAAGAGTGCTTCGCGTTCTGCCGCAATTGCATCGCGCAGTGATCCGCGCGATTCGAAGGGGTGCCGCCGCCGTGTCTCGCTGAAACGGCGCACGAGTGCGTCATCCCGAGCCTCGAGGAAAAGTACGTCGACGGCGCGGGTGCGCGCGGTCGTTTCGATGGCCGCGAGCGCGTCGCCAAGCAGGGCGTCGCCGTGTTCGCTTAAGCTGATGGCAATCTCGCCGGCGCGGGCCGCATCGAGCGCGTGTAGGGTCGGGGCCAGCGCGGCGGGCGGCAGGTGTTCCACGCAGTGAAAGCCCAAGTCTTCAAACGTCTTGATTGCCTGGCTCTTTCCGGCGCCGGAGAGCCCGGTAACGAAGACGATCCGTGCCGCGCTCATGGCCGGCAGAGGGAGCGTTGCAGCCGCATGAAGTTCTTTTCGCCCGAGAAGGCCAACGCCCTCATCCCGAGGCTGTCGCCGCTCGTCGAAGAGTTGTTGAAGAAGCGGCGCGATCTCGCGATCAAGCTGTTAGAAAATGATCCTGCGCTGCGCGTTCCGCCGCCGCCGTCGGTTCGCACCTCACGTTTAGCCGGGCTGCGTTCGCCGTTTCCGGTTCCCCGCTTTGGTGAACTCAAAAGCGAAATCGTGCGGCTCATCCATCGCATCGAATCGCTCGGCTGCATCGTTAAAGACATCGATCTGGGTCTGATCGACATTCCGTCAACGCGGAGCGGCGAACCGATGTATCTGTGTTGGAAAATCGGCGAGTCGCGCGTGTCGCACTGGCACGCGATGGACGAAGGCTTCTCCGAACGGAAACCGCTTTAGCCAGCTTTCGTTGCTGTGGCTTCGACCGGAATGAAGTCCTCGGCCAGTCCTTGCAGGCGCACGTCGCCAAACTCCGCCGTGTAGGCGCCGTTCTCCGCGCCGGTGATTTCGCCGACCTCCGGCACGTTTGCCAACTGCGGAATCTTGCCGCGAATCTCGTCGGGGATTCGCACCTTGTCGCCGATCGTAAGCGAGCCTTGGTCGAACAGTGCGTTGAGGCCATCCAACAGCATGGGCAGCGGGATGCCATAGTCCACGCTGATCTGGCCGATGGTATGCGTCTCGCTGATCGCGCAGTTCGAACAACCACCTAAATGAAAGCGTGCGAAGACGCGACGGGCGCCCGCGTGCACGTTGAAGGCCTGATCGACGGTCATTTCCGGGGTGAATTGCTGCTGGGTCATGCTCATATCGTTGGCTACAACGCGACCTCGCCCCCGCCGGTTGCGCCGGCCGACCGCTCGAGGGCGCTGATCCGCAGCGAATCCAGCGCGATTCCGGCGTCGCGGGCCAGCAGCGCAAGCGCCTCGCGCTCGTCGGGCGCAAAGGCCTCATGGCTACTTTTCTCGCCGCAGAGCAAGAAGCCGGCGAGCTTCCCGCGGACGGTCATGGGGAGTGCAAGCTCTCCGGGCAATTGCGTCTCGACGTCCGTGCAGGTCGACCGGGGCGTGCCACGTGCGCATCCCGAGCACCGCATAGTCGTTTTCGCCGACCGAAGGAGCGACCTCGAACGTCGACTCGAGCGGCACATATCGGACGTCGCGCGCAGCGTAGAAGGCGCATCCCAACAGATGCATGTTGCGCTGCGCAACGTCGACGGTCTTGGAGATAAGATCGCTTTGTTCGGTGACGAGCAAGGCTTCGTGTGCGAACTTGCGCACTGCGGCTTCGGCGGCGTGGCGTTCGCGGAAGAAGAGGTCGTCGACCCATTGATCGACGCGGTTGTGGATCGGCCGAATCGAAAGACCGAGCACGAGCGCTGCCGCCAGTTGCAAGATATCCGATGTGCGGCTGTTCGTTTCGACCACGTGGCCGACGAGCCACTCGAAGAAAATGAACGTGACGACAACGATGAGCGAAACCCCGGCATAGACGACGGCGCGATTGATGACGAATCCGATGTCGAGCACGCGGTGTCGCAGAATCACATACGCGAGTCCGAAGGGAATCACAAACGTGGTGAAGGCGGCGTAGGGGAGCACGCCGGTGTTGCCGTGCAAGATAACGCCCGCAAAGTATATGACGAGGCCGGAGAACCCAATGGCAAACGTGAGCAGAACCCACCGGATGCGCACCCGATCGCTTCCCGTGCTCGACCGGTACGAATTCCAGAAGACGGCGACGATCGCAACGACGACTGCGATATAGGACAGGAGAAACGGGAGCGCTAGGAGACCCCGAACGTATCGCGCGCTCGCAGGATCGAGAAAGCCAAAAAGTGTTATGCCTTCACCGACGAGCACGCCGAACGCCGCGAGAGGCCAAATCGATTGGTTGACCGCGGCGCGAAAACCGCGCACGGGCGGCGTTGGAAATCGGCACGCGAAGGCCAGCGCGGCGACCGCGCCGACATAGAATGACGTCTGTACCAGAAAACCAAGCAGCAAGCGAAGCCACGGTGGGTGAAAGAGCCCGAGGTCAAAGCCGATGCCGAAACCGAAACAAGCGAGAAACAGCGCGAGTGCACGCGCGGCCGGATCATCCGGCTTTCGAAACGCAACGAGAACGGCCATGGCCAAGAACGCGAGCTTTGCGGCGTCGAGGATCACGACCGCCGCTACGGGAGCGGAACCTGGCACGACGGCAGCGCGCAACGTTATCGTACGCGCGCCGTCTTGCACGATGCCGATATCGCCCGGCTCGGTGACGAAGTTCATCACGATCGTGTTCGCGGGTGTGGGCACGATCGCGACGCGATCACCGGGGCGAATGCCGGCCGCGGCGGCCGGTGAGCCGGCCGCCACCGAAGCGACAATGGTACCGGCTGGATCGTAGTGCCCCAGCATCATGCCGAAGTAGCCGCTGTCGTTCGGCGTTAAATGCGCGACGACGCTTTCGACCAGACTGACCAACACGAGTGCCGCAATGAGCCCCTGAAATGCGAGCCGCATCGTGCAATGTACGAAAGTACTGCGAAGTACGCCTGTAAGCCGGATTCTGTGCAAGCCCTTGCGGGCTCCGACGATCATCTATCTGGGGCGCGCGTCACCGTGCGCCTCGTTGCGACATAGCTCGTGCGGACGGGCCGTCCGGGGTCAAGAGGACCCGATATCGAGCGGTCTTGCTTCAGGTGGGGTTTACCCGAGCGCACGTCACCGTGACGCTCCGTGAGCTCTTACCTCACGATTTCACCATTGCCCCGAAGGGCTGTATGTTTCTGTGGCACTTTCCTTCGAGTTGCCCCGACAGGACGTTATCCTGCACCCTGCCCAATGAAGCCCGGACTTTCCTCACCGTTGCCGCAGCGCGACAACAAGCGCGATCGCCCGGCGTACTTCGCCCGCGTAGTATAGCACGCGGGCGAAGTTGTCGCGGTGCCTAGGTTCCGTTGGCGTCGAAGAGGCCGACGAACGTCGCGGTTTGCGATGCCGTGATGCCGTCTGGATACGGACCCGCGCTCGGCGTGAGCGACGCGGCTGGACCGTCGATGTAGTAGAGTGAGAGGTTGCCGCTATTGCAGGGCAGTGTGTTGGCCGCGCATCCAGCCGAATCGATGTTGCTCGGTGCAATTGAGACGACCGCAGCACTTCCCGTCTGCGCCGTAAATGTCACGGTCATCGTCGGAGAGATGAACGTGCTCGGGACGCCCACCGGTTGTGTCGAGCCGGCGACGTTAATCGTCGCGCCGAGTTGTTGCGAGCCGGTCGAAGACGTGATACCGAAATTCGTTCCCGTGCCGGCCGTGATGCCCGCTGCGTTGTGATAGTTGAGTGCGAAGCCGCCGCTCGGCGTGCTATACGGCGTATTTATATACGCGACGATGTTTGGCGTGTCGGTCGCGACGACCGGATGTTCCTCGCCGACGAGCACGAGGTCGACGTAGGAGTTACCGTTAACCGATTGCGTGAGTGAAGCCGTTGGGATCCCGCCGATTGCGGTCTGCGTTCCAGTGACATCTACCGCGATCGTATGCTGACCCGTATTGAGTTTGATGTAGTTCGAGACGCCGCCGTACACTTCGGTCGTCTTGTTTGCACCGTCGATGTAGAAGTCGACGGTTCCGGCGTCGGCCGAGGCGTTTACAACGCGAAAATAGCCGACGTTCGTAGGAGCTAATGGATTGTTTGCGCCGCTCGTGCCACCGCATCCCGCAAGTAATACGGTCAATAAGGCAGAGACGGCAATGAGTGAGTGTTTGGGTGAGGTGTTCATGACTCACCGCTTTACCAGGCTACTGCCATGATCAAACGTCCAGTTTTTACGTTCTAATCCTGTTACAACAAAGAGCCCGTCCGCTTAAAAAAGCTGGCGGGCTCTCGTTCGATGAATTGGTGGAGGCAAGGAGACTCGAACTCCTGACCCCTTGCATGCCATGCAAGTGCTCTACCAGCTGAGCTATGCCCCCCACAAATCGGCGACCGCCACTCTACGCCAGCGGTGGTCTATTGCCCTTCGTCTTGAACGACGTTTCCGTCCATCTTTACGAGATTACGCAGCTGCTGGCTCTGCGATTGCATCCACGTGCCCTTGACCTGCGTCCATGTGTCCTGCATCTTCGCGGTCACGTCGAGTTGGTGCGTTCCGTCGGGTGCTTGGAGCGAGCCAATGACGTGAAGGTCTTCCACCACGGCAATTGTGCCGTCGGCATTGAGCACTGACGACTCGGTCGTGGGCTCGCACGTGGACGTGTGCAGTAGCTTCATGCTTTGTGTGCCCATCGCCACCACTTGATCGCGCGGCGTCTTCTTGCCCTTGACGTTGATATCGACGAAGTCGGGAGAGAGAAACGTGAATGCCGCGGCAAGATTCGAGTCGGTCGGATTGATCGCGGCCGTGCAGCCCAATTGATAATCGGCGGCGATGGCCTTTTGCGCATCGGCCGGCACGTCGGCCGCACGGGCGGCGGCACTGGTGAGGACGATTGCGCCGGCGAGGGCCGTGGCGAACTTCGAGGTCATGGCGTCTCACTTTAGACGAGGGGCCGGGTTTCGATGGTGGAGGTGAGGAGACTCGAACTCCTGACCTTCGCCTTGCAAAGGCGTTGCTCTACCAACTGAGCTACACCCCCAACGAACGGACCCGCCTGCGGCATCCCCTGATTCGGCCCACCAAGCGTGGCCCCTCCCTTGCAGTGCACGCCCCAAAGCGAGAGGATGGAGAGGCCTGGGAGGGGCGGGACATGGCCCGTCTATTGTTGTCCGGCGCGATAGCTGCCGTGCTCGTTTTAGGTTCGACCGCCGTAGCGCGCGCCGATGACGCGTGCTGGAGCCTGCTGTACTCAGCGATCGAACGCGAAGCGGCTACCCCGCACGCCGCGTACATTTCTTACAACGAACTGGTGGATATTCGCGAAGACGGTTTTCGCTACGAACGCACGACCGCGAATATTACCTATCGCGACGACGGCCAAGCCTCGATTGACGACGACCGTTGGTCGCATCCGTTCGTAAGCAATTTGCTCGATCCCGGGCCGCCCGTACTTGGCCCGTACGGTGACAGCCGCGCCGGTTGGCTGTCCTCTGCGGCAAGTGCATACGCCTTGCCGCTTATTGCCGACGTACACAATCAGACGCGACAGTGCGTTGACCATGGCGATCAGTTCGTGAATGGCGTCAACGCTGCGCACCTCGTCGTGCCGAACGCGCCCACCGATCGCCAGGCGCTCAAAGAGATCTGGATCGACCGTCATACGCACGCGATCACGCGCGTGATCGTTGCCGAGTACCTCAAAGTCCTCACGATAACGTGGAATCAGAAGAAGGCACTGACCGATTTCTCGATCGACATGGAGAACATCGACGGTCACGACGTCGTGCAGCGCGTGACCTGGCTGTACACGTTCCACGTCTACGACCAAACGAGTCTGCTGGCCGCCGAATACGATTTTATGAATTATCGCTTCGAGCAGGCCGCGCCGGCCGGCTCCCTCTTCGCCGAACGGAAGTAGCGCTGTTCTTGGCATAGGCAAAAAGGACTATAGGTAGGCGAACCGGCCTAGTCGAAAAGATCCCCCATGCTCAAGACGCTTATTCTAATCGCCTCGGCTACTGCTGTGCTTCTCGCCGCCACGCCGGCGGCTACCGTTGATGTGCCGGCCGGCGACAAAATCGAAGTCCGCTTCGTAACCGATGTTGGATCGCGCACGCGCAATATGGGCGCCATCTTTGGCGTTGAAACCGTGAGCGACTACACGGTTGGGGGCGCGCTCGTGCTTCCCAAGGGATCGCCGGGTTACGGAACCGTCACTGGAGTGAGGCACGCTGCGGGCGGACACGTGAATGGTGAACTCACCATCGTGATCACGAGTCTGACCGAGCCCAACGGGGGCGAGCTGCTGGTGAGCGTTCCCGGAGAGATCGGTGACGCCGTGCCGCTAAAGGAACACAACGGCAACATGGCCGGCCAGTATCTCTTGTGCGGCGTGTTTTGTCTGGCGGGCAAGAAGGGCGACGACGTGCTGCTCAAAGAGGGCAGCGACTTTCACGTCGTGACCCTGGCGAATAATGCTGTCCCGACGGTACCCAATGGGGCGCCGCCGGCGACGCTCGATCCGAGATACGAACCGACGCCGGATGCGGGAAACGTGCCGTCGCCGAGTGCGTTGCCCTCGCCTAGTTCGTCCCCGCTTTGATCAGGCGCAGGTTGATGATGTAGCTGTTCGTGGTCCTTGTCGGTACGAACGTGACCGTTTCACCGACAACGACAGGGAGGCGGTTGCGCGGATCGTACGCGATCTTGGTCTTCTGGTTAACTTTGATCAACGTGCCGCCTTGCTGCACCATCTGTCCTTCGCGATGTATCAGCACGATCGGCGCATCGTTGGGAATCGTGCCTTGACCGGTGAGCGTGTAGGCGCACTTCCAGGTGTACACTTGTCCCGCAAATCCACCGCCTGCGCCCGGGAGAAACGTCGCGCGCACGGTGTAATTCATACTCCAGCTCGCGTTCGGGTTGCCGTGAAGCGCACTGAAGTAATTGTGCGCGAGCAGCGGGAGCAACGTCACTTGAATCGGCGAGATCGCATACGGAGCGGTTGGGCACTTTACGCCGCCGCTCGGATAGACTTCGCACGTGTATTGCTGGCGCGGGCGCGCTTGATGCCACCACTCGTCGAGCATGCTGACGGTCATGCCGCCGTCGCTTGCGGGTCCCGTAATATCGACCGTGGTCGTGCCGGTCTGTTTACCCTGATCGTCGGCCGGCCCGTTGTAGCCGAAGCGGTAAACCATGTGATGGACTGCGGGCATCGAGCCCGGCGGCTGGGCAACGCCGATCAGGGCAAGGGTGCCAAGCACGGCAAGAAGGCGAGAGATTGTACGTATCATCCTCGGAGCGTACATCCAGCGCCAACGCTCCGGTTATCCCGGCGTCGCGCGTGGGCAAAAAAGGCCGCCCGGGACGCGCAATCACTTAGATGAGATGAGGTAGAAGCGCTGGGCTCCAACATCGTAACCGACTGTTGCAGAAACGTGCGTCGAGAAGTCGACCTTCAGCGCCTCAGCCGGCACGGATGAGAGCACCGTGTTACCCAGGGAGTCCGAGACAAAAACGAATACGCTCGCCGGCGGAGTGAACGTCGCACTGCTTCGATACGCGACATCCTGATAGCCCATGATGCCAAAACCAACGGCGAATGGCTGTGGCGTGTTTACATGATAGCCTTCCACGAGCCCAAAACCCAGGACACTGGAGTTTGGCTCGTTGTTGATGACGGTAATGCCCGTTCCGGTATTCTGGCCGGTAGTGGCAAACGCATAGTTTGAAAACGAGTACGTTGTCCCGCTGCTGGCCGGCTCTTGGATCCCTCCGAAACCCAACACTTGTGCGCCCGGCGGCGTCTGCTGCGTTTCGTAAAGTTGTGTCGATGAGACAGTGCCCCACGTCACGGTGAATGGCTGGCCAATGGGGGGATCAAGCGGCTTGATCGAGAGCCAAACAGCGGGCTGAGCCCCTGCCACTTCCTGCACAAGGGCAATGTAGTGAGGATCTAGATCGCCGTAGCTTTCATCACTGAGCTGAAAGATCAGCGAGTACCCCGGTGCGCTTGCGGTAAGCGTCGGCGGCTGCGCGATAAATGTGCCATTTGCTGGCGTGCATCCCGCCAGCAGCGCGATCAGTACGAGTGCGACGGAGCGGCCCCGTGCAAGGGAGCGCTTGACGTTCATCGTCGCGATAGTAACACAAAAGGCCCGGCGTTTAACGTCGGGCCCTTGTTCGTAATGGTGGGCCATCCTGGGATCGAACCAGGGACCTCATGCTTATCAAGCATGCGCTCTAACCAGCTGAGCTAATGGCCCGGGGCACAAGTCAGAAGTATAGCACAGCCCCGCAAGTCCCTTCTGCCCACTCTCAAGGTCCGGCGTTAGCGTTGTCGGGAGGTGGTGCGACATGATTGGCTTCCTTCTCGCCACGGCGCTCGCAGACGCCTGTTGGCGCCTCGTGTTCTCGGCCATTCGGCACGATGCCGCGGCACCGCATCCGCAGTACATCAGCTACTCCGAAAACGTCGACGTCACGGCGAACGATCATCCTTTCTTCAAGAACAATGTCGACGTCGTCTATCGCGACGACGGGATTTCATACGTCGACGACACACGGTGGTCCAAACCGTTTGTAAGCGATCAGCTCGAACCCGGGCCACCCGTGCTCGGCCCATATGACAAGGCGCGCTACGGCTGGCTTCCCGCGGAATTACTCGGAGGGCGGCTACAAACGATCGCGAGCGTGGAGAACATCCCAAAGCTTCCCTGCACCGACGAGGGTGATGACACAATCGACGGCGCACGCTACGCGCATCTCGTCCTCGGTGTTGCCGACAAGAGCCTTTCGGCACTCAAGGAAATTTGGATCGACCGCGAGTCGCTTACGATACCGCGCCTTATTGTGTCCGGCGTTCTCCTGTACTACCGGAACGGGCGTGGACTCGCCGACTATCAGGTCGACATGCAGAATATCGGCGGCTATGCGGTCGTGCGAACCGTACGTTGGACATCGCGCGTGCACTGGTACGATCAGACGACCGATCTCGACGCGCTCTATACCTTCGGCAATTACCGTTTCACCGCGCCGGACAGCATCCGGCGCCAGATCATGCAATCATCGCAATCCACTTTTTCATCACCTCATCCTCGTCTTTGAGATTGGCGAGGAGTAGGGCTTCGAGCGCCTCGCGCTCGCGCTCCATCTCGGCTTGTTGTGCCATCTCGTAGTCGAAGGCTGCTTTGACTTGTGCGAGCGCCTGCTCTTGCGCGGTGGTGTCGTCAGGCGTTGCAGTGTCGGCGCCGGTTGCCGGATCGACCGCGGGCTTCGGCTGCGGCGCGCGCGGTGGACGCGCCGCAGCGAACAGAAGGTCGATCATTCGCCGATACTCTCGATGAACTTCTTGGTGATGCCATCGTCGGCTTTGCGCTGCGCCATCTGCGCATCGCGCAACGAGTTGATCTCGCGCATGTTCTCCGACTGCTGATCCATTGCTTCATCGAAAGCCGTGGCCTGCATGTCGAGTTGATCTTGCGCGCCCATCTCTTGACCCATCAGCCCGGTTTGAAACGTACTGTTACCGGCGAGCATCCCGGCGAGGCTCGCATTCGAACCGGTCATCGCGCCTTCGCCCGCGCCGTTCAAACCGTTGCCGCTGAGCATGGAGATCGCGCCGCCGGCGAGTCCACCCGCAATCGATGGTAACGCGGCCTCCGCCATCGGAATCAAGAATCCCATTGCAGCACTCCTTAGCTTCCGGTATCGTCGCCGTCGATCAAACTGGCGAGCAGATTGTCGGTTTGCGGTTGCGATTGCGCGAGCGATGAAAGCGTATTGATGTTGCTAAACGCGCTCGATTGCTGACTGAGTGCGCTTTCGAGCGACGAGGGATCGAAAGCGGATGTAGATGACGACTGCGATGACCCGCCTTCGCAGCCGCCGGCGACCGCACCGACGGCAGCGCCGACCGGTCCTCCGGTTAAAAGGCCCTCTACGCCTCCAACGAGTGCCTGGCCGATGTTGAAGCTCATGGATTGTCTCCTCCATTGATGTACGTGTCGTACGACATGGCTTGGTGTGAACCGTGACCGGTTGCGTCGACGTTCTCGCATGCGCGCCAACGATGGCTGTGGTGATGCGCGTGTGGCGCGTGCGGCGGCATCTGCGGTTGCTGTTGCGTTGGAAGTTGCAACGCAAGATCGCCGAGACGATCGGGCGACTCGCCGTTGCTGCCGAGTTGCTGGTAGTGGCGCAGAACCGAGTCGGCGTAGTCGAGTTTGTCACCGTCGCCCCACGTCGTGCTCGTGCCCTTCCCGTGTGGATCGCCCGAGTTGTAGGCCGAGAGCGCGTCACGAACGTTGCCGTTGTAGCGCTTGAGCAATCCCGAAAGCATGCCCGCCGCATAGTCGGCGTTTTGCGCCGGATCCATCGCGGCGTTGGTCTTGGCGAAGTCGTGCCAGCGGTCGTCGATTTGAAATACGCCGCGACCGTGGCCGCCGTCACCGACCTCGTTGCGTCCACCGTTTGCACCGGGGCCGCCGGTCTCTTGCGCAGCAACGGCCGCCAAGAGTTTGGGATCGAGCCCATACTTGGCGGCCGCGTTCGTAATTTCGGAGGCGTAGTTGACGCCTTCGTTTGCGAGCCGGGCGGCGAGAGAACCGAGAGGGTTCATGGTGCCTCTCCATCCCTCGCGCGCCGGCGACTGACTAGATTACCAGGAGAAAACCCCGATTTTCGAAGCGCTGTTCTGCGCAAACCACAGGTTGTTGTCCGAGCCTACTGCAATGCCGGCGAGCGTTCCCGTCGCGGCAACCGCGTATTCGGTTATCGTGCCGCTCGTGGTAATGCGCCCGACCTTTTGGGTTGCGCTTTCGACGAACCACAGATTGCCGTCGGCGCCCGCGACAATGCCGGTAGGTTGGCTAGCCGCTGTTGGAATCGTGTATTCGCTTATGGCACCGGCGGTCGTAATCTTGCCGATTTTGTTCGTGCTCGTTTCGGTGAACCACAGATTGCCGTCCGGACCGGACGTAATATTCCGCGCAGCCGACCCGGACGCCGGAATCCCATAGCCGGTGACGGCGCCGCCGAGCGTGATTTTCCCGATCTCGTTGGCACCGGGATCGGTGAACCACATGTTGCCATCCGCGCCGGTCGCGATACCGGCTGGCGCGCTGCCCGCAAACCCGGTCGGGTATTCGGCGGTCATCGTGTCGGAGGTGGTGTTCATCACGCCGATCTGTGCGGCGCCACCCTCGGTAAACCAGACCGTCCCGACAGCCGGGCCGTAGGTGATGCCCGATGGTGCGGCGGCCGCGGTTATTGTGAGCACGTTGGCGTGCTCGGTTCCGTCGCTTTCGATCACGTCGATCGAACTCGACGTGTTGTCTGCGATGTACAGATACTCATCGCCCAGGGGACTCGTGGCTATGCCGATCGGTCCTGTTCCAATGAGCGGGTATTCGGTTACCGTGCCGCTCGGCGTAATCGACGCAACCTTGTTGACGGCGAATTCGGTGAACCACAAGTTGCCGTTCGCCGGGTAAAACGCGTAAGGTGCGTTGGCGATCCTCGCCGGTGAGGCACCCGTGGTCGTCGTGTTGTACTGCGCGAGCGCCGGTCCGAGCAGCGCGATCGCAAGACTGCCGTGCAGTGAACCTGCCGTCGCGGTGAGCGTGGTCGTGAACGCCGTCGCTGCGGTGCCGCTGTACGCGAGGTTGACGCCCGTTGGTGACGGAGCCGCCAACGTCGCTGTGCCGAGGGTGAAGACGTTGCCGGTGTTAGGCGCAAGCGCGAGGGCGATCGGTGCCGCGTTCCCGCTCGCATTGACGTAGGCATCGGTCAGGATGATGTTGCCGTCGGCATCGAGACCGTTGATCACAATCGTCTGCGACGATGGCGCGGTGCCGCGGACCGATTGGTATGCCGCTGAGACAGTGATACTCGCGAGCACACCGTCGATCGTGACGCTTATCGTGTTGGTCGTGCCTGACGTTATCGTTTGATTGGCGACTGCCGCGCCGAGTTGATGCGCACCCGTAAAGGCGCCCCCAACCGGTGCAGCGTCATACGACGTCACGACGAATTGATCCGGTCCCGGCGGTGCCGCGAAGGAAACCGAACATGTTCTTGGCGTTCCTGTCGTCGCGCTGCACGCCGCCGATCCCGAACTGATGTCGGTTGCGGTCGATCCGAGCAGCGTCGCGTGCGTGGTGTCGCTCTGCGCATAGGTTTGAATCAACACGCCCGCTGTGCCGCTCGCGACAAACAGTGGATGCCGGTGTGCTAGCGCGCTTCCCGTGATCGCGGGCACGACGATGCGCAGCACCGTTTGCGCGGGTGTCTTGCCGTCCGATTGTGCTGTGGGCGCGAGGGACGAGGTTCCGCTCGAGCTGCAGGCGCTCAGAGCCAGCAGCAACGCGAGCGCATAGGGACTGGTGTTGCGCGTCCGCATTAGAGTGTCACCTTTCCGATTTCACCAAGGAAGTTGTCGCTGTACCACAGGTTGCCGTCGGGTCCAACGATGATGAGTGTGGGTGTGCTGTTCACCGGCGGCGGCGCCGGATATTCGGTGAACGTTCCCGACGTCGTTACGCGTGCGACAGCGTTCTTCGCACCTTCGGTGAACCAGAGCGCACCATCAGGCCCGAGGGTGATCCCGACCGGTTGGCTATTTGCCGTCGGCGGCGAGTAGAGCGTCGCGCTCAAACCGTTCGTTGTCATCGCGCCGATCTTGCCGATGGTGTAATCGGTAAACCAGATCTCGCCGTTGGCGGTCGTGATGAACTCCGGATTGCCGGCGCCGCTGTAGCTGTACTCATTGAAGATACCGATCGGCGTGACGGTGCCGATTTTTCCGGCACCGTTTTCGGCGAACCACAAGTTGCCGTCAGGTCCGACGGTGATGCCGACGGGTCCGCTCGATGCACTTGGCGTCTTGAATTCGGTGACGAGACCGCTGGTTGTGATGCGGCCGATCGCATCCCCTGCCGTTTCAGTGAACCACAGATTGCCATCGGGTCCGGCAACGATGTCGAACGGTTCACTCGCATTACTCACGTTGTATTCGGTGAACGCTCCGCTGGTCGTGACCATGCCGATCTTACTGGCGCCAAGGGAGCGTTCCGTGAACCAGAGGTTGCCATCGGAGCCGACGGCGAGGCCGCCGAGATTGCTCGAAGCACTCGGCACGGTGTAGTGCGCGAGCACCACGCCCGCCGTGCTCATCTTGTTGATGGTGTTGTTGAACCAATCGGTGTACCAGATGTTGCCGTCGGGTCCGCTCGCGATACCGTACGTCTGGCCTTGCGGTTGCGGTGTGAAGATCGCAATCGTCGTCGCGTGCGTCGTGATTCCGCCCGATGAGAGCGTTACGGTCACTGCGGTCGATGCCGTATGTCCGAACGAATCCGTAACGCCGATCGTCGTCGAGCCAAGGCCCTTTGCTGTGACGGTTACGGTCGAGCCGGACAGCGATGCCGTGGCTACAGCGTTATTGCCGGCGACCAGCGTCCAAGTACCGGTGTACTGGCTCTCGGACGCCGCAAAAGCTTGCACCTGATTGATCGCGGTAAACGCGAAGGTCGACGGCGAGAGTGCCGGCGTACCAGGCAAGGGCGTTGCCGTCGGCACCGGCGTGGGTGTCGAACCCGGCGGTGTCGGCGTCGCGTGGGGCGTTGCGGTGGAATTTGGGGGCACCGTGGAGAGTCCGATCGGACCAGCGCCCGGCGTGCATCCGGAAATTGCGAGCGAAATACCAAACGGTATTGCCAGTCGCTTGAGCATCGACCGTATATTCATGGGCCGGGGGTTTGATTGGTTGGCCGCTCCGACCTCTAAGCTAAGCAAGCAGGCCTCGCGGCCTCTGCCGAAGCCTTCAACGCCGAGTGGCCGGCCGTCAACGGCGTTTGACAAGACCCCGGCGGGGTTCTACAATCTCCAAGTCGCAATGGGGGCCTGCCGCACGGTGGGCCCCCAATCTACGACAGTCGCAAAATGGCCATGGCTCAATCGCACAAAGTCGACGTCAGTGGGCTCTTCGGGGGCGGCCGGCAGCTTATGCTGGTCGACGACGAGGTGCCGATCGAGGAATTCGAGGGAATCTCGTTTCCGCGGCCGGCCCAAGTGCACTTGGAGTTACGCTACGTGGATCGGCTGCTTCATATAGTAGGCAGCGTCGATGTAGGGGCCCGTGGCGCGTGCGACTCGTGCTTGGAGGACGTCGATATGCAAGTGCATGCCGACGTCGACGAACGGATCGATCCGCAGACCGGTCGAGACGATGATCCGTTTGGAGAGAGCAACGTCCTGACCGGGAGCCGGCTGGATGTGGCCGATTTGGCGCAACAGCTGCTGCTCAGCGAGTTACCGATGGGACTTCGCTGCAGCGAAAACTGTGCGGGCATAGAGTATTAACGGAGACGAGAGACAGACAAAGTGGCAAATCTAAAGTGGAAGACCCCGCGCAGTAAAACGCGCAGCCGTCGTGCGGCGAACTGGAAGCTGAACGCGGTTACGGTCGTGGAATGCCCCCAGTGTCACCAGCCGAAGCGTCCGCACTTCACGTGCGGTCATTGCGGCACGTATGATGGCCGTCAGGTCGTCGAGATTCGCGACGAACACGCCGGTCACGATCACAACTAAGTGACCTCTTGACCGGGGTTAGGATCGTCGGCGTCGGGCACTACGCGCCCGAGCGTGTCGTGGATAACCACGACCTCGAGCAATGGCTCGACACGTCCGACGAATGGATTACGACGCGAACCGGAATGCAACGCCGTCACTGGACTTCAGACAATGAAGCGACCAGTGATTTGGCGTTGGCTGCTGCGCGCAACGCGCTGGCCTACGCCGGCTTGCAAGCGAACGATATCGACGCGTATATCGTCGCTACGGTCTATCCCGATTTCCTGTTCCCCGCGACGGCCTGTATCGTCGCTGCGAAACTTGGCGCGCATGATAAGCCGGGCTTCGATATCGAGATCGCGTGCAGCGGCTTCATCTACGGGCTGACCGTTGCCTCATCGCTCATTCGCTCGGGTGTCTACCGGCGCATCATGTTGATCGGCGCCGAGACGCTTTCGAAGCTGGTCGATCGTGAAGATCGTGGCACCGCAATTCTCTTTGGCGATGGCGCCGGCGCCGTCGTGCTCGAGGCGAGCCACGAGGATTCGTTCCTTGGTTCCGAACTTGGCAGCGATGGCAGCCGCCCCGAATTGCTGCGCCTGGAAGCCGGCGGTTCGCGCGTGCCGATGACGCACGCGGCGCTCGATCGCAAAGCCGATCGCATTCAAATGGAAGGCCGTGAGGTCTTTAAGTTCGCCGTAACCAAGATGATCGACGCGACTGACAAGGCGCTCGCGAAGGCCGAACTGCTCAAGAGTGATGTCGACGTGCTGATCCCGCATCAGGCGAACAAGCGCATCATCGACGCGGCGATGAAATATCTTGAGATCCCGCCCGAGCGCTGCATCGTCAACATTCAAGAGTACGGAAATACCTCAGCCGCATCGATTCCGATTGCGCTTTCGGAGGCGGTCCGCGACGGCAGAATCAGCACCAACGACATCATCGTCTTCGTCGGCTTCGGCGGCGGCCTTTCGTGGGGTGCTGTCGTGTGGAAGTGGGTAGCATGATGCGTCCTTCGACTACGCTCAGGATGACAGGCTGATATGCGGATCGGCATCGTTTTTCCGGGGCAGGGTTCGCAGACGCTCGGGATGGGCGTCGACGTTGCGAAGCACTCGACGGCGGCCAGCGATCTATTCGATATGGCGCAGAGCGTACTCGGTTACGATTTGCTTGGCTTGCAGAAGAGCGGTCCGGAAGAACGGTTGCGCGAGACCGAGTACAGTCAGCCGGCAATTTTCGCGACGAACGTTGCCATCTTCGCTGCACTTGAGTTGCCGCCCGAATCGCTGATCGTGAGCGCGGGCCACTCGTTCGCCGAGTACTGCAGCCTGTATGCCGCGCAGGCAATCGGCTTTGAAGATGCGCTGCGGGTCGTTAACGCGCGCGGGATTGCGATGCAGCGCGCAGCCGAACTTGCGGCAGGCGGCATGTCGGCGGTGCTCGGCATGGATGCCGGCGCAATTCGCGAAGTCGTCGATCGCGTGCGCGCCGAGAGCGGGCAGCGCGTGCAACTCGCAAACTTCAATTCGCCCGCACAAATCGTGATCAGCGGCGACCTGCGTGCCGTACAAGCCGCAGGCGATGCACTGCTTGCGGCCGGCGCAAAGCGGGTCGTGCCGCTCAACGTCTCAGGCGCATGGCACTCGGCGCTGATGGAACCGGCGCTCGAACATTTCGCGCACGTCGTTGAAGCGGCGCCGTTTACCATGCCCCGCTTCGACGTCATCTCGAACGTCGATGCGCAACCGTATCGCGACATCGCGACGATCAAGAAGAACCTCGTGCTCTCGGTGACCAACGAAGTGCGCTGGCACGAGACGGCCGAGCGTCTTGTGAGCTACGGTCTGGATCTCGTGATCGAATGCGGTGCGAGTCCGGTCCTCGGTCCGCTGATGAAACGTTTGCCGAACGCGCCCGAGGTCGTTGTCGTTGCGACTATGCCGGCATACAGAAGCTGAAGATCAATGCCTAGCTTCGATAACAAGGTCGCGCTCATAACCGGCGCAAGCCGCGGTATCGGCCGCGCGATCGCGGTCGAGTTATGCGCGCAAGGCGCTGATGTCGCCCTCGTCGGGCGCGATCGAGCGGCGCTGGACGAGACCGCGGGCGCGTGCGCGGCCGTGCGTCCCGGTGCTACGGCCGAGGTGCTGATCGCCGACGTCGCCGATCACGTTGCGGTCGAGGGCGCGGTTGCTGCAACGCTCGAGCGCTTCGGACGAATCGATTGCGCGATCGCCAACGCCGGGCAGTCGGTCGATGCACTGTTGCTCCGCCTCAAGCCCGAAACCATCGACCCGCTGCTCACGGTCAACCTGAAGTCGGCGTTCTACCTGTGCGGCGCCGTCGCGAAGCCGATGATGAAGCAGCGCGCGGGCGCGATCGTGCTCATTTCCAGTATCGTTGGGCTCACGGGCAACGCCGGGCAGGCCGCCTATGCTGCATCAAAAGCGGGCCTGCTTGCACTCGGGAAGTCGGTTGCGAAGGAGTTGGGTTCAAGGAACATAAGAGTCAACGCCGTCGCGCCGGGATTCATCGAGACGGCTATGACCGAGAAGCTCCCCGATGCCGCCAAGGCGGCCTTGAAGGAGCAGATCGATCGTTCCGCCCTCGGCCGAGTCGGGACGCCGCAAGACGTCGCCGGGGTCGTCGCCTTTCTGTGCTCGGATGCCGCCGCCTATGTCACCGGTCAGACCATCGTGGTCGACGGTGGCATGGTCATGTAAATTTCCCCGGCTTGGGGATACACTGCTACATATAATAAGGAGCTGTAATGTCCACGTTCGACAAAGTCAAGAAGATCATCGTCGAGCAGCTCGGCGTCGACGAATCGGAAGTCACGCCCGAAGCCTCGATCACCGATGACCTAGGCGCCGATTCGCTCGACCAGGTCGAGTTGGTCATGGCGTTCGAGACCGAGTTCAACATCGACATTCCCGACGAAGAAGCCGAAAAGATCAAGACCGTCGGTGACGCAGTGGCGCGCATCGATCAGGCAGCGGCGGCGGGGGCGTAACCTCTAACCATTATGCTCGACCAGCTAAGTGACCGGCTCGGCGCGATCTTCTCGCGTCTGAGCGGTCGCGGTAAGCTCAGCGAGAGCGACGTCAACGACGCAATGCGCGAAGTGCGCGTTGCGTTGCTTGAGGCCGACGTCTCCTTGGCCGCAGCGAAGCAATTCGTCGCGCGCGTCAAGGAACAGGCGGTCGGGCAGAACGTGCTCGAGTCGCTTACGCCCGCGCAGACGATCGTCAAGATCGTGCACGACGAGCTGGTCGCGCTGCTTGGGCGGCGCGGAAGCGCGCCTGGTGTTCAGCGACTCGCCGCCGTCGGTCATCATGCTGGTCGGTCTGCAAGGCTCGGGCAAGACGACGCAGGCCGGTAAGCTTGCGTTGCGTTTGAAAGAGCAAGGCCGGCGCACGCTGCTCGTCGCCGCCGACGTCTATCGTCCGGCTGCGATCGCGCAGTTGCAAACGCTCGGCAAGCAGATCGATCTACCGGTCTACGAAGAGGGCACCGGCGATCCGGTGAAGATCGCGCGCGACGGCGTCAACGAAGCGAAACGTCTCGGGCTCTCGACGGTGATCATCGATACCGCCGGCCGGTTGCAGATCGACGATACGCTCATGCGCGAGCTGGAAGAGATCAAAGCGGCCGTGCAGCCGAAAGAGATTCTCTTCGTCGCCGACGCGATGACCGGTCAAGAAGCAACGAACGTTGCCAAAGGCTTCAACGATCGTCTCGGGATCACGGGCGTAATCCTCACGAAGATGGACGGCGACACGCGCGGTGGTGCCGCGCTCTCGATCTTCAGCGAGACGGGCGCGCCGATCAAGTTCGTCGGCGTCGGCGAGAAGCTCTCGGCGCTCGAACCGTTCTATCCCGATCGCTTGGCGTCGCGCATCCTCGGCATGGGCGACGTGCTCACGCTGATCGAGAAGACGCAAAGCGTCTATTCGGAAGACGCAGGCGAAGGAGCTCGAAGAGAAGATGCGCAAGAGCAGTTTCACGCTCGACGACTTTCTCGAGCAAATGCGCCAAGTGAAGAAGATCGGCTCGATGGGCGACATCATGAAGATGATCCCCGGACTCTCGCGCGCATTGCCCAAAGACTTCGAGATTCCTGAAAAAGACTTCAAGCGCGTCGAAGCAATTATTTGCTCGATGACGTTCGCGAGAGCGGCGAAACCCCTCGATTCTCAACGGATCGCGCCGCAAACGGATCGCCTTCGGTTCGGGCACCCAAGTCAGCGACGTCAACAAGCTGATCAAGAACTTCGAAGGCGCTCAAAAGATGATGAAGCAACTCGGCGGCGGCAAAGGCAAACGCCCGCGTATGCCGGCAGGGATGCTTCGCTAACTACCTACGGAAGAAAGACACGACAACAACACCATGGTGAAGATCAGACTGCGCCGCATGGGCGCAAAGAAACAACCGACCTATCGATTCGTGGTTGCCGATTCGCGCTCGCCGCGCGACGGCCGCTTCATCGAGATTCTCGGTCACTACAATCCGCGCACCGAGCCGAAGACGCTCGAAGTGAACGCGGAAAAAGCGAAGGAGTGGCTCGCCAAAGGCGCGCAGCCGACGCTAACCGTTCGCCGTCTCTTTGCGGAAAAGGGCATCATGGAGCGCGGTCCGATGCCGACCACCAAGCGCGCTCCACGTAAAGGCAAAGAATAATGTCGGCCTTCGACGATGAGTTCGGCCTCTTCGGCGACGAGGGAGCTGAGGCCGAGCGGCGTTCTACCTTGCCCGCACGCAAGATCGCTTCGAACGAAACGATCATCGACGACGTCGAGCCCGAAGAGGCGCGCCCGGCGCGCACTTCAGAGCGCATGCCGCGGCAACGTGGTGGCGGTGGCCATCCGCAACGGCACGAGCGTCGTGAAAACCGGCAGCCATCCGATCCGTGGGCGTCGTTGCGGCGTGCAACCTCGCTGCTCGATCTCCTCGCGAAAAAGCTGGTCGCGAAACCGGAAGTAACCACGGTCGAACTTTTCACCGATGAAGAGGGCAAACCAGTCATCGAGCTCGTGGTTGACCCGGAAGACTTGGGCAAGGTCATCGGGCGTAACGGACGCGTCGCACAAGCGTTGCGCACGATCGTGCGTGCAACCGCCGAGGGTCGCGTCTCCGTCGACATTCTCGACGCTGAGGAAGCTGCCGCCGCCGACGAAGGTTCAACCGACGCCGCAGAGTGAGATGCCGATCGGCCGAATTGCCGGCCTTTTCGGCGTGCGCGGTGAACTCAAGTGCGACCCGACTTCGGCGGGTCGCGCGCTGTTTGTGGCCGGCGCACAGCTACAGTGCGGGGGCGAAATGGTTACGATCGAGAGTGTACGCGAACACAAAGGCCGCTTGTTGATCGCACTCGAGCAAGCGCAAGATGCAACCGCGGCGGAACATTTCATTGGCGCGACCTTCTTCGCACCGCGCGAGGCACTCGACGTTGAACCCGGCGAGTACCTCGACGTCGATCTTGCCGGTTGCACCGTGCGCGATGCCGGCGGTCACGCGTATGGAAGCGTCGAGCGGGTCGAACACTATCCGGCGAACGATATGCTCGTAGTCGATGGGCGGCTTTTGCCGATGGTCGGGGCCTTCATTGCGAGCATCGACATAAAGAAAAAGGAGATCGTTGTGCACGATCTCCCCGCAGGTCTGCTGGATGGAGAACCGGTCTAGGCGTTGTCTGGGTGGTCGGTGTGGTACTGATCCACCGCGTTGAGCACGGCCTTCGCATAGTTGTCGTCGCTCTGAGTGTTTGTGTAGAGCACCGCGCCGAAACAAGCGTAGACGTTGAACGTGAACGTGTACGTGTCGTGCGCGTGTATGCCGCCGACGTGCTGCACGTTGAGCGTACCCGACACGATCGTGTTGTTGCGGGACGCGCCGCAGATCGCATCCGCCGATTTTGCGACACTACCTGTCACCACGGGCGACATCGTGCTTGTGTAGTACACGTTCATCGCGCGGTACAGATCGCCGGTCGCGTCATTAAGGACGTTTGCCCGCGCACTTCCGGTCACGTGGACGATCAGCGCGCCGCGAACCGGCTTCGAGGGCGTCGCCGTCGCGACGGGCGTGGCGCTCGCTTTGGTTTTGGACTTGCCATGAAAGATATCGCCGAGCACGTTCGTCAGTGAGGTCGACGCACCCGAAGTTGATGACGGCGTCGGTGTGTTGGCGGGCCCGGCGTTGATTTCCGGCCGTTCGACGCCCGAAGCTTCCAGAATAACGGTGCGAGCGGTAAGCGCTTGCGATGCCACATCATTGACGTCGTTAATGTTCGTCGTCGCCGACCATTTGCTGATGTCGCTGTTGACGTCGACGACTTGGGTGACGATTGCGGCAGCCGAGCCGATCGGCTGAATGTAGCCGCTAATGTAATAGTCGGCGTGTTGCACGCTCGCATACTTTTGGTAGTCTACGCGCGCGATGCCCTTTGGAATCTCGAGCACCTTCACGCCGCCGGTCTGCGTAATGACTTGTGCGAAGATTTGCGCGACCGCGCCGCCGTAGCGCGGATCGAGGTCCGATGGCGCTTCGAACGGATAGATCAGCACGGTCGGCACGATCGTGCCCGAAAGCGTTGGAGAGGCTTTCGGCGCCGGCACGGGCGTGGCCAGCGGCTTCGGGGTCGCCGCAACGAGCAGCGCGCTCGCAAACAGCACAAAAACAGCTAGGTGACGGCGCAACGGCACTTCCTTTGCTATATCGTCGATGCTACGTGGTTAACGAACGCCGAAAGGGCATCGTTCACATCACCTGGGCGTTCCGCAATCGCGAGATGCCCAGCTCCGCGGCACTATTCGCGCCGTGGCACCCGGTATCCGGTCGGCTAACGCGGCGGCGAATTTTGGCGGCGTCAGGACGTCGCGCTCTCCGGTCAGCGCGAGCAGCGGGAGGGCCACCTCTTCGAGACGGTCGATGCGGTTGAAAGCGTCGCATGCGCGGAAGTCGCGCAGGGTTTGGGCCTGGCCGACCGCGCGAATCATTGCCGTCGAAGCATCCAATCGTTCGGGCGTCGGCTCGGCATAGAAAAATTTCGGGAGCTCACGCGAGGCTGTATCGAAATCCACTTCGAGTTGTTCGAGGATCGCCGGCGCGACGCGCAAGCGCGCACCCGACGCGAGCATCACTACAGCCCGGACGCGAGGCTCGCGCCGCAGCGCAAGCTCGAGCGCGATCGCACCGCCCATCGAATGCCCGCACAGCACGACGTCGTTGAGTTCGCGGGTGCGTAGTGCATCGGTGACGGCATCGGCGAACGCCGCGATGCTCGCCGGTTCACCCGGCGTCGTATGTCCCGGCAGCGTTAACGCGAGTGCATTGGGGAGCGCGGTAAGTTGCGCTGCGAAGACGGCGCCGGTACATCCGGCGCCATGGACGAAGACCAGCGTCACGCGGCTTGAGTGCGCTGCAGTGCCGCGTCTTCGTCGGCGTGCCACGCGGCCGAAAACTCCGCACCGTAGAAAAAAAGCGAGCCGATCACGTAGAACCACAGCAGAAGAGCAAGCGGAACCGAGAGCGCCCCGTAGATCTCGGTAAAGTTGATGTGCAGCGTGTATTGCGTGAACGCAAATTGTACGATTGGCCAGAGTATAGCGACGAGGACTGCGCCCGGGAAGTGAGAAGCCCCACGAGATGTGCCTGTTCGGCAGCGCGCGATAGAGCACCATCGTCACGACAAAAACGAGCAGCAGGGAGATCGAGTAGGCGCCAATGTGTGTAAAATATTGCCTGTCGGGAATCTGCGCGACTCGACAACACGAACGCGATAACGATCGGCAGGGCCATCGCAACGATCAGAATCAACGCCATCACCGTAAGCATGACGACCGACAGTGCGAGATTGTTGCACGAACGGTCGAATCTGCGGAACGCCGAGTGCGCGATCGAGCGCAAAGGCAAGTCCCATCAAAAGATTCTTGCCCGACCATACAAGGAAGACGAGGGCGATGATGCTGCTGATCCCGCGACCGTAGATGTACGTCTGCAGGTTCGCTGCGACGAATTCGTGCAGCGTTGGGCTGAAGGTTCCCAGGAAATTCAGCACCCGCTCCTGAGCGAATGGGAAGATGGCAGAGGCAGCGCCGAGGATGAGGACAACGAGCGGAAACAGGGCGAAGATCGCGTTGAACGCGACCGCTTGCGCCAAGAAGGCGCAGCCGTCTCTGGAGAAGCGGAGGCTTGCCTCGCGCAAGCAGGAGATGAGTCGTCCCATCGGATGCGGTATATCGCTGTGAAGTGATGTTATTCCCACCGACGGCCGCTGTCACCGTCACGATCGATGGCCGTCCGGTGCTAGCGTACCACGCCGCGTACCTTACTTGGTGGGCACGTATATGCGCCGCTCCGGCCGTTCGTCACGCGGGTCGCGTACCGTTGTATGGTACGAAGGTGCGACGCTTGTGATCGCGCGCGGCGAGCGCCGGGTGCGGGTTCGTGCTGCAACCGCGTCAACCAAGTGCGCTCGATGTCGCGTACGTACCGCTCGCGGGCATCTTGCGTGCCCTTGGCGCCGCGGTAACCTATCAGCCGCAGCGTCTCGACATACGCACGCGCTACATCCCGCTCAGTTCGCCGACACCATTTGACGCGGCGCTTCCCTCGGCGTCACCCGCAGGTACTATCTTCACGCCGATGCCCGTACCGACCCCGCGCCCGGTGTGGAGCGGATCACCGCTGCCGCGACGCACGCCGCTTCCGATCACGGAGCCGACACCAACGTGATTGCAACACTGGTGCTGGCAGCGACGATCGCATTTCCAGCCGCCGGCACGTACACGTACGAGATCGAAACACCGGCCGGCGCACAATATAGCACAACCGTCGCTGTTACCCCGACGAAAAACGGCGTCACCACGCACGAAGATTTTGGCGATGCCGGTCACCGCGTCGACGGATCAACACTTTGACAGCGCATTGCACGAGCTAGACTTTGCAGCGCAAGCAAAGCGGCCGAGATCCCTTGACGATAGCGTTCGCGCAGTCGCAAGCGGTGTATAGCATCAGGCGGGCACACTTTTCGACTCGACCTCGATGCTCCCGACTGCCTGCTCGTTTTCGACAACATCCTTACGTCGGTCGTCATGCTGCCGTCGATCGTGCTAGCGACCGGCGCTAACGACTGCACCTACGTGCGCTCGACGGCGGTGCAATCAGAAAAGGGCTACGTGATCGATTCGCCCCCGAGTGCCCACCCCGCGCAAGCCGCAGCGGCCGATGTGTCGGTCACGATCGATATCAACGGGGTTCACGAAACGGTCTGGTACGATCCCAAGACGCTCATTCCGGATTTCATCGACTTCGGCGAATCCGTCGGCGACGCGATCTTAGTTCGGTGATTCTTGCGGTGCGGGACGCCGCACGAGCAAATTCAGCACCGTCAGCACGACGGCTACGCCCATGAGAATCGATGCCGATTGCGGCGAACTCAGCAGCGTGAAGCCGAGCAGGTTGTCGAGCGAATACGCGCCGTTCCCGGCGTAAGCGATCGCGACTGCTCCTGCGATGTACGCGGAGTTGAGTTCCCAGCCGCCGTTTGTGATGAAGAAGCCCTTGCTGATGTGCACGGTAAAGATCGCGACGAGCATCACCATTACGAGCGTGGCCGGCCCGAGCGCACCGCCCAGACCAAGCGCCGTCAGGAGGCCTCCGCCAACCTCGCCGGCCGCGGCGAAGAACGCGAAGAGGCGCCCCGGGCGAAAGCCGAGCTTTTCAAAGAAGCCGCCGGTACCGCTCAGGCCGTAACCGCCAAACCAGCCAAACAGCTTCTGGGCGCCGTGAGCCGCTAAACTCAATCCGACGACCAGCCGAACGAAAAGCAGAGCTGCATCCATGTGGGACCTCCAACCTATATTGCCTTAGCTAGCTACTTATGGTAAGTTGTAGCGAGACAGTATCACGGTCGAAATGTAATGTCAACGCACTCAATACCCCAACAACATCTTGATAGCACGGAAAGCCACCAGTCGCTGTGTCCGCGATTTCATCGCGCGGTGGAGCTGATTGGGCGTCGGTGGACCGGGGCGATCGTGCGCGTACTGCTCGGCGGGCCGCGACGCTTCAACGAACTCCTCGCCGCGATTCCCGGGATCTCCGATCGGTTGCTCACCGAACGTCTGCGCGAGCTCGAACACGAAGAATTGATCGTGCGGCGTGTCGAGGCAGGTTCGCCGGTAAAAGTCATCTACGAATTGACCTGCGCCGGTGCGGAACTGCAAGAGTCCTTGGACGCCCTCGGTCGTTGGGCCGAGCGTTGGTTGGGTCTCAAGCCCTAAGGCATTCAGTGCGTTAGTGAACTCACCAATACGAATGTAATTCCCTCGGCCTGAAGCTGCGGAATCATGTCGCGCACGGCTTCGAGCGTGGTTGCGCGCGGATGGCCGATCGCAATCGCGCTGCCGGTGCGCTGCGCGATCGCGGCCGCCTCGCGCAATTGGCCTTCGCTGTAGGCAACATCTTCTTTGTTGTCGAGAAACACGTCGCGTGACGCGGCTGGAATGCCGGCTGCGCTCGCAGCTTGCGCGCCGATCGACGCCGCATTAGTGCGTGAGTCGATGAAAAAGAGATTGCCATGCTGCGCGAGCACCTGCATCACATCGCGCATCACGCGCGGGTCGGCACTCGCCTTGCTGCCCTCGTGGTTGTTGACGCCCTGCGCAAGCGGCACTTGCGCGAGATCGTCTTGCACTTGTGCGGTGACCTGTGCGTCCGTCATCAACGTTGTGACCTCGCCCGGACCCGGATACAGGCCCGAGAGCGTTTCCATCGGCAGGTGCAGCATGACGCCTTTCCCGGCGTCATGCGCTTCGTTCGCAATCTGTGTTGCCGCATGCACGTGCGGTAAGACGGAGAGCGTCAACGGCACTGGAAGCGCGATGTAGCCGCGTTCGATAGCGACCCATTGTCCACAATCGTCGATGATTAAGGCGAGCTTTGCGCCACTCGGGTTCGGAGACGGTGTGAGGCTCGGCGATGTTGTTTCGGTTTGCGCTAGCGTCGGCGTGGCCGCGGCGGAAGGCGTTTCCGGCGCCGGCGTTGCCGTCACTTCGGCGACGGGCGTGGACGATACCGACGGTCGATGCTGCAGCGGACGGAGCAGGTACCAACCAGCTGCGCAGGCGATGATGAAGAGCACGAGGAGCGGGAGCCAACCGCGGTTTCGGCGGCGCCGCGCGCTGCGTTTCGACACGAAGGTGGCTGGTTCGCATCACTTTACGATTGACCTGCGGAGGTTCGAACATGGCGGCACAGGCTCGTTCCACGTCGTCGTTAGTGGGATCAGCAATAATTGCAGGCATCATCGGCGGTATCATCGTCGATTCGTTCCTGTCGATCTCGCACCATATATCACCGATCGTACTGTGGACGGGCATGGCGGCGACCGCCGTGGGTCCGGCTAATCCGTGGTGGATCGGCCTAATCGTGCACGGTGTCATTTCGATCGCATCCGCGGTGCTCTACGTCTACGTCGTCAACGCCATCGGGCAGCTGAAAAATTGGCTTGTTGCCGGGCTTGGGTGGGGCGTCCTCGTAACGGCCGTGACTGCGTTGATGATCTCGATAAAGACGGGCACACCGTGGACCTCGAGTTTTTCGGAAGATCTACTCGGAACGGTCGTGTTTTACGCCCTGCCTATGGCATTCTATTTGGCACGGGCGTCGCGCGCAGTTGCTGCTTAACATTCGCGTCGTTGCAATAACGACGAACATCCCGGGCCCCCTCGCGGCCGCGCGTTTGTTGGCGTTGGGCGCGAACGTCACGAAGATCGAGCCGTTACGCGGCGATCCGCTCGCCGTGGGCGCGCCCGCCTGGTATGCGGAAATCGTCGCCGGAATGGACGTCGTGCAGTTCGATCTACGCGCACCCGAAGCGAAAGCGCTGCTCGATGAACGCTTGCGCGATGCAGATCTCGTACTGACGGCAATGCGCGCACGCTCGCTCGTGAACGCTGGACTCGACTGGGTGTCGCTGCATGCGCGCTATCCGCGTCTGTGCGCACTCACACTAACCGGCGAAGCGCCACCGTACGACGACCGGGCGGGCCACGATCTCACCTATCAGGCACGTGCCGGAACGATCGCCCCGCCCGCGATGCCACGCGTGCTCGTTGGTGACATGGCAGCGGCGGAGCGCGTCGTGAGCACGTCGCTCGCGCTACTGTTGCAACGCGAACGCACCGGCACTGCCGCTCAAGCGAGCGTAGCAATTACGGAGGCGGCTGCTGATTTCGCAAAGCCGTACGAGGCCGGACTCACGCAGCCAGAGGGTGAGCTAGGCGGTGCACTCGCGACCTACAACATCTACCCTGCGCGTGCGGGATGGGTCGCGGTCGCCGCGCTCGAGCCGCACTTTATCGAACGGCTGCAAGCGATGCTCGGCGTCGAGCGGCTCGATGCCGACACATTACGCGGCGCGTTCGCGCGTCGCACTGCGCAGGAGTGGGAAGAGCTCGCGCAGCACCACGACCTGCCGCTCGCGGCGATTCGCTAAGGACTTGAGGGGAGAAGTACGCGCGTGAACATTGCCGGGAAAACGATTCTTGTTACTGGTGGAAGCTCGGGCTTGGGCGCGGCGTGCGTGCGTGAATTCGCCGGCGGTGGAGCAAACGTCGTCATTCTCGACATTGGCGATCATGGTGCGCAACTCGCAGCGGAACTGGGCGCGCCCGTGCGATTTGCGAAGACCGATATCACCGATGAAGCGCAGGTAAATGCGGCAATCGCCGTTGCACTCAAGGAGTTCGGTGGTATCCACGGCGTGATCAACTGCGCCGGCATCGCAACCGCTGAGCGCGCGGTTGGTAAAGAGGGGCCGCAGCCGCTCGCGCACTTCACAAAAGTCGTCACCGTCAATTTGATCGGAACCTTCAACGTCATTCGTCTCGTTGCGGCACAGATGATGAAACAGCCCGCGGATCCCGGGGAAGATCGTGGTGCAATCATCTGCACGGCATCGGTCGCCGGAATCGACGGTCAGATCGGCCAAGTCGCATACTCCGCATCGAAGGGCGGCGTGATCGGCATGACGCTCCCGCTTGCCCGCGAGTTCGCACAATCGCAGATTCGTGTGTGCAGTATTGCACCGGGAATCTTCGACACGCCGATGCTTGCCGGGCTGCCTGAAGCTGCGCGTGAATCGCTTGGCAAGCAAACGCCGTTTCCGGCGCGCTTAGGCCAGCCGCGTGAGTACGCGGCACTGGCCCGGCATATCTTCGAAAATCAGATGCTCAATGGCGAGGTTATCCGGCTGGACGGCGCCATCCGCCTCGCACCGCGTTAGCTCTTCGCCACCACTTGCATCGGAGCAGCCTTTTCGTTGACGACGTTTGGTAGCTTCGTGCGCAGCGCGCGCAACTTCGGCAGATCGTTATAGACAATGTAGGGGTTGTCTGCATTGTGCACCAGGTAGTCCTGATGGTAGGCCTCGGCGGGATAGAACCCCGCGAGCGGCGCGAGTTTCGTCACAATCGGTCCGGAGTAGACCTTACGCTTTTCAAGCGAAGCGATATAGCGTTGCGCGTCATCGCGCTGTTGCGCGGTGGTGTAGTAGATCTCGGAGCGGTACTGCGAGCCTTCATCGGGACCTTGATAGTTGAGTTCAGTCGGATCGTGCGCTACCAAAAAATAGACCGCGAGCAACCGCTCGAACGAGACGGCCGTGGGGTCGTACGTGACGTCGACGGATTCGGCATGGCCTGTCGTGCCGGTCGAGACCAGCTCGTAGTGCGCAGTATACGCGGCGCCGCCCGAGTAACCGGCGACAACGTGCGTGACACCGCGTACCGACTCGAACACGGCTTGCATGCCCCAAAAGCAGCCGCCCGCCAGCACGACGTGCTCGGTCGCGGCGCGAGCCGGGACGACCGCCGTGGCCGAAAAGATGGCCGCAAGCGCGACCAGCGCCAAGGCGCGAAAACGATTCATATAAGTAGTACGTTTCGTCGAGTGCAATGGATGACTTCCCAGGAATCCCAAAGATCGCAACAGATACCATCATGAAGAAGATGAAGCGTTTTTGCTTGGTTCCATTGCTCGCGCTTGCTGCACTGGCAATTGCCGGTGTCGGCCTTGGCGGAAGCGCTCCTGCAGCGCCGCCTGCGCCGAAGGCGCCCGCGAAGCCCGCTGCGGCTACCCCGACGCCGTTGCCTTCGCCGGACGACCTGCTGTCGCTGGTTCGGCAACAGTTTCGTTCGCATCGGCCGCCCCCGCCGTTTGAGAGCTATACGATCGTTCGCAAGCAGAAGACGAATTACGGCTATCCCGACTATGTGAACACCTACACCGATCACGTGTGGTATCGCTCCGACGATCACGGGGCGCTGCGCCGGCGCATCACCGATTTGGGCGACGTGGGTCAGATGACGTTCGACCGTCCGATCTTCAACGCCGCGACCGACCCGGGACCGCCGACAGCCGACGTGTTCGAACCGGCCCCGCTGCACACGTATGCGCCGACATTCGTTCCGACGCCCGAGGCCTCGCTCCCGCCGATTATCGCAACGGTGCGGGTGCGCGCCGAATTCGACTATCGTGTGACGACCGTCGTGCGCGAAGGCGACGAGTTGCACCTCACGCTCGTTCCACGCCGCGATCCCAAACGCAATCGCTTGCGCGAGATGTGGGTCGATGCCAAGACGCTGGATCTGCGCAAACTCGTAGCGACGGATACGCTCTTTATCGAAGGCGGCCCGGAGTATCCCGTGCTGTTCACACTGGAGTTTGCGATGTACGAAGGCATCCCAGTCATCACGCACATTCACGGTGTCGTCTACGGCAACTATGACGGCGACGGGCAAACGGTCGACTACGACTTCAAGAATCTTGTCTTTCCGGCAACGCTGCCGACGTGGTATTTCAACTCGCGCGACTACGCGCAACATCTGAAGGAAGCCCCGGACCCGCCTGAAGACACTGGCGGCGCAGGTACGAACTAGCAGTACTTTCGGAATCTACAGTGCGCGCGCAATATCTGATGCCAATGTCGCATTGCTGCGGACGAGCGCGATGTTCGCTTCGAGACTTCGTCCTTTCGTATGCGCAAAAATGCGATCGAGCAACCACGGCGTGAGCGCTTTGCCGCTGATCCTCTCGGCGTGCGCTACTGCCACGGCGGCTTCAATGATCCTAGACATTACCGCGCTCGGAATCTCCGCCTCGGCGCTAATCGGATTTGCGACCAACACGCCGCTTGCGATTCCGAGTTCGCGTGCGCTGTTGAACATGGTGGCAATGACGTCGACCTCGTCTACCCGCAATGGCGCAGGTAGGCCGCTCGAGCGGCTCCAAAACGCCGGGAATTCATCGCTGCGATAGACGACTGTCGGCACACCGAGCGTTTCGAGCACCTCGAGCGTCTTGGGCAGATCCAGAATCGCTTTTGCTCCGGCGCACACGACGACGAGCGGGGTCTGCGCGAGTTCGGTAAGATCGGCCGAGACATCCATGCTCTGCTCGGCGCCGCGGTGCACGCCGCCAATGCCACCGGTTGCAAAGACGGCAATCCCGGCGCGATGCGCGCACAGCATCGTGGCCGCAACCGTCGTCGCGCCGTTGCGTTTAGCAGCAATCGCATAGGCGAGATCCGCACGGCTGAGCTTGAGGATATCGTGCGCGGTTGCGACGCGCTCGAGCTCGGCGTCGTCGAGCCCGATCCGCACTACACCGTCGAGCACCGCGATCGTCGCGGGAACGGCTCCCGCTGCACGCACGTCAGCCTCAACCGCGCGCGCGGTTTCGAGATTGCGCGGATACGGCATACCGTGGGCAAGAATCGTCGATTCGAGTGCCACGACCGGCCCGCGCGCAGCGAGCGCCTGCGCGACTTCAGCGCTAACTTGAACGGCGTTCATCCAGTGCGCGCAACGCCTCCTCGAGCAAGTTCCGGACCATCTGCGGATCGCTGACGGCATCGACGTCAAGGAAGAACTCGAGCCCGCCGCCGTGTTCGCTGAAAACCGTTTGGCCGCCCGGTCCGTCGATGTAGCCGTCGATCATGTACGGCACCACCGCGCGCGAGATGCCTTTGACGTGGATCGGTTCGAGGGCGTGCGCGTGGACGGAACCGCGCACGAGCGCGTAGGTTTCGTAGCTGACCACGATCGTGCCCGGTTCCGCAATCGATTCGAGGCGCGCAGCCAAGTTTGCCTCCGCGCCGATGATCGTGTAGTCCATACGCTGTTGCGAACCAAAGTTGCCGACGTTGCAATAACCGGAATTGATCCCCATACGCACTTGAAAGGGATGCTCGATCCCCGTACTGCGCCAGCGCGCGTTGAGTTCGACCAAGCGCGCTTGCATGGCGAGCGCCATAAAGACGCAGGCAATTGCGTCCTCGGATTCGCCGTTGCTCTCCGGGTCGCCGAAGAACACGAGAATCGCATCACCGACGAACTTGTCTACGGTTCCGCCGTAGCCGAGCGCAATTGCCGACATCTCTGTGAAGTACTCGTTGAGCAGCGTGGTGAGCTGCTCGGACTGCAGCCGTTCGCTCGTCGCCGTGAAGTCCTTGATATCGGAGAAGAAGATCGTCAACTTCTTGCGCTTGGTAGTGAGCTCCGCATCGCTCTTGCCGCTGAAGATCGCGTGATAGATTTGGGGCGAGATATAGCGTGAGATCTTCTCGGAGATCGCGGCGACGGATGCATAGGCGGCTCGTACGGCGTCGGCTTGCCGGCGCAAGAGCACAAACGCGGCAAAACCCAGAATCGCTAAGAAGACGAAGTAGACGAGCAGGTAGCGGAAGTCCGCGATGTTGTACGCGGCGGGTTCCGTAACCGTCAGCTCTTGGATACCGCGCACGTCGCCGACTTTCCAATCGCGCTTGGTGCTCTCGGGGTTGGCGTTGTGGCACTTGACGCATCCCTCGCGCATGATGATCGGCGTGACGTAGCTGACGTCTGCACTCGCACCATGCCACACGATATTCGTGAGCGCCTGATGAGGATCGCGTTCGAGCGAGGTGAGCGACGCGTCTTCAAACGCGTTGAACGGGTGCGGTGCCGTCCCGCGAAACGGAAACTTCGAAATGAAACGATAGCGGTACGTAGCCTGATCGTCGCCGATGATATGGCCGAGTTCGAGCGAGAATTTTGCAGGGATCGGAATGCCGCCGGGATGTTCGAGGTAGTGCGCAGTGACGAATGCGTGCCCGTGCGCGGCAAGCACGCGGTCGACGATATTACTCGCGTAGAACATGCGGATGCCGGTGATGACGGTCGACAGGTTAGTAGCTTGACGGGTCAAGCTGGCGCTCGTGATATCGCGAAGGTCGAGCCACGTGGCGAGCGGGAGCCCAATGAAGACCATTGCTCCTAGCAGCACCATCACCGGAGCGAGCACGCGGGGGGTGCTTTGGGGGTCCCTCAGAATTGTAAAGCTCCTGTAAGCAAGCCTCTGGTTCATTACTCCGGAGGCCAAAGAGACGAGGGAAACCTTCTTCGGTGGACGTGAACCTACACCCCGGAGGTGCACGGGTGCAGTCGTCACGGATTCTTCGCGTGGGCGGCACCGCAGCCGAAAACCAAACGCTCGAGACGCTCCTTCGAGGAGCGGACTATCCGGACGTTCGGACGGCGACGGTTGCTGACGCGATAGAGATTATTTTGTCTCGCGATGTCGATCTGGTCTTGCTGGATTTAATCCAGCCCAGCAACGACGTGTTTAACGTGCTCCGCGCAGCCCAACCGTCGAATGGCAAAACCAGCCGCGTTGCGGTGATCGTGACGGCGCCGGCGCATGCCAACGACCGCGTGCAAGCCTGTTTGCAGCGCGGCGCAGAAGACTACATCACGACGCCATTCGACGGAGCCAACGCGTTGTTGCTCGCACGACGCGTCGAGCTTTGCCTCCAGCGCAAGCACTTGCGCGAATTCACGATTCGGCTGCGTGCGGCCAAGAACGACGATACGGCGGTCGTCGAGATGTATTCCAGCGCGTCAAATAAGTTCGTGCCCCGCGAGTTTCTCGAGCATCTCGGTCGCAAGACGATTGCCGATGTACGCTTGGGAGACCACGTGCAGCGCGAGATGAGTGTGTTCTTCTCGGATATTCGCGAGTTTACACGCTTGTCCGAGGGAATGACGCCGCAGCAGAACTTCGACTTTCTCAACTCCTACCTTAAACGTGCGACGCCGATCGTCCGCGCCAATCACGGCTTCATCGACAAGTACATCGGTGATGCGATCATGGCGCTGTTTCCGCGCGCGCCCGACGATTCGTTGCGAGCGGGCATCGAACTGCAGCGAGAGCTGGTGAAATACAATCAAGGGCGTGCCAAGGCGGGCTACGAGCCGGTGCGTATCGGAATCGGGCTGCACCTTGGGGAGTTAATTCTCGGAACCATCGGCGAAGAAGAGCGGATGCAAACGACGGTTATCGCCGACGCAGTGAACGTCGCGGCGAGAATTGAGGGCCTCACGAAGGTCTTCAAGGTGTCGCTGCTGGTCGGCAAACCGATCGTAGACAGGCTCAAGCCCGGACATGGTTTCAAGCTACGTCATCTGGGCGCCGTCAAAGCTAAAGGGAAGTCGCGCAATGTCGAGATTTATGAATGTTTCGACAACGATCCGGCCGAGCTGATGGAGCACAAACTCAACAGTGCGGATCTCTTCGCGAGCGCGATCAACCAGTACCGCGAGGCGCTGTTTATCAGTGCCCAAAAGACGTTTCAGCGGGTGACAGAACTCAATGCCGGGGACACCGCTGCCGTGCACTATCGGGACAGCTGCTCGGTTGCTGTCCTAAAGGGCGGTAGCGCGGCATGGGATGAGGGCGCCGAGCGCATCGAGACCAAGTAGTTCAACTCGTTCTCAAAGTTAAGGATCAGATTAGAGGTAGCCGGCGCCAGCGACTTCCCAGAGGTCTGCGACGTTGACGCGATGCAATTGTACGCACACACCCATGGGAGTGCATCTGATGCACGTTTCGATCGCCCGGGCACCGTTCGCCCTCGTCCTCGCCGCTACGCTCGCGGCTTCTTATGCAGGCTTCGCCGCTCCAGCACGCGCGCAAGATGATTCGCAGATGCAGCCGTCTCAGCAACAAGAGATGGCGCCGCCGGCCGTCGCGCGCCTCTCGGATGTTGAAGGGTCTGTAGCGCTTAAGCACGGTGATGCGGGCGATCAAGCGGCTGCCGTCGCGAACGCGCCGGTGGTTGCCGGTGATTACATAACGACGGGTGCTGACGGCCGAGCCGAAATCCAGCTCGATGCGAACACACTTATTCGTGCCGGCGCAAATGCGCAGGTGCGCTTCACCCAGCTCGATGGCTCGAACGACGTTGCGCAGGTTGCTGAGGGCTCGGTTGAGCTGCGCGTTTTTGCACAGGGGCAAGATAACGTAGCCGTGCAAACGCCGTCGGTCGATGTCCAACCGCAGGAAGCAGGCGAATATCTCATATCGGTGACCACCGACGGAAACACTGAAGTGACGTCGCGCAGCGGCAGCGTTGCGGTTGTGACGCCCGAGGGGTCGCAGCAAGTTGCGCCGGGGCGAACGATGGTCGTGACCGGCCAAGCGAGCAGCCCGCAGTACCAGTTCGTCGACGCGATCGCGCAAACCGATGTCGAAGCGTGGGGAGATCAACGCGATCAGATGATGATCGCCGCGAACACTGCCCAATCGCAATACGTACCGAGCGACATGACGGGCTCGACCGATCTGAATCAATACGGTAACTGGGTCGACATTCCGGGTTACGGTCAAGCATGGGTGCCCACTGATGTCGCTGCCGGATGGTCGCCGTACAGCAACGGCACGTGGGTGGCGATGAATTACTACGGGCCGACGTGGATCGCGGCCGAGCCGTGGGGCTGGGCGCCATATCACTACGGCCGTTGGTTCTTCGCGCCGACGGTTGGTTGGGCGTGGACGCCGGGACCGCGCTTCGCGCATCCCGTGTGGTCGCCCGCTCTCGTCGCATTCTTCGGATATGGCGGCGGCGTTGGCGTAGGCGTCGGATTCGGTAACGTCGGTTGGGTCCCACTCGCGCCGGGCGAATCCTATCGCCCGTGGTACGGTGCGGGCGCGTCGATCGCGTTCAACGTTGGTTACTCGAATTTCCACAACTACGCGCACGGCTTCGTCGGCGTGCCGTGGAACACGTGGCAGCACGGCTCTATCGATCGTGCGCATCCGCTCTCGGTCGCGCAGCTTGCGGGAACGCACTTCTCCGGCGGTCGTTATCCGGTCCAGCGGCTGGGCTTGAACACGCAGTTCACCAATCGCGCCCTTGCGACGAATTTCCCGAGGCCGGACTATCAACGCTACAATGCGATGCGCCCGATCGGCAGCGTGAATCGGCCAACGACCGATCGCACGACCAACGCCGGCGCATGGCAACGCTTTAACGCGCGTCCGGCGTACGGCTACAACCGCCCGGCATCCGCTGCACCTTCGTATGCTCGTACGCAGTCGGTGAACAACACCGGGTGGCAGCGGTTCAATGGCTCGCAGCAACGCTACTCGTCGTACCAACAGCCGCGCCAGTACGAGCAAAGCCAGCGCTCGTACCCGCAATCGCAACGCCAGTATTCGTCGTATCCGACACAGCGCCAGTATCCGACGTATCCACAACGCCAGTATCCGACACAACGCCAGTATCCGACACAACGCCAGTATCAATCGTATCCGGCTGCGCGCCAGTACTATCCGCAAGGGCAGTATCAGCGCAGCCAAGCAGCCCCTCGGAGTGCGCCTTCACACACATCAAGCGGCGGCGGTGGAGGCCGACCGCGTGGACCTGGGAGACCATAGCAGAAACACATAGCGCACGGGGACGCCGCCTTTAAAGACGGTGTCTCTTCGACAATAGAGGGCACCTCAAATGCGAATGATGATCGGCCTTTTGGCCGTCTTGATCTTTGCTAGCGTTCCTATTAGCACGCTGGCAGCTACCTATTCCGGCCCGGCGCCGGCAGACGAATACTTCGGACCCCACCACCAGAGCATTTTAGAGATACGCAATCGACTCGACCGTATGGATACGAAGAGCGATCGCGAGTTGATGGATGCCAATGCAGTCGTGGAACTCGACGACATAGCGGTATCAGTCAGCGATTGGCGCGCACAATATCCGCAAGATCCATGGTTGCCGCGTACGTACGCGCGACTTCTTCGTACCTATCACCGCGCAGGCGCTTCATCGACCGATCGCGCGGTCGCATCACTCAATGAGATGAAGACTGCGTATCCGGATGCAGCCGAAACAGCTGCCGTCGTCGCCATGACGTTCGGCGGAGAAAATGCGGCACCGGCGCAATTCGCCGATGCAGCGCCGGTCGATACGCCGGAGTATGCGCAGCCCACGTATCAACAGCCCACGTATCAACAACAGCCGGTCTATCAACAGCCCGCGTATCAGCAGGTACCGAGTTACGCGCAACCCGTGTATGCACAACCCGTGTACGCACAACCCGTGTACGCGCAACCGGTCTATGCGCAGCCCGTCGCGGCAGGGCCCATGCTCGTCCCGGTAACGACGGCGATGCCGCCGCTTTCGCCGAGCGGGGCGTGGGCGCGGTTCGATTCGATGCGACCGGCAGCCCCCGCAAGAGCTCCAGCGACAAAGACGACCGTCACGACGACCGTCACGACAACGACAAGCACGGGCGGTCCGCACTAGATCTATCCCGAAGCCACCGGGTGTGGGGAAAACTCTACAATGAGGTGGCCCGCGCTGAACATCCGCGTGCCTGAGATCGCCGGACTTAACTCCGAAGGCGATCTCGGGCACGGGTTGCTCCAACTATTGCGTTAGGGCGGCGCTGACGGCGCGGATGCCGTCGCGCAGCGCACGCCGCGCCTCGGGTACGACGCGCGGAAAGTTCACGAACCCGTGGGCAAGGCTCGGGCGCAGGTCGTAGATGACCTGCACGCCGGCTGCGCGTGCTCGCTCCGCATAGTAGCGGCCCTCATCGACGAGCGCATCGTAACCGGCGGCCTGAAAGTAGGTTGGTGGTAATTGTTCCGGGTTGGGCGCGTCGATCTGCGTGATATACGGATGCGTTGCATCTGCCGGAGAGCGAAAGAACTGACTCGCGAACCAGGTGCGCAGAGCGGGCGTGAGCGGTTCGCCCTTGGTGACACGATGCCGTGAGGGAAACCGTTCGGTGCCATCGAGCGGCGGATAGATCAAGTATTGAAATGCCGGGCGTTCGAGTCCGTTGACGACGGCGAAGGCACTCAGCGTTGCGGCGATACTGCCGCCGGCGGAATCGCCGCACACGGCAATGCGCGTGGCATCGAGTCCCAGTGCAGCGGCGCTGCTTTGCAGCCAGCGCAACGCGTCGAAGCCGTCGTCAAATGCGATGGGAAAGCGATGTTCCGGACCTAGCCGGTACTCGACCGAGAGCACCGCAATCTTCCCTTCGTGCGCAAAGTAGCGGGTGAGGTGGTCGTAGCTCGGCACATCGCCGATCGTCCAACCGCCTCCATGAAAGAAGAGCATCACACCGGGCGAGCTCGCTGCCGTTGGCCGATGGAGATGCGCGTCCAGCAGCGCGCCGTCCCGTGTCGGGATCGTGAGCGCCGATGTTTCGACGCCAGAGACATCCGGCATACCGAAGCGCCGATTCAATTCGACGTATCCCGCTCGCACGCGCGCAACCGTCGCGCCCGGACGAAAACTCTTGCCGGTTATCGCGGTGAGCCAGGTGAGGAGCGAGATGCGCGGGTCGAGCATTAGCCCGGCGGACGCAGCGCTGCGTCTGCCTTTTGCGCGAGGGTCTCGAGGTGCGCCCGCGTCGTCTCGTCGCTCGTGCGCGTCGCTTGCGCACGGGCTGACAATGCAATGCGCCCAAGTTCTAAGCGCGCGAACGACTGTGCATCGGGCGGCGCACCGGGCTGCGGCTGCGTGGCAAGTGCGATCAATTTATCTTCGTAGATCGACTGCAGGTTGCGGCGTAGCAGCGAGATCGATCGCGTGCCGTTGCTGCCGTATACCGCCGCTTGCATCCAGCCAAAGAATTGCGGCAGAGAGAGCGTCGGCCCGGTCGACTGAAGCGGATTCTGTTCCAGACGCGCGAGGACCGCAGGCTGAAACAGAAAGTCGAGTGTTTGTTTTTGCGCGCGGCCGATGTTGGCGACGATCGGATAGTCGTGACGATCCGGCGGATCATATGCCCAGACCGGAAGATTACCGTACGTATCCCAACCGACGTAACCGTATCCGGCCCACTCCGAGTAGCCGAGCTTGTTCAAGACCGCAGGTGAGAAGGTTAGGTGCCTGTCGGAGAAGAGATACTCGTTCAAGATGGCAAATGCGCGCTGCTGCGTCGCGAGCGGCACCGGGACGATCGGCGGTTGCGCACCAGGATCGCCGCGGTGTGCGCGCGAGAGGTACTGACCGCCGATCCAATGCGAGGTCTTGGTTACCAGCGAGATGTAGCGTGCATATGACGCGCGGAAAGCGACCAAGGCCCGTTCGTAGGCGTGACCCGCGCGCGGCAGCATGGCTGCGTCGCGATCCATCAGCGCGCGATTCATGTTGAGCTGCACGACCGTCCAATCGAGCTGATCGGTCGAGAGCTCGCCTTGTTCCACCCGCGGATCGGACGCGTGTCCATTTGCCCACGACACATCCTCGTCTGAGGCATAACGATACATTGGATCCGACCACGCCGATGCCCAGCGCTCGAGCGTTGGCAACTCATCTTGTGGGGTCTTCGCGCCGGGAATCGTGGCATAGGTGTACTTCATCGCGTAGTAGTCATACGGACCAAGCACGGTTTGATAGTACGAACCTTGACCGTAGCCTTTGGGCCAAATGTTGAGCGGAGCGTATTCCATGACCGTGGTTGCGATGCCGTACTTCGCCGTGAACGCCGGGTCTTGGAGTTGCTTCTCGCTATACGCGTCGTGGCCGATAAAGTTGTGTTGCATCCCGAGATTGTGGCCGGTCTCGTGGCTGATTTCGGAGACGAATCGGTCGTGGATGAATTGCTCCGGCACCGGATCGGTGTTGCGTCCGTTGCGGACCGGATCAACGACATCGCTCCAGGCGTACGCAGCGCCCACCGCGCTGTCGGCTGAGATCAAGACACCGGTACGGAATTCTTCGCCGGTGAGCGGATTGTAGAGCGTCTGCGAATCGGCACCGAAGCTCGGACGTTGTTCGGTCACCCAACGGAGCACATTGTAACGAATGTCATCCGCGTCAAAATTCGGATCGCTCGGCTGCGGGATGACTTGAATTGCATCGAGGATTCCGACCTTGGCAAGCGCGCCGTTCCAGATCAATACGGCGTCGGCGATTGGCTTGCGAAAGCGTTCGGGGATGGTGTTACTCATCACAAAGACCATCGGATGCGTTGCCTTCGACGGCTTGCTGGGATCGGCTGGCGCAAAATTCCAGCGGATAAGGTAACGCAGATAGCGATTTGGTCCCGTATCCGTATTCGCGCTGAAGTCCATATAGATGTCGTCATAGATGCCGACACGATCGTCCGCAAAGCGCGGCATGTAGCTGTCGGTTGGCAACTGTGCGAAGTTGTAAACGATCTGCATCTGCACGCTGCGCGCATCCGGTGCGGTGTCGGGCGCGACGTGCGGAGCGTTCGTCGCCCATAATTGGTTAACGTCTAGGACGACGTTTTCCGGGAAGGCCTTGGTCGCTCCAAAGTACGTGCGAGAGCTATCGAGGCGATAGGCCGTGGCCGAAGTCGTGCGCAGCGACCCGTTGATGATGTGATCCATATCGAGCGCGTCGCTGAATAACGGCGATGCGTCGAAGACGATGTGTCCCTCGCCTTCGGCGGCGATCTTGCCGACACCGATGACCGATTGCGGAAAGTTGCTGCGCACCGCAAGCGTGCCCGAATCGCTCCCCGGTGCAACGAACGACGTATTCGGCCATACAATGGCGATGCCGTCGCCCGCGCGCTCAAAGCGCACGAGCATCGCGGGCAGATGATCCGTGTTGCCCCAGACGATGAAATTGCCGCCGATTCCGTTGCCCGGAACAATCGTCTCGAGAAAATCGGAATCGAGCTGGTTCTGCGCGATATCGATGTAGACGTGTCCGCTTTTGTGCCAGATCGTGAAGAGGCCGTGCTGTCCCGAAGCTGATGCCGTGAAGGCGGCATAGGGATCGGATGGCGCATCCGCACGCGCGATACCGCCGGCTACCAAAGCTGCGATGCAGGCAACAATCAACGAAAAAAGACGCTTCATCATTATCGGCGTCGTTTAGGTAAGCTGCGCGGCGGTCCTTCTGTGCTTCGCGTACCATGCGAGCGCGAGCGCAATGAACGCTGCGAATACTGCGATAATCGCAATCACTGCCGTAACGCCGCCCCAGCCGATGGCACGCGGATCGAGAAAGCCGTAGGGATACCAGTGCACGAGGGACCCGCGCACGAGCGTATAGCACGCATACGCGCACGGATATGCGAGCCATACTGCGATGGCTGCAACGTAATTCGAGCGCAACACCGGCGGATCGATAACCCAAATTGCAAGCAATGCTGCGGGCAACACGTAGTGCAAGACGAGATTGTTCCACTCCCAAAGCGCAGGATCGCCATGCGAGAGGACCAGCGCGTAGATGACGCCGGTAATCGTCATGTACAAGGTTGCGGCTCCGCGTGCGCCTGCGTTGTTCGGAAGAAAGATCAAAACGGACGCAGCAAAGAAGTTGCTCTGGGTCGTGAACAGACTGAGGAAATTTGCCAGCGAAAGACCGCGCAGAACGCTCGTCCGAAGCTGCACGCTCACGGCATAGAGCGCGAGCACGCCCAGCACGAACAGAACGGCGTTCAAGAGACGTCGCACCGCCGGGAACTACGACCTATTTGGAAGGGAGTCCCGCTGAGCGGCCGTCGAAGAGGGCCCGACTCGCATGTTTCTTCTTGACACGCGGACGATGGTATTTACGTTTGCGACCGGCAGCCTGATAATGGCGGTCGGGCTGCTCATTGTCAATTTGCGAAGTGCACACATGCGGCTCATGACCTTGTGGGTCGCCGCAAACTTTGCACTTTTTGGCGCGTGGGCGTTGTATGCGCTCCGCGACGTGATCCCGGTGCAGACAAGCGCGGACCTAGGATTCGTGCTCTTTTGCGCGGGCTATGCCCTCGAGTTCGAGGCGCTCTCGATCTTCTGTGGACGGCGCATCCGCCCGGCGCCGTTTCTCGCCCTGATCGTGGCGGGCATCGTCATCAGTGCGTTCGTCCATGCGGCGGGTCCATTGATCCTTGCCGCGTGGCTCGCGGCGTCGGCGCTGACCTTGATCGTCGGGGCGAGTCCGGCGGAACGGACGGCGCGCTGGATGACAGCCGGGTTCTTTGCCGCGGTTGCCCTCGCCGACGCAGCCAGCGCCGTGTGGATCGGCGGGCTCACTCAGTCGATCGTGCTCGCAGTCAACTACGTTGGGCTCTTCGGTACGTCGCTCGGGTTCGTATTGATCACGAAAGAGCGCGCCGACAACGAGTTGATTCGCACCGCATCGGTCGATGGGCTCACCGGGCTGCTGAACCGGCGCAAGTTCGTCGAATCGGCCCGCCGCGAGCTGCACCGTGCCGAGCGCCAGCATCTGCAAACCTCGGTGTTGATGCTCGACCTCGACCACTTCAAAAATGTAAACGACACCTACGGCCATCCCATCGGCGATCTCGTGCTGCAAAGCTTCGGCAACGTGCTGCACGCTAGCTTGCGCCCGTTCGACGTCGTGGGCCGCTACGGAGGCGAAGAATTCTGCGTTTTGCTGCCGGGCACCGGAATCGGAGAAGCAACGCAAATCGCCGAGCGCTTGCGCGCGATTGCGAGCCAGACGCCGGTTTCGGCCAGGACGGCCATGGTTTCGTATACCGTGAGCACCGGCGTGGTCCAGGCGCCTTCCCGTCCCGTCTCGCTCGAGGAGTTGGTCGATCGCGCCGACCGGGCGCTTTATGAGGCGAAAGCCGCCGGCCGTAATTGCGTCCGTGCAGTTTAGTCCGCGCACCGCGGGGAAGAAGCTCTTCGTAAGCAGCAGATGGAAACGCTCGACGGTCACTCGGTAGTCCTCTATGGCGGCGATGAGTCACGCCTGATCGATCATGTCGTCCTTTTTTTGTGCGAAAATATAGCCGCCGAAAATCCGGTGCTCATCGTTGCAACGCGGGCACACCGCGAGGAGTTTCTGCGCGCACTACGTGCCGCGGGTGCGAATACCGACGCCGCCGTTGCCTCGGGGCTACTCGTCTGTCTTGACGCTGTGGCCACGATCGAACAACTTCTCAGGGATGGACGTATCGATTGGCGCGCGTTCGACCGCAACGCCGGCGAACTCGTCCGCAATCTGCGGATGCGTGGACCGCTGCGCGTCTACGGCGAGATGGTCGGCATTCTGTGGGCGCTCGGGCGTCACGAGCTCGCAATCGACCTCGAGATGCACTGGAATCGTTTGCGCAGACGCGTCGATTTCGATCTGCTGTGCGCCTACGAAATCGATGTGCTTAGCGAGGAGTTTCTCGTCAACGAGATCGCGGGCATCGTGCGCACACATGGCCAGGTATTGCCGTGCGGAGGGCCATCGGCCGCATAGGCGCGAAGGGCTTTGAGGTGTTTGCCGACATCGTTGGAGCCGAGAACTGCATTACCGATCCGGCGGGGCTGCGCGTCTACGAATGTGACGGCCTAACTGGAACGCGCGTACGGCCGGCCGCGGTCGTCTTACCGGCAAACACGGGAGAAGTCTCGCGCTGCATCGTGCGTGCTCGGGAACTTGGCATGCCGATCGTGCCGCGCGGCTCGGGCACCGGACTCTCCGGCGGAGCGTTACCAGTCGAAGGCGCGGTCGTCATCGGCACGTCACGCATGCGCGCGATCCTCGACGTCGATATTCCGAACCAGCGAATGCGCGTCCAGCCGGGCGTGATCAATCTCGACATCAGCAAACACCTCGCTCCAATGGGTTACTATTACGCTCCCGATCCGAGTTCACAAAGCGTGTGCTCGATCGGAGGAAACGTTGCCGAGAATTCGGGCGGCGCGCACTGTCTCAAGTATGGCTTTACGATCAACCACGTGGTTGCACTGACGATCGTGCTCGCAACCGGCGAAATCGTGGAGATCGGTAGCCCCGTCGCCGATCCGCTCGGCTACGATCTCACCAGCGCGGTAGTCGGTAGCGAAGGATTGCTCGGCATCGTCTCCGAGGTCGTGGTTCGCTTTCTGCGCACGCCGCAAGCGACACGCACCGTGTTCGCGACCTTTCCGTCGACCGATGAAGCCGGCGAGGCGGTCTCCGAGATCATCGCGGCCGGAATTGTGCCGGCGGCAATCGAGATGATGGACGCACTGGCAATCGAGGCGATCGTCGCCGCGACGCACGTCGACTGGCCGCTAGATGTTGGCGCCGCACTGTTGATGGATGTCGACGGCATCGCGGCGGAGGTCGAAGAAACCGCCGAAGCGGCGATCGCAATCCTGCGTCGCACGGGCGCCGTGGAGATCCGCAGTCCGCGCGATGAGAGCGAACGGCAGTTGATGTGGAAAGGCCGTAAGGGTGCATTTGCGGCGATGGGACGGATCAGTCCGAATTACTACGTGCAGGATGGCGTAATTCCGCGTTCGGATATCGCGCGGGTCTTGCGCGAGATCGCGCAGCTCAGTACGCGCTCGGGTTTTCGCATCGCCAACGTCTTTCACGCCGGCGACGGCAATTTGCACCCGCTCGTGCTCTACGATGCGCGTGCGGGCGACGAGTCGGAGCGTGCCGAGCACGTGGCTTCCGAGATCCTCCACATTTGCGTCAAATACGGTGGCTCGATCACGGGCGAGCACGGCGTGGGTGCCGACAAGGCCGCGTACTTGGGCGAGATGTTCGGTGACGACGACTTAGAGACGATGCACTACGTGTGCTGCGCTTTCGACGGTTCGCAGAGCTTCAATCCCACCAAGGTGTTTCCGACGCCGCGTATGTGCGGCGACCGGGCGGGAGCGCGCTGATGCACGCGCCCGCGACGCTCGACGATGCAGCCGCACTGCTCCATGAATTCGCGGCGATGCGACGGACCGTCGGCTTCACCGGCGCTGAGTTGCCCCGAGGTCCCGCGGCAGTGCCGGTCGACGAGATCGTTTCGACGCGCGCACTCGACCAGATCGTGGAGTACATGCCTTCGGATCAGATCGTGACGGTGCAGGCGGGCGTAACGATCGCGCGCTTGCAAGCCGCACTGCGAAAAGAGGGCCAGCGTCTCGCGCTCGATCCGCCTGACGCCGAGCACGCGACGGTTGGAGGAGCCGTGGCAAGCGCAAGCTATGGCCCGCTACGCACGCGCTATGGCACGACGAAGGACACGATCGTTGGCATGACGATCGTGCGCGCGGACGGAACCATCGCACGCGGCGGCGGAAAAGTTGTGAAGAACGTCGCGGGCTTCGACATTCCCAAGCTGATGATCGGAACGTACGGCACGCTCGCGATGATCGGCACGGTGACATTTCGTCTGCACCCGCTTCCGCAAGCAACAAGCGACGTGGTCTTCCCCGCTTGCGACGCAGGAACGCTCTATGAGCTGTGCGCTGCAATGACGCAGGCGCAGCTCGAGCCCAGTGCGGTATACGCCGTGTACGACGGCGCAGCGTACGCATGCTGCGTGCGCTTCGAAGGGTTCCCCGACGGCGTAGCTGCGCAGCGCGACGCGTTACTCGACATTGCAAAGCGCGACAGCGATGTGTCGCGATCGCTCGATGCAGAATCTGAGGCGCCACGCACGCGCGGTGGACTGCAAGTTAAGATCACGGCACCCGCTTCGCTGCTCGATGAACTGGACGGGCATGCCGTTGCGCCGCTGTATGCGTGCCTCGAAGATGCGCGCGCGGCGGTGTACCCCGTCGTTGGTGCTTCATTCGTCAGCGGTGAGGTGGCCGACACCCCGCGCACACTCGCGACGCTGCAAGCGGCACGAACGTGGGCGGAGAGTGTTGGGGGCACGCTCGTCGTCGGCGAAGCGCCGGCTGCCGTGCGTAGCGCGTTCGATGCGTGGGGGACACCGCCGGCCGCGTTTGGGCTGATGCGCTCGCTCAAAGAGCGTTTCGACCCGCAAGGCCGCTTGAATCCGGGCGGATTCGTAGGCGGCTTGTGACGACAGAAACGCGTAGCACGATCGATCTTATCTCAGACTGCGTGCACTGCGGCTTTTGCTTGCCGGCGTGCCCCACGTATCGTTCGTGGGGTCTCGAAGCCGATTCGCCGCGCGGACGCATCGATCTGATGAAGGGCCTGCACGACGGCGTTATCACGATCGACGCATCGGTCGTCAAACACTTCGACCAATGTTTAGGATGTATGGGATGCGTGACCGCCTGTCCGTCGGGTGTGCGTTACGACCTGTTGATCGAGTCGACGCGCGCGCAGGTTGAGAAGCAAACGAATCGCTCGCCCTTCGAGCGGGCGTTCCGCGCGATGATCTTCGCGATCTTTCCCTACCCGCAGCGGCTGCTGCGACTTGCGCCCTTGATGAACTTGGCGGCGAAGCTCGGGTTGCAGCGCTTCATACGCGGCGGCGCGTTGCTGCCGTCGATTGATATTGCCGCGGCCAAGGTGGCGTTGCCCGAGCGCACTGCAGCACAGGGTGCGCCGCGCGCCCGTGTCGGATTGCTCGCGGGCTGCGTCAATCGCGTGATGTTTCCGCAAGTCAACGCCGCGAGCGTACGCGTGCTCAGTGCCGAGGGATGCGAGGTAGTCGTCCCGCCGCGAGCGGGATGCTGCGGCGCGCTCTCGCTCCACAGCGGCCGGTTAGAAGAAGCGAAGCGGCTTGCCGAAGCGTTGATCGCGTCCTTCGAGAGCGAGCGTTTGGATGCGGTCATTGTCAACGTTGCAGGGTGCGGTTCAGCGATGAAAGGCTACGGCGAGCTTTTTGCAGGCGATCCGGAGTGGGCGGAGCGCGCGAGCAACTTTAGTGCAAAGGTGCGCGACATCAGTGAATTTATGGCCGATCTCGAACCGCGCGCACCGCGGCGCCGCGTCGAACAGACCGTGGCTTATCACGACGCATGTCATCTCGCGCACGCGCAGCGCATCCGCCAGGAGCCGCGCGATCTGCTTTGCGGTATTCCGGGGCTAACGTTGGTTGAGATTCCCAACGGCGATCAGTGTTGCGGCAGTGCGGGGACGTACAATCTTTTCGAACCGGCAAGTGCGCGCGAGATCGGGCTGCGCAAGGCTGACAACGTGCTTGCGACCGGTGCACGTGTGCTCGCAAGCGGCAATCCGGGGTGTTCGCTGCAAATTGGTGCGCTGCTACGCGAGCGCGGCATCGAACTGACCATCTTGCACCCGATCGAGATTCTCGACGCGGCTATCAGCTAGTCGACGGGGCCGCTGTCCGGAAGCTGGCGCATGATATCGTGCGCCATCGCATTGGGATCCTTGCCTTCGGGCAGCTGCACGGCGATCTGTGGGAAGCGCTCGCCACGGGTAGCGAGCACGAGACAATCGCCGGCTGCGGCGTCAACAAAGATCAGGCCCTGCGGATTCGCGAAGATGCCGGCGGATTTGATCATGCCGAAATTCGTAGCTTCGATCGCGTATTGAAGTTGGAGCTGCTCCAAATCGCTGACGTAGGCGTTGGTGATGTGCGAGAGCGGAATCTCGAACGAACTGTGAAATGCGAGGGCTCGATCGAGCAGCGACAGCTTGATCTTAAGGGAGCCGTTCTCAATAACGACGTCGGCCACAGCGTTCTCCTTGCGAGGTTTGCGAGGATTCCTCGTTCCCCTCATCATACCCACCAAGCCTCAGAGGAGATGCAGTATGTTTCATCTCGAAGGGTTGACCGACTACGGCCTGGTGTTTCTGCGTATCATGGTCGCCGCGATTTTTATCGACAGCGGATGGGACGACCTCAAAGACCCGGATGCGCGCAGCAAGAACCTCGGCTTGCCGAAGGGCTTCACGATATTCCTCGCGGTCGCCGAAGTCGCCGGGGGAGCGGGCATCATTCTTGGCATTTTGCAGCAGCTCGCCGCGATCGGATTGATCCTCATCATGCTTGGCGCCGTGCAGAAGAAGATCTTCGTCTGGAAGACCGGCTTCTGGGGCGAAGACCACCCCGGCTGGTACTACGAGCTGACGATCATGGCGATGCTTTGCGTCATTCTCTTCACGGACGGCGGACAGTTCGTGATTCTCAAGTGAAAAAACAGGATGCAGCAACGTTTCACTGAGATCCGTACGGGTTTCGAGCGCCCGTTTTGGATCGCGAATATCACCGAGATCTTCGAGCGGCTCTCGTACTATGCGGTCTTTGCGGTTCTCGCGCTCTATCTGAACAAGACGCTCGGATTCTCGACGGTGGCAGCCTCTTCACTGAGCGGGCTTTTCGGCGGCGCGGTGTGGGTCATGGCGATCTTTGGCGGCGCACTCGCCGATCGCATCGGCTTTCGGCGGGCGCTCTCGAGCGCATATTTGATTCTGACGATTGCGTATTTTCTCGTCGGTTCGATCGGTGCGTCGTGGATGGCCCCGGTACGCAGCGTTGTGCCGATCGGCCTTTTGGCCGGCGTGATTCTGTTCTTGCCGGCGCTCGGGGTTGCGCTCGTCAAGCCGTCAGTTGTTGGTACCATCGCGCGCTCGTCAAAGGAGAGCGTGCGGTCGATCGGCTACGCGATCTACTACACGATGGTAAACATCGGCAGCTTCTGCGGCCCGTTTCTCGCCGGATGGTTGAGCACGCGATTGCGCCCTGACGGTATCTTCATGGTCGCAGCGTTGAGCGTCTTTGCGATGTTCTTCGTCGTGCTGGTGTTTTTCAAGGAGCCGCGACTTGGCGGAACAGGTTCGGCGGAATCATTCGGGCAGCTGGTACGCAACCTCGTGACCGTGCTCGGCAATTTCCGGTTTCTGCTGTTCTTGCTGATCTTCTCGGGCTATTGGATCGTCTTTTGGCAGCAGTACTTGATTCTGCCGATTTACATTCACGATTACATCGATCCAAACGCGAATACGGCAATGATCCTTATCGCCGACCCGCTGATCGTGATCACCCTTACCGTCGCTGCGAATGCCTTGACGCGAAGGATTCCCGCGTTTCGCGCAATCACGCTTGGCACGCTGCTCACCTCCGTCGGTTGGCTGGTCATCGCGGCAAACGCAAGCGTGCTTGGAGCGGTATTGAGTCTCGTTGTCGTGGCGCTCGGGGAGATTACGCAATCGCCGCGTTACTACGAATACGTCTCGCGCCTAGCGCCCGCCGGTCAACAGGGAACCTATCTGGGCTTTGCGTTCTTGCCGATCGGCATCGGTTCGCTCGTCGGTGGCGTGTTCGGTGGTGCGTTGCTTACGCATTTCGGCGAGACGACGCACCAGCCCGCGACGATCTGGCTGTATGTGACCGGCGTAGGCGTGCTCACAACAATACTCTTGTGGATTTACGACCGCTTCGTGATAAGCTCGCAAAATGCCACTTGAAAACGATGCGGCCTACATCTGCCCCTACTGCGGTCGGGAGAACAATGTCGGCGTCGACCCGACGGCCGGAGCGCGGCAGCGATTCACCGAGGATTGCCCGGTCTGCTGTAGCCCGATTTCGTTTGCGATTCGCATCGAAGAAGGCGGCGATCCCGTCGTCGAGTCGGCCGAACGCGATGATTGACGCGATTGGTTAGGCGTTGTCGGCGCTGGCGGCGAGCTGTCGCAACCAAATCTCGGTGCGCTCGTCAACGCCGCTAGCCCAGCCCGTCGGCCGGTAGTGCCGGAGCCCGGATATCTTAGCGCGCTGCGCGGAGAGCGCACGATCCGCCCACTTCGCCGCAGCGTGCATCTCCCCGAGGCCTGCGAGCAGCCGAGTGAACATCAGTGCGTATCGGAACTCGAGAAACGGTCCAAACGACTCGGGCTGGGTGACTTCTTCTCGCAGAAGGTCGAGCAGCTCCAAGCGGTGTGCGCCATCGTCGACATCGTGAAATGCTTCGGCGAATGCCAACCCAACATTACAGAGAATGTTGCGTTGCTCGCGTTGTGCTTCGAACGCGGCACGATACGCTTCCAGTGACTGTTCACGAAGATTCAAAGCCCAAAGGCACTCCGCGCGAAGTTTGCGAAGCTGCGTCGCCTCCCTGTTGGGAAACTTCTCGATGGTTAACTCGACCAGCGCGAGCGCCTCTTGGAAAAGGCCGGCGTCCTTGAGCGTCAGCGCCTGTACTTTTAAGTACTGCGCGCGATGGATATCGGTTGGCGAGCAAGCAAGTTGCGCGAAGAACTCGTCTGCGTCACCGCTCGACCAGGAGGTCTTTCGATACCAATCGTTCTTGGGCACCCGGAGGTATTCTGCCGCTGGTGGCGCGGCACCCTGCGCTCCCAGAATTGGCTCGACGAGCTAGAAGATGCGGTTCCAGTCGCTCTTCATACTTATCACGTTCCAGCCTTTGGTCGTGGCTTCGTCGTAGAGCGCCTGCGTAAACGTTCCAATCTTTGTGTCGGGTAAGCCTTGGGCCGGCCCATACGCGTACTCGCGCGTTGCGTCGTCGTGCAGCACGAGCATCATCAGACGCGCCGCGGTGCTCCCTTGCGTGAACTCGAGCATCTCTCGGTCGCCAGTCGAATTTCCGAATGCGGCATGCGGGCGCGCGCCAAGGAAGAGATAGATATCTTCAGCCTTCCCCGACATATTGTTGTTGAGCAGCAGCGTGGGCTCGCGAATAAGAACGGCGCGGCCATGCTCGCCGTAGGCATACTTTGTCTTGAGTGACGTGCCGATGACGTGGTCCGGCGCGATTCCGTACACGCGCTGGGAGTAGACGCGCACGAATGCCTGTCCTCCGCCGGTGACGATGTACGTCTTGAAGCCGTTCGCGCGCAGGTACTGCATGACTTCGACCATCGGCTTGTAGATCAAGTCCGTATAGAGGCGGTTCCAGCGCGGGTCTTTCGCCTTTAGGATCCATGCGGCGGCGATCGTTGCAAATGCGTCCGTAGTCATGCCGACTTGCGTCGCTGCAGCGATGGTCTCGAGATCTTTCATAGAGAACTTCGCCATCGCGGCCTTGTCGCGGTCGAGCACCGATTTGAAGGGCTCCGTCGTCTTCCATTCGGGATGCTGCGGCGCGAGTTCAAATACCCGGTCCAATGCAAAATCCACCTGCGAATAGACCGGGTGCTCGACCCAGAGTGTTCCATCTTGATCGAACGTCGCGATGCGATCTTGCGGACGAAGGAAGTTGGGGCCGTTCGCATCGGTTGCCGTGCGAACGAAGTTCAAGATAGCGGTCTTGGCAGCGCCGGCGTTCCAGGAAGGGAGAGGATCCGCAGCGGCCTGCGCAACGTCGAAAGCGCTGGCGGCGATTGGTGCACTCAGAGCAAGGGCGGCGAACTGTCGTCGGTTCATCACGCCACCTTCGTAACACACTCAGTGTCCCAGGTGCCATCCGTGTATTGCACACGCGTAGGGCTGCAGACCGACGCTGGTGCGGGGGATAGCGCGCTGCGCCTCTTTGCGCGTTTTGAACGCGGCCTTCGGCGCACCGTTTTTCTTATAGCACGTGCGCGGTCCGCCGCTCTTCCGGATGCCCATCGCAAGGAGGTTAAAGCCCGTGGGAGTACGGTCCCTTTCACGATGCTTTTTCCAACAACGATCGCCGGCAGTCTCCCCAAACCGTCTTGGCTCGCCGAGACCGAGCGCCTCTGGCCGCAATGGCGCCAGAGCGGAGACGCCCTCGCCGAAGCGATGCGCGATGCGACACGGATTGCGCTCTTCGAAGAGGAGCATGCCGGGATCGACGTGGTCACCGACGGCGAACAGTCTCGGCAACACTTTGTGCACGGCTTCGTCGCCGGCCTCGAGGGGGTCGACTTCGAAAAAAAAGTGCGGCGCGGTATCCGAGGGGATCGCTATGAAGCCGATTGCCCGAGTGTGGTGGCGCCGATTAGCCGCGCCAAAAGCGTCCACGCGGGAGAGGTACGTTTCGCGCGCAGCGTGACCGACCGCATGTTGAAGATCACCATTCCCGGCCCAATGACGATTGTCGATACCCTATTCGACGGTCACTACGGCTCGCGCCGCGATCTCGCCTTCGCCTTCGCCGACGTAATCCGCGACGAGATTCTCGATCTGTGCGCGCTCGGGGTTGACGTCGTGCAGCTCGACGAACCCGCGTTCAACGTGTTCTTTGAAGAGGTTGACGCGTGGGGAATTGACGCGCTCAATGCATGCATTCGCGATGTGCCATGCAAGACGGCCGTCCACGTGTGCTACGGTTACGGTATCCAAGCAAATAATGATTGGAAGCAAACGCTCGGCGAGCATTGGGATCAGTACGACATTGTGCTTCCGATGCTGGCGCGGAGCAACATCGACCAAGTCGCGATCGAGCTTGCCGGGTCGCGCGTCCCTCCGCGCGTGCTTGCGCATCTCAAGACCAAATCCGTCGCAGTTGGCTGCATCGACGTCGCCTCCAACGAGATCGAGCGGCCGGAAGACGTGATACGGATGATCGAAACGGCGCTCGAGTATTTGCCTGCGGAATCGATCAGCCCAACCACAAACTGCGGCATGGCACCCATGTCACGCGACGTCGCGTACGCGAAGCTGTGCGCCCTCGGCGAGGGAGCGCGCTCCATGCGAACGCGTTATGTCTCCGCTGCCGTGAAGTGAATTCGGCCGGGGCGCCTTTTAAGTATCGGGCATTCACGGTCATCTGGACCGCGACCGTCGTCTCGAATGTCGGCGGGTGGATGTACGCCGCAGCCGCCGGCTGGCTGATGACCGATCTCACCACCAATCCGCTCCTCGTCTCGCTGGTGCAGGTCGCAAACACGTTGCCGCTCTTCATGTTCGCGTTGCCGGCAGGCGCTCTTACGGACATCGTGGATCGGCGCAAGCTGCTGATCGCCGGTGAAGCCGCGAATACGATCGTTCCAGCAATTTTCGCGGCAATGGTCTGGACCAATCACGTTTCTCCGGTGTCGCTGCTGTTGTTCATGTTTCTCATCGGCGTGTTCGGCACACTGACCGCACCGGGGTGGCAAGCCATCACGCCGGAACTGGTTCCAAAGAGCGCGCTCTCCGTCGCCATTTCGTGGAACAGCGTCGGCGTCAACGTCAGTCGCGCGATAGGTCCCGCGCTCGCGGGTGCCATGATCGGGCCGCTCGGCATTGCCGCGCCCTTCGTGGTTGATGCTGTGAGCAATCTCGGCGTCAACGCTGCGATCGTCTGGTGGCGGGAGCCGAAGAAAGCGGCAAGCCCACTGCCGGTTGAACGTTTCAGCAGCGCGCTGCGGCTCGGCTTTCGCTACGCGCGAAACAATCCGCCGCTGCGCAGCACACTCGCGCGGTGCGTCGCGTTCTTTCTCTTCGCAAGCAGTTACTGGGCGCTGCTGCCGCTCGTCGCGCGCAACCAAATTCACGGTGGTCCCCAGATCTACGGGATTCTACTCGGCGCTATCGGTCTGGGCGCGATAGGCGGCTCGTTCGCAATGCCGAGCTTGAAGGAGCGATTCGGGCCGGACCGGCTTGTAGCCGCGGCGAGCGTCGGCACTGCGATCGCGCTCGTGCTATTCGGCATTGCACGCGAGCCGTTGGTTGCGGTCGCGGCGTGCCTTATCGCGGGCGTCGCGTGGATCGTCGCGATTGCCATGCTCAATGTCTCCGCGCAAGTTGCGCTCCCGGATTGGGTACGCGGTCGCGGACTTTCAATCTACATGACGGTTATGTTCGGCGCGCTGACGCTCGGCAGTGCAGTGTGGGGCGAGGTCGCTGGCGTTGCGGGTTTACCGCTCGCGCACTTTGCCTCGGCAGCCGGAATGCTGCTAGCGATTCCTCTGTCATGGCGATGGAAGTTGCAGCGCGGCGCAAAATTCGATCTCACGCCGTCGATGAGCTGGCCGGCGCCCGTCGTGTCCGATGGCGTTGACGTCAACGCAAGCGACGGCCCCGTGCTCGTGACGGTCGAGTACCTGCTCGCGAGCGAGGAAAATCGCGAACTCTTTTTCTCCAAACTCGATTGGCTTCGGCGCGAGCGTTTACGCGATGGTGCTTTCACGTGGGGCATCTTTGAGGATACCGCGCAGCGTGGTCGGTTCTTAGAAACATTCAAAGTTGATTCGTGGGAGGAACACCTGCGACAGCACGAACGGGTCACGCACGCCGACGACGCCGTGCAGCAAGACGTTCGCGCTCTTGTGTCGGCAGAGCCGATCGTCACGCACTTTATCGCGCCAAACTAGCGTTTTCGCGCCCCCGCGCAAGGGCCATATCGTGCTTTTTTAGGGTGCTCGTTTTGCTGCTCCGATGATAGGCTGAGAGTTACTATGGCGCGCATCCAAACTGCCGCACTCATTGCTCTGGCACTACTCTCCAGCGGTTGCACGCCCGCCTACATTCCGCCCAAGCCGCCGCCACGAACGCCGTCACCATCCCCGTCACCTGTACCATCCGTTTCGCCGTCCTCATCGCCGAGTCCAGGGCCAACGCGATCGCCGGCTCCGACGCCTTCTCTAACTCCAACGCCATCGCCAACTCCAATGCCGTCGCCAACGCCAACGCGGTCGCCAACGCCAACGCCATCGCCGACCCCAACGCCATCGCCGCAAATGCTTTTCGTCGCGAACGACGGCGGCAATACCGTGACGGAGTACGCGCCTCCGTATACTGGCGCTCCAGTAGCCGTTATCACGAACGGTATCAGTTCTCCAGTCAGTCTAGCTCTTGACGCATTGAATCATCTCTTTGTCGCGAATACGACACCGAATAACGTAACGGAGTACGCGCCGCCATACGCGGGCGCTCCGGTGACCGTCATCACGAACAGCCTGAACGGCCCCGCTGGTCTAGCGTTCGATTCCGCCACCGACCTCTTCATTGCAAACTACAATACAAACGCCGTAACCGTGTACGCTTCACCGTATACCGGCGCACCGACGATGACAATCTCGGGCGGCATGAACGGCCCCGACGGACTCGCGCTCGATTCGTCCGGCGACCTCTTTGTCGGGAACTATAATAGCAGCACCGTCACGGAATACGTCTTCCCATACATTGCAGGACCAACGAACACGATCGTAAATGGCGTGAGCGGCCCGGGCGGCTTAGCGATGAATTCAGCAGGCGATCTTTTCGTTGCAAACTACGATAATAATACCGTCACGGAGTATGCGCCGCCGTATACGGGCGCGCCGATCGCCACGATTTCGAACAGCGTGACGCAACCGGACGCGCTCGTACTCGATGTGCTTGGGGATCTTTTCATCTCCAACAACGGCAATAATACTGTCACCGAATATGCGATGCCATACACGGGAGCGCCGTTCGCGACGATTTCGAACGGCATCAGCTCACCAAACGGCCTGGCTATAACAAGGTAAAAAGCCCACCTACCGTCGTAATTGAGGGCGCATGAATCGTCTTACTGCGCTTCTCGTCCTGCTTGCCCTGGTCGCAATCCCGTCGGCCCCCGCGCCGAGCGCGACCAACCCGTTCTTCACGCCGAGTACGCTGCCGTTCGGTGCACCGCCCTTCGATCGGATTAAGGACAGTGACTATCTCCCGGCATTCCGGGCGGGCATAGCTCAGCAAGCGCGCGAGTATGTGGCGATTGCCAACAATCCGGCACCGCCGACGTTTGCGAACACGTTCATACCAATGGAGAAGGCGGGGGCGCTGCTCTATCGTGTCGGCCAGGCCTTCGGCGCGGTATCGCAAGCGAATACAAACGACACGCTTCAGAACGTGCAAGAGACGATCTCGCCAGAGCTCGCCGAAGCACAAGACGCCATCTACCTGAATGCAAAACTCTTCACCCGCGTTCAAAGCGTCTATAACCAAGTTGCGGCGTTAAAACTCGACCCCGAATCGAAGCAGCTCGTGCGTGTCGACTATCAAAACTTTGTGCAGGCTGGCGCGAAATTGAGCCCGGCAGCCAAAGCGAAGTTGAGCGACATCGACAAGAAGCTGTCGATTTTGCAATCGGCCTTCGACCGGAAGTTGCTTGCCGCGAACAAGGCTGGCGCTGTAGTCGTTGACGACAAGGCGGACCTTACCGGGATGAGCGATGCCGCGATTGCCTCGGCCGCAAACGCCGGCAAGTGGAAGCTCTCCCTACAGAACACCACGCAGCAACCAGCGCTGCAATCGCTGGACAACCGCGACGTGCGCGAGAAGTTGTTCATGGCGTCGTGGAATCGCGCCGAAAAGGGCGACAAGAACGACACACGCGATACGATTGCGACGATGGCGCAACTACGCGCGCAGCGAGCGGCATTGCTCGGCTATCCGAATTACGCGTCGTACGTGCTCGTCGATCAGATGGCCAAGAGCCCACAAGCGGTGCAGCAATTCCTCGGGCAGCTGATTCCGCCGACCCGCACCAAGATAGAAGAAGACGCCAAGGACATTCAGGGGCAGATCGATGCATCGGGCCAAAAGTTCGCGCTCCAGCCGTGGGATTGGAATCATTACGCGGAGGCGGTACGTAAGGCCAAGTACGACCTCGACGATGCGCAAGTGCGCCCGTACTTCGAGATCAACAACGTGCTCAAGAACGGATTGTTCTACGCGGCGAACCAGCTCTACGGGATTACGCTGGTGGAGCGACACGATATTCCGGTCTATAATCCCGACGTGCGCGTGTTCACGGTGTACGACAAGGATGGCTCGCCGCTCGCATTGATGTACTTCGATTTCTACAAGCGCGACAACAAAAACGGCGGCGCATGGATGAGTACGTTCGTCGATCAGTCGAAGCTGTGGGGAACGAAGCCGGTCGTCTACAATGTCGGGAACTTCACCAAGGGCGCGCCCGGGCAGCCCACGCTCCTGAGCGCGGGCGACGTGACCGGGATGTTCCATGAGTTCGGCCACGCTCTCAACGGGTTCTTCGCCGATCAGGAGTATGCGTCGCTTTCGGGGACCAACACGGCACGCGACTTCGTGGAATATCCGTCGCAGTTCAATGAACATTGGGCGATGTATCCGGCGATCCTCAAGCACTACGCCGTGGACTATCGCACGGGCGCGCCGATGCCACAGGCGTTGATGGACAAGATCCTGGCCGCTCGGAAGTTCAATCAAGGTTACGCGTCGGGGGAGGCGCTAGCGGCCGACGAGTTGGACATGGCGTGGCACACACTGCCGGCAAGCGCACCGAAACAAGACGTCGACGCGTTCCAGACGAAAGCGCTTGCCGATTCGGGCACCGATTTCCCGTCCGTCCCGCCGCGGTATCGCTCTTCGTACTTCGCGCACATCTGGACGAGCGGCTACGCAGCGGGGTACTACGCTTATGCGTGGAGCGAGATGCTCGACGACGACACGTTCCAGTGGTTCATCGATCATGGCGGCCCGACGCGCGCAAACGGTCAGCGTTTTCGCGACCTGATCCTTTCGCGCGGTCATTCGTTAGATTACGGTCCGATGTTCAAGGCGTTCTACGGCGCCGATCCCAATGTTGCACCCTTACTGAAATACCGCGGTCTCACGCCATAAGCGCGATGCCCGACGATGCGGTTGCCCAGTGTTCATGCGGCGCCGTCGCTTTGACGCTCAGGGGCGCCCCGATCGCGAGTGTGGCCTGTTACTGCGACACGTGCCAGGAAGGTTCGGGTCGTATCGAAGCGTTGCCGAATGCACCGTCCGTACGAGAGCCAGACGGCGGTACTGAGTACGTTCTGTATCGCAAGGATCGTGTAACCTACACGAAAGGCTACGAACTCCTCAAAGACTATAAGCTTGAGCAGAGTCCCAAGACAAATCGGGCGGTCGCGACCTGCTGCAATTCGGCGATCATGATGCGCTTCGATGACGCACGCCATTGGCTCCCGATCTATCGCGCGCGACTCGGGCCAGTCGCGCCGGCGATAGAAATGCGCATCTGTACGGGCCAAACGGACTACCCGCCGGCATTTGTGATGAGGCTTCTCTCATCGTTTGTCGCGACGCTATTTCGTTTGTGAGGCCAACGAGGTCGATTCTCTAATCTTTTCCCCGGAAAGCTCTCCGCCGGTTGTCCGAAGCAGCTCGTATGCTAAGGGTGAAAGTGAGGTAAGCGGAGATGAACGGCTTGATGGTCTTCAATAGTTTGAGCGAGGCGATCCGCAACGGCTTTCAGGTCTGCGGAGACTGCCAGGATGGCTACCTCGTGCGGACCCGCACCGAGCGCGGCTGGGCGATGGCAATCGCGCGCGTGCGGCCTTAGCCTAGCGAGCCCTGGCTAACGATGCGGGCAGCCCGGCCAGCAGCAAGGCCGGCGCATGCCCTTGCGCATTTTATCTAGGCCGACGGTAATGCGGCGTTTGCGGGTCTCATCTAGTTTCGCTGATGTAACCCAGCAGATCCATTCGTTGCGAGCTAGAGGGGTAATGTCCGCCCATACACTCTTCGCGATGGGGTCAGACGCAATTGCTTTCCGTAAGTCTGCCGGAATACTATGAACGGGGCCGGCCTTTTGTTTAGGCATCAGTGAACAGGCGATTCTACGAGGACCCGGCCGTTTTCCCGTCCAGACGGCACTTCGAGCGTTATAGGACCCACGCACCGGTAGCGCAGGCGGCCGCGGCGAACGTTTGAAAACCCTCGTGTAGTCGGCACCGAAATGAGAGGTACGCACGTGAAAGTAAAACTAGGCGCCGTGTGGCATTTCAGCCTTGCCGTCACAGACCCGGAGAAGAGCGCGCAGTTTTGGACCAAGAACTTCGATCTGCAGGAAATGTTCCGGTCCGATGAGGCCATCGCGCTGACGAACGGGGCAATTATCATCGGGCTCTTCAAAGGCACACCACATCCAGACACGATCGACCACATATCGCTTCAGCTCGACAACATGCGCGCGCTGCGCGAAGCGCTCGAAACGTTGAAGAACAACGGCGTAAAACTGGAAGATCCGGGCGACGAGATCGGCCCTACATCGCCGGGCTCGGCGCATATGGGCCTGTGGTTTCACGATCCGGACGGGTATCGCTGGGAGCTCTCGGTTCAGAACGGTGCCCGCGAGCTCTAAACACGCGTATGTTTTAACTACATCCCGACGTCGCGCCGCAGTTGTCGCACTTTTCACACGCGCCGTTGCGGACCATCGTCAGTTGTCCGCACTCGCCGCACGCGTTGCCGGTGTAGCCTTTCGCCTTTGACGCGTTGACCGCTTCGACTTTCGACATCGTAGCCGTCGCGGTGGCTGCGTGCGGCAAAGGTTTGGGCGTATCGTGCATCGCTGGAACGGTCATGCCACCACCGCCGCCATGATCGCCTTCGTCGTTACCGGGACGTAGATGCGTTGAGACCGGATGGAATTTCTCGGCGACGCCGGCGGGACGCACCTGCGTTGGCCCCGGCTCTTCGGCTAGATACTCTTCGTCGGCACCCACGCCCATCGCATCCATCTCCATCGACGGCTGCACGTGCGCGAGATCGTAGCGGCCGAGATAGCTCACCGCGAGCTCGCGGAAGATGTAGTCGAGCATCGACGTCGCCATCTTGATGTTCTCGTGGCCGACGACCGGACCGTTGGGCTCGAAGCGCGTGAAGGTGAACGCCTCGACGTACTCTTCGAGCGGCACGCCGTGCTGTAAGCCGAGCGACACCGCGATCGCGAAGTTGTTCATCAGCGAGCGGAACGCCGCGCCTTCCTTGTGCATGTCGATGAAGATCTCGCCGAGTTGTGCCGTCGTCGTACTCGCCGGTGCGCAGGTAGACCTTGTGTCCGCCGATCGACGGCCTTCTGCGTGTAGCCGCTGCGGCGATGCGGCATGCTGCGGCGCTTGGCGATGTAGCGGTAGACGATCTTCTCGGCGATCTGCAGCGGTGTGCTGGAACGGCGCCGGCGCTGTCGACTTCTTCGTCGATCGAGTCGCCGCCGAGATCGTAGCTGCCGGCCAGCGGCTGCGAGAGCTTCGAGCCGTCGCGATAGAGCGCGACCGCTTTGATCATGCGCTCCCAGCGAGTAGCGGTAGGCTTCCTTGACGTCGCCGATCGTCGCCGTCTGCGGCAGGTTGATCGTCTTCGAGATCGCGCCGCTGACGAACGGCTGCGCAGCCGCCATCATGTCGACGTGCGCGAGCGGACGGATGTAGCGCGAACCGTACTTGCCGCACGGCGTCGCGCAGTCGAAGACCGGCAGATGCTCGTCGTTGAGGTACGGCGCGCCTTCGAGCGTCATGCGGCCGCAGATGTGCGCCGAAGCTTCGTCGATCTGCTGCGTGGTGAAGCCGAGGCCGTCGCGCAGGATGCGAGAAGTTCCAGTCGTTGAGCTGCTCGTCGGTCAAGCCGAGTTTGTCTTTGCAGAACTCTTCGCCGAGCACGAACTTGTTGAAGACGAACGGCAACTCGAACGCGCCGAGCAGGCGATTCCTCGATCTCGCGCGATTGCCTCGTCGTCGAAGCCCTTGGCGTTGAGCGTCGCGCGGTTGATGTGCGGCGCCCTTCGAAGAGCGTGCCGGTGCCCTTGGCGTACGTCTCGATCGCACGCGATCTGCTCTTGCGAGTAGCCGAGGCGCTGCAGCGCCGCTTCGACCGATTGATTGACGATCTTGAAGTAGCCGCCGCCGGCGAGCTTCTTGAACTTCACCAGCGCGAAGTCGGGCTCGATGCCGGTCGTATCGCAATCCATCACCAGGCCGATCGTTCCGGTCGGCGCGATGACGACGGTTTGCGCGTTGCGGTAACCCGCGACTTCGCCGATCGAGAGCGCGTCGTCCCACATCTTGCGTGCGAGCGCCCACGTCTCTTGCGTGAAGAGCGACGGCGCGTGCGTTACCGGCGTGACGGTCAGACCTTCGTATTCGTGGCGTCGGCGCATCGTACGCGGCGCGGCGATGGTTGCGAATCACGCGCAGCATCGGCTCGCGGTTTGCTTCGAAGCGCGCGAACGAACCGAGCTGTTGCGCCATCTCGGCCGACGTGCGGTACGCGGCGCCGGTCATCAGCGCGTTGATCGCCGCGCACCAGCCGAAGCCTTCGTCGGAATCGTACGGTAAGCCCATGCGCATAAGCAGCGTGCCGAGGTTCGCGTAACCGAGTCCGAGCGTGCGATAGCCGATGATTCTTCTCGGCAATCGTCTTCGATGGCATCTGCCCCATCGTCACGGAGATCTCGAGCGTCGTCGTCCAGATGCGAGATGCATCGGCGAAACGCGCTGCATCGAACCCGCCGCGCGCATCCTCGAATTTCACCAAATTCATGCTAGCGAGATTGCACGCGGTATCATCTATGAAAACGTATTCCGAGCAATTGTGTACTCGCAAACCATTCGCAACGAAGTGCGACGTGTCGTGCTCGGTCAAATCAAAGACGTCAGCCTCGCCGATTGGGTCGAGATAAGCGAATTTGTCCGCAAGATCGTCGCGATAGCAGCTTACGGACTCATTGAGACACCGCAAAGCGCTTGCTTTGTGCGACGTTGAATGAAAGCCGATCTCACGCTCAAACACAACGCGCGATGTACGCGAGACGCGAAGCGAGTGCATCTGCGCAACGTCGTACTTGGCGAGGCCCCCATTGCCGTCGGGGCACAGTGAGGAAGAAGTGTTACGCCGATCTGTATAGAGCTTCGCCTTGATTCCGAACGAGAGCAGCATATACTGAACTTGCTGCAAAAGGTCGAGCGAGCACGAATCGAGCGAAACGTACTGTGACTTCTCGCCGTAGTTCGCCACCGTACCGTCGGCTGTGAAGAGGCCACGCAACATTGCTGCAGTTGACGACTTATCCAGCCGATAGGCTGCATCGGTGAAGCGTTTCCGCGCGCTGCCTTCATTGAGAACCGCATAGCGCGAGAAGAGGTCGACTACGCGGCGATTCCCGGTTGAGATGCGTGTGCCGGAGGCGGACTTCGGAGCGGTCACCATTGTGGCGCGGCGGCTCCGACCATCATCGAGCATCGTAGCCTTGAGCGTATTGATGCCATCGGCGATATCTTGGAGCACGGGCGCTTCGTCCTCGTGCATCGTGAGGATCAATCCATTGCTCTCGCCGTTCGTTACGCAACCATCGCCGGTTGCGACGCCGATGCCGAGAGCGATCTGCTCTTCAAGATGCTCGCTGCCAAAGCCCGAGCCGGAGAGCAGAATGCGGTCGCCGTCGCGCAACTCGCAGGCCGGAACGTCGCCGCGATTCTCGGTGAGGACCTTGTGATCCGCTGTGAGATCGAGCGTGTAGCCCGCCTTGGTCACCAGTCGATAAATGGATTTACGGCCGGTTGGGAAGATCTTGCTGACGAAATGCGGTTTGCCATCAGAGCCTATAACAAACGCCGCCTTGCCTACGAGGTCGGCAATCCGCCGCGGTCCATCCGCCGTTGCGACTAGCGTGTCGCCCGTTACACATGGATTCGTAGCATTGATGCGTTCGTCGTTGCTGCAGGTATGCCACTCTTGAATCGTGTCGTCGAATTGCAGGCCGGGATCGGCGCACTGCCATGCGGCTAGACCGATCTGTTCCCACAGATCCGCGGCCTTGATCGTTTTGACCGTGGTGCCTTTGGTACGCGACGTCAACTCCCAGTCGCCGTTTTCATCGAGCGTCTTGAAGAATGCGTTGGTGAGGCGCACGGAGTTGTTCGAGTTCTGACCCGAGACCGTGTTGTAGGCTTCCGAATCCCAGGCCGTATCGTACTGCTCGATCTCGAGGCTCTTATAGCCTTGACGCGCATAGTCGAGCGCTTGTTGCGTCGCACCGCTGGGCACGCCCACGTTCAGTGCTTTACGCAACGCGTCGCGCAAATGCGAATTGAACGCGACGTCGAGACGCGACGCCTCCGGCACGCGCGTATCGTGCGCAGCCGACATGATCGCGTTGAGCTGCTCTTGCAGAATGCGCGAACCGATCACGAGATCGGCGACCTTGCGCTCTTCGCGTGACCTTCCAATTGACGAACTTCTTCGATGTCAGGATGGTCGGCATTGAGCACGACCATCTTGGCCGCGCGGCGCGTCGTGCCACCCGATTTAATTGCGCCGGCGGCGCGATCGAAGACTTTGAGGAACGACATTAAACCGCTCGAAGTGCCGCCGCCGGTGAGCTTTTCGCCCTCGCCGCGAATCCGCGAGAAGTTGGCACCGGAACCGGAGCCGCCTTTGAAGATGCGCGCTTCGCGAACGAGCCCGTCGAAGATGCCGCCTTCGTTGACGAGATCGTCGTCGATCGAAAGGATAAAACACGCCGAAACTTGTGGCCGCTCGAAGGTCGACGTCGAACGCACGGCTTCGCTGGTCTTGGGATCGACGTAATAGTGGCCTTGCGCCGGACCTGAAATGCCGTACGCCCAATGCAGACCGGTGTTAAACCACTGCGGCGAATTCGGCGCGCCGATTTGGCGCGCGAGCATCGCCGCCATCTCGTCGAAGTAGACGCGCGCGTCGTCTTCGCTGTCGAAGTAGCCGTACTTCCAGCCCCAATAAGTCCAGCAGCCGGCCAAACGATTGAAGACCTGGCGCGCATCGCGCTCCGCGCCAAAGGTCGAATCCGATGCGGCTTCCGAGCGCCACAGCCACTCGGGCACGTCGGCCTCTTGCACGCGCACGGTCGCGCTGGGCACGCCGGCCTTGCGGCAATACTTCTGGGCAAGGACGTCGACTGCGACCTGGCTCCACCCGGTCGGCACCATCACATCCTTGGCTTCGAAAATGACCGAACCGTCGGGGTTCACGATCCGCGATGTGCGCGGCTCGAACTCCAGGCCTGCGTAGGGATCGTCGGGGGCCGAATAGAGGCGGCGGAACTTCATGGAAGGCTGCTCCTTAGCGCTTGCTGGTGCGGGGTCACGGGTCTTCGGGGCTTGCGATGCGAACACCTGTTCGATTCGTCCGATGCTGAAGACCGGTGGGACACCTATTGTGCCACACCGATCTTATTGCCACAAGATATTGGGGTCCGCGGTTTCAACTCCTTGTGATCTGGCTGTGGAAAACGACAAAAAGCGGAGGAGAGCCCGGGGATGCAGGGCCTTCCGCGAGGAGAGCCTGTGGAGCCTTCCGAGGATACCGGGGATAAGCCGTCGGAAACCGCTGCCTTGATGTTCGGTCCGGACCGGTTTGTCTCGCGCCTCGCGGCGGTCTCCGTTGATGATCTCTACGACCAGGGCTTCCGCGGGCTGATCGTCGACCTCGACAACACCCTAATGGGTTTCCGGCAGACCGAGGTCGCGGCCGACCACGTGGAATGGGTACAGCAAGCGCATGAACGCGGCTTCCGTATGGTGATGGTCTCGAACAACTTTACCGAGCGCGTGACCGGCATTGCGGCGCAACTGGATATTGCGTGCGTCCCCAATGCCCTCAAGCCCCTGCCGTTCGGAATGTTACGCGCCGTGCGGCTGCTCCGGCTGCCGCGCCGGCAGATCGCGGTGGTCGGCGATCAACTCTTCACCGACGTCCTCTCGGGCAAACTCTGCGGCCTCTACACGATCCTCACCGAGCCGATCGAGGCCAAAGACTTTCCCGTCACCAAGATCTTCCGCTTCTTGGAACGCTTGATGTTGCCGGATCGGCGCGGCTCGTGAAGCTCGCGGTTCTCGGCGATCCGATCGCGCACAGCCGCAGCCCCGAGATTCATCGGCACTTCATGCATGAAGCCGAGATCGAAGACGGCAGCTACGTTGCGATCCGCGTGCCGCAGGTCAATGTCATTGCGGTGATTCGCCGCATGCGCATGGACGGCTACACCGGCGCAAACGTCACGACGCCGCTGAAAGAAGAAGCGATGGCCGCATGCGATACGCTGACGGAAGAAGCGCAGCGCGCGCTGGCGGTCAATACAATTTTCTTCGGTCCGCAGATTCTCGGCCACAATACCGATGGGATCGGTGCGCGCAGCGCGCTCGAAGCAATACTGGATGAATCGATTGCGCTCAAACGCATCGGCGTGCTCGGCTACGGCGCAACGGCACGCGCGATCTTGGGCCATTTTTCGGAGAACGATGCCTATCTGTTTGTGTGGGGACGCGACCCGGAGAAGGTGCAGACTGCGTGCGAACGCTACGACGCGCAGACCTGGCCGAGCGACAACCCACCCGAGATCATCATCAGCACGCTGCCGCCGAAGGTGCGCTTTGAACCCGAAATGCTCGACGCGCTGATGCGCGCGGATTTGGTCATGGACGCTAACTATGGCGGCCGTTCAACCTTGCATCATCAGCTCGATCGCGAGATCGTGACCGGAGACGCGATGCTTGAAGAGCAGGCGCGCGCGTCTTTTGACTTCTGGTTGGCGCACGTAGAGGGTCTCGCTCCCGAACGCGGCTAATGCTTACGCATGTTCAGTGCGGAGCCGCGATGTATCCGGCACGGTTTTTTGGCAATTCTCCTCTCCGCCGCATTTCTTGCGGCGTGCAGCGGCGGCGGCACGACCAACATTTACCAACTCCCGAGCCCTACGCCAAGCGGGGTTCCGACAAGTTCGTCGAGCGCGCTGCCGACGGCAACGCCAACTGCGCCACCTGCCGGCGTACTCAGTGTCAACCCGAGCGCGCTCGGCATCAACGGCCTCGGCGCCGCGTCGTCGCAGAACATTGAGGTCCAGGAAATCGGATATACCGGCGGCTTCAACGAGACCGACAGCTGCGCGGGAATTGCGACGGTAACTCCGGCGACCGGCAGCGGCCCATCCGCAACATTTACGGCAACGCCAAGCGCGGCTGGAACGTGCACGGCGACCTTCACTGATTCAAACAATCAGCACGTGGCGGTCGCGATTACCGTCACGACGACCGGTTTTACGGTGAACACGCGATGAACGCACGCGCTGCGGTTGTCGCTCTTTGTATGCTTGTGCTGTGCGCGTGCGGCGGGGGATCGCGGTCGATCCTAGCGCCGGCGACGATCGCCGCAAGTCCGACAGCGCCGCCGACGAGTTCGGCGTTGCTGCGGCCGCAATTCACCTTTTTGCCGCCTGCGTCATCGTCGAGTGCGACGCGGCATCCGCACTATATTACCGCAAACGTCGCGTCGGTCGAAATCACCCTGAACAGCGTGAACGGCGCCGTGCCGTCGACGGGCATGCCACTAAGCGTGACGACGAACATCAGCATGCCGAGTTGTCCGTGCGTCGCGTATGGACCCGACGTGCCTCCCGGTTCCGCGAATTTCACGCTGGCTGCCTACGATCAACCGAATGCGGGCGGAAATCTCATTGCCACGGCCTCGCCAACGTACACGATCGTCGCCGGTCAGGCGAATAATGAAAACGTCACGTTGAACGGCATGCCGGCCGAGCTGTCGCTTACGGTTCCGAGTGCGACGGCGGGCACGGCGTTTGGGTCGCCGCAAAGCATTTCGGTGACGGCGAAAGATGCCGACGGCAATACGATTCTCGGCTCATACGCAGTTCCAATCGCGATCAGCGATTCCGACACCAGCGGTGCAACGTCGATCGCCACCAGCGGGAGCGACAATCCGCCCGCCGGTCAATTGCTGAGTTCGAGCGACACGGCAACGATCGCGTACACGGGTCTCGCGATTGCACCGGCCACGATTACCGTGCGCGCCAACGCTGCGGCCGGCAGCGCCTCGTTTGCGCCGGCGCTGCAGCCGATTGTCGCTACAACGAATTACGGACTCTACGCGCAGCCGAATCCCAATTTCGTCGGGATCGATTTTCAGGGCGGATTAACAACGGCGACGATCACTGCGAGTGAGGTTGGTTGGACGAATGCGCCGTACAATAAAACGCTTGCAATCACCGTTCCGAGCGGGTGCGCGTCGATCGGCAGTGTTGCGCCCACCAACGGCACGTCGTTTACCGCAACTGTGAGCGCGTCGCCGGTCGCGGGAACGTGTGCGGCAACGCTCAGCGACAGTAGCGGACAGAGTCAGGCACTGACGCTTGCGTACACGCAATTCGTGTACACGGGCGCACCGCAATCGATTACCGTGCCGGCGGGCGTCACGAACATCGAGGTCGTTGCATTCGGTTCGCAAGGCGGCGCGCTCAGTGGTATCACGGGAGGCCAGGGTGCAGAAGTCGACGCGATCATGCCGGCGGTCGCCGCACAGGTCCTCTGGATCTACGTCGGCGGCAACGTGAGCGTCACCGGTGCCTTGCCGGCCGGGGGATTCAACGGCGGCGGTGTGTCGCTTGCGGGGCTCGGCGGCGGCGCGTCCGATGTTCGCACCAGCTTCAATAGTCTCGGCTCGCGGCTGATCGTCGCGTCCGGTGGGGGCGGCGCGGGCGATGCCGGTCCAGTCGGCGGCGGCGGTGGGCTCAACGGCCTAAATGGTGCCGGGCCGAACCCCGGGATCGGAGCAACGACGTCGGGACCGGGTGCAGGCGGAACGAACGGCCTCCCGGGGACGCTTGGCGCCGGCGGAAACGGCAGCTTCACGAATCGCGCCACCGGCGGCGGCGGTGGGGGCGGCTACTACGGCGGTGGTGGCGGCGGCGATAGCAGTGGCGCTGGCGGCGGTTCGTCGTACACCGACCCCTCGTGTGTCACGGTCATCGTCTATCTCAATCCGGTGAACTCTGGAAGCGGGACCGTCACGCTGATCTTCTAGCGCCGCTTGACACGGGGGCCATGTTAATGTACTAATCGAGTAGTACAACGACATGCCACTTTTCTTCACGTTGATCCCGGTAACGGGCTTCCCGTCTATCTCCAGATCGCCGATCAGGTGCGGCGCGCCGTCGCCATTGGGGTCCTCAAGACCGGCGAGCAGCTTCCGACCGTCAAGCACCTCGCGAGCACGCTCGTGATCAACCCGGCCACCGTGACGCGCGCCATGCGCGAGCTCGAGCACCTGGGGATCATCGAAACGGCTCCCGGCCGCGGCGCCTACGTGCGCGGCGATGCGGCGGTCGGCGTCGCAGCCACCGGCGCGCGCGACGTGGTGCGCATGGCGATCGACAGCGCGCTGCGCGAAGCCCGCTCGCTCGGCGTGGAAGAAGAAGCGGTGCAGCGGCTCTTCGCGGAGTCGGTGGCCGCATGGTATGGCAACCGCGCACGCGAGGACGTATGAAGCCACTGCAGATTTCGCATTTCTCAAAGCACTACGGCGACCGATATGCGGTCGAAGATCTCTCGCTCGAAATCGACGCGGGCACCGTCTTTGGCTTGATCGGCCGTAACGGCGCCGGTAAGAGTACGACGATTGCCTGCACACTCGGCCTCGTTCGGTCGAGCGCCGGAAACATTAAACTTTTCGGCCAAGCGCTTACGCCCCAACTTTTCGAGCGCATCGCGTATGTGCCCGAGATCAACGAACTCGACGGATGGATGACGCCGCTGCAACACGCGGAATTTCGCCGTCGTTGCTTTGCGCGCTTCGACGTCGCGGCGATGCACGCAGCCATGGAACGTTTCGAGATCGAGCCGCGCCGCGCGGTCCGCAAGCTCTCAAAAGGTCAACGACAAGCCGTCGCCCTTGCGCTCGCCTTTGCGCAGCGTCCGGATCTGATGATTCTCGACGAGCCGTCTTCCGGGCTCGATCCCGTGTTGCAGCGCCGGCTGCTCGATCATATCGTAAGCGCCGCGGCCGACGGTGTGACCATCGTGTTCTCGTCGCATCAAATCGGTCAGGTTGAGCAGGCGGCCGAACGCGTCGGTATTATCGATCGCGGCAAGCTCGTGCTTGAGGCCGATGTCGATGATCTTCGCGCGCGGCGTGTGCTGATCGAAGCCTATTTCGAGCAATTGCCCAATCTCAGCGCGCTGCGCGTCCCCTTTGACATTGACGGTACACGCGTTCGCGCCTATGCAAATGGTGACGCATCCGATGTTGAATCGGCGCTGCGCGCCCTCAATCCAATCACCGTTGCGCAGCGCGAGATGACGCTCGAGCAGGTATTCTTCGCGACGATCGGCGCCGGAAAGGAGTATCGTTCGTGATCTACCGTGAGTTCTTGGTGATGCGTAAGGCGGTGTCGTGGTTTGTCGGCATCACGACGGCCGCGATGTTGATCATGGTTGTCGTCCAACTCTCGCAATCCCGGGGAGGGACCCTGTATACCGATCTTAACGAGTTACAGATTCCGGTTGCGTGGGTGGTTACGGTCTTTGCGGCGATCTTTGGCGTCGCGCTCGGCAATGCGTCGCGCGGACCGGCACGCGTCCTCTGGGTACTTCCGGTCGAGCGATGGAAGCAGGCCCTGCAAGTTTTCGCGGTCGATGCTATTGGAATCATCGTAGCGTATGCAGGCGTATTTGCGGGATCGATACTCTTCTTTTTCATCATGGGTCTCTTTGAACAGGTCCGAATTCGAGGGTCGATCGACTGGGCGGGTGTCGGGCAGAGTCTGCTGTTCGTGTATGCCGTGTACGGGTGGAGCGCGATGGTCGGCACGGTCGGGCGTCGCGTCGCATACTGCGGCCTCGCGAGTCTTCCGCTCCTGCTGTTTTGGCTGATGTTTGCGGGGGCCGGCGGTATATTCGGAAGGTTGTTGCGGGCGCCGATTGCTGCGAATCCATATGCGGTTTACCAGATCTCCCTCGAAATACAGCATGCAAGAAATCTCGTAGCGATACAGTCGAACCCCGACCGGCTTTTGCAATCGCTATTCTGGATGGGAAGCAGTTGGGAAGTACCGATACTTGTTATGATCGGGCTGCTGACGTGCGGGATTGCGATGTTGCTGTGGCAACGCGCTGAAGCGATCAACTAAGCGTGCGTTACATCACTGTGCTGCTGACTCTCGTGCTGCTCGCAGCGGCTGCGCCGTCGCCCGATCTCAGCGGCACCTGGCAAGGAACGATGATCGCGCCGACGAGCGGCAAGCTCCCTCGGGTTATGCGTATCACCAAGGCCGGCGGCGGCTACGTTGTAAAGATTTACAGCGCCCAGGAGAGCGACGTTCCTATAACGACGCGTAATGTCAAAGTCAACGGATCGAACATTACGATGACGTTCGACATGAATAGCGATCCTTGGCTCAATTACCACCGCATCTATCACGCTACGCTCTCCAGCGATGGGAAATCACTAAGCGGTAGGTGGGGACTGCCCGGCCTGCTCGATGTGGCGATGGTGTATCACCGAACACCACCGGTAACGCTGCACATGCTTCAGCCGGCGCGCGACCTCTACATCGACGTTGCCGACGGAGTCAAAGACGAAGTTCTCGACTGGGGTGGCAGCGGCCGGCCGATGGTGTTGCTTGCCGGTCAGGGAGTCACGGCCCGCTTTTGGCGGCAGATCATTCCCGAATTCGTACCGAAATATCACGTGTACTCGATCACCCGCCGCGGCTTCGGTAATTCAAGCAGACCACCCGCAACCGCGCAGAACTACAGCGCCGAGCGGCTGGGCAAAGACGTGCTCGTGATCCTCGAGCGCCTGCAAATAGACAAGCCGATTCTCGTCGGTCACTCGCTCGCCGGCGAAGAACTCAGTTATATTGGAACGCGAGCGCCGCACAAAGCCGCTGCGCTGATCTACCTGGAAGCGGCATATAACGAGGCATACGAGGCCGGCATTCCCACGCCGACACCGCCCACTCCACCGCCTGGTTTTCCCAAAGAGTCGCCGATTGACGTTGCGATTGATAACAACCCAGGACACTTCACGACGTCAATCGACTTGCCGATCCTTGCAATCTTCGCGAATCCCCATGATGACCAACCTGGCCCCGGAGAATCTGCCGAGGATATAGCGGCGATGAATGCGTTTACGACCAAGCAGATCGCGGCGTTCAAGAAAGGCCAGCCCAAGGCGCAAGTCATCGTCATACCCCACGCCAACCACTTCGTTTACGTGTCGAACACCGCCGAAGTGATCCGCGACATGAACGCCTTCTTGGACGGCCTGCCCTAAATGCTGCCGGCGACTGCCAGTCAACCGCCATCGGCAGAGCAGTACTACGCAAACGCGGTCGAAGCGATGCGTGATGTTCGGCAGCCGAGCTTCGCGACGTACGACGTGCACGTGCATGTGACGGGCATGGGCTTCAGCCTCGGGCGCGAGCCAAACGGTAAGGCTTCGATTAATCTCGGGTGGGGCCGCGGCATGAAACCCGACGCGACGTTTTCGGCGGCATATCGAAAGAGCGACGATCTGACATCGGTACAAACTCCGCAGGGCTGGGGAGTCATCACGTACCCGATGTTCGACCCAACGTGGCACGGCGTCGAGGACTGGATTCGGTACGGATGGACCGGGCGTCCAGATAACGCGACGGCGCTGCCGTCGCCGACACCTGATGCGAACGGCTTACCCGTGATCGCAGCCGTGCGAACAATGGGCCTTGCCTTCTACAACGCGAGCGACGCAGGTGCCGCAAGCTGTGCGAACGGCGACCCGGCGCATCACATCCACTTGATTGCGCGAAGGGACCCATTGGACCACCCACTCACCGATGCCGTGATCGACCAGCGCACGAATCGCTTTTGCCTCGTACGCTTTGAGATGCGCCAGAGCGTCGTCGCGGCCGGCTACACGTTTACGACCGAACTGAACATTGCCGACGTGGACGGTGAGTCGGTGGTTCGCAGTGGAACCATGGACCTCTTGGTCCGCGCAATGAGTATCGGGGTAAAGCACGTTTCGATGACGTTTGCCTACGATCGCTTCGCGTTTCCGGCAACGCTTGCCGGCGACATGTTTCCGCGGCCTCATGACGTAACTGGCTGCATGCCTGTTTCAGCAGACGTTCAATCGGCAATTTCGCAGCGCTACGCACAACTCGGTTCTGCCGTTACGCACGATCCGACCCAAGAGAAGCGCGTGCTCGCGCCCAACTTCAAAGACCACGCGAAATTCAAGCTTGCGAGCTTTGAGTACGATCCGCTAACGGTCGTCGTGCAGAAGATCGTGGTGCGCGGCACTACGCTCGAAGTGCACGCTGAGTACGTGGGCGTGCACGGCCACAATGCAAATACCGTCGACCATTGGACTTCGATCGACGGCACTTGGTATCTCGTAGACAGAACCTAAAATCTGGCGGAGAGGGAGGGATTCGAACCCTCGAGACGTTTGCACGTCTGCTCGCTTTCCAAGCGAGTGCCTTCGACCACTCGACCACCTCTCCATCGCTTTTTTGCCACCTATGGTGGCATCGCACATCCTGTGCTAAAAAGCTGTGCATCACCCTCCAGGGTGATGCGCGCAGCGGGGTTTGGTTTGAGGTGGTCGCCGTTTTTCCTGGGTTAGATCGAGACGGTTGTCGGCGTTCCGGTACCGGTATATTCGGCCACAAAGAACGCGTAGACATGGTCTTTCTGGATCGTGACACTGGTTTCGAGCGGCCCGAACAGGAACGTCGCGCCGGTGCCCAATGCGGGTCCCCCAACCGGTGTAGTCGTCAGCGAGATGAGGCCAACATCGACTTCGACGATATAGATGTTTCCGTTTCCGCTCGGCACGATCGCGTCGGGATGGTACAAGGCTGCAACCGCGCTCATTGTCGAGGATGCCGGGAGCGTACACGACGGAATCGTCACGGCCTGAAGCGGCACGGTAAAGTTGCTGAGCGAGAGATACCAAAGGCCGCCAAAGATCGGATCGATCGATGCGCACTTCTTGACCCACGGCGGGATGCTAACCGCAGCTGTATCGGTGACTGCGAGCGGTTCGAGAAACACCCAGTTCGCGAGCGGATTTGGCGGCGGCGTGCGACTGATTGCCGCCGCGTGGGCTTGAATGGTGCGTACTTGCAGATCCGGGGCACTGGTTGCCTGCAAGCGCGATGCGCTTTGCCCCGTCGTTCCGCCGGGCAGCACGGTCGGAGTAATACCCGATGTTCCACCGCCGGCACAAGCCGCGAGTGCGATGGCTGCGAGTGCGCCCGCGATACCTACGAGACGACGACCCCACATAGCTAAAAGTCCCCTCACAACAAGAAAAGTGAAAGTTCACGCCCGCCCCGCTCCCATTAGTGCCGCACGCGGGCCATGGCCTGTTAACCATCATGGCTGTCCGCCAAGGGTTTGTAAAGGTTCGGTTATCTGGGCTAGGAAGTGAGGAGCGTTTCGAATTCGTCGCTCGGCAGCGGGCGCCCAAAAAGATAGCCCTGGGCATATTCGCAGCCGCAATCGGCGAGGAAATCGGCCTGATCCTGGGTCTCGACGCCCTCGGCCTGGACCGAAAGTCCCAGCGCATGGGCCATTGCGATGATCGCCGAGACGATCGCGACATCGTTGGCGTCGTCGGGGATATCCGTTACGAAAGATTTGTCGATCTTGAGCTTGTCGATCGGGAAGCGCTTGAGGTATGACAGCGACGAGTAGCCGGTGCCGAAGTCGTCGAGCGCGAGTTGCAAGCCAAGGGTCTTGAGCTGGCGCATGATGCCGATCGAATCCTCGGCGTTGTGCATGGCAACGCTTTCGGTGATCTCGAATTCGAGCGTGCCTTTACGCAGGTGGGACTTTTTTACGTACTCTTCGATCGAGCGCGCCAAGTTGTGGTGGAGAAATTGCCGGCTCGAAAGATTGACGGCAATCGTCAAGTCCCGGTTGTACGCGCCTTGCCACTGACTTACTTGATCGATAGCCGTGCGCATGACCCATTCGCCCAACTGGACGATAAAGCCCGACGTCTCCGCCTGCGTGATAAAAGTTTCGGGCGGCGCAAATGTTGCGTCGCGTTGCGGCCAGCGGCACAAAGCTTCCATCCCGACAATCTCGCCGCTTTGCAGCGAGACGACCGGCTGATAGAAGATTTTGAACTCGCCGTAGCTGAGCGCATTCGACAAACGCTGATGCGCCGGCAGACGATAGCTCAAGGACCCACACCCTCCAGAACGGACCAATAGTACGCGATGCGGGCGGCTTCCTCGGCCAGGTCGGTCTGAAGAAAGGCATCCTCGAGGTCGCGCGAGACAACTGAGAGCCCGTGACGCTCCATTAAGACGATATCAATGCCGTGCGCGAATTGCTCGGCGCAGGCGGCGGCGAGTTCCTCGCTTCCATTGCGGAAGTAGGGTGTCCAGGCGCAATCGCGCAGCGTTTCACTTGCACCCACCGTGTCTCGCGGAAAAATGGCGCCGGTTTTTGACCACACCACGCACATCGTCGGGTGGGTATGCACGACGCACGCAATGTCCGGGCGCACGCGGTAGGCTGCCAAGTGGAGTGGCAGTTCGCTGCTCGGCGTCCCGCGTTCGCGGGGCGAACCGTCAGCATCCAGCGCCACGATGTCCTCAGGACGCAAATCACCAACCGATAGCGCCGAGGGCGTAATCAGGACGGTACCGTCGTGCATGCGATAACTAAGGTTTCCACTGGAACCCGTAACCAAACGGCGTTTCCAAAGCCGGCGTCCGCAGCGCACGAGGGCGGCGCGGGCGCGCGCTTCGGTTACACGCCGGCCGGATGCCAAATCGTCTTGATCTCGCAGAATTGAGAGATCTCGTCGAGGCTCTGCGCGCTCGGCGCGAACCATTCCTCGCGCGAACGTACCGGATAGGTGCGCACGCGTTTGACGTTCTCCGCCGCTTCGCGCTCAACCAGTTCGCGCAACTGCGGATCACCGCGTGGAACGACGATTGCGTTAACATCCATGTGCTTGGCCATGACCGGCGTGATCTCGGCGCGATATCCCGTAAGCAAATTGACCACACCCGCGGGAATGTCGCTGGTCGCGAGTGCTTCAGCAAAAACAACTGCGGTACGCGGATCAAACTCGGAAGCGAGGACCACAACCGCATTGCCCGCCACGACCGGCGGCAAGAGGACCGAGACCAGGCCGAGCAGCGCCGGGCGATCCGGTGCGCAGACGACCACCACGCCCATGGGTTCGGCGGCCGAAAAGTTGAAGTGCGGACCGCCCACCGGATTGCGCGTTGAAAGAAGCGCCGAATATTTATCACACCAGCCCGCGTACCACACGGTGCGATCGATGGCTGCCGTTACTTCACGTTCGGCCTCGGCTTCACCACACTCCGCGCCTTCGCGAATGCGGTCGGTCAACTCGCCACGCCGTGCTTCCATCATCTCGGCCAAGCGATACAGGATGAGCCCGCGCGTACCCGGCGCCGTTTTCCACCAACCCGGTTGCGCGCTGCGCGCTGCAACGACGGCATCGCGTGCATCTTTGCGCGACGCGCGCGCAATGTTTGCACCGAATTCTTTACCGTCCCACAACGGATCGCTGCGTCCGGATTCGGAACGCACAAAAGCGCCATTAATATAGAGCTTGTACATCTTGCGGACCGCGAGCCGCACGTCGCCGTTTTTGGACATGGGAAAACACCGGTACGACGCAAGGGAGGCGAGGCCCTCGGGCGAACCTGCGGCCATCATGTTTTCCCCGTCTACCCTGGGTCGCGTCGTCGTCGCCGAGCCGTTTGACGAACGCGGTCTTGCCGTTTTGCGCGAGGCCGGTGCCGAGGTTGTCTCCCTGGTAGGCAGCCCGCGCGAGGCCCTTCACGAAGCGCTGCATGACGCGCGAGGCCTGATCGTTCGCTCGGAAACCCGCGTCGATGCCCAGCTCTTGGCTGCTGCACCACACCTCGAAGTCGTCGCACGAGCAGGCGTGGGCGTCGATGCAATCGATGTCGAAGCTGCGACCGCGGCCGGCATCGTGGTGGTCAACACGCCGGGCGCCAACACCCTCGCGGCAACCGAACACACCTTCGCATTGCTCTTGGCAGCGATGCGCAACGTCCCGCAGGCCAACGCGAGCGTCCACGCGGCAATCTGGGAGCGCAAGCCCTTCATCGGCCACGAGCTGCACGGCAAACCGCTCGGAATCGTCGGGCTTGGGCGCATCGGCAGCAACATCGCTTCACGCGCGGCGGCTTTCGGCATGCAGGTCATCGCGCACGATCCCTACGTCGCGGCATCGCGTGCACGCGCGCTCGGGGTCGAACTCGTAAGCTTCGAGGAGTTGCTCGAACGCGCACAGATCATCACGCTGCACGTGCCGCTGACCGTGCAGACACGCGGCATGATCGATGCAAGCGCGCTCGCGCGCATGCGCGACGACGCCGTGCTGGTCAATTGTGCGCGCGGCGCCGTCATTGATGCGGATGCGTTGATCGCCACGCTCGAGTCAGGCAGGTTGCGCTCGGTCGCAATCGATGTTGTGCCGCAAGAACCGCCGCCGCCCGGTTCGGCTTCGGCCCGCATTCTTGCGCACGAACGCGTCGTTGCAACGCCGCATCTGGGCGGATCGACCTACGAGGCCCTGGAGCGTATTGCACTCGAACTCGCGGGCGACGTCGTACGTGTACTCGGGGGCCGCCCAGTGAGCGGAGCGGTAAATGCTCCCATGCTGCACGGTGCCGATGCCGAGCGCGCCAATACGTTTATCGACCTTGCTCACCGCCTCGGCGCACTCGTGCCGCAACTCTTCGATCAAGCGATGCGCGAAGAACTTGCGCTCGTGTTACAAGGCGAACTCGAAAGCGTCGACGCGGAGCCCTTTGTCGCAGCGCTGCTTGCCGGCGCGCTGCCGCAGGTCACCGACCGCCGCGTTACGCTCGTGAATGCCGGCGCGATCGCGCGCGAACTTGGCGTGCGCACCGCCGTATCGCGTGAACCCGATGCCTCGCCGTTTCGCGCTGCGTTGGTGGTTGCTGCAGGCGACCACCGGATCGTTGGCACGGTGCTCCCGCACGGGCCGCGCATCGTCGAGATCGACGGCTTCGAGATCGATGCCGTCGCCGAAGGTACGATGCTTGTAACGCGTCATCGCGACGTGCCCGGTATGGTCGGGCGTATTGGCACGATCTTGGGCGAGGCAAACGTCAACATCTCGACGATGCAAGTTGCGCGCAGCGGACGCGGCGGCCAAGCGATGATGGTGCTCGAGGTCGATCGCGAGCTCGATCGCGACGTCGTCGGCGCGGTTGCGCGCATCGAAGGCATGGATGGTGTGCGTCTGGTGCGCGTGTGATCTATGTAGCTCGCCACGGCGAAACTGACTGGAATCGCAAGGGACAATATCAGGGACAGCGCGAGTCGAACTTAACGGGAACCGGCATCGAGCAAGCGCGCGCGCTCGCCGCCGCACTTGCAAACGCGGGCGTGACGCGCGTTATTGCGAGTCCGCTTGCGCGCTGTGTCGAAAGCGCGCGGCCGCTGGCAGAAACGCTCGGCCTTCCGATCGAGACCGATCCCGACTTGATCGAGATCGCGCACGGAACGTGGGAAGGACAGTTGCGCTCCGAGCTTGAGCGCAGCGATCCGCAGACGATGCGACTCTGGCGCGAGCATCCGCACCTCGTGCAGTTCGAGGGCGGCGAATCGCTGCACGATGTGGAGCATCGTTGGCGAGCGTTTGTGCAACGGCTCGCCGACGCCGATGGTGTCGCAATCGTCACACACGATGTCATCGTGCGCCTCGCGATTCTTGCCGCCATGGAGCGTCCGCTGGCACGGCTCTGGGATCCCGCGGTACGCAACGGCGCCTACGCGCGTTTTCGCGGAGGCGGGTCGTGGGAATTACTCGATGCATGCGTCGATGCGCACCTTGGTAACCTCGTCGTCGACACGGCGACGCAAGCTCTATAGTGGCCTGCGACGCGAGGATATGTGACGCCGCTGTGCGTTTTCGGGATGAGCAACAAGGAGCGATGAGCGACAAAAGCAGCGCTTTGCGAGCGAAGAGCAACGAAGTTGCGCGCGCGAAAACACACAGCCCGAAGGGTCGTAGGCAGCACGGCCACGCTGCCTTCGTTGCTCGTCGGTCACAGAGCAACGGCTATGCTCCCTCCTCGCGCCTCGCCAATCGCGACCGTGGTGTCTACGACGGCGCCACACATCCTCACGTTGCAGGCCACTAAGTGGAGCTTTTTCTCGTCCGTCACGGCGAAACGGCGTGGAACGCCGAACGCCGTTTTCAAGGCCAGAGCGATGTCGAGCTTTCGGAGCGCGGGGTCGCGCAAGCGGCGGCACTCGGCTCGGCCCTCGCGAGCATTCCCTTCAGCTACGCGTACTCCAGCGATCTGCAACGCGCCGAGCAAACGGCGCAAGCGATCCTCGCGGGTCGTGACCTTACCCTTGGCACGGACGCGCGGCTGCGCGAATTCAACTTTGGTGCATGGGAGGGCATGACGTGGCCGGAGATCATCGCCCGCTGGCCCGAGTTCGACCGGCGGGTACCGACACAAGCGCGCCAGTACGAGCCGGTCGATGGAGAGCGCTTCGAGCACGTTGTCGCGCGCGTCCGCGCGTTTCTCGAGGATTTGCGCAGAAGCGTTACGAGCGGACATAGCCTGGTTGTGACGCACGCAGGCGCCTTGCACGCCATGATGGAGGTGCTCGCGCCGAAAGGCTTCGATCCGCTCGGTATGGTGTTTTCGACCGCAAGCATCACGCGAGTCGCCATGGAAGGGCGTCGCGCACGGATAATCACCCTAAACGATGTCAGCCATCTCGATTCCACCACTTGATGCCGGCGCCGCTCGGGCGGCGCGCGAGCGTATCGATCAGCTCACGAAACCGGTTGGCAGCCTCGGGCGGATCGAGGAGCTCGCCGAGCGCCTTGCCGCTATCCACGGCGGACTACCGCCAATTTACGAGCGGCGCGCGATCCTCGTTGGGGCGGGTGACCATGGCGTCACTGCCGAGGGCGTGAGCGCGTATCCAAGCGAGGTCACGCCGCAAATGGTCGGCGCATTTCTCGGCGGGTTTGCCGCGATCAATGCGTTTGCACGCGTAGCCAAAGCCGAGGTATTCGTCGCGAATTTTGGAGTCGCAAGCGACCTTCCGATGCATGACCGATTGCTCGGGACGGCGCTCGGGCGCGGCACGCGTAACTTTGCGCGCGAAGCTGCGATGGAACTGCTCGACGTCGATCGCGCACTGCAAGCGGGCGCGCATGCGCTCGAAACGATCGTCGAACGCGTCGATCCGCAACTCGTTGCGCTTGGAGAAATGGGCATCGGCAACACAACGAGCGCTGCAGCGGTGATTTGCGCGATCACCGGTGCATCGCCCGACGAGGTCGTCGGCCGCGGGACAGGCGTCGATGAAGAAGGGCTGCGGCGCAAGGTCGGCGTTGTGGCGGGCGCCCTCGCACGGTTGCGTGCGAACGATTGGCGTACGGTTGCAAGCGAAGTTGGCGGTTTCGAAATCATCGGACTTGCCGGCGCGTTGATTGCGGCTGCGCAGCGGCGCATTCCGATTTTGCTCGACGGATACATCGTGGCGGCTGCCGCGCTGCTCGCGTATGAAATTGCGCCGAGTGCGCTCGGCTACTGCATCGCTGCGCACCGTTCGCGTGAATTAGGTCATGCCGTCGCGCTACGGCATTTGGGACTCGTGCCGTTGCTCGACCTCGATATGCGCCTGGGTGAGGGCAGCGGCGCAGCGCTCGCGATGCCGCTGTGCGAGGCGGCTGCGCGCATGGTGCGCGAGATGAAGACGTTCGCTGAAGCCGGCGTTTCAACCGCGGCCGAACCGGCGCGCGTTTGAGATACCTGCGTGCATTCGCTGCAGCTTTTTCGTATTTCTCTATCCTGCCGATAGCGCATGCCGCGGAGCCTCCCGACGACGACGCGATTGCGCTGTTGCCGCTCGTCGGCGTGGTTATCGGCGCACTTGCCGGCTTCGGTGCATACGGCATCGCACTGCTGACGCACTCGCAACTCGCAGCGGCGATCGCCGCATGGGTGCTCTCGATTGCGCTCAGCGGCGCGATCCACATCGACGGATTCTTGGACTGTTGCGATGGGCTCTTCGCGATGGCGCCGCCGGAGAAACGACTCGAGATCATGCGCGATCCGCATCACGGCACCTACGCGCTCGTCGGCATGGCGATCGTCAGTGCGGTGTGGCTCTATGCGCTCGCGCAGATTCAACCGGCAATGTTTCCGGCGGTGCTAGCAGCTACGGGATTCCTGGCGCGATCCTTGACGCTTACGCTCCGTCCATCAAGCCGCATTCCAGCTTTATTCTACCTGTCACTCAGCCTCGTCGTGATCGTCTCGGCGCACAAGGGCGTCCTAGGCATTCCGCTCGCGGTAGCGCTAGGGGCGGCCATCGCGGTGCTCGTCGGCGTGTTTGCCCGGAAACGCCTAGGTGGCGTCCTCAATGGCGACTGTTACGGTGCGGCGATCGTGGTTAGCGAAGTTGGAATGTTGCTGGCGTATCCGGCGCTAGTGCTGTTGCGATAAGTTCCGCCGTGTCGACCAGACGTGGACCGGGCCGATTCAAGTACGCACTCCCGTCGATCGGATGAACGCGCCCCTCGCGAACCGCGCGTAAGCCGTTCCACGTTGCATTGCTGCGCAGGTCGGCGATGGCGGCGTGTGTGCGTGCCAAATCGAAGCCGCACGGGCCAACGACGATTGCGTCCGGATCGGCTTCGGCAATCTCTTCCCAGGTTAGGACGCGTGAGTTGACGCCGGGGTTCGCGAGGATCGGCGTCGCGCCGGCGAGTTCGACCAGGCCTGGCGTCCAATGGCCGCCGCTCATCGGCGGATCGGTCCACTCGAGCACGAGCACACGCGGTCGCGGTCGATCTTCCGTGATTCGGCGCAAGGTAATGACGCGCGCATGCAAATGCGTGAGCAGCTTGTTCGCACCCATCGCATGATCGGTAAGTTCGCCGAGGTACGCGATCGTCGCGAAAACGTCATCGAGAGAAGAAGGCTCGAGCGAGATCAAGCGCGGATCGCCGCGCAGGCGTCGCACCGCGCGTTGCACGATGTCATACGAGACCGCGCAGACAGCGCAGAGCTCTTGCGTCACGATCAGATCCGGCGCAAGTTCCTCCAACAATTCCGCATCGAGATGATAGAGGCTCGAGCCTTCGTGCAGACTGCGGCGTACGTGGCGGTCGATCTCGGCGGAAGAACCGGCCGCCGGCAGCGCTGACGAGGTAAGATGCGGCCGCTTAGCTGCCTCAGCGGGAAAGTCGCATTCGTGGGTGACGCCGACGACCTCGTCGCCGGCGCCGATCCCAAAGAGAATTTCCGTCGCGCTCGGCAATAAGCTGACGATGCGCACGATGAACTAACGCGCGCCGAGAAAAGCGAGCTGGTCGTCTTTGGTGAGAAAATCGATCAACGGGGTCTCGGGCGGCATTGTCACGCCATGCGGATATTTCTTGCGCCAGACCTCGTCGTCGAGTCGATGCTTCACCCGTCGTTCCTGGATCTTTTCGTTGAACGTGGCGATCTTCTCGGGTGTCGTGTGCTCACGTATCCACGCTGCGATCTCGGCATCGGTCGACGCGCGCGCGACTTCGTCTCGAAAGGCGTCCTCGCCAATTCCGATGGCCTCGAGCATCTGCACGCTAAAGCCGGGAACGTTATAGGCGCCGAGATTTCCACCCGGCAGCGAGGCGCGCATTTTGTCGACGGTGCGCGCGGCCATGATGAGATCGAGGCCGGCTAGCGGCGCGCGCGGGTCGCGCGGCGGGGCCTTGGTAAGATCGAGAGCGTCCATGACGCTAGGTCTTCGGCCTAGCGGCCAACCAACCTCGCGATGCCGGTCGCGCTTGCGCATCGGCGGTCGCGGGTGTCATGGGCGCGCGCGTACACGTGGATCAGCCGGTTGGCAAAACCGGGGAGCCACGGATCGCGGGGATATTTACGATACCAATCCTCGATTGCGAGCTCGAGGTTATTGATACCGCGAATGTTCCGTGAGAGATGCCAATCCGCGTCGCGTTCGAAGGACATCAATCGATTGCGAATCTCGAGCACGCTCTCTTTGAACGGACCGAAGTATTCGTCAGCAGGCGCGGGGCCGCTTGCACGGCAAGCAAGCGGCATCAATGCAGATGCACACGCGAATGCCAACGCCAAAATGCGAGGCAGCATGCTGATGTATTTGTCGCATGCAGGCAGACGCCTCGCGCTTGTTCCCGTTTTAATCTAATTTACACGTTACGGTTGGCTGCTATCGCTTCTTGAGAAAGGCGTGCCGCTTATCGAGTACGGCGCGCATCGCCGGCATTGGTGCACGGGCAAGCGCGTAGGTAGCAGCGGCAAAGGCTTGCGCAGCCTCACGACGCCGCGCGCTCGTCGCCGTAAGCGACGACGCAGTGACATAGGACCACGTGGTTCCGGCAACGGTATCGTAGTTCGTATCATAGGCAGCGTTGCCCGGCACGTTCAGATAATAATTCGTATAGCCACCGTCATAGGCAGTGGCCGCGAGCACGTTTTGGTTGCAGATCTCGCCGACGCCGTCGAGGTAGAAGTGCCGGATCGCTTGCGACGCATAATAGAACTCGTTCCAATCCTGGCCCGGATCGGCAAGTATAACCGTTTCGTCGGCTTCGCTGAGCGTTGGGCTCGACCCGAGCAACCCCGCGGGAATCGCGCACTCAACCGGCAGCGACGCGATCGTGCCTACGACCGTGAACGTGTCACTTTCGAGTGGATTCGGGATCTCGCCGCTGGGAACGCCATAGGCAATCCAAGGGTTGGGAACAGTCGTCGATTCGGGCGACGGCGTCGTTGTCGATCCTGGCGAGGGGATCGCGCCGGGAAACGTCTGCAACGCAACCGGCACGAGGGACGCGTTGGGACTTGGCGCGCCAGCCGCAATGATCGATGATCCGCTGCAGCCGCAGATTTCGTTGATGGTCTGCGCCGTGCTGCCGTCGCTATTCAGCGCGAAATCGTATGTATATCCGCAGCACGCAACGATGTTCGCCGTGTCGGTGTACGAACCATCGGCGTTGAGCACGGTTAGGTCGGTATCGCCGCTGAAGTCGTTATAGTTCGAGTCGCACGGCGCAGTGCCGTTGCGAACGTCCCAGTTTGCGCTCAAGGGCACGACGATCTGCCTGCTATATGGCGACGTGCATGTGAGCGTGAAGAAGCTCGAACTTATCATCCCTACGAGCCCGAGCGAGGTGCTGCTACTTTGCGGCGTCCATGCGTAGTAGGCGACCAGGTTCTGATAGTTGCAGCAGTTCGTAAACGTGCTGGGAAGTCCGGCACTTGCGACGAGCAGGCCGTTCATCTGCACGACGTTGCTGATACCGCTAAAGGATTGACCGGTTGATACGCTGACCGTGTATGATCCCGTCGAAGTCATAGGCGCGCTCGTCGGCGGTCCGTTTTGACCGGTCGTGGCCGTCTGCGTGTAAGCGAACGAGGTTACCGCGTTGTTGACGGTCGGATAGGTTTGGTTTGGCGAAAACGATGCTGACGTCACGTTCCCGGGATTGACGTTCGTCGCGGATGCACCGATTGTTGCCGGCGCACTCATCGCTCCGCCCGCATACGTGAGCGTCACGGCGATTTGGGAGCTGGTAACGTTGCCGGCCGACGGCGACAGCGAGGTCTGCCCCGAGCTGTCGCTGTCGCTCACGGCGATCGGATTGGTATAGGTGCCAAGAACAGTATCGCCACTTGCATTTTCGGCTTGCACCGTCACCGGCAACGTCGCTTTTGCGCCCAAGGCTGCGGCGCCAACCGATACGGCGATCTTCGCCACCGTGCCGCTAGTCGTCGCGGGCGCAACGACGGTCGAACCCGCCGTCGTGGTGACGGCGAGATTGCCTGTACCGAGCGACGTGCCGCTACCATTCGCCCCGTTGTAGACAGTAAGCGTGTAGATCAGCGTACCCACTGGCGCGCTGACGTTGATGACGCAACTGAGCTGCGTCGAGGTTTGTTCGCAGCCGGCGGTGGATGCGCTCAGATTGGACAGCGTCGGAGCAGTGCTTGACGAGGTGCCGTTGACGGAATCGAGTTGGATGGCAACAGAGAGCGATGCCGACGGCACGACTACGTGTGGACGGAAGCGCGCGCTGCCGCTGAGGTTCGGCACGATGACGTTGAACGAAACCGTGCTGGACGGCGTCATCGTGGGTTGACCCGTCGGTTGCATCGTGGGCGCAAGCGACGGCGTCGCGGTCGGAAAGTTCGGTGGCGGCGTCTCGTAGATGTAGGTCTTCCCACCGCACGCGGCAAGCGCTATCGCCGCTAAAACGAATAACGCAAACGCAAGCGATCGCATCACACAACCCTCCTTGGGTGTAAGAGAAGCCCTACTGCCCTTGTGCTAACGAGTAGCCACGTTCACCGTTGAACGTGAAGAGCCCCTCAGTCTTAATCACGTCGAATCCCGCGATTTCGCAGGCTTTGATCAATTCTGCCATCTGCGCGGCACTAAAATCGCCGCCGGTTTTCTCAAACCGGCACGACCATTGATCGCTCCAGAACGTATCGGGGTTGCCGTTTGGCCACACCTTCGTGCCGCGATTGCTGATCACGGTGAGGCTCGTGCCAGTGCCCGTGATCGCTGCGAGTTTGCCTGCGATGTCGTCGGGATTCCCGTCGCGTTTATCGATGAAGATATCGACGCCGACGCGCTGTTTGATCGGCGGGGGCCCGGCTGCACGAACCGAGAGGTCCATGTGTGATTCGGATTGATATTCGATCGGCTTGAGCACCTTGGGCTTTTGGCCCACGCGCGCAATCACCGCATCGGCAAACTCTTTGGTTCCGACCTTTTGCTTCGAGACACCCTCTTTGAAGATGTCGTAGGTGTGAATGCCCTCTTCGATCGTCGTAAGCCACGCATTGTGGACGGATTCTGCGATCTTGCCTTGCCCGATGTGCACCAGCATCATGATTGCACCTTGCAGCAATCCTGATGGGTTCGCCAAATTCTGTCCAGCGCGACGCGGTGCCGAACCGTGAATGGCTTCGAACATCGAGCAGTTGTCGCCGATGTTGGCCGAGCCTGCGAGCCCAACCGATCCGGTGATTTGCGCCGCAACGTCGGAAAGCACGTCGCCGTAGAGATTCGGCATCACGATGACGTCGAAAGCTTCGGGCGTGTCGGCCATCTTAGCAGCGCCGATATCGACGATCCAATGCTCGTTCTCGAGGTCGGGGTACTCTTTGGCGATCTCATCGAAGATTCGGTGGAAGAGTCCATCGGTGATCTTCATGATATTGTCTTTGGTGAAACAGGTGACTTTTTTGCGCTTGTTCGCACGTGCATATTCAAACGCGTAGCGAATGATGCGTTCCGAACCGGGGCGCGAGATCAGTTTGAGACATTGCGTTACTTGGGCGGTCTGTTGGTGCTCGATGCCGCCATAGACGTCTTCCTCGTTCTCGCGCACGATCACCAGATCCATGTTCGGGTGCTTCGTTGCAACGAAGGGATGAAGCGACGCGCACGGCCGCACGTTTGCGTACATGCCAAGCGTTTTACGTACCGTGACGTTGAGGCTCTTGAAACCGCCACCTTGCGGCGTCGTAATCGGTGCCTTGAGAAAGACCTTCGTACGACGCAGCGATTCCCAAGATTGCGGCTCGATGCCCGAATCGAGGCCCTTCTTATAGACCGATTCACCGATTTCAATGCGCTCGATCGCGAGTTGTGCACCCGCGGCTTCGATGATGCGCAACGTTGCATCCATAATTTCGGGGCCAATCCCGTCGCCATAGGCAACGGTGATGGGCACCTTGTTCGCGCCGGGGACCTTGTCTCTGGTTGAGGGCGTGTTTTGCGTGCTGGTCACGGAAGGGCTCCTTTGAATTACTGTGCCGCGAACGTCCAGTCTGCGGCGTTCCAGGCCTCCCCGATGCCGTTCGGCGCATAATTGCGCAATTCCGGTACGAACGCATAGCGCTGCGGCGGATAGAAGAGGAAGATGGCTGGAACGTCATCGATGAGCAGGCGCTGAATTTGCGCGTAGGCGCGCTTACGTACGGCGAGGTCGAAGGTTGAGAGTGCCAAATGTTGCGCAGCGTCCATTTTTGGCGATACGTAATGATCGATGTTGTTGCCGTTTGGCGGAATCGCTGAGCTCAGCCACTGCGACGAATCGTCGGGATCACCACCGGAGATCCAGGCGTAGAAGCCGACATCGAATTTTCCGCCGAGAAAGATCCCGCCGTCCTGCGCAACTGCATAGAGTTGCGCAAACGAGAACGTCTTGGGCTGAACCTCGACGCCCACACCTTTCCACATCTGTTGCACCTCGACGACGACGTTGCGCCCGATGTCGCTGCCCTGCGCGTAGACGTAGAGCAGCGAGAGCCGCTGGCCGTTCTTGACGCGCACCGCGCCGGGGCCGAGTTTCCAACCATCCGCATCGAGGATCGCGCGTGCGCGCGCCGGATCGTATGGCTGCGCTTTGATCGCGGGATCGTAAGCCCAGTAGAACGGTGACAAGTCGCCGGTACCTACCATCGCCTCGCCGTACTGATTGTCACGGTTGAGCGCTTGCCGATCGGTTGCGTATGCCAGGGCGATGCGCACGTTCTTGTCGTTGAGCGGCGAATGCGCGAGGTTGAACATCAATCCGTCGTAAAACGGCGCAACGACGGGAAGGCGTGTCACATGTGGATCGTTCGCGAGCGAGTGGTACGATGGGCCCGTGAGATTGTTTGCGGCCTGCGACTCGCCTGTGCGCAATTGCGCCACTGTCGTATTGGCGTCGCTAATGAGCTTGAGCTGCAGCTCTTTGATCTTGGGAGCACCGCCGAAGTAGCTATCGTTGGCGGTGAGTACGATGCGGTCGCCCCGAATCCAGCGGGCGAATTTGTACGGGCCGTCGGTGACGTTCGGCTCGGCGTTGAACGGCATCGTGTTGAAATTGCCGCTGTGATTGGCCAACGCATGAGCGGGCAGCACGTCGTAACGGCTCGTCGCTCTCGCCGAAGAAGAAGTCGATGATCGGCGGAAAGATCTGCTTCATGTGAAGCACGACCGTGCTCGGGTCGGGGGTATCGAGCGAGCGAATCATATCGTAGCCGTGGCGCGAGACGACGTTGTTGGCCGAATTCATGATCTGCTCGAACGTATATTTCACGTCCGCGCTCGTTACGGGCTGCCCATCAGTCCACTTCGCGTCTTTGCGGAGATGATACGTGATCGTCAGTCCGTCGCTGCTGATCCCGCCGTTTGCGGTTGTCGGAACGGTAGCGGCAAGATCGGCAACGTGCTGATGGTGCGAATCGAGCGTCACGAGTTTCGCGAAGAGCAAATCCGCAACAAACGTCTCGGCCGTATCCGTCGAGAGAATGGGGTTGAGCGTATTCGGCGTGATCGGCACAGCGATCGAAAGCGACGCGTTCGAAACGTTTGAAACGCCGGCGCGCGTACAGGCCGCCAGTAGAACGAGCGCTACGAGCCCACGCAGCGGAATTTTGCGTACATGTACGGATAGTCGCCGTAGAACCAGTTGCGAAATGACGGACGGATCAATTCGCGAGCGGTTACCGGCGATGCGCCCTTCATGACGTAGTGCTTGCCGTCGAAGAAGTCGGCGGAATATTGCGGATAGGAAGCCATCGGTTCGAAGCCCGGAAAGCGGCGCGAAAACGCTCGAGGTCCATTCCCATCCATTTCCAACCAGGTCCTCGATTTCCCATGCGCTCGCACCGGCGGGATGCGCGTTCACTGGTTCGGGATCGAAGCGCTCGAAGTCGAAGTTGCCGTGCATCGCGTCGGGCGGGGCGTCGCCCCACGGGTAGAAGCGGTCGGAACCGTCCGGCGTGCCGTAAGCTGCGCGGTGGAACTGCGCTTCGGTCGGGCAGTTGCATGCCGGCCCACTCGGCGTACGCTTGTGCGTGGTCGTGCGACACATAGACCGGCCACGAACGCGGGAGCGGAAGCTCTTCGAATACACCGCGCAACACGAATTCGCCGTCGCGTTCGACCCAAAATACCGGCACCGGACCGCCGGCCTCGACAAAGCGCAGCCAGTCGCCATTGGTTACCGGATAGCGCTGCATTGCAAAGCGTGGTACGTCAATCGCGATGGGACCGAACTCGTTGTCCCAACCAAATGGAATCGCATCCGGATCGGCGCCCAGATGTGCGGTTCCCGCAGCAACGCTTTGCAGCGGGTTGGGAACCGGAGCATGATCGTGATGTTCTTGTGCGATGCGACCTTTGTGCGCGTAGTCGAGCTGATGAATGATGTACGTCAACGTCTCGTGATGCATCGGCTCGTGCTCGAGGATCGTGTACGTCGATTGTCCGCGCCGTAGTTTCGGCACGTCGGGGACGACGAGCGTCGCACGTGCAAGCGCGTCGACGACGCGCTCGTCGCAGACGCGCGCAAAGGCTTCGACTTGGGCTCGCGACGGCCAATCGCCGCGCTCGTGCGCGCGCGCTGCGTCACTCGATCCGGGATCGATACCCCGTTCAAAGAGTCTCTCATACACGGGGTCGATCGGCGCTTGCCCGAGCGCGCGTTCGTTGAGCGTCAAGAAGCTAAACGCGGGCAGGTGCCCTTCGTAAAAGATGAATGGGTGGCGCAACGGAATCGGACGCACGAAGAACGCGTCGTCGTCGATCAGTGCGAAGAGTTGCGCGGAGCGCTCGCGATTGCGACGATACCAATCGATGAGCGCGCTACGATCTAAGCCCGGCGTCGTTGAAATCATGGCCGTCACCCTTTACCCGGATGCAGCGGAAGCTTCGCGCCTACGGCGCAAAAAGTCCTCGAACTCGGCTGCCGGCAGAGGTGGAGCAATGGCATAGCCCTGCACCATATCGCAGCTATGCTCGGTCAGGAATGCAAGCTGCGAAAGTGTCTCGACCCCTTCCGCAACGACCTCGAGCCCCAGGCTGTGCGCCATACCGATCACCGTCTTGACGATCGTTTCATCGAACACTTCGTGGCCGACACCGATGACGAACGAGCCATCGATCTTTAGCACGTCGAGCGAAAAACGGCGCAGATACGCGAGCGACGAGTACCCGGTTCCGAAGTCGTCGACCGCAATACGGATCCCCGCGGCTTTGAGATCCCGCACGATGCCTACCGTCTGCGCCGCGTCGGACATCGCGACAGTCTCGGTGATCTCGACTTCGAGAAAGGACGGATCGAGCTTTGCGTTTTCGAGTGCTTGGAGTACCCGCCTACGTAGATCGCGTTGGTGAAATTGCCTGGCCGAAAGATTGACCGCCAATCGCACGGGCGCAAGCTCACGGTGCCAGCGTTCCACTTGTTTCGCCGCAGTTTCGAGCACCCAATCCCCGAGCGGTACGATCAAGCCCGATATCTCGGCACTCGGAATGAAGTGCGACGGCTCGATCAATCCGCTCTTGGGATGATTCCAACGCAGCAACGCCTCGACGCTTACCACGTCTCCCGACCGCACGTCGATTTGCGGCTGGTAGTAGACGACGAATTGGTCGTACTCGAGCGCGCGCCGCAAGAGTTTCTCTTGCGAGAGCCGCATGTGGATCGGCGCTTCGAGCGTCGGGTTGTAGAAGTAGTAGCCGTTGCGTCCGCGGTCCTTGGCGCGATACATCGCAATGTCGGCGTTCTTGATCAGCGTCTGATCGTCGCGGCCGTCTTCGGGATAGACGGCAATGCCGATGCTGGTGGAGATGTACTGTTCGTACTCGTCGAGCAGAAACGGTTCGCTCACGATTCCCAATATGCGCTCGGCTACGTCGCGCACGTGATCGGCATCGCGACAGTCGGTGAGGAGTACCACGAACTCATCGCCACCCATGCGAGAGATCGTCGCATCGTCGCCTAATTCTTTAACCAGCCGTTGCGCAACCATCTGCAAAAGGCGGTCGCCGCGTGCGTGACCGAGCGTATCGTTGACGTCCTTGAATCGATCGAGGTCGAGAAAGAGCGTGGCGACACGCCCCAAACGCGATTGTGCGACTTCGATCGCGTCGCGCAGCTTCTCGGCAAGAAACACGCGATTCGGCAGGCCGGTCAAGGCATCGAAGTAAGCCATCGCGCGCAAGCGGGCGCGCTGACGGCTCCGATCGATCGTGCCGGCGATCAGCGTCGCGATCAAGCCCAAGAGGTCGGCGTCGGTGGGGGAGAATTCGCGCGTCGTGCCGCTCGGGTCGGCAAAGACCAGCGCGCCGTACGGGTCGCCGGCAACGTCGAGACGCATCGCGATGCCGTTGCGGAAAGGCACCGGGATCGCGGCGCCCGGCAAGGACGCGACGTTCTTCGCCATCGCGATGATCTCAGTATCGGCTATCGTATCGGCACTCGGTTCACGATAGACCGCTTCGATGCGCGGCGTGCCGTTGGTAATTTCAACGACGGCGCCGAGCGTAAGATCGCACGCATGACACCCCATCTCGAGCGAAGCCCGCATCCGCACGTCGGGATAGTCGCCGCTCGCGGCGATAAAGTAAAGGTTGCGGATACGCAAGCTCTGCATCTCGGCGCGGCGCTCGGCCGTGCGCCGCTCCGTGACGTCTTGCAAAACACCGTAGACGCCGACACGCTCACCGCCTCGATATTGCGGAATAAACGTGATCTCGAGCACGATCGTTTCACCCTCGGCGTCGGGCGCTTCGAGGTTGAACGAAACGGGTGAGCCACCGAGTGCGCGTGTGAACGCGAGACCAGCGCGTTCACGGTCGTATTCGGGGACGAAGTTGCTAAAGTGGACACCCAACGACGGCCTCGCGCGTAAAGCCGGTTATGCGAATCGCCGCATCATTGATTTCGAGGATCGTACCCTCGTGGTTCATCGAGATGACGCCGTCGGGATTGTGTTCGAAAAGGGAACGCAGGGCGCTCGCGGCGGCGCGCTGCTCGGTCTCGTCGCGAGTGATCGTATAGATGCCCTCGATGTTGCCATCGCGGTACATCGGGAACGAGGTAACCGAGACATCGAGCGGTGCGCCTTCTAGCGTCCGGACGCGTGAGTAGTAGAAGTGCGTTTCGCCGGCCAGCGAGCGCTGAAGGTACTCTTCGTGCTTGGGCACGTCTTGCGGATCGAGGAACACTCCATAGTGCAGGCCAATCAGTGCCTCGGGTGGTGCAAAGCGTCGCACCGAGTCGTTGACGTCGATAAAAAATCCGTTGCGATCGATTATCGAGACAATGTCGGGGTTGTAGTCGAAAAGCGAGCGGAAGCGTTCCTCGCTCTCGGCGAGCGCATTTTGCGCGGCGAGCGAATCGGTGATGTCTTCTGCGTAAGAAAGCGCGTGATACGTGCTGCTGTCTTGTACCGCAAACGTCGTCCAGCGGCAGGTCCGCACCTCGCCGTTCGAGCGGTGGTTGCGGTTCACGTTAACCAGCGTGCGAATCCCATCGAGCCCATTGAGTCGCTGCTGCACCTCGCGAACGATCGGCTTATCATCGGGCTCGACGAAATCGAACTCGTCGATCGTCTTTCCGAGAACGTCGTCGGCGACAAAACCAAACATGTCGGTAGCTCGCGCCGACCAGTAGGTTACACGGTAGTCTGCATCCCAGGCGATGATCGCGAGCGGTGAGCGTAAGAGCAGGTCGTCAAGGAGACGGAGATCGCGGTCACCGAGCATTAGTTACTTGTGTACTAATGAGCCAGGTACTCGAAGAGTCCGTGAACGCCGCCTTCGCGACCGAATCCGGACTCTCGGTACCCGCCGAAGGGCGAGGTGGGATCGAATTGGTTGAACGTGTTACACCACACGACGCCGGCGCGTAAGCGCTGCGCAACCCACATGTTCTTGCTGCCTTTATCCGTCCATACGCCGGCTGATAATCCGTAGGGCGTGTTGTTGGCCTTCTCGACCGCTTCGTCGGGGGTGCGGAAGGTCAAGATCGAGAGCACTGGTCCGAAGATCTCTTCGCGGGCGATGCGGTGCGATTGATGCACGTTCGAAAAGAACGATGCGGGGAAGAAGAACCCGCGCGACGGCAGATCGCACTGTTGCTGTACGAGCGTCGCGCCTTGCTCGACGCCGCTGCGCACCAGTTCTTCGATCTTCTCGAGTTGCGCGCGCGAGTTGATCGCGCCGATGTCGGTATTCTTATCGAGCGGATCGCCCAAACGTAGCGTCTGCAAGCGCTCGGTCAGCCGCACGACGATCTCGTCGTGCACGCGCTCTTCGACGAGCAAGCGCGACCCCGCGCAGCAGACGTGACCCTGGTTGAAGTAGATGCCGTTAACAACGCCTTCGATGGCTTGATCCATCGGTGCGTCGGCAAAGACGATGTGTGCAGCTTTGCCGCCGAGTTCGAGCGTGAGCCGCTTGTCGCTGCCGCCAAGACGGCGTGCGATGACCTTGCCGACTTCCGTCGAGCCGGTGAATGCGATCTTATCGACGTCGGGGTGCTCGACCAGCGCCGCTCCGGTCGCGCCGTCACCGGTGATGACGTTGACGACGCCCGGCGGAAGATCGGCCTCTTCGATGATCTGTGCGAGCGCGAGGGCGGTAAGCGGTGTGGTCTCGGCCGGCTTGAGGACGACCGTGTTGCCGCACGCGAGCGCCGGTGCGAGCTTCCACGCTGCCATGAGCAGCGGGAAATTCCAGGGAACGATTTGCCCGCAGACGCCAAGCGACTGTGGCTCGCGTCCCGCGCGCATCACCCATTCGAGCTTGTCAGCCCAGCCGGCATTATAGAAGAAGTGCGCCGCCGCCAACGGGATGTCGAAATCGCGCGACTCCTTGATCGGCTTACCACCGTCCATCGTCTCGAGCACGGCGAGTTCGCGCGATCGTTCGGTGATGGCGCGCGCGATACGATAGATGTACTTCGCCCGATCAGCGGGCTTGAGCTTGCGCCAATACTTGTCGTAGGCTTTGCGCGCAGCGCGCACTGCGCGATCGACATCGACGTCGTTGGCATATGCGACGCGGGCGAGCGTGGTTTCGTTCGCCGGGTTGACCGTCTCAAAGTACGAGCCGCTTTCGGGCGGCGACCATCGCCCCTCGATGAAGAGGCCATAGTCTTCGCGAATTTGCGGGCGCACGCTCTCCGGCGCCGGAGCGTAGTCGAAGATCGCCATCATCAATCCTTTGGAATGTAATCGATACCGGCGTAGTGTCCCGTCTCTTCCTTTTCGAGCTGCATGAGCAGATCGTCGAGCAGGGCACTCGCGCCGATGCGGAAGCGGTCAGGGGTGAGCCAAGCGTCGCCGAGCGTTTCTTTCACGATTACGAGATACGTCAACGCCTGCTTAGTCGTCCGCACACCGCCGGCGACCTTCAGTCCGCGCCGTTCCCCGGTGCGCCGCGCAAAATCACGAATTGCTTCGCACATCACGAGCGCGGTGGGAAACGTCGCATTGGTTCCAACTTTACCGGTCGACGTCTTAATGACGTCGGCGCCGGCCTCGAGCGCGAGATCGCTCGCGAGCCGAATGTTGTCGTACGTGCCGAGTTCACCGGTTTCGAGAATCACTTTGAGGTGCACGGCCGTTCCGCACAGTTGTTTCACTGCGACGATTTCGCTAAAAACCGAACCTACGTCGCCGGAGAGGAACGCACCGCGGTCGATCACCATATCAATCTCATCGGCACCCGACGCTAAAGCTGCAGCCGTGTCGGCGAGTTTCACCTCGAGGCTCGAGAGACCGCTCGGGAACGCGGTCGCAACCGATGCGACCTTGACGCTCGTCCCGCGCAGCGCCTCCTTGGCGACCGGCACGAGGTTTGGGTAGACGCAGACAGCCGCTACGCTCGGCACGTTGGGCCAGCCGGGCCGCGGATTACGCGCCTTCGCGCAGAGCGAGCGTATCCGCCCGTGCGAATCCTTGCCCTCGAGCGTGGTGAGATCGATGCAACGGATGGAGAGGGTGATGCCCTCCAGCTTGGCAGAGGTCTTGATCGAACGCTTCGCGAGCGAAGCGGCGCGCGATTCGAGCATCACCGCATCGACGCTAACCGTTGGCCCTGTAAGCGTTGGCATATTTACAGTTACAGCGTTCCGCGCTTTGCTTGCTCTTTTTCGATCGAAACGAAGAGCGCCTTGAAGTTGCCCTTGCCGAACGAGAGGCTGCCCTTTCGCTGAATGATCTCGAAGAATACCGTTGGACGGTCTTGCAACGGCTTGGTGAAGATCTGCAGCATATAGCCGAGATCATCGCGGTCGACGAGGATGCGGCGTTCGCGCAACACGTCGAAGGCTTCATCGATTTTGCCGACACGTTCGGCCAGCATCTCGTAGTAGCTATCCGGCGTGTCCAGAAATTCGACGCCGTTGTAGCGGAGCGCATCGATCGTTGCGACGATGTCGTCGGTGCGGATCGCGATGTGCTGCACACCGGATCCGCGATAAAATTCGAGATACTCCTCGATCTGCGATTTCTTCTTACCTTGAGCCGGCTCGTTGATCGGGAACTTCACTTGATGGCGCGGATCGCTCATCACCTTGGACTTGAGCGCCGTGTACTCGGTTGAGATGTCCTTGTCGTCGAACGAGACGAGCTGCGAGAAGCCAAAGACGCGAGCGTAGAAGTCGCCCCAAGCGTCCATCTCGCCCCAGCCGACGTTACCGACGCAGTGATCGATGAACTCGAGGCCGGTCTTCTTGCTGCCCGGAAGTGTCCGGTGGGCCTCGATGAACCCCGGCATGAACGGCCCGGTGTAGCCGGTGCGCTCGATAAACGTGTGGACCGTGTCACCGTAGGTCGCGATCGTGGCACGAACGATGCGCCCGTGCTCGTCGGAGAATTCGGCCGGTGCGCTCACCGATTCGGCGCCGCCGGCGATGGCACGCTCGTAGGCGGCGCGCGCATCTTCGACAACGATTGCAATATCTTTGACGCCATCACCGTGCAGCGCGACGTGACGCGAGATGTCACTCTGTGGATCGAGGCTCGCAGTAATAACAAAGCGCAGATTGTTTTGTTCGAGCACGTAGCTGGCGCGATCTTTTATACCGGTCTCCGGTCCCGCGTACGCGACTTGATCGAAGCCGAATGCGGACATGTAAAAATGCGCAGCCTGTTTTGCGTTGCCGACGTAGAACTCGACGTAGTCCCAGTCGATGCGCGCCAGCGGATTGCTGCGCGCTTCGATGCTCGTGCTCATGGCCAGGGGCTTGGCGAAGCGTCGGGAGGGGCCCTGTCGAACAATTGCGTTCGTGAAGATTCTCACCCAAACCGGCGCCGTGCGTGCCGCCCTTGAGCGCCTGATCGACTATGCTGGTCTGTTTCCTCCGGCAAATCTGCAGATGGAGCCCGCGCTTACCGAGTACGAGAAGGCAAGGGAAGGCAAGGCCTCCTGGATCCTCTCGCGCTTCATCGTACGAGCTGCCGACCTGGGTGTGCTGCGCGAGCACCTTGAAGGGCGCACGCGCGTCGACCTCAGCGTCATTGCGGAGCCGGCGATGTTCGAAACGGTAGCTCGTGCGCGACGCGACTGGGCGAACATAGCGTCGCTCGAAGTTCCGCTCGGTGATGGTGTAATCGACGAATGCGCAGAGCTGGCGCGCACGAACGCTCTCGATGATCTTCCAACGTACGTCGAGTTCTCGCGGGGGCGCGCGGCCATGGGCGAACTCGCACAACGGCATCTCGGCGCGAAACTGCGTTGCGGCGGCATGGAGCCTTCGGCGTATCCATCGGTTGAAGAGGTGGCCGCCTTCATCTATGATGCGACTGCGGCCGGCGTGCCGTTTAAAGCGACCGCGGGACTCCACCATCCGGTCCGCCACTTCAATGAAAGCGCCGGCGTGGTGATGCACGGCTTCCTTAATATTCTTATTGCTGCATCCCGGGCGGGCGGCGTCGACCGGAAGACGCTCGCGGGGATCGTCGCCGAAGAAGATCCGGCCGCGCTGCCACTCGACGACGAAGCGCTGATGCGGCGAGCGCGGGAACGTTTTGTCTCCTATGGTAGCTGCAGCTTCGAAGAACCCCTTGCTGACCTCCGCGCGCTCGGCGTGCTTTCGGAGTAGTCTGTGCCGCATATCGACTCGTGGGTTCCGGTCCCGGCCGGCAGCGATTTTACGATTTACAACTTGCCCTACGGAGCGTTTGTCTCGGGCGGGCGCACACGCCTTGGCGTGGCGATCGGCGAGCGCATTCTCGATCTCTACGCGCTCGCCGAGTCGGGACTCCTGGACGGCGTGTGCGTGCGTGAGTTGTTGCAGGCGCAATCGCTCAATCCGTTCCTCGCTGCGGGGCCGGCGGTGTGGAAGCAGGTGCGGTTGCACATCGCCGCGCTGCTGCGTGGCGACGACCGCGGCGATGCGCGTTTGCGCGAGAGCAACAGCGATGCGTTCTTCTCCGAGCAGGCCGGCGCGACGATGGTCGTACCCATGGAAATCGGCGACTACGTCGATTTCTATTCGTCGCTCGAGCACGCGACGAACTTAGGCAAGATTCTGCGCCCGAATGGCGAGCCGTTGCTGCCGAACTGGCGCCACATGCCGATCGCCTATCACGGTCGCGCGAGCACCGTGGTGATCGATGGCACGTCGATCACGCGTCCGAACGGACAGCGTAAGCCGCCAGGTGCCGACGCCCCGGTCTACGGGCCGACGCAACGGCTAGACATTGAACTTGAAGTCGGCTTCATCACCGGCCCGGGCAACAAGCTTGGACAACCGATTCGCGCAGCCGCGGCGCGCGAACATATCTTTGGGCTTGTGCTCGTCAACGATTGGAGCGCACGCGACATTCAAGCGTGGGAGTATCAGCCGCTCGGACCGTTCCTCGGCAAGTCGTTTGCGACGACGATCTCGCCGTGGATCGTGACCTTGGATGCGCTCGAGCCTTTTCGCGCAGCCGGACCGTCGCAGGATCCGCAGCCGCTCGCGTATTTGCGAGGGCCGGATCGCGGTGCGTACGACATCAAGCTCGAAGTCGATCTTTCCAGCACGGCGATGCGCGAAGCGCAAATCGCACCGGTCACCATCGCGCGCACGAACTTCAAAGAACTCTATTGGAGCATGGCGCAGCAACTCGCTCACGTGACAATAAACGGCACGCAGATTCGTCCCGGCGATCTCTATGCGTCTGGAACGATCAGCGGAAGCACGCCCGATTCGCTCGGAAGCTTCATCGAGTTAACCTGGAATGCCACCAAGCCGCTGAGTCTACCAGGCGGCGAGGTACGCGGTTTTCTGCAGGATGGCGACGAGGTGTCGATTCGGGGCCGGTGCGAGCAGGGCGAATTCCGCATCGGGTTCGGCAGCGCGCGCGGGCGTGTCGTCGCGAGCGAAGCGAACTAGCTCACCGGTCCCTCGACTACAGGGTGAACGCCTATGCGTTCACCTCCTACGCTCGGGATGACAACGGCGATTCGATCCACGAGCGGAAGTATTGCTCGTCTTCCACTTCGAGCGCTGACGGCGCAAGGCGCAATGGCTTGAACGTGTCGACCATCACCGCGATTTCGTCGGTGGACTTTGCGCCGAGGCTCGCCTCGACCGCGCCGGGCTGCGGGCCGTGCGGTGTACCCGCTGCGTGCAACGTTACCGAACCTTCTTCGACGCCGCGACGGCTCATGAAATTGCCGCTCGCATAGAAGATCACTTCGTCGCAATCGACGCTCGAATGGTTGTAGGGCACCGGAATAGCGAGCGGATGGTAATCGAAGAGTCGCGGAACGAAGGCGCAGAACGCCGCCCCCGGCGCCTCGAAGGTTGCGTGGGCCGGTGGCGGCTGGTGAAGTTTGCCGGTGATTGGTGCGAACTCTTCGAGATTGAATGCGTAGGGATAGCAGTAACCGTCCCAGCCCACGACGTCGCACGGGTGATTCTGCACGATATTGATTGCAGCGCGTCCGGCGTTGCTCACCCGGATCTCGTACTCGCCGCGTGCGTCGACCGGCGCTTTGAGCACCGGTGCGCGAAAGTCGCGTTCGTAGTAGGGCGCATGCTCTTCGAGTTGCCCGAACTCGTTGCGGTAGCGGCGTGGAACCGTCACCATCCCGCGCGATTCGTGCACGAGCATTCGCGTCGGCGAGGCGGGAAACACGCGGTACGTCGTGCCGCTCGGAATAATGACGTAGTCGTGTTCGCGATAGGCGAGGTCACCGAGTGGTGTCTCGATCACGCCGGCGCCATGATGGATGAAGAGCAGCTCGTCGCCACCGGTGTTGCGATACCAGTACTCCATCGGTGCATCCGCCTGTGCAATCGAAAGCACGATGTCCTCATTGCCCAGCAGCGTGTGCCGCGACTCGATTGCATCGCCGCCGGTGTGAATGCGTGCCGTCTTAAAGTGCCGATTGCGCAGCGGTTCGTTGGGTACAAAGGCTGCCGACGGGCGATCCCATGCTCGTACGTCCAGCGTTGCCGTGGGCGGCCGCAGATGATAGAGCAGCGAGTACACGCTCTCGAAGCCTTTGGTTGAAACAAGCTCCTCGGCGTAGAGCCCACCGTCGGGCCGGCGAAACTGAATGTGGCGCTTGTGGGGAAGCGAGCCGGCGCGAACATACGAAGGCATCAGTTACTCCTGTGGGACGGCGCGCTCTGTTGCGCAAAAGCCGTTTGAACGGTGACTGCTGTCGCAAAACGGCTTCGTAGCCGAGCCGCCGCAGCGGCAGAGCACGAAGTTTTCTGTGACGGTATAGCTATTGCCGTCAGCATCGATCAAGCGCACGTTTCCGGTTACCAGGTACGGGCCGTTCTCGCGAACCTTGATCACAATGTCGTTCATAGTCTTCTCAAGGCCTTCGCCGAGCGTTCGGCGCACTCCGTCAGCATGAGAATCGCCCCCTGGGTGATGCTGCTCGCGGTCGCGGCGACGCCAACACCCGCCCCGGTTGCGCTGCAATACGACGAGATCACGCGCACGATCGTTGCACCAGCGACACCGCCGGCGCCGGGCGGATTCTCCGATGCCTATAAGCTCGCGATGAGCGCGCGGCCGATGCAGCGTGCGGAATCATCAAGCATCGAAACGCCGACGCTCAAGAGCAAGGGCATCGTCGGAGGTGGTGCGGAGCTGATCCCGGGCGAACCCGGCGGCAGCAATACGGTCGAGTCGATCACCGACACGGTTTCTAACGGCGCAAGCAACGGCGCGGCGACATCTTCGCTCGGACCGATTGTCAGCCGAGAAATGGGGGCGGGCTACGTGGTCCGCTATACGTTTTATTTTGCGAAAGGTTGGATGCGCGCCGACTATCCCTTTGCGCAGATTGCCGCGATCGCAAAGTGCGACGAGCACGTGCTTATCACGCTCTATCTCGCGTCGAAGACATACCGGCAAAGCAGCAATGATTGCTCCGGGGGCTTGCCACCAAGCACCGAGGATCTGACAGTCGAGGCAACTGCGCCCGCGGATCTTGGGTCGCAGACGATCGACGGGATATCAACTACGGGTTCGACCGTGGACATGACGATGACCGCATCTAACGCCACTGGCGTGTGCGGGAACGTACAGCTACGGTTCACCCGCGTGGCGTACGTTTCGAAGATCCCAAAACCGCAGGCGCACTACCCGCCCGCATGGGCGCCTCCGCTTGGCGCCGATCCCGCGCATCAAGTTGTTCCAGGCTGCGAACCGATGCTACACGGCAGCGAGGCATCGCAGAGTGCGGCCGTAAGTTCCGCGCTCGAGATGTATGTTTTGACGAACTACATCGAAAGCCAAGGCATCGTTCGGCACGTAATCGAGCGGGGTCACGTGACCGTGCTCGACCCATCGGCCGCCGATCCACTTTTTGAAGTGCCTGCGGGATTTATCGCGGCGCGCTGACTACCGCTCGAGCGTTCCGGTCAGCGTCGTCTGCGCGAGAATTTTCCCGCGCATGCGTTCGCGAAGTGCTGCCTCATCGAGTGGCGCACCACCATCGAGTTCGATCGGCGTGGCTAACGCATAGAGCGTGAAGTTGTAATGATGTAGTTTGCCCGGCGGCGGACACGGTCCGTAATATCCTGCCGAGCCCGTGCCATTAATGCCGCTTTGCGATGCGGTAAGCTGCGCGCCGGCGTCGAGGCTGCGAACGCCGGCGGCGAGATTGTAGAAGACCCAGTGATAGAAACCGCCGGGATGCGGTGCATCCGGATCGTGCAGAATCAATGCGAAGCTCCGCGTTCCCGCCGGCACGTTGCTCCAATGCAGTTGCGGTGAGACGTTCGCGCCTCCGCATGGGTTGGCAATCATCGATTTGGGAACCGTCGCGCCAGCGACGAATGTCGTGGTCGTCAGAACGAGCCCGAGCAGCAGGTGCACCTCTGTGACCTCCTTGGCAACACGGTCATTGTGCCTGTGGTATTATGTCGTGGCCATGATGGGGGTTGGGCTTCACGCGGCGTAACCTTGTGAACCCCGCCAGGACCGGAAGGTAGCAACGGTAAGCGAGTTTTTACGGGTGCCGTGAAATACCTCAATCCTCGTCGTGGTTCCTTATTGCTATGCCAATAGACATGTACGCTGCGCTCGCAGCTTTCGCCGCGGCCCTGGTCGCGCTCATCATCTATCACCTGGTCGTCGTGGCTCCAGCCCTGCGGCGGCTTGACGCGCTAGTTGCCGTGCACGACGGTTTGATCGGCGGCGGTGCCGGCGCCTCGACGCGGTTGGCCGCGATTGAGACTGCTCTGTCCACCGAGCAAGGCAGCCTCAAGAGGGTCGCCCAGCAGGTAAGCGAACTCGAAGCGCTGGCTCGTACGGACATCTCCCGCGTGGGATTCGTTCGCTACGACGCCTTCGACGATACCGGTTCGGAACTGTCCTATGCGCTGGCTCTGCTCAATCGTGAGGGAGACGGCGCCGTGATCTCGAGTATCTACTCGCGCACCGATACGCGGACGTACGGCAAAGCCGTCAAGGGCTACAAACCGGCCGTCAACGCATCTGACGAAGAACTCCGGGCGATCGAACGCGCTCGATCGTCACAGGCATGATAAACGACCGTTATTACGTGAAAATCGTCCCTGAAAAGGGCGAGACAGTCCATCGTTTCCAAGTTCGCCGCCGCCACATGGCCGCTGCATTGGGAGCACTCGCGCTCATCATCTTGGGCTCGATCGGTTTTGCATTTGCCGAAGTCATTCGCGCGCGCATGGAGGTTTCACACCTCGCCGCGCAAGCGGCGGCGCAGCAGGCGTCGCTGCGTCAAATCGACAGCCAGACCGAGAAGCTGCGCAAGCAGCTGCAGCACGTGCAGAAGCAGAACACCGAGATTCGTCAGCTCATCGGCGCGCCGCCCTCGGGCTCAATCCGTGCGCCAGAAGACGTCATGGGTGCGTGGGGGCACGCTCCCAGCGGTGGCCGCTCGTGTACGCGTCCTGAGCGACGAGAGCGCGGCGCTCAGCCACGAATCCGATACGATGCGGCAGCTCGCGATGCACGTGCTCAACGTGCGCCACTTAGAAGATCTGGCGCGCGCCCAGATGATCGCAGCGATCCCCTCGATCGACCCGGTCGACGGCGCGCCGATCATCGGTTGTTATTGCTACCGCACCTATCCTGATGTCGAGTTTCATCCAGGCATCGATCTCGAAGCCGATTACGGCCAGACGGTGCGCGCGTCGGCGGCGGGCGTGGTCGTTGCGAATTCGTACGATGGCGGCTACGGCGTCAAGATCGACATCGATCATGGCAACGGCTACCACACGCTGGTACGCGCACCTTTCGCGCGTGCTCGTTGCCGACGGCACGCGCGTGTACAAGGGCGAGGCGATCGGCCTCGTCGGTGCGACCGGCTTTGCAACCGGGCCGCATCTGCATTACCAAATCATGTTTCAAGGCTCGCCGGTCAACCCGACGCCGTTCATCAACGGCGTCCCGGCAAATGTCTTAGCCACGCTGCCGTAGAAACAACCACGCACCATCATGTGTGAAATCGATCAGCTGATCGTTTGGATCTTCCGCGCCTACTCGGTCATCTTGTTTGTCTACGCGCTGCTCTCGTGGATACCCGACCTGCGCGGTCCATGGGTGCGCTATCTCGCGATGGTCGTCGAGCCGGTGCTCGCGCCGATTCGCCGGATCGTGCCGCCGATTGGCGGCTTGGACATGGCGTTTCTGATCCTTATCGTGCTGATCAACTTCGTGATCGTTCCGATCTTGAACCGGGCCGTCTTCAGCGCGTGTTACTACTAGTGGTCACGTGAGTATCAGGACAGGCAATCCGCACCGAACCGAAATTGCGGCGAACGTCCGCAATTTTTGCATCATTGCGCACATCGATCACGGCAAGACGACGCTCTCCGATCGTCTGTTGGAGCTCACCAAGACGGTCGAGATGCGCGACATGGAAGATCAGGCGCTCGATGCGATGGATCTGGAACGCGAACGCGGGATCACCATTCGCATGCATCCCGTCACGCTCAACTACAAGGCGCAAGACGGACAGACGTATCAGCTCAACCTGATCGACACGCCCGGACACGTCGACTTTTCATATGAAGTCTCGCGGTCGCTCGCGGCATGCGAAGGCGCATTGCTGATCATCGACGCGGCGCAAGGCATCGAAGCGCAGACGCTCGCGAACTATCACCTCGCGCTCGAACACGACCTCACGATCATTCCGGTGATCAACAAGATCGACTTGCCGGCGGCCGATCCCGAGCGCGTCATGGGCGAGAGTCGAAGAGTTGCTGATCATCGAGCGCAGCGAGTGCATCCTGGCGAGTGCAAAGAATGGCATCGGCATCGACGAGATCCTCGAAGCGATCGTCGAGCCGCATTCCGCCGCCAAAGGGTCACAACGATCATCTGCGCGGTTTGGTGTTCAACGCGCAGTTCGATCCGTATCGCGGCGTTGTGTCGTACGTGCGCGTGGTCGACGGCGAGCTTGCAAGTGGGAAGCCGCTTCATGTCGATGGCACATGAAAAAGTGTACGAGTGCACCGAGGTCGGTGTCTTTAGCCCGCAGATGCGTCCGACCGAAGACACTTGGCCTGGGTGGCGTCGGCTACGTCATCGCCAATATCAAGTCGCTCGGCGACATCGACGTCGGCGACACGTTGACCGAGGCGACCAATCCGGCGCACGTGCCCCTGGCGGGTTACCGCAAGGCCGTGCCGATGGTGTACTGCGGCCTCTATCCGAACGAAGGCGACGAGTACGGCGACCTGCGCGACGCGCTCGAAAAGATGAAGCTCAACGACGCAGCGCTTGTCGTACGAGCCCGAAACGTCGGTCGCACTCGGCTTTGGCTTCCGCTGCGGCTTCTTGGGCCTCTTGCACATGGAGATCGTGCAAGAGCGGCTCGAGCGCGATTTCGATCTCGATCTGATCGCGACGTCGCCGTCGGTCGTATTTCGTGTGACTCGGACGGATGGCACCGTTCGAACTGATCGACAACCCTTCCAAGCTGCCGGTGAGCAACGTCATCGATACGATCGAGGAACCGTTCGTCAAAGCCACGATCATCACGCCGCCCGACTATGTCGGCGCGATCATGGATACCACCATCGCGCGGCGCGGGACGCTGCTCAACATGGAGTATCTGCACGACGGACGTGTGATCCTGACCTTCGAGATGCCGCTGATCGAAGTGATCGTCGACTACTTCGACCAGCTCAAGTCGCGGACCAAGGGCTACGCCTCGCTCGACTATGAGGTGATCGGCTATCGCGAAGGCGATCTGGTCAAGCTCGAGATTTTGCTCAACGATGAATCCGTCGACGCGCTGTCGTTTATCGTCGCGCGTGAAAAGGCCGCCGCGCGCGGCCGTGCGCTGGCGGAGAAGCTGAAAGAGTTGATCCCGCGCCAGATGTTCGAGGTGCCGATCCAAGCCACTATCGGCGGCAAGATCGTCGCGCGCGAAACGGTCAGCGCGATGCGGAAGAACGTCCTCGCGAAGTGCTATGGCGGCGACATCACGCGCAAACGTAAACTGCTGGAGAAGCAGAAGGTCGGCAAGGAGCGCATGAAGCGCGTCGGCCGCGTCGAGCTGCCGCAAGAAGCCTTCATGGCTGTTCTCAAACTCGAAGACTAGTGGTCACGTATCTTGCGAGCAAGAATGAGGGTAAGCTCGCGGAGATTCGCACGATGCTCGGCGACTCAACGCTCGAGTTGAAGACCTATCCGGCGTATCGCGATCCGGAAGAAGGCCACGAAAGCTACATTGACAACGCGCTGTTAAAGGCGCGTGCGCTGCGTTCGCAGTTGCTTGCTGCAGGCATTCCGATGCGGCGGTCCTCGCAGATGACTCCGGGATCGAACTTGATGCGCTCGGCGGGGGCCCTGGTGTCGATTCGGCGATGTACGCCGGCGCACAGACGCCGTGGCCGCAGCGGCTGGCGACGATGATGCGCGAGGTCGCTTCGCACAGAAAACGGCGGCCGCGGTGCGCGCTTCGTGTGCGTGATGGCGCTGATTATGCCGGACGGCCGCGAGATCGTGGTTGAGGGCGACGTGCGCGGCGAGATCGCACGCGAGCTTCGCGGAGAGAATGGCTTTGGCTACGATCCGCTGTTCTACTATCCGCCGATCGGCAAGACGTTCGGTGAGATCCCGGAGCACGAGAAGAATCGAGCTGAGCCATCGCGGTCGCGCTGCGCGCGCACTGCTGGAAGCACTTCCCTAGTGAACGAAGTTGCAGATCGCCGCCGCCAAGGAAGCGGATGTGCGCGCAATGGCCGCGCGGCGCTGGCCCGACGAGAGCAGTCGCCAGCTCTACATCAATCTCGCCGAAGGCGCACCGCGTGGTGCGCATGTTGCCCGCGATGAGGGCACGCCGATCGGAATCGCTTTTGCACATGAACTCGAAAACGAATGGTTCGTTAGCGAGTTGTACGTCGAGCCTTCGTTTCGTGGCGCTGGGCTAGGCTGGAAATTGTTGCGCGCGGCGACGGCGGATTCGGGCGACGTGACGCTGGCTGGAGTGATCGAGGCGCATGACATGGGAACCCTCGCATTCTTCTTGCGCCGGGGGATGGGATTGCAGATGCCCGTGCTTCGCATCGCCGGCGAGATTCCCAAAGGAAGAAGAACTGCTGCCGATGGCAGCCGGTGACTATCGGTTTCGCGACGATGCCGATCGATCCGCAAGCGCATGCAGACCATACTCGCCGCGCTCGACCGCGAGGCACGCGGCACCGCGCGGGGCAACGACCACGCGAGCTTTGCGCAAATCGCGTCGGGCACGTTGCTGCTAATCAACGACGAATGTGTCGGGTACGTGTACGTGTGGCCCGATGGGCGCATCGGGCCTATGGTCTCCGCATCGTCCGCATACTTGACACAGTTCTTTGGCTTTGCGTTGGTCTCGCTGCGCCGCACGTATGGTGCGTCGTGGTGCACGGCGCTTGTGCCGGGAAGTAATGTGCGCGTGATGCGCGCGGCAGTTCGCATCGGCTTGCAACTCGATCAGATTCGCATCTTTGCAACGGATCTGCCACAGATCGATTTGTCGCGTTACATCGGATTTCACGCGCTCGCACTTTAATAACGCCATACAGGTGGCACAAATTCATGCGACGCTAGTCGCATGATGAAACGTTGTCCAATGTGCGAGCGGGCATTGCCGTTTTCCGAGTTCAATAAAGCCGGAGCCAGAAAGGCAAGTAGCTATTGCAAGGAATGTCAACGGCGATACTGTCGCGCTCACTATCGCCGAAATACGGAGATCCACAACTGGCGCCGATTCATAAACTCGAGAAAATATCGCGCCCGTGATCGGGAGTTGATGGTCGCGTATCTGAAGGAGCATCCGTGCGTCGACTGTGGCGAATCGGACATACGTGTGCTCGACTTCGATCATGCGGCCGGGACCAAAACCGCGGATGTCAGCACTCTGGTAGGTCGTGGGGCCAGCTGGAAGAGGATCGAAAGGGAGATCGCAAACTGTGTGGTCCGGTGCGCAAACTGTCATCGCCGAAAGACAGCACTTGACTTCGGATGGTATAAAAGCAATGGCATCGGGATGTAGCTCAGCCAGGCAGAGCGCTTCGTTTGGGACGAAGAAGTCGCAGGTTCGACTCCTGTCATCCCGACCAACTTGCGAGGGCGTGATATCCTAGCCAGGGTATCCGCCCTCCGTCTATGCGCCCGTGGTCTAACAGGATAAGGCACGAGTCTTCTAAACTCGAAGATGGGGGTTCGAGTCCCTCCGGGCGCGAAGAGTCGGCGCCGGTAATTCCTGGTGATTGTAGCTCAGTTGGTTAGAGCGCCGGCCTGTGAAGCCGGAGGCCGGGGGTTCGAGCCCCCTCAGTCACCCCAATTTGATCTGAAGAGCCCGTCCGCAAAACCGCGGGCGGGCTCTTGCCTGTCCGGACGACGGTGGGAGTAGGGCGCTCCTTCGACAAACTTGGTACATCATGCATCGCGAGGGGGTGGACGGACCGCGGGGCAACGACACGGTCGGCATCGTTATTACGGTGCTGTCAGCGATCTTGCTCGGGTTTGTGCTCGCGCAGATCTATCGGCTTGGCAACGAGGCCGGGCTCAGTCGCGATTCGCTCATGCGCGAGCAGGTCGCCGTCGCCGAATCGGCGCGCATCCTCAGCGCAATCAACGCGATCGACTACTACCGCTATACGTTGATGTTGCGCACGCCGAAGATCGCAAACGCACGAGCGACCGTGGAGACGCAAGTCGACATGCTTCGCCGTGACTTCACCAGCGGTCCGGCAGCGATGTTTTCGATGCACACGCAGCTGAGCGACATCGAGCACAATTGGGAAATGGCGCGCGTGCTGCCCGGCGGGCCGGACTCGATCGCACGCATGGGACCACTGATGGCTGCGCTCGCTGGGTTATTGGACACACTCGAGGACCGCTCCGGCCTTGCCTACGATCCCAGCCCGCTTGCGCAAGACCTCTCTGACACGTACATGCAGATGACGATCGCGAACATCTCGGCGACGCGGCGCCTGGAAACCATTGCTGTCGCGGCAGTACAAGAACGCGGCATGACGCTGGCGCAACGCCTCGACGCTGCCGGCAACCTGATGAATCTGCGCGGTTCCTACGACTTAGCGCGCGAACATATTCCAACCAACGTCGAACGGCTCGACGTATTGGTTCCCTCCGAAAGCGGAAGGTGGTCGCAATTTCCAGCGTTCGCCGACGCGATGCTCACGCGGGGGAACGCGTTTGTCGATCTCGTGGTCAACCGCGTTATGCTCCAGCCGGTACCCAGGGTTTCCACCGCGCAGCTTCGCCGCAGCGCGAATGGAGCGATTACTGCCGCCCTGCACGTTAACGCGCTGGCCGGCCACGCGCTCGATGCCAGTCTCGCGGCGCGCGGCAGCATCCAGGCGCTGCGCAACCGTTATTTCTACCTCGCCTTTGTGCTCGCCGCGATAATGATGGTTGGCATCGCGATGACAATAGCCGCATTTATCGCGCGCCGCGACCGCGTGCTCCTACGCGACGCGTTGCGCGAAGCCGCACGCCTCCAGGCTGAACTTGCGCGCCAAGAAGCCGAAGATGCGCTGCGCCTGACGGAAGCGCAATTCCGCGCCGTCTTTGACGGAGCCGCAATCGCCATCGCCGTCGTCGATCGCGCCGGCAAGCTCTTGGAATCCAACGACGTCTATCGCACGATGTTCGGCGACACGATTGCCGTCGCAATGGAGGGGCACGCACCTGAGCTCGATTCGATGTGGGCCGGGGAGCGAGAGACCTTCGAGTTCGAACAGCACGTCCGCTCAGCGTCGGGCCAGGAGGTCTGGACTGACGCGACCGTCTCGATCGTCAACGATGAAAACAAGCATCCGCGTTTTGCGATCTGCATGTTCCGCGACAAGACGGAGCTCAAGCACAGCGAACGGCGCATCGCGCACAGCAAGACGCACGACAGTCTAACGGGGCTGCCAAACCGTGCGCTCTTCGACGAGCAGCTGCGTCACCGATTCGAGGCGGGTGCACTGCTCGACTCGTTCTTTGCCGTGCTGTTCATCGATCTCGAAAACTTCAAGGAGGTCAATGAATCCCTGGGGCATGCCGCCGGCGATTTAGTACTGACGCAGATGGCAGGACGGCTGCGCTCATCGGTGGATTCGCGCGACGTCGTCGCGCGCTTAGGCAGCGATGAATTCGCGATCCTCCTTCAGTCACTCGGCGACATTATCCACGTCGAATCGATCGCGCGCCGCATTCTGAATAATCTCTCGAAATCGGTTACCATCGGCTCTCGCTCGGTCTTTGTCGGGGCAAGTATCGGGATTGCGATTGCCTCCGCGACCTACGAGCGCGCGGAAGACGTCGTGCGCGATGCCGAAATTGCGATGCAGCACGCCAAGACCAGCGACGGTGCGCGCTTTGCGGTCTTCGATTCGACGATGCACGAGCGCGCGCAAAAGCGACTACAGTTGATCAGTGACTTACGTCTCGCGGTCGAGCGGCGCGAGTTTCGCATGGTCTACCAGCCGATCTGCGCGCTTGCCGACGAGAATACGGTCGGGTGCGAGGCGCTCATTCGCTGGGATCATCCGACGCTCGGCCTCCTGAGCCCAAGTGAGTTCATTCCGCTCGCGGAGCAAACCGGGCTCATACGTACCGTCGGAAAGTTCGTGCTCCAGAGTGCGTGCGAGCAGTACGCCACCTGGCGGCGCAATCGCGGCGGTACGTTGCATTACGGCATGCAAGTGAACGTCTCGGCGACCGAGCTGAGCGATCCGGACTTCGAGCGAACGCTGGTGCAGATCGTCGAGCATCACGGACTTGAGCCCTCTGACTTCACGCTCGAGATCACCGAAAGCGTCGTGCTCGATGCGGGAACGCGCGCCAATCAGACGATCGAACGCGTGCGCGGGCACGGATTTAAGATCTGTATCGATGACTTCGGCACCGGCTATTCGTCGCTACGATACCTGCAGCAGTTCGAAGTCGACTCGATCAAGATCGATCGCTCGTTCGTGAACGGCAGCGACGGCCGGCTGGCGAGCGAGCCGATTGTGCGCACCTTGATCGCGCTCGCCGAAGCCTACAACGTGCGCATCGTTGCAGAGGGCGTCGAGAGCGCCGAGCAGCGTGAGATGCTGCGCAGCGCGGGTTGCCACTATGCACAGGGGTTCCTCTTCGCGCGTCCGCTCGCCGCTGCGGAGCTCACCGAGCGCTACCCGGACGTGCTCGGACGCATCGTGCGTTCGGCGTCGGCCTAAGGGGTTGCCAACGGAGGCGCGTCCCGCTACAATTCGTTAGTCCTTGCGGGCGGAACGAGCGCCTTTAGCTCAGTCGGTAGAGCAGCGGACTTTTAATCCGTTGGTCCCGGGTTCGAGTCCCGGAGGGCGCAAAGCTATGCACCGCTAGCTCAATGGTAGAGCAGTTGACTCTTAATCAATTGGTTGAAGGTTCGAGTCCTTCGCGGTGCACCACGTTTCAAGCGGGTTCGAAAGAACCCGTTTCTATTTGCCGAATCTGCAAGCGATGCTGAGAACGCTTGCACTTTTGACTGCCGTATGGTTCATCGCTGCGACGCCGGCGCTGGCTCAAACCGCGTCTCCGCCACCCGATGCAGCAGACATTACCTATCGATGGGTTCAGGCGGTAGCGGATCAGGATTACTCTACAGCCTGGGCGCTGCTCACCGCGAAGTCGCAGGATTACATCGTGAACGCGGTCGCAAACGATCAGAAGCTCGATCCGGCCGAGGTGCGCGTGCTCTTCAATCGAACGGACCCGAGCGTCGTTGCGGGTTTCTGGACAAACTTTCGAAAATCGGCTTCTTCCCTGCCCAAGCTTGCAGGGGCCAATCCAAGCGTTGTCTCGTCCCATGGTGACGTCGCCATCGTGCAATTCTACGGATCCAACCAGCAGTGGATGTGCTTTCGCGAAGCCGGCGGATGGCGCGTTGGTTTTATCGAGACGTTTCATCGGAACTAACAGCTGGAAGGCGCGATTATGAAGCACGTCAAGGTTTTTCTAAGTGGCGTTCCGGAGCCTGTGAATCTGAGCGGCGCCGCCGCCGAAACGTTCGAGCAAATGGTTTGGGCCGACGCGCCAACCCAGCCGAAGATGCATCCCATGGAGCTACCGCAAGGACGGTTGTTCGCCAACCGCTTCTTTCGCGTGCAGTCCGAAGGTCTGACGCGCATCATCAACATCGACCAAATAGCGCATGTTGAAATAACCGAGACAAAAGACTAGGCTTTTATAATAGCGGCACGAGGTAGCGTGTGATGACGATTCAGGCTGTTGCGGTTCTAGGTACCGGCACGATGGGGTCCGCCTTCGCGCGGAGGCTGCTCAGTGCGGGAATGCGCGTGACCGCATGGGATCCTATCCCAGGTTCAGCCGAGCGGCTTGCCGATGCTGGCGCGAAGATCGCCACGACGCCCGAAGACGCGGTGCGCGATGCCGATGCCGTCCTAACGTCGGTGCCGACGATCGCTTCGATCGAGGAGACCATGCCGCGCGCGCTCGCGGCGTTGCGCCCGGGGTCGATATGGCTTCAGATGAGCACGATCGGTGTCGATGGCACGGAGCGCGCGTTTGCACTAGCCAAACAACTCCGGCCCGACGTCGTCTTCGTGGATGCGCCGGTGTCCGGCTCGAGAGTTCCGGCAGAACAAGGGAAGTTGCTGATCCTCGCTTCAGGACCCGCCAGCGCGCTCGATGCACTCACGCCGGTGTTCTCGGCGCTCGGACAAAAGACGATGCGATGGGAACGCGTCGGAAGCGGCTCAGCCATGAAGGTCGTGCTCAACACCTGGCTCGCCGTGCTGGGTGAAGGCATCGCTGAAACGGCCCTGCTAGCGCAGTCGCTAGGGGTTTCGCTTGATGATGTCTCAGCGTGCCTCGGATCGACCGCACTCAACGCGCCGTGGGCGCTGGCCAAGCTCGAGAAGATTGAGCAAAAGAACTTCGATCCCGACTTTGCGCTCGCGCTGGCGGCAAAGGACCTGCACCTTGCACTCGACGCCGCGAACGGCGCACACGAACGGCTGCCGATGGTGCAGGCGATTGGGCTGCAGTGGGATAGCGCGCTGCAAGCGGGCTTGGGCGATCGTGATGTCGTCGGCGCATATCTTGCGCTCGACGCAAACAATCAACCGGTTACGTCGCGAGCAGCGACTTGATCCGCTCGACGTCCGCAGGTGTCGCCGGCGTGAAGATCACGAGCGCGAGATCCGGACGGCCGTCGACGGCAAAGCTGGAGTATTCGAACGTTAGCAGGCCTGCCGATCGGTGTCGCATGAGCTTCGTGCCTGAGCCGAAGCTGCGCACGTCGTGACTGCGCCACATCGCGGCGAACTCTTCGCTCGAGCGGCTAAGTTCTTCGACTAACACCGTGACACGCTCCGACGCACCGGCGCGCACCGTCTCGGCGCGAAACGCGGCAACCGCGTTACGCGCCTCTTTGTCCCACTCGAGTAAGCGCGTCTTTGCATCGGGATCGGTAAACATCAGACGCAATATATTACGCTCGTGTGGCGCAAGCGCACTGTAATCGCCCATAATCGTGGCGGCCGCGCGATTCCATGCAATCACATCCCACGCCGCCGTTCGAACCAGCGCGGGACTGGTTTCGAGCGAGTCGAGCACACGCTGCAACTGCGGCGTAATGCGCTCGGCTTCGCGGAACTGGACTTGCGGCGGACGCTGCTGCGCGAGAAGAAACAAATGCTCGCGCTCGACTTCCGTAAGGGTGAGCGCATACGCGAGGCGATCGAGCACATCTGCAGATGGCGTTCCGCCACGGCCCTGCTCGAGCCAGGTATACCAAGTGGCGCTGACGTTTGCGCGCTGCGCAACCTCCTCGCGCCGCAGTCCCGGCGTCCGCCGGCGGTTCAGCGAGAAACCGAAGGCCGCCGGGTCGAGCTTCGAGCGCCGGTCCTTAAGGTAGTCCGCGAGTGTGTTAGTGTCCATACTAGTATAATGCCACGACTTTAATAGGATAGCTCCGAGGCCTATCATACTCGGTGTTAGCTTCAATAGAAAGGGTCCATCTTGCGAGTATTTGTTACGGGCGCCACGGGCTTCGTCGGTTCAGCTGTCGTGCGCGAGCTGCTCGACAACGGCCATGAGGTCATCGGCTTGGCGCGCACCGAAGCCGCCGCTGCGTCTGTTAGCGCGGCCGGGGCCGACGTATGCCACGGATCGCTCGAAGACCTCGAGAGCCTGCGCAAGGGCGCAGCGGCATCCGATGGCGTGATTCACACCGCCTTCACCCACGACTGGGCGAATTTTCCAAAGAGCTGCGAAGCGGACATGCGCGCGATCGAAACGCTTGGCGATGCGCTGGCCGGTTCGAATCGCCCGCTGCTCATTACCTCGGGCGTTGCAATCGTTTCGCCCGAGCGCGTGGCAACCGAAGACATGCCGGCGCCATTCAATCCCGCGTTTCCGCGCGACTCGGAAGGCGCGGCGGCAAAAGTTGCGCAGCGCGGCGTGCACACGGGCATCGTGCGACTTGCACCGAGCGTGCACGGCGACGGCGATCATGGCTTCGTTCCCATGCTCATCGGCATCGCCCGCGAGAAGGGCGTCTCGGCCTACGTCGGCGACGGCTCGAACCGCTGGCCCGGTGTTCATCGTCTCGATGCCGCGCGCGTCTACCGCTTGGCGCTTGAAAAGGGAACGGCCGGCGCGCGCTTCCACGCGATCGCCGAAGAAGGCGTTCCGTTCCGCGAGATCGCCGAAGCAATCGGTCGGGGGCTAGGCGTGCCGGTGGTCAGCAAGACTGCAGAAGAGGCCTCCGAGCACTTCGGCTGGTTCGCGCACTTTGCGCGCATCGATTGTCCGGCGTCGAGTGCAACAACGCGCGCCGAATTGGGATGGCAGCCCCAAGAGCGCGGACTCATCGAAGATCTCAATCGCGGAACCTATTTCGGAGTTGCCATCCGATAACACGTTGAAGTAGCGGGCATGTGGCAGCTTTTTTTGGTGGCGGTCGTAACCATGACGCCGACACCCATGCCCGTCGGCGCCTTTAACCTGATCAACAATCATCCGATCTACAGCGATAGCGCAATGTGGATCTATCAGGGCACGCGCGGGATGGGATACGCGCCACTTATCACCGGAACGGCAGAGCGCATCGACGTCTTGCCCGCAAATGTAACCGCCGAGCAGGATGTCGAGGGCATCGAGATCTTCCGCCACCCGATGAACTTCCAGGCCTATCCAATGCGCATCTCGCTTATCGATAAGCTCTTCGCCTCCGATGAAAAATTGAATTACATCATCGCACCAACCGCCGAAGGCACGCGACAATTTGATCCGCGCAGGCCGGCCTACAATGAAGACGTGCTACATGGGCCTGGGCCCGGCGCGTTTTCTGCGAGTGGGCCATTCCCGGCAAACGGCGCGATCCTGGATCAATACAAGCCCGCCTTTGATTACGCAACGCACTTACTCGGCATGCTCGACCTGCCGTCGGATCAGAAAGACCTCTCACATTACGCAGTGATGTTCATCGATACGCCGACCGTCACATGGATCGAACTTGGGCCCGCGTTCGCACAGGGTGAAACCCCTCATCTCGGCTGTCAAACAAAACTCGGCCGCGATATGGTATTCGCTTACCAAAAGAACCCCGAGGGTGGAAAGCAAGGCGGCCCGTTCATCTCGTGTTTCTAACGCGGTTCGAACGCTTCTAAAAGCGCGTTGAGCTGCACGCCTGACGGATCTGCAAGGTCGTCGCACATCGAAAAGTGCGTGCGTCCCGGCACCTCGAGATAAGTGACACTACTGTCGACGGCAGCGCAGGCTTGCGCGTACTCGCGCGATTGGCGCACGAGTTCGGGAAGCTCCGCGCTGCCGACGGTTACGGTCATTGGTGTTCCGGGCGTGACGTGGAGCTGCGGACTATAGACCTCGATTTCGTGCGGCGTCAGTTGCAGCTTGTCGTTGAGGCTCGTGAACGCGATCGGGTTAAGATCGTAGAGGCCGCTGATCGGCAGCGCGTAGGCAATCGAAGGATGGTTGCGATGCAACGCGGTGAGGTGGCCGCCGGCGGAATGGCCGCTCAATACGACCGCACGCTCTTGCAGCGTGTAGCGTTCGTCGCTGGCGGCGAGGAACTCCAACAACATTCCGATCTCGCCGACGATCTGCGTCATCGTCGCTTGCGGCGCGAGCGTGTACTCTGCCAAAACGGCGTCGAATCCGCGTTCGAGTGGACCACGAACCGATGTCGCAAAGTCCGCCTTGGTGCACTTTTGCCAATAGCCGCCGTGAATGAAGATGAACAGCGGCGCGTTTGCCGCCCCGCACAAAAGATAATCGAAGCGTTGGCGTGGCTCAGATCCATACGCGATGTCTCGGATGCACCCAAACTCGTGATAGAGTCGCGCGCTCTGCGCTTGCAGTCGCGCGTAGGTGGCGTCCCAGTCGAGATCGGCCTTGGTGTTGCTGTAGGCGTCGTCGAGGGCCATTTGGTCCATTCTCAGGAACCTCGCGCGGCGTTGGTGGTATAGACTAGGGAGAGATGAAGACGGCTCAGGGTGCTTTTCTGACCCTCGTAGCGCTGGTCACGGTTGCAGCGCCGCGCGCCGTCGCAGCGCCCGATCCGTATCAGATCTTCGGCAACGCGCGGGCATATTGGCAACAACAGAAGTATCCCACGTTACTCGACTATACCATCGCGGTCGATGTCGTTGAAGGCGGCAACGAACGCGTCGAACGCTACGCTTCCGAGTACAACGCCGTGACGAACGTCGTGAAGGTCGACCCGATCAGCGATTACGAGCGTGCACACCCGGTCCATCCCAAGGGCTTGAACTTTAATATTATGGGCGCGATATCGCTGAACAAGCCTATGCCGTCTGTCGATTTTCTCGGCGTGCCATATCTCGCGCCGACGTACTCGTTTGGCATGGCGCCGTTCGTCCCGGCACCGACGCCGACCCCGTTCAACTCCGCCGCACTGGTCGACGAGATACGCAAAGAGTTCCACGATCCCAATCCGCGCGCGAAGCCGAGCACAGCGCCTTCACCGGACGCTGGTCTGCAAGAAATCGCCACGGTCTACGCGCACAATCGCGACTACACGATCACGTTGCTCGGCACAGAGACGATCGACGGCCACGCCTGCTATCATCTCGGGTTGACGCCGACCCGCGATCCCGGACATTTCCGCATTCGCCAGGCGTGGATCGACCAACAGACATTTGCAACGTGGCAGCTACAAGACGCGCTCAATTTCGCAAACGGGCCAGCCACCAACGTTAGCTGGACGATTCACTTCGCCCAGGTCGACGGCGCGCAATACGTACGCGAAGAAGATGCGCTCGCGCCGATGAAGGTTAGCAGCGAAATCTATGCCAGCACGAGCGTCCGCTTCGAAAATCTACTCGCTGCGAACGGCGCCTCGCTCCAGGGCGAACTCATCGACGGCGTAGGGAACCCACTAGAGGAACCGCCTGCGTCGCCTTAAGTCGGGAGGAAATGAGTCGGGCGCGTTCTATACTAAGCGGTCGCCGCATGGGCGGGACGGCTGCTCGGGCAAGTGGCGGAACTGGCAGACGCGCTGGATTTAGGTTCCAGTGGGGCAACCCGTCAGAGTTCGAGTCTCTGCTTGCCCAAGTTTCGCCGCGATAGTGCTTCAGTGCGGAAGTAGCTCAGTGGTAGAGCATCGCCTTGCCAAGGCGAGGGTCGCGAGTTCGAATCTCGTCTTCCGCTCCATTCTTTAGCATCGATACGGGGCGCGGGCGCGCGAGCGCCGAAGCGCCCCTTCGTATTGTCCGAAAGGTAACGTTTCGACCCGTGAGCACCTCGACGCTGACCCGGCTCGACCCGACGCAAGTCGAGCTGGAGATTCCGATCACCGCGGAAGAGCTCGCCGCGGCGCAGGAGCGCGCGTTTCGCCAGCTTGTCGAAGAACGTCAAGCTGCCGGGCTTCCGCGCCAGGCAAAGTGCCGCGCAAGGTGTTCGAGCAGACCTACGGCTCCGAGTCGATCGCGAGCGAGGCCCTCGAAGACGTCGTCCCCGAGGTCTACGCGCGCGCGGTACGCGAGCACGAGCTCGAGCCGGTCGACCGCCCGAAGATGGAGATGCTCCCGGCGGAAGAGGGCGAAGCCGTCGCGTCTGAAGGCGACCGTCGACGTGCGACCGGCGATCGAATTACGGCGACTATAAAGGCATCGAAGTCGAGCGCGACACGCCCGCCAATCGAGCGACGACGATGTCGAGCGCAGCCTCGACACGCCTTGCGCAAGAGCGCGGCAACGCTCGTCCCGGTCGATCGGCCGGCGCAACTCGGCGACGTCGTCACGCTCGACTACGAGGGCAAGATCGACGGCGTGCCGTTCGACGGCGGCAGCGCCGAAGGGCCAAATGACCGAGCTCGACGAGGACCGCTTCATTCCCGGGTTTGCGTCGCGGCATCGTCGGCATGAACGCCGGCGAAACCAAAGACGATCGAAGCCGTCTTCCCGAGCGATTATCCGAAGGAAGATCTCGCCGGGAAGACTGCGATCTTCACGGTCACCGTGCACGACGTCAAGGCGCTCGAACTCCCCGCCCTCGACGACGAGTTCGCGAAGCGATTTCCGAAAATGAAACGCTCGAAGCCCTGCGTGCCGACGTGCGCAAACGTCTCGAAGCGATCGCGCAGTCGCGCGCCCGCCGCGCCATCGGCAACGTAGTGATGGAAAAACTCGTCGACGCCGCACGAGTTTCCCGCTGCCGCAGGTGCTGGTCGAGCGCGAGATCGACGGCTGATCGACGACACGCACCGCGCAGCTCGCGCAAAGCGGTCGTGCAGCTTCGACGATTACCTCAAAGAGCAGGGCAAGACCGAAGACGAGCTGCGCGACGAGCTTCCGCGGCGAAGCCGAGCGGCGCGTCAAAGCCACGCTGCTGATCGAAGAGATCGCGCGGGCCGAGAAGATCGACGCGACGCCGGCCGACATCAGGCGAGGAGCTTAGCGCCCTCTGCGCGCCAGTACGGGCAGCCGGTCGACCGGATTCGCAAGGCGCTCGGCAACAACGTTGTCTCGCTTGATGGACGGCATCGTCCGAACGAAGACGATCGAGTTCCTCGTCGACAACGCCAAGGTCGTCGATAAGCAGGATGGCAACCCTTAGGGAAACCGCGCGGTTAGTAGGCGCGTACTAGTAGGGAACGTATCGAAACCGGTAGGAGCATCGAAAACATGTGGGTCACTTGGTTCCGATGGTCGTCGAGCAGAGCGCGCGCGGTGAGCGCGCGTACGATATCTACTCGCGGCTGCTCAAAGATCGTATCGTTTTCGTCGGCGGCGCGATCGACGATCACCTGGCCAACCTGGTGATCGCGCAGCTGCTCTTCCTCGAAAACGAAGATCCCGACAAAGACATCGACATGTACATCAACTGCCCGGGCGGCAGCGTCACGGCGGGCCTGGCGATCTACGACGCCATGCACTTCATCAAGCCCGACGTCGCGACGATCTGCGTGGGCATGGCGGCCTCGATGGCCTCGATCCTGCTGACCGGCGGTGCGCCGGGAAGCGCTATGCCCTGCCCTACTGCCAAGATCCTGATCCACCAGCCCTGGGTCTCGCAGGTCGGCGGCCAGGCGACCGACGTCGAAATCGCTGCCCGCGACCTCATCGCGACCCGCCAGACGATCGCCCGCATCTACGAACGGAGCCACCAAGAAGCCGATCGAGCAAATTCTTAAGGACATCGACCGCGACTACTACATGACCGCGGCGAAGCCAAGGAGTACGGGATCGTCGACCACGTTATCGAAGATCGCACAGCCTTGTCAGACGCCGGCTTAACGCCCAGGAGGACGCCCGCCCCCGATATGTTCCGATTCGGAGACGAGAAGGGTCAGCTGAAGTGCAGCTTCTGCGGCAAGTCGCAGGAGCAAGTGCGTAAGTTGATCGCCGGCCCCGGCGTCTACATTTGCGACGAGTGCATCGAGCTCTGCAACGAGATCATCGAAGAAGAGCTCTACAAGAACGTCGACGAGAACCTGCGGCTTCGCAACATTCCGAAGCCCAAAGAGATCAATCACATCCTCAACCAGTATGTGATCGGTCAAGAGCGCGCCAAGAAATCGCTCGCGGTCGCGGTCTACAACCACTACAAGCGCGTCAACGCCGGCGGCACGGCCGACGAAGTCGAGCTGCAGAAGTCGAACATCTTGCTCGTCGGTCCGACCGGCTCGGGCAAGACGTATCTCGCGCAGACGCTGGCGAAGATTCTCGACGTTCCGCTGGCGATGGCCGACGCGACGTCGCTGACCGAAGCCGGCTACGTCGGTGAAGACGTCGAGAACATTCTGCTCAAGCTCATTCAAGCCGCCGACTACGACGTCAAGCGTGCCGAGAAGGGCATCGTCTACATCGACGAGATCGACAAGATCGCGCGCAAGAGCGAGAACCCGTCGATCACGCGCGACGTCTCGGGCGAAGGCGTGCAGCAGGCGCTGCTCAAGATTCTCGAAGGCACGACCGCCAACGTCCCGCCGCAGGGCGGCCGCAAGCATCCGCATCAAGAGTTCATCCAGATCGACACGACCAACGTGCTGTTCATCTGCGGCGGCGCGTTCGACGGGCTCGAACGGATCATCGAATCGCGCGTCACTGCGAACAACATGGGCTTCCGCGCAACGCCCGAGGGCAAGAAGGACGCGCGCACGGGCAAGCTGCTGCAGCAGCTGATGCCCGAAGATCTGCTCAAGTTCGGGCTGATTCCGGAGTTCATCGGCCGCCTGCCGATCGTCGTAACGCTCGATGCGCTCGACGAACTCGCGCTGCGCCGCATCCTCACCGAGCCGCGCAACGCGCTCGTCCGTCAGTTCCAGAAGATCCTGAACATGGACGGCGTCGATCTGCAGTTCACCAAAGACGCGCTGATCGCGATCGCCATCAAGGCGCAAGGACGTAAGACCGGCGCGCGCGGACTGCGTTCGATTCTCGAAGAGACCATGCTCGACGTGATGTACGATCTGCCCTCGCTGCAAGGCGTGAAGAAGTGCATCGTCAACAAAGACGTCATCGACAAGAAAGAAGCGCCGACGCTCATCTATCAAGAGCAAAAGAAAGACATGCCGGCCTAAGAGCTTTCGAGCGGTTACCTGCACTTAATCGGGTTCTAACACGGACCCGGTTTTTATTTGTTTGGAGACCTGTAAAGGTGTGGGAAGATGAACCGTCCAGATATCTGGACCCGAAACTACCCAGGCTAGGAAAACAGGGTGATTCAAACGAGCGACCCAGTGGAAAAAGAACCATCCCAATGTGAACCCGGGCACGTCTGTGCACCGAGCGCGATGATCCCTGCGTGGTGGAGCGGCTTCCTCTTTCATGTGCTCAACCCGCGGCAGATCAGCATGTATCTGTATTTGACCATGCTCAGCGATCCACGCGGTGAGTGCAGCCCGACGATCGATCAGATCCGTGAAGACCTGGGCCTGTATAGTTCGTCGATGGTATTCGAAGCATTGGCGGCGCTCGATGACCTGGGATTTGTCACGCGCATTCGCGCAGCGTTCCCTGGTACACGCGCGCGACGCAACCTCTACCGTCGCCCAACGTGCGAGAGCACGTTGATCCGCTTGCTCGAACGCGGGCGCATCGATGGCCACCTGCGCTCGACCAACCCGACGCGCGCACCGGCCTCGGCCGAGTCACAGGCGCTGATCTACGAGGGGCTCGCCGTGATGCTCGGTGACGAGTACGAACGCTACGACGGCGCACCGAGCGAACCCGAGAAGCGCGACGTGCTTCTCAGCCTGCTCGGGAACGGCGCCGTTACGTAGTTACTAGGGCTGAGCCCCGAGTGCGCTGAACTACCAGCGCTCGCATGACCAGCCCCGAAAATACGACGCAGCTCCCGAAGAACTACGACCCTAAAGCGGTTGAGCCGCGCCTTTACGAGTTTTGGGAACGCAGCGGGTTCTTTCACGAGGATCCCGATCCCGCACGTCCGCCATTCATCATCCCGATGCCGCCGCCAAACGTCACCGGTCGCGCACATCTCGGCCACGGCTCGACGTACACGCCACAAGACGTCCTGACCCGCTATCACCGGATGCTCGGCGACAACGCCGACTGGTTGCCGGGCCTCGATCATGCTGCGATTGCAACCGAAGCCGTGCTGGTCCGTGAGCTTGCGGCGCAAGGCATCGCGCGCGACAGTTTGGGTCGCGAGGGCTTCATCGAGCGTGCATGGGAATGGTCGCGCACGACCGGCGGAACGATCGATGCGCAGTTTCGCACGCTCGGCTTTGGACCCGATTGGCAACGCTCGCGCTTCACGATGGACGATGGACTTTCAGCAGCGGTACGCAAGGTGTTCGTTGCGCTCTATCGCGAGGGGCTGATCTATCGCGGCAAGCGTTTGATCAATTGGGATCCGAAAGGAAAAACCACCGTCTCGGACGCCGAAATCGAGCATGTCGAACGCGACGCGACACTTTGGCACATCCGATATCAAGGTAGAGACGGATCGTTTGCAATCGAAATCGCTACGACGCGGCCCGAAACGATGCTTGGCGACGTGGCAATCGCCGTGCACCCGGACGACGAGCGCTATGCTTCGCTCGTCGGCAAGACGGTTGTGCTGCCGCTTGTCGAGCGTGAGATTCCGATCATCGCAGACACAGCCGTCGAGCGCGGCTTCGGTACGGGTGCCGTCAAGGTCACGCCTGCACACGACCCCACCGACTACGAGATCGGGCTGCGGCATCAGTTGCCGATGCCGACGATCCTGGATCAGGAGGCGCGCATCAGCGACGCCGAGATCGGGGTTGGCGCATACGCCGGAATCGACCGCTATGAGGCGCGCGAGCGGATCGTAGCAGACCTGCGCCGCAGCGGCGCGCTTATAAAAGAAGAACCGTATCGCCACTCCGTCGCGACGAGCGAGCGTTCGGGTGACGTGATCGAGCCATTGCTCTCGCTGCAGTGGTTCGTCAAGATGAAACCGCTGGCCGAGCCGGCGCTGCAGGTATATCGCGATGGCCGGCTTCGCTTCGTGCCCGAGCGGTACGGTCGCACCTACGAGCTGTGGCTCGAGAACATCCGCGACTGGAACATCTCGCGCCAAATCTGGTGGGGCCATCAGTTGCCGGTGTGGTACACGCCGGCGGGCGACATCGTCGTCGCGGAGACCGAAGAAGAAGCGCACGAGATCGCGCGCATGCGCTACAACGGTGCGCCGCTCGCGCGCGATCCCGACACGCTCGATACGTGGTTCTCGAGTGGGCTGTGGCCGTTCTCGATTTTGGGCTGGCCTGAGAAGACGCTCGAACTCGAGTGCTGGTATCCGGCGCAAGTTCTGGTCACCGGCTGGGAGATCATCTTCCTGTGGGTCGCGCGCATGGTGATGCTCGGCATCCACTTTGCCGGCGGCATTCCATTTCCGACGGTGTTCATCGCGCCGCTCGTCTTTGATGCGCAGGGGCGCAAAATGTCGAAGTCGCTCGGCAACGCGATCGATCCGATGGATTTGGTGGATCGGTACGGTGCCGACGCATTCCGGATCGGCATGCTGCGTCAGATGCGTCTCGAGGGGCAAGAGATTCGCTTCCAGGAGTCGCGTTGCGAAGAAGCGCGCAACTTCAACAACAAAATCTGGAATGCGACCCGGTACATGCTCGCACTGCCCGAGGGGCTGCCGCATGCGATGACACTTCCTAAGCCTGCCGAGCTGACCGTCGCCGACAGATGGATCCTCACGCGCCTGCACGACACGATCGTAGCAGTCAGCGACCACTTCGACGCCTTTGATTTCGGCAATGCCGCGGACGCAATCTGGCGCTTCGTGTGGTACGAATTTTGCGATTGGTACCTCGAAGCGACAAAGGTTTCGCAAAGCCATGCGACGCGCGCGGCCGTGCTCTCGTTCGTCTGGAACTACGCGATGCGCGTGCTACATCCGATCGCACCGTTCATCAGCGAAGAGGTGTGGCTCGCGATTCCGCACGATGGCGTCACGATCATGACCGCGACCTGGCCGGATCGACTCGAAGTCCCAATCGATCGCGACGCAGCGACAGCGTTTGAACTGCACATGGCAGCAACCGAACAGATACGACGTCTGCGAGCCGAGCTCGAGTTACCGCTCAATGCGAAACCCGTGACGACATTGCCGGGCGACCTTGCGCAGATTGCTGCGCTGACGCAATTTACCGAGGCCGCGGCGGGCGTGACGATTGCGGTGGACCCCACGCTGGAGGGTGGCGTCAACGCGATCGTGGTTGAAGCGCCTGCGGCGCTCTTGCTCGAACGCTACCGCAAAGACGTCGTGCGCCTGCGCAAAGAAGTCGAGCGCGGGGAGGACAAGCTCGGCAAGGAGGCGTTCGTGGCCAAGGCCGCCCCCGACGTGGTTGCGAAGGAACGAGAGAAGTTGGAAGGCTATCGGAACGAACTGGCCCGCGTGGAGGCGGCGCTTGCCTCGATGGGAGAGACGGTTTGACGACCGCAATGCAAAAATCGCGTGTCCTGCTCGAAAGCGACGAGATCGCGCGCGTCATCGCGCGTCTCGCGCATCAGATTCTCGAGCCCGACGACGCGCAGCGCGGCGTTGTGCTGATTGGCATCCGGCGTGGCGGCGAGGCACTCGCGCAGCGATTGGCCAGCGAGATCGAGCGTATTAGCGGCAAGCCGCCGGCGCTCGGCTTTCTCAACATCAATCTCTACCGCGACGACCGCGTGACCCACGAAATGCCGGAGTCGCAGATTCCGGTCGACATCAACGACCGTCTGGTCGTCATAGCCGACGACGTGCTCTTTACCGGGCGCACGATTCGCGCCGCGCTCGATGCGGTCACCGACCTCGGACGTCCGGCCGCGATTCGGCTCTGCGTTATGGTCGACCGCGGCTTGCGCGAACTGCCGATCCAAGCCGATTATGTCGGACGGGTCATTCCCACCAGCCGGCGCGAGCACGTGAAGGTTGCGCTCGCCGCCACGGCAACGCCGAGCGACGAGATCGCGATCCATGCGCACGCGACGTAGTCTGATCGATCTCGACGATCTTTCCGCCGAAGAGATCGAATCCATATTCGAACAGACGCGCGACTTTGAAGCGCGCGCGCCGGGACGATTGCTCGACGGGATTGACGTTGTCAATCTTTTTTTCGAGCAGAGCACTCGCACGTTCACCTCGTTCAACCTTGCGCAGATGCGCCTCGGCGCAAACGTCGTCAACCTTTCACCCAAGGATCTGAGCCTGGCGACCAAAGGCGAAACGATCGAGGACACCATGCTGACGCTCTCGGCAATGGGCATCGGCGTCGTGGTCATCCGCCATCCTGAAGCGGGGTTTCCCGCGCGCGTCGCGGCCGCGTTCGACGGACACGTCGTCAATGCCGGCGACGGCTCCCACGCGCATCCGACGCAAGCGCTGCTCGACCTCTTCACGCTACGCGATGAGTTCGGCTCGCTCGAGGGACGCAACGTCGCGATCGTCGGGCGATGTCGCACATTCGCGCGTCGCGCACTCGACGATTCGCGGTCTCGCGCGGCTTCGGCGCGCAACGCGGTGCTCGTCGGACCGGCAGGCTTTTCTTGGCGCGACGATGCGGTGGCCGGCGCGGCGATCGAACGCGACTTCGACACCGTCCTCGCCGCATGCCGACGCGGTCATCTTGCTGCGCATCCAGCGCGAACGTTTCGCCAAGATGCCGATCGACGATCGAGAGTACATCGCCGGCTATCAACTGAACGCGCCAGCGCCTCGAGCGACTGCGTAAACATACGATCATCATGCATCCTGGTCCGTACAATCGCGGGATGGAGCTCGACGACACGGTGCTCGAGTTCGCCGGCTGGCGCTATGCACGTCAGGTGCTTCACGGCGTGTTCATCCGCATGGCCGTCCTCGATTTGCTGGTAAACGGCGCGCGCGAGCCGGTTCGCTAGCGCGTGCTCATCCACGGAGGACGCCTGGTCGATCCGTCAGCGGACTCGATGCGCTGCGTGACGTGCGCATCCGCGACGGCCGCATCGCCGAAATCGGCGAGCACCTGCATCCCGACGAAGGCGAGGAAACGTTTGATGCGAGTGGCGCGGTCGTCGCGCCCGGGTTTCATCGATATGCACGTGCACCTGCGCGAGCCCGGGTTTTCCAAAAAGGAAACGATCGCGACCGGCACGCAGGCCGCGGTGCAAGGCGGATTCACTGCCGTCGCGGCCATGCCGAACACGCAGCCCGCGCTGGATGCACCCGCGGTACTGGCGCAGCTTGCAGCAGTCGTTGCGCGCGATGCGCGCTGCCGCGTCTATCCGATCGGCGCAATCACGCGCGAGCGCGCAGGGACGTCGACCGGTCGATTTCGCGGCGCTCGTCGCTGCGGGTGCGGTCGCGTTTTCCGACGACGGCAACACGGTCGAGAACGCGCGCGTGCTGCGCGACGCCGCACTGCTCGCGCGCGAGGTTCCCGGCGTCTTCATCTCGCACGCGGAAGACGAGGACCTCAAGGGCGACGCCGTGATGAGCGCGGGCGCGTGTCGCCGACGCACTCGGCGTTCCCGGTGCGCCGAGGCTTGCCGAAGACGTCATCGTCGCGCGCGATCTGCTCATCGGCATGGACACCGGCAAGGCGTGGCACATCGCGCACCTCTCGACCGCGGCGCACTCGAGCTCATGCGTTGGGCACGTGCGGGCGGCGCGACGTGCCACCTGCGAGGTGACGCCGCATCATCTACTGCTGACCGACGAAACCGTGCGCGAGCGCGGCGCCGGGCGGAAAGGTCAATCCGCCGCTGCGAGCGCAGGACGATGCCGCGGCGCTGCGCGCCGGCGTCCGCGACGGCACGATCGACGTGTTTGCAACCGATCACGCGCCGCACACCGCAGCAAGAAAAAGTCCGGCGATCTGCGCACCGCAGCGGTTGGCTTTACCGGTCTAGAGATTGCACTCGGCGCATACGCGCTCGCGCTGCCCGACCTCGCTGCTCGGTCGATTCATCGCACTGCTCTCGACGCAATCCCGCGCGCATCTTGGGCATCGAGGGCGGGACGCTGCGCAAGGGCTCACGTGCCGACGTGACGATCTTTGCCGATCGTCCGTTGGGTCGTCGATCCCATCGACGTTTGCATCAAAAGGCAAGAGCACGCCGTTTGCGGGACGCACCTTGCCGCGCCGCGCGATCGCCACGATCGTCGGCGGCGAACTGCGCTGGAAGTTTAGCTAGGGATCGAGGTCTTCGAGATCGCCCTTAACGTCGGGTTCGCTGCCGTAGCGACTCGTGTTGCCGTCGCGATGCCATTTGCGCAACAACTCAGCACGTTGATCCGAATCGACGTCGAGTGCTGGGTCGGTGCCTAAGTCGTGAATCATGTTCTCAGCCGGCGACGGATCTTTGTCTTCCACAGTGATCTCCCTTAGTCGATGAAACAGCGGCGTTTGAATCAGGCCGTTGATAATGAACTGAATCGCTAGTGCCGCAAGTATGATACCCAAAAGGCGCGTGATGACGTGGATACCGGTCGTCCCAAGCTTCGAGAGGAAGCGGGCCGATCCGCGCATGCACAGCCACGCGATGGCGAGCGCGGCAGCGTACGCGACCACGACGAGCAGCATCGCGTCCCGGATTGCCGCGCGCGAGGTTGACCAGCAGCAGCACGGTTGCGATCGTGCCCGGCCCGGCGAGCATCGGGATCGCGAGCGGAAAGACCGCGGGATTCTCGACCTCGCGCGCTTCGCGTTCCTCTTCGCTGGTTGCGCGCGCACCGGTCGGCCGCGCGAAGAGCATGTCGATGGCGATCAAGAGCAGCAAGATGCCGCCCGCAATGCCGAATGCCGGAAGCGTGATGCCCAAATAATCGAAAAGATAGCGGCCGACGATGCCCATGACGAGCATCACGATGCCCGCGACGATGACGGCCGAGTCGACGATGCGGTTACGCTTGCCAACGTCGAAGTGCGCCGTGGTTGCCGCCGTGATCGGAATCATCCCAATCGGGTCGACGATCGTGAACGCCGTCGCGAACGCCTGCGCGCCGAAGTGCCAATCGATTTGCCAGTCCATTCTCAGCGCCGTTACTTCCAGGTCCGCGCGAGCCCTTCGTGTAACCGCCCAACCTTTAGAATGACCATCCCCGCCTCGCTCTTTCTCGCCGACGGCTCGCGATTTGACGGCACCGGTTTACGCTACGAAGGCCTTGCCTTGGGCGAAGCCGTGTTTTATACCGGGATGACCGGCTACGAAGAAGCCCTTACCGACCCGTCGTACGCCGGACAAATCCTCACGTTCACCTATCCGCTGATCGGCAATTACGGCATCTCGGGCAGCGCGGCGCAGTACCCGCGTGCGTGCGTCAGCGGGACGATCATCAAAGAGATTGCACGGCACCCTTCGCACTATTTGAGCAAAGCAAGCCTCCCCGAGTGGCTCGACGCGCAAGCCGTGCCGACGATGGTCGGCGCGGATACGCGCGCGATCACGATCAGCCTGCGCGAACACGGGACGATCTGGGCCGCGCTCGCGGTCGGTGAAACGGCGCTCGCGCGCGCCGAGGCCGACCTCGCGCAGTTTGTGCGCACGGCGACGACCGCGCAACTCGTCCCGAGCGTTGCGACGCGCGAACGGCATGTCGAAGGGACGCGCGGAGGCATGCGTGTGACACTGATCGATTGCGGTGTGAAACGGGCTATTCTTCGCGAACTGACCGCACTCGGCAGCGAAGTCACGGTCGTGCCGTACAATGCAACGCGAAGAAGAGCTGCTCGCGGGCGATCCCGACGCGATCTTTATTTCACCTGGTCCCGGCGACCCGACCGACCTGCAAGGGACGATCGAAACGTTGCGCGGCCTGGTCGGACGTAAACCGCTCTTCGGTGTGTGCCTTGGGCATCAATTGCTCGCGCTCGCCTGCGGCGCGCAAACCTACAAATTGCCGTACGGTCATCGCGGCGGAAACCAGCCGGTGAAAGACCTGACGCGTGACGAAGTCCTGATCACGGCGCATAACCACGGTTATGCGGTTGATGCGCGTTCCATGCCCGACGATCTCGAGCCGACGATGACCAACCTCAACGACGGCACGAACGAAGGCTTTCGGCACCGGCGACTGCCGATCGCAGCCGTTCAATTCCATCCCGAAGCATCGCCGGGTCCTTTCGACGCGCGCGGGCTCTTTGCACAATGGCTTTCTTCGGTAGCAGCGGTTCGTTAGCGCTCGTTCTTGCCGCGGCTGCAACACTCGCGCCGGCCGGAGCGCAGACGTTGCAGCGGTTGCACGTTACGCAATTGACCTTGGCCGCCGATACGCGCACGCCGGCAATTGAGGTTCCGTTTCACTTGATCGTGACCGCGCACGTGCGCGAACAAATCAGCGAATTTGACAATCTCGATCTGCCGATTCTCGCCGAACTCGAACTGCTCGGCGACGGCCACGTCGTGACCGCGACGCGCAGCGGATCAACCTATCGCGAGACGATCACGGTCGTTGCGCATCACTCGGGGACGATCGCGATTGCGCCGGTCACGTTCGATGCCATCGATGCACGCAACGGCAGGCCGACGCGCTTTTCATCGAACGCACTGACGCTGCAGGTCGCGGGACCATCGGCCGCGATCGTTGCGTCGGTAAGCGTCTGGCAAAGTCTGATGACGGTCCTTGGCGTGCTCCTGCGTCTGCTGCTGTGGCTGCTCGGTATCGGTATCGTACTCTTTGTCTTCGCTGCGCTCATCCGGCGGCGACCGCGAACGGCGCCAATGCCGGTCGTCACGCTCGCGCCGCCCACCCCGGTGATCCTCGATCCCAAGGCGCGGTTGCGCGAAGCGCTCGACGCGTTGCGCGGCAACCGCACGCGCGTCGGCGCCATGCGCGCACGCAGCATCGTGCGCCGCATGGTTGGCGCGACCGACGCCGAAACGCTCGCGGACGTGCTGCGAAGGCCGCTCGCCACAGACCGCGACACGCGCGATTTGCTGCGCGCACTCGAACGGGCTGGATTTACTCACGACGCAGATCTCGGCGTCGCAATCGCCGCCGCCATCGCCCAACTGGAGCGTATGACCGCATGACCGATGGACCCGCCGTACTGACCGAAGCGCTCGAACGCACGATCGTCGGACAAGAGGCCGCAATCGAAGGGCTCTTGCTCGGGCTGCTCTGCAGCGGACACGTGCTGCTCGAAGGTCCCCCGGGTCTAGCGAAGACGCTCGCCTGCCGCAGCCTTGCCGACGCGCTTCACGGCGAGTTCAAACGCATTCAGTTCACGCCCGACCTCTTGCCGAGCGATATCGTCGGTACGCGCATCTTCGATCAGCGTGAGAGCGCGTTTACCACGGTGCGCGGACCGATCTTCGCAAACGTCGTGCTGGCCGACGAGATCAATCGCGCGCCTGCCAAAGTACAGTCTGCGTTGCTCGAAGCAATGCAAGAGCGCCAGGTCACGATCGGGCCGCAAACCCATCCGCTGCCCGATCCATTCATCGTCATGGCGACGATGAATCCGCTCGATTCCGAAGGCACGTATGCGTTGCCGATTGCACAGATGGATCGCTTCTTGCTCAAGATCGACGTCGGATATCCCTCGCGCGCCGACGAGCTTGCGATTATGGAGCGCTTCGCCATCGGCAATGCGCCGGTCGTCACGCCGGTCGCCACGCTCGACCAAGTCCGTACCTGGCGCTCGCAGGCACACGCGGTGCACCTCGACGATGCGCTCAAGCACTACATCGTCGAGCTCGTGGTGATTACGCGCGAGGCGCAGCATCCTGCAATCGACCACGGTGCTTCGCCGCGAGCAACGCTTGCCATCGCGAATCTCGCGCGCGCCAAAGCCTTCCTCGAGCAACGCGACTACGCGGTCCCCGACGACGTGCGCGCGGTTGCACCGCTCGCGCTACGGCATCGGATCGGGTTCAACTTTCGCGTGTCGAACGACGGTGGACCGACGCGCGTACTGAACGACTTGATCGCGCGTATCCCGGTGCCCTGAGTGCGACGCTAGTGGCAAGGCTCACGCTGCGCGATGCGCTCCTGCGCGGGAAACGCCGTCCGCGGCGCTTCGGCGCGGGGTCGCCAACGATGTATCGCGGTGACGGCTATGAGTTCGTCGAACTGCGCGCCTACGTTCCCGGCGACGACGTGCGCCGCATCGATTGGGCTGCGACCGCACGCGCGGGCGAATTGCAGACGCGCGTCGTGCTCGAAGATGTCGCGCTGACGCTTGCCGCGCTCGTCGACGACTCGCCGTCGATGCGGGTTGGACGCGCGCGCACGCTGCTTGCCGCCGCAGAAGATGCCACGAACGCGTGGTTCGGTACCGCGCGCGGCGGTGACCGGCTGCTACGCATCGGTAGCGATCACGTTGGACCGCCGCACGAGCCGGTGGTGACGCCCTTTGACATACGTCGCACGCTCGAGACAGCCCGCGCGGCACTGCGTCGCGGCACGGCGCTGCTTGCGATTAGCGATTGGTACGACCTCGACGTTCAGCATGACGATCTGCTCGCAAACCTCGGTGCGTGGTGCGACTGCACCGCGATGATCGCGCGCGACCCCTGGTACGACGGCTTGCCGATCGGCGGCGTGGTGCGCTTCGCCGGGACGGAAGGCGGGCAGCTTCGCGTTTACGTCGGTAAGCGCGAGCGCGCGGCCTTTGCGGCTGCCGTGCGCGCCCGTGAAGCAGACGCTCGAGCAGCGCTTCGCACGTGCGGGTTGGAGAACCGGTATTCTTGTCGAGAGCGATGGTGTCGCTTCGCTGCGTACGGCCTTCGGTGTGCCCGCATGAGCTTCGACGCGCCGTGGGTCGCTCTGGCTCGGCGCACTCGTCGCCATCGCGCTCACCTGGTTGTATCGGCGCGCCGAAAATCGCATCGACACGCAATCGCTGCAGTACTCGAGCATCGCGTTTCTTACGCAGGCCCTGCGTCCGCGACCGTGGCTCACACGTCTCCTCGGTGCAGGCGTGGATCGTGGCTCTTAGCGCGGTCGTCGTCGGCCTGGCCGGTCCGCATCTGAAATTGCCCGTTGCGGTACGCGACGGTAACGTGTTCATCTGCATCGACACGTCGGGCTCGATGGCGTCGACCGACGTGTCGCCGACGCGTGCCGCGGCATCGGAAGCTGCAGCGCGCGCGTTCATTGAAGAATCGCCCACCGGCGTGAAGATCGGCTTGATCACGTTCTCGGGGAATGCCGAGTTGATTGCACCGCTGAACGCAAACAAAGAAGCGACGCAGGCCGCGCTCGAGCAGATTCCCGCGCCCAACGGTGCAACCGCAATCGGCGACGCGCTGCGCTTGGCCGCGACGCAGCTTCCGCCGACCGGCCACAACGTGATCGTGCTCATTACCGATGGCGTCAACAACACCGGCGTCGATCCGCAAGAGGTGGCGCAATACCTCGGCGCGCACCACGTGCCGGTCTACACGATCGGCATCGGCACGCCCGAACGGCGACGTCATCGGCGGCGAAGAGACCACGATCGACGAGAATGCACTCGAGTCGTACGCAGCAGGTGAGTGGGGGTTCGTACGCGCGCGCCGAGAATGCGACGCAACTGCGTGAAGCGCTCGCGCGCCTCGGCCGTGAAACGACGGTCGAACGCCGGCCGGTCGCTGCCGGGTTCGGCTTCGTTATCACCGGTGCCGTGCTGCTCGTGGTAACGATGTTCTCGGGGCTGTATGTCGGGAGATTTCCGTGAGTATCGAATCGAGTCGCGACGCGTACCAAAGCGCTCCGCTGCTGGAGCGCGACGTTGCCGCGGATCCGATCGAACAGCTGCGCGGCTGGCTCGAGGCGGCGTACGCGCACTCCGATGTGCGTGAAGCCAACGCCATGACGCTTGCCACGGGTTTCAAGGATGGCCGCTTGAGCGCGCGCGTCGTGCTGCTGCGCGGCCTCGACGCGCGCGGCTTGCAGTTCTACACGTCGTACTTCAGTCGCAAGGCGCTGCAGATGAGCGAGAACCCGCGCGTTGCCGTGACGTTCTTCTGGGCGCCGCTGCACCGGCAAGTGCGCATCGAGGGTACAGCGACACAGCTCAGTGAGGATGAATCCGACACGTACTTTGCGTCGCGGCCGCGCGGCCACCAGCTTTCGGCGTGGGCCTCGGAACAGAGCGCACCGCTCGAGCAGCGTGAGTCGCTGGCCGAGCGCGTGGCCCACTTCGACGAGCGCTTCGAAGGCGAAGAGGTTCCGCGCCCGCATTCGTGGGGCGGCTATGTGATTGCACCCGACTACTTCGAGTTCTGGCAAGGCCAAGCCAACCGGCTCCACGATCGGCTCGCGTACGAGCGAATCGTCGGCGGTTGGAAATTACAGCGCTTGCAGCCTTAGATCGACATATGTCCTAAAGGCCGACCGAACCGTTGCGGCCAATCCAGTGACCCCAGCATGCCCCGCCGCAACGTCATGGTGATTGGCTCTGGGCCGATCGTCATCGGTCAGGCCGCCGAATTCGACTATGCCGGCGTGCAAGCGTGCCGCGCGCTGCGCGAGGAAGGCCACCGCGTCGTCCTCGTCAACTCGAATCCCGCGACGATCATGACCGATCCCGAGGTCGCCGACGCGGTCTACCTCGAGCCGCTGACCGTCGCGTCGGTCGAGGCAGATCATCGCGCGCGAACGGCCCGACGCGCTGCTTCCGACGCTCGGCGGCCAGACCGGGCTCAACCTCGCGGTCGAACTCGACGAAGCCGGCGTGCTCGAACGCTACGGCGTCGAGCTGCTCGGCACGCCGGTCGAAACGATCAAGCTCGCCGAAGATCGCGAGCGCTTCAAAGCCAAGATGCTCGAGATCGGCGAGCCGGTTGCCGAGAGCGCTGATCGTCACCGATGTCGAAGCGGGCGTCGCGTTCGCAGCGCAAACCGGCTACCCGCTGGTCGTGCGGCCCGCGTACACGCTCGGCGGCACCGGCGGCGGCGTCGTCTACGACGAAGCGAACTGCGCGAACGCTCGACGCCGGGCTCAACGCCTCGCTCATCCATCAAGCGCTGCTCGAAACGTCGCTGCTCGGCTGGAAAGAAATCGAGTACGAAGTGCTGCGCGATGGTGCCGACAACTGCATCATCGTCTGCAACATGGAGAACATCGATCCGGTCGGCGTGCACACCGGCGACTCGATCGTGGTCGCGCCGTCGCAGACGCTCTCCGACCTCGAATATCAGATGCTGCGCAGCGCATCGCTCAACGTCATCCGCGCGCTCAACGTGCAAGGCGGCTGCAACATTCAGTTCGCGCTGCATCCGACCGCAGCGAATACGCGATCATCGAAGTCAATCCGCGCGTCTCGCGCAGCTCGGCGCTCGCCTCGAAAGCGACCGGCTATCCGATCGCCAAGATCTCGACGCGCATCGCGCTTGGCCAAACGCTCGACGAGATTCCCAACCCCGTCACCGGCGTCACGAAAGCGGCCTACGAACCGACGCTCGACTACTGCGTCGTGAAGATTCCGCGCTGGCCGTTCGACAAGTTTCCGCTCGCCGACACGCTGCTCGGCACGCAGATGAAATCGACCGGCGAAGCGATGGGCATCGGCCGTACGTTCCGCGCCGCGCTGATGAAAGCGGTACGCGGGCTCGACCTCAAACGTGAAACGCTGACCGGCGGCGAGTACGACGAGTGGACCGCAGAGCGAACTCGAAGAGATCGTCGCGCGTCCGACGCACGAGCGGCTCTTCGCGGTCGCGCGAATTGCTGCGTCGCGGCCGGATCCGGCAGGCCGCGACGACTGCAATCGAACGCATCCACGAAGCTTCGGCGATCGACCGCTTCTGGCTGTATCAATTCGCAGAGATCGTTGATCGAAGAAAGTCTGGCATCCCGAGCGGAGCGCAGCGTAGTCGAGGGACCGCCGACAAGGTCGCGTTCCGCATGGTCGATACCGCGGCGGCCGAGTTTCCGGCGCAGTCGCCGTACTACTATCTTTCGCGCGGCGAGATCGAACGAAATGCGCCCAACGCCGAACGAAGCGGTGGTCGTCGTCGGCAGCGGACCGATTCGCATCGGGCAAGGCATCGAGTTCGACTATAGTTGCGTGCACGCGGCCTGGGCGCTGCGCGCCGCCGGCCGATCGGCCGTGGTCGTCAACAACAATCCCGAGACGGTCTCGACCGACTTCGATATCTCCGACGCGCTGATCTTCGAGCCGCCGGGCGCCGATGAAGTCGAAGCGGCGTACCGCGCGACCGAACGCGCACGGCGTGATGCTCGCCTTCGGCGGACAGACGGCGATCAATCTCGCGCCGGCGCTTGAGCGCGCGCGGCGTGCCGATCATCGGCAGCGATCGCGCAAGCGCTCGACATGGCCGAAGATCGCGAACAATTCGACGCCGCGCTCGCGCGCCTTGGCGTCGCGCGGCCGGAAGGCAAAGCCGCACGCAGTTTCCGCGAAGCGCGCGCGATCGCGCGCGAACTCGGCTTCCCGGTGCTCGTGCGCCCTCGTTCGTGCTCGGCGGACGCGCGATGGAGATCGTCTATAACGAAGGGCAGCTCGCCTCGTACGCCGAGTCCGCGCCGCCGATTCTGCCCGGTGCGCCGCTGCTCGTCGACAAGTATCTGCGCGGGCTCGAAGTCGAAGTCGACGCCGTCTTCGACGGCGAGGATATCCTCATTCCCGGAATCTTCGAGCACATCGAACGCGCCGGCATTCACTCCGGCGATTCGATCAGCGTCTATCCGACGCAGACGATCGACGCGCGATGGAGCAGCGCATCGTCGACGTCACGACCGCGATCGCGCGCGAACTCGAGATCCGCGGGCTGATCAACATTCAGTTCGTCATTCACGAGGGCGACGCTGTTCATCATCGAAGCCAATCCGCGCGCGAGCCGCACGGTGCCGATCATTCAGAAGGCGACCGGCGTGAACATCGTCGCGGCGGCGACGCGCATCGCGCTCGGCGAGCGCTTGCGCGACATGGAGTACGGCATCGGGTTGCATCCGCGCGCGCCGTACGTCGTCGTCAAAGTGCCGGTGTTCTCGTTCTCGAAGATGCGCGGCGTCGAAACGATCCTCGGGCCCGAGATGAAATCGACCGGCGAAGTGCTCGGCATCGACGAGACCTTTGCCGGCGCACTGCGCAAAGGATTCATCGGTGCCGGCGTGCGGCTGCCGGGCGCGGGCGGCCGCATTCTCGTCTCGATTGCCGACGAGGAGAAGCAGGAAGCGGTCCCGGTCCTGCGCCGCTATGCCGATCTCGGGCACACGCTGGTCGCGACGCCCGGCACGCGCGAGGTGCTGAAGCGGCGGGCATCGCGTGCGAAACGATCAACAAGATCGCGGACGGCTCGCCGCACGTGCTCGATATGATTCACGAGCGCAGGGTCGATCTCGTGATCAACGATGCCAAAGGGCCGCGCGAAATCTCCGATAACTACAAGATTCGGCGCGCCGCGGTCGAAGCGAGTATTGCGTGTTTGACCAGTCTGGATACGGCTCGGGCCCTCGCGGAGGCGCTCGAAAGCACGGCGGGGCCGCCGCGGAGCCTGCAAGAGTACCGCAGCGCAGCGGCGACGAGCGAAGTCTCGAGCTAAGTCGACGAGCCGCGGGTCTTCGTCCTGGGCGGCAGCGGCAGCACGCTCGGCTTCATCAACAGCTTTCGGCACCGGAGGGCGGCGCGATCACGGCGCGGCTCGTTCCACTCGCGTGGACGCCGATCGGCGTCGTCGTCGGCGAAAGCTGGCAGAACGTCGGGATCGCGCTGACCAGCCTGCTCGACTGGGTCGACCGCACCTTCCCGCCCGAGGACGAGCGCGCATTCGTCGCGCCGATGCGCGACATCGAGTTGCTCGCGCGCGTGCAGTGGCACGCCGACTCCCCGAGACGCTCTCGACGAAGGCAGCGTGCTCAACATCGAAGACGTGCCCGAAGAGATCGCCGAAGGGCTCGCGCATCCCGCCGGCGGCCATCGTGCAGTGCGCGGCGTGCCGCCGCCTGTGCGTGCGCGACGACTTCGTGTGGAAAGAGAAGCAGCTCTGCGCGTGGGACTTATCACGCGCAAGTCTTCGGGAAGCGCGGTCCGTGGCACGACGGTCCGTACGAAGAGCGCCATTTCGAGACGCTGCCGTCAGTGCGCGTACGTTGCGCCGCCGATTCTGCTCGAAATGGGCGTCGAGGTCGATCCTCGCAACCGGCGACGATTCGCCGACGCGACCGCCGCAAGCGATGATCAATCTCTTGCTCGATGCGCAGCGCGGCCACGCGCACATGGCCGTGCGCACGCGGCGGCGGCTACAGCGTCTTGCGCGAAACGCGTGCATGACCAATCGCGCGATCGGCCGGCTGTGGGCGCTTTTCGTCGCTGCTCTTTGTGATCCTCGTCGCTGCGCGCAAGCGTACGTGCATGCTCATCGCTGGCCCGCAGATTGCCGTCGAAGCCGAATAATCCGCGCCACGCGCTCCTCGATGCCGACGCGGGCGCATTCTCGCGACCGACGGTACCGTACTCGCGCAAACGCAAGGCAAGCGCGCGTCTATCCGTTCGGTGCGGCGCTTGCGCAGATCGTCGGCTACGTGTCGGCGCGCTACGGAACGAGCGGCATCGAAGACGCGTACGATCGTGCGCTGACGCCGCCCGATACCACCGGCGATCCAGTCGCGCAGTTCGACGAGATCCTCGCATGCGTTCGCCGGCAAGAGTTCGCAAGCACCCGGCGCCGACGTCGTGACGATCGATCGTTCCGGCGATCGAACGCACGCTCTGGGCGCAACTCTCGACGCATTCACGCGGCGCGGGCGTCGTGCTCGATCCGCGACGGGCGCGGTACTCGCGATCGCGAGTGTGCCGAGCTACGATCCCAGCGCTACGATCGCAGAATTTGCAGCGCTCACCGCCGACCCGCAAAGCCCGCTCATAAACCGCGCAATCAATGGACTCTATCCACCCGGTTCATCGTTCAAGATCTTCGTCGCGGGTGCGGCGCTTGAGGACGGAACCGTGCAAATGGATTCTCGCTTCAACGATCCCGGATATTTTCAACTCGGAAACTTCACGTTCCACAATAACGAAAGTGAAGCAACCGGCAACCAAGACCTTACCGGCGCATTTGCTCTCTCGAGCAACGTCGACTTTGCGCAGATCGCGCTGAAGATGGGAACCGACCAGTTCTACGATGCGATGGCCAAGTGGGGAATCGGTGCGTCGCTCGACTTTCAGCTGCCGGCCGAGACCGACCGGATCCCGCCGAAGGATTCAGTTGTACCGGGAGAACTCGCGCAGATGGGCTTCGGACAAGGCGCGCTCCTGATGACGCCGCTGCAAATGGCACTGATCGGCGCCACGGTCGCGAACGGCGGAACGATGCCGCGTCCATACATCGTCCGGCAAATCGTGCGCAACGGCAAGGTGGCGAGCGTCACACCGCCGGGCACGCTAGCAACACCGATCTCGCAGCAGACGGCACAAGAAGTAACGAAGATGATGATCGCGGTCGTACAGCGCGGAACCGGCACGGTCGCGCAGATTGCGGGCGTGCAGGTTGCGGGTAAGACCGGTACGGCAACCAATCCGCAGGGAGCGTCGCACTCGTGGTTCGTCTGTTTCGCGCCGGCCGATCACCCGCGTTTCGTCGTCGCAATCGTCGTCGAAAATGCGGGTTATGGTGCCGACTGTCGCGGCGCCGATTGCACGTGCTGTGCTTGAGGCGGCGCTTGCTACGCAGCAGGAAACACCTGCGGCGCGCGTAACGAATAGGTGAACGTGATCGAGCAACAGACCTTCAACAATCGGTACCGACTCGATCGCAAACTGGGCGAAGGCGGGATGGCGACGGTCTACGGCGGCACCGATACGGTCCTGCGCCGCCGCGTTGCGATAAAGGTGCTGCGCGAGCAATACGCCGCCGACGAAGAGTTCGTGCGCCGCTTCTACCAGGAAGCCGAATCGGCGGCGCGTCTTTCGCATCCCAATATCGTCAACACCTACGACGTCGGCCGCGAAGGCGAAACGTACTACATCGTGATGGAGTTGGTCGATGGTCCGACGCTCGCGGAGATCATCGCCGACGGTGCATTGCCCGAGCCGGTCGCGATCGACTACGCGGCGCAAATCTGCAACGGCCTCGCATTCGCGCATCGATCGGGACTCTTGCATCGCGATATCAAGCCGGCCAACATTCTCGTCACCAAGGACGATGTCGTCAAGCTTTCCGACTTCGGCATCGCGCGCGCCGTCTCGCAGCAGACGATGGCGCTAACGAAACCCGGACTCGTAATGGGAAGCGTCTACTATATCTCGCCCGAGCAGGCGCAGGGACACGAACTCCATGAGAGTTCGGATCTCTACAGCGTCGGCGTCGTGCTCTATCAGATGCTAACCGGCAAACTCCCATATACGGGAGAGTCGCCGGTAACGGTTGCGCTCAAGCATATCGGCGACCCGGTTCCGGTGATCGATGCGGATACCGGCGGCATCTCGCCCGCGGTTGGCGCGATCGTCAACAAGCTCTTGCAAAAGCGCCCGGAAAATCGATTCCACTCTGCAAGTGAAGTCGCGACCGCACTGCGCGAAGCGCGCGAGCGCCCGAGCGTTGCGGCGTATCAAATAACTGATGACGCGCCGACGCAGATGATGTACAGCGTCTTGCCGCCGCGCCGCTCGCCGATGCCCGATCGCTACACGTCGATCAGCGACGAAGAAGAACGGCGCTCGCGCTGGGGCACGGGTCTCATCGCGACGCTCATCGTCGTGGCGCTGGTCGCAACCGCAGCCGGGTACGTGCTCTTTGGCCGTCCGCTCTCGTTGCCGAACGCCGCGGCGCAGATAAGCATCGCAGACTATTCGAACATGACCGACACGCAGGCCGAGGCAGCCGTCGTCAACGCCGGCCTCGTTGCGCGCTTCATCAAGAGCGCAAGCGACACCGTACCCGTGAACCATGTCATTCGGCAAAACCCCGAACCCGGAACGAAAGTGGAGCGCAATTCGCTAGTCGAGCTCGTGATCAGCAACGGATTGCCGCTCGTCGGTCTTCCCGACCTGCGGGGCTACAACGTGAGCGACGCGCAACGTACGTTGCAAGACGACGGCTTCAAGGTCAAGACCAGCTCGCGCTTCGACAACGCCGTGAAAGATAGTGTGATCGATCAGACGCCAAAAGCGCGCTCGCAGGTCCGCAAGGGCGCCGTGATCGCACTGATCGTCTCGAAGGGCCCGCAGGCCATCCCCGCCCCCAACCTCGTGGATATGAATGTCGCCGCTGCGCAAGCGGAAGCGCAGAAGCTGGGCGTCACGCTCGATACCTCGCAGCAAGTCGCCGATCCCAATGTTCCAAGTGGGGTTATTGATGCACAGGACATCAGTCCTGGCCAGGCGCTCAATCGCGGGCAGACGATTCATGCGACGGTAAGTACCGGCCCGGCAGCGGCCGCGCAACTGATCGCCGTGCCCACGCTCGTCGGCGTGCGGTATAAGGATGCTGTAACGCAGCTCCAGTCGCTTGGATTTCAACCGGCCGTCACGTTCTCGACGCAAGCCGATAAGAACGGCACGATTGTCGAACAAGATCCTCCGCCCGGTTCCCAGGTCACAAGCGGGAAACGCGTGACGCTCACGCTCTCGGTAAGCGGCGAGGTTCCCGATACCGAAGGCGATCCGCTCGCGCAAGCGCAGGACACGCTCTCGAGCTACGGCTACCAAGTCGGTAAGATCACCTACACCACAACCGAGGGCGCAAACGGGAGCGTCGTGCGCACCGAGCCGATGGCCGGCACGAATCTACCACCAGGCTCGTCCGTGACGATCGTCGTCAACGGCACCGGACCCTAAGCGGCACGTGCGAATCCTTGGCATCGATCCAGCGTTGCGCGTAACCGGTTACGGCGTGATCGAGAAACGCGGGCGTGGCCTTGCGCTCATCGAAGCCGGCGTGGTGAGCCCAAAGACGAACGCAACGCTCGAATTGCGCCTGGCAGAATTGTACGCCGGCATCTGTTCGCTCTTGGCGCAAACCGCACCCGACGTTGTGGTCATCGAAGAACTCTACACCACCTACAAGAATCCGATGACGGCGATCCTGATGGGACACGCGCGCGGCGTCATGTGTCTCGCGAGCGCCCAAGCCGGCATTCGCGTCGAGACGCTCGGACACTCGCGCGTCAAGCGCGCCTTGGTTGGTTCGGGCAGCGCGAGTAAGGATCAGGTCAATGCTATGGTCACGCGTTTGCTCAAGCTACGCGTTGCGCCAAAACCCAACGACGTCTCGGACGCCCTGGCCATCGCTATCGCCTACCTAAACGCTAGCGAACATGTTCTCGCGCATTAGCGGGAAGCTCGTCGAACGCGACGGCGAGCACGTGGTCCTCGAAGCCGGCGGTTTGGGTTATGAGATCATGCTTCCGCCCTGCGTAGCGGAGAAAATCACCGCAGCACCCGGCGAGGGTGTCGCGCTTGAGATCTACGCCGCGCTTTCGATCGACGGCAACAGCGCGCGTGCAACGTACTACGGCTTTACCAATGCGATCGAGCGCACGTTTTTTGAAGCGCTGATCAGCGTCGCGTCGATCGGCCCAAAGACTGCCGCGCGCGCCTTTTCTGAACCGATGTCGTCGATTGCAAGCGCGATCGATCGCGGCGATCACACCTACCTGCGCAAGCTTCCAGGAATCGGGCAGCAGAAGGCACGCGATATCGTGGCGAAGCTCCAAGGCAAAGTGGCGCGCTTTCTTTTGATTCAAGACGCACAGATTTCTCCGCCGTCGGCAATGCCTGGATTTGCCGACGAGGCGTTAGCCGTGCTGCTCCAGCTCGAATACAAACGCGGCGAGGCGGAAGCGATGATTCGCGAAACGCTCGAGTCCTCGCCCGAACTCGACGACCCCGAAATGCTGCTCGCCGAGATCTACCGCCGCAGAGCGAGTAACGCGTGACGGACGACGCGCGCAAGCCGCTCTATTCGGGCGAGGATCAAGCCGATCGTGTGCTCTCGCCGGAAGAGTCGTTGGAAGACGAAGTCTACGGCGCGTCGCTGCGGCCTCGCAGCTTCGATGACTACGTCGGACAGTTGCGCGTGGTGGAAAACCTCCGCATCGCGATCGAAGCCGCAAGCGGTCGCAGCGAACCCCTCGAGCACGTGTTGCTCTACGGACCACCCGGATTGGGCAAAACCACGCTCGCGGCTCTGGTGGCGCGCGCGATGGGGGCAAACTTCCGCCCGACCTCCGGTCCGACGCTCGAGAAGCCCAAGGACCTGGTCGGTATCCTCACCTCGCTCGAAGACGGCGACGTACTTTTCATCGATGAGATCCATCGCTTAGGCCGGGTGATCGAAGAATTTCTCTATCCGGCGATGGAAGATTTTCAGATCGATTTTGTCGTCGATCGCGGTGCCTATGCAAAGACGCTCAAACTGCCGCTCAAGCGCTTCACCTTGATCGGAGCGACGACGCGCGCCGGGATGTTGAGCGCGCCACTGCGCGATCGCTTCGGCATCGTCCATCATCTCGACTTCTACGAGCCCTCCGAGTTGGAACGGATCGTGCGCCGCTCGGCCCAGTTATTGAACGCACAAATCGACGACGCGGGCGCGCAGATGATCGCCGCGCGCAGCCGCGGGACGCCGCGCGTTGCGAATCGACTTTTGCGCCGCGTTCGCGACTATGCTGACGTGCGCGCGAGCGGCGCGATCACGAGTGACGTTGCGTCGCAGGCGCTCGAGCGCGAGGGCGTCGACAATCTCGGCCTCGATCGGATGGACCGCGCCTTCTTGAAGACGCTCATCGAAGCGTATCGCGGCGGTCCCGCCGGAATTTCGGCAATCGCCGCTTCGATGAATGAAGACGCGCAGACGCTCGAAGACGTCGTCGAGCCATATCTGCTCAAAGCCGGTTTTGTCGTCCGCACGGCAAGCGGCCGCAAAGCCACGGAGTCGGCATATCGCCACCTTGGCGCGATTCCCCCCACACAAGCGGAGCGGCTGTTGTGATCGCGCGCCGCGGATTCGTCGCCCTCGCGCTCGCCGCGGCGGCGACCCCGGCAGTGCGCGCAATCGCGTGGGCGCAGGAATACGATCCAGCCATGACCTCGGGCTCGGCCGAACTGCGCGTGTTATTGGGGCACGGGACGCTCCAGGACGAAAGCGGCGACGGTTTTACGTTCGACGGACACGCCTATCGCGGACGCGCAGCGCAACTTCGTGATGGAAGCGTCATTAACACCGTCTCGCTGGAAGCGTATCTGTACAGCGTTGTGCCGCGCGAGATGTCGTCGTCTTGGCCGGCATCGGCGCTACAGGCGCAGGCCGTTTGCGCGCGTACCTATGTTTTATCGCACAGCAACCCGCAGCGTGCATACGACGTCGTCCCTTCGGAACTCGATCAAGTCTACACCGGCATCGCGAGCGAAACGGCGGCCGGCATCGCCGCGGTCGATGCCACGGCCGGCAGTGTGCTGCGCTTTGGCGATCAATACGCACGCGTGATGTACAGCTCGTGTTGCGGCGGTCATACCGAAGCTGCGAGCGACGCCTGGGGCGGTCAACCGATTTCGTATCTCAGCGGCGTCGCGTGCACCACGTGCACCGGCTCGCCATATTATCGCTGGAATCGCGGGATTGACCGCGGCGCCATTGCTGCGGAATTTTCGACCGAGCTGCAACCGGTCGGTTCCTTGCAAGCGGTGCGGATCAGTGATCAGGATCCGAGCGGTCGTGCACGCTTCGTGCTGCTGCAGGCTGAACGTGGCACCGTTCCCGTCAAAGCTGCATCGTTTCGCCTCCGCTTGGGCACACGCGTGCTTCCAAGCCTGTTGATCTCCCGATTCGAAGCCGCGACGGAGGCACCCGAGCGTATTGCTATCGAAGGGGGTGGCCTAGGTCACGGCGTCGGACTGTGCCAGTGGGGTGCGCGCGGCTTGGCGCTCGGGGGCGCTTCGTTTAGCGATATTCTGCATTTCTATTTTCCCGGAACAGTGAGCGAGCATGAGTAACGGACCGGCGGACAAACCCGCCGGAGACGCAGAGGCCGAGAGGAACAAGCGCGACGCGCTGCGTCTGCGCAAGTACATCGACGTCGTCGTCGAAGATCCGCTCTCCTCGATGCTGTTTCGGGGAGCGGTCGCAGATATTTCGCCGACCGGTATGCGCATCATCGCCGATCAGTATCTTCCGGTCGGTACAAAATACACGTTTACCATGAAGCGCAATCCCTATTTGCGCTTGCGCGGACAGGTGCGTTGGATCCGCGCCTTCCAAGGCGAGACCTACCAAGTCGGGATTCTGATCGTGGACGCAACGGAAGAAGAGCAGAAACGCCTCACCAACTTTCTCGAACTCGAGCGGCAGCGTCTGTCCACCGGGTGAATCCGCCGGAAGCGTTCACCTCCGCGTACCAGTTCGATCTCCCCGATGACTTGATCGCGCAAGAGCCGGCGCCGATACGCGACGCGAGCCGCTTGATGGTCGTGTCGCGCGGCGGCATCGAGCATCGCGTGTTTGCCGACTTGCCGTCGTACCTGCGTCCGAACGACGTACTCGTGCTCAATCGCACACGCGTGATCGCCGCGCGCTTGCGCGGTGTGCGCGAACCAACCGGTGGCGCCGCCGAGGTGCTACTACTGCACCCGGCTGAATCGATGCGCTACAACCCGGAAGCCACGCGCTGGATGGCGCTCGTGCGGCCGGGCCGGCGCTTACACACTGGTGCACGCATTCGTTTCGATGCGCGTGCGCACGCGCGCATCATTTCGGAGGGAGAAGAAGGGCTACGAGAACTCGAGTTCATCTTGGACGAGCCTTTCGAGCGGTTTCTGGAGCGCACCGGACGGCTGCCGCTTCCGCCGTACATTCATAACGAGTCGGATGCGGCGCAGGAACGCTACCAAACCGTCTTCGCGCGCGAGCCAGGCAGCGTCGCCGCGCCGACCGCGTCGTTGCATTTCACGAACGACCTCTTGCACCGCGTCGCCGCCGGAGGTGTGACAATCGCGGAACTGACCCTCGATGTTGGGCTTGGCACGTTTCGTCCGATGAGCGGTTCGCGGCTCGAAGAACACACGATGCACGCCGAGCGCTACACGATAGAACCCGAGACAATCGCCGCAATAGAGCGCGCACACGAACGGGGTGGCCGCATTATTGCCGCCGGCACAACCGTCGTTCGTGCACTCGAAGGCAACGTTTCAACGCACGGCCGGCTGGTCGCCGGTGAGGGCGAGACGGCGCTCTTTGTCAAGCCGGGTTTTGCATTTGCGGTCGTCGATGCAATGATCACCAATTTCCATCTCCCGCAGTCGACGTTGCTGGTGCTGGTCAGCGCGTTCGCCGGTCGCGAGCGCGTCCTGGCCGCCTATAACGAAGCCGTCGCGCTGCGCTACCGGTTTTTCTCATTCGGTGACGCAATGCTTCTCGAAAGGATGCCCGCGCACGAGGCCCGCACAGTATAGGCGGTGAGATACGTTACGTTCGATCAGCCCGGCGATCCGCCGGTGCTGTACGTCGCGGAGGCGCCCTCTCCCGAACCCCGCCCGGGCGAAGTCCTCATTGAGGTTGAGGCGTCCGGTGTTTCGCATGCCGACTCGATGCAGCGCCGCGGCCTCTACCCGCCGCCGCCTGGCGCGTCGCCGATCCTCGGCCTCGAATGCTGTGGAACGATCGCGCAGCTCGGTTCGGATGTTGAGGGCTGGAATGTGGGCGATCGCGTCGTCGCTTTGCTGAGCGGCGGCGGCTATAGCGAATACGTCAACGTGGCGGCGGCACAAGTCTTGCCGTTGCCGGTAGAATGGTCGCTGGTCGAAGGCGCGACGCTGCCTGAGAACGCGTTCACCGTCTACGACAGCTTGCTCGTGCGCGCAAAGCTGCGCAAGGGCGAGACAGTACTGATTCACGGCGGTACGAGCGGAATCGGCAGCATGGCCATCATGCTCGCACGCGCCGTTGGCGCACGCATCATTACGACCGCCGGTTCGGACGATAAGTGTCGCGCTGCGCTCGAATTTGGGGCCGAAGCCGCGATCAACTATAAGACTGCGGACTTCGTCGAAAAGGTCAAAGAATTCACCAACAACCGCGGCGTCGACGTGGTACTCGACATCGTCGGCGGAGACTACCTCAATCGCAATTTGCGCGCGCTCGCAACCGAAGGTCGCATAGCGTGCCTGGCGCACCCGAACGGGTCAGAATCGACGATCGATCTACGCTATCTTTTCCAACGCCGCGCGACGATCGGCGGATCGAGCCTTCGCCCGCGCACGATCCAAGAAAAGGGCGCAATCGCGCAAGCGCTCCTAACGAACATCTGGCCGCTCCTTGGCGCGCGCGACCCGATCATGCCAATCGTCGATTCGGTCTATCCATTTTCACAAGCGAGTGAAGCGCACACTCGTCTCGAGTCAAGTCAACACATTGGCAAGATCGTCCTAGTTCCCGACGCGTAAGCGTTCTCTTGTCATCCCGAACGCATAGTCTGAAGACTGGGAGCGCCTTAGGACTATTGCCGTACGAAGGCTCGAAGTTTTGCGCCATTCGCAGGATGCGAACTTCCTTTGGACGTGGCGCAAAACTCGCGCAGCAGGAGCGGCACACGATGTGCCGCGAGGAGCGTCTTCGCGAGGCAATAGTCCTAAGGCGACTCCCTCGACTACGCTCGGGATGACAAGGGGTTAGTGATAGATGCTTTGGTGTGGGCCGGTGACCATGAACCACAGCATCGGGATCGAGAGCATCGTATTGAAGCGCGACGCGAGAAACGCGATGCGGCGCGACTTGGCTTTCTCTTCGTCGGTTGCGGGCTTCATGCCGAGGATCTTTTGCTGATTCGGCCAGATGATTCCCCAGACGTTGAAGAGCATGATCGTGCCCATCCATGCGCCCAGACCAATCGGTGCAAATTCGCCTTGTAGCCCAAACGCTGCCAGGAAACCGTTCATCCCGTTCGATGCCGTATAGGTCGAGAGCAAGCCCGCCCCGACGATCCACGTCAGTATCGCTGCCCAGCGGAAGAAGAATAGCGCGCGCGGCATGATGTATTTGCCGATCGGCGCGCCCTCGCCGGCGGCATTGGCCTGTTTCGATGCTTCGACGTTGACAAAATTGAAGTAGTAGAGCAGTCCGATCCACATGATGCCGACCAAAACGTGAACCCAGCGCAATACTGCGCCTTCAAGTGCTTCCATGATTTATGCTCCCGCCGTGTGGCCGACGAGCCATTGCGCTACGTAGAAAAAGACGATCGTGAGGACGACACCGCAGATGACGGTTCCCCAGAGTGAATCGAGGGGGTTCTTCATAGTGACAAGCACCTCGTAAAGCCGTGTTACTCTGTCCTTTATGTCAAGCAAGCGCCCTGACCCTCTGTGTGCAGCCAATCCCAGAGAGTCCACGTTTGAAAGGGGGTACACTGTACTGTGCACACACGCCAGGAATGGGGTTTTTAAATCTGCTATGAGCGCGCAAACGCTGATCAAGAGTTATACACCCAAGAAATGGGATCTCTCCGGATTGCAAGGCATTTCCGACGACACCTTGCAGATCCACTTCGGCCTGTACGAAGGCTACGTGAAAAACACTAATCTGCTCAACGAGCGCATCGCCGAGCTACGCGTCGCAGGCAAAGGCTCCGGCGCGGATCCATCCTATGCGGAACTCGTACGGCGACTCGGTTGGGAATTCAATGGGATGCGCCTGCACGAGTTCTACTTTGACAATCTGACCAAGAATCCCAAGCCCGCGCCCACGAGTGGAAGCCTGTTCGAGTGCGCCGCTGCGTGCTTCGGCTCGGTCGAGGCATGGCAGAAGGACTTTGTCGCCATCGGCGGCATGCGCGGCATCGGTTGGGCAATCGCCTTTTTCGACGCACCGTCCAATCAGCTGGTCAACGTCTGGATCGGCGATCACAACATCAACGAGCTGGCCGGATGCGAACCGATCCTCGTGATGGATCTGTGGGAGCACGCGTACCTGCGCGACTACAAACCCGCCGACAAGGGCAAATACCTCGAAGCGTTTATGGCCCACGTCGACTACGGCGTCTGCGAATCGCGCTTTTCCTAATTACGGCGGCGCGGGCTCGACGATAATCGTCCTCGGGTTGGTGTACCACACCAACCCGGGCGGCGCATCGCGTTGCGCCCGCACGTATTTTCGCAAGGTGTAGTCGATCGTAACCTTCCCGCTTGCGCGGGCTTTCGAAAAATAGGCGGCGAGCGCCGCCGCTCGCTCGAGATCCTCTGCGGGCGGCTCGCTGCGGTCGTCGCGCTGCAGAATGACGTGTGCGCTCGGCACACCCTGCGCATGGAACCACCAGTCATTCGGCCGCGCAACGCGAAACGTGAGATCCGCATTCTCGCTCGGTGAACGGCCGACGAGAATGCGCGAGCCGCTCGGCGTTCGCACTTCGAGCGGCACACGTTTGCGCCGTGGGACCGCTGCGCGCGTTCGCCGTGCGCGGGGATCGAGTTGTGCGATCGCGTGCTCGAGCTCGGTGAGATCGCTGTCCTCAACCCGCTCGGATTCCCATAGCATCTGCTCGATCGCCTCGAGCAATCCCCGGAGCATTCGCTCGCGTTCCTCCAAATGCGTTGCTGACGTACCGAGCTTTTTGTAGCGAGCAAAGAGCGTGCGCGCCTCTTCCTTGGACGTTTCTTGCGCACCGTGATCGAGCGTATGTAGTTCCGCATAGAGCGTATCGCCGCGCTCGCGCAATGTCTCGCGGTCGGCAGCGGCGCGTTGCTTCGCTGCCACCGCCTCGAGTTCACCGCGGACTTTGCGTTCGCGTTCGGCAAGACGTTTCTGGATCAGCTTACGCCGGTCGTCACCACGGCGCGCCGTGCCCGCGTCGGCTGTTGTTTCTCGGAAAATTCGCATCGAATCGAGTACGCTCGACTCAGGCGCAATCGCACTGCCCGTGGCGGGCGTCGTACGGACCGGAATCGGCGGCAACGCGTAAGGGTGCCCGGCTTCGACAGCACGCGCGGGGTTCTCCGCAAGTGAGAACTCCTTGGCCGCGGTAACGATGCGATCTCTGCGCACGAGGATGATATTGCCGAAACGCGGGACGAGCTCGATAAAGAGATCGCTTTCGTCACCCACGCCGAAACGCGAGCGCGTCCCGAAGGTCAAACGCAAGAGCCGATCACCCTTGCGCGCTTTCGCCGAAAGCAGCGTGCTGCCGCGCAGCGCCGCACCCGTCGCGCGGATAAATCCCGGCTCACTCTCGATCGGAAGCACCACGTCTTCGACGCTTACGAGCGGCGGCGTCGAAAATATGTCGATGCACAAGGTCGATTCGACGCCGCGTGACCACAACACGATCGCGGTACGTCCGTCTGCGAGCCGGCCCACGTCGCGAACACGCGCTCCGCGAAAGGCCGCGTCGAGCTCAGCCGCGAGCCGAGCGATCAGCTCCGGATCGGTGCGCAGACTTGCCACGGAGTAGATCGCTTCGCTAGGCGCGCGATTCGAGCTGGATCTCTACGCCGCCGATCCATCCCGCAGCGACGTTGTAGAGTGCGGCGATAATCAGTCCGTCAATGAAGCCTGCGATGAACAGCAAGATCGCGTAGAGGATCGGAAAAGCGATGATTGCGAGCGGGCCGATGTTCGGCATACCCGTTGTTGACGAGATCGCGGGTGAAACCATGAAGGCGAAGGCGAGAATTAACCCGAGGATCACGCCGAACACGGCGCAGATGACACCGTACATAAGCGCGAATTGGACGACGTTGATCGAGCGAACGCGAGAGGTCGTGGCAATCATGATACCGTCCTTCCTTGTAGCTGGTGCAAACGATCGCGAAGTTCACGTTTGAGCACCTTACCGCTGGGACCGAGCGGCATCGCGTCGACGAAGTGCACGTGCCGCGGATACTTGTACCGTGCAAGATGCTCTTGAGACCAGACGATGATCGCTTCATCCGTGATACTCGCTGCGTCGTCGGAGCGCACGATCACGGCGACCACCTCCTCACCATGTGTTTCGTGCGGCACGCCAACTACCGCCACCTGTTTGACCGCCGGATGGCGCATCAACACTTCCTCGACCTCGCGCGGGTAGACGTTGTAACCGCCCCGCAAAATCATGTCTTTCTTGCGGTCGACGATCGTGATGAAACCGTCTGCGTCCATGGTACCGAGATCGCCGGAGCGGAACCAACCATCGACAATTGCCGCGCGCGTCGCCTCCGGATTATTGAGATAGCCTTTGAAAACGCAGTGTCCGCGAATCACGATCTCGCCGAGCTCACCGACTGGGCAGCGGTACGATCCGCTCTTCGATCTCGGCATTGACGACCTCGAGCTCGACGCCCCAAATGCCGCGTCCCACGGTTCCGGGCTTGCGTCCAAAATCACGCTGATTGAAACTTGCGACCGGCGAGGTTTCGGAGAGGCCGTAACCTTCATAGATCGGCACGTCGAAGCGTTGCTCGAAGGCCTCGAGCACGACCAGTGGAAGCGACGAGCCGCCGGCAACCGCAGTACGTAACTGCAAGGGGACCGCTTGACGCTTTGCGCCGCTTCGAGCAATGCAATGTACATCGTCGGCACCCCGGCGAACACGGTGACATCGTGCGCGCGCATCAGTTCGAGCGCCGCGGTGCCGTCGAAGCGCGGCATCAAGACGATCGATGCGCCGGCACGAAACGCGGCGTTCATTACGACGGTTTGGCCAAAGGCGTGAAAGAGCGGAAGAGCGGCAAGAAACACGTCTTCTTTGACGACATAGAAGAGATCGTTGACACAGACCGCGGCGTTGAGCACGATGTTGCTCTGTGTGAGGACCGCGCCTTTCGGCCGTCCCGTCGTGCCGCTGGTATAGAGGATCACGGCATCGTCGCCGCCGTCGGGTGCAACCATTTCCGTCAGCGGCACCTCATCGGGCAGCGCGGCTTCAAAAAGCGCGACATGGGCCTCGGCGGCGCCGGCCTGCGCGTTCGGGAGCAGCGGTCCGCCACTGACCAACAGCCTGACGCCCGCATCGCGCAAGATGTAGGCGATCTCGCCAGGCGTCAGCAACGCATGGATCGGTACGACCGCGGCTCCGAGCGCCAAGGCACCGTAATATGCCCTTGGGAAGTCGGGGGTATTGAGGAGCAAGACCCCGACCCGGTCGCCGGCGCGGATGCCAAGCGCGCTCGAAGCGGGCGGCATACCGTCTTGCCTGCTCCCAAAGCTGGGCGTAGGAGAGGCGCTCGGAACCGGCTACCAGGGCGGTTCGCTCGGGGTGACGCAGCGCGCTCTCGGCGAGGATCGAGGCGAGTGACTAGCGACATGAACCAGGTGTCCTCCCCTTGGGCTAGGAACTACGGACGTTTGCGTCCAGAGGAGTTCGTGTGATCACCGGCCCGGGGCTCTTATTCGTGGTGTCCGGCCCATCCGGGGCCGGCAAGGATACCCTGGTCGATGCGCTTCTCACGCGAATGCCACGCGTGCGCTACTCGGTCTCGGCAACGACGCGCGCACCACGTCCGGACGAACGTGAAGGCGAGCATTATTTCTTTCTAGACCGCCCGGCCTTCGAGGCGCGCCAAGCGGCGGGCGGATTTCTCGAGTCGTGAGAGTACAACGGGCAACTCTACGGCACGCCGCTCGACTTTCATCGAGGCCACGCTCAAATCGGGCTATGACGTGATCATGAAGCCCGAAGTCAACGGCGCAATGAAGATCAAGGCCGCCTTCCCGGACGCGGTGCTGATCTTCCTAGTGCCGGATCGTTTCTCGCAACTGCGCCAGCGATTATTGGCACGGCGGACCGAGACGAACGAAGAGATTGCGCGACGCCTCGAGATCGCGCACCAAGAAATGCGTTGCATTCGAGAGTTCGACTACATCGTCATCAACGAAGAAGGAAAGCCGGAACAAGCCACGTCCGACCTGCAGGCGATCTTGCAAGCGGAGCGGTTCCGGATCCATCGCTACAGCGACGATTCGCTTGCGGACGTCGAAGACAACTAGTAACCAGCACTAAAAGGAACACTGTGAGTAAGACCGTTTTCGGAGACCTCGACGCGCTGCTCAAGCACGCCGACTCCAAGTTCAGCCTGGTCAACATCGTGACCAAGCGCGCGCGCCAGCTCAACAACTGGGTTCGCATTCAACAGCTACCGTTCGCGGATCGCCGCGAGTTTTTCGCGAGCGAGCCCCTGGTCGATCAAGCGGACATCAATCCCAACAAACCGGTCTCAATTGCCCTCGACGAGATCGCCGAAGGCAAGATAGAGTACCATCGTACGAAGGAAGGCATTAAGTAGAAGTCATCGTGTGTGGAATTGTCGGCTATATAGGCGAACGCGACAGCGTTCCGATCATTCTCGATTCGCTGGCGCGTCTAGAGTATCGCGGATACGATAGCGCCGGCATCGCGGTGATCGACGCATCCGGTTCGCTGACCGGGAGCAAAGCCGAGGGCAAGCTCTCGGTCCTGGCCGACCGGCTCAGCAACGGGCATGCGCTCCATGGCAAGGTCGGCCTCGGCCATACGCGCTGGGCCACCCACGGTCGTCCCAACGACGCTAATGCTCATCCGCACATGGACTGCACCGGACGCATCGCCGTCGTGCACAACGGCATCATCGAAAACTATGCGTCGCTGCGCACGAAGCTGATCGAAGCCGGCCACGTGTTCAAGAGCGAGACCGATACCGAAGTGCTCGCGCACCTCATCGAAATGCACGACGAGGGCGACCTCGAAGCCGCGCTGCGCAAAACCCTTGCCGAGGTCCGTGGCGCCTACGCGCTCGGCGTGATTTCAAGCGAGGATCCGACCAGCCTGATCTTCGCGCGCAACGGCGCGAGCCCGCTCGTTATCGGGATCGGTGAGGGCGAGATGTACGTCGCCTCCGATACGCCGGCGATCCTGCCCTATACGCGCCGCGAGATCATTCTGCAAGAAGGCGAGATGGCGGTTGTTGGCCGCGACGGCTATCGCTTGATGGCCTACGACGGTACGCCGATCAAGCGCGACGTCATCAACATTACCTGGGACGCTGCTTCGGCCGAGAAGAGCGGCTACAAGCACTTCATGCTCAAGGAGATCTTCGAAGAGCCCAACGTCATCAAGGAGACGCTCTCGTCCCGGATCGACGACGCAGGCGCAAGTCGACTTGAGCGAAGAGCTCGGCAGTATCACCGAAGATCGGCTGCGCGAGATCTCAAAGATCGCGATTACCGGATGCGGCACCGCGTACCACGCCGGCTTGGTCGGTATGTACTTGCTGCGCTCGCTGGTCAAGTTGCCGGTCGAGATGGAACTCGCAAGCGAGTTTCGCTACGGCGACCCGGTGATCGATCCGACCGCGCTCGTGATTGCGATGTCGCAATCCGGCGAGACCGCCGACACCGTCGAGGCCGTGAAGATCGCCAGGGAGGCCGGCACGTCGGTGCTGGGCATCTGCAACGTGCTCGGCTCGCATCTCACGCGTCTGGCCGACGGCACACTCTACACGCGCGGTGGTCCCGAGATCGGCGTCGCGGCGACCAAGACCTATGTCTCGCAAGTGACCGCGATGACACTCTTCGCGCTCTATCTCGCACGCGTACGTGGGACCGTCGAGCCGCGCCGCCTCGCCGAGATTGCGGAGAACACGAAGCTCCTGCCCGCAGCGTCGACGTCGTGCTCAACACCTCGGACTATATCCGTGACGTGGCGCGTAAGATTCGCAAGATGCACAGTTGTCTCTTCATTGGACGCTATATCAACTATCCGACCGCACTCGAAGGCGCACTCAAGCTCAAAGAGATCAGCTACATTCATGCTGAGGGCTATGCCGCGGGCGAGATGAAGCATGGACCGATCGCACTGCTCGATACGGAGACGCCGGTAATCGGCATCATGACCGACGGCCGCGTGCGCGAGAAGATCCTCTCCAACATCATGGAGTCCAAGGCGCGCGAAGCTCCGATCATTCTCGTCGCCAACCACGGGGACGAAGAAGCAGCCGCGGTCGCCGATCACGTCTTCTGGGTGCCAAAGGTCGACGAACTGCTCTCGCCGATCGTCAACGTGATCCCGCTCCAGTTGCTCGCCTACCACATTGCCGACATCGAAGGCAAAGACGTCGATCAGCCGCGCAATCTGGCCAAGACGGTAACCGTCGAATAGCGGTATACTACCGCCATGCAAGTTGATCTAGGCAACGATCCGGTGGCGCGGCTAGCCGATTTGCTGCGCGACGCCGAGCATGCGCATGGGATCTACGAAAAATCGCTTGGCCATGCCGATGCGGACTGGCCTGATTGGTACGCGCGCCACATCTACGACCGGCTCACCGAAAACGAAGAAGCGCGCTCGGAGTAGCTAAGCTTTCTCTTCCTCAACGGTGACGCTAACCGTTGCCGAATTCGCTTCGCTGGTAAACGTGATCGTGCACTTTCCCGGACGCTGCGCACGCACGTCCATCGCGAAGGTCGAGTCCTTTGCACCGGTCTTCGTGGAAATACCGGTGACTTTCAGGATGTCTTTGGATGAGCCGGCCGTCGTGTAGCACGTCGACGACACTTTTAGATTCGCGCTAGCTGCGCTTGCATGGACCGTGGCAAAGACGCGTCCGCCGATTTCGAGCGTCAGCGCTTTGGGCGTTACCGTCACCGGGGCAGCCGCCACGGCAATCGGCATGAGTGCGAGCACGGAAGCGAAGGCGGCAGTAACAGGCTTCATGACTCCTCCTAGCAAGAGAGCGCTTCCGGGCTGTGGGAGCGGAATGCCTGCACGGCGTGCCAAAGAGAGCGGGGATATGATGCGTTCCGACGGGCGTAGGCCCGATGAATTGCGCCCGGTCTCTATCGAGCCGGGCTTCTTGAAGTATGCGGAAGGCAGCGCGCTGATCAGCATTGGGAACACGCGCGTCATCTGCGCGGCGACGCTCGAAGAGCGCGTGCCGCAATGGCTCAAAGGGCGCGGCTTGGGCTGGGTAAGCGCCGAGTACGCGATGCTGCCGCGCGCAACGCAGGAACGCACGCAACGTGAATCTGCGAAGGGTCGCGTTGGCGGCCGCACGCATGAGATCCAACGCATTATCGGACGCGCCTTGCGCGCCGTCACCGACACGGCAAAGCTCGGAGAGCGCACCGTCTGGATCGATTGCGATGTGCTGCAAGCCGATGGTGGAACGCGCACAGCTTCGGTAACCGGAGCGTTTGTTGCGCTCGCACTTGCGCTACGTGGCGTTCCGGCACTGGCGGGCCCGAAATGGCCGCTCACCGGCATGGTCGCGGCCGTCAGCGTCGGCATCGTCAACGGTGTCCCGCTGCTCGATCTCGCCTACGACGAGGATTCGAGCGCCCATACCGATATGAATGTCTTTATGACCGATGGCGGCAAGTACGTGGAGCTGCAAGGGACGGCAGAAGCGGCGCCTTTCGATCGCAAGCAACTCGATCAACTGCTCGCGCTCGCCGAGGGCGGCATTCGCACGCTCTTCGAAAAGCAGCGCGAGGCTGTCGGAGCTCCAGGGTGACCGACGATCGGCTCGCAGCGCTCGTGGTGCAGGTTGGAAATTTTCACATCACCGACCGGGCGATGCGCAAAGCGCAGGACGCCGCGGCGCAAGCGCTCGCAAACGGCGCGCTCGACGGGCGTCAACGTGACGAGTACCTCACCGCCGTGCGTAGCTACTTTGCCGCGTTCGAGCGCGAAGCGCGTGGCCATCTGCGCGACGTCGACCGGCGTCTCGAGCAGGCCAATCAAGTGCACTTCAACTTGGCCGCGGAACGCGGCGTCGCGGTAAAGCGCATCGAGGCGACGCAAGCGGTACTTACCGAACTCGAGACGCTCGGAGCGCAGCGCGCGTGAAGGTGCTCGATCGCGTCGGCCGCGCAACGATCGAATTCTTCGACTACGCCGGCGGCGTCGTCATCTTGGCCGCTGAATCGGGCAGCTTCGCTGCGAAACTGCGCATTCGGTTTGTCGAGACGATCAATCAGTGCTACTTCTTGGGCTTTCAGTCCCTAATAATCGTGCTTATGACCTCGCTCTTCACCGGCATGGTGATCTCGCTCGAGTCCGCGGTGCAGGCGGTACAGTATGGCTTCGGTGGCATCGTCGGCAGTGCTGTTGCGTACAGCTCAGTGCGTGAGCTTGGGCCGATGCTTACCGGCGTTGTCGTTGCGGGTCGCGCCGGCGCGGCGATCGCCGCGGAGATCGGTTCGATGGTCGTCACCGAGCAGATCGAGGCACTCACGTCGATGGGCTTGGAGATTCCGCGTTTCTTGGTACTCCCGCGATTGCTCGCGATGATCGTGATGCTGCCGCTGCTGACCATCTTTGCCGACGTGATCTCGATCGTCGGCGGCATGTGGATTGCGCAAGCCTACGCGCACATCTCGTACGACACATTCCTCTCCTCGGCGCGGCAGGCGGTCGGTTTCGAAGACGTCCTCAAGGGACTGCTCAAGTCGGTCGTCTTCGGCGCGATCATCGCGCTCGTGGGTGCCTATCAGGGCCTTTCGACACGCGGCGGTGCGGCCGGTGTCGGGGCGTCGACGACCGGCGCAGTTGTGATCTCGATCATCCTGATCTTTGTTTCGAATTTCGTACTTTCGTTCGTCCTCTTCGGCGGCCACTGACGCGTGCCCAATATTATCGCCAGTCTCGACGACTGCACCCTCGCCTACGGTGACCGGGTCATCCTCAAGAACTGCAGCCTCGATATCGTTGAAGGGGCGATCACCTGCATCATCGGCCTCTCCGGTGCCGGCAAGTCGACGATCCTGCGTCTGCTCGACGGGTTGCGCAAACCCAGTGTGGGCCATGTGTACATCCGCAACATCGACATCTGCCACATTCCGGAATCGCAACTGAACGACGTGCGAAAGTCGATCAGTCTCTCGTTCCAGTTTGCGGCGCTGCTCGACAGCATGACGGTCGGTGAGAACGTTGCACTGCCGTTGCGCGAACACACGAACGAACCCGACGCGGCGGTTCACAAGACCGCTGAAGATGCGCTCGACTCGGTCGGCCTTGCCCACACCTATGACAGTATGCCGAGCGAACTCTCCGGCGGCATGCTCAAGCGTGCGGGGTTCGCACGCGCGATCGTAACGAGGCCGGATTTGATCCTGTACGACGAGCCGACGACCGGTCTCGATCCGATCGTCACGCACCTCATCACCGACACGATAATTAGTCTGCGCCGTAAACTCGACGGCACCGCCGTCGTGATCTCACACGACTTACAATCGATCTATATGATGGCCGACTATGTCGCAATGCTATTCGAAGGCGCAATTATTGCCTACGGTACCGTCGATGAGATCAAACGCTCGCTGAATCCCATAGTGCAGCAGTTCATCGCCGGCAGCGAAGTGGGGCCAATACCCATATGATAGCCGTAGTCCCGATGCATGATGGCGACGTGAAAACGACGTTTGGGCGCGCCCTGGGGGAGTCTTGTGCGGACCAAGATTGTTCGCGCGCCATGGTACGGGGGGCCCCACGCGACGCGTGGGGGGCGCGGAGCCTAGGGCGAAGCGCCTTTCAAACGAGCGCGGCAACGAGGCCATTCTCAAACCAGGGAGTAAGTGACCGCTAATGACTAGACAGGCGCAGGTCGGAGCATTTGCATTACTCGCGTTGCTACTGTTATTCGCTGTCTTTTACGTCATCACGGACTTTGGCACGCGTCATACCGGATACCGCCTCGGCATTCATTTTGAATCGGCCGCGGGATTGCACTCGGGCGCGCTGGTCTACTTCAGCGGCGTGACGGTTGGCACGGTCGACACGATCACGCTGCTGCCCGACAACACGGTCGATGTGATTCTTGCGGTCAATCGCGACGTCGATATCCCGGTCGCTTCGCGCTTCCTCATCCAAGCGCCGCTGACCGGAGATCCCAACCTCATCATCGTTCCGCCGCGGCCGATCCCGGGCAGCCCGCCGCTGCCGATGCTCGCCCGCGAGGTGTTGCCGATCGCCGACCAGCCGAGGGGCACGAACACCGCAACCATCGCGGATCTGCTCGAACAAGGCCAGGGTGAAATCGTCAAACTCGACGCGATGTTAAGCGAACTCGAACGCCGAGAACCTAAACTGCTCGACACGCTCCAATCCGCGCTGACCAATGCCAACGACGTCACCGTCTCGCTCAAGAGTTCGATCGGCTCGATCGCGTCCGAACTGCAATCCAGTCTCGCACGGGCGAGTTCGAACCTGGTTGCGCTCACCGACACACTCAACGGAACCGTGCAGTTGAACTCGCCGCGGATCAGCGACATCTTGACGAACTTCGAGCAAACCTCGCACGCGCTCAACGCGTCGATGACATCGTTGCAGTCGCTCGCGACCGATCCGAACCTCAAGAGCAACGTGCTGGCGACGACCAAGAACATCGCTGAGACGACCGAGAACATCGCCGGCATCACCCATGACCTGCGCGGCGTGACGAGCGACCCACAGACGCAGGCCCAATTGAAGAACACCATTGCGAACCTCGATGCGACCCTGCAGAAGGCGAACTCGCTGCTCGGCCAATTCGGCGGAACGAGCAGCGTCTATGGTGTCGACGCGAACGCGACGCCGTATCCGCTCGCGAGCTTCTCACCCGCGCCCGCGTCAACCAACGTGCCTGGATCGAGCGCACCCGCAACAAGCGATACGGTGGATAGTCATAACGCCGATGGTCAATGCAGACGGTCATCACGCCACGGCGGGGCAGCTGCACCTGCAAAGCCGCATCGCCGACATTGCCAGTAGCTTGATCTCGATTCAACTGCGCATCAGCGAGCTCTCGACGCAGACCGTATGCTGTCCCAGTCGCTCCTGGACCGATTGTGCCAAGACGCGGTGCGCTTGCCCCTCCGGCAATCACTGGATGGAACGCATTTATATCCTGGAGGCGAATCCGAGCGAGTTACAGGCCGTTGAAGAATCGTGCCCGGTCTGGCTCGTTCGCTCTCGGGTGTGGCTCGGCGACAATTGTTTTTCGATTCGCGCTGCGCGCGGGCCGGGGCTGTGTCCCCGGCCGGGCGCAATCCATATATTATTTATTTGTAAGATTAGTCGGGTGTCGCGGGGACGTAGACGCTGTCCGCGTAGACCAGTTCCGCGCCCGATACTTCCGTGGCCAGCCGCACGCGCTGCATGCCGGCTTTCTTTTCTGGCTTGGGTATGAACGTCAGCAGGTATTGATGTTGCAGCTGGTGCGCCAATTCGTCGAGGTAAGGAGTGAACGACACGGCCGAGCCGAAACCGTTCCAGTAGGATTCTCCGCCGGTTTTGTCCGACAGTTCGGAGAGGTAGTTCTGTCCCCAGTTCATTCTGTAGAAGCTGTGCCCGGCATGACCCGAGCCCGGAGTATAGATCGAGTAGACGGTAATGCCAGCGCGCTGGGCGTCCTCGATCGCCGCGTCCACGTAAGGGTCGTCCGGTCCGCCGCCGTAATACGTGTCAACGCCGTCGGAGATCATCAGAATCTCGCGCCGGGGTCTGGCGGGATTGACGGGCCAACGCTTCACGTAATCCGAGACGGAAAAGTACGGGCTGGCGTCGACTCCCGCCGCCGCGCCCAAGGGCAAGCGCAACGACTTCGCCGCACTGGCGTGGTCCTGCGTGAAGTTTTGGACCATCTCGACAGTGCCATTTTGGATGTAGCCGACCCCGATGAAAGTGGTGGGAGGCTGCTGAGCGATGAATGCGCGGATGTCCTCGAGCTGCGAGCCTAGCGAGGAGCTGGAGCTATCGTCCATGAGGACCAGAAGATCGAGGCCGGCGTTCGCGCCTTGCGCCGGAATCCACTGGTGACCTTATCGTGGTCGTGCCCTTCGTCCACTACCACATCCTCCCGGGTAATGGGCGGAATCTCCATGCCGTGGCGGGCCTCGACGCTCACGGTCATGCTGCACTTGCACATCTCGTTCCGCTTGACGCTCGTCCCTGCCGGGCTGCGGCTTGCTCGGCGCCGGCGATGAGGATGGCGGCGGCGAAAAATCCGGCAACTGCGAGAAAGTAGCGGTGTTGCATAAAGCCTCCTAGCGGTGAAGATCTTGCTATCTGGTTAGATGCCCAAACGCGCCGCTAGTGAGTCATTCCGTAAATGATGTAATTGATGCCGATGCTGGTAGGCCAGCTCCATGGCAGGCTCCGGGTAGTTGGGGCTGTCGGCCCATTCCCAGGCGTCGCCGACGTCGGAGTTGTGGGCGATGGCGATCACGATGCGGCCTTGGTCGTCGCGAATGGCGCGCCACTTAGGCACGGCCTGTCCGGGGTGTAGCCTCTGCCGCCCCAAATGAAGCGCGTTCCCGGAATCTGAAAGCGTTTGTCCAAATCGTAGAGGACGTGGAACAGCTCGTCGCTATTTTGCAAATCCTCGATGCGGCGCCCGGGGAAAATCGCGTTGGTCACGGTCAGCAGGGTGGCCCATTCGTAGTCGCCATGCGTATCGTCAAGAAAGATGAAGCCGCCGCGCTGAAGATACTCGCGCAATCGCAGGGCCTCGGGCCGAGTGATGCTCCAGGCTCCGGCGTCTTCGACGAAGATCCAGGGCCAGTCGAAGATGGCGTCGCTATTGGCGTCGACCACCTGTTCGGTGATGTGCGTATCGATGCGCGTGAGGCGGCGAACGCCCATCACGAACTGGCGATCCGATTTCGGGTAGTCGGCGGCCCAGCGCTGGAAGCCGCGGAAGAAGCCGCCGCCTTGGCCCACGCCGTAGTGGTAGCGGGCGAAGGTCCATTCCGAGCGCTGGTTGGTGTTGGTGGGCATCAAGGATGCATCGTCGTCATCGTCGCCGCCAAAAGGCAAACGGCCCTGGCGCTGCGAAGCGAGCAACCATGAGCTTGTGCCCAGCAGGAGGGCGGCGATCAGGATGAGTGTGGGGAGTTTCATGGCATCTGTCTTGGCGGCATCCATGATCGACGAAGAGCCGCAGGTCTTCGTCTGAGAGTCTACACGAGTTTGGGCCGCGGGAGTGCTTCCGGTGGCGCCAGCGCGGGACCTGATGGATTTTCGGTTTGCAAGCGGGCGGGGCGGGTGTAGAAGACATAGGGCGGTTTTGGCTGGCGGAAGCCTACGGGGAAGCGCTTGTGATGCGGTCGAGATATTGGGTGGGGTGGCTGGTGATGGTGGGCTGGGTGTTCGGGAATGCGATGGCGGCGCGGGCGCAAGGACCAGGCGTGAATGTGCGGCCGCAGGCTGGGCCGTTCGATCCGTCGCAGGTGCTTAGCGAAGCGCCGCCGGCTGCGGGCGTGGCGATTAAGGCGGGGCGGCTGTTCGATTCGAATTCGGGCAAGATGCTGACCAACCAGGTGATCGTCGTGAAGGGCGACCGGATCACCGACGTGGGACCGGCGGACAAGTGCAGATTCCGCAGGGCGCGCAGGTGATCGACCTGAGCAAGGCGACCGTGCTGCCGGGGTTGATCGACCGGCACGTGCACTTGTTCCAGGATCAGCAGCCGAACGATGCGCGCGCGGCATTCATCGGTTTGAATTACGCGCTGAAGGATTTGTACGCCGGGTTCACCACGCTGCAGGACCTGGGCTCGCCCTACACCTACGCGCCGCGTCGAGCTGCGCGACGCGATCAACAAGGGCCTGGTGTCCGGGCCGCGCTTGCAAGTGGCGGGACCGCAGATCGATCCGCGGGCGCGACGCTATTATCCCGCGCCGTCGCTGCCAACGCCGTTCGGCCACGGCCCAGGCGATCCGGTGCTGGCAGCTTGCCGCGGACGTGAACTCGCCGTGGCTGGCGCGCGCGGCGGTGCGCGAACGCGTCGCATTACGGCGTCGATTGGATCAAGGTTTACGAGACGGAAGACTACGAGGGCAGCGGATATCCGACCCGCCGGAATCGGGCGCGTTCAAACCCGACGGGACCATGATCAACGTGCCTTCGCTGACGCTCGAAGAAAATCAGGCCATCGTGGATGAGGCGCACCGCAGGGGCTTGAAGGTTACCTGCCACGCCTACGGCGGCGAGGGCTTGCGCAACTGCCTCGCGGCGGGCGTGGATTTGCCGATGCATGTCACCGTGGGCGTGACGAACGCGCCGGGGCTCGACGACGAGACGATCCGCCTGCTCAAGCAGCCGCTGCCCGATGGCACGCATGCGTCCGGTGAATCAGACGCTGTGGGACTTGATCGGCGATCTCGAAGCGCGCGATTTGAAGGCCAGCCGCGGGAAGGCCACGCGCTTCTCGTTGACGGAGCTGAGCTTCAAGAGGCTGGTCGCCGCGGGCGTGAAGGAGGTCTTTCGGCAGCGGCGCGTACACCGTCGGACACGGCGTGCAGGCGTTTCAGTTTGCGCTATTACGTGAAATGGGGCATGACGCCGGCGCAGGCTTTGCAAACCGCCACCAGCAACGCCGCGGCGAGCCTGAACTTCGATTTGGGCAAGCAAGTGGGAGAGCGTCGAAAAGGGCGGCTATGCGCGATATCGTGGCCGTTTCGGGCGACCCGCTGGCGGACATCACCGAGATGGAACGCATGAAATTCGTGATGAAGGGCGGCGTGATTTTCCGGAACGATTTGAAGTAGGTGTGAAACGAACGGCGACGGAGCAGCGTATGCAGAACGATCGAGAGGAAACCGGATTGACGCATCAGAACGGCGCGAAGTTGAGCCGGCGGAGCGTGCTGATACAGGCGGGCTGCGCGATGGTGGCTGCGGCGTGCCGGCCCTGGCCGGCACTGGCCGCGGACACCGACACGGTGAGCCCGGTGATGGCGAAGCTGAGCGGGTACATGAGCGAAGCGCGCGCGCGCGCTTTGCCGGAGACGGTAGTCGAGGCGGTGAAGCAGCACGTGCTCGACACGGTGGCTGCGATGGTCTCGGGCGCCGAACTACCTCCGGGGCGCGCGGCGATTGAGTTCGCGCGGGCGTACGGCGGAGAGAAAGTGGCGACGGTGGTGTGCTCGAACGTGGTGTGCGGGCCGATGGAAGCGGCGCTCGCTAACGGCGTGCTCGCGCAATCCGACGAGACGGACGATTCGCACGCGCCGTCGCTGTCGCATCCGGGCTGCGCGGTCGTGCCGGCGGCGCTGGCGGCGGGGGAGCGGTTTGGCATCGACGGGGCGCAGTTTCTGCGCGCCGTCGCGCTGGGCTACGACGTCGGGACGCGCGTGTCGATGACGCTGGGCGGGCAGAAGTTCATGGACGCGACGCACCGGGACACGCACAGCCTGGCCGAGGGCTTTGGCGCCGCCGCGGCCGCCGGCTGCGCGGCGAGTTTGAACGCGCAGCAGATGCGCTGGCTGCTCGACTATGCCGCGCAGCAGTCCTCGGGCATCGCCTCCTGGCATGCGCGATACCGAACATATCGAGAAGGCCTTTGTGTTCGGAGGGATGCCGGCGCGCGACGGAGTGACCGCCGCGCTGCTGGTGCAAGCCGGGCTGGACGCGGCGTGGACGACGTCTTTTCGGGCGCCGACAATTTCCTGCTGGCCAGCTTGCCCAAGGCCGACTCCGGCGGGACTGATCGACAAGCTCGGCGAGCGCTACGAAGTCACGCGCACCAGCATCAAGAAGTGGACCGTGGGATCGCCGATTCAGGCGCCGCTCGACGCGCTCGAGAATCTGCGGAAGAAGCATCCCTTCGAGACCGCGCAGGTGAAGCAGGTGACCGTGCGGATGGCCACCGATGAAGCCAGCGTCGTGAATAACCGCGAAATCCCGGACATCTGCCTGCAGCACATGGTGGCGGTGATGCTGATCGACAAGACGGCGTCGTTCCGCGCGGCGCACGACAAGGCGCGGATGCAGGATCCGGCGGTGCTGCGCGAGCGCGCCAAGATCGAGCTCGTGCCCGACGCGGAACTCGAGAAGCTGCTGCCCAAGCGCGTGGCGATTGTCGAGGCTCACGCTGACCGACGGGACGCGATCTGAGCGAGCGAGTGGAGGCGGTGCGCGGCACGCCGGACAATCCCATGACGCGCGAAGAAGTGGTGGCCAAGGCGCGCGACTTGATGGGGCCGATTCTGGGCGCGGACGCCGAGCGGCAAGCTGATCGACAAGTTGCTCGCGCTCGAGAGCGTGAAGGACATCCGCGAGCTGCGTCCGCTGCTGCAACGCGCGTGAAGCAGTCTCCAGATTTTTCCCATTTTGGCGCGCTTGCTGCGAGCGGCTGATCAACCGATAAGCTGCCATAACAGAAGCCATCTTTCTTGAGAAGGTTCCCCTTCGCGGCGTTTCTGGTGCATAATGGCGCTGAGTCGCACCACCGATCTCCATCCGTCCCGCTCCGCGACTTAGCTCTACCCGCTGAGAACTAGCACGAAGAACGCACGTCGATCGCATCGGCGCCGTAAACCAGTTCCACGAATGGAACTGGGGAAGGGGCACTATGAGAATTTTGCTGTACAGCCCCGACAACGGCGTGACGCGCAACTTCATGCCGCATCTGTGGATGTTCCTGCTGCAGTCGCTGACGCCGCCGGGCCACGAAGTGATGCTGATCGACGGCAACGCGCAGCCGATGGATGAAGCGGGCATCGCGCGATTCGTGCGCGAACAAAAGATCGGGCTGGTGGGCATCGGCGCGATGACCCGCATGGTCGCCAAGGCCTACCGCATGGCCGATGCGATTCGCGCCGCCGGCGTGCCGGTGGTGATGGGCGGTCCGCACGTGACCGAAGAGTCCGACGAGGCGCTGGGCCGCAACGGCGGGCCGCGGCACGCCGACGCCGTGGCCCTGGGCGAAGCCGACGAAACCTGGCCCAAGATCGTCGCCGACGCGGCGCGCGGCGAACTGCAAGGAAGTCTACGAGCCGATGGACGAGTTTGGCCAGGAGCGCAAGCCCTCGCTGCAGGACTATCCGGCGATTCCGTGGGACACCATGGACCTCGACCAGTTCAATCTCGTTCCCAAGGCCTTGGCGCCGCTGCTGCGGCGCGTGGCGGCGGAGTGGGCGACGTTTCGCATTATTCCGGTGGAGTCCGGGCGCGGCTGTCCTTATGGGTGCGAGTTCTGCACGGTGACCGGATTTTTCGGCGATTCCATTCGGTTTCGCAGCAATGAAAGCGTGGTGGACGAACTGCTGCGGCTGAAGGCGCGCGCGCAAAGCGAGGACGGCCAGATGGCCGTCTTTTTCATTGACGACAATTTCGCCATCAACGTCAAGCGCACCAAGTCGCTGCTGCGCGACATCATCGCCGCCGAAGCGCAGGTGCATCTGGGTCGCGCAGATCAGCGCCAATCTGCTGCGCGACGAGGAACTGGTGGACCTGATCGCGGCCTCCGGCGGCGAGTGGATTTTCATCGGCATGGAGTCCATCGACCCGGCGAATCTGGCCAGCGTGAACAAGGGCTTCAACAAGCCCGGCGAGTATGCCGGCGGTGCTGGAGCGGCTGGCGCGACCGCAACGTCTTACGCGATTACGTCGTTCATCTTCGGCATGGACAACGACACGCCGGGAGTGGCCGAGCGCACGCTGCAGCAGATTCGCACCTGGCCGCCGGGGCTGCCCGTCTTCGGATTGCTCACGCCGCTGCCCGGCAACGCCGCTCTACAAGAGGCTGCGAGGCAGCAGGGCCGGCTGACGCGGCCGAAGCACTGGCTGGACTTCATGCCCTTTGCCATGGCGCACACGCCGCTGAAGATGACCGTCGAGGAAGCGCACGACGAGGTGCGGTACGGGTGGGACCACGCCTATAGCCCGGAGGCCATCGCGCACGCCGTGAACTCGTTTGGCCACAAGCCGGTGGGCTACCGCATCAACATTCTGATTGCGCGCCTCTGTTTCCGCGGGATCTATTTCCCGCAGATGGGTCCGATGGCCTGGGTGAAAGTGATTGCGGAAAATCGGCGAACCATTTTCGAGCTGGTGAAGGAAGGGTTCGAGACCGACTGGGGCGTCACACCCAAGAATTCCCTGCATCCCGGTTACTGCAGGATCACGCAGCAGCGCATAAACCGAAATCTCCGTCCGCGTAAAGTACCCCTGATCCCTGGCCCGTTGCAGCAGGTTGGCGAAGCCGCAAACGGAAACCCGCGCCCGCTTGCGGAAGGAGGGCTTACCGCAGCGGACGCGGGTTTCCAGGGGGTGGACAACGTTGGACTGCTAATCGTTGCTGTTCCATCTAGCCCATCGGCCGATACCGGCCAAAGGGACGGCCGCCGGTACGATGCCTCCGAGCTTCCTTCGCCTTGCGAACATACTCCGCGCCGAACTCAGTGAATCTCTTGCCGCCGAGATGTTCGGCGCTGCACACCGGCTTCTTCATGAATTGGCCCTTTGTGCCTTTCATAAGTCACCTCGTCTGCGCGAGAGCTTGCTGCTATAGCCTGCTAACTTCAAGATGACTGCCAGGTGCTCACCACCTCCTCGTCGCTCTTTCTCTGCCTGCACCTCCTGTATCGCACATCCCAGCGCGAAGGCGCTGCGGCAAATATCACCGACGGATGTGCGCCGAGACACACGCCGGCTATACAGGCGCGTGGCAGCTTCGCCGCGACTGGCGGAGGAGGGGAAGCTAAGCTATCTGTTCTCGGAGACGGCGGGATTGTCTCTTGGGCTGCGGCGACGGCGATCCAGGCGGATTCTTTCCACTTGCCGCCCTGCTTCACCCAGACGGTCATGAAGACGTTCTGCACGTCGGCGATTTTGCCGAGGTTATTGGCGCGCAGGTGGATGTGGCCCTCGACGATGGCGGAGTCGCCATAGGAACGGACGTGAACGTCGGAGAGGTCGAGCGCCAGGAAATGGTGGGCGCCGCTGGCGACACCTTCGAGATATCCCTTTTTGTATTCGACTTCACCGTTGGCGTGCGTGTGCGTGAAATCATCGGTTTCGCAATCGTCCATGGCCTTGATGTCGGCTCGCAACTCGGCTGCGTTGCATTCCTCATTTCGCTTGAGGACTTCCTGATTGGTGGCGTCCTTGGCGGCATTGGACTGGGCGGACGTGGGCCGCGGCGCGAAAAGCAAGAGAGAGCAAGAAGCCGTGCAGAGCAGAAAACGGTTGAAGGTCATGTCAATTCCTCCCTCGGCAGGCTGGCGACGCCGGTCTTTCTGGCAGCGATTTTACTGGAATCGGCGGGAAACAAAAAGGCCGGAGCAGCGAGATGCTGCTCCGGCCCTTTTTCGTTGGAGATTAATCTGGCGGCGACCTACGTTCCCACACAGTTACCCGTGCAGTATCATCGGCCCTGCGAGGCTTAACTTCCGTGTTCGGGATGGGAACGGGTGTGACCCTCGCGGTATGACCGCCAGAAACTTGTAAAGAAAATTGGCCGCGGGCTAGCAAGCAAGCCCGCAGAAAATTTTGACAACTGAAATCAGCTGGCGTCCGTAAGTCTGCTTTAGAGCAGAGCTTTCCTGGAACGACGAGTTGGGAAAGTTTTATGGTCAAGCCGAACGGCCGATTAGTACGGGTCAGCTTCACGCATTGCTGCGCTTACACCCCCCGCCTATCAAAGTCGTAGTCTTCGACTGGCCTTCTTATGCCGCCGCAGTGGCATTGGGAGACCTTATCTCGAGGTGAGTTTCTTGCTTAGATGCATTCAGCAATTATCTCGTCCGGACTTCGCTACCGAGCAATGCCCCTGGCGGGACAACTCGTACACAAGTGGTCCGTTCATCCCGGTCCTCTCGTACTAGGGACAACTCCTCTCAAGTCTCCTGCGCCCACACCAGATAGGGACCGAACTGTCTCGCGACGTTCTGAACCCAGCTCACGTACCGCTTTAATAGGCGAACAGCCTAACCCTTGGGACCTTCTACAGCCCCAGGATGCGATGAGCCGACATCGAGGTGCCAAACCTAAGCGTCGATGTGAACTCTTGGCTTAGATCAGCCTGTTATCCCCGGCGTACCTTTTATCCGTTGAGCGATGGCCCTTCCACGCGGGACCACCGGATCACTAGACCCAGCTTTCGCTCCTGCTCGACCTGTGTGTCTCGCAGTCAACCCGGCTTATGCTCTTGCACTCCACGGCGGGTTTCCAATCCGCCTGAGCCGAGCTTTGGGCGCCTCCGTTACATTTTGGGAGGCGACCGCCCCAGTCAAACTACCCGTCTGGCCGTGTCCTCCGACCCGTCTAGGGTCGTAAGTTAGAGCGACAGAAGAATCAGGGTGGTATTTCACTGATGCCTCCCCTCAACCCGAAAGCCGAGGTTCATAGGCTCCCACCTATGCTACGCAGATCCTCCCGTTAATCATGGCCAGAGTGCAGTAAAGGTGCACGGGGTCTTTCCGTCTAGATGCGGGCATCCGGCGTCTTCACCGGAACCACAAATTCGCCGAGTCACTCGCCAAGACAGTCGCTCTATCGTTACACCATTCGTGCAGGTCGGAACTTACCCGACAAGGAATTTCGCTACCTTAGGACCGTTATAGTTACGGCCGCCGTTCACCGGGGCTTCAGTTCAGGCCTTCGCTGCCTTGCGGCAGCTGAGCCCTCGCTTTAACCTTCCGGCACCGGGCAGGCGTCACCCCCTATACGTCGTATTCGACTTAGCAGAGAGCTGTGTTTTTGTTAAACAGTCGCAGAGCGCGTTTCACTGCGGCCGCCTCGGGCTATAAACCCTAGCGCGGCACCCCTTCTCCCGAAGTTACGGGGCTAATGTGCCTAGTTCCTGAGCGAGTGTTCTCTCGAGCGCCTGTGGAGATTATCCTTGTCTACCTGTGTCGGTTTGTGGTACGGGCACCCAACGGACTCCTTAGGGGTTTTTCCCGGCAGCGTGGAATCGAGGACTTTGCGATCGTGTGGTCTCGGGACCTGTCTGACCGTTGAATGACCGCGTGGATTTTCCTGCGCGATCCGGCTTACACAGAGCCATCGGGACGTCCATCACCCGACTCCTGTATCCTTCTGCGTCACCCCATCGTGATAACGTCCGCTAGGTGGGGCAGGAATGTTGACCTGCTATCCATCAGTTACGCCTTTCGGCCTCACCTTAGGACCCGCCTAACCCTGAGCGGATTAACCTTCCTCAGGAAACCGTAGACTTTCGGCGACACGAGTTCTCATCGTGTTTATCGCTACTTATGCCGGCAGGGTCTCTTGCGTGGCGTTCAGTAGTCCTCTCGGTCTACCTTCAGACTCCACACAATGCTCCCCTACCAAGATGTCATGGCTTGCGCCACAACACATTCCGCAGCTTCGGTCGCAGACTTTAGCCCCGTTGGATTGTCGGTGCATGATCGCTTGACCAGTGAGCTGTTACGCTTTCTTTAAAGGATGGCTGCTTCTAAGCCAACCTCCTGGCTGTCTGAGCGATCACACTTCCTTTCCCACTTAGTCTGCAGTTGGGGACCTTAGCTGGCGGTCTGGGTTCTTTCCCTCTCGACCACGAAGCTTATCCCTCGTAGTCTCACTCCCGTGTATTTGTCCGCGGCATTCGTAGTTTGATTGGATTCGGTAACCTTGGTTGGTCCCTAGTCCATTCAGTGCTCTACCACCGCGGCAATTCACACGAGGCTGCCCCTAAAGGCATTTCGGGGAGAACGAGCTATCACGGAATTTGATTAGCCTTTCACCCCTACCCTCAGCTCATCGGAGCGATTTTCAACTCACAACCGTTCGGCCCTCCAGTGACGGTTAAGTCACCTTCAGCCTGGCCAAGGGTAGATCATCCCGCTTCGCGTCTATTCCCACAGACTGTCGCCCTATTCGGACTCGCTTTCGCTACGGCTCGCTTGCGCTTAACCTCGCCTGTGAGAATAACTAGCCGGCTCATTAAGCAAGAGGCACGCCGTCAGGCGGCTACCATCCGAAGACTGGAGATCGCCCTCCGACTGCTTGTAGGCATACGGTTTCAGGTTCTATTTCACTCCCCTCGCAGGGGTGCTTTTCACCTTTCCCTCACGGTACTAGTTCACTATCGGTCGCCAGAGAGTATTTAGCCTTGGAGAGTGGTCTCCCCAGATTCCCACGAGATTTCACGTGTCTCGTGGTACTTAGGATACCGCTTCGAGTCCGGTAAGCTTTCGGTTACGTGGCTATCACACTCTGTGGCCCCGCTTTCCAGCAGGTTCACCTAGCCTCCGGATTGGTAACTCTACTTATGCGGTCCTACAACCCCGCCGTGCAAGCACGACGGTTTAGGCTGTTCCGATTTCGCTCGCCGCTACTATCGGAATCTCTTTTGATTTATTTTCCTCCAGGTACTGAGATGGTTCACTTCCCTGGGTTAGCTCGTACCCGCCTATGTATTCAGCGGGCCGTATCCTGAGTTCATCAGGATGGGTTTCCCCATTCGGAAATCCCCGGATCAAAGCCTGCTTGCGGCTCCCCGGGGCTTATCGCAGCTTGCCACGTCCTTCATCGCCTTCTGGCGCCAAGGCATCCACCGTACGCCCTTTGTAGCTTGACCATAAAACTTACCCA
>CAWIZU010000024.1:0-968444 GCA_963840635.1 Vulcanimicrobiota bacterium | reverse complement strand
TGCTGCGCGTTGCGCAGCACGCGACCGGTCGGATTGTTCGGCGAACAGATCACGATTGCGCGCGTGCGCTCGCCGATTGCCTCAAGATCCGCTCGACGCGTCGATCGCGAAGTCGTCCGCTTCGATCCATCGCGACCCCGCGCACCGCGATGCCTTCGAGCTGTGCCATCTTTATGTACGACGGAAACGTCGGCTCCACGACCAGCAGCTCGTCGCGCGCGGGATCGAGCAGCGTCTTGATCGTCACGTACATCGCCTCTTGCGAGCCGGTCGTGACGCAGACGTTCGCCGCGTCGTGCATGCCGGGATACTGGTAGTGACGCGCGATCGCCTCGCGCAGCGCCGGATCGCCGGCGTTGGCGGTATAGCGAATGCCGTGCGCTTCAACGCACCGCATCGCATACGCGAAGTGCTCGGGATTCGGCCAAGCGACGGCTCGCCCAGGCCGAGATCGATCGACCTCGGGCGTCGATGCGAGGCAACGCGACGAATCATCGAGCTTTCGATCTCGAGGACGCGAGGGTTCACACGGCACCTCGAAGTCGCGCAGTGCCGCGTTGAGCGACGTCTTCTTGTCGGTCGACTCGCTGCGCGTGCCGATGATCAGCGCGCACGGCATGCCGAATTCGCCGGCGGGAAACATCTTGGGAATCGTACCCGGGATGACGACCGCGCGCGGCGGGACGACGACCTTTGGTCGTTACGGGCGACCGCCACGCACGTCGACGATCGGCGTGCTCGCGGTCAGCACGACGCCGGCGCCCAGCACTGCTTCGCGCTCGACGCGCACGCCCTCGACGACGATGCAGCGCGAACCGACGAACGCACCGTCTTCAACAATCACCGGTGTCGCCTGCGGCGGCTCGAGCACGCCGCCGATGCCGACGCCGCCGGACAGGTGCACGCCCTTGCCGATCTGCGCGCACGAACCGACCGTCGCCCACGTGTCGACCATCGTGCCTTCATCGACGTAGGCGCCGATGTTCACGAAGCCCGGCATCAAGATCGCGCCGCGGCCGAGGAAGCTCCCGTAGCGCGCGACGCCGGGCGGCACGCAGCGCACGCCGAGCTTCTTGTAGTTCCGCTTGACCGGCAGCTTGTCGAAGAACGTGACCCTGCGTCGTCGCCCATCGGGGCAACCTTGCGTCGCGCAAAATAGAGCAGAATCGCTTGCTTGACCCACACGTTGACGACCCAGTCGTCGCCTGCCGGTTCGGCGACGCGCAAGCGCGCCTTCGTCGAGTGCCGCGATCACGTCGATCGACCGCGCGGCCATCGCGACCACGCACGTTGCCATTGCCGTTTGCAAGCGCTTCGATCCGCTCGCGGAGTTTCTCAATCTTCATGCCGGGCGTACCGTTACGCCCCGGCGAAGGGGCTTTCATGCTCGCATACCGGCTCTTCGACGACGGACCCCGCCTGATCGACGATGCGCCCATCCCCGAACCGCGCGAGGGCGAGGTGCTGATCAAAGTCGCCGGCGCCGGTGCCTGTCACTCGGACTTGCACGTCATCGACGCAACCGCCGCAGGGCAACGGCTTCTTCAAGCCGCCCTTCACGCTCGGCCACGAGAACACCGGAACGGGTCGACGCGCTCGGCGCGGCGCGCGCGGCGTCGAGATCGGCGAGCGCGTCGCGGTCTACCGCGCGTGGGGCTGCGGACGGTGTCGCATGTGCCTCGCGGGTGAAGAGAACTACTGCATGCACCAGCGCACCCTGCGCGGCTGCGGTCTCGGTGCCGATGGCGGCATGGCCGAGTATCTGCTGGTACCGGCAAGCAAGTATCTCGTTCCGCTCGGCGATCTCGATCCGATCGATGCGGCACCGCTGACCGATGCCGGCATCACGCCCTACCACGCGATCAATCGCTCGCGCGCGCTCTTGCGGCCCGGCGCGACGTGCGCGGTGATCGGCATCGGCGGCCTGGGTCATCTTGCGCTTCAGATACTTCGGACGACGACCGCCGTGCGCATTATCGCGCTCGATGTCTGCGGACGAAAAGCTCGCAATTGCGAAAACGCTCGGCGCCGACGCGACCGTGCGCTCCGATGCCGACGCGCTCGCGCACACGCTCGAAATTACGCACGGCGAGCCAGTCGACGTCGTCCTCGACTTCGTCGGCATACAGCCCACGATCGATCTCGGGCGAAAGCTCGTGCGCGCCGGCGGCGACTACACGATCGTCGGCCTGGGCGGCGGCACGATGACCTATGGACAGGGACGCATCGCATGGGGCGCGCGCGTCTTTACGCCCTTTTACGGATCGATTGCGGAATTGCGCGAATTACTGGCACTCGCGGCACACGGCAGCGTACGCGCGCACGTCACCCGCTATCCGCTCAAGGAGGCGGCGCTCGCGTATCGGGCGCTCCACGATGGCAAGGTCGAAGGCCGGGCCGTAATCTGCCCTTAAAGCGGCTAGGCCACACTTCCCATGGGGTAAGATATGTAGACGGGAGCGCGAATTACACGCTCCCGCTCTTCACTCGAGCAGAAGGAGCATGTCGTGCCGAACGCGCCTGCCGACGAACAACGCATCAACGCCATCCGCTTTCTGGCGGTCGATGCGGTCCAAAAAGCCAACTCGGGTCATCCCGGCATGCCGCTGGGCGCGGCTGCCACGGCCTACACCCTGTGGACGCGCCACCTGCGGTTCAACCCGGAGGATCCGCAGTGGTTCGACCGCGACCGCTTCGTCCTCTCCGCCGGTCACGGCTCGATGCTGCTCTACGCCCTGCTCTATCTGACCGGCTACGACCTGACGCTCGACGACCTCAAGTCGTTCCGGCAGCTCGGCAGCAAGACGCCGGGTCATCCCGGAGTACCGGCACACGCCGGGCGTCGAAGCGACGACCGGTCCGCTCGGACAAGGCGTCGGCAACGCGGTCGGTTTGGCGATCGCCGAAGCGCATCTCGGCGCGATCTACAATCGCAACGATGCCAAGATCGTCGATCACTACACCTACGTGCATCGCCGGCGACGGCGACATGATGGAAGGCGTCAGTCAAGAAGCGATCTCGCTCGCCGGTCATCTTGCAGCTCGGCAAGCTGATCGTCCTCTACGACGACAACACGTCTCGCTCGCCGGTCCGACCGATATCACGTTCACCGACGACGTCGGCGAGCGCTTCGAGGCCGTACGGCTGGCACACGCCAACGCATCGACGTCGATCACGCGAACGACGTCGCGACGATCGACCAGGCGATCACGGTCGCGAAAGGACGTCACGGACCGGCCGTCGCTCATCGTCGTGCGCACGCACATCGGCTACGGCTCGCCGCGGCCAGAACGTTCGCGGCGCACGGTGAACCGCTCGGCGCCGACAACGTCAAGAAGACGAAGGAAGAACTGGGCTGGCCGCTCGAGCCGGACTTCTTCGTGCCCGACGACGTGCTCGCATTCTTCCGCGAAGCCGGCGAAAAGGGTGCGCAGGCCGCAAGCGCGCGTGGCAGACGCGCTACGACGCAGTGGAAGACCGCGAATCCGAGCGTACGCCGCGCAACTCGAACGCACGCTCGCGGGCAACTTGCCGGCGATCTTGCCGTGGCCGACGTTCAACGCCGAGAACGGCAGCGGTCGCGACGCGCGATGCCGGCGGCACCGTGATGAACGCGATCGCGAAGGCGTCTGCCGGAACTCGTCGGCGGCTCGGCCGATCTCGATCCGTCGACGAAGACCTACCTTAAAGACTGCGGCGACTTCGAGCCCGGCAACGTACGCCGGACGCAACATCCACTACGGCGTGCGCGAGCACGCGATGGCCGCGGCCACCAACGGCATCGCGCTGCACGGCGGGCTGCTGCCGTTCTGCGCGACCTTCTTCAACTTCCTCGACTACTTCAAGCCGGCGCTGCGCCTCGCCGCGCTCACGAAACTGCACGCGATCTTCGTCTTCACGCACGACTCGGTCTTCCTCGGCGAAGACGGCCCGACGCACCAACCGATCGAGCAGCTCGCGATGCTGCGCGCGACGCCGAACGTCCGCGTCGATCCGTCCGGCCGACGCGCTCGAAACGCTCGAAGCCTGGAAGTTCGCGATCGCAGCCGCACAGCGGCGCCCGTACGCGCTCGTGCTCTCGCGTCAGAAGCTGCCGTTCCTCGGCGACCGCGACGCGCCGTCGGACGGGCGCCTACGTCCTCGCCGATGCCGGCGACGGCACGCCCGATCTGATCCTGATCGCGACCGGCTCCGAAGTCTCGCTCGCGATCGACGCCAAGAAGCTGCTCGACGCGCAAGGGAATCGCAGACGCGCGTCGTCTCGATGCCGTGCTGGGAGCTCTTCGACGCGCAGCCGCAGGCGTATCGCGACGAGGTCCTTCCGCCGAGCGTCACCGCGCGCATGTCGATCGAAGCCGGCGCGACGTTCGGCTGGTCACGCTAGGTCGGCGATCGCGGCTCGCCTTCGGCATCGATCACTTCGGCGACGTCGGCACCGGCGGCCGACATCGCCAAGAGCCTACGGCTTCACGCCCGAACGCGTCGCGCAGACCGCGCTCGATGCGTTCGCACTTGCAAAACGCTAATTTCGCCCTTCCTGTCTATAGAGGAGCATCTCGTGAGCAACCAATTGCAACAACTGCTCGAAGCCGGTCAAAGCGTCTGGCTCGACAATCTGCGGCGCAGCATGTTCGCGTCGGGCGAACTCAAGCGCCTGATCGATCAAGGCCTACGCGGCATGACCAGCAACCCGACGATCTTCGAGAAAGCGATCGGCACCGGCGACGACTACGACGAGCAGCTCAGCAAGCTGATCGGCACCGAGACGATCCCGACGCGATCTTCTGGGATCTCGCGGTGCAAGACATCCAACACGCGTGCGATGCGTTCCGCGTCGTGTACGATTCGAGCGGCGGGAACGACGGCTTCGTAAGCCTCGAAGTCTCGCCGCTGCTCGCGCACGACACCGAGAGCACGATTGCGAACGCCAAGGCCTCTGGGAACGCGTGAACCGGCCGAACCTCATGGTCAAGATTCCCGGAACGAACGAAGGCGTCCCGGCGATCGAAGAGTGCATCTATGCCGGGCTCAACATCAACGTCACGCTGATCTTCTCGGTCGAGATGTACGAGAAGACGCGACCGCGTACATCGACGGCCTCAAGCGTCGCTTGCTCGAAGGCAAGCCGGTCGATAAGATTCGCTCCGTCAACTCGGTTTTCGTGTGCCGCATCGATACCGCGATCGATCGGTTGTTGCAAGCCAAGATCGCCAAAGGCGAAACGAAGCTCGAATCACTGCTTGGCAAGACCGGCATCGCGAACCTCAAGCTCACCTATCAGAAGTTCAAGGAGCTCTTCGAAGGCGATGCATTCGCAAGCGTCGCTCAAGGCAGGCGGCGCGGTGCAGCGGCCGCTGTGGGCCAGCACCTCGACCAAAAATCCGAACTATCCGGATCTCATGTACGTCGAAACCGTCGTCGGCAAACACACCGTCAACACGATGCCGCCGGCCACGCTCGACGGGCTGCTCGATCACGGCAAGGTCGTGCCAGACACGGTGGAGACGGGACTCGATGAAGCTCGCGCCACTGATGCACGCGCTGCAAGACGCGCAGATCTCACTCTTCGACGTGACCTACGACTTGCAGGTCGAAGGTGTCTCGATCTTCTCCGACTCGTTTGCCGCGCTGATGGGCGCGATCGTGTACAAACAGAAGCAGCTTGCCGACCACAGGAACGCGTCAGATCTCGCGCGCGCCCGGCGAACACGCTCGAGAAGCTGGCCAAAGCCGATTTCCTCAAGAAACTCTGGGCGCAAAGATCCGTCGCCGTGGTCGACCGATCCAGCACGCCGCCGACATTATCAAACACGCGCTGGGCTGGCTCGATATCCCGCAACACCTCATGGAGCATGTTCCCGACATGCTCGCGTTTGCAAAAGAGATTCGCGCGGAGTTCGACTACGTGGTCGTGCTCGGCATGGGCGGCAGTTCGCTCGCGCCGGATATTCTGCCGATACGTTCGGGCAGCTCGGCGGCGGCCCAATGAACGACGTCGATTGGCCGCAGTTACACGTGCTCGACTCAACCGATCCGACGCAGATCGCCGAACTCGATGAAAAGATTGCGATCGATCGCACGCTCTTCATCGTTTCGAGCAAGAGCGGTACGACGACCGAGCCGAATGCCTTCTTTGCCTACTTCTACGAGAAAGTGGCGAAATCGGTCGGGACCGTGCATGCAGGACGGCAGTTCATTGCAATCACCGATCCCGGCACGCTGATGGTCGAAGTTGCTAAAGGACACAATTTCCGTCGCATCTTCGAAAACGATCCGAACATCGGCGGCCGCTATTCGGCGCTCTCGTACTTCGGCATGGTGCCGGCGGCGCTCGCCGGCTACGACGTGCGCATGCTGCTCGATCGCGCGCTCGGCGCGGTGCACGCCAACGACAAAACCGTCGATCCTCGCGTCGCGACCGGCGTGCGCTTCGGTGCCGCGATCGGCGGCCTCGCGGTCAAAGAGCACGCGACAAACTCACCATCGTCACGCATCCCGACGTTGCATCGTTCGGCGCCTGGGCCGAACAACTGATCGCCGAATCGACCGGCAAACAGGGGAAAGGCATCGTCCCGATCGAGGGCGAGCCGCTCGGCAAGCCGGAGGACTACGGTGACGACCGCGTCTTCGTCTACGTCGGCGCAAACTTGCCCGACCCGACGCCCGGCGTTGCCCAGAAGCTACAAGCGCTCGAGGATGCGGGACACCCGGTCATCCGTCTCGCGATGAACGACGAGTACGACCTCGGCGAGCAGTTCTATCTCTGGGAAATCGCAACCGCGGCAGCGGGAGCGTGCTCGGCATCGACGCGTTCGATCAGCCCAACGTGCAAGAGTCCAAAGACAACACGAAGGCGCTGCTTGCGCAGTATGAAGCCACAGGCTCGATCGACGAACCGAAGCCCGATGTCGCAGGCGCGCGCGTTCGACGTCACGTTTCTCTCCGGCTGCAAGGCCGTTTGCCGGCACGCATGATGCGACCAAGGCGCTCGCCGCGGTCTTCAAACAGCTCGCGCCGGGCGACTACGTCGCGATCTGCGCGTACATCGCGCGGAATCCGGCGCACATCGCGACCCTCGACGAACTGCGCTTGAAGATTCGCGATGCCAACGACGTCGCGACGACGGTCGGCTTCGGTCCGCGTTTTCTGCACTCGACCGGGCAGCTCCACAAAGGCGGTCCCGAATTCGGCGGTGATGCTGCAGATCATCGGCGACGAGCCGACCGATCCGCCGATCCCCGGGATGAACGTCGGTTTCCGCACGCTGCTCGCGGCGCAAGCGCTGGGCGATTGGCAATCGCTCGACAAGCGCAAACGTCGCGGCATGCGCGTCCATCTCAAGGGCGACATCGACTCGGCGCTGCGCGCGCTGATCGCTGCCGTCGACGACGCACTCTCTGCTCGCGCTTAAGCTATTAGGAGTAATACATGCAACTAGGGATGGTTGGTCTTGGCAAAATGGGCGCGAACATGACGACGCGCCTGATCCAAGGGGGCCACGATGTCGTCGTCTACGATCGCAGCGCCGACGCCGTGAAGGCAGCCGCGGCCGGCGGTGCCGCCGCATCGAGCGGCTTGCGCGATCTTTGCGGCAAGCTCACCAGCTCGCCGAAGATCGTGTGGATCATGGTTCCCTCCGGCAAGCCGACCGACGACACGATCGACGAACTGTGCGGCATTCTTGGCAGCGGCGACATCATCATCGACGGCGGCAACACGAACTGGAAAGATGGCCTTGCTGCCTATGAACGCTGCAAAGCCAAGGGCGTCTCGCTCGTCGACGCGGGGACGAGCGGCGGCGTCTGGGGCTCGGGAAGGCTACTGCCTGATGGTCGGCGGCGACGACGTCGCGGTGAAGAACGTGCGAACCGATCTTTCTCACGCTCGCGCCGCAAGAAGGCTACGCGCACGTCGGTCCAGCCGGCGCCGGTCACTTCTCGAAGATGGTGCACAACGGCATCGAGTACGGCTTGATGCAAGCCTACGGCGAAGGCTTCGAGATTCTCGAAAAGTCCCAGTTCAATTTCGATCTCGAACAGATCGCGGAGTTGTGGTGCCACGGCAGCGTCGTACGCTCGTGGCTGCTCGAGCTCTTGGTGCTCGCGTTCAAGGACGATCCGGGCCTCGCGAACATTCGCGGGCTACGTCGAGGACACCGGCGAAGGACGCTGGACCGTGCAGGCCGCGATCGACGAAAACGTGCCGGCGCCGGTCATCACGCTCTCGCTCATGGCGCGCTTCGCCTCGCGTCAAGACGAATCGTTCAGCGCGAAGGTGATCGCCGCGCTGCGCAATCAATTCGGCGGCCACGCAGTAAAAGACGGAGACGCATGCCTGACGCAGTGGCAACGGTCTCGGCTGACGGCAAGTCCGAAAACCCGCTTCGGACGGGCTTGCACTCGGAGCGGATCAGCGATCCGTGCTCGATCGTCTTTTTCGGTGCGAGCGGCGATCTGTTCAAACGCATGCTGCTTCCGGCGATGTACTCGCTGCGCTTGCACGGGGTGCTGCCCAACGACTTCGGCATCATCGGCGTTTCGCGCAGCGAGTACATCGAACGACGAATTTCGCGCGTACTGCAAAGAGCAGCTCGATCAGTTTGCACCGGCCGATCAAAAGCCGCAAGGTGCGATGTGGGACGATTTCGCCAAGCGCCTGAGCTACGTCTGCGCGCGAATTCGACGATCACAAATGCTACGGGCAGCTCGCGAAGCAGCTCGAAGATAACGACGAAAATCTCGGAACGAGGGGCAATCGCCTCTTCTACCTCTCCACGCCGCCGTCGGTCTTTTCGACGATCATCGACCTGCTCGACGAGGCCGGCCTCGGTCAGCAGCAAGACGGGCTGGACGCGCATCATCATCGAGAAGCCGTTCGGCACCGATCTCGATCTCGGCGCGCGCGCTGCAAGCCGAGGTCGACCAAGGTCTTCGACGAAAGCAAGGTCTACCGCATCGATCACTACCTCGGCAAAGAGCCGGTGCAGGACATCATGGCGCTGCGCTTTGCGAACGTGATCTTCGAGCCGATCTGGAACCGGCGACTACGTCGAATCGGTGCAGATCACGGCGGCCGAGAACGTCGGCGTCGAGGATGCGCGGCGGCTACTACGACAACGCCGGCGCGCTGCGCGACATGATTCAGAACCACGTCATGAACCTGCTTGCGCTGGTCGCGATGGAGCCGCCGGTCTCGCCGACTGCCGACGCGATCCGCGACGAGAAGTTCAAGGTGCTCGCTCGATCTGCGCCGCCCGAGCACGCGCACGGATCCGCGACATGCGGCGCGCGGCCAGTACGGCGCCGGCAGCATCGACGGCAAACCGGTCCCCGGCTATCGCGCAGGAGCCGACGTCAATCCGAATTCGAACACCGAAACCTACGCGGCGGTGCAGTCTTGACGTCGACAACTGGCGCTGGGCCGACGTGCCGTTCTATCTGCGCTGCGGCAAACGCCTCGCGAACGAAAGAACTCCGAGATCGCTGACGCTTCAAGCCATTCCGCATCGCCTCTTCGGCGAGCGCACGGCGACACGATCGACAACAACGTGCTGGTCATGAAGATTCAGCCCGAAGAGGGCGTCTCGCTGCGCTTCTCGGCCAAGGTCCCGGGCCCGAAGATGCACATTCGCGCGGTCTCGATGGACTTCAACTACGGCACCGGTTTCGGCGTCGTATCGGCACCGGCGTACGAACGGCTGATCGGCGACGCGATGCGCGGCGACGAGACGCTGTTCACGCGCTGGGATGCCGTCGAACGCGCGTGGGAGATCGTCATGCCGATCCTCGACGTGTGGCAGAACACCAACGACGTCACGTTTCCCAATTATGCGTCGGGATCGCAGGGACCGGAATCCGCCTTTAAGCTCTTTCCGGGTTGGCGTTCTTTGTGAGTCTCGACGTCCATCCGGTCATCGACGCGCTCGCCAAAGCCCGCCAGGGCTCGGATTCGACAAAGACGTCGACCATGACGTTCGCGATCTTCTTCGGCGAAGGCGAAGGTGCCGACTGGGTGCGCGGCCGTACGCGCGCGCTTGCGGAAAAACACCCATCGCGCGTCGTGGTCTTCGACGCGAGCAAGGACGAAGACGATCGCACCGTCGAGCCGTCGAACAAACGCGGCGAGTGGATCGAGCTCGGCGTGCGCGGCGCATCGCCTGCGGAACTCGAGGGCGGCGCTCACGCAACTCGAGCTTCCCGATGCGCCCGTCGTGCTGCTGTGGATCGCCGAGGCGCTCTCGGCCGACGAGCGATTCCTGACGCTCGCGCCTCACGCCGACACGACGATTTGCAGCACGTCGGTTGCGCGCACCGACGAGCGTCCGCTGCGCGACCTCTGTCGCTTTTGTCGAGCAGCATCCGGACATTCTGATTCAGGACGTCGCCTATCTCCGCTTGGTCGCGTGGCAAGAATTGATCGCCGAATTCTTCGATGAACCCGAATGCCGGCATGAACTCCTCGCGTTGCGCAAGCGTCGAAGTAACGGCCGGCTCGGACGCCGAGATGTACTATCTACTCGGCTGGCTCGCGAGCCGCCTTGGGTGGACACCACTCGACGCGCAAACCTTTCATGCGCCCGGTGGCGACGTACGCTACACGATGATCCATGACGGGCCACCGCGGCGTATGACGAAGGTCGTGCTTGCCTCGGAAAACGCATCGTTCAGCGCGAGCGTCGCATCCGCAAGATCAGAGCGCGATCTGTCTCGACGTGACCGGCTCGACCGCATGTCCGTCGCGCTGGGCACCGTTACACACGGTCGATCTCGCATCACTGGTCGAACGCGCAATTCTCGCTCGAACCCGCGATTCGGTGTTCGTCGAATCACTCGCAATGGCAAAGACGATCATCGAAAGGCACGTAGCATGATACGAGATAACGTCGGGACGCTCTTGATCTACGAGACGCCGTCGGACGTGGCCAAGGCACTCGCCGATTTCTTCATCGAGCACGCCGCAACTGCTATCGGTGCGCGCGGACGTTTTGTCGTGGCGCTTGCCGGGGGAAGCACTCCGAAGGCCACGTATGCGCTCTTTACGCAACCGCCCTATTGCGATGCGATAGACTGGGATGCGGTTGCGTTCTACTTCGGCGACGAGCGTTGCGTGCCGCCCGACGACGAACAGTCGAACTACAAGATGGCGCACGACACGTTCCTGGGCCCGATGGACATTGCCGACGAGCAGGTGCACCGGATGCACGGCGAAGACGATCCGCAACAGGCCGCACTCGCCTACCGCCGCGAGATCGCCGAGACGCTCGGCGACGAACCATTGTTCGATCTCGTGATGCTTGGCATGGGACCCGACGGCCACACCGCCTCACTCTTTCCCGGTGAGGATCCGCTGACCGACGACGAAGAACGCGTGCGCGCAGTCTATGCGACGTCGCACAATCAATGGCGCCTTACCCTTACACCGTCATTGCTCAACGCGACGCGAGCGCTGGCTTTCGCTGTCACCGGCGCTGACAAAGCAAAGACCCTCGCGGCGGTGCGCGAGGGTACCAGGGATCCGGTCAGGTATCCGGCGCAAATTATCTGCCCCCCAGACGAATCGATCTTCGTTTGGTTCGTCGATCGAGCCGCAGCGGGTTAGCGCGGGCGCTGGTTTAGTCGGTCGAGCTCGCGGCCATAAAGCACCGCAGTGCGCTCCCAGAGTTTGCGTTCTGTGAGCGGCGAGAGGCGGCGCGGAACTTTGAGCATACGTCGCGTGGTCATCGTTTGAGCGCTCCTGTACCTAGACTAGTGAGCGAAACCCCGTTTTGGCTGAGGATCGAGCCGTCGACGCGCTGGAGTTCAACGACGGCCTTGTTGAGGTCGGTCTGCGCCTGGAGTTCGAGACCCTGATTCTGCACGAACTCGATCTGGCGTTGATTGACGAGGAACGTCGTCGACTCGCCGTTGCGGAACTTGCGCTCCTCACTCGCCAGCACTTGCGCCGAAGCCTCGCGTGCTTGCCGCGCCGCAAAGAGCCGCGCCACCGCAGATTCGTAGTTTTGGATTGCATTGCGCACTTCGTACTGAATACGTTGCGCGGTATTTAACTTTTGCACCGCAGCGATGTGCTGTTGCTCGTCGGCGACGCCGACCGCGCCCTTGGCGGTGTTGTTGCCGATCGGGAGCGAGACCTGAATTCCCGCTGAATAGGTTGAGAATTTGCTCGAGTTGGCGTAGGCCTGTCCGTACCCTCCGACCATGTACGGCGGCGGTGTTGCGTCGCCGAACACGCCACCGAGCGGCGGAAGCGCCTGACCCGCAAAGCCGTTTCCGTTGTAGCTCAGTTGCAGATCGGCTTGGGGCAGCTTCTGATTTTTCGCATACGCAAGATTGACGTCGGCTTGCTTCTGCGCGTCAAGCGCTTGACGCACCTCGGGCCGGTTTTGCATCGCGGTTGCGAGTACGGCAGCGACCGACGGCATTGGTGGGAGCCCGGGAACTGAGGACGTTGGGACGAGATTCGCTTGCCAGACCGGATCGCCGGGATCGGAGACGATCAAGCTCTTGAGCTGATTCTGCAATTGCGAAACGGCCTGGAGCGCGGAGAAGACGTTTTGTTGATAGACGGCGACCTGTGTGGAGGATTCCACCGCGTCGATCGGCGCCGCTGCTCCTTGTTTGGCTTGGCGAACGTTACTCTGCTGCTGCAGGACACTCGTACGCAAGGCGACTTCCTGAATCGCAACGTTGCGCCACGCCGCGACCAGATCCCAGTACGCGTCCTCGACACTTGCGATGGTCGTCGAAACCGACGCCAACGTCGACGCTTGCGAAGCATCCGCATTGACGATCGAGAGCTGGATCTGGCGCTTGTCGTCGTTCATCAAGAAGCCCTTGAGCAACGGCTGCGTGATCGAGACGTTGAACGATCCATAGTAGTACGGATTGAACGAGTTGATGAACGTGTTGTCGTTGACTTTGGTTTGCGAGACGTTGAGGTTGTACTGCGTTCCCGTCTCGAGCTGGCCTTCGACGCCGGCCTGCTGCGTCTGGTAGTTCTGGACGATCGGCTCGAAGTCGGTGCCACCTGAGAAGAACGGATTGATTGCTGGGTTCGTGTCGTGCTTGACCGACGGCTCCACAAAGAGGCGCACGTCGTTCAGGCCTTTGGCTTCTTGCACCTGATAGCTCGCAACGCGCGTGTTCGACGCGTCGACGGCAAGATCGGGGTTCTTGAGCAGCGCCATACCGATTGCGTTATCGAGTGAAATACCGACGAATGGCTGCTGCGTAACACCGACGATTTCCGCCGAAGTCGGCCGGTTATCGGGCGCCTTATAGCCGGGTGCAATCGTCGGCACGGCCGGCGTTATCGGCGTGGGCACCGGTGTTGGAATCGCAGTAGTCCCTTGCAACGTCGTTTGCGCCGACACGGCGAACGGCATCACCGCGATGACCGCGCTGAGGGTGAGAGTGGTGAGTGTGCGAGTCTTCACGGAGAGCGCTCCTATTCGACCGCGACGTGTCCGCCGAGTCGCGGTTTGTTAAGTAGTAAGACGAGCGGCGCAAGCGCGATCGTGATGATCGCTGTCCAACGCGAGGTATCCGCGTAGGAGAGCACCGCAGCTTGCGCTTCGACCAATCCCTGGAGATTGTTCAACGCTGGCGTACGAATGTTGACCGCCGTTTTGCTGCAAGTAGATTGCGGTCGGCGACGCTGTGCAAGTTGACGCTCGCGGCGAGTTCGGTTTGGTGCGCGGTGGTTCCACGAACCAGCAGCGTGACCAGAATTGCGGTCGCGATGCTGCCACCGATCTGACGCGAGAGATTGAAGAAGGCCGAGGTCGAGGCGACTTCCTTATCGGGCACGCCGCCGATAACCGCGATCGAGAGCGGCACGAAGATCTGCGAGAGGCCGATTCCGCTCACGATCAGGCATACGATGAACGTGCCGAACTGCGACTGCGGCGTGGTAACGCCCGCGAGAATCCAGTTCGAAACGCCGAGCAGGATGAAGCCGAGCGCCACGTTGATGCGTACGTCGATCACGCCGCGGCCGGCGAGCACAGCGGTAATCGGCGTAAAGACCATGACCGCGAGTGCGCGCACGAGGATCGTAAGCCCCGAGAGCGTTGCCGTGAAGCCGAGCGAGTTCTGCAGGTACTGCGGCAAGACGAGAATCGATCCGTAGAGGCTGACGCCCAGCACTGCGCCGAGAACGCTGCCTGCTGCGACCTGACGCAATTTGAGCACGTGCAGATCGACGACCGGTATTCCGGAGCGCAGCGTCCACCAAATGAAGCTGCCGATGCCGAACACGGCAACCGCAGTGAACAGCCGCACATTCGGATCGTCGAACCAGTCGTACTGCTGTCCTTGATCGAGCACGTACTGCATCGCGCCGAGGCCCATTGCCAAGCAGCGCAAGGCCGATCCAATCGAGCTTGAGCGCACGCGGCTTGATCGGATTGCGCAGATAGTTCCAGATCAGCGTCGCTGCCGCGATGCCGACCGGCAGATTGATGAAGAACGCCCAGCGCCAGGTGAGATTGTCGGTGATCCAGCCGCCGAGCACCGGGCCCAAGCGCCGGTCCGACGATCACGCCCATCGCGAAGATGCCCTGCGCTTGCCCCTGCTCTTTGAGCGTGTAGGTGTCGCGCAAAATTGCTTGCGACGTCGAGATCAAACCGCCGCCGCCCAGGCCCTGGATGATGCGCCAGAAGACGAGCGATCCAAAGCTCGGAGCGAGGCCGCACATCAGCGAACGCGATCGTGAAGATGATGATCGACGCGAAGAAGTACTGCCGCCGGCCGAAGCGAGCGGCGAGCCACGGCGTGATCGGGATCACGATCACGTTCGCGATGATATAGCCGGTCACGATCCACGCGCCCTGATCGATCGGCACGCCGAAGTTTCCCTGGATGTTCGGCAGCGCCACGTTCACGATCGTGGTGTCGATGATCTCGAGCAGCGTCGCCGCAATGACCGCGACGCTCACGATGGCCCTACGTAGGCCGTGCTCGACTACGTTTCTTGGTTCCATCACGCTGTTTTTGCTTTCGCTAGCCTAGCGAACTTTCACGTAGGTTTCGACGCTCATGCCCGGGCGCAACGGCCTATCCGGCGTCATGTCATCGATCGAGATGCGAACGGGAATACGCTGCGTCACCTTCACGAAGTTGCCGGTTGCATTCTGCGCCGGCACCAACGCGTAGGTGTTCTGCGAAGCTGGGTTGATCGACAGACACGTGGCCGTGGAACGTCTGTGCCGCCGTACGCGTCGACACGAATGTCGACGGGCTGCCCAACTTTCATGTCACCCATTTGGGTTTCCTTATAGTTGGCCGTGATGTAGATTTGGCCCGGGCCGTCCGGGATGAGCGTAAGTATCGTCGACCCGGCGGAAACCGTTTGGCCGACCTCGGCGCTCTTCTCGCCGACGTATCCGTTGATCGATGAATAGATCCGGGTGTAGCCGAGATTCTTCTTGGCAATCGCGAGTTGGGAACGCGCTGCGTCGACTTGGCTCGGATCGGATGACTGCGCAAGCTTACCTTGAGCCGTCGATCACGCCGCCTTGTGCAGCGGCGACCTTCTGCTGCGCGGCGTCAAGATTGGCTTGCGCCACGCTGATCTGTGCGCTCGCGTTGCGCAACTGTGCCGCCGCCGCCGCGAGCGCCGCGGTCTGTGCATCGAGTTGCTGGCGCGGCACGTCGCCGGTTTTTACGAGCGACGCGGTACGATTGTAGTCGGCGCTTGCGCGGGCGTACGCGGCCTGCGCTGCCGGCAACTGCGCTTGCGCCGCAATGAGCTGCGCCTGCGCCTGCGCGACGCCGGCATCCGCGTTGGCTGTGTCAGCTGCCGCTTGCGTCACACCGCCCGTGCTCTGCAGCGTATTCGTTGATTGATTCGCCGTCGCGAGCGCCAGGTTTGCCTGGGCGGTACGCACTTGATCTTGCTCGACCGCATTGTCGAGCACGATCAGCAGCTGCCCCTTCTTCACTTCATCGTTCGTGTCGACGAGGATCTGATCGATGCGCTCGTTGATCTTGCTCGTTACGGCCACCGGATCGGCGTCAACGCGCGCGTCATCGGTTCCCTCATGTACGCGTGCATACATGTACCATCTCACGCCAAAGACGATCAGAACGATGGCGACGATCGCGCCGATCACGCCGAAGATCACGCGCTTGCGCGGTCCCGTGCGTTCCTCGATTGCGGGGACAGTGTCGGTCGTCGTATCCATATTTACTTGCTCCTTACGCCGTTGAGAAAGACGTCGATCATCGTTGAAAGTGCGTACTCGGTATCCGAGAAGATTCTGCTATCCGGAAACTTCTTGCCCGTTATGACCCGGGCGAAAATCATACCCATAAAGATCTCGGCCAGTTCTGTCGGGTTGCCGCGCAAGGTCCCTTCGGCGATCTTTGCGCTCATGAAGTCGCTCACCGCGGACCGCACAGCGGTCTGGGGCCGCCAAGCCTCGCGAGCAAAGATACTCTCCTCGTAATCGGCTTCTACCAGCGACCACCGAATCATATCGCTCATCGACAAGAGATGCTCGTTCATCGACCTAGCGATTTCCAGCAACTGCGCCTCGATCGGCCCTTGCAACGTGGCGATCATCTCGCGTAGTTGCCCGTCCGGACACGAACGCTTGGCAACCGCGACAATTAGCGCATCCTTATTGCCGAAATGGCGAAAGAGCGTCGCCTCGTTCACGCCGGCGACCTCCGCGATCTCTCGCGTCGTCGCGCCTTTCTTGCCCTTGCGCTTGATGACGTCACGAGCCGCGAGGACGATGCGATCGCGCGTCTCCTCCGGCGTGACTTTGGCTTCGGCTTGTTTTTGTGCTTCTATCATGGTTGCTTCGTGAATATTGCGTCGTTTACGGCGACGTTGGTTTGGTAGGAATCGTAGGTCGAATCGCCGCTAAATCCGATGCGACGGTGTCCCTCGAAGTGCTGGCGTACCACAACGCTGTAACCGTCTTGCGTAGCGTAATACTGCTTCATCGCGATGGTATCGCCATTGGTGTAATGCCAATCCATCTCGACCAGCTCGTACGTCGCCGGATCGACGTAAACTGTTGTGTCCTTGACCTGATCGCTGTAGATCTTCTTGGTTAGAACGAGCACGATCATCGGTCTGCCGTCAAGCGGCTGCGTGCCGGCGAGCTTGATGTTCGAGTCTTTTTCCCATCCGGTCGGGTCGCCGACGTCGGTCGGAAAGCTTTTGGAATGGCCTTGAGCGAGCTTGCGCACGCGATCCAATATGGGATTGAGCACCACGGCAAAGCTGTCCAGGACGCTTATAGTAGGCCGTGCCATCCGTGCTGCGGTCTGCATAGCGGAATCGAGGGTCGAGCGTTAACGTGCACGCGCACCATGTACGACTCGAGTCCAGCGTTGCGGGCCAGCATGCGCGTGACGACTTCCTGTGCATCGGTCGGTGCCGGCAGTGCTGTCGCATTGAAAGTCGACGGCGCGGGCACGACGCTCTGCGCGGCGGCGGCGCCGATCCAAACGAGCGCGACAATCGCAGCGACCGCAAAATGGCGTAACGTCATGCTGCAATTCCCTTCACCATCGGAAAGAGCCGGTCGAGGGCCATAACCGAGAGTGAACGCAGCAACTCGGGTCGCGTGACCTTGAGTGCGACTTCGCCGCCGACTTCGCGCGAGCGACGCAGCAGGGTGATGAGGCCACGAACGCTCTCCGTGTCGAGGCGACTCAGCGCATCGAGATCGAGCACGACCCGCGGCGCGCCTTCTTCGAAGGCGGCCAAGGTGTCGCGCGTGATGCGATCGAGCGCGTCGGGGCGATAGTCAAACGTCGGCGGGGTATAAACGTGTGGGGTCTGCGGGGTATGCATGATGCCTTCGCTTCAAATCCTTAGTGCAAGTGGGTACTTGCACGCAGATCGTATCATGCCGATAGGTGGCGCGTGCAAGTACCCACTTGCACGCCCCCTGCCGAACCCTGCTAGGTTGAAGCTGGGGTGGGGGCAGTGCCTTCCATACTTGCGCCGCCGTGATGGCGACGGCCCGACGCCTTGTGATAGCCGGCAGCCAGCGCGTCCTTCGGACACATATAGGTGCCGTTCTTGGTCCGTCCATAGAACGGCGCAGAGGCTTCAAAGTACGCGTGCGACTTGGGGTTCGTCCAGACCGGTTGCGACCGCACCACAGCTTAAGCCGGACGGAACGGGGACTTGGGGCCGCGACTCGATCGCTTGCATGTTGCCACCCTGCATCGCGCCGCCCGGCGAGGCCGCGTTCATTGCCCCCGACGTCGTCATCGGGCCGGCGCTTGCCGATGCTTGTGCGCTGGCACTCGAGCTTTGATCGTTGTTGCTACCGCCGCTGCAAGCGGCCAAGAAACGCGATGAGAAGCGCGCAGCTAAGAGTCTTACGGAATAACACGATTGGCAATCTCCTTGAGTTTTACGCGCGCGTTCAGCGCTGCGGTTGAAGGTTCACCGGTATAGACGCGAGCTCCGTTGACAAATGCCGCTTGCACCCAGCGATCTTCGCCGCGATACACGACGCCTTGCACCTCAGGTGTCCACGGGTCGATGCGCGATGCATCGAGCACGATGTAGTCGGCAGCATTTCCGGGCGTGAGGTCGCCCGCGGGAAGTCCAAGCGCACGCGCTCCTTGCGCCGTCCCCAGGTCGAACGCCGCGCGTGCACCGAATGCGCTACCATCCAAGCGCGCGATTTTCTGCAGCAGGCTGGTTGCGCGCATCTCATCGATCAGCGAGGGCTTCACATCGGCGTCGGTGCCCAGGCCCATCGTGACGCCGAGCGCTTGCAGCTCGCTTGCATCGCAGATGCCGTCGCCCAAATATTGATTGGTCATCGGGTTGTGGATGACGGACGCCCCGCGTTCGGCGAGCAAACGCTTCTCTTCTTCGGTGATGTGAATCGCATGAATTGCTACCGTCCGTTTATCGAGCGCGCCGAGTTCGTCCAGCAGCGCGATCGGTGTCGCGCCAAAGCGCTCGAGCGTCTCTTTGCCCTCGTACGGCGCTTCGGCGACGTGCACGTGCATTTTACATTCGTACGCGCGTGCAAAATCGGCCGCCGCGCGAATCATCGGCTGGGAGGCGGCATGCAACGAATGCGGAGCCACGCACACGTTGGCCCACGGATAGCGCTCCATCAACTCGAGCGTTTGCGACTGCGCAACGTCGATGCTTTCGCGAAATTGCGGCGGCGCATACACGGCGTCCATCCAGGTCCGCGCGAAGACCAGACGAATGCCGCTCTCGTCTGCGGCGGTTATTGCCGCTGCGGCGTGCGCGTTGCCCTCGCCGTTGAGATAGAAGAACTCGGCGACGCTCGTGATGCCTGCCGCCAGCATCTCGGCAAAGGCCGCAGTGAAGATCCAGTAGATGTCGTCGGGCGTGAGTTGCGGCACTACCTTGTAGAGCGCCTCGCTGCGCCAGCGTGCAAACGTCCAATCGTCGGCCCATCCACGCAGAAGAATTTGGTACGCGTGACTGTGACCGTTGATGAATCCTGGTACGACCAAGCGATCCTCGGGGAAGGAACGCGCGACCAGATCGCCCGCGTGCTCGCGGACGATCGAGATAGTCGCCCGCATACGTGATCGTGCCATCGCGCACGACGAACGCGTAGTCGCGACGCGTCTCGCCGCCGACGAGCGCGCGAGCGCAACGCACGAACTCAGAAGCAGGCGTCCTCACTCGACCAACATCCCACGATGCACGACTGCGGCGGCGAGATTGCCGCCGAACTGCCAGCCAAACTCGTCGGGCGCTGCGATCTCGAGCGCGACGAAATCGGCAACTGCGCCAGGCCGCAGCGCGCCGGCCGAAGCGCGCAGCGAGCGCGCCGCTGCGCGCGTGACGCCGTAAAGCGCTTCGGCTGCCGACAAGCCGAAGAGCGCGCGGCCGAAATACGCGACGGTCTGCAAATTGAAGCACGGCGACGTGCCGGGATTGAAATCGCTCGCGAGCGCGACGTCGCCGCCCCGCTCCAGCAGCGCACGGACCGGCGCCCTTTGCGCGATGCCGAGGTAGGCAATCGTCGCCGGACAGGCGACGGTAACGACACCGGCGTCGACGATCGCGCGCACGTCCTCGTCGCGAATGTAGTTACAGTGATCGACTGCATCGACCCCGGCCTGCACGGCCATCTCGGCGGCGGCGCCGAAGGCCATCTCGTCGCAGTGGCAACGCAGGCGCATTCCGGCCGCCTTGCATGCATCCAGGTACCGCCGGGTCTCTGCGGGCGAGAAGAACCCCGGTTCGCAAAACGCATCGGCATACACCGCGCCATGCGCGACCGCGGTCGGAATCACTTGATCGATCAAATAGTCGATGAACGCCGCTTCGCGCGTGAACTCGGGTGGCAACGCATGCGCGCCCAAGAACGTTGCCACAAGGGCCGGCATGCTGCGATCGTCGCGATGCGCCGCAATCAAATCGAGCAGCGCATCTTCTCCCGGCTTGTGCAGTGCGTAGCCGGTCTTGGTTTCGAGGGTTGTCGTTCCGTGCTCGAGTATCGTCGCGAGTCGCGGTGCGACGATCTCGTCAAAGAAGCGCTGGGTTTCGAGCAGCGCGTCGCGGGTGCGCTCGACCGTATAGAGCATTCCAAGTGCGGGCTTCTCGCCGCGCAGCCGCGACGCAAAGTCCGGTTCGCGATCGCCCGCAAAGAGCGGGTGCGCGTGCGCATCGACAAATCCGGGCACGACAACGCAATCGCCGAGATCGAGTTCCTCCACGCTGCCACGGAGACCGGCCTCAATCGCGCCGCGCGGACCGATCGCCGTGATGTACTCGCCGTCGATTATCATCGCCGCGTCGTCGATCCGACCTAAATCGGAAAAAGTGACGCCGTTTTGTGCAACGTCACCCGCGCAGGGGACGATCGTCTTGGCTCGGACCAGCGTCAGCACGCGCTACAAACGCCAATCGATGTGTGCTGCGTCGGCCGTTTCGATCGCGAGCTCGTATCCTGCGTCGGCGTGGCGCACGACGCCCATACCGCAATCGGTTGTTAGCACACACTGCAACCGTTCTTGCGCATCCTGCGAACCATCGGCCACGACGACCATGCCCGCGTGCAGGCTGTATCCGATGCCCACGCCGCCGCCGTGATGGAAGCTCACCCAGTGTGCGCCGGCCGCCGTGTTGAGCAGCGCGTTGAGAATCGGCCAGTCGGCGATTGCGTCGCTCCCATCTTGCATCGCTTCGGTCTCGCGGTAGGGTGACGCAACGCTGCCGGTGTCGAGATGATCGCGACCAATGACGATCGGAGCCTTGACTTCACCCGCTCGCACGAGTTCGTTGAAGCGCACGCCCGCTTTGGCGCGATCGCCATAGCCCAGCCAACAGATACGCGCCGGCAACCCTTGAAATGCGATGCGCTCTTGCGCAAGCTTGATCCAACGTTGCAGACCCGCGTCGTTCGGGAAGAGCGCGAGCAGCTCTCGATCGAGCCGATGGATGTCCGACGGATCGCCGGAGAGTGCGACAAACCGGAACGGCCCGGAGCCTTTACAAAAGAGCGGACGAATGAACGCTGGCACGAAGCCGGGGAAATCGAAAGCGCGCGCGTACCCAGCGCGTTGCGCCTGCGCACGCAAATTGTTGCCGTAGTCGAAGACGATCGCGCCCGCATCGAGGAACTTTACCATCGCTTCGACATGTTTACCACAGCTCTCGAGCGCGCGCCGCTCGTATTCATCCGGTGCGCTCGCGCGCAACGCCGCAGCCTCGTCGAGCGTAAGCCCTTCGGGAACGTAGCCGTTGATCAAGTCATGCGCGGATGTTTGATCGGTCACCGCATCGGGGCGAAAGCCGGCGTTGTAGAGTTCCCAAAATTCGGTTGCAGCGTTGCCCTCGTAGCCAATCGACATCGCTTCGCCGGCCGCTTGCGCACGTTCGACTTCGCGCAATGCTTCTTCACGTGAATCAGCCACTTTGTCCAAGTAGCGCAACTCGCGCCGCCGTTCCAAGCGCGCGCGATCGACATCAACCAGCAATGCGACGCCCTCGTTCATCGTGATCGCGAGCGGCTGCGCGCCACCCATGCCGCCGACACCGGCACTCAATGCTACACGACCCTTAAGCGTGCCGCCGAAGTGCTGCCGCGCAAGCTCAGCAAACGTCTCGTAGGTGCCTTGCACGATGCCCTGCGTCCCGATATAGATCCACGAACCGGCGGTCATTTGGCCGTACATCGTGAGGCCCTGCGCTTCGAGTTCGCGGAACACTTTCCAGTCGGCCCACTTCGGTACGAGATTTGAATTCGCGATCAAGACGCGCGGCGCGCGTTCATGCGTCTTCCAAACAGCGACCGGCTTGCCGCTCTGCACGATCATCGTCTCGTCGTTCTTCAGACGCGTGAGCGTGCGCACGAGTGCGTCGAATGCGGGCCACGAGCGCGCGGCTTTGCCGTTGCCGCCGTATACGACGAGATCATTCGGCCGTTCCGCAACGTCAGGATCGAGATTGTTGCAGAGCATGCGGAGCGCCGCTTCTTGCGGCCACCCTTGTGCAGTGAGCGTGGTGCCGCGTGCTGCGCGCACAGTCCGAGGTCCCGAGATCGTGGATGCCATGGGCGGGATTTGGGCCACGGAAGGCCCTCACCCTCGCTAAGCGCCTCCCGTCGCGGACAAAGGCTACATCGTCAGGGTCCTCGCCGCTCGGCTAACCCGCTCGGGCGAGCGCCCTCCGGTCCCAAGTTTCGCGACGGGCATTGCATATCGTCGATATATCGAGTAAGTTACTTGTAAGCACGACGACCATTCGAAAGGACCCTCCCCATGGACTACGCCATCTTGGCGACGCTCTGGAACGGACCGGCAACACTGCCCGAACTCGCTGCTGCTGTTTCAGATCGCACCGGACGCCCGGTGAGCTCCTCGCTCGTCGATAGCTACCTACGGCTATTCGAGCGCTGCGGATTCATCGAGCGCGAGGGAAGCGAATCACCTTACAAGCTCGCGGAGCGCGGCTCGGTCTACCTTGCCTACGCTGCGACCGCATAGGACACACCATCATGGGTTTTCATTTCAAACACGGACACGAGGGCTTTGAAGCCCACTTCGGCCCCGGCTTTGTACGCGGACGCCATCGCGGACGCGGCGGTTGGGGCGGAGGCTTCGGCGGCGGCCGCGGCCGCGGCGATCTCAAGTACGAGATCCTCGAAGCGCTGCTGGAAACGCCGCGCCACGGCTACGACATCATGCTGACGATCGAACAGAAGCGCGGCATGCGCCCAAGCCCGGGCTCGATCTATCCCGCGCTGCAGATGCTCGAGGATGGCGACTTCGTTCGCAGTTCCGAGCGCGACGGCAAGCGCACCTACGAGATTACCGACAAAGGCCGCGAACTCTACGCCCAGCGCGAACCCGATCACGAAGACATGCCTTGGGGTAATCCCGCCTTCTATGCAACTGTTGCTGAAGCGATGCGGCAGGTACACGGCATCAAAGACGCCGCCAAGCAGATCGCCAAGAGCGGCAACATCGAACTCTACAAGAAAGCGGTCGAAGTGCTCGACAAGGCACGTCGCGACCTGTTCGACATCCTCGCCGATCACATCTAACATATGAACGCGGGATGGAAGATCGTGTGGCGCTCGGCAGCTTTTGCGCTCGCGCTGCTCGCACTGATCTTTCTTCCCGCCGGCACGCTGCACTACTGGCAAGCGTGGACCCTCATCGGCGTGTACGCCGTTTGCGGGAACGTTCTCGGCATCTACATGTGGAAGTACGATCGGGCGCTCTTCGAGCTGCGCATGAAGCAGGGGCCGCAAGCCGAGAAGTCGCCCGCGCAGCGCGTCATCGTCACCTTGCTGTACGCCGGCCTCATCGCGCAATTCGCGCTCGCGGCACTCGACCATCGGTTCGGATGGTCGGTTATGCCGCCACTCGTTTCACTCGCTGGTGATGCAATCGTGGTCCTGGCCTTTTACGTCTACTTCATCGTCATGCGCGAAAACCGCTTTGCATCCGGCGCGATCGAACTGAGCGCCGGCCAGCACGTCATTTCCACGGGACCGTACGGCATTGTGCGCCATCCGATGTACATCGGGTTGCTGCTCATTGCGCTGGGCGTACCGCTTGCGATGGGATCGTACTGGGCGCTCACGCTCTTTGCAACCGAGATTCCCGTCGTCGTTTGGCGGCTGCTCGACGAAGAGCAGTTTCTCATCAAGAACCTGCCCGGCTACGCAGGATACCGCACGGAAACGCGCTGGCGACTCATACCCGGCGTCTTTTAGACCGGCGGCGGATTGAGTTTCGTCTTGGTGTGCTGATGCCAATACGGATAGGGCTCTTGGCGCGCGCTCGCCGCATCGAGCGTCGCCATCTGCTCTTTGGTCAGTGACCAACCGACCGCGCCGAGATTCGCTCTTAGCTGTTCTTCATTGCGCGCACCGATAATCACGGTGTCGACCGTCGGCCGCTGCAAGAGCCAATTGATCGCAATTTGTGGCACCGACTTTCCGGTTTCGTCCGCCATCGCGTAGAGGGCATCCATCACGCGATAGAGATATTCGTCCTCGACCGGCGGAGCAGCATCTTCTGTTTCATGCAACCGGCTCGTTGCAGGCAACGGCGCGCCGCGGCGAAGCTTGCCGGTCAGTCGCCCCCATCCCAGCGGACTCCACACGACGCAACCCACGCCTTGGTCGATTCCAAGCGGCATCAACTCCCATTCGTAGTCGCGCGCAATAAGCGAATACAGCGCCTGATGTGCGACGTAGCGCGGCAGGTTGTAACGCTCCGCGATTCCAAGCGCTTTCATCAAGTGCCAGCCCGAATAATTGGAGACGCCGACGTAGCGAATCTTGCCCGCTCGCACGAAGTCGTCGAGCGTCGAAAGTGTCTCTTCGATCGGTGTGTATGCATCGAAGTTGTGGAGTTGAAACAGATCGATGTAATCGGTCTTCAACCTTCGCAGCGACGCATCGATCGCGGCGGTGAGATGCTGGCGCGAGGAGCCGGCGTCATTGGGTCGCTCGCTCATCGGTGAGGTGGCTTTAGTCGAGATCAAAGCGCGATCGCGGCGTCCTTCGAGCGCCGCACCGAGCGTCTCTTCTGCGCGCCCGAGCGAATAAATGTCGGCCGAGTCAAACATCGTGAGCCCGGCGTCGAGGCAGATATCGATCAGTCGCTTTGCCTGCGCAACGTCGGTATCTCCCCACGCACTAAAGAACGGGCCGCCACCAAAGGTGCCGGTGCCCAAACTTAAGACCGGGACCTGTAATCCCGAGCTTCCGAGGTAACGATACTCCATGCCCGAGATTATAGCAGCGCTTCGACCGTAATCGGCAATTCGCGAGCACGCACGCCGGTCGCGTGATAGACGGCGTTCGCCACCGCAGCGCCCGATCCGCACATCGCTACTTCGCCCATCCCGCGCACGCCGGCAGGATTGACGCGCGTGTCGTCGTCGGCCACCGTAAATACCTCGGGATTGGGAATGTCGGCGTTGGTCGGAACGAGGTAATTCTCGAGCGTCGCATTCATGATGCGCCCGGTACGCACGTCGTAGCGTGTCTTCTCGAAGAGCGCCATGCCGATTCCCCACACAACCGCGCCGACGAGTTGGCTATTCGCCGTCTTCTCGTTGAGGATGCGGCCGACGTCGAACGCGCCGACGAACCGCGTCACGCGGATGTTGAGCAAATCGGGATCGATCTCGACCTCGGCAAAGTTTGCTCCGAAGGCCTGTTGGGCGTATTTGTTCTCTTCTTCTTGGTCGACGGTCGCGTGCAGGTCGACGGTAATGCCGTCGGGTGGCAGCTTACCGCCCGCGGCAGCGAGTTTTTGTTGCAATTGCTGCGCGGCAAGCACCGTTGCAGATCCGATGCTCGAGGCCGTCTGCGATCCGGCTGCGATCGGGACCTCGGGCATGTCGGTGTCGCCCCATTCGAGCCGCACGCGATCGTGCGAAATGCCGAGTACCTCCGCCGCGAGTTGCGCGTAGACAGTCGGAGAGCCCGTGCCTTGCTCGATCGTACCGGTCGTTAGTACCACGGTGCCGTCCGCATTCATGCGCAGACGCACCGCCGCCGCGCTACGATGTGTGCCACGTGACGCCGTCGCCATGCCCCAGCCGACCAGCATGCCATTACGTTGCATCGAACGCGGCGGCATCGTGCGCTTGGACCAGCCGAATTTTTCGGCCGCTTGCGTATAACACTCGCGCAACTTCTTGCTGGTGTACTCCTTGCCGTTGTTGGGGTCCACCTCGGAGTAGTTGCGCAAGCGCAGTTCGAGCGGATCGATTCCGAGCTGGTAGGCGAGCTCGTCCATCGCCGATTCGACCGCAAAGCTTCCGGTCGACTCACCCGGTGCGCGTTGGAACGTCGGCTTGCTAATCGATAGACGACGCAGCTCCTGATGCCCCGTATAGTGCGGCACCGCATAGAGATCGCGGCTGAAAACGGAACACGGCTCCACGAACTCATCCGATATACTCGTCTCGTTGCGCACGTCGTGCAACATCGCGACGAGCGTACCGTCGGCGTTCGCCCCAACCGAAAAATTCTGTTCGGTCTGCGGACGATGGCCGACCCACCCGAACATCTGCGGACGTGTGACCAGTAGCTTCACTGGGCTGCCCGTCATCTTTGCGGCCATCGCGGCCAGCGGTACGTGCGACCACGCCGTGCCTTTGCTGCCGAAGGCACCGCCGACGAACGGCGCGATCACCCGGATCCCCTTGGGGTCGATACCGAAGACGTGCCCGAGACGATTGCGCACTCCGAACGCCCACTGCGTTGAGTCATAGAGCGTCAGCTTGTCGTCATCCCAGGTCGCGACGGTCCCGTGCGTTTCCATCGGGTTGTGATGTTCGGTCGGCGTGCGGTAGATGTTCGAGACTTTGGTGTGGGCCTGCGCGAGTGCGGGTTCAGCCGCGCCGCGCACGTGCGCCGCCGGTTGATCGCCCTGCATCGATTGCGGCGTGAAGACGGTGCCGTGCATCGAGATTCATCTGCGGCGACCGCACGCCGTAACGCGCGCGCACCAAATCCGCCGCATACGCCGCCTGTTCGAACGTACGCGCGACGACGACCGCAACCGGCTGGCGATCGAATTCGACAACGTCGCTTCTGCAGCAAGTAGAGCACGGTATCTTGCGGCGTGACCTTCTTCTGGTTGACTTTGGGTGCATTCTCGTGCGTCATCACGAGCACGACGCCGGTGGCTTTGCGTGCGGCTTCGGTATCGATCGCGACGACGCGCCCCGATGCAATTGCGCTCGGCACCACGACCGCGTGAAGCATGCCCTCGAGCGCGCGATCGCAAGTATAGACTGCCGCGCCGGTGACCTTGTCGGGACCGTCGACGCGATTGCGCGCGGCACCAATCACGCGGTATGCTCATACGCTGGCCATCTCAAGCGCACGTACGATCACGCGCTTGGCAAGCGGGATCTTAAAGTCGTTTTCGCCCTGTCCGCGTGCATCGCGCAAGCGCGATCTCGGCCGCGCGCTCGTAGCTCGCACGCGTCGCCGGAGCACCGGCCAGCACGTGCTCCGCCTCGCGGGCGCGCCACGGGATGGTCCCCACGCCACCAAGCGCAAGATGTGCCCCACGAACCGCGCCGTTAGCAACGTCGAGCGCAACGGCAGCCGACGCGAGCGCAAATTCGTATTGCGCGCGATCGCGCGCCTTGACGTACGTCGAGCGCGCGGAGAAGGGGAGCGCCGGCACCGTGATCCCGACGATCAACTCGCCCGGCGCAAGCGCGTTCTCAACCTGCGGCGTCGTGCCCGGTAGCCGATAAAAGTGTTCGAGAATCACGTCGCGCGTGCCGCCTGCGTGGGCGATGTGCAGGGTTGCGTCCAAAGCGACCAGCGCGACCGCGACGTCCGAGGCGTGGGTCGCGATACAGTGCGAACTCGTACCAAGCACGGCCTGCATGCGATTGACGCCGCCGATTGCGCCGCATCCGCTGCCGGGATTACGTTTGTTGCAGGGTGTTGCGACGTCGCGAAAATACGGGCAACGCGTGCGCTGCAGCACATTCCCGCTCATCGAGGCCATGTTGCGTAGTTGCGGCGATGCGCTCTCTTGCAGCGCGATTGCAATCGCCGGAAACGTCTTTTGCACGGCAACGTTTGCCGCAACGTCGCTCATCCGCGCGAGAGCGCCGAGATACAGTGCGCCGTTGCGCACCTCGATCGCCCCGAGCGGCAAGCGCATTGATATCGATCAAGACCTCGGGACGCTCGACGTCGTCCTTCATAAGGTCGAGGATGTTCGTACCGCCGGCGATAAAGCGCGCGCCACCTCGCTGTCCCGCCGCGATCGCCGCGCCGACCGTGTCCGCACGTGCAAAGGCGAACGGGTTCACGTCGATTTGCCCGCTTCGAGCACCGCGTCGACGATGTGCGGATAGCAACCGCAGCGGCAGATATTCCCGCTCAGCTGCGCGCGCACCGTCTCGCGATCGAGCGCATGGCCTTCGGCCAGCATGGCAACCGCGGAGACGATCTGCCCCGGCGTGCAGAAGCCGCATTGAAAGCCGTCGTGTTCGATGAAGGCGGACTGCACGGGATGCAGCGTCGCGCCGTTTGCGATACCTTCAATCGTCGTAATGCGATCTTGTTCGTGCATCATTGCAAGCGTCATACACGAATTGACGCGCCGTCCGTTGACCATCACCGTGCAAGCGCCGCAGGTGCCTTGATCGCAGCCCTTCTTCGTTCCGGTGAGGCCCGCGTGGTCGCGAATCGCGTCCAGCAGCGTTACCCGCGGCTCGATCGTGATGGCGCGCGGCGCTCCGTTAATCGTGAGCGTGACGGCGGTTGCTCGCGGTCCCTTGGTTGCGACGCCTTGCGCGTCGGCAGCGGCGCGGACCAACGGAACGCTCAGCGCCGATGCGCCGGTAGCGATGATAAACGAGCGGCGACTCACGCCCTCCGAGCCCTCCTGCTCCATGCGGAGGTTCTACCCCGGAAATCGCGCCAACCATCACGCCAAGTCGGAAGGCCGGTCTACGTCGTGATACGGCCAGGCGTCTTCGATCGAGAGGGTGCGGCGCACAAGCGCACGATCGTCGCGTACGCGGGCGATCGGCTCGTTGTCGCTTAGCCGCCCGATCAACGAGCGTGCCCGCGGCGAGAAATAGACCGGGTGGCCGGGCGTTCCGTCGCCACGGAGCGGATGCACGATGTCGTTTCCGTTCGCGGCTGCGGCGATGCGAGCGACGTGCTGCGGCTCGATCAGCAACAGATCGGCAGGCAAGACCAAGATCGGCGCTTCCGCGTCGATCGCGGCGTTCGCCAGGCGCAGCGAATGGGCCATGCCCCGCTCCGGTTCGTCGTTGGTGACGACGCGGACGCCGAGCGCCTGCGCCGGCTCGCGCAAGGCCGAGCTCGTTACAACCAGCACGTTGTATGTGGCGCCTGCGCGAACAGCACGCGCGAGCAACGTGTCGCCGTCTGGGAGCGCATGCAGAAGTTTCTGGGAGCCGAATCGCTTCGACTCGCCGGCACCCAACACGACGACGACGACGCTCAGCACCGCGCTTACAACGACGTGCCGATCGCCGCTTCGGCGGCGCCCACGAGCGCATTGGAGCGAATCAACGCACGCGCCATTTCCATATCGGGGGCGGGCGCACGATCCGTCGTCCATGGTGCAATGTGCAAACGTGCCAGATCGTGCGCGGCGCTCGTGCCCGTTCCGGATTTGAGCGGACGCCGAAAATCGGTCGCGGCCAAAGCGCCAAGAAGTTCGCACGCAAGTGCCCCCTCAACGTTGTCGAGCACACGCACGAGATTGTTGGCCGAGGTCATGCCCATGCTGACGTGATCCTCTTGTCCGGCAGAGGTCGGAATCGAATCGACACTGGACGGCCACGCCAGGCCCTTGTCATCGTTGACGAGTGCGGCAGCAGCGTATTGCACGATCATCAGGCCCGATTGCAATCCGGAACGCCCGGTCAGAAAGAGCGGTAAGCCGCGATCTTCAGCGTTGAGCAAAAGATAGAGCCGACGTTCGCCGATCGATGCCAATTCGCAAATGGCAAATTTTAGAAAATCAATCGCGAGCGCAATCGGTTCGCCGTGAAAGTTCCCACCGGACAGAAACTCGCCATCTTCGGGAAAGACGAGCGGGTTATCGGTCACCGAGTTCGCTTCGGTCTTTGTCACGTCGCGCGCGTAGGCGATCGCGTCGCGCACGGCGCCGTGCACGACCGGAATGCAACGGAACGAATACGGATCTTGCACGCGACCGCATTCGCGGTGTGAGAGCATAATTTCGGAGCCCGCGAGTAGGGCGCGGAGGTTCTCCGCCACACGACCTTGGCCGGGATGTGGACGCAGATCGTTCAAGCGCCGATCGAAGACGCGGTCGGTACCCAAATAGGCTTCGAGCGACATCGCGCCGATAACGTCGGCCGCCGCGGCCAAGCGTTGTGCGCGAAGGACGCCCAGCGCAGCGATGCCGGTCATCACCTGCGTGCCGTTAATCAGTGCCAGCCCTTCCTTCGGGCCAAGCGTAACCGGTTGCAAGCCCGCTCGCTCGAGCGCAACCGCACTTGGAAGACGCTCGCCACCAAAAATCGCTTCACCTTCGCCGATCAGCGTCAGCGTCATATGTGCGAGCGGCGCAAGATCGCCGCTTGCACCCACAGAGCCCTGGCAGGGCACAACGGGCGACACACCGCGGTTCAACAACTCCACCAAAAGATCGATCGTGTCGAGCTTAATGCCCGAGTGCCCCGCGGCGAGCGAATTGACGCGCAACACACCTGCCGCGCGAACCAAGCGCGTATCGAGTGGTGCACCCGTTCCGGCTGCGTGCGAGCGCACGAGATTTAACTGCAATGTTGCAGCATCTGCCGGATCGATCTGCACGTTGGCCAAGCCGTCCGAAGCCGGTCGTGACCCCATAGATTGCGTGTCCGCTGGCAAAGCGTTCGTCGACGAATGCGCGCGCCCGTGCGACACGCTCACGCGCTGCCGGCGAGATCGTGACCTGCGCGCCGTCGGCGACAGCTTCAATAGCCTCGAGGCTTAAGTGACGGCCGTCGAGTTCGACAACCTCATTGGAAAACGTCTTAGACATGGGCACTCACTAGTTCCAAGTGGATAAGTCCACGCCTGCCGTGCATAACCGTAAAAAACTTGTGGATAGCGTGTGGGCGAGCGCGAAGGCCGACTTGATGCGCTGCAATCACGGTGCTACCATCACCTCACTTCGAATTCATCGAAGGGCGACGCACGTATCGGTCGCGATCGAAAGCACTACGCGTGGCGGCTGCGCTGGTAGCCATCCGCGGCGACGATCGAACCGCCGAAGGTGTCAGTCGGGCTCTCCCACCCGGGAGTTCGACAGGCAACCACGGTGAGCGAATACGTCGAAACTCGCTGGCTTTACGCCAGCGAGTTTTGTTTTACTACGCTAATGCTTCCGAATATTTTGTATACTTTTCGGATACTTCTTTGGCGAGTTTGGCGACGCGGTTGCGAATCTCGGGTGGCCCGACGATTTCGGCTTGTGCGCCCCAACCGAGCACCCAACGCGAAAGCTCATCCGGATCGGCGACGCGATATTCGATTTCGACGCTGCCGTCGTCGAGACGATCGATCTGCCGTTCGGCAACGACGCGCGCGGCAATTGCGGCTTTTGCAACCCGAGGTGCGAAACGTACGCGTACGGGGCTTGCCGAACCGCCGTGCATCACGCCGCTGATCGAATCCGACGCAAAGGCTTCGACGTCAAAATCGCTCGGCTTCACGAAGGTATGCGTGCTCACGTGAACGTCGCTCACGTTGTCGATCGCAAAGACGCGCTTGTCGTGGCGCGCATGATCGAAGGCTACGCAGTAGATGCGACCGGAACTCACTACGAAGCCATACGGATCCGCCTCGCGCGTGCTCCGAGTACCTTCCTTATCTTGATACACAAATTGCACGCTGCGCGAGGACCGCTCCGCGGCGGCAAAGAGGCTAAAGGCGCGTTCACCATTTTCGTCGAGCTGGATCTCGGAGAGGCGAAATGCGACCGGCGACGGCGCGTCGACGCGCGCACGCACGCCGCTGCGCGTCGAGCCCAGCAGCTTGTCGGTAATCTCGTCGATCGAGGCGCCGATCGCGCCCCCGATTGAGGCACCGAACGACCGTAGCGCCACCAGCCCAAAGAGTTCGCCGTTCGAAAGGTCGAGGCGACGTAAGCTATAGCCGTCGGCAAAGCGATACGCATTGAGCGCGCGGTCAAAGAACCAGGGGAAGCCGGCATCGGCGAGCACCGCTAGGTAGCGGCGCAGGCTGCGGGTGCTCGGGCGTTTGGCGCCTTCGGCGATTCGGTCTTTGAGGCACTCGAAGGAGTGACGCCCCTCGTCGATCGCGGAGAGGAGGCGCACCAAGAGCACGATTTTGGGTTCGGTTGTGCGTTCCATCGATTTCATACTCTAGCGCAGATTATGGCCCAGCGGTGTGCCACCAGCCCGGCCTACTACTCAAATTTCCATCAATTCGTGGACCCTCCGTTATGCTAGAATAATCGCCATGCTCGACGTTGCCATACCCCCATTGGTCGCGGCCGACCTCGCCGCCATCGGGCGGTTCGCCGCCGCGCGCGGCTGGGTGCCGGCCACCAGCGGCAACTTTTCATGCCGCATCGACGGCGACTTCGCCGCGGTTACCCGCTCCGGGATCGACAAGGGCAACATCCGCCCGCAAGACTTGATCGCCATCCCGCTCTTGGGCGACTTGCCGGCGGGCGTCTCGGCCGAGACGCCGCTCCACGTCGCGCGCTACCGCCGCAATCCCGACGTGGGCGCGATCGTCCACGTCCACACCGTCGCCGCGACGGTACTCTCGCGCGCCGACGCCCAGGTAGGCTTCGTCGAACTTTACGGCTTCGAGATGCACAAGAGCCTGCGCGGCCAGACGACGCACGAAAGCACGATTCGCCTGCCGGTATTCAAAAACGATCAAGACACCGGCCGTTTGGCCGAGCACATCGAGGCGAATCTAACCGCCGATCCGGTCGTGCCTGGCTACTTGCTCGCCGGACATGGTTTATATGCTTGGGGTGCCACCATGGTCGATGCGCAACGCCACCTCGAGGGCCTAGAGTTCTTGCTCCAGTGTTCATTAGAGGAACGGAGATTACCGCGATGACCACCACGCTTACCAGCACGCTCCGCGTCTGGAATGACGGCGACCCCGGCACGCTGCTCGTTGACACAAGCGACGGCGAGCAGATCGCGCGCGAGTTGAACGCGGTCGGCATACGCTTCGAGCGGTGGGCGGCCGATGCCGAGTTGCCCAAGGGCGCCGACCAGCAGACCGTCCTCGACACGTACAAAAGCTCGATCGAGAAGCTGGTTGACGAGTGTGGCTATCAAACGATCGACGTGATTCGCCTCGAGCGCGGAACTCCGAACACCGAGCCGATGCGCAAGAAATTCCTCGACGAGCACCAACACTCCGAAGACGAAGTGCGCTTTTTTGTGGAGGGCCGCGGCGCGTTCTACCTGCACGTACATGATCGCGTCTATCAGACCGTGTGCGTGAAGGGCGATTTGATCAGCGTGCCTGCCGGGACGAAGCATTGGTTCGACATGGGCGCCGATCCCGAGTTCACCGCGATTCGCCTGTTCAACAATCAAGAAGGCTGGGTCGCCAATTTCACCGGCGACGCAATCGCAAGCGGCTTTCCCAAACTCGATTAAGGTGCGTTTTCGAGCACGTGCGGCGCTGATCGACATCGAAGGGACGGTCGGCTCGATTGCCTTCGTGCGCGACGTGCTTTTTCCGTACGCGTCGGAGCGCATGGACGCATACGTGCTGGCGCATCGCGACGAACCCGCCGTGCGCGACGTGCTCGATCAAACTTCCGCCGAGTCTGGCACAGCGCGCGAGAACGAAGCAGCACTGCTCGCGGCACTGCACGATTGGTCAGATCGCGACGTGAAGGCGACACCGCTCAAATCGCTGCAAGGCATGATCTGGCTCGACGGCTACAAATCGAGCGGCTTGCGCGGTCACCTCTATCCCGACGCAATCGATGCGCTGCACCGCTTTTACGGCGCCGGCGCCGCGCTCTACGTCTATTCGTCGGGTTCCGTCGCGGCGCAGAAGCTGCTTTTCGGCAACAGCGTCGCGGGCGATCTGCTGCCGCTCTTCGCCGGCTTCTACGATACGACGATCGGTGCGAAGCGCGAGAGCAGTTCCTATCAGCGAATCCTCGACGACATCGGTACGGCGCCCAACGAAACCATCTTCTTCTCCGACAACGAAGCCGAGCTCGACGCCGCGCTGGAGGTGGGTATTACGACCGTGCAACTTGCGCGCCCGCAGGATCTCACCATCCCGACAACTCGCCACGCGAGCGTCGAATCGTTCGCGACCATTGAGGTGACGCCGTGAGCAAGCTTTACTACGAAGACTTCGCCGTTGGCGACGCGAGCGAGACCGGCCGCTATCGCATTGGCGCCGAAGAGGCACTTGCGTTTGCAACGGCCTACGATCCGCAATCGTTTCACCTCGACGCCGCCGCCGCCGAAACGAGTTTCTTCAAGCGCCTCGTGATCAGCGGGTGGCAGACCGCAGCAATTACGATGCGTCTGCTCGTTGACGTGCGCAAAGCAGAAGGCGGCGTGCTGATCGGGATGGGCGTCGACGAGTTGCGTTGGACGGCGCCGGTTGCGCCCGGCGACGAGTTACACGTACGTAGCGAAGTCGTGGAGATGAAACCATGGCCGGGCGGTAAGCCGCGCGGAATCGTGCGCTTTCGCAACGAGACGATCAATCAAGACGACGTGGTCGTGATGACACACATCGCAAACGCGATCGTGCCGAAGCGAGCCTAGCGCGCCAGCGCGACCATATCCGGCAGCGGCGCATCCTGTTCGATCAGCCGCTCGGATCGCAGATCGAGCCAAAACGCATCTGGAATCCGCGTCTGCATCGAGGTGAAGTCTTCGAGTACTTCCCGCGACGTGCTGCAGCCAACGACGACCGCAACGGCGACATCGGGCGCCTTCGAGAATTGCAGCGCCGCCGTGCGCAGGTCGACGCCGTGGCGCGCCGCGACCGTACGCAACCGCTCGCGCTTCTCCAACGCTTGCACCGGAATCTTGTAGTTGTCTTTGCCGTAGTTGAAGCGTGCGCTGCCGCTGATGAAGCCGGCGTTGAGCGACGAGCCGACGACGAAAGCCATCCCTCGTTCGCGCGCTTTCGGGAACACCTGATGTAATGCGAACTCGTGGTCAATCAGCGAATATTGGCGCGCAAGCAGACACACGTTCGCGTCGGCTACATCGAGCAGCTTAAGTATCGGCTCGGGCGAATTTACGCCCAATCCCCACGCCTTGATCGTGCCCTCGTCGCGTAACTTGCTCAGCGCCGGAAACGCGCCCTTGCGCGCAATCTCGAATTGCTCTTCCCATGGTCCCGGTAGCCACGGATTGTCAGGCGAGAGATCGTGCACGAAGACGACGTCGAGCGCGTCGACGCCGATGCGCTGCAGCGTATCCTCGATCGACCGTTTCACGCCGTCAGCGGTATAGTCGTAGCGCAAATTGTTCGGTGATGGCGTGAACGGGAAGTAGTCCTTCGCGTTGTTGACGCGCGAAGCGGTCAACAGCTTGCCGACCTTCGATGAAAGTATGTATTCGCCACGTGTCCGGTTGCGCAGGATCGCGCCCAAGCGCCGCTCGGCCAGCCCGAGGCCGTACCACGGCGAGGTATCATAGTAGCGCACGCCGGCATTCCAAGCAGCTTCAATCGTATCGTAGGCCAACTCGTCGGTGACGTACGCGAACTCATTGCCGAACGGAACGCCGCCGAGTCCAAATGTGATGCCGTCAAATAGTTCAAAAGCGTTCATCCTTCGAGTGTACCCCCATCAGCGTTCGGCGTCGAGCAGCGCGTCGATTGCCGCGATTGCCTGCACGTCGCGCTCCTCGAAGGTACCCTTAAGCACGACGAACGGGCGACCGGCGCTCGTCAGCTCCGCCACGATGCGCTCGTACATCCAGTAGCGCATGTGCTCGCCGTCGCGTATTTCGTCGGCGACGAACGGCACGTCGGGGTACGCGATCAGATACAGGGCGATGCGCGAGGGCGGAAGCGGCCAGCGTGTCGGCACGCGCCCAAGATACCGCTCCGACCAAATCTTCGCGGCAAAGGTGTCGGTGTCGCAAATCAGCACGCGCGTGGCATCGCGCGCGAGATCGTCCTCACGTCGCTGTTGCTCGAAAGCGATATGCACGAACTCCTCGTCCAGCCATGTCCGGGGGCCCGCTTGGACTTTTCGCAGCGAATATTCACGACCGTACTCGCCAACCCACACCGTCCCGTAATGCTCGGCCAGACGCCCGCACAACGTCGACTTGCCGGTAGATTCCGATCCGACGATGCAGACACGCGGCACGTAGTGCGCCCGTACCGGCGGCTCGAGCCAGTCCAACATTGCGGCCGGCGCGCGACGGATCATCGTGCCCGTGATCGGTACGAGGGCGCGCTCGCGATCGACCTCGACATGGACCGCGCCCAACTCTTCCGCGATCATTTCGCCGTAGTCTTCGGAGGTGAAGAGCAGATCGACCGGTTCGCCCAGAAACGCCCGCACGCGCGCCGCTTCGCGTACCGCATCCTCGCGATCGATCCGTGCGTAGTTGAACGTAGGAAGTATGCGCACGTCGGCGCCGGGATGAATTTCGCGCAACCACGCCGCGCGCTGCTCCACCGGAACGGTCTGTTCGGCATAGTCGAAGACCAGAACAATAACGCGCGCAGATTTACTGCGCGCGCTATCGATGAGGAATGCATGCCCGCGATGCGGCGGGTCGAATTTTCCGGCCACCAGGCCGGTGCTCATGCGTGAGCCGGTTCGCTCGGTTCCGACGGAATTTCGATTGACGGGATCTTCGAGAACTTCAGCTTCTCGACGTCGTCCGGGTCGACTTCGGCGAGGATCGAGTCGCCCGCGCCGAACGTTCCCCGAGCATCTCTTCGGCCAGTTCGTCCTCGACCTCGCGCTGAATCGCGCGACGCAGCGGACGCGCACCGAACTGCGGATCCCAGCCCTTCTTCGCCAGCAGCGCCTTCGCGTCATCGGTGACCTTCGAGGTGCATCTCCTGCGCCTTGACTTCGCGGATGACTTTCTCGAGCTCGAGTCCGACGATCTCTTCGATCTGCGGGCGCGTGAGCTGATGGAACACGACGACCTCGTCGACGCGATTGAGGAACTCGGGCCGGAACGTGTGCTTGACCTCTTCGAGCACCTTGTTCTTCATCCGCTCGTAGCGCCTTGTCTCGTCCTCTGCCGGTGCCTTTTTGCGGACGGAAACCGATGTCGGTCGTCGTCTGCATGCCGGTCGCGCCGACGTTCGACGTCATGATGATGACGCGTGTTTTTGAAGTCGACGAGGCGGCCTTGCGAATCGGTCAGGCGACCGTCTTCGAGCACTTGCAGGAGCAAGTTGAAGACGTCGGGATGCGCTTTCTCGATTTCGTCGAGCAGCACGACCGCAGTACGGACGGCGCCGCACGGCTTCGGTGAGCTGTCCGCCTTCTTCATAGCCGACGTATCCCGGAGGTGCGCCGACCAGACGCGAGACCGAGTACTTCTCCATGTACTCCGACATGTCGATGCGGATCATCGACTCGGCGTCGTCGAACAGGAACTCGGCGAGCGCTGCGCGCGACTTCGGTCTTGCCGACGCCGGTCGGTCCGAGGAAGATGAACGAACCGATCGGACGCTTCGGGTTCTTCAAGCCGGCGCGCGAGCGACGGATCGCGCGCGTGACGACGTTGATCCGCTTCGTCTTGGCCGATGACGCGCTTGTGCAACTCGTCCTCCATGGGAGCAGCTTCTCGGTTTCGGCCTGCGCGAGGCGGCTCACCGGAATCTTCGTCCACGACGTGACGATGTGGGCGATGTCGTCTTCGGTGACCTTGAGCGGCTTGTCGGCGTTCGCGCCTTCTTCTCTTGCCACTCGGGTTCGAGGCGCTGCTTTCTCGAGGCGCAGCTTCTCCTCGCGATCGCGGATCGCGGCGGCCTTCTCGAACTCTTGCGATCTTGACGACCGATTCTTTCTCGGCTTGACCTTGCGGATCTGCGTATCGACGTCGCGAATCTCCTGCGGCGGCAGCGTCGCTTGCAAGCCGCACGCGCGAGGTCGCTTCGTCGATCAGGTCGACGGCCTTGTCGGGCAGGAAGCGATCGGTGATGTAGCGGTCCGAAAGCTTCGCCGCGGCGGCGAGCGCCTCGTCGGTGATCTGCACCTTGTGGTGCGCCTCGTAGCGATCGCGCAGGCCCTTGAGAATCTCGACCGTTTCCTCGACCGACGGCTCGCCGACCATGACCGGCTGGAAACGGCGTTCGAGCGCCGAGTCTTTTTCGATGTGCTTGCGGAACTCGTTGAGCGTCGTCGCGCCGATGCACTGCAGTTCGCCGCGCGCGAGCGCCGGCTTGATGATGTTGCTCGCGTCGATCGCGCCCTCGGCGGCGCCGGCGCCGACCAGCGTGTGCAGCTCGTCGATGAACAGGATGATCTCGCCGGCAGCGCCGCGGATCTCGTCCATCACGCGCTTCATGCGCTCTTCGAACTCGCCGCGATACTTCGTGCCGGCGACCAAGCCCGCGAGGTCGAGCGTGATCACGCGCTTGTCGCGCAGCGGCTCGGGAATCTCGCCCTTGATGACGCGCTGCGCCAGGCCTTCGGCGATCGCCGTCTTGCCGACGCCGGGTTCGCCGATCAGCGCCGGATTGTTCTTGGTGCGGCGCGAGAGAATTTGAATGACGCGCTCGATCTCGTTGCTGCGGCCGATGACCGGATCGAGCTTGTTCTCGCGCGCGAGCTGTGTCAGGTCGCGGCCGTACGCATCGAGCGTCGGCGTCTTGGTCTTGCCCTTCGGCGCAGGCGGCTGACCCTCGGCGCCGAGCAGCGACGTCGTCTGCACGCGCACCTTGGCCGGATCGACGCCGAGGTTCGTCAGCACGCGCGCCGCCACGCCTTCACCCTCGCGGATGAGGCCGAGCAGCAGATGCTCCGTGCCGATGTAGTTGTGATTGAGTTGACGCGCTTCTTCGAAGGCGAGTTCGATCACGCGCTTGGCGCGCGGCGTGAAGACCATCTCTTGCTGGACGGTCTGACCGCCGCGACCGACGATCGCCTCGACCTCTTGGCGTACCTTTGCAAGATTGACGCCGAGCGACTCCAAGACTTTTGCCGCGAGGCTCTCGCCCTCGGAGATGATACCGAGCAGGATGTGCTCGGTACCGATGTAGTTGTTCCCGAAACGCTGCGCTTCTTCTTGAGCAAGGACGATGCTACGTCGCGCGCGCTCGGTGAACGGTTCCCACATTGACATTGCTTGGCTCTTCCCTCCGGAGACTGTGCCTTGCGCCCCGCGCAAGTATCTTACTGTAACGCTACCCACCGCGGGTGGGTTTCGTGACGTTCTTTACGGTCTTGTATCGGCCGGTACGCCGCCGCATCGCGCGGGGCCTCGGGTGTGTATTAAGATGGTAGTCATGCCAACTAGTGAAGAAATCCGCACTGCCCTGGCCGAGGTCAAGGACCCCGAACTCAACCTTGGGATCCTCGAGCTTGGATTGGTCTACGATGTAAGCGTCGAAGGCGATGCCGGGGAGCACGCCACGGTCGTGATGACCCTTACCTCTCCTATGTGCCCGGTTGGGCCCATGTTCAAAAAGTCGGTCGAGGACCACGTCCTTGCGGTCGACGGGGTCAAGACCGCCACGGTCGACATCACGTTCTCGCCGCCTTGGGACCCGGCCACCATGGCCTCCGACGACGTCAAGGCTGCCCTCGGAATATGGTAATCAGCCCGGCGCGCCGATGATCGCAAACGTGCCGGTGCCGTGGGCGATCAGCTTGCCGGCGGCGTCGGTGACTCGTCCCTCAGCGGTAGCAAGCGTCGTGCCGACGTGCACGGCGTTTGCGGTGGCGGTTAACCGCTGACCGTTGGGCAGCGCGGGTCGCACCATGTGTACGTGCAGGTCGACCGTCGTTGCCATACGATCGCCCGGCAGCATCGCCTGGACGGCGAGCGTCAGCACCGTATCGAGTAACGTCGACGTGAACCCGCCATGGACCACCCCGGCGGGGTTCGACGTCCACTCGTGCGCCTGCACCGAAAACGTGATCCGGCCCGGTTCGGCTTCTTCGAACACAAAACCGAATGCGCTTGCCAGCGGCGGCGGCGGGGCCGCACCGGAAATAATGTCGCGCATCCAATCGAGATGCGCTCTGCCAGCCATCGCGCGCTGCAGTTCGCGCGGATCACTCCACGTGAACGTGAAGTTGCGCAGGGTCTCCATTGCGTTCTCCTTGTAGGTCGAGTGCATCGCGTACAATCGTCCAAGCCGCACTGTTGGCCGAACGGAAAAATCCCATGTGGGCAATTGCGCGCAGGCCGTAGGTCTGCGGGTCGAGCGCGCGCACCTCGGGTTGCGTTCCGGTGAACGCGGTCGCCAGTTCCTCGACGTCGCCGCGCGTGATCCAGAGATCGTCGTCCGGCGCAAGCATCAGCAGCGCTCCATGGTAATTCGCGCCGTTGCGCAGCGACGTAAGCGTCGGATCGTCGAGAAAGTACCGTCGGCGCAAGACCCATTTACGCCACTCCCACGCAACGCCCGGCGCGAGGTCTTCACCGAAGCCCATGCGCGAGCCGGGCGAGTACCCAAAGAGCAGTATCCCCGCCGGCACGAGGAACTTCATCAAGGTATAGACGCGGTAGCGTTCGCTTGGGGCACAGGTGCCCCAGTAGCCCAGGCCCGATGCGATCGTGACCGCGCGCGCGATCACGTGGTTGTTGGGCGCAAGCAGCAGCGCGTGGCCACCGTACGAGTGTCCGACGAGATGGATCGGCACGTCCGCATACCGCGAACGCAACCACGCGATCACACCGGCAGCATCGCGTTCGCCCCAGTCACGCATGCGCGCTTCGCTTCGGCGCAATTGCTCGGGCGGCTCCCCGCTGCCGCGGTAATCGTAGGTAACGACCACGGCGCCGCAACGCGCGAGATATGCAGCGATGGCGGCGTAGTACCCACGCGGCACGGCCGTCGCGCCGCTGACGATCACCGCCGCATTCGGCGTCTGTTCGGGCTCGAAGAGCGTCGCGCGCAATTCAAGTCCGTCGAGCGCGGGAATCGTTATCTCGCGCATCGCTCATCCAACCAGGCGCGCAAGGCTAGGTAGGCGTTGCGCGAATGGACGCGCGAGCGCAACCCGCGAGCCAGCAAGATCGCGCCTTCGAGCGTTGCAACGATAAAATCGGTACACTGTTCGAGGTCGGTATCGCTGCGCAGCACGCCACCGCGCACGGCCCGCTCGAGATTACGGCGTACGACGCCGCGCATCGTGCGAAACGCATGGGCGACTCGCTCGCGCAGAAACGGCAAGGCGTCGTCGGCTTCGACGCACGCGTTCATCACCACGCATCCGCCGTCGATCACCGGACGCTCCCCGTACCGTTCAAACGCATCGATGTATGCGCGCACGCGGGCCAGGCCCGGTGCGGCCGCGAGCAGCGCTTTGGTGAAATAGGCATCGACTTGCGCATACGCGTAGTCGAAGACGCCGATTGCAAGCTCTTCCTTGCTCGCAAAGTGGTTGTAGAGCCCGCCCTTCTCGAGGGCCGTGGCTTCAAGGATATCGGCGATCGACGTCCCAGCGAATCCGCGCCGGTTGAAGATCGGCGCGGCGGAAGCTAGGATTGCCATCCGCCGCTTCGAAGCCTTCATAAAAACAGACCGTTCGGTCTGTAACCTTCGCCGTCCTGGGGGGCGTTCCAAGAGCAAATGCAAACGCAGACGCACGCGGATCTGGTTGAGTATGGGACGCGCCGCTGGATGATCGTCGTCGGTGTCATGTCGGCGACACTGTTGCAAGTACTCGACGCCACCATCGTGAACGTGGCGCTTCCCACGATTCAAGGCAATCTCGGCACGAACTTCGACGACGGCGCGTGGATCGTCACGGCCTACATCATTGCTGCGGTCATCGTTATTCCGCTCACACCCTACCTCCAGACCCTGCTCGGACGGCGCAACTACTACGTCGGTGCGATCATCGGGTTTACGATTACTTCGGGCTTGTGCGGGACGGCGACGAGCCTAAGTGCGCTGATCTTTTATCGTGTGCTTCAGGGCCTGTTCGGCGGCGGCTTGATTGCAACCGGACAAGCGATTATGCGCGACACGTTCCCGCCAAAGCAATTGGGTTTGAGCCAGGCGCTCACCGCAATCGGCGCGGTCGTCGGCCCGTCGATCGGCCCGACACTCGGCGGCGTGCTCACCGACTCGCTCTCGTGGAATTGGATCTTCTTCGTCAATATCGTGCCGGGCATTCTCTCGGCGATCATCTGCGCAATGCTGCTGCGCGATCCGCCGCGCCGCAAACTGGAAGGCTTCGACGGTGGCGGCCTCGCACTGCTCGCGATTGGCCTGGGCGCGCTGCAGTACGTGCTCGACGAGGGCGAACGCTACGATTGGTTCAACGACCGCAACATCGCACTGACTGCCGTCATTGCGGTCGCGTCGCTCGCGACCTTCGTCTACTGGGAGGTGCGCGTTGTTAAGAACCCGATCGTCGATCTCAGCATTTTGGTACGCAAACCAACGGTTGCCGCGGGCTGTGCGCTTGCAATGCTGCTCGCATTCTCGCTCTTCGGCGGCGTGATTCTCGCCCCACAGTTTCAGCAGCTTTTGCTCGGCTTCACGGCGACGCTCTCGGGGCTCTCGATTCTCAGCCGCGCGCTCGGCATCATGGTGATGACCTTTGTGACGCTCTTCATCATGAATCGTTTTAAGATTCGTCCGCAGATACTACTGGCGATCGGGTTCCTCATCGTCGTCTACGCTAATTTCGAGACGGCCAGGGTGCTGACGACCGAGAGCGTCTTTACAACGTTCCTGTTTCCCTTGATCATCGGCGGCATCGGGTTCGGCATGATCTTCGTGCCGCTTTCGGTCACGGTACTTAGCTCCGTGCAGGGATTCGATACGCAGAAAGCCACCTCGTTACAGAATCTCTTCCAACAACTCGGCGGGTCGATTGCAACGGCCGTGCTCGTCACGTTGCTCGACCGGCGTGGTGCCTTCCATCAAGACCAGCTTGCTGGAGCGGTAAACCTCGCGAGTCCCGCCGTGCAACATGCGCTCGCAGCCCATGCGCCGCTCACCACCGTCGCCGGACTGGTCCAGCAGCAAGCTACGACCCTCGCGTTTGCCGATGCGTTTTACATGCTCGGCGCGGTGACGCTCTTGCTCACGCCGCTCGTGTTGTTCTTGCGTCCGCCCAAAGTCGCGGGGCAGGCTCCCGTGGCCGTACACGCAATTGCTGCGGAATGACTCGCGCCTTACCCCTTCTGCTGCTGCTCGCGGCATGCACTGCTAGCGCCTATCAGTATCCGGATAACTCCGCGCAGCCGCGTTCGGCGTTTATTGACGTCGGCAAAGCCGTGCAATCGCTGCACATCAAGGACGCAAGCGGTATCGTGATACGCAAGGCCCCTGGCGGCGATCCATTGTTGCGCTGGTCAGCCGTCGTTACGCCGCAGATCGCACTGCGAACCGTTGCGCCGGGCCGCATGGTCTATGACATAACGGCACTCCATACGCGCCCATTCATCGTCGGTCCAACCCACTACCGGGCGGGAGCGCAGACGACAATCGTCGATGCGCAGACCGGAGCGTGGCTGATCACTACCGCAAGGGGCATGCTGGCGAGCCGTACAATGCCGACCCCGTGAGGACGCATGACGAGAAGTATCGCGAGTTAGCCGCAAAGCGCGCGCTGGCAGAGGCGCCGGCCGGCACCGAAGCCATCGAAAAGCAACATGCTCGCGGTAAACGCACCGCGCGCGAACGCATCGAGACGCTCGTCGATGAAGGCTCGTTTACCGAGCTGGATCAGTTTGTCACCCATCGCACCAATGCGTTCGGCTTAGACGAGAAAGAGTTTCTCGGCGACGGTGTCGTGACCGGACGCGCAACGATCGACGGGCGCCAAATCTTTCTCTTCTCGCAGGACTTCACCGTGCTCGGCGGCTCGCTCGGCGAAGCCTTCGCCGAAAAGATCTGCAAGGTGATGGACCTTGCGCTGCGCACCGGATCGCCGATGATCGGCATCAACGATTCGGGCGGCGCGCGCATTCAGGAAGGCGTCGTCTCGCTCGGCGGTTACGCCGAGATTTTTTGGCGCAACGTGCAAGCCAGCGGCGTGATTCCGCAGTTGAGTTTGATCGCCGGGCCATGCGCCGGCGGCGCCGTCTACTCGCCGGCAATGACCGACTTCATCATCATGACCGAGAAGATCTCGCAAATGTTCATCACCGGCCCTGAGATCATCAAAACGGTCACCGGCGAAGACGTCAGCTTCGAAGAACTCGGGGGTGCGATGACGCATGCGACGCGCAGCGGTGTTGCATCGGTCGTCGCGAGCGACGAGGACGATTTGATGGCGCAGACCCGCGCGCTCTTCTCGTACCTTCCGCAAAACAACCTTGACGATCCGCCGCGCTACGCCGTCGACGACGACCCGCAGCGCGAGAACTTCGCGCTCGACGAGATCGTGCCGGACACCCCAAACAAACCGTACGACATGCACGACGTCCTCGAGGGTATCCTCGACCACACTGACTTCTTCGAAATTCAGCCGCTCTATGCGCCGAACATCCTGTGCGGTTTCGGACGAATTGCCGGACGTAGCGTTGGCGTGGTGGCGAATCAGCCGAGCGTGCTCGCGGGCGTGCTCGATATCGCAAGTTCGATTAAAGCCGCGCGCTTCGTGCGGTTTTGCGACGCCTTCAATATCCCGCTGCTCACCTTCGTCGACGTCCCGGGCTTCTTGCCGGGCACGTCACAAGAATATGGCGGCATCATCCTGCATGGTGCGAAGTTGCTGTACGCCTTTGCTGAAGCGACGGTGCCGAAGATCACGGTGATCACACGCAAAGCCTACGGCGGCGCATACGACGTCATGGCGTCCAAACACATTCGCGCCGACGTCAACCTCGCATGGCCGACGGCAGAGATCGCGGTCATGGGCGCGGAGGGCGCGGTCAAAGTGATCAACCGGCGCGAGATCGCCGCCGCGAAGGACAAAGACGCCAAGACCAAAGAGCTGATCGACGAGTACACCGAGCGCTTCGCCAATCCGTACATCGCGGCACAGCGTGGCTACGTCGATGGCGTGATCGAGGCACACCGCACACGTGGCGCAATAGCGACAGCGCTCGAGATGCTCGAGAACAAACGCGTCGAACGTCCGAAACGCAAACACGGTAACATTCCGCTCTGATGCGCAAGCAAGGTACGCCATGCGTATGCTGACCGTCTTTGCACTCGCGATCGCACTTCTTTATACTACCGCGGCCGTGCCAACCGCGACGCCCACACCCTCCGCGATCGACATCGCTCGCGACCGAATCGATACCATGCTGCGAACGGGGCACGCCGACCCCGCTTGGTTTAGTGCAATATTTCTCGCGCAAGTTCCAGCGAGCCAGGTGGATGCGGTCCTCGTGAGCCTTCTCAAGGCAGAAGGGGCCTACAAACTCGTCGAGTTCACGCCCGCGAGGTTCATCGCGCACTTTGCCAATGGCACGGATGACATTGTGATTCATCTCGATGCCGACAACAAAATCGACGCCCTGCTCTTTAGGCAACCGGTGTTGACCACATCGTCGATCGATGATGGCCTCAGGGTACTTGCGCGAATGACCGGGACCGTGTCGTACGTAATAGTCGAGGAGGGCCGCACCGAACGAGCGGCCCTTGATGCATCCGCGCCTCTGGCCGTGGGCTCGGCATTCAAGCTTGCCGTACTCAGCGCGCTTACCGATGAGATAACGCACGGGTCGTGGCGCTGGAGCGACACGGTGCCGCTTCGGAAAGACTGGAAGAGCCTGCCGACTAGCGTGCTCCGCACGTGGCCCGACGACACGCCGCTGACGCTTGCGACCTATGCTGCCGAAATGATCTCGATTAGCGATAACACGGCGGCCGATGCACTTGTGCGAATCGTCGGACCGACCGCATTGAGACCGTATGCGTTTGGGAACGATCCCTTCCTTACAACGCGGGAGATGTTCGTGCTTAAATCGACCGAGCACACCGACCTACGCTCGGCGTACCTTCGCGCTGCCACGCCGAGAGAGCGGGCTGCCGTCCTAGTGTTCGTCGATGCCCAGCCACTGCCAACACTCGAGCAATTGCCGACCTCTCCCGACTTGGCGTTGGAATGGCAGTACAGCGTGCGGGAGCTATGCGATCTGATGCGCCACGTCTCGGCACTTCCGTTCATGTCGATCAACCCCGGCGTCGCCAATCCGGCCGACTTTCGCCAGGTGGCCTTCAAAGGTGGTTCCGATGCTGGGATCATCAACCTCACGACCATGGTAACGACCAGACGAGGGACGGCGGTGTGTTTCTCCGCAACACTGAATGATACAACGCATCCCGTCGACGAAACGGCATTCGACAATGCGTATGCGGACGTGCTGCATCATATCGCAGCTTTCTAACGCCAAGGAGCACGGATGACCACACGTAAGGACTTTCTCGCGGCGGGGGCAGTCGCTTCCGCAATTCCGGCAACCGCGCTCGCCGATGGTCCGCCGGCCAAGCATCCCAAGGCCCCTAAGCTCGACTTCGATCTCGAGTCGTTTAACGCGCTGCTCGACGGAGCGCAATCGCATAAGACGCTCTTCACCGCCGTGCAAATCGAGGGCGGCGAGGTCTTATTAGCGATGCGAAATACGCTCAACGGTTACCGCGACGTGGGTGTCGATTGGAGCGACGTGCTTCCGGTCGCCGTGCTCTATCATGGCTTCTCGATTTTCTTGGCCTTCGACGATCTCGTTTGGAACCGCTACGTCTATCCGTTCTCGGGGAAGCTCAAACACGGAAATGGTGCCGCGCAGATCGCATCGGTTCGCGAATTCGGCGCGACCGGCAACCCGTGCCTGCGCGAGCAAGGCGGCGAGGGTGATATCTCGATTCGTTCGCTAGTGGCTGACGCCGGTGCGCGTTTCTTCGTCTGCAACAATGCGGCGCTGGGCACGGCCTCGATGGTGTCAAAGGCTCTGGGCAAGCCGTTTGAGACCGTTTACGGCGATTTCGCGCATCATCTCGTGCCGAATGCGATGCTGGTTCCCGCGGGTGTCTGGGCCGTGCACGCGATTCAAGAGCAGCGCTTCACGCTGCTGCAAACTTCACTTGCGACGAATGCTTAGTAACCGGCGAAAAGGATCTGCAATGCGATATATTCTTCTCGTTGCTCTACTCGCTGCAACGCTCGCAGCGGAGCCGACGCCGGCTTTCGTCGATGCCCTGGTCCAGAAAACGATGGCAAGCACGGGTACGCCGTCGGTCTCGCTTGCAATCGTGCGACACGGAACGATCGTCTACGAAAAAGCGTATGGATTGCGATCGCTCGAGCAAAAGCTGCCGGCGACCACTGACACGACGTTTCCGATCGGTTCCGTCAGCAAGCAGTTTTTGGCGGCAACGATGGTGGCGATGGCGCGCGAAGGCAAGCTCTCGCTCAACGATCCTCTGGCAAAGTACGAACCGACGTACTCTGACGCGTCGCAAATCACGATCGCTCAACTGCTCGCACACGAGGCCGGGATTCGCGACTACTACCCGCTCGATTACCCAACGCTCGAATCGTATCAACCAATTACGATGCAGGCGCTGGCGGATCGCCAGGGCCACCTTCCCCTCGACTTTGCGCCGGGCACGCGCTGGCAGTACAGCAACAGCGGCTATACGATCGCGGGGGTGATCGCGCAACGCGTGGCCGGAGCCGCACTCTTTGACGTCTACCAGCGCAGATTCTTCACGCCGCTCGGCATGACGTCGGCGCATTGGATCGACGGCGGCTTCGGCCCAACCGATGCACTCGGCTACCAGTCATATTTCTTTGCACCATACGAAGTTGCACCGGTCGCGGCTGCGGCGTGGCTCAATGCTGCCGGAAGTCTTTCGATGACGGCACACGATTTGGCGCGCTGGACGATTGCGCTCATGGAACATAATGTCGTCCCGGCTGCTGACGCCGCAATCTTATGGCAACCGCGGTTGCTTGCCGACGGCGAGAACCCCGGGTATGGTCTTGGCTTCTCGGTCGGTGCACTCAACGGACATCGGCTCATCAGTCACGGCGGCGAAGTTGTCGGCTATCAGTCGTTCGAGGCGCTCTTTCCAGACGACGACACGTCGATTGTCGTGTTCTCCGACGCGACGCCCAGCGCGTCCAGCTCGACGATCGGAAGAGGAATCGCCGAAGAAATCTATGGCAATGCCGCCGCGGACGCCGGACTGCCCGACGCTGCGGCACTCACGCGCACGTGGCTCGTCAATCTTGCGCAGGGTAAGATCGATCGATCGGCGATCACGGCTGACTTCGATGCACTCATGACGCCCGCGCGCGTCACGCAGGCAGCGGCGATGCTCGCTCCGCTCGGAACGCCGGAGGTTCGCGTCGCGCGCGCCGCGCTGCGCGGCGGGCTGGTGGTCAACACGCTCACGGTAACCTATCCGACGAAGACGCTTCAGGCTATCCTGTATCGCACGCACGACGGAAAGATTGCCGAGCTCTTCTTGTTCCGCTGACGCCTATCGCGGCTTGCCGACGCCGAGATTCTCGATCCCGATGTGCTTGAAGGTCGCCCACTGCTGCGCGAACGGCGGATGCATGCCGCGGCAAAGAACGATTGGCTGATTCACTTCGTAGGGCATCTTGTACGGCGATGCTCCCGTGCTAGCGACGACGCGTGCTGATGCGCACATCTGCGACCACTGCGCGGGATCCACGTTAACGGCGATCACGACCGAGCCATCGCCGTTGCCGGGTCCCCATAAGTAGTATTGGTTGTTACCGCTCACCGCGAACGGCAGATTCGCGGCGTAGACATTGATCGCACTCGCGTCACCGTAGTTCGAGGCGTAGATCGTCGCTTTGGCGCGATCGCTCGCGGGTAAAGCATTGTAGACGCCTTCGACCGTGTGCGCAAGATCGCGCCAGCCGAATTCGTCGGCGTACACCTGCATGATCGGCGCGCCGATGCCGGCGCGTTCCATTGCCGGCATCTTGAAGTTACTGCGATCCAGCATCGCTTTAAATTGCGCGACCGGCATCACCGGGAGCACGTACGGAAGCGCGAACGCCGCGTTCGCGGCCGCCAGCACCGCCCAAATGCCGATCACCCAGCGCCAGACCATGGTTACCGAAACGGCGCCGAGCGCGAAAATCGTAGGATAGGCCGCGGCCATGTAGTAGGCCTTGCCGTTCGTGAGCACGATGAGCGCACCCATCGCCACGAACGTCACTGCCAGAAAGCGGAACGGCGCGAGCCGCGCCTGGACGAAGGGCGCGATGATGCCGGTAATCCACAGCGGCACGAGCACGATATTCACGAGAAATGTTTGGCTCAGGATAAAGCCAAGCGGCCCACCGAGGAAGTTGCCCGAGTTATCGTTGCGCACGAGTTCGAGGAACGGGAAGCCGTACGCGGCTTGCCAGATGATATTCGGCAACGCGATGACTGCGGCAATTGCAACGCCGATCCACAGATCGCGCGAGCGAAAGATCGACCGCGGCCCGCAGATCGCAAGGCCGATCGCCAATCCCGCGGCCCACATCAAAATGCCGTAGCGCGTTTCAAAAGCGCAGCCGGCAACGAGGCCCGCCCACCAATACAAGCGCGGCTCGTTGCGCACGATCCCACGCGTGATCAGATACGCAACGAGCGTGAAGTCGAGCGGCTCGAAGCTCGAAGTATTAAGCGTCGCCGACATCGCTGTGACAAGCGTTGCGCTTGCGTATGCCACTGCTGCGAGCCACGCAGCACGGCCGTTGCCGCCGAGCAACTGCGTGAACGCAACGACGAGCGGCACGGTCGCAATCGCGGCTAGGATTCCGGGAAGGCGTAAGAGCCATACGTGAGTTCCGCCAAATTGCGTGATGGCTGCCAGCAGCGGCACGACCGGCGGCTGATCGACGTACCCAAACGACGGATGCCATCCGCAAACTATAAAGTACAGCTCGTTGCGGAAGATGTCGTACTGTCCGGCCGTTGCAAAATGCATGAATGCAACCACGACCGCGACGACCCCAGCCGCCCACCACGCGTTTTTACTCATGCGCTACGGATTCACGGGGCGTGACGGCTTGAACTCGATGATCTGATATTCCGAGACCCCTTCGCGCACGAACGGGTCCTCGGCCAACATCGCGTCGACTTGTTCGCGCGTCATCTCGTGCGTAACGATCACCCCGCCGTTGCGCGGGCTCTGCGGACCCGACGTCAGCACGTGGTGCGCCGCGTAGTGACGGTCGAGGAAGGCGCGGTGCTCGGGGAGCCAGGCGTCGACGACGTCGAGCGGCTTGAGATAGCGCGAAATCAGCACAAACATGCCGCTACCGGTTCGCGCGAGAGGACGAGGGCCCTTGCGCTGGTATCTACCCTGACGTGAAGCTACTCGAAGGGAAACGCGCCCTGATCACGGGCGTAGCCAATCGCTGGTCGATCGCGACCGGCATCGCACACAAGATGCACGAGCACGGCGCAACGCTCGCGTTCACCTATCAGGGCGAGCGCGTCAAAGACGAAGTGGAAAAGCTTGCGGCGGAGTTGGGCGGCGGTCCGGTCATCGAATGTGACGTCGCACGCGACGAATCGCTGACTGCGTTGCGCGACGCGCTGGCAGCGTCGTTCGGTCCGCTCGACGCGCTGGTTCACTCGATCGCCTTTGCCGACAAAGACGATCTGCGTGGCACCGTCTATGACACCTCGCGCAAAGGCTTCGCGCTCTCGCTCGACGTCTCGGCCTATTCGTTGATCGCGCTGGTTTCCGCGCTGCGCGACAATTTCAACGACAACGCCTCGATCATGGCAATGACCTACCTCGGCGCGACACAAATCGTGCCGAACTACAATTTAATGGGCATCGCCAAGGCCGCGCTCGAATCGTCGGTCCGCTATCTCGCCTACGATCTCGGCGGCCGGGGCATTCGCGTCAACGCAATCTCTGCGGGCCCGATTAAGACCGCCAGCATGCGACAAGTCTCCGGTGCAACCAAGATGCTCGACGTTGTACCGCAAGTCGCGCCGCTGCGTCGTAACGTCACATCCGAAGACGTCGGCAACACGGCCGTCTACCTCGCATCCGATCTTGCCTCGGCGATCACAGCCGACGTGCATTTCGTCGACGCCGGCTATCACGCGGTCGGCATGTATCCACCCGATTTCCACGCGTGATCAGCGAAGACGAACTCGCGGCGATTTCCGCCGCGCTCGCGCTGCTAACGCCGGCCGAAGTACCCGCAAACTCGAGCGAACGCGCCTCGCGCTGGAAAGTCGCTTCGCGCAACCCTGACCTGGAGATCGAAGACTACCGTCGTGTTTAAAAAGATTCTCATTGCCAACCGCGGCGAGATCGCCGTGCGTGTTATTCGTACCGCGCGCGAGATGTCGATTGCCACCGTCGCCGTGTACTCAGAAGTTGATCGTGACGGCATCCACGTGCGCATGGCCGACGAGGCGTATCTGATCGGTCCGGCATCGCCGGCGCAGAGCTACCTCAACATCGATACGATCTTAGAGGTAGCTAAGCGTTCCGGTGCGGATGCTGTGCACCCCGGTTACGGATTTCTCGCCGAGAACTCTGCCTTCGCGCGTCGCGCTATTGCGGCGGGCATCACGTGGATCGGTCCGCATCCCGACGCGATCGATGCGATGGGTGATAAATTACGCGCGCGCCAAGCGATGGCGAAAGCGCAGGTACCATTCGTTCCCGGTGGCACCGAAGAGATCCACGACGTCAAAGAGGCGCATGCCGCGGCAAAGGCCTACGGATTGCCGCTCGCGCTCAAAGCTTCGGGTGGTGGCGGCGGCAAAGGCCTCAAGGTTGCGCACACGCTCGACGAGATCGAATCGGCCTTCACGACGGCCAAACGCGAGGCCGAGGCGTACTTTAAGAACGGCACGATCTACGCCGAGCGCTATCTCGAAAATCCAAAACACGTCGAACTGCAGATTCTTGCCGACAAGCATGGCAACGTCGTGCATGTCGGCGAGCGCGACTGTTCTCTGCAACGCCGCCACCAAAAGCTTTGGGAAGAAACGCCTGCGCAGATTCCGCTGCGGACGCGGCGTGCGATGCGCGAAGCCGGCATGCGCGCAGCGCAAGCGATCGGCTACGACTCGGTGGGCACAATCGAGTGCCTGGTGAAGGGCGACGAGTTCTTCTTCCTCGAGATGAACACGCGCATCCAAGTCGAGCACACCGTCTCCGAGATGATCTCGGGTCTCGACTTGATCCGCGAGCAGATCCGCGTTGCGGCCGGCGAGCAACTCGGCTTCGGCCAAGACGACATCACGTTCACCGGCTTCGCGATCGAAGGTCGAGTCAACGCGGAAGACCCGTCTGACAATTTCCGGCCCGCGCCGGGCACGATCACCGCGTACAAAGAGCCCGGCGGTCTCGGCGTGCGCGTCGATTCCGCAGCGTATCCCGGGTATACAATCTCGCCCGACTACGACTCAATGATCGCGAAGCTGATCGTCTGGGCACCGACGCGCGCGCAAGCGATCGCGCGTCTCGCTCGGGCGATTGACGAATATCTGATCGAAGGCGTGCCGACGACGCTACCGCTGTTGCGCGCATTGTGCGATGAACCGAGCGTTCGCGACGCTACATATGGGACTGCTACTCTTGAAAAGTTTGCGGCTACGGGGTTTGCGGTCTCCCCCTCCGCCTCCCTTAGTATGGTTACGGTCGGCTCCGGGGGAGACACGCAACCCGCTGCGCCGCAAACCGTCCGTGTCGAAGTCAATGACAAGTTGTATAACGTTCGGGTCTTTGACTTGCCCGAGCGCGGCAGCGCGGGACCGACGAAGAATGGCGCCGCGCGGCTCGCTCCACGCGCGACCGGGAAAAAGAAAACGGCAGGGTCTGGCAATGATATCGTTTCGTCGATGCATGGCGTTGTCGTCGAGATGAAGGTTGCAGCGGGTGATGCGGTGGCTGAGGGTCAGGTCGTGGCGATCGTTGAGGCGATGAAGATGATGAACGAGATTCGCGCGCATAAAGCCGGCACCGCGAGCGCGGTGCACGCGAAAGCGGGCGATACCGTTGAGGCACGCGCGCCGCTCGTTACGATCGGATGATTTACGGAATCAGTAACACCTTGCCGCGTAGGCCGCCTTTTTCGACCGCGGCTTGACCGGCTGCTGCGTCGCGTAGCGCCATGCGACGATCGATCGGAATCGTCAGCTTCTTGTCGCGTACGGCTTCCATCAAGAGAAAGAGCATTTCGCTATCCGGCTTCATGTGGAAGTCGACGAATCTGACTGAGGGAAACTCGTTCGCGTTGCTCGGCGCACCGGTCGCGGATACGAAGGTTCCACCGGATTTTATCTTGGTCATCAGTGCGGCGGCGGTCGCGCCGCGAATCGTATTGGCAACGATATCTACTTGCGGGAAGCCGGCAAACGCCGCGTCGTCGTCGAGCGCAAGCACGTCGTCGGCTCCGATGTGCTTCGCTTCTTCGACTTGACGCTTTTGAACGCCGGCGATCACGCGCGCGCCAAGATTCTTGGCTGTGTAGACGGCTGAACGGCCGACGCCGCCAACCGCGCCGGATACGAGCACCGTCATTCCTTCTTTGGCGCCGCTCCCCACCGAGATCAGTTGACTGCCCGTTTGGGTGACGAGCGGCAAAGCCGCCGCGTCGACGAGGTCAAGGCCGTCAGGAACCCTCACAAATAGTTCGGCCTTCGCTGCAACGAGCTCCGCGTACGTGTGAAACGCCAATAGAGCGACGCGCTCGCCCACTGCGAGACCGCCGACGCCCTCGCCAAGCTTCGTGACGATTCCGGCACCGTCCCAACCCAGAATCGCGGGAAATTGAATGGGCGTAAAATCTTTGGCTGCTCCGCTTCGCTGAGCGATATCGATCGGATTGATGCCGGCTGCGGCAACTTTGATCAGCACTTCGCCCGGACCGGCGACGGGATCCGGTACGTCCTCATATTTCAGTTCCTCGGGACCGCCGTACTGGTGAATGACCGCGGCTTTCACAAATGCTCTCCTTTACGGAACGAGGACGAATTTTTTGCCGGCGAGTTTTTCAACGCCGAGATACGCCTCTGCGGCGCGTTCTAAGGGAAGCTGCTCGTCGACACGCGGCGGCTGCAGTGCGCCGGATTCAAAACCTGGCCGCAAGGTGTCGAGGACGCGCGCGCATTGATCGGCCGGCGCCTGGGCAGAGTCGACACCAACGATCGAGAGCTGACGCCGATAGAGATTGAAGAGATCGAGGTTGACGTCTTTCCCACCGATACGCGAGATGATGATCATGCGTCCACGAATCGCGAGTGACGCAAGTAGCGGTTCGAAGATCGCGGCGCCCACGACATTGAGCGCAACATCGACGCCCCGACCTTGGGTCGCGCTCGCGACGAGATCCGGCACTTTGCCCGCATCAAAATCCGGCCGATGGACCGCGATGACATGCGCCCCGATCCACTTCGCGACTTGCACGGCTGCGCCACCGACGCCGCCCCCTGCGCCCGAGATCAGCGCCCAGTCATCGGCTCGCAAACCTCCGCGATCGACAAGCGTGATGTACGCGGTGACGAACGGCAGGCCGGCGGCCGCTGCCTGCGGTGGCGTCAGGTTGTTAGGTCGGGCCGTTACATCTTGGGCGGGGACAACGAGGAATTCGGCGTGCGACCCATCGCGCGTGAATCCCAGCTCACCGCCCGAGCCCCAAACCCTTGCGCCCGCGAGCACATCCGGTCCCTCGACAACGGTCCCGGCAAAATCGCGACCGATAATGCGCGGCAACGTCGTCTTCGGGAATCCGCCGCGGATATTAACGGCGTCACTGGGGTTTACGCCGGCGGCTTCGATCTTTACGAGCACCTCACCGGTGCCGGGATGCGGTGTCGGCACGTCACGCACGCGTACATCTCCGGGATCACCAAACTGTGTGATCTGTATGGCTCGCATCTCGTGATCCTAGCGTGAATAACGGCGCTTGAAAAGGGAAGCCTGTCTTCCTCCCATGCCGAATAGGCTGGTTCAATGGCACGGGAGTTCAACGCGAGCGGCATTCCGCTCGATTCCACATACGACACCATCGAAGGCACGGCGCACGATTTGGGTGAGCCCGGCGCGTTTCCGTACGGGCGCGGGATTCGCTCCGACATGTATCGTGGGCGCCTGTGGACGATGCGGCAGTACGCCGGCTTCGCGACCGCGGCCGAATCCAACGCGCGGTATCGCTATCTGCTCGAGCGCGGTACGACCGGGCTCTCCGTTGCGTTCGATCTCCCAACGCAGCTCGGCCACGACTCGGATGCACCGATCGCGCGCGGCGAAGTTGGCAAGGTCGGCGTCGCGATCGACTCGATTGCCGACATGGAGACGCTGCTCGACGGTATTCCGCTCGAAGCGGTGACGGTCTCGATGACGATCAATGCGCCGGCTTCGATTCTGCTCGCGATGCTGCTCGCGGTCGCGCGCCGTCGCGGCATTCCGTTCGATAAGCTCGGCGGTACGATCCAGAACGACGTGCTCAAAGAGTACGCCGCGCGTGGGACCTATATCTACCCGCCCAACCAGTCGATCCGTCTCGTCACCGACGTGATGAGCTATTGCGCGCGCGAAGTGCCGCAGTGGAATACGATCTCGATCTCGGGGTATCACATTCGCGAGGCCGGCTCGACAGCGGTTGAAGAGATCGCGTTCACGCTCTCTAACGCGAAAGCGTATCTGCGCGCAGCACGCGACGCGGGCATCGATCTCGATGTCGTCGCGCCGCGCCTCTCCTTCTTCTGGAACGCGCACAACGACTTCTTCGAAGAGGTCGCCAAGTTTCGCGCCGCACGCTACCTTTGGGCGCACATCACGCGCGACGAATTCGGCTGCAAAGATCCGCGCTCGCAAATGCTCCGCTTCCACACGCAGACCGGCGGCTCGACGCTCACCGCGCAGGAACCTGAAAACAACGTGGTCCGCGTCACGCTGCAAGCCCTTGCGGCGGTGTTGGGCGGTACACAGTCGCTCCACACCAACGGTAAGGACGAAGCGCTTGCACTCCCAACCGCGGCAAGCGCCAAGCTCGCCCTGCGCACGCAGCAGATCATCGGCTACGAGTCAGGCGTCACCGATGTCGTTGATCCGCTGGCAGGTTCATACTACGTCGAGTCGTTGACCAATGCGCTCATCGAACGTGCGCAAACGCTGATCGCACAGGTCGACGAGCTTGGCGGCAGCATCGCGGCCATCGAGAGCGGATGGATGCAGACGCGCATCGCCGACTCCTCCTACGAGGCGCAACAGGCGATCGAGCGCGGCACGAGTGTCGTCGTCGGTGTCAACAGGTTTGCGGAAAAGGGAGCCGGCGACGCTCCGATTCCGCTGCAACGCGTCGACGACGCAATCGAGCGCGAGCAGGTTGCGCGCTTGCAACAATTCCGCGCTTCGCGCGATGCGGCGCGGGTCGAAGCGCGCCTTGCCGACGTGCGCACCGCCGCCGCAAGTAAAGATAACCTCATGCCGCACTTCGTCGAAGCGGTCGACGCCGGAGCAACGCTCGGCGAGATCTGCAACGTGTTGCGTGAGGTCTTCGGCGTCTACCGCGCCAAGGAAGTCGTGGCGTGAAGATCGATCACATCGCAATCGTCGTCAAGGATCTCGACGCGACGATCGAACTCTACACCCAAACGCTGGGATTTTCGCCGATCTATCGCGAGACCATCGCCGATCAGGGTGTCGAAGCCGTGGGCCTCGAGGCCGGAGACTCGATCATCGAACTCTTACGCCCGCTCGATCCCGACTCGCCGATCGCCCGCTTTCGCGGCGACGCGGAGACGAAGCTGCATCACACCGCCTATCGCGTCGATGACATCGAGACCGCCCTTGCCGACTATAAAGCCAAAGGCGTGCGCTTGATAGATGAAAGGCCGCGCAAAGGCGCGCACGGCAATCTCATCGCCTTTCTGCATCCCAAGTCGACCGGTGGCGTGCTGATCGAACTCTGCCAGCGCGGCGGTTAGACGCGGCTATAGATTTGGCGCTAAGCGCACGTCGATCTGCGTATCGAACGTGCGATCCCACGGCAGCGTAATCGACAGCACTGCAATGTGGAGTTGCGGATAGAGCTGCGCGAGCGTCCCTTGCGCTTCATACCAAAGCAGCTCACGATTGCGCTCCGTCGTCGCAGCGGCAACGTCGGGTGCGAGCAGCGTATGATCGGTTATGCCCTGCGCGGCAAGCCACGTATTGAGCGCGGGCCGGACGTCATCGTGAAAGTCCACATCGTCGATAAATCGCAGGAACGTGAACGTCTGATGCGCGAGCGCGTTGTAACTGTGCAACCGGTGCCCGACACCGGCCGCGATCGCTTCGGCGAGCGCCGTGCCGACGGTATTCGCGTCGGTGTTCCATCCGGAATAGGCATTGAGCCGGCTGGCTAATCCTGAAGTGAGCAGCGCATTCGCGAAGGCTTTCTGATCGTCGTAACTCTTCTCAAACGAAAGATCGACCACCGCAACCGAACGGCCCCCATCGAGATCGGCGCGGATCGACGTAAGAAACGCGGCATCGAGCGCCGAGCCCGTCTCGGGAACGCGCACGTAGAGCGTAATGTTCGGTGCGCTGTCGTCGTGCGTCGCGCCGCAGAGCGCGATTAGCTGGTCGATAGTCGCACGGATGGGTGCATATTCGAGCGGATCCTGATATTGCGCGCCTTGCGGCGTCGAGAAGTACACCGCGACGTGTGGCGTCCAGCCCGCGTCTCGTGCAAGCGCGTGCGCAACCAGCGCCATGCCGAGTTCATCCGCCCCCGGCTCGATTGACACTCGGCTCTGGAGATCGTTTGTATCGAGATAGGCCTGCAGCGCCTGCACCTCAGGAATGTGCAGCCCATAGGTTTTCGCATCGTCCTGCCCGAGGACGAGGCGATCGATCGATCCCGTGCGCGCTTTGTCGAGTAATAAGCGATCCACCGCGTAGTTGCGCGCACGCGTCTGCAAGTATTCGTTGAGTACATCGTCGCCAATCAAACCCCGCAGGCGCTGCGCTTCCTCGAGTTCATCAGGCTGCAGCGGATCGTGAAGGTTCGCATATTGCTGCAAGTACGACCATGCCGGATAGGGCGCAAAGAACGGCGTGCCGGCAGGGACCCCCGTCGGCGCAAGACGCATGACTGTGCCGAAGGCGCCGATCCAGGCACGGTTGTAACGCGCACGCAGACGATCGATTTCGCGCAATCGTGCGTACGCATCGGCATAGGTCGGGCCGGGCACGCGCGATGCGATCAGTCCGCCGTAGGCCAGCATATCACTCGAAAGCACGAACGCTTCTGCGCGAGGCGCACCTCCGTTTAACCACGCGATAATTGCGTCGGGAGCACCCGGCTGCAGGTTGTTGCCGAGCAGCGTATGCGGCGGCGCAACGACGCTGCGACCGGCGATTTGACCGAGCATGATCGGGAGATGCCACGTGACCTGCCGATTGTCCATCGGCACGAACACGATCGCTGCGGCGAGCAGCAGCTTCAGAGCAACGATCGCAACGGCTCCGTCTGCAACAGCGAGCGCGCATGCGCCGCATCGACGCTTCGTGCGATCATGACGACCGCGACTTTTACGCTGCCGTCTGCATCTTTGAGTGCGGCGGAGATCTGCACGTCGCCGGCGCCGGTGAGTTCACGTACCAAACGCTCCGCACGCCCACGCAGCTTCTCGTTCGTCGCGACCACGTCGATCATCAGATTGTCGTGCACTCTTCCAAGCCGTACCATCACGGCGGTCGAAAGCGTGTTCAGCGTGATCTTCTGTGCCGTCCCGGCCTTCAGCCGCGTCGACCCGCTCAGCACTTCGGGCCCTGTCGGAAGGACGATCGCGAGCGCAGCAGCCGCTACGAGTGCGGATGCGTCGCTGCTCGTGATAGCAACCGTGAGTGCGCCGATCTCCCTCGCGCGCTCGAGTGCAGCGATGACAAAGCGCGCGCCGCCGCTCGCCGAGATGCCGAGGACGACGTCGTCGGGCAGCACATGTTCATCCATTGCGCGCTCGCCGGCAGCGCTATCGTCCTCGGCGCCTTCGATCGCTTCACGCAGCGCGCGATCTCCACCCGCGATATGCGCGCACACGAGCGCCGGTGGTGTCCCGAAGGTGGGCGGCATCTCCGACGCGTCGAGCACGCCGAGCCGTCCACTTGTTCCGGCACCAACGTAGTGCACGCGTCCACCACGCTTGACGCGTTCGACGGTTGCCTCAACGACGCGCGCCAACGTCGCAGCCTGCGCGCGCACGACCGCTACGGCTTCGCTTTGGTCGCGCACGAGCAGATCGACCAGATCGCGGGTCTCGAGCAGATCGAGTCCGGTGCTTTGCGGATTGCGCTGCTCGGTGGGCGGTACACTTTGCTTCATCGCACAATCCTGCGCGCAAGCTCGAGTGCACCGTGCGCCGGTGACAGTGGCGATTTCACCGGTTGCAGTAGCGGCATGTCGGCCAGCAATCGCGTTTCGATCAAATACGACAGCAGCGAATTCTCCGCGAAGAGCCCACCCGCAAACACCAGCGGAAGCTCGCGTTTGCCCAATTGCGCGTGCTGCACGAGCGACTTCAGCAAATCGACGAGTTCGCTCGCGGCGCTCTGCACGATCTTGGTCGCGACACGTTCGCCCGAGCCGGCCCGAGCCAGCACGAGCGGTGCGAGCGACGCCACCGCGCCGACCATGTTCGGCTCGCCGTAGATGCGCCCGAGCAAACCCTGTGCATCGCCAATCTGCAGGCGGCCTGCAATCGCGTCGAAGAGCTCGCTATGCGCGGAGCGTTGATCGTACCAGCGCAGCATCTGCGCAAGCGCAGCACGGCCGATTGCAAATCCCGATCCGTCGTCACCGAGCAGGTACCCATACCCGCCGGCGCGGTGCACCTCCTCGCCGACGCGCGCATAGGCGATCGAGCCTGTTCCGGCAATGAGCACCACGCCATCACCGTGCGGAACTGCAGCGCGTAGCGCAATCTCGGCATCGTCGTGCACGACGATTGTGCCGCGCGGAAAATAGGTACGTAGCGCCGACTCGAGCGCGCTCGCGATCACCGTGTCGCCCGCACCGGCGGCGCCCACGACCAGCGCATCGAACGCGTCGTCGTGGAGGCCGGAGCGTACGGCCGCGGCAATCTGCGCGGCCGCGCCGTCGATGCCTGCGGTACGAACGTTGGCCGCGTCGCCATGTACGCCGGTTGTGACACCGTCACGCTCGATCACGCAGTCAAGCGAGGTCCCACCCGCGTCGACACCTACGAAGATCGGCACTCCGACTCAACCTCCGCAATCAAACGGCGCAATGAAAACGGAGCAATCGCACCCAGCGGTACCGCGCGCGACGCGCCTGTGACGCGCGGCACGTTTGCAGCCCGCTCGCGCAACGTTTCGTATCCTAAGACCGCAAATGCCATTGCTTCCTTCGCGTCGCCGTTCACACCGACGACCTCAGTTGGTTCGACGCGCGCTTGCGGAAGCCGTGCTGCAAGCCGGCGCAGCAGCGCCAAATTTCGCGCTCCGCCGCCGCTACAAAGCACGTGCGCTCCTGCCATCCCGAGTCCCGCGATCGCCTCGGCGACCGAGGCCGCCGTAAGCTCGGTCAATGTCGCGCAGCCATCTTCGATTGAAAGCCCCTCAAGTGCGGCGCGATGTGCGAACAGAAACTGCGCACCGAACCGTTCGCGTCCGGTCGACTTGGGTGACACTTGCGAAAAGTACGGGTCGGCAAGCATGCGCGCGAGCGCCGGCTCATCCACGCGGCCCGCCGCAGCCAGTGCGCCATCCTTATCGAAGCGACGCGCCTCACCGGTACGCATTTGCACGAACGCATCGATCAGCATCATGCCGGGTCCGGTATCGAAGGCCATAACGTCGTTGGGCACCGCGTCACGCGGAAGCGCAGTAACATTGGCGATGCCCCCGATGTTGAGCGCAACGCGATCCTCGCGCGGATCCGCAAGCAACAACACATCGACGTACGGCACGAGCGGCGCACCGCTTCCGCCCAGGACGCAGTCTGCGGAGCGAAAGTCGAAGCAGACCGTTGCGCGCAAGGCCTCGCGAATCACAAATGGATCACCCAACTGAATCGTGCAGTGCGCGTTGCCGTCGTGATAGATCGTCTGCCCGTGCGACGCGATGTAGTCGACGCTCAGCGCTCCGGCGGCAGTGCGTGCCGCACGTGCAAACGCTGCTCCAAGGCGGCGATGAAGATCGGCGATCGTCGGCGCCGTCGCTGTGTGCGGCGGAAGAGCCGCGCGCAACTGGCGATCGAGCGTGTCTTCGAACGGTACGGTGACAAAATTAAGGAGATCGACCGAATAGGTCCCAGCGCGCGGAAGAATGCGCACGAGTGCCGCGTCAATACCATCCAGCGACGTCCCGCTCATCAATCCGACGGCAATCATCGTCCGAACGTTTCTACGACGGCTTCATAAAACGCCACACGTAGCGGACGGGAATCTGTGCGCCCGAAGTAGACGGTGTTGGTCAACAGTACCGCTTGGAGGTCGCGATCCGGGTCGGCCCACACGCACGTGCCGGTAAATCCCGTGTGCCCAAAGCTACGCGGCCCAAAGCGCGCACCGCACGAGTTTTCGTCGGTTGTCTTGATTGCCCATCCGAGACCACGGCGCAACACCGGATCGTCCGCCACGCATATGGTGGCGGCGCGCGCCAACTCCGCGGGCAGTACGGTCTGCGTACGGCCACACGCGGCGGCGAGATAGACCTCGGTCATGCGCGCAACCGCGGCGGCAGTTCCAAAGAGTCCGGCGTGTCCCGCGAGGCCGCCCATGAGATGCGACTTCTCATCGTGCACGCTGCCCTGCACGCGCCCTCGCCACGCATCTTCTTCAGTCGCGGGAATCGCCGCGCGATCTACAAGCCGCGGATTGAACGCCACGTCGGCTCCCCACATCTGCGCAATCGCGCTGCCCAATGCACGGCCGCCGATGCGTTCGATTGCGACACCGAGCGCGATAAAACCAAGGTCACTGTAGATCACGCCCGCTCCCGGTGCCGCGGCAAGCGCGCGCCGCAACGCGAAATCCGCGACGTTGAAGTCGAGCAGCTCGCGGTAATCGGCTCCGGAATGCATTCCCGAGTTGTGTGCGAGCAGCATGCGCAGCGTGATCGGCGCGTGCTCGTCGTGGCCCCACTCGGGTAGAAATCGACGCAGCGGTCCATCGAGTTCGACCAGACCGCGCGCAACCAGATCGAGCGCAAGGCTCGAAACAAAGATCTTCGTAAGCGAGGCGAGATCGAAACGCGTGTCGACGTAGATCGGCATGGCTTCCGCGTCGTCGCGCGTCGTTCCAAAAGCGCGCTCGTAGACGAGTTCTCCGCCGCGTTCCACGCGCGCAACCGCAGCGGTACACGAGCCGCGCAGCGCTGCTTCAAGCGAGTGCAACGGGCATAACGCCGATGCTCGGCGCTCCCAAGAACACGACGTCGGCGAGGCCGGCAAGACTCACGTCATCGTTGCCGTAGCAGGCCAGGACGTGGCGTGCCGCTTCGAAGAGGGGCACGTCGTACGGCTCACCGGTCGAGATCACGAGCGCATCGGGCGCGTGCGCAAGCAGTGCACCGATGGCGCGCGCTTGACGCGGGTAGAGGTGGGCACGGTACGAGAGCACGACTGCGCGGCGCGACGACTTCCGCGCGGCGTCGAGCATCGCCGCGACCGCGTCGTCGCTCGGATCGACGTCGAGTCGCTGCTCCTCGAGCGCCGGTGCGTGCGCGGCCAACGAGCCGTCGCCGAAGATGACCGCGCGATCGGCAAGGGCGTCGCCGTGCGGTTCGCCGCGTACGAGCGTCACCGCGTCGCGCGCGATGCGCTGTCCGATACCCGGGTGCGGCGCGAGCGCATCGAGGTCGAGCGGCGTCTGCGCGCGCGCGCGCAATCGCATCACGCGTGCGTACGCCTCTTGCAACCGCGCCAGCGGCACATCGCCGCGCTCGACCGCACTGGCCAAATACTGCGCCGCCTCGAACGCGAGGTCAGGGTCGTGACTCACGAGCGCGCAATCCGCGCCCGCAGCGATCGCTTCGGTAACACCGCGCACCGTGCCGATCCCCTTTGCAATCGCATCCATCTGCATGCAATCGGTAAAACAGACGCCGTCAAAGTGCCATTCGTCGCGCAGAATGCCGGTCAAGAAGCGCGGCGAGAGCGAGGCTGGACGGTCGCCGTCGATTGCCGGTACCGCGACATGTGCTGCCATGATCGCGGCGTCGGGACGCGCACACGCGCGAAACGGTACGAGGTCGCGTCCGCGCAACGTCGCTTCGTCGGCGTCGAGGCGTGCGGCTCGAAGATGCGTGTCGAACGCCGTAGCACCGTGGCCCGGAAAGTGTTTAAACGTCGGTGTTATTCCGCCGCGCTCGAGTCCGCGCGCGAACGCGCTTGCGATGTTCGTGACGAGCTCGGTCGAACTCCCGAAAGCGCGCGTGCCGATGACCGTGTTGCCTGCCTCGAGCGCAAGGTCGAGCACCGGTGCGAAATCTAGCGTGCAGCCCATGCGGCGCAGGTCGTGCGCAAGGGTCGCGCCAGCATCTTCGGACAGCTCCGCGTCGGCCACCGCGCCAAGCGCCATCATTGCCGGCATCGGTTCTACGCCGTTGCGCCCGCGCATGACGCGGCCACCCTCTTGATCGATCGCCACGATCGGCGGAGGCTCCGCGCCGTCACGAAGCGCGTCGGTCAACGCGCGCGCTTGCTCGACGCTCTCGAGGTTGCGTGCAAAGAGAATGTATCCGCCAAACGACCGGTCCGGCCGCTGTGAAAAGCCGGTGGCAATCACGCCGCAAGCGAGGTCAAGTGTGCTTTGTGTCACTCAGGAGTCACAAGCGAATCGTCTGAGCGACGAGGCGTCCGCCGATTTCGTACACGGTGACGTCAACGCTCTGCCCGCGACGCAAATCAGCGAACGTTGCATAGCCGCCATGCCGGTAGAACGTGGTCGAGGGCATCACCGCGATGACACGGGTACCGCCGTTCACGCGTACGGCAAAGGTTCCACCGGGAAAGTCGACCGAGTCGACGTGGCCGTGAATCTCTGCGGCAGGACGCGCGCCCCGTCCCGATTCGAGCGCTCGATAAACGTTGGGACTGGGTGACGCGGTTTGTGCGCCCGCGGGCAACACAGCGAGCAGCGCCGCTCCGATACATCCGAGCAGCACCATGGCGAGCAGCCGCGCATAGGCTTCTCGCGCAGCCTTGGCGTCGGTACCACCGGCACGTGCTCGGTCGGCATGTTCGCGCAGGGCAACAACGGACGTGTCGTCCGCCTTTTTGCCGGCCAGCACCAAACGCAGCGCAACCAGCGCAAGATCCGGCGTGCGCGCACCAAGCATCCGCATTCCTTCGTAAAAGGGCGCAGCTTCAGGAAGATCGCTGCGGTCGGCCAGGAGCGTTTCGATCACCCGCGCCTTAGGCGGAGCTCCGCTGAGAAGATACTCATCGATCAACTCGAAGTGCATAGGCGTGCCCTTCGCCAAGCGGCTCGCTTTGCTCTTTGCGGCCGGCCTCGCCGTGACGGTGCCGTCACCGTCGCCGGCAGCGCCCGCGCAAGAGTCGTTGTCCCACCTCCTCGCTCGCATGCGCGAGGCAAGCGGCGCCGTGTGGAATGCGCACCTTACGTCGGTTTCACACGTGGTCCGCAGCGGTGAGACCGTCGACCTCAAGAGTGAGACGCAGGGTCTGCGTTTTGCCAGCTATGAGTGCAACGGTGCGTTGTGCGCCGGCACGTATTTTGACGGCGAACGGGTCTACTCAATTAATATCAACGGCACCACGTTGCCCGAAATCAACAGCAGCGATCCGCTTTTGCGTGCCGAACGTACGATTGCCTCGCTTGCGTTCTTGGCCCCGGATTTCACTGCGCAGGGTGGACGCATCGTCGACAACGGCATCACTGCGATCTCGAGCGTCCCGTATCGCACCCTGCTCGTGTCTTTCGGCGACGCCGTACCGATGCTCGTGTACGTCGATCCCAAGACCACATCGGTCAAATACATGCGCGACGTCAACGGCGACATGACCATCGAATACCGCGACTACACGCAAGTTGCCGGCCGTTACGAACTCCCGATGCAGGTGCTGCGCAATGGCGCCTTGCTCGAGCGTTACGATCGGCGCGATGAAGTCTCTACACCGTTCGAAGCGCCACACGGACCTGTGCCGGTGTTTGCCGTGCGTCCCGCGGTCATACCCACCGATCCATCGCTCAGCACTCCAGTCTTTGCCTGCACGCTTGGCGGTATCGTTACGAAATGTCTCCTCGATACCGGAAACTCCGGCCTCTCGGTGAGTCTCGAACTAGCCGAACAGTTGCACGCTCCGGTGGTCGGAGCGTTTCACGTGCGCGGCCTCGGCGACTACGCGACCGAAGTCGTACGCGCCGGTGCATTGCAAATCGGCAGTATGACCTTGCCTTCGGCCAATTACGTTGTATTGCACGACATCGGACGTTTCGGCTATAGCGTCGTCGTGGGCGCTGATCTGTTCGCCGCGACGACCGTGCAACTCGACAACGGCGCGCACCGGGTCGTCCTCGGAGCGCCGGCATCGCAGCGGGGCTATGCGGTGCCGCTTGCGTTCGATAACTTCGTGCCGTTTGTCGACGTGCTCCTGGGCGATCTACCCGCGCAACTGACGCTCGACACCGGCGACGAGTCGAGCATCAATCTCTCCTTTGATTTTTGTCAGGCGCATAAGATCTTCACTGCGACGAGCGAGCACGAAGTTAGCGGCATCGGCGGCTCGAGCGTCGAGCTGCTGGGCACGATCCCGTCGGTGCAGATCGGCGGCTACTCGATCGAGTCGCCCTCCATCGGTGCGACGCCGAATCTACCGAACACCGAGGACGGTCATCTGGGCGCCGGATTGCTCGAGCGCTTCAACGTGACGATCGACTACGCGGCCGGCCTGCTCCACTTTGTCCCGCTGACTACAGCGTCGCCAAATCCCTAACCGCATCTTCCGGCGGCGCGGGTTCACCCAGAAAGAACCCTTGCACCTCGTGCGCACCGATCGCACGAATATGTTCGAGCGTCAAGCGTGATTCGATGCCTTCGGCGATCGAGCGCAGGCCCAGGTTCTCAGCGAGTATCACGATTGCTTTGACGATCGCCTCGTCTTGCGAGCCGGGCAACATATCGCGCAGGAACGTCTTGTCGATCTTGAGCACGTCGATCGGGAAGCGGCGCAAATAGCTCAGCGACGTGTAGCCGGTTCCGAAGTCATCGACCGAGAGGCGGACGCCGAGCGTCTTGAGCTCGTGCAGCATCGCGATACCGCCTGTGATGTCGCGCATGACCGAACTCTCGGTCAGCTCCAGCTCGAGCCGCGACGGCGCGATGCCCGACTCCCGCAGCGTTGTCGATAATCGCTTCGCGCAGGCTCGTGCGCTCGAATTGGCGTGCCGAGATGTTCACGCAAACGCGCGGCACGTCGACGCCGCGCGCATCCCACTCGACCAAGTTGACGGCACACCGTCGCGAAGCACGTAAGCGCCCAAGTCGTCGATCGCGCCCGTCTCTTCGGCGAGCTGAATGAAGTGATCCGGCGGCAACAGACCTAGTATCGGGATGCTGCCAGCGCACCAGTGCTTCGAAACCCGGCGAAGAACAGATCGATCGAACGAAAGATCGGCTGGTAGTGCAGTACGAACTGTCCCGCGCTGCGACGGCGCCGCGAAGATCGCGCTTGAGCGAGAGGCGCTCCGACGACGAGGCGATCATGCTGGCATGAACATGCGAAATCCGTGTCCGCCGGCAACGCTTGGCCGCCTGCATCGCCGCCTCGGACGAACGCAGCAGCGTCTGCGTATCGTGCCCGTCGTCGGGATACGACGCAGACGCCGCTGCTCGCATTGACGTACACCTCCACATCGCCGACGACGAACGGTGCCTCGAACGTCGCGTGCAAGCGTTCGACGAACGCCGTCGCCTCCTTCGGCGTCGGCACTATCGACGAGCAAGATCACGAACTGATCTTCGCCGATGCGCGAGACCGTTGCGCTCGACGTCGACCAGCCGGCGCATTCGGCAGCGATCATTCGCAAGCACTTCGTCGCCGTTGCCCGGTCCCGTAGAGTTCGTTGACTTCCTTGAATGCATCGATGTCGATCGTCACGAGCGCACACGGCGCGCGATGTCGCTGCGCCATCGCGATTGCCTGCGTCAGGCGATCTTCGAGCAGCGCGCGATTCGGAAGATCGGTCAGCGGGTCGTACTGCGCGAAATACGCGACGCGCTGCTCGGCGATCTTGCGTTCGGTGATGTCGAAGGCGACAGCGATCGTGCCGACGATGCGACCGTCGACGTCGCGCAGCGGCTCGACGTGACCGCGAAACGTCTTTCCGCCCCAAATCATCTCGTATTCGGCCGAGCCGCCCTGGAGCGCTTGCAGATGCGCGTGCCGGATCGGAAAGCGCGATTCGTCGGCGAGCAGCGCCGAGCTCGCAACGTGCGCGCCGATGAGCGCCTCCGGATCGTCGGGCACTTGCGCGAGCTGCGCGCCTTCGACCGTGTCACGGTCAGCGAAGTGTCGCACGAAATGACAAGCGCCGGCAGCTGCTCGAAGAGCAAGCGCAGGCGCGTCTCGCGCTCGCGCAACTGAATCTCCATCAAGCCACGTGCGCGGCGCAGCTCGGCATCGCGCAGCGCACGTTCGGCGGCCGGACCGAGCCGTTTGAGATTGTTCTTGAAGATGTAGTCGTAGGCGCCGAGACGGATCGTTTCGGCCGCCGCTTCCTCGCCGATTGCTCCCGATACCACCAAACAGGGCGCGGCAGCTCGAGCTACGCAAGAGCTCGAGCATCGCCTGCGCGCTGAAGTGCGGCATCGAATAGTCGCACAAGACCAAGTCCCACGGGCCATCTTCGAGTGCGGCGATCGCCGCCGCCCGTTCGTCTACTCGCACGCCTTCAACGGTGAAACCGTGGCGCTCGAGCGCGAGAACGTCGAGTTCCGCGTCATCAGGTGCGTCGTCGACGCACAGGACCCGCAACTTCACTACATACCACCTCCTCCTGCCGTGGGAGGAGGCTCGTTGAGCACGAGCCAGTACAAGCCGACTTGACGGACCGCTTCGACGAACTCGTTGAAATCGACGGGCTTGCGCACGTAACTGTTCACACCAAGGCGGTATCCCTCGATCAAGTCTTCTTCTTGTTTACTCGAGGTAAGAATGACGGTGGGCAAGAGACGCGTTACGTCGTTTGCGCGGATCTGCTTCGAGCAGTTCGAGACCGCCGACTTTAGGCAAACTCAAATCGAGCAGAATCAGCGCGGGCATTGCGCGCGTGCGCTGACGCTCGCCGTCGAAAAGAAACTCGCGGGCCGCAGCACCGTCGCGCATCACGACGACCTCGTTCGCGATGTGATTCTTGGCGAACGCGCGCTTCGTCAAATCGATGTCGTCGGCATTATCTTCAACGAGGAGAATGTACGGCTTGCTCATCGCACTCGCTGCCTACGGCTCGTGCGCCGGAAGCGTGAAGTAGAACGTTGCGCCTTCGCCCACAGCACCTTCGGCCGCGAATGTTGCCCCCGTGACGATGTACGATGCGAGCCACCGTGGCCAGCCCAATGCCGGTCCCTTCGTACTCGTCGATCGAATGGAGCCGGGCGAACGCGCCGAAGAGCTTGTTCGCGTAAGCCATCTCGAACCCGGCACCATTGTCGCGAACGTAGAACTCGCCTTCGCTATTTTTCCCGACGTGGACCTGCGCGTGCTGTAATTGTCGTGTAAATTTCCACGCATTACCTAGCAGATTTGCTAACACGATTTGCAGCAAATGCGGCTCGCCTTGTGCTTCGAGGCCTGCCTCGACCGTGACGTCGACCGATCGCTGCGGATCGCTCTCCCGCAATTCCCCGGCAAGCGCCTGTGCGATCGCACTGAGATCGACCTGCGCAAATGTGATCGGTGTCCGCGCCACCTTCGCCAGCTTCAAGAGCGAGTCGATGAGGTCGGCCATCCGCTGCGCCGCGCGGCGGACCCGATCGAGATAGCCGCGCGCTCGCGCATCGAGACTCTCACCGTAATCCTCCGCCAGCGCAGCCGAAAATCCGTCGATCGCGCGCAGCGGTGCGCGCAAGTCGTGCGAGACCGAGTACGAGAACGACTCGAGCTCCTTGTTCGCGAGCTCGAGCTGCGTCGTGCGCTCGGCAACGCGCGCCTCCAGTTCGGCGTTGAGCTCGAGTACACGCTCTTGCTCGCCCTTGTGCTTGGTGATATCGCGCACGTACGCGGCCACGCCCAATCCGAAAGGGTAAAGCCGCACTTCGAACCAGCGGTCGCGCCAGTAGTGCTCGAATGTGAACGATCGGCGCTCGTGACGAGCATCCTTGAAGAATTGCAACACGAGTCCGTCAGGCGTATCGAATCGCGCCGTGTAACTCCGCAAGCGCGTCCCGATAATCCGCGCGGGCACTTCGTCCCAAAACCGTGCCATGCGTCCGTTGACGTAGGTCATCCGCAGATCCCGATCGACCGCGACGAAAGCGTCGGCGATGCTTTCGAGCACCTCGAACATCAGCCGGTTGGATTCGAGTGCCGTCGCAAATTCGGCGATCGACTGCGAGAGCGACTGGATGAACCGTACGTCGGCGACGGAGAACGTACGGGTCTGCCGGCTATAGGCGACGATGGCGCCGACCGGAGCATGGACGGTGCCGATCGAGCGTCGCCACGCACGCAGAGCACACCGCTCGCTTCGAGTCGCGCGAGCGTGCGCGCGCGCGGATCGATGCGCACGTCCGAGCAGACGAACGGCTCGCCCGTGCGAACGACGGTCGCGATGTGTTCGAGCGGCGGCGGCGTCACGATCGAACGCAGCCCCGTTCTCCCAGCCGACGCTGCGGACGATCGAGAAGTTCTTGGTCAGACGATCGTAGTGATAGAGATCGACGACGCTCGCATCGAGCGTCTCGCGCAGCAAGTCGATCGCGTCGGCGAGCGTCTCGTCGTAGGTTGCACCGGCGAGAGCGGCTCGCCCGAAATCGATGAGCGCTTGCTGCCGCCGCGTCGTTCGTTCGACTTCGCGCTGCGCCTCAACCCGCGACGTGACGTCGCGAAAATAGACCGACAATCCGTCGACGACGGATAGGCCTTGACTTCGAGCCAGAGTTCCGCGGTGGCCGAGAACTCCACGAATTGCACGGGCTTTTGGTCGCGCATCGCGCGATGGTACTCGCGCTCGAAGAGGCGGCCGCGTGCTTTGGGGAAGACGTCGAGCCAGTATTGGCCGAGGCAGTCTTGCGGCGCGTGCAGCAGCCTGCGCGCTTGCGCGTTGATGTACGCGATACGCCACTGTGCGTCCAGAGCAAAGAACCCGTCGGTGATGCGTTCGAGCACCAGCGACAGGTCAGGTCGCAGGGCGGAGGCATCGGCCATGGGCCGACCTTCTGCGCTCCCCCAAAAGGCGCCCCCCAGACCCGCCGAGGCAGCGGTAAAGGGAACTTGGCGACTTGACACGCAATTTTGGACCACCGGGCGCCGATTGAATAGATAGGTAGATGCTGAACGACCTGATCACCTTTTTCACCGGAGCTCCTCAGAACCGGCGCAAATATGCACGCCGCGCTGGTCCTTTTCCGGCATGGGTAGCGGTCGGGTCGCAATGGAGCAACTGCGCCTGCCTCGATATCTCCGGCAGTGGAATGGGCGTCGTGACTCCCACCGCGCTCCCCGAAGAGGCGAACTTCCGGGTGCAGCTCGAGGGACGAAACATCGTTATTCGCGCCAAGCGCGTATGGCAGCAGCCCGGCACGGCGCAGGGCAAACCCGCGTGGCGCTACGGCCTGACCTTTACCGGGATCAGTGCGGACGACTGGGACGCGGTGATTCGCTTCGCCAATAACGATCAAGTTGCGGTCGACAACAAATTGACCAAAGAGCTCGAACTCGTGCGCCTCAAAGCCGACGACGTTGCGCGCTTGATTCCAAAGAAGCTGCAAGACACGATGCTCAGTATGCTCGTGCAAAAAGGCCGGCTCGCACCGATCGACGACAAAACGCCGCTCGTGCAGTATGCCTACGGCGGCGTGATCAAACGCAGCGGCAAGGCGTTACACCGGCTCTCGATCCACTCCCGCCTTCGCGATCCTGCGACGAATGAAGTAAGAGCGTATGACACGCGCTTCCTTTTCGACGATCAGGGCGGCAACGTTCAGATGGACGAGTAGCGCAACAACATTTCGCGCACGGCGTCGAGTACCGCATCGACCGCGGGACGCCGGTACATCCAGCGTGCCTCATCGGGCGGATAGCGCACCGCCATCGTAGCATTACATTCAAACACGATGACGCGCCCCTGCGCGTCGATGCCGAAGTCGATTCCCGCATACTTCAAGAAGAGTGTATCGGCAATGCGCTCGAGCGCGGTCCAGGCGCGGTCGCCGAGCGCGCCACGCGGGTCCGTGAGAAACTGCGCCTCGCGCTCGCGGTAGCCGGCATCGGCGGCCATGTGCGCGCTGAAGTAGTGCACCTTCCAATCCGGCGAGATCGCTAGATGCAGCGGGTAGAGCACGCCGTCGACGAGGATCACCCGGTATTTCGCATAGGTGCCGTCAGGCTCGCGCGTGTCGAGAACTTCGATCGCCAAGATCTCATCCCCGGGCAGTTGCGCGAGCGCAGCATCCAGACCATCGGCCTCATCGACACGCAGGAAATGCTCGCCCGCATGGAAGCCCGGCGCCCGTAGGAGCGTCGGCGTGGTGATTGCGCGCGCCTCGTCGCGCGAGACCGACGCAATCTGCGGCACGACGACGTCCTCCAGACCGCGCAGCCGCATCGACTGCGCGACACGTCCGGTGATCGCAACATAATCCGGCGCGTTCAGTATCCGCCTGCGCGTGCGCGATAGTAGCAGACGCGCCTTCGCAAGGGCGTCGCGGGAACTGTCCGCGTCGCCCACCGCATTGAAGACGACGTCATGCTCGGGCAACGCGGCGCCCGGTGGATGCAGCTCGACGGCAACCTTGGTGACCTCAAAGAAGCGATCGTCGAAGAGGTGGTCGGTCACGACGTTGCCGCTTCCGAGCGTGATCGGCACCAGCACACGTACCGGCCGGGCGGTCCCTCGATACGGCACAACGGTGGTTGAATCGCCCTGTGTTGCGCGGCCGCACTGCGTCTGGGCGACAGCGAGCCCTCGCCGGGCTTCCGCATTCTCGGCATTCGCGCGCAAGGCTGCTTCGTATGCGGCAACTGCGCTCGCGGGCTCACCACGCACAATATAAAAGTAACCTGCGTTGGTGAGTGCGAGCGAACTCTGAGGGAATCGCGCAGCGGCTTCGAGCGCAAGCGCAAAGGCGTCATCCGATCGCCCGTCACGATACAAGCGTTCGGTTTCACGTGCAAGGGCCTCAGGAGTTATATCCACGGCGTCCAATCATACCCGTATGAAACGCAACTCCTGGGCGAACATCCTGCTCGTGATACCGTTCATCGCGACGCTCTTTCCGGCGCTCTACAATTCCTTAGAACCTCGGCTCTTCGGCATGCCGTTCTTCTATTGGTATCAGTTAGCGTGGACGATCGGCTCGGGGGTAATTCTCGCGATCTACATCGTGCTGCGGCGCGGGGGTACCTCCAATGCCGGCTAGCTCGGTCGTCGTCATTCTGCTCGTGCTCGGTGTCACCGTGCTGGGATTTTTCGCGGCAAATTGGCGCCGAACCGGCACGCTCGACCATATGCACGAGTGGGCGCTCGGCGGCGGCAATTTCGGCACGGTCATCTCGTGGTTTCTCATCGGCGGCGATCTCTACACCGCGTACACGTTCATCGCTGTACCGGCGCTTGCATATGCTGCCGGGCCGACCGCATTCTTCGCTGTCCCATACACGATCGTGGCCTATCCGTTCGGCATCCTCGTGCTGACGCGCTTTTGGAGCGTCGCGCGCAAGCGCGGCTACATCACCGCTGCCGACTTCGTACGCGACCGTTTCGGGGATCGCTGGCTCGAAATAACGATCGCGGTCACCGGGATCATCGCGGTGCTTCCGTACATCGCCTTGCAGCTGGTCGGCATGCAGGTCGTTTTCCAACACCTTGGCGGCTTCTTCGCCATCGGCGACGGCAAGCTCGCACTTGCAATCGCCTTCATCTTGCTCGCCGCCTACACGTATACCAGCGGCCTGCGCGCCCCGGCGTTGATCGCGCTCATCAAAGACACGTTGATCTACATCACGATCATCTGCGCGGTCATCGCGATCACGCACATGTTCGGCGGCTGGTCCGGGATTTTTAACGCGGCGCAAAGCGCACTGGCGGCAAAACCGAAACCGGCGACCCTGCTGCTCGCGCCGTCGCAATACTTCGTCTACGGTACGCTCGCCTTTGGATCGGCACTCGCGCTCTTCATCTATCCACATTCGATTACATCGATGCTCTCGGCGAAGAGCCGCGTCGTCGTCGAGCGTAACATGGCGCTCTTACCGATCTATTCGCTCCTGCTCGGATTTCTTGCGCTCCTAGGATATGCGGGACTCGCGGCCGGTATCAAAGTCACCAACGCGCAACTCGTCGTGCCGGTGCTCTTCGCACGAATCTTTCCGGATTGGTTTGCCGGCGTCGGCTATTCAGCGATCGTGATCGGCGCGCTCGTGCCCGCGGCGATCATGGCGATCGGTGGCGCGAATCTCTTTGCAAGCAATATCTTCCAGCAGTTCTCGGCGACGCGTCACCCGGGACAAACCGGCCTGGCAAAAATATTAACGCTCGTGATCTGTGCGGTGGCTTTGCTGTTCGTGATATTCATCAGACCGCAGTTTGCGATCGGCTTCCAGTTCCTCGGCGGCGCGTGGATCTTGCAGACGTTCCCCGCGTTCGTCATTGGCCTGTACACGAACTGGTTCAACCCGAAGGCGCTACTACTCGGCTGGATCGTGGGGATTTCGGCGGGCACATACATGGCCGTGCAAACCGGGTACACGGCGGCGTTTCCGCTGCATCTCGGCGACAACACGCTCGTGGGCTACGGACCATTCTATGCGCTGCTTCTCAACTTGATCGTGTCGGTTATTGCGACGCCGCTCTTGCGCGCAATGGGAAGTGCGCGTGCGCTCGACGCGACGAGCACCGCGGATTACGCGTAAACGTCAATATTTCTGCCAACCCCAATCGCGCGAAAATAGCGCACGACGTCGGGCGGATCTTTCGGCAGGCGCACGGGACCGGAGCCCTTGCCCGAGGTCATCGTGCGCAGGACTTGCCGGTACTGATCGATTGCCCAGGCAACCGAAATCGCGGCCGCGTTTAAGGCCATGGCCGCGAGAGATTCGGTAGGGCCCTAAGAATCCCCGCGCTATTGGCCGGTTGGGCCGAAGCGTTCGGTCTTGATGGCGTTTGGATCGTGCCCGGCAGCGATCAACAGGTTCGCCGCTGATTCCACGAACGGCGTCGGTCCGCACACGTAACACGACGGTTTATGCTCGGGCGGAATCGTCGCGTCCATGAGGATCTGCGCGTCGATGCGTTTGGGCGCACGCGGCCAGCCATCGGGGGCGCTCCGCGTATATGCGAACGTGACCTCGAGGCCGCTCCCGTCCTGCGCGCGCATCATCAACTCATCGCCATAGATGATCGACTCGGGCGCGCGCACCGAGTAGAGCAAACGAAATGGCGCGCGGCTTTGCGCGAGCGCGCGACTGCGTATCATCGCCATCAGCGGCACGACGCCCGAGCCACCCGCGATGAGTTGTACGGGCTCGGTTTGCGACGGACGCCATATAAACCATCCGCCGATCGGTCCACGTACTTCGAGCGGATCGCCGATTGCGGCGCTCTCTGCAAGATACGGCGAAACCTCACCGTCACGGAGTTCCTCGATCGTCAGCTCGACACGCGTTCCCGCTCGCAGCGTTCGCGATCGAATACGAACGCGACGCACTGTAGCCGTCGGGCGCGGTCAAGCGCACGTCGAGATGCTGTCCCGCATCGTGGCCGGGCCATTCCGGCACATCCAGCACGAGCGTGTATGCGCTTGCGGTTTCCTTACGACGCTCGAGTACCGTACCGGCGCGCCACTCTAGTCCCCCCAGTATCGCTGCTCCCGCCACGGATCGCCGTACATGTTGTAACCGAGGCGCTCCCAAAATCCCGGCTCATCTTTCGGCATCAGCGTCAGCCGTTGACCCACTTCGCGCTCTTCCAAAAGTACAGATGCGGCACGAGCAGACGCGCCGGTCCGCCATGCTCGGGTTCGAGGTCCTTGTCGTCGTAACGAACGCAACCCAGGCTTTACCGCCGCGCAGATCGGCCAGCGGCACGTTCGTCGCTGTATCCGCCGTACGAATGCGCCATCGCGTACATTGCGCTGCTCTGCACGCCCTCGAGGAACGTATCGAGCGACACACCTTCCCACGTCGTGTCGAACTTCGACCACCGCGTCACGCAGTGAATGTCGGTCGTGATCGGCGCGCTCGGAAGCGCGCGGAACTGCTGCCAACTCCACGTGCGCGTCTGACCGCTCTCGGTTGTAAGCGTGAACTCCCATTCTCGAGCGGAATCTTCGGCGTCGGTGTTGCCGAGAGCACGGGAAAGTCGTGCGTTACGTATTGCCCCGGCGGTAACTTCACGGTCTCGGCCTGGCGATGTCCCACGAAGCCCTTGGAGATGATTTTCTCCTCGCTCATGACACTAGCTTAGGGCGGGCAGCCCTGGTCTTGCCACTGCTTGAAGGTCGCGCACATCTGGGCCGACCACTTCTCGCCGGTCCCCGGCGGCGGCATCGTCCCTTCGCTGACCACTGCATAGATCGCGAAGGCGTGCCTCTTAACGTCGTCATAGGACGAAAGATCCATGCCCGCCGCCTTCATGTGGGCCACGTCCGTGTCGGTGAACATCGGGCGAATGTCTTTGGCGAAACTCAACGAAGCTTGATCTGGCATTGGAGGCACCTCCCGGATGACGTTTCGCGTTCTACGTTGTGTCACGCTATCATTTCTGGTCGCCGCCGTTCCTGCAACGACGGGCGACGCCGCCCTCGAGGCCCCGCATATTCACGTCTTCTCGTGTCAGGTCGTCGCAGGCATGCTGGTTCCGCAGCGCGACGAATCGGGCTCGCCGTTCGTTTCGAAAACGACTCGCCGGCCGAGTACTCCTCGATCGTATGGCGTGCGAAGTACGGAACGCGCGCAATCGACTTTATCGACGACGGCACGTTTACACCGAACGTACAAATCGACAACTACGTGCCTTCGAACGAGGTACCACGCACTTCAACGTGGGCGCGGCGCTGCCTTGACGTTGCCGAAGTCGCGTTTGGGGTGCCGCCGTCGCGGATATGTGGAAGCTCGAATATGGTGCTCAGGCCTTAGCTTGGAACCGAAGATCCCGAGAACTGCTCGATCGTTCGCATCACCGCCGTCAACGGCGACGTCTGGGAAAATTCCGCTCTGCCCCAATCCGTTCCAAACATTCCTCCACCGCAACCCGTGGCCTCACCTTCTCCGGCGCCCGAGCCGACGCCGCCAAAAGATCCCTCGATCGATCCCATTGAAATCATGCAATGCATATTAGGTATCAACCCGTTCCTGCTCACGCGCCGACCTTGTTGTTAGTTTCCGCAATCGTTGACGACGCTCGCCGATACGATAGTCTTTCGCGCGAACTACGAGCAGAGCGGCCTGGACTTTACTGATCACGGTTCATTTTCACGCACGTATCGATACGTCACGACGTGCGGTTAGCGGTCGCAGATGGCATAGCCACGCGACTCTACTTCGGATTCAACGATCCGGCTGCGTGCTCGGTTGTAAGCGTGCACTACGCCGATGCTCCGCCGTGGCAGAATCCGTTCCTCGCGACAACGGCGCCCCTTCCAACGCCGATTCCCAACGCGCTCTCACTGATCCAAATGAAGCCGGCCAAATGGCAGCGTCATGCGGTGCCGACGCCGATGCCTACGTCGTCGGGTTCGGCTTCGTCCGCACCCGGAACGCCACGCTGATACGCGGCTCCGACCACGGCTTTCGTTTTTGGTATGCCGTGATCGTAGTGAAATTGCGTTTCGTATGACATAACGAGCAGACTTCCCGGCTCGAGGTCGAGGTCCAAGATGCGGCGCGGCGTTGCCTTGCTGCGGATCGTCATGCGGCGTGTCGCACCGAGCGAAAGTAACGCGATCGGCTGGCCCGCGATCAATTCGGGCAAACGATCGTTGTGCGGCGCCACGCTGTCGCGGCCGTCACGATAGAGGTTCATCCCGATGCTCGTAAAGCGCACACCGACCGTCCGCTCGACGATCGGCAGTACTTCCGCGAGGGGCGCGATAAGCGCGTCGTCAATCCGCGCCGAAGCGACAAGCCGCGGGACGTCGACCTCGCGTTCGTACATCATCCGTCGCTCGCTCTTCCAGGGAATTACGGCGAGCAGCGCTTCAAAGACACCTTTGGCTTCGTCCTGCCCCAGCACGCTGCGGTAATAGACGATCGAGCCGGTCGCATCGTCGAGTACGACCCGCGCGTCTGCTTCGAAGAAGCCGAGCTGCTGGGACATACCCCTACAAACACCAGTCGCGTTTAGAACGTTCCGCGGCCGGACGCGAGCAGTACCTTGACATCGTGGCGCAGGATCGGGCGGGCGCGTTGTGCCGCGCGTGCCTCCACGCTACTGCGCTCGCTCGCGTCTTCGCGAAAACTGATCGTCAGAATTGCAACGTCGTCCGGCGGCGCTTCGCCCGCAAAAACGGCTTGCAACAATGCCGCCGCGGGATCGTCTGCGGAAGGATGGATTGTCCGCAACAGCTCGAGCACGCGACGTTCGCCCGCTTCCCAATCGTGGTCGTACTCAATGAGACCGTCGGTATAAAGCGTCAGGAGCGATCCTGGTGTGGCAAGCGCCGAGGTTACCGTGTAGGTTACGCGATCCACCGCGCCGAGGGGTGGTCCCGTCGCACCAATCTTTTCGGCGCGATATCCGTCGAAGAGCATAATCGCCGGCGGATGCCCGGCGTTCGCGATGCGAATCACCCCATGTGCAAGATCGACCACGCCGCAGATTGCGGTCACGATCGTCGCGTCCTGCATGAGTAAGATCTCGTTCGTGCGCGCGAGCACGCTCGCGGGATCACTTTCATCGACACCGATCGACAAGATCGCCTGGCGAACGCGGCTCATCACGACGGCAGCATCGATTCCGTGGCCCGCAACGTCTCCGATTGAAAACAAAATGCGCCCGTCGGCAAGTTCAAAGGCATCGTACCAGTCGCCGCCAACGCGCGACTCGCGGCCGGCCGGAACATAGACGGCGTGCAGATCAGCATCCGCAACGAGCGGCAAAGTTTTCTGCAAGAACGCTTCCTGAAGCGCATCGGCGATGCGCTTCTCCTCGAGGTAGGCTTGCCGATGCAGTTCGAGCTCTGTCGCAAGCCGCCGTTGCGTTGTTGAGAGCCACGCTAACAGAACTGCCAGCACGGCACCCGCGACGATAGCAACGACGAACGTTTCGGTGACGACCCGCCCGGTCGCGATCTCGGATTGCTCGCCGGCCGCGTCGAGCTCAGCCATCAATGTTGCATCAACGTCGCGATAGCGATCGACCAACTGCTTTCCCAACAGCTGGATCGCCAGACCGTTGTAGCCGGCCGGATCGCGGATCAACGGTTGTGCCACGCGTCGAAGCCACTCTTGATTCAGCTGGGCTTCCTGTTGCACCGGCGACGGATCGATCGAGAGGTTGTGTAGTCGTACGGTAAGGCTTGCCGCGAGCGGCGGCAAAGCACGCACCGCGTTCCGATACGGCTCCAAGAAGACGCGCATCCCCGTCGCAGAAAATCCGCGCACGCCCGTCTCCTCATCGAGTTGCAAGCGCAGCAAGCGTGCGCGGTCATCATGGGCCAGCCGCAGGTCGCGTTGAAACGTAGCATTTCGATCGATTGCCCCGCGAACGGCAAACGCGGCAAAAACGAAGGCAATAAAGACAACCGCTGCTGACAGAAATCCGAAGAGCGAGCTGAGCCGGCCGGCTCTCGTCACAGCAAGGCCTTGGCCTCTTCCAGCGTGGCGGCCAAGAGCAGCACATTTTGCAAACCCGCGATCTCAAAGAGCCGGCGAATCCGCGGGTTTACCACCACGCACATTCCCGCTGTTGCTTTCCCCTCGTGCGCGCGGCTGCGCTGCAGGAGGAGGATCTCGGCCAGGGCGCTCGAGTCCATATAGGATACCGCGGTGAGGTCGACGATTGCCCCATCAGTCTCGGCGAGGACCGCGAGCTTGGCGCGGAAGTCCTCGCGAGCCGTGAAGTCGATCTCCCCCGCGAACGAGGCCACGGCAATTTGCTGATCGTTCACGCGCTGTTCCCCTTTAGCGCGAGTCCACAATTTCCCGCCTTGCGGGACCCGCTGAACTTCCGGCGTACCGATGCCAATCATGTCGAAACTACGATACGGCGATCACGTGAAGATCGAGCAACTCGGAATCACCGGCCAGGTCATCGAGGCCGATACGCGCACGGTCGTCGTGCGCTTCAAAGAAAAGGACGGCGAATTGATCGAGCGGCGCTTTCAGCCCGACGAGCTGACCTACATCCCCAAACCACACCTCGAATAGGGCGAACATGCACAATTTGATACTTGGCTTAGTGCTCGCGGCACTGTGGGCAGCCGATCCGGTTCATTCGTCGGCGAACTTCACGGTGACGCACCTCGGAATTTCGCACGTCAACGGCATCATCCCGATCAAGAGTTCGGCCATCGACGTACCCGACGGCACCAACATTCCCGCGAGCGCCGAGGCGACGTTCGATCCGAACGGCGTCGATACGCGCAACGACAAACGCGATTCCGACCTGAAATCGCCTCACTTCTTTGAGGTGGCTACCTATCCCATGATGAGCTTCAAGAGCACGAAGATCACGGCGACCGACGCGACGCACTTCACGATGACGGGCGATCTCACGCTGCACGGCCAGACCCACCCAATTACGCTCGATGCGCAGTATCTCGGCCGGGCGACGATGCCCAACGGCCAGCAACGTATCGCGTACGAGGCCAAGACCACCATCGACCGAACGCAGTGGGGCATGACCTATGGCAATCCAATCGTCGCGAATTCCGTCGACATCGAACTCGACATTGAGGCCATAAAGCACTGATGCATGCGCGGTCGATAGCCTTCTTCTTACTACTGCTCGCGCCGACGGCGGTAATCGCGAAACCGCTGCCGATGATGGACGCAATGTCCGTCATGGACGCGGTGCATGCAAAAGTCGGCCACAACGACGACCTCAATGCGAGCCTCGTCGGCGAGGGCGACTACGCGGTAGCGTTCTGGAAGACGACGAGCACGCACAGCGCCGGTTCAGCGCTGGTCAAAAAAACAAGCGGAAACTGGAAAGTGCTCAAAGTGCTGCCGGCCACCCCCAAAGATCCAACCGTGCTGGAAACCCTGGGGGTTCCGGCAGTTCAAGCGAAAGCGCTGATCGCCGACATCAAGAACAACGAAGAGTAAACTACTTCGTGGGATCGACCAGCGGCAACATCGACGCAAGCTGCATGTTCACCACGAGATCGATCTGGCGGTCGATCTGATACCATAGCGCCGCTTTTTTCGGCGGAATGGCCTTCTCGAAGATCGGCACATACTTCTCACGGAGCGCGATCATTTGTTGATCGACCACCGTTGAGCGCTGCATGAAGTCTTGCGCCTGGGCCGCCGTCACGTTGGGATAGCTGGCAGCGTACTCTTTCATCATCTGCCAGCGCGCGTTACCGATCTTGTTCAGCTCTTGCTGGTATTGATCGTAGATCGGCCAGAATTTTGTTGACTCGTCGGCGGTCAAGTTCATATTGGCGGCAACGATCTTCTTGCGCGAGGACCTAATGTTTTCGCGCAACATTTGGATGTCTTGCTCGCTCGCCGCCGACGGCTGCGCATTCGGCGCGGCCGCCTGGCCGACGGTTTGCGCCAGCGCAGGTGCCGCGGTCAGCACCAGCGATAGGGCAACGATTCCAATCCAGGCTCGTGAAAAGCTCATGGCCACTCCTTCATTCGCGTTAGGCCCATCCTAACGACGAAGAGAACGCGCCACTATCCGAATACCGCAATCGCGGCTTCTACAATCCGATCTGCGTGAGGTCGAAGACGATCCGTTGCGTGATCGGGCTGTCCCACCAGTTTGCAACCACGGCCTCCAGCTCGCGCACCGAACGCAATGCGCCCACGTGCTGCTCGAGCCCGGCGACGTTCGGCGCGGATTTGGCAAGTTCGGCCTGCAGTTGGTCGATCGTTGCGTGCGCGTCGTGCGACTCCGGTAGCGCTTCGTGCAATGACTTGGCGGGGAAGGTCGCGAGCAGCTCTTGGTTGGCGACCATTCCGGTCGCATCGGCAGCCTCGAGTTCGTTGCGGATCTCATCGTTCTTGTCCATGGGAACGCGCTACCAAGTCTACAAGAGCGTTCCCTGCGCCGCCGGTCATCCGAGCCTGGTACGGTGCGCGTACATAGAACATGCGCCCCTTCGATTCGCTCACCGCCCCGTTACCGCGACGCTTCGATTTTACGCCGGTCTTCATCGTCGTCGTGCTCGTGTTCGTCACGATCGCCGTGGCGCAATTCTCGCGAGGCTGGGCCGACGCACAGCGCGGCCTGCTTCTGTACGAACGAACGTGCCCCCTGAATGCCGGTGTAAAATAAAAACCCGCCCTTTGGGGCGGGTTTTCCGTACTTGGCTCCCGGTGCTGGACTCGAACCAGCGACCCATTGATTAACAGTCAATTGCTCTACCAACTGAGCTAACCGGGATTAGGGTACTGCGGGATTCTACTGGATACAGGTATCCAGGCGCAAGCGGTCTTCCCTCTCCCGGATGTAACGATTCTTAGTAGCGCGCGACGTAGCGCGGATCGGGGTGCGCGTAGGCGTAGACGGTCGCGATGACCTTCAGGGGCGGATAGATCGCGGCGCCAAGCGCCTCGGTCCCGACGAAAACGACGGCTACGGCGGCGACGAGGCTAACGAGGAGGCGGCGGAACATCTCGGTATCTCCTAATGATTTAGTTGATACCGTTAGCCTACTCCACCTAATTCCTTCTGTCAACTAAAAACTTAGTTAAAAGCGGTCGTAGCCGTGGGTCATCAAGGTCGCGAAGAACGGGATCCAAGCCAGTAGAGCAACCTCGCCAACCAGGAGCGCCCACATGTTGCGGTACGACCGCTCGGGGACAACCACCGTCCCGTCGGGATTGGCGGCGCGTCTCAGCTGCAGGTAGTGGATCGTCGGCGGGATCGAGAGCAGGGCGACCGCCAGAAAAAACCCCATCTTGGTCCAGAAAATGGGGTTATGCAAATAGAAGCTTGCGCCTCGCAGGCCGAGCGTCACGCGCAATACTCCGCTGACAACGACCAATCCCGCGCTTATGCCGTACAGATTATCAATGCGCTGCAGCTGTAACACCCGCGCTAGACTCATCTGCCGTCGGTAGAGCACCAGTTCGGCGACCAACGCGCCGACTAGCGTGAAGATGCACAGGAAGTGCAACCACGCTAGCAGCGCGTCAAGTAGCATGTACTATTGCTGCGTGCCGTTCGACGTATTCGGTGCTTGGCGACGAATCGTGACCGTCTGGCTCAACGTGATCTGCACGTTGGAGCCCTGCGGGATCGCGAAATTCGCCTTGCCGTTAGCTCCGTACAGTAAGCCGCCGGCTCCGCCCACGATGGCCCCACCGGCACCGTGGAAGATCCAAGCGCCGAGCAGCGCGCCGCCAACCGTCGCAGCGATGGTCTTGACGCTGTTCTTCTGATCTGCCTTGCGCTGGTCTTCGGTCATCGTCGCCGAAACGTCGACGGTGCTGCCGTCCGCCAAACGCAAATAGTCGAATTGTAGTCCGAGCGAAGGCTTGCGGCCTTGCCCGGCGCTCGTCACGCTCGTGACTTCACCGCCGATGATCGCGCCTTGGAAAGCCGGATTGCCGCTGGGATACGGCGGTACCACATCCATGACAAAACGGTCGCCGACATGCGCTTTGCCGGTATCGATCGGTGTGCGCATCCGCGCGTTGAGTTGTGCTCCCTGATAGAGCGTCAGCTGTTCTTCGCGCCGACGCAAGGAGTGTGCTTGCGGTGAACGCGGCCAGCATCGCGAACGCCGTCAGTGCATTTCGAAGGTTCATGCCCTCTCCTTTTGCTTTCTAAATTACACCAACAAACGCAAGAACCCCGCGGACTGGTTCCGCAGGGCTCTTATTTTCTAGCGATTTTCTAAGGAACTTGTAAGTCGCTCGCCAGATCGATCGTCACCGGCGTGCCCGCTTGCACGACGAGCGGCTTAGTTGTCGATGCGGCGTATGCGTACCCACCGGTCTGCGCCGTTTGCTGCGTTTTGGGGCCAAGCTGTGTCGACCATGCCATCGTCGATTGGTTCGGCGGACCGACGGTGTTCGGCATACGTACCGGTCCTGGCGGCGGAACCGGTGCGCCTGGGCCCGTGGCATTACGCTGCACAACGTTGCGCGAGACGACGAAGGCACGAATCGGTTCTTTTGCGCCGCTAGCAAACGTGATGCTATCGAACAAGAATGCGATCTCCGCCGGCTGCATACCGAACGGCCCGTTCACGCGCGTTACGTGCCCTTTGATCCGCGCACCGGCAAGCGCCGGGTGCGACGGATCGTTGACGTGAAGGGTAAACGTGTCACCGGCTTTCGCCGTGCGTGAATCGACCGTGCTTTGCAAGACGCACTCGATCTTCGTACCGGCCTTGAGCGTCGTCGGCTGCGAAAGCGTCGTTACCGCCAGTACGAGCGCTGCGAGCGTCGCGAGCGCGCTCACTGTGCGAAGTTCGGGACGCGCAGCGCCTCGCCCGTAAAGCCGGTCGCGCTACGCAGTGCATCCACGCGGTCGAGCCCGCTCCCACGGCAGATCGAGATCCGGGCGTCCGAAGTGACCGTACGCTGCGGTCTGCTTGTAGATCGGACGGCGCAGGTTGAGGTAGTGAATGATCGCTGCCGGACGCAGGTCGAAGACTTCCTTGACGGCCTTGGCGATCTGCTCTTCGGGGATCTTTGCCGTGCCGAACGTCTCGACGAGCACGCTCATCGGCTCGGCGACGCCGATCGCATAGGCGACCTGCACCTCGCAGCGATCCGCAAGTCCGGCCGCCACGACGTTCTTTGCGACCCAGCGCGCCGCGTACGCGGCCGAACGATCGACCTTGGTCGGATCCTTGCCGGAGAACGCGCCGCCGCCGTGACGTGCCATCCCGCCGTACGTGTCGGCGATGATCTTGCGCCCGGTCAATCCGGCGTCGCCCTTGGGACCGCCGATCACGAAGCGGCCGGTCGGGTTGACGTAGATGCGCGTGTTTCTATCGCGCATCGCGCCCGGAATCACGTGCTTGATCACCTTCTCGGTGACTTCGTTGCGAATCACTTCGAGCGCGATGTCGGGATCGTGCTGCGTCGAGATGACGACCGCATCGACGCGCACCGGACGATCGCCGTCGTACTCGACCGTCACTTGCGATTTGCCGTCGGGACGCAGATACGGAATGTCGCCGTTCTTGCGCACCGCGGCGAGATGACGCGTGAGATTGTGCGCGAGCACGATCGGCAGCGGCATCAGCTCGGCCGTCTCGCGGCACGCGTATCCGAACATCATGCCCTGATCGCCGGCGCCGGTTTGCTCGAACTCCTGGTCGTTGCCGCCCTTGGCTTCGAGCGACTTGTCGACGCCCATCGCGATATCGGGCGACTGCTCGTCGATCGAGACGCTGACGCCGCAGGTCTCGGCGTCGAAGCCGACCGCCGACTTCGTATAGCCGATCTCGGCGATCGTGTTGCGCACGATGCTCGGGATATCGATGTAGGTCTTGGTCGTCACCTCGCCGGCGATGTGAATCTGGCCGGTGATGGCAAACGTCTCGACCGCAACGCGCGAATACGGATCTTCTTTGAGCAGCGCATCGAGCACGGCGTCGGAGATTTGATCGGCGACCTTGTCGGGATGCCCTTCGGTCACCGACTCAGACGTAAACAGTCTGCGATATCGCCATCTTAGGTTCCCTCCGACCACGATGCCATGTACTTCACTTGTTCCGGCGTAAGCGTGTCGATTTCAATGTTCATCGATGAGAGTTTGAGTGTCGCGACTTCTTCGTCGATCTCCACCGGCACGTCGTACACTTGCTTCTTCAGCTTGTCGTGATTCTGCGCAAGATACCCCGCCGCCATCGCCTGATTGGCAAACGACATATCCATCACCGAGGCCGGATGGCCTTCGCCGGCCGCGAGATTGATCAGACGACCGTCGGCAAGAATGCAGACCTTGCGGCCGTCGTGGAATTCGTACTGCTCGACGAAATTGCGCGGGGTCGTCATGCCCTTGGCAAGGCGCTTGATGCCGTCGAGATCGAGCTCATCGTTGAAGTGGCCCGAGTTGCAGACGATCGCGCCGTCCTTCATCAGCTTGAAGTGCTCTTCACGGATCACATGATAGTTGCCGGTGACCGTGACGAAGATGTCGCCCGCTTTCGCGGCGTCGGTCATCGGCATCACGCGATAGCCGTCCATCACCGCTTCGATCGCTTTGCGCGGATCGACTTCGGTCACGACGACGTGCGCGCCCATGCCCGCTGCGCGCGAGGCGACACCGCGTCCGCACCAGCCGTAGCCGACGACAACCAGCGTGCGTCCGGCGAGCAACACGTTGGTCGCGCGAACGATGCCGTCGAGCGTCGATTGACCCGTGCCGTAGCGGTTGTCGAACATGTGCTTGGTCAGCGCGTTGTTGACCGCGATGACCGGATACGGCAACACGCCGTCCTTCTCCATCGCCTTTAACCGGATAACGCCGGTCGTGGTCTCTTCGCAGCCGCCGATCATGTCTTTGAGCAGATGGTTGTGCTTGGTGTAGATCGTCGTCACGAGATCGCAACCGTCATCCATCGACATGTGCGGCTTGCTCGCCACCACCGACTCGATGTGCGAGTAGTAGGTCGCGTTGTCTTCGCCTTTGATCGCGTACGTCGGAATGCCGTATTCGCACAGCGCAGCCGCAACGTCGTCTTGCGTCGAGAGCGGGTTGCTCGCGCACAGCGCGATCTCGGCACCGCCGGCCTGCAGCGCGAGCATCAAGTTCGCGGTTTCGGTCGTGACGTGCAAGCACGCGCCGATGCGCACGCCTTTGAGCGGCTTTTCGATCTCGAAGCGATCGCGAATTTGCGCGAGCACCGGCATGTACGCGCCAGCCCACGCAATGCGCGAGCGGCCGGCTTCTGCCAAGCTGCGGTCTTTGACATCACCAGCAAGCTTTTCCGTGACGGGCACGATGAGACTCCTATATTCGAAGGCGAGGAATGTGGGGGATGAAGGGGGAGCTTTTCGAGCCCGAAGCGGAAAGCCCCCGGCGTGGAAACGCTCTCCGAATACTTAGCACAACTTGCCAGTGAATGGCCAACCCCCGGTGGGGGCAGCGCTGCGACCTTGGTGGCAGCCGCCGGGGCGTCGCTCGTGGCCATGGTCGCACGGATCTGTTCGGCCAACCCCAAGTATGCTGCGCACAAGGATCTCGCCCTGGAGCTGGTCGGTCAGGCGGATTCACTGCGCGAAGAGTTTCTTCGCGCACGCGAGCGCGACGAAGCGGCCTTCGACCGGGTAGTCGCGGCAACCGCCATGCCCAAGGCGACCGAGAGCGAGAAAAGCGCGCGGCGAGCGGCGCTCGATCTTGCGCTCGCGCATGCCGCCGCGGAACCGCTCTCGGCTGCGCAGAACGCGCTCGAGGTGTTGCGGCTCGCCGAAAGTGCACTCGACCTGAACAACAACAATCTCGTCAGCGACATCGGATGTGCCGCCGAATTTGCAGCCGCCGCGCTCGCCTCATGCGCCTATAACGTGCGCATCAATCACAAGTTCATGCGCGACAGCGCGGCGATCGAAGCCCAGCAGCATGCGCTCGAACGCTACGAGCGCGACGCCCACGCGCTCCTTACGAAAGTTCGTAAGACGGTGAACGCCGCGCTCGCACCAAAGACGTGATCGAGATACGCGTCGCGACCCCCAGTGACGCGGCCGCGTTTGCCGCGATCTATTCGCCGATCTGTACTTCGACGCACATCAGCTTCGAAGAAGATCCGCCGAGCGTGGACGAGATGCGCGCGCGCATCGAAACAACACTCGCCTGGACACCCTGGCTCAGCGCAGTCGAGGACGGCTCCGTCCTCGGCTATGCCTACGCGTCGCGTCACCGCGAGCGGCCTGGCTATCGCTGGTCGGTGGATGTCTCCGCGTACCTCGGCGAAGGCGCGCGGGGACGTGGCATCGGCCGCACACTCTACGAACGTCTCTTTGCAATGCTCGAGCAACAACGCTTCCGCCGTGCCTACGCAGGCATCGCGCTCCCGAACGACGCGAGCGTCGCGCTCCATTGTGCGCTCGGCTTCGAGCCCGTCGCCATCTACCGCCGTGTCGGTTGGAAGTTCGACCGGTGGTATGACGTGGCGTGGTTCGGTCGCGACATCGGAGATGAGAACGATGACGAAAAGCCGCCGGAACCCATCCCCTTTTCGCGCTTCAGTGAGCGGCGCTGATTGCTGCTTTGAGTTTCGCTTCGGCGCTCGTCGCATCGGCGCTGAGTTTATCGAAGATCGCGTACTCGGCGGCCGTCGGCCGCACGTACCCCGTATCGACCTCGGCGTTGAGGTAGGCGATGAAGTTGCGTAGCCGCGACTCGTAGAGCAACGAGCCTTCATCCGCCTGCGGGTGCACGAGATCGACGACCACTGCGATCGCGGCATCGAGTTGCGTTGCAGCCGCACTGCCGCCAGTAATCTTTGTGCGTGCAGCAACCGCGGTGTTGACCGTGCGATCGAGCTCGTCTTGCAGCGCGTGAATCTTCAACCCGAGATCGCGCCGCGCCGCAAGATCGTCCGCCGTTGCCGCGCTACGCGGATCGAGCGTGAGCACGAGCGGTTGCGACATCGTTGCGCCGCCGAAATCGAGCGTTACCGTGTATCTGCCGGGAACGATCTGCGGCCCGAGGAGCGAATCCTCGAGTCCGCCGCCCGAACCTGACGGCTCGAAGCCTGTGACCTCGGTCGCATCGGCATAGCGCAGATCCCACTGGAACACGTTCATGCCCGGCGCGATGCCGGTGAGACGCGCGTACGCGTGCTCGCGATCTTCGGTCGGATGATAGCGCTCGCTCGGCGGTTCGGGCTTTCCGCGATGCCGCACGAAGTGGAGCGGAAACGTACGCACGACGTTGCCCGCGCTATCTTTGAAGGTGAGCGACATCGGCGTCGCGCCGTTGTACGAAGGCGGGACGTAGAAGATCACGCTTGCGCCGAACGGCGGATTCTCGCCGTTGCCCGCGATATTCGCAGCGCCACCGAACGCCGGTGCACCGTATGCGTGTGTGAGCCATGCGTGCTGCGGCGTGTAGAGCACCGCGCCGTTCGCAGTCGTGGATGCGGGTTGTGCCATTTGCTCGAGCAATGTGAGATTGTCGAGCACCCACATCGAGCGTCCGTGCGTGGCGACGATGACCTTTCCTTCGCGCGTATTGATCGCGACGTCGCGCACTTGCACGTTGGGCAGGTTCAACGTAAGCGGCTGCCAGTGCGCCGCGCCGTCAAAACTTACGAAGACCGTGCTCTTCGTGGTGAGGAAGAACAGACTCGGGGCATCGGGATCTTGGCGCACGGTGTAGAGATACTGATCGGCGGGAAGGCCGCCGCTCAGTGACGTCCACGTCTTGCCGAAATCCGTCGTCTTATAGATGTAGGGATGGAAGTCGTCATATTGGTAACGCGAGGCCGTCAAATAGGCCGTGCCTTTGTCGGTATGCGACGGTTCGATCGAGGTGATCTCCGCCCACTGCGGCAGCGCCGGCGGCGTAATCGCGCTCCAATTCGCGCCATGATCGGTGGTCAGATGCACGAGGCCGTCGACCGAGCCCGCCCACATTTCATCGCCGTCGAGCGAGGAGACCGCAAGTGCGGAGATATTCGGATACACCTCAGCGCTCGATGCGTCGAAGTCGATCGGGCCGCCGCTGGGTGCTTCGCTCTTCTTGTCATTGCGCGTAAGATCGGGGCTGATCTTCTTCCACGTCTGGCCGTAGTCGGTGCTGCTCAGCACAAACTGCGCACCGACCAGCAACTCTTTGCGATCGACCGGTGAGAAGATGATCGGATGCGTCCAGGCGAGACGGTCCTCGAGCTCGCCCGAACTCGCGCCTTCGCGGTAGAGCGGATACGGACTAACGCTGTTGTACTCGTCGGTTACCGCATCGTGCCGCATCATGATGCTAAAATAGCCGCTGCCGTAATCGACATTGGTGTTCCCAGGCTGCGGCGCGATGAACGTACTTTCGCCAAGCGCCGTGCGTTTCCAATCGGTCGTGAGGACCACGCCGCTCGACGACGCGCTCGGCCCTTCGAACGAACCTTCGTCCTGCTGCGCGCCGTAGATATTGAACGGAAACGCTTCGTCGAGCGCGACGTGGTAGAACTGCGCGGTGAGTTGGTTGTGCTCGGTGCTCCACGTTTCTCCGCGGTCGACCGAAACGGTCGCGCCGCCGTCATTGCCCTCGAGAATGATCTTCGGATTGTGTGGATCGATCCAAACGATGTGATTGTCGCCGTGCGGCGGACGCAAGAGGCTGAAGTTTTTGCCGCCGTCGTGCGACACGAAGAACCGTGCATTAGGTACGTAGATCGTGTTGGGATCGGTTGGGTCGGCATAGATCGCCATATAATAGAAGGCGCGCTGCCGCATCTCCATGCTCGTCGTTGACGCGCTTCCAATTCGCGCCGCCATCGTCCGAGCGGAACACGCCGCCCTCTTTCGCCTGCACGATCGCGTAGACGATCTTGGGATTGCTTTGCGCAACGCTCACACCGATGCGGCCGAGTACGCCGCCCGGGAAACCCGCGTTGGTGGAGATCTTCGTCCAGTGGGCGCCGCCGTCGGTCGTCTTGTAGAGACCGCTGCCGGGACCGCCCGGAGCTCAGTCCCCACGCCGTGCGGTACGCCTGCCACATCGCGGCATAGAGCGTGTTCGGGTGCGAATTGTCCATCACGACGTCGATTGCACCGGTCGCGTCGTCGATGAAGAGCACCTTGCTCCAATGCGCGCCACCGTCGGTCGATTTGAAGATGCCGCGGTCGGCATTGTTTGCATAGACGTGCCCCATCGAGGCCGCATACACGACGTTCGCGTTGCGCGGATCGACGACGATCTTTCCGATCGTGTGCGTGTCCCGCAGACCGGCGTAGCGCCAGGTCTTGCCGGCATCGGTCGTCTTGTAGACACCGTCGCCCGTAATAAACGTGTTGCGGATATCCGACTCGCCCGTACCGGCATAAATGACATTCGCGTTCGACGGCGCGACCGCCAGCGCGCCAATGCTATTGGAAGCGTTGAGCTGGCCGTCCGAAATGTTCGTCCAGGTGAGGCCGTAGTTTGTCGAGCGCCATACGCCGCCGTCGACACCGCCGAAATAGAACGTAAACGGCGTGCCGGGCACGGCATCGATCGCAACCGAGCGTCCCCCGATTCCCGGACCGACGTTGCGCCAGTGCAGCGCGCGCATCACGGTTTGCGCGGTCGGCGCAGCAGTTTGCGCGGTAGCCGGAACAGCAACAATCGCCAGCGATACAGCGATTAGGGCAAAGCGCTTATAACTCCACATGCGGCGATTTTTGACGCGCGCACGGGAGTGCCTCTACTACAGAATTAGGTCGAGAAACGGACTGATGTCATCGTGTTCGACGTCGATGCCGACACCGCGCGTATGATAGCGAATGTCGTGGAAGTCCATGCCCGCAGTCATCACGAGGCCGTAGCGTTTTGCGAGGTCGCGAAAGACCCGCACGTCTTGTACATCGTGAAGCGGATAGAACACTTCGAGTCCCGCGCAGCCCATTTGGCGCGAGTTCGTCGATCAATATGCGATCTTTCAATCGCCCAGGATGCGCTAAAACTGGCACACCACCCGCCGCGGTGATCGACTCGATCGCTTCTTGCGGCGTAATGTGCAGCGATGGGACGTATCCGGGCATTCCCGTCCGCAGCAGATTGCGAAAGGCCCAATCGATGTCGGGAACGAGGCCTTTGGCAATGAGCGCTTTGGCAACGTGCGGACGCCCGATTGCTTTCGCATGCGGTGCTTCTTTGAGCACTTCGTCATACGTTATACCGTACCCGGCGCGTTGCAATTGATCGACCATGCGTTGCGCGCGCACGCGTCGTGCATCGCGGTTGCGCTCGATCGTCGCAAGCAGCTCGGGCGCATCCGCCGGCATGCCGTATCCGAGCAGGTGGACTTCGTTGCCACGATACGTCGTATTGATCTCGACGCCCGTGACGATTGTGGCTCCCGGAGGCGGCGTGAACTTGCCGTACGCGCTCAGCGTGTCGTGATCGCTGATCGAAAATATTTCGACGCTTGCGCTCGCCCATGAAGTCGGCGAGTTCCTGAGGGTTGAGCGTCCCGTCGCTCTGCGACGTGTGGCTGTGAAAGTCGACGATCACGGCCGGCGCCTCATGCGATTCCGCGGAGGAAGACGCGCTTGATCTCAGTCGCCCGTCCGGTCGAGCGGTCGATGCGCACGACCGCCGCGCAGAACTGCTTGTTTCCGCTCTTTTGCACGTTGAAGCGTTCGGAGATCCCGCTGAGGAAGCGCTCAAGCACCGCTTCCTGTTCCATTCCAATCACGCCATCGATTGGTCCGGTCATCCCGACATCGGTGATGTATGCGGTGCCGCCGGGGAGAATCTGTTCGTCGGCGGTTTGGACGTGCGTGTGCGTTCCGTAGATCGCCGACGCGCGTCCGTCCAAATAGCGCGCGAGCGCGACCTTCTCCGAGGTAGCCTCGGCATGCACGTCGACGATGACGATCGGGGTCGTTGCGCGCAATTCATCGACGAGCGCGTCGGCAACGCGGAACGGATCGTCGACCGGCGGCATAAAGGTGCGCCCCATCACGTTGAGCACGCCAACCGTCGTACCGTCGGCAACGAACGTGCCGTAACCACGACCGGGCGTGCCCGGCGGGTAGTTGGCCGGACGCAACACGCGGTCGCTTGCGTTCCAAGTACGTCTTGAAGTCGCGCTTATCAAAGATGTGGTTGCCGCTGGTGATGAAGTCCGCGCCGATGTCAAAGAGCTCATCGGCGGTCTGCGCGGTCAAGCCGAAGCCGCCGGCAACATTCTCACCGTTGACGATGCAGCCGTGGATGTCGTGTTGATCGCGCACGAGCGCAAGACAGCGCTTGAGCGTGTCGCGGCCGGGCGAACCGACCACGTCGCCAATCAACAGTAAGTTGAGCAGAGCTAGCGGCGAGACGACGCCTTCGCTTTCCGTTGCGATTTTAAGAAGTAGACCAGAACGCGCGCCTCTTCGCGAAAGCCGACCAGACTCTTAGACTGCGCCGGATCGCGGAGCGCCTCGATCGCGTAGAGCGCGGCTTCATCTTGCGCCGCCGGATCCGCGTCGAGGTGATCCTCGGGCTGCGGATTGCGGACCAGCGCATCGGGATAACGATCCCGCAAAAGCGCGACTAGCACCTCGAGCTCTTCCTTAGAGAAGGTCTCGCTGTCGCGGGTCACGTGCATGAACGTGGTGGAGCGATCGCCGTCGCACTCGACGCGGAGCACGTGCGCTTCATCCTTGGCCAGCGCGAGATACCCGTTGACGTGATCGTCGATCGTCTCGGCGATCGCCGCTTGCTCGCGCTTGCTGAGCCGCGTGCGCAGCGCAAACGTCAACCGCACGCTGCCCTCGGCCGGCATCGAGCGAATCGAAGCCAGTTCGGGGAAGCGCACCAGCAGCGCGCACACGAGGCTGACCGTGTCAGCGTTCTCCAAGGGTTGACGGTTATTCATGATCGGGCCCACCTGATACGACGCGGCCTCCAGGCACACCCTGCGGCTCGCGTAGAATGGTAACAATCGTGAGACTCCGGCAGTTGCTGCCCCCTGCCTCGCTTGGGTTGCTTGCCGCACTTCTGGCCCACACGGCCAGCTACGGCGGCTCCCACGTGGCGGGTGGCGCGCACCACCTGACCCTCGAACTCCTCGCCCTCGGCGGCGTAGGAGCCTTCGTTGCGGTCGTGGGCGCCCTCGCTTGGCTCGGCGCCGGGCGCCAGGCCGACGGATCGATCCTGGCAGCCGCGCTGCGGCCGCTCGTCCCCGGCGTCGGAAGCCTCTTTGTCAGCGCGACCTTCTGGTTCGCAGCCATCGAGAGCATCGAGCCGGAGCGACGCCACGCCTGCCCCATTGTTCCTGATCGCAATCTGCCTTATCGCCGCAGCCGTGCTTGTCGCACTTGCGGCGAGATGGTTCGTGCGTACGGTCGCCGCGATCGTATTTACGATCGTTCGTCTCACGTTCGTGCGCCGGCCGGTTACCTACAACCGTCGCTTCGAACAACGCTCCTCTGCGCGCCGGATCGATTTTGTCTACCGGCGCTTTGCCCGACCGCCGCCGGGCGTGATGCTTCTCCCCGTCTAGCATCACTCAAAACACTTCAGAGGAGTCCCCATGTCCCGATGGATCGCGGCCGCGATTGCCGCGTGTATGCTTCTTTCCACCGCCCCGGCGCTTGCTGCGGCGAGCGGCATCGTGCGCGGTGTCGTGACGCAGTCCGGCACGCCCAAAGCGGGCGCAACCGTCACGCTAACCGGCCAAGGCCAACTCTACACGGCCAAAACCAACGCGCAAGGCGCGTATTCGTTTCCCACCGTCACCTTCGGACGTTATCTGTTGACCGTGCACGTCGACGGCGCGACCGACAAGACGCAAGACGTCGACGTTGTCGAGGGCGCTGTTTCGGTCGTAAATCTCGACGTGCTCAAAACTATCGTCGTAACCTCCACCAACGCAATGGCCGGCGTAAGCGGCTCGCCGGTCGCGACCACAACGATGGATCAAAGAGCAGCTTGCAGCTTCACCCGTCAACAACAGTCTCAATCGCCTGATCGCGACCGTTCCCGGCGTGGTGTCATTCTCGTACAACGAACCCGTCATCAACGGCTTCCACGGCGTGACCTACGAGGTCGACGGTGCGCCGCTTCCGCTCGCAACGACGTCGAACTTCGCGGAAATTATCGATCCCAAAACGATCGACTCACTCGAGATCTTCACCGGAGCGATTCCGGCTGAATACGGCGGCGACCGCATGGGCGGCGTCGTGAGCATCGTCACGGATCGTTTCTTGAACGTATCCCGAAGGCACGTACGGACTGATCACCGGCGGCGCCGGCAGCCAATCGCAGGCAGTCGGAGAATTCGATACCGTCTCGCGTTTCGGCAATAACGAACTGTTCTTGAGTTTGAACAGCTCGAGCACGAGCCGCGGGCTCGACGCGCCAACCTACGATCCGATCCACGATGAAAGCTCGTCGAGCGACCAGTTTCTGCGTTGGATCTCCAAGCTGAGCGAGCGGTGCAACGATTGCCGCCGATTTTTCGAACCAGTTCTCACAATTCCAAATCCCGATCAATACCGATCCGAATAATCCGAACGATCCGATCTACGCCGTTCCCGGGAACCGACGATACGCAGCTCGAGTACGACCGGTTCGCCAACATCAACTTCACGCAAGTCTCCAAGGACGGCAACGGCGTCTTCCAGTTCATCCCGTGGGTGCGCTCGACGCGCGTGAACTATAACGGCGATCTCGGTGCCGACGTGCAGGGTATGGGCCCGAACTTCGGCTGTTCGCCGGCCGGCGATCCCGACAACTATCCCGACTGCAACGCCGACGGCGTAACGCCGAACTTCATTAACAACGTTGGGCTCCAGAACTTCACCTACGCCAACTACCTGGGTCTGCGCGTCTCAGAACTGCGCTCGAGCACGCATCACACGTGGAAAGTCGGTTTGGACGCCAATCGCGAGAACTCGGAAGGTTCGCAGACCTATGCGTGCGCGTACGTGAACTGCAATCTGCCGGGGAACACGACGCCGGCAATTCCGGCGACGCCCGCCAACGGCTATCCGCTGGGGTATTTCGCCGCAACGTCATCGCAAGCGCAGCCCGGCTCGCAATTCGGCCTTTACGCGCAAGACAAGTGGCAGCCGTCGCAAAATGTCGCATTCGACTACGGCCTGCGCTACGATCACTCGACCGGCTACACCAGCGGCTACATGATCGAGCCACGCATCGGTATCAACGTCTCGGACGGTAGTAAAAACGTCTACCACATGTTCTATGGCCGGTACTATGCTGCGCCGCTCCTCGAGGACGTGCGCCAGGCCTGCGCGATTTTCGCCGCCCAGAACGGCTGCGCGAGCACTGCGCCGCCCTACGATCTCCAGCCCGAAATGGACAGCTACTACGAGATCGGTATGCAGCACACGTTCGGGCACAATCTGGTGGGCTGGGCAAATCTCTTCGAAAAGAACGTCGTAAATATTCTCGACACGACGCAGTTGCTCAATACGCCACTCTTCGCAGTGTTCAACAACGCGATCGGCCACAACCAGGGCCTGGAGATCCGGCTGCAAGACCGGCAAGCCAACGGAAACAACTGGTTCCTGACCGGAACGATCTCCGAATCCCTCGCCGGCGGCATCTCGGGCTCGACCTTCCTATTCCCGCCGGACGTCAACGCCGGCTTGCCGATCTCGTCGCCCGCGCAACTGAGCCCGGAGGACCATTCGGAAACCGTGACCTCGACAGCCGGGTACACCGCGTACTTCGGCAGTCATCGCGCGTTGTTTGCGACGCTGCAAGGAAACTACGGAAGCGGTTTCCCGGTGCAGTTCGAAAACGCGAACGGGGCGAGCTTGACCGGAACGCTGCCGGCGCACACGACGTTCGACTTCAGCGTGGGGCGCAGTGTCGTGCCGGGCAAGGGTCCGGATTCACAAGGTCTTGGCGTGACGCTGCAGGTGCTCAATCTCCTTAACCACCAGTACGTGATCAAAATCGCGAATGGCTTCAATACGACGCAGATCGCGAATTCGCGTACATTCCTGTTGCGCTTCACGCAACCGTTCTAGGGCGTAAAGCGGACGCCCATGCTGAAGGCGCGCGGGGGGGCGTAGTGGTTCCCCTGCGCGTTTAGCAGCGTGACGTAGTAGCGGTCGTTCAACACGTTTTGGATATCGAAGGTCAGCGCCGTCTTCGGGGCGATCGCAATGCCTTTTTCGACCGAGAAGATCGTGTGCGGTGTCTGCTTGCAATAGCCGGGCGTATCAGCCGGGCACACGGCCGACGAGAGTCCGCTGCCATATTCACCGTCGATCGAGAACCAGCCGTCGCGCTTGTCGCGTATCAGCGCGCCGCCGGCAATGCTGTAGCGCTGCTCGTGATCGGCCGGCGTGAAGCCCGTCGGAGCCCCGAAGCACGGGGCGAGCAACTGCGTCTCGCAGCCGCTGTTGAACGAGTCTGACGTGCGCGAATGAGAAATACGCGCGTCCGCCGCGCGGCAGCGGCTGCGTGTAGGCGAGCGCCTCCTGCGAGAGTCGGCCGAGTGTGTAGTTGATGTCCTGGTGCAACGCCGTCACGCCGACTTGCGTGTCGTCGATCAGATCGTTGGCGTTCTTTTGCCAGACGCGAAAGCCGAGGTCGCCGTGGCCAAGTGGCACGTGGCCGCCGACTTCGAGCTGTGTGTCGCGTTCGGGCTTGAGATCGAACTGCGCGACGGTCGGCTGCAGCGGTAAGTTGAGCAGTTGCGCCGCTTCCGGGCTGACGTTCTCGAACGAGAACGGTTCGAAGAAGCGTCCGATGTAGGCATAGACGCTCGCACGGTTCCCGTAGAAGCGTGTGATCTTCAGGCGCGGGCTGAAGGCGCCGAAGCCGTCGGCAAACGAGCTTGATTTGATATTGAAGAAGTCGTACCGCAATCCGTAGTCGGCTTCCCACAGATTGCTCATACGCCAGCTGTCCTGCGCGTACGATGTATATGTGTTGGCCACATTGGGCGCGTTATCGACAACGGTCGTCGGTGCGTCCGGCGTTCCGGGCGTGAGAATCGGTGCGAGGAAATTGTTGGGTTGCAGCGTGATGGCGTAGTACTTTGAGCACGCGGGTGCGCATCGTACGTCGTCCCGGCCGCAAATGTGTGCCGCCCGTAGCTGCGCGTGAAGTCGGCCTGCATGATGTAGTCGAGCGCGGTCCGGTCGTCGGCCAGCGAATATGCGCATGTCGTCGGCAGGTACGAGTCCGGATTGCCGATCGCGTTGGCGCAGTCGGTCGACGTGCCGCCGTTGCCGTAGGGCGGGGGCGTAACGTTGAGCTGCTTCCCCATAGATGAAGTCGTTTTCGGGATCGCCGAAGTCCCGGATACGCGACGACTTGAAAGCCGGGCCAAAGTTGAACGAACCGGTGTCGCCGATCGGCATGGTGGAACTGCACCGCAAGAAACGTATCTTCTTGATTCTCGTTGTCGTCGGTGCTCGCCGGCTCGCCGAACTGCACGTCGTTGGGAATCTGAAACGTCCCGTAGCTGTGAACGAACGTTACGTTCGTGTAGTTGTTCGCTCCGGACGGAAGCGTGAAGCGCGCGAACTGATTGAGATCGCTCGCGTCTGTTATGCGGAGAGTCAAAATCGGGCGGATCGAGCCCGCGATGTGGTTTGCATACCGCTGAACGCGATATCATATCCGCCCCCGCCGCCGAGCGGCGAGTGGTATCCAATCGTCGTGTTGACGGTTCCGTACGAACCGTATGAGGCATTTCCGTCGAATCCGGCGGCTCCGGTGCCGGCGCGCGTCGCCATATTGAAAACCGATCCGAATCGTAGTCCGTATTGCGCCGGATACGCGCCCTCGATCAGGTCGACGAACGAGAGATCGTTGAGGTCGATCTCGCCGCCGATGTCGCGATTGAGTTCTTGCGGTAGGGCGACGCCGTCGAGCTGGTAGTTGATGACCCCGTGATCGCCGTTGATGTGCACAACACCGTTTGCGCCACGCGCCGCACCCGGCATTTGAATCTCCATCTCGGAGAAGCTGTTGTTATACGGCATCTCGGTGAGCTGCGTGTGATTGAGCGTCACATCGCTGCCGCTGCCGCGTAAAATACCGCCGGTTCCCGCGGTTGATACGACTGCAGTGATTTCCGTGAGGCCGATCGGAATCGTGACGACCGCGCCGCCGTTGCCGACATCGACCCGCGCCAACCCGCGCGCGTCGCCGAGGCTCGCCGCGATGCTGTATGTGCCGACGCTAAGCGGGGGAAACGCGAAACGACCCTGCCCATCGGTCGTGGTCTTATAGGTACGGTTGTTGCCGCTAGCGCTGACCTGGGCACCGGCGACGGGTTTCCCGTTTTGCATCACGGTCCCGGAGAGAAATGCGCCGGCCGTCGCAGCCATGGCCGAAAAGGGGACCAGGCCGAGCAAGACAACAAGGCTCAATTTGAGAATCAGTCGCATGTCTGGCACCTATTTTGCGAATGATTCGCAATTCCTTGCGCCTCGGAGGACTCAAGGTTTTCTAAGGGGGAATAGCCGCGTCGCCAACATGCATGATTTGTCAGCTCGCTCGATCGTCGTTACCGGCGCCGCCGGCCTCATCGGCAGCGCCCTCATCTGGGCGCTCAATCGGCGCGGCATTGACGATATCATCGCCGTCGATCGCCTCGACGAGTCTGAGAAGTGGCGCCACCTCGTACCGCTGCGCTTCAGCGACTACGTTGACGCGGACGACTTCATTTCGGCCCTCGAAGATCGCCCGGGCGCCTTCGGCTCGTTCGGCACGGTCTTCCATCTCGGCGCGTGTTCCTCAACGACCGAACGCGACGCCGACTATCTGATGCGTAATAACTACGAGTACACGAAGGCGCTCGCGCAGTGGGCGGTCGAGCGCGACGTTCGCTTTGTGTATGCTTCCTCGGCAGCGACCTACGGTGCACTCGAGGACAATCTTTCGCGACGAGCTCGACCTGCATACGCTGCGTCCGCTCAACATGTACGCGTACTCGAAGCAACTCTTCGATCTGTACGCGCAGCGCACGGGCATCAGCGACCGCATCGTGGGACTGAAGTATTTCAATGTTTTCGGCCCCAACGAAGACCACAAGGGCGACATGCGCAGCGTGGTCTGCAAAGCCTACGAGCAGATCAGCGCGGGTGGCGGCGTCAAGCTCTTTAAGAGCTACCGCCCGGAGTTCCGCGATGGCGAGCAGCGTCGCGACTTCATCTACGTCAAGGATGCCGTGGAGATGACACTTGCCGTCGCACAGAGCGACGCCGCCGGCTTGGTGAACATCGGCTCAGGTCAAGCACAGACGTGGCTCGACCTGGTGCGACCGATCTTCAAGTCGCTTGCGTTGCCCGAGCGTATCGAATTCATCGATATGCCGGAACCTTTGCGCGCCAAAATATCAGTATTCTACGCAAGCGCGGATCGATCGATTGCGCGCATGCGGATACACCTCACCGATTACACCGCTTGCGGATGCGGTCAGCGACTACGTGTCGAACTATCTGGTTCCCGCGCGCATCCTCGACCCGGCGCAAGAAACGCTCTCCGTCCTATAACGAGGCCCAATGTCAAACTCTCGTTCCGAACGCCGCCGTCAAACGCGTGGCGGCTCGACGCCACCGCAACGACGCGATCCCATGACGGTTGTGTACTTCAGCGCGGCGGCGCTGGTCGTCATCGTCATTGCGGTCTTCGCCACCATGAATTGGTTCAACCAGCGGCGCCTCGCGGCAGCTTATGCGACACCAACGCCCGGGCCATCAACGGCGGCGACGCTGAAATCGATTGCGCTGGTCGACGGCGAGACGTTAGGCAAGCCGATATTTACGCCGGCGAAGAACGGCATGGCCGATTCGCTCAAAGGTGGCGTGGGCCAACCGATCGACAATATCAGTTGCGGCGGGATGGAGTACGGCACGCTGCACATCCACACGCACCTGGCGATTTTTTACAACGGCACGCAGATTGCCGTACCGCGACTCATCGGCGCCTCGGCTGCGCCACCACCGGGCTGCCTCTACTGGGTTCACACGCACTCGATGGACGGCATCATTCACGTGGAGTCGCCCGTCGTGCAACCGGAAGGCAGCGCCGGATTCGATCTGGGGATGTTCTTTGATATTTGGGGACAGCCGCTTGCGCGCGATAACGTCGCCGGACTTAAAGGGCCGGTCGTCGCCTACGTCAACAACACCCGCTACGACGGCGATCTGCGGATGATTCCGTTGCTCTCACATCAACAGATCGTGCTTGAAGTCGGCAAGCCGATCCCGCCGCCCAATTACACTTTCCCGCCCGCGGACTAACGCAAGACCTTGTTGAGTGCTGCGGCGAGTTCCGGGTACGGGATCTCGCCGCTGTTGTAATACGCGAGGTTCTTGTTGCGATCGACGATGGCAATCGTCGGGTAGCCGCCTTTGAGGTACTCCTTGGCAACCGTCAAGTTCGGATCGTACACCGCGACCGGGTACTTCACGTTGAACTTGAGCGCGAAGTTGAGCACGTCGAGTTGCGAGGCCGGCGACGCACCGTCCATCGCCGTGTCGCTTCCGGGAATGGCGAGGAACATCACACGCTTTCCGTACGCAGCAAAGAGCTGGTTCATCACCGCGGTCTCGCGCTGACAGTGCGGGCACCACGTTGCAAAGATCTCGATCAGCACCGGTTTGCTCACCGTGGAGAGATCGAACGCACCTGCTGTTGTCGGCAGCGTGAACGCGGGAGCCTTCGCTCCCACGAGCAGCGGGGCGTTCACCGGAGCGCTCGACGCGTTTTGCAATTGCGACGGGTGCAGCTTCACGTACAGAATGCCGCCGGCAACCAGCACCACGAGTACGGCTGCAGAGATGATGGCGAGCACGCGTTGGTTCATCGTGGACGGAATCTCCGATCGAGAGCGAACGCGCCGGGCGCGCGCAGGGCAATGAAAATCGCAAGGGCAGCTAAGGCCAGATCGAACGCGACGTGCGGCCAATCCGCGACCGCCGCGTCACCGGGTCCAAAGCAACCGCAGTTCGCGGGAATACCACGCAGTACCGCTGAGGCGATCGCTCCCGCGTATACAACAAACTGGGCTGCTGCCACCCACGCCGCGACGCGGGTGAAGAGTCCGGCGATCAGATACAGCCCGAGTAGTATTTCGAAATAGGGCAAGATCACCGCAAGCGGTGCGACAACCGTCGAGGGGAGCAGGCGAAAGCCGGCAATCGCCGAGGCGAGCGCCTCGGGATGCCCGACTTTTGCCGCCCCCGCCCAGACCAAGAGCGCGCCGAGCAGGCAGCGCGCAACTGCAACCGCCATCAGAGACCTTTCGTGCAGAGGGCGACCCTCAAATTAGCTTAACCTAACAACGATGAAATCCGCCCTCGCGTTCGTGTTCGCGAGCCTGCTGCTGATCGGCTGCGCGCACAGCGGCGGCATCAGCTCCCCCGACTTTACGCTCACGAGTGACCATGGCACGCCGTGGACGCTCTCGGCGCAACATGGCAAAACCATTGCGCTCTTCTTCGGCTTCACGCACTGCACCGATACGTGCCCCGACACACTCGCGAAGCTTGCGGCGTCGCTGCAGGCAGACGGCGCGAATGCGGGCAACGCCGAGATCGCCTTCGTGACGATCGACCCGCAGCGTGACACGCCGGCGGTCATGCACGCGTACATCCAACGATTTCCCGCGGCGCCGATCGTGGGGCTGACCGGAACGCCAGCGCAGATTGCGGCGGTAGAGAATGTCTATCACGTGTGGTCGAAAAAGATGCCCGGCGCCCACGGCGACACTGATTATGACGAAGCTCACAGCGCGTTTACGTTTCTCATCGACCGTAACGGCAATCAGCGCATGATTCACAACGATGACGATCCGCAGAACGACTTTGCTGCCGATCTAGCGACGCTGCTGCGATGATCCCCGCGGTTTTGCTGGCTGGCCTGCTTCCGTTTCACGGCGTCGTCGTTGCGCCGATCGACAAGAGCGCGGCGGTGTTGCACAGCGCACCGATTACGCACACGCTGCAGGCACAGACACGCCGGTATGCACTCGCGCCTGGTCTTACCTTGCGCCCGGGCACCGGTGTCGACGCGCTGCTCGACCGCTCGACGCAGCCGTGGACGCTACGCGAGCCGGTTGCCGCCGCGACATTCGTTGCCGGCTTACCCAATCCGGGCCGCGTCATGCCGGTCGACGTCGGGAAGCCACTTCCGCGTGCGACGCTGATCGATCAAGACGAACGTCCCGTGCAGCTTGCGAACGCCTTTAAGGGCAAGACGATGCTGCTCTCGTTCATCTTCACACGCTGCCCCGATACCGACGTGTGCATCGCGATCAGCTCGAAGTACACGCAACTGCAACGCATGCTCGACCCCGCGCACTTTGCGCTCGTCGAAATTACGCTCGATCCACCGTATGATTCTCCCGCGGTGCTGCGCGCGTACGGCAAGCAGTTTGACCAAAATCCGGCAAGCTGGACGCTACTCACTGGAACCGGATCGACGATCGAGCAAGTGCTCGACGAATTCGGTATCTCATCGCTGCAAACCGACAGCGCCCGTTACATTCACAGTGACAAACTCTTCGTCGTCACGCCGCAAGGACGTGTCGCCTACGTCGTCGATACGGCCGGGTGGGATCCGAACGGCGTTGCCGCCGAAGCGCGCGCGGTCGAGGGCATGGCCAGTAACCCGTTCGAGCGCTTTAAACTCTCGCTCATTGCAAGCGTTGTCGCGTTCTGCGGCGGCAGTCAATTCGCCGGGATCGTGGTCCTCGAGGTTGCGTTGTTTCTCATAATCGTGGTGGTTGTGACGGTCGCACTGGTGATCGTCGGAAGGGTGTTATGGCATCGGGCTGCGTAAAGGCCGACCATGGCCGCGCCGCGCAAGCCGTTCGACCCACCCTCCCCGGAGCAGTCTGCCTTTCTCGAGCGCGCAATCGCCGAGTATGGCAAGGCGACCTATAATTACGCGCTGCGGCTCACCCACAACGAGGCCGATGCCCGCGATCTGAGCCAGGAGGCATTCATCCGGGTCTATCGTGCTTGGCGCAGCTTCCAACCAGGCACCTCCTTCCTCTCGTGGATCTACCGGATCGTCACGAATCTGCACCGGGATGAACTTCGGCGACGCAAAGGCCGTTATCAAGAAGAGATCCCCGAGGACAATGCCCCGCAACGGTACGGGGGCGCGCAGCCGCTGGCGACCGCTCCGATCGAAGATCTGGTGGAGCGGCAACTCAGCGAACGCATGTCGAAAGCGCTCGCCGCCCTCTCCCTCGAACAGCGGCAAGTCTTGGTCCTCGCGGACGTAGAGGAATACAGCTACCAGGAGATTGCCGACATCGTCGGCTGTTCGATCGGAACGGTGCGCTCACGCCTTCACCGGGCTCGCCATCAACTCCGTCGATACATCGAATCGTCGCCAAAAACATCATGAACGCGCATCTGAATCAAGAACTACTCATCGACTACCTGCACGGCGAGCTCGCGCCGGGCGAGGATGCTGCAATGTTGCAGCACCTCGATAGCTGCGCCGCCTGCCGCGCGCTCTATCAAAACGAACTTGAACTTTCCGAATCGCTGCGCACCTACGCGCGCGTGACCGAACGCGAACTGCCCGCCGGCGTGCGCAATGCCGTGTGGGCCGCAATTGAATCCGGAGAACGCACGCCGTCCTGGCCACAGCGCGCACTCGCGTGGCTGCATCCCGCGGTAGCGCTGCCCATCGCAGCGGCACTCGTGCTCGCCGCCTTCGTAGGCTATGGTTCGAGCGCGCACCACAGCGGCACGACGATCGATGCCGCCTACTACCTCGACGATCACGCCGCGATAACCAGCGCCGTGCCGTTCAGCGAAGGAAACACTGTCCCAACCGCGCTCTACACCACTGAGAACGCGGATGGCACTCAGTAGCGCGCAGCTTCTGCTCGCGGCGCTGCTCGCTAGTCCCACGCCCTCTCCCACACCTGCCGATCTGCTGCGCGACGCTATGAGCGCGCCACAACATATTTCATACGTCGGCGAGGTGGCGGTCCTGCGAATCGGCCAGGAACACTCCGATGCGGAAGTCTATCGCGTCGAACATCGAGCACCCGATATGACGCGCCGCTGGTACATAGCACCGCAGGTACTGTACGGCGACTCGATCATCAGGCGCGGCTCGACGACCTACTCGATTGACGTCAAGCGAGAGGAAGTTGTCGTGGCCACCGGTGAGGCTATCGACGAACAGGTCACCGAACTAGGTAATTTCGGCGTGCTCATGGCCAACTACACTGCGGTATACGCGCCGCACGAAACCTTCGACGGCCGCCCGGTCGACGTGGTGCTCCTCAACAACAGGTACACCGGTCAGACCACGATGCGCGTCCTGATCGATAAAGCAACGCACCTTATCTTGGAGCGCCAACAGTTCGCGAGCAACGGTTCCCTGATCGCGCAAAAGCGGATCGAGCAGATTCGATTCACCGGAGCGATTCCCGAAGCGGTTTTCGCCATTCCGGCGGGGCTGCATCGTATCGACGGAGCAGCGCGCGGAACGGAGTCGAGCGATGTCGCGCACGTCATCTCGAACGCCGGATTCAACGCGCTGGAACCAAAGTATCTGCCCGAGGGCTTCAGTCCGATCGCGGGTGACGTGGTTTCGATCAAAAACGTGACGACGCTGCACCTGCTTTATTCCGACGGCATCCGCACCGTCTCGCTCTTTCAAAACGAGAAAGATGCGGCGGTCGATCTTTCCCATTACCACGCGATGCCCACCAACGTTGCCAACCATCCGGCACATTACGTCGAAGATGGGCCGACGACGTTACTTGCGTGGGCCGATGGAAATCGCCATTTTGCGCTGGTTGGCGATTTGAGTCTAGCCGAGCTAGAAAAAATCGGCGCGAGTGTGTTACCCTAAGCGCGTGCCGGAACGCGATTTAGCCACGCTCCTCGTCACGATGAAACCGGCCCTCGACCCACGCGAGTGGGTCTTTTGTTGCGTGGACCGTTCCTTTCCGATCGCCGACGTACGGCCGCTGCTTACGTTTCGCGAGACCGAAGGCGTCACGATCGTCGTGGAGCGCGCGGTGGCCGAGGAGCACGACCTCGAGTTTGCGTTTCTGTCGCGACGTTTGACATTGCGGGTCGAGTCGGATCTGGAGTCGGTCGGCTTGACCGCAGCGGTAACAGCTGCGTTGACCAAACACACGATCGCCGCAAACGTCGTCTCCGCCTTCTATCACGACCACATCTTCGTACCGATCGACCGCGGCGAAGAAGCGTTACGGGTGCTCGAGGAACTCAGCGCCGAAAGCGCGCGTCGAGTGCTGTAAGCAGCACGCGCTGCGCCTGCGGCACCGCATCGAATTGCGCGCTGCTCGGTACGGTATCCGCACGATCGGTGACCTCGATAACCTGCGCCACCGATTCCGCAAGCGCATCGATGTCGTAGCCACCTTCGAGCACGTAGGCCACGCGGCCGTTGCAGTAGCGTTGCGCAGTCGCGTTGATTGCGCGCGCGAGGGCTGAAGCCGCGCTGACGTCGACGCCGAGATCACCGACCGGATCGCCGGCAACGTAGTCGAAACCCGCGCTCGCAACGATGAGATTGGGGCGCACGTACGCTGCCACGCGATCGAGCAAGTGCTCCCAGATCGCTATGAATGCTTCGGTCGCGATACCCGAAGCGGATAACGGGACGTTGACCAGCACGTCGTCGCCGAGCACGGCACTTTCATAGCCGGTGCCCGGATACGCCGGCGACGCGTGGGTTGAGACGTAGCTCAAACCCTCGCCGACGACATTCTCGGAACCGTTGCCATGATGATAGTCGAAGTCGATCAACAGCACGCGGCCACCGGCCTGCGCTTGGTATGCACGCGCGGCAATCGCGGCGTTATTAAAGACGCAAAACCCCATACCGCGCGCCGACTCGGCATGATGCCCGGGTGGCCGCACGAGTGCAAAGACCGGCGCGTTGCTCTGCACGGCTGTTTCCATCGCGTGGATTGCGCCGCCGGCCGCGCGTCGTGCTACGTCGAGCGTCCGCGCGTCGACCACGACATCGCCGGTTGAGAGGTACCGCGGCCCGCTAAGATCGCCGATTTCGCGTTTCACGAGCTCCACGTAGCGCGCTGTATGCACGCGCTCGATCTCGTCATCGCCGGCATCGCGCGGAGCGGTGACATCGTTCGCGAGCCCGCGCTGCGCCAAACGCGCAGCGACCACCTCCACGCGATCGGGCGATTCAGGATGCCCAAGGTCGCGGAGATGGTCGCCGTAAAGCGCGTCGTAGACGATTTTCAACGCCTAGGTCACACTATGGTTTTTTCGCGGGTGCCGGCTTGCTCAGATCGGCGATGTACCCCTGGATCTTCGCGTAATCTTTCGTGCCCTGCTTCATCTTCGCCAGCAGCCGCTTGTAGGCGTTGACCGCCTTGGCGCGCTGATTGGTCTGCCCATAACACTGACCCGCAACGAAGAGCAACTGCACATTTTGGGGTTGGTCGAGGAAGCCTTTTGCGTTGTTGTCGAGCACGTCGAAGATCTGCGACGCTTCCTTATAGTTCTTCATCTCAAAGTCGGCACCGGCGATGCATCCAAGCATCTCCGGCGTGCGCTGGAGTTTGAAGCTCGCGCTGCACGCGTCTTTGGAAGCGGGATAATCGTGGAGAAATGAATAGGCCTGGCCCATCAGCGCAAACGCGTTCGGATCGGGTTGGACAGCCGTAACGCGCTTGAGGTAGCCGATCGCGTCTTGGTATTTCTTCTGCTGCATCGCGAGCTCCGCCAACCGATTGAGTGCATCGGCATTGCTATTGTCGATCGCAAGCGCGGCCGACCATTGCGTTTTGGCTTTATCGAGATTATTCTGGGTTGCCAAAAAATCGCCGTAGGCGACGTAGATCTGCGGAACCTTCGGATACTGCGCGATTCCTTGCAAAAAGACGCTCTCGGCTTGCGGGAACTTCTTCTCTTGCACGAAGTACGCGGCTTTGCGAATGGTAATCTGCACCTTCTGCGCGTCATCGGATGCCGCAACGATCGCATCATCGTAGGCGGCTGCGGCCTGTTGGTCGAGATGCTGTTTCGCGTAGAGATCGGCCTTAAACACCAGCGCCTGCACGTTCTTGGGGTCGAGCGCGAGCGCACGCGAGACCTGTTGCAGCGCCATCGTCGGGTTGTTTTGCGCAGCGTAAGTCTGCGCGATCTGGATGATCGGATCCGGCGCTTTCGGATCTTTGCTTGCCGAAAGCTCGAACTGTGTGCGCGCTTCATCGTACTTTTGCTCGGCTGCGTAGACGGCGCCGAGCATTGCGTACGATTGCGCATCGCCCTTGTTCAGCACGACGCTGCGATTCGCGATGCGCTCCGCATCGGTAAAGCGATTGGCCTTGAGATAGAGCTGCTCCAGCTGCTGCAGCACGCCAAGGTTGCTTGGGTCGAGGTTCTCCGCCGCTTCAAGGTCACTGACCGCGACGTCCTCGTGACCGAGCGCATCCATCGCGTACCCGTCGAGATAGTAGACCTGTGCGTTCTTATCGCCCATCTGCAAGAGATGCTGCGTAAGTTGCACGGCGAGGTCGGGTCGGCCGATGCCCAGGAACTGTCCGGCAAGCAACGTCATCGAATCCTGGTCGTTAGGATTCTTCTTGAGTTTGTCTTGCAGCTTGGGAATGGCAACACCGGGCGGTTCGGGCGAGGCGGTCGGAAGCGCCGACGGTGAGGGCGACGGCGAAGGGCTAGCCTTGCTACCGAAGAGCGCAGCTTGCGCGTGGGGCTGCGTAACGAGCATCGCCGCGCCGAGCGCGACGAACATCGTGAGCAGAAGACTGAAGCGTTTCAACGTGTTCGAGATCCTATTTAAGACTTGGCGGCTTGGACGAGCTTGGTAAGTTCTGGGACGATAGCGAAGGCATCGCCAACAACTACCAGATCCGAGAATTCGGCGATCGGCGACTGTCCATCTTTATTGATGGCGACGATCGTACCGGAAGAACGCATGCCGACCTTGTGTTGTATCGCGCCCGAAATTCCGACCGCAATGTAGAGATTCGGGCTGACCGTTTTACCGGTCTGACCGATTTGCAGACTATAGGGAACCCATCCGGCGTCTGCAGCTGCGCGCGATGCGCCCACCGCGCCGCCGAGCGCGTGCGCAAGCGGCTTGAGCAACGTATCGAACGGCTCGGGCCCACCCAGACCACGGCCACCGGCGACAACGACAGGTGCCTCCTCGAGCGCGAGTTCGCCCGAGCTCTCCTCGACGTCTTTCTCGACGACGACAGCGTAGCTCTTGCCGGACGGCTTGTCGATTGCTTGCACTGCCGCACCCGCGCCGCCCGCTTGCGCGGTAAACGCGTTCGGCCGCACCGTCACGACGCCGTATTCGCCGGCGAGCAGCTCGCACTGCGTGATCGCGGCGCCACCGAACTTCGGCATCACTGCAACGATCTTGCCGCCATCGAGCTTGAAGTCAACGGCATCGGCACAGACACCGGCGCCTAGACGCCCGACCAAACGGCCGGCTACATCTTTACCGGTTAACGTATTGGCGATGAGAATAAGCGCCGAACCAACCGCCTTGGCGGCCGCGTCCAGATAGTCGACCACCGGATCGAGCAAGTACGTGTCGACGTCGGCGTCGTCGTTGACATAAATTGTGTCGAGCGGATAGGTCTTCAGCGTCTGCGCAAGCTGCGATGAACCCGCGCCGACGACGAGCGCACATGCCTTCCCACCGAGCGCATCAGCGAGTTTGCGCGCTTCGGTGGCCATCTCGAAGGTGACCTTCGGCGTTGCACCGCTCTTGTGCTGGACGTAAACGAGAACGTTTTGCATCAGACTAGCTTCCGCTCTTTGAGAAAATCGAAGATCGCTTGTGCGCCGGCGCCGGCGTCGGCAGCCTCGATCACTTTGCCCTTGCCGCGTGCGGGCGGCGGAGCGAAAGCAAGCAATTGCGTTTTGGATCCGGCTTGACCGACTTTCTCGGCAAGGCCCAGGTCTGCAATGGTGAGCGCCGCGATCGTTTTTTTCTTCGCGCCCATGATGCCTTTGAGCGATGCGTAACGCGGCTCGCCGAAGGTCAGCGCGGTCGTCATGACACACGGCAGCGGTGCGACGACGTCTTGATAGCCGGTGTCGGTCTCGCGTTCGATCTTTAGCTTGCCGTCGGCGACCTCGGCCTTGCGCGCATTGGTCACGAGCGGCGTCTGCAGATACTCGGCAAGCGCCCCCGGCGTGGCGCCGGTCGATCCGTCGTCTGAAAGGCCACCGACAAGCAGCAAATCAAATCCGATCTTCTTCAAGGCATGCGAGATCGCGTACGACGAAGCCCAGACGTCGCTGCCTTCGAGGCCGGCATCGGAAAGCAACACTGCGTCATCGGCACCCATCGCGAGGGCCTTGCGCAACGTCTCCTTCAACGATTCGGGCGCCATACTAAAGACCGTGACGGTGGTGTCACCGCCGATCTTTTCTTTCATTTGCAGCGCGGCTTCGAGCGCGTACTCGTCGTAGGGATTGAGCACCGTTTCTACTCCGGTGCGAACCAGATGTTTTGTTCCGTCGTCGATACGCTTTTCGGCGTTCGGATCCGGCACAAGCTTGACCGTAACCACGATCTTCACGTGGAGAACTTGACCTCCTCAGATGCGGGGGAGAACCCGGGGCCATTAGGGCTTTTTAAAGCTGAATCCTCTGGTCCACGATAAGAGACGTGCCGCGCACGGTCGGCGCCGGACCGCCCGGTACGGAGGGCAGGCCGGTCAGGCCATAGTGCTGGACGCGCACCAGGAGCTGCTGGCCGTTCGTAAAGTCCCATTCCCCGCCGGCAAACGCGACACCATAGATCCCTTGGACCGGTGTGGTCGCCCAGCTGCCGTTGGCGCTGTAGCGTCCGTAGCCGACCATCGCAACCATCCGCTTGTTCCAGTGATGCTGGATGCTGCCGACAATCTGCGGGTAGTTCATGCTGACGAAGTCGATTGGATCGATCGCGGGCCGGTACGAACGATCCCAGACGGTATCGAATGCGAGATCGTCGTTCTTCCAATGCCAGGCCGTGTAGAGCGCAACTTGCCGCTGCCACCCGAGCGTCGCGAACGGATCCAGCTGCGGCAAAAAAAATCCATCAACCCAACCTTCTTGCGACGCGTTCGAGAGCGTGATCGGTTCGATTTGACGCCACGCGTATGCATCGGCATGTGCCTCAAGGCGCCCGCGCGTATAGTCGGCATGGACGCGATAACCTTCGCGATTGATACCGATGGTCGAATTGTCGACGGCCTGGTAATTCGATTTCAGCCACTGTCCCGGCCACGACCACGCCACACTCCACACGTTCTCCGGTACGCCGTACGGTAAGATCACCGTCGCGTAACGCGGATCGAAGCGGAAGTACTCGGCGCCGGCATCGACGATTTGATTGAAGTGGCGCGAGAATGCGTAGTGCTGGTATGTGCCCGGCTGTTGCGAACCCGGCTCCACGGCAATGCCATCGTGGTACCAAGCCTCGCCGAACTCCACCAAGAGATCGTCGCCATGGAATGGATGCATGAATGCGCGCAGTCCCGCGATCGTCTGCACTTGATCGGCAAGCACGCTTGTGAAGAGCCGCCCTTGCGGCCCTGGATACAACGTTTGATCGTCACCGAAGTAGGTTGTCGTATTGATGGGATCGCCCGTGGTCGTGATGTTGGCGACTTGCACGGAGAAGCGCCCGCGATCGCCAAGGTAGAGCGAGTACGAACCCATCGCGAGGCGCGCGCCCGTACCTTGCAGCACCGGCAGCAACGCATCGGTGAGTTCGACCGTCGATTGCCCGCGCGAAAACACGGCGTCGCTCCCGAGTAACGGCAACGTCGACGGCGATGCGTTCCACGCGTCGACATTCTGCATGCCCGGACCGAGCGTTTCGGCGGTTTGCACGCCGATCGATGGATTCGCGTTCGTTACCGCAGGCGGCGCAAAAACAAAGCGAAGGGTTTGCGTGAGGTTGAGGTAGCCGCCACTGAGCTTCCACGCGCCGTTGTTACTCGCAAGTGATGCTGCATACGGTGTAACCAATTGTGCGGCTCCGCCTTCGATGCCCTGACCACCGCTTTGTGGAAAGTTGATCGCGTAGTTGATCGGTGAATGGCCTTGATGTGGATCGAGCGGCCCTTGCCACGGCTCGCTCCAATACATCAGGTTATTCAGATCGCCGGCGTAGCCGCCAACGAGTACCTGCGCGTCGAGCGTCACCGTGTGCATGCGGTCCTTCGCATCGATCAAATATTGCAGCACACCCGCATTGCCCGGTGTCTCGACGGCGCTACTAAAAAAATCGTACGGCGACATCGGCGAAAGCGGCAGCCCGTTTTCGAACGACGCCGCTTCGGGCGGTGAAAGCCCGGGCCCGGTCACGCCCTGCGAAACGAATACGTTCGCGCCCTGCGCGTGCAGTGAAAAGCCCGGCGTAGGCGACGGCGATGGCGTGGGAGCTGCGGCGAGGAGTCCCGTCGCAAGAGCAAACGTCAAGCCCAGCATCTGTATAGCTACAGTGCGAGCCGAAACAACCGCGTGCCTCTAGTTAAGGTCGATTTAACGGTACGGGAGCATGGCAAGCCACACGCTTACGCGTGGGCTCGCTTCGAACTGACCGGCGCGCAGCCGGTCGTCGTGGGGCGCTGCAGACGCAGTCCCACAAATGAATGCCAACAATGCTTTCACAGCACGTAGCCTCCTCTGCAAAAATATCTGCTAACTATATCGGCAGGCGGAGGCTCCGACAATTACCTGAATGTAAGACTTATGTCTTGGTCTTACGCCCGCGCTGGTACTCGGGTGGTACGAAAGACTCAGCGCCGAGCTGGTCGGCCGCATCCCATACCCAATTCGGATTACGGATAAAGCCGCGTGCGAGCGCAACGGCATCAGCCTGCCCGGTCGAAACGATCTCTTCCGCCTGCGCCGGCTGCGTGATCATGCCGACCGCGATGGTGGTCATGCCCGTCGCCTTCTTGATCGCCTCGGAGAACGGCACTTGGTAGCCGGGGCCGATCTCGATCTTCTGGTCGGGCGAGAGTCCGCCGCTCGACACGTCGACGAAGTCGCAGCCGCGCGCTTGCAGCTGCTGGACGAAAACGATCGACTGTTCGAGGTCCCAGCCTCCCGGAACCCAATCGCTCGCGGAGATGCGTACGCCCAGCGGCTTGTCCTTCGGCCAGACATTGCGCGCAGCGTCAAACAGCTCGAGCGGAAAGCGCATCCGGTTCTCCAGCGAGCCGCCGTAGGCGTCGGTGCGCACGTTCGAGAGCGGCGAGAGAAACTGATGCGCCAGGTAGCCGTGCGCGAAGTGCAGTTCGATGACATCGACGTCGAGGCGCCGCGCGCGTTCGGCCGCCACAATGAAATCGTTGCGCACTTTTTGCAGACCGGCGTCGTCGAGAGCTTTGGGCGCGGGCCAGTCGCCATACGGCAGCGCCGACGCCGACACGGTCTGATACGCGTGCACGCCGCTCGCCGCTCCGCCGCCTTCCCATGGGGGCAGCGTTGAACCTTTGCGACCTGCATGCGCGAGCTGAACACCGATCTTGCTCTGCGTCCACTTGCGGACGAACGCCACGACGCGCGCCATCGCATCCTCGTTCTCATCGGAGTAGAGACCGAGATCTTGATCGGTGATGCGACCTTCCGGGCTCACGTGCGTGGCCTCAAAGAAGGCCAGACCTGGTCCGCTTAGCGCGAAGTGGCCGAGATTGACGAGATGCCAATCGTTTGCGTTGCCATCGGTCGATGAATACTGACACATCGGCGAAACGACGATCCGGTTCTCGAGTGTTAGGCCGCGCAGCGTGATGGGAGAGAATAGCTTGCTCACGAAATCCTCGTACACAGTGAAATCCCACGAGGTTGCGCCCGCATGACCTATCGCCCTCCACACGTCCGCGCCGACGACCGCGCCCCGCTGCTCGCCCTCATCGCTGGGCACCCGCTCGCGACGTTCATCACGGTCGTTGAAGGCTTGCCCGTCGTGACCTATATGCCGATGCTCGCGCGTCTCGAGGACGACACGCTCTTCCTCGAGGGGCACATCGCGCGAGCCAACAATCAGTGGCGCGGCGGCGATGGGAACGCAGCGGCGCTCTTCCGCGTGGCCGAACACTACGTTTCGCCGACGTGGTACGCGACCAAAGCGATCAACGGGCGCGTGGTGCCGACGTTTGACTACATTGCGGTTGAGGCACGCGGCAACGTGCACTTCATCGATGATGTGGTGTGGCTGCGTGAGTTCGTCGCGCGGCTCACCGATGTGGAAGAGACCAAAGTTGGCGCGAATTGGAAGCTCGAGGATGCGCCGGAAGATTACATGGAGTCACAACTCAAGGCGATCGTCGGCGTGCAGATGCAGGTCGATGCGTTGACGGGACTTATCAAAGTCAATCGCCACCATCCAGCGGAGAACGTCGCCGGCGTCGTGGCGGGGCTGGAAAAACTCGGTACCCCCGATGCGATGGCGATCGCCGCTGTCATGCGCAGCGACCTCGCCGACCGCAACGACTAACGCACTCGCGCCCTCGGAGGTAAATCATGAAGGCTTCCCTACGTCTGGGTCTTGCTCTTCTACTCGTCGCCGTGCTCGGTTCGCCCGCGCTCGCGGCCGCCAAGCGGTATGTCATGGTGGTCAATAACAGCGACGCGCTGATCGACGTTGGCTTCCTGCAACCGCCCACATCCGGCGTAACTTCGTCGTACGGAACGCTCCATTCGAAAGCGCAGCTGAAGTTCACGCTGGATGCGGGCGACGCGAGGATCGCCGTGCGTTCACAAGCATGCCATGGTTCGACCTACGTCCTGTTGCCGACACGCGAGAACGTCACGGTTCACGTCGCGAACGGCTGCAAGGTTTCCGTTCAATAGCGCGTTAGTTCGGCTCGAAGTCCGCATGGAAGAGATACGTGCCCTCGACCGGTACGCAATTCGCGAGTCTCGGCGCATACGTCGTTTGGCGCGACGCGCGCAAAGCCGACTGATCGATCGCCGCGTTGTTCGAGGACTGGTAGATCTTGGTATCGAGGAGCCGGCCCTGCGCGTCGATCGTGACCAGCACGAGCACGGTCACCTTTCCTAGTCCGAAATCGCGAGCAGAGTCCGGATACATGGGCGACATTGGCTCAAGCACCCGCGCGTCTTCATTGGGATTCGCGCACAACGGCCCCGTCGTCGCGGCGCCTATCGTGGCGCCTGACGTCGGCACGGCTCCGGGTGGACCAAGAATGCCATTGGTTCCGGCCTTCGGCGGCGGAACGTAGGGAGGTTCGGCAGGGCCCGACGTGCTCTGTGTTTTCGGTGGCGTTAAGAGCATCGGCTTGGCTACCTGCGTGCGCGGCTTCACCTGGTGCGAGGGCGGCGGCGTGGGTTTCGGCGGCGGCGTGCTAATGCGAATTTGGTGGATGATGGAAAGAACGTCGGGCCGCCGCACGTAGGTGTGATGCCATGTTAGATTAGGATAGAGTGGAGCGACGAACGCGTTGAGCATGAGCGAAAGTAACAAGCCAATGCCCAAGTAATTGCGTATCCGTTCGCCGGTGGAAATGAATGTGCGTTCCATCTTGTGAAGCACAAACGAAAATGTTTCAACGCACGTGACGTCGCGTCACAATGTCACAATCGGTGAGGAGTAGAAATGTCTGTGACACCCGTGCACGCGCGTTATGCGCCGCTGCTCAAACAGATGGCGGAGTTCTACAGCGACGATCCTGACGTCGTCGCGCAACTCGAAGCGCTCGAGATCCTTGAGGAGGACTGGGATGTCAATCACGCGGGTGGTCACTTCAAATTGAAAGTGCCGCACTCTGCGCCGCCCATTGATCTCGATATCGTTGAAGCGCTCGCCTACGACACGGATGGGATGAGCATTTGCATCATTCTGCACACCTTCGGCGACCGCCTAAATTGGGGAGAGTGGTTTCGCAATGACGGTGAACCGATACTTCGCTGGCCGCCTCCATTCGTTCGGCCCGCGCCGCGGCAGAATTAACGGTTTCGGCCCTTGTTCCGCCCGCGGTACGTTGCGGTCTGGCTATGGCAATTCGGGCAGAGCAACCGGAGATTCTCGAAACGATTATCCGCACGGTCACCGTTTATGTGATCGAGCTCCAGGGCCAACGAGTGATTCATCCATTCTGATGTTCCGCAACAGACACATCGATACGGCATCAACTGCGCCTTAAGAAGCCTGCTCTTCAGAAGACTAGTCGACCCTCGATATGAGCTGTTCTTCACGAGAATTGCATTGAGCGGAATCGTCGGCACATGCGGATTGGACTTCCCCTTGAGATGGCCTTGCCCGAGCCAATGCGCGGTTGAGATTCCATGCTCGCGTATCCGGCCGTACAACACCGCATAATTGCCGCCCGTAGGTCGCAAGCCTAGGAACCGCAGCGCCGCAGCGGCTGAAGTCGACGACGATATGGCTTTCTCATATTGATCCGCAGAGCGTCGTTGGATGCGCCTCGCCATTCAGCGATAATATCATTGCGTTGAGACACATGGTCGGCACAACGAAAAACTTTGGGATGACCGGGACTCGAACCCGGACGCCGATTTCGCGGCTGCAGATTTTCGCACCACTATAACTTTCGTTACCGCTTTCACGTTTGTGGTCCGGACTGTGCCTTGACCGTGCGCGTTCGAAATCTCGAACGTGTTTAGGCCGCGCCCGTCCAGTCTCTACACCTTCTCGTTTTCACAAGCTTGGCTCGGCGTTATCGTGCTTGCGCGACGAGTTCACCGACTTTGAGCGCATCCCGCAGGCAGTTTCCTATCCTGCGGCTCAGGGGTTTTATCCCAAGTCTGCTGTGTCTGCCGATTCCACCATCATCCCAAGTGGTTACTGTTGGTAGTGTTCGACTGTGTCGGCCGAGCGCATGTGCGCGACCTCGGGATCTTGACCGAATTCTTCGCGCGCAAGGCGCTGGCGTAACAAATCGAAGTAGCGATCGAGCTGCACCTGGACTTCCTCCAAGCGCAGACGGTCTTGCGGCGTCAGCTTCCCCGCATCACCGTGCTCCCGCAATTTGTGCTCCTCAGCTACCAAGTCCTCAATGTGCTGGCGAATTGCCTTGTCGTCCATGCCGGAACCATCCGGGGTCATGCTCCGGGCGTCCTGCCGCATCGCGCTGCTGCAGCAAATATCCGAGTAAGAGGTCCGACGTCGTTGCGGTCGCGCGGTCGTGGCCCACGAGGTCAAGCACAGTCTCGAGCACGATGATGCCGGCCGGAAGAATATCCGCGCGCTGCGCCTTGATACCGACGAGGCTTTTGCGCTCCTCGAGCGGCAACCCGCATAAACGCACGAGCGCACGCTGCAGGTCGCTCCGCGAAAGTTCGTAGGTTTCGAACATCGCGTGTTTACCGCGAATGAGCCCCGCGGTCGTCGTAGCCGTTCCGCCGACGAACGCAACGTGCGCGACCTTCGGAAAATCCTCGATCGGCGCCAGCGCCTTGCGCGACAGCTTTCGCGCCGCCTCGATCGTATCGAGATCCACCACGCCGTTATGCCCACTCAAGAGCGGCAGCGCTTCGGTCAAGCGCACGGCACCGATCTCACACGATACCGTCTTTGCAGGCGTGGGCGTATCGCCGACTGCGTACTCCGTGCTGCCACCGCCGAGATCGACAACGCCTAACTCTTCACCGTGTAACGGGCCAAACGCGGTGATTGCGCCACGGTACGACGCTTGCGCCTCTTCATCGCCGCTGAGAATGTGCACCGGCACGCCGAGCAGCTTCTCCATGCGCGCAGCGAACGCGTCGCCGTTCTCGGCACGACGCAGCGCGCTCGTGGCAATCGCAAAGAGTCGCACGTAGTGTCCGCGTACCGCACGCATATGTGCGGCAATCGCATCGAGCGTGCGCTGCATCGGTTCTTCGCCCAACGTGCCGCGCTCGCGCACGCCCTCACCGATGCGGGTACCGATCGAGCGCGCAAGATCTACCTGCGGACGCTCGGGCGCCATATCGGCAAGCAGCACACGAGTGGAATTGGTACCGACTGAAATTATTGCGTAGTGCTTACTCAAAGTGGGCTGCGCGCTTCTTTTTGCGTAAGAAGTGCCGCTCGTGAGCCGGTACGCCGTCGGCGTCGTTCTCCCACTCTTGCGTGCTCTCGAGGTACTGCGCGATCTGCGCGTCGAGTTCGGGCTCGTCGATGCGCGGGACGATCGTAACCATCGGGCGGCGCGGACTCGGATGCAACATAAACGCGAGCGATTCGCGCGAAGACATTCCACGTTCGTAGTCACCGCGATGTGCCTCGACATCGCCGGCCGGCGCGCTTGCGAGTTCGCCGCTCTCCAAGCGTACGATCGCGCCGTACGCGTTGACGTTGATCACGAAGCCGTAGACGGTAACGTTCACGGAGTGGCGGAAGTCTCGGGGGACGGAAGCGGGCTGACGAATACGATTGCTTCGTTCGCGCGCACGAGGCGCAGGCGATCGTGGATTTCCGGGATCGCGCCTTGCGGATCTTGCAGGCGCCGGAGTTGCCGAAGCTGCCAGTCGCGATGCGTTTGCAGTTGAGTGATGTCGTTCTGGGTCGTCGCGAGTTCACGCGTGAGCGCCATGTTCTGACGGATCACGCGCGCGAACTGAATGCCGACGAGCGCGAAGACCAGCAGTGCAACGGTGGTGGCGCCAACCCGGCCGAGAAAACGAACGATTAGCGAAGCGCGTGTGCGACGCTTCACCGTGCTGGCAGCCCGATGTCTCCCTGACGCTCCGTTTCCCATGCGCCTATCCGGCGGTACTTCCGATAGCGAGCCTCTTTTAAGTCCTGCGGCGTCATCCGCGCGAGCCCTTCCACCGCCGACGAGACTGCGCCGAGCACGGTCGCAACAATCGTCGAGGGATCGCGATGTGCCCCACCCAGCGGCTCGTCTACGATCTCATCGATGATACCAAACCGCTGCAAATCTGCCGAGGTCAGCTTCAATCGCCCCGCCGCTTCCTCGGCTTTGCTCGCGTCGCCCCAGAGGATCGCGGCACAGCCTTCGGGCGACGCCACCGAGTACACCGAGTGCTCCAGCATGATCACGCGATCGGCGATCGCGAGCGCCAGCGCACCCCCCGAACCGCCCTCACCGATGATCGTCGCGACGATCGGGACCCGCGCCTCGGTAAATTCGTAGAGGCACATCGCGATCGCCTCGGATTGCGCATGCTCTTCAGACGCGATCCCGGGATCGGCACCCGTGGTATCGACGAACGTCACGATCGGCAGACCCAAACGCGAGGCCGTGTGTGCTAGGCGCTGCACCTTGCGATACCCCTCGGGGGTAACCATGCCGAAGTTGCGGCGCAAGTTTTCCTTCGTATCGCGGCCGCGTTGCTGTCCGATCGCCATGACGCGCGGCCATGCAAGAGCGCAAAGCCGCCGACGATCGCGGGATCGTCGCGGAACTGGCGATCGCCGTGCAGTTCGTCGAAGCGGTCGAGCTGCGCGATGTAGTCGAGCGTGGTCGGCCGGCTGGGATGCCGCGCCATGTTGACGCGTTCCCACGGCGTGAGCGATCCGAAGATCTCGCGCTGCAGCGTCTCGTACTTTTGCTCCAGCGCCGCGATCTCGGCAGAGAAGTCGACCGGCTGGTTAATGTTTGCGCTGCGCAGATCGGCGATGCGCTTCTCGACCTCGAGCAGTCCGCGCTCGCGCTCGACGATCACGTTACCGCCGGTCAACTTTGGCCCCAATTCCGCCCGAAGCATATTCCAGCAAGCGCACGAGCGTGCTCTTGAGGTCGTGCCGGTCGACGACCATGTCGATGTCGCCCTTCTCCAGCAAGAACTCCGCGGTCTGGAATTGATCGGGAAGCTTCTGGCGGATCGTCTGCTCGATCACGCGCCGGCCGGCAAAGCCGATCATGGCGTGCGCTTCGGCGACGATCACGTCGGCCTGGAACGCAAACGACGCCGAGACGCCGCCGGTCGTCGGATCGGTCAGCACGGTGACGAAGAAGTTGCCGTCGTCCTTAAAGCGCGCGACCGCGACGGTCGTCTTCGCCATCTGCATCAGCGCGAGCATGCCTTCTTCCATGCGCGCGCCGCCCGACGCCGTGAAGATGATGCACGGCAGGTGCCGCCGCGCGCGCTTCTTCGAACAGCAGCGTGATGCGCTCGCCGACGACCGTTCCCATCGTGCCGCCGCGAAAGTGAAAGTCCATCACGCCGAGCGCAACCGCGAATCCGTCGATCGATGCCGAAGCCGCACACGACGCCTTCGGTCAGATGCCGACTTTCTCGCGATCGCCTTCGAGCTTCTGCGGATACGTTTTCTTGTCGACCCAGCCGAGCGGATCGCCGGGCAACGACGTCGCCGCCGATCTCGACGAAGTCGCCATCGACGAGCGTGTTGATGCGGTCGTACGCGTGCATGCGGAAGTGATGCCTGCACGTCGTGCAGACGAACGAGTTCGCCGCGAGATCGCGGCGGTAGAGCACCTCGCCGCAAACCGGACACTTCGTCCACTGCGCGGCGTCCGTCCGGCATCTTTGCCGCGCCGGATGCGCAGCCACTCCGGAATCGGCATCATCAGGTGCGTCCCGGGAACATGCCGCGCCGTGATAGAGCTTGCGCAGTTGCTTGAGGTAGTTGAAGATCTCGCTTTGATTGAGCTTCGACTCGCCGACGACGCGATCGGTGAAGACGTACGGAACCTCGATCGCGCGTCCGTAGTGCGCCTTCGCGATCACCTCGAGACCGATCTTGAAACCGATCGGATCGAGTTCGACGCCGTCGAGCGCGTCGCGCTTGACCAAGAAGTAGCCGCTGGTGATATCTTTCACGGGGTCAGCGGCCGCGCGAGCGCGCATCGCGACGAGCGACGTGATCTTGCGCCGCCGCGGCCAGTTCTCGATGCCGCCGCCCGGGACGTAGCGGCTACCGATCGCGAGGCCGTACTCACCCGACTCGCAGCGCCGCGACCATCGTCGGTATGATGTTGATGTCGTGACTGAAATCGGCATCCATCGCGCCGAGCGCCTCCGACTGCGGTCGCGCGAACTTCCAGCCGTCGATCACGCCGCTCGAGAGCCCAAGTTTTCCCGGGCGATGCAAGCAACGCACCGGAAACTCGGCCGCGAGCCGATCGACGATCGCGCCGGTTCCGTCGGGCGAGTTGTCGTCGACGACGATGATCTCGCCGTCGAGATCGTGCTGCTTGAAAACGTCGGTCACCGCGCGCAGCAATCGCTCGATGCCGCCGGCTTCGTTGTAGGTCGGAACGACGATTGAAAAAGGGAGCTTGGGCATAGTCTAGCCCGAGCCTATACGACGGGGCGGCACGCGTCTCCGTTTACGAGGAGAGGGTTGCGACGCCTTTCCCAGCGCGCTTCGAAGCATACATTGCCTGGTCGGCCCGCTCGAGTAACGCCTCGGCCGTGGCGCCATCCCGCGGATACGTCGCAATGCCGACGCTCGCACCGACGGCAACCGGACGTCCCTCGAATATCGCACGATCCGAAGCTGCCTCGATCAAACGTTCGCCCAAACGCATTGCGCCTGCATCGTCCTGCGGAGCGATTTGTATCGCAAGAAATTCATCGCCGCCAACGCGTGCGAGAACGTCGCCCTCGCGCAGGACCGCCCTCAGACGTGCCGCGGTGATCGCAAGAAACTCGTCGCCGATCGCGTGTCCGAATGCGTCGTTGACGCCCTTGAAGCCGTCGAGATCTATGAAATAGACGACGACCCCTTCGCCACTGCGTTGCGCACGCGCAGTTGCCAAACGCAGTTGTTCCATGGCGTAGCGCCTATTCGGCAAACGCGTAACGGCATCGACGTAGGCTATCGCCTCGAGTTCGTCTTCGCGGCGCTCGCGCGTAAGCGAAGCGCCGATCATCGCGGCGACAACGCGCGCAAAGTCGAGGTCGGCCTCCTCGAAAGGGCGCTTGCGCGTTGCTCGCGACATGAAGCTTACTGCACCTACCGGAACGCCACCGGCAAAAGCAGTCGTCGTAATCAGCGACTTCCAGCCAAATCGTGCCTGCGCTGGATCGTTGAGGAATTCATTGCTCTCCTGATCCCAAAACGCGATCACCTTGTTGCCGCCAAAAATATGGCGCGTGTACGATTCGGCAAACGGATATGTCGTCCCGACTTGCGAGGCCTCGCCGACTGAGTGGACGATCCTGATTTCGTCATCCTGAACGCGCGTGACCACCGCCCCTTTTAATTCAAGCGAGAGCATGGCGAACTGCAGCGTCTCGCTAATCTGCCGATCGACCGACCCGGCGTGAACCGAAGAGATGCGCGCCAGTGCACGCAAGCGTTCGCGCTGCGAGCGTTCGCGGAATTCGAGTTCGAGCTGCTCCGTCACATCGCGTGCGATCACGTAGACACCTTCGAGCACCTCGCCGACGCGCATCGGCACGGTATCGACGTGCACCATCAGCGCCGATCCCGTCCGCGTCCGCATTGCCGCATCAAAGCCGCGCGATGTGTTGGAAAACAGTTGTTGAGCCAGGCCGGCATGTTCTATTGCGTCCGGCGCAGGCGCGAGCGTATCGAGCGAGAGTCCGATGAGATCTTCAGCGCGATACAGTGAAAGCCGTTCGAGCGCCGGATTCGCCTGCACGATACGTCCGTGGTCATCGATAAGCGCGATTGCATCCGGATGGAACGCGAACATCGAACGAAAACGCTCGCGGCTCTCGTCGAGCCGCTCGACCATCGCGGCCCAGGCGGCCTCGGAAGGGCGTGCCAAGCGAAAATACACCAGCAACGCAATACCGATCGCAAGCAGACTCGTGACGATCGCGCCGATGCGAAAGCGCCCACGCGATGCGCGCGCTGCGACTTCGTAGGCGGTCGTCTTCGCATCGAACAGCTCGAAGAGCGCAAACCCATCCGTGCGGGTCGGCGCAACCACGAACCGGTCGAAGGTGGCTTCTTCGCTCGGTGAGAGATCTTGGAAATTTGCCTGATCTTCGCTGAGCGCAACGATCGCACGATGCAGATCCGCATCGTCGTGCACGGTCCCATCGTAGAGGATGCGCAACGTCAGGCCGCGGCGCAAACCGCTCGCGTTGATCGACCGCGACGCCGGCAGCGTCGTCAGCGAGAGCGTGATGAGAATGACGACCTGAATAATCAGAACGCCAATCATGGCTCCAGCGCCGACCGCACTTAGCTTGCGCAGCCGGCGAACGGCATCACGCTCGGTCACTACCTAGGTTATCGGATCAAGTAGTCGAGAATTGCGACCGCAGCGAGTGCCGCGGTCTCGGTTCGTAGGATCCTCTCGCCGAGTGAAAGCACGTGCGCCCCCGCGGCACGTGCCGCCTCGCCCTCGGCGTGCGAGAACCCGCCCTCCGGGCCTATTACTACGAGCACCGACTTTGCGCTGCTGACGATCGGCGGGAGCTGCTCGCGCAGCGGTACGTGCGTCGCGACTTCCCAAAGGAAGAGCACGGCGTCATATTCTGCGAACCGGCCGTACAGGCGCATCAACGGCGTTGGGTCTTCGACGATCAATAACTCGGTGCGGCCGCATTGCTGCGCCGACGTGCGCGCGAGACGTTGCCAGCGCTCGAGCTTCGACGGACCGACGGTCTGCACGATCGTGCGCTCGGTCTCGAGCGGGATCAACGTGCGTACACCCAGCTCGCTCAACTTCTCAACGACGAAGTCCATTTTCTGGCCCTTCGGGATGCCTTGTGCAACGTCGATGGTAACGAGCGGCGCCTGCGCTTCACGAGCTTCCGCCAAGCGAGCCTGCAGCGTGCCGTCCTTCGATTCGAGCGTAGCGGCGAACACAAGGCCCTGTGAATCTACGACCTCGATGACGTCCCCGTCGCGAAGCCGCAAAACGTTTGTAATCTTGTGTGCGTCGCTGCCGTGGATTGCAACGACCTCCCCGGCCCGGTGTGCGTTTTGAACGAAAAACCGCCGCGCGGGCATTGCTAGGGGCCTGGTGGCGGCGGCGGTCCGTCTGGAAACGGATCCTGCACGACCTCCAACACATACGTGTGGCCGGCGCTCAACAATAGACCGGCGCCCCCGTTGGCGTACACCAAGTCACCGTTTGCAGAGGCCGTGATCATCTCGCTATACATTGTTGCGGTCGTACCGTCGAAGAGCTGAAACGCGTAGGGATACGGCCCAGGCTGCGACGCCGGTACTCCTAAGTTGATGCTGATTGCCGAGAGGAGATCGATATCGGAACTCGGTGTGAGCAACATCGCGTAGATCGTCTTTGTCGGCGGACTGACTGCGGCCGGAAGGCTCGACAGGCACGTCGACGTGCCGATAGCAAGCGTTGTTCCGGCTGGTATCCTAGAGTCAGCGAGGTACTCGAGGGTGGCGAAGGTGCCCGGGCTAGCGGGGAAGCTCAGCGTACCGCCGGATTGAGACAGCGTAACAGTCGTCGTCATAAAGCACGCATTGTAGGCAGCCGACGTGAACGAACTACCGCCGCCACATGCAGTGAGTGCAGCTACTACGGCGATGATCGCGATCCCGAAACGCACACCAGCCATACCCGGCTGGATTCACTCGGGTCGGAACGCTTCCTTCACGCGATCGAAGAAGCTCTTTTCCTCGATCGCATCGCCACCGGCGCGCACGTATTCTTCGAGCAGCTCGCGCTGGCGCTTGTTCAACTTCGTCGGCACCATGACGTGTACGGTGACGTGGTGATCGCCGCGCTGCGAACCGCGTACCGACGGCATCCCGTGGCCGCGCAGGCGCAACGTCGTCCCGCTCTGCGTGCCCGGCGGAATGGTCAGGGGTAGGTGTCCTTCGAGCGAGGGCACCTCGAGCGTCGTACCGAGTGCGGCAAGCGGAAAGCTGATCGGCACATCGACGAACGTTTCGAGCCCGTCGCGCTTGAAGATCGGGTGTGCAATCACCCCGAGATACACGTAGAGATCGCCCGCGGGACCACCGCGAATGCCGGCTTCGCCGTTGCCGCCGATACGAATGCGCGAACCGTCATCGACGCCGGCCGGTACTCTCACGGTGAGCTTGCGCTCGACTTCATGACGTCCGCGCCCACTGCAGGTCGCGCAAGGCTGCGTGATCACGTGACCTTCTCCGCCGCAGGTTGTGCACGTCGTCTGCGTGACGAATTGCCCAAGCGGCGTTTGGCGCACGGTGCGCATAACGCCGCCCCCGTGGCAGCGCTCGCACCCGACGATCAGCGACCCCGGCGCTGCGCCGGAGCCTTTGCACGTTTCGCATTGCGAAAGGTGCGAGAACTGAATCTCTTTGGTCGTGCCGCTAAACGCCTCATCGAGCGTAATCTCGAGATCGTAGCGTAAGTCGGATCCGCGCTGCGGTCCGCTACGCCGCGGTGCGGCTTGCGCGCGCGCCTCGCCGAAAAACATGTCGAAGATATCGCCGAATCCGTTGGGACCGAAGCCCGAGAATCCGAAGTCTCCGCCGCCGGGCGCGCCACTTATCGAGCCGAAGCGGTCGTACTGCGCGCGCTTCTGCGGATCGGAGAGAACCTCGTAGGCCTCGTTGATCTCCTTGAAGTGATGCTCGGCAGTCGCCTTGTCTTCAGCAACGTCGGGGTGGTGCCGGCGTGCGAGCGTGCGATAGGCGCGTTTGATTTCGTCCGGTGATGCGTCGCGCGCAACACCGAGAAGTCCGTAATAGTCCTTGGTGGGCATTCCGTTGTGTCTTGAACCTTACTTGATTTCGACGTCCGACAGGCGTTCAGAAAGAGTATCGGCCGTTCCCGAGGCAAGCGCGACAAGGCGGCCGTAGGGCATGCGGCGCGGACCGAGGATCGAGAGCATGCCGATCGCGTTGTCGCCGAACCGGTAGGGCACGGTGACGACCGAGAGGTCGGCCAGCTCTTCGACTCTTAGCTCGCCTCCGATCTTGACGACCGGCGTTTCGTTGCCGATTGCATCTGCAACCATCTCGTAGAGCGTCTTCTGCTCTTCGACGATGCGCAGAATCGAACGTAGCTTGCGTAGATCTTGAAACTCGGGCTGATCGAGCAGATTTTGCGCGCCGGCCGACGCAATCGACGGCGCTTGGGTGCTACGCGCGTTGCGCATCGCAGCTAGCACCGCACCGCGCAATTCATCGGTGAGGCCGAGCTCTTCGATCGCGGCCTGCACGTCGGCTTCGGCGATGTCGCGCATCAACCTATTGCTCAAGCGCCCGTTGAGCGCGTTGGAGAGCCGCGTGAGGGCATCCGCATCGAGATCGCTCGTGACCTCGAACACCGACTGCGCGGCAACACCGAGCGACGTTACGACGATCGCGACGCCGGTGCGCTGCGAAAGCCAGATCAACTGAATGTGTTTGAAGCTTTGTGTGTCGGGCTGCGGCTTGGTCACAAATGCGAGATTATTGGAAAGGCGGCCCACCAACCGCGTTGCGCTCTCGAGCAGGTCGTCGAGTTCGCGACTGGCCTCGCGAAGATCGTCGCGAATCCGGCGGCGGTCTTCGGCGGCAAGCGTCTCGGGCTGCATGAGATCGTCGACATAGGTGCGGTAGCCGGCGTCGGAGGGGACGCGCCCGGCCGAAGTATGCGGCTGCACCAAATAGCCCTCGGCTTCGAGTTCGGCCATTTCATTGCGCACAGTAGCCGAGCTCACGCCAAGGTTGTACTTCTGGGTAAGCGTGTTCGAGCCAACCGGCTCGGCCGTCGCGATGTATTCGTAGACGACCGTCGCCAGGATATAGGCTTTGCGCTTATCGAGTCCGCCCTCGCTTCTCATTGCCCGCTATCTTAGCACTCCGGAGGCCGGAGTGCCAACAGCGGGGATCGTAAGGGCTTTGTCTATTGCCCCCTGGAGCTCGGTCCACGAAAGTTCGCCGATCGAAATATACGAGGTGTTGCCTGCGGGGTCGACGATGATCGTCAACGGGATGGGCGGCGCGTGGTACGCCTTGGTGATGGAACCGTCGGTATCTTCGATGACGGGTAACGCGATATTCCAAAGGCGCAGGTAGCTCGCTGCTACGTCGGGCGGCTCATCCGAAATGGTCAACAGCACGATCTTGTCGTGGTACGTTGCCAGCGCGCGCACGAAGTGCTTGAGTTCGTCGGTACACGGCGGACACCAGGTTGCCCAAAAATTCAGCACCACGACTTTGCCGCGCAGATCGGTTAAGTGCTGCGTCCCCTTAGCACTTGAGATGGTGAAGTTTGGTGGTGGTGCGTGCTCGGGCACATGTTTGATCGCTGTCGCGGCGGCGAGCACGAACGCGGCAAGCATTTGCATGACTTTTTCGGCAGGCATTAGCGAGGACCCCCGGTGAACTGCGCGCCATGAGCACGCAAGCAATCGAGGCGCTCTTTGAAGAGAGCCGCAAATTCCCGCCGCCGCCGGCCTTTGCGGCGCAAGCCAACGCGCAACCGGGTATCTACGAAGAAGCAGAAAAAGATTACCTCGCGTTCTGGGCGGGCTGGGCCCGCAAGCTCGAATGGATGAAGCCGTTCACCAAGATTCTCGAGTGGAACGAGCCGTTTGCGAAGTGGTTCGCCGACGGCGAGCTCAACGTGTCGGTCAACTGCCTCGATCGCCACGTCAAAGCGGTAACGGCGACAAGATCGCCTACTACTACGAAGGCGAGCCGGGCGATCGCTGGACCATCACCTACGAACAGTTGCTCGACGACGTCTGCAAGTTCGCGAACGGCCTGCGCAAGCTCGGCATCAAAAAAGGCGATCGCGTCGCGATCTACATGCCGATGATTCCGGAACTGCCGGTCGCGATGCTCGCGTGCGCGCGCATCGGTGCCGCGCACTCGGTGATCTTCGGCGGCTTCTCGCCCGATTCGATCGTCGATCGCGTCAACGACTCGCAGTGCGTCGCGATCATCACCGCCGACTACGGCTGGCGGCGCGGCACAGAAGCTTCCGCTCAAACGCAACTGCGACGAAGCGATGGAGAAGACACCGTCGCTCAAGCACTGCATCGTCGCCAAGCGCGTCGGCGACGAAGTGGTCATGCACGAGGGCCGCGACCTACTGGTGGGACGACGTCATCGCGGGACAATCGACGACGTGCGAGCCCGAACGCATGAACGCCGAAGATCTTCTCTTCCTGCTTTACACGAGCGGCACGACGGCGAAGCCCAAGGGCATCAAGCACACGACCGGCGGCTATCTCACCGCAGGTGACGGCGACGCACAAGCTCGTCTTCGATCTCAAGGAAGACAAAGACGTCTATCTGGTGCGCGGCCGACATCGGCTGGGTGACCGGTCACTCGTACATCGTGTACGGGCCGCTGGCAACGGCGCGACGAGCGTCATCTACGAAGGCACGCCCGACTTCCCCGACAAGGACCGGCTGTGGGAGATCATCGAGCGCTACAAGGTCTCGATTCTCTACACCGCGCCGACGGCGATCCGCACGTTCATGAAGTGGGGCACGGAGTATCCCGGCAAAACACGACCTGACGTCGCTGCGTCTGTTGGGATCGGTCGGTGAACCGATCAATCCCGAAGCGTGGATCTGGTACCACGAATACATCGGCGGCGGTAACGTGCCGGTCGTGCGACACGTGGTGGCAGACGGAAACCGGCGGGATCATGATCACGCCGCTGCCCGGCATCACGACGCTCAAGCCGGGTTCGGCGACGAAGCCGTTCCCCGGCATCCGGCCGACATCGTCGACGAGGAGGGCGAACTCGGTTCCGCTCGGCGGCGGCGGTTACATCGTGCTCACGCGGCCGTGGCCGGCGATGATGCGCGGCATCTGGGGCGACGACGAACGCTACAAGCAAACGTACTGGTCGAAGTTCCCCGGCAAGTTCTTGGCCGGCGACGGCTGCAATCGCGACAAGGACGGCGACTATCTGGTTCATGGGCCGCATCGACGACGTGATGAACGTCAGCGGCCACCGCATCTCGACGCCGAAGTCGAGAGCGCGCTCGTCGATCATCCGGACGTCGCCGAAGCGGCGGTCTGCGGCAAGATCGACGACATGACGGGTCAAGCGATCTACGCGTTCGTCTCGCTGAAACCCGGGAATAGCCGGTACGCCGGAACTCGCCGACGAGCTGCGCGAGCACGTCGCAAAGAAACTCGGCAAGTTCACGCGTCCGAAGTACATCACGTTCACGCAAGAACTGCCGAAGACGCGCAGCGGCAAGATCATGCGCCGCCTGCTGCGCGACATCGCCGAAGGCCGCATGCTCGGCGACACGACGACGCTCGCCGATTCGACGATCGTCGCCGAACTGCAAGAACGCGCGAAAGTCGAAATCAGCGAAGAGTAGCTCGTCGTGAAAAGGAAGGCCCGTCAAACGACGGGCCTTTTCTTTTTCTACGGCTTACTTGACGGTGACGGTTTCGGCGATCCCATCATGTGGCTGCTTTTCATTGAGTGCATCGACGATGGGCTTGCCTTGGGCGAAGCCATCATATGGCTGCTCTCGCATCGAATGACCGCTCGTCATGGCATGCGCGGTCGGACTTGCCGAGGGTGACGCCGCGGCCATGCTTGCGGCGAGTATTAAGCTAAGCATAACCATACTACGTCGCGTGATTGCGGTTGGATGACTAGGGCGTCAGACTTGCCTGTGTCGGGACGACTTTGCCTGAGAGAATGTCGCGCACTGGGATCTCTGGGATACCCGAAGTTCGCGTACAGGCTATTCTCCCACGCAAGAAAGATCAATTGGCGAAACTCCGACGCACCGCGCGCGAGCTGCGCGTCGGTAAAGGCGATCGCCTTTGGCGATCCGTTGGCGAAATCGCCCGCTGCCCACAACTTGTAGAGCGGCTCGACTTGCTTTGACGTTTCCAGCAAATAGCCGCCGACGAGCGTGCCGATCTCTTCTTGCGAAAGCAGATGATCGGGGATTGCGAGTTTCACCATCGGCATCGCCGCGCGGACGTCTGCGATCTCCGCGTACTTGTTCACGAAACGCGGTCTCGAACGGCGAATGGATGTGTTCGGTCGTGTAGCTGTTCGGATTGGGATAGTTGCCCCAACCGTTGAAGTGCACGGTGATGTGCAGTGGCTGACTTCCGTCGCCGACGAAGTGCCCCCAATCGCCGATGTCGCGCAGCGTCAGCTTCTCGCGCAATGCGCGATCCTTTGCGAACTCGTCGCGCGCCTCTTGCGTTGTCGCATGGGTCGCAAGGTAGTCGTCGACGCGCCAAATCGCAAAATCCTGACGCACGCGCTCGAAACCGTCCATGATGCTATATGGCACATAGCCCATGCGATACGGATTAGTGCCCACCTTGGCGAGCGCGTCGGCATAGGCTTGCATGTCTTTGGGCAGCGCATCGAGCCGCACGACGCCCGCAACCGTGCCGTCGTCGCCGATATCGAGGTAGTGACCGGAATCGTTGTCGTCATCCCACGAACGGCCTGCGCCCTTGATCCGATCTTCCTCCGGTCCGAGCGTCGTAATTTCCGCAATCGCGTCAGGCGTGCGGGCAAAGGCCGGCAGATTTTCGGGCAAACTCTCCGCAGCGAGGCGATTGATGATCGTGTGGCCCACGTAGCCCCACGCGAATGCCAACTGCGGAAGCAGCGCGAGCGCGAGCGCAAACACGAGTGCTGCGCAAATCGAACGATTTTTCAAGCAAAGAACTCCGTGAGCTCGTCGAGGTGGGTAATGCGCCGCGCCGGCGGAAGCGCACGCAGAATCGTTTCGCCGTAGCGTGTCGACGTTGCTCGCCCGTCGAGTAACGCCAGTGCGCCGGTGTCGGTGGTACTGCGAATCAAACGTCCGAATCCCTGCCGCAATCGCACGATCGCCGCCGGGATCATGTACCGCTCGAAGCCGTCGAGACCACGCGCTTCGAGCGCGCGCACGCGTGCCGCGACCAGCGGATCCGACGGTGAGGGAAACGGCAAGCGATCGATGATCACGCACGAGAGCGCGTCGCCGACGACGTCGATGCCTTCCCAGAACGTTCCGGTCGCGAAGAGCACGGCGTTCGGCGTGGTGCGGAACCACTGCAAGAGATGCGCGCGCGGCAAGTTCGCCCTGCAGCTTGACCGGAAACGGCAAACGCTCGCGCACCAGCGCGTAGACCTCGCGCAGCCGCGCGTACGAGGTGAAGAGCACGAAGGCGCGGCCCCGGCAGCGATCGAGGCACTCCTCGACAATCGGCGCGGCTTTGCGCGCAAAATCGGCCGACTTCGGGTTCAGTTCGGGCGGCGCGATGTAGAGCCGCGCCTGCTGCGCGTAGTCGAACGGCGACGGCGCGATCAGTTCCTGCGCGTCCTCGACGCCGAGCGACTGCTTGAGAAATTCGAAGCTGCCGTCGATCGAGATCGTCGCACTCGTCAGCACGACGCTGGGCGTGCGCGCGAAGAGCGCCGCGCGCAGAAACTCGGCGACGTCGAACGGCGCGCTGTTGACCTCGTAGCGGCCGTCGCGCTCGCCGCGTTCGACCCAGGCGATCGCTTCGTCGGCCGGCAATTGCGCGCGGTCGATCGCGCTCTGATGCGCGAGAATCGCTGCGCATCGCCAGATCGCGCCGGCGTTCGGCCTCGGCATCGTTCTGCGGCCGCGCGTTCTTCAGCGCGCCATGCCAGTTGGCGTAGAGCCAGTTCTCGAGCTTGTAGAGCGTTTCGCGCAGCTCTCCAGGGCCGGCCACGCATCTTCGTTGGCGCCGAGCGGATAGCGATCGCCCGGCACGCGCGCGAGCGCCGATTCGAGCGCACGCATTCCGTCGTCGAACTCGCCGTCGAACGACGCCGGCAACGTGTAGGTGCGATGGAGCTTGCGCAGCATGCGGTCGAGCGTCGCCGCGCGAGAGCGTCGCGGTCAGCGCGTCGGTTGCCCAGCGTTCGCACTGATGCGCTTCGTCGAGAATCGCGACGTCGTAGGGCGGCAAGCAGCCCGCCGCCCATCGCCAGATCGAGAAAGAACAGCGCGTGGTTGACGACGACGATGTCGGCATACTTCGCTTCGTCGCGCTTCTTGAAGAACCAGCAGTCGCGGAAGTGCTCGCAGAACTCGCCGATGCAGTCGTCGGCATCGGCGTCGAGCGGTTCCCACTCCTCGCCGGGCGGAACGAACGGGAGCTCGGCGCGGTCGCCGGTCTTGGTGCGTGCCGCCCACGCCCACGATTTCTTCCATTGTGCGCGACGACGCGATCAGCCGCTCGGCGCGCATCCGCTCGTACTTCTGCTTGCACAGATAGTGGTTGCGGCCTTTGAGCAACGTCACGCGCATCGGAATGCCGAGCGCCTTCTCGACGAGCGGAATGTCTTTGCGCACGAGCTGCTCTTGCAGCGCGATCGTGCCGGTCGAGAGCACGACCTTCTTGCCGCTGCGCACGCGCCGGGATCGAGATACGCCAGCGACTTGCCGACGCCGGTGCCGGCTTCGACGATCGTGTGCATGCCCTCGAGAATGCCGCGCTCGATCGACTGCGCCATCTGCACTTGACCGGGACGCGCTTCGAAGCCGGGTAGCGCGCGCGCGAGCGGACCGCCCGGCGCGAAGAGCTCTTCGGTCGTGAGGCTATCCATTAGCGCGGTGGTTCGGGCGTTTGGTATTCGGTGTCGTAGCGGTCGCCGGTATTTGCATCGACGACGACCGGCGCAACGCGACGCGGCGGCGCGTAGATCAGTAGCGTCAGCAAGAACCCGGCGACGAGCCCGCCTACATGGGCTTCCCACGAGATGCCCGGAACAGGTCGAACGTGATGATCAAGATTGATGATCAGGATGCCAAGGTTCGCCCGGATCGAGCTGCATGCCGGGTGGGCCGAGTTTGAGCCCGATCGCGAAGAACGCGCCGAAGAGGCCGAAGATCGCGCCGCTTGCGCCAACCGTTCCGGAATCGTCGCGTTCGCTGCCGGACTCAGATAGATACGCCGAGCCCGGAAGCGACGAGCGATGCAAATAGATGACCGTCATGCGCGCCGGACCGGCAACCGTTCTCGACGAACCGCCCAAGCATCCACAGCGAGAACATGTTGACGGCGATGTGCGCCAAGCCGCCGTGCAAGAACGCCGACGTGAGATGCGCCACCACTGATGACCGACCAACACCGATGCCGGCGACAATGCGCCAAGCTGAAGTACTCGCTCATCGTTGCCGCCGCCCATCAAGCTGAACATCCCGGGTCCGGCGATAACGATCTCCCATATGTACGCGAGCACGTTCAAGAGGATAAGCGCGCGGGTGATCATGCAGGCAGGACCGTCACAAGGCCCGCGAGCTCGAGCGAGATCGCGTGACGTGCGCCGTTGATTCCAACCGTCAGCGGACCGCCAAGCGGCGCTTTTTGCACGAGCGTTATTTCAACGCCCGGACGCAAGCCGATCTCGGCCAGATAGCGCAAGATCTCCGGAAATTCTTCGGTGACGCTCTCGACGCGCCCGCGCGTGCCTTCGGGAACTTGCGCGAGCGGCTCGCCGATGCGAATCGGATCGCTCAGATCGCTCGGCGGAATCGGTTGCCCGTGCGGACACGTCGTTGGATCTTTGAGTAGTTTGAGCAGTCGCGCTTCGACGTTGGCCGAGATCGCGTGCTCGAGCATGCACGCTTCGTCGTGCACCTGATCCCACGGCATCCCGAGCACGTCGGTGAGTAAACGCTCGGCCAGACGATGCCGTCGCAACACGCGCACGCCGACCGCGAGGCCCTTTTCCGTGAGCTTGACTTCGCCGCGCGAAACCTGCTCGACGTAACCATCCTTCGCAAGCTTCTTGAGCATGCCCGAAACGGACGCGGGCGCAACGCCGAGCGCAGAGGCAAGCCCTGAGGTCGTGACCCCAGGCCCCTCGCGCTCGAGACGATAGACCGCTTCGAGATACTCCTCGACCGATTCGGCAAAATGACTGTGTCCTGACATCCCAGCCTAGAACTTCGTGGCCGGGTCGCGAGGTTCCATGCCGAGCCGTTCGTGCAGCGCCGCCTTGGCCGAAGGCGCCAGGAATGACGCGTCAGCCGCCTGCGCGATGAAGCGCTGCAGCGTCGCCATTCCGGCGCGCCGCGCGACCAGCGCGTATTCTTGCGAAATCGAGGTGCCGAAGATCGCCGGATCGTCGGCATCGATCGTGACGCGCACACCGCTTGCGTCGAGATGCACAAATGGATGTTCCGCGTCGAGCGGTACCACACCGGTACATGCATTTGACGTCGGCGATATCTCGAGCGGTATGGCGCGTTCACGCAGCAACGCAACGACCGCTGGATCCTCAATCGCGCGCACGCCGTGCCCGATTCGCTCCGCGCCGATCTCGACCGCGGCGCGAACGCTCTGCGCACCCGCGCCTTCGCCCGCGTGGGCGACCGTGTGGAGCCCCTGCGCGTGCGCATACGCGAAGACGTCGCCGAAGAGCTCGGCCGGAAACTTCATCTCGTCCCCGCCGAGGCCGATGCCGATGACGCCTTCTCCCGCCATCGACGCCGCAAGCTGCGCCGTGCGCATCGCCGAGTCGGTGCCGAAGTTGCGCGTCACGTCGACGATGAGCGAAAACTCGACGCCCTGTGAACGGGCGGCGCGTAGCTCGGCGACGATCGCGCGAATCGTCGCGCGCAGATCGAGGTCGCGATGAAAGAACGACCATACCGACGGCGAGATGAAAAGCTCGCCGTAGACGACGTTTTGCGCGAGCGCACCGGCGACGAATTCACGCGCGAGGCGCGCGTAGTCATCGGGCGAGGCAAGCGCCCGGCTTACTGCTGCGAAGATCAGCAAGAACTCAGCGAAGTCGGCGAATTCGTAGACGCGCGCCGGATCCGTGGGTCCAGCAAGCTCGGGCTGGCCGGGTCGAAAACGGGTAGAGAGCCCGTATTGCCGCGTCAAGTCGACAAAAGTCTCGGGACGCAGGCAACCTTCGAGGTGGCAATGGAGATGAATCTTTGGTAGACTGCCGATGGCCGGATCGAACGGTTCCATGTCTTTGCTCACCTTCGGAAGGAAAGGCATTCGACCCGCCGTATCCAAGCATGCCCATCGCGGGGTGGAGCAGTCCGGTAGCTCGTCGGGCTCATAACCCGAAGGTCGCAAGTTCAAATCTTGCCCCCGCAACCAAACCGAACAGGTCCAACAACGGAAACGTTGTTGGACCTGTTTCTTTTTACCGTCCGCTACCGCAGCGTCGCCTGGGAAAGCGAAAGCACGAGCGATGACGCTCCGACTTCGTGCGAAAGATCTAGGAGTAATTTGCGTTCGTCGGGGTCGTAGGCGGCGCGCTTTGCTTTGGGACCGAAATAGATCGCTCCGAGCAGGCGGCCGCGCACGAGCATCGGGAAGAGCAGGCCTTCGGAGCCGACGGCGCTCCCCATCTCGTGCAAGTCCAGCGACTCTCGCCGCGATCGCATGCGCACGAACGCTCCGTCGTCGATGTCCGCGGGCGCAACGGGAAGCCCTTCGGGCGAGCTGTATGCCGGCACGTATCCTTCATCGCGCGTTTCGTAGATCGTGACTCGATCTGCACTGAGGATGCGCCGGCTTTCCGTGCACGCGCGCGTGAAGAGCGCCGGCAAATGTTCGACGTGACCGCAATCGCGAATCAATTCGCGCAGGCTTTCCTCCGCACGATGCTTGGCGGCAAAGAGCACGCGCTCGACGACCGTGTCGACGCGTTGCTCCAACTGCTTGATCGTAAAGCCCAGCGCAAGTGCAACCAGTACCTCGATAACGGCGCTGTTCGTCTGGCCCACCGCTAGCCGCGTCGCGAGAACTTCCACCAGGACGAAGACCGCGAGAACCACAGAGACGAGCGCTGCATAGACAACCGCGCGGTTGAGCACGAACGAAATGTTGACGATGCGGTAGCGCAGTGCAACGTAAGCGTAACCGGCCGCCATCAAAACCAGCGTGAGATTTAAGGCACCCCCGAACGGCACCGAATGGCCAAAGAGGCGGAAAATCAGATTTACCGATGCACCGCTAAGCCCCACGTACGTAGCAGCAAAGGTCCAGGCGATCACTTCGCGATCCGCGCCACGCGGTCGCAGCCAAGCGATGAGGTAGCCGAGCAAGTCAACGCGCAATGACAACTGCGCTAGAAAGAACCACCGATCGAATGACGCGCTCTCGATGAACGCGGCGAGCGGGAGGTTCTGCGTTGCGTTCGCATACGTTGTGGAAAGGTTCAAGCCGATAAGAAAAATGGTCGCGGCAATCGCCGTCGTTCGAATAACCGCCGCTTCCGCGCGACGTAGGCCGCAGATAGCCAACATCGCTTCGATAAGAAAATATCGCGCAGACAAGGCCAGGATCGCGATCATCGCATCGACGATTTCCGTGACGCCGGACGAGCCGAGATAGACGCCGCTGATGAACCCGGAAGTCGTCGACGCGCCGGCGATGCCGATACCTGCATATAAACCGAAGGCGTCACGCCCTCGCGTAACGAGCAACACGCCGATCAGCGTGCCCAGGAGTTTGAACGCGACATCCAGCCACATCGCCACGCGCTGCGCGGGCGTCCCCGCCGCCGTACGAAGGTGAGTTACGGTGCTACGGCCATCCCGCTCGATCGTCACGGGTACGTCGACATTGGGCGGAAGCGCGCCTCGCGTACCCCAGCCGTCCGTCGCGCGCAGCACCGGCCAGTTCTCCTCGTAGCGATAGCGATCACCGACACGGAGGCCTTGTGCAGCGGCTTCGGGCGAGACGCTACTGAAAACGCCCACCCCGTCTACCGCGCTTGTGGCAAACGCGGGAATGGAACCGTGCGTATAAATGCCGACTGCATCAACGGTACATACAATGCAGCCCAAAACCAACAGCAACGTCGCGATAAGTGCTCTCAAAGGCCCTCCGATTTCCAATTTCGTTTCGCAGCCGTATCAGGTTGCGGCCGCGAGGGTACTCAAGCGACGCTGCAGCAACGCATTTTCTTCGCGGATCGCGTCAGTTTCAATCGCGGCAACTGCGATTGCAATCGCTCCCGCGATGTGGGAAACGGCTTCGTCGATATCGGGTGGAATCGCCTCTCCGCCCGCGCGATCGCCAATGCAGAGAACGCCAACGAGACGACCGGCGAGGATCATTGGATAAGCACGCACGCCAGGGAATGCAGTCGCTACGGGCAGATCCAAAGGCTCTTGATGCGCCCGCATATCGGCGCACGCGGCGTCGTTCTCCTCGATCTCTGCGGGAGCATCAAGCCATGACGATCCTGCTTTCGCGAGGGCGCCGTTCGCCGCCAAGTAGACGGCGGTCCCATCCACAAGTGCATACTGGCGGACCGTGTCCAACGTGTCGCGTATGAGCGGCTTCGTCGACGTATAAAACTGCGCCGTCGTCGCATACCGCACAAGAGCCAATTCCTGCGCATGCCTCGCGCGGAACAAGATATTGTCTACTGCACGGTCGACCCGAGTATGCACGACCCGCGCGCTGACGACCACCACGAGGACTATGATAAAATCTACAACCGCACTTTCTACCCGCGTCAATGCCAGCAGGTACCGTTCGGCGAAGAATTCGAGCGCGGCGAACATCAGAATTAAGATCGCCGATGTCAGCGCGTACACCACCGTGCGATTCAGTACGAACTCGATATCGAAGACACGGTGTTTGAGTATGGCATACGTCACCGCAATCGGAATCAGGTCGATCGATATCGTGGTGTAAATCAGAAATACGGTAAATGGTATTCTTCCGAGCGAAAAGGCGATCATGGTTATGGCATAGCCCACGCCACCGATCATGATAGCCGCAAAGACGATGCCGACGCGGGCGCGATCTTCCGGTTTCGCAAGACGCAGCGAAAGCACCGATGCGCAAAGAAGCACGAGTGCCCACAAGCCGCACATGAGGACATAGCCAATTTGCCATCGTTCGGCGATGACGTCGAGCAAGAATCCGGCAACGACGATCGCATCGACCACGCGGATTGCGCGGAGCCTCTCCGGCGACGGCACGGTACCGGGCAGGCGAATCGCAAACGACGCGAGCACCAAGACCGGGAAAATATTGCACAGGTCGCGCAAGATCCAGGCGATGACGGCGAAGATGGGCGCAGGCACCCAGAAGAGCTGTGCGGCAAACGAGGACCAGCTCAAGCCGCCGCCGCCGAGGAACAGGATCAAGGCGAAAAGCATTGCGCTCGGACGACGGTATCCAAGATACCCCACAAGCAAGAACGCGAGCGCCGCTGAAAGCGCCACAAAGATGCGCTGCGAAAGGTCGGTAACGCGCGGAACCGTTTCTCGAACGGCGATCAATCGGATTCCCGACGGCGTCTCCAATGGCACGCTCACGAGCGCGTCTTTCGCACCATAGCGCAGTCGTATGCGGTCTACCCAGGGGATGACGTCTAGTCGAATGTGCGCCCCCGGCACGATACCGAGCGCTCGCATTTCCGCACTGGCCCTCGTGACCGTCGCCGCTCGCCACAAGCCGGGGTTGTCTAGTTCAAATGCCGGATGATAGGCGTCTGGTCCGATGGATACGGCTAGAACCATGGCAAGCCACGTTAGCGCAAAGGCGGGCAGCAGAACACGCGCCGCCCTCTGAGAAGACTCGCTCATGCGGATAGATTCGTCACGTATCGAACCTGCACCGCCCTCCACTGAGCCTATATCAGCAGCCGTAAACGTCGTCGGGGACACCCGAATTCGCCGGGGCCGGTGGGGTCTGCCGCGGCAACGCAAACTGGTCCACGCCAATGGTCGTCGCGGGACCAACATCTTCATCGATGAACGAAATGCAGTACCGTTGCGGATACCAACCACGCGCATTGGCGGGGCGTTGTATCGAACCGGAAACCGTCTTCCGCGAAGTCACATCGTTCACTGGAATCGATACCGTTACGATGTCACCTTCGACACGTTCAACGGAGAGCACGAAGTGGCTCGCTGCGCCGGACCCGGCCAACGCAATACGCTCTCCTTTTACGAATGGCTTCAATTCGGCGCCAGGCTCGGGAAGACTCAGCGTAACCGGCTTCGCGCTCGCAAGCCCATCATAGTCAAGATCCAAGAATCGCACGCCGTATGAGACGGGGTGATGATTCTCGGTGTATCGTCCCACCCAGGTTGCGGTCCCGCCGGCTATGCGATTTTCACTCTCGCCACCAAGACTTTCGGCGTAGCAATCATTTGCGGACGTACACAGGCCGCGACAACCGGCGAGTACGGTCACTACTGCCGCAAGAATGATGAGGGTTTGGGGCCCACCGGCGCTCCGCGTTTCCATACGTGGCTTTTTGCGCCCACCTTCGCCAAGTCATTCGCGAGGAGGCTCAACCAAATCGAATTTGTCCCGATAATTGTAGGATTATCGGGACTGTTGTTTTATCACCTCATATGAAGCCGCTCTTTTTCGCGCTTGCGCTCGCGCTGCTCCCGATTCGTTCGCTCGCGGCCGACGCGGTAACGCAGCATACGCTCACGATGGACGGCCGCGCGATCCGCTACACCGCGCGCGCCGGCACGATCACGCTCTATAACGAGAAGCGCCAGCCCATCGGCACGATGTTCTACACCGCCTACACGCAGGATGGCGTGGACCCGGCTAAACGCCCGGTGACCTTCTTTTACAACGGCGGCCCCGGCGGATCGAGCGTGTGGCAACGCATGGCTGCGTTCGGACCGGTCCGCGTTATCGGCGGGAAGCCCGGCGAAACGCCCAGCGCTCCGTACACCGTCGTCGACAATCAATATTCACTGCTCGATAAGACCGACGAGGTCTACGTCGATGCGCCGGCGACCGGGTTCAGCCGCATGCTTCCCGCCGGCAAAGGCTCGCAAGTCTTCGGGATCGATCAGGATGCCGCCGCATTCGCGCAGTTCATCCGCAGCTATCTCTCCAACTTTGGGCGGTGGAACTCGCCAAAGTATCTCTTTGGCGAGAGCTACGGCACGGTTCGCAACGCCGCGGTCGCACGTCAGCTCGAAAACGGATTTGGTCAAGCGATTCAGCTCAACGGCATGGTCATGATGTCGAACGCGTTGAATCTCGATGTCCTCTGGGACGACGAGAACGTCGGCGGAAACGACTGGGCCTTTGTGTTATTTCTTCCGACCGAAGCGGCGACCGCGTGGTACTACCATCTGGTGCCCAATCGCCCGGACGATCTTCCAACCTTTCTGGCCGGCGTCGAGCACTTCGCGCTCGGCGAATATCTCACCACGCTCGCGCAAGGCGACAACGCCTCGGCCGCCACGCGCGAGGACACGATCCACAAGCTCGCCGCGTACACCGGCCTCTCCGAGACGGTGATCCGCGAAGCGAACCTGCGCATCAAGCCTAACGACTTCCGCAGCGATCTGCTGCGTTCGCAGGGCAAGGTTGTGGGCTACATGGACACGCGCTACTCCGGCTACGACGTGGTCGGCAACCGCCAAGCGCCAACGTGGGACAACTCCGATCTTGCGACCACGCCGGCCGTCGTTTCGGTATTCAATGACTACGTACGCAACCAGCTCGGCTATAAAACCCAACTGGAGTATCGCCCGCTCTATGACGTCTTGGCTGGTTGGGATTGGAAGCACGCAACCGATCTCGGCGGCGACGCAGCGCTCATCAAACCGCCGAACACGATCGTTGACCTTGCGGAAGCGATGGCGGAGAATCCGAGCATGCGCATCTTCGCGGCGATGGGCTACTACGACATGTCGACGCCGTACTTCCAACAAGAGTATGACTTCGCGCATCTGCACCTTCCCGCGGATCTACGCAAGAACATCACGATCGGGCACTACGAGGCGGGACACATGATGTATATCGACCCGGCGAGTCTGGTGAAACTCAAAGCCGAACTCGACCGCTGGTACGACAGCCAAGAGAGGACGCAACGATAAGCGTTACTCGAGTTCTTCGATTGCGTCGACGCGGTCGGGGTAAAACGCGACATAGCCCTTGATCTGCGCGACAGCATCGTACGGAGCCTCGTACGTCCAGATGGCGTTCACACTGCGTTCACCGCCGACTGGGATGCTGAAGTACGACGCTTCGCCCTTATAAGGACAGTAGGATTCGTTATCGGTCGGCCTGAGGAGCGACATGTCGACGTCGTCGGGCGGTACATAATATACCGGCGGATAGTCGCTCTCACGCAACGTGAGGGCGGCACGCGTGTCGGCGACGACGTGACCCGCTACGGTGACCCGCACGCGCGCTTTGCTCGGTTCGATTGTAATCGGATGGTCGGCATTCGGGGTTTTCATAGTCTTCATAGAGCCCGAAACCGCCCAAGGCCACGGTTGGCTTCACCTAAAATCGCGAATCCGGGGGCGGCTCCGCGATGTGCCCAGCCCGATGCCACTGGTAGCGCATGCCGTTTACCAACGCATTTGCAACCTCAAAGGGTACACCAACGCGCATAAGCTGAACGCGCGATATATTCGTCGACCAGCCGTTCGGCGTAACGCGAATCCATCGTCCGCCACGCTTTTCCAGGATACCGATGTTGTCCATGTCGATAGACGTGGAAACCAGAGCGTAGCGCCCCCTAGCGACGACCGTAATGCTGAATATCTGATTGGCGACGTCGGGCTCCCACATCCGCCGTTCCGTGGCCTCGATATGCAAACGTTCGTCACGAGGCGGCGGGACAGCAATATCGCGCTCGAGAGCTGTGTAGCCTACGACCAACACTGCCAGCAGGATTCCCACCGCGATCGCCGCTTTTTGTTTTTTCATTTCTCTCGAAAAGAAATAATCGCGGTCGACGCCATCATAGCGGCCGCTCAGCATACAACAGCGCTTGAAACCGGCGCCCAGACCCACACGGGCAGGGATCGTTGCGACCTAGCTTTTCAACGAGTTCCTTCGCGCCATGAACGACGCGATCGCCTCTCTTAACATGCGTCTCAGATGGGAAGCCGCGTTTGCGCTTGCTGCTAGGCGTAAAAGCTCGACGATTCGTCGAGATGATCGTTCTTCCGCATGGCCCTGTTCCTCCGTGGTCAGAAGTCGCAATCATACCCAGGGCGGCCCAATTTGGTCAACGGGCGCTCTCGATGACGTAGTTCTACGGACGCGGGTGACCCATCCCGACCGCTACAGTCGGCACATGGACATCTTCATCGCCCTTGCCGCCTACATCGGATGCGTCATCGTAAGCATCCTGACCGCAGACTTCATCACCGGCCTGATGCACTGGGCCGAAGATACGTGGTTACGACCTGGGAAATCCGCCCTGCTCGACCGTTTTATCGTCAACGACAATATCGATCATCATCGCTCTCCCGGCAAAATTCGGGCCGGCGCCTACTGGGCCACCAATCGCGTGTGCATCGCCCTCGCGGTCGCGACCGGTGCCGTGCTCGCACTCTTTCACGTGCATTACTGGGAACCGTACTTCGTCCTCGCGTTACTCTCGCAATCGAATCAGGTCCATCTCTGGGCACATAGCTCGCGTCCGCCGGCGCCGGTCAGTTGGCTGCAGCGTACGGGTGTCTTGCAATCGACCGCGCATCACGCCGAACACCACAAACGTCCCTACGCCTCGCGCTTCTGCACGATGACCGCGTTTCTCAACCCCGTGCTCGATCGCGTCCGGTTCTGGCACGCGCTCGAATCGATCGTTGTCTTCTTCGGCGGAACCGTGCAACGCGCCACGGCCGCCCGCGGAGGCTACTAAGATGCCGCGCTGGGGTTACGGCTCACTCTCGGTTTTTCTCGCGGCTGCAGCCATTGCGGCTGCGCTATACGCCGGAGCACTCGGTAATCAGTGCGGACCCGCCTATGCGCTTAACCCGTTGATCCTCATCCTCTTCTTCGGATTCTGGTTAATCATTCCGATGGCTGCACTGCTCGCTGTTGGGGTGTTCAAAATCGGCCATTCCACAAAACGGAACGGCGTGCTCGTTATAGCGATTGCCTTCGTCGCGGCTCTCTTCGCACTCGTTGTAGTCGTGCATACGCCCCATCACTACCTACCGGCGGACAGCAATCAGTGCCGTATCGATTTGTAGACCAGCTGTCATATGTGTAAACGGCGGCTTGCTCTATGAATCTGACACGATCGCCACCAGGCTCGGCGTCTAGGCGAGGGCCACGCACTCGATCTCGATATCGAATTCGAGCGGCCAGTCCCCGACCGGGACAAAGGTTCGCGCGGGCGGGTTCTCGGCGAAGAAACGGGCGTAGACCTCATTGATCGAGCGATAGTGATCGCCGTGTGCATACACGTGGACCATGCAGATCTTGTCGAGCGACGACCCGGCCGTTTCCAAGACGTGCGCGATGTTGCGCAGGCAGCGCTCGGTCTGTTCGGCGATCGGCTCCCGGGCAAAGGTCCCGGTTTCCCGGTCGATGGGCGGGGTCCCCGACACGAAGATGAAGCCGTTGGCCCGCACGGCGGCCGAGATCGGTACCCCGCGCCCACGGCTGACCTGGGAGATTCCGGGAACCTCGATGACCTCGCGCTGCATGAATCGATCCTTTCGAGCTTGACAGGCGCTGGGCCGGCGTTGATATAACCCTACAACACCATGTTGGTCCTTCAGGCACACGTTCATCATCACCATCATCACGGACTCCCGCGAGTCGCGTGCGATGACTGTTTGACGTAAGCCTGAGTTTCTAGATTTTCAGGAAGAGGTCGCGGTCCGCCCGCGGCCTCTTCTCTTTTCTTTTGTGCTCGCGAACCAGGACGCCTCCCATGGAAGCCACCACAATCTCCGCCTCCGACCGTCGTACTGCTGCCGAAGAATCGTGGTCTTGCCGCGATGGCGGAGTATGCGCTACGCAGCGATCCCCATCCGGGACGTGCGACCCGACATTCGTGCGCGGCGAAGACGTGCCGTTGCTCGCAAACGAGCTCGCGCGGAGCGGACGCTCGGTGCTCGCTTTCACCGGCGAGGACTTACTCGAAGAGTGGCTTGCCGGTGGGCGCACGCTCGATGCGCGCATCACCCGGCGCAGCATCGCGTGGAACGATCCGAGCGCCCGCTACGGCAAGCCGGCGCTCTGTTTGATCGGTCCGCGCGGCGTCCCGCTTCCCGAACGCGGGAGACCTGCGCGTCGCGCTCTGTGCTAAGTACGAAAACCTCGCACGCCGCTACTTGCGCACGCTCGAGCGTCCCGGTTTGCGCATCGAGCCGGTGCTGATCGCCGGTACCGTCGAGGCGGCAATCCTGCACAACGTCGCGGCCTTCATGATCGATATCGTCGTCTCGGGGTGCACGATCGACGACCTCGACCTCGACGTTCGCGACGTGATCATGACCAGCGACCTCGTCGTGCTGGAGACACGGGCATGAGCGTGCGGCTTCGTCCGACCATCGCGGCCGTGCCCGACTACGATCCGCGCGATCTCAGCGACGACGGCATCGCGATCCGCTTGCACCGCAACGAAGGAGCGCTTCCGCCACCCGAGTTCGTGCTCGACGCGATTCGCAGCATCGACGCGGAGACGCTGCGTACCTATCCAACCGCGCTGCAGCGCGACGTGACCACCCGCCTCGCCGCGCGTTTCGGCCGCAATCCCGACGACGTCGTGCTCTGCCAACGGCGCCGACGAAATGCTCGCGACCTGCGCGCGCATCGCACTCGATCCCGGCGACGTCGCAGTGTCCGCGACACCGACCTTCGGGATGTACGCGCGCGTTGTTGCACTCGCCGGCGGCCAACTGCGCCGCGTGCCGTACACGACACGCTGGCGTTTCGATGTTCAGGCGTTGCTCGATGCAGCCGACGAGCGCACGCGCCTCGTGATCCTCGGGCACCCCAACAATCCGACGACCGACCCGCTGCGCGCCGCCGATCTCGCGACCATCGCCCGCGCACTGCCAAACGCGCTGATCCTTGTCGACGAAGTCTACCTGGCATTCTCCGATCGTTCGCTGGCGCGCAGCGCGAGCGGCGTTCGACAATGTTGTCGTCGTCGGCTCATTCTCGAAGTCCGCTTCGCTCGCCGGCGCACGCGTCGGCTACGCGCTGGCTGCGCCGCCGGTCGCGGCCGCGCTGCGGCGAACGCTCGGGCCATACCCGGTCAGTGCGCTTAGCCTGGTTGCGGCGCAGGCCTATCTGCGCGACCCATCGCGCACGCGATCCTACGAAACGCAGCTCGAAGCCCAAGTCGCGCGCAGCCTCGACGCATTCGCGTCGTGCCTTTGCGCCGTTTGCGCGCGAGATCTGGCGCGGACCGGCCAATTTTCTCCTGATCGACTGCGGAGCGCGCGCCGAACGCGCTGCGCGACGCGCTTGCCGCGCGCGGCATCGCCGTGCGCACGTTCGATGACCCGATGCTCGCAGGCATGCTCCGTGTCAGCGCGACGACCGACGACGCGACCGATGCCGTCGTCGACCGCGCTGCGTGCAATCGCAAACGAGGTGCCGGCCTATGCGTAGCGCCAGCCGGCTGCGCCAAACCACCGAGACAAGCGTGCGTCTTGCGCTCGCCCTCGACGACGAACCCCGCGTACGCATCGAGACTGGGATCGTCATGCTCGACCACTTACTCGCGCAGTTTGCTTTTCATGCCCGCCTCGCTCTGGAGATCGAGGCGCGCTCGCTCGACGCCATCCGCCACCATCTGATCGAAGACGTCGCGATCGCGCTCGGCAGCGCGCTCGACGAAGCGCTCGGCGACCGTGCGCGCATCGCGCGATACGGCGAGGTGACGCTCCCGATGGACGACGCCCTCGTGCGCGTTGCAGTCGACCTTGGCGGGCGCATCTATGCGCGCACCTCACTCGATCTGCGCGTCGAACGGATCGAGGATTTTGAAACCGCGATGATCGCGCACGTCATCGGCAGCCTCGCCGCCAATGCGCGTGCGACGATACACGTCGACAAGCTCGCGGGCGAAGACCCGCATCACGTTGCCGAAGCCGCGTTCAAAGCGCTCGGGCGTGCCTGCGCGCAGGCGTGGGCGTTCGACCCGCGGTTCGACGGCGTTGCGTCGACGAAGGGCACGTTCGTATGAACCCTACCGTTGGCATCGTTGCACTCGGCGCCGCAAATCGACGTAGCATCGATGCCGCACTGCAACGCGCCGGTGCAACGACCTGCTTCATCGACGAGCCGCGTTTGATTGCAGGATGCGACGCACTGGTGCTGCCGGGCGTAGCGAACTTCGGGTTCATCGCGGGCGAGCTCGATCGCACCGGCATGCGTTTCGCCCTGCTCGAAGCGATCGGCTTTGGCATTCCGCTGCTCGGCATTTGCGTCGGCTTTCAACTGCTCTTCGCGCGCAGCGAGGAAGCACCCAACGCGCGAGGCCTGAGCATCTTCAAGGGCACCGTGCGGCGCTTGCGCACGCCGCGCGTTCCGCACATGGGCTGGAACCGCGTTGAACCGGCGACCTCGGCGATCGAGGGCGGGTGGGCGTATTTTGCCAACGCCTATGCGCCCGATGCGGGAGCGCTCGACGCGATTGCAACAACGCAGGACGGCGACGATCGCTTTGCCAGCGCCGCAGCCTGCCGCAACGTGCAGGGCGTACAATTTCACCCCGAACGCAGCGGAGCCTACGGTGCGCGGCTCCTCGCGTCGTTTGTCCAATCGACAACGGTCGCATATGCTCGCTAAGCGCATCATCGCGTGCCTTGACGTACGTGATGGCCGCGTGGTCAAGGGGAAACAATTCGCAGGTCTACGCGATGCCGGCGATCCGGTTGAGCTTGCGTTGCGGTATCGTGACGACGGCGTTGACGAGCTTGTCGTGCTGGACGTTTCGGCGACGCTCGAGTCACGGTTGGCTAACCGGCGCACGATCGAAGCAATCGCTGCAACGCTCGATGTCCCACTCACCGTTGGCGGCGGCGTTCGCGAGCTCGACGACGTGGCGCAACTGCTGGATTCTGGGGCCGACAAGGTTGCAATCAACAGCGCTGCGCTTGCGCGCCCGCAACTACTCGATGCGGCGGCGACTCGGTTCGGCTCGCAATGCATCGTGATCTCAATCGATGCACGTCGTACCGGCAACGGGTATGCAATTGCTACGCACAGCGCCACGCGCGCGCAGACGCGCTCACCGATCGCGTGGGCACACGAAGCCGTGCGCTTCGGTGCGGGCGAGGTCTTGCTGACGTCGATCGATCGTGACGGCAGCTCGCGCGGGCTTCGATCTCGAGCTCATCCGCAGCGCCTGCGAAGCCGTCAGCGTTCCCGTGGTGGCGTCGGGCGGCGCGTCGGACGCATGGAGTTTCGCCGAGGCGTTGCTCGCCGGCGCTGATGCGGCGCTAGGCGCCTCGATCTTTCACAACGGCGAGGCGACAGCGAATGACGTGAAGGAGGTCTGTCGCGACGCGGGACTGACGGTACGCCCGTGATCGTTGCGAGCATCGACCTGCGCGGTGGGAAAGCCGTGCAACTGCGGCAAGGTCAGTATCCGGTCCTCGAACGCGAGGACGTCCTCGACCTCGCGACGCGCTTCGGCCGCCTCGGCGACATCGCGGTCATCGATCTGGATGCGGCATTCGGCGAGGGCGAAAACACCGACCTGATTCTCGAGTTGTGTCGCGTTGCACGTTGCCGTGTGGGAGGCGGTATCCGCGATGTTGAGCGCGCGAAGCGCTACCTGCGAGGCGGCGCTACGTCGGTCATCATCGGCACCGCTGCCGGCGAAGACTTTTTGCGGCAGCTTCCGCGCGAGCGCGTGCTCGTCGCACTCGATGCACGCGGCGGCCACGTCGCCGTCGACGGCTGGCGCCGCACGACCGGCGAGACTCCACTCGAGCGCGCAGCTCGCCTCAGCGCCCACTGCGGCGGTTTTCTGTATACCGATATCGAGCGCGAGGGCATGCTCGGCGGCATCGATCTTGTCGCTGCGGCGCAGTTACGCGAGCGTATCACCGGTTCATTGACCTTTGCCGGCGGCATCACGTCAAGCGAGGAGATCGTTGCGTTGGATCGTCTCGACATCGACGCGCAAGTTGGAATGGCGCTCTACACCGGTCGGATCGATCCCGTCGATGCCGTGGTCGCGACCGTCGATTTCTCGCGCGGGAACGGCCTCGTACCGACGATCGTGTGCAACGCTACCGACGACGGTGTGCGAATGCTTGCGTACTCTAACGAAACGTCGCTGCGGATCGCGCTGCGCGAGGGAATCGGCGCGTACTGGAGCCGGCGCCGCAACGCGATCTGGCGCAAGGGCGAGACCTCGGGCGCAACCCAACGCCTCGTCCGCATGGAAATCGACTGCGATCGCGACGCACTGATCTTCTACGTCGAGCAGACCGGCGCGACGTGCCACACGGGCGCAGAGCGGTGTTTTGGAAACCCGGCATTTTCGTGGAGCACCCTGCTGTCGCGCATCCAAGCGCGCGCGCTCTCCGGTAACGAACGGTCCTATACGCGCAAGTTGCTCGCCGATTCTAACCTGCTGCGCGCAAAGCTGCTCGAGGAGGCCGCAGAGGTCGCCGATGCGCAAACGCAGGACGAGGTCGCCTGGGAATGCGCCGACCTGCTCTATTTCCTTTCCGTGCGAATGCAGCAAGCCGGCATCCGCATCGACGACGTGATGGCGCAACTCGCCGCACGAGCGCTATGATCGAGCGCTCAACGCGCGACGTTCTCGCACGCGCGAGCACGATCGACGAGATCGATGTCGGTCCGATTCTCGACGCGGTACGCACGCGCGGCGACGCAGCCGTGGCTGAATTCGCGCAGCGCTTCGGGGATCCGCGCCCACGCCGCATCGAGCGTGACGAGTTTGCACGCGCGTACGACGACTGTCCCGAAGAGCTTCGCGGCGCGCTCGCCGGCGCTGCCGAGCGCATCGAGCGCTTTGCCCGCGCGCAGCGCGACGCCTTTAGCGACATCACAGTCCGTGAGGGTTCGCTCGAACTCGGGCACAATCTGACGCCACTCGAACGCGCGGGGATCTACGTGCCCGCCGGTCGCCACCCACTTCCGTCATCGCTCTTGATGGGCGCAATTCCGGCCGCCGTCGCAGGCGTGCGCGAGCGCATCGTCTGCACGCCGCGTGCGGGCCGCGACATCCTCGCAGCTGCGTACGTTGCTCGCGTCAGTTGCGTCTTCGAGATCGGCGGTGCGCAAGCGATCGCCGCGCTCGCCTACGGCACGCAAAGCATTCCGCGGGTTGACGTGATCGTCGGTCCCGGAAATGCGTTTGTCACCGCCGCCAAGCGAGCCGTCTTTGGCGTGTGCGGGATCGATGCGCTCGCCGGACCCTCGGAGATCGCGATCATCGCTTCCGATGACGCCGACCCCGATCTTGTGGCTGCCGATCTTCTCGCACAAGCCGAGCACGATGAAGACGCGCGGGCGCTGCTTATCACCGATGAGCGTTCGTTCGCACGTGCGGTGAGCGAACGTGTCGAGGCAAGATTGACATCCCTTTCGACGCAAGAGACCGCGCGCGCGTCGCTTGCGAGGCACGGTGGCTACGTCGTGGTCGCGTTCGACGACGTCGCGGCCTTTTGCGACCAGCTCGCTCCCGAGCATCTCTCCCTGCAAGGTGCGCGTGCGCAAGCGCTCGCGTCGCAATGCACCGTGTACGGCACGCTATTCATTGGCGACGGCGCGGCCGAAGTGTTCGGGGACTACGGGAGCGGCCCCAACCACGTACTGCCAACCGCGGGCGCCGCGCGCTTCTCTTCCGGCCTCTCAGTGATGAACTTCCTGACGATACGCACGTTCCAACGTGCGCTCGGGAAAACAGATCGCCGCATCGCGAACGATGCGGCGATCTTGGCCGAAGCGGAGGGCCTCGTCGCCCACCGCGATGCAGCACTAGCGCGTCGCTAGCCTAGCGGTTCACGCGAGGCGTGCGGCGCAGGATGTGCGGGCGCAGCGTGCGCAGGCGCGGCCGCATGCGCGGGTGCCTGTTGGTGTGCTTGCGGCGCAGGATGGGATTGCATTGCCGGGTGCGGCTGATACGCATGCTGCTGCGGTGCCGGGGCAGCGTGTTGCTGAACCGGGGCAGCGTGGTGTTCTACCGGCGCAGCGTGTTGCTGGACCGGAGCCGCACGGTGCTCTACCGGTGCAGCGTGTTGTTGAACCGGCGCAGCGTGTTGTTGAACCGGCGCAGCGTGTTGTTGAACCGGCGCAGCGTGTTGTTGAACCGGAGCCGCACGGTGCTCTACCGGCGCAGCATGTTGCTGAGCCGCAGCAGCGTGTTGCTGCGACGCCGTCTGCGGTGCCGAAGCGCGATAGTTCGTCGGAACGTGCTGTGCGCTATACGGGCGCTGCACGGTTGCCACCGTGGGACGTCCGTGGTTTGCCGTGTAGCGATACGACGGATCTTGACGCGCGTAGTTCATGTGTTGCGTCTGTTGTGCCGTCATGCCGTAGCGGCGCTCGGAGTACGCACGTTGTTGCGCTGCGGTGGCGCGTGCATTGATGCCGTGCGGGCCACCATTGTAGGCGACGCGGTTGTTCCAGCTGCGGTAGACGCTGCGATTGTAGTACACGTTATTGTGCACCAGCACCACGTTTACGTTCGAGACCGCCGTGTTGTAGCGGAAGTTGTTGCCGTACCAGGCGCCACCTACGTATCCGTTGCCATAGTATCCGAAGCCGTAGTTAATGCCGCCGTAGAATCCGACACTCGGTCCCCAGTAGCCGGGATCCCAAGCATACACGCCATTGTTGAAGCCCCAGTAGCCAGGCGTCCAATACAGGCCGACCGATGGCGCCACCACCCACGTGCCGGGAACCCAATAATAGCCGTCGACCGGATCGTATGCCCAATAGCCGGGTTGCCAGATGTAACCCGGACCCGGTGCTACCGGCTGCTCGTAAACGGGAATCGCCGGAGGCCCGAAGTTCACCGAAAGGCCGATGCCCACGGAGACCTGTGCATCCGCTTGGGCCGGAACCATCCCAACCAGGAGCATGCACGCGACCGCGAGCGTGCCGATGATCTTGATGAAGCGAGTCATGTGTGGTTTTTCCTTTTCTAATGAATGCCCTAGCGTCTATACCCGTTAACGGCTTTGGCACTCATGAAGGTCCCAAACTCACCCGACTTTCATCTCTGTCCTTCGTAAAAGCAGCGAGCGCACATCGGCTTGTACTCGACGCGCCCCTCGATTGCAACCTGATCGCCGGCAAACAGGCGCTCGTCACCGGCAAAGCGCGGATTCATCGTGGCTTTGCGTCCGCACGAGCAGACGTTCTTGAGCTCTTCGATGCTGTCAGCGAGCGTAAGCAAGTAGGCTGAACCGGGAAATGGCTCACCCAAGAAATCGCTGCGAATGCCGTAACAGATTACCGGTATATCTAACTGATGGGCACCGCGATGGAGCTGACGCACCTGCTCCGGCGTGAGGAACTGCGCCTCATCGACCAGCACGCAAGAGATGTCATGCATCTCCGCCATCGCTGCCAAGAAATCGAAAGACACATCGTAGGTCATGGAGTCCCGCTTCGGGCCGAGGCGCGAAGCGATGATGCCGGGGCCGAAGCGCTCGTCGAGCGCCGATGTAAATAGGACGACCTTTCGACCGTTCTCTTCGTAGTTGTGCGCAACCTGAATCAGCGCGGTCGACTTTCCGGCGTTCATCGCGGAGTATCGAAAGTAGAGTTTTGCCAATGCCGGTCCTTAAGCTCGTAACGTCGCAAAGGCTGCGAGCGCCCGATCCATCTCGTCTTTCGTTAGTGCGGCAGAGAGCTGCGTGCGGATGCGCGCCGTGCCTTCGGGTACGACCGGGAAGCCGAAGCCGGTCACGAAAACGCCGCGCTTGAGCAACTTGTCGCTCATTGCAATGGCGGTTGCGGTCTCGCCGACAATGATCGGTACGATTGCACTCGGACCATCGAGCGGTTTGAATCCAAGCTTGACCAAGCCTTCGCGAAAATACGCAACGTTCTCGCGCAAGCTATCGACGAGCTCCGGGTGCGCGTCCAGATAGTCGATTGCGGCGAGCGAGCTGCACGCAACCGTCGCCGGAAGCGCATTTGAAAAGAGTTGTGGGCGCGAACGCTGGATCAACATGTCGATCAGCGCAGCCGAACCGGCAACAAAACCGCCCGCCGCGCCGCCGAGTGCTTTGCCGAGCGTACCGGTGATGATATCGACCTGCCCGGTCAGCCCGAAGTGCTCGATCGTGCCGCGACCGGTCTTACCCATGACGCCGGTGCCGTGCGAATCGTCGACGACGCTGACCGCGCCATACTTTTTGCACAACGCAACGATCTCGCGAAGTTTCGCAAGTGAACCTTCCATCGAAAACACGCCATCCGTCACGACGAGAATGGGCGCGCAGCCTTGCGCATCTTTGAGCTTGGCTTCCAGGTCGGCCATATCGCCATGTTTGTACACGGCACGCTTGGCCTTGCTGGCCAGTCGCACGCCATCGATGATCGACGCATGATTGAGCTCGTCGGAGATGATCGCCGCGCCCTCACCGCAGACCGTGGCAAAAAGACCCGTGTTTGCATTCCAGCACGAGACGTACGTCAGTGATGCCTGCGTGCCGAGAAATGCGGCGATGCGTTCCTCGAGCGTGCGATGGATATCGAACGTTCCGCAGATAAACCGCACCGAGGCCGTGCCCGCGCCGTACTTGCGCAGCCCCTCGATTCCCGCTTCGACCACTTCGGGTTGGTCCGAGAGCCCGAGATAATTGTTGCTCGAAAGAACGATGACGTCGCCGGCTTCCTCCATGTGGACTTCGGGGGCCATCGGCGTCGTCAGATGCCGCAAGTGTTTATAGGTGCCCGCAGCTTTGAGGGCATCGAGTTCTTTTTGCAGCGCAGCATCGAACGTCGTATTCACTTGGCGAGGTCCCCTTTGAGGTCGAGTACGATCTTGGCCGCTTCTCCGCTTCGCATAAGTTCGAAGGCGCGGTCGTATTCGCGGAATGGCAGTATGTGCGTGATGATCGGGCGCAGGTCGACGCGGCCGCCTTTTACCAGCGCTTGCGTCTGATACCACGTCTCGAACATCGTACGGCCGTTGATACCAAGCACCGTCAGGCCTTTGAAAATGATGCGTTCGGCGAGGTTGATGTTGATGGTGTCGCTCGGAATGCCGAGCAGCGCCGCGGTGCCGCCGTTGCGCACCATCTGCAAACCCATATCGATCGCGCTGCTGCTTCCCGACATCTCAAGGAGTACCTCGACGCCGTCACCGTTCGTGCGGCGCTTGATTTCGTCGACTAGCCCAGGTGTGCGCGCATCGAATGTTTCGTCGGCACCGAGACGTTTGGCGAGTGCAAGTTTCGCGGGGTTCACGTCGATTGCGTAGACCGAGGACGCGCCAGCGGCTCGCGCCACTGGGATTGCCATCAAGCCGATCGAACCGACACCGGTGATCACGACGCTCTTGGTGCTGACCCCCGCAGCCATGACCGTGTGCACGGCATTGCCGAGCGGATCGAACACGGCCGCGAATTCATCGGGAATCGCCGGATCGAGCTTCCACACGTTGTATTCGGGCATCGCGATGAACTCGGCAAATGCGCCATCGCAATCGACACCGATGATCTTCACGTGCTCGCAGATATGCGCTTGTCCCGTGCGACAGAGCACGCAGGTGAGGTCGGCGATATGGCCTTCGGCCGAGACGCGGTCGCCGGGTTGCACCGCACGCACGGCGTCGCCTACCGCTTCAACCGTGCCCATGAACTCGTGCCCGATGACCACCGGCGGATGCACGCGCTGCTGCGCCCAGTGATCCCACGAATAGATGTGCTGGTCGGTGCCGCAGACGCCAGCCTTCTCCACGCGAATCAGCACGTCGGTTGGGCCAATCGTCGGGATCGGAACTTGGGTAAGCGTGAAGCCAGGCTCAGGGCGGAGTTTGGCGAGTGCTTGCATCGTTGAAGCCATGTCGGCCGCATTTATTCAAAAGAAAAGGGGCCCGCGCCTTGCGCGGACCCCTATCTGCTTTATTCCGACTGAAGTCGCGACTAGAAGTCGTATTCCAGCTGGAAGCGGCTGTACTTGAACAGACCCGCGATCGCATTTCCCGGTGCCGGGAAGTTTGTCGCGGAGCGGCTGAACAAGCGGACGCGGAACGAGAGGCCCTTGTAAAGGCCCGTCTTCGGCACCTTCATGAAGAAGTATTGCGTGTCGAAGTCGGTCGCGTTGGTCGACGTTGCATAGCCCGGGTTCGAGAAGTCGTACCACGTTTGGCCGACCTGGACCCAGAACTGCTTGTTGTCCGATGTGAACGTCGCTTGAACTTTCACACCGTTACCGGGGCTGCGGCGATCCACAATACCGGTCGTGCCGCTCGTGATGTAGGTCGGATCGGTTACGTATCCGTCGGTGTACGGGCTGGCCCAGCCGCCGTAGTACACGTTAGCCACACCTGCCGTAGCGGTCGGCGAACATTGCGCCGTGCCGCCGGTCGGCAAGAAGTACGGGAAGTTGATTCCGTAGGCGTGTGCCGTCGCGATTTGATGCGTGTTCGCGTTACACGTGATGCCCGTCGGCAGCGCGACCGTGTCGGTCTTGAGCGGAACCGAGTCGAAGGCTGCGGTGAGCAGCACATTGCTCATCGGATAAAAACCGACTTGCAGACCGAAGATCGACGACTGGATCTTACCGAGCACGTCGTCCGACGGCGCGCTTTCGGTACCGGTTTGGAGCGCCAGGAACGGCTTGAGCTTGCTCGTTCCGAGCGTATACTTCGCATCCAGCCACCACGCATCGGCGATGTTCTGGAAATCGTAGAAGTACAGGTTGGCCGTAAGCGGCAGCTCTTTGGTGCCCGTGTAGCCAAGGCGGCCGTAGAAGGTTCCGCTGGTCTTGGGGGTATTTTCCTGTGTGCACGTCACGCCCGCCGTGCAATTCGGAGCGAGGTACAAGCTCGAGTACGCAGTCGAACCGGCGTACGTGTAGCCGCCCGGCGCAACCGCCGTGAGCAGCGTACCTTGATCGAAGTTCGAACACGTGCGGCATTCCCATTGCCAGAAGTCCATCGCTTCGACGTACCAGTTTGAGTTGATCTTATAGTTAAGATCGGCGCCCTGATACGCGACCGGCTTGAGGCGTGAATCCGAGATCGGCGTCCACGGCGTACCGTACGCCATGTTTCCGCCTTGGAAGCCGAGCCCGTTACCGTTGTACTTAAGGTACGCTTCGTAAAGCGTGCTCATTTCGAATTGCGGTAACGTCCCGTCCGGATTGAGGCCCGGCGGGTGGCTTGCCGTGCCGCAGGGGCCCGGAGCCGCCGAGCTGGCTGTGTTCGGATTCGAGCACTGGTTGAACGGATTCGCATACAGATACGAAGCGCCAACGCTAAAGCCCGAGTTCGAGAAGGCATAGTTGCCGGAGAGGCTGATAGCATTATTTTCCGATTGCTGGTTGGCTTTGCCGCCAACGCCGCTCGGAACGCCATAGCTGCTATAAGCATTTTGACGGTAGAAGTCGTAGGCGCGGACATAACCGTGAAAGGTGAATGGATTTGGGGAAGGCTTCGGTGTAGGCGAAGCTTGGGCAACGGTGGATAGCACTGGTGTTGCCGTTGTTTCCGCCAGTGCAAACGTCGTTGCCCCCAAAACCATCGCCGCTACGGTTAGACCGACGCGCGCGAGTTTGGTAAACACGTAAACTACTCCCTTTTCAAGAGTGAGTACCGAATGTAACGGCCCCATGCTACCTGGGCGAAATTAAGACTCACTTAACATCGTCTTAAGCGGCTTTCGAGCCACCTCCATATATAGCGGCTTCCGTTTGAACGAGAAACCCCTTATTTCGGGGAGGATTTGCCTGCTTCTTCGTTAGGTTAGCCGTACCGACCTGTGATATAGTCTTCGGTCCGCTTATCACGGGGCTTGGTGAATATAGTGGACGTCGCGTCGGATTCGATCAGCTCGCCCATCAGGAAGAACGTCGTGAAATCGCTGATGCGCGCGGCCTGCTGCATCGAGTGGGTCACAATAACGACCGTATACGCTTTTTTGAGCTCGTCGATCAGATCTTCGATCTTGCTGGTAGCGATCGGATCGAGCGCCGACGCCGGTTCATCCATCAAGATGACTTCGGGATCGACGGCGAGACAGCGCGCGATGCACAGCCGCTGCTGCTGACCGCCGGAGAGATCCAGCGCTGAGCGGTCGAGCCGGTCCTTGACCTCGTCCCATAATGCCGCACCCCGCAGGCCTTTTTCACAGATTTCCATGAGGGACTTCTTGTTGCGCTCGCCGTGAATCTTCGGCCCGTAGACGACGTTTTCGTAGATCGTCTTGGGGAACGGGTTGGGGCGCTGGAAGACCATGCCGATGCGATGCCGGACGGTAACCGGATCGACGCTGCTCGCATAGATGTCCTCGTTGTCGAGCAACACGTGACCCTCTACGCGTGCGTCGGGGGTCAAGTCATGCATGCGATTGAGCGCGCGAAGAAAAGTCGACTTACCGCAACCTGAGGGTCCGATCAGCGCCATCACGCAGTGCTCGGGCACGCTCAAGTTCCCGTTCTTGATCGCGTGAAAATTTCCGTAGTAAACGTCGAGGTCGCGCGCCTCGAGCTTTGTCGAAGTCGGCGCGCTAGTCAATTCCGGATTTGTTGCGATCATACGCGTTGTAATTTCGTCCATACCTGTAGAGCGAGGTACACAAGAATTGAGCCGACAGTATAGCAGCTCCTACGTCGCGACCCGAAACTTAGTGCGCGAAACAGCTTAAGTGGTTATTAAGGGGCATTAAGATAAACGCCCTCGGCAAATGGCGCCGCGGGCGTTACATCGGGAAATGCGTCAACATACCACTCTCGGACGTCCTGCAGCGTCAGCGTGCGACAGTACTCATCGAGAAACGCCAAAATTTGGCGGCGCATCGTGCGCTCATCCACGTCGGGACTGGTTGTCGAACGCGACATAGCACTACGGTAGGGCACCGAGATTAGGCCGGGCTTATCGCCGCTTTAAGGGCGCAGGCCTACCCGCATGATCGGCAGGCGTACGGTAAAAAGTGTCCCACGGCCGAGCATCGATTCGGTTGCAACGGTACCGCCGTGCGCGTCGATGATGCCCTTGACGATCGCAAGGCCCAAGCCCGCACCGCCACTTTCGCGTGTACGCGACCGATCGACCACGTAGAATCGCTCGAAGATGTGCGGGATGTCGCGGTACGGGATACCGACGCCGGTGTCGCGCACGCGCATGATTGCGTCGTTGCCGTTCGCATCGAGCTCCACCGTTACGCTGCCGCCCGCAGACGTGTGCCGGATCGCGTTGTCGATCAAGTTCACGAAGACTTGCGAGAGCCGGTCGGGGTCGCCTTCGACCGACACCGGGCGCATCGCTCGCAGCTCCAAACGCACGCCTTTGTTTGCGGCCTGCGGTTCGAACGACGCGACGATAGGATGCGCAACCACTTCAAGGTCGATCTCACGGAGATTGAGCCGGAGTTGGCCCGACTCGGCTCGCGCCTGCTCGAGCAGTTGCTGCACGAGCGACGCCAAGCGGTCGACCTGCGCCAAGACTTGCGGGAGGAAGAGATCTGCCGCCTCGTCATCGGGCGATTCAATCACCGTCTCGAGCATCAACTTGATCGACGAGAGCGGCGTGCGAAGTTCGTGCGAAACGTTGGTGAGAAACTCTTTGCCCGCGCGCTCTACGCGTGTGATGTCCGTTTGATCGTCGGCGAAGACGACGACACCGCCCGAGGCATCATCGCCGATCGGATACACCGAGATCCGATAAGTGCGACGTCTGCGTGGCACTCGCGATCGTAATCGGTGCAACCGACGCCTCGCCCGAAAGCGCGTCGTCGATCCGCCGTTCGAGCTCGACGTTGGGAATCGAGGTGATGACGTGCGACCCAATCGCGCGGCTTGGGTCGAACGCGAAGATCGTGCCGGCTGCCGAATTGGCAAACCGAATGCGTGCACCACGGTCGACAAAGACGACGCCGAGCGGCAGCGCAGCTACGAGCCGCGCGAAAATTCGCCTCACTTTGCCCATTTTGGTTCTGCTCGGCGACGACGGGACTTTCCGTTTCGCTCGCGCGGCGCGGCCGCATAGCGAACGCACCGATCAGCGCGCCGAGCACAAGCGCCGCCCCGGCAAGCAGCGCATCTACAACCATTGCCTAAGCTTTGAACATGTAGCCGCGCGAACGCACCGTAATGATGTGGCGCGGATTGCGTGAATCTTCCTCGATCTTTTCGCGCAGCCAGCGGATATGCACGCTGACCGTTTGTTGTTCGCCTTCGAAATCGTAGCCCCACACCTTGTCGAGCAAGGTCTGGCGCGTAACGACGCGACCATTGTTCTCCATCAGCACGCGCAACAGCGCGAACTCTTTGGGAGCCAGCGCCACATCCTTGCCACGCACGGTAAGCTGCTGACGCGAAGGGTCGAGCACGATCTGCCCGAGCGAGATCGCTTCCTCGTGACCGCCTTGAATCGGGGTCTGACGGCGCAAGCGCGCTTTGACGCGCGCAAGAAATTCGTGCAACGCAAACGGCTTCGTAACGTAATCGTCGGCGCCAAGTTCGAGCGCGAGGACTTTGTCGATCTCCTGATCCTTCGCCGTCAGCATGATGATCGGCACCGAGGAGAACTTGCGAATCTCTTTGCACGCTTCGACGCCATCGAGCACCGGCAGCATGATGTCGAGCACGACGAGATCGGGCGATTCGCGTTGCGCCATCGCGACCGCACTGCGGCCGTCGCTTGCCGTTACGACAGTGTAACCGCTGCGCTCGAGATTGAAGCGCAGGGTCTGCAAGATCGCGGACTCGTCGTCAACGACCAGGATCTTCTTGTTGAAGTCCGGGCTCTTGACAAACGTCCCACGCGAGGGTTTAGTCTCCAGCGATCCGTTCATATGCTTTGGCGATCGCGCTGTAGTCGAGCGCGCCGTCCCCTTCTGCCGATTGGGCAGTGTATAGTTGGTACGCAAGTGCCGTCAGCGGCATAGCGTACTTCGTCGCGCGCGCCGCATCGAGTGCTGCTGCCACGTCCTTGCGCAGCAGATCCATGGCAAAGCCGCCTTGGAAGGTCCCGGCAAACCACGTCTTAGGTAGCCATTGGTCAAGCAGGTAGTTAGAACCCGTCGCCGTTGCAATAACTTTTCGAACTGCTTCTAGATCCGCCCCGGCGCGCTGCGCGAAGACCATGGCTTCGACGTTCGCGATCATCACGCTTGAGATGATCACTTGGTTGACGAGTTTGACGGTTTCGCCCATCCCGACGCCACCCAAGAGCGTCGGCGTCCCCATGGCCTTGAGCACAGGTTCGACACGCTCGAAGGTCAGCCGGCGCTGCACCAACCATGATTGTGAGCGTACCGGTCGTCGCGCGCGCCGGACCACCGCTGACCGGCGCGTCCACAAAATCCACGTTGCCGGCCGCGAGCCGCTCAGCAAACCGCTTTGAAGCGATCGGCGAAATCGTAGACATATCGATCGCCACGCTGCCTGGCTTCATGCTCTTTGCAGCGCCCCGCTCACCAAAGAGCACTTCTTCCACTTGGGGCGCGTCAGGCACCATCGTAATCACGATATCGCTTGCCGCCGCGACAGCAGCCGGGTCGGCGGCTTCCTTCGCTCCCTCTGCACTGAGCCGGTCGACGGCTTCGCGCCGGCGATGGGGCGCAATCGTGACCGCGAAACCCAGCCCGCAGTAGCGAGCGGACCATCGGTTCGCCCATCGCGCCGATGCCGAGAAAACCTAGCGCAGGACGTGCATCCATCGCCGCCCCTTTTTACAGGCGCCTCCCCGTTCCTGGCCGAAGCGGCCGCCATGAGCATTGCAGCACCAGCCATTGCGCGTCCGACGTTCGACCAATTGAACCTTTCTATCGGCAAGCGCACGCGTTTGCACCGTCTCATGTACGAACACGGACCTGCAAACGGCACACTGATGATTCTGCCGATCGATCAAGGTCTCGAGCACGGACCAATCGACTTCTTCGACAACCCCGACTCGCTCGACACCGATTGGATACACCGGCTTGCCGTTGCCGGAAACTTCTCCGGCATTGCGCTGCACATTGGCCTGGCCGAGAAGTATCACAAAGACTACGCCGGCCGCGTGCCGCTCGTACTCAAAATAAACGGCAAAACGAACGTGCCTCCCGACGATGAGGCGTTTTCATCGCTGACGTCGTCGGTTGAGGATGCGGTACGCTTGGGCGCCGACGCGGTCGGCTATACGCTCTTTGTCGGTAGTCCATCGCAAGACGTCGATATCGCGCAATGCAACGAAGTGCGCCGTGAGTGCGAGCGCTACGGCATGCCGCTGATCATCTGGTCGTATCCGCGCGGCACGGCGATGAAGGCCAAGGGCGGCATCGACTCGCTCTACGCCGTTGACTACGCTGCGCGCGTCGCCTGCGAAGTCGGCTGCGACATCGTTAAACTCAACGAACCGAAGTGGGACGCCGCAACTGCCGACAAGATGCCCAAGCCGTACAACACGCTGCAGTACACCGACGTCGAAGGTCTACGCAAGGTCGTGACGTCCGCGGGTCGCACGCTGGTGCTCGTTTCGGGTGGCAGCAAAATGGGCGACGAGGACACGATTGCGAAGGCGCGTGCGGCAATGGAAGCCGGGTGCGTTGGGCTGATCTTCGGCCGCAATATGTGGCAGCGCAAGTGGGACGGCGCGCTCTCGATGGCATCCCGCATGCACGAACTCCTGGGCAACTATGGGCAAAAAGAGTAACTGATCGGCACCGTCGGACCAACGACATTGACCGCTCGCTTAACGCCTCGCGTCTCGGACAGTTATTGTCAGGGTCCGAGCCGCTTCGGCTAACCCGCTCGGGTCAACGTCGTAGGGCCTCGGACGCCGATCAGGTAGGATGGGATTGGAATGACCCAAGCGCACCAAGCCATCGAGAGCACGTCGTCTGAAGAAACCGTCGAGGTTCGGGTTAATCGAGCTATCGATAAGGTACGGCCGTTGATTCAGGCCGACGGTGGCGAGGTGTGGCTGATCCGGGTCGAGGGTGCCACGGCCTACGTGCAGATGCTTGGTGCCTGTGGCGGATGCCCCGCGTCGAACATGACGCTCAAAGGGGCCATCGAGGCCGTCGTAAGTGCCGACGTCCCCGAGATCACCGCGGTCGAACAGGTCTAGTTTATTTGCCGCAGTGGGCGCAGTAGTAGCTCACCGCGCCGTCGTGCGTTTGCGGGACCATGTGCTCGCGAGAACCCCGGCGACCGCAGTTTGCGCACGCGTACGTCGCGCCGAAGGTCCCCGTTGCGGGCGCACCCTCGTTGCGTTTGGCCACCCAGGCCGTGATGTAGACTGCAAGACCCAACACGAGCGGGGCCCACGCGAAAAACCAACCAAAGGCGTCAGAATTTAGCACCGGAGTCATAACGGAATTCCCTCATTCGCACGAGCCCCGCAAGAGCCCTCGGAACCGGGACCGAAGCTGCAACAATGAACCCTGAGGGGGCGCTGCGCGACGCGCTCGTCACGCACCTCGAGCGCACCCGCGTCCTGCGCGACCCACGCATCACGGCAGCACTACGCGCCGTCGACCGCCACCGCTTCGTGCCACTCGCGACACCGCAAGAGGCGTATGAAGACAAAGCGCTCGCGATAAAAGAACGCGATGGATGTGTGCTTTCCTCCATCTCTCAGCCATCAATGATCGTCCACATGCTCGAATTGCTGGCGATTACGCCAACCGACCGTGTGCTCGAAATCGGAACGGGAAGCGGATATAATGCGGCGCTTCTTGCCGAGCTCGCGTGCGACGGCACCGTCGTGAGCGTTGAAATCGAGACCGACCTCATCGAAAGCGCGCGATCGACACTCAACGACCTGGGATATCAACGTGTCGTGCTCGTGCATGCCGACAAACTCGGCGAGATCGGACGACCGTTCGATCGCATCGTCGTGACGGCGCGGTCCAACGACATCGATCCGGAGTGGTGGCGATTGCTGGCGCCGGAGGGACGCATCGTCGCACCGCTCGATATCGGATACGGCGGCGAGCGCGCGATCGGCTTCGTGCGCAGCGGCGACTTTCTGCAAAGCGTGGGGTCGTACGCGTGCGCATTTGTGGAGCTACGCGGTAATCCAATTGCGCCCAGCGGGCCAATGTTTTTCCGGACTCGCGGCGCGCGTTACGATCGCGAACCGGGAGCAACGACACCACTCGACGTTGTTGCGGTCGAGCGCTCGCGCGCCGATACTTCGTTACTTGAAAATGCGGACGCGGTTGTCGCGCGCCCGAATACGCTGTTCGCCGTTACGCGGGCTTCTTGAAATAGTCCGCGTTGATGGCGACGAAGTTTTCCCACTTCGCCGGAATGTCGGAATCGGCAAAGATTGCCTCCACCGGGCACGCCGAAACGCAGGCTCCGCAATCGATACACACTTCAGGATCGATATAGAGCATCTCGTCGCTGTCAGCGCCGTGGATGCAATCCACCGGGCACACGTCAACGCACGATTTATCCTTGGTTCCGATGCACGGCTCGGTGATGATATAGGCCATAACGGGGCGATATTAGGAACCTCCGGAGCTGACGCCTGCTACACCACCGAGCGCCTTCCGGAGACCACGCGTACGAGCCAGAGCAGCACGACCGCGCCGATCAAGGCGCACACGAAACTGCCAAGACTCCAGCCCATCGCGATCGGGTGGCCGAAGAGGGAAAAGATCCAACCGCCGATCACGGCTCCGACAATTCCGACAATGATATCGCCGAGAATGCCGCCTGGTCCCGTGCCGGGAACGATCCAGCGAGCTACCGCGCCTACGATGAACCCAAAGAGAATCCAGAACAGAATAGTGCCCATTGCGCCCCTCCTTTGGAACAGGATACCCTGGGAAGCATAATGACGAAACCGCTCGCCCTGCTCGTTATGCTGCTGTTTCTTAGCACAGCCGCCGCGCCTGCGGCGACAACAACGCACATCAGCGTCACCGGCGACGGAACGGTCGCCGTCACGCCCGATCAGGCGGCGGTGCGCGCTGCAATCGAAAATACCGCCGAGCGAGCGCAGGACGCTGTCTCAGCGACCAATGCAACCTATGCGCGCGCCGTCGATGCCGTTGTTGCACTGGGCGTTGCACGCAGCGACATCACTCTTGCCTACTACAACTTCAACTACAACCCGCGTCCTGCACCAGTCGCCGGGGACAATGTCTCACCTGGACGCTACGGCTATACCGTAACGCGCACATTCGACGTGAAAGTACGCGACGTGGATAAAGCCGGTGCCGTCGTCGATGCGCTTACCAAATCCGGTGTTACGAATATCGAAAGCGTGGCGTTCACCACGTCCGATCCGTCGCACGCGCGCAGCCAAGCAACAGCGCGAGCAATGGCCGATGCACGCGCCAAGGCGCAAGACGCAGCCCGTGCAGCGGGCCTTCACCTCACCGGCATTGGACGTATCACCTACGGGGGAGCGTCCATCATCCAGCCGATGATGCGTACCATGGCCGCGCAGGCGCCGGCGCCAACCGTGTTCGATCAGGGAAACGTCAATGTGAGCGTCACGCTCACGGTTGTCTTCCTTGCTCAGCCGTAGCGGTCAGCAAGCAACCGAAACGAATCCCGGTTATCGGGAGTAAAGGAAGGCATGACGACCACCACCTGCGAGGCGTGCGGGCGCCGTCCCTCGACAACCACGATCGGGCGCAGCGCGCTATGCAGCGGTTGCGCACAACGACGCACCGCTGCCGGCGCGCTTCCCTTCCTTGGTGCGGCGCTTGCCGCGGCGGGCTTGATCGCCGGCGGCGCGATGCTAATCGAGAACCGCGATGAGCTCTCGAAGCGCTTAAATATTACCGGCGGCACGCCAACACTGCAGAATTTCTCGCGCGACCTTACGGAACTTGCGCGCGCCGGAAAACTCGACCCGGTCGTCGGTCGCGACGACGAGATCGAGCGCGTTATTTCAATCCTCGCGCGTCGGAGTAAAAACAACCCGGTGCTCGTCGGCGAACCCGGCGTCGGCAAAACAGCAATCGTCGAAGGCTTGGCGCAACGCATCCTTGCGGGTAGCGTTCCTGCGTCGCTGCGCAACAAGCGTGTGCTCGCGCTTTCACTCGGACCGCTCGTTGCCGGCACGAAGTATCGCGGGGAGTTCGAGAGTCGCGTGAAGCGCATTCTCGACGAAGTCAAACGCAGCGCGCGCGATGTGGTGCTGTTTATCGACGAGCTGCACACGTTGGTCGGCGCCGGCGCCGCCGAAGGTGCGCTCGACCTGTCCTCGATGATCAAGCCCGAGCTTGCCCGCGGTGAGCTACAGTGCATCGGCGCGACGACCTTCGATGAGTACCGCAAGTACGTGGAATCGGATGCCGCACTCGAACGGCGCTTCCAACCGGTGATGGTTGAAGAACCCAGCGTTGAGGCAACGATTGCGATTCTGCGCGGGCTGCGCGCAAAGTACGGCGAGCACCATCACGTGCGCATCACCGACGAAGCCGTCGACGCGGCCGCCAACCTCTCGGCGCGCTACATCGCGGACCGCTTCTTGCCCGACAAGGCCATCGATCTAATGGATGAGGCCGCGGCAAACGTCGCGCTTGGCAATCGAGGCGCGGTCGAGCGTCCGCCGGTTACCGCCGAGCACGTTGCATCCGTGGTCACGAAGTGGACCGGGATTCCACAGCAGACGCTTTCCGAATCGCAAGCCAATGCATTGCTCGAACTCGAGGCGACCCTCTCGCGACGCGTCATCGGACAAGACCACGCGATTGCGACCGTAGCAAGCGCGATTCGCCGCGCACGCGCCGGTTTACAAGATCCACGCAAGCCGCTCGGAAGTTTTCTCTTTGCCGGACCAAGCGGCGTCGGCAAGACCGAACTTGCCAAGGCGTTGGCGGCCGCACTCTTTGGAACCGAAGAAGCATTGGTGCGCATCGACCTCTCCGAGTTCACTGAAGCGCACACCGTCTCACGCTTACTCGGCGCACCGCCGGGATACGCTGGTCACGATGAACCCGGCCAATTGACCGAGCCCGTGCGGCGCCGCCCCTACTGCGTCATTCTTTTTGACGAACTCGAGAAGGCGCATCCCGACGTCGCGAATATCCTCTTGCAGATTCTCGACGACGGCCGCGTCACCGATGCAAAAGGGCGGACGATCGACTTCCGGCACGCGTTGATCGTGCTCACGACCAATATCGAAGACGATCAGATCGCCGACTACTTGCGGCCCGAGTTGCTCAATCGCATCGACGACCGTGTGCGCTTCAACCAACTTGGGCTTGCCGATATTGAAGCAATCGTCGAGATCCACGTCGACGCGCTCGTGCAGCGCATGGGCGCGCGCAATCTGCACCTGCGTTTGTCAGACGATGCGAAGTCGTATCTCGCGAGGGTCTCAATCGGCGCCGGCAGCGGCGCACGCTACGTCCAGCGCACCGTTTCGCACTACATCTCGACGCCGCTCTCAACCGCCATCTTACGCGGCGAACTTCGCGACGGCGGCACGGCCAATGTCACGCTCGACGGCGACGCACTAAAAATCGTCGCCGCATGATCCTCGCCGCGGCGCTTGCTGCGCTTCTTGGACCGAGTTCGTTTCTAATCGACTTCGGCGGCGTGTGGACCTGCGGCAACGCCAACTACCACGAACGCTGGGATATCCATCCGCTCGCGGGGCGTGCTGAAATTACCGAGGTCGTCTACGGCGATCCCGCCAAGCCCGACGGGTACGCGTTTGTCTATTTCGTTCCAGAAGAGCACGTCTTTCGCTACGACGACTTCCATGCCGACGGGGCGCAATCGCATCTTACCGGGTTCCCAACCAACGCAGTGTGGGAGTGGACGGGAAATTATGAACCAAAAGGTGGGCCGGTCGATACAAGTCCCGACATCACGTGGACGCGCCACAACGACATGATCGAGCGTAGCTTTGGTCAACGCGTCAAGGGCACTGCCCTTGCACGCGGCAGCGATACCTGTACTAAAGTATGGACTTGATGTCGGCGGTGATTTGCTCGTCTGAGAGCTGGCCGATTTCGATCTTGCGCACCACGCCGGTCTTATCGATGAAGACGCCGACAGGCATGCCGTTGATGTGATACTGATCGCTGAGCGTGCCCGAGTCAACAACGGCTGGGTACGTGAGCTGATGCTGATCCACAAATTGCTTGGCTTTCTGCGCGTTCTCTTGCACATCGACGCCGACCACTTGCAAGCCCTGCGGGCCGTACATTTTGTACGCGGCGTTGACCATCGGCGCTTCGGCGTTGCACGGCGGACACCACGTCGCAAAGAAGTCCATGAATACCGGCCTGCCGCGCAGTTGTGCCATCGTCAGCGAGCCACTCCCGCCGACCAGCGGGTCGCTCCAGTCCGGCGCAGCTTGGCCGACCTGCGCACTCGCATTCGGAGCGCTGCTCGCGCTGCCCGAACTACCTTTACTACTGCTGCCGCCACTACTGCACGCGGTCACCAGTGCGAGCAGTGTCGCAACGATCATCCATTGTTTAGCCATAACTCGGATACGCTACCGCCTCCAGATCGGTTCTCATTTGCGAAATCAATTCGTCCACCGAGGCGAAGAGCCGCTGCTCGCGCAGGTACCGTAAATCGCGCAGAGCCAGCTCACGCCCGTAGATCGTTTGATGGAAATCTCTCAGCCACGCCTCGATCGTTCGCTGCTTGCCGTCGAACTGCGGGTTCGTACCGATCGAGACCAGCGCAGCATGATCCCGGCCGTCGTTGCGGGCGACCGCCGCGTAAACGCCGTCTTTCGGCAATAACTTCGTCGGCACCGTGATGTTTGCAGTCGGAAAATCCAGGTCGTGCCCGCGCCCGACTCCCACCTCGACCACGCCCCGTAGTTCGAAACTGTGACCGAGCAAGTAGTCGGCAAGCTCGAGATTGCCTTCGGCAATCAGCCCGCGGATGCGCGTGCTCGAGATGCGCTGACCATCGTGCGCGACGTTTTCAAGCCCAACGAACGGGAGATTACGCTCGGCAAGATAAGCGCCCATCATCGCCGCGTCGCCCGCGCGCTTATGCCCGAAGCGAAAGGTCGAGCCGACTGCGACGCCTTGCACGCCCATTGCCGTAAGCCGTTCGAGGAACTGTTGCGGCGTCAGCGTGGCGATGCTGTCGTCAAATTGGATGAGGCAACATTCCTCGAACCCGGCCTGCGCGAAGAGATCGATGCGTTCGGCGGTGGTCGTGATCAGCGGTGGCTCGGTACCTGGACGTAAAAACGCAGCCGGATGATTCGCAAACGTCAGTACGCCCACACGATAGCCGGGCTTGCGCATCCGGCGCGCCGCTTTCGCGATCTCCATGTGCCCACGATGCATACCATCGAAGAAGCCTATGGCCAATACTAAAGGTCTGTCATTCTCCCGAAACAACTCGTGGTAAATTTTCACACGAAAACTTTCCGCGGGGCGAGCAGGGCACCGTGCGCCTCTCCGACGCCGACCAGCGTGCGCGAGTGGTCGCGCACGAAGACGCGCTGAGGCCGGCGCGCCCTCGGGCAGCGGCACGGCACGTCCGGCGCGAAAATCCGCGGAGCCGCGCAGATCGAGCACGATCGTCGGAAACGGAATAATGTGCTCGGGCGGCGTTACCGCACCTTGCGGATCGTCGGCGATTTCCGCAAGCGTACGCGATTCGTAGAGCACGAAAGGGCCAGAGGCTTCGCGCACGAGTGCGCCCATGTGCGCGGGAACGCCGATCGCTGCACCGAGATCTTCGCAGAGCGTTCGCACGTAGGTCCCTTCGCTGCAGGCAACACGAATGCGTGCCGTATTGCTCCCCTCGGCACCCAAAAGCGTGAGTCCGTAGACCGTAATGTTGCGCGCCTTACGCTCGACCGTCTTTCCCTCGCGCGCCAAATCATAAAGCCGCCGGCCCTCATGGTGCACAGCCGAGAACATCGGCGGCACTTGCGCGATCTTACCGATAAACTGTGGCAGCGCTTCTTCGAGCTTCCGCTCCCAGTGCGCTGGAACGTCGCCGAATGCGACCGTTTCACCCAGTGCGTCTTGCGTAGTCGTCGTGCGACCGAGCACGAGCAGCGCGGTGTACGCCTTGCGCTGGTCCTCCAGCAGTGGAATGAGGCGGGTGGCTTTGCCGATCGCAACCGGCAACACGCCGGCCGCTTGTGGATCGAGCGTACCAAGGTGACCCGCTGCGATTTTGCGATCGCGTCCGTATACACCGTAGATGCGCTTGACTCGGGCAACGACGTGCGCCGAGGAATAACCGGCCGGTTTAAAGACGTTGACGAACCCGATCTCGAGTGCGCCGCTCACAAACCTTCGGCCGAGAGCGCTGCGTCGACCGCAGCAAATGCCTCGTTACGCGTGCCGTGCAGCGTCAAGCCTGATGCGCGGAAGTGTCCGCCGCCGCCCAAGCGCGCTGCCGCAGCTTGCACGTTGACGCGCCCGCTCGAACGCAAGCTCACACGAATCTCGCCATCATAAGCCTTGAAGAGCGCTGCAACCTCGACACCTTCCTGGCCGCGCAGCACGTTGACGAAATCTTCGGTGTCTTCGCCGTCCGCGCCGGTCTGCGCAAGCATCGCATCATCGACGTACGAGTAGCAGTAGCGGCCATCGTGCTCGAACTTCATTTCGTCGATGATGCGGCCGAGCAGACGCGTTGCCGCGACGCGCTTGCTGCCGAAGATCTCCTCGGTGATCTGTTCCTTGTCGGCACCCGCACGCATCAACTCCGCCGAAAGCTCGAGCGACGTCGGGCGACGTATTCGAATGCATGAAGCCGCCCGTGTCGGTCATGATCGTCGTAAGGATGCACGTTGCGATGTCCTTATCGATCGGCGTCTTCATTTCGCGCAGGAGCCGCATCACGGCGGTCCCGGTCGAACATTCGGTCGGGATGACGAAGTTTAGCGCGCCGAAGTGCGAATTGCCCAAGTGGTGGTCGATGTCGAGCATGTTCTCGCGCTCGACCTTCGGTAAGAATTCGCCGGCGCGCGCATGGTCGCTCATATCGCCGAAAACGTAGAGCGTGTCCGGCGGAAAATCCGACGGAATCTTGCGCGAGACGAACTCCGCGTCGGGCAAAAACCGCAGGTTGCGCGGCACCGGGTCCTGATTGAAATAGGCAACGCGTTTGCCCATGCGCTTGAGCGCGATCCCGAGGGCAAGCCCCGCGCCCAGCGTGTCGCCGTCGGGCTTTACGTGGCTGACCATGACGAAGGCGGGGCGGCGCCGCAGTTCAGCAACGATCTCCGCTTCCGTCGAGGAACGCAACTGGTTCTCGATCATTCGTCGACCTCGACTTCGACCTGCGCGGCATTGCGCCGCTCTGCATCTTCGCGCAACGTCTTCGCCAGCGCAATTGCACGCTCGGTGGAGCGATCTTCGATGAACGTCAACTCGGGGGTATGGCGCAGATCGATGCGATGCCCGAGTTCACCGCGTAAGAACCCGGCGGCGGACTGGAGCGCCTCGAGCGATTGGCGCGCCTGGTGGCGGTCGCCGATTACCGACACGAACACCTTGCAGGTGCGCAGATCGTCGCCGACCTCGACGCGGGTCACGGTCACGAAGCCCAAACGCGGATCCTTGAGCTCCTGCGTGATCAGGGTACCGAGGATGCGCTGAATTTCGTGATCGATGCGCGCGAGTCTCTGACTCTTCACGCCGTGACAAGCTCCGCTGCCACGTGCTCGGTCGCGTAGGCTTCGATGATGTCGCCGACCTTGAGATCCTGGTACTTCGCGACCTGGATACCGCACTCGAAGCCTTCCGCAACTTCGCGGACATCGTCCTTGAAGCGGCGCAGGATTCTCGAGTTCGCCGGTAAAGACCACCGCCGAATCGCGCACGACGCGCACTTTTGCGTTGCGTGTGATCTTGCCGTCTTTGACGTAACAACCCACGATCGTACCGACCTTGCTGACCTTGAAGACTTCGCGCACTTCGGCGTGACCGAGCGTAACTTCGCGTTCTACCGGCGCAAGCATACCGGTCATCGCCTTGCGTAGATCGTCTTCGATTTCGTAGATGACCTGATAGAAGCGCAGATCGACGCCTTCGTTGTCGGCCAAACGCTTCGCCGTTTCATCCGGGCGAATGTTGAAGCCGATCAAGCACTGCGCCCGATGCGCTTGCGAGGTTGACGTCGTTGGGCGAGATCGCGCCGACGCCACCGTGAATGACACGCACATCGACTTCCTCGGTCGAGAGCGACTCCATCCGCGCACGCAGGGCTTCCAGCGCACCTTGTCCGTCGGCCTTGATGATCAGGTTGAGCGTCTTCTTGCCTTCCGCCGGCATCTGCATGAACGTCTCGAGCGAGACGCGCTGCGACCCCGAGCCGGCAATGCGCACGTCGCGGCGACGCCCGGCACGCTTCTGGGCAGTTTCACGTGCGACGCGCTCGTCGCTGACGACCATCAACGTATCGCCGGCTGCCGGCACGTCTTGTAGGCCCATGACCTCGACCGGAATCGACGGTCCAGCCTTCTTGACTTGTTTGCCTTTGTCGTCGATCAGCGCGCGCACTTTACCGAACGTACCGCCGACCACGACGATGTCGCCAACGCGCAGCGTACCGTTCTGGATGAGTACCGTCGCAACGGCACCGCGGCCACGCGAAAGCTGTGATTCAATCACGACACCTGTGGCGCGGCGATTCTTGTTGGCCTTGAGTTCCTTGATGTCGGCTTCGAGGAGCACCGTGTCGAGCAGCGCATCGATGCCGGTGCCGGCCTTCGCCGAAACCGGGACCATTTCGATCGTGCCACCCCAATCGACCGCCTGCAGGCCTTCTTCGGCAAGCTGCTGCTTGACGCGGTCAGGTTGCGCATCGGGCTTATCCATCTTGTTGACGGCAACCACGATCGGAACGCCCGCCGCTCTGACGTGCGCAATCGCTTCCTTCGTTTGCGGCATGACGCCGTCGTCGGCTGCGACGACCAGAATTGCAACGTCGGTGACTTTGGCGCCGCGTGCACGCATCGCCGTGAACGCTTCGTGACCCGGCGTATCGATGAACGTGATCTTGCGATCGTTGCGCTCGACCGTATACGCGCCGATCTTCTGCGTGATGCCGCCGGCTTCACCGCCGGCCACGTTCGCGCTGCGAATCCTATCGAGCAGCGACGTCTTACCGTGGTCGACGTGACCGAGCACGGTGACGACCGGCGGACGCGCGGTCATCATCTCGGGTTTATCTTCTTCTTGCTCGACCGTGACTTCTTCGCCCGCTTCTTTGACGACGGCGTTGAAGCCGAATTTCTTCGCAACCGCAATTGCAATATCGCTCGAGATGTTTTGGTTGATCGTCGCCATCGTGCCCGTCTTGATCAACTCCGTGATGACGTCTTTAACCGGTACGATCATCGACGTTGCAAGCTCTTGCACCGTCAGAAGATCGGGAATCTCGATCGTTTCAAGCGCACGCGTTGGTGCGGCGGCTGCGGTTTCAACGCCGCCCTTCTTCTTACGCTGCCGTTCTTTTTCGAGCAGCAGTTCTTTTTCGCGATCTTTCTTTGCGGCAGCTTTGTCTTCGTGGCTGCGCGGACGATCGCCGGGACGGCCCGCACCACTCGAGGGTGAGGGTGCGTCGGTGGCACTTGGCCCACCGGGGGGGCGCGGACCAATCGGACGCGAGCCCGGCGCGAGCGGGCGGAACGGACCATTGCCCGCAGGACGGCGTTGTCCCGGCGGGGTCAGCGGACCATTGCCACGCGCTGCCGGCGCGACCGGACCCTTACCGCCCTGACCGGGAAGTGCTTGACCGGGGCGCGGCGCAACGCCGGGGCGACCGGGCACGCCAGTCGACGGACCGGGCGACGCGGATGCGCTCGTCGTGGGCGCCGGCGGACGGCGCGCGATCGACTGCTGTCCATGCGGCACAGGCTGCAATCGCGGAATTGGGACATCGGGTGCGGCCGGGCGCGGCGGGCGCGGAGCCACCACCGGATGCGCTTCGGCGACCGGGGGCGCTTCGGCTATCGGCAGCGCTTCGGCGACCGGGGCTGCTTCAGCTACTGGGGCTGCTTCGGCTACCGGTGCGCTCGGCTCGACCACGACGGCGGCGGGTTTGGCGGCTGGGGCCTTGGCGACGCGTGGCGCCGAACTCGGCGCAACCGGCTTTAGACGTTGGACTGGCGGAGCTTCGACGACGGGCGCAGCAGACGGCGCGACAGCCTTTGGCTCGGTTTTGCGCGGCGCAGCTGCAGCGGGTGCTGCTTTGGCGGGCGCTTTGGGCGCCGGCGCCGGCTTGAGCACGCTGCGAACCATGTCCGCGATGTTTTCGGGAACGACGCTTAGCTGATTCTTGGCCTCAAAAACGCCACCCAAACGCTCGTTGAAGAGCGCGATCAGCTCTTTCGATGTGAGCCCCACCTCTTTAGCGAGCTCGAAAATACGTACTTTACTACCAGTCGTTGCTGCTGCCATGTATCCCCACGTGGTACCCACGTGGGCACCACAGCGTTAAGTCACCAAGAATCCGCCCTCAGATGAGAGCATTGTCGTCGTTTATCATTACGAGTTTCCGGTGTCCATTGAACTTCTTATTAAACCATATTCTGCCGCCGCGGATGCAAGCCCCGGGTAGCGGCGGTTCTTTGCCGAGCGCTCCGCGCAGGTCGCGGAACAGAGGTATGCCCCTCGTCCCGCTTGCCGCTTGCCGCCCGGCGGGTCCGCGCGCCAGCCACCTGGCAAGCGCACGAACCGGACTAAAGTCGCCTGTGTGAAGGCCTTCCGGCAGCCCACACAGGTGCGGATTGGCTCGTTACGATTCGCCAAGCCGCTCTCTGCGGAACTCTTCGAGTTTGCGAATCAACTCTTCGTCGACGCCTGCGGCTACGGGCTCCGCGAGCTCCTCGCCCTCTTCGGCCTCGACGACCTCTGCCGTTACCTCCCCCGCACTGCCGCCGCCTTCGCGTTCGGTGCGCTCGGCGAGATAGCGTTCACGCGCTTCATCGGCTTCGCTTTCGCTTGCGATGTCCAGTCGCCAGCCCGTCAACCGCGCCGCGAGGCGGACATTCTGTCCGTCGCGTCCGATCGCAAGCGACAACTGATAGTCGGGAACAATGACCAGTGAAACGCCGTCGTCTTCGAAAAGTTCGACGCTAATCACCTTCGCCGGCGCGAGTGCGTTCATGATGAACGTCTGCGCATCGGTGTCGTAGCGAATCACGTCGATCTTTTCACCGCGCAGATTGTCGGACACGTTTGCAATACGGCTCGACTTCGGTCCGAGGCAGGCGCCGATCGGATCGACTTCGGCGCGCAGACTGCGCACGGCAACCTTTGAACGGCTTCCGGCTTCACGCGCGATCGCCATAATCTCGACGATGCCGTCGGCGATTTCGGGAACTTCGAGCTCGAGCAGACGCTGCACCAATCCTTCGGCGGCACGTGAGAGCACGACTTGCGGGCCCTTCGGCGACTTGCGTACATCGACGACGTAGGCGCGGATGAAGTCGTTGATGCGAAAAGTCTCGCCCGGAACTTGCTCGGAGAGCGGGAGAATCGCCTCATCGCGTCCTTCGAGTAGTACGTACATGTTGCGCTGTTCGTAGCGTTGCACGGTGCCCGTCACGAGATCGTTCAGCTTGCGCGCGTACTTATTGTAGACCGTGTCGCGCTCGGCTTCGCGGATACGTTGCACGATCACTTGCTTGGCCGTCTGCGCAGCAATGCGTCCGAATTCTTTCGGCGTAACCTCTTCGTCGAAGAAGTCGCCGGCCTGATACGGGCCGCCCGCTTGCTTTGACCGAGACCTCGAGCTTGGGATCTTCGACCGTGTCGACCACGTTCCGACGATGATAAACACGATACTCGCCGGTGTTGCGGTCGACGATCACGATTGCGTTTGCTTCGCTGCCGTAGTGCCGCTTGTACGCGGTGAGCAGTGCTGCTTCGAGCGCCTCGAGGAGCATCTCGAACGGAATGTTCCGTTCTTTCGAGATGAACTGAAGGACGTCGATGAGTTTTTCTTCAGCTGCCGATTCTGCCATGTGCTTTCCGTTCGCGTTTGTCGCGTTGTAAGTCGGCGCGCGGATCGTATTCCAGGTTTGCCGACTTGATGGTTGCGATCGGGAGCGGGAGTTCGCCGCTCTCGGTCGCGAGGATGACCGTTTCGCCGCGCAGCCCGACGAGCGTGCCGCGATGCGTTTTGTTGCCGGCGATCTGCAACGAGGTCACGATGCGCGCGCGCTTGCCGGCAAAACGCTCGTAGTCGTGCGGCCGCAACAGCGGCCGGTCGAGTCCCGCCGACTCGACTTCAAGCGAGTACGGCAGTTCGATCGCTTCGAGCGCGTGGTTGATGCGCGATGCGATGCGTTCGCAAGTGGCCAGATCGACGCCACCGTCTTTATCGATGGTGACCGTCAAGAGCGGTCATGCCGCGCCGCGACTGCGCGGCGTGCGTTACGATCTCGACGCCCGACGAAGCTCCGTTCGTGCGCGATCGCGTCGATCTCTCGCTCGAACAAATCCGTCAATTCCGACACCTTGCGCAGGCCTCCCCAAGAAGAAAGCGCGGGACCTGCCCACGCTTACTCGATCAAACCGGCTCCTATGGTACCGAAAATGACGACGGGCCGCAAGCCTTCGTGGCTTCCGGCCCCCCAGTCGAAACGTCCTATGCGAATTTTTGCGCGGTACTGGATACGTCCAGCTTGCGTCGGCGCGCTCTGGCGCCGCTAGTCGGTGCGCGTATTCGCAGGCCATGTGGCCCGGTGGATCCTGCGGCTCCAAACCGCCCCTCCCCTGCGTTCGCGTTCGCGAACCTGACGCACATCCGCGGATGCTGAAGCAATTCTAGTCCGATAAAAGTCGCACAACAAGCGGGAATCGACAACGCTACGGCGACGGTGAAGAGGGCTGGCGTAAACGGCACCAGCGCGCGCTCGGTGCACGAGACATGGGCCGTCGCCTCAACGATCGGTGCGCCGAATCCACCGGGCAGGGGCGCGATTGAAATGGCAATACCGCCCGAGACGGGGTGCGTCATCGTGCCCTGCCTGTACTGCTGGTTGCGACGCGGGCGGATAGCGCAGCATCCAGCCATCGCAAATGAGTGCTGGTCCTTCGCGGTGCGTACCGGTGACCCACATTTTGTCGAGGGCGTCGCTGCCGGCGCCCTTTTCCGCAAACATGAACTTGGTCATCGCGACGATTTCGGGCGGTGGTGTCGGCTCCATCGATCCGCGCAATCCGCCATGAAAGCTGACGTTGGCCTCGTGCGGGATCACCGCGTTGTGCGGTATGAGCCCGCGCAATTTATCGTTGATATCATTCGCGGTGGACGGCGGTGCGGTCGCTGTCGCCTTAGGTTGCGGCTTGGGCGATGGCGTCGGCGGAACTGCGACCGGAGCAGCGGGACCAGCTTTGGTATTGCCGATCGTGCCGGGCTTGGGGCCCGGCGAACCTTCGGTCTTTGGACCGGGCGACGGCTGCGCGCCGGTTTGGGTCGTTTGCTTGGGACCTTGAGTTGGGCTCGGGCTCGGGACACCCACGTTCGCCGTGGGCGCGGCGCTCGGCGCTCCAGCTGGTTTTGGCGATGCACTTGGCGCGGTTGTGGCTCTCGCGACGAGCGCGGCAGCCGTTGGAGCCGCAGTGGGTTTTGCGCTGGGCTGCGGTATTGGTGACGCGGGCTTCGCGGTCGGCGCCGCGGTTGGTGCGGGCGGCCGCGGCGACGGCGGCTTCTCTGTTGGTGGCACCGAGGGCACGGGCGATGGTGCGGCGCTCGGCGGAATCTTGATCGCGACTTGCTGCGGCCCAATCGACGGTACGGTTGTGGGCACGGCAGGAAGTTGGTTTTGCGGATTCGGCTCGTAGATCGGCGGCGTGGGCTGTGGGTTGGGTTGCTCCGATGCTTGCGGCACCGGTGTTGGATTCGGCGGCGCCGACGGCTTGAACACGGACAGCTCGTGGCGTTGCGGCGGATTGGGTTGTCGCTCGGCTTGAACCAGCGGTGCATGCTGTACGACCGGCGCGATGTGCGGCACGTTCGGAACGGGTGCGGCTTGTTGCGCCGGAGCCGGCGCGACCGCGACAACCGGCGTACGTTGCTCGATCGTGACGACGGTTCCGCCCGAGACCGATTCGCTCGCGCCTTGCTGTGATGAACTCGATGCGAGCGTAAAAACAAACGCGGCAATAAGCGCGTGCAGCAACAGCGATGCGAGGTAGCTCCCCGCGAGTCGCTCGCGTCGTCGCGGGTCACGCGGATCGCGTTCGAGCATGCGCGATGTTAATGCGCTTAACCGAGCGCAGGAGCCTGCAAGCGCGCTCGCGCATCTGCACTGCTCGCATGGAACACCTCTTGCAGAAGCGTACGAAGATCGTCGCCACCATTGGTCCCGCCTCGCGCGACCCCGCGGTCATGCGTTCGCTCTTCGTTTCGGGTTTGAATGTCGTTCGCCTGAACTTTTCACACGGCACGCTCGAAGATCACGCCGAGGTGATCGCGACGGCGCGTCGTCTCGCGCAAGAACTCGACATTCATATCGCCGTTTTGCAAGATTTGCCCGGCCCGAAAGTGCGGACCGGTAAGCTACAGGACGGCCTGGCGAGCGTGCGCCTGGAGCGCGGAAATCATTTTGTGCTCACGACCGATGACGTGCCGGGCGACGAGTCGCGCATCAGCGTGCAATACAAGGCGTTGCCGAATGACGTCGCGGTCGGCAACCGTATCTACCTCCAAGACGGACAGATCACGCTGCGCATCACCGGAAAGACCGCCACCGAGATCGAGACCACCATCGAGTTCGGCGGCGAGCTGCGCTCGACGCAGGGCATCAACTACCCCGACGGCACGTTGAATATTCCGTCGATTACCGACCGCGACTTCGAGATGCTCGCCTTCGGGCTCGAGCAATGCGTCGACTACGTGGCAGCCTCGTTCGTGCGTTCGGCCGAGGACATCAGGCGCGTCAAAGCCTTCATGCGCGATCGTGCACACGATGTGCCGGTTATCGCCAAGATCGAGAAACACGAAGCGCTCGAGGACCTCGATAACATCATCGATGCGGCCGACGGGATCATGGTTGCGCGTGGCGATCTTGGCATCGAGATTCCGCTCGAGCAAGTACCGCTCGTGCAAAAAGCGATCATCGCCAAATGTAATCGCGCGAGCAAACCGGTCATCACTGCGACGCAGATGCTCGAATCGATGACCTTCAGCTCGAAGCCAACGCGCGCCGAAGTCACCGATGTTGCCAACGCGATTCTCGACGGCACCGACGCGGTAATGCTCTCGGGAGAAACGGCGCGCGGACAATTTCCGACCGAAGCCGTACGCACGATGGCTGAAATCGCGCGCGAAGTCGAGAAGAATTATCCGCACGTCACCTTGCGCGAGCGGCGCTTAGCCGGCATGAGCCCGACCGTCGCAACTTCCATCGCCGAAGCCGCAACGCGTGCTGCCGACGAGCTTTTCATTCCATTCATCGCAACCGGCACGACAACCGGCAATACGGCGCATCACATCGCGGCGTTTCGGCCCCGCGCGCGAATCATTGCGCTCACGCCGTCCAAAGAAGTCGCACAGCGTCTCGCCCTGCTCTGGGGCACCGAGACGCTCTTGATCGAGCGCTATAGTTCGTTCGACGTGCTGCTTTTTATGACCGAGCAAAAGATGATGCAAGCCGGCCTCGTGCACACGAAGGACTTGATCGCGTTTACAACTGGGATGCCCGTCGGATCTGGCGGCACGAACCTGCTCAAGATCCATGAGATCCCTTGATGAATCGAATCGTGGCAGCCCTTGGGCTCGTTTTTCTCCTGGGCGTGGAGACCGCCGCGCCTGCGCTCCCGTCTTTTGATACGTCGAACTATCGGCTGGTCAGCAGCAGTACGGGCGTATACAGCGGCGACCGCACCGTGGATGCAGCCGGCACCGCGACGATCACGATCAAAGCGAACGCAAACGCGAATCCCGAAAGTTATGGCACGCTCGCATATAAGATGGACGCGACGAAGTACCAGGGCGACCATATCGCCGTGTCTGGCGAAATCTCGACGGCTGCGGCAACCTCGGGGCAGTTCTGGATGCGCGTTGACGATGCTGATGGCAAGGCGCTGCGCTTCGACAATATGGCCAACCGCGCGCTGCGCGGTGATGTGACGTGGACGCCTTTCAAGATCGTACTCGACGTTCCGATCGCGGCGCGGACCATCTATCTCGGATTGATACTTACAGGAACTGGCTCGGCGTCAGCGCGAGACATTCGATTTGGCCCGGTTTCCAAGGACACGCCGACAACCAACCTGCTACCGCCGCAATAAAGGCGAAGCGTGTCATCCCGAGCGTAGCGAAGCGTAGTCGAGGGACCACCACTCGCCTTTGCTTCGCGTTGCTTCCTCGTGAAGACGCTCCTCGCAGCGCATCGTGCGCCGCTCCTGCTGCGCGAGTTTTGCGCCACGATCAAAAGAAGTTCGCATCCTGCGAATGGCGCAAAACTTCGAGCCTTCTCTTAAAAGCAACGCGAAGCAACGCCCGTTACCACTCGCGCTAATCGGCGCTTCGCTACGCTCAACACGACACGTCCCTATAACGGCAAGCCTGGCGAAGCCCAGATTGTCAGCGTGTTTGCGTTCTCCCAGTGCATCTGACAACTCGCGCGGTCGTTGAAAAGCGCAACGTGCCAGCGCGTGGGTTTCCCCGGGCTCGCATCGCGCCCGATTTCGAGCTTACATCCGACAGGTAAATCCATCCGCATGTAGATCCAGGCGCGACTGCCGATCGCGTCGCTGCAACGCGCGCCGTATTGACCGTAGCTCGTGCAGTGCGGCGATCCGGTGATAAAATGCAACGGGTCGGTTGGATGAGAGCTCTTCCCGTAGACGAACAAATCTGCCCTGACCGCGATCGGGATAAGGGCCAAAACGGCGGCGAGTATTGCGACGAGGCTCCGAATACACATCGATCTCTCCTCAACGTTTACGAGAGCAGCTCCAGCGGCGAGGCGGCTTCGGCGACGCGGAGTTGCTCCATCGTGCATTGGCGCGGCTTCTTGTCGGGACGCCAACGCAGAATCTTTGTGCCGTGTCGAAAGCGATCGCCGGTCACGTGGTCGTAGCGCACCTCGACGACGAGTTTCGGATCGAGCGGAAACCATGGCTCTTCGGTTTTTTTCCAGCGACTCGGTCCGCCGGGAGCAGAACCGGTGAAGCCGGGAGGCTTTTCGAAAGGCTGCAGCTTCTTCAACAACGGGCCGCGTTCACCGTCGCGGAAGCCGGACGTAAAGCCGACGTGATTGAGTTTGCCCTCGTCGTCGTAGAGTCCGAGCAGCAGCGACCCAATACCGTTACCTTGCTTGTTGAGCCGATAGCCGCCGATCACGCAGTCCGCGGTGCGCAAGTGTTTGATCTTCACGCCACCTTGGCGTGAGCCGGATGTGTACGGAAGATCGCGGCGCTTGGCGATCACCCCGTCCAGCGCATTGCCGACGCGTTCGTACCAGGCATCGACCTGTGCGCGATCGGTTGCGACCGGCGAGAGCGCGATCTCGCTCTGCGCAAGAAATCGCCCTGCGAACGCCTCGAGCGCTTTGCGGCGCTCCGTCAGCGATTTTTCCGTCAGGTCCTTGCCGTTCTGGTCTACGAGTAGATCGAAGACGACGTAACGCGCCGGTGTTTCTGTCGCGAGGCGTTTGACCCGGCTTTCGGCCGGATGAATCCGTTGCAGCAGCGCGTCAAAGGAAAGCTCGTCACCGAGCTGCACCATCAACTCGCCATCGAGCACGACGTGCTTTGCGGCGAGCGCGCGGAGTTGATCGACGATCTCGGGGAAGTAGCGCGCTAGCGGCTGACCGGCCTTCGACTGGAGCGCGATCTCGTCGCCGTCGCGAAAAGCCATGCACCGAAAGCCATCCCACTTCGGTTCGTACTGCCATTGCGCACCGCTCGGAATCTCCGCAACCTGCACAAGTTCCATCGGCTCGAAGTCGAGCCCGATCGGGAGCGTCATGACAGCAGCGGCTCCAAATTGAAGCGGCCCTTCTTGGCGACGACCGGCTTCCACAGGTCCCCAAGCGTTGCGATACGCGCCGGCATGTTGTCGATGCGAAAGTCGTCGATCTGAATCCGGCTTTCGACTTCATCCCATGTGACCGGTGCGGAGACCGACGCGTGCGGCGTTGGGCGCACCGAGTAGATGCTCGCGAGCGTCGCGCCCCAACGGTTTTGGTTGTAGTCAACGAGCACGCGATCTTTAGGTCGCTTCTCTTTTTTGTAGACGACGGTCGTCAGCTCTTTGGTGTGCTGGGCAAGCGCGTGCGCGAATTCTTTTGCAAAGGTCCAGACCTGCTTTTGCGTCGGACCTCGTACGATCGGAACATAGACGTGCATACCCTTCGACCCGGTGGTCTTCGCGTAGGCCGGCATGTGCAACGCGGCAAGTCCGTCGCGCACCAGCAGCGCGACGTCGCGCACCATTGCAAAGGTCGAGTCGCCGGGATCGAGGTCGAAGTGGACGTAGTCGGGCCGATCGATGTCATCGCAGCGCGCATACCACTGGTTGAGGTCGATGCAGCCGAGGTTGATCACCCACATCAGCGCGGCGAGGTCGTCGATCACCGGAAAGTTGATGACGTTGCCGGAGTCGTGCTCGATCCGGCAGGTGCGCAGCCAGTCGGGATGCGGCTCCGGCGTGCGCTTCATGAAAAAGAATTCCCCGCTGGCCCCGTGTGGATAGCGTTTCATCACCATTGCACGATCGGCGATATGGGGCAGGAGCACATCCGCGACGTCGGCGTAGTACTGGAGCAAGTCACCCTTCGTGAGACCGATCTCCGGGAAAAAGACTTTGTTCACGTTGGTGACCGCGACGCGTTTGCGTCCGATCGCGAGCGTGACATTGTCCTGCTCGCGTGGAATGATCATCGCGCGCGCAACAGCATGCGCGCGTGCTCGAGCGCCACGTCGTGCGACTCGCCCGAGAGCATGCGCGCCAGCTCTGCCGCCCGTGCATCTTCGCCGGTAATCTCGTGCACGAAATCGTCGTGGATCCGCCCTTCTCGTGCTTTTCGAGGACGTAGTGCCGATCCGACCACGTTGCGAGCTGCGCGAGGTGCGTGACGCACACGACTTGCCCATGCTGTGCGAGCTTGCCGATGCGCGCACCGACCGCTGTGGCGGTCGTCCCGCCGATACCGGTATCGATCTCGTCGAAGATCAACGCCGTGCGTTCACGCGCGCCGGCAAGCACTACGACGAGTGCGAGCAAGACGCGCGATAACTCGCCGCCGGACGCGACGCGCGCGAGCGGCCGGAGCGGTTCACCCTGGTTTGCGGCAAAGACGAATTCGATCGGGTCGAATGACACATCGAACCGCGCCGACCCAAGCGCAAGGGCACCAAATTCTTTGGCGATCGCCGTCTTCAAACGTGCTGCCGCCGCCTCGCGAATTGCGCGGAGCCGCGACTCATCGGCCGCAAGCGCCGCTTCGGCCTCACGTAGCGCCGAGGCGAGCGCCGCAGTGCGTTCGTCGCGCGAATCGAACGCTTCGACGATCGTTCGTGCCTGCGTCGCAGTTGCTATCACTGCCTCGAGTGTCCCGCCGTATTTGCGCTTGAGACGATCGAGCAGGTCGAGCCGCGCGTTGATCGATTCGAGTTCGGCGGGATCGAACTCGGTCCCATCGAGTGCACGTGCAATCGTCGTCGCGAGCTCGGTCGTTTCACTTTGCAAGGCTGCGGCGGCATCGGCCATTGCACGCAAATCGGACGAAATGTCGGCGACAGCGTGCAGCGCCGCACCCGCGGCACCCAGCGCAGCTGTCGCGCTGTCGTCATCGCCGCCAATTGCCTCGTGCGCGATGCGCAGCGCCGACGCGATCCGCTCGACGTTGTCGAGATAGCGGCGGCGCTCGTTGAGACGTTCGTCCTCACCGGGCTGTGGCGCCGCGCTTTCGATCTCGTCGAACGCCAGGCGTGCATCGTCGTAGCGTTCCCGCGCACGCCGCTCGTCGCCATGCAGCGTTCCCAATTCCTCCGAACACGCCGCCGCTCGCGCGCGGGCGGCGCGAACTCTGCCGACAGCCTCAATTGCTTCGGGGCCACCGAAATGATCGAGCAATTCGACGTGGTACGCGGGCAAGAGCAAGCGCTGCGCATCGTGTTGGCCGACGATTTCAGCAATCTGCGTACCGATCTCACGCACGTAGCTCGCCGTCGCGGCGCGGCCGTTCACACGCACGCTCGATTTGCCGGCTTCGTTCATCTCGCGCGCGATGGTCGCGTCCTCACCGGGGTCGAGTTCGTAACCATTTTCGATCAATCGCTCGCGCAATGCGTCGCTCGGCTCGAACGTGAGCGTCACGATGGCGCGTTGTGCGCCACTGCGTACGACGTCGGCGCTCGCGCGTTCGCCGAGCGCAAAGTCCAGTGCGCCGAGGATCATCGTTTTGCCCGAACCCGTCTCGCCGGTAAAGATCGTTGTGCCGGGACTGAACTCGATCGCACCGCGGGCGATCAAGCCGTAGTTCTCGATCTCCAGCCGCGTGATCATCAGCTCTTCGTTACCGCGTAGCTGCCTTGATGGAAACGCCCCAGCGCATCTTCTCTTCCAATCGCTCGAAGAAGCGCAACGGCGAGAGCCGTGCAAAGCGCACCGTTTTGGGATGGCGGCGTACGTTGACCACGGTGTTCGGGCCGATCTCCGCAAGGACGTCGCCGTCGCACTCCAAGTGCGCGTGGGCAACGTTCGAGTCGCAGCCGATGCCGATCTCTGACGTTGCCGGAACGATCAGTGGGCGCGAGAACAGCGTATGCGGCAGCAGCGGAACGATACCGAAGGCATCGACGCGGGGCGAGATGATCGAGCCGCCCGCCGATAAGAAGTACGCGGTCGAACCAGTTGGCGTCGCGACACAAATCCCGTCGGCGGGAATATCGGCGATGTGCTCGGCATCGAGCGTCAATCCAAACGGCACGATGCGCGACACGTCACCCTTGCGCACCACCACGTCGTTGAGCGCAAAGTACGTCCGCTCCGCGTACTCGGCTTCAAGTGCGACGCGCTCCTCGATCAAGAGCCCTTGGTCAACAAGCTGCGGCAATCGCGCGATACGCGGATCGCCGTCGTCGAGTTCGGTGAGAAAGCCAAGACGGCCGGTGTTGATGCCGAGCAGCGGCGCACCGATCTCGGTCGCGACGCGCGCAGCGCGCAGCAGCGTCCCATCGCCGCCTACTGTGATAAAAAGTGCCGCGTCCTCGGCGCGCGCGCCGTTGGTCGCGAGGTCCGAGAGGCCCTGCTGGCCTTTCCACGTTGCGATGTCATAGCCGTCCGCGCGAAAGCTGTCTGCAACCGTGCGCGCAAGCGCACGCGCCGCGTCGCGCTGCGTATCGACATACAGCGTGATCAACTTGCGGCCGATGGCCAATTTTGTCATCCTTCCGAGCCTTCGCCGACGACGCGGTCGATCCGCTCGTCATCGATCGGCACGGCGTCGCGCCGCAGTTCGATGAGGAATTCGCGATTGCCGGCCGGCCCTCGCAGCGGCGATGCGATCAGCCCGGCGATCGGCAGGCCCAGCGAAGACGCAGCCTCGCGCACCTCATGCAATACTGCGCGATGCACCGCCGGATCGCGCACCACGCCTCCGCGCTCCAATCGTTCACGTCCGGCTTCGAACTGCGGCTTGACGAGTGCGACGACGCGACCAGCCGGCGCGAGATACCCCGTCGCGCGCACGAGAATCGTTCGTAGCGAAATAAACGACGCATCGATCACGATAAGGTCGAAGGGTTGCGCAAATGCGTCGTCCGGCATGTGCCGAAAGTTTGTACGCTCTACGACCGTAACGCGTGGATCGTTGCGCAGGCGCCAATCGAGTTGTCCGTAGCCTACGTCCACCGACGTAACGTGCGCCGCACCGCGCTGTAGGAGACAGTCGGTAAATCCACCGGTCGATGCGCCGACATCGAGCGCCTGCATTGCGGTCACATCGATCGCGAACGCGTCGAGCGCGGCCTCGAGTTTCTCTCCGCCGCGACTGACGAAGCGGCGTGGCGCATCAACGGTGATTTCGTCATCCTCGCGTACGCGTTGCCCGGCCTTCGCGGCAGGCTCACCGCCCACGCGAACGCGCCCTTCCATAATAAGGCTACGCGCCTGAGAGCGCGTGACCCCGGTACGTTCCGCTACGGCTTCGTCGAGACGCAAGTCATCCTGAGCCCGTCGAAGGGCCCATAGCTGCATCGATTTGCTCCTGCGAACTCTTCAGCAACGCCTCACACTCGGCCGCCAACGTCTTGCCTTCTTTGAATAACTTCACCGCGTCGTCCAGCGACGGATCGCCGCTTTCGAGCTGCTTGACGATCGCTTCGAGCCGTGCAAGCTTCGCGTCGAACGCTCCGGGTTCACTCATCGCTGCGGCCTTCGACACGGCTGGTAAGCGTCCCGCGCTGCAGCCGAGCCTCGATCACCGCACCGAGCGGCACCGCGCTCGCGTCGCGGACGAGCGCGCCGTCGTGGAATACCATCGCAAAACCATGCTGGAGCGGTCGTTGCGGATCGTGCGATTCCAAGAGCGCCGCTAGCACTTGCGTTCGACTCAAGCGCGGCAGCGTATAGCCGCGAGCCAGAGCACGCAGTCGGCCGTGGGTGTCCGCGAGGCGCCGGCCGCGCGCAGCGAGGCGCGCAACCGGTGTTTGCGCCGCAAGGCGGCGCTCGGCAATCAGCAGTCGTTGACGTTTACGCCCGACGAAATCGCGGCCGAGTCTAGCCAATGCAAGCGTGACAACATCGTAGCGTTGGCCCCGTGCGCGTTGCTTTTCGCGCAACGCTCGATCGAGTCGCGCGACGAGCGCCTCCAGTCGATGCGCATAAGCGTCGCGAATCTCGCCGAAGTACTGGGCAGCATTGGACGGTGTTGCGGCAACGCGATCCGCTGCCGCATCGGCTAAATGGATGTCCGCCGTGTGAGCGATTGCGGTCAGCACCGGATGTTTGGCGCGCACGATCGCGCGCACCACCGGCTCTTCATTGAACGCAAAAAGGTCCTCGTAACTTCCGCCGCCGCGCGCGATCACGATCACGTCGACGTCCATACGCGATGCTGCGTCAACCGCTTTCGCGATTTCCACGGGCGCATCGAGGCCTTGCATCAGTGTCTCGATGAACTCAACACGGATGTGCGGCGCGCGCTTTGCAAGCGTCGTCTCGAAGTCCTCCGCACCTTTGCCACGCGCCGAGATCAGCGCGATGCGGCGCGGGAAACCCGGCATCGCTCGCTTGCGACCGGGCTCGAACAGCCCTTCAGCTTCGAGCTTCTTGCGCAAGGCGTCGAAACGCGCGTACAGCCTCCCGATACCGGTTGGCTCCAGCGCCTTAACGTCGAGTTGGTAGACGCTTTGCGCCGGATAGGTCGTGAAGTTCCCCGTCGCAACCACCGCATCGCCGTTGGCGAAGGGCGGAAGCTTCGGCGCGACATCCGACCAAACGACGCATTTGAGCAGATCGTTATGTTCTTTGAGGTTAAAGTAGATGCGGCCGTTGCGATCCTGACGATCGGAAATCTCACCGCTTACGTCGATCGACGCAAGCTGCTTGTTCTCGCCGATGAGTCGTTTGATGTAGGCGACGACACGGCTCACACCGTAGACAGGCCGCGTCGCCTCGTTCTCGATCATCTTCGCCTTGGATGCGCCGACGGCGACGCCGAGGCGAGCGGGATGTAGTGCGTACCATCGCTCACGCTATTTGGTGGCGGCGTTTGGTCGGGAGCGAGCGTTGGCGCGTCAGTCGGAAGCGGCGCATCGGTTGGATCCTGGGCTGCTTCATTGATCGTGCCGCACCCACCCGATGATGGCTGCGTGCCGAGCAGATAGAAGTCTTGGCGACCCGAACAGGCCGCGACGCGAATGACTTGATCGGCGGGCAAAGTGAAGTCGTGTTTTGCAACGCCTTCAAGTGCGGCTTTCATGTAATGCGACCAGGTCATCGCCGGGACGCCGCCGCCGTAGGCTTCGGTCATGGCCTTATTGTTGTCGTTGCCGAACCACACCGCCGTGACGAGGTCGGGCGTGAACCCGACAAACCAGGCATCGTGAAAGTCCGAGGTCGTACCCGTCTTTCCTGCGGCCGGGCGGCCGATGATAGCGTTCGGATATCCGGTTCCGTGATTGATCACGTCTTCGAGCATCGTCGTGATAATGTACGCCGTGCCCGCACTCACGACTTCGTTTGCTTGCGGGTACTGATCGTCGAGCACCACGTTGCCGAGCGAATCCTTCACCAGACGAATCGCCGACGGCTCGACGTGAACCCCTTGATTTGCGATCGTCGCATAACCGGTCGCCTGATCGAGCGGCGTGACGACCGATGAACCGAGCGCGAGCGAGAGGTTCGGCTCGAGCGGCGACGTGATGCCCATACGCTGCGCGTAGTCGATGATCTTATCCAGGCCGATCCGCTCGGCCAGTTTCACCGCCACGACGTTGCGTGAAAGCGCAAGCGCCGTTCGCAACGTAATCGCCCCCATGTAGCGATCGTCATCGTCGTGCGGCGACCACATCGTGCCGTCGCCCATCGGATAGCTTACCGGCGAATCGTCGATGATGGTGTTCGCGGGCATGCCCGAATCGATCGCGGCAGTATAGACGTAGAGCTTAAACGACGAGCCGGGCTGACGGTGCGCCTGCCACGCGCGATTGAACTGGTTATCGAGTGAAAAGCCTTTTCCGCCGACCATCGCCACGATCTCGCCCGTCGAGGGACGAATCGAGACGAGTGCAGCTTCGTCTGCGCGAATGCCCCACGACTTCGCGCGCTGCAAACCCCAATCGACCGACTCCTGCGCTTTTTCTTGCACCTTGGGATCAAGCGCGGTGTAGACTTGCAAACCGCCTTCTTCCACCGCTTGCTTCCCGAAGAGCTTCTCGAGCTGCGCGATGACGTACGTCGTGTAATACGGATAAAGGTAGCCTTGCAATCCCGGAGAGCGCTCTTTCGCGAGTCCGAGGGGAGCGCTTGCAGCAGCGGTCGCCTCCGCCTGCGTGAGGTACCCGCTCTCGACCATGCGATCGAGCACGTGATGCTGGCGATCCCGCGCAAGCGTGAGGTTGACGAACGGCGAGTAATCCGACGGTGCAGCAATTACGCCCGCGATCATCGCCGCTTGCGCCGCGTCGATCTTCTCGACGCCTTCGCCGAAATAGGTATGCGCCGCCGCATCGACGCCATAGGCGCCCGAACCGAAATACACGATGTTGAGGTAGCGCTCGAGAATCTCGTTCTTGGTGTAGTAGCGCTCGATCTCCATTGCAAGCAAAGCTTCTTGAATCTTACGCGAGATCGAAACCTGATCGTTGAGGAAGAGTTTGCGCGCGAGCTGCTGCGTAATCGTTGACGCACCTTGGAATTCTTGATGCGTGAGATCAGCAAAACCCGCGCGTACGATGCCGCCGAAGTCGACGCCGTGATGGTAGTAGAAGTTGTGGTCTTCGTTCGCGATAACGGCTTGCTGCATCACCAAAGGAATGCGCGCAAGCGGCACATAGGTGCGGTTTTCCTTATATACGGAGGCCAGTAGTGTCCCATCGCGTGCGAAAATGCGCGTCGAACTCTCCGGCTGGTAGTCGGCGAGGCGGCTAATGTCGGGCAGATTGCGCGAATAGGCCGCCACGATGCCGGCGACGAGGCCGGCAAAGAACAACACCGTCAGCGCAATTGCGATCAGCGTGCCGCGCAGCCACCCGCGCTTGGCGCCGGGGGCGCTACGCTTGCGACGTTTCTTGCGAGATAGCATTCAGCACGCCGTTGACAAAGCGGTTGGAATCCTCGGTTGAGAATTTCTTCGCGAGTTCTACCGCCTCGTTGATGACCACCGCCCGCGGCGTCTGCGGCCGGTGGCGTAATTCAAATGTTCCCATTTCCAAGAGCAAACGATCTATCGTGGGCAAACGTTCGATCGTCCATCCCTCCAAGAGCGGCGCCAACAAGACGTCGGCTTCGGCGGCATTATCGAGCGTGCCGAACACGAGGTCTTTGACGAAGGCCCGATACTCGGTCTCATCGCCGTCCCCGACAAGCTCGCCCAATGCATCGCCGGGTTCGCGATGCCCAACCGCAATTGCATAGAGCGCTTGCAGGGCGGCTTCGCGTCCTTCTCTACGTGAGGGCATGAGCGAGCATCCGGGGCAAAAAGCCGATGTCGTAGCGACCTTCGCGGAATTGCGGCGTCGCCAAAATCTCCAAACAGTAGTCGATCGTCGTGCTGACACCTTCGATAACCGTTTCGCGCAACGCCCGCTCCATGCGTGCGATCGCCGCCTCGCGGGTTGCACCGAACGCAATAACTTTCGCAATCATCGAGTCGTAGTACGGTGGCACGACCGCCCCCGAATACACGTGTGTATCGACGCGCACACCGGGCCCACCCGGAAAGACCACCTTCGTCAAGGTACCGGCCTGCGGGGCGAAATTGTTCCGCGGATCTTCGGCATTGATGCGGCACTCGATGGCATGACCGCGCAACTGCAAATCGTGCTGCGCGTAGCCGAGTGGTTCACCCGCGGCAATGCGAATCTGCTCTTTCACGAGATCGACGCTGTACACCATTTCGGTGACGGGATGCTCGACTTGGATACGGGTGTTCATCTCCATGAAGAACACGTCGTGGCCGCTGACGAGGAATTCGAGCGTACCGGCATTGCTATAGCGAACGTGCTTGCACGCACGCACCGCCATGTCGAGCAACGTCGCGCGAGCGCGATCCGAGAGACGCGGCGCAGGCGACTCTTCGATCAATTTCTGATGCGATGGCTTTTGCACCGAGCAATCACGTTCGCCGAACGTCACGACGTTGCCGAACTCGTCGCCGAGCACTTGCACTTCGATGTGTCGCGGATCGATGATCAGCTTTTCCATGTAGACGCGGCCGTCTTTAAAGCTGGCTTCTGCTTCGGCGGTCGCGCTGGCATAGGCGCGTTCCATCTCGCCGACGTTCTCAACGACCCGCATCCCTTTGCCGCCGCCACCCGCGGTTGCTTTGAGCAGTACCGGATAGCCGATCTTGTTGCCGGCCTTGACCGCTTCATCGACCGATTCCAAGATGTCGGTGCCGGGCGTGGTAGCAACGCCGGCTTCGCGCATGACGCGTTTCGCCGTCGCCTTGTCGCCCATTGACGCGATCACTTCAGGTTTGGGACCGATGAACGTCAGGCCGTGGTCGGCACAGATCTGCGCGAAGCGCGCGTTCTCGGCCAGGAAACCATAGCCGGGATGGATTGCATCGCAGCCGGTGATCAGCGCCGTCGAAATGATGTTCGGAATATTGAGGTAGGAGCGCGGCACGGGGCCCGGCCCGACACAGAATGCTTCGTCGGCTTGGCGCACGTGCAGCGATTCGCGATCGGCCTCCGAAAAAATTGCGACGGTGCGCACGCCCAACTCTTGGCACGCGCGATTGATTCGCAGGGCGATCTCGCCACGATTGGCGATGAGAACCTTGGTGAAAATTGGTTTCCGTCCTTATCCGGGCTAGCCGCGATCGATTTCGAAGAGTACCGCTCCATATTCGACGGGCTCACCGTCGCCTCGTTTGATCGCGAGGATCCGACCCGGGCCGTGACTGCGCACGGGATTGCGGATGCCCAAGGCTTCAATGAAGGCCAGCTCGCGATCGGCTTCGAGCAGGTCGCCTTCCGAGGGCGCGGGCCGGCTCAAATGAAAGATGCCAACCAAATCGGCACGGATCTGCTCGCCTCGGACCGGGTGCGCCTCGAGCATCCCGAGGTCGTGTGGGATGTCGGGGACCATGTCGGGATGAAGCCGTCGCCTCCCAAGCTCGATCTCCTCACCGGTGCGTTCGATGCGCAAGCGGAGCAGATCGGTCTCGACAAAGAGTTCGGCAAGGGCGCGCACGCGTTCGGCCACCGAGGGAAGGGGCTGCTGGTCGGACATTCGGCGCTTTGGATTCGCCCTAGGGGACCCTCCCTCCGGCTCTGGCGAATCTAGCAAGCGGAGCAATGATATAACGTGGCCACATTGGTCCTGTATCCGCACGACCTCGACCTCGGTGAACTGCCCCTTCTCTTGGGCAACGTCGGTGTCTCGGTCCACGCGGTCGACTTCAAACGGTTGCGTGAACGCGGAGGCCTAAAAACCCTCGGCGCCCCGCCGGCGACGGCTATTGTCGTCCTGCCGCCGCAGCACTCGGCGCTCGCCTGGATCGCCGACGATCCCGAAGTCGTCGCGATCATGCATCCACCGGTCACCGGCGCGTCGTTGCTCGCGGCGCTGCGCACTGCGGCGAAGGTCGAGACCGCGCGCACGCTCACGCGTACCGCGCGCGAAGGCGAAGAGCTGCTCGAGATCGGACGTGCGCTTTCGTCGGAGCGCGATCTTCCGACGCTACAACGCTTGATCGTACGCAAGGCGCGCGAATTGACTTTCTCCGACGCCGGCAGTTTGTTCGTCATTGAGGAGCACGACGCACAGAAGCGGCTGCGCTTCGCGGTCGCGCAAACCGGGCCGAAGGACGACGGCGTTTTGATGAACGCGCTGCTGCCGCTTTCGACGACGTCGATCGTCGGCTATGTCTCGGTAACCGGCGAGCCGCTTCGGATCGAAGATGCATATATGATTCCGGAGTCGTCGCCGTATCAGTTCAACCGCGGCTTCGACGACAAGAACAACTACCGCACCAAATCGATCCTGTGCGTGCCGATGCGCAATATGCAGGGCGACGTGATTGGCGCGATTCAGCTGATCAACCATAAGCCGAGCTTCCATACCGAGCTGGAATCGCCGGCGCACACCGAAGAGATCGTGCGCCCGTACGACCAGCACGACGAACGCCTGCTGACTGCACTCGCTTCGCAAGCTGCGGTTGCAATGGAAAACGCGCGCCTGGTCGACGCGATTCAGAATCTGTTCGAGCGCTTCGTCCACGCGTCGGTGAAGGCAATTGAAGTCCGAGACAAGTCGACGCAGGGTCATTCCGAGCGCGTTGCATCGCTGACGGTCGCGCAAGCTGAAGCGATCAATACGATCGACTCCGGTCCGCTTGCCGGCCTGCACTTTACGCCGGAACAGATCCGCGAAGTGCGCTACGCCTCGCTGCTGCACGACTTCGGGAAAGTCGCCGTTCCGGAATACATCTTTGCGAAGGCCAAGAAGCTGCCCGACGGACGGCTCGACACGATCCGGTTGCGCTTCTTGCTCGCGCTCGAACAAGCGCGCACCAAAGACGACAAGGAACTGTTGCGCGAGCTGCTCGCAAAAGTCGAATCGGCTAACGAGCCCAACGTGGTCGCCGACGCGGCCGACGATACGCTGTTGCGCGCGATGGATCGCCGCTATCGCGACACCGATGGTCCCCGCCCGTTGCTCGATCAGGCAGAATACAGCTTTCTGTCGATTCCGCGCGGCTCGCTCTCCGACGACGAGCGCAACCGCATGCAAGAGCACGTTACGCAGTCGTTCCTGTTCTTGCGCGAGATACCATGGCAGGAGACGCCATGGCGCGACGTCGCCGACCTCGCATACGGACATCACGAACATCTCGACGGTACGGGCTATCCGCGCAAACTCAAAGGCGAAGCGATCAAGCCGCAAGTGCGTATGATGACGATCAGCGACGTGTTCGACGCGCTGACCGCCTCGGACCGGCCCTACAAGAAAGGCATGTCGACGGAACGCGCGCTCGACATTCTTTCGAAGGAATTTGCGCAGCGCGGAAAAGTCGATCCGCTTCTGCTCGACGTGTTCATTCACAAGCGCCTCTACGAAGTCACTAACCGCGACGAAAATAATCCGCTGATCAAACACGTTTCGTAGGGAGCTTGGCGGAGTTGGGCCGTTGCCGGATTCGATGCCGCACTTTGTTCGGAGACGAGGCGCGAAGAGGGAGCGAAGCCGTAGCTTCGTGACCGATGAGCAACGATGTATCCGGACAAAAGGCGGCTCGAAGACGGGAAACGTGCGCAACTCTGACAAGCTCCTAATGCGGTCCGCGGTGTGGGGTGTGCTCGCAATCGCAGTGCTCGCGGCGTGTGGCGGCGGCGGATCAACCGCGCCCGTGTCCTCACCAACGATCGCCTTTGCGCCGCTCGCGCTGCCGGTGCCCCAGTTCTCGCCCGGGATCACGCTGCCCACCGGGATCGTTGCTAACCTTATCACTGCTACGAATGTTGAAACCAGCGGCGCGACCGTCGGAGCGCTCCAAAATGGCGGCACGTGGACGGCGATCAATTACCCCATGGCAACTTCGACCGCCGCGTACGGTCCCGCGGTCACGACCAGCGGCTATCGCGTTGTCGGTAGTTATAAGATGCCCGGCGCACCGTATCAATACGATAACGCATTCTATTACGACTCGGCGAGCAACACGTTTGCCACGATCGATCCGCCGCCGAGCTTCTGCGCGCCGAGTCTGTGCAATGAGGTCATCGCTCACAGCAGCTTCGGCATGACGCTCTTCGAGATCGTCGGCAACTGCGACGCGGTGAGTGGCGCGCCCATGCCGCTCGCTTACTCGGTGACCGCAAACGCGTTTCTCTACACGCCGGCCACGAGCGCCTATGCGTTGATCAATATGCCGAATGCGATCAGCACTACCGCCTACGGCCTCTGGATTGACAGCGACACCGTCGTTACCGGCGGCTACACCGATGCAAAAGGTACGCACGGTTACGTGCGCGGGCTCGTGAGCGGCACGATCATCACCTACGATTATCCGGGCGCCGGCATTACGCACTTCGAAGGCATCACCGGCACCGGTGGGAACGGCGACTATAATCTTGCCGGAAATTACAGCAGCGCTGCGCCGGGTTCAACCGTGTTCGGTTTCTTTCTTCCCGTACGCAATTGGCAATTCGGTACGCCGGTCGTACTCGGCGCGGTCAGTGCAAACTCGGTCTATCAGAACACGGTAATCGGTGTAATGCCCGCTGGCGCGTCATCGACCGGCTACATCGCGACGATTCCTTAGGGACGCGCCGGTGCGCGCCACGACGGTGCGCCTGCGAAATCGACTTCGGCAATACGGGCGTTCACGGTAGAACGTTTCCCCTTATATAAGATGGTCGGGACCTTCGACATCGGCGCGCCTGACGACGCAGCAATCGCATACTCGTAGATGCTTGGACTCGTATCCCCATCGAATGTCCCGCAATTCATCTGCAGCGTGGCGCCGGTCGCCACCTGCGCATGTATATCGAGTGGATCACTTCCGAGCATCGTGCCGTCTTCGGCGAGGTGGGTAAACACGATTTGAAAGTGGGTTATGGGCTTGGATGAGACGTTGGTAACGTCAGCGCAAGCATAGAGGGGCAACGTATTGTCAGTCTTCAACGGAACGGGGGCGACACCGGCGTATGTCGTAATGCTGATGCGAAGCCCGGAAGCTGGATCTGCCTGCGCCGTTCCGGGAACCGACGGTACCGCTTGCCACAGCGTGCCGTCGTCGTAACGGACTCCGGTCACCGCTGCACTGACCGTCCATGTCGCCGCATCGAAGCTCCCACCTTTTGCGCTGGTATCGCCGGCAATATCTGCGTCGTTACACAACGGTTGCATCGGCGTAATCGGATCATGCGACGCGTGCACGGGACCGGCGTCGAGCCCCTCTCCTACGACATTGCCGGCAAGATCGGTCCACCAAAATACGGCTGCAATGGTGCTCATCGATACCGCTTTAGGGCTCGAATATTGCACGCAACCGCCTCCCCCGTTTTCTATGGTGATGTTTGAGGCTGTGGGCGCAGGAACGTAAAAATCGGTGAGCGGATGCCAGACCGTACCGTCTGCAAGACTGACCGTCGTCACCTCCGCAACAACCCGCCCTTCATCGCGCGCCGGGGCGCGACATATAGACGGTCCGAAACGAGCATCGTTCGCGTATCCGGGATCGTCCCCGACGCCGACCGGCCAGCCTTGCACGTTCTCCCCCGGATCAAGCGTACCGGCCAGCCCAACGCCCTGCGCCGTCCCTGAAATGTATTGCCCGGTCGGCGTTTCTCGCCAAAATGTGACGACCGCATCTTTGATCGGCTGCGTCGAAACATTCTTGAGGAACACGCACTCCCACGATGTTGTGTGGTCGACAACGGGTTCGTTCTCGAGCGCAAATACGCGGGTAATTTGTATCGGCGAGTCCGAGAACTGACGAAAACTTCCCTCGACGAGCTGTGGGGGCTCAAGTGGCGCAGCACCGATACACGCAAGTGCGAACGCGCAGAGGAGCAAACGACCCATGCATCCATTCATGCTTCCATTCGTACGCCTGGTTGCTGATATCGGGATGACAACCTCGTTAGGCGATGATGGAAACACCGGCGCGATCCAACGGCGAGAGTGCGTCACGCATTGGTACGTAGGCGGGCGCGATCTGGGCGAGCGGCACGAGCGCAAAAGCACGCTCGTGCAGACGCGGGTGTGGAATCACCAAATCCCCATCGTCGACCTGTTCGTCGCCGTAGGCCAAGATATCGAAATCGATCTTTCGCGGTCCCCAGCGTTCGCTCTCTTCGTCGCGGCCAAGTTCACGTTCGAGCCACTTGAGCGCGTGCAGCAATGGCCGCGGGAGCAATCTCGGTGTCGAGCGCGACCGCGGCATTCACGAACTCCGGCTGGTCGGTTTTTCCCCACGGCGCGGTGCGGTAGAGCGACGACACGAGCGCGACCGTCGCCGAGCGCGCCCAGCGCGTCGATGGCTTTGCGCACTTGACGTACTGGGTCGCCCATATTTGAACCGATGCCGACGTAGGCGCGCGTCACGGCCCGCGCGCTCGCGCACGAGCCGAACCGATGGCGTCGCGCCGTCGAGAATGCCGGGTTTGGCAATCGAGATGTCGGCGGTGCGGATGCGGTCGTCGCTTGCGACGTCGTCCAATATCGCGGCCGCCAATCGCTCGAGCAGCGCGTACGACCGCGTTCCGACGATCTCGACGATGCGCCGGTGGATCGCGGCGTAGTTGATCGTGTCGTGCAGATCGTCGCTTGCCGCTGCGCGCGAAAGATCGAGATGCAGCACGAGATCGATGCGAAAGGGCTGCTCCCGTTTCGCGTTCTGCGGATTGACACCATGGTGGCCGTGCGCGACGATATCGTGTAGCACTATCCGGTCCATCCGCTCGGCCTCCAGTCGCGAACGATCGCATCGGAGACGCGATCACGTCGCGGTTCTGCGGCAACGTCGTGCACGCGCACGATATCGATTCCCGCCGCGATCGCGAGCGCAGTCGTCGCGGCGGTGCCGTAGATACGCTCGTGCGGCTCACGTCCGGTCAGCTTGCCGATCGTCGACTTGCGCGACGTGCCGAGCAGCGTCGGAAACCCGAGCGCGCCGAACCGGTCCAGGTTGCGCAGAACCGCGATGTTCTGATTCGGCGTCTTACCGAAGCCGATGCCGGGATCGAGCATGATGCGCTCGCGGCCGATACCGCGCAGCATCGCGCGCTCTGCGCAATCACGCAAGAAATCGACCACGGCATCGACGACATCTCCGTCGTAGTGTGTGCCACGCTGGTTGTGCATCACGACGATCGGCATATCGTACTCAGCGGCAGCGGCGAGTAAGTCATCGGGAGCGCCCCACACCGAGTTGACGATGTCGGCGCCGGCTTCGTGGGCCGCGCGCACGACGCCGGCTTTATACGAATCGACCGAGATTACGGCGCCGGGAACGCGCGCGCGGACGCCGGCGATCACGGGAATCGACACGCGCAAGCTCCGTCGGTTCGTCCACCGGCTCGTGCCCCGGACGAGTCGACTCGCCGCCGATGTCGAGCATGTCGGCACCCGCATTCCATTGTCTGACGGCATAGTCGATTGCCGCGTCGATCTTGCGTTTGTCCGTCGCCCGAGAACGAATCGGGCGTGACGTTGACGATCGCCATCACGTACGTGCGTCTCGCCCCACGCGAAACTGCGCCCGCGAAGGCGCATCACGCCGCGACCAGCCACCATTCCCGCAATGTGGCAACGAGGAACGTCGATCCCGTCACGACGACGACGTCGTCGGTCGCCGCGTTGCGACGCGCAATCGAGAGCGCCTCGACCGGATCGACGACACAGCGCCCCCAGGTGCCGATCGTTTCGGCAATGCGCAAGAGCCGCATCGGGTTCGTCGCTTCGCGCCCTGCCGTATCGAACGAGGTGAAGACGAAGTTCGAGGGCAGCTCGGCAAGCGTCCGCAAAATCTGCGCCGCATCTTTGCTCGCGCCGATCGCAACGACGAACGTGAAGCGACGCTCGGCGAACCGCTCGCGCAGCGAGCGCACGAGCTCTTCGGTCTTCTCGACGTTGTGCGCGATGTCGAAAACCACTGTCGGGTGCCCGGGATACACTTCCATGCGCCCCGGAATGACCAACTCGGCAAACGCGCTTTCGATCTGCGCCGGGCTCGGGCGCAACGTCGGCGGCAACTGCTCCATCGTGACAATCGCGGTCGCCGCGTTGCGGCGTTGGAACGAGCCGAGCATGCGCGTTTCGATCGCGTAGGGCGCACTCGCCGTGCGGATTTCGAAACTCTGCGCGTCGCGTTCGATCCGCACGTTCTCGATCGGCACTGCTGCCGCGCGCGCGTCGACCAGCGGCGCGCCGGCCTGCCGTGCTTGCTCAGCGATCACGGCAAACGCGGCAGCGTCTTCGACCGCGACGACCAGCGGGACGCCGGGCTTTGCGATCCCGGCCTTCTCAAGCGCGATCTCTTCAAGCGAATCGCCGAGCACGTCGGTGTGGTCGAAGCCGACCGAGGTAATCGCGGCAACCACCGGGACGATCACGTTGGTACCGTCGAGCCGTCCGCCCAGGCCGACTTCGATGACGGCAACGTCGACGTTCTCTTGCGCGAAGTAAAGTAGCGTGAGCGCCAGCAGCGTCTCGTAGTAGGTTGGCCGGCCGTGGGCCTGTACCGTCCGCTCGATCGCCGGCATCATCTCGTCGAGAAGTGCAGCGAACCGCTCCTCGCTCACAGCAACACCGTCGATGCGAGCACGCTCGGTCATCGAGCGCAGGTGCGGTTTAGTGTGCAAGCCGACCCGCTTGCCGGCGCGCGCAAGCGCAGCCGCGATCATCGTCGAGGTCGAGCCCTTGCCGCTCGTACCTCCAACGTGCACCGTCGGATACGCGGTCCTGCGGATCGCCAAGCTCGTGCATGAACGCACGCATGCGCTCGAGCCGGTACGGCATGCGTCGCGACACCGTCTCGTTGATCGTTGCGAGCAAATAGGCTTGGGCTGCTTCGAAGTCCATCAACTTTAGTTATCCATCGCTCACGTGATCGCCGAGCAGTTCGAGCGCGTGGGGGAGTACCGGTACGATAACCGCCAGCGATTCGGCCACGGCCTTCGGGCTCCCGGGAAGATTCACGATGAGCGTGCGGTGGCGCACGCCGGCGATCGCGCGCGAGAGCATCGCGGTCTTCACGATCGCAATCGACGCCGCACGAATCGCCTCGGCGATGCCGGGCACTTCGTAATCGAGTACGGCCGCGGTCGCCTGCGGCGTGCGGTCGCGTGACGCAAGACCCGTGCCGCCGCTCGTAAGGATAAGTTCTGCTGCACCGCTGTCGGCAAGATCGATCAACTCCGCCTGCAACGCTCCCGGGTCGTCGGGCAAAATGAGCTCGCGCACGATCTCATAGGCACCGCCAAGATTCTCACGCATCACCGGAAGGCACCCGTCCGCGCGACTCCCGTCGGCAGCGCGATCGGATAGCACGATCAACGCGGCTCTAAATGCCACTCGCCGCTCTTCCCGCCCGTCTTCGAGAGCAACCGCACGCTCTCGACCACGATCCCCTTGTCGACGGCCTTCGTCATGTCGTAGATCGTGAGCGCCGCGATGCTTGCCGCGACCATCGCTTCCATCTCGACGCCGGTTTGCGCGCTCGTGGTTGCCGCCGTCTCGATGCGCAGCAGCGTCATCTTCCTGCCACGCGAACGTCACGTCGACGCTCGCAAGCGCAAGCGGATGTGCAAGCGGAATCAAAGCTGCCGGTCTGTTTTGCGGCCATGATGCCCGCAAGCTGCGCGGCAACGAACGCATCGCCCTTCGGCAGCGTAGCATCGCGCAGCGCCTGGGCTGCGGGCAGACTCATCCGCACCAGCGCCTGCGCACGCGCTGTGCGCGCCGTCACGGGTTTGCTGGAAACATCGACCATCGAAATGCGGCCGTCGGCCAGGATATGTGAGGGTTTCTGCACGGCAATATGTAAACGGCTTATGGAATGACGCTATTCCAGGACACCGGCGGCGATCCTCGGACGGCTCGCACGCTCGTGGCCGATGTTCTTGCGTGGTTTGGCGCCGTGGGCGATGCTGCGATGGGCAACGAGCCGGGTTTTGCTTCGCGCAAAGCCTCACTCGCCGTTGCGCTCGCAAAGACCGCAAACCTACCTGAAGACGATTGGCCCGCGCTGTACTTCGCGGGCCTGCTTCATGCTGTAGGGGCGATCGGCAACCCCGCCTATCGCAAGGGTGAAGCGCTCCCCGAGCGGATCGCGCGAATGGAGAGTTGGGATGCGCCGGCGCAGGGCGCGCGGATCTGTGAATCGATCGGGGCGCTGCCGCCTGAGACGGCCGACATGGTTCGCTGGCAACACGAAGCGTGGGACGGCACAGGATACCCCGACACACTGCGTTGGACCGGCATTCCTCGCCCGGCGCAGTTCCTCGGCATGGCGGATTGGTTTTTGCGCTCACACGATCCCGAAATTGCGCTTGGACAAATTGGCCTGGCCAGCGGTCGCGCATTCAACCCCGAAACCGTGCGCACTTTTACGATGTGGTTTCACCTGTCGGGAGGCGAAGTCGAAACGATCGAACCGCCGGTTGATGCGCTACGCGAAGGGGGCCCCGATGCGCAACCGCTGCTCGAGCGATTCTCCGATCGCATCGATGCGCACAACGGCATCGACGGCCGGTGGCGACGCGTCGCGCGCGTCGCCGATGCGACGGCAACGGTGTTGACACTCAACGACAACGAAGCACATGACCTCGCGCTCGCATGCCGCATCTTCGGTGCGGGTGAAATCGACGAAGCGACCGTCGAGGACGACGCCTTTGATCCGCTCGCGCGACTGGGTGTGGACCAACGCGCGCGTAACGCCCACGCTGCCGCCGTCTTCGCTCAGCCTTTCGGGACATTCGACGGTGCCTGCCAAGTTGTTGCGATGCGCGGTGAGTGGTTCGACGGCACCGGGAAGCCGCGCGGCCTCTCGCACAAGAGCATCCCCACTACAGCCGCCATACTTGCCGCAGCGATCGCCTACGACCGCCTCGACCGCGGCGAGCGCATCGATACCGCCGCCGGTACGCAATTCGATCCGGTGGTGATCCGCGCGCTCATGGAGGCAGCTAAGCTGCGCGCATGATCGAGCTTCCAGAACGAACGCGACGCATCTCGCCCTCGCGACTCCACGAGATCCTCCAGGCCTACGATTGCAAGAGCCTTGTCGACCCGTTCATGGGTTTGCCGACACATCTCAACTACCTCAAACGCCATGGCATCGCGGTACACGGCGGCGATTTGTTGGAATGGTTCGTGCGCGTCGGCGAAGGCTTGATCACCAACGATCTGACCTACTTACGCGATGCCGAGGTCGCCGAGATCGTCGAAATGCTCCCTGGGCGGATCTATTCGCTCGACCTTTTCAAAGCGTGGGAAGGCGTCTTTTTCAGCGAAGAGCAGTGCGTCTATCTTGGCGTCTGGTACGACAACGTGCGCAACCTGCGCAGCGATCAACAGACCGGCCTCGCGATTCTCGGCTTGTGGCGCGCGTTTTGTTACTGGCTGCAGAAGATGCAAAACCCTGACGACATGCAAGACACGCCACCGAGCGAGCTTGCCTGGGCATATATTCGTCAGACCGAGCAATGGGTCACGTCGAACATGCGCCGTAACACGGTTCGCCAGGGGGACGTGCTCGCAACGATGAGCGCGCGCAGCGGCGACGCGCTGTTTCTCGCTCCGCCGCCGCGGAACTCATTCCGCAGCGCAGACGCCCGCATTTGGATGTGGGAGGCATGGTGGCAGGGCAATCCCTATTTTACGATCGAGCATGCCTATCGCGACTCATTGCTCGGTGCGCGTGCTGCCGATGCGCCGTCCTACGCGCGCGCGATTGCGAGTATCCTCTCGAGCGCCGAACACTATCCGGTGATCATCCTGCAGACGACGGAGCAGCGCATCGGCGACCTCGAGCCGATCGTGCGTGATGCGCGACCCAACGTCAAAACGATCGCCCCGCACCCCTACGAGATATATCTCGTAGCGACTCGATAACTCGTCGTTTTGTATTCGACACTCGGAGTTATCTATCTTGAGGGGTTGGATTGGAACCTGTACCAGATTAGAGACAATAACGCCAAAATCCAACATAGAACTAAATGCGTGATGTGGTGCGTGTGCTCGGTTCCCGACTTCGTGAAGACATTGATAGTGCCGAGGCCGTAGAGAATTCCCAGCACGAAAAAGACGAGGGCGAGTACTAGAGCGAGTGGTTTCACGATAAGAGTCCTCGTTTGCTCAAGATGAAGCAGCCTACGCCGACGATCAGACAATACCAGCCGAACGGGCGTAGATCGTTCGACTTGAAGTAACGCATGAGAAACGCGACGGAAAGATAGGCGGCGACCGCTGAAACGAGACCGCCGACGAGTGCCTGTACGAGCACGACGTGTGCGCCAGGAGCGACGAGATACCGCATTTCGAGCAACGCCGCAGCGAAAATCACCGGCGTCGCAAGCAGAAACGAAAACTCGGCTGCGTCCTCGTGATCGAGATCGCAGAGTAGGCCCGCAACCATCGACGCGCCCGAGCGTGAAATCCCCGGAAGGAGCGCGAAACTCTGGGCGAACCCGACGAACGCACTCTGGACAAAGCTGAGGTGTTCGATCGGGACGTCGCCGCGACGCCGTCGCTTGAGCGCTTCACCCCCGAACATGATGAGCCCATTGAGCGCGAGGAACAGCGCAGCCGGCGCCGGCGAGCCGAAGAGGGCGCGCACAGGTTCTTCGAAGATTACGCCGAGGATCCCGACCGGAATCGTCCCGACCACCAGGAGCCAGCCGATGCGCTCATCACGGTCATCCGAGAGACGCCCGCGTACAACGCTCGCGACCAGTGCGCGCACGATCGACCACCAGCGCGCACGATAGTAGACGATCAGCGCCAGTGCCGTGCCGAGATGCAGTACTACCACGAACGCTAGAAATGTTGGATTGGCGCGATCGACGTTCGTCCAATGCAGCAGCGCCGGCACCAGAATCGTATGCCCAAGGCTCGAGATGGGAAAAAGTTCGCTCACACCTTGGAGTAGCGCCAGTATTAGCACCTGGAAAAAGGTCACGGAGCACTCTGGTACGCCCCTCGACCGAAGCGAGCCTCCCGCGTAACGAGGTCTGACAAGCTTCCGAAGAGGATTGCCAAACCAAGCAGCCTAAGGCGTTTCGGGAAGTGGACCAACACGAAGCAGCCGAAGCCGCCGATCCGCAAGAACGCAAGTTTCCGCGCGTAGGCGACTCCCTGCTCGTGTCGTACAGCATCGGCGACGAATTCGCGCCGGAGTTCACTGAGACGTACGATATTGCGCTCGGCGGCATGGCCATGCTGACCAACGCGGAGTTGAATCGCGAAGAGCCGATCAACGTGCAGATCGAGTTGCGCGGCGACTCGCAACCCGTGTTGCGCGTGCGCGGCGTCGTCCGCTGGTCGCGGTACGATCCTATGCTCCAACGCTACCGCACCGGCATCGCGTTTCTCGACATCGACGATCCGACGCGTCAACATCTGCAGCGCTACATCGACACGCTCCACCTACTGCGCGACATGGGGATGCTCTAGCGCGCTAGTACGGGCTGAACTTGATCTGCATCGTGTAGTCGCTGGCGATCGCCTTGCAACCGTGCGTCGCCGGCGCATATTGCGCCGCACGCGCCATACCCACGGCGACAAGATCCATCGACGAGCTTCCGCTGCTTTGTAGCACGGTCGCGCTCGACACGCTGCCGTTCGGATCGACGATCACCCGCACGCGCGCGATGTTCGTAATCCGCTCGGCGCGAGCGGCCGGCGCGATATCCGATGGCGGTTCCGGCGAGGCCATCAGTTGGACGGGCGTATCGTTTGCAGAGCAGTTGGGAGACGGTGCTGCGCTCGCCGACGCCACGGCGCTCGGTGTGCCATAGACGGCCTTCCCTTCGGAAGACGTCGATTGGCCGCTCTGGGCCGTCGCTTTTGCAACATGCACGGGTGCGATGTGGCGGATCGCCGGCGCGGGCTTTGGCGTGTGCGCCGGCGGAGGCGGCAGGTGTGCGATACGGATGGTATGCATATGCTCGATCCGCACGATCTGCACTTCGCTCTCGTCGGGCGTGCCGAACGGCCAGCGAATCACGCCGGACGCGATCAGGTGAATAAGCAATGATAAAGCAAACGCGACGATAAGAAACCGTCGCGCTCGCTTATTTTCCATACCGGGTGGGTTCGGTTAGTCCGGATTAAACTCCGCGCGGAATATATACGACCCCTGCGTCGGCGTGCAGGCCACGTACCGCGGCGCGTACTGGGATTGACGCGCGGCGCGTAACGCCGCCGCATCAATCGCCGAGTTGTGCGACGATTGCTGGATACTCGCATCAACCAGTTGGCCTTGCGCACCAATCGTCACGACCACAAGCACGGTAACCGGGCCGAGGCCTAAGTCACGCGCCGAGTCCGGATAATCCGGCGACATCGCATTGGTCACCGTCGCTTCCGCATTTGGATTTTCGCATGCGGGTTTTGCGGTCGGTGCGGGCGTTCCGGGCGGACCGGCCGAGTTGGAGTTGCCGTTCGGGTTACCGTTTACGCTTCCGGTCGTATATGTGTTGGTGTGCTCAGACTCCGAGTTTGCCGCGTTAGTCGTTTTGGGCACGTTGATCTTGATCTTCTGCTGGACGACCGTCTGCTTGTGCGGCGGCGGCGTCTGCTGTGGCGGAGGCGTCGGCGTCGGCGGCGGCGTGGGCGTCTTCGGCGGCGGCGTCGGCACCTTGACCTGGACCTTCTTGGTCTCGCTGACCTTCTCGATCTGATCATCGGAGCGATGCGTCTTCACGTTTGGATAGAACGGCGAAAAAACCGCGTTGATCAGCAGCGAGGCCACGAACGCAACAGCGAGATAATTCCGTACGCGTTCGCCCGTTGTGATGTAGGTCTTCGGCTCTTTTACCGCTTTGGGGGCGGGTTGATTCTTCTGAGTTGCCATCCGCTAAGAATTCTGCCCCTCCGGCGTACCTTCGATATGGTTCGCCAGACCAAAGTCGATCAAATCCGCTGACTTGGCAGCATCCATCACTTGCAGAATGGTGCCGTAGCTCGTTTTCGGGTTCGCTTTGATAATCACGCTGCGGAACTTATGCCCAGTTTGATCTTGAAGCGTTGCAAAAGCCTCTTTCGCTTCTTGGATCGGCACCGTGTTGGAGCCGATCTGAATGTTGTTCTTGTCGTCGATGATCACGACGATCTGCGAGGGCTGCACCTTGTCCTTATTGCGGGCATCGGGCAGCTTCGGCTCCTTCGTGACTGAAGCAAGAATAATGAAGATAATGAGGAGCACCAACAACACGTCCGTAAAGGGCGTGATGTTGATGGTCGACATCACATCGTCTTCTCCCCCACCTGTCGAAACGGCCACGAGTCTTTAAACCTCCACCTAGGACGTGACGAAGCCGACGTCTTCAAGTCCGGCTAGCTTCGCAGCATCGAGAATGCGGATGATGGTACCATAGGGCGCCTTCGTGTCCGCGGTGATCGAGACGTGCTTGTGCGGGCGCTTGATCGCAGTGAGGGTCATCACGCGATAAATCCCCTTGTCGTTCGTTTGCTGGCCGTCAACGAAGATGACGCCCTTAGCATTGACCACGACCTCGATGTCGTTCTTCTGATTCTGATTCTGCGACGAATTGTTGCTGTGGTTAGGCAGCTCTTTTTCGAAGCCGGGAGGCGTAACGAGCGCAGCCAGAATCATAAAGATGATGAGCAGCACCAAGAGCACGTCGGTAAACGGCGTGATGTTGATCTCCGCCATGACGTCGGACTCTTGCTGAGCCGAGAGCAGTGACACAGTAGTGTCCCCTTATGCGCCGGTTTTCGACGGCTGATAGAGCTCGGTCGGAATCGGAGCGCCGGTGTTGTGGAAGTGCAGCATCTCGGCGAGTTGATTCGCCGCGACGATCATCTCTTGGTTGTACGCCTTGATGCGCGACTTGAAGTAGTTGAAGAAGATCACGGCCACGATCGCGACCACGAGGCCGGCGAAGGTGGTGATCAGTGCTTCAGAAACGCCGCCCGCGACGACGGCCGGCGTCGAGTTGCCCTTGAGTGCGATATCTTCGAATGCGCGGATGATACCGAGCACCGTACCGGAGAGACCGATGAACGGCGCGATAACCGCGATCGTACCGATGACACCAAGGAAGCGCTCGAGCGAGTTGAGGTGCTCCATCAGCGCGATCGAGAGCGCGTCGGTGATGTCGGCGCGATTCTTCTCACCGCGGCGAAGACCGAACTCGAGAATGCGCGGCAGCATGCCCTTGTTGTTCTGGCAGATCTTGATTGCGCCATCGAGATCGTCGGCGGCGATCTTCTGTCCAATCTGGCGGAGAAGACCTTTGGTGTCGCTATGCTGCGACGCGAAGAAAATGAGCCGCTCAATTACGATAGCGATTACGACCACTGAGCAGATGAGCAGCATCCACATAACGGGGCCGCCCTTATCCATCACGCTTATAAATCCGTCAAACACGAGCTTACGAACCCTCCCGGGTATTCATGTAGTGTGCACTAGACCATGGAAAATATGGGCGGTTCGCCGCCCCGTGAGGGCGGCCTATTGGCCTACCCCCCTGGAAAGTCCTGGTGTGCCCTACACCAGTTTAAACAGGCGATAAACGGTAATTTAGTGCGAAAGGTTCTTAATCTGAGCCTCGATCTGTAAAGCAAGCCCCTCGTTGCCGGCTGCCTTTGCTAACTGATCCGCCTTATTGAGGTAGGTTAGCGCCTGCGTCTTGTCGTCAGGCTTGTTGCTCGTCGCGTACGTGCCATAATACGCGAGCCCGAGCGCGAAGTTCGCCTGCGCATCGTCCGGTGCGCCCGCCACCGCCTTTTGCGCGTACTCCTTACCCTTCCCGTAGTCAGGCTTCGTCTCACGCATCACTGCAAACGCCGCAAGTGTGTTCGCCGTGACGGCATCTTGGCCGGTTGAGGCAGCCGCCGCCTGGTCGAAGTTCTTCGCAGCCGTTGCGAAGTCGCCGGCGTTCTGCGCGTCGCTGCCGAGCTGGAGGTAGTGGTTCGAAAGCGCACGGGAAGCGCCGCCGCCGCTCGGGTCGAGCGCTTTCATCTCGGCGGCCGTGGCATTTGCCCCGGCTGCATCGCTGTTGGCTAGGTAGGCCTGGAGCAGCTCTTGATCGACGTTGAGCTTCGTCTTTGCATCGGCCTTAGGATCGGTCGCGACTTGATCGTGCACGCCCTTGAGGGTTGCGAGTGCCGCGGCGTTCTGTTTGTTCGCGAGCTGTGCGACGCCGAGGGCAAACTTCGACGTGGCATCGCCCTTGCTGAGCGATACGGCCTTATTTGCGTAGTCTAGCGCCTGCGCAGGATTGTTTTGCGATGCGTGCACGGCGCCCGTAGCGAACGCTTGTGCGGCAATCGGCTGAAACGGCTTCTTGATGTCCTGGACACGGCTAAACGTTGCCGCAGCATCGGTGAAGTCATTGTCGTAGTATTGCGCGACACCGAGGAGTTGCAAGACGCTCGGATCGCCGGGCGATGAAAGCAACGCCGCATTGGCCTTTGCGATCGCGTCCTTGTATTTGCCGGCGCGCACGAGCGCATCGATGGCCGCACTGTCACCGCCGCCCGAACCCGTATCCGCCGCCGCCGACTTGCCGTTGAAGTGCAAGTTGAAGTCGTAGAACGTCGTGATTGGCGTCGAGCCGCGGCGCGCAGGCCGATAGGTTGAGTTCTGTGCGATCTCCATTGCCGCGGCGTTGTCGCCGGGGTTGCTGGATCGCAGGACCTTGATCACTTTGTGGGTGCCGTCGGCGTTGACTTGCACCTGCACCTGCACGGTACCCGAGCCTGCGATGGGCTGACTCGTCGAGCCCTGCTTGATCACCTTGGCAATTGAGTAATCCTCGGATTGCGCAAGCGCCGGCACGGCAGAGGATGCTATTGTCAGCGCCGAGAGGACGGCGACGATACGGCTGATTCGATTCATGGGGTACCTCAACTACTCGGAACGAGTATTCCCGTCCTGGGAAGCAACGCGCTGGAGCGCGGAAAGTTCCTTTGCGGTGAGCGCACGCGATTGTCCGACCCCTAGATCGCCCAAAGCGATCGGCCCGAACCGCAGGCGCACGAGTGCTTGCACTGGATGACCGAGCGCCTCGAACGTCCGGCGCACCAGACGGTTGCGCCCCTCGTGTACGGTGATATCGACAACTGACGATCCCGCGCGAACCGCGACGACGCGCACCTGCGCCCCGTTGGCGTGCTCGCCACCGTCGAGCGTCACGCCGTCGTGCAAGCGCTTCACGTCGTCGGATGAAAGCCTCCCCGCGATCGTAGCGCGGTACGTCTTCTCCACCCCGAAGCGCGGATGCAACAGCCGGTTGGCAAGATCACCGTCGTTCGTCATCAACAGCACACCGGCTGTATCGTAGTCGAGACGGCCAACTGGAACGACACGCGGCATGCCCTTGGGTACGAGTTCGGCGACGGTACGGCGCCTTTGCGGATCGCGCATGGTCGTCATTACGCCTTCGGGTTTGTGGACGACGAGATACGCCGTTTGTGCAATCGGCGCGATCGGTGTGCCGCTGACGTCGACTTTGTCGCCGGGTGCGACGATCGTGCCGAGTTCGCGAACGACCTTGCCGTTGACGCGTACTTTGCCATATGCGATCAATACATCCGCGCGGCGACGCGACGCTATGCCGGCCTGCGCGATATACTTGTTCAGCCGCGTGCCGTCACTCAATGCGACGCAGCCCTTCATCGGCGCGCAGGCGGTCTCTCACCATTTGCGCAGCTTCCTCTTCGGTGAGTTGACGCCCGCGCCACAAAGCAGAACCCGAGCCGGGAAACGACCGGCTCGGGCCCTGACGAAGATAGATCACCAACGCTAGACAGACGATTGCGATCGCAATCAACACCAGCACGGCAAGCCTTTAGTGTTTACTGACGGCTGCCGTTGTTGTCGTCATACCCGCGCGACATCGAGAGCGCCTCTTTGGTCACAGACTGCAAGAACTCGTCGTTCGTGCGCGTTTGCGCCATCTTGTCGAGGATGATCTCGGTGATGTCGCCGGTGTTGAGCACCGACGTTGCGCGGCGAAGCATCCAGATCTTACGCATCTCTTCGGTCGTGAGCAACAGCTCTTCGTGACGCGTACCCGAGCGCTTGATGTCGATCGCCGGGAACACACGCGACTCAGCGAGTTTGCGCGTAAGGTTGAGCTCCATGTTGCCGGTGCCTTTGAACTCTTCAAAGATCACATCGTCCATCTTCGAGCCGGTTTCGATCAGCGCGGTTGCAATGATCGTGAGCGATCCGCCTTCTTCGATCTTACGTGCAGCGCCGAAGAAGCGTTTGGGCTTGTGTAGCGATGCCGTGTCGAGACCACCGGAAAGCGTACGTCCCGAACTCGTGACGACCTGGTTGTATGCGCGCGCAAGGCGCGTGATCGAGTCGAGCAGGATCACTACGTCTTTGCCGAGTTCGACGAGACGCTTGGCGCGTTCCATCGTGAGTTCGGCAACGGCGGTGTGGTTCTCGGGATGCTCGTCGAACGTCGAGGCGACGACTTCACCGTCGACCGTGCGCTGCATGTCGGTCACTTCTTCCGGCCGTTCGTCCACGAGCAACGCAATAATGTGCGCATCGGGATGATTGATCGAGATCGAGTTCGCGATGTTCTTAAGCAGCGTGGTCTTCCCGGCTTTAGGCGGCGAAACGATCAACGCGCGCTGACCCTTGCCGATCGGGCAGAACAGATCGATGACCCGTGTCGACAGTTGCGTCGCGCGCACTTCGAGCTTGAATCGCTCGTTCGGATAGATCGGCGTGCCTTTTTCAAAGGTCTTTCGGGCCTTGATCGCTTCGGGGTCGAGACCATTGACCTTATCCACGCGAATGAGGCCGTAGTACTTCTCGCTCTCTTTGGGGCGGCGCACTTGGCCTTCGACCATGTCGCCGCGCCGCAATTCGAAGCGGCGGATCTGCGACTGACTGACGTAGATGTCGTCGTTGCCGATCACGTAACCGCCGCGACGCAAGAAGCCGTAGCCCTCGGGGAGGATGTCGAGGATCCCGCTCGCCATCTCGAGGCCGGAGCGTTGCTGCTGCGCGGCGATGATGGTGGCGATGATCTCGTCCTTTTTCATCGTTGTTGGATTGCCGAGCGGAATTTCGTTCGTCTCAGCGATCTCGATGAGTTCGGCCTTCTTTTTATCTTCGAGCTCGGCCGCGGTTAAAAGCGGAGGCCCAGTTTCCGCTTGGGGAAACTGCTCGTTGTGTTGTTGAAATTGCGGGTTGAACCCGTGGCGGCGGCGCGACCGGCGGCGACGTCCGCCACCCTGCTGCCCATTATTATTGTTGGGGCGATGTTCCGTTTGCAGAGGAGTGTTCTCTCTCGTAGAGTCGTACGCATGAAGAACGCGACGCTATCACGGGCGAGGCTGCCTCGCGAGCATCGATTCACAGGTACGGGGGATTTAAACGCTGTCACTATAACATAGGCGCCCCCTCGCTACAAGCTTTCGACTCACGGGGATAGGCGTTTGGGACCCGAGACGTAGGGATTTGCGCGCTCGTAGAAGCGCAGCAGGCGATGCGCGGCCTGCGTTAGGCCGATCCGGCGGCTACGCCCGATCTTGCCCGTGGGACGGTCAGGCGGCCGCAGCGCGATCTCGGCGTCGCCGAAAAGATCGCGGCCATCGAGACTCCGGTCGATCTCCAGCGCCTGCGCGAGCCGCCCGGGACCACTGCAAAGAAGGCGCAGCTCTTCGACGCCGCGCCGCTCGCGCATCAACGCGATGCCCTCGTCCGGCTCGAGAGCACGCACAAGCACCCCGGCACCTATGCCGTGCGTCTCGCTTGTAACGTTGAAGCACCAATACATCCCATATATATGATAGACGTAGGCGTGAAGGGGCGGTCCGAACATCACCAGATTCCGCGGCCGCTTGCCACGATACGCGTGCGATGCGCGATCGCCGACGAGATACGCTTCGGTCTCGACGATACGTCCGCCGGTCGTACCGTCGGGCGAATGACGAATCAGACGCCATCCAATGAGCGCACGCGCCAAATCGTACGTATCTACTGGAAGTTTAGGCTGCGCTATGCAACACCAATTCTGCGCGAGCGCGCGTCTCGAGATCGAGATCTTCGCCCGCGTGCAACGCGTATTCGGCAAAGCGATTGAGTGCACAGCGCAGCCGCACATAGGGCAACACGAGCGGTGGCGGCACGGCGCGATGCGTCGTGCAATCGGCAATGAGATCGGGGTCGCCAAGGTAGAACGCGGCGCGCTCGAGTCCGCGCTCGCACAGCATCGTTGCAACCGCGCTGAGTGCCGCGTATCCGATCTCGCGTCCGCTCAAGCCCTCGAATCGCTGGACGCGGAAGGCGACTCGCACAAGCCGCTCTCCCGCCCGCGTCGTCAAGCGCGCATAGGCAATTCCGTTTCCGAGCCCGTCGGCGGCGTACCCAAGCTGCACCTGTACCATGCCTCTATGATACCGAACGTATGTTCGTACCGTCAAGCCTCGGCTCGAGCAAACTCTGGTAGAGGTCGATCATCGCGTCAACCTGACGGCTCGCCGAGAACCGGTGGGAGGCAGACTTCGCCCGCCCCGCAACCCCCGCGTCAGGGAACGCCGGGATTTCGCGCAGTGCCCGCGCGAACGCTTCCCGGTTGGGTGCGACGATGCGGGCGGCATCGCCCAGCACGTCGCGGTTGGGCTGCGCATCCGCCGCGATCACGAAGGCGCCCGCGGCAAGCGCCTCCGCCTGGACGAGTCCCTGCGTCTCCGTCGTACTCGGGAAGACGAAGGCATCGGCACTGGCATAGAGATCGGGAAGTTCGTTGCGTGCAACCACACCGAGGAACACCACCCGCTCGGCGACACGCAGCTCGACGGCGAGGCGCTCGAGTTCCTCGCGTTGCGGACCTTCGCCCGCGATGACGAGGACGAGCGACGGATCGTTTGCGTCGGACAGTGCTTGCAAAAGCACGTCGATATTTTTCTCGCGCGCGAGTCGCGAGACGAAAAGCAGCAGCCGACTGTCGGAGCGGACGCCAAGGCGGTGACGCAGGCGCTCGTCGCGACGCCCCGCCGCGAAGCGATCCACGTCGATGCCGGTTGGGACGACATCGATGCGAACTTCGACGCCGCGTTCGCGCAAGTAGCGTGCAATTGCCGGCGTCGGCACGACGACTGCGTCAACCAAGTTGCTGAACGTCCGGGTCAGTTGCGCGGCAGCAAAACGGGTCGCCTTCGGTTCGAACGGCAGATAGTGCGCGTACGCTTCGAGTTGGGTGTGGTACGTGTAGACGATCGGCATACCGTAGCGCCGCGCATAGCGCAGGCCCGCCCACCCGGTGACAAAGAGCGAATGGACGTGAATCAGCGCGAGCCGTTTAATCACGTTGTTGACCTGGCGACGACCGACCAGCGGTAGCGTCAGGCGATACGGCGTTGCCGAGGGCAACGGCAGCGATGGGAGACGAAAGACGTCGGCGTCGCTTTGTCTGCCGCCCGGCATGCTCGGCGCAAAGCAGTATACCTCATGTCCGCGCGAGCGAAGGCCCTCGGCCAACGTGTCGACCGACGTCACGACGCCGTTAACCACCGGCCGATAGATCTCGGTGAAGAAGCCTACGCGCAAGCCCACGCCATCCACTTCGCCGGACCGGCCCGCACCCCGCCTAAAAAGAGGTGCCACCTGCCGGATTCCGACTTAAGACATATTCCCGGCTTACACCGGCCGTGCTATAGTGCCGGGGTCAACGGTCGCCCGCCCAACAGGCGGCCAATGCGGACCTCATTGCCGGCTCCCCCTTTGCGAGTCGGGTCCGCCACCAACGGCGCTTTATCTCTAACTCAGGGACCTTCCCGATGACCTCGGGACTATCGCCGATTTCTTACCTACTGTTGGTTCAGCTTTCGGGCATTCGTGTGCCACTGGCGGGTGTGCTGGTTTCACCGATGTAGGGGCTGGGACAGAAAGGATCCTCGGGTTGATAGGTCGCGGCCCGTTGCGGCGCAGCCACGTGTTGGCTGTCACCGTCTTGACCGCCGGTCTCGTATGGGCCGGTTTTGCCACCAATCCGTCGCCGGTCTATGCCGGCAGCTCGGCTGCTCTTGCGGCGCTCTCGCACGTCGTGATTTTCACGACCGCAGGCGCGACGACGACGCAAGCAACAACCGCAACGACCGTCGGCGAATTTCTTCGCGAACGCGGGGTCGTTGAAAACGACGGGGACTACGTTTCACCTTCAGTCGATACGCCGCTCTCGGATCGCATGTCGATCGAATATCGTGCGGCTGTTTCGGTCACGATCGTCGCCGACAAACATCGCGCGACGATGATCACCGCAGCGCCGAACGTTTCGGCACTGCTGCAGAGCGAAAATATTGCGCTCGGCAAATACGATGAAGTTACGCCTTCACTCGATAGCGACGTTCCGTCGAACGGCGTCGTTCGTGTCACGCGCGTGATTCGCTGGGAGCGCTTGGAGAATCGGGCGATGCGGATGCCGGTCGTGCATCTGCTCAACGTTGCGATGTCACCGAGAGCAACCAAAGTCGTGTCGCAAGGCCACGCTGGAATGCGTCAGGTGCTCGTTGCGTTTGCGCAACGCGATGCCGGAAGCATAACGGCGACGGTTATTACCTCGCGCGTCGTCACCAAGCCAAAGCCGCGTGTCATTGAAGCCGGTGCGCTTGGTGCGATGCAAATGATCGCAACGGCGTACACGCCGTATTGCTACGGCTGTAGCGGCATCACGGCCACCGGTCGTCCGGCAGGTCATGGTATCGTCGCGGTCGATCCGCGGGTAATCCCGCTCGGTTCACGCCTGTACATTCCCGGATATGGCTATGCGATTGCCGGTGACACCGGCGGCGCAATTGTTGGCTATCGCATCGATCTCGGCTACACTTCGAATCGTGATGCGATGCAGTTCGGGCGTCGGGCGGTAACGGTATATCGTCTGAAGTAAATCCCCGCCTGCTTCTTACGGAGTGGGGCACGCGCCCGAAGAAAAAATTCGGGCAGAACTTCCTCATGGACGCGGGCGCTTCGCGCCGGATCGCCGACCTCGTGTGCGACGATGCTCCGGCGCAACCCCGCGTTATAGAAATCGGCGCCGGTACGGGCGCCCTTACGCGTGCCCTGCTCGACGCAGGCGCACAGGTGACGGCGCTCGAGATCGATCCTGATCTGATCTCGATCCTCGGCAACCGCGCCGACCTCGCGCCCGCAACAATCGTGTTCGCCGACGCACTAACCTATGATTACGCGGCTTATGGACGCGGCGGCCCTTGGCGCGTCGCCGGCAATCTCCCATACAACATCGCAACACCGCTTCTCGTCGAGCTCGTCGAGATGGAGCATGGGCCCGACGTCATCGTTGCGATGATCCAAAAAGACGTCGCCAACCGTATCGCGGCGAAACCCGGCACACCTGCATATGGCAGCCTCTCGCTCGCGATGCAATACGCGGTGCACGTGGAGCGCGCATTTACACTCGGCCCGCGCGCATTTTATCCCCCGCCAAAGGTTGACTCCACCGTGGTGCGCCTGGTGCGCCGCGCAGAACCTGCCGTAGCGCCGCGCGATCTCGAACTGTTTCGGAAGGTCGTGCGCGGCGCATTCGCGTACCGGCGCAAGACGCTCGCTAACAGCCTAGCCCTTGCGTTGCACATCGACCGCGATGCAATCGCAGCGGCTATTGCACGAAGCGACCTGCCTGCGGAGTCACGTGGTGAACAACTCGATCTCCAAGCGTTCTGCCGGCTGGCCGATAACCTGGCCGAGCGGTAGCTTCCGCCCGATCCCAACCCTCCTGCTCATCGCGGTCGTCATCGTGCCGATCGTCGGCTTCGGCATTTATGAGGGCATCGCTTCAGCCTCGGCACGCGTCGATCAACGGCTTCTAGGCGATCCGCTCGTCGTGATCACATCGCTGGCACTGACGCTCGTTGCCGAGGGGACGCTCGCGATCGTCGTGATTGCACTGCTGCCGTGGATCTCGCGACTCTCGTTGCGAGAGCTCGGATACCGGCTGCCGTCGGGGCGCGACGTTCTCATCGCATTCGTCGGGTCGCTCGTCATGGCACTCATCGCCAACGGCGGCGCATCGATCATGCAAGCACTTCTCCATAGTTCGCAAGACCAACAGGCCGTTGCAATGCTCCGGCAATTGCACGATCGCCGTCTGCTGACCGCCTTTGCGCTCTTCGCCTGCGTGCTCGCCCCGTTCATGGAAGAAACGATTTTTCGTGTCTTTCTTTTCAATGCGACGCGGCGATATTGGGGCTTCTGGGCGGGAGCGATCGTAAGCGGCGTGTGTTTTGGTCTCGCACACGGGGACCCGATTGCCGCGTTACCGCTCGCTCTCGGCGGAATCGTGCTCGCCTTGGTCTACTACCGCACGAACAATGCGCTTGCATCGATGATTACGCACGGGCTCTTCAACTCTTATACGATCCTCGCGTTGATCGTTGCGCCGCAGCTAGCAAAGTAGTAGGGTTTCCCTAATGCGCGTTGCCGTCGACGCATGGAATCTCATCAACGACCGGCGCGGCATGGGGCGCTACGTCCGCCGCGTGCTGACCGACTGGCAAAGCGAAAACGACCTCGAGATAACGCTGCTTGCTCGCAAGACCCGGCACGTCGCACTCCTCACACAAGAATTTCCTTACCATGCCCGCAGCGATACACGCGGGACTTACGACGTGGTGTGGTACCCCTGGAATGCACTGCGGTTCACGATCCGCGGCGCACGAAGCGTCGCACTCTTTCACGATCCCTTTGCGTTCACGTATGCGCATCGTGAGTGGATCGCACGCTATCGCGAACAGGCACCGATCCGTCGCGCCCTGGAACGCGCAAACGGGCGCGCGACCAACTCGCGTTGGACGGCGCTCGAGTTCGCACGCCTCTTCGGCTACGATCCGGCGTCGTTCACCGTCGTGCACCCCGTTCCCGATCCGTGGTGGCAGCCCGTGGCGCCGCGAGAACACACGCCGTACTTTCTCGTCGTCGCGGGGCCCGAGGAGCGTAAGAATCTTCCGACGCTCGTGCGTGCGGTTGCGCGTGCCTTTCCGGCGCGTGAGTGCGCCTTACTGATCGCCGGAGGAACCGCACACGCAAACATTCGTCCCGATGATACCGAGTTACGCGCGCTCTACAGTGGAGCGCTCGCGGTTGCGGTTCCTTCGTGCGCGGAAGGTTACGGTTTGATGGCCGTTGAGGCCATGGCCTGCGGTGCGCCGGTGGTCGCAAGCGACGCGTCCGCGTTGCCGGAGGCATGCGGCGGCGCAGCGATGCTCGTACCGCCGTTCGATGTTAATGCCTGGGCACTGGCCTTGCGCGAGCTGGCCGACAACGTGCAGCTGCGCGCGTCGATGCGCGCTCAATCGCTGGCGCGGGCTGCAAGCATCGATCGGGGCGAACCGGCGCGTCTTACGCTCGCGTTGCTTCGACGAGCGCTCGAAACCGCTCGATAAACCGCGTCGGCGAAAAGGTTTCCGCGTGCGCGCGCAAACGCTGCGGATCGTAACGTCGCGGATCGAAAGTTCGTAAGACGTCCGCCAGCGACTCCGCGCTCGCCTCATCGAAGAACGCTCCCGTTTCTCCATCGATCACGGTTTCACGCGCGCCGCCGCTGCGATAGGCAATCGTCGGTCGTCCAGCCGCCGCTGCCTCGATCGGCACGAGTCCGAGATCTTCTTCACCCGGAACGATCGCCGCGATTGCATTGCCCATGAGCTGATTGACTGCTGCATCGTCGACGAAACCAAGCAACGTGGTCGTGCTCGAGCGCGCGCGCTCGCGCAGCTGCGCCATCGCCGGCCCGTCGCCGGCAACGAGCAGCTTCACCCGGGCGCGGTCAGCGGCCTCGATTGCAAGATCAATCCGCTTGTACGGTAAGAGCCGCGATGCGATGAAAAAATAATCACCGCTCCCGCTGCCTATTGTGAAGCGATCGATGTCCGCAGGCGAGTGCAGCACGTCGGCGTCGCGATGATAGTATTGGCGCACGCGAGCTTGGACGGTAGCGCTGTTCGCGATGTAGCGCGTCGGTCGTTTCGCCGCCTCGAGATCCCAACGCACGAGCGCATCGACCATCGGCCGCGCAAGCGTCGCCAGCCCAAATCCGCCGAGATAGCGCTTGTAGTCGAAGAGAAACCGGCTGACCGTGTGGATGAAGCAGACGTGCACCGCTTCCGCGCGCACGCGCACGCCTTTGGCCCAAGCGCTGGTCGAACTGATGACCAGATCGTACGCGCGCAAGTCGAATGCTTCAAATGCCCGTGGATAGAGCGGGGCGAGATAGCGGAAGTTGCGGTTCGCTCCGGGAATACGCGCCAGCGCTGATGCGTGCACGCGGGAGCGCGGAATAAGGTCCCCCACCGCGCGCTCGTCGTAGAGCGCCGTGTAGATCGGCGCATCGGGCCACGCGCGCGCTATGTGCGCGAAAACGCGTTCGGCCCCACCGCGCTGATTTAAATAGTCGTGAACAAGCGCGACCTTAATGGCCTAAGAATTCTCTCTCGGCAATACCAGGGCGATTGTAGGATTGCTCAGATACAGGCGTGCGACGCGCTGCAGATCGGCGGCCGTCGTTTGCGAGATCGCGTCGAGGGTACGCGACATATAGTCGGGTTGCGCACCGTTCTCGTCGTAGACGACGGCGAGCCACGCGCGTGCTTCCAGCGTGTTGGTACTGCTGATGAAATTGCCTGACGCCATCGTCTTGAACTCTTCGATCGAGCCCTCGAGCTTGGTTGTCGCGAGAATGCTCGCAATCGAAAGCGCGGTTGAAAACGAGCGATTGGGATTGCCGATGCCGCCGTTGACGTAGAGCACGAGGTCCGGCTGCGGATTCTCATACTGGTAGACGGCCCCAACGGCGCGCGAAGCGTACGTCTCGGAGACGACGCCCGGAACGTCGGCCATGTCGGCAAGCGTGCGTTGCATGAACGCGGCGAGCACGAGCATCGGTCCAAAATCCTTGCTCGATACATTCGGAGCCCCATATTGGGCGATCAGCCATGGTGCCGCGATGTCGCGCTGCGCAACGAGCTGACGCGAGGCGCCTTCCAGCTTGGGCAGCTTGACACTGATCGGGTTGGTGCTGCCGTCAGGCAACGTCGCACCTAACTGATCGAGTGCGCCGGCCGAGAGCGCGTCGATGCGCCCGGCCGTGCTTACGTAGCTTCCGCCGCGCTTATAGTACGAAGTGTAAAAGGCGCGCACGTCGTCGGGTCCAAGTTGGGCCAACGACGCCGGCAACCCAAGCTGCGGCAGCCCGGCGTTCGCCGAAGGCGCGAGGGTTGAGTTGAGCATGTCGAGCCCGACTTGCAGCGCGATTTGCTGATCTTCAGCGATCCGCGTTATCAAGCGGTTGCGCGCGGACCGCACGGTAGCCGGATCGAAGGCAGGCTTTGCAAGCGCAGCCTGCACGAGCTTCAGCACCTTGTCCGCGTCCTGCGGCAGCGCCTCGATCGCAAAGCGGACGTCACTCGGATCGACCGTGAACGAGATCGAACCACCGGCTGCAGCAATAGCGTCGCGCAGTGGAACGCCATTCTCGGGCGTGTTCAGGATCGTCTGCGCGGTGAGCGCCGCGAGGCCGTTTTGCGAGAGCGACTGCCGATCGAGACCGGCCCGAACGACGTACACCACGTGCAGGAGCGGTGCGCTTGCATCGAGCTGCGTGATCGTCGTTACGCCACTGCTACGCGTTACGACCGGAACCGTCCCCGCGGCGGCGCGCGAGACCGTGGGCAGGGCAACGAGCAACAAACACGCGGCGACGGAGGCAAGGCGCAATTTCACGAGGCAGAGTCCTTCGAGGTTGTCGTGATTAAACGCACGACGACCGGATGAGCGAGATACTTTTTGACGACCGACGCGACATAGTCGGGATCGAGCGAACGGGCAGTTTTCCAGTACGTGCTCGTTCCGTCGCTCGGTGCGTACGCGCCGTTCCCTTCGGCTGCGTACCACCCGAGATTATCGGCCTGCTCGGTCGGCGCTTGCGAATCCGTGGCGAGATGAAAAATGAATGCCTCGCGCGCCGCGGCAAAGGCGGTAGCGTCGAGCGGTGTTTGCAAGGTCGTAATTGCCGCGAGCACCTTGGTCTCGACGGCCGCCGGTTTGCTGCCGCCGATCGTGACCAGCATGACACCGGGATCGTGCAACGTGATGAACTGCCCGTTCACGTAGGCGTCGCCGGTCGGGTCCAGCGCCTTGCTCACGACACCGGTCTGGTCGCGGAACAAATAATCGGCAATGAAATCGAGCGCGGTCGACGCACGTTCATCGGCGATCGGCGGGCCCGTCCAGGCGAGGCCTTCGCCGGTCACCGCAGCATTGATCGTCTTGTCTACCGGCGGGCTTGCGAGCGACGAAGGAATCGGTGAATCGGCGTTGCCCGGCGCGCCGGCGGTCACCGCATCCATCAACGAGACGTCGACGTTGCCGGCGAGCGCAAACGTCGCATTCGCCGAGCGGAACGCACGCTTCGCGAACGTCTTGACTTGATCGAGGGTGATGCTCTTGAAATCGCTCAAATCCGCGGGGATCGGCGGATAGTGTGCCGGTCCAGAGGTAAAGATCTGCGCGAAGAGCGCGTCGTGCAAGAGATCATCGGGCGAAAAATGTTCTTGTGCTGAGAGTACGGCGACGTCAGTTCGCGCGATCTTGAGGGCATCGTCATCGATTGCGGGCGAAAAGTAGGCCGCGCTCATTGCAGCAACGACGCGTCGCGCCGCACCCGCAGGGACACTGACACTGATGTCAACGATGTCGGGATACACGTTGATCGCCATACGACCGCCGACGTTGCGCACCAGACCAACGAGCGACTTGCCGCTCTCTAACGTCGCGGCTGCAGCAGCGGTGGCTGCCACGCGCGAGAGACCCGGAGCGTTGTTATCGTAACCAGCACCGGGCGCGCGAAACCACAGATCGATAGCTGCCGACGCAAACGTCGTGTCGCGCGTGATGGTGTAGGATCCACCGTGCGGCAGGCTGCCGGACGAGGGCTCGTCTGCCCCAAATGCCGCGAGCGGCGCGAGCATCAGTGCCAGCGCCGCTGTGAGTAGGACCGGCCGGCGCATTATGCAGGCTCCGGGCGAATCGTTGGGGGAACGCGGCTAGGTTTCTCGCGCTGCGGCTCTTCGGCGGGGGCGAGTTCGGGCTGCGGATCGGCCGCGACCGCGCTGCCACCGGATTTGTCGCGATCGTAGGGCTTGCCGGTGAGGATCGCGCGAACTTCTTCAGCATCGACGGTTTCGTACTCGAGCAGCGACTTGACCATACGCTCGACCTTATCCCAGTTTTCTGTGAGAAGGGTGCGACCGCGCTCATACGACGTCTCGATGATCCGCCGCACCTCGCCGTCGATCTTGCTCGCGACCTCTTCGGAGTAGTTGCGCTCCTCGCCGAAGTCGCGTCCCAAGAACACTTGATGATTGCCGCGGCCGAACTGAATCGGTCCGAGTTCGCTCATGCCGTACTGCGTCACCATCCGGCGCGCAAGTTCCGTTGCTTTCTGAAAGTCGTTGCTCGCGCCGGTCGTCACGTCGCCGAATTGAATCTCTTCGGCGAGACGGCCACCAAGCGCCATCGTGATCTGCGCTAAGATCTCATCGCGCGTCATTTGATGGCGATCGTCCTCCGGCAGCGACCAGGTGATCCCCAACGCCATACCGCGCGGGATAATCGTGACCTTGTGCACCGGATCGGACTTGTCGAGCATACCGCCGAGAATCGCGTGCCCGGATTCATGGTAGGCCGTATTCTCTTTCTCTTTTGCGCTCATCACGGTCGACTTGCGCTCGGGACCGACCATCACACGATCGATCGCCTCGTCGCAATCGTTCATCTCGATGATGTTCTTGTTTCTACGCGCGGCGAGCAGCGCTGCTTCGTTGAGCAAGTTCTCGAGATCCGCGCCGGAGAAGCCCGGCGTGCGCTTTGCTAGGATCTCGAGCGAGACTTCCTTCGAGAGCGGCTTGTTGCGAGCGTGCACTTCGAGAATCTTCTCGCGGCCGCGGAAGTCCGCGCGATCGACAACGATCTGCCGGTCGAAGCGACCCGGACGCAGCAGCGCCGGATCGAGTACGTCGGGACGATTGGTTGCGGCAATCAGGATCACGCCGGTGTTCTGATCGAATCCATCCATCTCGACGAGCAACTGATTGAGCGTCTGTTCGCGCTCGTCGTGTCCGCCGCCGAGACCGGCACCACGTTGACGACCGACCGCGTCGATCTCGTCGATGAAAACGATACACGGCGCCGACTTCTTGGCTTGATCGAAAAGATCGCGCACGCGCGATGCGCCGACGCCGACGAACATCTCGACGAAATCGGAACCGGAGATCGAGAAGAACGGCACGCCGGCTTCGCCGGCAATTGCGCGCGCGAGCAGCGTCTTGCCCGAACCCGGCGGACCCAAAAGCAACACGCCCTTGGGGATGCGCGCGCCCAGCGCCTGATATTTCTTCGGATACTTAAGGAAGTCGACGATCTCGCCCAGCTCTTCCTTGGCTTCGTCGACACCGGCGACGTCGGCGAAGGTCACCTTCGGCCGATTCTCGCTCATCATCTTCGCGCGCGACCGGCCGAACGAAAGCGCCTGGCTGCCTCCGCTCTGCGCCTGGCGCAATATAAAGAAGAAGAGCACTGCAATAAGGAGCAGTGGCGCGATGCTTACCAGACTCGACACGAGCCCGCTATTCGTCGGCTGCTCGAAACCGTACTCGCCGTTTTTGATGTGTTTGGCAAGTTCGCGTGCGAAGGCAGTGTCGGTGTTCGGCAGCGTGACGGTGTACTTCGTCCCGTCGGCAAGCTCGCCGGACGCGTCCTGTCCGACGGCGTGGAACGAGCGTATGTCGTTTGCTTCGAGCTTCTGATAGAAGACGCCGTAGTCGAGACGCGATACGTTCTCGCTCGGCTGCATCAACTTCTCAACAACGAAGAAGACCAGCACGACGGCGCCGACGATGAGGAGGATAGAACGAAGGTGTTTGCTCACTTTTATGCTTTCGGGGCCCGGGGCTACCCTTGCTGTAACAACATTTCCCGGGCCATCGTTTCTTTCGTCGGCCGCCCGCTACCGACTCTTAACCGTCGGTAAAGACCTCTGGTCGAAGCTGGGCCAAGTACGGCAGGTTCCGGAACAGTTCCTGGTAATCGAGCCCGTAACCTACGACAAATGCATCAGGCACCCGCAGCCCCAGATATTCGACCGGTACCTCGACCGTTCGGTGATAGGGCTTGTCGAAAAGCACGCAGGCGCGCAGGCTTGCCGGGTTACGCTCTCTCAGTAACGCGCGAAGATACTGTAGCGTGAGCCCATTGTCGATGATGTCTTCGACGATCACGATGTTGCTGCCGGCAACCGGTTCGGTGATGTCTTTGAGCAAGCGCACTTCGCCCGACGAACGTGACGCGTTGCCGTAGCTTGAAACGCAGAGGTAATCGATCGCGATCTCGCTCGGGCCATCAGGAAGCGACGAGATCGCTCGCGCCAAGTCCGTCGTGACGTAGAGTGCGCCCTTGAGCACGCCGACGAGCGTGAGCGGCTTGCGGCGATAGTCCCGCACGATGTCAACGGCCAGCCGCTCGATTGCGCGAGCGATCTCGTCGACACCGAAGAGCTCGCGCAGGATGCTGCCCTCGTAGCTCGCCGCCTTGATCATGATTGCACCTCGTCTTGCGCCACGATGATGCCTTGCTCGATCCTCAGTTCGACGCCCTTCTTCATATGAAAGCGCCCCGATCCACCGCGCTCGATCGTGCGCACCGCAGCTTCGACGTGCTCGAAATCGATATCGCGAAGCCCATCCTGTGCCGCAAGCGCGGCACGAACCTCGCGCCGGACGTCCGCACGCGCGGTCCCTGCCGATTCTTCGCTCAGCAGTTCGGCCGTACGCGCGACGGCGGCATCGAGTCCAGGGAAAAGTGGACGCAACGAATCGAGCGCGGCGCGTAGCGCGTTGCGGCGCAGACCTCGATCTGCGTTCGTTGGATCGACGGCGTAGGGAAGCGCGTGGACATGGCAGGCATAGCGCAGTTCTTCGGCCGCGATATGCAACAACGGGCGCGCGAGGTCGATGTTCTCTGCGAGCGCGCGACGCGCCGGCATGCCACGCAGCCCTTCCGGCCCCGCGCCGCGCAGCAGCGCAAGTAACACCGTCTCGCTTTGATCTTCGCGATGATGCGCGGTCGCAACGACGCCGGCGCCTTGGGTGCGCGCGATCGCAACCAGTGCAGCATAGCGCGCTTCGCGCAACGTGGCTTCGTCGCGGTCGCCGGGTTCGAGCGCAACCACGCGCACCGGCACGTCAAACGTTGCGGCCACGCGAAGCACGACGCATTCGTCCTGCCAGGCGGACTCGCGCGTGCCGTGATTGACGTGAGCGAGCGCGAGCCGCAACTCCATCGGCTTACGCACCGACGCGAGTGCATAGACGAGCGCAACCGAATCCGCGCCGCCGCTGCACGCAATGACGACGTGCTCGCCGCGACGGATCACCCCATCGCGCTCGATGGCCTGCTCGATCGACGCCTCGGGCTTAGCCCCGCGCATAGTTAGCGAACATTGCGAGCGATTTCACGTTCTACTTCACGTTTGGCGACGTCCTCGCGTTTGTCCCAAAGTTTCTTGCCCTTCGCCACGCCGAGCTGCACTTTCACTTTGCCGCGCGTGAAGTACATCCGCAGCGGCACGATCGTCAGACCCTTTTCCTTCACCCGCGCTTGCAGATCGGCGATCTGTTCCTTGTGCAGCAAGAGTTTGCGCGGTCGATTCGGATCGACGTTAGAGAAGCTGCCCTGCTTGTACGGCGGAATGTGCATGCTCATCAGCCACGCCTCACCATCGCGAAAACGGGCGTAGGCTTCGCTGAGGCTTACGCCGCCGGCGCGAATAGCCTTCACCTCGGTACCGGTCAACGCGAGTCCGGCTTCGAGCGAATCGAGGATGTGATACTCGTGACGCGCACGCCGGTTGTCGACGGTGGGCTCGTTACGAGTCTTGGTTTCTTCTTTGGCTTTGACGCGCTGCTGCTTTGACTTCACGGTTTTTGCGCGTCACGAATGCGCCCGACGCGATAATCGTCGATGGCGTCGACCGCGCCCCGCGAGACGAATTTGCCTTCGGCCTCGGCGAGTACCGTGCCGGAGGCATCGCAAATCGCGGCTTCTATGCCGAGCACGTTGCGGCGCTGCCAGAGCACTTTTCCCGCAACAGTGAGCGGCTCGCCGATCGGAACGGGCTTGCGAAAGCGCACGTTGGCGCTCGCGGTCATACCGCGATGCCCAGCGTGGCCTGCCGCGTGTGCCATCCCTTCATCGAGCAGCGCCATGACGATCCCGCCGTGCGCAACTGACTTCCAGCCTTGAAATTCCGCGGCGAGCGTATGTTGCGCCCGCACGCCTTCACCATCGGGTTCGAAGTGCATGTGCAGCCCGATCGGGTTCTCCGGGCCACACGCAAAGCAGTAGCCGTCGTCGACCGGGATGCTCACCGCCCCGATTCCAATCGCATCGCGAGATAGTCGGGAAGATGCGCGTGGTGAATCTTCTCCTGCACTTCTGAAATTGGATAGGGGTAACGCACCCACTCAACCCTGCGTTTCTGCGGGTCGTAGAAGACGAACGACGCTTCGGGATTGAGATCGCGCGGTTGCCCGATGCTTCCGACGTCGATGATGTAGCGCCGGCCTTCTTCGAACGTCAACTCGCCGCCGTGCTGCATGTGGCGATGTCCCACGCTGCCGTCAGGCTCTTGCACCCAATACTCGGCGATATGCGTGTGACCGATAAACACAAGCGGAGCATCGGTGAGCGCAAAGGCTTTGGCCGCAGTGCGCTTGTCTAAGATGTACTCGAAGTAGTTCACGGGCGCGCCGTGCACCATGAGAAAATCCGGGTAGCGGATCTCATAAGAAAGACCGTTGAGCCACACGCGGCTTTCTTCGGAGAGCACGCCTTGCGTCCACGCGATTGCGGCACGCGCCGCATCGTTGAAGTATTCGACGCCAAAGTTTTCCAGCGCGGCTAAGTCGTGATTTCCCAGAACCGCATGCTTGACGCGCTGGCGTAAGAGCGCGATGCATTCGTTAGGATTGGGCCCATAGCCGACGATATCACCCAGACACAACACTTCGTCGTCGGCCTGCACGAGCGAGAGCGCGCGTTCGAGCGATTCCACGTTGCCGTGAATGTCCGAGAGGATCGCATACCTCATGCAGGCACGCTCGGAACGGTCGCAACGACCTCGCGAAACGCCGCCGCAAACGCCGCGCGCATTGGTTGAGTTCCGGCACTAACACGCACGCAGCGATCCAGCGGCGCAATCCCGGGTTTGCGAATCCAAACGCCGTGCCGAGCGAGCAGTTCGTTCATCACGCGGGTAGCACGCTGCGCATTTCCGAGATCGATGCACACAAAGTTCGTCGCCGATTCGATCGCGCCTAATCCCAACTCGCGTGCGATCGCATAATAGTCGGCGCGCGCCTTTGCCACTTCATCGACCACCCACGAGCGAAACGGCTCATCACGCAGCGACGCCAGTGCGCCAACCTGCGCGTTGCGGTTCACGCCGTACTGCAAGCGAATCTTCTGCAAGATGCCGAGCAGGTGTTGGCTGCCAATCGCATAGCCGATGCGCGCGCCGGCGAGACCATAGGCCTTAGAGAACGTCCGCATCCGGATCAGGCGGTCCTCGATATGCATCGGCAGCAGATCGGCCTCGTCGACGAAGTCGGCGTACGCTTCGTCGAGCAGAAAGACCGCGTCGCGCGGAACCGCCTCGAAAAAGCGCCGCATATCGTCCTTATCGATAAACGTGCCGCTCGGATTGTCGGGATTGCAAACGTAGATGACCGATGCGCGTTCGCGGACCGCCGCGTCGACGAGCGCGTCGAGATCGAGGCGCCCATCCGGACGATAGTCCGCGGCGACGAGCCGCCCGCCGTATCCCTGGACGTGGTAGTTGTAGGTGGGATAGGAGCCGCGCGTGGTGAGAGCGGCGCCGCCCGGCGCAACGAACGCGCGCACGACCAACCCCATGAGATCGTCGATGCCCGCGCCAACGAGCACTTCCTCGACGGAAACGTTGTGCTTACGCGCGAGCGCTTCGCGCAACTCGTACGATTCGGGATCGCCGTACCACCAAAGACGCTCGAGCTCGGCACTCATCGCCGCGACGGCAGCCGGTGAGGGCCCGAAGGCGCTCTCGTTGGCGCCGAGGCGCACGAGCGAGGTGCGACCGATTTCGCGCATGAGCTGCTCCGGGCCGACGAACGGCGTCATCGGCGCGATGGCTTCTATTGCGGGCGCAGGGCGAATCACCGGGTTGTCCTTACCTCCATGCATCGGGAAACCAATCTAGATGAATCGGTGCACTTCCACACGCGATCCCATCTCCAAGTCTTCGGCTTCTTCAGGGGAGACGATGTAGCCATCGGCCATCGCCGTAAGGCTTACGGCCGAGGAGCGAACCGCGAATGGGTGGGCGACCCAGCCCTCGGGGCTACGTTCAAGGCGCACCGGCACAAACCACGTCCAACCACGGCGCGTATGCACGGGCCCGGCCAGCGTTGCGGAGACCGCGTCCTGCGGGATCGGCGCGCCGGCGAGCGCCCCGATAATCGGGGCAACCACCGCTTCGAGAATCACGACGGCCGATGTGGGGTTGCCCGGCAACCCGATAACCGGCTTGCTTCCTACTGCTGCCAAGACCGTCGGCTTCCCCGGTTTGACGCGCAGTCCATGCACGATGACGCCCGGCGCGCCGAGCGCTGCGATCGCCGCCGGGGTGCGATCGAGTTCGCCGACCGAGGAGCCGCCGGTGAGGACCGCGCCATCGGCCTCGGCCAGCGCCTTGCGCAGCGCTCGCTCGAGGGCGCCGGGGACGTCGGCAACGGTTGCCCCGTGGAACGCCACCGCACCCATTCCTTGTAAAGCGCCCGCGATTGCATAGCGGTTTGAGTCGCGGACCTGACCCGATTGCGGCTGCATACCAGGTGGCACGAGTTCGTCACCGCTCGAAAGCACCGCAATCCGCGGGCGCGGAAAGACGGCTACCTGCGTGACGCCGAGCGTTGCCAAGACGCCCATCTGCGGGCCACGGATTCGCGTGCCGACCTCGAACATGACGCTCTTGGCGCGCATGTCGCCCGCTTTGGGATTGACGTTTTCGCCCGGCTCGAGCGCGGTTTCAACCGCCACCGCCGTTCCACTAAGCCGTACGTTCTCGACCGGTACGACGGCATCGGCGCCATCAGGTACCACGCCACCGGTGGGAATTCGCACCGCTTGTCCGGGCATAAGGTGCCGGGCCCAAGGACGTCCCATCGCGATCTCGCCAACCACCGCAAAGGTGCCCGGTGCACCCCCGGCGGTGATTGCAAAACCGTCCATGGCGGAGCGCGGCTCGCTCGGATAATCCGCATCTGCGGTGATCGCTTCGGCTAAAATGCGACCATACGCATCGTCAAGGCGAATGCGCTCGGGGGCGCGCGGCGACAACGGCACACGCGCGAGGTAGGCCGCAATCGCCTGCGTTGGCGACAAAAGATTTTCTTCCAGAAAGACGAAGCCGCGCTGTTCCATGCTCGATATTGCTCTTGTTCGACGCGATCCCGATCGCGTGCGCCGTTCGGCGCAACGCCGTGGGATCGACGAATCGTTTGTCGACGACATTCTGCGTCTCGATACGCAGTACCGCTCCGCGCTCGCCGAGACCGAGCGATTGAAAGCCGAGAAGAACCGCCTCTCGGCGCAGATCGGCAAAGCTGCCGATAAGGCGGCTGCCGCCCGCGAATTGCGTCCGCAACTGGACGAAATCTCGGGCGCCATTGCCGAGCACGAAGCGACGACGAAGATGCTCGCGCCGGACGCGACGGACTCTCCACTGCGCGCGCTGCTCGAGAATACGCCTAACATCCTTGACGACACGGTCCCCGACGGGAGCGATGCCGCATCGAACGAGCTGGTACGCAGCTGGGGCACGCCGCGCGCGTTCGATTTCGAACCGAAACCGCATTACGAGCTAGGTGAAGCGCTCGATATCCTCGACTTCGCACGCGCCGCCAAACTGTCGGGCAGCCGCTTTAGCGTACTTAAAGGAAAGGGCGCGCGCCTGCAACGCGCCATCGGGCAATTCTTCTTGGATCGGGCCGCTGCGCGCGGTTACGACGAGATCACGCCACCGATCCTGGTTACGCGCGAGACTATGTGGAGTACGGGACAGCTTACCAAATTCTCCGATGCGATGTTTATGGATCAGGAAGCCGACCTGTTCATGATTCCAACCGCGGAAGTGCCGCTTACCGCACTGCACAGCGCTGAGATTCTGGAAGCGGCAACGCTCCCGCGTTTGCTCACCGCACTCACACCTTGCTTTCGCAAGGAAGCCGGCGCCGCCGGCAAGGACACGCGCGGATTAATCCGCCAGCATCAATTCGAAAAGGTCGAACTCGTGTGGCTCAGTGCGCCCGAGGATTCTTCCGATGCGCTCGAACGGCTGACGGCCGACGCAGAAGCGCTTCTCCAAGAGTTGGGATTACCGTATCGCACGATGCTTCTCTGTGCCGGCGATGTCAGCTTCAACAGCGCAAAGACCTACGATCTCGAAGTGTGGATTCCGAGTTCCAACAGCTACCGCGAAATCAGTTCGTGTTCCAACTGCACCGATTTCCAAGCGCGACGGGCATCGATTCGCATGCGCCGCGACGAGCGCGCCAAACCCGAATTCGTGCACACGCTCAACGGCTCGGCACTTGCCGTCGGTCGCACGCTGCTTGCGATACTCGAGAACTACCAGCAGGCTGACGGATCGATCGCGATCCCGCCCGCGCTCGTTCCCTACACCGGCTTCGACCGTATCGACTAGCCGGCTTGTCATCCCGAGCCTTCTAGCGGTCCCTCGACTGCGGCGCTTCGCGCCTACGCTCGGGATGACAAGGCATTAGCTAGTGCGTCGACGTTGCGCGAAGATGATGGGCGTTCGACTCCGGCGCGGTAGTGAGCCTCGATCTCGATGCGTGTCTGCGTCGCGCCTTCGCTTGTAAGGCTGATCAATACGCGCTCTGCGTTGACGAGGCCAAAGCCGGCTTCAATCGTGTGCGTAGCGCGGTCGTCGGTGTAGACGTTTGCGCCGAGCGTTTTGACCAGCGCACCGAGCACACGCTCGTGCGCGGCGTCGATCCCGAACGGCACGACCACGTCGCGGTGCGGACGTAGACCGATCTTCGGAGCGACGCGTTTGCGCAAACCGAGCGAGACGAGCAGCTCGTTAAAAAAGCTCACCGTGCCATGATAGCAGCACCGATCAGGCCAAGCACGCAAAGCCCGGCGAGAACGCCGGCTGGTACGAGGCTCTGCCGCCGGCGCGCGAATGCGACCGTGTACACGGCTTTGAGAATATTGTTTGATGATGCGGCGATGACGATGGCCACGGCCGACATCGCGATCCCAATGCTGGCGGAACCACCCTGTGCAAGACTCAAGACAAACGGATCGATGTCGGTCACACCGACAACGGCCGCAAGCGCGAGCACGCCCTGTGTGCCGAGATGCGCCTGCACCCACGTCGAGAGCAGCGAGATGGCGATCAGCAGTATCGCAAAGACGACCGCCGTGCCGAGTTTGAGCGGATTCGAAACGGTAACCGCCGGCGTTGACTTTCCATTCGCGCCGAAGCGCGCAAAGCATGCGGCAATAACGGCTGCAATGATCGCGAGGATGAGCAGCGGAACCAGGAGCGGTCGCGCAAGCGCCGCGTTGAAGATCGCCACGACGACGAGAATCCGCACGTACATCATCGCGGTTGCGGTGATGATCCCGGCGGTGATCTGCGCGGTCACGCCCTGGTCATGCGCATACGCGCGCGAGTACGACGGTCGTTGCCGTCGACGAATAGAGACCGCCGAGCGCAGCGCTTACGAGGATGCCGCCCTGCGGCAGCACGTACCGCTGCAGCAAATAACTCGCATACGAAAGCGCCGAGACGGCGACAACCGCCAGCCACACGCTGAAAGGCGTGATTTCCGTAAAGGGGATCTTCGGCGCACCGTAGAGCAATGGCAGCACGACGCCGACGAGCAGCAAGAACTGCGCCAGCGTCACCGCTTCCTCTTTGGGCACGCGTGCAACGAAGTCGTGGAGCAACTTGCGCGAACCAACGAGAATCACCGCGCTGACGATCAAGGCAACCGGAACCCATGTCGGCTGCGTGAGCGCGAGCGGTCCGAGGAGATACGCGATGATGACGCAGGCCGGAACGATCAACGGCCCGTCGGCGGCGCGCCCGTTTCCCAGCGAGCACGCTGCGGATGTAGAGCGATATCCACCAGCCGAGCACGAGCAATCCGGCGATGAACGCGAGCGCGAAATGTGGTTCTACAAGATAGAGGCCCGCGCCGGTAAATGCGATGAGCGGAAAGGTGCGGATACCGCCCGGAACCGGCGTCTCTTGTCCGCCGAAAAATTCTTCAAATGCAAACCCGAAGAACAGTGCGAGCGCGAGCAGGATGAGGTAATTCACATGCCGCGCCAGATTTCGCGCACGGAAGTGCTGCGCTCGACCGCATCGACATCACGGTACGTTCTGCCGGCAAAGTCCATCGACGGGTTCGTGACGCCATACCAGAAGCGTTCGTTCTTGAAATGATGCCAGAGGTGATACTTCTTGACGTAGCGACCGAATGGCGTCAGCGGATTAAACGGAATGTGCGCGATGTAGTGCACCCACTCGTAGTACAGCAAGGCGCAGATGCTGCCAAAGGTCAACGAGAACGCAAGCACCGGGTTGCGCGTAATAGTCACGAACACACCATAGTAGACGAGCGCGGTCGGAATCACGAACCACAATGGCAAGAAGAGTAGGTCTAGTTTGGGCGGATCGATGTGATGATCGTAATGAAGCCGGTGCTGTAACTTGAGCAGCCACGGCATCGCAGACGGCGGGGCGTGGAACATGAACCGGTGCGTGGTGTACTCGGAAACGAAGAATACCGCTGCGCCGATCAGCGCGGCGACAAACGAAAACGAGACGATTCCAAGAGCGAAGATGGCGATGCTCGCCACGGCGGCGAGCGCAAGAACGGCGTTACTTCCGTGGCGGAAGAACGTTAAGATCATCCAGCGTCCCGGATCATGTCGAGCAATCCTTGGCGATCGAGATATCGGATATGTCCGCGTTCGCGCTTGAGCAGAGCGCGCGTTTCCAGCTCGGCGATTGCGCGCGCCGCAACCTCTTTCACCGTTCCTGCGGCAGCCGCAATCTGCGCCTGCGTCATGTTGGGAAGCGGAGACCGCGCCGGACTCAGCCCGCGCTCCGGAATCGAATACGGCACCAACACGTGAGCTACACGCGCGATGATCGGCATCGTCGCTTGCGTTGCAAGTGCTCGCATGTGATCGCGGCGGCGGTGCGCGCTCACGCGCCCGAGCGCGATCAACATCTGCGGGTAGCCTTCGGCGACGTCGAGCACCGTGCGTCGCGCGATCCGCAGGTACCGCGCTACCTTCGAGAGCCCGATGACGCGGCCGGCAGCGGGGGCTTCATCGAACAGTTCAAGCTCGCCCAGCAGTTCGTATGGAAAGATTTCATAGAAAATGCGCGGCCGTTCGGTCCCATTGCCGGTCGTCAAGGCAAGCACGCCTTCGAAAACGATGCCGAGGTACGGCCAGTCGGTACTTTCAGTCACGATGGTCTGCCCGCGCCGAATGGTGTGCAGGCTTGCGCCGGCAGTGAGCAGCGCGCGCGCTTCCTCATCGAGGACGCTAAAGACCGATGCGCGTTTGATGATGCCGGACGGCGAAGGCGCGTCGCTCTCGATTGCCACGCGCGTGAGACGAACCGCCCATTCGTGATCGCCCACGCGGCGATGGTCGACGATGACTTCGTGCGGCCGTGTCTGCTCGATTCGGAAGGCCAATCCTCGCGGCTCGTTGTCGGTGACGATAGTAAGCGATCCGCCAAGCGGTAAACGATCGAAAACTTCAGAGATTTTTGCCGGCCGTTCCCAGACGGGAAGAGCACGCACATCCACACGCGTTCCATCCATATTAAAGCAAACGGTTTCTCCTTAATGGGTGGAACTACTGCCTGGCGTCGGCGAGGGAAGCGCTGAAAGCGGCGCGAGCGCAACCGGCATTTTCGTTGCCTTCCAGAGGCGCTGCGGCCCAGGCGGTAGTGCGTCCATATGCTTGAGGAAGAGCGCAAGCGTCCAAATTTGCTCGTCGGAGAGCGACTTTGTAAATGCAGGCATGCCGGTCAGGCGAATGCCATGGTCGATCTTCCAAAAGGTCTCGCCTTCAGGATCATCCTCGACGCCGTGCTTTGCGAGCTGCGGCGCCTGTTGATAGAGTCCGATCGCAATCATTGACGGTCGCGCGCCCTGCGCGCCGTGACATGCTGCACAATTCTCGGCATAGAGTTTGATGCCGGCCTCATAGTTAGCGTCGGTTGCCGCAATCGGGTTTGCCTGCGTCGGCATCTCGCGTGCTATCGTCGCGTCGAGCGAGCGCGTTGCCATCCAGCGCTCCATTCGCGACGGCTTCGCATCTGCATTGGCCGGAATCAGCAGACCCTGCGTGACACCCACATAGCCGACGGCGAAGAGGATGAGCAGCGTGGCTAAGACGCCGTAGATGAATCCTTTGAGCACCGGGCCTCCTTCAATAGAAGCGTATGGATTCGCAGGTTAAGGCGCAGTTCCCCGACGAGCAATCCGCCGACGGCAGCTTCGTCCGACAAGACGATCAGTTTCGCGGGTGGGTATCCGCCGACGGGCACACCGGGTTTCCCGCGGTTGCTGGACGCTATCAGCTCTTTGTCTCGCTCGCGTGCCCGTGGGCGCATCGTACGATCATCATGCGCAAGCTCAAACGGCTCGAGGCTGCGATCCCGATGACGATCGTTGACCCGATTCGCGACGACCGGGGCTGGCGCTATGGTACCCACTTCTTGAGCGAGCTCTATCGCGCGAGTGACCCGAACTATCGCGGCCGCGTGACGGTCCCGGCGTTGTGGGACATGCAGACCAAACGCATCGTCAGCAACTCCGACGACGACATCCTGCGCATGTTCGAAACCGAGTTCGATGCCGTCGGCGATCCGCAGCCCGATTTCTATCCGCGCGAAATCCGCACGCAGATCGACGCACTCAACGACGAGATCTTTCGTGGATCTCAACGATGGGGTCTATCAGGCGGGCTTTGCGACGAGCCAACCCGCCTACGAAGAAGCGGCCTATCGCGTCTTCGCGATGCTGGATCGGCTCGAAGAGCGCTTGACCACACGGCGGTTTTTGTTCGGAAAAAATCCGGTAGAGACGGACTGGCGCGCGTTCGTCACGCTGATCCGATTCGATCCCGTGTACTACGGACATTTCAAGTGCAACTTGCGCCGGATTGTCGACTACCCGAATCTCTACGGCTATCTACGCGACCTGTACCAGATCCCGGGCGTTGCATCGACGGTCGACTTCGATCACATCAAGCGCCACTACTACTGCACGCACGACGACATCAATCCGACGCAAATCGTACCGATCGGACCGCTGCAGTATCTCGAGATGCCGGCCAACCGCGAGCACCTTTCGGCTTAGCGCAGCGCAAGTCGCGTCAGGACGACGCCGAGTGCGGCGCCTCCGAAGCCGAGCACAACCGACGCTACCGTATAGACGAGCGCAGGCATCGCGCCGGACTCAAGCAACGTGAGCGCATCGAGCGAAAACGCCGAGAACGTCGTATAGCCTCCGAGTATGCCGGTCGCAAGGAGCAGACGCACGAGCGGCGTCATACCGAATGCACGCGTCAATGCGAGTTGTGCAACGATGCCGATAAGGAAGCTGCCGCTCACGTTGATAAAGAGCGTTCCGTACGGAAAGCCGGGGCCGAAGCGCTGCAAGAACAATTGACCGACCACATAGCGCAACACGCCGCCAATCGCCGCACCGATCGCCACCGCAACGACCGCGCGCCAATCGATCACCGCGGCCCTCGCGAGATGCGCACGAGCTCGAGGTTTTCGAGCGTGAGCAACCCCTCATCGATCATCGCACGCAGCGTAGGTAAAAGCGCCATGACTTTGGCTTCTTCTTCGATCACTTCGATTAGGATCGGCAGATTGGTCGACATATCGAAGGTGCGCGCAGTGTGCAGCGTTTTGTGGATGCCGTAGCCTTCGATCCCTTTGAGCACGGTTGCCCCGGTGAAACCGGCGGCCTTTAACTCATCGACAAGCGCCATATACAGTGGTTTGCCGTCGTAACGATCTTCTTCATCGACGAAGATCCGCAGTAACGTTCCGGGCGTGCGCTCGGACAACGTTACGCTTTCGCTCGAGAAAGCCGCAGGTATTGCGCCGCTTCGATTGTGAGCAAACCTTCGCCGATCAGCTCTTCGAGCTGCGCGATCAGCGGTTCGAGCACGGCCCAATCATCGACGACTTCGATAAGGATCGGCAGATTCGGCAGCCACGAAAACACTTTGGCGACGTGCACCTCGCCGTGGCCGCCGAAACCCTCGATCCCGCGAAAGACGGTTGCGCCCGCGACGCCGCGCTTGCGCAAGAACTCGACGATCGCCGTGTAAGTCGGCTGCAAGCCGCGCCGATCGGCTTCGTCGACGAAGATTCGCAACAACTTACCGTCTTGAAAGTCCTGGGCGTTTTGCACGCACACGCCTCCGGTGAAACAAAGGAGAGGGAGAGATTCGAACTCTCGGAACGCTTTCACGTCCTGCGGTTTTCAAGACCGCTGCATTAAACCGCTCTGCCACCTCTCCGCGAGGCAACAGTTGGTAACCGACCGCGCCCAACCCTGCGTGAGGAGTTCTACGCTTTGCCGAGGGCAGGCACGGTTGCAGCGAGCACCTCGTGCGCAGCGCGTTCGCCCGACTGAACCGCGCCACTGAATGTCGCGATCGGATAGGTAGCGGTGTCGACCCCGGCCCAGTGTATCAACCCTACGGGATCACGAATCGCAGGCCCGTTTCCGAGGGTCGTGTACACGCCCGGGGCCCGGCACGGCCCCGAAATCTCCGCGCGTGAACTCGTCCATAGCCCAGTTCCATTCGAAGTACGCATCCGGTGTCGGATTTTGTGGCAGCACGGCCGGAAACGTGATCTTGGTTGAAAGCCTTGCCGCCTCTTGCCCGAAGCGATGCGCGAGTTCTTTCAGAACGCGCTGCTTGCGCTCTTCGCGAGTCATACTATCGAACTCACGGGCGCCGTCGCCGGCGAGAAACGCATTCATTAATCCGGGCTCATCTTGCGAAGCGTCAAGGCCGGCGTCGCGTGCGTTCACGATTAGGTCTCCGGGAGCGATTGAAACGGACTCGCCGTTTAACCCTTTGCTTCGCCAGAACGCCTTATCGTAGCAGAGCCAGATCTTCCAACACTCGCCTTGCGGCATACGCTGTTGCAGCTGGGCGCGCGGAACCGGCAGAACCGGATCGAAGCGTATGAAATTGGCCATAGCGGTGCCGATTGCGACGATTACTCGACGCGCGCGTACCGAAACGGTTTCCGAGCTTATGGTAACACCGATTGCATCTTGCGTTATCTGACGAACCGGCGAATCGAGGATCAGGGCGTCACCGAGCTGTGCGGCGATTCGTTTCGCCATTTCTTGCGCGCCGCCCCGAATCCGAAATTGCTCGGCTTCACCCTCACCCGAACCGACCGCGTTTATAAAATTGCTATCAAAGGAACGCAGCATGAACAGCAAGTGCAGTAAGGAAGCCGCGGCGGTATTTACGCCAGTAATGCCGACAATGGCGTTCGTCAACAGCGTGCGCGCCTCGCGTGTGGACACATTGTGATGCAACCACGTTTCGACGGTGATCGTATCGGCTTCGCGCGTGGTCTTCGGACTGAGACTCAAGGTGACCGGAAGATTCACATCGTCCCACGGTGCGTCGAGATGCACCGCCTCCGACATGCGGTTCAATGCCATGATGGCGTTACCGAGATCGGCTTGCGCAAGGACTCCAATCTTCGGAGCCGTTGCGAGCAGATTTCCCTTATTCAGCGGCTCGTAATACGAGATCTCGCCCTTCACGTCGACGAAGACCGTTTTTCCACGTGGTCCGCCCGTGTATTGGTCGTAGGTTTTTACGCCTAACTCATCCATCAAGGTGCGGATACTCGGTTGCACCTGCGCGACGCCGACCCAGGCGCCACCGATATCAAAATATGTTCCATCGGAGAGAGACTCCGTCCACGCCCGGCCGCCAAAACGCGGAGCGGCCTCGAGGACGACCACGGAATGGTTCTTTTGTTGCAAGCGATGGGCGGCGGCCAATCCAGCATAGCCTGCGCCGACAACGCAAAAATCCGATTCGAGCGACCTAAGCGGCATAAGACTGCCTCCTCAGCAAGTTAAGGGCCACCTTATCGTAGCACCAACTCGCAGGTCTCGCGCGCGCATTAGCTCACTAACGACTGCGCGACGTAGTACGCCGGCTTCGGCGAATAGTCCGCATGCACCAATCCGTATGGCATCGTATACGCACCGCTCGTCCCCGCGGTGCCGTCGCGCAACTCGCACCACACCATCGTCGGGATGCCGACGCCGCGGTGCACGTACCATTGCTGCCGCAAGAAATCAGGTTGGTCTTGCGTCGATGGAATGCACGTCTCCGTTGTATGGATCGCAATGCCCGGCGGCATCATCGGCGCGAGTTGCCAATAGGCGTCGAGGTTTACACACGGATCCTGATAGGTGTGGACCGCGCACCCGGTCATCACGTGGAAGGCACCGAGCGCCACCATTTGACGAGTCCACGAAAGATCGATGCCGCTGGTTCCGCCCGACCACACGTCGGCGGCGCCCGCGCCGCGTAAGGCTTTTGCCGTGGCGATGGCGAGCACCGCGTAGGCGTTTACGTCCGGCGCCGATCGCCAATAGAACGGCAGGTTCGGTTCGTTCCAGATCTCCCAAATCGGATTAAATTGCGCGTATCGTTGTTGGAGCGCGGCGCACGCTGCAGCATAGGATGCGACGTCCACCGGCTGATCCGCGTATGGCGTGATGAGGATGACCCGCAAGCCCGACGCCCCGGCGGCCGCAAAGAGCGCGTCCGTGTAGTCGAGATCGCCGGTGAAGCCGATTCGAATAATGCGCGCGTTGCAACCGATTGCCAGCGAGATCGCGCGCTCGATGGAGTCTTGCGGGTAGACGCTGATGCCAAAGGCCGTCGGCTTCGACGCAACACCTATCGCGAGGGGCACCGGCATACAGACTTGGACGCTGCACCCCGCCAGCACACCGACGCCACCAGCAATCACCCCTAATGCTGTGGCCCGTCGCACACAGTCCGATTCGCGCAAACACGGCGAGAACGATAGCGGACGTGCGCTCGAGTGCCCGCGGACTGACCCTGCTGTGCCCAAGGCCGGGCACCCCGAAGAAAAGCGCTGATTTCGGGATGCCGCGCGGGCGAAGCGGCGGACTACGATTGAGGGGCGCTAAGAGGGAGTGTACACAACTATGCCAGCGAAAAAACCGAATATTCTGATACTCTGGGGCGACGATATCGGCATCTGGAATATCAGCAAGTTTAGTAACGGGATGATGGGCTACCGGACGCCCAACATCGACCGGGTGGCCAACGAAGGCGGCCTCTTCACCGACTACTATTCGCAGCAAAGCTGCACCGCGGGCCGTGCCTGCTTCATCACCGGCCAGAATCCGATCCGCACCGGCCTTACCAAGGTCGGGATGCCCGGTGCCACCGTCGGTCTTCAAAAGGAAGACCCAACGATCGCCGAGGCCTTGAAGCCGCTTGGTTACGCGACCGGCCAATTCGGCAAGAACCACCTTGGCGACCGCAACGAGTTTCTGCCTACCGTGCACGGGTTCGATGAGTTCTTCGGCAACTTGTATCACCTCAACGCCGAAGAAGAGCCCGAACTTCCCGACTATCCCAAAGATCCCAAGTTCAAGGCGATGTTTGGGCCGCGCGGCGTGCTCAAGTGCAGCGCAACTGACAAGGACGATCCGACGATCGATCCGCGTTTTGGAAAAGTCGGCAAACAGACCATCGTCGACACCGGTCCACTAACCAAAAAACGAATGGAAACGATCGACGAGGAGATCACCTCGGCGGCGCTCGCATGGATGGAAAAGCAGGCCAAGGCCGATCAACCGTTCTTCCTTTGGTATAACTCAACGGCAATGCACTTCCGCACGCACGTCGCGGAAAAGAACATCGGGAAGAGCGGTCAGGATCCGTACAGCGATCGCATGGTCGTGCACGACGAGCAGATCGGCATGATGCTCGATAAGCTGAAGGAGCTCGGCATCGAGGACAACACGATCGTGATGTACTCGACCGACAACGGTCCCGAGAACGACACCTGGCCCGATGGCGCAAACACGCCGTTCCGCGGTCAGAAAGACTCCAACTGGGAAGGCGGCTGGCGCGTACCGTGCTTCATGCGTTGGCCCGGCACGATCAAGCCCGGATCGGTCTATAACGGCATCGTTTCCCACATCGACATGTTCCCGACGCTCGTAGCAGCTGCCGGAAATGCAGACGTCACGGAACAACTGCTCAAGGGCACGACGATAAACGGCCAAAAGTACAATGTGCACCTTGACGGCTATAACCAGATTCCATACCTGAGTGGCCAAGTCAAAGAGAGCCCGCGACAGGCGATCGTGTACTTCAGCGATGATGGTGACGTCGTCGCCGTACGCGTCGGCGATTACAAGTTCAACCTCTCGGTCCAGCGCGCCAATACGATGCAACAGTGGGCGGAGCCGTTCATCAAGCTTCGTCTGCCGCACATCGTGAGCTTGCGGCGCGATCCATTCGAACGAGCTGACTTCAACTCGAACACGTACTTTGACTGGATGGTCGATCACGTGCCGCAGTTGTATCTCATGCAGGCGGTCATCGCACAGCAGGTTGAGGACTTCGTGAAGTTCCCACCGCGCCAGAAACCCGCCTCGTTCAACCTCGACTCGGTGATGGAACAGGTCAAAACGCCACACGGCTAGCATCAGCACAGCACTCATGACCGACGAAGTGAGTGCCTTCTACGAGATGCATCCGTACCCACCGGCGGTAGACGACGTAGTCGCCTACCGCCGGCTTTGGGATGATGCACGGCGACGCGCGGAATCCCACCTCTTCTTCCCGCACCAGCCGTATCGCAACGACCGCAACATCCTCGTGGCAGGCTGCGGTACGTCGCAAGCCGCGCACTATGCCGTTCGCTGGCCGAACGCAAAGGTCGTCGGCATTGACGTCAGCGCGTCGAGCATCGCGTATACGCGAGAACTCAAGCGCAAATACAACCTCGAGAACCTCGACGTACATCAGCTTGCCGTCGAGCGCGCACCCGAGCTCGGACGAACCTTCGAGCACGTCGTCTGCACCGGAGTGCTCCACCACCTTGTCGATCCCGACGCCGGACTGCGCGCGCTGCGCGAGGTGCTCGCGCCAAACGGCGCGATGCATCTTATGGTGTACGCGCCGTACGGACGCGCCGGCGTCTACATGTTGCAAGACTACTGCCGGCGTCTCGAGATCGAGCCCACCGACGCGAACATCCGCGATCTCGCGGAGAGTTTGAAGGCGCTGCCGCCGGATCACCCAATCGTGCACCTGTTGCGAAACTCGCCGGACTTCGCGAGAGTCGCCGGCCTGGCCGACGCGCTGTTGAATCCACGCGATCGCGCCTATTCGGTTCCCCAACTCTTTGAATTTCTGGATAGCGCGAACTTGCGTTTTGGTCGGTGGATGCGCCAAGCGCCGTACTTGCCGGCGTGCGGTGCCGTCGCATCGACGCCACACGCTGCACGCCTCCAAGCGCTTCCGCCGCGCGAGCAATATACCGCGCTCGAACTTTTCCGCGGGACGATGGTCCGCCACGCACTGATCGCCTACGACCGCGAGACACCGGCGGTCGATTTTGCCGCCGATACGTGGCTCGGTTATATTCCTATTCGTCTACCCGACACAATCGTCGTCCGCGAGCGTCTCCCGGCAGGAGCGTCGGCGGTCCTGATAAATCGGAACCACACGTACACCGACCTGTACCTGCCAATTGACGCGCAGCAAGACGGGCTGTTCGCCGCGATCGACGGCACGCGTTCGATCGCGCAGATCACTGCGCCAGCCGATCGCGACGCCGCGCGCGCTTTCTTCGAACAACTCTGGCAATGGGATCAGGTCGTGTTTGATACGTCGCGGGAGTAATTGCCATGACCACTACTACGATTGAGACCGATGTTCGCGGGCAGGTTTCGCCCGAGGAATGGGACGCACGCGTTGCACTCGCCGCAGCATATCGACTGGTCGCGCACTTTCACTGGGACGATCTCATCTTCACGCACCTTTCCGCGCGCGTTCCCGGTCCCGACCACCACTTCTTGATCAACCCCTACGGCTTGATGTTCGACGAGATCAGCGCCTCGAGTCTGGTCAAGATCGATCTCGCCGGCAACAAGGTGATGGCATCGCCCTACGAGGTCAATCCCGCCGGCTTCACGATCCACAGTGCCATTCACGCAGCGCGCGAGGACGCCAAGTGCATATTCCACGTTCATAGTCTCAACGGTATAGCCGTCTCCGCGCAAGAAGGCGGCGTACTGCCGATATCGCAGCAGTCGATCTTCGTGCTTTCGTCGCTCGCCTACCATGACTATGAAGGCGTGGCCTTGCGCGATGAAGAGAAGCAGCGGCTGGTTGCCGATTTAGGTGACAAGAACTTCTTGATGCTCCGCAATCACGGGCTGCTTACCGTGGCCGAGCACGTCCCAGACGCATTCCTCGAGTTGTACCTTTTCGAAAGCACGTGCGCAATCCAAGTGCGCGCGCAGAGTTCGGGGCAAAAGCTCATTCCGGTCGACCCACGGATCATCGCAACGGGACAGGCACAAGCGAAGCAGGCAACCCGTGGCGCAGGCGGCTTGCTGGCGTGGCCGGGCCTGCTGCGCAAACTCGACCGTCTCGATCCCTCATACGCGCTATAGGAGGTTACGTACTTGAACTACGATCGCCGAGCATTTCTTCTCCAAGCGGGCGCGGGGCTCGCACTCTCATCGGCCACGTCGGGTATCGCGGTCGCCGCGGGCGGGTCTCCACCCCTCGACGCAAAGGGCGCGCTCGCCGCGCTGATGGCCGGCAACGCACGTTTCGACGCCGATAAAGCGACCTGCCCTCCACTCACCGCGCGACGCCTAGAAGTCGCGCACGGGCAGAACCCGTTCGCTATCATCCTCAGCTGCGCCGACTCACGCGTGCCCGTCGAAACGGTCTTCGATCAAATTCCGGGCAACATCTTCGGGGTTCGCGTCGCAGGCAATTTCATCGAACCCGCGGGACTTGGCTCATTTGAGTACGCCATCGCAGAGTTGAACGTGCCGCTGATCCTCGTGCTCGGTCACAGCAAATGCGGCGCGGTGGAAGCGACGCTCGCGAACCTCGAGAAGGGCGAGAAATTCCCCGGAAAGATCCAATACATCGTCGATAGCATCGCGCCGGGCATCAAAGGGACCACCGAGATCGCGAGCGCGGTCGCAGCGAATGTCCGCGCCACCGTCGCGGGCACGAAAAAGCAGTCGTCGATCGTCGCGAACGCCGTCAGCGCCGGGAAGCTGATGATCGTCGGCGGCGTCTACGATCTCGAATCGGGCAAGGTCACACTGCTTTCGTAGCCGTCGGCGGCAACAGCAAGCGCTTTCCATACCTCCGGAAAATTCATGAATTTTATGTAGCAGGACCAGGCAAACAGTCCCGTAACACCGTGCCCCTGTTCCAAAAAATTGCATACTATGGAGTACAAGCAATGGCAATACGTGCATCCTTCGGGTTGGCTGCCGCTGCGATTTTCGCGCTCTCCGCTTGTGGCGGCGGCAACTCCTCGGGCTCAATTCCGTCGGCTAACGTGCCGGCAGTAAACCCTCCGAGCGATATGACTGCATCGCAGTCGTACGCATATCCAAACACGGCACCGGCCGGCGTGCGTGTCTACGTGCATCTCCCGCTGCGCAACAGCAGCGCGCTCGATCAGTTAATTCAAGCGCAGAGCACGCAAAATTCACCGCAATATCATCAGTTCTTGACGCCGGCGCAATTCCGCACGCAGTTTGGACCGACAGCGAGCGATCTGCAAACGGTCGCGTCGACGTTGAAAGCACAAGGCTTTACAACCGCGTTCACGTCACAAGGCATCGTCGCGGACGCCCCGCAAAGCGTCGTGCAGCGCGTTTTCAGCATTCAGCTCAGCCGCCGTACCACCACACTTTCGCGTGGAACGCCGGTGACGTTGATGCAAGCCGACAAGGCGCCCACGCTTCCCGCCGCACTCACCGCGGTACACGCACAAGTCGCGGCGTTTGCGCCGTTGCCTGTAGCGCGTCCAGACTTCGCGAAAGTCTCCACGGCGCCGATCAGCGACAACCGCTACAGTACGGATGGTCCGTACTGGTTCGACGATCTCAAACAGGCCTACACGTATCCGGCCTATCAAACCGCGACCGGCAGGGGCCGCACCATCGGCATTGTGGCCGCGTGCGACTTCCTTGATAGCGATAATGCGCTGTACTTTGGACACGAGAACCTTCCGGTTCCGAATGTCGAGCGTCGTCCGGTCGACGGCGGAAGTCCGCCTTTCGACATCAACAACGGCGATTGCGACGAGGTCTCACTCGACGTCCAACAATCGGGCGGATCCGCGCCGGGCGCGACGATCGTGGTCTACGAAGCGCCGGACGCATCGATCGCGCCGTCCTTCATCGACATGGACACAGCGATCGTCGAGGACAACAAGGCCGACGTCGTAAGCACGTCATTCGGCTTGTGTGAACTCTATTTCACTGCGGCCTATAACGGTGGCGAAGACTTCACGTATCTTGAGACGCAGTTCCACGACATCTATCGACAAGGAAATGCGCAGGGTATCAGCTTTATGAACTCCTCGGGCGACAACGGCGCCCTTGGATGCACGGATACCACCGGTGCGATCGCGACGTTTGGGGTCGAATGGGCTGCCAACGATAGCGACGTGACGGGCGTTGGTGGAACCAATCTCGTTACGACGTCGAACGGAACGCTGAAGTCGGCGTATGTCAGCGAGAATGCCAACGACGATCAATTCTCACCGGCGTCGGGCGAGCCGGCCGGTGCGGTTTGGGGTTCGGGCGGCGGTAAGAGTACCTTCTGGGCGAAACCGCTCTACCAATATCTCGTCAATACCGGTGCATCGATGCGCACGGTACCCGACGTTGCGATGCACATGGGCGGCTGCCCGGTCGGCTCGGTACAACCGTGCGGCCCGGATCGCAGCTCCGACGTCACCGCGCTCGGTGGGGGACTCTACCTGCTGATCGGCACGAGCGCGTCGTCGCCGGAATTCGCAGGCTTGCAAGCGGTACAAGACCAGTTGGTTGGCGGCCGCGTCGGCAACGCCAACTACGTCTTATATGCGCTTGCGGCACTGGGGACGGTTGGTCACGGACCGATCTTCCACAACAACATCCCTGGAAACAACGGGTATCCGTCGACGCACGGCTACAACTACGTTGTCGGGAACGGCACGCCGTACGGCTCACAATACGTATTGGATCCGTTTGGCGCGATGGCCGGCAACCCGCAAACACCGAGTAATCCCTGATCCGATCCATCCTCTGGCGCCCGGTGGGAAAGCATCCCATCGGGCGCTAATACCCCGTGGCAATGAGGCCGTAGGCCTTTCGGCTCAAGGCGGAGGTAGCGTGGAGGGATCCACCGCGGATTTTTCGCGCGCATACGATGCGCAGGCGTCGTCGGCGTTGCGCCGGCTCGACACCGTGGCCGGCACAATCGCCGAGCCGCTCACCGAGCAATTCTACGAATCCCTCGCGCGCTGGAGCCCGATCGCAGAGGTGCTCGCGCGTCTCACCCCCGATGAATTCGCGGCACTCAAGCGGCAACAGGTCGAGTATCTCACGATGCTGGTCAGTTCCGATCTGACGTTTTCGACGCACCAAGCGCGCGCACAACGCGCGGGACGCACGCACGCGATCGTCGGCGTCGACATGCAGTGGCTGGTCGAAGGACTCACCATTTATCAGAGCGGGATCGAGCGCTACGTAGCGGACCTCCCAGCCGAGGAGCGTGAACCGATCCAGCGCGCAGTCTCACATCGCATTCTGGTCGATCTTCACGAACAGGTCGCGGGCTATCGTCAAGTCGGCCGCGATATCACGACGATCATGGGCGAGATCGACCGGCAGGCCATCTCGGCGCTGAATCTCTCCGACCTCGTGCACGCAACGCTCGCCGCGCTCGAAAATCTGCCAGGCGATATCTCCGGCTACTTCGCGCGCGCGGACGACGAGGGCGTGCTCCAGATCGAAGCGACCTTCGGTGCCGCTAACCAGTTTCTGGAAGCGATGCTCGCGGGTCGCATCCCGCACATCAGCATCGATGCAAACGCACAATCCGGCCAAGGCCCAAGCGGACGCGCGTGGCGCAGCGGCTTCGTCGTCGTCTCCGACGCGTGGAAGCTCGAACCCGACCGAGCACCCTGGTGGCCCGTCGGAGTCGAGTTAGGGTTTCGCTCGAGTGCAGGCGTCCCGCTGAGTGACGAGACCGGAAAGACGATCGCCATGATCGGTCTGTATAGCGCGTATCCCGGATATTTTTCAACCGATCACGTCACGAGTTTCCTCAGTCATCTGCGTCACGTGCTGGCTGCCGCGGTGGCCGAGCGCGTTGCGGCGCCGATCATTTCGCAGAGCGATCGCCACGAATATCGGCGGCTCCTCGAACGTCAGCACGTGATGCTGCACTATCAGCCGATCGTCGATCTGCGCAGCGGCACGCTCGCGAAGGTCGAGGCGCTCGCGCGCATGCAAGGCCCGAGCGGCGAGACGATTCTTCCGGCGCGCTTTCTCCCCGCGCTCGGCGACGCCGAATTGCTCAAGCTGTTCGAACAGGTCGTGCGCCAAGCGTGTCGCGACGGTCACAACCTCGAGCGCGACGGACTCGTAACCCGCATTGCCGTCAACATTCCTGCACAAGCGCTCGGCGACGCCCGCTATCTCAACGTGCTCTTTGGCGCGATTGCCGAGAATCAACTGGCCCCCGAGCGGCTTGCGCTCGAGGTCCTCGAAACGCATCCCGGAGCGGGCGATGCGGCACGCCACCGCTTGTTCATCGCGCAACTGCGTGAAGCCGGGATCACGATCGAACAGGACGACCTTGGCGCCGGACACAGCTCGCTCGTGCGACTCGATCAATATCCATTTGACGCGGTGAAGGTGGATCAAGAGTTGGTCAGTGGCTCGCTGCGCAATCCGCGGCGCGCGCTCGAATTCATTCTCTATCTCACGCGTCTCGCGCATGCGCTCGAAACACCGGTTACGGTCGAAGGCCTCGAGAATTTCGGCATCCTCGAAGCCGCGGCGACGCTCGGCGCAGATTGTGGACAGGGACACGCGATCGCGCCGCCGATGCCGGCCTCATCGCTCAAGGCGTGGTACCAGAACTACGACTATCCGGTGAATCCGCTCGCGCCCCGTACCGCGCTCGGTGCAATGGCCGGCTACTTGTTGTGGGACATGGATCGCGCCAATCGCATGACGCAGCACTTCATCGACTACAACGAGCTGCACGGTCACGCGATCGACCAGATGCGTCGTCACGAAGCTACGACCGCGCACCAGATCATCGCGTCGTTACGCGACTACTGGATGGAAAGCAACTAGCCCAAGAACGTATCGATCGCTTCCAGGGTCGCCGGATCCACCACGATGCCGTAGTGATTTGCCGCGATCTCGACCCCCCGAGCATTGGGATGCGTGCGCAGAAACGCGTCGTAATCGGCACGCGGGACCACTAAACCGTCGCGACCGTCCAACGGAAGCGTTGCGCGCACGACCAACACCGGTCCGCTAAGCACCGACCAGAGCGCACGCGCATTACGAGCTGCGGCGTAGGCCGTGTCTTCGGCGACCGCAGCGGCATCGGTGCGCGGGCGAACGAGCCCGGCCTCCTCGATCAGGTCATAGCGATAGTGCCGATCCCAATACACGTTCCACGGTGTCGCCATGCCGGCGGCACGCACCGCTTCGACGTATGCATCTGCTGATGCGAAGGTCCCGCGCAAACGCCCGAGCCCGGCGATGATCGCAGCGATCGCGCTTTGTGAAGGGACGCCCAGGCCATCGATCAAGACGATGCGCGCGATGCGCGTGCGCGCGGGCATCGTGGCGGCGGTCATACTGACGAAGGCACCCATCGAATGTCCGACCAGATCGAAGCGCTCGAGCTCGAGTGCCTCGGCGATATCGAAGACATCGTTCGCATGTGCTTCCCATCCGTAGGTCCCGCGCGACGTGATCTCGCTCCAGCCACGCCCGCGCAAGTCCACCGCAACGATAGCGTGCCCACGCGCTTCGCAGTACTCGCCGAGCGCATCGAACACGCGCGAATTCGAGGCGAGTCCGGGTATGCAGATCGCTGCCGTTGCGCCGGACGGCCCGAAACGGCGCACGCGCAAACGGCCGCGACGCGTCGCTATATCGAGGTCTTGCGCCACGCCGACGTGAGGAAACTGCCCAGGATACCACGCCGAAACGACAGCACGCATGCTGCAAAGATGACGCCCATGACCAGGTCGGTCTGCGCGCCCATCGGCGTCTTTGAGACGAAGTAGTCGAGGTTTTCGTAGAGCGCGGCACCGATCATCGGCCCGATCAGCGTGCTTGCTCCGCCGAGGATCGTCATCATCACGACGCTTCCCGACGTGTGCCAGTCGAGCATCTCGAGTCCGGCCAAATGATTTCCGAGCGCGAAGAACGCGCCGGCGAGCCCCGAGAATGCACCCGCGATCACAAACACAACCAGCTTGTACCGGTAGACGCGATAGCCGAGCGCAACCGTTCGCTGCTCGTTCTGCTCGATCGCTGCGAGCACCACGCCGAACGGTGAGCGTACCATGCGCCAGGCCAAGAGCGCGCACAGCGAGACCGCTGCCAGGACGATGTAGTAGTACACAAAGTTGTTCTCGAGCGGCAGACCGAAAAACGTTCCGCGCGAATCGAGCTGGAGACCATTTTCGCCGCCGGTGATCCCGCTCAGTTGCACGGCGGCAAAATACTCGATCTGTGCAATTGCAAGGGTGATCATCGCAAAGTAGATGCCGGAGCGACGTACGCAGATTGCGCCGACGACCAGTGCGAGGAGCGCCGCATAGACGATCGCGATACCGATCGAAGCCGCTGCATCGAAGTGCGCCCGTTGCACGAGGATCGCCGCGATATAGCCGGCGCCGCCCCAAAACATCGCCTGTCCGAACGAGAGCAATCCAACGAAGCCGAAGAGCAGGTCCAGCGCCATCGCGAAGAGCGCGAAACACACGACATCGATGGCAACGACGGGATAGATGATCTTCGGGAGCGCAAGCGCGAGCACCGCGACAATTGCGACGACGATCGCGAATGGACGCATCAACGAAAGAGCTCGGGCCGGCCGAATAGTCCCGCGGGCCGGACGGCAATGACGATGACCATGACGATAAAGATCAACGTCGTTGCGATCGGTGGATACGAAATCGCGCCGATCGTTTGGAGCACGCCGAGCGCAAAGCCGGCGGTAATCGAACCGAGTATCGAGCCGAGGCCGCCGATCACGACAATCGCGAACGTGTAGATGATGATGTCGTCGCCCATCGACGGCTGTACGTTGGTCGTGGGTGCGGCGAGCACGCCTGCGATCGCCGCGAGCGCAATGCCCGCCCCGAAAGCCAGCGTGACGAGCCGCTGCGTGTCGACGCCGAGCGCACGAACCAGCGCCGGGTTTTCGGTCGCGGCCCGGATGCGCGCGCCGATCATGCTGCGTTCGACAAACCACCAGACGATCGCGCAAATGATTACCGAGATGACGATAACGAAAAGCTTGTAGGCCGGATATTGGGTGAACCCGAGATTCGCGAGCCCCGAGAGTGCATCAGGAACCGCGTACGGTGAGCCGAGGGGCCCAGCCACATCGCGCACGACGTTCACGATGATGAGCGTGAGCGCGAAGGTGAAAAGCAAACCGTAGACCGGATCGCTTCCGGTGAGCCGGCGCAACAGCAACACTTCGATCAGCATGCCGAAGAGTCCAACCACGATCGGAGCCAGGAGGAGCGCTGCGAAGAAGGGCAGGTGCAGATTCTGTGCGGCCCAATAGGTTGCGAACGCGCCGAGCATGTACATTGCACCGTGCGCAAAGTTGATGATTCGCAACATCCCGAAAATAACGGAAAGCCCAAGCGCGAGCAGGGCGTAAAACGCCCCGCTCGCAAGGCCGTTGAAGATCTGCTCCGCGAGATAGTCGAGGCTCACACCTCTACCAACTCTTGGTACACACCGAGTCCGCCGCCGGGCGGAACGCCTGCGCGGCTGGAATCGTGTCGACGACCTTCATCCACGCATGCGGCTCTTTGACGTCAGCTTTCGGCAACACGTCCATCACGTACATGTCGTGCACTACGCGATGATCGCGACCGCGCCACTCGGCGTGGTGCGCGTAGAAGTCGTCGAACTTGCGCCCGTCGAGATATGCTACGACTTTGTCGGCGTCGGTCGATCCGACAGCCTTGACGGCATTGAGCCATTGCATCGTCGCGGAATAATCAGCGGCTTGCACCGATGTCGGCCGGATGCCATTGCCCATCTGCGCGGTGAAGCGATCGGCCCACGCGCGCGCCGCCTTGTCCTGGTTCCAATACCACGAGTCGGTGATGCGCGATCCGGCAAAGACATCCGGAAGTGCATCCACGTCGGAGAGGAAGAGCAACCCGACGGCGATCTTCATTTGTTTCTCTAGGCCGAACTCCTTAGCCGCCTTCATGCTATTGACCGTGTCGGCACCCGCGTTGAGCAGCGCAAGGACTTGCGGCTTGGCATTGCGCGCGGCGAGCATGTACGACGAGAAGTCCGTTGTCGCAAGCGGCATCGTGTCGGAATGGACAAACGATCCGCCGTAAGGCGTGATCGCCGCGGTGAAATCCGCCAGCATCGACTTGCCGAAGACGTAGTCGGGCACGATCCCATACCAAGTCTTGAAGCCGGCGCGCGCAATCGACGCGCCGGTACCATGCGCAAGCGCCCAGGTATCATAGGCGTAGTGGTACGTGTACTTGTTGCAATTCGCTCCGGTGAGTACCGTGCTCCCGGCGCCGGTTACGATCGCGAGTTTGTGTTCGGCTTTCGCAACATTCGACGCGGCCACGGCGGCCGCCGAATTGGTCAGATCCATCGCGAGCACCGCGCCGGAATCGAACTCTTCGCGCGTCTTCGCTTCTGAAATGTCGGCCTTGTCCTGATGATCGACCACGTCGACCACGATTGGGCGGCCGAGCACCTTGCCGCCGAAATCAGCGACGGCCATCTTGGTCGCGACGACCGAGCCTTGGCCCGAGAGGCCGGAATAGACTCCGGTCATATCCGTGATGACGGCAATTTTGACAGGCGAGGTATCGGCGGCCGGCGTCGAGACCGGCACCGACGAGATCACCAGCGTGAGACATAGGAATGGTAGAAAGACACGTGCGAGGCGCATTGTTACCTCCCATGAAGATAGAGAGCGAGGTGTTCGGGCATACGCTGCGCGCTTACTGCATCAGCCAGCCGTGACTGACCACGATCGATTGCCCGGTGAGCGCATTGGTCGGAAAAGCGGCGAGAAACACCGCGACATCGGCGACGTCCTGCGTGGTGGTGAACTCGCCATCGACGGTTTCTTTCAGCATGATGTTCTTGATCACGTCGCCCTCGGAGATACCGTTTTCTTTGGCGAGTTGCGGAATCTGCCGCTCGACCAGCGGCGTGCGCACAAAGCCCGGGCAGATGACGTTGGAGCGTACGCCGCGAGCCGCCCCCTCTTTTGCGACCGCGCGCGCAAGTCCGAGGATGCCGTGCTTGGCAGACGTATACGGCGCTTTGAGCGGCGAAGCTAACTTCGAATGCACCGAGCCGAGGTAAAGAATCGAGCCACCGCCATCGCGTGTATACATGTGACGTAACGCCGCGCGGGTGGTGAGAAATGCGCCGTCGAGGTGTACGCTTATCAACCTGCGCCAATCGGCGAAACTCAGCTCGTGAATCGGCGCGATAAACTGCACACCCGCGTTGCTGACCAGGATATCGAGTTTGCCGAATGCATCCACCGCTTGTGCGACGCCGGCATCGACTTGCGCTTCGTCGGTCACATCCATTGCGATCGCGATCGCGCGAGCGCCGTCGCGTTCGAGCGCGCTCGCGGCGGCCTTCGCCGCGTCGAACGCCACGTCGGCGATTGCAACTGCTGCGCCTTCGCGTGCCATCGAGCGCGCGATCTCGAGGCCGATACCGCTCGCCGCCCCGGTGACGAGCGCACTTTTGCCGGTGAGTTTTGCCATGCACTGCTCTTCACCGCCAAGAGGGCTCGCCCCGTTTCAACCTAATGGTTGGCCGATGAGTTCTACCGCGCTCGAAGCCCGGGACATCGTCAAAACGTACGCCGGTTTTGCCGCGCTCGATGGTCTCACGTTGGACGTCCGCGCCGACACGATCCACGCGGTCATCGGGCCCAACGGCGCGGGCAAGACCACGCTGCTCGGCGTGCTCTCGGGATTCGTGCGCCCGACCAGTGGACGCGTCGTGTTCGCCGGACGCGATATTACGAATGCGGCGCCCGCTGAGGTCGCGCGCATGGGGATCGTGCGCAGCTTTCAAATCAATAGCATCTTTGCACACATGACGACGCTCGAGAACGTGAAGGTCGCACTCCAAGCGCGTACCGGGCTCTCGCAACGGATCCTGGCCGGCCGCAGCGCGACGGCGGTGCTCGATGACCCGGCACGCGAGGCGCTGCAGACGGCCGGTCTTGACGATTCGCGCGACACGCTCGCGGCCAATCTTCCCTACGGCCGCAAACGCGCGCTCGAACTTGCGATCGCCATTGCCCAAGATCCGAAAGTCTTGTTACTCGATGAACCAACCTCGGGGATGGGCGCAGAAGATATCGGCCCGACGATCGAGTTGATCGGTCGCGTCGCACGCGGACGCACGGTCGTGCTCGTCGAGCACAACCTGCGCGTCGTCGAGCATCTGTGCACTCGCGTGAGCGTGCTCGAGCGCGGGAAGCTGCTCACCGAAGGAACCTACGACGAGGTCCGCGCGGATCAACGCGTCATCGACGCATACTTGGGCGGAGGTACGCGCTGATGCTGCGCGTCGAGGACGTCCAAGCCTACTACGACGAGTCTCACGTGCTGCACGGCATGACCTTCGACGTGCGCGACGGTGAGGTCGCGACGCTGATCGGCCGCAACGGTGTGGGCAAGACGACGACGCTGCGCGCGATTATGGGCATCGTACGCCCGCGGCGTGGATCGATCGTGCTCGACAACGTTGAACTGACGACGCTCTCTTCAGACCACATCGCCAAACGCGGCATCGCCTACGTGCCCGAAGAGCGCGGCATCTTCTCGACGCTGAGCGTGCGCGAGAACCTGCTCTTTGCGCCGGTGCTTGCGCCGGGCGGCTGGACCCTCGAGCGCATCTTCGATGCATTTCCGAATCTCAAGGCCCGCGCGTCAGCCGTCGGCACGACACTTTCGGGCGGCGAACAACAGATGCTTGCGATCGCGCGTGCACTGCGTTCGGGAGCGAAAACGATCTTGCTCGATGAGCCGACCGAAGGTCTCGCTCCTGTCATCGTCGAGCGTATTGGTCAAATCGTACGCGAGATGAAAGCGGCCGGCATCTCCGTCTTGCTCGTTGAACAGAACGTGCGCTTCGCCGCGGCGGTTGCCGATCGCCACCACATCGTCGTCCACGGCCGCGTGGAACAAGTCCTCGACACCGCCGACCTCGTTGCCCGCGAAAGCGACCTGCTCGCCTTCCTTGGCGTTTAGCTGACCTTCGCACTTCTTTCTCCCGAAGACGCTCCTCGCGGTACATCCTGTACCGCTCCTGCTACGCGAGTTTTGCGCCACAACCAAAAGAAGTTCGCATCCTGCGAATGGCGCAAAACTTCGAGTCTTCGTTCGAAAGCAGTCCGAAGCCCAGCCGCAACCAGTCGTGGCGCAGCTAGCCCTTGGACATAAACTTCATGAAAGCTGTACGCGCCTCATCAGACTTGAGGGCGGTCATGAACGCGCCGAGTTCTTCGTCCATTGCGCGGTTGATCTGGTCGGAAAATTGCGCTTTGAGCAAGCGCTTCGTCGTGGCGACGGCGTTGGGTGGAAGTTCTGCGAGTTGTCCGCACATGAGTGAGACCGCGCCGTCGACGTCGTCGTCATCGGTCACGCGATTGACCAGCCCGAGTTCTTTCGCCTCGTCAGCGCCGAACTGCTCGCCGGAAAGCATCAGCCACGACGCGCGCGTTCGCCCTGCAATCAACGGGAGCAGCACGCTCGACGCGGCTTCCGGGACGAGCCCGAGCCGCGTGAATGGAAGTGCGAAACGCGCAGATTTTCCAGCGACTACGGCGTCGCAATGCATCAGCATCGTTGTCCCGATGCCGATCGCGACGCCCTTGACTCCGGCGAGCAGCGGCTTTGGAAACGCGATCAGCGCACGCAGCAGTTTGACGACAGGCAGATCGTCGGGCGTCGCGCCCATGACCCCGGCGGCGAGAAAATCTCCGAGATCGTTTCCGGCGGTGAAGTCGCTGCCGCCGAAGATGCCGACCGCGTGTACATCGGCGTCGCGCGCCGCGTCGTCGAGCGCATCGACCATCGCCTGATACATCGCGACCGTGATCGCATTTTTCTTCTCAGGACGGTTGAAGCGGATCGCCGCAACCGCACCGTCTTTTTGGTAGATAATATGTTCGCTCATAATCTCAATAGGGTAGAGGGAGTAATTGGGTTGACGAGCGCGCGAGGACCGCGTCGGGCACAAAAAAGTCAGGCATCAGCGGCGTCCCCGGAGTGATTGCGTACTGCGAGAAATCCGTAACACCTTCGGCGCGTAGGACCTCTTCATCGATGAAGAAGTTGCCGGTGCATTCGCGCGAAGCGCGATGGAGAATCGCGATCGCCGCATCGGCGACGATCTCCGGCGTGCGCGACGACCTTCGCGAGCGAATCCCCGCCCAGGACGTTGCGCACCGCGGCCGTGTCGATCGTCGTTAGCGGCCACAGTGAGTTTACCGCAATGCCTTGATCGGCGAGCTCGGCTGACATGCCGAGCGTACACATCGACATCCCGAATTTCGCCATGGTGTAGGCAGTGTGATTCTTGAACCAGCGCGCCTGCATGTCGAGCGGCGGTGCAAGATTGAGGATGTGCGGATTCTCCGCGCGCGCAAGATGCGGAATCGTTGTCTTCGAGCAAACGAACGTCCCGCGCGCGTTGATCTGATTCATCAGATCGTAACGTTTCATGTCGGTCTGGGTCGTCGGCGTCAACGAGATCGCGCTCGCGTTGTTGATACACACGTCGATGCCGCCGAAACGCGCGACCGCCTTTGCAACGGCCTCTTGCGACCTGCTCTTCGTAGCGGATGTCGCACTGCAGCGGCAGCGCTTTGCCGCCCGCGCCTTCTATTTCCGATGCAGCCGGTAAAGATCGTGCCCGGCAGTTTCGGATTGGCTTCGGCGGTCTTCGCCGCGATCGCAACGTTCGCGCCCTCGCGGGCTGCGCGCAACGCGATCGCGAGACCGATCCCGCGGCTCGCACCGGTAATGAAGAGTGTCTTGCCTTGGAGTGTCATCGGCTAGCTTTTCGCCTTGGTTATGATAACGATCTCGGTTAGGCCGCTCTTGCCGTTGATCTGCACGGACGTGTCGCCGCCGGTCCCCAGGATAATGAACTCGGCGGCGGAGCCGTTCGCGTTCTGCGTCCTCATTTTCTCACTATCTGGCGGCAGTTTCGATTTGTAGAAGTTGTAGACTTTGTCGAAGTCGTCGGTCGTGCTAAACGCCGCCATCACACCAGCATCGGCACCGGTGTACGACACGGTGCCCGCCTTATTCGCGTTTGCGCCGGGGTAGACGGGCGCGCCGAGCTGTGCGGGATCGACCGAGCTTCCAACCGTCGCTGTGTTGTCGCTCGACTTCACCGTCACTGACTTCCCGCTCGCGTTGTGCGAACTACAAGCCACGAGGGCGACGATTGCTGCGAACACGCTGATACGGACAAAGGTCTTCATGCAAACTCCTCAAAGGCTCCGTCTCTATGGCCCGGGCTGAGATGACGGTTTCCACGCCCATCGGCGCAGTACTGCAGGTGAGCGCCGACGAGGGTGCGATCGTCGGCTGCGACTTTCGTGCGCGTGCTCGCGTGCGCTCCACGCCAACGCGCGACCCGCTCCTGCGCGAAGCGCGCACGCAAATCGATGCCTACTTCCGCAAGAGGCTGCGCAGATTCGATCTGCCGCTTGCGCTGCGTGGGACAGCATTTCAAGTCGCGGTATGGCGACTCGTCGCAAGCCTCGAATTCGGTGAACTTATTTCGTACGGTGACGTCGCCGGCGCGATCGGTTCGCCGCTCGCACACCGTGGCGTCGCCGCAGCGATGCGTAAGACGCCATACGATTTGCTCGTCCCCGCGCACCGCGTGATCGGCGCCGATGGCCGCATCAAAGGCGCCGGTCGGTAATTCGTTGCGCCGTCGATTGCTGGCCTTCGAAGGAATCAAACTGCGTTGACTTTGTCAGATTCAATGAAGCAGCAAGCGATACTCGATCATGGGGCCGAAGCCGACGTTTCTATCGGCAGCTTCGCCGGTGGCCGGATACATCGCACTGAAGTTCAGCGTGCGAAGGCCGATCAGCCATTGCGAACGGCGATAGGAGTAGCCCCATTCGAGCGATGCGTCAACCTCCGACGCACGTTCCGGCTTGATCACATTCGGCGAGCCGTCGAGAAAGACGTACACATCCGAGCCGCTGAGATACGGGGCGGTTCCGACCAGTGCTTCGAGAAAATGCCGCGTGCCGAACACGTGGCGATAGTGCAGCAACGTAGCGAACACCCGCAAGTCGCGATGAAACCTCTTGCGACTGCGCCGGAAGCGGGGTGCGCTGATTGTAAATCGTCTCGCCGAGCCCGATCCATGCACCGGTGTTGCCGAGCGCATACTCGACGTCGCCATTAAATATGCCGAGCTTCGGCGTCGCTTGTCCGTACGTGGCCGAGGGCTGCACACCAGGGATGCTGAGGACCGGAAGCCCTTCGAGGTGCAGCGCAAGGTGCTTGCCGCCGAGGTGCACTTGCAGCAGCGGACCGGCGCCGATGCCGTGTTGCGTACCGGCAACGTCTTTATGCTCACCGACGAGCGCGAGTATTTGAACGCCGACGTAGGAATACGGCGTCGCCGCAGTCGTGAATAGCACTGCGCATACCGCGAGCGCGCGAACGAGCCCGTTACTTTTTAACGGCATCGACAAGTACCACCCCGCGCTGGTTGGCGTTACGCAGCGTGCGTGCCGCTACGATCGCTGCGCCGATCGGTTGCGATGGATCGAGCGCTTGACTGACGGTGAATCCCGTCCGCGCTTTCGCCTGCGCATCGATTGGATCGCGAAAACTCTGCGGAAGCATTGAGTACTTGTCGATCAAACTGAGCACCGGGCCGGCCTTCTCCTCGAACGTCGTTGGATCGAGCACGACCACGACGAGCTCGCGAGTGTGACCGTTCTCTTGATGTGAAAACACTTGAAATTGCTAATCCGAGCGCCTGCGCATGACGGTGCGCCGCGTCGACGCTCGAGCCGCTTGCCGCAACCTCGTAGCCTTGCGGCGGAGTCGCGCTCACATCGTGCAGCCAGCCCTCGAGTTGGGGAAGCGTCGCGCTCGACTCAGCGATCACCTCGCGCCCCGAGACCGCGGTCGAACCTGCATTGCCATGCCAATCGCGCGCGGTGATCACCGTGCTTCCGTTGTATAGCGGAAAGTCGATCGAATTGGTTGCTTCGGCGGTGGGCGAGGACGAGGATGTAGACGACGTCGATTGGCCCGACTGCGAACAGCCACCGACCAGCAGGATGAGCGCCAGCGCGCTAAGGGCTCGGTTCATGCGCGTCGCTTCGAGGAGAAGGCGCCCGGGCCCCGTAAGCGTGGAGCATGACCTTCGAAGAGTTTTGGCCGCGCTATCTGCAGGCACACAGCGACCGGCGCACGCGCGCATACCACGTCGCAGGCACGATCGCTGGCACCGCGCTGGTATTCGGCGCGCTTGCGCTACGCAAACCGTGGCTGATCCCGGTGGGACTTGTCGCCGGGTACGGACCGGCGTGGTTCTCACACGCCTTTATCGAGCACAACAAGCCGGAAACGTTCCGCGCGCCCTTTGCGTCGCTGCGCGGTGACTACTTGATGGCTTGGCACGTCCTGCGCGGTTCGATCAACGACGAAATCGCGCGCACCCAAGGAGCACATGCATGAAGCGATTCCTACTCGCGTTGTTTTCGGCACTGGCATTGGCAGTTGCACCGGCAGCGGCGATGATGCCCCATTCACCTGTCTTTATTGACGCCGATGCGAAATCTGGGATCACGGTGCGCGCGGGCGAAGAATTCTTCATCGCGCTACCGGCAAATACTGGGAGCACCGGCTTCTCCTGGACGCAGACGTTTACCAACCCCGACGTGCTCGCATATGAAGGCAACGTCAGTCAGCCGCCGGCGCAAGCGATGCCCGGCGCGCCCGGCCAGCAGATCTTCATCTATCATGCCAACCGTACGGGAACCGCCACCATCGTCCTTTCCTATTCGCGCCCGTTCACACCCGACGCGCCGCCGGCAAAGACACTGACGTATACCGTTACCGTTCAGTAAGATGGACGACCGGCTCTCCTACGGCTCATACCTTAAGGTCAACGAGCTGCTCGATCTACAAGCGCCGCTTTCGCGTCCCGAGCATCACGACGAGATGCTTTTTATCGTTATCCATCAAGTCTACGAGCTGTGGTTCAAGCAACTGCTGCACGAGCTCGATGCGGTGACTACTGCACTCGAGCGCGATGAACTCCTGCGTGTGAGCAAATACTTCCGCCGTATCCACACGATCCAACGCCTGCTCGAATCGCAAGTCGATGTGCTGGAGACGATGACACCGCAGGAGTTCAACGCGTTTCGCGATCACCTCAATCCAGCGAGCGGCTTTCAGTCGATCCAATTTCGCGAGATGGAGTTTCTGTGCGGCATCCGCCGCGTCGAGATCCTCCAGCATATCCTTATGGATGACGAGCAGCGGGCGCGCCTCGAGCAGCGGCTCGCCCAACCCTCCCTCTACGATCACGTCAAAGGTTTGCTCGCGCGGCGCGGCTACGCGACGGAGTCCGGCGCGCCGCTGATCGAATCGTTTCGCCAAATCTATACCAATGCCGATGCGAACTACGACCTCTATCTCTTGCTCGAAGAGCTGATCGAATTCGACGAACGCTTGTTGCTCTGGCGCGGCCGTCACGTGCGTATGGTCGAGCGCATGATCGGGCAACGTACCGGCACCGGCGGCTCCTCGGGCGCACAATATCTGCAAGGAACGCTCGTTCATCGCTTCTTTCCCGAGCTCTGGGACGTGCGCTCGCATCTGGGTAAAGGATCCTACGCGTGAGTACCACGACGACGCAAGCGCTCGCACCGCGATCAATTTCCAATTCTTACGAGCGCGACATATCTGGTGAGTCACTCGATGGGCGCCGCGCCGCTCGGCGCAAAGACCGCGCTCGAGACCTATTGGGCCGAGTGGGCGGCGGAAGGGCCCGAAGCGTGGGAGCAGTGGCTGCCGCGCATCGGCGAAATCGCCGACGGTATCGGCGCGTTGATCGGCGCAGCGCCGGGCAGCGTGTTTCTCGGACCCAATGTCTCGGTGTTGCAGGCGGCGCTTGCGACCTGCTTTGATTTCACGCAGCCTCGCAACGAAGTCGTCTTCGAGGCACTGCAGTTTCCGTCGCTCACGTACGTGTGGCGCGAGTGGGAACGCTACGGCGCGCGCACGCGCGTTGTCGGCTCCGATGACGGACGCACGATTCCGACCGAGCGTATCATTAGCGCAATTACCGAGAAAACGGCGCTCGCCGTGCTCTCGCACGCCTACTACGTTTCCGGAGCCATCGCCGATGTGCGCGCGATTCAGGCGCACTGCCGCAAGGTCGGGGCGATTCTGTGCGTCGACGCGTACCAAACGACCGGCGTGTATCCGTACGATGTGCGCGAATGGGATCTCGATATCGTGACCGGCGGCTCACACAAGTGGTTGTGCGGCGGCCCGGGCTGCGGCTGGATCTACGTGCGCCCGGCACTGCGCGAGCAACTCCGTCCAGCCGTAACGGGTTGGATGGCACATGCGAAGCCGTTCAACTTTGAGGACGCTCCAATCCGGTATGCCGACTCGATGTATCGCTTCGGCCACGGCACGCCGACGATTCCCGGCTACGTCGTGGCGCAGGCCGGCCACCAAATGATCGCGCAGATTGGCATCCCGCGCATCCGCGAGCACAACGTGCGTCTCACGTCGATGATTGCGGATATGGCGCTCGAACGCAAGCTGCGCGTCAACACGCCGCTCGAACCGGCGCGGCGCACCGGCTGGATTGGGATCGATTTCGACGATGCGGCACGCGTCGGTCGCGAATTGATTGCGCGGCGCGTTTTTCTCGACTACCGGCCGGGATGCGGGCTGCGTGTAAGCCCACACTTCTACACGAGCGATGATGAGATCGTGAACTTCTTCCGTGAGTTGGATGCCCTTCGACGATGACCGCGGCGCAATCCATGATCGTCGATCACACCAAGATAGGCGCCGCGCTGCGGCGCCTATCGCTGCCTCTTGCCCTGCAGATGCTCGGCGATCAGCTCTTGGGTGTGGTCGACACGATTGCGATCGGATACATCAGCACTGCGGCGCTCGCCGGCGTCACCGCGGCGACGACCGTCTTCTTCACGCTGATCCTGATGCTCAACGGCCTGTGGAGCGGAGCGGGTATCCTCTGCGCGCAACGCATTGGCGCGCACGACGTCGACGGCTTCGCGCGCACCGTACGCGCGGGTTTCTTGATTCCGGGGATCGCCGCGATCGTGCTCACCCTCGGCAGTCTGGCCGGTGCAGAGCCGTTGCTGCGTCTCATGCTCGGCACGCTGCCCTCGGTGCATCCAAGCGCGCTCTACCTGATCCTACGGTGCGCCTCGCTGATTCCGATCAACGTCTCCGCAACGCTTATCGTCGGCCTGGGCGCGGCGGGCAATCGTAAACTCGGGGTGTACATCCTCGGCATCATCAATCTCGTCCATATCCCGCTGCTCGCGATTCTCGCGCTCGGGTGGTTGACGCATCGTCCGTATGGAATCGCCGGCGCCGGCATCTCGACCCTCGCCTCTGAAACGATCGCTGCGATCTTCGCGCTGTTCTACGTTGCGCGCAAGCCGATCTACCGCATCTTTGCGCAACGCACCATCGACCTCGCGCTAGCATTGCGCTGTGCGTGGCTCGGCCTTCCCGAGAGCGTCTTCGGCTTTGCGCTCGTCGCGCCGGATGTCGCGATCGTCGCCATGCTCGCGCCGCTCGGCGCAACGCTCGTTGCAGCCTTTCGCGCGCTCAACGTCGTCTCAGATCTCACCTTCGTCGTGCCGGTCCCGCTGCAGAACGCGACCCAGACGGTCATCGGGCAGCGCATCGGTGCGGGCGATCCGCAAGGCGCGCTCGCCTTTCTCCATAAGGCGCTGCGCACGGCGCTCGTGATCACCACGATCACCGGCGCGATCGTCGCGCTCCTTGCATGGCCGCTCGCTTTTGTCTTTACGATGAACGCCGCCGTTGCGTCGGTGGCTGCCCTCCCCATCGCGTTGCACATGGTGACGCTGCCGATCAAAGGCTGGGCGATGGTCGGACTCGCGCCGATTCGCGCGGCGGGCGACACACGCTTCTCGATGTTCGTCGGCCTGCTATGCGGAGCGCTCGTGCTGCCCATCACGTGGTTTGCGATCGAACGGTTACATATCGGCCTCTTCGCCGTGCCGGTTGCCTGGATAATTGCCTGGAGCGCGCGCGCCGCACTTACGGCGCTCAAGCTACATTATTCGGCCGGTGCTTGGGCCTCGGGTTTGATCGAACCGCGCCCGTAGCCGCCGTACGCGGCAATCAGCACGATCGCGCAATGCAACGCGATGTCCCAGCCGTAGATCGGGACGACGCCGAAAAGCGTATTCATGATCGGGATCGCGCCGAGGATCACGAGAATGAGGTAGATCCACGCGACGGAACGCAGATACAGGACCGCTCCGCTGAAGCGTAGGCTTGCGACCAAGCCCCATACGCCGAAGATCAGATGCACGAGATCGTGCGCGATATTGAGCGGGAAGATCCCAAAGAGCATGCGATACTGCATATCGAGCGTGATGACTTGCGCATCGAACGGCGCAAGCGGTGCGATCCATGGCAGCAATCCGGCGACGGCCGTCGCAATAAAGAGCACACCCAGGATACGAGCGATCAGCGGCGCGTTCATGGGCCGTCCTTATCTTCTGCCGCGAGCACGCCCTGCAACTCGGTGTGAATCCGCCCGTTCGACGCGAGGATCGACCGCGCAGCGATAAGCTCTTTGTCACCCTGAGTTTGTCGAAGGGCGTCAACACGCGTCACCGTGCCGCCCGCTTCACGCACGAGCAACATGCCCGCCGCGACATCCCATGCGTGCAGATCGAACTCCCAAAAACCGTCGAACCGTCCGCACGCCACGAAGGCAAGATCGAGCGCCGCCGAGCCGTCGCGCCGCACCGCCTGCGCGTGACCCGAGGCGCGTGCGAAATACACGGCGTTGCGCGCAAAATCGGCCGGATGAAACCCGGTGCAAACCATCGCATCGGCTACGCGCTCGATCTTTGACGCGGTTATCGGTGCATCGTCGAGGCGCGCACCGCTACCGCGTTCGGCAGCAAAACATTCATTGAGCGCGGGTGCGTACACCACGCCGGCGAGCACCTCACCCGCGCGTTCGTACGCGATCGAGACGCAATAGAGCGGATACCCGTGCGCGTAGTTTGTGGTGCCGTCGAGGGGATCGATGATCCAACGCTCGTCGCTCGTGCCCGCGGTGCTTCCGCTCTCTTCGGCGAGAATGGCAGCGTTTGGAAAGTCGGCGCGCAACCGCGCGATCACCACGCGCTCGCTCGCGCCATCGGCTACCGTAACGATGTCGGCGCGACGGCCCTTCTCTTCGATTTCGAGCGGGCGATGCGCGTGCTCCAGCAAAACAGCAGCGCCCTCGCGTGCAGCTGACAGCGCAGTGGTTAAGGGATCAACGCGCACGCGCGCTTAGTTGAAGAGCGTGTAGACGGCGTTGGTGAAGTAGGTGCCATCGGTCGTCGCAGAAGGCACGGTCACCGTGAGATCCACGCAGTACGTGGTGATTGCAGTTCCGCTCGCGAGGCCCGACCATACTTTGCCGTCGTCGGCATACACGATGTATGGCGTGGAGGTCGGAAGCGGCGTCGTAGCATTTTTGTACGTATCGTTTGCCAGATCCTTGCCCAAGAACGTGGTAGAGAAATCGCTGGTGATCCCCTCTTCGAGTGACCACGCCGTTGCCATATTCACCGTAACCGTGAAGGCACACGTTACGTGCACGGTCGAGCCGGGCGCAACTCCCGGATTGAACGTGTAACTCGGGCTGTTACTGACCAGAATCGTCCCCTTTGGATTCGGCGTCACTTCAGCTTGAACCAATAACGGATTCTGGACTTGTGCCTGCGCTACGGTGCCGGTGTCGAATTGCAGCGCTTCAGCGCGAAAGGGGCGATGCAGCGCAGACGTCGTACGCCGAAACGCGATAGACGCAATGGTTGGCGCACCGTTTTGAGCCGGCGCGTGGTGCGGCACGTAAGCGATCGGCGTTCCCGCCACCGGCACGACGATCGTGACCGCGATCTGCGCCTGCTGCGATTGGATCGTCGCTTTTACGGGCTGCGCAAAGACGAGCGCAAGCATCAGCGCGGCAACGGCGACGATAAGGAGCTGCAACCGCTTCATTGGCCAACCACCGTGTAGACGATCCAGAGATAGAAATTTCCGCCCACCGTTATCGAGGACGGCACCTTGAACTCGTAGTCGTAGTAAAAGTCACCGTTAGCCGAAGGGTTCTGCGCTATCGGAGCGGGGTAGCCGCTGTACGTTATGTTGGGACCGGGCGAGGCTGGGGTGTCTGCGGTGCTGCCACCGACGATACCCATTGTTTGGTTAAACGGCAAGCCGGGCGTGAACCCGGTGTTGTTATCTGCGCCCGTGCTACTCGTGAGATAGTAGAGCGCTTGCCCTGGATACTGGGTCCCGGTACTGTTGTTCGTGAGTACGGTGGCCGCTTCGCCGTAGACAAGGAACCCTGCGGGATCGTTGGTCGTAACTTGCAGATGCGCGGCATATTTGTAGAGATACGTGTCACCCGCCAACGTCGTACCGAAATCGACGGTTCCGGTATTTATGCCGGTTGCTCCGGGGCCGTGTGTCGGCGCCGGCTGCGTGCCGAACGTAGCGAGCACCGAGCCGTAACCCGATGCGTAGTTCGGAAAGAGGGTGAAGTGGATGATCGGCAGGGCATGCCATTGCACGTTTACGGCTCCGGTCGCGGTCGCCGCGCCGGCCGGGGACAAGATTGCTATCGACGCCATGCCGGCGAAGATCGCACCCAATATTCCCTGAAGATACCGTTTCATTGCAGTGTCCAACACGCTCCCTGTGCTCGCCCTTACCGGTTAGTGGACGTCGAAGTTGATCTCGCCGCCCGTTTCCGTTTTGCCGCCATAGTCGATAGTCGCGATCGCCTGATACGTGCCGGCCCCGAGGGGTTTTCCCGCGAGTTCGATCAACCGGTCACCGCCGCGCTCGACCAACATATTGTCGGGCATCGGCACCTGATAGACGACGGTTCCATCTTTTTTCTGTACGGTCACCTGACCGCGCAGATACTCGTGGGCGTTGCCAACGTTTTTGAAGAGCACCCGGTAGATTTGCCGGCCTGAACCCTTCGCACTTGACATCTTGGTGATCGCGCCGTTGACCTGTACGGTGTTGGGCACCGTAATGTAGAACTTCGACGCGACCCGGGCCGAGAACGCGACGCCACCGCCGTGTCGCTCGGGCCTGGTTTGGAAGAACACGACGCCCGCGTATTCTCCCGAGAGTTTGTCATCTGAGGGCATTGCGATCGTCAGCTGCACTTGTTGCGATGTCCCCGCTGGGATATCGAATTCACGCGGCCGGACCGCGGCCCACTTGAGTAACGAGTACTCACTGGTGCCAATCTTTTCGAACTCATAGTTGCCGCCGAGCGACAGTCCGAAGTCCGAGAGAGAGGTCAGAATGTGGACCGAGCCATCAGTGGTGTTCGTGACCGTGATCGGTACGTTATACGTGGTTCCGAGGGGGATCGCGGCTTCGAACTTACCGGGGGTTACCGTGATACCGAGTCCGATGGAGTCACCGGGGGTTATCGTTCCCCCGAAGAGGAGGAGCAGAGCAACGAATATTGTGGCGAGTCGGTTCAACTGCTGCATATCTCGTTTCCCTTCGCCGCGAGACGCTATCCGGTCCCGCGACGAAGGGCGCTCTTCCTCTACTATCTGCTAGCCTAGTTGGTCGTGAACGTGTAGGTCAGCGTCACGGTGTTCGCACCGCTCTGCATTTGGGGGCCCATGTTGAGCTGCGCATCCTGAAGGATGTCAGAGCCCGTCGTGGCCTTGGTCAGTGCCAGCAACGGCGCCGACGTCGAGGTGGCAGCCGTGCCGCTCGAGCACGCGGTCGTGCTGAGCATTGAGACCGCTGCTACGCGGGCCGAGCTGGCCCACGCGGTGTTACCGGTCGTGTTCCACGTGTTGGACGGGAGGAGACAGATGAGCGAGCCGTTGGCGGCCGTGTCGTAGGCCGAAGGCGCGCCTGCTGTGACCTGAACCGCGAGGGTGCCGCCAAGGCTATCGTTCGTGACGATATAGGCGTCGATCGCGTTGGTTTCGAGGCAGTTTGTGTACTTGACGCTGTCAGCGACGACAAGGCCGAAGTTCACAGTGCCGGTAACCCACGGGCCATTGGTGGAGCCATCTTTGCTAGGGCTGGCTGTGCTGTTGCACTGGCCGCCGCCGGCGTTGGGTTGCACGTAGATGTCGTTGGCAGCCGGAGTCACCGAAGAGGCGGCACCGAACGAGCCAGACTCCGTGGTCTGCGTGTAGATGTTGAGGGTTGCCGTGATGGCGTAGTTCCATTCGACATTGACCGTACCGGTCGGCGCCACGGCGAGAGCCGGGGCTGCGGTTGAGAGAAGAGCGCCCAGGGTTAGGAGCGCTGCAAGGCGTTTAGTGTTCATGATCCTTTCACCATTGCGCGAGAGTGCCATCCGTGGCAAGCAGTTAGTAGGTACATAGAACTTATCGGCAGCCTCAAGGTGCTACTAAGCAGCACACGGTGCAGGCGGCGTAAAGAAACGCATAGTGCGACGGTAAAGAAGCGCTCGAGTGAGGATTTTTGCGCATAAGAAGAGGCGTCGCGCGAAGGCGACGCCTCTTCTTTACACTTCCTCAACAATTCTCTAGTTGCCGATTAATGTGTAGGTGATCGTCACCTGATGGCCCGAGATGTCCGCGCCGTTTTGCACGCGGAAGTTCTGCAGGATATCGAAGTCGCTATTAAGCGTGTAGTTACCGCAGGCGAGGGTCGTGACCGCGGGGACCGGTTCGAAGTAGGTCGCAACGCCAGTGCCATACGTAAGGCCAGTGCTCGAGTTCGTTTCGTCGACCGAGGTGTTTAGCTCGGTCGTAGCGTTCGCGCTGGCTGCGACTTGCAGCTGCCACGTGTTCGCCACCGTACCCGCGCCGACTGGGCACGTCGCTGCGACGCTCGAGCCTTCGTAGATGACGGTCGCGCGCACCACGTCGCTGCCCGTAATCGTCGTACCGGCTCCGAACTCGCCGAAGTTCACGGTCTCGCCGGAGAACGTACACTGCGCCGGGTTGCAGACGACGCTCGGATGCGAGTTGCCCGGTCCGGGGTTGGAGGGATCGACGCTGATCGCCAAACCGAGCGAGAAGGCGACGGAAACTTCGTCGGAGCCCGTCCATCCGAGGCCCGAGGTTGCGCCGTCGATCGTCGCCGGAAGGAGATAACTGTCGCTTTGGATGTTCGGCGTGTTCGCGACAAACTCGACCGCAATGTTCGTGCCCGTGATGAACGCGGTGCAGCCCGTTACTTGAATCTGGCCGGCCGTGCTACCGGGTGTTGGGTTCGTTGTGTTGACAGCGCTGATGGCGCAGCCCGCGGGGAGACCCGTAGTGACAAACGTGCCTGCGTTGATCCGTCCGAGCACGACGTACTGCGTGATGGGACTGCCGACGAGCGTCCAATCGCCGGCGCTCGTCGCAAGACCGTTGATATCGAATGCGGGCAGCGTGATGTTGGTCGTGGTAATGTTCTGACCGCTCGAACTCGTGTTGATGACCTCATAGATAAAGCAGTTCGGTGACTTCGACACGGTGGCCACAGAATTGGTCGGGACGTTAGAAGTCGTCGAACAGCTTGCGTCGGTCGCACCTTGCTTCACGGAGAAGAGCTGCGCGCTCGCCGTCTTGTTCGATGAGGTAACCGTCACGGTCTTCGGCGCTGACCAGCCGCCACCGTTTACACCATGCGCATAGACATAGAACGTCTGCGTTCCAGTCGTGGTGTTGTTTAGCACGAAGTTGATCGTCGCGGTCCCACCGGCGGCCAAGGCGTTTTGCTCCTGCGCTCCCGTACACGGGCCGAGCGGGTTCTGAATGCCTGTTGGATACGTGGGTCCAGTTGGAGGCTGTGCAGGTTGTGCGAGCGCACTTGCCGCGAAGGTCGTTTGTTGGGCGGTGCACGCCGTGAGGCCGAACATGTACTCCAACGTGTTTGCGGCGGGGCTCTGCGTTGTCCAATATTTCCAGCTATTCGTCGTCGGCACACCGGTGACCGTCGGCGTCCCGCTGATCGTCCAGCCGGAATTCGTCGCTTGCTCGATCACGATCGCATCGATCGGATCAGGATTGGCGTCAGCAGCGGTCGTCGTGTTGCCGAAGGTCAACGAGTAGCTCGTCGTGGTCGCACCCGGCGAAACGGTCGACGGATTGAACTGTCCGGCCATCAAGTTGCTGTTGAGCGAAAAGCCCTGCAACGACAGACTATCCACCGGCGAGCCGGCAGCACCGCCACCGATAGCCGGTGTTTCCGTGAAGCCGGTCAGCGACGTTGCGGCCCAGCCAAAGTTGACGTTGTCCCAGACTTGGATTTCCACTTCTTGTGACGTGTACGACGACGTCGACGCCGGTACATCGAGCCAAACTTGCGAAACATTTCCCTGCGTTATACCGGTGGCAGTGTTGCTTCCGGTGCCGTTGTACGCCGCGGCGCCGGGATTCAGACACACCGAGTTCGGCGGCAGCGGATACAAGCATGAGTTGCCGCCGGTGGTGGCAATTGCGTAGTAGGTGCCGCTCGCATTCTTCGGCTCGCTCGGATCCACGGTGATTTGCGAGGCGTTGATGGAACTCGGGAACGTGATACCGACCTCACCCGCGGCGTAACTCAACCCTGCCGTACATCCGGACACCGGAGTGCCGCTGCCGCTGCAGCCCACAAGGTTCACGCCGACAACGTCTTCGCGTCCCGCAGCGACCGCGAATGGCGTACTATTTTGGTATTCGCCATGCGTGAAGTTCGCCTCATAGAAGTGCGTGTTGGTCCACGGCGTCGTGGGCGGATTCGTAGCGAACGTCGCGGGCACGTTGCGCGACGTGTTCCCAGGAAATGTCGCAGAGCCGATGTAGTTGACTTGTGCAGCGACGTCCAACGCAGCGTTGGTGTCGTCAAAATAGACCGGCGTCCATGCGTTCGACGTCCCGCTCGTGCTCGACCAGCTTAACCCATCGGCGGGCAGGATCGTGGTCGTGGTCGTGCAGGGAGCCGCGAAACATGACCAGCCTCCGGCGTTGCCCTGCATGTAAAACGTCAATCCAGCAACCGTGATCGAATTGGTCGCGGTTAACGTAGCCTGACCGAGCGGGAAGAGCGTGATCACGCACAAATCCGTTAAGGCCGGAGTGGTGACCGCATTCGTGCTGCAATAAACGGTAACGGTCCAACTATTGCCCGAGGTGTCCACCACGGTTTTGGAACAGCCAACGGTGTTGTAAGCGCCCGCGCAGCCAGCGAGCGCAGCCGTGATGCCATAGCCGTTTGCCGTGGCAGGCGGCTTGAACCCAGCCACTGCCGTGAGCGACGCAGGCTTGCCCGTCGTATATTCGATGCCTTGGATGGGATCGGCGGCGTTGGGATAGTTGATGTTCGCGGTGTTCTTGAAGACCATGCTCGCAGGCAAATTCGTACTCGTACCGTCGATCCACGTGAGCGACTGCTGCGTCACGCCGCCGACAAGGAATTCCGTTTGCAGGCTGTAGCCCATGATCTGGAATGCCTGCGACGCCTCGACCACTTTCGTCGTCGGATTGTACAGCTGCATCGTCCAAATGTTGTTGGGATACGTTCCAGGCGAATTTAACGTCGGACTTGCGGCCGAGAACTGGAACGTCGCGGAAGCCGTACAGGTCGGCGACGTATTGCTGACCAGCGTGCAGGTTCCGGGAATCGTGTTGGTCGTGCCGACGTAGACAACTTGGCCGTCGGGATCGCTTGCCGTCATGCGATATGTGCCGGCAACCTGATTAGGAACCGTCGCGACGATTCCACCGGTCGACTGATCGTTTACGCTGTCCCACGCGAACAGTGTGCTCGCGGGCGTCGCCGGTGCAGCCGGCGTCGGCAGTGCGGCGGGCGTCGGGAAGAGGACGAAGCCGTACTGTTGGAAGCCGGTAATCGAGACCTGGACTTGGCCGAGCGTCAGGCCTTGGGTCTTGTCGTAGACGACGATCGAGTACGTACCGGCTGGATAGGAATTGGCGAGCGACCACGTGAGCGAGAGCTGGCCGGATGGCGCCGCGATACCCGGCGAGTTCGCAGGGTTACAGATCAGCGCGTTAGGCGCACCTGTCGGCGGCGGACTCGGCGAATACGGAGCCGGGGTCGAATTCGGTGTGACGTAGACGCAAAATGTATTGACCGACGTCGATTCGACGTAGACGACATACGAATCGTTCGTGGACACGTTGGGAAGATAGATATACGCTGCGCTGCTCGTGTTGACGTTGTACTGATACGACGCCTGCGTGTGATACGGATCCTGGTAGACGCCGATCGAGAACGCCTGTCCCGCGTTCACGTAGACGATCGAGACGATCACCTGCGCTGTTACGTCGTAGACGAAAAATGCATACGTGCCCTGCACGCTGAGCACGGTCGTGTGCGTGGTGGGCGCGCCGGCAGCGTAACCGTTCGTGCCGACGAGCGTTGCCGTCGTCGAGTTCGGCATGAGTTGGTAGTCTGCGTAACTATCGCCCGCGCTCCAATCGGCGTTGTTTGTCGCTATCCACGAGAGCGAACAGCCGATCGAGTACAGTGCACCCTGGGTGCCGCAATTTGCGCCGGCAGTTACGTCGATGGTTGCGCCGGTCGCGGCCAAGGGGCGATAATGTCCGCCCTTTACCGTCGCCTTGCGCGTCGCCGTATTATTTGCGGTCTTTAACGGCAGTGCCGGAAAACACGACATGGGAACTTGCGCGCCCGAACGCAGCGTCTTCCAATTGATGTTGGCGCAACGTGCCCCTGGAAGACCGCGTCGCGTCGGCGAGGTCCCGTTGGGTTGCGCGGAAGCACCTGGTAGCGCCGTGGCCGTGATTGGTCGAATCGTCACCGGCTGGAGCGGCTCCGGATTTGCGCGTGGCGGAGTGACGCCACCGCCGGCGAGTGCCGCCGTTGCGATAGCCATCGAAGCAATTGCAGCAAACGCTAGTGCGGCTACTCCGCGCATACGCGGACCGTTCTTGCTCATTGGCCGCACGTTGTATTCCTAGTTGCCATGCGCGAAGGGTGCCATCCATTGCCCAGCGAGTAAGCGAGTTACAACAAGACTATCGGTATGCTGCCGTGGGGAGTTAATAAGGCACCGTGTAGCGGAAGTAAAGTTAGGAGCTTTCGGAATGTAAAGACACGGCCTGTAACGGGCTTGTCAAGCACGGTCGTCGTGCCGTCGGACCAGGTAATGGTCTCACCCGCATGGACATCCACGAGGAACCTCGCCCGGATCGTTACGGTCGCCCCGATCGGTGCATTCTTCGGCAGATATTGCACGATTGCGAGCGGCATTTTCGGGTCGACGGTCAGCGTTGCATTCGTCGTGACCGGCGTCCCGTGGACGCTTCCGCTCACCGGATATTGACCCGCGGCAATTTTCTCCGGAACCTCGATCTCACCGGTCCACTTCTCGCTGGCTTTGTCATATGTCAACGTGACACGTTTTCCAAACGCCGTGGCCACGACGTCGGCGGCGTCTTCGGGCGCACTGATTGCGACATATGTCGTGCCGCGCAACGGCAAGCGCGTCTCGCTGAGTCGCACTTCCGGCACGGTTGGTGCCGGCGTTGCATTGCCCGAAAGGACCGAGAACACAACCTTCTTCTCGAAGCGACCGACGAGAAACTGGATACCGCTATAGTGCTGGCCAGCGGCGAGGTGTACGGTCACACTGTCAGGCGAAGCGCCCAGACCCGTCCCGATCGTTTCGGGATCGGCCGAGACCGTGTAGTCACCTGCCTGGAGATTGTCGATGATGAAGCTTCCGTCATCTTGATCGATTGCAGCGTGTTCACCGGGCTCGGCAACGACGTAGGCGTTGAGTACACCTAACCCGGCTTGCTTTTCCATATCTTTGCCGTAGACGATCGTGCCCGAAATCGAGCCGAGCAATTGGGCATGGAAATCGAGCGTCGTGTAGCTGCCGTCTCTGACGCTGACTTTTTGGACCAAATCGGTTGGGACGAAATCCGCGGTTGCCGGGATCGTATTCGGAATTACCGTGACCTCATGCTGTCCGGGCTGAAGACCGCCAAAGCCGTACGCGCCGCTCATGTCCGTCTGCGCGTAGGCGCCGCCGTCGACGCGCAGTTGCACGTTCGAAAGCGGAAGCGGATTTCCCGATGAGTCGCTACCGTAGACGTGCCCGAGGATACCGCCGAATGTACCGATCGAGAATGAGACGGTTGCGGCCTGCCCGCCCTGCACGACGACCGTTTGCACGGGGAGCTGCGCGGTGAAGCCCCGTGGAATCGACGCATTGTCGATCGTGACTTGATGTTGGCCCGGCGAGACGAACGAAAACTGGAAGCCGCCACTCACATCGGTACGCTGCACGACCTTACCATCGAGAGTGACGAGCACATTCGCGACACCGCCGCTGCCGGAAAACGTTGCGAAGTTCGATGAGGCACCTTGTCCCGTCGCATTCGAACTTGCAAGGAGGACGCGGCCGGTAATTGTTGCCGGCAGCCGCGGATCGACGCGCCCGGTGACATTGGCGTTGCCGTAGCTAAACGGTGCGTTCAGTGAGATAGAAAAGACCCGAGTGTGCCCGTTTGAAGCGGGATTTATCGAATCGCGCAGCGTTTGATAGCCGAGCGACGTCGTGATCGAGATGACCGGCGAGATCTGACGCGTGAGGTTGATCAGCGGTGTGTGCTGAATCGCGTTACTGGTGGCGGAGATTGTGCGCGTGATCGTCTCGCCGAATTGTACGGTCGTCTTGCGCAATTGCTCGGAAACATCGAAGGCTACGCCCTTTTGCAATGTCAGCGCCGGACCCAACGTAACGGCCGGCGTTTCCATGGCATCGGGACTCGGTGGCGCCACGACGAGTGATTGGCGCTGGATTTGGCCGGTGACGCCGACGCTGAGATGACGCCCGATCGAGCGACGCAAACCCGCTGAGATCGACTCGGTGATATCAGCCGTTCCGGCGTCGTTGGTATTTTGATAATTCCCACCGATGAGCGCGCTGGTTTGAAACAATTGCGTAGAAATCGCTACGGAAGCACCGTTCGACGTGAGCGATTCTCCCTGGCTGGTGGCGGCTTGATGAATCAAGTTGAACGCCAGTCCGCCGATTTTAATCGTCGGCGAATACCCAAGCGTCGCGACGGTCTGCACGTTGACGCCGTCGAGCCCATCGCCCGTTTTCTCATAGTTCACGTCGAAATAGGCGGGAACGCGCGAACCGTGACACGTGAAGTCAGCGTAATGATCGCTGAAGATCTCACCGGCGCTGAATGACACGAACTGATCGGGGACCCCGCGCAATGTGGCCGAACATCCGCCTCCCTGCGCGAAGTCGTCGAGGCGCATTTGAAAGGCGATCCCATGCGGCGAGCCGTCGCCGCCCGTTCGATTCTGCCAAGCCCCCTCGAAGATGAGATCCAGGTTCCGGCCCGCGCGCGCCGTCCCAAAGTCAAGCGTCTTCGCCGATCCCGTCAATGGACCGTTGGCGTAGATAAAGCCGGCCTCGTAAAGTGCACCGGCTCGTGCCTGCTGGACCAGGATACCATCGAGACGGACGAGTTCTTCTTCCGCGCCGTACGCCGGCCCCTCGAAGAACGTCGCCTGCCCGTAGCGCTGCGGCACTATAAATGAAAAACCCCGCTGCGTGAAGCCCAACTGCAGTTGGCCGAGCGCGAGGAGCTCCTGCGACCCGTAGCCCAGCGAGTACTTCGGCGTCGAGTACAGGAACTGCGCGTAGCCGATGTTCGACTGGCCGTTGAGGGAGAATCCAAACGGGACGCGGAGGCTGGTCTGCGTCGTGGCGGTCCGGCGTGAGAAATCGGCGGTGAGTCCGGCGCCGACTTCCGCCTCATTCTCGCTCGTTTGCGACCCCTGCTGAAAGGGGAACGGTCCCGGCGTGCTCGAGGCGTTCGGGCTTGGCGAAGGCGTGAAGATGACATTCTGTCCAAAGGAGCTGGCCTCTGAGTTGGTCCCAAGCGACAGACTGCCGGAAATGTTGAACTCAATCGGGCCGCCGCGCTGCGCGGCCGCGTGCCGCGGCGCCGGTGTCGGCGTCGGGCTGGGCGCTGGCGTCGCGTTCGCGGCCCGCTGAAGGGCAGCCTGGATCGCCCGTGCTATGGGTGCCAATATTTCGGCATCCGCACGGTTGGCGCCACCCACAGCAGCGCAGACCGCCGCAAGCATAAGCACGCAGCCGAGTATCTGAAGAAGGCGGCCCATGGTTCTTCTTGAGTTTCGGAAAACCGGGCCCGGCCTCTTAACCTTCCTTATGGCCTTTGGCCCAAACTTTTCCGGCCGGACTGCCGATAGAAGTGGTACAGGGACGTTTCAGGGAGGAAACCTACCTCATTCATGGATGTGCTGGGGAGCCGCGATTTCGTTCTTCGGAACGGCTCGCAGGTTCAAAGAAAACACGGACGGTTAATGCGCGCGAAAGACGGAGTCTCTCGTGCATTTCTGCTTTGTGTCCCCAGCACGCACAGTCAGCCCGCTTCCATCACGGCCACCAGTACATTGCTCTACATCGAGCGTCAGCACATCCGCTCGATTGTTTCCGCACGTACGCGTGGCCGCTGCCGATCCGCGCTCCATTGCAGGCTCCATAGGATGGGAGCACGCGCATGAACGTCCAGATCGGAGCGGATGACGTCCTTCTCAACCTCGACCGCAATCAACGTGCGTTCGAGAAAACCGTAAGCCAGCTTTCAAGCGGGCTACGGATCAACAGCGCTGCGGATGATCCCAGCGGCAATGCGATCGTGACCAATCTCACGAGTAAAGTCGGCGGCCTCCAGCAAGCCGCCAGCAACGTGCAGAATGGTGTCAACGCGCTCAACGTTGCCAATGGTGCCTTGCAAGCAACGCAAAACATGTTGATCCGCATCAACAACCTGCTCGTCGAAGCGAACAGCGACATCAACTCGGCCACGGACCTGCAAGATATCCAAGCCGAAATTAATCAACTGCTCACCGAGATCAACACGATTGGTGAGAAGACAAACTTCAACGGACTGACGTTGCTTGACGGCGCATTCGATACCTCGGAGGGGTCGAATCCCGCATTGATACAAGTAGCATCGCCGTTCGGTGGAGCGCCCACCGTCGTTAACGCCAACGGCACGGGCAATCCGAACGCGTCGGGTAATCCAGGTCCGCTGATCCAAACCGCGCAGATACCATCGATCGGCGGATTCAACGTGCCGGCATTCGTGGTTTTCACCGTCGTGGCCGCGGGTGATAACCTGGTCGATCCGGACTCCGGCACCGTCCAATTTCCTGGACCCGGCGTGATAATACAGACGGATGTTTACAGCAACGCCGACCCCACCACCGACCCCGGATTGCTCGCAACGCCGCTCTTTACCGATCTCTCGGCGTACCCGGCCGGCGCCGGACCGAATCCGGCGGTGTTCGGCGGTCTGCTCGCGCTCTTTGCCGGCGGCTCGCAAAATATCTTGAGCTACGCATTTAACAACGTCACCGAACAAGACGTGGGAGCTTCGCAGGCCTTCCTTATTACGGGGGCGGTCGGAGCATCGAACGGTCGCGCACTCACGATCAACGACGGCGGCGATGAAGGACAAACGCTCGGCATTAGCTTGCCGACAATCAACTCGAACGCGCTGAACCTTTCGAATATCTCGTGCTTGTTGCCCCAACAGACGACAATCGTTCCCGGATCGAATGGTACGCCGGTCACCGGCACCGATGCGAGCAACAACGTGGCGGCATCATATTCGCAAATCCTCGTGAAAAACGCACTGACGGCGATCACGACCAATGAGGCGCAGATCGGCGCGCAGATCATCGCAATGGGCGACGACGAGAGCGGCGATAACATTACCGCGAACAACCTCGCTGCGTCAGCAAGCAATATCGCGGATCTCAACGTAGGTCAAGCGACCACCGACTATACGCGCGAACAGATTTTGACCAGTGTGGGCACCGAGGTGCTCTCGCAGATCCAGAGCAACGGCAAGATCATGACCGCCCTGCTGATCCAAGCCCTCATCGCCTAGCCCAATCCCGAGGGGTTTGGTCGAACCGTCTATACTTAGGAAGTATGGCGTTCACCGAGGGCTTCATTTCGGAGCTCGTCGGCCGCAAGGTGACGGTCAACGAGATTCCGATCGGCAGGGTCAGCGACTTTCTCGTCAATAAGCCCGACGACGTCTTTCCGCGCATCGATGGGCTGGTTATCAAGACCTCGCAAGGCCCGCGTTTTGCGCCGATCGAGACCATCGCCACCATCGACCCGAACGGTACGGTCCAGCTCACGATGACGCCGGCTGAGCCCGCGCCTCCCGTCGAGAGCGCGCTATTGCTTATCGCTGATCTGCTGGACAAGCAAATCGTCGACGTCGACGGACGCAAAGTCGTGCGCATCAATGACCTCGAGATCGCTCGAGCGGGCGACGGCCTTCGCGTGGTTGCCGCGGACGTCGGGGTCGCCGGCCTGCTGCGCCGGCTCGGCCTCAAATCCTTTGGCAAACGATTTACGCCCGCGATCTATCGCCGGATACCCCGTTCGATGATCGCGTGGGATTCGGTCGCGCCGATCCGCGACGCCAACCCTACGCAAGTGAATCTCTCGGTCACCGAGAGCAAACTCGCGCGTATGCACCCCTCCGAGCTCGCCGAAATTATCAGCGATCTCTCCGCGCGGGAAGCCGCTGCGGTCGTCAGTCAGCTCGACGACGAAACCGCGGCGGACGCCTTCGAACATCTCGATGCCGACACGCAGCGTTCGCTGATCGAAGATATCGGCACGGAACGCGCCGCCGACATCATCGAGGAGATGGATGCCGACGACGCCGCCGATCTGCTCTCCGAACTCGACGAAGAACAGCAGCACGAGCTGCTCTCGGAGATGAACGAGTACACCGCGAGCGAGCTGCGCGCGCTGGTGAAGTACGCCGAGGATACCGCCGGCGGCCTGATGACGACCGACTACACCTGGATCTACCCGCACCGCACCGCCGAAGCCACGATCCGCAAGATCCGCGAGATCGCGCCAACGTCGGAATTCATTTACTATCTTTACGTCGTCGACAAGACCGACACGCTGCTCGGCGCGCTCTCACTGCGCACGCTTCTGCTCGCCGATCCACAGGAGTCGATCGATTCCGTAATGGAGCCCGATCTCGTGACGATCCACCCCGACATGTCGTCGGAGGACGTGGCGGCAACCATCGCGCGCTACGATCTGCTCGCGGTTCCGGTGGTCGATCAGCACGGGAAGATGTTGGGCATCGTCACGGTCGACGACGCAATCGACGCGATCATGCCCGAAGAGATCGCGCGCAAACTTCCAAAGTTTACTGCACATCGCCGTACACAGCATCCTGGTGCAAGCGTCGCAGGCTGAGGCCGCAGCGCCGGCTGAAGCACCGCGCAGGCGTTCGCTATGGCGATCGCTACTGCTGCTTGCGGGCGTGCTGGGGCCCGGTTTCGTCACGGCATCCGCCGGCAACGACGTCGGCGGTATCGCCACGTACTCGCAAGCCGGTGCGCAGTTCGGCTACAGCATCATCTGGGTGCTCGTGCCGCTGGCCGTTGCACTGATCGTCGTCCAAGAGATGTCGATGCGCATGGGCGCGGTGACGGGCAAGGGTCTTGCGGCGCTCGTGCGCGAGAACTTCGGCGTACGCATCTCGGTTCTCTCAATGCTCGTGCTCTTCTTGATCAACACGCTGATCACGTCAACCGAGTTTGCCGGCATCGCTGCTGCCTCGGAAATCTTCCATATCTCGCGTTATATTGCCGTGCCGGTCGCGCTGGTTGCCGTCTTCTTCTTCGTGCTGCGTTTCAACAACAAAATCGTCGAGCGCGTCTTTGTCACCGCATCGCTGATCTATCTGACCTATATCGCCTCGGCAATATTGGCCAAGCCCGATTGGCACCAGGTGGTGCACGGCACGCTCGTGCCGACCTTCGACTGGCACACGGCGGGCTGGCTCGCCATGGTGGTCGGAATCATCGGCACCACGATCTCGCCATACATGCAATTCTTCTTGCAATCCGCGGTAGTCGAGAAGGGCTCACGCGCCGAGGATCTACCGCTCGCGCGCGCCGACGTGATCAACGGCTCGATCCTCGCAATAGCACTTGCCGGATTCATGGAGATTGCCAGCGCCGCCACGATTTGGGTGGCGAATCAGCACGGCCAACATCTCAATCCGCAAGCGGCCGCGGATTTCGCTGTGTCGCTCAAGCCGATCGCCGGACAATTCGCGGAATTGCTCTTTGCGTTCGGCATCCTCAATGCCGGCTTATTTACCGCGACGGTGTTGCCGCTTTCGACCAGCTATATCGTGTGCGAAGCGCTCGGCTTCGAGGCTGCGGTCGACCGGAAATTCTCCGAGGCGCCGGTCTTCTTCGTGCTCTTCGCTGCCGGATTGATTTTGGGCGCAGCATTCGTGCTCACGCCGCGCTTGCCGCTCTTGCAGATGATCCTGTTTGCGCAGGTGCTGCAAGGTATCTTGCTGCCGGCCGAACTCGTGCTCATGCTTATCATCATCAACCGCAAATCGGTCATGGGCGTACACACGAATAGCCGGCTCGCCAATACGATCGCATGGGCGACGGCCGTGGTGATCGGCTTGCTGTCGCTAGTCTACGTGGTGGGACAGTTTATTCCGCAGCTTCTTGGCGGATAACGCGGGGCTTCGTCAACGTGCGCCGCGCATTTTCAGCGTCGGCGAAGCACCAGCGGTTGCGGCCTTCCTTCTTCGCCCGATAGAGCGCGCGATCCGAGGCTTCCATCAACTCTTCAATCGTCTGGCCGTCGCTCGGATAGAGCGCGATCCCGATGCTCAGCCGAACCTTATGCGGCACCCCATCGATCACGACCGGCTCCTGCATGGCGACGTTGAGCTTGCGCGCGAGGTCGGCCGCATCGCTTGGCCCATCGACGATCGGTTGCAAGATCACAAATTCATCGCCACCGAAACGTGAGATCGTGTCGCTCTCGCGCGTCGCCAGACGCAGGCGATGGGCGACCTCTTGGAGCGTCGTATCGCCGACGTTGTGCCCGTACTTGTCGTTGATAAGCTTGAAGTGATCGACGTCGAGATACATCACCGCAAAGCCGCGATCGTAGCGACGCGCCGTTGCAATCGTCTGCTCGATGCGGTCGTTGAAGAGCACGCGGTTGGGAAGCCCGGTGAGTGCGTCGTTGAACGCAAGTTGCTCGATCCGCTCGCTCTGCACTTCACGTTCGAGCGCAGCCGACACGAAGAGACCGATCAACTGTACCAAATCGCGCTCGCTCGGATCGATGCTCTCATCGCGCGGCGCACGCCCCGCGAAGACCAGCGCACCGTAGACCTTGTTGAAAACCGTCAGGGGAACGCCGAAGTACGAGCGCCACGGCGCACTCGCGCGTACCGGATCGTCGCGATACTCCGCTGCGTCCATGTCGGGAACGAAGCATGGGCCGCGCCGTTCGTGGACGTGATGCGAGAACGATGCCCGCGCCGGAAAGATCGTGCCCTTGGTGAGCACGGCTTCGCCCGAGGCGTTGCGCAGCAGCACACGGTCGCGCTGATACTGCGCGATATAGCCGATGTCCCAGCCGAAGAGTTCCACGCCAAGACTGAGGGCCGCATCGATCTGTTCATCCAGCGATTCATCGCCCGAGGCGGCGACCATCACGAGCCGGCGCAAGCGTTCGCTCTGCGCGGCGACGTCGCGCTCGGCGGCGCGTTGTGCCGCGACGTTCTTGAAGATCGCGTACGCTCCTGAGATGTTCCCCGAGACGTGCAGGGGAACGATCTTGAGTTGCACGTCGAGGCGGTTGCCGAGCCGGTCGAGCAGCAAGGAGTCAACCTCGCCGGCTTCACCACGCATCGCACTGCGCAGCAAGTCGTCGGCCGCATCGCGCCGCTCGGGCGCGATCAGCTCCGTCCACGGCTTGCCGACAATGCGCTCGCCGAGAAATCCGGTCTCGCCTTCGAGCGCAACGTTGACGCGTGAGATCGCGCCGGTGCTCTTGAGTTCCATGATGCCGTCGGGGTGGTACTCGAAGAGCGAGCGGAACTTCTCTTGGTTGATCGTGAGCGACGCTTCCGCCGATCGCAACGCGACGATGTCGCGCGCCTGCGCGAAGATACCGACGATCTCACCGTTGAAGCGCGCGGGAAAGACGTAACATTCGACCGGAATCACGGTGCCGTCGCGATGCTTTGCGCTCGTATCGAAGTGATCGGTGCCGCCCGCGAGCGCGGTTTGCAGCGCCACGTCCACGCGCGATTTGTCTCCCGCGGCTACATGCGTCCGGTACGAGGAACCGATGAACTCCTGCGGGCCGTATCCCGTGAGCGCCTGGGCCGCCTCGTTCGCGGCAATAGTCGTCCCGTCCGTATCGTAAAGCACGACGGCGTCGGGAGTATCTTGGTACATCGAGGCAACGGCCTCGCGCAGCACTTTCGGGTCCATCTGTATGAACTATCGTCAAATTCGCCGAAGGGTCCGCCGATGACCCCCGACCGGATCGTAGAGTTTGCCGAAGACTTTGCACGCGTTGCCTCGGCGGGTGGCGGCGCGAAAGCGCTTGCCACGCACCTTTCTGAGGTCGTGGGTGTCGGAGTGCTGGTTGAGGATGCGGAATGGCGCCATCTGGCAACCGCAGGAAGGGGAAGCCTTCCCGCTACGGCTCGCGGGCTGCGCAACGGCTCGGCCCACACCGTGCCGATCGCTGCGGGTTCGAATCAGCTCGGCTACCTTTCGGTCTTCCCGGGGCCCGCGGGCGTCGATGAGGACCTGACACGCATCGTCCGCCTCGCCGCCTCGGCGATTGCGCTCGAACTAGCGCGAGAAACCGACGGCGGCCGAAGCCGCCGTCGCACGTTTTGGGAGCGCCTGCTCGGCGGCACATATCACGAGTTCGGGCCGGCACGCGAGGACGCGCATGGGCGCGGCATTGCACTCGCCGCGCACTATGTGTGCATTGCGCTTGAAGCGGAAGCCGGCGCCGACGAAGATCACCCGAGCGCGCTCGCTGACCTGCGCGCACTTTGCGCCGACACGTTTCGCTCGAGTGAAGCCGATGTCGGCATCATCGAACGCGGCGTGACGGTTGTCGTACTCATGCCGGCTGCGCGCGAGGTCGATGCAGAGAATGCCAAGACCGCCGCCTTCCTGTTGCCGAGGACGGCCGCAAAGCGCAAACCAGGATTGCGTCTTGCGGGCGGAGTGAGCGCGAGCACCAATGCGCTCGACGTGCAACGTGGTCTGCGGACCGCAGAAGCAGCACTCGCAATCGCGCGACGTATCTACGGCAGTGGTCGCGTCGCGGCTTTTGACGATCTCGGCGCATACCAGCTCCTTTACAGTGGCGCAACTGTCGACGAGCTTTTGGCACTCGCGCGCGGCGTTCTCGCCCCGTTGCGCGCTTACGATCAAAAACACCAGACCGAGCTCGAACGTACGCTTGTGCTCTACTTTTCGACCGGGCAGAACGTGAAGACCACGGCCTCCGAACTCAACGTCCACCGGCACACCGTCTTCTATCGCCTGCGCCAGATCAATGAAATTTTGGGGCGCTCCCTTGACAGCACTCACGATCAACTCACTCTTCGCTTAGCGATTGCGATCGATGCACTCCACAACCAACACTAAACGCGACGTCATCAAGATGGCCAAGGAGCGTAATGTGCGCTTCGTGCGGCTGGTTTTCGCCGATATCTTCGGCGTAAGCAAGAACGTGTCGATTCCCGCGACCGAACTCGAAGCAGCACTCGAGGGACGCGTCACCTTCGACGGGGGATCGATCGACGGATTCGTGCGTGGCGAGGAGCTCGACATGGTGCTCCGCCCCGACCCCGCATCATTTGCCATCTATCCGTGGTCGAGTGCTGACGGCGCCGAGGCGCGGCTGTTGTGCGATATCGCGATGCCCGACGGCTCGCCGTTTGAGGGGTGTCCGCGCTCGACGCTCGCACGTGCGGTCGAACGTGCCCACGCGGTACTTCCCAAACTGGCGATCGGCCTTGAGGTCGAATTCTATCTCTTTGAAGGCGGCACCAAAACTTCGGACGTCGGAAGTTATTTCGACTTCTCGGCTAACGACCGCGGCGAAGATACGCGAAGCGCGATTGTCGCCGCCTTGCAGAGTATGGGTATTGCCGTTGCGTCGGCGCATCACGAAATCGGCGCAGGTCAGCACGAGATCGATCTCGCCGTTGTCGATCCACTCGCCGCGGCTGACAACGTGCTCACGCTACGCACGATCGCCAAGCACGTCGCGGCAAGCTTTGGACTTGATGCCACCTTCATGCCCAAGCCGCTCGAAGAACGCGCCGGCAGCGGACTGCACGTCGAGTTCGTATTGGGCGACGATGCCGACGAGGAGACGATGCTCTACGTCGTCGGTGGATTGCTCGAACACGCCCCGGCAACGACCGCGATCTGCAATCCCACGGTCAATTCGTATAAGCGGCTCGTGGCGGCATGGGACGCACCGATCTACACCGTGTGGTCGGAACGCAGCGTCAACGCACTCGTCCGCGTTCCGCCGGCAAGCCGCCCGCGCCACATCGAGATGCGCAGTCCCGATCCGGCGTGCAATCCATATCTCGCGCTCGCGGTGCTGCTGGGCGCAGCGGCCGACGGCATTGAGCGCAGCGTGCTTCCTGGTGCCGCGCTCGCCGGCTCAACCTATGACTTAGGCGAACGTGAGCGGCACGAACTCGGGATCGGCACATTGCCGAAATCCTTGCGCCAGGCGATCACCGAACTCGACAAAGATGCAGTTGTACGCGCCGCGCTCGGCGATCACATCTACCACGCGTTCCGCGATGCAAAACTTGCCGAGTACGAAAGCTACCGCAAAGCCGTCCACCCTTGGGAGCATAAGGCGTACTTGAAGTTGTACTAATCGTGAACGCTTGGCCTCTTGCGCTCGCGAAGCCGCTCCTCGCGACACATCGTGTGTCGCTCCTGCTGCACGAGTTTTGCGCCACATCCAACGGAAGTTCGCATCCTGCGAATGGCGCAAAACTTCGAGCCTTCGCTTAGCTGCAAGAGGCCAAGCGCTCACGATCAGAACAGTTCTGCGTTTTTAAAGGGGACTTACTTTCGCGCTATACAGTCGATTTCGACGCGGGCGTTGCGGGGAAGACCGGCAACAGCGACGGTTGAGCGGGCGGGTTTGATCGCGTCGAACGTACGACCGTAGACGGCGTTGACTGCGGCGAAGTCGTTCATGTCGATCAAGAAGATGGTCGTTTTTACGACCTCATCGAAATCGAAGCCCGCTTCGCGAAGCACTGCGCCAAGATTCTTCATGACTTGCTCGGTTTGCGCCGATACATCGCCATCGACCAGGTTGCCGCTTTGGGGATCGAGTGCGATTTGCCCCGAGCAGTACAACGTCTTGCCGACGCGCACGGCTTGGCTATAAGGGCCGATCGGCGCCGGCGCTTGATCGGTCGTTACGAGTTCGCGCGTCATTACGCCGAGACTTCTTCGCGTGTCATCGTGCCTTTGAACTTCATTGGCTCTTCCTCAATTCCGAAATTGCTCGCGTAGAGCGCCTCGATCTTGGAGCGCTCTTCGCTTGTAAGTGGCGCGGAGAGCGGCGCAGTTGCGAACTCGCGTAACTGCGCGCTGTCGTAGATGTTCGGCAGGACGGTCATCACCCGCGGTTCGTGTAGCAGCCATTGAATCGCGGCCTGGCCGAGCGTGCGGTCCGGCCGCTCCAAGAAGCGCAGTTGCTCGACTTTCTTGACGCCGTTGATCAGCCACGAACGCGGCCGGTGCCGGCGATGGTCGTTCTCGGGGAAGACGGTGTCCTCAGTGTAGTGTCCTTCGAGCATCCCGCTCGCGTGTGGCACGCGGATCATGAAACCGGTGTCGGCACCAGCTTCGTCGGCTGCCCTGATCTGCGCATCGCCGGGGAACTGCTCGAGGAGGCTCCAGATGACTTGGAGCGAGGCGACGTTGTGCGCTTTTATTGCATCGACGCCTTCGTAAAGAAAGCCGATCGCCGGTCCGAGCGCAATGCCGTACATGCGAATCTTCCCGGCCGTCTTGAGCGCTTCGAGAGTCGTCCACATCGCTTCGTCGTGCACGTGCTCCATCTTGGCGTTATGCAGCTGATAGATATCGATGTAGTCGGTTTGCAGACGGCGCAGCGACTCGTCGAGCGCCTTGCGAATGAACGCCGGCGAAACGTCCTGGGGGAGCTCCATTTGGCCGCGCCGGTCGCTTGCGTGCGTGTAGAAATCGTAGCCGAACTTCGTCGCGATCACGACGTCGCCGCGACGCTGCGCAAACGCCTTGGCAAGTTGCTCTTCGCTTCGCCCGTTGCCGTACGTATCGGCGGCGTCGTAGAACGTGACGCCTAGGTCGACCGCTTCATGCAACATGCGCACCGCCTCATCGTCGGTCTTTTCGCCCCACCACCCGGTCGACGTGGTCCACATGCCAAACCCGACCTCACTGACGGTGACATCGGAATGCGGGTACGTGCGGTAGTTCATGCTGCGGGCTCCTGTCAAATTCTGATTAGCCTGGCGGGCTTCTCCCACGCCCGGCGCTAACCCTCACCATTGTGGTACAGGCGCGTACGTTCGAAGAAGACTTTGCACGCGTCGGGCGCTGGATTGAGGAGTATCTGAGCGAGCCCGGACGCTATCCCGTGTTGCCGGCGCTGGCTCCCGGCGAGGTCGCCGCCGCTCTGCCCGAAGCGGCCCCCGAAAAGGGCGAGCCGTTCGAGCGTATCATGGCGGATTTCGAAGAGATCATCGTGCCCGGCATCACTCACTGGAATCATCCGCGCTTTTTCGCCTATTTCGCCACGAGTGCTGCCCCCGCCGCAATCGCCGCCGAAGCATTAGTGGCCGCGCTCGACGTGAAAGTGATGCTCTGGCGCACGTCGCCGGCGGCTGCCGAATTGGAATCGGTGGTCATGCGTTGGCTTGGCCGCCTGATCGGCATGCCGGATACATGGACCGGTGTGATCTACGATACCGCCTCGGTCGCCGGATTCACCGCGCTTGCAGCCGCGCGCGAGTCGCTTGGTCTGGGCATCCGCGAAGATGGCATGAGCGGACGCAATCTGCCCACATTGCGCGTCTACGCGACGGCGCAAACGCATTCACACATCGAGAAGGCGGCGATTGCGCTTGGCATCGGACGCACAAATGTCGTCGCCGTCGCCTGCGATGATGCTTTCCGCATGGATCCTGCCGCGCTTGAGCGCGCAATCGCGCAGGATCGTGCGGGCGGTATGCTGCCACTCGCGATCGTCGCGACGGTCGGCACCACGTCGACCAGCTCGATCGATCCCGTGCCGGCGATTGCCGACATCGCGGCGCGCGAGAAGATTTGGCTCCACGTCGATGCGGCCTACGCCGGTGTCGCGGCGATGCTTCCCGAGCAGGCGCACCTGCTCGACGGTGTCACGCGCGCCGACTCATTGGTGGTAAATCCGCACAAGTGGCTGTTCGTTCCGATGGATCTTTCGGTCTTGTTCCTGCGCGACGAAGCGACGGTCCGGCGCGCGTTCAGCTTGGTGCCGGAATACCTCACGACCTCCGACGGCAACGTGCGCAACTACATGGACTACGGCATACAACTCGGGCGCCGCTTTCGTGCGCTCAAGCTTTGGTTCGCATTACGGCATCTCGGCGCGCAGGAGATTCGCGAACGCCTGCGCAGTCACATCGCGCTCGCACAACGTTTCGCACAATGGGTCGACGACGATTCTCGATGGGAGACCATGGCACCGCATCCACTTTCGCTCGTGTGCTTTCGTTATCACCCCGCCGGAGTCGATGACGAGTCGATGCTCGAACGCCTGAACGCCAGTCTGCTCGATCGCGTCAACGCAACCGGGGAGATGTTCATCTCTCACACCAAACTCGACGGCCGTTACGTCCTGCGCTTGGCCATCGGCAATCTTCGGACGACGCGTAGCGACGTTGAAGCAGCGTGGGCAATCCTACAGCGCGAGGCGGCGCAAATAACAACGTGACACCACTGCATGTGCTGGTAATCGGCAATGACACACTCGCCGAAGGATTGCGCACGCTCCCCGAGGGCGATTCGCTGCAGCTCGAAACGGCGCCGTCGGTCGAAGACGTACTCGCTCATCCGCGTTTGGCCGACGTCGTGGTCGTTGTGGAGCGTCAGGGCTCGCACGACAAAAAAAGCATCGAAACACTCGCCAAAGCGATTCGGCCGGTACCACTCGTCGTCGTCGGCGACGACGAATCGCTGGCGCGCGCAATCTTCGCTGCCGCCGACCGGGCCTGGCTACGCGGCTCGCTTGCGGCGGCGCTCGACGAACTCGAGGCACAGCGCGCCGCAGTCGTACAGATCAGCCAGCTCAAAGCGGATCTCGTCGCAACGCTCGCGCACGATATTAAAGGCCCGTTGACGTCGATCGTCGGATTCGCCGAGTTGCTTGAAGAGGGATTCCTCGAGGGCGATGAAGCGACCGATGCCGCCAAAACGATTCGCACGAATGCGCAACGGCTCGCCACACTTGCCAACGACATGCTCGCGCTCTCGCGCGTCGAGTACGGTGAGCTCGAGCTCGCCGACGACCGCATCGACGTCGTCGATGTCTTACGATCGGCGATCGAGGCAGTAGCGGCGGAGCGCACGATCGAGACGTCGTTCGCCGTCGATCACGCCTACGTGCGCGGCGACGCCGATCGCTTGCGTCAGGTCTTCGACAATCTGCTGCGCAATGCGATCAAGTACTCGCCCGGGGGCGAGGCGGTGCACGTGGAAATACGCGCGCTGGGCAATGGTTTCACGATCGCGGTTAACGACCATGGCATCGGCATTCCGCCCGACGACCTGGGCAAACTCTTCAACCGCTTTTCCCGCGCCTCCAATGCACGCAAAAGCAAAATTCACGGCACGGGCGTCGGTCTCTTCATCGTAAAAACGATCGTCGAACGGCATGGCGGCACCGCAGTGGTGCAGAGCACGCTCGGCACAGGGAGTACGTTTACGGTCACCCTGCCGGCTATCGAAAACATGCAGAGCGACGGCCCGGGCCGCGTCGCGATTCTCACCAACGATAGACGGCTCGCGCGCTTTACCGCATTCGAGCTTCGTGCCCGCGGTTTTCGCGTGCGCGAAGTGAGCGCAGCAGCCGACGCTGCAACCGGCGCACGCGCGGGCGACGTCATCGTCGTCGACGCCCAAACTGCAGGCGCAAGTGAAACGCGCGCAGCCCTCGGTCAGATCCCGGTACGCCTCATCGGCGTCGGTACGAGCACGCCGGACGGTTGGGACGGCACGCTTCCGAAACCGTTCTTGGTGAACGATCTGCTCGCTGCAATAAACCCGCTAGCGCGGGGGTGATCCCGTTGCTGACGACGAGGTCGTCAACAGACTGACACGCTCGGTTGCGATGCCTATCGCGGTTGGATCGCTGCCTTTTTTGCCAAGTTCGAACTGCGCGAGTGCATCCGTCTTGTCGCCCTGCGCTTCGTAGGCGTCACCAAGAAGTACATGAAGTCGTCCGTCATCGTGCACGGAGGCAATACCCTTGAGCAGCACGGCCTGTGCGAGCACGTAGAGCTGATGGCGCTCGTAGTCGAGCGCGAGATCGATGTACGCCTCGCGCAAGTACGGATACAGTTCTATCGCCTTTGCGTACTGCGCCACGGCCCGCTGCCAATCGTCCTCCATGTCAGCCATATAGCCGTAGTTGACGAAGGTTTCGGCACGCTCGGGCGCATCTTTGAACGCCTTGTCGAGCGCGACTTTGGCATCAACAGCGCGCTTGGCTACAAGGTACGTCGCGCCCATGTTGTTTTGACACTGGAACGAATAGGGATCAACACCGAGGCACTGCTTGAACGCCGCGATCGCCTCGTCGTAGCGATGCATGTCCATCAACGCAAGCCCAAGGCCGTTGAGCGCGGTGAGATCCTTAGGGTCCTGATCGAGCGCGCGGTTGTAGTACACTTCCGACTGCGCGGGTTGATGGATCGCGTAGTAGACCTGTCCGAGTTCAGCTTGAACGCCCGGGTCGTTGGGAAAATCGCGAGCCATCTTCTGCACTTCGATCTCGTACTTGTCGAGGTCGCCCTTGCGCACGTGCAGGTCAACCAAATCGTTGACTGAGTCGGTGCCGGGGAGCGCAGCGTTGAACTGTACGATTGCGTCATCGACGCGATTCTCTTCCGCGTAGACCGTCCCCAAACGATTGTGCGTCTCTTTGTCGTTGGGCGCGAATTTTAGAATCTCTTCGTACGCGAACTGTGCGCGCGCGATCTGCCCGGTGCGGAAATAGAGATCGCCAAGGAAGCGGCGCGTCGCAATCTCGCCCGGATGGATGGCCACATACATCGAGAGCTTTCGAATCGCTCCAGGCATGTCGCCGGAGGCAATGAGCTCGCGCGTTGCGCGGATTGCGCCCGCAGGATCCGAAGGGAACCCGTTGAGCGTGCTCTCATCGTAGGTCGGGTCGACGTACACGGTCGGCTGGTCAGCCGCGGCGCGGGCGGCACACACCGGCACGGCTGCAAGCATCATTACCGCGGCCAGAGCGATCCCGAAAGCGACAGCGCGATGGTTCATCTCGGGTCCTCCCTCGCCTTGCTAGACCCCATTTTACACCTTTCACGCGCGAGCGGCGCGGGTTGTGACGCGAACGCGTCACTCCTCAATGCGAGCGTTTTCGGCGATGCGCTCGAGCATGGCGACGAAGTCGGCCCGCTCCTGCGGCGAAAATCCGCGCAGCGCGTGCTCGGTCTGGTCGGCGATGATTTCAGCCAGTTGCGGGTGGAGATCGAGGCCACGCTTAGTCAGGTAAATACGTACCGAGCGAGCATCGTCCGGGTGCGCCTGCCGCTCGACTAGGCCGTCGCGCACCATGCGCTGCACCGTCCGCGTCACCGTCGGCATCTCGACGGCGAGCTTATCGGCAATCTCGCGCGGGGTCAGACCATCCTCGTCCCACAGATGCCGCAACACTTGATACTGTCCCAGGCGCAACCCCGATCGCTGCAGCGCGCGATCTAGGCGTGAACGGATCGTCCGGACGACGTCACCGAGGGCACGAAAGACGTCGCTCTGCGCGTTCATCGCACGAGCGGGAGTACGTTGCTCGGCGTAAGCGGATAGAACGTCATCACCAGCAACAGCACGAAGCACGCAACGACACTGATCCATGCAAGCGGTGCAAACGGACGGACCTCGTGCGTGTGCTGCGAATCGTGCGAGTACATGGCGCCGATGACTTTCGCATAGGCGTAGAGAGAGATGGCGGTGCCGACGATGAGCACGCCACCGAGCCACGAGAAGCCGGCGTTCACGCTGGTAGAAAGAATCAAGATCTTCCCCAAAAACCCTGCGGTCGGCGGCAAACCGGCCATCGCGAGCAGGAAGAACGTCATGAAAGCGGCCGCGACCGGGCGACGGTGCCCGAGTCCGCGATAGTTCGCGAGCGTCGAACCCTGCTCGCCGTCGTTGGAGAGCAGCGCAGCAACCGCGAACGCGCCCAGATTCATGAACGTGTAAGCTGCGATGTAGTAAATCGCGTAGCGCAGACCGAGCGGCGTTGTACCCGCGAGCGCCACAAGTATGTAGCCCGCCTGCGCGATGCCAGAATATGCGATCAACCGTTTGAGGTCGTGCTGCGCGAGCATTCCCACGTTGCCGGCGATCATCGAGATCGCGGCGACGATCCAAATCGGCAACAGCAAACGCGGCTCCACTCCAGCCGGTAAGGCTGCGTAGATGAAACGCGCAAAGACCGCAAGCGTCGCGGCCTTGGTAGCAACGCTCATGAACGCCGTCACCGGAAGCGGTGCGCCTTCGTACACATCCGGCGACCAGGTGTGGAACGGCACGAGGCTCAGCTTGAAGACGATTCCGATCAGGAACAAGCCGGCGCCCATCCACAGCAGCGGATTGCTTGCAAGCGCGGGCGCCACGAGATCCGCAAGCGCGACGCTTCCGCTCGCGCCGAAGAGCAACGCCATACCATAGAGCATAAACGCCGAAGCGGTCGAGCTCAGGATCAGGTACTTCAGCGCCGCTTCGCGCGACGTCGGACGATCGGCAAGTCCACACAAACAGTAGAGCGCAAGCGAGAGCAACTCGAGTCCGAGGAAGATCGTCATCAAATTGCCGGCGCCGGCCATCAGCATTGCGCCGCAGGTCGACCACAGCATCAGCGCGATCGCACCGGGGACTCGCTGCGTTGCGCCTATCGTTCCGTACAGTACGATCGAGCCGAGCGCACAGACCAGGATGATCTCCTGGAAGACGACGCTAAACCCGCCGACGATGAACGCGCCGCCAAAGGCCGCGTAGTCGTGCCCGTAGCCGAGCGTGCAATCATAAGCCGCAACGATCAATCCGACGATCGCAATCCCGATCGCAAGCGAACGATCGACGTTCTTCGGGGCGAGCAGATCGCCGAGCAATACGAGCAGCGCCGTGATCGCCACAACAGTGAGTGGCGCAACAGCCAGCCAATCGGCGCCCGTGACCGTAATGTTCATCGAATGAATCCTTGCGCAAAGGTCGTGAGCGCGTGCGGGTTAATGCCGATGAGCAACAGCGCCACGACGAGTGGCGCAACGGCAATGCCTTCGATCCACGAGAGATCGGGGCGCACCGGAAGATCGGCAACCTGCGGGCCGTTCATGATGCCTTGATAGAGTCGCAGCATGTATGCGGCGGCGAGCACGATCGCAACCAGCGCGACGAGCACGCCCCAGATCCACCCGGCTTGGTAGACACCGGTGAGAATGACGATCTCCCCGGCGAAACCGGCGAGCCCTGGCAAGCCGAGCGCCGCGAGCGCGGCGATGCACAACGCGCCGGCCAGACGCGGGTTCTGCGCTCCGAGACCGCCCAGACGCGTCAGCGACCGCGTCTCCTCGCGCGATTCGACATAGCCCAAGACGAGGAAGAGCGCAGCCGAGAAGAGCCCGTGTGCGATCATGTAGATCAGCGCGCCTTGCAAGCGCAATCACGTTGAACGAAGCAATCGCGATGACGATCAACCCAAGGTGCGAGAGCGATGAGTATGCCACAACGCGTTTCGCGTCGGTTTGCACGAGTGCGGCAAATGCACCGTAAAGCAGTGAGATTGCTCCGAGCACGATCAGCAGCAGCGCAGCGTCGCGCAAGTAGTCGGGCATGAGCGCGAGACCAATCGCGATGAAACCGTAGAGGCCTGCTTTTGATTGCACCGCGCTCACCACCGCAACCATCGGCGGCGGCGTGTCGGCGTAGGTGAGCGGCATCCAGGTGTGCAGCGGCCACACCGGCGTCTTCACCAAAAACGCAAAGGCGAAGCCGGCGAAGATCCACGGAACCCACGACCCGATCACGTGTACGTCAGCGCGCCCGATCACGTCGGTCGAGCCGTAGAGCACGCCGAACGCCGCCGTCGCGAGCAGCAGTGTGAAGCCGCCTGCAAAGTTGTAGATGAAGTAACGCCATGCCGTTGCGTGATGCCGTCCCCAGCCGAGTAGCGTAAAGAAGACCGGCAACAACATCAGATCCCAGAACAGCGCGAAGACCAGCAGATCCTTGGCGAGGAACACGCCCATCATCGTGCCTTCGAGGATCAGCAAGTGTCCGATAAAGGCGCCCGCGCGCGGCACGTTGACCGCGAGGATCGCACTGAACGTGCACAGCGCGAGCAAGAGCACAAGCCAAATCGAGATACCGGTCGCGCCGAAATGCAGCGCCGAGGTGAACGGACGCGAAAGCCAGCGCATGCTGAATTCCGCGCCACCGCTTTGCATGAGCAGTGCACCCGCAAAAGTTGCAGCGGCAATAACCGCGCCCACAATTTCGTACCCGGTCGTGTCTTCGGCACGCAGTGTGAGCAGCACCAGGCCGACGACGATCGGGACCAGGATCAACGCGAGCGCCAACATTAGCGGAAACCTCCCGCGACAATCGCGTAGTAGACAACGAAGCACGCCGCGCCGAAGACCAAGATGAACGCGTACGAGCGTACGAAACCGGTTTGGAACGAACGCGTCAGACGCGCCGAGCCACTGCGCCGAAGATGACCGTTTCACGCACCGCACCATCGATGACGTGCGGATCGAGCCAACGTGCGAAGAACCGGCCTAAGAAACTCTGACGGCTTCACGAAGAGCCCGTCGAGCGCCGTGTCGAAGTAGAACGCGTTGCTCAGGATCCCCGGCATGTGAATCGACTCGTTGCGCAGGCGTGGAACCGCATTGGTCTGCGCACCCGCGGTCGCGTAGCGCAGGTAGGCGATCGCGATGCCCGACCAGCACGACCGCAAAGACGATCCACGTCGTGAGCGCCTCGCTCAACACCGGCACAGGAAGTGCCGGATGCGGGAATTGCTGTTCGAAGAAATGCACCCACGGCGAATTCTCGCCGCCGAACATGAGCCAGCCGATCAGCACGGTAAATGGAATCAGCATCGCAACCGGCACGATCATGAGCCACTCGGCGTTGCGCGTGCGTGCTCGACGTGGTCCGCATCGTGGCTCGCCGTGAGATGTTCCCGCCAACTCGGGGTGACGCATACCGAGTCGCTGACGGATCGACGTCGCCGCGATACGTGCCGAAGAACGTGACGAAGAACAGCCGGCACATGTAGTACGCCGTGATGCCGGCCGTGACGATGCCGAGCGCATAGAGCCACGCGTATCCGTGCGCGAGCGCGCCGTAGATCACTTGATCCTTGCTGAAGAATCCCGCGAAGCCGGGAATACCGCAGATCGAGAGCACGCCCGTCCCAATCGCCCGCAACGCGAACGGCAGCTTCTTGCGCAGGCCACCCATCAGACGCACGTCCTGTTCGTCGTGCGAGCGCGTGAATGATGATGCCCGAACCCAGGAAGAGCTGCGCCTTGAAGAACGCATGCGTGAAAAAGTGCGCGACGCCGGCTTCGTACGCGCCGACGCCGACGCCCATGATCATGTAGCCGATCTGCGACATCGTCGAGTAGGCGAGAATCCGTTTGATGTCCCACTGCGCGCAACCGAGGATCGCGCCGATCAGCGCGGTGAGCGCGCCGATCGTCCCGACCAGCACGCGCGCATCGCTATTCGACTCCAGAGCGGCGCGCAACGCGCGACCAGATAGACGCCGGCCGTAACCATCGTCGCGGCATGGATCAGCGCCGAGACCGGTGTCGGGCCTTCCATTGCGTCGGGCAACCAGGTGTGCAACGGAATCTGCGCCGACTTCGCCGCCGCACCGATGAAGAGACAGATGCAAATCGATAAAGAGCAGCGGCGTCCCGTAGGAACCCGCGAACGCAAATGCGTCGCCGAACGTGATCGAGTGCACCGCCGCAAAGATCGCAAAGATCGCGAACATGATGCCGACGTCGCCGACGACGTTGATGACGAAGGCTTTGCGCGCAGCTGCGACAGCCGACGGCGTTGAAAAACCAGAACCCGATCAAGAAGTACGACGCGAGGCCGACAAGGCCCCAACCGACGAGCAAACCGACGAAGTTGTCGGAGAGCACGAGCGTAAGCATCGCGAAGACGAAGAAGTTCATGTAGCCAAAGAAGCGCGCGAACGCGTTGTCGCCGTCCATGTAGCCGATCGAATACACGTGGATCAAGAAGCCGACGCCGGTGATGATCAGCGTCCAGAGCAGCGCGAGCGGGTCGATCAGCAGGCCGAAGTCCCAGCCCGGAATCCAATTGAACAGCGCCTGGTGCGCGCCGACGGCGCCGTCGGCCGAATGTTGGGTCGCCGCGTGCCACATCAACACCGTGCCGACGAACGAGGCAAAAATTACCGCCGAGCCAAGCGGTCCAGCCGAGCGCTTGAGCTGCGGGCCGAACGCCCAATTGATAATGGCACCCGCAAGCGGCAAGAGCCAGAGCGTAAGCAGCGTCGGATAGTATCCGTCGACACCCATCACATGATGTAACATCGACGCGGTTACCCTTTCATCAGCGCGACGTCGTCGACGTCGACGTGCTTGGCGCTACGGAAGACGGTGACCACGATTGCGAGACCAATCGCCGCTTCAGCCGCGGCAACCGTAATCACGAGAAAAACAAAGATGTGCCCGGCGTTGTGCCACCACGCGCGCGCAAAAGCAGCGAAGAGTAGGTTTGCTGCGTTGAACATCAGCTCGATCGACATCAGCATGATCAGCGGATTGCGCCGCACGATCACCCCGGCAACACCGATGAAAAAGATCACCGCCGAGAGCGTGACGTAGTACGACAATCGGGACGGTCATGGCGTTCACTGACCACCGTCCCGCACGATCGCCTCGCGCATCTCGCGCCGCACGTCTTCCGCTCGCTTCTTTGTCCCAACATACGGCGTTTGATCGCCGGCGAGCAGCACGACGCCGATCACCGCCACCATGAGAATGAACGCCGTCATTTCAAACGGCAGCAGATACGTCGTAAAGAGCGCCGTGCCGAAGTCGGCAACCGAGCCGAACACGTCCGCGGTGCCGGCTGGGCCAATCGGCGAACCGCCGGCGGATACGGGCGGGGTGAGCACCGATGTGCGGCCGAGCACCCAGGTCAAGAAACCGAGCGCGATGAGGACAAGCACAACCGCCGGGACGGCGATCTTCGGCAACCGATTGGGTCCCTGCGCAAATGCCGAGACGCCGCTCGAGAGCAGCGCGATGACGAACAGGAACAAGATCAAGATCGCGCCGGTGTAGACGATGATTTGAATCACCGCGAGGAACTCGGCGTTGAGCGTGAGGTAGGTCGCGGCCAGCGCGGCAAAATGCAGCAGCAGTGCGACAACGCTATACACGGGTTTGCTCGCCGTCACGCACCACACCGCTGACGCGAGCAAAATCACCGCGAGCACCCAGAACGCGATCATCCGGCGAGTCCTCGGCGCTGCGTCTTGAGAATGATGCCACGGTGCGTCGCTTCGTACCCCGCCGTAATATCGACGGTGGATTTTACATCGGCGACGCGTCCGAGATCGGCCGGGATGCCGTTCGGGCGCTCGTCGGGCAGCGACGCCGACGCCGGCGTCGGAAGGCACGAGTAGACGATCCTTACTGTAGATGAACGAGCCGCGGCGGTAATCCGACATTTCGAAACGTGGCGTGAGCACGATCGCGTCGGTCGGACACGCCTCTTCACACATGCCACAGAAGATACAGCGCAACTCGTCGATCTCGTAGCGCGCTGCATAGCGTTCGGCGGGCGGACGTACGGTCCTCCGGCGTGTTCTCCGCGCCGATGACGGTGATCGCATTGGCCGGGCACGCGCTCGAGCACAGCTCGCAGCCGATGCAACGTTCCTTGCCATCCTCGTAGCGGCGCAACTCGTGCAGGCCGTGAAAGCGCGGCGCGTGCTGTTTCTTCACCGTCGGATATTCGATCGTCGGGCGCTTGGCGAACATGAACTTGAACGTAATGCCAAGCCCCCTGAGAATCGCGCCGACGTTGTAGAGTTGTTTACGCATGGTTGATCAGCCCTTAAACGCCACGACGATCGCGGTGATGATGAGATTGAGCGTCGCGATCGGAAGCAGCACTTTCCAGCCGAATGCCATCAAGCGGTCGTACCGGAAACGCGGCAACGTCGCGCGCAACCACATATAGAAGAACATAAACGCGGCGACCTTGATAATAAACCACACGATGCCCGGAATCGGCGCGCCGCCGAGGCCGAACGGCGCGTTCCAGCCGCCGAGGAACAGCAGAGAGGCAATGCACGAGACCGTCAGCATGTTCACGTACTCGGCGATAAAGAACAGTCCGAAGCGCAGCCCGGAGTACTCGGTATGGAAGCCGGCCACGAGTTCGGTCTCAGCCTCGACCAAGTCAAACGGGACGCGATTGGTCTCCGCTACCGCGGTGATGATATAGATGATGAAGCCGACGAGTTGCGGGCCGATGAACCACCAGGTGTACTGCGCGTTCACGATGCCGCTCAGCGAGGTTGTTCCGGCGAGGATCAGCACGCCGATCAACGAGAGCGACATGCCGAGTTCGTAGCTGATCATCTGTGCGGTCGAGCGCACGCTCCCGAGCAGCGGATACTTCGATCCCGAAGCCCAGCCGCCGAGCGAGATGCCGTACACACCGAGCGAGGTAATCGCAAGCAAAAACAAGATGCCCGCATTCACGTCGCCGATTGCCCAGGGCGACCCGGCCCGCACTCGCACCGAACGGGATGATCGCGTACACCGAAAAGGCGGTGAGCAACGAAATGAATGGCGCCAAACGATAGATCAGCGGATCGGCGGTTTTCGGCGTGAGATCTTCTTTGAGAATGAGTTTTGCCGCGTCGGCCGCCGGCTGTAACAACCCCCACGGGCCAACGCGATTGGGACCCGGGCGAAGCTGCATCCAGCCAAGCACTTTCCGTTCCGCAAGCATTGCGTACGCGAACGTCGTGACGACGACGAGCAAGAGAATCGCCGATTTGATCAGGATCACGATCCAATCGGGAACTGCCGTCAGCGCGCTCATGCTTCCACCGCTTCATTGCGCAATGCCGCAACGGCAGCGTCATGTGCGGCCGTTCCGCCGCCATCCCAAAGCGTGCGCGGCTCTCTTGCCTCAAGGTTGGTTACGCCGCTGTGATACAGTGCATCGCCGAACGCGCCCGCAAACGGAATCTGCGCGCGAGCGATAACGGCTGCGTCGAGCTCCTCGATCGTCGGCAGGGTCAGATCGAACTGCTGCGCAAGCCCGATCAGCATTTCCAGATCCGAGAGCGGCCCGGGCTGTGCTTCGAGCGATGCGCGCACCGGCAACAGGTCGCCGGTAACGTTGATCGTTGTGCCGCTCTTCTCGAAGGCTCCCTTCGCCGGCAGCACGAGGTCCGCAAGCTGCGCGGTTTCCGTCATAAACAGCTCGCTGACCATCACGAACGGCGTTGCGTGCAGCGCAGCGCGCACGAGATCGCCGTCGGGCGCATTGCGCACCGGATTGACGCCGAAAAGCGAGAGCGCCGCAAGCTTGCCGTTACGACCCGCATCGAACATCAACGCCGCGTCCATCCCGCCGTGGATCGGCAGCATGCCCATCGCCTCAGCGCCCCGCGCATTAGGCTGCTCGCTCGCGATATACGTCGTCGCATCGAGTCCACTCGATGCGTCGGCGAGCGCTTTTCCAAGCTCGAGGTCGACACCGTCCCAAATGATCGCAACTTTTGCGCCGCTTTGAATCTGCGCAAATGCCGCGGCGGCATCCCCACGTGTGACGTGCACGATCTTCGCACCCGAGCGTTTGGCTTTGAGAGCACGCAGCCACATCACCGGCGCGAGCTCGGCAGGCGAAGATTGCCCCGCAACGACAACGACGTTCGCCCGTTCGAGCGCCGCGTAGTCGCCGCCGCGCGCACCCGGCGAAGCCTGTTGCTGTCTGCCGCCGCGCCAATCGAGATTTCGCACGCCGATCGCGCGGAAGACCTGTTGCAAGAGAAATGCCTCTTCGTTCAACAAACGGCCGCCACCGATCGCACCAGCGTTGCCGCTTGCGCCTTTGATCGCGCGTGCCCATAACGTAAACGCATCGTCCCAGCCGATCTGTACGAAGCCGCCTTCACGACGATACAGCGGCTGCGTGATGCGCTCGGGCGATTCGTAGAAGCCGATGTTATAGCGGCCGCGGTCGCACAGCCAACTATCGGAATAGCGATCGTCGTGTTCGACCGACATCGTGCGCAGCACGGTTTCGTGACGCACGTCGGCAAACTGCTGGCAGCCGACGGCGCATTGCGTGCACGTCGTCTGCGTGCGCCGAAGATCCCACGGTCGCGATTTGAACCGATACGTCTTCGACGTCAACGCACCGACCGGACAGATCTCCGTGACGTTTCCGGTGAAGTGATGGTTATACGGAGTGCCCGTTGCGGTCGCGATGATGTCGTTGTGACCGCGATCCTTCACGATCAACTGGCGCTCGTCGGCGATGATATCGTCGAAACGCACGCAGCGCTGACACACGACACAACGCTCTTCATCCAGCACGATCGTCGGTCCGAGATCGACGCCTTTGGGTTTGCTCAACTTCGGTTCGGCAACGTCGGAACTGCCCCGGCCGTAAGCCATCGCGTAATCTTGCAGATCGCACTCGCCGCCCTTGTCGCAGATCGGACAGTCGAGCGGATGATTGACGAGCAAAAGCTCGAGGATGATGCCACGACCCGCATCGACCTTCTCGTTGCGCGTGTGCACGACCATGCCCTCGGCGACCGGCGTATTGCACGCGATCTGCAACTTGGGCGTGCCCTCGATCTCGACCAAACAGACGCGGCAGAGTCCCGCCGGTCCAAGTTTGGTGTGATAGCAGTAGACGGGAATCTCTTGCTTGACCGTCTTAGCAGCTTCGACCAGGAGCGTTCCTTTGGGAACCTCCACCTGCACGCCATCGATCGTGAGTTTGACGAGCTCGCGTCATGCTTCGATGCCGCTTCTTTCAAGAGGCGTGCTTCGAATTGTTCGGGAAAGCGATTAAAGCACCGAAAGCAAGAACGGTTCGATCGAATCGCCGAGCGCGCACAGGTTCAAACCGGTGATCGTGTGACCGACGCGCTTGATCATCTCGAGATCGCTACGCATTCCGCGTCCTTCGACGAAGCGATGCAGCACGCGCTCGAGCCAATGCCCGCCTTCACGGCACGGCGTGCACTGGCCGCACGACTCGTGCGCGTAGAAGCGCACGCAGGTTGAATGCGGCCTTCACGAAATCGGTCGTATCGTCGAAGACGACGAACGCGCCCGAACCGAGCATCGATCCGGCTTTCGCCATCGTTTCGTAGTCGTACGGATAGTCGAGGTGCTCTTCGAAGATCGCGGCCGACGAACCGCCGCCCGGCTGCACCGCCATGAATGTGCGTCCCGGCGCGCAAGCCGCCGGCGATCTCGATCAGTTCGCGCACCGTCGTCCCGAGCGGAACTTCGTAGTTGCCGGGCTTCTGCACGTGACCGGAAATCGAAACGATCTTGTAGCCTTTGCGAACGCTCGGTGCCGGCCGCGGCAAACCACTCCGGGCCCGTTCGAGAATCGGCACGAGATACGCAAGCGTCTCGACGTTGTTGACGACGGTCGGTGCGCCGTAGAGTCCTTCGATCGCCGGAAACGGCGGCTTCAGCCGCGGCTCGCCGCGCTTGCCTTCGAGCGAGTTCAGCAGCCCGGTCTCTTCGCCGCAGATATACGCGCCCGCGCCGCGATGGACCGTGACCTCGAGATCGTAGCCGCTTGCCGAAGATGATTCTTGCCGATGTAGCCGGCCGCGCGCGCCTCTTCGAGCGCTCGCACGAAGATCTCGTAACCGCGCTTGAATTCGCCGCGAATATAGATGAACGCGTGATGGCAGCCGATCCCGTACGCGCCGAGCAGGATGCCCTCGAGCACCAGATGCGGCGTCTCCTCGAGCAGCATGTGATCTTTGAACGTGCCGGGCTCGGCCTCGTCGCAGTTGCACACGAGATAGCGCGGATGGCCGTCCTGTCGGGCAAGAACTCCACTTGCGGCCGGTCGGGAAGCCGGCGCCGCCGCGGCCGCGCAAACCGGATTTGTCGGCCGGCTCCAGACACCGTCGTGCGGCGTGAGCTCGCGACCGCGCGCTCCCACTGCTTGTAGCCGCCGCGCTCGCGATACACGTCGATATCGCGCAGGTTGAGCCTCGCCGATGCCGGCCGTCAGAATCTTAGTGACCGGCATTGAGCATCGCTCAGCGCTGTCCTCCGTCGATGATCTCCGAGGATCGCCGTCGCGCTTCGTGCACGAAGCGTTCGCGCGAACGTCCGGCGAAACGAGATCGCCTGTCGACGATGCGGTCGAGCATGATCACGCCGCTGCGGATCGCCGACGCCGCCGGCATTGTTCGGATTCGATCGACGTCGCGCGCGCCCGGCGATTTGCGGCCCGTGTCGCTTCGCCGTCTTGGCTGACCTTCCACGTGCGATCCGGGCTTTGCTGTTTGCGCCAGCGGCTTGACGTCGTAGTGCCGGCGCGCATCGCCGCCAGCATGTCGTCGATCATCTTCGGCGTGAGATCGTAGACGAAGTCGAGATTCACTTGCATGCACGGCGCGCGATCGCACGCCGCCAGACACTCGACTTCTTCGTACGAGAAGAGTCCGTCGGCGGTCGTCTCGAGATGGCCGATGCCGAGCTGCTCGCGGAAGTACGCCATGATCTCTTCCGCGCCGTTAGATCGCACATGCAAGTCCGCGACAGACCTGCAGCATGTACTTGCCGACCGGCTTGCGGAAGAACAGCGTGTAGAACGAGACCGTCGACTCGACGACCGCCAGCGGTGATCGTCGAGCAGCTGCGCCGCGAACTCGCATCGCCTCTTGGCGACACGTAGCCTTCGTGCTCCTGAAACAGGTGCACGATCGGGAGCAGCGCCGAGCGCGATCTGCTCGTACTGCGCGATCAGCGCCTCGCACTCCGGCTTCAGCTCACTCGCAAGCGCATCGAAACGTTGCACCGGCGCTACCATGCATGTCAATGACTCGACGAATCGCGACGATTTCGAGCGCTCGGCTGCTCGCGTCGACGCATCATCGGTCGACCTCGCCGAAGACCGGATCGAGCGAACCGATCATCACGACCATGTCGGCGATGAAGTTCGCCGGGCGCGATGCCTTTGAGCACTTGCAGGTTATACAAGACGGCGGGCGCGTGCGCACGCGACACGGCCGGTTGTCGCCGTTGCTGACGATGTAGTAGCCGAGTTCGCCGCGCGGACCCTCGACCGACTGATAGACGTCGCCCGGCGGGACGCGGAAGCCTTCGCTGACGATCTTGAAGTGATGGATCAGCGCTTCCATCGAGAGCGCGATCGTCTCTTTGGGCGGCGGCGAGATCTTCGTGTCGTCGATCATGACCGGACCCGGTCGTACGAAGTTGCTTGCGCGACCTGCTCGATGATGCGCATCGACTCGTCCATCTCGTCGAGCCGCACGAGGAAGCGCGCGTACGCATCGCCTTCGGTGCGCGTCGGAACGTCGAACTCGTACTGCTCGTAGCCGCTGTACGGGAACGCTTTGCGCACGTCGTACGCGACGCCGCTCGCGCGCAGCGACGGGCCGGTGACGCTCCACTGCACCGCTTCTTCGGCGCTCAAGATGCCGACGTCGATCGTGCGATCCTGGAAGATCGGGTTCGCTTGCAGCAGGCCGCGCAGCTCGCGCATGCGCCGGGGAACTTCGCGATCAGCGCGTCGAGCTTTGCTCGAGAAAGCCCGTCGGGCAAGATCGCCGTTGACGCCGCCGATGCGCAGATAGTTCGGATGCATGCGCGCGCCGCCCGAGGCCTCGGACAGATCGAGGATGTTCTCGCGCAGATCGAAGCGTAGAAAGAAGACCGAGATCGCGCCGAGATCGATGCCGTCCGTACCGAGCCACACGCAATGCGACGCGATGCGCGTCAGCTCGCGCAGCAGCACGCGGATCTGCTTGCGCGCGCTCCGGGATGTCGTCGGTGATGCCGAGCAACTTCTCGACGCCGAGCACGTAGCACAGCGCATTGGAAGCGGCGAGAGATAATCCATCCGCTCGATGACGGTCGGCGCCTGCGTCCAGAACAGATTTTCGGCCGATCTTCTCGATGCCGGTGTGCAGGTAGCCGATCTCGGGATCGGCTTTGATGACCGTCTCGCCTTCGATCTCGAGCATGATCTGCAGCACGCCGTGCGTCGACGGATGCTGCGGCCCCATCGAGAGCACCATCGCGTTGCCGTCGTGCGAAACGATCTCCGGCGTGAGCGGCGTTGCGCGTCAAGACTCACTCGTCCTTCGCTTCCGCGCCCTGCTTCGATCTGCTCTTGCAGCGCCGCGAGCGGTCGCGCCCGATGGCGGCGTGCCGGCGTGCACGTTGATCTTGAGCGCAAACGACGGACGCGGCGTGCTTCTCGCGCGCCGGTCCGCGCAGCGGATAATCCTTGCGCAGCGGATAGCCTTCCCAATCGTCCGGCATCTGAATGCGGCGCAGATCCGGGTGGCCGTCGAAGATGATGCCGAAGAGATCGTAGACTTCGCGCTCGGCCCAATCGGCGGCTTGCCACAGATCGCTCACCGTCGGCAGATCGGTTCGCCGTCGTCGACGCCGCACAGCACGCGCAACGCGCGCGGCGTCCCGACCTGCGGCGACGCTCGCGGCAGCGATCGGCATCTTCAAAAGATGATAGACGACGTCGAAGCGCGGCGCGCGCTCGAGATAATCGACGGCGCCGAGATCGAGCAGCATCGTGTAGCCCTCGGCCTTGCAGCGCTTCCAAGCGCGCGCGCAACGCCTGCGGGGTCGACGACGTTCAATCGTGGCATCGTCGATTGCCGGGCGCACGCCGGTCGGATCGATGGCGGTGCCCGCGATCGGCGGAGTCTGTGTACTGGGCAAGAGCGAGCTCCTTACGCCCGGGCCAAGATGCCGCCGCGGCCGCCTTCGCGAATCTGCTGCTGGATCAGATTCACCGCGTAGAGCAACCCGTCGGGCGTCGGCGGACAACCCGGAACGTAGACGTCGACCGGAACGATCGTGTCGACGCCTTGCACGACCGCGTAGTTGTCGAACACGCCGCCCGAGCTCGCGCACGCGCCCATCGAGATCACCCACTTCGGATCGGCCATCTGATCGTACAGACGCTTGACGACCGGCGCCATCTTCTGCGCGACGCGGCCCGAAACGATCATCAGATCGGCTTGACGCGGCGAGCTGCGAAAGACTTCGGAGCCGAAGCGCGCGATATCGTACTCGGCCGAGGTCACGGTCATCATCTCGATCGCGCAGCACGCCAGGCCCATCGTGAGCGGCCAGACCGACGAACTCTGCGCCCAACGCGCAACGTCGTCGAGGCGCGCGAGCAGAAACTGACCCGGGTCCTACCGCCACTAGAAACCTCCCTTCTTCCACACGTAGGCATATCCGATCGCGAGCACGATGACAAAGACGATCATCTCGAGCAGACCGAACATGCGCAGTGCGTGCATCTGGACCGCCCACGGATAGAACGATGCCGCTTCGACGTCGAAGATCACGAAGAGCATCGCGATCAGATAGAACCGTACCGGAAAGCGCCCGGCAACGTCGGAGGTCGGTTCGACGCCGCACTCATAGGCGTCTTGTTTCTGTGGGTTCGGTTTTGCTCGCCCGAGCGAGCCCAGGAAGGAAGGTAAAGAGCAACGCGGCAGCAAGCGCGACGCACAGATAGATCGCAACCGGTCCATACGGATTCATGGCTTGTGATTTTTTTCACAAGCCTTGCCAATCGCCTCCCGGGCGGAGGCCTAAGGGGCCATCCAATCGTAGGGAGGGAGCATGCGCAGACTGGTTCTTGGCCTTGTCCTTTTGCTCACGCTGGGGGACAGCTGCAACAATGGCGTCGTCGGCAATCAAGATTATGGCGGTGTTACCGGCCGCGTGCTCGACGCGACCAGCAACCGGCCCATCGCAAATGCCATTGTATCGGTTGGTTCGCTCTTTGTGGTCACCGCGGACGCGGCAGGAGCCTTTACGCTTCCCCACGTGCCGATCGGCCTGCAAGTTGTCACAGCCCGCATGCCCGGCTTCACGACCGACAGCGCGACGTTGCGCGTCCACAAAGACGTCACCGCGCAGGCCGGCTACTTGCGCCTGGTTCCGGTGACCAAGCCCGATGCGGTGCCTACGCTCCCGCCGCCGCCTACCCCGACGCCGGTCGTCACGATCGAACCGACCTACCTTCCACCCGGTGCGCAGACGGCAACGCCGCAGCCAACGCCGGTCTCGAGTCCGGCACCGACCGCAACCCATTCAGTGGAGCCGTAAGCCCGCCAGGTCCAGATCGTACTCGATCGTTTGGTAGATATCGTCGGGGATCTCTCCTCCGCGTCGTAGTCGCGCGATCTCGCGCCGTTCAGCGTCAAGGGCGGCAAGTTCGAGGCGGCGGTCCGATTCGCGCTCGTCTTCGCCGTCGCGATCGGCTTCTTTTTCGTCGAGGTGCCCCTGCAGGTGTGCGATGCGACGTTCGTACTCCCCGAGAAGGCGTCCAGCGGCTTCCATCTCGCCGGGTGTTTGCAATGTGTCCTCGATCGAGCGTAGATAGCGAACCGCTTCCTCGAGCGCTTGCACGCGAATCTTCATCTCTTGTCCTTGCCGGGCATCGGTTTCGCTCACACCCAGCCAGGCGATCAGCGGCGCGAGCGTCGTGCCGTGCAATAACAGCGTCACGACGATCACGCACAGCGTGATGAAGATGATCTCCGCGCGTCCGGCCAGCGGCGCGCCAAACTTGTCGGTATACGGCAGCGCCAGCGCCGCAGCGAGCGAAACGATCCCGCGCATGCCGCTCCAGCTGACCAGAAGCAACCCTTGCCACGACGGCAGCGGATCGTGCTTGGCAACGCCGGGGATCTTGCGCCGCAGCGGCGCGACGACGAAGATCCATGCGATCCGCACGACGATCACCACTACGCTCACGACGATCGCGAACCAGATGTAGTGTCCAATCGATGGCGTGAGCGAGCGCACGAGGCTCGGCAAGATCAAGCCGATGAGCAGAAAGACCACCCCATTGAGCAAGAGGAGCATGACGTTCCACACGCCGGTCGCGGTGACGCGACCCTCGGGTGTAAAGATGATCAATGAGCGCCGGCTCGCATAGATGCCGGCGGTTACGGCTGCAAGCACGCCCGAAACACCGACCGCATCGGCGGAAAGATACGCCGCATACGGCGCGAGCAGCGCGACGACGTTGGCGACGGCTGCATCTTGGACGTCGAAACGCGCGAGCAGACGAAGCACAAGCTCGAGGACGCCGCCGACGATAAGGCCGAACGCGATGCCCCCGACGACATTTAAGACGAACGCGCCCGACGCGTGCGCCAGCGAGAACGTCCCGGTCACCGCCGCAGCGAGGGCAAAACGGTAGAGCACGAGCGCCGTTCCGTCGTTGACAAGTGCTTCACCGGTTATGATCGCGGCGAGACGCCGCGGTACCGCCATGCTTACAAGAATCGCCTCGGCTGCTACGGCGTCCGGTGGAGAGACGATTGCACCCAGCACAAACGCCATCGCCCAATCGAAACCCGCGAACTGATGCGCGAGTACCGCGACAACGATCGTGGTACAGATCACGAGGCCGACGGCAAGGGTTGAAATCGAACCGAGGTTGCGTCTGAACTCCTGCCAATCCGTGGTCCAACCGCCGGCGAAGAGCAGTGGCGGCAAGACGACGGTAAAGAGCAACTGCGGGTTGACGTGCGGCGTCGGTATGCCGGGAATAAACGCGACCGCTAGACCGATGATCACAAAAGCGATCGGATTGGGAATGCGCAGCTTCTGCGCGACGATCGCCGACACGATGATGCCGGCGAAGAGCGCGACGAGTAAGAGTGCTGCGCTCACTTAGAACGTCGAGCCGAGCGCGCGCAGGTCGAGCGCGAATCCGCACACCACGAGGAACACCGCGTCGGCGCCGGCGGCGAGGCGCTGCTTGAGGCGCCCGAGCACATCGCGAAAGAGTCGCGCCGAGGCCGCAATCGGCACGATGTCCCAGCCAACCTCCTCAGCTACGACGACCACTTGCGCACGTGACTCGAGCATCGCCTGCGCAAGTTCGGCCGCCTCTTCGTCCATCTGCAATTCGAACCCGGCAAAATCGCGTTCAAGCGCATCGATGTGCGTCGCGATGCGCGCCGCAAGCCAGGTGCCGAGTGCATCGACCACGATGCACTGTTCGGCGTCGCCGTCGCGAAAGAGGGCGATCAGCGCGTCGTGTCCGAGCGATGCGCTCTCGATCGACTCCCAACTCGCGGGCCGATCGTGTACGTGCCGCGTCAGCCGGGAACTCCACTCGCCGTCGCTATTGTCGCGGATTGCGGTCGCGACGTAGCTCACACGCCGGCCCGATGCCTGCGCGATCTCGATCACATAGCGGCTCTTCCCCGAACGGACCGGGCCGGTAACAAGCGTCACGCCCATGCAGCAAGCCTTCTCCGCCTCATAGGTGAATCATGCGCGCATGGATCGCGCGTTGCTGTTGATTCTCGGGATACTGCTGGTTGTAATCGCGCTCAACGACCTTTTTCAGTCGGTCGTCGTGCCGCGTGCCGTCGGCCGGCGCTTGCGGCCGAGCTACTACCAAGCCCGCATGCTGTGGCGGTTGTGGCCGCACTTCGCCCCAGCTGTCCGTAACGGGAACAACTATCCGCGCGAGAACTTTCTTGCGCTCTTTGCCCCCTTCAATCTCGTGCAGAACCTCATCACGTGGTCGCTGTTGGTCTTGCTCGGCTATGGCGCAATTTTCTATGCATTGCGCGATCAGATGCATCCGGGCATCCACACGGTAGGCGAAGCGCTGTACTTTGCCGGCACATCGTTTTTCACACTTGGGTTTGGCGACTACGTAGGCTCGAGCGGCCTGACGCGCATGTTCTCGCTTGCCGCGGGCGCCTGCGGCTTCGGCATCATCTCGATCACGACGGCCTACTTATTTGCGATCTTTGGGGCCTTTCAGAGCCGCGAGCAGTTCGTCGTCTCGATTTCCGCGCGCGCCGGCGTGCCGCCGAGCGGTGTTGGTCTCTTGATGATTGCGGCCGATGCGAGCATCGTGAAGGACCTGCCCGCACTGATGCGCAGCGCGGAGATGTGGTGCGCATCCGTAATGGAAACGCATCTCGCCTATCCGGTGCTTGCCTATTTTCGATCCAGCCATGACGAGCAGTCCTGGGTTGGAACGCTCGGGACGTTGCTCGACGCCGCCACGCTCCTCATAACAACCGTACACGCCGACGTTGGCGAGGCGCGCATTCTCTACACGATCGCGCGGCACGCCGTTCGCGATCTCGGCGTGTATTTCGGCATGCTGGATGAACGAAGCGCCGAGCGATCCCGGCATTACGCGCGACCAGTTCGACGCAGCGTGCCGCCAACTCGAAGCAGCGGGCCTCGAACTCCACGATCCCGCCGTAGCCTGGGACAATTTCGCGAGGCTCCGCGGGACGTACGCGTACTATCTCAACGGCCTTGCAACGTACTTTCATATTCCGCCGCTCCGCTGGATCGGCGAGAAGACCGCGCTCGCCGCTTAGAAACCGTGTGCGCGATCGATCTTGTGCAGAAAGTGCAAAACGTCGCCGAGCGGAACCGCGAACCCGATCGAGCGCTCGTCGTCGAAGCGTGAATCGGCAAGCCCGATGATCGCTCCCGTGTCGATGAGGAAAATCGGGCCCCCACTCTCGCCCGGCACGATCGGCAGCGTGACCTCGAGCGCATCGTTGCGAATCGAGGAGAGGCGTCCCGTGGTGAGCGAGGTCGCAAGTCCGAGCTGTTCGTCTTCGAATTCATCCGGAATGGGATAGCCGAGCAACCCGACGTCGCGCCCGATCTGATCGCCGAGCGGGGCTGCAGCACCGAGACGTTGCACGGGAAGATTCGCGCGTGTCGTGCGCAGCAGCGCGACGTCGGTATCGTTGTTCACGGCGACCACGTGCACCGGAACTTTCGTGTGATTGTCGATCGTGGCGTGCATGTCCCATGCATCTTCGACGACGTGCGCAACCGTGAGGATGTCGCTTCCCCAATCGCCGGATGCAACCACCAGGCCCGTCCCGTAGCCGACGTCGTAGCCGTCCTTCTTCTTCTCCGGTGGAATGCGCATCGTGATCAGCACAACCGACGGCTTCATCGCGTGCACGAGCGCCACGAAGCGATCGTCGGGATAGTCCGCTGCGCACGCCGACAAGAACGCGAGCAGCGTCGAGGCAGTAATCAGGCGCACTGCGCGATTTTCGTCCTCAAATTCTCGAGGCCAAATCCCGTTTTGGCGCTGACTTCACCCGATCATCGATCGAGTCGACCTCGACTACGCTGCGCTACGCTCGGGATGACACTGTCTACTTTGTTGAAGACAAGTAAACGCGGTTTCGTGTCGAGCTCCAAGTCGTGAAGCTGCGCTTCGACCGCCGCTTGTTGGCGCGGCCAGTCGGGATTGGACGCGTCGAGCACGTGCACGAGCAGATCGGCTTCGCGCAGCTCTTCGAGCGTCGCGCGAAACGCATTGACGAGATCCTTCGGCAAGTCGGTGATGAAGCCGACCGTGTCGGCGACGCGCACGTACTCGCCCGGCTGCGAGATACACGCGCCGGATCGTTGGATCGAGCGTCGCAAACGGCTGATCCGCGACGAACACGTCGCTGCGTGCAAGCGCGTTGAGCAGCGACGACTTGCCGGCATTGGTGTAGCCGACCAGTGCAACCAGCGGCTCGTCGCGCGCGGCGGTACGCCGCGTTTCTCGCTGACGGCGCACGTCTTCGAGCTGGCGGCGCAACACGCTGATGCGGCTTTGGATGCGCCGGCGATCGACTTCGAGTTTGGTTTCACCGGGTCCGCGCGTACCGATGCCGCCGCCCAGTCGCGAAAGATCGGCGCCGACGCCGATCAGATTCGACTGCCGATAGCGCAGCTGCGCAAGCTCAACCTGCAGCTTGCCTTCGCGGCTGCGCGCGTGGCGCGCGAACACGTCGAGAATCAGCATCGTGCGATCGACGATGGGCACGGGAATCACTTTCTCGAGGTTCTTGCGTTGGCGCGGACGCAGGTCGTTGAGCACGAGGACGAGCTCGGCCTTGTGTTCTTTGACCAGCTCGGCGATTTCGCGGGCCTTGCCACTCCCGACAAGCGTCGCCGGATCGAGATGTTCGCGCTTTTGTACGATGCGCGCGACGATCTGCGCGCCGGCAGCCTGCGCTAGCGCTTCGAGTTCGACGAGTTCGGGTTCAAGTGGCCGCCGCGGGTCGGTGGTGTCGACAGCGACGACAATCGTTCGATGAGCCAGTGGAGTCCCTCATTGTAGTTCGGCCCCGGACGCATCAGTGCGTTCTCGAGCCGCGGATCCGTTATCGCGAAGACGTGACCTTCGCGCACGGCGTGCAAGCTCCGCCACGGCTCGCGTGATGCGACGCCGCGCAGATCGGTGTCGTGCCCGGCGATGATCGCATCGGGTTGCGCGCGCACGAGCGCCTCGTCACTATACTGCGCCCACGGTGCGTGCAGGTCGCTTGCCGCATCGACGCCGCCCGCAAGCTCGATCAGATGTCCGATGTACGACATCGGCCCGACCGTCCAGATCGGTCCGCTGCCAAGCGCAACAAATACCGAAGGATGGTACGCACGTTGCGGGACCGTGGCGGTCAAACGCGCGGTTTCGCGCTGCAGACGCGCAATCTCAACCTCCGCCTGCGCGCTATGACCGGTGAGGTCGCCCAGCACGCGCAAGTCGCGAAAGATGTCGTCGAAACTGTCGTCGGGGATTAGCACCACGTGAATGCCCGCACGCTGCAGCGGAACCACCAATCTCGCCTGCGCCGGAAGCCCGGCGACCGCGTCGGGATGCAACGCAATGATGCGCTCCGTATCGACGCTTACGAAGTCGGCGACGACCGGCAGCGACGCGCTGTTCGGCACATCGTCCGAGAACTTCGAGACGCCGACGAGCTGCGCGCGCGCACCAATTGCAACCACATCTTCGGCCAACGACGGAACGAGCGTCACGACACGCAGCGCAAGGATCAGGTGCAAGAGCATAGTTTGTCCTTCGGGGCAGGTAATAGCGCGCGCCTCTTCAAAAGCCGCCTCAGGTTTGTACGGGGAAGCCGGTGAGATGCCGGCACGGTCGCGCCACTGTATGCGGGAAACCGCGAGTCAGGATACCGTCGCAAGCCATAGCAGCTCAACCTACCTCGCATGAAGGAAGGACTGCCATCATGGCAATACTTGCCGTGCTGCGTCTACTCGCCGCAGCCGTCATCCCGCTCTCTCCCTCACCTTCGCCTACACCGTCGGCTGCGCCGCCGGAGATCGCGCACGTCGTCACCTCGGATCGTTCCGAGGAAACGCTGCGTAACAGCGTGCGCACGACTTACGTCGTAACCGCAGCGGACATTGCTCGCTACGGCTATCGCACGGTCGCCGACACGCTCGCGAACGTCCCCGGCGTGCAAATCGCGAGCTACGGCACGATCGGCAACCAAGTCGATTATGGCATTCGCGGAACGAGTTCAGCCCAAACGCTCGTCCTCATCGACGGCGAACCCGCGCCCGGCGGCCTCACGAATTCGGTCGAGCTCGGTACGCTTTCAACCGCGGGCGTCGCGCGTGTCGAAGTCGTCGAGGGCGGAGGATCGACACTCTACGGAACGGGTGCGATCGGCGGCATCATCAACATAATCACCGACGGACGAACGCCCTCCGCCGCGACGCTCCGCTACGGGAGTTTCGACGATGCGGAGCTTCACGCGCAAGGCGTGGGATTCACGTTCGACCGCGTCGTCGCAACCAACGCGTACGCGCTTCCGCCAAGTGAAACGGCCGACGTCCCCAATCCGCTCACGCGCAACAGCCCATACCAAAGTACGACCGCGCGCTACGGCTTCGATCACGCGCTTGGCGCATTCACCGTGTCGTTCCGAGCGTCGCTCGAAAGCGACGGCATCGGCGTCGACGGCTTCTTCCCCGACTACTCGTCCACCAGCTTCGAAAACGACGTCAACGAGGATGGCGTGCTCACCGTGGGACTGCGGCGCGCGCACTCGAGCGCAAGCCTTAGTCTGGATGGCACGCGCCAGCAAATCGCTTTCAACTGCGACATCACCACTGACCCCAACTGTTTTCAAACCACACAGTCGCTCGATACCGAGGCACGTACTGGGGTGAGCCTGCGCGACGTCGTCACCGGTGCGAACGAGCGGACGATCTACGGAGCCGACTTTTCGCGCGGCACCGTGCGCAGCGATGACGGCAACGGCGACATCGCAACCAATCCGTTCTCGCAAAGTGCCGGCTACGTGCAGCAGACCTGGATCGGCGCTCGCAACGAGTTTTACGCCGGTCTGCGTGGCGAACGCGACGGCTCACTGGGCGGCGAGTTCTCGCCGTCGCTCGGCGCGCGCTTCACGCTTTCCGACGCGCTCATGCTCAAGATGAACGCAGCGACCGCATTTCGAGCACCCAACGCATCCGAACTCTACTTTCCCAACTACGGCAACCCGAACTTGCAACCCGAGCGCGCCAAGGTTGGTGACGTGACGCTCACCGACAATCGCGTCCTTGGCGGTACGTCGCTCGGCTGGTTCAACAACAACACGAACGAGTTGATCGTCGCCGACCCGAACAACAACTTTACGCCCGAGAACGTCGATCACGCGCACATCGCAGGCTTGACCTTCGAGACGAAGACGCTGCCGCTTCACGGCATCCGAGCAACGGTCAACGCGACCGATCTGTACTTAGCACAAAATCTCGACGCGCAAACACGCTTGCCGAACGATCCCGTGTTTACCGTCTATCTCGGCCTCGACTATCACGCCGGCGCGCGCGCGCTGCTGAGCGAAGCCGGCATCAGTGAACGCGCGGTCGGCGCGCGCGGCGCTGTCGATCCCACGCAACCGCTCTTCTATCAACCGGTGTCGTACAGCGATCTGAGCGCATACACGAGCCTGCGCGTCGCGCCGAAGTTGCTGCTGACGCTGCGCGGCTACAACCTCGGCAACGAACGCTACGCCGAGGTGAGCGGCTATCCGATGCCGGGCCGGACGTTTGCGGTGGAGTTACATACACGCTAGCAACGAAGGGATGGCGCCTGCCGGCGCTTCTTGCGCTTACGCTGCTCGCGTGTGGCGTAAGCCTCCTCGCCGGCGGGAGCGCCATCGCTCCGCGCGCAATTCTCGGCGCGCTCCTCCATCCGCGCGCGACCGACGACCTGACCACGATCGTCTGGCAACTGCGCATGCCGCGCGTCGCGATCTCAGCATGTGTCGGCGCTGCGCTCGCCATCGGCGGTGCGCTGCTCCAAGGCATGCTGCGCAATCCACTCGTCGACCCGTATCTTACCGGCGTGAGCGCCGGCGCGGCAGCAGCCATCGCGCTCGCCGTGCTGGCCGGCGTTGCCGTGCCGGCGCTTCCGGCGCTCGGCTTCATCGCCGGATTGTTGACCGCGGTGCTGGTCGCGGCGCTCGCACGGCGTGGCAGCGGTGTCGATCCGAATCGCTTGATTCTTGCCGGCATCTCGATCTCGGCACTCTTCTCGGCGATCGTCGCCTTTGCGATTGCGCGCTCCAATTCACTCGATGCGGCGCAATCGATCTTGGCGTGGCTTGCCGGCTCGATGGCCGGGCGCGGTTGGAACGATTTGCTCTTCGCCACACCGTATCTCGCTGCCGGCGTGCTGCTTGCGCTCTTTGCCGCACCCGCGCTCGATGCACTGCGCGTCGGTGACGTGCGCGCACGTGCGGTCGGCGTCGATGTCGATCGCGCGCAGTGGCTGATCTTAGCGTCGACCTCGTTGCTCGCGGCCGCGAGCGTTGCGCTCGCCGGGATGATCGGCTTTGTCGGCCTGATCGTGCCGCACGTCGCACGTCGACTGGTCGGATCGAGTGCGCGCTTTTTGTTACCGGCGTGCGCACTCTGCGGCGCCGCGCTCTGCACGCTCGCCGATGCAATCGCCCGCAGCATCGTCGCACCTTCGGAATTGCCGATCGGCGTACTCCTCGCGTTCATCGGCGTGCCCGCCTTTCTGTATCTCTACCTGCAACAGGAGCGGCCGGCATGATCGCGCTCGAATCGGTTGCGATCGGCATTGGAGCGCGCACGCTGGTAGCGGGCATCGATGCGCACATCGGCGACGGCGAGTTTCTCGCCATCCTCGGTCCCAACGGCGTCGGCAAGACGACGCTGCTGCGCGCGCTCTGCGGCATTCGTCCCACGCTTGCCGGACGGATCACGCTCGGCGACGCTCCACTGCGATCGCTCTCGCCAACCGAGCGCGCGCGTGCGATTGCGTTCGTCACCAGCGACGAAGCGATGCTCGAGACGTTGCGCGTGCGCGACGTCGTCGCGATCGGACGCTATCCGCATCATCCGTGGTGGGAGTGGAGCGAAACCCCCGCCGATGACGCCGCGATCGAAGGCGCGTTGCGCGCGGTCCATCTCGAAGGCGAAGAGCAGCGACTGCTCGCGACGCTCTCGAGCGGCGAACGTCAACGCGTGTGGATCGCGATGGGCCTCGCGCAAGAGACGCCGGTGCTGCTGCTCGACGAACCCACGAGCCATCTCGACGTACGCGTCGCGCACGAAATCCTTGCGCTGTTACGACGCCTCGCAAACGAGGGACGCACGATCGTGTGCGTACTGCACGATCTCAACGACGCCGCCGCCTACGCCGATCGATTGATGTTGCTCGGCTGCGAGCGCATGCTGGCGTACGATGTGCCCGACCGCGTGCTGACGCCGGAACTCATCGAGCGCGCGTACGGCATCGCCGTGACGCGCATCGACACGCCGGACGGCCCTAGGGTTTTCGCGGCAGTGAATTCAGCGTAAGGAGTTCTCAAGCGGCTGTTCGAGGAAATCCGAGTATCCTTAGAATTCCCAAGCGACGGAAGTAAGATGGGCACAAGCAGTGGCTGCACCTGCTGCGCGCGCGCCAAAAGCCCAAAGCGAGAGCCCTTCCCCAGTGGACAGTGTTACTCGGCCCTACGCGAGTATCGATTTATATCGATATCCAGAGCGCAATGGAAGGTCGAAAGCCAGCTCAGCTGTTCGGCGTCAGCAAATACCGGTGGAAAGTCATCATCGCATGCGAGATAGCAGGACAGATAGATTTTGTGGTCTTCCCCGATTTTTGCAAGGGATGCGCCCGCGCCCACGTCATTGATCTGTTTTCGCAAAGAGTCGATGTGCTTGCTAAATTCTTCGTCCCGTGACGCGAGACTCCGTATCCGAAGACTGGTGACAGGAAGCGGGGCGCCGTCTTCCGTCACGAGTTGCATATGGTCATAAACTTCGGAATTGGGTATTGCTAGCGCCTCCGCTGCCCGTCTGAACTCAGCATCTCCGCGGTCGCCAGTCACAAAAAGATTGACCCTTATTCCAGGGCCCGTCTCCTTTGAACTCTGTGCCGATCGAACGTTCACTGGGGCGATCCCGATTGGTTCGGCTTTAGGTAAACACCCGTCTTGACACCGGTCTTGGCGCCTTTTTTAAACACCACAAGCTCTCCAGTCTTCTTTACTACCCTAATGTCAGCCTTACTTATTTCTGCTTTCTTCCCGAGCGCATCTTGCTTAACTTCGTGCGCGTCCACGCCATGCCCCTCGAGCTCGCTTTCGTCAGTGCTGCGGGTTTCCTTTTCGTCAGCATGTTCGCTGTCATTTGCAAGCGCCACCGGCGTAAGCGCAATCGTGATTGCGTTCGCAACCGGACTCACTTTCGCCGCAACGTCGGCGACCAAGCCCAGTCCAGAGCTGAACTTGCTTAGAGCACCGAGAATCCCTGATGCACAATCCTCCGGCGCGGCAATTGAGCAGACAGCGTACCCGCTTGGGTCCTGATACTGCACTGGATTGTTGTCGTTCCACATGTACGGGATGCTGCGACATGGGATCGTGCACGTCGCCGGCGTACGCATCCGGCGAAGTCCACTGATTCATGTTGGGATCGTATGCGCGCACGCCTTGGAACGAGACGCTGCCATCGAAGTAGCCGTCTTCGCGCGACGCATCCAATGGCGGTGTTGAGCTCCAGTCCTCGCTGTTTGTTCCGGATGGACCGCCCGCGCTTGGTGCCGGCGGGAACTGGGACTGCGAGCAGCTCCCGGAGCTTCCCATAAGCGGAGAATAGCCTTTGCACTGCACGAGGAACGTGTGCACATTGTCGGCTGTCAGGAATCCGAACCCGTATGTCGTTCCATACATCCAAAAGTGCGAGTTGACAGACGTCCCGGTCCAGTCGCGATCGTACACCATCGTGCCTCACGACCCGTTGCTCTGGCCGAGCATCACGCCGAGCTTCTCAACGTACAGAAAGATCAGTCCGTCGTAGGCGACGTACAAGAGGTCGTCGCCGTCCCAGTGCGCCGAATAGTTTGCGGCATACGGCGTGCCGTTCTGGTATTGCGTATTCGTGTAGTTCGCAAGATGCCCGTCAGCCGACCATGTATAGTTGATTGCGGTCTGATTTGCGACTGACCCGCACGAGAAGCCGGGGTCGAACATTTGCGGAATGCTCTGCCCGATGATGTGATTATCCGTATCGTACGTCCGCGTTGCGGTGCCTTGGGCACTGCCTCCGCAAGTCGCGGTGTCGCTTGTCTGGCGGCCAGCCGAATCATACGTGTACAAGTGCGCAGCTATCGTATTGTTGAGGCCATACGGCTGTTGCTGCGCGAGCATTTGGCCGCTTCGCGCGTCATAGGTGCACTGCCCACCCGATTGCCCGCTCGCGATGGTGCATGACGCGCCGTTTGCATACTGCCCTTGGACGGCGTTGCGGCCTGGCAGTTCGTTTCTGATGGCATATTTGCCAATTATTCTCGCACGAAGCTACACGCGAACTAAAGATTCAAACTAGCTATGCTCGACGTGGGTAGAATTAACTACGTTTCTCGAGCGGCTTCGAGTTCGTGTGCCTTGAGCAGCGAATTGCCCGGCACATCGTCGGGATGATGCTTGAGCGCCTCCTTGTACGTCAGCCGCGCCGCACTGCGATAGCCCGCGTTAAAGAGCAGCGTGCCCAGGTTCGTGAGGGCGCCGAGATGTTTGCCGTCACGCTTGATGACCTCAATCTAGGCGTCGCGGACCGAGTTGCTGCGCCCGAGCATATCGAGCGTGCACGCACGCGAGAACAGCAACCCGATATCATCAAGCGCCCGCGCCAGCCGGGACTCGATATCCCGGAGATCCTGAGAATTCCCAAATGCGGGGAGCACGATTGACAATACGCCGGGGGGTGCTATAGACGCCTTTGGGCCACACACGGTCCGCCTGCCGCTCGCGAGCCCTCATTCAAAACGAGCCTCAAAGCCCTCATCGGTCTCGCGAAAGCGCTTGAACCCGTTTTCTTCCAATGCAGTCTTGAGGTCAGCTGACAAAGTCGCTCCAATCACGAGGATCCCGACGTAAGGATTCCCCGGAAACGAGTGCGCCCCGAAGTGTTCGTCGATATCGACGAGCGCCCCAATAACGTTATCATTGGTGGCATCCGCGGAATCGGCCTTAAAAAGTGCGCTGTTCTGATGAGCAGACTTACCGGGATTCCAAGCGCTTTCGTTTGTCGGGGACCTTATGGCCCAGATTGGCATGCGCGCATCCAAATCCCGGAGCCTCGACCCGTAGTTCGCGTCCACGACGAGAGCAACCAGGCTGTCATCTGTCATTCTGAGTGAATCCTCCAGCTGCCCGAGTTAGTTGGGCGATGAATTTCCGCCGCTCCCCGAATTACTCGATCCAGACCCCCCTTTTCCCGCCTGCTGCTTCTCTTCAGGCGTCGCGGGTCTGCTTGTTCTTTTTGTCCCATCCCAATCGTGAGCATGGGGATCCCCATCTCCATGATCGTGGCCACTGTCGATATCCTTTTCAGGATTACCGTCTGGCCCGTATGTGCGCACTTGCTTGCCATCACCCCGCGTAACGGTGGAGCCCGGCGTCCCTTTGAAAGGCAGTCTTGAATCGCCGTGAGATAGCGCTGCTCCAATTTTCGATACCGCGCCCGACACGGCCGAATTTATGTGCTGCTGCAGACTTATTCCAGCGTTCTTTATGCCTTGGTTGCCAGCAGCGGCACCAACAAGCAGTAGTAGGCCGACTGCGACCTCGGTAGCCCCGATGGCGATTCCTCCCTCAACGACGCAGGCGTCGGGGCAATATCCACTGGGATCGCTGTACTGAACCGGGTTGTTGTTGTTCCAGATATAGGGATGCTGCGACATCGGATCGTGTACGTCGCCGCTATAGGCGTCCGGCGAGGTCCACTGATTCATGTTGGGGTCGTACGCGCGCACACCTTGGAATGCGATCGTACCGTCGAAGTAGCCATCCTCGCGCGATGCGTCCAGCGGAGGCGTGCCTGCCGATTCAGCGTTCTGGTCTGAGGGACCGCCGGCACTTGGCGCGGGCGGAAGTGGCGATTGCGAACAACCGCCCGCCGATCCGGCCGCTCCGCCCTTACATTGCCCTAAGTATGTGTGGACGTTATCGGCGGTAAGGAACCCGAATCCAGCTATCGATGCTGACTCCGCATAGTGCGTATTTACACTGGTTCCCGTTTGATCGCGGTCGTAGACTCCAACGTCCCCAAAGCCCATTGGTCTGCTTCGACGTGTAACCAAGCTTCTCGACGTAGATATAGATGATGCCGCTGAAAGCAGCATACAACAGATCATTTCCGTCCCAATGTGCTGAATACGTCGTCGAGTACGCCGTGCCGCTAATATATTGCGTGTTCGTGAAGTTTGCGAGATGGCCATCCGCACCCCAGGTGTAGGATATGGCCGTTTGATTCGCCGTCGACCCACAGGTGAACCCGGGATCGAACATCTGCGGAATGGCTTGCCCTGTGATGTGATTATCCGCATCGTAGGACCTCGTGGCTACGCCGTTGATGACTCCGGACCCGCAACTCAGACTGTCGCCAGTCTCTCGCCCAGCGGCATCGTAACCGTATGTATGAGACACATTGTAGCCCGAGCCATTCGGCTGCTGCTGCGCAAGCATTTGCCCACTGCGTGCGTCGAACGTACATTGGCCGCCCGACGTTCCCATCGGGGCGGTACATGCGGCGCCGTTGGCATACTGGCCGTCGATTGCATTACTGCCCGGAATTTCATTCCGTGTCGATGGCGAGTACCAGCAGCACTTGACGCCGCTGATCGAATATGCCAAGGTCCCGTCGTCGAGGTCATAGGTATAACCCGAGAAAGGATTCGCACCGCGCGGTAACGTCAACCCCGACACGCGGCCGTAGCCGTCATATGTGAAGGTCTTCGCGACGATTGGGTACTTGCTGGTGGGGTTGCTTCCGGTAAGCGGGTCGGTCTGCGAAAGCTCGCGCCCTGCGTTGGTATAGGTCCACGCGAAGGTTCCGGCGCCCGTGCCGCTCGCAGATCCCAGAGCGCTCACCAGCGATGAGCGCTCACCGTCGGGACGATAGCTATACGTGAACAGATTCGATTGGCTGAAGCTGAGGGCCGGCACAGAAAGACTCAGCGACGCGCGCAATCCATCACCGTAATAGGCGTACGTGATCGTGCCGGGATCGAGCTCACTGCTCGAATCAGAAGCCGTCGCAAGGTGACCGTTCGCGTCGTACGTACGGCTAGCCGTGCCGAGCGTTGAGGAGCTCAGCGACGTTGGGTGACCATCGGGATCGTACCCGAATGAGCGGTTCGGCGTCACGCCGTCCGTGAACGTTTCACTGGCGAGATTCCCATCGGCATCATAGGTCAGCGTGTCTTGCTGGTTAAGTGGGTTGGTTTTCGTGCACGTCAGCCCATATTCGCCGTTACAGTCGTACACGATCGTTTGCTCGGGTGTCGTACCGGCGGCGACCTCATCCTTCACGAGCGAGCGATCCAGCGCGTCGAACGTGTTTCCGCGCAGGTCTTGGAATGAGCATCCGCCTGTATAGTTAGGCGCCGTCGGCGTGTTCGAAACGGGCGGAGGCGAGGATTGGATTGTCCCGTGAATCTGCGCGCTGGTGCCTTGGATGCACTCCTGCGTTTTGAAAAGATTACCGTAGGCGAGAAAACCCGAGGCACCGCCGGTGATGCTCTGTGTTCCCCCGCCGCTAATGTCGTAAATGTAGCGCGTCATCCAAGGGAATGCGTAGGCATCGTTGCCGTCCTGGGGTTGGCGCACCTCGACGAGCCGATCTTCAGCGTCGTACCACTTTGTGGTCACGCCGGGCTGACAAGCCGACAGCGAAGCACAACCGTGATGATGCGTCTCCGTCAGCGTGTCCCCATCGGCGTCGTATGCGTACGACACGCCGGCGCTATTCGCGGGCACAACGTTGCCGCAAGCTGCGCCCGAGTCGGTGGCATACTCCGATGCGGAGCGCTGCAACGATACCGAGCCGTCTGGATTATAGCAGGTGTAACTCGTAACGCCGTCAGGATCTTGACGTGTGATGTTGCGGTTGAGCGAATCGTAGGACAACGTCCACTGGCCGTTACCTTTGTTGTAGCCCGTCAGATTGCCAAACGTATCGTATGCGAACGTCTGCGTCGGCGTGCGGACCGTCCCATCGTTCTGCGAATAGCTTGCGCCAGTTACCGACGTGGGCAAACCATAGGTATCGAATTGTGCACTTGAATAGTAGCCAAACGTCGTCTCGTACCCCATTGGTGAATAGGCGTTGATCGACCATCGCCATACGGCTCGTTCGTATCGGAGTAGTTGTAGACGTAGTACGTCGCGCCAGGGACCGCGCCGCAGCTCGTAACGTGCGTCGTCCACACGTAGTTCGGATCGCAGTACGAGATCATGTTGTTGTACTGATCGTAACTATAGTAAGCGGTCGGGTTGCCGGTGCCCATACTCGTGCTGATCGATGGCTTCTGTATGGAGAGGGTGTTGCCGTTCGCGTCGTATGTGTAGTTCGTTTGATTGCCGCGTGGATCGACGCTTGCGATAAGGTCGTTGTTTGCATCCCACGATGCGTAGGTAACAAGCCAGAGGCTGGCCTGCCAATCCCATGTCTCAACGACGCGATTGCTGGCATCTGCGGCCCACTGGCTAGAATGCCCGTCGGTGTCGACAATATCCCGGAGGTCCTGAGAATTGCCAAATGCCGGTAGCACGATTGACAATACGTCGTTAGGGTTCAAGGCTCCGTTTCTGGCACCGCCGGCAGCTAGGGCGGCGAAACCGTCCGGTATTTACTTCCCATCGCTGGCGGCGGTGGCGATTCCACCACGCTTGGATCAGAGTGAGATACGATCTCGATTATGTCGTTTCGCGTAACGATTATGTAGATGGCATAAGGACTTGCAAGAAACGTATCGTAGCTTTCGTTGCTGAGCCAGGTGAGATATTCTGATTCCTTCGTTTTATACAACCAGTGAAAATCAGGCTCAACTGTAAGAAGCTTTGAGACAAATACCTGCCGATCACCCTCATCTGTAACGCGATAACTTCGGACATCGTCGAAGTAGATCCCGAGTCGACGGCCTTCGTTCTTCCTCAGCACTACGCTGAATCTTTCCGCATCGCAAATCGACTCGACGTCGGAGCCCGAGAACTCGACGTCCGGAAAGACTCGGTCTAGCGAGCTCACTGAGTATTACCTTGCGACGAAGAACTTGAACTTGGTGGCTTCTCTGGAGTTCTATAACGCACTTTAACGATCGTCCCATCTTTCTTTTGTATCTCGAGGGTTGCATTCGAATTAGGGTCGGTATCCTTATGAACATTGACCTTTGAGCCGTCTCCCGCCTCACCCACTTTGGTTCCATTCCCGTACGTGCGAACGTTCGAAAGCTCTTTCTTGTCGAAGTCGCCCTCCGCCGTGTTTGCGTCGCCCGGCTTTCCCCAGATCTGCGTTCCCGTGCCCTTCACCTCTTCGAGCTCGGCGCCCGCGACTGGGGCTTCCGGCTCTTTCGCTGTCTCACCCGTCGTTGCCAGTACAAGGCCTCCTACGGCGACGGCGAGCGCTCCAATCGTTCCGGCAGCAGCGACCGCCGCGCCGCCCGCGACTCGACCAGCTGCCTGGCCTCCGATGCTGATCACGCAGGACAGCACACCCGCGCAATAGCCGCTGGGATCACTGTACTGCACCGGATTATTATCGTTCCACATGTACGGGTGCTGCGACATTGGGTCGTGTACATCGCCGGCGTACGCGTCCGGCGACGTCCACTGATTCATGTTGGGGTCGTACGCACGCACACCTTGGAATGCGATCGTACCGTCGAAGTAGCCATCCTCGCGCGATGCGTCCAGTGGAGGCGTGCCTGCCGATTCAGCGTTCTGGTCTGAGGGACCGCCGGCACTTGGCGCGGGCGGAAGTGGCGATTGCGAACAACCGCCCGCCGATCCGGCCGCTCCGCCCTTGCATTGGCCTAAAAATGTGTGGACGTTGTCCGCTGTTAGGAAAGTAGCGGTAAATCGGATTCGTAGTAGTCGGTAAAGAGTTTGATCGTCATGAACGTGTTGTCGTCGAGCGGGACGTCGACCGGCACATTCCCGCGAAACGCGGACGAGAGCAGAAGTAACGATACCGGCGGCCATTCGCCGCGAAATGCACTGACAGCGACCGGCATCGCTTTGAAGCCGAGGTGGCGACGCCGCTCTGCTTCTTCTTCGAACCCCATGCGTTCGAGCACGTGACTCAAGCCTTAATGCGCTTGCGCCGAGTCGGCATCGCACGCGATCGCGCGCTCGTAGGTCTGTCGGGCCGCGTCGAGTTCTTGTGCCTCGAGCAGCGCGTTGCCGAAGTTGATCAGCGCGGGCACATCGTTCGTATGATGCTTCAGTGCCTCCTGATACGTCACGCGCGCAGCGCTGCGATAGCCGCCGTTAAAGAGCGGCGCGCCGAGATTCGCAAGGGCGCCTAAATGCGAGCCGTCGCGCTTTATGACCTCGATGTAGGCATCACGCGCCGAATTGCTTCGGCCGAGCATATCGAGCACTCACGCACGCGAGAACAGCAGCCAGATGTCTTCTGGTGCCTGTTCGAGCCGTTCTTCTATATCTCGGAGATCCTGAGAATTCCCAAACGCCGGAAGTACACACCGCTATACGCCGCTTTCTGGTAGGCACTTGTCCTCGCAGCCCCGCGTCGGGCTCCTGACAGCTTCCTTCGGATCGCCAGACTCGCGGTGAAGCTGCCCAGCCTTCCCGAGCCAAGGGCACGCAATGTCAACCGAGGCTGAGGATGGTTACCACGCCAATACCGACCGCTCAAGACCGGCTCGTCATTGTAGAACAGCTGATATACACTCGTTCACGCACTCTAGCTCAAAACCGTTTGCACTTCGCCGCGCTACTTCCAAGTGCCCAACGTCGCCTGACATTACGTACGCCCTTATTGCAGCGTTCGCAACAAACGCTGCAGCTGGGGCGTCGACGGGCGCCAAGCTCAAGCCCATATCGACGGATGGCGTGTAACCAAAATAAGCAATCAGTACGCCGTATGCCTTATCCGCACAATCCCCGGCCAGTTGTTCGATCAAGAACCTCCGAACGACGTCGTCACCCGCAAAGGCTTTAAGGAATAAGATAAGCTTCCCGCTTGAGGCACGGGCCTCGATTTCCCCGAGCAGCTGCGCGCGTAGGAATGCGCCGCTCTCCCAAAGTGTCCCATTGAACAACGCGCGGTATTGAGTTTCGAGCGCAAACGCCTCTAGGACGCTCTGCTGCGCCTCTTGTAGGTCGACATCGTATTGCAGCGCTTTCGCACGCATGAGCGCCTGACACGCGGTCACGTCACCACCGACAATGCACGAATCCTTCATCACTGCCGGCAGCATGATATCGAGCGCAGTTCCCGTCTCAAACCCGAGCCACCGCCCAGCATGGGTACCGAGGCCCAACCGAAAGCCGTGATAGTACAGGGCGGTGAACGCCCAATCGACCACCTTCGCATCCTTTTCAGTGCGCAAGATATCCAGCAATACACTATCCGGCGCTTCGCCGCCCGATGCACTCGCAGCGGCACGAAACAAGCTTAGGCTCGATTCACCACCCCGTATGCGTGCAAGTAACTCCGGCAGTTCGCAAACCGTTAACACTTTGAAAGTTATTGAATTGCGCTTTCTGCAGCACTGATGGCTTGCTGTGTTTGCACCTTTAGTGCGTCTAGGCTAGATTTCATGTCAGCGGACACCGACTTGTGGTCCGCGAGATAACGATCGATAGCCTGAACCTGATTCTTCAACCCCTGGATCGCTTGGTTTACCTCTTTAAGGTGATCTCCCCCCTGTTCGATTCCCGTCGCCTTTTGGGTCGCAGCGCCCCTCAAGTCAGATTCTGTAAGATGATTGGATATGTTGTTTCGCACTTTATCGAGCCGTTGATTGTAGAAGTCAGCTTCCTTCTCGGTAACATTCTTTTCAACCGCCTGTCCTGTCGCAACCCTAACGAAATCGATCACACCTTTCAGTACATCCAAAGCGGTCGGACCCTCGCCCAGTGGAAAGACGAACATATATCCGCTGGGATCACTGTACTGCACCGGATTATTATCGTTCCACATGTACGGGTGCTGCGACATTGGGTCGTGTACATCGCCGGCGTACGCGTCCGGCGACGTCCACTGATTCATGTTGGGGTCGTACGCACGCACGCCTTGGATTGCGATCGTGCCGTCGAAGTAGCCATCTTCGCGCTTAGCGTCGAGCGGTGCCCCTGGCACATTTATGGCTGACGTGCCGGTCGAGGCCCCGCCTGCACTCAATGGCTGGGGAAAGGTCGAGCCGCCGCATTCGATCGTCATGCCCTGAGGTCCACTCGCCGCGCAGCTCCTCGGCGGCATAAAAGGCTTCACGTTCTCTAGGCTGAGCACGCCGAATCCGTACAAGGCTGCACCGAGGGAGTAGTGTAGGTTTACATTGGTCCCGCTTTGGTCGCGATCGAAGACGACCATTCCCCACACGCCGCCGCCTGAAGCGTTCGAAGAGTAAGCGAGCTTCTCGACGTAGACATCGAGGTAACCGCTGTTTACTGCGTAGAGCAGGTCGCTACCGTCCCAATGCGCCGAATAGTTTGCTGTCGAATTGTTAGCAAATGTGTTGGAAGAGAAATTCGCGAGGTGGCCGCTCGCGTCCCAGCTATACGTCAGAGCCTGTCCAGCTGGATAGTTACTATCACTACAGTTGTCTGGCGTGAAGAGCGAGGGGATGTTTTGGCCTATTATGTGATTGTCGGCGTCATAGCTGCGGGTAGCCTGGATGTTCGAACAGCTCTCCAAGTCCCCCGTTTCTCTTCCGGCGCCATCGTAGGTGTAGGTGTGTTGCGCAATGACTTGCTGGCTTCCAACCGTAGAGCTGTCCTGCTGCGAGATCATCTGACCGCTGCGGGTGTCATAGGTGCAGCTCGCCGTGAGGGTTGTGCAGACGGCACCGTTGGCGTAACTCGCACCCGCCGCGTGCATACCGGGAACTTCATTGCGCGTTGAATATTGGTAGTATTCGTAGCCATTTTGCATCCCGGCCACGTTGTACGTTTGTGTTGCGTCATCGAGATCATACGTGTAGCTTCCAAATTGATTCGTGCCCCGGGGCAGCTGCAGGCTTGCGACACGCCCGTACGCATCGTAGGTGAGCGTTTTGGCAACCAACGTTTGCGATGTACCCGACGCCACAAGCCCGGTGAACGGATCGCTCTGCGTTAGAGCGCGGCCTGCACCAGTGTATGTCCAAGCGAACGTCCCGCTCCCCGTTCCACTGGCAGCACCGAGGGCATCGACCAGCGATGAACGTAGGCCATCCGGTCGATAGCTATATTCGAAAAGACCCGACTGGCTGAAGCTCAGTCCCGGGATACTAAGACCGAGCGACGAGCGCAATCCGTCGCCGTAATAGGCGTACGTGATCGTGCCGGGATCCTGCTCGTTGCTTGGATCCGTGGCCGTGGTAACGCGGCCATCGGCGTCATACAAACGTGTTTGGGTTCCAAGCGTCGACGAGCTGAGCGACGTTTCGTGTCCGTCCGGGTCGTAGGCATAAGAACGATTGGGCGTGACGCCATCGGTGAACGTCTCGCTCGCGAGGTTCCCATCGGCATCGTAGGTCAGAGTGTCTAACTGGTTAAGTGGGTTTGTTTTTGTGCACGTTAGTCCGTATTCGCCGTTGCAGTCATACGCGGTCGTTTGCTCTGGCGTGGTGCCAGCAGCAACCTCATTCTTGGTCAGCGAACGATCGAGCGCGTCAAACGTATTTCCGCGCTGGTCCTCGAATGAGCAGCCGCCAGTATAGACGGGCGCCGACGGCGTATTCAAAGGCGCCGTGGGTGACGTAGGGTTGGTCGTTGGACCACTGACCTGCACGCTCGTCGCCTGCACGCACTCTTGCGTTTTGAATAGATTACCGTAGGCGAGAAAACCCGAGGCGCCGCCGGTGATGTTCTGTGTTCCCCCACCGCTAATGTCGTAAATGTAGCGCGTCATCCAGGGGAATGCGTAGGTATCGCTGCCGTCCTGGGGTTGACGCACCTCGACGAGTTGGTCCTGACCGTCATACCATTTGGTTGTCACGCCGGCTTGGCAAGCCGATAACGTCGCACAGCCGTGGTGGTGTTGCTCCGTCAGCGTGTTTCCATCGGTATCGAATACATACGAGATGCCGGCACTGTTCGCAGGCGCGATACTGCCGCACGCTGCGCCCGAGTCGGCGGCATATTCCGAAGCCGATCGCTGGAGTGGCACGGAGCCGTCGGGATTATAGCACGTGTAGCTCGTGACGCCATCGGGATCTTGACGCGTGATGTTGCGATTGAGCGCATCGTACGTCAGCGTCCAGGCGCCGTTGCCCTTATTGTAACTGGTTAAATTACCGTAGGCGTCATAAGCGAAGGTTTGCGTGGGCGTGCGAACGGTTCCGTCATTTTGGGTGTAGCTCGCACCCGTTACCGACGTGGGCAAACCGTAGTTGTCGGACTGCAGATTCGAGTAATAGCCAAAGGTCGTCCCGTAGCCAATCGGGGCGTAGGCGTTGACGACCATCCCATACGGCTCGTTCGTATCGGAGTAGTTGTAGACGTAGTACGTCGCGCCAGGGACCGCGCCGCAGCTCGTAACGTGCGTCGTCCACACGTAGTTCGGATCGCAGTACGAGATCATGTTGTTGTACTGATCGTAACTATAGTAAGCGGTCGGGTTGCCGGTGCCCATACTCGTGCTGATCGATGGCTTCTGTATGGAGAGGGTGTTGCCGTTCGCATCGTAGGTGTAGTTGGTTTGATTGCCGCGCGGGTCGACGCTTGCCGTAAGGTCGTTGTTTGCATCCCACGACGCATAGGTAACGAGCCACAAGCTGGCCTGCCAATCCCATGTCTCAACCACGCGATTGCTGGCGTCCGCGGCCCACTGGCTGGAATGCCCGTCGGTGTCGACCATGCGGGTTACGTCTGCGAAGCCGGCGTTATTGGGATAGTAGTAGAACTCCATCTGTCGCCACATCGCAAGTGCCGTCGTCACGCTGGATTGGAGCGGCACTCCTGTCCCATCGTTCGGCGTGAAGTTCAAAACGCCGTAGTCGTTAATCTGGTTCAATTGTCCACTCGTCGTGTTGGCACTGTACACGAAGCCGTAGTAGCCACCATCTAGATTGCTTGGGGTGTTGGCCGCAGACCACACGTAACGCGGCCCCGCTACGCACTGCATTTCGTGCGTGCCGGTATAGTACCAATACTGTTCCTGCAGTGCGGTGATCGACGCGGTCCGCGTCGCGTCGTCGGTTGCATTTCCTGGGCGGCTTACAGCGACGAGGTCACCGCTGGTGTCATAGCTATATGTGATGGTCTTGCCGTCCGGGCGCGTGATCGACGCGAGCTCCGTATTTGATCCGAACTTGGCAAACGTGAGCGTCAGAGCCTGCCCATCGCTGTGCGTCGCAGTAATGGTGGCAAGGTTCTGGCTAGAACTCGCGTTGCCAGCGACCCAACCATAGGTGAACCGGATGTAGTTTAGATTGTTGCGGCCAATTATTTCGTAAAGCCGCCCTTCGTATGCGGCGTTGCTCGCGCTGAGTGTGCAACCGCTCGTCGGCTGCCAGAAGTAGTACGTGGTGCCAGTTTTTTTCGTCCAGAAATAGCCGTTACAACCGTCCCATGCAAGCGTCGTGCCCTGCATACCGGACGGTGGGTTCCACCCTCCTGAGCCATTCGCGGTGTAGTCGTACCGAGCGCCATCGATGTCATAGACGCTCAAGACGTTCCACGCGGCGTTGTAGGCCATGTGGGCGTCGAACGTGTTCGTCCAGCCGTTGCCGAACACACTAGGCGTCGACCCATCGGTACCGGCCGAGTCGTGTTGGCTCTGCGAGTTGTACGTACGCCGGAATGCGAGATCGATGCCACGTTCGTGAATGTCGACGTCATCTGATTGCACCAGCAGATTGCCGTTGGCGACGTTCACCATCGCCTTGCCTACGCCGGCAAGGGGCTTCTCTTGGTAGGTCCACCAGCGGTTGATGCCGGTGCTCGGTGCTGCCATGGCTGCTGCAGTGGGCGTCGCGGTTGGCAGAGGCGTCGGCGTGACGGGAATCGGCGTCGGCGTGGGTGTCGGCGTCGGCACCGGTGTCGGTGTAGCCGTCGGTACGGGCGTTGGTGTTGGCGTCGGGGTTGGCGTCGGAGATGGTGTTGGTGTCGGGCTCCGGAACGGCGTCGGCGTCGGGCCACCACACAGAGCCGGCCGCAAGCGCGCGGAGCTGCCCACTTGCGGACACGAGAGAACCGATTTCGTTCTGGTCGTGGTTGCTACCGCGACTGGGGCCGATTTCTTCATTGCGAGTGGGTCGCGAAGCGCATTTTTCGGAAGCGGTATATCACGCAACATCGCGGGAGCACGACCAGGCGCGCCGTATCGTTGCTCTGCATAAGCGAATCGGCTCCGGCTTACATCTGGCCGATAGCTGTCGTGCTTAACCCGGATAAATGCTGGCGCTGGCGCGTGCATGTCTTCATAGCGCGATGCCTGCCCCGTGATCAGCGCGAACACGAATGTGTTCTCAATTGCGGAGAGCAGCGGTTGCACGTTGGGGCCATGCATTTGACCCGGCACCGCGGCAGACGCGGTGGTTTGCAACGACAACAATACGGTCAGGGCTAACGCGATGATGCGACGCATATGAAGCTTCCTCTGCGAGCAGAATGGCATACTGCCAATCATTCTCGCATGAAGCTATCGCGCGATTACAGATTCAAATTTAACTATCTTTGTTGTAGTTAGAAATAACTAGATGACGGATACACTCACGGTCTTTGCGGCGGTGAACTCGGCAGCGGACGGATGGCTGTCCCGCTGACCCAGCCGCGTTGACCACGCAGCGGCCCGGCGGTAATCACGATGCCGATTGCATCATCGGGCTGCGGGACGTACTTCGATTGCACGAAGTCGGAGACACAGCTCTGAACCATCGCGCGCGTACCCGGTCGTACCAGCGTCGCGTGCGGCAACAAGGCTTTCATCTGGTCGAACGTGCCGCCTTCGTAGTCGCGCAGGCGGAAACGCGAATCCCACACGAAGACATCGGGGTCGTCAGTCGTGCCGTAGAGCACGACGTGATCGTTTGCGTGCACGCGGCAATCCGCCAGTGCCAAAGCCGGCACGAGCACGAGCAACAGCGCCGCAAGCACGCTAACTCGCATCGGGACCTCCCGGTTCGTGCACGCGAATCGCCAGCACCGCCAAATCGTCGCGCGTGCGATTGCCCTCGATGGCCTTGACCTTAGCGACCAGCTCATCCGAGAGCAGTTGCGGCTGCGGATTGCTTGCCGCGATCAAATCCATCGCGCCCTGCTCGCCGAGCTGTTCGCCGGCGCGATTGCGCGCTTCGGTCAAACCGTCGGTGACGAGCACGATAATGTCGCCGTCTTCGAGATAGAGCGTCTTGGTCTCGAACGGCTCTTCCATCACGCCGAGCACCGGCCCCGTGACCGCGAGTTGCTGCACGTCGTCGAGGCGACGCACGAAGGCCGAGTCGTGACCGGCGCTTGCGTAGCGAAATTGCAAGCGTCTGCGTGTCGAGCACGCCCACGAACATCGAGACGAAAAGATATGGATTCTCGACCGTCTGCGCAAACGCCGTATTGAATTCCGCCAGCATCGCGCCAGGATCGCGACGGCGCAGCGCAATACCGCGAATCGTGAACTTGATGAACGCCGTTAAAACTGCGGCGTCAACACCTTTGCCGCTGACGTCGGCGATAAACGCCATCGCGAGCGTATCCGAGAGACGGTAGACGTCAAAAACATCGCCACCCACCGCAAGATGGCTGCTGGCGGAAAGGTATGCACTCCCGACCTCGCAATTCGGCAGCGGCACGTGTTCGCTGCGGAACGCGCGCTGCAGGATCTCGGTCGTCGTACGCTCTTCTTCGAGCTCGCTTACCAAGCGCGAACGGAACCCATTGAAAAGAATTGCCAGCAACCCGAAGAGCGCGAGCCAAAAAGTACGGCTCCACGTATCGCGGTTGATCTGTTCCTGCGTTAAACGAGAGAGCTCATCGTTGCGCTGCGCCAGCGCATCGCGAATGAAGCCGCCCGTGCGATTCTCGTAGTCGGAGAACGCTTTGTTTTCTTTATCTATCTCGGTCGCGTCGAGCCCGGGCTTGGCGAGCAACGGCCGCGCGATCTTCTGGCGCCAATTGGCTTGCAGGGAGACGTAGTCTTCCAGCGTCCGCGATGCAGCCGACATTTTCTGCTCGGTGAGGACGGCGGCGACTGCTGCAACCTTCTGATCGAACGCTTGTGCAGTGCCGTTGTACTGCGAGACATAAAACGGATCGCGCGTCAGAACGTATCCACGAACCGAGTTTTCCTCATCGATCTGTAATCGCAACAACTCTTCGAGATTGAGCTGGGCCTGCACGATGCGCGATTGCGCATCGAAGGTCTTCGCGATATTGGCCCGCGTCGCAAATGCGCCTTGGACAGCAATGATGAGGACCAGGGCCAAAAAGGCCGTCCATATCAATGCACCCGGGACGCGCAGGAACGACGGCCGAGACTTCACCGTGCGGCGAATTCTCTGGGGGGTAGGGGCCTAATGCGTTCCGAAATCGTGTTCATCATGCAAATGCAGATCAAGCCAGGGCTCTTTAAGTCGTACGACGTTCGCGGGATTTATCCGTCAGAGCTCAACGATGACGTGGCCTACGCCATCGGACGCTGCTTTGTACCGCTTGTGGGTGGCAAACGCATCGTCGTAGGTCGCGATATGCGGCCGAGCGGGGAAAGCCTTTTTGCAGCGTTTGCGCGTGGTGCGACCGAGGCCGGCGCCGATGTGACCTCGATCGGGATGGTCTCGACCGATGCGCTCTATTTTGCCGTCGGTAAATATGGCTTCGACGGCGGCGTGATGATCACAGCCTCGCACAATCCTGCACAATATAACGGAATGAAGTTTACGCGTGCGCGGGCCGAAGCGATCTCGCTCGACACCGGGTTGGCACAGATTCGCGATCAGATCGTCGCAGGCAACCTCCCGCCCGCTGCACCGACGCCCGGCGTGATCTCTGAACGCGATATCTTCGACGAGTTCGCCGAACACTGCCTCTCCTTCATCGATCGTACCAAGATCGCACCGTTCAAGATCGCAATCGACGCCGGCAACGGCATGGCGGGCGAAACCGTTCCGCACGTCTTTAAGGCGCTGGCATGCAAAGTGATTCCGCTCTTTTTCGAACTCGACGGCACGTTTCCGAATCATCCGGCAAGTCCGATCGAGCCGGAGAACATGCGCGACTTGCAAGCTGCGGTGCTCAAACATCAATGCGACCTCGGCGTCGCCTTCGACGGCGACGCGGACCGCATGTTCATCGTCGACGAGAAGGGCGAGTTGATCGACGGAAGCACCGTAACCGCGCTCGTCGCGCTCAATACCCTGCGCAAACACCCGGGCGCAAAGATTCTCTACAACCTGATCGTGCTCGCGCAGCGTCCCCGAATTGGTGACAAAGGCCGGCGGCGTTCCGATTCGTTCGCAAGTCGGACACTCGATCATCAAGAAAGAGATGCGCGAAGAGGACGTTCTTTTCGGGGGCGAACACTCGGGGCACTTCTACTTCAAGGACAACTGGTACGCCGACTCAGGCATGATCGCACTGATGCAGTGCCTCGAAGTGTTCAGCGATGCGCGCAAGCCGGTGAGCCAGGTGATCGCACCGATCGACACGCGGTTCCGCTCGGGCGAGATCAACACCGAAGTGAATGACGTACCCGCCAAACTCAAAAAGTTGGAAGCGCGCTATCCCGACGCGCAGATCGACCACCTCGACGGCATGACGATCAGCTACCCCGACTGGTGGATGAACGTGCGTCCTTCGAACACCGAGCCGCTGCTGCGCCTCAACGTCGAGGGCGACACTAAAGCGTTGATGGAGAAACATCGCGACGAAGCGCTCGCCATCATTCGAGATTAAAGTGGCCTGTAATCATGTCTAGAGTCGATACCGATGCCATGCGGCGGTACGAGCAGACGCGCGACGATCTCGTCGCGCGTCTGCTCGTGATCGAGTCATCGCTCGGCGAAGGACGGCGCAAGTCGATCGGTCGCGCGCGTGCACGACTCGAGCGCGGGAAATTCGTGCTCGCCGTGGTCGGCGAATTCTCCAGCGGAAAATCGTTTCTGCTCAACGCCCTGCTCGGCAAGTTCCGCTACGAAGAGACCAACGGCGCAAAGCGGCTCTTGGGATTGCTCGCCGTCGACATCAATCCGTCGACAGCGACGATCACCGAACTCGAAGCCGGTGATAACGATGAAGCGACGGCGATCTTCGAGGACGGCCGCACCGAACGCATTCCGCTCGATCGGCTCAACCGCTTCATCGCGGTCGGCGCCGACGGCCCGGGTGCCTTGCACGATGCGACCAAAGACCCTTCGACAGGCTCAGGGCAGGCTCACAATGACACGCCGGTGCGTGTCAACGTCAAAACCAACTCGCCGTTTCTCGAACGCGGCTTCGTCGTCGCCGACACGCCGGGGCTCGCCTCGATCAATCCCGCGCACCGGCGCGCGACGCTGCAGTTCTTGCCAACCGCCGACGCGGTGCTCTACCTGATCGACACGCAGCAGCCGTTCACCGAAGGCGACGCATCGTTCTTGGGCATCATCCGCCAACACATCGATTCGATCTTCATCGTGCAAACGAAGATCGATCTGTGGCAACAGCCGCAGAGCGACGGACGCCCAGCCTGGGAACACGCATACGAGCGCATCGCGGCACTTGCCGCGATCCACGCACCCGGTACATACGTCTACGCGCTCTCCGCACGCGAGTACGTCGATGGCGCGCTGAACGACGACCCCGCAAAATCGATGCCAGCCGCTTCCCCAAGTTTCTCGCCGCACTCGACGCGTCGCTGATTCGCCGCACCGGCCGCGCGCGGCTCGCGCGCGTGCGCGACCGCGTTGCGTCGGCTGTCGCGGACGAGACCGCTGCAAATCGACGCGGACCTGGCGATGCTCGCACTCGACCGCGAAGCGCTCGATCGGCGGCGGAGCGAGGTGCTCCCCGCGTTGCAGGCGCTCGACGAACGCGCGCGCGCGCAGCGCGAAGCGCTTCTGCAGGCCGGGCTCGCACGCGCACGGCGATGCATGCGCGCGGCGCGCGACCTCAGCGCCGATCTGGAGCGCGCGCTCGCGCAAGCGATCGACACCGCCGACGTGAGCCGCCTGCGCGATCGCGAACGGCTGCACATCATCGTCGATCGGGTCGTTGCCAACGTCGCGCACGAGTTCGCCGAGGAGGCGGCGCGCGACGTGAGTCGCGAGCTCGATGACGCGATCGACCAGCGCGGAAACGATCGCGCCGCTGCGTTTTGCCAAGAACGACGCAGCCGCGCGCGCCTTCGGGGCCGAACCCGGTACAAGCCTGTGGAGCGGCGACATTCGCATCGGCGATCGCGGCACGATCGTGCTCGAAGCGATCGGCGGCCCCGCGATCGGCCTCGTGCACGACATCGCGACGCGCTTTGCCGCGGCACAGAGCGGGCACGTACATGAAGCGCGAACTGATCGCCGATCTGCGCGCCGAGATCTTCCCGCGCTTTGCCACCGACGTGCTCGCCTTCGCCGACCGTGTCGGCGCGCGGTTGCAGCACATCTACGACGAACTGGCGCAAGCCATCGCGAGCGCGATGCTCGAGCGGCGCGACGCGGAGCTCGGCAGCATCGATCGTTCGCTCGCCGCGCATCGCGAAGGCGCGCGTCGCGCGACGCGCGCAACGGACTCGAGCAGCGCCGCAGCGCTCGCTCGCACGAGAACTTCTCGCCGTGCGCGAGCTCGTCGACGGTTTCATGGAGCGCGAGGAAGAGATCGCGCCGGCCGATCCCGGCTCGGCGAGCCGTGCGCCTGTCGCACGCCGACGCATCGTTCGATCCCTCGAGCTACGATCGCGGCCTGCGCCCGTCACGCTGGCGCGTCGCGATTCTCGGTGCACTTGCGCCGCGGAAAGACCAGCCTGATCAACGCGTTTGCCGGCAGAACCGTGCTGACCGACGACGTCGCGGGCAGCGCGCGCTTTCCGATTCACGTGCGCTACGGCGACCACGACCAAGCGTATGCGCTCGCTGCAGACGGCGAGTGGCACGAGATTCCGTTTGCCGAGGCGACGGCGGCCGCCGCCGACGCGCCGGTGCTCGTGCTCGTGCCGTGGTCGCTTCCGCGCGAACTCGTGCTCGTGCACGCGCCGGCGTTTGATTCCGGCGAACCCGATGCCGAGGACGTCAACGTCGTCATCGCCTCGCACGCGAGCGAAGTGCTCTGCCTCTTCTCGCGCCAGCTCTCGGATCGCGAGCTGAGCCTCTACGATCGCGTCGCCGAGTTCAGCAAGCCGATGCTCTTCGCGCACACGATCGCCGACAACGAAGCCGCAAGCGAACGGCGCCACGTCGTTGAGCTGGCCCAGGCGTATCTGCGCGAGCGCAACATCCCGGCCGAGCGGATCTTCACCGTCTCCGCGCACGAATACGATGAAGCGCGGCGCGAGCATCGCGCGCCCGCCGGTTGGAACGAAACTCGAAGCGCTGCGCGCAACGCTCGAAGCGCACGCCGAGAGCCATATGGCCCGTCTCGAGCGCTTGGCGCGCGCGAATGCGCAGGCGCATCCCGGAGCGACGCCGACACCCGCCGAGGCAGAACGAGCGGCAGGTTTCTTCGCACGTATGTTCGGCAAGGGGCGCTGAGAGAGAGTCATGTCGAACCGGCGAAATCCGGTTATGACCACGACGCTAGGTCCGGCATTCTTGGCCATCGGCGACGGAACGTCGACGATCGGCCGGATCGCCATCGAAAACGGACGCATCGCCGCGATTCTCCCCGCGGATGGTCCGTCGGATTACCCGCTCCCCCCGGGCAGCAGTCTCGCACCCGGACTCATCGACGTCCACACCAACGGCGCCGCCGACATGCTCTTCAATCGCGATCAAGGCAACGCCGTGCCGGTCGCCTCGTCAGAATACGCGCGCATGGGCGCGACCGGATTCGTCGCGAGCGTGATGACCGCGCCGTTTGAATCGATGCTGCACGTCGCGTCGGAGATCGTCGATGCGGCGAACGATTTAGAAGAGGACGAACCGCGCGGCGCGCGCTGCCTGGGCATCCACTTCGAAGGTCCGTTCCTCAATCCGAAGTTCCGCCGCGTACACCGCGGCGAGTGGCTGCTTCCGGCATCCGCTCGCGCGCGCCAAAGAAATGGTCGATGCCTGCAAGGGCGCGTGCCTGCTGGTGACGATGGCGCCCGAGATCGCCGGCGCGGCCGATGCGATGCGCGTGTTCTTGCAGCACGGCGTCGTCTGCTCGGCCGGGCACACGAGTTCGCGCTACCGCGACGGCATGCTCGCAATCGGTCTGGGTTTTCGCTCGCTGACGCACGCGTTTAACGGCATGCCGCCGCTCGATCCATCGCGATCCCTCGATTCTCGCTGCGTTCATACAAGACCGCCGCACGATGGTGCAGGTCATCAGCGACGGCTATCACGTTGCGCCGGTCATGGTCGACATTCTCTATCGCACGGTCGGCGACCGCGTCGTGCTCGCGACCGACAACATGCCGCCGGCCGACGCCAGCTATCACATCGTCGGCGGCGTCATGCGCGCGGCCGACGGGACGATCGCGGGCAGCGCGCTGCGCATCGATCAGGCCGTGCGCAACTATATGTCCTATGCGGACATCTCGTTCGAGCAGGCGGTGATGTCCGCGACACATGCGCCCGCAAAGTTGGTTGGACTCGAGGGCGAGATGGGTAGGATTGCCCCAGGAATGCGCGCCGATCTCTCATTCTGGGACGCTGACTACAACATCATCGGAACGATGGTGGGAGGTGCTATCGTGCACGGTCTGCACTTGGGGAAAAAGACGCTCGCCTCATGATCGGCCGGGCGACCGCACTTCTCGAGGCGATCTTCGGGGATGCGTTCCGACGCGACTTCGCCGTGCGCTTGTGGGACGGCAGCACGCTGCCGAGCACCACCAATCGCACGACCTTCACGCTGCTGGTGAATACGCCCGGCGCCCTGCGCAGTGCGTTTACCCCGCCGCTCGAGCGCAACGCCGGAGCGACCTTCAGCGCCGGTGGGCTCGACATCGACGGCGATATCACCGTGGCGATTGCGCGCTTGAACGCTGCCAACGACGCGCGTTCGGCGCTACAGAAAGCGCGCATTGCGCTGCTGCTCTTCCGGCTTCCGCGCGATCCGCGGCCCGCGCCTTCCGGCGCGGTGCTGCGCGGCAAACGCCACTCGCGCGAGCGCGATCGCGCGGCCATTTCGTATCACTACGATCATCCGGTGGATTTCTACCGGACCTTTCTCGACCGCGATCTTGTCTATTCGTGCGCGTACTATGACGACGGCGTTACATCGCTCGAGGGCGCGCAGCAAGCCAAACTTGCGTACGTGCTCGACAAGCTGCGCGTCGAACCCGGTATGTCGTTTCTCGACATTGGCTGCGGCTGGGGTTCGCTCGTCATCGCGGCGGCGCGACGCGGCGCGCAAGCGCTCGGGATCACCCTCAGTCGCGTGCAATATGAAGAGGCGAATCGCCGCATCACTGCGCTCGGCTTAGGCGATCGGGCGCGCGTGGAGTTTCGCGATTACCGCGATTTGCGGGGGCTTACGTTCGATCGTATCGCGAGCATCGGGATGGTCGAGCACGTAGGCCGCAAATGCTTGCCGGTTTATTATGGTACGGCAATCGCCGCGCTACGGCCGGGCGGATTGTTCCTCAATCATGGGATCGCCGAGCAGAGTCCCGGGCGCAAAGCGCCGCCAAATCCATTCATCGAACGATACGTCTTTCCCGACGGCGATCTGGTTGCGGCTGCGGATAGCCTTGCGATCGCCGAGCGAACCGGCTTTGAGATTCGCGATGTCGAGAATTTGCGCGAGCACTACGCTCGCACGCTGCGCGCCTGGGTCGCGAACATCGAACGCAACCGGGATGCGGCCGTAGCAGCGGCGGGTGAAGTCGCGTATCGCGTGTGGCGCTTGTACATGGCCGCGAGCGCGGTGTCATTCGATCACGCCTATATCGGCGTCTATCAGTCGCTGCTGGCTCGCCCGGACGCCAGCGGAGCGGTTACGATTCCGCAGACGCGCCGCGATCTCTACTCAGTGCAACGCGAGGCGGTCGTGTAAGAGTTCGTCGCGCCTCATGCGTTCGGCATTGACGCAACGTGTTTCTCGTACCATTCGTAGCCGGCCGCATCGGCGAGCAAACTATCAATCGCTTCAACGAATAGCGACTCGCGCCAACCGCCGTTTAAGATAACGCGATCGCCGATCTCGTTCTCTAGAACAAATGCTGGCCGCACGGTCAAGCCGTGTTGCGCAAACTCGCCGCCTGAAGCGTCGAGTGCGTCGCAGATGGCTGGACTCTGCATGACCTCTTCGATCCGCGAGCGCTCCAAACCAAATTCCGCCGCCAACAGCGAAGCCGCTTCGCCGCGATCACCTAGAGGCAGACCACGCTCTAGAGCCGCGCTCGAGACGCAAGACCGCACCCGCTCAACATCGATGCCCATGCTCGCCACGGCGAGTATCGACGCATTCGCGTCCCAGGTGCTGCGCGGCTCGTCCCGTAGCCAAGGCGTTGTGTGAATGCCGGTGATGAACTCGCTGCGATCGTAGGCCAACCGCTGTCCCTGTCCATTCACGTAGATCGGGTCGCGTCCGCTTATCGGGACAAAGTGATAGTTGATGAGCAGCCGGTTGCCATATCGCATGCGGATCCGTAGGATCGCGCGGTCGCTGATATAGCACCACTGCGACAAGGCGTCGAGAAAGTAGTCGATCTTCAGCGGTAACATTTCACCTTCAGTAGTGGCCGAGTATCCGATGCGGACGATAGGGAGCTTCCAACCGTGCAACCTCGTCGCCAGTGAGCTCTACATCGAGCGCAGCAACGGCGTCGTCAATGTGGTGCAACTTGGTTGCGCCCAAGATCGGCGCGCTCACCGCGGGCTTGTGCAGCAGCCATGCTAGCGCTATTGTCGCCGGACTGGCGCCGCGTTCCGCCGAAATCGACGTCACGACATCGACGACGTCAAAATCGTCATCCACATACATGTCATCGGCGAACGGATCGGTTCCGGAACGTGCCGTTGTTCGCTTCCCACCACGCAGACGACCTCCGCCAAGCAGTCCGCGGGCAAGGGGACTCCATGGAATGATTCCGATTCCCTGATCGAGGCACAGCGGAATCATCTCACGTTCTTCTTCTCGGTAGACGAGGTTATAGTGATTCTGCATCGAGACGAAGCGCGCCGTGCCGGCTTGGCCTGCTGCCTGTTGCGCCTTGGCGAACTGCCAAGCAAACATGCTCGAGGCGCCGATATAGCGTGCCTTGCCGCTCTTTACGACACGATCTAGTGCTTCCATCGTCTCCTCGATCGGCGAGTCGTAGTCCCAGCGATGGATCTGGTAAATATCCACGTAATCGGTGCCAAGGCGGCGCAGCGACGAATCAATGGCTGCGAGAATGTGCTTGCGCGAGAGGCCGCGGTTTGTTGGCGCGCTTCCCATGGGATAGAAGACCTTTGTCGCAAGCACGTAGTCGTCGCGTGAGCGAAACAGCTTCGCAAGAAGCCTTCCGGATATCTCCTCGGTCAATCCGTCCGAATACATATCGGCGGTATCAAAGAAGGTAACGCCGGATTCTACCGCGCTGCGAACGATCGGCTCGCCATCCTCCTCCGTCAGGTGCCACGCGCGCTCGGTACGATCGCCGTAACTCATCATCCCCAGACACAACCGTGAGATTTTTAGTCCTGACGATCCGAGACGAACGAATTTCATGCGCGCTCCGGGCAATGAATCGCCACGCCTGCCGCAACCATAATGATGCCGCAGGCGTCGCGCGGCGAAGGAATTTGGCGGAGCACGAGCGCTCCGATGATCGTCGCGAATGCCGGCAACAATCCGAGCATGAGCGCGAACGTCGCGCGGGGCAATCGCGCCATCGCAAGTTGATCGGTGACGTATGGAATTACCGACGAACAGATTCCGACCGCCACGCCCGCCAACAGCAGTGGGAGCTTCGCAAAGGCCGGTAGTGCACCACGAAGGCCAAACGGTGAGATGACGACGGCAGCAACGAGCATCGCGGCGCCAAGTTGATTGAGGGCGGCGTCGCGATTGGCGATGCGATGGCCGAGCGCGACGTACAGCGCGAAGAGCACGCAGTTCGCGAAAGCAAAAGCGAATCCGACCGGCTCGCTCGCGATGCGAATCTGCGTTACAACCGCCACTCCAAGCGTGGTGACGCCCAACGCGACGACATTCCGCCGCGTGCGCACACCTATTGCGGCTACTGCGATTACCCCAAGGAATTCGATCGCTCCCACCGTTGAGAGTGGCAGGCGAGCCACCGCCAGATAAAAGCAGAGGTTCATCATCGCAAGGACGGCGCCCAGCACAATGATGCTCCCGCGGCGGCGTCGATCGAATAGCAATCGCCAAGGGCGCCGCCAGACTCCAAAAACGGCTGCGGCGCTGGCGATGCGCAACCATGCGACACCGCTGACGTCGAGCCGCGAAAACAGCAGCACCGCGAACGACGGACCGAGGTAATGAAAGATCGCGCTGATCAGAAAGTATCCCGTGGCGCGATTCATAATGCTATGATACGAAAGCGCAGAACGGTGGGGAACCATGAGAGAGTAGGAGCGAAGATGAGAATGCCTTTGGAACGTAGGAATGGAGTCGTGCAAACCTTCGAACCGCTCGATGACATGGATCGGCGCATCGTCGAGGCGCTGCAGCGCGACGCGCGGATGCGTCCCACCGAAATCGGTCGACTCGTCGGGTTGTCGACACCGGCCGTCAGCGATCGCATGCACCGTCTCGAGGAGACGGGAGTGCTTTCCTATCGCGCGGAGATCAATCCGCGCGCGCTAGGCTACACGATCAGCACGATTATCCGCGTGAGCCCGCAAAGCCGCAAGCTCCAACTCATACCGCAGATCGCGCGCGACGTGCCCGAGATCACCGAATGCTACCGGATCACGGGCGAGGATTGCTATTTCATGCGCGTCTATTTACGGTCGATGGACGATCTCGAAGCAATACTCGACCGCTTCACGCCGCATGGACGCACGACGACCTCCATCGTACACTCGGCACCCGTGCCGCCGCGCTCGTTACCGCTTTAAGCGTTCGCCGCTACGCGTTCGCCGCTGCTGCCTGCTTCGCGCGTTCCAAGTAGGCCGAGCGCAGCATCGTAAACGCGGCGTAGGCCACGATTGCAATCACGAGCCACTTCACCGCTTCGAGCGGCATCGACTTAACGATATAGGCGGCGATCACCACCCCCGGAATGCCGCCGATCGTCAGGCCGATGGCCGCCTTGAACGCGTAGGCATCGAGTCTTACGAAGCGTACGCTCGCGATCGGCATGAGGAACGCGCACGAACCCATCATGATCGGGAACGCGGCGCGCGGGTTCATGCCGAGCAAGCTGATCATAATGATCGCCGGCGCGTAAAGGCCGATACCGATCGTCATGAGGGCGCCTAAGCAGAAGTTGATAACGACACCGGTAACCAGCAAACCGCCGGTGAGCCCGAGCGCGTTGCCGCCGGCTGGAAGTACCTTGAGATTCTGCATCAGAAAGATGATTGCGGCGACCGTAAGCGCACCGCCCATACCGATCTGTACGTAGCGCCGCGGCCAACGCGCGACCATTCCGGCGCCGAGCCATGCACCGAGCACCGAAGCGATGATGAGCAGCGCGAGCGTCACTGGATCGACACCGATGACCGTGATGTAGATCAGCGCTTCGACGATCGTCGGCAATGCATGCCCGACGTTGAGCGTACCGGGAATCTTTTCGTCCGGCGCCATGCGAAAAAACTTGAAGAGCGAGGTCGTCGGCGCGAACGACCCGATGCCGAGCGTATCAAAGAAATTCGTCAGGAAACCGACCACGGCACCAAGGAGCGTCGGCCACGTGAACTCGCGCCGTTGCCATACCTCGTAGCCCCAGAAGATCGCAAAGCCGATACCGATGATCCAAAGCAGGACGAGAAGGATGGCAATAATATTCATTGGGGACGGTGCTTCGCGCTTAGCTCACAGCACCATTTCGCCGCGCATCACGACGACGCCGCTGCCCGAAAGCTCCGGATCAGGCCCGAGCCGCACGCGCAACATGCTGCGTCGACCCATCAGCACGCCCTGCTCGAGAACGAGCGCATTGTCTGCGGCGAGCAGGCCGAGTGACCCTAAGTATGCGCACAGCGGCCCGGCAGCCGTACCTGTCGCGGCATCCTCCCACAAGCCCACCGTGGGGTTGAAGAACCGCGCATATGCACGCCGCGGCGCGGCGGAATCGAACGAATAGATGTAACAGCCTTCGGCTCCCGCGGCCGCAAGCACCGCAAGCAGCTTCTGCGCGGAGGGCCGCGCACGATCGACGGTCTTGCTGTCGCGCATTCTGACCTGCAGATGGCCAGCGCCCGTATCTGCAACACGGGGCGCCGGTGTCGCGCAGATATCTTCCGCGCGTAGTGCGAGCGCATCGGCGAGCGGCGCAATCGCCGTGAACGGGTCCGAAAGCTTCAACGGCGATTGTTGCATTCGTCCGTGAATTTTTCCATCACGGCGTTCGAGCGTTATCGGCAAGACGTCGGAACCAATCTCTTGCATGAAGACCTGCGGCCGCTCCAGCGTTCCAAGATCGCCGTGGTGCGCCAGCCACAACCACGCACCGAGCGCGTTGTGGCCTGCGCCGAAGACCTCGGCGCCACTGGCCGTAAACGAACGCAGCTTTCGCTCGGCGCGCGAACTGCGCATGATAAACGTGGTTTCGGCCTGATTGAACTCGCGCGCGATGCTCGCAAGTCGCGCATCCGGCAATGTATCGGCACCCTCGACGACAGCGAGGGGATTTCCGGTCAAAGGGGTCTCTGCGAAGACATCAATCAGTCCCGCAACAAATCGCTCCATGCACCTAACGAACTGCCGCGGCGTTGAAATAGGTTGCGCGCGGATGATGTATCACGATCGCCGCAGTCGACTGCTCGGGCATGATTTGGAACGCCTCGGTCAGTTCGACGCCGATGCGCGCTTGCGCATCAAGCACCGCAAAAGCTGTCGTATGCTGCGAGAGATCGGGGCACGCGCCATACCCCCACGAGTAGCGCTTGCCACGCTCGTGATCGAGACGAAATTCGGTGCGAATGCGCCGGTGCGTCCATTCGGCGAGTGCTTCCGCCGACTGCACGGTGAAGCCGTGCAGGAAGTACGATTCGCTGTAGTCGCCGCGGGCCTGCAGTGCTTCGGTCAACTCCGACGCGAGCGTGCCGACCGTGACGACCTGCAGCGCAACGACGTCGACGCCCTTCCCGCCCTGCGGTTCGCGCAGGTAATCGGCGAGACACAGATGGTCGCCGCCGATCTGACGTGCGAAGGCAAAGCGCGCGATCTCGCGCGACGCATCGTTCGGATCGTAGAGAATCACATCGTTGCCGACGCCGGCCGCCGCGAAGTATCCGTACACGACCTTCGGCGCAAGCAACCCGCCCTGCTCGGCTTCGTGCTGGTATCGGCGCAAGCGCGGATCGAAATCGTCGCGCAGCAGCGCATCAAAGGCTTCGCCCTTCGTATTGCTCGCGCCCCACGAGAGCCGATACAGGCTCTTGAGATCGAAGCACGGCCACAACTCGCGCAGATCGATGCTTTCAATCGTGGTCGGCCCGAGAAATGGCGGCAGCGGAATATCGACGTGCTCGCTCTTAACTGCCGAGATCGTCGTTGCCGGCGCGTGCGTTGTCGCGGCGTCGCGCGCGCGATCGCGCTGCGCAAAGGCCTCGTTGCGCATCCGTTCGACAAACGCCTCGCGCGTCGAACTCTCGTTGGTAAGGCGATCCATGATCTCGAGGCCTTCGAATGCATCTTTCGCATAAAAGAGGCCGGGCTCGAAGAAGCGCTGGCCCTCGTCGAGAAGCGAGATGCGCCGTCCGAAATCGCGGTTGATCGCCGCGCCGCCCACGATCACCGGGAAATGCAGACCGCGCGCGTCTTGCTCTTGCACGCAGATCGGCATCTGTTTGCTGGTCGAAACGAGCAACGCCGAGAGGCCGATCGCATCAGCCTTGACCTCGACCGCCTTCTCGAGAATCGTATTCATCGGCACTTGTTTGCCGAGATCGTGGACGGTGTAGCCGTTGTTCGTCAGAATCGTATTGACGAGGTTCTTGCCGATGTCGTGCACGTCGCCGAAGACGGTGGCGAGCACGACCGTACCTTTGGTCGAGCCCTCCTTCTTCTCGAGGAACTGCTCGAGATGCGCGACCGCCTTCTTCATCACTTCGGCCGACTGCAGCACGAACGGCAGAATCAACTCGCCGCGACCGAATTTATCGCCGACTTCCTTCATCGCCGGCAAGAGGATCTCGTTGAGCACCTCGACCGGATCGCGCTCATCGAGCGGCGCGATCGATCTTCGCCTCGATGCCGTCCTTGCGGCGGCGCAGAATCGCGTTGTGGATCTGCTGCGCAATGGGAAGCTCAAGCTCCTCATTTAAGGAGCTTCCCTCGACTTCGCTCGGGATGACACTCTCGAAATGCTCGATCAAACGCTGCAACGCGTCCGGGCGCCGATTGAAGACGAGGTCGTCGCACATCTGCGCGCACGGCGGGGTCGATCTCGGCGTACGGCGTGATCTCTTTGGCGTGCACGAGCGCGCAATCGAGTCCGGCTTCGACGCAATGGTGCAAGAAGACCGAGTTTAGCGCCGCGCGCGCGGGCGGCTTGAGGCCGAACGACACGTTCGAGACGCCAAGCGACGTCAGCACGCCGGGCAGCTCGCGCTTGATCAAGCGAATGCCCTCGATCGTCTCGACCGCCGAAGTCGCGAATTCAGGATCGCCGGTCGCAAGCGTGAACGTCAGATCGTCGAAGATCAACGCGCCGGGCGGAAAGCCGTACTCGTCGACGACGATGCCGTAGATGCGCTGCGCGACTTCGAGCTTGCGCTGTGCGGTCTTGGCCATGCCGATCTCGTCGATCGTCAGCGCGACGACCGCAGCGCCGTGTTCTTTGGCCAGCGGCAAGACTACGTCCATCTTCGCGCGCCCGGCCTCGAGGTGCACCGAATTGACGATCGCCGCGCCCGGGGTTGTTTTCGAGCGCGACCTGCACGACGTTCGGTTCGGTCGAGTCGATCATCAGCGGCGCCTCGACCGACTGCGCGAGCCGGCGGACGAGTTCGCGCATCTGCACGTCTTCGTCGGTCCGCTCGGTCAACGCGCAACAGATGTCGAGTACGTGTGCGCCGCCCTCGACCTGTTCGCGCGCGACGAGCACGATCTCGTCGTAATTGTCCTCGAGCAGCAAGCGCTTGATCTTGCGCGAACCCTGCGAGTTGATGCGTTCGCCGACGAGCAGCGGTCGTGGTTCTTGCTCTAACGCCGTCGCAGTCATCGCGGAGGCGACTTGCTGCGGCACGGGCTCGCTCGAGTCACTTTTTATGTTGACGTTCGCCGCGCGCGCCCGTGCTCGCGCGGTCGTCTCCGCGTCGAGCGAATCGTGCAATGCGGTAATGTGCTCGGGTGTCGAGCCGCAGCAGCCGCCGACGATGTTGACGCCGAACTCGCGCACGAAATCGCTGAGTTCTTTGGCCAACTCATCCGGCGTTTCGGGATAGATCGTTTCGCCTTTGGGCCCCATCAACGGCAAGCCCGCGTTCGGAATCACGCTCACGAAGCAGCGTGAATTTTCCGCGAGATAGCGCACGGCGTCGCGCATTTGCGATGGGCCGGTCGAGCAGTTGAGCCCGATCACGTCGATCGGGAGGGCATCGAGCGTCGCGGTGACCGCGCGAATATCGGTGCCGAGCAGCATGCGGCCTTCGGTGATCAACGTCGGCTGCGCTTGAATCGGAACGCGTCGCAATCCGCGGTCGAACTCGCGCACGATTCCCGCGATTGCGGCCTTGAGTTCGAGCAGGTCCTGCATCGTCTCGAGCAGCAGCACGTCGGCGCCGCCTTCGACCAGTGCACGTGCTTGTTCGCCGTAGATGTCGGCGAGTTGTGCAAAGGTGATCTTGGAGAGCGACGGATCCGACGACGAGATCAGCATCCCGGTCGGACCCATCGAGCCGGCGACAAAGCGCGGTCGATCGGCCGTTGCGACCGCATCGCAGGCTTCGCGCGCGAGTTGTGCGGCGCCGTGGTTGATTTCGTAGGTCTTATCGCGCGAGCCCGTACTCGTCGAGTTTGAGCCGCGAACCCATGAACGAGTCGGTCTCGACGACGTCGGCGCCTGCCCGCAGATAGGCGAGATGGATGTCGCGGATCACGTCGGGACGCGAGAGGACCAGCGCTTCGTTGCAGCCGACGTAGCGGTCGCCGCCAAAATCGTTGGCGGACAGATCGAGCGCCATGAGCTGTGTGCCCATGGCGCCGTCGTAAATCAGAACCCGCTCTTGCAGCAGGCGTAGGTAGTCACGCAATTTCGGTCTACGTACTCGCTTGTTCGACGGCGAAGTCGGCCACGGCGCGGATTTCCCCGACGGCGTGCCCTGCCCGATTATACACGATTGGCGCGATATACCCCGCCAGATCGGTCGCATCGGCCACCGGAGCGCCCAACGTCTGCAGCACGGCCATCGTCAACGGAGGGCGCGCGCGCGACGTTCCGTCGAGCACCTTGCTCGCCAGGCCGATCCCTTGCGGAATCAGCGTCAACGCGTGGACGCCCTCCGCCCCGGATTTACAGACGACTGCGCCTGAGCCCGCTGTCATCACCCGCGTATCGAATTGACCCGTTCCCGAGACGTATTCGGGATGTGACACCATTGCATCGCGCACGATCCGCAACGCTTGCGCATCACGTGCCGGGAGCTCGGTCAGCGTTCCAAAACGCGCGAACGCCATCGCCGCCTTGCGCAACGAGGTCGCGTACACGGGGATGCCGCATCCGTCGGTACCGAGCGGCCATGTCGCCGGGTCGTCGTCGGAGAGTCGCGCACAGAACGCGAGGATATATTGCTGCGCCGGATTGTTCACATCCAGATACGTCGCGACGTCGGCGCCGATCACGCGGCAGAGCGCGAGAATCCCCGCGTGCTTACCCGAACAGTTGTTGTAGATCGCGGTCGGCTTGCGATTCTCGCGCAACATCTCGTGCGCCACCGCCTCGTCGTAGGGCAGATGCGTGCCGCACTGCAGCGCCGATTCATCCAAACCGATCTTGCGCAGAATCGAGCGCACCGCCGCGATGTGAAACGGCTCGCCGACGTGCGAGGCGCACATCACCGCGATCTCGCGCATATCGAGCTCGAAGGCTTCGCGCACGCCCGCGGCAATTGCAGCCGCGGCGATGAACGGCTTGGCGCTCGAACGAAGAAAGACCGGCGATTCAATATCGCCGGTCCGCAGAATCACGTCGCCTGTTGCGTTGGTTGCGGCAGCGGCGACGCGATGCACCGATTCGATCAGATCGCCGCGTGTGACTTCGACGATCATCCAGGCAGAAGCGCGGGTTCCACGACGACCGCTTCTTGTTCGGCAAAGACCGGATTGCTCAAGTAGCGCTCGCCGGTGTCGCAACCGATCGTCACGATAAGCTTGCCCTTGTTCTCGTCACGCGCTGCAACTTGCAACGCGGCCCAGACATTCGCACCGGCCGAGATGCCGACCAACATGCCTTCTTCGCGCGCGAGAAGCCGCGCGGTTGCGATGGCCTCCGCGTCCGTAACACGAATCACTTCGTCATAGACGTTTTGGTCGAGAACCTTCGGAATAAAACCCGTGCCCGTGCCTTGGATCTTGTGCGGACCGGGCGCACCGCCGCTGAGGACCGGCGACGCGTCGGGTTCACCGGCTATGATCTGGATGTTCTTTTTGCGCGCCTTGAGCACTTCGCCGACGCCGGTAATCGTGCCGCCGGTGCCGACCATCGAAATGAAGATGTCGACCGCGCCATCGGTGTCGCGCCAAATCTCTTCGGCGGTCGTGCGACGGTGAATCTCCGGATTCGCCGGGTTTTCAAACTGTTGCGGCATGAAGTACTTGTTGGGCGCATCGCCATAAATCCGGCTTGCAAGCGCGATTGCACCTTTCATGCCCTCGGCGCCCGGCGTTAGAATCACTTGCGCACCGTACGCCTTGAGCAGGCTGCGGCGCTCGATCGTCATCGTGTCGGGCATCACGAGAATGCACTTATAGCCCTTGCTCGCCGCCACGAAGGCGAGCGCGATGCCGGTATTCCCACTAGTCGGCTCGAGGATTGTCATCCCCGGGAGCAAGCGACCGTCACGTTCGGCTGCTTCGATCATCGAAACGCCGATGCGGTCCTTCACCGAGCCGGCCGGATTGGCTGACTCCATCTTCACGAGGATGGTCCCGCCCAGACCCTTGTTCAGCCGCGGAATTTTTACCAGCGGCGTGTTGCCGAACGTGTCGGCCAGGTTCTCATATATGCGTGCCATAGTGTCTGCTTGAACCCCGTCCCGAGACCGATGCGTTGCGCGCGAGGTCTTCCACGCCCCTACGAACGAATGTTCGAGATGTGTTCTCCCTTTCCGGAAAATCCCTCTACGTCGAAACGCTCGACCTTTGGATCGATAGCATGCGCTCCCACCAGCGATGCTACGTGTCGCACGGGCACAGCGATCACGCGCGCGAACACGACATCGTCGTTACCACGCCGAACACCGCGCGCATCTGCCGCACGCGCTTTGCAAAGCGCGAAGAACGCGCCCAGCTCTCGTTGCTCGCTCCGAAAAAACCGCCGCGTCCGCCGGTGACATTCGAAGAACATGCGTTCAACGAGCCGTGGCACGAGAGCGGACACCGTCTCACGCTCTTCTCGGCCGGGCACGTTCTGGGTAGCGCCCAACTGATGATCGAGAGCGAGGCCGGGCGTTTCGTGTATACGGGCGATTTCAAGCTGCGCGATTCGCTGACCGTGGAGCCGCCCGAGGTCAAGCCGTGTGACGTGCTGCTCATGGAATGCACCTATGGACGACCGCAGTATGTTTTTCCGTCGCACGAAGAGGTTGCCGGGCAGATGATCGCTTTTGCGCGCAACGCCCTCGAAGGCGATGCGGTGCCCGTGTTTTTCGCGTACTCGCTTGGCAAAGCGCAAGAGGCGATGGCGATTTTGGGCAGCGCAGGTCTGCCGCTTACCGTACACGGCGCGGTCGACAATCTGGCAGTGGTGTATGCAGCGTGCGGCGTAACGCTGCCGCCTTACGCCCGCTATCACGCGGACACGTTTGATGCAAACAGCGTGCTCATTTGGCCGCCCGGTGGAAAAGCGTTACCCAAGGCCTTGCGCAATAAGCCGGTTCGCACGGCGGTGCTGACCGGCTGGTCACTCGACCGCGGCGCCCTCTTCCGTTACGGAACGGAGCGCGGCTTTGCGCTCTCCGACCACGCCGACTATCCGGCACTGCTGCAATACGTCGAGCGCGCGCAGCCTCGCAAGGTGCTCCTAAATCACGGCTGGCGCGATTTCGTCTACCGCCTGCGCGCACTCGGCGTCGAGGCGGAGTACCTCGAGGACAACGCGCAACTCTCGCTTTTCTAGGCCCAGAAGGGGCCCGCGCCAAAATCTTGGCGGCCAGCGGAGAATTTTGGCGCGCGGCGTACTGGCCCGGAATGAGAATATCACGCCTTCTAGGTCTGATCTTAACCGCCGTTTTGGCGTTGGACGGGCCCGTGTCTGCACAAACGACGTCGTCGGGCGCGCCGACGATGGATGACGCGATTGCCGCGATCAAAGCCTACGCGCCGACCGCGCTCGCGCAACAGGGTGCGCCCGGTATGTCGGTTGCGATCACCGATAAGACGCACACGATCGCGATCGTCACCGCCGGCATGGCCGACATCGCGAGCAAGACGCCGGTCAGCGCGGATACGCGCTTCCCGATCGGGTCGATCTCGAAGTCGATGAGTGCGCTTGCGCTCTTGCAACTGCACGATCAGGGGTTGGTCGATCTGAACGCTCGCGTGCAGACCTATCTGCCGTCGTGGCAGATCAATAGCAAGGGCGCGCCAATTCTCGTGCATCAGCTGCTCTCGCATACCGGCGGCGTGCCCGATGACTTTTCATTCGAGCAATACGGCTACGCGCTCGCCGCACTGCGCGATGCGCACACGCTCTTCACGCCGGGCACGGCATGGTCGTATTCAAACGACGGCTTCGCAACCGTCGGCGCAATCGCCGCGGCAGTTTCCCACAAGAGCTGGCAGAGCAACATCGACGACCACGTCTTCGCTCCGCTCGGCATGGCCAATAGCTTCGCGGTCTTCAACAATCGCACGCTCGGCGCGACCGCGACCGGCTATGAGTTCCGCGACGACGACTACGTTGCGACGGGGCCGAATCCGGCACTGCGCGCTTCGAACTTTGTCGATTTCGTCGATCCCGCGGGCTCCGTAATCTCGACGCCGGAAGACATGGCGTCATACATTCGCTTCTATCTCAACGGCGGAAAGACAGCGAACGGCACGCAGCTCCTGCGGCCGGCGACCTTCACGGCAATGACCAGCGCGGATCACTTCAACAACGGGAAGCCGGATGTGGCCAAGCACGTCGAGCTTGCGGAATGGCCCGCCTTTTACCACGAATACGGCTACGGGCTCGCGGTCTTTCACACCGACGGTGACCATCTTGTCGGTCACACCGGCGGCGTGTCGGGATATACCGCCTGCTTCCAAGCCAACCTCACGCGCGGCTTCGGCGTCATCGCGCTTTCGAATCTCGTCGAAGCACCGTTGCACCCGTGCGCAATCGTGAAGTATGCGATGGAGGTGCTGCGCGCACAGAGCCTCGGACAAGCACTGCCCCCGGCGCCCGCCGGGCCGCCGATCGCGCCGCCGAAAGTTACCGCCAACGATTACCTCGGGACGTATCGCAGCGCCGACGGCACCGGCGTGGTCGTTGCTAACGACAATGGCACACTCGCATTGCACGACGGCGCAAAGAGCTACCAATTGGTTGCACGGGGTCCGGATATCTTCTGGACCGACGATCCGCGCTTCACGATCTTCTACGTCGCCTTCGAACGCAACACGGCAAAAGCGGTCGACGGCTTCACCAACGGCGGCGCCTACTACGTGAACGGAAAACACACCGGGGCGACGACGTTTTCGCATCCGGCTTCGTGGGATCGTCTCGCCGGCCGTTACGAGACCTCGATCTTCGGTTCGGCGGTTGTCACGCGCGTCGTCATCGTAAAAGGGAAATTGACGATGGACGGCCTCAATCCGCTCAAGGCCAACGGCAACGGCACGTATGCGCTCGGCGACTCGACAATAAAGTTCGATACGCTCTTCGAGGGCAAGATGCAACGGCTGTGGCTCGATGGCGCCGATCTGTATCGGATCGAATTACCGTAGACGAAGGTCCAGGACAGGCTCGTTCCGTTCCCACGATCCCCCTGTACGCTTTGTACAGGGGGATTTTTTATGAGCACTGCAGCAGCGCCCGAACGTGTAAGCACCGACGAAGCGCGCGAGATCGCGCGCGACACGTACATCTACGCCTATCCCATGGTCCTCATGGAAGTGACGCGTCGCGTGATGACCAACGTCGCCGAGCCTTCCGGGATCAGCGCCCCGGTCAATCAGTTCGCACATGTGCGCACGTTCCCCGATCCATCCCTGACGGCGGTCGTGCGCCCGAACGCAGATACGCTCTACAGTGCGCTGCAATTCGACGTAAGCAAAGAGCCGCTCGTCATTGCGATCCCCGACTCGGGCGGCCGTTACTACCTGTTGCAGTTCATGGACTACTGGACCGACGTGTTCGCGTCTCCGGGCAAACGCACGACAGGAACCGCTGCGCTTACCTTTGCAATCGTCGGGCCGGATTGGACCGGTGAGCTTTCCCCCGGCGTCCTGCGCTACCAAAATCCGACGGCGTCCGGTTGGCTCATTGGACGCACGCAAACCAACGGCACAGCCGACTACGACGCGGTCCACAAATTCCAGGACGGCATCACCGCAGTACCGCTGAGTGCGTGCGGCAAGTCGTACACGCCGGCCAAAGGTGCAGTCGATGCAAAGCAAGACAGCTCCGCGCCGCCCGACCAAGTTGATAAGATGAGCGCTGCCGACTTCTTCTCGACGTTCGCAAAGCTGCTCAAGATGAATCCACCGCACGCAAACGACTATCCAATGCTTGACCGAATGAACCGTATCGGCTTTGAGCCCGGTAAGAGCTTTACGCTCGCGTCGGCGTCGAAAGATATCTGCGACGCGTTCGACGCCGCCCCGGCCGATGCGCTCAAGAAGATCAAGGCAGCAGTCAGCCGCGCGGGAACGCTTCTCAACGGATGGCGCGTCAACTTGACCGGCGTGGGGACGTATGGCACCGATTATTTGCAGCGCGCGGCGATTGCTTTTGCCGCGCTCGGTGCGAACACGACCGATGACGCTGTCTATCCGACGGCGTTTGTGGACGCAGACGGTAAGCCGTTAAGAAGCGATCAAGGTTACACGATGCATTTTGCAAAGGATCAACTGCCCCCGGTGCGTGCCTTCTGGTCGTTGACGATGTACGACGATCGGCAGCTCTTCGCAGAGAATTCGATCAACCGGTACGCGATCGGCGATCGCGATAAACTGACGTTCAATCCCGATGGCTCACTGGATCTGTACATCCAGCGCGAGTCGCCGGGTAAAGACAAGGAATCGAATTGGCTGCCAGCGCCGAAGAGCGGCGGCTTCACGATGAACTTGCGTCTCTACTGGCCCAAAGACACCGTGCTCGACGGTTCGTGGTCCCCGCCGCCGGTGAAGCGCGTTTGAGGTTCTACTTGATATTGAACTGACCGAGCGTGATCGTGGCCGACATGCCCGATGCGCGCATCCGCGGATTGAGGTGCAGCATCAACGACTCGTCGGTCATCACGTAGTAATCTCCGACGCGCGCGAACCGTAACTCGACGCTCCCGCTGGCGTGCGTCTCGGGCTCGCTGCGCACGGTTTCTTCAAACTGCGCCGCACACACGAGTCCCGTCTGGTCGTCAACGAGTACGCCGACGAGCGGGTGATCTTGCGGGTCGAAGGTCGCGACCACGTGCATCTGCCAGGCGGGATCGCCATTCGCGCACGTTGCCCGCACACTGCCGGTAACGTGGTAACTCAGCCCCGGCGAACGCTGAACGACGACAATCGTCTTGAGCGGCGTGCCAGTTGGTGCCGGCATCGGTGTCGCCTGCACGACGTCGATATCGAACAAGCGCCGATGCTGCATCCACCGGAACGCCGAATTCCACGTCGGATCGAAGATCGGCGCCGGCGCTGCACCGAGCGTGTCGGCGCCACCGATGAGAAACACCTGACGTTTGCGCTGGTCGAACGAAAACGTCAACGTTGTGTTTCCGCGGTCCGGGTTGCCGGCATTATCACCGACAATGAACGTTGTCCAAAGCGTGTCCGAGGCGGGGTACATCGCAAGTGTGCCGCCGTCCGTGCGCACGCGCGCGGTGTACGTAAGTGAAGGCGGGGTGGGTAAGGCGTTCGTACGCGCAAGCGCACGCGCGAAGTATGCGTCGTTCCGGTCAACCGGAGCTGATGTGTCTTGCGCGGAAGCGCTCGCTCCCGCAAGCGCCGCCAACAGCACCAGGGGAACTAGTCCACGCCGATATCCCACAGCAATCCGAGATCTTTCTTGGCAAACGTTTTGAACGCGATCAGTGTCTCGGTATTTTCAACGCCTTCGAGCGCCGCGACGTGTTCGGTCACCAGCTCATTGAGATCTTCGTGCGCGCGAACGCGTGCGACCGCCACGATATCGAACGGTCCCGCGACCGAGTAGACCTCGGCGATGCCGTCGATTGCAAGCAGGTCGTCGGCAATCGATTTGAGGCGCGCACGCGAGACGTTCATCAGGATGAAGGCCGTTACCATGGAAAAGGGGTTCCATGATCGCCTTTGCCCGCACCTGCGCGGCCGTCGCCGCCACGAGCGGCAAGCTCGAGAAGGTCGCCACGCTCGCAGCCTACCTGCGCGAGCTTGACGACGCGAACCTCGCCGCGGCAGCGCGGTTCTTCACCGGGAACCCGTTCGCTGCACGCGAGCAGAAGCAACTCTCGATCGGCGGCCGCACGATCGTCGAAGCGGCGGCGCACGTGTGGGGCGTCACCGACGCGCAGCTGCGCGCGGGCTACCGCGAGCACGGCGATCTCGGCGATGCACTCGGCCCGCACGTGCGCGAAAGCGCCGATCTCGGACTCTTCCGCGAGCCGCTCACGCCGGCGTCGCTGGCGGCGATTTTCGACGAAATCGCGTCGGCGTCAGGCAAGTCGGCAGGCAAACGCCGGCTGCACCTGTGCGAACGCATCCTCGGTGCCTGCACCGATCCGCTCGAGGCCACCTACGTCATCAAGATCATGACCGGTGATCTGCGCATCGGTCTGCGCGAAGGGCTCGTCCACGACGCGATCTCCGCAGCGTTCGACGCAACGCTCGCGCGAATCCAGCGGGCAGTGATGATCGCCGGGGACATCGGCGAGGTCGCCGTCGCCGCAAAACATGGAACGCTCGACGCGCTGCACATCCGTTTCGGCTCGCCGGTCGGCTTCATGCTCGCTACACCGATACCGTACGGCGAGCAGTATTCCGACCTTGACGGCCACACGTGGTTCGCCGAGGACAAGTACGACGGCATACGCGCGCAAGCGCACGTCCAGAACGGCACGGCGCTGCTCTTCTCGCGCACGCTCAATGACGTCAGCCACAGCTACCCCGAGATCGCTCAAGCGTTGCGCGTACAATCGCGACAGATGATGCTCGACGGCGAGATCGTCGCTGTGCGCGACGGCCGCGTGTTGCCGTTCCGCACGTTGCAGGCTCGGCTGCAGCGCAAGGAGATCGACGCGGCACTTCTAGCCGAGGTTCCATTACGCTACGTGGTCTTCGACGCGATGGCGATCGATGACGATTTCTTGCTCGATCTTCCTCTGCGCGAACGGCGCGAGCGCCTTGCCGCGGCGCTGATCGAGAGCGACCACGTGCGTCTGGCCCCGAACGCAGCGCTTCTTGATACGAACGCCCCAGAGGTCAACGCGATTTTCGAGGCTGCGCGTGCTCGCGGCAACGAGGGTGCAATGTTCAAGCGCACCGACGCACCATATGCTCCCGGCCGGCGCGGCAAGTGGTGGCTCAAGCTCAAGCGCGAACTCACGACGCTCGACGTCGTGGTGGTCGCGGTCGAATGGGGTCACGGCAAGCGTGCCAAGGTGCTCTCCGACTACACCTTTGCCGTACGTGGTCCAGACGATGAACTGCTTACGATCGGCAAAGCGTACTCCGGACTGACCGACGCCGAGATCGCGACGCTCACGCCGTGGTTTCTCGAACATCGCATCGACGCAGCCAACATCGGGCCGCGCATTCCCGGTCGAACCGAAGATCGTGCTCGAGGTCGCGTTCGACATCGTCCAGAAGAGCACGCTGCACCAGAGCGGGTATTCGATGCGCTTTCCACGGATCGTCCGCATCCGCGACGACAAGCCCGCAAACGAGATCGATACGCTCGCGCGTGTCGATCAGATTTACGATGAGATGTTGAAACGGGAGGGCGTCTAAAGCAGGGTTCAGCGCCGGTTGCGCTGCTCGCGAATCCGTCGCGCACGTTCTTCGGGCGACATTCCGCTTTTCGTTTCGCGCGCGCCGGTGAGCGACCGGTGCAGCTGCGCGCCGCCGACCACTGCCAGCAGCACGATCGCGATGCCGGCATACCACAAGCGGCCCGGAATCGCGAACGCCGACGCGCTCGCAATTATGACGGCGACCAATGCCGTGTACGTCTCCCAGCGCTGCACGAAGGACCCTCTTCGGCCCCTTGGTAGCCTTAATCTTTCCTGAGCGCAGGCGGCAAGGCGGGGGCCCCGGGAGCGTCGAAGCTCCGCGGCCATGCCCAAACGGATCCTCTCAATTGCGTTCGCCATCACGGCGCTCGCGCTCGCCGCGTGCAACGCCGGCTACAATCCGAACAACCTCTACGGTACGCCCGTACCGACGAGCACGATTGCGACGGCGACGCCGAACCCGACCATTACCGGCGCGATCGTGTCGGTCTTCGCGTCGAGTCAGCCGCTGCCAAATTGGCCGGTCGGCTTGTACACGTCGGTCAACGGCAACGCAGCCAACTTGATAGCCACGCAAAACACGGATTCGACGGGTACGACCACGTTTATAGGGCTCACCCCCGGCACGACTTACTGTTTCAACGCAAAGTATCAAGCGCCGGGTGGGCTGATGACGAACTCAACGTTCTGTAATTACACGTGGTTTAACGGAGTTATATTTAATTTCCCGTAGGACGTTAGATATCATCATCTTCATGAAGATGTAAGTGGCAGCCGTCTTCAGCATCGGAAAGCACGTCGCGTGCTTCACTGAGGACGCTTCCGGAGAGCGGTTCTTGCGTAGGCGTGACCGAGCCCTCAGCCGCCAAAAAGTCAGCCTCGCTCCAGTCTTCCCACGTTTCGAGCGGCATGTCATCGACCTCGGCCGGGAATCGGACGCAAAACCCTTGCTCGATATGCACGCCGACGACCATGACGCGCGTCCCGCGGGCGAAGTACGTTCCGTCTTTCCATAGCGTGCCGTACGTCGTGTCGTAGTAGTGGCCGACTCTCAGTTGCTCGATCGCGGTCTCCTCATCCGCCCAACAAATTCATGGGGTCGCCGCCTGCCTCCTCGATAGGGCTCGAGGCTTCGTCCGGTTCGACATCGAGCACGCGTAGCGAGCGATGCGGTCCGAACTCCTTGCCCTCTTCTAGCGCAAGCCGCTGCAGGATGCGCGTAATGCGCGCGCCGCCGATCGCTCGTCCCCACGCGATCGGCCCATGCGGATAGTTCACGCCCAACTCCATTGCGCGATCGATGTCGTCGGGTAACGCAACATCTTCTGCAACGGCGATCATCGCTTCGTTGACGATCCCACCAACAACGCGGCCCAGAAAGAGGCCCGGGCGATCCTCGACGAGCACGACCGCCTTTCCAATCGCTTCAAAACATTCTTGCGCGAGCGCCAACGCCTCATCATGGGTCGCTTCCGCATCGACGACCTCGACGGCGCTCTGCGCCGCAAGCGAGTCGAGCACGCCGTAGCCGACCACGCGTTCGGGATGACGCAACCGCGGCGCAAGTGCCGCAAGATCGGTGACGTATGCGTCGGCAAAGATGACCGTCGCCGGATCGAGCGTACGATCGAGTTCGACCAGGATGTCGGCACGATCGCTGAAACCGTCGCCCACGTCAATGACCAGCGTTGCATCCGGATCGAGATCGTCGAGCATGTCGTCGTTCATCACGCGCTGCACGCGCGTGCATTTTGGCTCCAGTGCTAGCGCGAGCTCGTCAGCGACGCCGCTGAAGCCGAGTATGCTGACGTTCTCATCGAGCGTCGCGGCCGCACCGTCGATACCGAGTTCGAGCCGGGCGTAGTTCCCGTTGTCATACGAATAAAAGCCCACACCAGTCTTGCGCCCCAATCGTCCGGCGGCAACGAGTTCACGTTGCATCGGTCGCGGCTCGAGTCGATCGCTTTCGAGTCGCTCGTACACCGACTCGCTCACCGCCAGGTTCACATCGATTCCGATCAGATCCATCAACTCGAAAGGACCCATCCGGAACCCAGCGCTGCGCGCCAGTGCATCCAGTTCCTCAACCGAAGCCACCTTGCGTTCGAGCGCGCGCATCGATTGCAGATAGAACGGACGCGCAACGCGATTGACGATGAAGCCCGGCGTGTCCGCACACACGACTCCGGTCTTGCCGATGCGCTCGACAAAGGCACGCGCGCGATCGATTGCCTCGTCGGAGCTTGCGTCGGTCTCCACGATCTCGACCAGCTTCATCGCAGCCGGCGGATTGAAGAAATGCAAACCGATGACCCGCTGCGGCGCAGACGTCGTCCGCGCCAGCTCCGCCACGCTCAACGACGAGGTATTGGTCGCGAGCAGAGCCTGCGGATCGAGGGCCCGATCCAGCGCGGCAAAGATCGCACGCTTGAGATCGAGCCGCTCGGGCACCGCTTCGATGGCAAGCGCGGCCGTACTCTGCGACGGAATCGCCTCGCGTGCGACGATCCGCGCAACGACGCTCTCATCGCCGGCGCGCGCAGCGTCCTTTGCGATGCGGCCCATCGCGCGTTCACGTGCGGCAGGATCCGAATCGATCAATTCGACGGCGTAACCGCCACGTGCTGCGACGTACGCGATACCCGCGCCCATCGTTCCGGCGCCGACGACTAAAATGAGATCTTGCACGAGTGGTGTACTTCGCGCACAGATGGAAAAACCGCTCTGGCGCCGCCTCTCCTCGACCTACCTCATCGAGTCGACGCACCTGCGCATCCGCAGCGACGAGGTAGAACTGCCAAACGGCGTCGTGATACCGAACTACTACGTGCGCGAGTCGCTCGGTTTTGTGATGATCTTCGCATTGACGCCTGCGCGCGAGGTGGTGCTCGTGCGTCAGTACCGCTACGGGATCGACCAAGTGATCATCGAGTTGCCCGCCGGTAGCATCGATCGCGGCGAGGATCCGCTCGATTGTGCCCGGCGCGAACTTACCGAAGAGACCGGCTATACCGCCACACGCTGGGAACGGCTCTCGGTCGTACCGGCCGAGCCGGTACGTTCAAACAGCTACCTTCACGCCTACTTGGCCTTCGACGCGGTGCAGACGCATCCGCAGCAACTCGACGCGACCGAAGCGATCGAACCGTTCACTGCGTCGCTCGAAGAGCTTCACGCGATGCTGCACACCGACGCGATCGGCGCGGTATCGTGTGTCGCGGTCGCTTACACGGCCCTGGACAGATTGCGCAACTGCTCGAGCGAACCGAACGGATAGACCCGTTCGGGCGTGCTGACGACGATGTTGCATGCATCGGTCGATTTGATGAAGCGCTCGAGGGCCTGCGTGCATTCACCCGAGAGCACGTTCAAGCCGCTCGAGTAGGGCGTAAGCGCCGGCACGACGATCAGCCGCGGTGAGGCAACAAAGGCCGGTGCGTGCGCGCCGCCGCCAAGCGCGACGCTCGGGTGCAGATGCCCAACGATGACGCGCGCAGCCGTCACCGGCCGGTCGCCGTGTACCAGCGTCCAGCCATCGCGCTCGATCGCTTCATGCGTGAGACCGAGCACGCGCGCACCACGCGAGCGTCCCTCATGGTTGCCGGCGATCAGCGTCAACTCGCACTGCTCGCGCAAGCGCGCAAGCGCCGCGCCGACGGCGCTCGCAGCACCTTCGCTCATCCGGCTCCCGTGAATCACATCGCCCAGCAGCACGATCTCGCGCGCGTCCGTGTGGCGCGCGAGCGCGAGCAGGGCACGCATACTCTCCTCCGTGCTCCACAGCGGCAGGACGCCGCCAATCACTTCTTCGTAGGCGAAGTGCGCGTCGGCGGCGACAAGCGAGCGCGATGCCTCGAGCCACAGCACGCCGTGCGTGAGCGCGACCGCACCAGGCGCGAGCTCCACTTGCGGTCCGCGCGCGTATTCGAGCACGCGCTCGTGCAGCGCCTCGACCATCGTCGCGCGGTCGTCCAACACGACCGTATCGCCGAACGACGACGTCAGGATCCCGAACGTAAACGGCGATGCGGCGGGCGGATGCATGACGCGCGGCGGCCCATCGATCGCCTCGAGATAAGCGAGTGCGCCCGGAGCATCGAGCAGATCGCGCGTAACGGTACGCAGCGTCTCGCGTAGCAGCGGGAAATTGCGGTCGCGGTACCAGAGCCGATCGAAGATCTTGGCGCTGTTCCAGCGCTGCGTGCTGCGCCGCAGCGAACGTCCGCCGGAACGCCGCAACACGAGCAACCCCGTGTTTGCGACGTAGCGAAAATGATTGCGCAACAGGTGCGAACTGCGCAAGCCTTCGAGCAGGTCGCGCTCGAACTCAGCCGGCCCGAGCAGTCGTTCCCACAGTGCATCCGGCACCGAGCGCCCGCGCGGCAAGACGATGATGAACCCGTTGTCGTCGGTCGTGATCTCGGAATTCGCGCCACACGCGGCAAAGACACGCGCGCCGACGACGCGCCCCAGCGTTTCGTTCACGCGGCGTCCGGCGCAGGTGTGGAACACCGCCGACTGCGCGTCCGTCGACGCGATAGATCTCGACGACCGGGCGCGTCGGAGCCGGCACCGCCGAGATTGCCTGCTGCTGCGCGATGTAGCGCACGACGTGCGCGGCTTGATTGCCGTCGAGCCCGTAGCGCGAGCGCAAGAATGCATGCGCGCCCGCGGCGTCGTGCCGCACGAGCAAGTCCGCCACGGACGTGCGCAGGTGCGAGATCTCGCGCGCAAGCGCCGGCGGCACGCCCTTCATGTGCGAGCTCCACTGCGGAACCGTGGGACGTCCAGTGCTCGGTTCGGCGACGACGCCGGTGTGACCGATCTCCTTGACGCGCAGCGCGCGGCCGTTGAGTACGAACACGTCGCCGACCTTCAGATCGCTCGCAAAGCTCTGCTCGACGCGGCCGACCGCGTTGTCCGGATCGCCGACGACGCGGACGAAGGTCTGCGCTTCGTCGGGAATCGTGCCGACGTTTTCGAAGAACGCCGAGCAGACTTCACGGCCTAAGCCATAGACCGCTTCGCCATCGAAGCCGAGACGTTGCACGTGTACGGAGTCGCTGCCGAATCCAGCCCCGCTCAGATAGCGCGCGATCGCCAGCAGATCGTCGCGCGCAACGTCGCGATAAGGATAGGCGCGTCGCGCCGTCTGCAAGCAGCTCGTCGATCGTCACGCGCTTGTCGTAGCAGACGCTGCCGACCATCCACTGCGCAAGCACGTCGAGCGGTGCGTCGCGGAATCGCAACCTCGTCGATTGCTCCGTCGGCGATGCAGCGCCGCGTCGCGGCAGCCTCGATGATGTCGTCGCGATCTTGCGCGATCACGGTTCCCCGCGCGATGGCTCCGGGACGATGCCCGGCGCGGCCGACGCGTTGCAGGCTCGATGTCGTGCCGCGCGCGCCGCCGACGATCAGCACGCGATCGATGCAGCCGATGTCGACGCCCAGTTCCAGGCTCGAACTGCACACCACCGTGCGCAGATCGCCGGCGCGCAGTGCGGCTTCGACGCGATGGCGCACGCTGCGCTCGAGCGCGCGAGTGATGCACGCCGAGCGCCGAGAGATTTTTCTGCGGCACGTTCTCCTCGCCGAGCTCTTCCAGCGGCGCATCCATAACTTCACGCATGAAGTGCGCGACGCGCTCGGCCTGGCTGCGCACGTTGGTGAAAACGAGCGTCGTGCGTTCGTTCTGCGCAGAGCTCGGCCGCGCGATGCGCGACTTTGGCAAGCGGCGCGACCGCGCCGATAAACGGCACGTCGATATCGAGTCTCGATCGCGCGCAAACCGCGATGATCGACGATCTCACACGGACGGCCGCCGCTGACAAACGCAGCAACCCGCTCGAGCGGCGCGACCGTCGCCGAGAGGCCCACGCGGTTGAACGGCACATCGACGAGTTCTTCGAGCGATTCCAGCAGCAGCGAGAGTTGCGCGCCGCGCTTGTTGCCGGCGATCGCGTGGACTTCGTCGATCACCACCGTCTCGATCGTGCGCAGCGTGCGCCGGTAGCTATCCATCGCGAGCATCACCGCGAGCGACTCGGGAGTCGTTACCAAGATGTGGGGCGGCCGCGCGAACATCAGGCGGCGTTCGAGCTGCGGCGTATCGCCGGTTCGCACGCCGGTGCGCACGAAACGCTCGCGCAACCGACCGCGGCGTTTCCGCGCGCGTTCGCTATTCGGCCGCTCGAGGAGACCGATCTCGCGCAGCGGACGACGCAAGTTGTGCTCGACGTCGTAGCCGAGTGCGCGCAACGGAGAGATGTACAGCGCGTAGGTGCGTGGGAAAAGTTCGTCGGCATCGCGCCGATTGCGCCAGACGCGAGAAGATCGGCAGAAACGCTGCGAGCGTCTTGCCCGTCCCGGTCGGCGATGCGACGAGCAGGTTCTTGCGCGCTAAACCCGGCTGCAGCGCGTCCTGCTGCGGGGATGTCGGAGTGTGCAAATGCTCTGCACACCAGCGCGCGATCTCGGGGTGAAGCGCGTCGAAGCTGCTAATTTTTTGCTGTTGTTCCGCTATCCGTAACGAGCGTGGCGGTGATGTTATAGACAGCATTAGTATATTGCCCGGGCCGCCCTGCGCTGAACGGTCGGTGTCGTACGCCTTGAGGGCGGTCGTCACGCGCCTGACGGTATCATAGGTAAACGTCGCACTGCCGTTGACGGTACCGCCGAGGCCGCCCGCAACCTTTTGGTTCTTTGCCTCAGCAATCGTGACGATGCTTCCGTTTGGCGCGCTCGCTGTAAACTCGAGTGAGAGCCCCGGCACGCCGCCGTCTTCATGCCACTGATTCTTTGCATCCAAGGTCGCCGGATTGAAAAAGCTCGGCGAGAGCGTGCTCACGACGTCGGCTTCTTCAGGATAGGGACGCCGCACGCACGCGATCTTCGTCGTGGGGTAAACAACGCAGTCCATCGGCGCCGACGTGCGGTAATTGCGTCCAACTTCATCCACGCGCACGTGCAGGCCGCCATCGGGTTGCACGCCCAGAACGTCCACGGTGATCGTTCCGGTATCGGTCGCCGTCGTATCGTAGTGCGTGTCGCCCGTGCCATAGACGTTCACGTAGTCGCCATTTTTCGAAGGGTTGTTGATTTGGCGAATCGATGCATTCGTGTCGTGCTCTTGGCTCTGCACGCCAAACGTGAAGTTGTAGACGAGATGGCGCCGCGCTTGCTCCTGTGCAAGTGCAACGCCGCTCGTTGCCGTCAGCAACGCCAACGTAAGAACTATGCGGCGCATGTCGTTAGCTCTTTGCTGTCGTACCGCTATCCGTAGCGAGTTCTGCCGTAATGTCGATCACGATGTTAGAGTATTGACCGGCGCCCATCTGCTTGCGAATCGTGTCGTACTCTTTGAGCGTCGTCGAAACGTTCTTCGACATGTCGTAGCTGTACGTATCGGTTCCGTGCAACGTGCTGCTCTGTCCGCCGGCAACCTTCTCATCGTCGTTCTCGCTGATCGGAATCGTCGTGCCACTGGGCGAACCCGCAGTGAAGTCGAGCGAAATACCTGCGGCATCACTGCCCTGATGCCAATGATGCTTGGCGTCCAGCGATGAGGGATCGAAAAATTTGGGCGAGAGCGTGCGAATCACGGCCAGCTCTTCGGGGAAGACCTCGCCGGACGCGCAGATCGAATTGGTCGTCGGATAGACGACGCATTCGACCGCCGCGGCCTTGCGCACGTTCTGGCCGTTCTCGCTGACCTTGACGACCAGACCACCGTCAGGTTCGACGCCGAAGACGTCGATCTGGATCGTGCCCTTATCCGAGGCAACACCCATATACGAGGTATCGCCGGTACCGTTAACGTTCCCACCGCCGCCGATGTTGGACATCTTCGAGGATGCGTCGGCGTCGTGCGTGTCGTTCTGCACGCCGACGGTAAAATTGTAGACCAGGTGCCGCTGGACGGCTTGGTCGGCCGCCGCGGGTAGGGCGAGACCGCCAAGGCCATAGCGGCCAAAGCGGGTACGATTCGAGTGTTCATCCTGAAACCTCCGGGAATTGCAAGGAGTACTTCACGATGAGTACCACTCGCTTCCCCTCACGAGGCCAACCATGCAACCGATGCTCGCCACCTTCATCCGCCTGACCCTGCTGATCGCTTTAGTGATCGCGGTCGTCGTGCTGGCCGGTTGGCTCTTCCACGTGGTCATCATCGCCGCGATCATCGCCGCCGTGGTCGTGGGCGGTCTCTTCCTCTATAACATGATTCGCGGCCGCGCCAAGACCCCGGCTATCAGGCACTAAGGGGGCTTACGAAAAAGTAAGCCTTGGGCTTACTTTTCGGTAAGCCAGCTTACCAAGCAAGCGCTTAGTTCCTTGGGGGCTTCGAGCATAGGGACATGCCCGGAGCGCTCGATCGTCACCAGCTTTCCGGCCGGGAAGGCACCGGCCGTCCGCTTGACCTCCTCTGCCGGAATCCCCGGATCTTCAGCCCCCGCTACGACTAAGACCGGCATCGTTAGATCGCCGGCAATGTCGTCTGCGCTATCGCGTAGCGCCATGCCGCGCAGCATCGCTGCAAGTCCGCGCGGATCGTGTTTTTGCGCAATTTTTGTGAATTTTTCCGCAATTTCCGGGTGATTTTGCTTTGTCGTCACGCCAAGTGTTCCGTTCAACATTTCGTCGATGATGCGCGCAGTTGAACCCGTGCGTTCGGCTTCGTCGGCGAGTTCGAAACGATGCGCAGCGCGCTGCGGTGTGTCGGCGACGATCCGCGAAGCGACGAGTGCGAGACGCGCGAGACGCTCGACGTACATCCGCGCGAACGCGAGCGCGACGTAACCGCCGAGCGAGTGTCCAACCAACGTCGCGCGCTCGATGGCGAGTGCATCGAGCACCGCCGCGACATCGCCGGCGAGCGATTCCATCAAGTACGGACCGTCGCTGACACTCGATGCGCCCATGCCGCGCAGGTCCATCGCGACGACGCGATACCCCGCGAGCGCACGCACTTGCGCGTCCCAAATCTCGCGCGAAAGCGGGAAGCCGTGAAGCAGCACCACTGCGTCACCGCTTCCCGAAACCGCGACATCGAGATGCGCGTCACTATTCAAAACTTGCATTGCAGCCGAGAATACTGTATAAGGTAGGCAACTACCCTTGGCTACACAAGTTGTAGCCAGAGAAAGGATGACTCCACGCACATGGCAGTCAAACGTAAAAAGAAAGCGGCTGCGAAACGCACCGTTCGTAAGACGGTTCGCCGCAAGAAGGCCGTCCGCAAGGCGGTAGTCCGCAAAGTGCGCCGTAAGGTGCGCCGCAAAAAAGCCAAGAAAACTGCTGCGAAGAAGGCAGTAGGCCGTAAAGTCCGTCGCAAGGTGCGCCGGAAGAAAGCCACAGCTCGTAAGACCGTCCGCAAGACGGTTCGTAAGGTCCGCCGCAAGGTACGCCGGAAGAAAGCTGCAGCCGCAGCGTAACTTCCCGGCTATTTTTTTGGCCTAAGCGAGTCGTCAAACACGACTCGCTCTTTTTTTTCTTTACACGGTCCTGATGATCGGGCTGAGCGTGTAGGCTGCGATCACGCAGACCAGCGGGACTGCGCCGGCGAGTATGAAGGCCGCGTGCAGGCCGATGACCGAGGCAATGCTGCCGATCAAGAGCGTTCCCAGCGGCACGATGCCGATCGCGACCATCGTGTAGACGGCGATTGCGCGTCCCCGCACGTCGTCGGGAGCAAGTGTTTGGATCAGCGTATTGGTCGCGCCGAGAAAAGCCAGCGTCCCGACACCGATGGTAAAGAGCGCCGGGAGCGCCCACCCGACCGAGTGTGCGAGCGCGAGCGCGATTAAACCGAGCGAGGTCAACACGCCGGCGAGCAGCCACTGGATCGAGCGCGGCTCGCGTCCCGCAAACGCTGCCGTAAGCAACGCACCGCCGAAACCACCGATCCCCGCGGCTGCGACCGCCCATCCGAGCTCCCGCGCATCACCGTGCAGCACGTTTACGATGTAGGCGGGGATCAATTGCGCGTAGGGCCGCGCAAAGACCGCCGTGATCACAAAGACCGCAACGATCGGGCGAAGGATCGGATGCGTGAAAAGAAAGGTGATGCCGCCGTGCATCGCAGAGAGCATCGGCTCGCGTCGCGCGGTCGAGGGAGGCGAGGGGTGCATCATCGCGACCGCAACGACAACAGCCAGCGTCGCAACGGCATTGACGTAGAACGAGCCGGCAACGCCGACCCACACGATCAAAAGGCCGGCGATTGCTGGTCCAATGACCGCCGGCGCATTGAACGCTACCGAGTTGAGGCCGATCGCGTTGCCGATGTAGGCACGATCGACCAGCAGCGGCATCCAGCTCTGGCGCACCGGCGAATCGAAGGCATTGGCGGCGGCGTTGATCGCGGTAATCACGAGCAGCCAGACCAAGTCGAGCCGATGAAACGTCGCGAGGACTGCGAGCGCAAGCGCCGCGAGTGACATCGTCGTGTTGGTGAGTAGCAGCACGCGTCGCCGGGGCAGCGTGTCGGCAACGACGCCCGCGACCGGCGAGCAGAGCAGCACCGGAATCGCACGCGCCGCACCGAGGAATCCGAGGTCGAGTGCGGCTTGGTGCGCGGAGCCGGCGATCTGCGCCACCAAGAATCCCTGCGCGGTAAATTGCATCCAGCTGCCGAGATTCGAAATAAGCAGGCCGATCCAGAGGAGGCGATAGTCACGAAACTTTAGCGCAGCGAGAACGCCGGCGTCAGCCATGCACCGCCGCGATCACGAGCGCCGCCGCGCGCTCTTCACCAAAGGTTGCGGTGTCGATCGCTAAGTCGACGACTGCGGGCGAACCCATCTCGACGTTGTACCAATCACGCAGATGCGCGCGACGCGCCTTGTCGATGCGATCGACCTCTGCGGCGGCGGCCTTATAGTCGAGTCCGTATTCGCTTGCCACGCGCTCCACGCGCCAGTCGCGCGGTGCATACATAAAGACGCGCAGCACATCGGGACGGCGGCCGAGAATTGCACCCGCGCCGCGTCCGAGAATCACGACGTCGCCATGCGCGGCAAATTCGCGCACCGCCTCCTGGACTTCACGTACGTACTCCTCGTCGAAGGTCTCGCCGAAGCCGCTCACGGCGACTTCGGGCGTCGCCAGCTCAAGGCTCGAGAGCAGTCGCGCCCCGAGCGAGCGTCCGGTCTCGTCGACGGCTTGCGCCTGCACGGGCGTGATCTGCATGCGTTTGGCAACGACGACCGGAAGCTGGCTGTCGATCAGCTCATAGTGCAGCGCCTGCGCGACGCGCTGCCCTACGGCAACTGCGCCGCAGCCATAGAGGTTGGAGATCGTAACGATCACAACGAAGAACTACGCGATGCCCATCATTGAAACCCGCGACCTTCGCAAGGTCTTTCGCAGCGTTAAGCGCGTCCCCGGCCCAATTGGAGCCCTGCGCACGTTGTTTTCGCGCACCTATGAGGACCGCGTCGCGGTCGACGGCGTCACGATGTCGCTCGAACCGGGCGAGCTGGTCGGCTACATCGGCCCCAATGGGGCGGGCAAATCCACGACGATCAAAATGCTCACCGGCATCCTGGTCCCGACCTCGGGTGAGGTGCGCGTCGCCGGTATCGTGCCCTACGAATCGCGGAACATCAACGCGCGCAACATCGGCGTCGTCTTCGGTCAACGCAGCCAGCTGTACTGGGATCTCCCGCTGATCGAGTCGTTCGAGCTGTTGCGCGCGATCTACGGCATCCCGCAGGCGACCTATCGTCGTAATCTCGACGAATTCATTACGCTGCTGCAGATGGACGACTTTCTGCGCACGCCGGTGCGGCAGCTTTCGCTCGGTCAGCGCATGCGCGGCGACTTTGCGGCAGCGATGCTGCACGATCCGCGCATCGTCTATCTCGACGAACCTACGATCGGTCTCGACGTGGTTGCTAAGGAAGCGATCCGCGAGTTCATCGCGCGGATCAACACCGAGCGCGGGACGACGATCATTCTCACCACCCACGACCTGGCTGACGTCGAGCGCCTGTGCCGGCGCATCGTGCTCATCGATCGCGGCCTGTTGATCTACGACGGCGATATCGAGCGCATCAAGAATGAGTACGGCACCCACCGCACCCTCGTGTTGCGCTTTGCTCAGCTGACGCCGGAACCGCAATTGCTCGGGGCCGAACTGGAGAGCAGCGATGGATGGATCGCGCGCTTCCGCTTCGATCGCAACCGCGAGCGTGCCGACCACTTAATCCGTCAAGCGAGTGAGCGCTACAGCATCGAGGACGTCTCGATCGAAGAACCCGAGCTAGAATCGATCATCCGCCGTATCTATGTCGAAGGATACGGCACGCGGCCGCAGGAGAGTCTGACATGATCCTATCGAGCGGAACGAAGAAACCGAAGATCCACCCCAGCACCTACGTCGCGCCGACTGCGACCATTAGCGGCGACGTAACGATCGGCGCCGACTGCGCGATCCTGCACGGCGCCGTCATTGCAGCCGAGGGCGCACCGGTGACGATCGGGACGAACTGCGTGGTGATGGAAAACGCCGTGGTGAAAGCCAGCGGCGGCAGCGCAACCCAATTCGTGGCGAAAATCGGCGACCGCTGTATCATCGGCCCGCACGCCTATGTCGTTGGCGCAACAATCGAGGGCGGCTGCATGCTCGGTGCCGGCGCAGCCGTGTATAACGGCATCACCCTCAAAGCGCACACGCGCCTGAACGACGGGGAAGCGCGTCGCCCCGTAGGCGACTTCATCGAGAATGTCTTCAACATAGAACAAAGTCCCGACGCGGCCGCCAAGGCAGCGCAAACCTACGCGCAATTCCTGCGCAAGGCACATGCGCAAGATACGGTCCTCGATGCACACGCGAATCGGGCTCCGGTGCGACGCAGCGGTGAAGAACCGCCGAAGCAACAGACGACGGAGGTCGACACCGTCGTCGACGCGATGATGCTCGAACTGCAAGAGATGGAACAGCGCCGTCAAGAATCGATGAAAAAGAAACCCAAACCTTGATCGAGCCGTACGTCGAGTTCGCAAAGAAAGCGTTCGCACGCGAGGCCACCTATCGTATGGAAGTGCTTACCGAGGTGGGCTCGCTCGTGTTGCGCGTCTATCTGCTGCGTTCACTTTGGACGGCGCTCTACGCGCAGAATGCGATCCCGCTCAATCTCCCGCTGCACAGCATGATTACCTACGCGACCGTCTCGCTCTTGATGTCGCTGATCCTTGAAGTAGACGGGACGCGACTCATTCGCGAGAAGCTGCGCGAGGGCACGATTGCAACCGATCTGATGAAGCCGATCAGCTTGCCGCTCTACTTCTTTTCTGACGGCGTGGGACAGACGCTGCTGCACGCGCTGCTCGTGATTCCCTCGCTGCTTTTTGCGCTGCTACTCGTACACATCGACGTGCCGCCACCCGCCACGCTTGCCGCATTTGGCGTGGCCTTTATCCTTGGCTACGGCGTGAACTTCTTCATCAATTTCTTGATGAACTCGGTTGCGTTCTGGACGCTCGAAACCTTTGCCATTCAACTGATCGTACGCTGGATCTCGGATCTGCTTTCAGGGCAGATCATCCCACTGACGTTCTTCCCCGGCGTCTTTGGACAGGCGCTTTTCGCACTGCCGTTCGCGGCCGTCTACTCGACGCCGCTGTTGATCTACGTCGGCGTCATTCCGCCGTCACAGTGGGTGCTCGCACTTGGCGTGCAAGCACTCTGGCTCGTGCTCTTTAGCATACTCTCCGCGTTCGTGTGGCAAGCAGCAGAACGCAGAGTGGTAATCCAGGGCGGCTAGTCTATTCCCGGCGCATCCCACAGGACGAGTTCGCCGTGGCCTTTGACCGCAAGCTTCGGTACGTCGTACAGCCGCGCTGCGTCACCCTTTTGCAGCGTTTCACCGTTGGCTTCGATTTTGCCGTCGGCAACGAAGAGAAATCCGTAGCGGTGCGGCGCAAACTCGTACACGACCGACGCGTCCTTACCATCGACGCGCGACACTGCGAGCGTCGCGTTCTGCGTAATGCGAATCGGCGCATCGACGTTCGGCTGCCCGCTCACCATGCGCAACCACGTGTTCGTGCGTTGCTCCGCGGTGAAATCCATCTGACCGTACGACGGCGTTTGGCCGGTGTTTCCCGGCACAATCCACATCTGCACAAAGTGCAGCGGTGCGGTGGAATCGGCGTTGAACTCGCTGTGACGCACGCCCGTGCCGGCGCTCATAAATTGCACGCCGCCCGGACCCACGACGCCTTCGTTGCCGATCGAGTCTTTGTGCGCAAGGCGGCCGTCGAGCACGTAGGTGACGATCTCCATGTCGCGGTGCGGATGCGTGGGAAATCCCGAGCCGCCCGAAACCGTATCGTCGTTGAAGACGCGCAGCGCGCCCCAGTTCTCGTTGTCGGGATCGTAGTAGTCGGCAAAGCTGAACGAGTGATACGTCTGCAGCCAGCCATGGTCGAAGAATGCGCGTTCCTTCGCGCGCTGGACGGAGAACGTGGGGGCGGTAAGGGTCTTCATGGTAACGCCTTCAATCCGCGGCGGCTGGGGTAAGGTTGCGCAGCCGCCCAAGCAGTAGGTGGTAATAGAGCATGCCGCGCGTGGGACCGAGTGCCTCGAGCACGGCATCAAGATCGACGTCGGGGTCGCCCGAGAGCAAGGCCGCGGTGCGCGCCACGCCCGAATCGCGCAACGGAAAGGTATCGAGGCGCCCAAAACCCCGGAGCAGGACGACCGCCGCACTCCACGGACCGACGCCATGGAGCTGCACGAGCCGCTCGGCGGCTTGTACGGTCGGCAGGCGTTCGATCTCCCCCTCGGTGACGTCGCCGCGTTCGAGCGCATCGGCGACCGCGCGCAGGTGCCCGACTTTGTTTGCGGAGAGACCGGCCGCGCGCAAGTCGCGTTCGTGCGCAGCTAACAAAGCCGCCGGTGTGGGAAACGGACGCAGCGTGACGTTCATCGATCACAACCGGCGCGCTCAGCGCGCTCACCACGCGTTGCATGATCGCCGCTGCGGCGACGATGCTGATCTGTTGGAATACGATCGCGTGCGCGCACGCCTCCCACAGCGTGGGATAGCGCGGCGGCTTCAGACCCAGCGCAGCGCCTTCGCCAGACGTGCGACCCACGGTAACGGTTGCCGCGCGGCGATTCCACTGCTGCAGATTCGACCTGCGTGCCCAGCATTCGCTCGCATAACGCGAAAGCACGCTGCGGCGTGCATGCCGGCAGCTTGCACGCGCAACGTCCGCTGGTGCCGTTTGCGTGACGCGCAGCACGGCAGCGTTGCCGCTTGCGGCGAACGCGCGAAGGTATGCGCCGTCGTCGGTGACGACGTCGACCGCGTTCGAAGCAAGGCGACGGAGCGCGTCGGCGGTGAGATCGAGCCGAAACGGGGTACGAACGGGGAGCACGTTCGTCAACGGTGAAATGAACCACGATGGTCGGAGCCTATCTCCAATATTGGCGTGTGAACTTCCTGACGATGCTCGAGTATCGGGCCAACTTCATCATGTGGTTCCTCTTCACCATCGTCTATCACGGTGTGGCGCTCGCGGCGCTGTACGTGACGATGCAGCAGTTCCCCTCGATGAACGGCTGGGATTTCCGCCAGATGTTCTTTCTCTACGCGCTGTGGATGACCGGACACGAATTGCACAACGTGCTCTTTTTCAACGTCGTCTCCGTTCCCGACTACGTGCGCGAAGGCCGCTTCGACCGCTTTCTTGGTGCGTCCCGCTCGACACGCTCTTTCAAGTGCTCACCGTGCCCTCGCAGCTCTCGCCCGACGGCATCGTGATTGCCATCATCACCCTCGGCGTCGCAACCGCAGCGGCGCACGTGCACGTCGATGCAATCTTTGTGCTCTTCGTGCCGCTCATCGTGATTCGGCGGTGCGCTGATCGACCTCGGCATCTCGCTCACTGGTCGCGACGATCTCGTTCTGGTTCATTCGCGTCGACACGCTGCGCTGGGTCGTGATGTCGCTCGAGCAAGACTTCACGCGCTATCCGATCAGCATCTACACGCGCGGCGTGCGCATCGTGCTCGCGTTCATTCTGCCCTTCGCGTTCATGAACTACTTTCCGGCAACGTACTTCTTGCAGAAAGCCGAGACCGGCTTGCACCTCAATCCCGTCGTCGGCTTGCTCACGCCGGCAATCGGCGTCGTGTGGCTCGGCGTCGCCTACGCGTTCTGGCAAAGTCGGCCTGCGCCATTATCAGGGGACCGGCTCGTGAACCGGCGCGCGTTCGTTGCTGCAACCGGCGCATTTGCGGCCCTGCCGCGTCTGGCATATGCATCGTCGTATGAGCACGTCGAAACGATCGCGCACAGCGTGCCGGGCGTCGTGGGTGTCTATTGCCGTACGCTGGCCGATGGGCCACCGGTCTTTACCTTCAACAGCGACGTGGTGTTTCCAACCGCCTCGACGATCAAGGCCTTGATCATGACGACGGCCTACGTGCACGAGGAGCACAATCCCGGTACGCTCGCGCATCGCATTACAACCCATCGCAGCGACCTGATCGGCGGCTCGGACTTCATGTCCCAGCAGCCTGACGGCGCGCGCTTAACCGTCCACGAACTGATCGTGCCGATGATAACGCTGAGCGACAACACGGCGAGCAACTACCTCATCAGCTATTTCGGGATGCCTGCGATCAACGCGGTCGCGCAAAGCCTGGGGATGACGCAGACGCGCCTTGCACGCCACTTTCTCGACTTTGCGGCGATCGTGCACCATAACGATAACGTGACGACCCCGGCCGACATGGCGAAGCTGCTCTTCGCAATCGCAAGCGGCGCCCGTGAGGACACCAAGACGATCTGTACGCCTGCGCACTGCAAAACGATGATCGGGGTTATGTTACGGCAGACCGATCGCGACAAAATTCCCGCCGGCTTACCCTCCGGAATTCCGGTTGCGAATAAGACTGGCGAACTCGACGGCAGCCGCAGCGACATTGCAATCGTGCAGCCCTTCGGCGATTCACCCTACATTTTAGTCGTCTACAGCAAGTGGCTGGCGGAGTATCCGCCGGTGTACGACGCTTTTCACCGAATTGCAAAGCTTTCGTATGGATTGGTAGGAAGAACGGACCAATAGACTTTATCCGTCAAAGCTAAAGCTTTGCCGGCTAGAAGTCGCGCAGGACACCACATCGCTGCAGTTAACATCTCCACTATGAGACGTGCGCTTTGCATTGCCCCAGCGTTGCTTTTGGCGGCGTGTGGCGGAAACGGTGGGGGTTCATCGGCGTTGCCGCAGCCGCACAGCGCTCCTGCCGCAAAAGACGTCACCGTCACGGCAAAGATCACCATTCCTAGCGCCACGTCCACCAGTAATCGCGCGCTCAAGCGCATCTACGACACCGCATCAACGACGCAGGGCATTTTGCTCACGGTCTATCCGGTCAGCGGAACGCCAGCGCAAGCCGTTTCGGTAACCGGCGGTGACATTTCCGCCGCCTCTACAAATTGCACGGCAAGTGGCACCGGACGTGTCTGCACGATACCGTTTGCGGCTCCGCCCGGCAGTGCCAATCAATTGCTCGCGCAGACGTATTCGCAGATCATTCCGGCCGGAGGCGCCGTGCCCAGCGGCGCGCAGGTGCTCGGAGCCGGGACCACATCGCTCACAATCGTTCCGGCGAGCGGCGTCAACAACGTCAATCTCACCCTGAATCCGGTCCTCGCAAGCGTCAACATTGCGCCCATCCCCGCGACGCTGCGCGCGCTCTTGCCCGCCACGTTCGGAGTGATCGTCACCGGTTTAGACGCCGCCGGCAACATCATCGTCGCCGGGCAGTACGTCGATCAAAACGGAAACCCAACGTCCGCGACACTTTCGCTCAGCACGAATCCGAATAGTTCGCTCTCGCTTTCGCCGACGACGATCAGCGCGCCGGGAACGGTCGTCACGGGCACCTACAACGCCACCGACAGCGTCGCCGGAAATGCGAGCGCGTCGGTAAATATCACGAGCGCTGCGCCGTATGCCGCGACCGCGGCACTGACGATGCAGGGCCCGGTTGTCACGACGATGACCTCGCCGCAGCCGTACCTCGCCGGGACGCCGCCGCCGTATGCAAATGCGCTCTACGTCAACGTCAATGGGAGCGACCCGCAGCTGTGGTACACGGGCGCGAACAGCGGTACGACGTGCCTCGCAAACTACGATCTGCCCGGCGCGTCGGGCGCGTGCGCGAGCGCGTCCCCCGGGCCCGCCGGCCTGAGCACCGATGGCGCGAGCACCGTCTACACCGCAGGCAGCACCGCACCGTTTTACTACCAGTACAACCCGCTTACGTTCCTCACACAGGATTCATCGTGCAGTTCGTACTGCGCATCGGCCAGCGGCTCGGCCTACTCGCCGACGACGAATGCGCTCTATTACATGGATACTAGTGGCAACATCGTCGAGATGTTCAATCCGTCTAGTGGTGGCAACGGCGCACAGCCCGCAGCGGTAACGATGGCCGGAACGCCCGAGGCCGTCCAAGTCGTGAACTCCATGGGTATCGACAGCGTCTTCTACTTGTCGTCGACGCGGTTGTTCGCCGAAAGCGGCGGCGCCGGAGTCCTCGCCCCGAGTCCGCCGAACGGCATGCTCGACATGTACGTCGCTCCCTCGCTTGAGTACGTGACCGTGCCCGGCAGCAACGCGATTGTGGTCTTTAACGACTCGAACCTCGCCATTGCAACTTCGTACGCGACGACGCAAGGTGCGCCGCAATATATCGTCCCGAATGCTGACGGAAGCTCGGTGTGGTTTAGCGAGACAACGGCCAGCGGCATCGGCATCGGGCGCATCGACGTGGTTAGTCAACGCCTCGTCGAAGCGCAGATTGCAAGCGGCGGCGGCATCGGTGGCGGCATTGTGCTCAAGCCAAATAGCGGCGATACCTTCTACGTCTTACAATGGTCGGGCACGGCCTCGCCCGGCCACATCTACGAGGTGACGCCGTGAAGCGCCGCATCGCCGCGCTCCTCGCGGCTTCATTGCTCACTGCGTGCGGTGGCGGGGGAGGAGCCGGTTCGATTGTTCCGTCTGCACCGTCGCACGGATCCAACACCGGCAGCAAGAGTGTCAAGATGACGCTGGTCGTCCCGGCGGCGTCGACATCGTCATCCTCATCAGCAAAACGCCCCGCCTACATCTCGCCCTCGGCCCTCGGTGCGCAAGTGAGTGTGACCGGCGCCGGCGGCGGCAGCGCGCAAACGGTGCTCGACCTCTCGTCGGGTTCGTCGATTTGCACGACGGTGAGCGGCCAGCGGAGTTGCAGCGCGACGGTCACGGCACCGCTCGACGACGATACCTTTATCGTCGAGATCTACGATGCGGCGCCTGTAGGCGGCGTTATCCCGACGAGCGCACATGCGCTCGGCCTTGCGGCGGTAACGCAAACGATTGGCCCGACGTTTACCGGAACGCTGGTGATTGCGGTCGGCGGCGTAATTTCGAACATCGGACTGCAATCGACGTTCTTGTCGGTTGCCGCCAACGGGCAACCCCAATCGGTCGGCATCGCGGCGAATCCGACCGACTTCGGCAACAACGCGATCATCACCGGAACCACGAGCCCCTATGCGAATCCGATCACCGCGACCGTGACGGAAACCGGCGGCAGCGGGCACATGTCGCTCGTGCTCAACGGCACGAACGTCGGCAGCACCGCGACGCTAAAACAAACGACGGATACGCTCGCGGTGGCATACGACGGCGGCGGAAGTGCAGGCTACGGGGGCACGATTGCGCTTGCAGCGGCCAACGCAACAACCGAGAATTTCGTGCTCGCGCCGATGTATCTCACCAGCACGTCACCGTACTATACGAGCGGGTCGCTCGGACTGGTTGGCTCGGCGGCGGGCGCGCCGTTCACGGTTACCGAGGCCAATGCGCCACTCGGCACACCGTACACGGCAACCGCGAGCAGCTGCACCAACATCGCGACGCTCTCGAGCGTCAACATGAGCCTCTCCAATCCCAACGGCACTACGAAAATCGGAACGTTTACGGCTACCGGCGGTTCTGCAGGTGGTACCGGCTGCAGCATCACGGTGAGCGACGGCATCACGAGCATCGTGATTCCCACGACGAATACGCCGAGCCAAGCCGGCGTCGGTCTTCCCGGTCAATCGATAACGGAATACGTGCTGCCCTGGACGTCGCCGCCTCCGTCGACCGCACCGTCACCATCGCCCAATCCGTACGCAATCGTCGCCGGGCCGGACGGCCGCATCTGGTATTCCGATGTCAACCTCGGCGGCGTGGGCGCGATAACCTCAAGCGGTGCAATTACGCAGTACATCTTGCCCGGCGATCTCGAAGGCGCGCTCACCATCGGGAGCGACGGCAACATCTGGGGCGCGGACGCAAACACCGTGACGATCGACAAGATCCAAACGTCCGGCGGCGCGTTGCTTGCGCAGTATCACACGACGTACGGTTCCGTCGGCATTACCAACGGTCCCGACGGCAACGTCTGGTTTACCGAAGCGAGCGGATGTTGCAGCGGCATGGTAAGCTCCGTCACAGCCAGCGGCGCCGTCACGGAGTTTCCGATCATGGATGCGAGCCCTAATCCCGGCGGCATTGCGACGGTCGGAAACAACCTGTGGTTCTGCGACAACGCGGCGAGCGGCAAAGTGATCGATCAAGTTACGACCAGTGGCGCCGAAACCCAAATCGCCTCGATGCCTTCAAACACACCGTGCAATTCGCTCGCCGTTGAACCTGACGGACAAAACGTGTGGGTCACGACCGGTTTCCAAGGCGCAAACGCGCCGGGCATCGTGCAGATCAACGTGTCTACGCACGCCGTCACGCCGTACACGCTCACGGGAACGTCGCAATATGTGACCGCGGGCCCAGACGGCGTGATGTACGTTACCGAAGTAACCGGCTCGGGCCCGATGATCGCGGAGATTCCCCAAAGCAATCCATCGGCCCTGAAAGAGATCTCCGTGCCCACGAGCGCAGCGACGCCGTACGGCATCGCCGCCGGTGCGGACGGGCGCCTCTGGTTTGCGGAAAATAACGCGAGTAGGATCGGCGCGCTTAGCCCATAGGGAAAATCGGACGAAGGAAGCCCGCTCCAAGCTTATAAAGGGTTGGAGACGCCAGTCGCTTTGCGACCGGTGTGGAGGCCGTCTGATGCGCCGATGGATCGGACTCGTGCTCGTGGCAGCACTCACCGCATGTGGTGGGGGCGGTTCAAGCGTGGTCCCGAAAGCCGGAGCACCGGCAACACCCGCCAAAACCAAAGTTCTGGTCTCGTTCATGATGCGCGTCCCCGGTGCGGCAAGTGCACGGACGGCAAAACTCAAACGCATCTACACGATCGCACAGAGCACCGCGGGCGCCCAAGTCAACGTCTATAACGCGGGCAACGATACAGGCACGCCGCTTGCGACGACGGCCGGTAACATCGAACCATCGACCTCACCCGGATCGACGTGTACGGCATCGGATCAATACGGCAATCGTTCGTGCGAATTTTCGATCTCGGCCCCGGTCGGCAATGACGATTTCGTCATCACGACCTTCGACGCGGCGCCCGTAAGTGGCGCGATTCCCGCGGGTGCGAACGAACTCGGTTGGGGCATCGATCCCGCCGTCGCGATTACCGCGGGATCTGCAGCCAACGTAAGCGCCACGCTTTCGAGCGTACTGGCCTCGGTTTCGCTCGATCTCACACCGAACACGATTCACCAAATCATTCCGACGACTGGGACGATCGGCGTCTACGCCCTCGATGCCGACAACGACGTGATCGTCAGCAACGGCTTTGTGGATGTGAATGGCAATCCGATCACGCTCAGCTTCAGCATGGACAACAGTTTAAGCGGCACGCTGTACTTCCCAATTGGGAGTATCACCGCACCAAGTCCAACCGGCGTGCAGTACATTTACGCGCCGCAGAACGGCGTACTCGGAACGGGCGGCACCCTACCGGTGAACTTCTCGGTGAGCTGTTCGTCGAGTTGCGTCTCAACCACGGGTGCAACACTGAATGCGATCTACCCGAGTTTTACGTCGATTAGCGATCCGAACCTCAACGTCAACAACCCCCACCACGGCGGCATCGTTTTTGACACCAGCGGCGGCGTGGATTACACCACGCCGAACAACTACGGTGGGATTTCGTACTACAACGGCAACGGCTCGAGCGTAACGAGCGCGTATCCCGCAATAGCGACGGCGCCGATTCTCGGCAGCATCGTGACTGTAAACGGGGGGCCATTCGTCGCGATCACGGGCAATCAGGCACAGACATTCGGGAACCCGCCGGTCAGCACCATTGCGCCCGTGCCGAATACCTCGCCCGCACCAGTTCCTAACGGCAGCGCGGTCGCCTTCGACAACAGCGGAAATATCTGGTACACGAGCGGCTCGGCGGTGGCCTCCTATCCGCTCTTCAGCGGCTCGCCGAATACGGTCTCCATCCGCGTGAACACCGCAGCCGGTCTTGTGCTCGACAGTTCCAACAACGTGTGGATTGTCGATACGGTCGACGACCAGCTGATCGAGTATCCCAGCCTCAACACGTACTTCTTGCAACCTGGCGGAGCACCGTGGGACGTTCTTATCAATGCCATCGGCATCTTTGTCACCGATCATGGACCGAATCCGGCGATCATTCAGTTAAATAGTAGCGGCAACATCATTAACACGATCTCCGTGCCGGACGGTGCGGTGCCGTGGTATATGATGCCCGACAACGCGCAGCCAGGTATCGTGTGGTTCGACTACTTGCAGAACGGCCAAATCGGCATCGGCCGCATGGACACCAACACGTCACCGGTTACCTTCGTCATGGCGAATGATGTAGGCGGTCCGACCGGTTCGCAGGCCGGCGCGATCGGCGCCGCATCGAATGGTTTGGTATACATGGTGTTTGACAACACGTCGACCCTCGTGCAGGTGTCGCGTTGAACGCGCGCCGGTTTGCGCCGTTGCTTGTGCTCGTGGTTGCAGCGTGCGGCGGCGGTGGAGGCGGCGGCCCCGCACCGATTCCATCGGCGCCACTACCCGCGCCGACGCAGACGCTGACGCCGAACAGCGGCATGCAGAAGGTTGCGATCACACTCGTGGTCCCGCAAAACAGCGGCACGACGGGCCTCAAACATCGCGCCTACATCTCGGCATCCGCGATGGGCGCGGGTATTGTCGTCACCCAAGGCTCAACCACCGTCAACGCGACGCTGGATCTTTCACCATCATCGAGCGCGTGCACGGGAAGCGGCAGCACGCGTGCGTGTACGACAACCGTTGCGGTGCCGTTCGGTTCGGACACGTTCTCCGTCACGGTCTACAACGAAGCACCGGTGAACAATGCGATTCCCGGCGGTGCTGCGATCCTCGGCGTCGGCACGAGCACGATCAGCGTCGTCGCCGGCACGACGAACAGCGTGCAAGTCTTTATCGGCGGTCAGGTCGCGCACTTCGGTGCAGCGCTACCGGCGGGCGCCATGCCTGCCAACGGGCACGCGCAGAGCGCGCTTCTCGTGATCGCGCCGACCGATTTCGGCAACAACCAAATCACCGCCGGTACGAACGATCCGTATGCCAATCCGATCACCGTGACGCTCACCGAGACCGGCGGGAGCGGCAACGCGAGCCTATCGCTCAACGGCGGCGCCGCGAGCGACAGCGTGCAACTAACAAAATCAACCGATTCGGTGACCGTAAACTACAATGGCGCTGGTGCGCCCGGCTACGCGTTTACGATCGCGCTAAGCGCAAGCGGCGTTAGTTCGCAATCGTCGACGGTTGCCCCATTGATTGCCGACGTGAACGGCACCGCAACGACGTCGATTTCGCTCAACGGCAGCGCGGTCGGCGCGTTGCAACTCGGCTTCGGCGAAGCCGGGAGCTCGAGCACATACACCGCGACGCTGGGCTCCGGTTGCACGAACATTGCCACGAAGGGATCGGTCAGCGGCAGCGGTGCTTCGGCCACGCTTCCGGTTACCGGCGGCAGCGCGCCGAGCGCAAGCGGCTGTACCCTGACGATCACGGATTCCGGGAACGTCGCTTTGGTATTATCGGTCACGAACACGCCCGTGACGCACAGCGTCACGATCAACGGTACGCAGATCACGGAGATCGGCGGCTACAGCGGTCCCTATGGCATGACGGTAGGACCCGACGGCAACATCTGGCTTACCGACGTCGGAACCGACACCGTCAACTCGTTCAATCCCGCGAACGGCGTGGGCGTCTTCAACCTCTTTATTTCCGGCAGTAGCCTGATCGATATCGTCACTGGAGCCGACGGCGCAATGTGGGCCACCGACGCCAACCTCGAGGGCGTCGACCGCGTGACGACGACGAATACGCTCACGCAGTATCCGCTACCGTCGGGCGGCACACCGCACGGCATTACAAGCGATAGTAGCGGTCAACTGTGGGTTGCAAGCGCCGGTCCGAATAGCATTTGGACGCTCAGCGCCGGCGGCGCATTCACCCCGATCAGCATATCGCCGAGCGGACAACCATCATCGATCGCTGTTGGACCCGATGGCGCGATTTGGTTCACGGAACAGACCTGGATCGGGCGCTACAATCCGGCCGTCGGCCCCTCAAGTTTCACGGAAACGGTCGTGCCAAATTCAGGCGGAGCGCAATATATTACGGCCGGGCCCGACAACGCGATGTGGTTCACCGGAAGCTCGGCAGGCGGAGGCTTCGTCGGGCGCATTCCGATGAATGGTGATGGACCGTTCACTGCGACAACCTACGCGACCGCGGGAACAAGTCCAATGGGGATTGCCGCGGGTGCCGACAACGCGATGTGGTTCGTCGACAACGTTGCCAACACGGTGAGCGAGATCTCGCTGACGTCCCACGCGATTACCAGTTTTACGCTTCCCACGTCCAATGCAGCGCCGCAAGAGATCGTGCGCGGCCCCGATGGCAGTCTATGGATAACGGAGTTTGGCGCCAACCAAGTCGCGCACGTCATCCCATAGGCCATCTTTTCTAACCTATGACTTCTTCTCTTCCACCGTCACCAGGTTCATCTTGTCGCCGCGCTTGATTGCATCGAGCGCTTCGAAGCCCTCGGTCATCTGGCCGAACACGGTATAGTTCTTGTCGAGAAAGCGTGCGTCGGCTAGGCAGATGTAGAATTGCGAGCCGGCCGAATCTGGACTCGCCGAGCGCGCCATGGCAACCGTTCCGCGCACGTGCGGGCGCTCGTTGAATTCCGCTTTCAAGCGATAGCCGGGACCGCCCGTGCCGTCCCCGTCGGGGTCGCCGCCTTGAATCACGAAGCCCGGCTCGACACGGTGGAAGGCGAGACCGTCGTAAAAGCCCTCCTCGGCAAGTTTCATGAATGCAGCCGTGTGAACGGGTGCATCCTCGGGAAAAAAGGTGAAGACAATGTCACCTTTGTCGGTGGTGAGGCGTACCTGCGAGTCGCGGGCGCGCTCGGACAGCGTGGTGACCTCTTCCGGAGTTGGAGCAGCATTCGGCATGAAGGCTCTCTTGTACCGTGCGCGTTTGGTGCCCTTTGCATCGCGGGTAGAATCACAGGTGAAATGCCACGCGCGACCGACCGACCCACGCTTGCAATCCGAATCCCGCCTGACGGACGGCATGCGCGGACGGTGCGTGACGCGCTAATAGCGTTCGCCTCCCTGCATGGCGTAAGCGAGATCGACCAGGAAGCGATGCTCTTTGCCGTCGGGGAAGCGCTCGCCAATGCGATCGAGCACGGTGCACCGGACGGCGATATCACCGTTACGATTGAGATCGACAAGCACCTGATCTCGGCGCGCGTCGTCGACGACGGCCGGGGCTTCGGGAACGCGCCAAGCGGCGTCGCACCGCTGCCCGCGACCTACGCCGAGCGGGGACGCGGGATCCCAATCATGCAGCGCAGCGTCGACCTCTGCGAGGTGCACAGCGCCCCCGGGAGCGGTACGGTCGTGACGCTTGGGCGCTTTCGTCGCGATCGTATGCCGCCCAATCAGGAACAAGCGATCCACTCGTAAAACGAGGCAGCCATGAGTTTTGCTGCCTGTCTTGCCCTCGTGCTCGCGACCGTGCTCAACTACGTCGCGCCGAGCCCCGCTCCCGTTGACCCGCAGATCGCGGCGATGGTCGCCCAGGTCAGCGCCGACCGTTTGCGCGCGAACGACACGAAGCTGGTCGATGGCTTCTTTACCCGAAACGATTTTTCGGAGACAAGTTCGAGCGCGACGCACGGCGTGTTCGGTGCACGCGATTGGATTCGTGCGCAGTTCGAAGCGATCGCGAAAACGAGCGGCGGACGCATGACCGTCGCCTTCGATGACTACATGCAACCAAAAACCACACGCACACCACGCGACGTCAAGGAGTCGAGCGTCATTGCGACGCTGCGCGGCGACGAGCCCGGACTCATCTACGTGATGTCGAGTCACTACGACGATTGCAACGGCGATTGCACCAACGGCACGCGCCAAGCCCCAGGCGCCGATGACAACGGTTCTGGCACATCGGCCGTGCTCGAAGCCGCACGTGTCATGGCAGCGCACCACTTCCGCGGCACGATCGTCTTTGCGGTATTCGACGGTGAAGAACTCGGTCTGTGGGGCTCGAAGCACTATGCCGACGAGCTTAAGGCTAAAGGCGTCGTGGTCGCGGCCAACTTGAACAACGATATCATCGGCAATTCCACCGGTGGCAACGGCGTGCACGAGCCGAGCGTCATCCGCGTCTTCAGCCAGGCACTCCCTGCCGATGCAAAGCTGACCGATGTCAATTTAGTCGGCTCCGAGAACGACTCACCGTCGCGCGAACTCGCACGCTATATCGGCGGCGTCGTGCCGCAGTACGTCGACGGTTTCGAAGTGCGCCAGATCTGGCGCGCCGATCGTTTCCTACGCGGCGGCGATCAAGAATCGTTCCAGGCCGACAGCTATCCGGCGATTCGCTTCGTTGAAGCCAACGAAAACTTCACACACCAGCATCAAGACGTACGCATGCAGAACGGCGTGCAGTATGGCGACTTGCTGCAATACATGGATTGGGACTATCTCGCGAAGGCGACCCAAGCCAACGTCGCCGCCCTCGCCGCGCTTGCGCTCGGGCCGCAAGCACCACCCGATACCCAACTCGTGCTGCGCCGGCTCGGTTACGACTCGACGCTCCGCTGGAAACCCGCGATCGGTGCGACGTCTTACGAAGTCGTGTGGCGCTCGACGAGTGCCGCGAATTGGGAGTATGCGCTCAACGTCGGCAACGTGAACGAGACGACGGTACCCGTGAGCAAAGACGACTTTATCCTCGGCGTGCGTGCGATCGATGCACACGGGCGTCGCAGCGTTGCAAGCTATCCGGCGCCCGTGCGCGAGACGCCACCACCGGCGCCGTCACCGACGCCATAAACCTCGAGAGGAGCACACCATGGCGAGCATCACACCGTTCCTCTGGTTCGACAACGCAGCCGAGGAGGCCGCAAAATTCTACGTCTCCATCTTCAAAAACTCGCGCATCAACGACGTGAGCTACTACGGCGAAGCCGGTCCCGGCCCGAGCGGATCGGTGATGACTGTGGACTTCCAGCTTGACGGGACAGATTTCATGGCGATCAACGCGCCGACCAGTTCCCAGTCATCCAATAATGAATTTGCACAAGGCAAGATCGCGCTTTTCGTCGACTGCGAAACGCAAGCCGAGGTCGACGCGCTGTGGGACCAGCTCTCGGCAGGCGGCGAGAAGTTACCGTGCGGCTGGGTTCAAGACAAGTTCGGCTTTGCATGGAACATCGTGCCCAAGGGTCTGCGCGATGTCTTGGGCGGTCCCGATGCGGAACGCGCCCAGCGCACTTTGCAAGCCATGTTGCAAATGAGCAAACTCGACATCAATGAACTACAGAGGGTCTACAGCGCATGACAACGACAAGCAAGATTGGGCTCAAGCACCCGGTCATTCATTTTGAGATCATGGGACGCGATCCGGTTGGACTCGGCGCATTTTATCGGGACGTCTTCGGCTGGGCGACACGCGAGCCAATGGCCGGCGATCCGATGCAGTATGTCACGATCGACACCGTCCCGGGTGAAGACGGTTATATCAGCGGCGGAATTGGTAAAGCGCCCCAGGGTTACGACGGGCACGTGACGTGGTATATCCGCGTCGATGACGTCGAGAACGCGCTCGCGCAGATCGAAGCTAAGGGCGGTTCGCGCATGATGGGCCCGGATAAAGTGCCGATGCCTGGCGGCGAAGAGATCACGATCGGCCTCTTCCGCGATCCGCAGGGCAATACGATCGGGTTGGTCGATCCCGGCGCAATGTAACGTAAAGGCCGGCTAGAACATCTAGCCGGCCTTTCTCTCGTGGTATCGACGGGCTATCCGCGAGGCGGACGACCGTCGCGATGGTATTGCCCGTGCGGGTAGTAGCCGCCGCGCGACGCGGGTGCGACGTACGTACGTCCGCGCCAGGTACCGTTGCGGTAGACGTTGTTCACGCGCACGTTGTCGTATACGCGCACGTTACCGGCGTAGTGGTAGCGTCCCGGAGCAAAGTACGCCCCGTGCCACCAGCCGGTGTTGCCGAAGAAAAATCCCAGGCTAACCGACGGTCCGTAGTAGTTCCACGGATGCCCCGCATAGTACGGAATGCCGCCGCCGGCGTACGTGTACGGTGTGTCAACCTCGTTGGCGGCAAAATAGTCGCCGGCGTTATAACCGAGAATGCTCACAACCATGCCGGGTGCGAGCCTGAGGCCGGTCGGATTGATGATCGTGCCGTCGTGCAGCTGCACGTTGTCGACGTAGCCGCGCTCGTCGGCAACCGTCAGATTGTAGCCGCCGTCGAAGCTCGAGATACGACCCTGGATCTGCTGGTCGTCAGCGACTTGCTGGACCTGCGGTTGGGCATATGTCGGACCTTCTTGGGCCGCCGCAGCCAACGGCGTCAAGAACGCGAGTGCCGCGAACGCGGCGAGAAGTTGTATACGCATAGTACAGAAACGTACCCAAATGGCGAACGATGCCACACTGCGCTGTCTCTAGCCGAATTCTAATGCCCGACGGCACCCTCGATCGCAGCAATCGTTGCGTCGATGTCTCCAACCGAGTGGGCGGTTGATACGAACATCACTTCGTTTTGGCTCGGTGGCAACAAGACGCCGCGATCGAACATCGCGTGCCAGTAGTCAGCGTACTGCTGCTTGTCTGCCGCAAGCGCGTCGTCATAGTTGCGATTCGGCGGCCCGGAGCGGAATTTGAAATCGACGATCGATTCGTGCTGCACGACTGCGTACGGCAAGCGCCGTTCTTCAAAGATCGCACGGATGCCGTCTGCAAGCCGCTCGGCAAGTCCGCGCATCTGGTCGTAATACTCGGGATGCGCTTCGAGCAGGTCGAGCACGCGGTGCGCCATCCCGACGCAGAACGGATTGCCGCCATGCGTCCCGCCGGTAAACGTGCCCCCGAGCGGCGCAAGCACCGCCATGACGTCTTCGCGTCCACCGAAGGCGGCGATTGGTGCGCCGCCGCCCATGACCTTGCCGATCGTCGTCAGATCGGGTGCGATCCCGACACGTGCCTGCGCTCCGCCCAAACCAAAACGCAACCAGGTGATTACTTCGTCGAAGATCAGCAGCGCGCCGTAGCGTGATGCGCGCTCGCGCAAGCCTTCGAGAAACCCCGCAACTGGCGTGACGTAGCCCATGTTGGCGACGATCGGCTCGACCACGATCGCGGCGAGCTCGTGTTCCCTGCCACGCAGCAACCCGTCGACGCTCGCGAGATCGTTGTAGCGCGCGACGAGGACGTCGCGCATGACGCCCTCGGGGATCCCACTCGCCTGCGCATCCGTCGTATGCGCCGACGCGCCCGCGTCGAGCAGCGCCAAATCGAAATGCCCATGATAGTTACCGGCAAACTTAAGGATCAGCGAACGGCGCGTAAAGGCGCGCGCAACCCGGATCGCGCTCATTACCGCTTCGGTTCCGGTTGTCACAAAGCGCATGCGCGCCATCGACGGCAGGTAGCTGCGGATGCGTTCGGCCAGGCGCAGCTCCTGCGGATGCGTCGTGCCCCACACGAAACCGGTTCGCGCGAGCTCGTCGAGGCCGCTCACCAGCGCCGGATGCGTGTGTCCAAAAAGCAGCGGCCCGTACGCCATGACGTAGTCGATGTAGCGGCGCCCGTCTTCGTCATACGCGTAGGCGCCCTGCGCGCTCGCCTGGACGAACATCGGTCCGCCAACGCCCCACCCCGAGCGCACTGGGGAATCGCAGCCGCCGGCCAGCACGCCGAGGGCGCGGTCGACCGAAGTCATCTCCTTATTCACGGGGCCAAGCTTCGGTAGGCTGGGCTGCAACCATTTCAGAGCGCCGGCGGTTTTAGAGAGTGTTACAGGTTTAGAGATTCCGTAGTCCAGCTTTTCCCGAGTGCACGAACGAGTCGAACCCCAAGGACAAATAGAGAGATAGGAGACTCGTTTAATGTACAGAGATGAAACACTCAGCTGTGTCGACTGCGGACGCTCGTTCGCGTTTACGACCGGCGAGCAAGAATTCTTCGCGACGAAGGGCTTTACCAATAAGCCCAACCGTTGCCCCGACTGCCGCGCTGCCCGCAAGGCGCGCGCCCCGCAGACCGGCGGCACCAGCTATAGCCGTCGCGAGATGTTCCGCGCCACGTGCAGCCAATGCGGCAACGTCGCGGAAGTACCGTTCCAGCCGCGCACTGATCGCCCGGTTTACTGCCGGGACTGCTTCAGTTCGCGCCAGACGTATCGGTAAATAAGAGAGGCGTCCTCCAGATTCCGCGCCGCGGAATCCACGGGGGCGCCTTTTTTGTTTGGCGAAGAGGGCTATCGTGCCACATATCGAGATAGAGATCACCCCGCAGACCAACATCAAGGAGCTGGTCGCCGCGCTGCCGATTGCCGCCGACGTCCTTACCCAGTTTGGCTTGGGCTGTTCGGGCTGCAGCGTGAGTAAGAACGAGACGATCGAGCAAGGCGCAAAAGCGCACGGCCTGCGCATCGAGCCGATCGTTGCCGCGCTTGGGCAGGCGCGCCTTTCGGGCTTCGTGCCACTGATTTCCAACGAAGATCGCACGCCGGCGCGACGCGCGCCCGGCTCGTTCAGCGGTCGAGCAAAGATCGCCCACGTCGTCCCGGTCATGTCGGGCAAAGGCGGCGTTGGAAAATCGCTCGTCACTGCAATGCTCGCGATCGGCTTGCGCCGCAAACATCTGCGTGTCGGAATTCTCGACGGTGACATCACCGGACCGTCGATTCCAAAACTTTTCGGCTTACACACGCCACTTGCGATCGAAGCCGACCCGAATGCACCGAAAACGGCGCAAGGCAATCCGCAACCGCTGATGGTGCCGGCCGTGTCGCGCAGCGCAATCGAAATCGTCAGCTCGAATCTGTTGACCGACAAAGAAGATACGGCGATGATTTGGCGCGGACCGATCCTCTCCGGCGTGATCCGCCAATTCTACGAACAAGTATTGTGGAGCGATCTCGACGTGCTCTTGATCGATCTTCCACCAGGAACGTCGGATGCACCGCTCACCGTGCTGCAATCGCTCTCGGTCGATGGCGTCGTGCTCGTGACGATGCCGCAGGCGCTCGCAACGATGATCGTGCGCAAAGCCGCGAACCTCGTGCACCAATTGAAGAAAAACATCCTCGGCGTGGTTGAGAACATGTCGTACTTCGTCGCGCCCGATACCGGCACGAAGTACGAGGTCTTCGGTCCGTCGTACGCAGATCGCGTCGCGGAGCTCGCGCAGGCACCGCTCTTTGCGCGCATTCCGATCGATCCGCGCAAAGCGTTGCTGGCCGACGAAGGTCGCGTCGAAGAGATTGACGATCCGATCATCGATCAGCTCGCCGATGCACTACTCGCGTCGCTGGCCGCGCACCCCAAACCCAAAGAGATGATCTCGCTGGTGTGATCCTCTACTTTTTACGTCACGGTCCGGCGGGCGATGCGATGAAGTGGGAAGGCTCAGATTTCGACCGGCCGCTCACGCAAGACGGCATCAAGCGGATCGCGCGCGAGGCGAAATCGATTGCGGAACTCGATCTTGCATTGGATACCGTCGTCACGAGTCCACTCGTGCGCGCGCGCCAAACTGCCGAGATCGTCGCAGACGAACTCAAGTTGCGCGGCAAACTGCACCAGGACGATCGGGTCGGTCTAGGTTTTTCGGCCGCGTCTCTCGCCGAGATCCTGGCGGATCATCCGAATGCGGCAAACCTGATGCTCGTCGGGCACGAGCCGTCGATGAGTGCGACCGTCGGCGGATTGATCGGCGGCGGTGAGGTCGATTTCAAGAAGGGCGCGCTTGCGTGCGTAGAGATTACGCGCCAATCGCCGTTCGCTGGCCGGCTGTTGTGGCTCGCCGCGCCGAAACTGTTAACGCGCTAAACCGGCAAACGAACCCGCCGCCAGCATTGCCTTAGCAACGCCTTCCGCGGCGTCGTACGCGACGCGTGCGAGCCCGCTTCCGACGCTGATCCGGCGCACACCAAGACGCGAGAGATCGTCGAGCGTGAACGCCATGCCGGAAAGACCAACCAGCACGTTGAGCGGCCGATCGACCGCGCGCACCACCGCGCCGATCTCTTCTTCCGTGCGAAGGCCCGGCGCGTAGACCACATCGGCGCCCGCAGCTGCATACGCTTGCAAGCGCGTAATGGTGTCGGCGAGGTCGGGACGATCGGCAATGAAATTTTCGGCGCGCGCGGTCAGTACGAAGGGAAACGGCAGCGCATGCGCGGCCGCTGCTGCGGCGCGCACGCGTTTGGCCGCAAACTCGATGTCGTACGGTTCGCCCTCGCGCCCAAGCGGCAAATCCTCGATCGAACAACCCGCAAGCCCCGTCGCCGCGGCGAGCCGAATCGTCTCGGCAACACCGGCTGGATCGTCGGCGTAACCATTCTCGAGATCGGCGCTCACTGGTAGATCGGTTGACATCACAAGTTGAGCGGCGTGCGCCAGCATCGCGTCGCGATCGACCGCACCGTCGGTTTTGCCGATTGAATACGCAAAACCCCAACTCGTCGTCGCCAGCGCCTCGTATCCGAGCCCCTCGAGCATCTTCGCGGAACCAACGTCCCAGGGATTGGGAATGATGAAGGCGCGACTACGGTGGTGAAGCGCGCGAAAGATCGCCGCTTTTTCAGCCTGACTTTTCACTGCAACAGAATGCTAATGACCGCCGACAACCACACAATTTCGTGCCTGAATGAGACCGCGCGAGAAAATCGTGTGGAACGTTCCGGTAACGGTGACGGACTGTCCAACCGACACGTCCGGTTTGGTAAACTCGACCACATTGATGCAGCGACTGTCGCATAGGGCATACTGCGTGATCCAGCCGCCAGAGATCTGTTGCGCGGCAACATCTTGTACCATCCCGAGCACGGTAACGCTCTGGCGTTCGAATTGTTTCGGCGCACCAAGGATTCCCGAAGGAGCGAGCACGTTTGCAGCAAGCAGGATCGCGAAGAGTAACGGCATGCTTACACACTTCTCCGGAGCCTCTCTCAGGTCCCGGTCGCGCCGCCCACGTGGAAGACGTACTTCACGATAAAGCGATGCAACGTTGCGGGCGCTGCTGGGGTGCCATACTCGAGATACAGCATGTCGGCGTTGGCAAAGCGTTGCTCGTAGAGTAATGCGAGGTTTGCCCCTGGTTCAGAATAGCCGCCGGTGCCGTTGATCGACCGGTAGTTGATGGCGAGCGTAGCGTTGCGGCCAAACGAGCGCGAGAGTGAAACGCGCCGCAGCCACTGTGAATTGAAGACCGGTGCGCCCGCGGCAGTGCGTTCGATATTGCCGTCCCATTCGACCGTGATACCGTAGAGCCCGTAGACGCGCGAGATCGACGATGCCGTTTGTTGCACGTAGTATCCGCCGAATGGACCCCATGTGTACGATACGTCGATCGGCGAAGAAGTATTGTTCTTGTAGCCGAGTGCGATTTGCCGGCGGTTATACCAGTCGGTGACGCCGCCGCTGTAGATAGGGTAACCTTGCTCGTACGAGCGCAACTCGCTCGGTCCGAAAAACCCGCTCACCGAAATGAGATTCTTGAACGTCAGCGAGTAAAAGGCGTTGACGTCGGCCTGGCGGACGTTGCCGCTACGATCGAAATAGTGGTCGCCAAAAACGCTGATCGAATACGACTGAATCGCGCTCTGTGCCGATCCGACGTTGGAATACCCGGCGATCGCGCCCGGTCCGCGAATATCGTTGACTTGCGTGTAGCCATCTAGCGGTGCGTACTCGGGCCCAATGTTGTTATAGATGCCTTGCACGTTCCAATGCTGATTATGCAGCCCCTCATTGAGCGTAAATGCTTGCGCCGTTCCGGGTTGGGTGACCAGCGTACCGCTCTCGGTCGCGACGAGAATATCGGTGTACTGCCCGGAATGCGGATTGGTTTGCGTGCTCCCGAAGGCGAACGTATCGTCGCTGATGCCGTCTTGGTTGAGCAGCACGCCCTCGGTACTCACCGAGAACGAATTATCCGGTCGCACGTAGGCGTAGCCGTATGCGTTGTCGTTGAACCCCGGCCCGATAACGTTGAGCACCCCGATTGCATTCTGCCCTGCGGTGCCCTCGATCTTCAAACCCCGATCGAAGATGCCGATCGACGGCGTATAAAACAGCTGATTGCTGCTGCCGGTGAGGCCGACTTGCGGAACCGCGTTGATATACTGCGCGCCCTGCGAAAAGAACGGACGATACTCGGTGTACACCTTCGCAAATTCTTGGGGCGCGATCGTCGCCTGATCTTCCTCGACGTTGGAAAAATCGGGATTGAGCGTGCCGACAAACGCGAGCGTGTTGGTAAACGGATAGGTCGCGTCGACACCGATTGCGCGGGCGTTCTCCGGCTCGAAGAGTGGCGCGCCGTTCTCGTAGCCATCTTGAAAGATGTTGCGCTGCGAGCCCAAGCTGCCGAGCGCATAAATGTCGGCATAGGGCTTCGGACGCGTCGCCGACTTCCCGAGCACGATCCCGGCGAGTTGCGGCCAATACTGCGGGTTGGACACGCTCGTTTGTGCCGGCTCGAAGGCCCACGTATAGTCCTCGTTCGTGTTCGCGACATAACGCTCGAAATTGATGCGCCACGTCTGCGACGCTCTGCTCTGCGCGCGCAAGACCGAGAGCGGAATCTCCATCATTACGGTATAGTCACCACCCGAAGTCGCGGCTGCGGTTCTCCATGCCGGCGCGTAGCGCGTATTCTCGCTCGACGTCTCGCTGCTGACGCCGCGCGGATTCGCGCTGAACGAATACGTGCGCGAGCCGTTACCCGACGTGTCGATCCACGCCGTGACGTGATCATCGCTGCCAACGCCGGAGTGGTCGATGGTTTGTGTGGCAACGATCGGCACACCGGTCTGCACGCAGCGAAAGGCGATATAGAGGTAGCGATCGTCGTAGAGGACGTAGGCGGTCGTCTCATGAGTCGCCGGACGCAAAAGCGTGAAGTTGACGAAATTTGTTGCCGTGAGCGCCGTCTGCCACGCGGGATCGCGCAGTGACGCGTCCAGCGGCACCGCGTGATCCGCCTTGACCGCGCGCACGACCGCAGTGTGCGGAACGGATGCGCGCGCAACGGAAGGACAGCGCAAGCAGGAAAAGTGCCGCGACCAACAACCTCTTCATCGCTCGCATCATCTTCGTCACAATTTCTATCAACTCCGCGTCGGTAGTTATGTGGGCAATGAGGTAACGTTCGGTCCATTCGTACTAAGCGTCGCGCAGCGGCGACTGTGGCATGCCGGTGCGCGCGTCGCGCTCAAACCGAAGGAAGCGGAATTGCTCGCGCTTCTCGCCGAACGGCGTCCGCGGACGATCAGTAAAGACGAGATCATCGAACACCTGTGGCGTGGCGCGGCCGCCAGTGACGCAGCGCTGACACAGACCGTATACCGCCTGCGTCGCGTGCTCGGTCGGTACGTCGAGCGAACGCGACTATATCCGTACGATTCCCGGCATCGGCTTTCAATTCGCCGGCGGGTCGCCGATCGAGACGCGCAACGACGAGCTCGACGCCCTGCGTCCAGCCTTCTCACTCTATCAGCGTGCCGTGTCACAGTATCACAAACGCACCGAAGCATCGATTCTGGTGGCGATTCGACTGCTCGATGACCGTGCACAGCGAAGACCCCGACTACGTTCCGGCACTCGTCATGCAGGCGAAAGCCTATACAAACGCCGGCATTCGTGCTCTTTCTTCCGCCGCAAGACGCGTACTGGCTCGCGCGTCGCGCGCTGCACCACGTGCTCGAGCTCGATCCTGCCAACGCCGACGCATTCGCGACCCTGAGCACGCTACTACTCTTCTTTAACGGCGATCGCGACGCTGCGCACCGCGCGGCCGAACGCGCGTTGCTGCTCGCACCGCAAGCACCGCCGGCGCACAAAGCCGCGATTTGGGAGCGCCTCTCATGCGGCGATCTTCGCCGCGGCGCTGACACAAGCCGATCTCGCCGTGCGTTCCGGCCCTTCGTCGCGGCAATCGACGGCGCTGCTGGGTACCGTCCTCTACTTGGCACGACGCTACGCCGACGCACACGCGTGTTTCGAGACCGCCCGCAGCCTCGATCCGCTCGCTACGACCTCGCTATTCTACGACGCCTGCGCGTACGTGGTCACCGACGAATACGACCGTGCCGAGGCGTCTGCTCAACACGCATGATCGGCAACGACCTCTTTGCCGCGTGTGATCGCCGTACGCGGGTACATCGCCGCCAAGCGCGGTGACGCCGCCGGCGTACGCAGCCGCGATCGCGCAGCTATCTGCGCACGTGTCCCTTCGGACATAGCACTCGGTGCAGTCTATCTCGCGCGCGACGACGTGCGAACGCCGCCGCCGCACTCGAGCGCGCGTTGCGCACGCGCGAACCTGGGCTCTTTCTTGTGGCCGTCGATCCGATCTATGCTCCCTTGCACGCGAATCACCCCGAACTCGTAACCTTGTTACAACGAGGCAGAACGCCGCAGTGTGACAGTTGTGGCACCACATTAACCGCAAGCGTGATACGCGAGACACTTTTGACTTGTTCGCTCTGCACGCAATGCAGCGTAACGCTCGATTTGAATTGTTAGGATTTGTTGAGACCGCATGTCGAGCTTATGACACGCTGTGACACGTGTCAGATTGTGCTCAGCAATCGACACAACTCACAGCAAAGGAAAAAGCAAGCACATGAAACGTCTCCCACTCCGGCGTGGAGTGGCGGCACTCGTCATGACGCTCGTACTTCGTCAGCCAGGTAACATGGGCACTGGCTGGTACGACGGGCGGTCTTGGCGGCACTGTCGCCGACGACGCTGGACATCCAATTTCGGGCGTGGCGGTCAAGGTCGTCTCGCCGTCGCAAACGGCAAAGCAACGACGGACAGCGGAGGACACTTCGTGTTTCTCTCGCTGGCTCCGGACACATACACGATCTCACTCGAGAAAGGTGACTACGAGGCGGTTTCCCTGCCGGGCGTCATCGATCTTCGCAGATCAAAATCAAACGCTAGCGCTGCACATGGCGTTGCTCAAGACGATCGGCATCGTCCGCACCACCGCGACGGCATCGTCAATCGTCAAAGCTGGCGTCGGTGCGGATCTGTACAACGTCACTGCGGTAGCGATCTCCGCAAGCCGGTCAGCACTCGGCGGCGGCACCAACATGAATAGCGCCTATTCGGCGATCTCCTCCGTGCCCGGCGTCAACGTCGCGGCCGGCGGCATGGGTTGGAACCAAGCCGTGTTCATTCGCGGACAGCAGTCGCTTCTTCTCGGGCTTCGAGTACGACGGCGTGCCGGTGAACCGCGCGTTCGACAACTACGTCGCGTCGACCGAAAGCAACACCGGACTGCAAGAGCTCGAGGTCTACACCGGTGGCGGTCCGGCCTCGAACTCATCGTCGGGTACCTCCGGGTTCGTCAACCAGGTCATCAAGACCGGAACCTATCCGGGCTATGCGTCATTTAGTGGCGGCATCGGTACCGACGTCTACTATCACCAGGCCAAGAGTCGAAGTCGGCGGAGCATCGCCCGACCGCAACTTCAGTTACTACGTCGGGCTCTCCGGTTACAATCAGGCTTTCGTAATCTCGACAATCTCAACGGCGTGAGTCCTGATGAACCGGGTGACGTTTATTCGGGCTACTCGCTCATGGGCGCTCAGCACGCAGCTCAACGGTGCCACTCGCATCTCGCGCCACTGTGCAACCCCGGAACGAACGTGACCCCAGCCAGTGTCGCCGATCTTCCGTGGTTCGCGGGCGAAGGCACGACGAGCGAATCCGATCTGGCGCGAAACGACAAACTGCTTCATCCCATTCACCGGTCCTACGGGAACGCAGCGGCGTGCTCGCGGCGATCTCCGATCGCGAGAACGTGGTGAACTTCCACTTCCGCGTTCCGCGCAAGAACGGGCTCACCGACGACGTGCAACTCCTCTGGAGTGCGTCGTCGATGAATAGGAGCCATACTCGAGCGCGAATGACGCGGGTGGGTACGGGCCGTATACGCTCGCGGTGACGGGTGCGCCGTACTGTCCGCCGTCGGGCGCACTCGGTGGCGCGGCATGTACGCCGAACTATCCCGACTACGTCGACGCGCAGGTCTACAATGCACCGTTCGGTACCCCGATTGCGGGACTGGCGACTTGCAAAATTACTTCCAGCCGTCGAGCCCAACCGATCGCGCGTTTGGCGCGCAGAACTCCCGGCCGGAACCCGCGATGGTTTCTGGAACGACACCGGCATCGTTAAAGCCCAATATACGCACCAACTCTCGGACGCGCGTATATGCGCGCCTTTGCGTACACGTTCTTCTCGGACTGGACACAGGCGGGTGCAGAGTCCGCCTACAACAGTTACGTGTTGGGCGTTGGTCCGATCGACTGATGCCTTCGTCTCGGCAAACTACGACCTGATCACGCATACGGCCGGCGGCGAACTGCAATTCACCGATCAATCAACAGTCAAAATCTCTTGCAGCTGACCGGCAACTACACGACCGCCAACGTGATGCGCTTCAACAACACGGCTACACCGGCATCACGAGCGGCGGCATTTCGCCGATCGGCTCGTGAGCTTCAAGCGGCGGCGGCATACACTGCTACGATCCGGCGACCGGCGGACCGGCCAGACGCACGGTGTCGTGACTGGTTGCGCTCCGGGCAATTCGTATCAAAGCACCCGGCCGCAGCAGGACCCGGGACGGCACCGCCACCGGGATCCCTGCGGCACTTGCCGGCGCGCAATGGTCACGCTCTGGAACGGCGATTCCAGCGGTTCCTACAACACCGTCGATCCGAACTTCGCGTTCTGTATCGCTCAGCGATCAATGGCGTCCAAGCGACAAGCTGCTGTTCAACTGTCGCACTGCGCTACGAGAACTACGAATACGGACTCAACTCGTCGGCAAATCTCGCAACGGAATTCTATGCGCAATCGTCCAACAGGACGTGTGCGTGAACTCCGTCGGCTCGGTCCTCTCGCAGACCCTGCTTCCGGGTCAACCACCGCCCGCGCCAACGATCTACACCGCAACCTGTCCGACGGGATACAATCATCCGAACTTCTCGGCGCAATTCGCCGACGAGCTACATGCTCGCCGACATCTCACCGCGTTTTTCGGCAACATACACACAGTCGCCGGACACCGTGTGGCGCTTTTCCGCAGGACGCTATACCGAACCACCGATCTCCGCGTCGCTGCAATACCTCAGCAACTCGGGCAACGAATTGAGCATCTGGAACGCGGGGCTTCCTTTGGGATTCACGTCGCCGTTCCATGCGATTCCCGCAATGAGCGCCGATCAATTCGACCTCTCGCTCGAACGGCACATCCGTGGAACGGACCTGAGCTTCAAGATCACCCCGTTCTACAACATCACGCAGGGATATCAGCAACAGAGCTTCATCGGGCCAAATTTCGCTACGCAAGCGCCGGTCGGACAATTTCGCTCGATGGGCAGCGAGTTCTCCCTTGCGAAGGGTGACTTCTCCCGCGACGGATTCTCCGGCGTGCTCTCACTGACATATACCGATGCAAAGGTGAAGTACCAGTACTACTACGGCGCAAACCAGATCGTCGGAGCAAACTCGGCGATACAGCAGTACAACGTGCTTACGAAAGGCGGCGGCGGCTGTCCGTACTATCAAGCCGGCACGTGCGTTCCGGCTGGAGCGGCACCGCCTGCAACGGCGATCTACAACCCGTACTACAACGGCCCACGCAAGGACTGCTCGATCCAAACGGGTGGTACGCGCCGGGCTTGGTTGGGCTCTCAGCGGTTTCGAATCCGACAACGCTGTACTTCGACTCACCCATCGACACGACGCTGATCTTGAACTACCGCAAGGCGAAGTGGGCGATCACGCCCTCGGTGCAACTCACCGAAGGCAGCTCGTACGGCGGCCCACTCGACGTCATCGGCGTCGATCCGCGCACGTGCGGGCAGAACTCGGCGACGGCGGGCATCACCGGAGTTTCGCCTGGAACCAATCCATTCCAGTGCGATGCGCTCTCGGCTGCGGGAACGTTCTCGACAGCCGCGTCGCAGCTCTACGTGCCGAACTTCCAAACCGGTTCGTTCTCGTCACCGGGCGAGTTCCGCAATCCGTGGGTGCTCGTGACGAATCTGCAACTCGCCTATGACGTCACGCCGAAACTCACGGCGACCGTCACGATTGCCGATATCGCGCACACATGCTTCGGCGGATCGAAGGAGCCGTGGACTTCGGCCTACGCTCCGGGTCCGAATTACTGCGGCTACGCGTCCAACGGATTCTACGCGGGTAACTTCTATAACGGCACGGGACCGAACGACGCCGCGGCCAACGGCTTCACGCCGCATCCGTGGCAGACCCAGTCCTACATCCCCGTTATTGCATCGAACCTGGGGAATCCACCACCCCTCAACGTCTACTTCCAACTCAACGTGAAGCTGTAGACGTGTCCACCGGTTCTGCGCTCATGGCTTCCATGAGCGCAGAACCAACCCAACCGCCGACGCGAGCATCAATGCGGCGAAGAGCCCACGCAAGACGCGTTCGGGAAGACGCTTAGCCAGATTGACGCCGTGCGGCACGGAGATCGCACCGCCAAGTGCGAGCGCAATTCCGGGGATCCATGCGACATCGCGGGCTGCCGCGTACGTGACGATGCTTACGATCGTACCGGGGGCGACGAGCGCAAGACCCATGCCTTGTGCAGCAACTTGACTGAGCCCAAAGAGCGCCGACATTGCGGGGACCGCGAACACCGCTCCGCCAACGCTGAAAAATCCCGAGAGCGTACCGCCGATCGCCCCGACCAAGCCGGCAAGCGGCCACGGATAGCGGTGCGGCACGTGCACGCGCGTGGGTGCGAAGGTGCGCCATGCCATCTGCGCCGCAATCGCTGCGATAAAGATCGCAAAGGCAATGCGCAGCGGTGCACTCGGAAGGACCGTGGCGACACGCGCTCCTGCAAACGTAAACGGCACCGCGGTGCCTGCAAGTGTCAGCGCAAGGCGCTGATCAAGACCGACTTTGCGAACGTAGTGCCATAAGCCGAGGAGCACGTTGGGCACAATCATCACAAGTGCCGTCCCTTGCGCGAGCTGCTCCGAGTATCCGAAGAATACGCCCAGCACCGGTATCGCGACGAGCCCGCCACCGATCCCGAAAAGACCACCCAAATATCCGAAAAGTACGCCCAAGAAAAAATAAACGAGTACGCTTATCAGCATCTATACACTTGCTGTCACTTTTTAAGACTCATGATAATGATTTGAATGTTCTTTGGTCGCCGGCTGTCGGAAATGTCGCACGCACACCCGTCGCGTGCGCGCACGCTAGTGGCATCATGCTACACCACAAACTTCTGCGCCCTCTCGTATCGGTGGCCCTTTGCAGCACGCTCAGCATCGGATTGCTCGCTGCCGCCAATGATGCCGCAAATACGGCAGACACGCAGTTTACTCAACAGGCCATGCAGCTGCTTCTGCAGAGTGTTTCCAATGCCAATCCCGCCCAGGCCAACGGTAGTGACGGCGTCAAAACGCTGGCAACCACGGTCCAAGGCGACGAAGTCAGCATCGGTAGCCAACTCGCCTCGATCTCGACCTTCTACGGAATCAAGGTTGCGACCAACTCGCCGCAACCGTCGTGTACGGCCTCGGACTACGCTGCTGACCAAGCCAAGTCGCTAACAGCGCTCATCGCGCTCTTCGAAGCCGAGCAGCACGGTGGCGGGGGTGCGCAGATGCGCACGTTCGCCGCAGAAGCACTGCCCGTGCTCGAAAAGGACCTGAGCGCAGCGCAGAAGGCACAGAGCTAAGCGGTCACAGTACCGCCGCGTCACGCGTCGAAGCCTCTCGGAGAGGGGTCTGTCGCCGATGAAACGCTGGTTGATTTTGGGGCTGCTGGTGCTGCTGTGCGGGTTCTCCGCGGGCACGCCCATGGAGAATTTCGAGGGCGCCGCACAGTGGATCAACAGCCCCAAACTCGATCCCGCCGGCCTGCGCGGGAAAGTCGTGCTGGTCGATTTTTGGGAGTATACGTGCCTCAACTGCTTGCGCACGCTCCCCTATCTACGCGAGTGGTACAAGCGTTATCACAATGACGGTTTCGTGATCGTCGGCGTCCAGACGCCGGAGTTCACGTTTTCTGGACAAGCGAGTCAAGTCGACAGCGCGACAAAACGCCTGAATATCACGTGGCCGGTTGCAATCGACGACAACTACACGATCTGGAAGCGCTTCGGCATCAACGAATGGCCGACCGAACTACTCTACGATCAGAGCGGCAAACTCGTTGAGGCGCAATTGGGCGAAGGCAACTATCCCTATACCGAATCCAAGATTCAAGGGCTCCTCAAGAACGCAAACCCTTCGCTGTCGCTGCCGCCGGTGATGGCACTTTTGCCGCAAGACAGTTACGACAAGCCGGGTGCGGTCTGCTATCCGCACTCGCAAGAAGTGCTGGTCGGACATCAGCCGGTGGCTAATGCGCCGAAGTTTGGCGATCCGTCAAGCGACATCGCTTACCACGATACGAGCGGCGACCACCGCGACGACGCAGTCTATCTCGACGGCTTTTGGCATGCAACGCACGAGGCAATCGCCTTCGGCGGTGGCGGCGGCTACTTTGATATGGCGTATCATGCAATCGAAGTCGAGGTCGTCATGACGCCTGACAAAGGCGCAACGCGCGTGGACGTAACCCAGAACGGCAAGCCGCTCGCCAAAGACGACGCCGGCTCCGACGTGCAATTTGACTCGAGCGGCATGTCGTACGTCAACGTCGATGCATCGCGCGCGTATCACGTTGTCGAAAACAAGAAGTACGGTAGCTACGATCTGCGGCTGAGCCCCAAAGGCTATGGGCTGGCCGTCTACGACATCGATTTTGAATCGTGCGAGGTGCCTGGGGCGCACTAGCGCGAAAGCGCCAAAGTGGTCTGTAACGCCAGGGTGCCCAGTGCGTAAATTCCTCGTGGGTCTCATCGCCGGCGCAAGTGCCGGATACGTCGCGGTGCGTGCCTTCCAGGCCGTGACGGTTGCACGCAGTGCACCCGACGCAGCATGCGATAACTCCGCAGCCTATGGGCGGACGCGTCGTGCGCTCGCGGTGGCGGGAATGGTGCGCTCGACATTCGCGACGCTTGGTTTTGCCTACGGCCCGCTCGCGGCGCGCATCGACCGCGCGATCGAGCCGCTGCCGCAGTGGCTGCGACCGGGCGCGTTCTTCGCAACCGTCACGCTCGCATCGAGCGTGCTCGAGCTGCCGGTTTCGTATGTCGAGGACTACGCCGTCGAGCGCGAGTACGGCCTGAGCGATCAGTCCGTTTCGGCGTTTCTCGCCGATTGGGGCAAGGGCACCGCCATCTCGGTGCTGCTCACCGGCGGGCTCGGAATACTTGGCGCGCTCACCGTGCGGCGCTTCCGCCGTGCGTGGCCAGTGGTTGCCGCACTTGGCATGCTCCCGCTATTTATTCTCGCCAACCTGATCGTGCCGATCTACATCCTCCCGCTGTTCAATCGCTTTGAGCCGTTGCGCGGCCCGCTCGAAGCGCGACTGCGCGCACTCGCGTCGCGCTTCGGCGTGGGTGATGCGGAGATTCTGCGTATGGACATGAGCCGCCAAACGAGAAAGGCCAACGCTTTTGTTGCGGGTATCGGCTCGACGCATCGCATCGTGCTCGGCGACACCTTGATCGACGCCTTTGAACCGGATGAAATCACCTTTGTGGTTGCCCATGAATTGGGCCACTATGTTTCGCGCGATACGTGGCGCATGATCGCGCTCGCCGAAGGCGTGACCGCGGCCCTCTTGTGGATCGTCGCGCGTGGGCTGCGTGACGATGCGTCGTCGCAGAATCTGTTCCTACTGCGTATCGCTGCATGGCTTGGTGCGGGCATGGCGGTCGTGCGCCCTGCAGTCAACGCGTTCTCGCGATCGCGTGAATGGGCGGCCGATAGGTTTGCCCTTGCGACGACACACGACGCGCAAAGCGGCGTTGCCGCGTTCCGACGCCTGCGCGATCAGAATCTCGCCGAGGAAGAACCGCCGAGCTGGTACGAGTTGCTTTTTGCTTCACATCCGAGCCTGGGCAAACGCATCGCAGCACTCGACGCTACAGTTTCAACTCCATAAACGTCGGGCACGCATACTCCACGCCTTCGTCCGCGCCGGCGTACTCGCTGAAGCCCATCGAGAGATAGAGTTGATAGGCCGCAGCAAGTTCCTCCCGATTCGTATCGAGAATGACGCGCGTATAGCCGCGCTCGCGTGCCGTCGCGAGCAGTTCGTCCATCAGCGCACGTGCCACGCCGTGTCCGCGAAATGAGGGCTTGACGTAGAGCCGCTTGACGATGCCGGTCCGCGCATCCCGTTCGCCGAGTGCAAGACACCCGCAGGGCGCTCCGTCGAGCGACGCCATGAACGCGACGGTAAACGGCTCAAGCTTCGCGTGCCGAAGCTCCGGCGGAAGGCTCGCCTCATACTCAGCGATGAGCGTATAAAACGCGGGAGGAGTGTTACGTATAATCTCGAGTTTCATGGCCCATCGCTGAGAAGCAACGCCTTATCGATTAATTTGCATGGACGGGTGCCTTCACCGACGTGGTGATGAATTCCAGCAGATCGGTATTGAGCCGATCCTTCATCGTCGAAGGCAGACCGTGTGGTGCGCCTTCATAGACTTTGAGGATCGATCCTTTGACGAGCTTTGCGCTCATTACACTGGCGTCTTTGTACGGGACAATTTGGTCGTCGTCGCCGCACACCACGAGCGTCGGTACGCCAAGATCGCTCATCTTCTTGAGATCGGGTGTGAAATCGGTCTCGGAAAACGCTTTGATGCAATCGTAGGCAGGCCGGGAATCCGGCAATCATGCCCGCCAGCCAAAACGAATCGCGCAAGCCTTGCGAAACCTTTGAATTGGGACGGTTCGCTCCGTAGAACGGCGCGGAAAGATCTTTGAAGAACTGCGAACGGTCGACGTGGACCGCCGCGCGAAGCTGATCGAATGCCTCGATCGGCGTACCTTCGGGATTGCTTGCCGATTTCAACATGATCGGTGGCACCGCCGACACGAGGACGGCGCCCGCGACGCGTGCATTTCCATGCCGCGCGATGTAACGCGTCACTTCACCGCCGCCGGTCGAATGTCCAACGTGCACGACGTTCTTGAGGTCGAGCTTGTCGTAGAGTTCGGCAATGTCGTCGGCATACGTATCCATGTCGTTGCCGTCAAAGCTCTGGCCCGAGCGGCCGTGCCCGCGCCGGTCCGGCGCGATGCAACGGTAGCCCTTGCCGGCCAGAAAAAACATCTGGTCTTCCCATGCATCCGCGTTGAGCGGCCACCCGTGACTCAACATAACCGGCTGTCCCGAGCCCCAGTCTTTGTAGTAATAGGCGGTCCCATCACGCAGGGTGATCGTCGGCATGATCTCTCCTTTATACTTACGTTGGGGCCTTAAAGAGTACTGCGCGAACGAAGTACACGCAAGCACCGAGCAGAATGCCGAGTATGCCGAATGCTATTGCCGGGACGCCCGCTGAACAAAAAATGTAGATCCAACCCGCCAGGGCAAGCAAGGCGGGCAGTGGATACAACGCCATGCGATAGGGCGCGCGCTCGCCACGTGCCCGCATGACCAAGAGCGCCGCAATCTGCGCGACCGATTGGGTGAGCACGATCCCCGCTAAGAGCGCATTGATCACTTGGTCAAGTGTGAAAAAACATGCGACGAGCGCGATGATTCCGATCACGACCAGTGACACGTCGGGAAAGCGGTGCCGTCCGTGTACGTGCGCAAACGAGCGCAGGAAGTTCCCGTCGAGCGCGGCGGCGTAGGGAATGCGCGAGCTGTTGAGCAGGACGCCGTAGACCGAGGCAAAGGCGGTGATCAGAATGAGCACCGTGATTCCGGTCGCCGCGGGCGCGCCGGCAACGCGCTCGACAATCGTCGAAGCGAGGTGCTGACCGAGCGGCGGCAGCGATCCGTCGGCCAGCGGTACGAACGTCTGCCACGGAATCGCACCGAGGACGCCCGTCTGCATGAGGATGTACAACAGTGCAACGAGTGCGATCGCGATACCGATCGAACGGGGAAGCGTGCGTTGCGGTGCGATAACTTCGTCGGCGATCGTGTTGGCCGCGTTGTACCCGAGATAGTCGTACATCGCAATGATCAGCGCCGATCCGAGACCTGCACGTAATCCGCCCCAGAGTGAATCCCCAGGCGCCATTGCAAACGCGAGGTGCGGCGACCAATGCACGAACGCCGCGCCCGCTACGCACAGTAGCGTGAGCACCGCGATCGCTCCGAGCACGATGCCGATGCGCTCGATCGTTTTGATCCCACGGTGCAGCGCGATGAGCGTGACGACGCCAACGCTGACGGCAAGCAGTTTGAGTGCAAGCGGCGAGGCGGCGAGTTGCGGCACGAGGTACCCCGCGTAATTGGCAAATCCAATATAGCCGCTCGCAAGCGTCAGCGGCGCTGTGAAGATCGTCATCCACACGAAGAGGAATGCGGGAAGCGCGCCGATTCTCGTTTGACCGAATATCGCCATCAAATAGCCGTAGGTGCCGCCGGAGCGCGGATACGCCGAACCAAGTTCGGCCCACACCAGCCCGTCGCACAACGCGAGCAACGCACCGAGCAACCAGCCGACCAGCGAGAGCGGCCCGTGCAGCGCGCCGAGCACGAGTGGAATCGTGATCAGCGGGCCGATCCCGATCATCGAGATAACGTTCACTGCCACGGCGCCAAGTAGGCCGACGCCGCGAACGAGCGTGGGGCGCGCGTCGTTCATTCGCTGACGATCGCTTTGGTCAAGCCGCGCGGGCGATCGCTATCGATGCCCCGCGCACGCGCAACATGGAGCGCCAAGAGTTGCACGGTCACAAGCCATGCTAGCGTGTTGTAAGGGTCGTCAACGATCGGACCCAAACGCGTGACCTCGTCGACGGTCGTCGTGCCGATTGCGTAGCGCTGTGCGCCGGCTTTACGCGCTTCGCGCAGCGGCCTTCCGACGATGTCGGTCGCGTCGTGGTCCATGATGCCGATCACGATGCTCGACGCATCGAGCATCGCCGCACTGCCGTGACGAAATTCGCCGGCCTCGAAGCCTTCGGCGTGCAAGTATGTCGCTTCTTTGAACTTCAACGCGGCTTCGCGGGCGATCGGCGCGCCGTAGTCGGTGCCGAGCACCACGACATCGTGCCGCGCCGAGATCGCAACCGCGGCGCGCATGATGGCTTCAACGCCGGATTCGCCCAGCCACGAGCCGATGCTCTGCGCCGTGTGAATCAAGATCTGCGGATCGCGCGTATGGTCGCCGCCGAGCAACGATGCAGCCGAGAGCAGAATCGCAATCGTCGACGAGACGCTTTTGCTTGCCGGGATGGCGAATTCAGGTCCCGCTAGGACGTCGATCGTCACGTCCGCACGCTCGGTCAACGGTGCGGCGATGCTGTTGGTCAAGGCAATCGTACGCTTTGGGTTCAGTACGTCGACTGCGGCAAGCACGTCGGCTGAACGCCCGCTTTGCGATATTGCGATGATGACACGATCCTGATAGGCGCGGTTGTCGCCGCGGGCCTCACTTGCCGCAAGCGCGTGCGCGCTGATGCCGCGGCGGCGCAGCGCGATCGCGCCGAGCTGCGCGGCGAAGAGCGAACTCCCGCTGCCGACCAGGATGATCTCGCCCTCGAGCGCACCCGCCAGCTTCGCAGCCGCATCGGAGCGCGCGATGCGCTCCCACACCTCCGGCTGCTCGCGTATTTCGCGCTCGAAATGGACGCCTAGACTCACTCTGCCAGTATCGTAGGCGAGGTGCACCGAGGCCTGCTGCGCGCGCGACTTTGGCCGGATGTTTCCGCTCAGCGGCCGTATATGGCCTAGCTTCGCGCCATTTTGTAGTAGTACAATGGCCGCAAATGTCCACTACAAATGCACTCCTGGTCATCGACATCCAAGACTCGTTCAAGGCGCTGCCGCGCTGGGAGCACCGCAACAATCCAGCATTCGAAACGAACGTTGCGCGTCTCATCGAGCGCTTTCGCGCGGGCGGCGAGCCGGTGATCTACTTTCTGCACAGCGACGCTGATGAACATTTCGCCGTCACGAGTCCGCACTACCAGCTCATGGATTGGGTCGCGCCACGCGCCGATGAGCCCGTCGTGCATAAGACCTCGCGCAATGCGTTCACCAGTACGAATTTATTGCAGCTGCTTCTGCAGCGGCACGTTGGGCGGGTGACGATCTGCGGAATCCAGACCGAACAATGCTGCGAGACGACGGCGCGTGTCGCCGCAGACTTGGGTTTCGAAGTGGATTTTGTCACCGAGGCCACGCTGACGTTCCCGATACCGAAAACGCTCGACCCCGACAGCGCGTTTCTGCCGGTTGATGCGGTCGTCGAGCGCACCGAATACGCGCTGCGCCGTCGCTTCGCGCGCATCTGCACGGTCGACGACGCATTGCCTGCATGAAGCGCGTCATCTTCGCGGTGCCATCCGACGTCGAAATTCTAGACCTCGCTGGACCGATGCAAGTCTTTCACGAGGCCGCGGCGGCCGGCGCGTCGCATCGCGTAATCTTTGCCGCGGAATCGGAGCGATTGGATACGGTGCAGCGGCTTGGACTATGTGGGCTTGTGGGGCTTCCGCGTGACATCGACGAGCACGACCTCGTGATCGTTCCCGGTAGCACTTCTCTACGCAAAGCCGTACTCAGCCGCGCCCGCTCGCTGCGTCCGCTGCTCGACTGGCTATGCACGGCGTACGATGCCGGTGCGATGGTGACATCGGTGTGCGTCGGCGCATTTGCGCTTGCGGCCGCGGGATTGCTCGATGGCCGCCATGCGACGACGCATTGGAAGCGTGTCGACGAGCTGCAGCGTGTGTTCCCGAACGTACACGTCGAGCCCAACCGTCTTTTCGTCATCGATGGACGCATCGCGACCAGTGCCGGCGTCGCCTCCGGCGTGGATCTCGCTCTCGCGCTCGTCGAACGCGATCACGGATCGCGCATTGCGGCGATCGCTGCCCGCGAATTGGTCGTCACCGCGCGGCGTCCGGGTACGCACGAACAGCTTAGCCCCTACTTCGCGCTACGCGATCACACGTTTGCCGAAGTTCACGTTGCGCAAGACTGGCTGGTTGAACATGCCAGCGAATCATTCACACTCACCTCTCTTGCCGCGATTGCCGGCGTGAGCGAACGTACCCTCACACGGCAGTTTCGGGCCGCGACGGGCTCGAGCGTGAAATCCTACGCGACGGCGCTACGACTCGAACACGCGCGTACGCTTTTGCGCGATCGCACGCTTTCGGTGGAAACGGTCGCCGAACGCTGCGGCTTCGCTGACGCACGGCAACTCCGCCGCTTATGGCGTACGCATTTTGCCAACTCGCCCTCAGAGGAGCGCATCTGAGGCCGACGTAACAGTCCTACGTAATGTAGGAGGTGCTGTGTGACCAAGCACCGTTATGCGGTTGTTGGCCTCATGTTTGCTGCCGTTTTCGTGAACTACATGGATCGCGTGAACTTTTCCGTTTCGATTCCCGCGATTCGGCACGATTTCGGATTCACGCTGGAGCAAATCGGCGCGATCTCGTTCGCGTGGGCCATCATCTATGCGGTCTTCAATTTTCCGGGCGGATGGCTGGCCGATCGTTTGGGTCTCCGTCTCGCGCTGCCGATGCTGCTCACGTGGTGGTCGGCGTTCACGATTCTCACGCCGTTCGCACGAACGCTTGGCGGATGGTACGCAATCCGTGGCTTGATGGGCGCCGGCGAGGCTCCCATCTGGCCGGTGAATGCAAAGGTTGCAAACACTTGGGCCGCGCCCAGTGAGCGATCGACGGCGTTTACGCTCGGCGGATGCGGCCAATATCTGGGACCCGCGGTCGGGACGCTACTCGCAGGCTGGATTCTCGTGCGCTTCGGTTGGCAGTGGACATTCTACCTATTCGGCGTCGCTGGACTCGTCATTGTTCCGCTTTGGCTCATCTTCGTCCGCAACCGGCCCGACGACGATCCCCGCACGAACGATGCCGAGCGCGCCTTTATCGGAAACCGCGCGAGTCGTCACGAGCAAATCGACTGGCAGGGGATTCGTAATGTACTCTTGAGCCGCACAGGCGGCGGCATGCTTTTGGTCTACATGACGTTCGGCTACATTCTTTTCACGTTTTTGAACTGGGTCCCGAGCTACATGTATTACACCTTCAATCTCGGCATTCTCAAGAGCGCGGCGTGGGCGAGTCTTGGCGCTTTCTTAGGGCTCGCCGGCTTCCTGATCTCGGGTCCATTCAATGACCGCCTGGCTGCGCGTTACGATCGGCTCACCGCACGTCGCATCGGTGCGATCGTCCCGATGCTCGGTATGGTCATCTGCGTCCTTTTCTCGCTGCTTTCTGCGCGCGCCGGCTCCGCGATGACCACGGCCGTATTGCTCGGTGTGGCGCAACTGCTCATGAACATGACGGTTGGTGCATGGGCGGTCAACGTAATCGACATCTCGCCGAATCAAGCGTCCACCGCCATCGTCTACGGTGTGTACAACGGCGTGCTCAACATCATGGGCGCGTTCAACTCACTGATCCTTACCGCACTTGCCACACGTTACGGCTTTCCGATCGCGTTCGGAAGCGCGATCTTTTTTATGCTCGTCTTCGTCGCAGGAATGTTGCTCGTCGTCGATCGAGCGAGTTACACGCGCCTGATCGCGCGCGCACAATCTGCTCGACTAGCCGCGAGCTAGAGGTGCGCTTCGGCGAGTGCAGGTGAGTCCGCGAGACATCCATCGAGCAGCCCGATCGTGCGCTTTGCGTAGGTCGCGAAGCGCCGGTCGTGCGTGACCATGACGATCGTCGACCCGCTGGCGTGCAACTCGGAGAGCAACTCCATGACCGCTTCACCGTGGGCCGAATCGAGGTTCCCCGTCGGCTCGTCGGCTAGCAGTACCGATGGATTTCCGGCGAGCGCGCGCGCGACGGCGACGCGTTGCTGTTGACCACCGGAGAGTTGCGCCGGATAGTGACGTGCGCGATGCGCGACGTTCACGCGCTCCAAGACTTCCCCGACGCGGCGCTTGCGCTCGGCTTTGGAAACGCCGCGATACGTGAGCGGCAGCTCGACGTTCTCTTCGACCGTGAGATCGCCGATAAGGTTGAAGTTTTGAAAAATGAAGCCGATCTCACGGTTGCGGATCGACGCCCGCTCGCTCGCCGACAGTGACCCGACCGCGCGCTCGTTCAAGACGTATTCGCCGCTGGTCGGTGCGTCGAGGAGACCAATGATGGAAAGCAGCGTCGACTTCCCGCAGCCCGACGGCCCCTCGATCGAGACATATTCTCCACGTTCGATGACCAGGTCGATGTCGCGCAGGGCGCGCGTTTCGACCTCGTCGGTTTGATAGGTCTTGTTGATGCCGTGAAGTTTGAGCAACATGAGAGCCTTTCTAATGCAACCGAAGCTGCGGCGCACCGCCGTACGCCGAGGTGTCTGAAACGACGACCACATCGCCCGCGAAAATGCCGTCAAGAACTTGGATACGATCGGTCGAGCCGATGCCGAGATGAACCGGCACGAGTCGCGCCTGCGATGAGCCGGCGTCGAGACGGTACAGGTTCACCGTGCTGTTGTCGGCAGCGCCGGCAGGTCGCACGATCGAGAGCACGTTATGCAGCGTCTGCAGATCGATCGTGCCATCGACGTTGAGATCGGGACGCGCGCCCGCGGGCAGCGCACCGATGAACGAGACGTCTACGGCAACGCTGCCGTCTTGTGCCGACGGCGCGATGCGCATGACGCGTCCGCTCACCGTGCCGTTGCCGGTGTCGACGCGAACCGGCATGCCGATGACAACGGCGTGCGCTTGGCCTTCGGGAACTTGCAGCACCGCTTTGAGGTCGCGCTGATCGGCCACGCGCGCGAGTTCGGTTCCCATCTCGAGGCGTGCGCCGGGATCGATTGCAACCGACTGCACGATTCCCGAAGAGTGCGCACGCACGATGAGCGCTTCGACTTCCGCCTGCTTTGCCTGCAGTTGCGCCTGCGCTTGATCGAGCTGCGCTTGCGCCGCCGCAACTTTGGCGCTTTGCTCTGAGGCGTCAACGCCGATCTGCGATTGCGCGACCGTCAACTGATCTCGCGACTGACCGGCCTTGATCTGCGCGATGCGATACGTCTGGTCGGCGATGAAGCCTTCACGATGCAACTCTGCCTCGCCCGACACGTTGGTCGTGTCCATCTCCGACTGCGCGCGTGCCGACGTGTAAGCGGAGCGCTGCGCAAGGGCCGAGGCCTGCGCCTGTTGCTGCGCGCTCGCAAGATCGGCGCGGGAGACGTCGACTGCGGAACGCGCAGCGATCACGTCCGCGTCGAGATCCGGATTGCTCAATCGCGCAATCGGTGTGCCTACGCTCACGTTCGCACCCGGCTTGACGAAAACGCTCTCGACGATACCCGGTTGTACGGCGGCGACGATATGCACTTCTTGCGGTGCGAGCGCGCCGGATGCCGAGATCGAGCGATCCAAGTCGCCACGGCGCACGGTGTCGGTCACGACATTTGCACGTTCGACCACGATGCCGCCGCCGGTACGCGTCAACGAGAAGAGCGCCACGGCGGCGGCCACAAGCAGCAGCGCGACCGTGAGGGCGATCGTCGCGCCGCGTGAGAGTTTGCGCGATTTCGAGCGGGTGACGTCCATCTCGCCGAGCGCAACCGGTCTCATTCGTACCTCAATGCGTCAACCGGCTGCACGCGCGTTGCACGCAACGCAGGATGCAGCGACGCTAGCGACGCCGCAAGGAACACACAGACCACGACACCCGCAAAGATGAGCGGATCAAACGCTGCCACGGATGCAACCTGCGCAGCGACCGCGCGGGCACCGAGAGCCGCAATGACGACGCCAACTGCAACCCCGAGCGCCGTCGTTATCGCCGTGCGGCGCAGCACATCGCCGAGAATCGCGCCGGAGGCAGCTCCAAGCGCCATGCGCACGCCGAACTCACGCGAGCGCTGCGTAACCGAGAACGAGACCACGCCGAATATGCCGGCAAGCGAAATCAGCAGTGCAATGCCCCCGAGCGTGCTGAGGAGTGTTGCCGTCACCCATGCCTGGCGCGTCTTCGTGCGAATGCGTTCGGCGACGGTTGAGAGGCCCGGTGGCTGCATCGTCGGCAGCTCGGCTGCAAACGCTGCTTGTACCTCGCGCGCTAGCGTTGCGTGATCCAATCCGGGCGCGCGCACGACCGCGCTCAGCAATTGCGGTGGCGCCTGCGTGAGCGGCACGAAATAGCCTGGGAGCGGCGGTGTCGTGAGTCGCAGACGCGTGTCGCCAACGACGCCGACAACGGTCGCCCAGTGCGCGATCGTGCTGTTCCACCCGGCGATGCGGATCTTTGCGCCGAGCGGGTCTACTCCGGCGAGAATCGTATTTGCAAACGATTGATTGATGACGACGACTGGAGCGCTCTGCGCGGTGTCGTCATTGCCGATGTCGCGACCACGTAAGATCGGGATCCCGAGTGCCTGAAAATATCCGGGGCTCACGTCGTTGCCCGCTGCGGACGGAGACTCGCCTTCGGGGTAGACTTTTCCAAACACCGCGGTGTCGAAGTTGAGCGAGATATCGCCGAGCGGATATGCCACGCTCAAAGCGGCGGCATCAACGCCCGGGAGCGCGCGCAGTCGCGCGAGCAGCCGTTGTTGCATGGCGCGTCGCGCGTCGAGCTTTGCAAAGCGGGCGTCGGGCAAGCCGACGACATCGGTAAAACTCACGCCCTCCGGACGAATGCCAAGCGGCGTCCGCACCAGATCGATGAATCCGCGCACCATGAGTCCCGAGAGCGTCACGAGCGCAAGGGCGATTGCGATCTCGAAGACGACGAGCGCCGTGCGCGAGCGATGGCGCGCTGACGAATCGCCGCCGCGGCCGGCGGCCTTCAACATCGCGTTGAGATCGCTGACGTTCAGCGAGACGATCGGGGCAAGCGCCGCCAGCAGCGTCGTTGCAACAACGATTGCGAGCGCATACACCAACGTGGTTGCGTCGATCGCGACATCGCCACCGCGCGGGAGTGCACGCAGCGCGTAGTGGCCGACGGTTTGCAGTCCTGCATATGCGAGACCGATGCCTCCGACCGCACCGATGCACGCGAGCACACCGGTTTCGATCAAAAGCAGACGCGCAACGTTCCACGACGTCGCACCGAGCGAGCGGCGCAACGCGAATTCACGATCGCGCGCCGACCAGCGCGCACCGAGCATATTCCCCACATTGGCGCAGGCGATGAGCAAAATGCCGATAACTGCCGCGAATACCGTCCACACGATAGCCGTTGCCGAGCCAACCACGACTGCACTGAGGCTCGTAACAGAAAATGCGAACGTTTTGTCGGTTCCCGGATAGAGCTTTTGCAGGCGTGACGAAACGAGCGCGAGCTCGGCATTGGCCTGGTCAACCGTGGTCGACGGCGCGAGGCGCGCAATCGCGCCGAGGTAGCGTGCGCCACGCGCGCGCGGATCCGATTCTTCGGGAAGCGCAGAAAGATAGTCTTGCGGACCGATTTCGCCCGACTGCGCGTCGACCAACATCTGGCCCGGCGCGAGCACGCCGACAACCCGCGACGTGCCGCCGTCGATAGCGACCGAACGATTGACAATCGACGGGTCGGCTCCGAAATTCCGGCGCCACACGGCGTCCGAGATCACGATGTTGCTGAGACCGGGCCGGCTGTCACTCGGCGTGAGCGCGCGCCCGAGCTGCGTGTGAATCCCCAGGATGTTAAAGTATTCCGGCATGACCGAGAGACCGGCGAGCGCCACCGGCCGTCCGTTTCCAAGCAGCGTGATACCGTCGCTCGTGGTCGCAGCAATCGACGTGAGCGAATGCGTTTGCGCCCGCAGGTCGTCGACGTCGTCAATCGAGAGCGCAGGCTGCGTTTGGCGCCGGGAATCGCTTGCGCCAAGCTGCACCAAGCCGGATGGCTCGAGGTACGGTAACGGCTTGAGCACAACCGCATTGAGTACGCTGAAGACGGCAACGTTGGCACCGATACCGAGCGCGAACGTCAGCACAACGATCGAGACGAAAAGCGGCGATTTTGCGAGACGCCGCAGCGCGTAGCTCAGATCGCGAAGCATATCGTCGATTTGCAAACGAATACCGGTCAGTGCGACGTCGAGCACATCGCTCGCGCGCATCTCTCGTTCACCAGCGGCGATCTCTTCACCGTAGCGGCGGCGGAATTCGGCGGGCGCCAAGAGCAACGCGAGGCGAAGCCACACGCCCATTACGCGAACGCGCTCGCCGAAAGTAACTTGCGATCCATTGCTGTGCGCACCGCATCGGCGAGGCGCTCGGCCTCGGCGCGCGCGATGCGTTTGCCCCATGGAGTCAGACGATAGTAACGGCGACGCGGATCCTCGGAATCGCCGCGATCGACCTCGACCAGCCAGCCGTCAGCCACCATCTGTTTAATAAGGCGGTAGAGCGTGCCCGGTCCGAGGCGAACCGCGCCGCCGGTCGCTTCTTCAACTTCCTTAGCAATGCTGTAGCCGTGACGCTCTTCGGCTGCGACCGCGAGTAAAATGTAAAACGCGCTCGAGCTGAGGGGAAGAAAAATGCGTGGATCGCTCGCAATCATGCCGTGCCTCCAGTATATCCATAATAGATATATCAAGAGTGGAGGGATGTCAAGGGGTGGGGCGGTGGAACCTTCCGCAGCCTCGTGCTGCTTCTATAGCAAGCTATGCTAGTTCGACACTTCACCGCGACGGTGACGCGCGCCGACGCGCCAAAGTACTACACGTTCTTCCGCAACACGCTCACGCCGGAACTCGAACGCATCACAGGACACCGTGGGGCGCTCGTGCTCAGCCGTGATGACGGCGGCGAACCAGTCGAACTTGTCGTCCTCACATTTTGGGAATCCGAGGAGTCGATTCGGCGCTTCGCTGGTGATACGCCGAACCGTGCGGTCGTTGAGCCCGAAGCGCGTGCCATTCTCGAATCATTTGACGAGAACATCGGCCAGTTTGTTGTCGAGGTCGACACGCTGCAGCAGGTGCTATAAGTCCTTGCGATAGTTGATGCAACGGTCGACGACCTCGTAGCCGAGCGCCGCATGTGCGTGCTGCGATTGCATGTTGTCGATCAACGCATCCGAGCCCATCTCCGTGCAGCCGAGCGCGCTCGCCCACGCCTCCGCTGCGGCAACGAGCGCGCGACCAACGCCGCTTCTGCGCGAGGATTCTGCAACGTACCAGCCTTCGATGTACCCGACCGGATGGGTTTCGCAGCCATCAACGTGCGAGCGCAGCGAGACTTCAATAAACCCTGCAAGCCCGTCATCTTGCTCTGCAACCACGATCGCGTAGGGAAGCGGTGAAAACGTGCCGGCGACTATCTGCTCGACCTCGCCGGCGAACTCTTCGACTGACCCGTCGGGCCAGAGCGCATGGCGCAGGTGCGCCAGTGCGTCGCGATCGCACCTATCGGCGAGGCGAAGGGTCATGCGGAACGGCAAATGTGATCGCGCGCGAGCGCTTGGCGCACAGGCTATCTTCCGCAAAGCAGACGACGTGTGCGACCGGCTTGCCGCAACTACTCGAGCCGGCAAAGCAAACGGATGGCGGCCGCACGTGACCCGGCAGGGCGAGGACATGCAGCGCCAGGAGCGCGTTCGCTACGAGAAGTGCACGAATCATCGTATGACCTCCGAAGGGCGCGTGCCGAGCCACGTGGCGAGGTCGGTTTTGGCGTCACGTAGACGCCGTCTCGAGTTCGCGCGCGGAACTCGCCGAAGAGCCCGAAGGCCTCGGCGAACGCATCGTGCTTGTGAATCGACTCGTAGTTGACTTGCGTCGCGATGATGAACGTGTCGTCGGGGAAATCGGCGTACATGTCGAGCGCGCGCGCGAGAATCCCGCGCACGACGTCCTCGACGAACTTCGGGTTGTGATGCGCTTTGTTGACGATGAAGAACTCGTCGGGGCGCTTGAGCAGATCGTAGGTTTCGCTCGACATCGAGTTCTCGACGATCTCGACCAGATCTTCGGCCCGCAGCGCGTCGGCAAATTGTTCGTCGACGCCGATCAGCACCGAGCCGCGTCCGCGCTGATTGTGCGTCGCGACCGGCAGCGCGTCGAGCGCGCGGTTCGCATCGGCCTCGGAGAAGCCGGCCTCCATTAGTTCGTGCAGCGAGTGTTCGCGCACCATCAGCTGCGCGCACGGACAGGCGGTCATGCCTTCGGCCTCGACGCCGACGACGCGGCGCGTGCCGCGTTCGTCGGCGTGCGCGATGCCGACCAGCGTGTACGATTCCTCGGTGCGCTTGCCGCTGACCGGCGTCCAGCGCTCGAGCCCGAAGTCGGCGCGCACGCGCACGTCGGCGCGGATCGCGCGCTGACTGCGCACGATCTCGCGCGCGATCGCTTCGACCAGGTCCTCGATGCGCGCCGGCCCGGTCGACGCGTCGAGCACGTCGAGCGTCGCCGCTTCGAGCATTTCGGAGAAGCGCGACATGTGCACGCCGGCTTTGTCGGGCGCGAGATCGGCGACCATCGTGAACTCGGCGTTGAAGACGCGCGGCGTCCCGTCGATCTCGAGCTGCACGATTCGACGCACGTGAGACGCCGACGCGATTGAGCGAGAGCCGCACGTCGGGCGCTTCTTCTTGGCGGTTCGAAAGAAAGTGTAAGCTGCGTGCTCGGCGTCGCGGTGCAACGCTACCGTTGCTCTTCGCAACATGTGCAAACTGCGGCGCAATCTCCGCGAGCGGCACCGCGTTGTAGGGCCGTTGCGCAAGCTTGGGATGCGTCCACTCGCCGAATACAAGCAGATCGATATCGATCGGACGCGCCTGCAAGCGCGTATCGGAGATCCGTCCGACCGCACGTTCGACCTCACGCGCGATGCGCTCGAACGCTTCGCGATCGAGGTCGGTTTCGATCTCAGCCGCGACGTTGAGGAACGCCGGACCGTCCACGCCGTCGGCCGGCTCGCTCTCGTAGAACGACGAGACGCGTCCGATCCGCGCATATGCGCGCAGACGCTGCAGGGCCGCGAGAATGTTCGCTTGCCGGTCTCCGAGGTTCGAACCTATACCGATGTAGACGTGCACACTTACCGTTCTTGAAGAAGCGCCTGGGTCTCCGCGCGAACCGCGTCGTCTTGCGAGTCGCCGATAATGACCTTTCGTAAGCGTACCGTGGCGATCGAAGAAGAGTTGCGTCGGCCACGCGTTTACCCGGTAGGCGTCCCAAAGCGAGAACGCATTATCGACCGCGACCGGCCAGACGATGCCCTGTTGCTGGAGGCTTTCTACGTACGTAGGACCGCTGCCTTTTCGGCCGGGGTCTCCGGCGTGTGAATCCCTACGACCGCGAGGCCTTTGTTGCGGTCGCTCGCGTAGAGCGAGCGCAGCGTGGGTACGACGTTGCGGCAGTTGTAGCAATCGACGGTGAAAAAGTCGACGATCACGACCTTGCCCGCCAGTTCGGCCGCGTTGAACGCGCTCGCCGATCCAATCGTTCGCCGCGTATACACGGGTTGGAGCGAGGTGGTCGCAAGGAGCGCGAGTGCGATGAGTTTGAACATATCTGGGGTACGCCGGATCACCGGTGCACGGATGAACGTGGAGACGGCGTGAGCGATTCGGTCTATCCCTATTCCATCGAGCCGAAGGAGACCCCCGCCATTTGGGGCGGCGACGCCCTGGTCACGCGCTTCGGGAAAACGGGCGATCCGAACGCCAAAATCGGCGAATCGTGGGAGTGCTGGGACGAGAACCGTATCCGCAACGGCCCGCTCGCCGGCAAGACCATCGCCGATCTGCGCGCGCAGCTCGGTCCGATGCTACTGGGCGATCTCGATCCGAAGCAGCTCTTTCCGATTCTCACCAAGATCATCGACGCGCACGACGCGCTCTCGGTGCAAGTGCATCCCGACGATGCGTACGCGCAGCGCGTCGAGCATCAGCACAACGGCAAGACCGAATGTTGGTACATCCTCTCGGCCGAGCGACAGGCGCCGAACTCGTGTACGGCTGGACGCGCGACACGACGCGCGAAGAGTACGAACGGCGCGTGGCCGACGGCACGCTCGGCGACATTTTGCGGCGCGTGCCGGTCAAGGCGGGCGAAACGTATTATCTTGCCTGCCGGCACGCTGCACGCAATCGGCGCAGGCATCATTCTCTTCGAGACGCAACAGGCGAGTGACTTGACGTACCGCATCTTCGACTGGAACCGCGTCGGCGCCGACGGCAAGCCGCGCGAGCTGCACGTACAAAAGGCCGCCGACGTGCTCGACTATCATCAGGGCACGCGTGGCGCGGCCGAGACGATCGCGTACCACTACGAAGGTCTCAATCGCACGGCACTGATCGCGAGCAAGAACTTCATCGTCGAGCGCGTCGTCGCGACCGACGAGATCGCGTCGCTCGAAACGCAAGGAAGGCCGGCGATCGTGATGACGCTCGACCAGCCGATGAGCGTGCAAGCCGGCGACGTGACGCTCGCGCTTGAGAAATATCAAACCGCCCTCGTCCCGGCGGAGGCAAAGTGGTACATGGTCACGGCCGCCAACGGGCGCGCAGCGCCGTTCATGCTGGTCGTTCCACCCGAGAATACCGAGACGATGGTCGTGCGCCTGCTTGCAGCCGGCGTCGAGCAAGCACGGATCGATAGCTTCATGGCGCAATTTACATGATGACGCTCGGCGGCGAGCGCGCCGATACGCTCGCCGAACGCTTCGGTACACCCGTCCTCGTCATCGATCTGCGCACCTTAGACGGTGCGCTCGATGCGATGCTCGCCGCGGCTGCACCGCATAACATCGCCGTTTCGTATGCGGGCAAAGCACTGTTGCTGCCTGGGCTCGTGAAATATCTGCATCGGCGCCCGATTGGCATCGACGTGTCATCTATCGGCGAGATCGCGGTTGCAGAACGGGGTGGCTTCGAAGCGTCGCGTCTGACATTGCACGGCGCGGGCAAGACGGCCGAAGAGCACGATGCCGCGCTCGATGGGCGCGTGGGTCGCATTGTCATTGACGGGATGGACGAGTTGCATGCGCTCGCGGCGCGAACTGCCGGTCGCGGCGTTGACGTACTGCTGCGCTTTAACACCGGCATCGAAGCGCACACCCACGACTTTATTCGCACGGCAGGCAGTCGCAGCAAGTTCGGATTCGCCCCGAGCGAAGTAGACACGGCGCTCGCGCTGCTGCGCAACTATCCGTTGCTGCGCGTGCGCGGCGTGCACGCGCACATCGGCTCGCAAACTTACGACACGATGCCGTACGTTGAGAACGCACAGCGGCTCGCACGTGCTTTTACAAAAGATGCGCGCCGCCGGCTTTGACCGCAGCCGACACGATGATCGTCGGCGGCGGCTTCGGCGTGCAGATGGAGCCCGACGCGAAGGATCAGACGATCGACATCGCCGGCACGCTCGATGCGGTTGCGCGCGTTGTGCCCTCGGGCATTCACGTCGAGATCGAACCGGGTCGCGCGCTTATCGCGGCGGCTGGTACGTCGCTCTATCGTGTCGTTGCGGTGAAGCGCTTCGAGGGCCGGCGCTTCGTCATCGTCGACGGAAGCTTAGCCGACAATCCGCGCCCGGTGATGTACGGCGCCTATCATCATTTCGAAGCGGTCGAACCACGCACGCCGCTTGCTCCGGCGTTGGTCTGCGGCCGCTCGTGCGAGGCCGACGAACTCGGCGAAGCGATGCTACCGGAAGATCTCCGCGCCGGCGATCTCGTCGTGATGCACACCACCGGCGCCTACACCTACAGCATGGCGAGCAATTATAATTGGTTTTCGAAGCCGCCCGTGATCGCCGTCGGCCACGGCGAACAGCAGCTTTGGGCGCAGCGCGAAGCCCTCTAGAAATCTCTACGGCGTTGCGCGCCAGGAGGTGCCATCGGCGAACGTTACTTGGTCTACGCGGGTCACCAGCTGTGAAGCCCGATCATGAACGAGAATCGTCGGAGTTCCTGGCTGGGTCTCGCCGCGCGCAGATGCAGCACCGTAGGCAAAAATGTCGGGCTGCGACGTCGCCTGAAAAGTACGGCAGTTCCCCGACATTCTTTGCCCGCTCGCTATCGGGCGCTTAACGTCTAACGCATCCTCGGAGAGTTCTGCGCCGGAAGTATCAACGTGCTCGAAGACAATGCGAAGGCTCGTTATATTTCGCTCGGACGTGTTTGTGAAATCTACACACTCTTCCGGAGGAAGGTACGTCACAGCATTGCTCAGCGTGACCCCGCTATCGATCGAGGATTCGACACTTCCTTGGACCGGTGGCACAAGACGCCACTGCTTTTGATTCGCAAAGAAGACCGCGTTCACCCAACCGACAAGCTGCTTCCCCCGCTCCTCCGCATATCCGTACGTGCGACAGGTTGCGTAGGTGTCGCTCATGACGACATCCTTTGGGATCGTTTGACGCAGATCAAACACGAGGGGACTGATGTGATTGCCTTGGGCATCAGCTAGCGTAAACAGGAACTCCACGCCGGCGACGGCGTCAGGCCCCGTATTGACAAACGTGACACAGTCGTTCGTCCAATATCCGCCATACGGCCCACCGTTACTTGCCTGAAACGAGTATACACGTTCCACGTCAATGCCAGATCCGGGGATTTGCCAAGCAATACCCGTCGCCCCAAGATCGCGTGCGCAGACACTGATCCCAACGGCCGAAAAGACCGCCAATACTGCGCCGGCCAGTACCAACCGCGTTCTATTCCTCCTGACCATAGCAGACTATTACACCTGTTTTGGTGTCGACTACGTAGTAGAGCAAACCGTTTAGGCGGCGGAAATCGCTTCGCCCACGCGCGGCCTGATCGACGAGCATCATCGTTGGAGCATTTGAGCCTTCAATGCCAGCGACGACTGCCAAGGTAAAGCGTCCTTGGTCCACGTGAAGTTCCGTTTGCTCTACAGCCTGGTCGAGTTGGTAGCTGGGGCTCACCGTTGTGCCGTAGCGCCGGGCGTACAAGGGATCGTCCCAATTCGTCGGCAAAAATAACCCTCGTCCATAAGCATCCAGACGCGGCGGCAAAAGATTAATCTCCTGAAGCGAAAACTTCGACGCAATCTCCTTCCAGCGTGCGGCCGCGAATGCCGGAATCGGATCTCCGTTTTTGTCATGTGAGAAGAACGATTGTCGAAACGCGACGCGAGCTGCCTCAGTGCCGGAGAATAAGTATAGCGAAAGCCCACTTGCGGAGTCGTCGAAACGCACTCCTCGAAAATCGCCGTCGACGTAATACGGCAATGTCGCGGACTCTTGCCAGCTGTCGGCAAGTTCACCAAATGAACCGGTAGCCATGAATGTGGTAATAATGTTGAGTGGATGGTCGCCCTTGGCAACGGCGAACGTCGCGATACTCGCGAGGGTCTTCGTGAGTCCGCGCACGTCATGCATTGGCGCCCCCGTATCGCGAGCCAGCCCCGAGATCCACGCCTCGATTTCAGAATCGATGGGGGCGCTGTTACCCGCGATCGACCAACTGCGATTCAGCGTCTCCGCGCGGATGGTCGCTCGAAGCGTCTCTGCGTCACGAGCGCTATAGGTTGTCCCTTGATCGTTCACCCAGATGCGCGTTGATAAAACTCGCCCCTGCTCCCTCAACGCGTCCGTGAGAGCCGCGGCCGCACTACGGTATTCGGAACCCGGAGGCGAGGCGGACCCAAAGCTGAGAGCAAAGCGTGTGTACCATGTGAGAAGGGGGCTATGCGCGAACGCCCACGGGCTCACGGATTCCGCGCCTCGGACGAGGCCGGCCCCGTTGATTTGATCGACGAGAGTCGACAGATTTTGTTGCGCGGCCAGCTCAGATGCATTACTCGCGATTGGCGTTGCGAAGCCGATCGCAGCGAAAAGGACAGCTGCTGCAATCCCGATGCAGGCTACGTGCGCTGCTGTCCTTACGAAGCCGGCGATCAGGAACCAGCTACGCATGGACCACCGGCCGTAGTGTCTCGCCAGCCTGCGGAATCGCATTAACGATTGCGTCGCGTAGCTGCGCCCCGGTCGGAGCGTGCCAGGTTGTCGCATCGGCAAAATCGACGACGTTCACCCAGCCAACCAGCCACCACCCGCGAACGCCATTTGCATAAGCGTGATCGCGGCAAACAGTGACCGTGGCACCCGGCCGAATCCGACGCGAGCTGTCGAACGGCATCGGGGACCGCTTGATATTTCCGGAAAGGTCGACCGGCGCGAACATTACCTGGACGTGCGTTACGTCGATGCTTCCCTCGTTTCTGAGCGTGAGACAGTCGTTGAAATACATCGGGCCCTGCTGAACGCGGCCGTCAAAGAACGTCGGGTCGCTTTGCCATGGAGTCGTTACGTCAGAGACCTGAAGCTGTGACTCGGGCAGCTGTACGGAGAGGCCACGCTCCCATCGCGTGTCGTCTGCGAAGGCAGAGGACGTCGACAATACGAAAACGAGGGCCACAAACGTGCCGAAGAACCGCATCACCGTGTGTACGCGTCGAGCGCGGTTTGCGTGTACCGCGCAAAGGAATCAGGAGCACGCTGCCCTCCTAGAAAGCTTGTTGTGCAATCGCCATAGTCCACCCACCCTCGGTCGGACCCGACAATCGCCCTCGGACGAATACCGCCAAGCTCCCGCTCGAGATCGGCCCCCGCTAAGCGCAGCGCCGTCAATGACGCATTCCAACACTGACGAAATGATGGATCGGGCGGATACGAGGCGGAGCCGACGCCGTAATATGCGTCGCGTGCGTTCGCTGCGTTGTGGACCTTTCCATCGGCGAACGAATACGCGACCCGCAACCGACTGACAAACAGCTCGGGCCCCTGGGTGCCGTCGGCGTCGCCCGAGCACGTCGAGTCAGCATACTGTCCGCGATCCTCGATCGAGATCAGCTTGCCAACCCGCTCGCGCATTGCCGCGGCAATCGTCTGGATTCGAAACGATGCTGCTGCCGCCGCCACCGTAATCGCAGACTGCTGACGTTGATGACATTCGTCAACCTGAACTTGGTCCTTAACGGAAAACGCGAATGTCGCGTCCGTCTGTACGTAGCGGAGCGAACGGTCAAATGTGAGTCTGTAAGAAGGGAGCAACTCCGGCGACGGATCACCTGCGATGCCCTGCCACTTCACATTCGGTGCGGCAAGACCAACGCTTCCAGTCACCATTGCACCGGCGAGCCGATACAATGCGCCACCTGTTATTCTCGTGAAGTACTTTGGAAGAGCCGGTGGAAATCCGCGATGGTCCATATTCTCGAAGGTCACACGTTGTTGCACACCACACGCAACCTGCGCGTTCGAGTAGGGGGCCGGCAACCGACGTTGGTCGCTGGCAAGACGCTGCCCAACGGCGAGGCCGAGCGCATTTGCAATCAACTGTGCCCGCCGTTTCGTGGCGTCGTCGAACTGCGAAATCACCGGCTGATCGGCCGGGCACGCGTTACGAATGAGCAAAATTCCCGAAGCCTCAATCAAGGTGCTTTGCGCAGCACTATGTATTCTTGAAAGCATCGCCGTGTACGTTTGCGCTGTTGCCGGTGATAGCACTACGTAGAGGTGCATGATACCGGCGCGGTCGTTCTCCACCATTCCGTTTGGAGGAGATGACAGGATGTTCGAAGCGGAAACACCCGCGCGTACTAGAGCCACGGACGCACCGGGAATTCCGGTTGGCTCAGTCCGGAGCGGCCCTGCGACGATGACGTCGAAGATGACTTCATCCGGATCGCTTTGCATTTGCGCCGCGCCATTAACGGAGAGAACCGCTTCTCCACTTCGGACCAGATACGGCTCTGGAGTCGGTGGACCAGACGCGAGACTCGAGTCGGCAGATCCGGGCAGACGCGTGGCGACCAAGAGTGCTGCGAACAGCAACACTACCGCCACGGCCTTTGACATCATCATCAGGACATAGCGCAAGGACACTGTGGAACGTGACGACACTAACCGCGGTGTCTTATTCCCACATCACTTCATCGACGTAGCAGTATTTCCAATCCTCGCCGCGCTCGAACGAACGCATGATCGGGTGATGGGTGGCGTGGAAGTGCGCGGTAGCGTGCTTATGTAGGGACGAGTCGCAGCAGCCAACGTGACCGCATTCCAAACATTCGCGCAGATGCACCCAGGTTGCGCCGATCTTGAGGCAATCCTCGCAGCCGTTGGCGCTGGGTTTGACCGCGCGCACCGTTTCAGCGTTCCCGTGGGAACAGGGGCCTTGATCCATGGTGTCTCCTTATGAAGCGGTGCCAGGTCGCCATACTGAGCCATCGGCGTATCGAACGTAGATGACCGTGCCGTTCAACATGGAGTGCTGACCGGCAAAGTACAGATTGAGGGCGTCGTCGATTTGTCCCTTGAAGGGGCGGCACTCTTTCTTGGTGCCGTCGATCGCGATGCCCGGCGAGAACTTGCCGAAGATCGTCAGCTCATCCGAGCCGACGGTATCGCCGGCCGTGTCGACATACGAGAAGCGGAACTCGACCGCCGTCGCCGTCTGTTGCGCAACGTTGGTAAACGCCGCGCACTCGTATGGTGGGTCGAGCACCTCGGGAAGATAGTTGTTGTTCGCAAAGACGCCGTTATCGTAGTACTGCACTGTATTGAGCGCGTAGATCGAGTCGATCCGAATTCCGGACGCGGCATTCTGCACGGCGGCACCGTGGAGGACATCAAGCCGTTGGTACTGGCGCGACGTCATGATGAGTGCGAGCACAGCGTCAATCATGCTATCCTTCCCTTATGCCAGATCCGATGCTTGCTCCGCTGCCCTATGCAGACTGGAAGCCAACGTTGACCACGGTGCACCTGATGAGTCAGATCGTCGGTAAGATTCGCCTCGGTCACGTGCCGTACCGCTCCCACTGGTGGAATGTGACGCTGCAACCAACCGCGTGCGGGCTTTCTACCGGCCGCATGCGCAACGGGAATACATTCTTCCAGATCGACTTCGACTTCGTCAACCATCAGGTCGTCGTGCACGCAAACACCGCGCATGCGCCGGCGGCCATCGCGCTGCACGACGGGCTCAGCGTGGCCGAATTCTATGAAACAATCATGAAGACGCTGGCGGCATTCGGGATCAACACCAAGATCGTCGATAAGCCCTACGGCATGGGCATAGAAACACGCTTTAGCGCCGATCGCGAGCACGCGTCCTACGACAACGTGATGGTGCGCCGCTGGTGGGAGATCGTGCTCTGGACCGCCGATGTGTTCGATCAGTACGCGAGTGAGTTCATCGGGAAAGAGAGTCCGGCACAGCTTTTCTGGCATAGCTTCGACCTCGCCCTAGCGCGCTATTCGGGCCGTCCGGCAAACCAGCCGCCGAGCGACAATCCCGTGGAACAGGAAGCCTACTCGCAAGAAGTCATCGCCGTTGGATTCTGGCCGGGCGACGACAATGTTAAGGCTCCCACCTACTACACCTACACCGCGCCCGAACCGGCGACATTGACGTCGATGCCACTCGCGCCGGAAGGCGCGATGTGGGTGCCGGCAGGCTCCGGGCATGAGGGCATCGTGCCGTACGACACGATTCGTGCCGCCGCCGATCCGCGCGTCGCGCTGCTTGCATTCGTGCACTCCGGTTTCGACGCCGGATCGAAAGCGGCGCAGTGGCCGACGATGCCGGCACACCTCCCGTATTGCGACGACCTCTACCGCGCCGACGCAGAAGCGTCTTAGATCACGCCACGCACACGGTCCTCGAAGCGTGCGAGTTGGTCCGGGGCGATCGCCACGAAGTTGGTGTATTCGAAGTACTCTTCGTAACGCAAGTAGTTGAGCGTGTACAGGCCGTCGCGTTTGAGCACGAACACGCGGTATCCGCTGCCTTCGAGCAACGTGTAGGCAGCGCGCAAGGTATCACCGGCGAGCTGCCAGGCGCGATTGTATTCGAACTGCACGACACCCGCGTAGCGCGCCGCGAGTGCGTCGCGCGCACCGCGCAGCACTTGCAGATCGTAGCCTTCTGCGTCGGTCTTCAACAGGTCGACATACGTCCAGTCGGCCTCCCGCAATGCGGCATCAAGCGTTGTCACCGTCACGGTACGCGACGTGCCGTTTGTGCGCATGAAGTCGGCGACCAGCGTACTGCCGCGACCGGCGTTGGTCTCTTCGAAAAACGACAACGACCCCGATTCCGCTCCCAAGGCAACGTTGAAGAGCGTGATGCGCGGTTCGCCGCGAAAACGGCCTTCGAGCGCGTCAAAGGCACTGCGCGACGGTTCGAACGCGAGGGCTGCAAACGTGCGGCCGTGCATCGCGTCCGACACCATCCCAAGCCAGTCACCGACGTTCGCGCCAACATCGATGAAGCGATCGCCATACGACGCGACGCGTTCCACTAGCCACCTTTCGCCGCTTTCGAGCGCGTCGGGGCTCTCGGCGAGATGATATTTGATCACACAGCGACATTGATTGCGCACCGCCACCGCGAGCCGCACCGCTAGACCTGACTTCGCAGCGAGGCGCTGAAGACGGTCGAGCAGAAAGGAAGCCGCCATGCTCGCGCTCTTCGCGCTTCTTCTTCCCGCCCCGCTTTTCGAGGCGCCGACGTTACGTGGTGCCCACGTGAGCGCATATGTCGTCTCCGCGCAAACGGGCGACGTGCTCTACGCCCGCGATGCCGATGCGGCGATGATTCCGGCATCGACGATCAAACTGCTCGTGGGCTCGGCGTCACTCGATACGCTCGGCACGGCATTTAGCTTTACGACGACGCTTGCGACCGACGGTGATGCGCTGTATCTCCAGGGAAGCGGTGATCCACTGTTAGCGCCGCACGACTTCGACGACGCGGCGCGTACGCTCGCAACCCTGAACCTGACGCACTTTAGCGCACTTGCGGGCGATCCGGGAGCGGTACGCACGCGTTATCCTGACGGCTGGCAAGTCGACGATCTGGCCTACGACTACGCCGCACCGCCCAACGTGCTTTCGATCGATGAGAACGCGCTGCACATCGCGGTGCATCCCGCGGCGGTGGGTGCGCCGCCGACGTTGACCGTCACTCCGCAAACGGTCGCCGTGACCGTTCTGAACCAGGCGACAACCGGTGCAGCCCATTCCGAGGATACAACCGACGTGCGCTTAAGCTGGAACGCGCCCGCGACGTTGGTCCTCACCGGGAGCGTTCCCGTCGACGACATCAACGAAGAACTCGACGCGGCGATCCTCGATCCGGCGCAAGCAACGCTCGACCTCGTAGCGGCCGCGCTCACGAGCGACGCGATTGCGTTTGCGTCCCGACCTCGCTTCGCACAGACACCGGCCGGCGCACGCGTCGTATGGACGCATCGCTCGTCGCAACTTCCCGACCTTCTCCGCGATATGTGGCAGCCGAGCAACAACCTGCTCGCCGAGTCGCTGCTCGGCGCACTCGCGCCGACGCGCGACGCCGCGCTCGCGCGCGAACGCACCTGGCTGCAATCGATCGGCATCGATCCGGCTACAATGACGCTCGCCGACGGAAGCGGCCTTTCCGCCTACGATCGCAGTAGCGCGCGCGACCTGGTGACGATTCTGCAGCACGATTGGAACGGTGCCAACCGCGCGGTTATGGTCGGCGCATTACCGGTCGCTGGACAAAGCGGTACGCTCGCCAAAGTCTTTACCGCGCCGCCGCTCGCCGGAAACGTCATCGCCAAGACCGGCACGAGCAATCACACGCGCACGCTCGCCGGTTATTTGCAAACACCGCACGGCACGCTGATCTTCGCGCTCTTGATCAACAATTGGATGGACGATGGGCCGCATAGTGCCGCCGATCTGCACGCCTTCCAGTCCACCTTTTTGCAGGCATTCTTCGCATGAACCTACGCAAAGCCACCTCGATCGGCGACCTGCGCACAATCGCGCAGCGCAACGTCCCGAACGCGTTCTTTCAATACGCGGATCACGGCTCGTACACGCAGCAGACGCTGCGCGCCAATCACGGCGATCTGCAAGCGCTGCACTTGAATCAGCGCGTCGGCATCGACATGGGCACGCGCGATCTCTCCACCACGATCGCGGGCGAACCTTCGGCGTTGCCCTTTGCCCTCGCACCGATCGGATTGTGCGGCATGCAACATGGTGACGGCGAGATCCTCGCGTGTCGCGCCGCGCACGCAGCCGGCATTCAATTCACGCTGAGCACGATGTCGATCTGCTCGATCGAAGACGTCGCAGCGGCGGTCGAGCGACCGTTTTGGTTTCAGCTCTACGTGATGCGCGATCGCGGTTTCGTCCGCGACTTGATCGCGCGCGCAGCGGCGGCGAAATGTAGCGCGTTGATGGTCACGATGGATCTCACGATGCTCGGCCAGCGCCACTGCGATGTGAAGAACGGGCTCTCCGTTCCCCCGGAAGTCACGTTTGCAAACGTGCTCGACGTTGCGAGCAAACCGTATTGGGGGCTCTCGGTGTTGCGCGGGAAGCGTAAGACCTTCGGCAATCTCGCCGGCCACGTCAAAGGCATGGAGAGCGTGACCTCGCTCGCATCATGGGTCAGCGATCAATTCGATCCCACGCTGAGCTGGCGCGACCTTGAGTGGATTCGCGAGCTGTGGCCCGGTCGCATCATCATCAAAGGCATCATGGATGCCGATGACGCCTGCATCGCCGCCAAAACCGGTGTGAGCGCACTCGTGGTCTCCAACCACGGTGGGCGTCAGCTCGACGGCGCACCCTCAAGCATCTCGGCACTCCCGGCAATCCTCGAGGCGGTCGGCGATTCGGTCGAGGTGTTGATGGATAGCGGCATTCGCAGCGGTCAAGATGTGCTCCGCGCGCTTGCGAGCGGCGCGCACGGCGTGCTGATTGGACGTGCGTACATCTATGGACTCGGCGCCGCGGGGGAAGCCGGCGTCGCGCGCGCGATCGAGATCATCCGCAAGGAGCTCGATATCACGATGGGGCTGACGGCTACCGGAAGCGTGCGCGGAGTACGTCCGGACGTTCTTGTCTCAGGCATCCAACCCGGCGCGAGCGGCGTTTAACCAAGTATGAAGCGCACACGTTTTCTCGCAACCCTAGCAAGCGCCACCTTTGCCGCCCCAGCACTCGCGCGCGCTGCGGCCGTTGCCTACCCCGTGCATCACACCGACGCCGAGTGGCAAAAACTCCTTGCCCCCGATCGCTACGTCATTCTGCGTCAAAACGGCACGGAACCGGCGTGGTCGAGTCCGCTGATTGCCGAGCATCGTCCCGGAGTTTACAACTGTGCCGCGTGCAATCTCGAGCTCTTCACGTCGGCCATGAAATACGACAGCAACGATGGATGGCCGTCGTTTACGACCGTTCTGCCCAGCACAACGCTGACGAATGCCGACTACGATATCCCTGGCGAAGCGCGCACGGAGGTGCATTGTCGCCGGTGCGGCTCACATCTCGGGCACATCTTCGATGACGGTCCGCCGCCAACGCACAAGCGCTACTGCATCGATGGGCTTGCGCTAGACTTCGTCCCCGCCGCCAAAAACTAGCGTATAAAGCCAGCCGCCGAGTCCACCGCCGAGCAGCGGTGCAACCCAGAAGAGCCACAACTGCGAAAGCGCCTCGCCACCGGCAAAGAGCGCCGGGCCCGTACTGCGCGCCGGATTGACCGACGTGTTGTCGACCGGAATTGCAATCAGGTGGATCAGCGTCAGCGCAAGACCAATCGCGATGCCGGCAAAGCCGGTTGGTGCAGCACGATGCGTCGAACCGGCGATCACCCATACGAAGCCGAAGGTCAGCACGAACTCGATGATCGCAGCTGAGGTCATCGAGTAGCCGCCCGGCGAGAGATCACCGTAGCCGTTGCTCGCGAACTGTCCCGCCGTCCACCCGGATTGCCCCGAGGCAATTGCATACAGCACCGCGGCGCCGGCAATCGCTCCGACGACTTGCACGACGATGTACGGCAGCACGTCGCGCGCCGGAAAGCGCTTCGCAAGCCACATCCCGACGGTCACCGCTGGATTGAGATAGGCGCCCGAGATGTGTCCGATCGCGTAGGCCATCGTCAAGACCGTTAGGCCGAATGCGAGCGCGACGCCCGCGAATCCAATGCCGAGCTTCGGGAAGCCGGCAGCGAGCACGGCCGCGCCGCATCCGCCGAAGACGAGCCAGAATGTCCCGAAGAATTCGGCGAGCAACCGTTGCGGTAATGGACGTGTGATCATGTGTACGCCTCACTGAATGGAAGAATCCGTGCACGTTTTCCATTGATCGCGAAGACGGCGTTCGCGACCGCCGGAGCGATTGTCACTGTTGCCGGCTCGCCAATGCCGGTTGGAGACGCACCGCCCTCGACGATTGCCGCGTGAATCTCCGGAGCCCCGTTCATGCGCATCACGAGGTAGTCGTAAAAGTTGTGCTGCTGCACCGCGCCCTTCTCGATCGTGATGATACTCGCCATCGCCATCGAGAGGCCGTAGTTGGTTGCACCTTCGAGTTGTTGCAGCACGATCGTCGGATTGACGACTTGGCCGACATCCGCGACCACGAATACGCGATGTACCACCGGCATTTTGTCCTTCACCGACACCTCGGCGATCGTCGCGACCGACGTGCCGTTCCAGAAGCCAAAAGCGAGACCGTGTTTGGTCCCTGCGGCGGGCGACCCCCACGACGCATTCTTCGCGACCGTGCGCAGCACGTTTGCAGCGCGCGGATTCTTCTGTAACATCGCGAGCCTGTATTCCAACGGATCCTTGCCCGCGGTGTGAGCGCATTCGTCGATGAACGTCTCCATTACGAAGCCGTTCCAGTTGGCGCCTGGAGCGCGCAAGCTTCCCGGCGGCACGCCGCTGTCGGGATTGATGTACGAGACGTGAAGATTCGGAATCTCGTACGGCGTGTTCATCACCGAATCAACGGAAACGGCGTCGAGGCCGTCCTTGAGCGGAAAGCCCAGCCCCTTCAAAATCGAGTCCATGACAACCGTGTGATCCATCGCGACGAGATTGCCATGTGCGTCGAGCACTCCCGAGACGCGATTCGCACCCATCGGCTTGTACCAATCGTGTTGGGTATCGTCTTCGCGCTGCCAGATCACTTGTACGGGCGCTTTGATCGCTTTGCTGACTGCAACCGCGTCGTTGGTGAAGTCCGCGTAGAGACGCCGGCCGAAACCGCCGCCGAGATAGGTCGTGTGAATCTTCACCTTGTCGGGCGAAACGCCCGCGATCTTCGCCGCGCCGAGTTGCGCGAAGGTCTGCACTTGCGTCGGCGCCCAGATTTCAACGCCGTCGCTCGTCACCGAGGCGGTCGCGTTCATCGGCTCCATCGCGGCATGCGCCGCGAGATTACCAAAGTAGACTGCTTCGAGCTTGGTTCCGTTGACGTTCTTCGATCCGCGCGCGGTCGCAACCACCGCTCCCGTCCCGGAGCGCGCAAGCTCGAGATAACGCGTCTTGAGTGTCTGCGTGCTTTGATTCACAAATGGCCCGTTATCGTAGACCACGGTGAGCGCGGCCTTGCCTTGAAACGCCGCCCACGAATTCGTCGCAACGACCGCAACGCCGCTCGGGATTTGCACGACGTCGATAACGCCTTTGACTTGCTTCGCGTTGCTCGCATCGAACGATTTGACTTTTGCGCCGAAGACCGGCGGATACAGGACCGAGGCGAACTTCATCCCCGGTACGCGGACATCGATGCCGTATTTTGCGGTGCCGTTGACTTTGAGCGGCGTATCGGTACGTTTGTTGACTTTGCCGATCAACGTGAATTGGTCGGGCGTCTTCAGCACCGGCTTCGCCGGCGCGGGAATCAACGTCGCGGCGGAGACGAGGCTCCCGTAGGTCGCCGTGCGGTTGTTCTTTGCATCGCTCACGACGCCGTCTTTGGTGGTGAGCGTCGACGGATCGACGCCCCATTGCTTCGCGGCTGCGGCAACGAGCATCGCGCGCGCACTTGCGCCCGCGATACGCAATGGCATCCACATCGATGCCGTGCTGGTGCTGCCGCCGGTTATTTGCGCACCGAAGCCGGGATCTTTGTACGCAGCGCCTAGCGGTGCGAACTCGACGATGACGCTCGACATCGGAATGTCGAGTTCATCGGCGACGATTGTCGGCATGCCGGTGGCGACGCCTTGCCCCATCTCCGATTTGTTAACGAAGATCGTTACCTTCTCGTCGGGATGGACGATCAGCCACGCGTTCGGTTTGAACCCTGCGGCTTCGGCCGAACTTTGCGACGCGGTGCTGCTCTGGTTCGCGCAACCGGTCGCATTAACGCCGAGCACGAGACTTCCGGCGAAGATGGAGCCCATGCGAACGAAATCAGCGCGATTGATCGTCGTCATGACGCTTGGCCTCCGCCGGTTGCGCGCGCGACGGCCTTACGAATGCGACCGTACGTGCCGCAGCGGCAGATATTGGTGATCGACTCGGCGAGATCGGCGTCGGTCGGGTGCGGATTTTTCTTCAACAATCCGGAGATCGCCATCAGCTGCCCGGATTGGCAGTAGCCGCATTGCGGCACTTCTTCGGCGATCCATGCCGCTTGCAACGCGTGCGGCTGCTCGGGTGTGCCGAGCGCTTCGATCGTCGTAACCGACTTGCCGTCGGCCGCGGCACACGGCGTAACGCACGAGCGCACCGCTTGATCTTCGAGATGGACGGTGCAGCAGCCGCATTGCGCGACGCCGCAGCCAAATTTCGTACCGGTCAACCCAACGACGTCGCGAATGGCCCACAGCAGGGGCATCTCGCCGGGAACGTCGAGTTCGTGTTTTTCCCCGTTGATAGTGATTGAGACCACGTCACCCTCCGGAAGCCGCGCCCGTGCGCGGCGAAGTTAGGAAGCGAACGTCAGCTCATCGTCAGCGTCGAGGATGTCGAGAATTCCGTCCATTTCGGGATGCGACGCTAAGATCGGATGCCGCTGCGCAACGAGCGCCTGATCTTCGGTAGACATACGGCTAACGAGGAAGGTTTCGAGTTTGGCATTCAGGGCCGACGCGCCCGAGGGATCGATGCGGCCGCGCAGCCACGCGACGACGTCATCTTCGTTCCGCGCCGCGGCGACCGCTTCGCGAAATTCGCTCATGTCGAGCCCAAGGCGACGCACGACGAACGCGCTGAAGCCGGTATCATGATTGAGGAACGGGCCAATGTCCCCGCCGGGCAATTCCGCGCGCAACTTGTCGATCGTCCGCGGCAAAAAATAGTATCCGAGCAGTGTTTCTCGGGCGCCGCGCGGGCGATGGATGCGCAGATCGAGCGGGGTCATTCCTGCCTCTTCACCAGCGAATCGTGATGTCTTTGTCGACGCCGTTGTGCCGTACTCGCAGCACCAGTTTTGTGCCAGACGGGCGCGTCGCGAGATCGATGAGATCGGCTCGCGAATAGTTCGACGCGTCCCTTCCATTGACGCCCACGATCTGGTCCCCCGGCACGATTCCCGCGGCCGCGGCCGGTGATCCCGGCCGCACGACCAAGACGGTGAACGCTCCCGGCGCATCCTTGGTAAACGCTAGGCCCGCGCCGTTCTTTGGAAATAGCGTGGCGCGTTTTTCGGGATCCAGATACAGCGATTGCGTACGGTAGTCAAAGGTCGGCACGAATCGCGCGAGGATGCTCAACCCGAGATTGCCCGCCTGCGACCACGCCGCAAAAGAGCCGCGCTTCATCTGGGTGAACGTCGCGGAAACATTGCGTAGCGTATGGCCCCCGATCTCGAACTTCCGCAAGTTCTGCAGTTGTCCGGTATTTGATCCACCCGTGCCTTGACCAATCATCTTCTGACCCGACGTGTAATCCGAAAGCAATCCCGTCTGCGTGAGAAAGCGTCCGAACAAGATCAGATTTCCGGCGTTGCCGGTGTCGACACCGAACAAACCCGTATGGCCGTCGGCAGCCGCTTCGACCATTGGCATATCGGGAGCGCGCTCGAAGGTAAACGCGACACGCGTTCCGCTGCCGATATGCCGATACGCGGAAAGCGTTGTAAACGTGATCCTCCGATCGCCGTAGTCGATGCGGGTTGCAAATCGCTCGAAGAACTCGAGGCCGATGATGCCGGCGACCGGCGGCTTCTTGCCCCGCTCATAAAACGAATACGGATAGGGGATGATCAGCATCGGTTGGTCTGTGACCTCGGCATCGCCGATGCGAATGCTGCGCACGCGGGTGTATTGCGTCGCAATCGTACCCGCGCCTGAACCACCGCTCTCACCGCCACCGCTGCCGCGCAAGCTGAGCGCCACCGCCGCTTGTCTGGTAAGAATCGCGTGACCGCCGGTGTCGAGGATGAACGGCATCGGTACATGCCCGTCGATCGCAACCCAGACGAGCAATTGCCGTCCCTCGAGGACGAGCGGAACCATCGATGTCGTGCCCGCGCCGACGATACGTGCATCGTCGGGCTGGACGGGACGCGCAAAGTCGCTCGCGTCGACGCGTGCAGACAGCGCGTAGCGTGCGACGGTAACCGCGTAATCGTCATCGGGTGACGTCTGTGTCCCGGACTGAATCGAAAACGGCAACACCACGTCGCCGACCTCGCGATAATCGGTGTAACGTAGGACCGTTATGCCAAGCGGCGCGCGCTCGCTGATACTTGCGAGCAAATGGGAGCGTGCATCGATAGCGAGTTCCGCCGGAATACCGCCGCGCGGCTGCACGCGAATGCGGATTACATCATCGCTTGCACCAACGCAGGTCCGCGAAGCTGTGTCGCCGGGGTTAAAGTAGCCACGCCGCGCGAGATACGCATCCGTGACGGCTTCGCTGCGGGCATACGGTGAATCGACCCGCCGAACGCCACCGGAAATATCCTGCGCCCAGTCGCTCGTGCCGTCGAACACGTCGACGGTCGTGCCCATGACCGCGATCTTCATGCGTCGTGCGTAGCGGCCGTCGATCAGGTTATCGTCGAAACGCGCCGTCCCATTCAAACCCGAGGTTGTGGCGCTACCGCGAGCGGTCACTTCGGCAACCTGCTTCCAAGCGTCTCCGCCGGTCGCGAGATACAGGTCGTGCAAAACCACGCCGGGATTGCACAACGCAGCGAGAACGAAGGCTATATGCAGCATACTATTGGTCACAGTACCACTGCGCGCGTCCTTGCGAAAGCGTCATGACAAGAAATGACCTGGGGCGTCACGTCTTTGGCATAGCATCGATTGGCTTTGGTGTGTGCTCCCTGATCTTCCACGACTTCAATATTTGGCAGCCCATCACGTCGCTCGGCCCGGGACCGCTGCACGACCTCTTCCTCTATCTGTATGCCGCCGCCACGATCTTCGGCGGCATCGCCATCCAGTGGCGTAAGACAAGTAGGGGAGCGGTGATCGTGCTCGGCGTCACCTATCTCTTTTTTGCGCTGCTGTGGCTCCCGCGTTGGCTTGCCACGCCCAAATCGTACGATCCCCTTGGAAACTTCTTCGAAGAGTTCTCGATGCTGTGTGCGGCTTTGATCGTCTATGCTTCGACGCTGCGCGATAGCGTGCGTACAACAATGGTTGCGCACTTCGGCTATTACGGATTCGGCCTCTGCCTGATCTCGTTTGCGCTAGGGCAGGCGCTGTATCTGCACGCCACCGCGCAACTTGTGCCGGCGTGGATCCCACCAGGGCAGATGTTCTGGGCAGTCGCAACGACCGTTGCGTTTGGACTCGCTGCGATTGCATTGCTCACCGGGCGCGTTGCGCTGCTCGCCGCGCAATTGACGACGGCAATGATCGTGGGGTTTGGGCTATTCGTTTGGCTGCCCGCGCCGTTTGCCGATCCGCACAGCTTGACCGCGTGGGCCGGAAACGCCGAGAATCTCGCGATCGCCGGCGCGGCGTGGATCGTTGCCGATTATCTGCAGCGACGCAAAGCGCTCGCTTAGATCGTTCCTCTCGTGACGCGCGCGCGGGGCGCGTAACACGTTCCGATGTGCGTCACACTGTAGTCAAATCGCTTCCGCAGGACAAGTCCCGCCGCCAGGCACGCTCCACGCACGTCCATCTCATTCGGTGTCGCGTCGTCTCCGCTTGGATGTAATATCCATAAGGCGCCGGTCGCTTCGAGATGCTTAGCGGTCCGCGCAATGCACGCAAGATCATCGGGCGAATTGACTTGCTGAACGATGACGTCGAAGCGCCCGCTCAGTGCCTTCGTTGGTGGATAATCTACGCTTGAGATTACCATCGCAGCAAAGATCGGATTCGTGATGCCGCGCAGACACACGCGATGGATGGGCTGTATCCCCATCGTTTCGGTAATCATCGACCACACCACCCTTTCGGTATTACCCACACCTTCGCGCGGGTACCGGGTGCATGTCAACTCACGCCAGGCTCCGTGGCTTTGACGTCTTTACGCGTAATCCTAATGTATCGGGCGCGACGGCCTGGTCGCCCATTGCCGATGTTGCTGTTTCCGTACGTCTCGGTGAGGGTGTGGTGGTTGGGACAGAGATAGCGAAGATTGCTCTCAGTATTATTTCGCGCGTTCCCATCGATGTGATCGAGGTGCACCGGAATCCGGCCTGTGCGTGGATGTCGTTGCGCCCAACCGCATACTTGGCATCGCTCGCCATATTTTTCAATTAGGTAGCGCCGGATATGATGGGACGGTATGTCGAAGTTGGTAGTTGTTCCGTCGATCTCACCAGCTAACCACTGCCGGACAAAGGCGCGATATTGATATTCTTGTTGGCACCGCACCGAACAGTACTTTGCTACTTTCGATTTTACGCGATTGCCGCAACCAGCAAGACATGATGCTCGAACTGACCGCATAAGTATATGAGACAGTTGAAGTGCGCCATATGTATGACACGCTGCAAAACAAAAACGCCCCGTGAATTCACGGGGCGTTAATCTGGAGCCGACGGTCAGGATTGAACTGACGACCCATTACTTACGAAGCAATTGCTCTACCACTGAGCTACGTCGGCGTGGGGACCAGCCCTGGTTCGCCTCCCCCGCCCGCCGTCCTCCCGGGCCGGAGGCCATCTTCGTCAGGTTTTAGCCTGCGGGTTTGGCGTTGGCAGGCGTGGGAATCGCGGTGCTCGGATCGTCGAAGCGCCAGCTGATCGAGGCCCCGGCACTCGTGCACTGCTGCGGCCGAAAGCTCTGCTTGTCGTACGTGCAGTTCAGGCTCCAAGCGTCGTTTTCGTCGGGCGGATATTTCAGAACGAATGTGCCTACGGTTTTTCCGTCCACCGTTTGATCCGCACCGACCGACACAACGGTCAGCGCGAACGTGTTGTTCTCGTAGCCGGTGACCAGATGATCGGTCCAGGGCTGCACGTCCCACACACCTTTATCGTGCCCGTAGACTTGGTGACCAATGACGATCGTGTCGTCGTCGCCGCCGGGCATGCCGGTGACTTGTTGCCGATACCGATTTGGCGCGACGACGGTGTAGACCATCGTTCCGCCTTTGGGCGCATACACTGCGGGCTTGACGTTCACGGTCATGACGAAACTCTTTGCCGAACGCAAGGACGCGCGAATCTGACTTTGCACTTGCGAAGCATCGCCCGGCGCGGCAGGAGCGGGAGCAACGGCAGACACAAATGCGAGCGCTCCACACGCAGCCAAAAGACGCTTGCTCATCATGTGCAAAGCCGTTCGCGACCCAAGCGGCCGGGCCTCCGGAATCTCCCAGGCGGCGTCGAAAGAGCGCGAGATGGAATACGACGTTGCCGTTTTGGGACTGGGCGGCATGGGAAGTGCCGTCGCGGCACACGCGTCGCGACGCGGCTTGCGCGTCGTGGGCTTCGAGCAATTTGCGCTCGTGCACGATCGCGGCTCATCGACCGGCCGCACGCGGATCATTCGCAAAGCCTATTTTGAGGACGCCGCATACGTACCGCTGCTCGAGCGCGCGTATACGCTGTGGCGCGAACTCGAGGATCGCTCGCAAACCGCCCTGCTCGATCTCTTCGGCGTGCTCATGGTCGGGCAACCGCGTGCCACAACGATCGCGGGCATGAGCCGTGCCGCAGCAACCTACGATATTCCGGTCGAGCAACTCGACGCATCCCAGCTTCGTGCGCGCTTCCCGCGGCTTCACGTAGAGCCGCAAGAGGTTGGGATCTTCGAGCCGGACGCGGGCGTCGTCTTTCCCGAGCGTGCAATCGCCGCACACCTCAACGACGCGCGCGACGCCGGTGCCGCCCTCTTCGACAACGTCCATGTTCGCAGCTACGAGCGCAAGGGCGACCGCATCCGCATTCACCTCGACGACGGCGAACACGTCGAGGCGGCTCGCGTCGCGGTGTGCGCGGGCGCGTGGACGGACGACCTGCTCGCGCATTTGCAACTGCCCCTGCGCGTGCAACGCAACGTGCAATACTGGTTCACACCATCGCTGCCGTGCGGGCCGCGCGACGTCCCGGCATTCTTTTTCGAACGCGATTCGCTCCCAGCACCGCTGTACGCCATTCCGGATCTCGGCGATGGACTCAAGGTCGCGTTCCACGCATACGGCGAGACAACCCACGCCGACGAACTCGACCGCGAGGTGCACACGGCCGAGATAGAAATGATGCGCGCGACGCTTGCGACGCTTATGCCAGATCTCACGATGACGCTGCAGGCATCGAAGGCCTGCATGTACACGCTGACGCCGGACAGCAACTTCGCAATCGGACGCGATCCAAAAAACCCAAACGTCGTGATCGCGAGCGGTTTCTCAGGTCATGGGTTCAAGTTTGTGCCGGTGATCGGCGAGATCGTAACGCAGCTTCTGCTGGATGAAACGCCGCGGCTCGACATCGGGTTCTTGGGGCTCGACCGTCTTACGGCCGGTACGTAAATCCCTGGATGTAGGCACCGCCACTGTTGCCCCACACGACCCAAATTGTACCGCTGCGCGGATCGATCGCCGTTGTGTGTACGCCGTCCGCGATCTTCTGCGTGTCGAGCAACTTCGGATCGCTCGTGCCATCGAATGAATACACGGTAATGCTGCCGCCGCCGGCGCAGGCGATCCACTGGTGGGAGGGCTCCCAACTGCACTGATCGACCGAGGTCGGCATAGTCACCTGATGCAGCACCTTGCCGGAGCGATCGTAGACCGCAAGGACGTTGTTTTCGCCGCCCGCGATCAAGACGTGTTGATCCGCATCGTACTGCAGCGGATGGTTGTTCTTCAGTTGTGGCGTTGGGAGCAGACGCGATACCTTGAGCGTTTTGGGGTCGATCACGGCGATCTCATTGTCGGTTGCGATGTTCTGGTAGACGTTGTGCGTCTGCGGATCGACTTGAATGTATTCCGGTTTGTGACCCGGTACATTGATCGTCGCGATCTTCTTGAACGTCTTCGTGTCGATCACAAAAACGCGCGTGCCGTCATCTTCGTCGGCATAGATGCGTCCGAGATCGGGATCGTAAGCAATCGCATCGACGGGACCGTCGACAATCGCCGTGCGCAAGATCTGCTGCGTGTCCGGATCGACTTCGCTCACGCTGCGCGCGTCGCCGTTGCCCGTATAGACGTGCCCCGTCGCAGCGTCGACCGCAAGGCCGGCCATCGGACCGACCGGTACGACCGCGATCTGATTGCCCGTATCGGCGTCGGCTATTAAGAGACCGCCACCGCCGGGATGCGCCGCGTACACCTTCCCGCGTGCAGAATCGACGGTAACGTAGTCAAAACCGCCGGTTGGGTCCACGGGTACGGGCTGCGTAACGGCAACGATCGGCACAGCGCTTTATCCTTTGTTTTCGGTGTCGTGAAACGTCCCGCGCTTCGCGGAGCGATCGAGTTCGAGATCCTCCAAATAATAATAGACGATCTTGCGGTCGTCAAAGCCCACCTTTGCGAGCTCGCGACCGTTGATCTCGACGACTTCATGGATGTGTCCTACGCGCCCGGCGTAGGCGTAGTTCACCTCGGAGTATCCTGGGTCGCCGGCTTTGGGGCGAGGAATCGCTTTGACGCCGCGGAGCGGGGTGTTATGGCGATGCATAGCGTAGACTTCGACTCATGATCATCACCTACCGTGGCAAAACCCCAAAAATTCATCCAACCGCATTTGTGGCGCCTACGGCGGTCCTTATTGGCGACGTCGAGGTTGGCGAGGAGTCGAGCATCTGGTTCGGAACCGTCCTGCGTGGCGACAATGGTCCAATTCGCGTCGGCGCACGCACATCGGTGCAGGACAATGCGGTCTTACACGTGACGACGTTGACGCAAATCGACGACGACGTCACGATCGGCCACGCAGCAGTCATGGAGGACTGTCACGTGAAGAGCCACGCTTTGATTGGCAGCAATGCCGTTCTGCTCAACGGCTGCGTGATCGGCGAGGGTTCGCTTGTCGCGGCCGGCAGCGTCGTCGGCGAGCGGGTTGAGATTCCCGATCGTGTGCTTGCGGCGGGCGCGCCTGCCAAAGTAAAGAAAGTGATTGAAGGCGACGCCGCACACTGGATCGAGATCGCTGCGGAAGAATACGTCCACCTCTCACGTTCATACATGAGCGAAGGAATTGATGTCCAACGTCCGTGAGCGCATGGCAAGCTTCATTGAAGGGGAAGGACACCGCGTCGATGCGACGCCGGTCGATCCCGGTTCGGGTGTAAGCGAGCTACTCTTTCGCACGCGCGGGCAAGTGTTCTCGGTCACGACCAACGAGAACGACGCCGGCCTGCTCAGTATCTCGACGGCCTATGAGATCCCCGAATGGGCGCGCGAGCGCGCGCTCAACGCGGAGACGCTCGAACGCGTGCGTGCCGAGTACGATATCGCATTCACGCTGGCACACGACGGCAGCCTGTTTGTCGCGACGCTCGACGAGAAGGCCGACTCGATGCAAGAGTTGTTGAACGTGTTTTGGGCGCTCATTGCGCGGTTACGTGAGGCCGGGCAAGAAGCCATCGAAGACATTGTCGATCGTACGGAGAGCAAGGTTGCCGCCGAGAAGTTTATCAACTCGTTCATGATGGGGGATCAGTGAGCGATCCACTCACGGCGGTTGAGCAAGCGCTCGAGGACGAAGGACTTTACTTCACGCGAGATGATGACGATGACGCCTTCCGCGTTGCCTTCAAGAGTGAAGGCGATCGGTATTTCGTCGTTTCCTACCGCGATGATCCCACGTTCGTGATGCTTGGTTCGGGTTGGGCGCTCCCGGCGGGCGTTGATCCCACCGAAGCGATCGAAGTCGCGAATCGCCTCAATGTGCGAAAAAAGTTTGTGAAGACAGCGCTGTGGCAAGAAGAAAGCGATGTGCTCTTTACCGTCGAGCTGTGCGTGAGTTCTTCGGAAGAGGTGCGGCCGCACTTCGGCCGCCTGCTCAACGTCTTGCGCGATTCCGCAGTGGAGTTTTTCGAAGCGCTACGAGACGGTAACGAACCCTAAGGCGGCGGGAAATGGCTTTCGTCCGCGTACGGGACGAACAACGTGTATTCTTTCTGGAAGCGCAGCTTGACGGTGCCGGTCGGACCGTTGCGGTGTTTGGCGATGATGAACTCGGTCTGATCCGGTTCGGGCCCTTCGGGGTTGTAGTAGTCGTCGCGATAGAGGAACGCCACGATGTCGGCTTCTTGTTCGATCGATCCTGAATCGCGCAAATCTGAGAGCATCGGACGTTTGTCGTTGCGCGTTTCGACGGCGCGGTTGAGCTGCGCGAGCGCGACGATCGGCACGTCGAGATCCTTGGCCGTCGCTTTGAGCGTCCGGCAGATCTCGGAAAGCTCTTCGTTGCGGTTGGCGTTCCTCGGCAGCGCGCCCGGGCGCACCAGCTGCAAGTAGTCGATGAACACTGCGCTCAAGCCGTGGGTCGATTTGAGGCGGCGGCAGCGGCTGCGCATCTCGGTCACGGTGAGCCACCCGAATCGTCGAGAAAGATCGGCAGCTCGTTGAGGCTGCCCATCGCGCGCGAGATCTCTTCCCACTGGTGCGCTTGATGTTGCCGCGGCGCAGATCGTGCATCGAAAGCTGCGCTTCCGAGCAGATCAAGCGCTGGACCAGCTCGTTGTTCGTCATTTCGAGCGAGAAGAACGCGACCGGCGCTTGCGTTTCGCGCGCGCTGCCACGGCGGCATTGAGCGCGAACGACGTCTTGCCCATGCCCGGGCGCGCCGCGACGATCACGAAGTTGCCCGGCTGGAACCCGGTCGTCATGTTGTCGATATCGCGAAAGCCGGAGGTGACGCCGGTGCGATCGCCGCGCGCTGGAATAGGCGGTCGATATGCTCGAAGGCATCCTTCATGAGGCTGTTGACCGCGGTGAATGCGCCGTGCATCGTGCGCTCGCCGACTCGTAGACGATCTGTTCGCTGCGGTCGAGCGCCGCGTCAACGTCTTCTTCGGCCTTCGTAGCCGAGCTGCGTGATCTGCGTGCCGGCGTGGATGAGGACGCGCAGCGACGACTTCTCGCGCACGATGTTCGCGTAGTACTCCGCCGACGCCGCGGTCGGCACGGTGTCCATCAGCGAGCTCAGAGTACGAGAGGCCGCCGACTCTTCTCGAGCTGGTCGCGCGAGCGCAGCTCTTCGGCGAGCGAGATCTTGTCGAGCGGCTCGCCGCGTTCGTACAGCGCGTAGAGCGCGGCAAAGATCGTCTCGTGCACGTGCGCGTAGAAATCGTTCGGCTCGCACGATCTCGCCGACCGTCGCCATCATCTCGCGGTCGACCAGCACCGAGCCGAGCAGCGCCATCTCCGCCTCGAGATTGTGCGGCGGAATGCGGTCGACGGAACCGCCGTGCAGATGCGAGACGCTCACGACCGGCTCTTGCGCGCCCGTTCTGTGCGCGACCTTGCGACTGCGCGGAACGCTTGGTGGATGCCGTGGACACGCAGCGCGCGAAGCGCCTGCTCGACCGTGGCGACCGGGATCACGTCGCACGCCCGAGAGCGCTGCGTTCGACCTCGCGCGCGTTTTCCTTGGGCAATAAGCATCGCTCGCATGCCGGCCTGCCGCGCCGCGTAGAGTTTTTCGATGACGCCGCCGACGCGCACGCACCTTGCCTTGAATCGAGAGCTCGCCGGTGACCGCGACGTCTTGCGGCAGCGGCGTCTTCGTGAGTCGCGGAATAGAGCGCGAGAAAGATCGCGAGACCCGGCGGAGGGTCCGTCGATATTGCCGCCGCCGACCACGTTGACGTGCAGATCGAAATCGGCACGGTCGATACCGGTGAGTGCGCGCAACGACGCGCGTTGCGTTGAAGACGCGAATCCTTGCGCCATCGATCCGGCGGTGTCGTTGAAGCGCATCGTCCCCTTGCCCGTCTTGCGCCGCCGGAAACGCGACCGCTTCGATCTCGATGATGCTGCCCAGATAGTGCGCGACGCCCAGACCGAACGTCTTGCCGATCTCGCGCGCCGGCGTGCGCGCACCGGCGTATGCGGCACGAGGCGGCTCGGTCTGGACGACCGACGTTGACGTCGTCCTCGGTGATCGTCGATCTTGCGCATCGCTGCGCTTCGGGATCGACCGGTAGAGCGCATGGCCGTAGGCATCGGCGACGATCTGCACGGCCTTGCGTCCTTCGATCGTGTACGAGGCGATCAGCTGCGGCACGCCACGCGCAGCCTTCGCGCCGAGGCGCTTGACCGCGCCCTGAACGATCGACGACGACTTGCTGCTTGCGTGAGCGGTTCGAAGAATACACCTCGGCGCGCGCGAGCGAATCGCCGGATCGATCTCGTCGGGATCGCGCGTCGTCGCGCCGATCAGGATGAAATCGGCCGGCGCACCTTCCTTAAAGAGCGTTTGCACGTACGCCGGGACGTTCGGCGCGCTCTCGTCGTAATACGACGACTCGAACGTCACGCGCTTGTCCTCGAGCACTTTGAGCAGCGTGTCTGCAAGAGCGCGATCGATTTCGCCGATCTCGTCGATGAAAAGCACGCCGCCGTGCGCGCGCGTCACGAGGCCGAGCTTCGGTTCGGGAATGCCGGCCTCGGCGAACTCGCGACGGCTGCCCTGATAGATCGGATCGTGCACGCTGCCGAGCAACGGATTGGTCGTCTCGCGCGGATCCCAGCGCAGCGTCGTACCGCTCGCTTCGACGAACGGCGCATCCTTAGCAAACGGTGTATACGGACGCGACTTTGCCAGCTTCGAGCGCAAGACGCGCGACGGTCGTCTTTCCGACGCCCGGCGGTCCGTACAGAATGACGTGCTGCGGATACGGCGAGCTGATCTTGGCGAGCAGCGCTTTTATCGCGCCTTCTTGGCCGACGATTTCCGCGAGCCGCTGCGGCCGCAGTTGCTGCAACGCCGAAGCGGCGAGCGTGCGCTCCTCGAGCGCCTCGAGCTCTTCGAGTTTGGCTTGCGTCGCCGGTGTCTCCGGGCCGGCATCGTCGCGCAACGCCTCGAGTTTGAGGTCGTGCAGATATTCCTGATGCCGCGCGTTCATCTTCTCGGAGACTTTTTTATCGATCGCGTCGCCAACGCTTTTCTGCGCAAGCAGATCGGCCATCGCCTCTTCGATTTCGGCGATCGCTCGGCGCTGCTGCGTGCGCGTCGTCGTGCGCTCGATCGTCGGGTCTTCGAAAACCAGACGCGCGAGCGCAGCAAGACGATCCGAGAGATTCTGCGAGCGCATCATTTTCAATGCGCCCAATTTGCCGGCACGCAGCACGAGCTTATCTTGCCCGATTGCTGCGCCCAGCATTGCGTAGAGCGCCGTGACGACGCGGTTTAGTTCGTCTTCAACGCCGTATTTGCGTCGCAGACGCGACGCGTAGGTGCCGTCGGTTGCGGCAGCCACGTTAGCAGCGTGCCCTATGAGGAGACGACGTTGATCGTCGCCTTCGCTACGACGTTGCGGTGCAGCTTGATCTCTACGGGGTAGGATCCAAGCGCCTTGATCTGACTCTTGATCTCGATCTTGTGCTTGTCGACGTCGACCTCGAGCTTATGTGCGATCGCATTGGCAACGTCGGCGTTGGTCACCGCGCCGAACAGCTTCCCGTTTCCACCGGCCTTGGCTTTGACGTCGAGTTGCGTGCTCTCGATCTTGGTCGCGAGTTCCTTGGCATCGGCGAGCGTCTGCGCCTCGCGCTTTTCGATCGCACGTTTTTGATCGGCATGCGCCGCGAGCGCGCCCTTGTTGGCTTCGGATGCAAGACTACGCGGCAGCAAAAAGTTGCGCGCGTAACCCTCGGCGACGTCGACGACGTCGCCCTTCTTTCCGAGCGCTTTGACATCGCTCAGAAGAATGAGTTTCATGCTAGAACTCCGTGGTTATTCGGAAACGTAAGGAAGGAACGCGATGATGCGCGCACGCTTGACCGCGGTCGTCAGCAAACGCTGATGCTTTGCGCAGTTGCCGGAAATGCGGCGGGGAACGATTTTCCCGCGCTCCGACACATACTTCTTCAAACGATTGACATCACGATAGCTGATGTCGATCGCCTTGTCGGCGCAGAAATTACATGATTTACGCTTCGGGCGGCGATCTTTGACCGCGCGCTTCAGCTTCGGCTTGGGAGCCATTGCAGTTGTCCTTTCGACTAGGTGGTTGAAAACGCGACGTCGAGCGTCGCGTTCTAGCCAAGTGACCCGGCAAAATCCGAGCCACTACCGGACCCTCACAAGGGGGACCGGACGGCACATCTTACCATGCCGGCCCCTCTCGTCCAAGTGCCTATTTATGCGAACATATGTTCTCTGCAATCTCCGGCCAACCTTCCTATCGCGTCGCGCCAAGTTCGATACCGAACCGATCCTGCTGTGTCGCAACGCCCATCGGGCCGAAAACCGCCCCGGGAATTCCACCGCGAACCGTCGTGTGGCCCCACTCCATCCGCAGGATGCCGTTGCTCCCGAATTTGAACGTCGGCGTAAGCGTGTATGTGGTTGCACCGCTCCCGGGGCCGTAGAGGAGGAAGGCATTGGGACTCAAGGACGTGGCGGCAGCGCCATTGGAGGCGTCCTCGACCCGGAAGCCTACCGAGAAAAGGCTCGAGAACGCGTACGAGCCTGGCAGCGAGATGGCAAAGTCGGACGCAGTCTGCGTGTATCCCAGCGGCGCGGACGCCGGCGATGACACAAAGAGTATGTACGGCGAGAATTGCCACTTGCCGGCCGTGTGCGTGTAGTAGAGGTTGTACTCCGACTGATTGGCCACAAATGACGTGGCGTTGCCCTTCGTATTCACGCCCGGGTTCATGCCGACGAAGGTGACCGATGTGTTGCTCGACGGCGCCCACGCAAGCGAATATTCTATCGTGTTCAACGATCCGCTGAAGAAGCCGGTGTTATACTCCGCGGCGATGCTCCACGGACCGTTACTATAGCCGGCGTGAAAGCCGCGACTGAACACCGGCTCGAGCGCCCACCCAAGACCGCGCTCGATGTTGACGTTTTGATACGTGAACGCACCTTCAGTTCCAAGCAGCGTGCCAAGCTGACCCGCATAGGCCGTGATGTGCGAATCGGGCGACGTATACCCGAGTTGCCATAACGGCAACAGGGTGAAGCAGCTCACATTGGCGCAAGCTAGGCCGCCGTTCTGGCCCGAGTAGTTGTTGAAGGTCTGATTGAGTGACGTCCCCACCGTCGGAAAGTTGTAGCCGCCGACCGTTGCGGAGCCTTTCCAATAACCGACCGTGTAGCTTGCGTTGACGAGCAAGTTGCTCATGTCCACGCGTGAGAACTGATCGGCACCCGTGGGCGTATTGAGCGCGCCGGTTGCATTGGTGTTATTGGTTTGGAAGCCCATCACGGTTACCGCGCCACCGTACGTGCCGGAGGAAAACGGTGTCGCTGTCGGCGTTGGTGTCGGCGCAGGCGTGGAGGTAGCAGGCGGCGTCTGCTGTGCAGACGCCGCCGTTACTCCTCCGATCACGATCGCTGCAGCGGCAGCCGCAGCGATCGTCATGTCGCATACCCTCATGCGTGCGAGCCCACGGGAGGTGGAATCGTACCGTTGGTTACGGGGATACCGGGAATGGGATCGATGCCGTGGATTGCCAGGTCGCCCGAGACCATGTCGTCCTGGGTCACGCGCAACGGCACGATGAAGCTGATCACCTTGAGGATGATGAACGTGCCGATGATGTTGGTCACGATGATAAAGGCTGCGGCCTCCGCTTGATGGATGAATTGCGCGGCGCCGCCCCCGTAGAACAAGCCCGAGACACTAACGGTCGCAGCGTTCTTGCCTGCCGCCGGATTGGCGACGTATTCGAGCATGTTCGGATCGGCAAAGAGTCCCACCATGAGGCCGCCCACAAGGCCTGCAACGCCGTGCGTGTGCAGCACGGAAAACGTGTCGTCGACCTTCTTCATGAACGGAAGCTTACCGAGATAATTCAAGGTGAGCCACGGAATAATCGTTACCGCGCCGACCGCGATTGCACCGTAGCCGTTGACGTAACCGGCGCACGGCGTGATCGCGACCAGGCCGGCAATCATGCCGTTGATCATCGAAACCGCATTGGGTTTGCCGGTTGCAAACATATCCGCAACGAGCCACACCAGCAGTGCCGTCGCCGTCGCAAGGTTCGTGTTTAATACGGCCGCGCCGGCATCGGCGTTGGCGAAATACGGGTCGCCACCGTTAAAGCCGTTCCAGCCGAGCCAGAGTATGCCCGCGCCGGCAAAGGCCATGATCAGATTATTCGGTTCGAAATCACGCTGATCGGCAAGCAGACGCGGACCGACAACGGCAGCGGCAACGAATCCCGAAACACCGGCTGCCAAATGAATTACGTAGCCGCCGGAATAGTCGACCGCGCCGAGCTGCGCGAGCCAACCGCCGCCCCACAGCGAGAATGCACCGATCGAGTACACGATCAAGCTCCACACCGGCACGAAGATCATCCACGCCTTGAAGTTCATCCGCCCGAAAACCGAGCCCGCGATTAAAATCGGCGTAATCGCTGCGAAGACGAATTGGAAATAGATCATCGCAGAACCCGGGAAGTGGAGCTCGGGCATACCACTCGCCGCGAGCGGAACAACCGATTGCCCAATCTCGAAGAGCGGGGAGAGCGCTGGGCCCGGAATGCCGACGAGCGCCGAGAGAAATCCCGGACCGAGCTTCGCGGGATTGCCGAAACTCATGTTGTAGCCGAGCAGAGACCAGCTCAACAGCACGACCGCGAAGGCGTAAAACACCATCACCGCCGAGTTGAGCGCCCATTTTTTCTTTACGAGCCCGCCATATAAAATCGCGAGCCCCGGAATGCTTTGCATGCCCACGAAGGTAGCGGCGGTGAGTTGCCACGCGGTGTCACCGGAACTAAGCCACTTCGGGGCTTCCAAGTACGGATTGACGTCAGCTAATACAAACACGACCCAAACCTCAAAGGCAATGAGCGAAGAATACTCACTATCGTAGGGAATGAGTCGCACGGACACACTGGACAATTGACAAAGCAAAAGACCGCCGGATTAACCGGCGGTCCTTCGCCCTTCGAGGCTCGCGCTCCGCGCTCGCGCCTCAGGATGACAGGTTAACTCAAAACTGGTTCCACAAATACTGGTTGTACACTTCGTGGTGGAATTGTACTTCCGGCGCTTTGATCACGGTGCCGAGCGCGCGTGCGCAGCGATCCGCCGCGACCTGCTTCAGCTCAGCGTAGCGCCCCTTGACGTCGTCGCCGAGCAACGCGCTTGTCCATTTCGAGTCGCGGAAAGCCTTGAGCGCATCGTAGATGTTATCGGGCAGATAAAGATCGGCTTGGCGGAGGTTGGGCGTATTCGCAATCGCGCCTTCGAGCCCGGTCTTGAACACCGCAAGCATCACCATATACGGGTTCGCGTCGGGCGCGACCGAGCGCACCTCAACGCGCACGCTGCGCTCGTTACCGATCGGGAAGCGAATCATCGAGCCGCGATCGACCGCCGACGCCTTGATTTGATTCGGTGCTTCAAAGTGTGGATCTAGGCGGCGATAGGCATTGACCGACGCGTTGAGCATCAAGCAGATGTCGAGACCGGCGCTCAAAATGCGGTCGGTGAACTGCATCGCAAGCGTACTCAAGTTCTCATCGCCTTTGGGATCCCAGAAGAGATTCTTACCATCCTTGGCGACCGACACGTTGGTGTGCATGCCGTTGCCGTTGACACCGATGACGGGCTTAGGAAGAAAGCTCGCCGTCATGTCCATGCTGGTTGCGACTTGGCGACAGATCAATTTGTACATTGCGATCCGGTCGGCCGCTGCAACGACGTCGCCATAGCTGTAGTTGATCTCAAACTGCGACGGCGCGACTTCGGGATGGTCTTTTTCGTTTTCGAAACCCATCGCTCGCTGTACTTCGGCAACGGTGTCGATGAACGAACGCAGCGGATCTCCCGGCAGCGACTTGTAATAGCCGCCGGTGTTGACGTACTCGAATTCCCCGGTTTGATAGAACCGCTGTTCGGCATCGACACCGCCAAAGAGGAAGCCCTCGATCTCGTTGGCCGCGTTGAGGGTGTAGCCGTTCTTTGTGAACTGGTCGTTTGCGAATTGCTTGAGCACGCCACGAATGTCGGCGCTAAACTGTGAGCCGTCGCGATTGAGCACGTCGCCGAACACCAAGACCTTACCCGGTCCAAAGACGTCGGCCGGTGCCCAATAAAAGGAAGCCCAATCGCAGGAGAGGCGCAAATCGCTTTCGCGCTGCGCGGTAAAGCCGCGAATCGACGAGCCGTCGAAGGTGAGGTTGTCATGCGACTTGAGCAAGAATTTCTTGTCGTAGTCGAGCATGTGCAGCCGGCCCTCGAGGTCTGAGAAGAGCACGGTAACAGCCTTGATGCGCTTCTCTTTTTCGAGATAACTCAGCCGGTCTTGCTGAATCCGCTCCGGCGGTACCCGGTCGTTTCGCTGTGCCTTAGCGGCCAAGTTGAGTTCCTCGAGCTCGGTATAGGACAGCTCGAGAAAATCACGCAGTTCCGGCATTCTTAATCTCCTTTGGCACGACGGTTATACAACCCGAGGGCGGGACCTTTGTCCATTTGGCTAATTATCACTGCAATGGAATCCGTCGTTACCAGCCGCCCGGCGCTCGAGTTCATCCTCGCGCCGCGTACCAGCGCTGAATTCTTCGAGAAGCACTTTGAGAAGCTGCCCCTGCACGTCGAGCGCAACGACCCCGCCTACTTCGCCGACGTCTATGGCATCGACGACGTTGAGGATTCGCTGGTGGTCGGCGCGCGTGAACCTGAGAACTTCGCGCTGGTCAAGGCCGGCGACTCCGACGTCATCGAGGACGACTTCACCTACGAGCGTCCGAGCGTCCGCTGGCGACTCACCGGGAAGGGCCCGCGTCGCTGGATCGATGCGCGCAAGGCCGTCGCATACTTTGCCGACGGCTACACGTTGGTCATCAAAGACGCGGCGCTCTTTAGCGCGCGGCTGCAGCGCTTCTGCAACCACCTCCAACGCGACCTCATGGCGTTCGCGCAACCCAACGTCTACTTTACGCCGCCTGCCGCGCAGGGATTCCAGGTCCATCACGACACCCACGACACACTGACCGCGCAGATCACCGGCGAGAAGACCTGGCGCATCTACGAACCGATCATCCAGCTCCCACTCGAGTCGCAACCGTTTCACAGTGGCACAAAAGTCGAAGGACTGAAGCTGCTCAGCGAAGTGCATCTGCGCGCGGGTGATACGCTCTACATTCCGCGCGGCTTCCCGCACGAGGCCAAGACGTCGGACACGGTCTCCCTGCACTGCACCTTCGCGCTCGCACCGGTTCGCGTCACCGACGTGATGGATCTGGCGCTGCGCATCGCGGGTGACCAAGACGTCGAACTGCGGCACGCGCTGCCCCCGGCGGTGCTGGCGCGTGAAGATCTCGCAACGCGGCTCGGTGAGTTTTTCGAATCGCGCTTGGCGCAGACGTTCGAGACGCCGCGCATGCAAGTTGCGGTCGACATCGCGCTCAACGAGCTCTTTCGTCTCACGCGGCCCAACGCCAACGGTGCGTTCGACCAGGCCCTGCACACGTTCGAGATCAAGCCGACGACACGCGTGCGCATCGACGAAACGGTGCCCTACGTCGTGCGGCAGCGCGGCGAGGGCATCGAGTTGCTGATCGCAGGAAAGGTCGTCGCATTTCCGCCGGTGTGCAGACCCGCGTTTGAGCGCTTGCAACGCGGTCCGACGACCGCCGAAGAGATGGATCCGGCGCTGTCCCCCGAGCATCGCGCGCTCTTGATCAAGTTGCTCGTACTCGAGGGGCTAGTCAAGATCGACGACTACTCTTCGCCGTCGAAATAGTCGAGCGGCTCGCCGCGGATGAACGCGCGCGCCGGCTCTTTGCACCCCGTACTTCTTGCTATCCGGGTAGTACCACGATTCGCCGATCGGATTATCGGCGATGCACATCACGACAAGCTCTTCGGCATCGCCACCGAAAATTTGGTGCGCTTCACCCGGCTTGAAGATGAATGCGTCACCGGTTTCGATCGGCGTACGGCCGGTCGCGTCGCGCACGACGCCGCGCCCCGCAAGGACGTAATAAAATTCCCACTGTTCGCTGTGCGAATGGTACGGGCACGATGATATGCCCGCGGGAATGCGCTGAACTTCGACGTCGAACGGGTGACGCTCGAGCAAATCGGTCGAGTCGCGCTTGCGGCCGAGCGCAATGGAAAGCTCGCGGCCCCAGCCACCCATCGTTTTTTTTGGGGAAAAGTACTCGTCTTCGGAAACGTCGTTAACGTTGATCTTGCGCATACGCGGTGGCTTCGCTACGGCAAGAAGGTGAACCCCGCACCGAGGTAGTGCGGCTTGCTTCCTCCCGACGCGTTGAGTGTCGTGCCGAGGTCGACACTGAAAACCGCGCCCGTTCCAATCGAGTGCTTTACCGACGCGATGCCGCGGGTTTGTCCGGCCGATGCGTAGGTCGCGTTGGACTGCATACCGATTTCGCCCGCGACCCACGTGCCCGGTGCGACCGGTTCGGTTGCCGACAAGGTGTCGAACATCGACGAGCGCCGGTGCCCGCGATTGCTCGCGATGTAGTTCAGCGCACCGACTTGCGCGGCGACGTCCGAACCGTCGAGCATCGACCACGCTGCGGTGAGGTGTACATCGGCGAGCGGCACGACGTAGAGGTTCGCAAGCGGGCTGAGTGGTGGCCGGCTCTCGGCCGTCAGCATCAGCGCAACGTTACCGTCCTGCGCGAGCGTACCCTGTGCTCCGATTCCTGCGTGCGCCATTTCGTAATGGCCGCCATGATTCGAAACGGCAAGTTCGGTCGGCGCGTCGTAAAAGGCCTCGACGTTCTCCGCTATGCCGTAACGCGCCCGCAGCAGCGGATACCCTGCGAGCGCGGTCCCGCCTACTTTCGACGCGTTTTGATAGTAGAGCGTGGAGATGGCAACTCGATCCTTACCTACGACACAGTGCTGGCCGTGCGATCTTGTGCAGGCCGCGGCGCGCGTCGTCGCAGCATCCGCAGTAAACGGTGCCGCTGCGAGCAGGCATGAAAATAGGCCACCGATGATAACTCGACGTAACACGCAGCCAGTATACACCGCGCTGGGACTTTTGGCCTGGGGATCTACTGGGGCTTCGCCGAAGCGATTCCGATGCGCATTCTGAGATGCTTGATGATCGCTGTCCTTTTGGCCGTTCTTTGCCGAACGCAGACGTTCGCCGACACGTACGACCCCACACCGCTGAGCGCGGCCGAGATCGCCGAGAAGGCCCACCTTGCCGAAGGTACGCTCAGGCCCGGGAAATACGTCGAGGTGAGGACGGTGCACGACAACAACGGTGAAAGCACCATTACGACACAGATTGACGGCGACGATTGGCGCACCACGGTCGAAGGCGGCAGCATCACCACGGCATCGGGTTCCTACCAGAAGCGACGCTGGGAGAGTAATGCGAACGGGATTGTAATCCTGCGCAGCAACTTTCGCGGAACGGGCTATCCCAACGTCCTCGCGGTCAGCAGCAACCGCGATCTAGCGCGTCACGGGACGGTTCTCGGGCTTACGCAAACGCAGCCGCAAGAGTACGTGATCGACGTAAACCCACCCGGCGGGATCGACCAGCACTACTACTACAATGCGCAGACATTTTTGCTCGATAAGCGTGTGAGCTACGCGCGCGACCGCTTGGTGCACACGACTGAGTATAGCGACTATCACACATTCTTCGGCCAGAGCGTCGCGGGGCGCATCCATTTCTCCGACGGCCGTACCGAAGACGAGTGGGTCGAGAAACTCGCATCCTTAGAAACAAGTACCGCAGCCTTCGATTTACGGGTTCCCGACACGAAGCCGCTCTTTGCCCTCGAAGGCATGGCGCCGGTTGTGCTGCCGGCAACCTTCACCCCAGATGGCATTATTATCCAAGTCAAGATCGGCCAACGCGGCTACGACTTCATCCTCGATAGCGGCGCGGCGGGGCTCTTCATCGATCCGAATTACGCACGCCAACTTGGGGACGTACACGGCGATCGCGTGCGCATTCCACAGATGAGCATCGGGCCATTGCAGATGCACAACGTCGTGTTCGACACGACGCGCTTCATCGAACAAGGCCGCGGAGAGCGCGTGGTCGGCTTGATCGGCTTTGACTTCATCGCAAGCGCAATTACCGAAGTGGACTTCAAGGCCAAGACGCTGACGCTGTACCCCCGCGCCGGCTTTATTGCGAATGTACAGGGCATGCGCGCGCTTCCGATCCAGCTCGATGATGGCGTTCCGCGCACTGCCGCATCCATCGAAGATGTGCCGGGAAACTTCCTGGTCGACACCGGCGCCTTTATGACGCTCGCCTACAATGACTACGTGACCAAGCTCCCGTCAACGCCGAGAGATCCCTATAAAACACAGATCGGAACTGTCTATGGTATGGAAGACGTCGTGGTCTTGCACCTGAGCGACTTTCTCTTCGGCGGCATCCTGATTCGATCGGTTGACGTAGTCGAGCCGACACACTCGACCTTTGACATCATGGACTACGACGGCATTATCGGACGCGACGCGCTCAAGGTGTACAAAGTCACTTTTGACTACGCCGACGGCATACTATTTGTCCGCGACAACATCTGATGGATATCAAGTCTGGGCAAAGCGAATTTTGGAGCGTTCTTTCGCTTTGCGCGCTTCCTCCTCGCGATTGCGCGGCGGCGCATTCGTGACGAGCGCGCCGAGCAACTCGTGTGCAGCATCGGTGACACGATCGACCGCTCGGTCGAAGGCGGCCTCGTTCGCTTTGGAGGGGTGGGAAAAGCCGCTCAGCTTGCGCACAAACTGAATCGCCGAGGCGCGCACTTCATCCGCGGTCGCCGGCGGCGCAAAATTGTGGAGGGTCTTGATATTCCGGCACATTCCCCTAGTATAGGGGAACGTGGACCCGAGCGCCAATGCTCCCCGCCCTGGAGGTGGATTCGATGCTTACGGACGTCAAAGAAGTTGAAGCAAAAGTTCGCAAGGAGATGGAGGGCGGTATGGTCACGCCGTACTACTCCCTGCCGCTAGAAAAAGTTTACAACGTGCTCAACGGCGCGCTCGCGTCGGAGATCATCTGCGTGCTGCGCTACAAACAGCACTACTACATGACGACCTCGATCCATCAGGACCAGCTGCAAGATCTCTTCAAAGAGCACTGGGAAGACGAAGAGAAGCACCTCGAACGCATCGCCGACCGCATCAAACAGCTTGGCGGCGTTCCGAATCTCGATCCCAACGGCATCGCAACACGCGCCTTCTCGAAGTTCGAGAGCGGCCACACACTTGCCGATCTCCTGCGCGAAGATCTGCTCGCCGAGCGCGTCGTCATCAAGATGTATGGCGACATCGTCGAATTCTTCGGCTCGGCCGATCCGGTGAGCCGTCGGATGTTCGAAGAGATCCTCAAAGACGAAGAGGACCACGCCGACGAGATCGCCGATCTGCTCTATACCGTCGATCCGGAGACAGGCAAGACCGTGGAGCAGTTCACCGGCGACTCAACCTCAGGCCCGTTCAAGAAGAACGGAAAGAAGTAGTTAGCGACACCAGGTGACGTTTGCCGTGTAGGTAAGCGTGGCTTTCCCATCGGCGGGCAGATGCACAAGCCATTGCGCGAGGCGCGAGGTTGGCTTGGTGTGCGCCTGACTCTCGGTTGTGATCGTCCAATCGAGGCTCGGCATCGGTTCGAGCACGGTAACATCTTGCGGGCTATCTTTGCCGTTCGTGAAGTCGATCGCGTATGAACTCTGTGCGCTGCAATTCGTCAGGATCGCAAAGTCGGTTTGGCGCTTGCGCGCGACAACGTCGAACGAGTTGCCAAGACGCAGCCGCACCGTGTCGTTGCGAGGCGTGTGCGCGATAGTGTCGCCGCCGACAATTGCGCGAGCCCACGCGAATCATTCTGGTAAATGCGCATCTGTCCAGCCGGCAGCGGGATACCCAAGTCGCCACCCTTATTTTCGAAGGACACGACGACCGCAACCGGAAGGCGGTCGCCGAGTTGCGCATTGGCATTTTGATAATAGTATGGCGAGCCTTGCAGCTCGAGTGTCTTCTTCACCGGAATATCGTTCGCCGAGAGTAGCGCCAGCTGTTTGGTCTGCTTGTCGAGAATGGTGGTCGGGTGTCCGATGGTGTAGAGGTGATACTCAAACATGTTTTCCTGCGTTGCGTTCACGTTGTAAATATCCGAACCTACGCCGTTCGTCACGTTCGCGATCGTCTTCAACTGTTGGGAGGTTGGAGCCGGCCTATTCACGTTTCCCGCGACAAGTTGTAACCGCGCGTTGTGGTACGAGGTGCCGCTCGTGTTGTTCAGCGTCACCAGCCCAACCAGCGACATGTGCGATTGATTCGCATCGAGCGTACCCACGTAGGCGACATTCCACGAAAGCCCGCTAGTGACGTAGCGCAGGTCGAGCGTCTGCAGGCCGGCGTTCGCGCTTTGGAGATCGAGCGTAAGCGTCGGACGATCGCGAAGACTCTTGGGGATGCTCGGAAAGACGATGTAGCCGTCGATGTGCGTCTCGATCCGGTCGGCATACTGCAGTACGACATCGATGCTGCTGTAGCTGAGAATCTTGGCATGCTCGCGACGATCGTGCTCGCCGGCAAACCTCGCCGGATGAACGACGATCACGTCGTAGCCGACATATTTTTGCATGAGCGCATCCTGGCCCAGCACGTCGTAGTCGAAGTTCTGCTCGAGCACGTTCACACGCGACGATGTCGCGTTGGCGTCGAGAATCGCCGACGTCGCGTCCATGCTCGCGCTCACGTCGCGCCAGGCGATGCGGTTGATTCCGTTCGTCAGGGAAACGCGACGGCGATCGTGCACGAGGGCCAGGTTCTCGTTATAAATCGTGACGTTTACCGCTTGCTGGTCGGAAAGCGTACTGGTACGTTCAGGAGGATCGGCCATCGCGAATCCGGGAACGTACGAGAGCACCAGAGCCGCGAGAATTAAAAAAGTGCGTTTCATTTGGCGATGAAACGTGTCATGTTTTCGGCATGTGACCGTTATTTATTGTTACAGGCGGGAGCCCAGCGCGCAAAGGTCCAACGATGCCACCCGTGGAGGATCTTCGGCTATGACTGGTTATCGCGTAGCAAGGTTTTCGGCCGCGCTAGCGCTGTCTATATTGTTCGCGGGCGCGGCGGCCGATGCAACATTGGATACCGTAATTGCGCAGCGAATCGCCGTTCCAGATAAGCCCACGTCGGATTGCGTCGCGCGCGCGAAAAACGCGCTAGCATCGGTGCTGCAAAATGCAAACGAAACCGACCCCGGCTCCGGCCAGTGGGTCGGCATCGGACGCATCAGCGGCGCGATCGCGGCACTTGCGGTCATCGAATGCCACAGCGTCGATGCGGGCGGTTATACCGCGAGCTTCACCTGCTCGGTCGAAACGCCGACGTACGCCGATACGGCGAGCGGTCTGTGCGGCAAGCTGGCCGCAGCCTTCAATACTACAGGGGCGCCGGCAACCACGCAGGGAGGTGCGCTATGACGCGTACGACGCAACGCGTCAGCCGCTTCGCAGCCGCGCTCTTCTGCGCGCTCATGATTACGAGCGCAATTGCGCCGGCGTCGGTCGATCTCGCAACAGGCATTCGCCACGTCGTGCCGAGCGGTACCATCGCAGACTGCGACAGCAAAGCCAGTGCTGCGCTCGGCGCGTACCTGCAGCACGTACTCTCGCCGACGCAGGACGAGTGGGTTGGAACCGGGCCTATCAATGCCGGTATGTCATCCGACACAACCTCGGCTGGAACGATTCACTGCTACGCACACGCCGGAGGCTACGTCGTGACTTTGACCTGCACGGTCGAGGTACCGAACAACTCGTACACGGCGACCGCATTGTGCCAGGATCTGCTGGCGCACTTCGAGGGAACGGCGCAGGCAGCACTTGCAACGCCAACGCCTCCGCCAACCGGTTGCAACACGGCGAGTCTTGCCGGCACGTGGCAGTCCGACAATAGCAAGGTTACGCTCACGCTGGATCAAAACGGCGAGTTGACCGATAGCGACAACGTTATCGGGAGCTGGACGCTCAATGCGCTCAGCGTCAAGCTCACCTACTACGGCTATCACAACCTGACGCTGTCATCCGACGGCAAACACATGAGCGGTTCGGGATACAGCTTCACGCGCAAGTGCTGAGGTCAACGTCATGAAGATCGGCACGCTTGAAATGAAGATTGCACGCGTCGAGGGCTTTCAAGTGCGAGTGCAGACGCCCGACGGCCGCGACGTGCGCTCGGATCGCGAGGGGATGCCGCCTTGGACCTGGGAGAAAGCCGCGCGCGACAGTTGGTCGGTCGCGCGCTGGAAACAAGAGCGGTTTCGCAGCGTATACCCCGGCTTCGAGGTTGAAATCCTCGACGGCGACGGAGCGATCGTTGAATTCGGGCAAACGCTGCTCGAAACGGTGCGCGAAAGCTACGACTAACTTCGGACCGTGATGTGATCGGTCACGCTTTTTACGCCCGGCACGGCCCGCACGGACTGAACGATCACACGCTGCGCTGCACGGCTGGGCACTGTTCCGCTGAGTACGACCGCGCCGGCGTGGACCTTCGGCGTGACGTGAAAAACGTTGACGCCGGATTCCGCCGCTATCGCCGATTCGATTTGAACGGTTAGTGCCGCATCGGCGGTCTTCGCGCTCGCTTCGCGCACACTCGGATTGTTCGTCAGCTGCTTTGCCTGACTTTCGGTCTGCTGTTGCTGCTGCGCCGTGCATCCAACGCAGGCGAGTCCGAGGTTAAGCGCTAGGAAAGCCCAAATGGAAAATCTCATGGAAGTAACGTACCCGCGTTCGGGCAAGCTAACGCCTGGCGTGCTCTTCCGTTCGCTGTTCGAAACGCCGTTCGGACCGCTGAACCTTGCCGTTGACGGCGAAGGGACGCTGGTCGAACTCTGGCTGCCCAACCGCAAGCGTCGCGACACGACTGCCGAGCCGTTCCCACGCGCCGCCGATGACGGCATGCGGGCGGTCAAGGCGCAGCTGCGCGAATATTTCGCCGGCACACGCCGCGCGTTCGACCTCCCGCTGCACGCCGCGGGATCACCGTTCGAGCAACGTGTGTGGGCGCGCTTGCGCGAGATTCCCTACGGCGTCACGACGTCGTACGGCGCAATCGCGATCGAGTTTGGTTTGATAAACGCCGCGCGCGCCGTCGGTCGCGCCAACGGCGCCAATCCTATCCCGATCATCATTCCGTGCCATCGCGTCATCGGCGCCGACGGCACGTTGACCGGCTTCGGCGGTGGCCTTCCGCTGAAGCGAGCGCTGCTCGAACTCGAAGGCGCGATCCCGCCGCCCGATCCGCAGCTCTTCTAAATATTAGAAATCTAATTGACACCGCGCGCCGACTGCGCTAGTGTGTTATTACATTCCTAATAGTTCGGAGGCTGCTGTGTCTCGGAAGAAGTCGCTCGTGCTCACCGATCACGAACTGCGCCTGATGGAAGTGCTGTGGCAACGCGAACGCGCGACCGTTGCAGACGTGGTCGAATCGCTTGCACCGCCACCGCTCGCCTATAGCACGGTGCTCACCACATTGCGGACGCTCGAGCAAAAAGGCTACATCGATCACGAAGAAGACGGCCGCGCGTATGTGTATCGTCCGCTCGTGGCGCGCGACGAAGCAGCAAAATCGGCAACCCGACATCTTCTCGATCGCTTCTTCGGCAGTTCACCCGGCGCGCTCGCCGTCACGTTGCTCGATGATACGAAACTCACCGACGACGACATCGCCAAAATCAAGCAATTGCTTGTGCGCAATCGGAAGGGGCAGAAATGATCGTCACGGTCTTGCTCAACGGCCTCTGGCAAGGCGCACTCGTGGTCGCGATTGCGGCAATCATCACCGCGCTCGTGCCGCAGCGCCATGCTGCCACGCGCTATGCCGTTTGGTTCGTCGCACTGCTCGCGCTTGCGCTCCTCCCGGTCCTTACGTTGTGGCACCCTACGCCGGAAGTCACCACACTGACTCCTATCGTATTTTCAAAAACGACGGCGCTCGCTGCGCGAGCGACAGCCGATAACAGTTGGTGGCTCATTGCGTTATGGATCGCCGGCACTATCGTTTTCGTCGCGCGGCTTGTGCGCAGCCATTTGCGCATCGGGCGCATCATGAAAGCGTCGCTTCCCGCACCGAACCTCGGAGCCGATATCCTCACATCGCACGACGTGGCATATCCGATTGCGGCCGGCTTCTTTGCACCGATGGTGATTCTACCCGCAGATGTCGTCACTACACTCGAGCCTCGTGATCTCGAAGCCATCGTTCGTCACGAGCGTGCGCACATCGCGCGCCACGATATCCTTACCAACCTCGCGCAGCGATCGATCGAAGCGTGTCTCTTCTTCAATCCTTGGGTCTATGTCATCGGTCGGCACCTCCTCAAAGAGCGCGAGGCCGCCTGCGACGATTGGGCGGTCGCGACGAGCGAACCGGATCGCTACGCATCGTGCCTCGCGCGACTCGCTTCGGGTGCCCACTCGACGCGCACACCACTACTCACTCCTAGCGCCATGGGTTCCCGGCGTATGCTCGTCGGCCGCATCGCGCGTCTCCTCAACGGAAAGGCTACGCAATTGAAGACCAATTATCTCGTTCTTGGCGCGAGCACCCTTGCATTCGCACTCCTCGCCGTCGTCTTGCAAATGACGACCGGACAAGCCGCTCCAACGACCGTTGCTGCAACGGCGCAGACAAAGTGCGATCATGATGCCACCGTACTCACCGCTACACCGCCCGAGATTCCAAAGGGAACTCCGCAGGTTAAGGCGGATGCCACTGTGCGCGTCGGTATTGCGCCGAGCGGAACGGTCACGAGTGTAACAATCGTTAAGTCGAGCGGCGTCTCTGCTCTCGATATAGCCACCGCCGAGGCTGCACGAGCGTCGACATATAAACCGGCGATGGCGAGCTGCAAAGCAGTAGCTGGATCGTATCTCTTCCACGCCGAGTTCAACCAAAGTCCCTAAAAGGCGACGCTGCCGGCAGCGCGAAGATCGAGCCATGCCGATTCTCGCCCTTCTGCTTGCAGCCGCAACCTCAACCGCCGCGCTCGACGCGACGATCACTAAACAGATCAACGAGCAGCAGGTCACCGGTGCAGCCGTCGGCGTCTACCGAAATGGGACCCTTGTCACCATCAAGACGTATGGGCTGCGCGATATAGCGAAGACGCTTCCCGTCGACGTGGACACCCGTTTCGAGATCGGCTCGGTCACGAAGCAATTCACGGCAGCGGCGGTTCTGAAGTTGCAAGAGCAGGGCAAACTCTCGATCGACGATCCGCTGGCAAAGTATCTTCCGTCTTTTCCGCACGCGAGCGAAGTAACGTTACGCCAGTTGCTCAACCAGATCTCCGGAATGCCGAACTATACCGCCATGCCCGACATCGCGACGATGATGTCGACGATTCCAGATGCAACCGACAAGGTCGCGGCCTATCTCAACAAGCCGCTCGACTTCACGCCCGGAACCAAGTGGGAATATAGCAACACGAATTATTGGCTGCTCGGGAAAGTCATCTCACATGCATCCGGCATGCGCTATGAAGACTACGTTCGCGCGTATATTTTCAAGCCGGCCGGCATGACGCGCTCGGGTTTCGTGAGCGACGAGCCAACCTTTGACGATTTCGCGATCCCGTATTGGCAAGGGCCAAAAAACGACGGTGCGACGCAACCCGCACCGATAATGTTCGAGTCGTGGCCTGGTGCAGCGGGCGCAATCGTTTCAACTGTCGGCGATCTCGCCGCATGGGATGTTGCGCTTGCAGGTGGCAAGGTTATCAGCCACGACAGTTTCGCGTTAATGTCGTCACCCGGGCGTCTCGCGAACGGCAAACTCACGGACTACGGCATGGGCCTTGAAGTCGGAGCGCACGAGGGCCACGACCGCATTGGACACGGCGGCGGAACTCCCGGCTCTCTCACGATGAACGCGACGTATCCCAAGGATCATCTCGACATCATCGTCCTTGAAAACAACGTGCGCGGCCAACCCGGCGCCATCGAGTCGGCGGTACTCGAGACGATGTATCCCGATGCGCTCGCTGCCGCGCGCAAACCGGCGCCCGGTGAAGACCTCTCGGTGCGACCGCACATCGTGCGTCTGCTCGACGGCGTGCTCAACGGTACGCTGGCGCAAAGCGAGCTCTCACCACAGATGCAGAAAACCCTTACGCCCGACATGCAGAAACAGAGTGCGGCGCACTTTGCCGCGTTTGGCGCTCCAACCGCGATCGTTTTCAAAATCAAGGACGATACAAGTTTCGGCGCGACCTGGTACGTCTACCGGGTTGAGTTTGCCCACGGCGAAATCCGCAATTTCGAAGTCCAGCTCGACAACAAGACCGGTCTCGTCACCGAGATGCAACTCACGCCCGGGTAAGGAACGAATTCGGATGAGCAAAGAAGCTGAGGGGATAAATCCCAGCGTGCCTCCGTCAGGGACGGCCTGCGTGGAATGCCTGGCCGATGGCGGATGGTGGTTTCACTTGCGCCGATGCGCCGAGTGTGGGCATATCGGCTGTTGCGACTCCTCGCCACAGCAGCACGCAACCGCGCACTTCCGCGCGACAAAGCATCCGATTATTGCGAGCTTTGAGCCGGGCGAGACCTGGTTCTACAACTACGAGACCGAGGAGACATTGCGCGGACCACACCTGGCCGACCCACGCTATCACCCGGCTGACCAACCGGTTCCCGGGCCGCGTGGAAAGGTTCCCGCGGACTGGGAGTCACGGCTCAACTAATTTCGGAAGCTACGGACCGTGGCGCATGATGTAAACGCCGGGGGACTGCTTGTGAATCGAAAGTTCCGATTGGGAATCCCCAGGAATGTAGTCGTAGCGACTGGGGCCGATTTGCTTACCCGTCTTACAGTCTTCGATCGTGACGTTAATTCTAACGCTGTAATGCACGCCGACTTCGGTGTGGACCGGCACATTCTGGAATACTGACGCGCCCGGTTTTAGATAGCCCCGGGTGCCTTTTTCGTTTGGAAGAAACCAAACAACACACTGATCCGATTTATTTCGTAGATCGAACCTAGCGAAAACCTCATAGCTATACCCCGCGGTCGGAGCGAAAAATGCAAGGGTAACAATACCCAACATGAGTCTCTTCATGAAAATGCTCATTTATTTCCTTTAGGGACCGTGGCGCATGATGTAGGTGTTGCCTTGTTTGTGGATACTGAGTTCAGATTTGCCCGAGATCGGAACGTAGTCGTATCGTTCGACGATCAACTGGTGATTGGAGCAGTTCACGATTTTGGCATTGATTCGTGAGCTCGAAGAATACGAGGCGACCATTATCGAAACAACGGTAGACTGGCCGGGTGTCAGTTCACCCTGCCGCCTGTCTTTATTCTCGGGGAAAATCCACCAGACGCATTGGTCGGACTTGTTGCGCAGATCGAGCGTCGCTATTGCATTAACCGAACCGGCCTGACTCGGTACTGGGATCTGTGCGAGCATCGCCGTGGCGATGAGGCCAAAGATAAATTTCTGCATAAAATGTCCTTTCACGATTAGGGGCCGTGGCGCATGATGTAGCCATTGCCCGCCTTGTGTATCGAAAGTTCCGACTTGGCATCCGAAGGAACGTTGTCGTATCGCATCGGCCCGATCTGCTGACGCGTGGTGCAGTTTTGGATCGTAGCCTCAATCCGAGCGCTGTAGTGCACGCCGAAAGCGTTTCCGACACGGAAGGACTGATTTACGGCAGATTCGCCTGGTTTCAAATAGCCCTGCGTTGAGCCGTCTTTTTGGTTAGGAAAAATCCAAAAGACACACTGATCCGATTTGTTTCGGATATCGAACTTAACGAAAACCTGAGTGGCATTGCTGTACGCCGCAGTCGGCGCGAGAAATGCCAGGAAAAATAGCGCAAACATGAATTTTTTCATGCACATGCCGTTTACCGCAAGCAGCACAGCTTCCGCTATATTGCTTCAGATATCTGCTTTGTTACGCAAAGAGGCGCTCGATGTCGGCGAAATCGAGATCGACCGTCGGGCTTGCGGCTTCGTCGAAGAGGGTATCCGCGAGCGCCGCTTTGCGATCTTGCAGTTCGAGGATCCGCTCCTCAACGGTGTCTTCGGCGATCAATTTATACACGAAAACGTGTTGCTCTTGACCGATACGATGCGCGCGATCCGTCGCCTGGCGTTCGACGGCGGGGTTCCACCACGGGTCGTAGTGGATCACCGTGTCGGCGGCGGTGAGGTTGAGGCCGGTTCCACCGGCTTTGAGGCTGATAAGAAAGAGCGGTACCTCGCCGTTTTGAAAGCGCGCGATCGGTGTTTCGCGATCGCGCGTGTCGCCGCGCAACTCAACAAAGGGTATGTTGCGCTTCCCAAGCTCCGGTGCGATCAAATCGAGCATCGAAGTGAACTGCGAGAACAGCAAGATGCGACGCCCGTCGTCAACCAGGCTCTCGAGCATCTCAAGCAGCGCATCGAGCTTTTGCGATTCGTCGACGCCAGCGGCCGCATCGAGTTTGAGCAAACGCGGATCGCAGCAGACTTGGCGCAGTTTGAGCAACGCATCGAGCACGACGATGCGACTGCGCCCCAGGCCGCGGCGTTCAACTTCATCGCGCACGCGCTTGTGCATGGTGAGGCGAATCGTTTCGTAGAGATCGCGCTGCTTGCCGATGAGCGGCACGCGTTGGACGATCTCGGTCTTCTCCGGCAATTCCTGCGCCACGCCTTCCTTCGTTCGGCGAAGCAGGAACGGCTTGATCCGCGCAGCGAGTGCAGCACGGCGATCGGCGTCACCGTGCTTCTCAATCGGCGTGCCGAAGAGTCGCGTGAAGCGCGCGCGTTCGGGCAACAAACCCGGGACAGCGTAGGTGAAGATCGACCAAAGTTCCTCGAGATGGTTTTCGATCGGCGTGCCGGTGAGCGCGAGGCGCTGCGCGGCTTGCAGGCGTGACGCGGCAAGCGCGGCTTTCGAGCGCGGATTCTTGATCGCTTGCGCTTCGTCGAGCACGGCAATCGACCACTCGAGCGCGGCGAGCGATTCAATGTCACGTAGCAGCAGCGCGTAGGTCGTGAGCACGAACGTCGCATTGCCGATTTGCGCGAAGCGATCGGCACGATCGGCACCGGTAAGCGCAAGCACGCGTGCGTCCGGCAGAAAGCGCGCGATCTCGGCGCGCCAGTTTGGCGCCACGCTCGTCGGCGACACGACGAGCACGGGATGCGTTAAACGGCCGGCTGCGCGTTCTATCGCGACGTGCGCGAGCACCTCGATCGTTTTGCCAAGACCCATATCGTCGGCGAGAATGCCGCCCGCACGATGTTCGCGCAGTGTTTGCAGCCACGCCACACCGTCGCGTTGATACGGTCGTAGCTCGCCAACGAACGTCGCCGGGAAGATCGATCTGCCGTTCGGCGTAGGCCGCGAGATCGTCGAGCATCGCGCGAATCGACGGCGCGTTGGTCCAGCGCGTCGCGATCCCGCCCGCTGCTGCAAGCGACGCTGCTTGCAACACTGGCACGCGCACGCGCGCTTTCTGCCCGTTGCGGCGATCACCGAAGAGTCCGCCGAGGGTCGCGAGCACGCGCGCCACGCGCTCAACCGGCAGCGCCACGTAGCCGCCTCCCGGCACGCGTCCAACAAACGGCGTTTGCCGTCGCGCGAGCGTCGCGGGGTCCGCATCGAGATCGAAACCGCTGCGCCCGAGCGCATCGATCAGCACCGGCAAAAGCGAAACGCGCGTGCCATCGACGTCGATGCCGAGTTCGAGTTCGAACCATTGCGCCGCGCCGCTCTCATAAACTTCCGCGCTCCATTCGTCGCCCGCCTCGACGATGCGAAACGGGAACGACGAGAGCGTTTCGATGCGCCAGCCCTCGTAGCGCAATTGCGGCGCATCGCGCTCGAGAAACCGCAACCATCCGTCTTCGCCGTAGGGAGGAAAATCGAGCCGCGCGAGCATTTCTTGCGCTCGCCGCTCGAACGCGCGATCGCGTGGCCATACCGTCGTGTTTTCGCCATGCTCAACGTGAAGCGAATCGCGCGGATCGCTCGCAGGCACGAGTTGGTCGCCGTATGCGAAGACAACACTTCCAGCGGCGCGTCCGCCGTCCGCCGCGAAGAGACGCAACACCGGCTGCGGCTCGCGCTCGTCGAATTTCAAGGCGAGATCTTGCGCCGGGCCATTGATGCCCGTGCCGCGCAGGACGCGATGTATCGCGATCTGCGCCCGCTGCGCCTGCGCGGGCGAAAGCGCCGGTGCGCGCGCTATTGTGGCTGCAAGCTCCGGCGCAACGGTGAGCGCGACCGGTCCGGCACGAACGCGGCGAGATCGACGTACCATAGCGGCGCCGTTGGAAGGAGGACAGCATCCGCGTACTCGCGCGAGATGCACGCGCACGAGCCCATCATCGTCGGTGCTCCACGTGAGTTCGCCCTCGGCGATCGGCACATACGCGAGCATCGATGACGACGGATCTTGCCAACGCAGCAGCCCGCGCGTCGCAAGCAACTCGAGCAGCATCGCGAGAATCGCCGGTGAAAGGTCGGCGCCGAGTCCGAGCAATCCGCTCGCGCCGACAAGACGTCCTGCGACGCCGTCGGTACCGGTGATGAAACGCGCACGCGAATTCCTAAGTTGTAGAGCGAGAACTCGCGCGGCTCAGCGTTACTTCCCGCGGGCGGCATAACGTACGGCACGAGTTGCAACGCATGAAGCCCCTGCGCTTCGGGAAGGTCGATCACGTAGAGCAGCCGCTCGATAGTCTCGTCCGCAGAAACGTCGCCGTACACCTCGATCATCTGACGTGACCACGTGTCGACCGCGCGATCGGACGCACTGCTCGCCCCGCGCTCGTTATCCGAGAGCAGCAGCGCAAGCGCCGCACCGTGTTTACACGCGCGGCCGTCGGAACACGAGCAATCGCTCTCGATAGTCCGCACACCGTCGCGATCGCGCACAGCAATGCGCACGGCGTACGGCCGCGTACCCGAGCCCTGCACGTTTGCGCTCGCAGCGTCGTGCTGCTCGGAGAGACGCACGTTTGTAACGCGATTCGGCACAAGATAGCCGCGCGCACGCGCGAGCGTCTGCGGATCGAAGGAGCGCTGAAGGTCGGCAGGATCAAGAAACATCGGAACCGATAGGAGTTACGGACGCAGACGGAGAGACCCTTCGTCGTACTGCAGAATGCCGCTGGGGAGCGCGCGCACGCCTTCGGTGAGAACGTGCGGTCGCGGCGGACCTGCGTGCATGATATGGAGCACTTCGGCGCCGTAGAGCAACGTTGCCGCGTCGGCGATAAGCCGCCGATGACATCGCCACCACAGCGATTCCGAGCACATAATCGCGGTTCGTATCGCCGGCGCATCGCGCACGAGCGTTTGCAGCGCTGCGAGAAAGTCCGGCGTCTGCATGTAGTCTGCATAGCCGCGAAAGGACGCATGGCGCAGCGCGATATTTGGACTGTCTGGGCGCGCGCGACGAAATCCGCCGAGATCCTTACGCCAGTCGTACGTCGCGCTCGCGAGAGCCGGGATCCAGTGGGCCATCCGCTCGGCCCAAACATGTTGGTGCGCGCGGCTCTTCGGCACGCTGCGCACATCGATAACGCTTTGCACGTCGTTCGCGCGCAACAGTGCGGCGAGATCAATCTCGCTTGCCGTCCCGTGCCCGAGCGTGAGCAGCTGCACCTTTTAACCTGGCCTTCAACATTGGCTCGCGGGAGCCCGATAGGATGGTGACGTGTTCCTACAACAATTGGTGCTCACTGTCTTTGTCCAGATAAACAAGGAGCGCCACGGCGACGGCGTTCCCTCGCTTGTCGCCGACCGCTGCCTCTCTGCGCTCGCGAGCGAGCGGGCCAACGACATGCTCCAGCGCAACTATTTCTCGCACATCACGCCCGACGGCACGGCGCCGTGGCAGTCGATGCGCACCCTGGGCTGCACCTTCCACTACATGGGCGAGAACATCGCCGAGGCGCCAGACCCGATATTTGCCGTGACCGAACTCTGGAACAGCCCCGAGCATCGGCAGAACACGCTCAACCTGCATTTTCGCAGAGTCGGCGTCGGCGCAGCCGTGCGACCCGATGGTACCGAGATCTTCGTCGAAGACTTCAGCGACTAGCGAGCACAGCTTCAACGGTCGCGACGTCGAGTTCTCCGATCGTGGCGATCACGCGCGATGCCAACGAAAGTGCCGCAGCATCCGGCGGAAACTCGTGATTCGGAATGGCGATCACCGCGAGTTGTGCCGCGTGCGCCGAACGAATGCCGTTTGACGAATCCTCGACCGCTGCGGCGTGGCGCGGATCGGCTTTCATCAATTCAAGGGCACGCAAATAGACATCCGGTGCAGGTTTGCCGTGCGCCACGTCGTCGGCGGAAACGACAACTTCGAAATATTTGTTCCACCCGGTTGCTGCCAACACCGTCTCGGCGACAGGGCGCGCCGCCGACGTGGCGAGCCCGAGTGGAAACGCTGCCGCCAAACGCTTGAGCGCGTCATCCGCGCCGGGAAGGATCGGCACATCGCCGGCGAGCCGTTGCGCGACTGCGTCGACTACCTGCTCCGCAATTGCCTGTGGTGCGAGCGCGACGCCAAGATCGTCGTGAATGTAACGCGCCCACTCGGTCGTGCGCATGCCGATCATCTTCTCTTGCGCGCCGTCGACCCAACGGCCGCCGTGCTCGACGACAAACGCATGGCGTACATCGCGCCAAATCTGCTCGCTCTCAATTAGGGTCCCGTCGAGGTCAAAAATGACCCACTGTCGGCGCATGCTATCATCTCTCGGCTGTAAAGGTACGATAATACTAGAATGCACAAGGTCGCCGCTGCCTGCCTGCTTGCCTGCTTCCTCCTCTCCGCTTGCGCAAGCACCCCATCGACGCCGGTCATCGCCCCGCTGAATATTCCCGTGATGGAGCTCAATCCGTCGCCGCTCGAACTCACCTCCCATACGCCGGCGGCCGTCGTGACGGCACAGGGTGATGTTGCCGGGATGCAATATACGCCGCACGCCGATGCATCGTGCACGAACGCGACCGGCAGCATCGCCGTCGCCGGCGATGGTGTCGCGCAACTCGACGTCGCGGGTGCACCGCTCATGTTCGTCGCAGTTGCGACGGGAACGCCGCCGGCGTCGTGCACGATGACGGTGCTCGCTTCCAACGCCACGTTGTCAACGGTCGAGATGGACTACAGCGTCGTTACGCTCACCGACGACATCGTGAATGCCGCACGGATCCAGACCGTCTCGGCCTCAGCCGGGAGTTTTACGCCGTCGAGCGTCACGATCAGCGATCCAACCAGCGTGGTCATGGTGAATGCTTCGGGTTTCAGCGGGCTTACGAAGTCGCATGTTTCGTGCAGTGGCACGGCGAGCGGTGTCGGCGTAAGCGTCATCCCTTCCTCATTCACCGGCTCGGGACAGATTTCGATTGCGCCGTACGGACAAGGCGCCCTCTCCGGAACGTGCACCGTCGCCTTCACCGACTCGACGTCGGCGACGCAGAAGTTGAGCGTTACGCTTGCAGCCGCAGCATTGAACAAACTCACCGTGACGCCGAGCACTGTGCAGTTCAGCTGCGCCGGCTCGTCGCCGCAGACATGCACGACGCCGAACGTGACGATTGCCGAGAGCGGGGCGACGCTGTTCAAGATCAACAACCGGCCGACACTGGTAAATTCCTGCGCGAACCTCTTTAACGGCCCTTTGAAAATGTCTCCCGATGGCACGAGCTATGTAACCTCGGTTGCAGGACCGCAGGCGACGGTGTCGTTCTACGGCTTGTTGCTTACGCCGACGCTGAGCTGTAAGAAGATCGTGATCGGCGACGGCGGCGTGCAAACCGTCGCTGTGCACGTCAAAGACCAGCTAGCGAGCGGTGGCACCGCTGCGACGGCTCCGTCGTGCACCGGATCCGATCCGCTCGCACCTACCGCGAACGCGCCGCACGGCATTTACGTGTGGAACCCATATCGCGAGGGCGGCGTTGAAAAGCAGATCGAGCAGTACGTACTTGGCCCCGGCAGCGGTCCGCCGCTCGATCCCGACTTCTGCGGCGCGAGCATCGTTGTCGTGTGGTCCGACATTGAGACGAGCAAAGGCAACTACAACTGGTCGGCGATCGATTCATTGATCGCGCCGTACGCGCGGCCGGGTTTGCACGTGAATCTGCTCCTTTCCGATGCTTCGGAAGAGTGTTGCACCAACACCGAAACCCCCACGTGGATTTTCACCCAGGAAGGGGTTGGGCAAGTCCAATGTCCGAGTCAGCCACCGTATCCCAACTGGCTCGATCCGACGTTCGAGAAGGACTACAAGGCGTTCATCGACGCGATGGTCGCGCACTATAGCAGCGGCGGTGGCGACCAATATGCATCCAGTATCGGCTACATGCGCTTCGGCATCGGCGCCGGCGTCGAAGCATACCCCGGACACCTCGAAGGGGCGACCACAAGCCCGCAGCCGTGTCTCGACGCGTGGAAGCAAGCGACACCGGCGTTTTCCTACTCCGCATGGCTACAATACACGCTCGACATCGTACACAATCTCGCCCAACAGACGACCGACAAGCAGTTGATGATTTCGCTCAATTACGTGTCGATGTACGATTCATCCAATCCGAACGACGCGTACTCCTACGCGGATGCGGTGGCCGACGTTGCCGCACCGCTCGGCATCGCGATGGGTGTACAGAACCTCGGCATCAGTTTCAACGGCGTTCCGGTTGCCGGCGCAAACGTCGCGCCACAAGCGTGCGAACAGGCGGCGCAATCCGAAGATATCTATTGGTGCCAGGTCTACATGCGACACAACGGGGTCGTGCCGTTCGAGTTCCAGCCTATCGTGTCACCGATCAATCCAGGCGGCTACGATGTAACGATCGCGCATCTCTTCCAATACGGCCTGCTCAACAATGCGCAGATCTTCGAGATCTATCCTCAAGACTGGGTCTTTAAAGACGATCCAGCCGAATATCCGAGCTTCACTGCTGCAACGCAGGCGGAATATAACGCGGCATTCTCGGCAACGTCACTCGTCTTGGGGCGCAACCACTGAACAGCGGCATAACGCGAGCCCGTCTTGGATCGTTCTCCGACGCGGTGTTCGCCGTGATCATCACGATCATGGTGCTGCAACTCAAGTTGCCGGCTCGCGCGACCTTCGCCGCGCTACTCGACGAATGGCCGACGGCCTTGAGCTATGCCGTGAGCTACGTATTAATCGCGATCATGTGGATCAACCACCACTTTTTGTTGAGCTTCGCGAAAGGGCTCTCGCCGCGGCTCATCCTGTGGAGTTTCACCCACATGTTCTCCGCCTCGCTCGTGCCCTTTGCGACGGCTTGGGTTGCGTCGACGCGGTTTGCACCGGTTCCGGTTTTTATCTATGCGGCAGTGATCGTGCTGGTAAATCTCTCATATCACGCCTTTGCGTACGAAGTCGTACCGCGACAGGCGGAAAACGACGCGAACAAAGCGCTGCGCCGTAAAGCGCTTTCGCGATCGCTCCTCACGCTGGGGCTCTTCTCTTTCGCGATGGTGCTGTCGCTGCGCATGCCGCTGTTGGCATTCGCGATCGTTACATGCGTCCTACTCACGTACGCGCGGCCCGAGATTCCCGGCACCCGCGACGCTGAAGGTTAGGCCGCGCCAGCGAACTGCTGCAGGGCACCCGCGAGACGCTCGGCACTTGCGGCAACGCCGCGTTCTTCTTCGTCTGAGAGCGGCGGCCAAAGCACGCCTTCGACGCCGGCACGTCCGATGATGCTGGGAAGCGAGAGCGTAACGCCATAGTGCGGCTGATACGAGGCCGCCGGCATCACGGCGCGCTCGTCGCGAAGGATGCACTCGGCAACGCGTGCGACGACCATGCCGATGCCATACTGACTTGCGCCGATGCCCTCGATGATCGAGATATTGGCAAAGCGCACTTCTTGCTCGATCGAGGCGCGAAACTCGTCGAAGGGGAGCTTGCGATCCGCGAGCAGTTCGAGCAGCGGCACGCCACCGATCCGCGCCGACGACCACAAGAACACGCTGAAGGTTCCGTGCTCACCGATAACATTCGCTTCCACGCTCATTGGATTGACGCCGAAATACTTGGCGAGGTGAAAACGGAAGCGCAAGCTGTCGAGAAACGTGCTCGTGCTGAGCACGCGCTCGTGTCCGGCCAAACGACGCGTCAAATCGACGAGCGGTTCGGGCGGATTGGTAACTACGAGGAGCGTCGCGCCGGGCGCCGCGGCGACGACCTGCGGAACGATCTCTTCGAAGATACCGGCGTTGGTGTTGAGCAGCCGGAGCCGTCCGAGCGGGTCCTGGCGATTGGTCGCACCGCCGGCTTTTTCATTGATGCCGGCCGCGAGCACGACGAGGTCCGCGCCCGCAAGATCCGCATATCCGCCGGTGCGCACGTCGACCGCGGGAGAAAGCGGCGCTCCGTAGCGTACGTCGGTCGCGACGCCGGTTGCGCGCGCTGCATCTTTGTCGATGAGGACGATGTCGCGCGCGACGCCGCGCACAACCGAGGCGATTGTGACGGCGGCGCCGACAGCGCCGACACCGACAATTCCAAGCCTCACTCGTGCACAACCTTCGAAATTTGAACGGGCGTCGTCGCAGCAACGGCCTTCGAGTGCTGGAGCAGATCCGGCAGGTGGCGTAAGGTCAGGCTTAGGAACGCGCAGACACAGATCACGCCGAAGACGCGCTTGAGTTGCGGCGAACTCAACTTGTTCGAGTAGCGCGCGCCGTAATGTGCACCGAGGACCGCGCCAATCGAGAGCGGGATGGCAAGCGCCCAGTTCACGCGCTGCGCAGCCATCTGTGCGAACACATTCGGCCACACGTAGATCAGCGCGACGAAAGAGGCCGTCGGCATCGCGATGTATGCCGGTAGCTTGTAGCGCCACATCAGTAGCGGAACCGCAACCGTGCCTGCACCGAGGCCGAAGAGCGAGGAGAAGAATCCGACGAGCGCGCCGGCAATGCCAAGTTCGAGGTTGCCGGCTTCCCGAGAGCGGGGCGACTCGAGCTCGGTCTCGTCGAGCTGCTCGCCGCGCGCCGGGCGCAACATGTTGAATGCGATGAAGATCAGCATCAGGCCGTAGAGCACGTCGAACTGGCCGCCGCTGACGAAGCGCAGCGCGAAGACGCCGACGAGGCCGCCGGCGATGCCGCCGAGGCCCAGCGCGCGGCCGACGCGCACGTTGATGCGCTTCTTCTTACGTAGCGCGAACGACGCGACCGCAACGTTGACGCCGACCATGAAGAGCGAGGTGCCGGCGACGGTCTGCGGGCTCAGGTGACCAACGAGTCGCAGCACGGGTACAGTGATAAAGCCGCCACCGAAGCCGACGAGGGCTCCGAAAAAGCTAGCAACAAGGCCCAATAAAACCGTGAGCGCTGTGATCATATCCCAGTGTTCGGGCAGCCCAGATTGACCGGAGAGGCCGGCAAGCAAGCCCCGGGTTAAGTGTCTGTAGCCGGCGTGTAAAGCGGCCTCGGCGGACGTTGGGCGCGTTGCGGACTACTAAGGTCTTAGTTGACAGCTACGCGGTAATACGCTACGTTCTACTAAACTCTTAGTAGAAGCGAGGTCCCCTGTGGCGCGTCAAAAACCCCGGTCACTCACGAAAGCCGAGCTACGGATCATGCAGGTGCTCTGGAAGATGCGCCGCGCAAGCGTGGCCGACGTCGTCGCTGCGGTCCCCAAGCCGCCGCTGGCGTATACGACGGTCCTTACGATGCTGCGCATTCTCGAACAGAAGGGCGCGGTCAAGCGCGAGCTCGAGGGGCGCGCACACATCTATTTTCCGGCGTTTGAACAAGACGATGCGGCGGGGACGGCGATCGGCGACGTGGTGCGATCCTTTTTTGCCGACAGCAAGACGGCACTCGCGATGCGCTTGATCGCCGAAGAGAAGCCCGATCGCGACGAGCTCGCCCGCATGAAGAAGATGATCGAAGCCTATGAGGAGGATGCGTCATGAACACGGCCGTCCTATTTGCCGTCACCGTATTGGTCAACGCCCTCTGGCAGCCGGCGGTGATCGCCGGCATTGCGTGGGCCGCGCTCAAGATCTCGCGCTGCAACAACGCGACGACACGCCACGCGATATGGTCGTTGGCCCTCGTTGCAAGCTTCATCGTTCCGCTGGTTAGCGCGATGCCGATCGTCCTGCCTCACGCTGCACCGCAGCCGGCAACCGTGCACAGCACGATTTCCGCGTCGCGTGCGCCTTCGAGCACTGCGGTCAAAGTTGCGCCGGCCTCGCACGCCGCTTCTCCGTCGCAGCCGATGCCTGCGCTCAATCGGCCCAGCTTCCGCGTTGCGCCCACGCTGGCGCTCATCGTTGCCGCGGTGTGGTTGGTGTTTGCGCTCGCCATCCTTGCGCGACTGTTGATCAGCCTCGTCTATCTCAATCGCCTCAAACACGATGCGCTACCACTCGCGGTCGAGTCGCGTCATGCACTTACCCGCTACGATCGAGCGCACAAGGGCGATCGCGACGTGCGTATCTGCGTCAGCGATGAAATTACCGTACCAGTCGCGGTCGGCATCTTCGACGCGATGATCTTGCTTCCGTCGGATCTCGTGCACGAACTCGATGCAAACGATCTCGATCGCGTGCTGCTTCACGAGCTTGCGCACGTGCGCCGCTCCGACGACTGGGTCAACCTTTTCGAGCGCGTCGTCCAAGCGCTGTTCTTCTTCAGCCCGGGGATCTATTGGATCTCGCGGCAGATGGACTTGGAGCGTGAGGTCGCCTGCGACGATTGGGTCCTCGTGCAATCGTCGGAAAATGTGCCGTACGCGCGCTGTCTCGCGCGCATCGTCGAGATGACGCAGTGGCCGTATACTGCTCCGGTCGCACCGGGCGTCTTTGTGACGCGTAAGAGCATGTCGATCCGCATCGAGCGGCTGTTGGCTCGCGGGCGCGACATCCGGATACGCCTGGCGCTGGTTCCGTCGCTGCTCGCGCTCGTGTTTATCGTTGGCGTGGTCATCGCAGGCGGCTTCGTGTCACCAACAATCGCGTATACCCTCGATCATAAGATCGGCAACATCGGCACCGCTAACAAACCCTCCAATGTCGGCGCGACGGTTCGTCAGCAAACGCATGTCGCAGTTCGGCACAGTGATGTGCAAGTCAAGACGCAGTACGTCTACTTGCCGGCAACGCCCGACCTCACCGCGACGGCGGCACCCAAGACAGTGACAAAAACGGTTTCGGAGAAAAAGATCGTGGCGGCCAGCGCGCCGGCAAATGCGCCGAAGATGCTTGCGGATGCAAGCTACCTCAATGACCTCGCAGCCGCAGGGTACAAGAATCTCACTCCCGAGGACGTGATTTCGCTCAAGAGTGTCGGCGTCACCGGCCAATACATTCGCGATCTGCAAAATGCCGGACTCAAGAACCTCAGCGCGCGTGATCTGATCTCCCTGAAATCGCTCGGCGTTGACGGCTACTATATCTCGCAGATGCGGTCGGCGGGATTAACAGGCCTCGATTCGCGCGACCTTGCGGGTCTCAAATCTCTCGGGGTCGACGGTGATTATGTCGCACAAATGCGTGCGGCCGGGTTAACCGAACTGAGCGCGCGTGAGCTGGAGGGCCTCAAATCACTTGGCGTCGATGGCGCATACGTCAAGGAGATGGCAAACGCGGGCTTTCCACACCTCTCCGCGCACGAGCTCGAGGGACTGAAGTCACTCGGCGTCGATGGCGCCTATGTTCAGAAGCTTCGCAGCCACGGCTTCACCAACCTCACGGTGAGGCAGCTCGAGACCTTCAAATCGCAAGGAGTCGACCCGCAATGAAACAGTGGTATGGGATTGTCGCCTTGGTCTGCATTGTGCTTACCGCAACGGTTGCGCGCGCTGAAACGCTCAACGGGAGTTGGTCGATTTGGAGCGCGGGCTCAGAGTCGCGGATGGAGTTGAACTGGAGTAACGGAAGCGGTTCACAGCACAACTCAACGCTGCACGATGTGGACGTGAGCGCGCTCGGTATTGCAAGTGCACTTGCATCGAGCGGCCAAGACGTGCATTTCCGGTTGCATCGCGAGGCGGGCGACTACGCAATGGATGGTTGGGTCGGTGGCGGTAAGGGCGGCGGAACCTATGTGTTCACACCAAACGCCGCGTTCTTCGACGAACTTCGCAAAACGGGTCTCGACGTCAGCGAGCCGGAGAAGCAGCTCACCTTCGCCGATCTCGATATCACACGCGAATACATTTCCGAGATGCGAGCCGAAGGGGTTGCGCTGGACGTAAAGGATCTCATCACGTTTCGCGCCCTGCGTATCGATCGAGCCTTTATCCAAATGCTCGCCGGCTACGGGTATGCGCATCTCGAAGCGCAGCAATACGTTACGCTAAAGGCCTTGCGCATCGACGGCGACTACATCAAGCACCTTGCCGACCACGGCTTCAGGCACTTGACGGTCCAGCAGCTCGTCAGCTACAAGGCGATGGGAATTAACTGACGCGCCGCGGTTCGCCGGCGCGATAACGGTAGACGATGCGCCCCTTCGTCAAATCATAGGGCGAGATTTCGACGTCGACACGATCGCCAGGCAGAATCTTGATATGGTGCCGGCGCAGACGGCCAGCGATATGCGCCAGCACGACGTGTCCGTTGTCGAGTTCAACCGAGAACATCGTGCTCGGAAAAACTTGCTTGATGCTTCCAAAGACCTCGAGGGGCGCTTCCTTATTATCAGTCGCCGAGTGGGCTTTGGGGGTTCGGGGGCCGGTATTGCGTTTGCGAGCGATGGTAGTGCTCCTTTACTTTCTTTAGCGGCGCCGGCGACGTTGGAACGTCCGGCGGCGTGCGGGCTGGGGTGTTTCGAGCGTCTTGCCGACCGAAGCGTCACTCAACCGGTGTTCGACCCGATCGACCCGCTTACCGATGGCTCGCTCGATCGCGGCGAACTGGTCCACTTCGTCGTGCGAGACAAAGGTTATCGCATCGCCGGTCTTCTGGGCACGAGCGGTCCGGCCGATGCGGTGGATATAGTCTGCGGCCTCGTTCGGAACGTCATAGTTGATCACATGCCCGAGGTCGGCAATATCGATGCCGCGGGCGGCCACGTCGGTCGCGACCAGAACCCGGTAACGTCCCTTCTTGAAGGCCTCGAGCGCGCGAGTGCGCTGTGCCTGCGAACGGTCGCCGTGAATTCGCTCCGCCACAACGTTGTGGCGTGAGAGCATGCCGGCTAGGCGTTCGGCGCGATGTTTTGTACGAGTGAAGACGAGGGCGCTGTAGATCGCTGTTGTCCGCGAGCAGATCGACCAGCAGATCGGTTTTCTTGTGCTGCTCAACCGCATAGACCGTTTGCGTGACCGATTCGACCGGCGTTGTCGTGGGAGCTAAGTTGATGCGCACCGGGTCGGAAAGCAACTCGTTTGCAAGCGCACCGGCCGTGCCGGCCAGCGTCGCCGAGAAGAACAGCGTCTGTTTCCGGTTCGGGAGCTTACCGACGATGCGTCGCACGGTCGGCAGAAAGCCCATGTCCAACATGCGATCGGCTTCATCGAGTACAAGCATGCTAACGGTATTTAAGGGCGCTGCACCCTGCGCAATCAAATCAAGCAAACGTCCCGGCGTGGCCACGATTATCTCGTGCTTGCGGCGGAACGCCTGAATTTGCGGCGCCATACCTACGCCGCCATAGACGGCGGCAATGCGGACGTTCGTGTGCTTTCCAAGCGCGCGTAAATGTTCGGTGATTTGCTGGGCGAGCTCACGCGTCGGCACCAAAATGAGCGCTTGCGTTCCCGCCGCCGGCGATTTCATCACCGCTTCGAGAATCGGCAAACCGAAGGCGGCGGATTTTCCGCTGCCGGTCTGGGCGCTCGCGAGTACATCAGAACCCGCTAGACATGGGGGTATCGCCATACGCTGGACGGGTGTCGGCGTTTCGAAGCCAAGCTCGCGAACACCGCGCAGCAGCTCGGAGCTAAGTCCGAAATCGGAAAAAGTTGAAATAGAAATGGAAAGGGATCTTTCGTAAAAGTGGGCGCTTCCTTACGACCACTCGAAAGATCGCGCTGGGGGCCTTCAGTATCTGCATGAAATCGCGTTGGACGCAAATCGAAAGCTCGGAGAAGCCCAAGCGGGTACTCCTTTAGTCGGAGTGATCCGACTCGTCTTCGACCGGATCCGGGACGTCGCGAATGCTCAATCCAAGCGCGCGATGATACTCCTCGCTTCGCGCAAGCGCCGCTTGTATATCGTCGCGCACGCCCTCCTCGTCGAGCAAACGCCGTATACGCTCGCGGCTCTCGCGAAGCGCCTTTGCGTGCGCTTCCAGGATTTCGCCGGGGACGTCCGGCGCATCGAGGGGACGGCTTACCCACGATTCCATCGCCTCATATGCGGAATTGCCTTGCAGCTCCGCATCGGCCAGCTCATCCTTATACGTGCGAGGCATCGTTAAAGTTTAGCTAGCCGTTCTTAATGCGTTTGCTTCGCAGCGTGGTCGTTGCGCCGGTTTGCTGGCTTTGATTGTAGCCGAGCTTCGGACGGCGCGTATTGATCACCGTAACGAGCGTGCCATCGACGGTCTCGTCGCTCACGCCATCTACGATAAGGTTCGATTCGTTGATCCGCGCGCGCGCCGACGTCATAAAACGCCGTCCCGAACCCTTTGCGAGCACCGCAAGTTGCTCGATAAGATCGAGGCGCGTAACGGGGCTTTCACCCGGAAAAAGACACAGTTCCGTTCCTTTGGCAGCGGAACGCGTGCGCACCGCCGCCGCAGGTTCGGTGACTCTTCCATCGCGGATGAGCACCGACTTCCCGGTAGCTGTTCGCAGCGCGGCGAGAACTTCGGTCCAACTGAGATCCTGCGTCGATCGTGTATGCATTGTATCCGCAATTCTGCTTGCAGATGCCCCGCTCATTTGCGCGCGCGTGCCGCGGCAACGAGTGCATGGGAGGCGGCCAGCAGCACGGGCACCGCTTCATCAGCGGCGATCATGCTCGAGCTAACAAAGGCCCCATTTACCAGCAGCAGCAGCTGCGCGGCGAGATCGTCAGGCCGCCGCACGCCCAACCGATCGGCGATGCCTTTGAGCCGGCGGCGCAGCTGTTGCTTGTGGGAAGATGCGATGACGCGCGCCGGGTGATCCGCCTCCGGAAATTCCGCAGCTACGTTCAACTGCGGGCAACCGCGATAGTTCGGGCGGCCGAGCCGTTCGCCGATCCAGTGCATGTGCGCGTCGAGCTCGGCTTGCGCGTCGGCGCGATGGCGTTCGGCGACGCTGTCCCATTGCTGCCAAAACTGCTCGTCTTCGCGGGTGAGAAACGCCGCGATCAACTCGTCCTTTGTACCGAAGTGCCGGTACAGGCTGGTCTTGGCCACCCCCGCTCGCTCGACCACCAGGTCGACCCCGACCGCGCGCGCCCCCTCTCGATAGAAGAGTTCCGACGCGGTTGCCAGGATGCGCTCCCGCACTTCATCTACAGCCATACTTGACATGATACAGACCTGTCTGTTCTAATGCAAGCCATGAACATCGCAGTCTATGGAGCCGCGGGCCACACGGCCCGCTTTATCATCGGGGAACTGCGGCGGCGGGGCCATACAGCGATCGCCATCGGCCGGGACAACGCGAACATGCCCGAGATGCGGATCGCGCGGCTCGACGACCCGGAGTCGCTCGACCGTGCGTTGGCCGGCGCCGACGCGGTGATCAATTGCGCGGGCCCCTTCCTCGACACCGCTGCGCCGCTGATCGAAGCCGCGCTGCGATGTGGCGTCCACTATTTCGACGTCACCGCAGAACAAGGCAGTGCGCGTTCGACGCTCGAGGACTTCGATGCGCCGGCGCGCGAGCGCGGCATCGTGGTCGTTCCCGCGGCGGGGTTTTACGGCGGCCTCGGCGATCTGCTGGCGACCTATGCAACGCGCGGCTGGGAACAGATAGACCGCATCGACATCGCTGTCGCGTTGGACCGTTGGTGGCCGACGCGCGGAACGCGCAACACGGGAGCGCGCAACACTGCACCTCGACTCGTGCTATCCGGCGGAGAGCTCAAACCGCTCGAGCCATCCAACCCGGCACGGTGGATTTTTCCCGAACCCTTCGGAACGCAAGACGTCGTTGAAGTACCGCTCTCCGAGACGATTCTGCTCGCGCGTCACCTGCGCGTGCGCGACGTGCACAACTATATCAATCAAGCGCCGTTACGTGATCTGCACGATACTGCGACGCCGGAGCCGGTCGCGACGGATGCGTCCGGCCGCTCGAGCCAGCACTTTCTTATCGACGTCGTTGCGCGCCGAGGCGACCAAGAGCAGCGCGTGAGCGCGAGCGGGCGCGACATCTATGCGGTCACGGCGCCGATTGTGGTCGAAGCCGTCGAACGCGTTTGCGAAAGTTCTCCGCCGGTTGCGGGAACTTTCGCACTTGCGCAAATCGTCGACGCAGTAGCGTTTCTCTGCGACCTCGAAGCGTGTCAATGTATCAAGGTGCGCAGAGCGTAAAGAGCGCGTCTATCGCTGCCGGATCATCCTTAACGGTGTTGGATCGCACGTATTGCGCCAGGTAGACGTGATCGGACATCGCGATGACGATGTCTTCCTTCGCCGATCCAATGGCAACCGAGGTATACAGGCCATCTTGCTTACCGCCGCACACTTTGATGTGCTTAGAAGGCTGCACCGTGCCGCTCCCCGCCATCGCGACCAAACCTTGGTGAAAGAACACGTCGACCGCGTCGAGGTCGGGAAGTGCTGCGGCGGACATCGGGAGATGCCCAGTAAGTAGTACACCGCTGCCTTTGGGGTCGACCCACGTATTGTCGATAGCGAAGTGGGGGCCGCTCATCGACATCGTGCGCGGTTGCCAGCCCGCCGGAGCCGTGAATTTTGCAGGCGGCGGTGGTGACGCCGTTGGCGACGGCACCGGTGGCATGGGACCTTGCGGGCTCACCGACGGAGACGCTGATGCGGTTGGCGCAGGCGAGACATCAGCGATCTGCACGCGTGTGACGTTGAAGCCCATCTGCTGCAGCAATGCCGGCACGCCGTTTGGCCCGACCAAATGCGCAGCACCTACCGCGACGAACGATGTGCCGGGTTGCTTCAAACGCTGCGCGAGCGCATTCGCCCATGCGGTATTGCGATCGCCGATCATCGGCGCATAAATCGGCGTCTTCTCCATTTGGTCCAACTGCAGCACGCGCGCGAGCGCGTCTGCGTCGCCCGATCGCCACGTGGCAACGATGCTCTCGAAGGCCGAACTTTGCTTTGCCTGTGGCGCACGCAGCGCCGACTCAAGCAAGGCGATCTGCGTGGCTTGCGGCAGATCCGCGAGCAAATGCGCTTGACCGTCGAAGGTCTCGAACCCGAGAATCGGCTTGCCCGCGGCGGCAAATTGCTTGCGGATTTGTAAGTCGACGCCGCTTGCCGGGGTACCGGATGTCGCACCGGAACCCGAGCTCGAGTGCATGGCCGGAAGTACGGAGAGCATCAAGTAGGCAAACCACGGTCGCATCGGCTCGAAGATCGCCTCACCGGGAATCCCGTACTGTCGCGCTTCCTCGTCGAGGAGCGCGATGTCGCTTTTCGGCAGTTCCGATGAGAGCGGATGGTCGCGGTCGATGCCGAGCTTAAACATGGCCGCTACGGCTTGGCGCGAATCGTCCGCGTTCGCGATCTCCAAATAGAGATCTTGACTCTGGGCGATGGCGGCTTCGAGCTCGGGCGAACGCCACAGCACCTTCTCGTTCAGGATGTGCACGGTTCCGAAGAGATAGACTTTGCCTGTCGCCGACTGCACGACCCAGAGCGGCGGCGCGGCGAGACAATACTGCATCGCACAAAGCATCAGTGCGGGAACGAACAGTATGGCGAAAAGCACCCGGCGTCTCATGCGCGGAGCGTTTCGTCCAAGATGAAGGGGTTCCGCCTTCACTAGTCCTTTCTGCCTACGACGAGGTCGCCGCCCTAGCCGCCTGCCTGGCTGGGAAGGTTTGCTCTCGTGTACGCTCCAAGTCGTTTCCTACACGATGCATGAACGGCTCTACGAGCTTCCCGATGAGGCGCGACACCTCGTACAATCGATCGAGGCTGTGCTCGCTGAGGCGCAGCCCATGCTAGATGCGCAGGGCGCGCCGCCGGAACTGATCTACGCCGTCCGGCAAACGGGAGCACGGTATTTACCCGATACGGTCGCGGCGTTTCTTGCCGTACCTCGTTCGCGGCGCGACGTACCCGCCGACGACGGAAAGACAGCCAACGATTTATTGCTCGAACAGCTGTCGGTGCTCTATCGATCTGCCCAGCAGACCCTCACGGCGCTCTCAGCACATGCGCGCGGGGAGCTCGCCGCGAATGCGCGCTTCCTCGCCATGCGCTTCGATGATCGTTCGACGGAGATAACGCCGGTCGACGACTTGCCGCCGGCCGCTGCGACGAACGCAACGCTGCCAATGTGGTTTGTCCAAGATGAGCGTCCGATCGACGTCGTCGCGCGGGTCGCGACGCTGCTTCGCGCACACTTTCCTACCTTCACGACAATTCGGCGCAGCGGCGTGCTGGGAATCGGCGCGGTCGAGACGATCGACGTGACGCTCCCGCAAGGACGCGGCGCAGCGTTTCGCTACACGCTCAGCGCGCGCGACGGCATGCTCGAAACGACGGTAACGAAGCTCATGCACGGAACAGGCATCAAGAGCGTCGTATGTACGCCTCAGGAGTGGCTGCAGTCACTCTACGACGACATCGCAGAATACACGAAACGGCACCAGGAAATGCGGACCGCGTTTGCATCGCTTTTTAGCAGATGAGGAGGGTCTCTTGAAGTTCTTCGGCGGCGGCGGCCAACAAAACGATACGCAATACGAGACGACGAAGGCGGGCGTTCCTTTGGACGCGATCAAGCGTCTCAAGCGCATGGCGGGCGAGGGCGGCTCGCCGCTCTTTACCAGCGACCTCGCGGTCAGCGAATTCGTATTGCTCGCCCAGATGGAGATGCAGCCGCTGGGCCTCGTGATGGGCTCGTCGATCTACCACATCGGTTGGCAGATGCCGGCCGGCTACTTTCGCAGTCAGGAACTCGAGACGCTGACGGGTGCACTGTATGAAGCACGCGAGCTCTCCATCCAACGACTCGAGGAGGAAGCGGTGACACTTGGTGCCGATGGCGTCGTCGCGGTACGCCTCATCATCAAAGGCTTTCCCGAACCGAACTGCATCGAGGTCGTTGCGCTCGGCACGGCGGTCAAGTCGCCACCGGGTGAGGACCACCGGCGCGCGGACGCGCTCCCATTCACCTGCGACCTCTCCGTGCAGGACGTGTACCAGCTCTACCAGATCGGCTACATTCCCTCAGAACTCGTGGTCGGCAACTGCGTCTACCATATTCGCCATCAAGGCATGCTTCAGCAAATGAGTAATGCTGGGATGAACGTCGAACTCGACAACTTTACGCAGGGCTTCTACGAAGCACGCGAACTTGCGATGGGACGCATGCAAGCCGAAGCCGAGCGCAACAATGCGGTGGGAATCGTCGGCGTTGATGTGACCGAGAGCACATTCAACGCCTGGACTGCCAACGTGATCGAGTTCTTAGCGATCGGAACATCGATCGTGCGCCGCAAAGGCTACGACCACGCGGTCAAGCCGCCCGCGCCGACGATCACGCTGGGCCTGGACTAACGCCTAGATCGGCTTGTTGCGGATTAAGAATTCGCGAATGGGGGTTTTTTCGGTTCCATTTGCAGTCTTAACCTCAGCCTGAATGTAGACGCGCGTGTTGTCGGGCACGCTCGAATTGTTGAAGGTCGCGTGCAGATACGATCCACCGGGAGCCGGTTTGAGGTAGACGCTAGCCAAATCGTGGCCGCCGCTCATGCTCGGAGATGTGCTCCACCGCGCGACGCACGATCCTTCGAGCCCTTTGCCATCGCATCCGAACCCGAGTTGGATGCTGGAGCCGGTATTACGCGCTTCCTCGAATGTAACCGTAGGCGGACGCTTCTCGCTTCCGGCGGTTGTGCGGAAGCTCGCGATTGGGCTATACACTTCGCCATCGTAGTTACGGATGAACGCACGATAGTAGTAGGTTGTTCCGGGCAGTAGGCCATTGAGATCGGCATGCCACTGGGAACTGCCCTCACGCGGCGCCACCGTCGTTTCGGCAACGCGCTTCGCACCAGACAGGCTACTGTTGGTCGAATACTCGAACCACACGCGTGCGTTTTGATCGTGATTGTTGTAGCTCATACTGAGTCCGGCCGTCGTCGTACTGATATTCCAGTCCCAAACTCGATTGATAACCGGCGGCGACGCGGCGAGTGCCGCGCCCATAGAAAACGCAGCAAACAGGCCGCATAATAGGAATGCAAGACGTTTCATTGGGATATCCCTTCGAAGTATTTCCGAGGAGGCGCAAAAAAATGATCGACGCGAGATCTTTTGTATCGTTTGTGCTTGGCGCGGCCTTCATTGCCACGGGTATCTGCAAGGCGGACTGTTCAAACCATAAGCGGGTAGCGACGGTGGTCGACGCGGCAATCCAGTCCGTCATGAAGAACGATGCTATTCCCGGTATGAGTGTCGCCCTCATTGTCGATGGGAAGCCGTACCGATTCAACTACGGCTTGGCGTCGATCGGTTCGAAGGTGCCGGTCACCGACGATACGCTCTTCGAGATCGGATCCATCAGCAAGACGTTTACCGCGACGCTTGCTTCACTCGCGCAGGTCGACGGACGCCTTTCACTCTCGGATCGGGTCGGCAAAGATTTCCCGTCGCTCGAGGGCAGCCCGTTCGGAGACGTGACCCTCATCAACCTGGGCACGCACACGCCCGGGGGCTTGCCGCTGCAGGTTCCGGACGGCATTGCGAATACCGATCAATTGATACAGTATCTTCGGGCTTGGCATCCGACCTATCCGCCGGGAACATATCGAACATACTCCAACATCAGTATTGGCTTTCTCGGTTTGATCGCGGCAAAACGTTTTGGCGAGGATTTCAGCGCGCTGATGGAGCGGCGCGTATTTCGCGCGCTCAGTATGAACCACACCTACATCGACATACCTCATTCGAAGATTGCGGATTACGCCGAGGGATATCGGGAAGGATCGCCCGTGCGGTTGACGCCGGGGGTGTTGTGGCGCGAAGCTTACGGCGTTAAGACGAACGCTACCGACATGCTGCGCTACGTCCAAGCAAACATGGACGTAGTAACGGTCGAACCTGCGCTGCGTACAGCGATCGTGGGCACGCACACCGGTTATTTCACTGCGGGCCCGTTTACCCAGGACTTGATTTGGGAGCAATACGCGGTTCCGGTTGCGCGCAAGATGCTGCTCGAAGGCAACGCGCCGGCGATGATTTTCGAACCGAGGCCGGCAAGTGCACTCGAGCCGGCAACAAAGCCGCGTGCGGACGTGTGGATCAACAAGACCGGCTCGACCAACGGCTTCGGCGCCTACGTCGCGTTCATCCCGGAACGGCGTTGCGGCATCGTGCTCCTCGCCAACGAAAATTATCCGATCGCAGATCGGGTGACGACCGCGTACGCCATTCTCTCGTCACTGTGCGGAATCAATAGTTAGTCCGGTGCGGGCTCCCAAATCTCGATCGCATTGTTCTCCGGGTCGTGCACCCGCGCAAAGCGGCCGGTTTCCGGCGAGTCCCAGCTTGGATCGGTCTGCACTTCAATGCCCGCGTGCCGCAAATCGGCGAGCAGCGTATCGAGATCGTCCACGCGCAGATTGATCATGAACTGTTTGTCGGCGGCGAAATAATCCGTATCGGCAGCGAACGGCATGAACACCGTGGGCCCCGCCTGCTGCTGCCAAACAGCTTCATCGGGCGCGGTAATACCGAAATGCGTGCGGTACCACGCAGCGAGCGCTTCCGGATCGCGCGCCCGAAAGAAAATTCCACCGATGCCGGTCACCGCCATGACTCGTTCCCTCCAATGCGATAGTGCGCATGAATTACGCCGGTGCTAAAACGAAACGTCTCGAGAAGTTCGAGATTCCGTCGTAAGCCAACTGGGAATGCCGCCTTTCCGCCTCCGACGGCGACAGGATTGAGAAACAGGTGACATTCGTCGACGAGACCGGCTTCAAGTGCAAGCCCCGCAAGCTCGGCGCCGCCAATGCTCATGTCGTGCGCTGCGAGAAGATAAGTTCCGACCGGCTGCACCAACTCCGTGATGAACGCGTGCACCTGATCGGGATTGACCCAGTCGAAGGCGCCGTTTGCGTCCTCGATGTATCCATCGAGCGAAGCGTTGGTGACGTAGATAAGCTTCGACATACGAAAGAGCTTTTCGGCCTAACCGATTGCGTCCAGCTCGTCGAGGTCGTCATCCGACAGCGTCAATTCCGCCGCCGCCAGGTTTTCATGCAGGTGCGCAACCGACGACGTGCCGGGGATGAGGAGTACGTTCGGTGACCGCGCAAGCAGCCACGCAATTGCAATGGCCTGCGGGGTTGAACCGCGCCGCGCGGCAACCGCGTCGAGTGCTTGCGACTGCAGCGGTGTAAAGCCGCCTAGTGGAAAGTACGGCACGTACGCGATGCCCTTCGCAGCGAGCGTCTCGATCAACGAGTCGTCGCCACGGTTCGCGATGTTGTAGAAATTTTGCACGCACACCACCGGCGCGATAGCTTGCGCTTCGATGACTTGCTCAGGCGAAACGGTGCTGACGCCAAGATGACGGATGAGCCCTTCGCGCTGCATCTCCGCAAGCGCGCCAAACGGTTCGGCGAGCGAGCCCGGCACGGGACGATCCATTCCGCCGACGCGGAGGTTCACGACATCGAGCACTTCGAGTCCGAGATTGCGCAGATTGTCTTGCACCGCCGAGCGCAGCTCAGCAGGGGTCAGAGCGGGCGGCCAACCGCCGCGTTCGTCGCGCCGCGCGCCGACCTTCGTAACGATGTGCAGGCCGGAGGAGTACGGGTAGAGCGCCTCCTTGATGATTTGGTTTGTGACGTGCGGGCCGTAGTAATCGCTTGTATCGATGTGCGTGACGCCAAGTGCGACGGCTTCGCGCAGCACGGCGATCGCGGCAGCGCGGTCGGCCGGCGGCCCGAACACGTGCGGTCCGGCGAGCTGCATCGCGCCGTAGCCCATGCGCGACACCGTGAGATCCGCAGCCATCGTGAACGTACCGCCCGGGACGAGTTTTTCTTGCATGTGAGCATTATCCCACAACTAAGGCACGATGACGATTCGGCATGTGCTCTCGGCCGTCGCGTTCCATGCTTCCGAGATCGATGACAGCGGATACGTCTGCGTCGGGAGATCGATTTTGCGGTCGGCAATGAGCTGCATGTAAACCGGAATTTGGGCGATGACATCCGCAATCGAGGCCGCGCCGGCGCCACTACCAGAAATAACAATGCGACGGCTTCGTAAGAGCGCGGAAGGTACCGCGGCGTCAGGACCGGCCATCGCACCGATTTGTACGTAGGCAATGTTTGCGGTGTCTTCTTCAAATCCGCGCCTTGCCAATGCCGCGAACGCGGTTTCCGCTGCGCTGCCCCAAAGAAAGTCGAGCACGATGCTGGGCGCACCATCGAGTGCGTGCGCGAGCGCCTTCGCGTCGACCTCATGGTCGCCGGTGAGGGCGACCGTCTTTGCACCAAGCTCCCCGGCGCGCGCAAGCGCGACCGGATTTCGCCCAACGCCCACAACCGCGGACGCACCAAGTAATCGCGCGTGTTGGACTGCGAGCAAACCCGCCATGCCGGTGACGCCGAGGATAAGCACGGTGCCGAGCGCACTGCGCTCCCCGACGTGAGCGTTCAGCGGTAACCATGATGAAAGCCCGGGGTTCATCCCCGCCGCGATCTTCACGGCATCTGCAGCGGGCGGCAGCGCGAACTGCATTCCTTTTGGTACGGCCATCCGCTGCGCGAACGTCCCGTATGGCGACCGAACAAAACCCGTGAAGATCAGCTCGCCGGTGCCGGTTCGCGCGACGGCGTCGACGCCGGGGATCAACGGCCAAGTGCCGGTACTGCCGTAATGACGCCCCGCCGCGAGCGACCGAACGATCGGATGAAGGCCGGCTGCGACCAGGTCGACACGCTCGGTCCCCTCCTCCGTAACGGGGTCGGCGAACTCGCCGTACTCGGGAATGGCGTCGGGGGTTTTCACGATCGCGGCCTTCATCGAGGGCTCCTTAACTAAGTTAAGCGACTGCTTCCATTATTCCTTATCTTTGTTAAACTGTCAACATGGGGATCGGTCTTTCGAAAGCTGCGGTCGTGCAAGCGGCGCTAGATGTCCTCAATGAGGATGGTATGGACGGGGTCACGGTCCGCGCCGTCGCGCGGCGTCTCGGTGTGCAAGCGCCGGCTTTATATTGGCACGTGAAAAACAAACAAGAGTTACTCGACGAGATGGGCACGGAGATTTGGAGGCGCGTCAGCCAAGAGTTGCTCGCGCTCGGTTCCGACATCGCCTGGCGCGAGGGCCTGATCGCGTACGCAACGATCGTACGACGCGCGCTTCTCTCGCATCGCGACGGCGCGAAGGCGTTCAGCGGTACCTACCTGACGGATGCCGGCGTACTTGAACAACAAGAACTGATGCTTGCGCAAATGAGCGCCGCCGGCTTCACGCTCGAAGCTACCGTGCGGACATATTCGTTACTCTATAGCTTCACGGTTGGTTTTTGCATCGAGGAACAAGCCGTCGCGCAGGCCGAACCAGGTGACGATCGATATTCGGCGGCTCGAGCGGCGCGGCCCCATATCTTCGGCGACGCCGACGCGCGATTTGCGGATCTGGTCGAAGTGATCGTTGGATCGATAGGGCGAATGAAATGAGCAGAGTGATAACTATACTGCTTTATGTTTTGGCTATGGTAGTCATCATTGTCGGTGTAGATTTCATGTTCTTGAGGGGCCGACTCTGGGAGCGACTTATCGTGAATATTGGAATCGTGTTGTTGTTCGCGGCGTTCTATTTGATATTCGTGAGACGTTCGGGATGACGAATAAGCCTTTCAGTCTTGGTCTGGATTGTACGCGGTCATGCGAATCGAGACAAGCACGCCGGGCAGGTCAACACCGAGTTTCGCGACATAGCGCGTCGGCGGCTCGGACGGAAACCATCGCGCGTATTCCTCGTTGAGGCCGCCAAAGTCCGCGGAATTTGCTAGTAATACCCCGACCTCTACAACGTCTTTTAGCCTCGCGCCGCCGGCTTGGAGAATGGCCTCGCAATTTGTAAGCGCTTGTCGTGTCTGCTCTTGAATCGTGCGTCCTGAAAGGTTGCCCGAATTCGGATCGATGCCGACCGTCCCCGAGACGAATGTGAACGGACCGGCTTTAATACCTTGGCTGAATGACGCGGAACCTGGCGCATTCGCGGTCGTGATGATCTTTCGCGGCACAACGTTCTCCTCATTATTGGAAAATCGACGACTATCTATTTCGGAGCGCGCCAGGAGGTTCCGTCGGCGAAGTCGACCCGGCTGATGCGCGCCGAAAGGTCCGAAGCGTGACTCTTATACAGAATTGTAAGCGGAGGGAGGCTCACTCCGTTCGATGCCATTTGTGCATAGGTGCGAACGCTGGGGTCCATGTCCTCGTGGGATGCTCGGCAACTACTGCTCACTGTTGCGCCGGCCGGGATCTGGGCGTGCACGTCGAGGTCATCATCGCCTAGATCGCTGCCTTCCTCAAGCAAATGTTGGAAAACGATCTGTACGTGCGTTACCGTCTTGGATGAAAGGTTCTGCAAGTCGGAGCAGATTTGAAACGGCGCATATTGGCCGATTGGACCGACTCTCGGCCACGAATAGACGAGCGTTTCCACGTTAGAAAGCTTTACCGGAGCGTCAGCTGGTACGTTAGCTTTGCCGGTTACACTCGGGATGAGTTGCCAGGAGTCGCCGTTTTGGTAACGGACATTCAAGGCGAATACAAAGAACCGAGACGGTCCAGGATAGCTGCCTATGACGGCGCCGGCGTCGCCGTACTGACAAAGGTCCGCTAGCGTCGGATCGCGATCGAAACCAATTGGCACGTAAGTGGGAAATCCCGATGAGAGAAGCGGCAATACGTCGTCTATTTCCTCGCTGCCGTGGTGCGCTAGAGGCGGCCCGTTTTCACGTACGCCGGGCGGTGGCAAGAATGAAAAATCGAACGCTACTTCTATCGCCAAGGACCCCGATGTATTTGTAAATGCGAGGCATTGTTGCGTCAAATTGAACTCAGAGCCAGATCTTATGCCCCTAGAGACGCGGCCTATTTGGATTTTCGATGCTGGAATCTGAAGCGCAACTGGCCCCATCGCGTCGTTTGCAGAAACGCTCGATGGTTCAAACGCCATAAGAACGCACGCGACAGCGGCAACCACAACTATCCTGTTACACATCATCGAGATGGATGGTATCCGTACGGGTTGACGACCGCTTGAGGTCCGCCTGACAATGTGTTGACGATCAAAGAACGGAGAGCGCTTCCGCCTTCCGCCAAAGTTCCGGAGCGCCAAGTTGCTCGCAAACGCCGGCAAATGCAGCGGTGGGCCCGTGCCATTCCAGCTCATCGACGTTCTCGAAAAGCTTCGCGTCCGTTCGAAGCGTCGCGAGTTGCTTGAATAAGAGGGCGCGCTTGCGATCCTCGCCGAGCACATTTTGCGGGAAGAGCTCGATCTTTCCGTAGCGCGTCAGCAGCGCTGCCGCGCCCTTCGCACCAATGCCCTTGATGCCGGGATAGCCGTCCGCAGCATCACCTACGAGCGCAAGGTAGTCGGGGATGAGCTCCGAATCGACGCCAAACTTCGCTCGCACGCCGCTTGCGTCGCGAACGACGTTGGTTCTTCTGTCCACCTGCACAACGCGATCCCCGCGCACGCATTGAGAGAGATCCTTGTCCGGCGTCCAGATGCAAATCTGTTCGACACGAGCATCCTTCGATGCGATTTCGGCGGCCGAAGCAAGCGCATCGTCCGCCTCGAGTTCGACCATAGGCCACACTGTCACGCCCATCGCGCGCAGCGAGTCCTCAAGCGGCGTGAACTGTGCAAGGAGGGTACGATCGACCCCGTCTCCCGTTTTATAATCGCTCCAAAGCTCATTCCGAAATGATTCGATGACATGGTCGGTAGCGACTCCAACATGCGTCGCTCCCTCTGCGATCATGCGCAGTACGGTGTTGAGCACTCCGACGACGGCACCGAACCGACGTGCCTCACCACCGCCGCGGCGCTGCAGCCCGTAAAAGTGCCGAAAGAGCTCGTAGGTTCCGTCAATAAGATGAATTACAGACAAGAAAGCGCCACCTTTAGGTGGAAAGACTCACCGATGAAACGTTTGCTAATTGTCGCCTTCATCGGCTTCGTTCTGGCGATGTGGAGCGTCCCATTGGCTTGCCTCGCGCGCACCGTCAGACTTGTGAATGAGACGGGTTCCTCGATTGTCGTGCAAATCAAGTACGCCGCCTGCCGCGGCGACAACTTCACGCTTGCGCCTGGAAAGACGTGGAGCATCAACGCCGGTGGATGCCCGGTGACGTCGACTGATGTGCGGATGACGGACAGTAAAGGTACGACCACGCACTCTTGCAATGGCGTATTCAACCCTCCGAAGCAACTCTCGCGCTTCGCCGTCATCAAGAATGGCAACGGCGGTTGCGTCATCAACAGCAGCCTTTAACACGCCAACGATCACGCCTGTATTTGGGAGCATAAATATGAAGCGCGTTTTCTTGCTTCTCGTGGCCCTCTCTTTGATTTCGCCATCCGCCGTCGTCGCGCAGAGCGCCTCTCCGGCCGCCGGTCGTCTTGAGTGCTGATACCAAGGAGACCTTCTCCGGCGTAACCTTCATCGCTCCCAAAGATTGGAGCGTGCAACAAACCGATACGATAACGACGTTGAGCGCGCCCGAGAACGATACGCGTCTCTTCATCATTCACATCGGCGCCGCGACCGACGGAAAAGCCGCCGTAGCGAGCGCGTGGAAGTTGGTCGAGCCGTCGTTCGACCGGAAAATCTTGGCCGCCGAATCCGAGGCACCTATCAACGGGTGGGACGAGCACGTCTCGCTCGGCTACGTGACGGGACCCGAAGAACATCGCGAAATTGCAGCGGGTGCGTACCGTAAGGATACAAGCTGGACCGTCGCGTTGATCGACGGATCTGAATCAACGGCTGAAAAGCGCGGATCCGCCGTGGGAACGGTGCTTGCGACGCTACAGCCGGAAGGCTACGTCCGCGAAACCTTCGCCGGCCGCACGGCAAATCGGTTGACGCCGCAGCGCGTTAGCGAACTCGTCGACTTCGTAAAAACGGGCATGCAAGAACTGCACGTCCCGGGCGTCGGACTCGCACTCATCGATCACGGCAAGGTCGTGTATGAAGGCGGCCTCGGTGTACGAACGTTAGGCAAGACCACGCCCGTCGACAAGAACACCCTCTTCATGATCGCCTCGAACACCAAAGGCCTCACCACGCTCATGCTCGCGCGCGTCGTCGACCAGGGGAAACTGCAGTGGAATGAACCGGTGGTCAAGGCCTATCCATCATTCCGTCTCGGGCAGCCCAGCGACGACTGCGAAAGTTCGCATCGAGGACTTGGTGTGCGCCTGCACGGGTGTGCCGCGCAAAGATTTCGATTGGATCCTCGGAACCACGCCACAAACGGGTCCGCAAGAAACCTTTACGATGCTCGCAAGCACCGAACCGACCAGCAAGTACGGCGAGTTGTTTCAGTACAGCAATACGATGGCGTCGGCCGCCGGCTACATCGCGGGCCACACCGAGTATCCGAACCTTCCGCTCGGCGATGCCTATGACAAGGCTATGCAGCAGCTCGTCTTCAATCCGCTCGGCATGGCGAGCACGACGTTCGATTTCAACAAAGCGCTTGCATCCAATCACGCGGATGCGTACGGCCAAGATATCGACGGCAACACGCAGATGCTCAACCCGGATATGAACCGGGTTTCCATTCCATTCCGTCCGGCCGGCGAGGCGTGGTCGAGCTCGCACGATATGATCGCGTACGTCGAAAACGAACTGACGGAGGGTGTGTTGCCGAACGGCACGCGTTTGGTCTCGCAGAAGAATCTCTTACAGCGTCGCGTGCACACCGTTGCCGTAGGTAAAGACGCGTGGTACGGCATGGGGCTCATGGATGACCGGACCTACGGCATCGACGTCATCCATCACGGCGGCGATCTCTTCGGTTATCACAGCGACTGGGCAGCGATCCCCAACGCGGGCGTAGGTATGGTGATCCTGACGAACTCCGACAGCGGCGTTTATCTCCGTGGTCCGTTCCTGCGGCGTTTGCTCGAAGTGCTCTATGATGGCAAACCGCAAGCAGCGGCGGAGTTAGCCTCTGCGGCAAAAAACCATGTCGCGGGACAGCAAGCAACGAGAAAGCTCCTGACCGTTCCACCATCGGCCGACGCCTCTGCAAAACTCGCGCCGTCGTACTTCAATCCGGATCTGGGACACCTTACCGTCCATCGCAACGGATCCAGCGTCGTCTTTCAATTCGGGCTGTGGAGCAGTCCCGTCGCGACGCGCACGAATCCCGACGGCACGACGTCGTTCGTGACCATCGCGTCGGAAATCGCCAGCCTTGAGTTTTCACCGTCCACCGAAAATGGAAAGCCGACGCTCATTATCCGCGACGGACAACACAAATATACGTACACGGCGAGTTCGCCTCCGAAGTAAGCGCACGGGAGCAGTCGATGCGCAAAGCAAGCTAGATACTAAGCGGATAGGCTTCCTCGCCGTGGAGTGCGATGTCGAGGCCTTGTTCTTCGCCCTCACGCTCCACCTTCACCGGCGTAATGAAGTTGATCAGCCACAGCATCACGTAGGTGAAAAAGAATGCCCATGCACTGCACGCTACTGCGGCGACGAACTGCTTGCCAAGGAACGAGGGGTTTCCCGCAAGTAGTCCGTTCTCTCCACTTGGATTCCATGCGGTTGCGCCGAAGACGCCGAGCAGCACGATGCCGAGGAATCCGCCGACTCCGTGCACGCCCCACACGTCGAGTGCATCGTCCCACCCCAGACGGTTCTTGAGCGCGACCGCATAGTAGCACCCGATGCCGGCTGCGATACCGATGATAATCGCCGCCACAGGCGAGACAAAACCTGCGGCCGGCGTTATGGTTGCGAGCCCCGCGACCGCACCGGTGAGAAGTCCGACGAATTTCGGTTGACGACCATTGACCCACTCGATCAGAAGCCACGCGACGGCGGCGAACGATGCCGCAACGTCGGTATTGAGGAAGGCCGAAGCCGTAACGGAATCGACACGCAATTCCGATCCGGCGTTAAAGCCATACCAGCCGAACCAGAGCAACCCTGTTCCGAGTGCAATCAGTGGGACGTTGTGTGGCCGGTTTTCGATAACGCTACGACGCCCGACGTACAGTACCGATGCGAGTGCAGCAAAACCGGCTGATGCGTGAACGACGATGCCACCGGCAAAGTCTTCAATGCCCCACTTCGCGAGAATCCCATCCGGGCTCCAAAGCATATGCACAAACGGGAAATAGACGAAGATCAACCACGCGGTGAGGAACCAGAAATACGCCTTGAATGTGACGCGGTTTGCGAACGCCCCCGTAATTAGCGCAGGCGTGATAATCGCAAACATCATCTGATAGGCGATGTGGACAACCAGCGGGATGCCGGCGTCGTTCCCGGTGAACATCGTGGTGAGCGTCACGCCTTTGAGCAGCGCGTAAGTCATTGGGTTCCCGATGATGCCATGGATGTCGGGGCCAAAGCACATCGAGTAGCCGAAGGCGATCCAAAGCACGGTCGTCCAGCCGAGCGACATGTAGCTCTGCATCATGATGCTGAGCACGTTCTTGCGTGCCACAAGGCCACCATAAAAAAACGCGAGGCCGGGCGTCATCAACATTACCAGGCTCGCGCAAAGCAACATAAAGCCGGTGTTTCCGACATTAACGGAAACGGGAGAGGTCCCCATGGGTTCGGTCCTCCGCAGTCTGTGTTCGCGCACGGGACTAATCCCGGGCAGCCCATCCTTGGGTGGCATGCGTTCTAAGTTCCTTCGCATTCGGTACGCAAACCGATAGCATGGTAGAGCAAGCATTTCCAATAGTGAACAAGAAGAGCCCGACGAAATTCGCCGGGCTCGATTTGACGCAGTCTTTCGACTACGGCGACGCGCGCCTACACGTCAGAACGAGATTTTCGCCGTCGAGAGCGTCGAACCGCATGCGCGCACGCAGTACGATGGGGTGGCTGCGCTCCGTCCACTCCACGAGAGCGATCATCGACTCGAGGAGCGATTCGCCCAGGTCAGTCAAACGGTATTCAACGCTCGGCGGTTTGGTCGCGAAAACGCGGCGCAAAATCATACCATCGCGTTCGAGCGAGCGCAGCGTCTGGGTGAGCATCCGCTTCGAGATGTCGGGCACTGCGCGCCGCACCGCGCTAAAGCGCAGCGGCTCAGCCGCGAGTGACATGAGAATGAGCGTCGACCACTTGTCTCCGATGGAATCGAGCAGATCGCGCGTGGGACAAACCCATCCCACCTCCAAGCTTCGTTGCTGCCAATCTCAGCAAAATAGGCGGCGAAACGCGCGCGCGCAGAACCGTGCGGTTCCTTCGGAGTTACCTCGGCACTATTTTCTGCCTCATTGTGGGTGACGGTCATGGTCTCTATTATAGTCCTATCCCCACAAGTTTTCACTTTATTTTCCTTGAGAGAGCACCAAGTCAATGAACAAGCCACGTCTCCTGGTCACCGGAGCAAGCGGGCAGCTCGGGCGCCTCGTCATCGAACACCTGCGCCGCCTCGACCCCGCTGCCGACATCACGGCAATGGTCCGCACACTACAAGCAGCGGACGAACTGGCGCCGTTTCGCGTCGCGACGCGTCTCGGCGATTATACTGATCCGGCGTCGCTCGATGCGGCGCTGACCGGCATCGATCGGCTGCTGCTGATCTCATCGAGCGTCCTCGGTCAGCGCGCTGCGCACCATAAGAACGTCATCGAGGCGGCAACGCGAGCCGGCGTGTCGCTCATCGCTTACACCAGCATCTTACGAGCCGACACGTCGGAGCTGAGCCTCGCTGCCGAACATCTGGCAACCGAAACAATGTTGCGCGAGAGCGGACTGCCGTTCGTCGTATTGCGCAACGGCTGGTACCTAGAGAACGACACCGCAATGCTTGCGCCGGAGGTCGCGCACGGCGCGATCATCGGCAGCGCCGGCGACGGACGACTTTCATCGGCGAGCCGATCGAACTATGCCGAGGCCGCAGCATTGGTACTGCTGCAGGCGCCGCCATCCGGTACCATCTACGAACTTGCCGGCGACGAGGCGTTTACACTGACGCAGCTTGCGGCGTCGGTGAGCCAACGAGCCGGAAAGACGGTTGTCTATCGGAATATGAGCGAAGCGGAATACCGCACGGCACTGCTCGGGATGGGTTTGCCGGTCGATATGGCGACGATGCTTGCGCAAACCAGCGCTCTCACTGCAAAGGGCGTCCTCGAAGATCACGGTCGCGTGTTGAGTCGCCTTATCGGCCATCCAACAACACCGCTCGCCGACGCCGTAGCCGCTGTTGTACAACGTGATTGACGGACGAGCATTCCTGCTGTGGCTTCATGTCGGCGCGATGATGTTCGCGTTCGCGGGATTGCCGATTGCCGGAATCATCTTTCGGATCATCGTGCAGCACGTTGACGAACAACGGGTATTGCAGATGCTGGCTACCGCCTTCAGTCGCATCTTCGCGGGCGGCGGCGTGTCGGTCGGGATCGGAGTCGTGTCGGGCCTGTTCCTTGCGCACAGATACGGATACACGTCTGGCTGGCTCATGGTATCTTATGTGCTTGCAACAATGGCGGCGCTCATCGGTATTCTGATTGACGAACCGTGGTCGCGACGCCTCGCCTCTGCGGAGCGCCAAAATTTAGCGCTCGTCCGTAACGCGTTATTGCCACGTCTCGCCGCTCCACTCGGGATCGCCCTTTGGCTTTCCATTCTCTGGCTTATGATTACGAAGCCATCCTTATGAATGCGCGATCACGAAGGGCAGCGAAATGATGTAAAAAAGCGCCCCGTTTGACGGGGGCGCTTTTGCTTGTGCTTGTTGCAGTAGAACGTCAGAACGGCGTTGTCTCACGTTTTAGGCTCATTTCACCCTAACTGGCTGTAAACCGCCGCATTTCACCACAACTGGATCCTGGCCTAGGGCCGTTCGATTGCCCCCCAGAACGTTTGGTCATGCGTACATTTCTCAGTGTGCTGGCTTTGCTATTGGTGGCCGCCTCGAGCGCGCCTCCGCGCTACCTTGTGGCCTGGGCGATGGAGGCGCAAGAGCATCCGGCGCACGGTGAGGGCCGCGACGTACTGACCGTCTTCGACATTAGCGACGGCTCGAATTTCGGCAAGCTGGTCGCGTACGTCCCGACGCCGATCCGCGGGATGATGGCGCATCACACGAATACCACCATGCCCGCGAACCATCGGCTGTTTACGAACGACTTCATGGCGGCGCAGAGCCAAATTATCGACGTGACCGACGTTCGTCATCCGCTTCTTGCCGAGGCGTTCACCGATGCCGCGGGATACACACATCCACATAGTTTTGCGACCCTTTCGAACGGCAACGTCCTTGCAACGTATCAAATCAAAGGAAACGCCGACGAACCCGGTGCGCTCGTTGAACTCGACGATCGCGGAAACGTGGTAAAAGCGACGAGCGCTGCGGCGCCGGATATCGACGAAAACATTCGCCCGTACAGCGTCCTCGCAATTGAATCGCTCGATCGCGTCGTTACCACGAGCGCGCCCATGCCGCCGCTCAATACGAAGGCGCCAACGAGCGTCGTACAGATCTGGCGTCTTTCCGATCTCACGTTGCTCAAAACGATTCCGCTTTCGAAGCCGCCGTTTACGATCAGCGGTGCCACATCCTCCGACGACGCCCTGCTGCTCGACGACGGCAAGACCGTGCTCGTTAAGACGGCGTCGTGCGGTCTTTTTGCCTTGACCGGAATCGACGGCGCAAACCCTACGGTGAGCTATGTCTACGATTTCGGCGGTCGTTCATGCTCGGGCGTTCCCGTTCTCGCGGGGCATTACTGGGTCGAGGCGCAACAGTCGGCGCACGCGCTCATCGCGCTCGATGTGATCGACCCCATGCACCCCGTCGAAGTATCGCGTCTTTACCTTGGTCCCACCGCGAAACCGCATTGGCTCGCGATCGAGCCTGGTACGGGCAACATCGTCATCAACGGTTTTGGCTCGCTTCTGCACCGCATCTCATTTGCGTCAATCGACCTTCGCACCGGAGCGATGACGCTCGATCCACGTTCGATTGATCTGAATCACGGGTGGCCCGATGGTTGGAACGGCCCGCTGATCGCACACGGCACCGTGTTCTATCGCTAGTTCGTTAAGAGGCCGATGGCTGGATCGCCGATCCAACGAGCGCAAGTAAACGCGAGTTCTCGACGCGAAGATATGCCTGGCCCGCTGATTCCGCGAGCGCTTCGAGCACGGCAATCTCATCCGGATCGAGCCTCGTACCGTCGCGGTGAACTCCGTACAACGTAAAGCCGGCGAGATCGTCCCCATCGAAGATCGGGATGGCGATGGTAGGAACGCCAACTTCGGCCATCGCGGCCGCTACCCGATCGCCCAAATCATCGATATGGACACACGAACGCTCCACGCGAAGAAAGCGCACGATATCGTCATCGCGGTCGAACCCGACCATCGGCGCCGTTGCAAAGCCGGCCGAAGTCGCCGGCAAAAACGCATTCCCAGCTCTTCGAAACAGAGCCGCTATCGTAAGGTCGAGCTCACTGTACGGATCCTCGACGAGTGCGCGATCGATCGTCTCACTGCGCTCTGCGCGCGGCAACGTACGCGCGAGACGTCTAAGGTAGATTTCTGCTGCATGTTTTCCGCGATAAATGACCGAGTCTACCCAGCCTTCTAGGACAGGGATAAGTCGATGTATCAAAACGCCGAGACAAATTGCGATGACCGCGTCGAGTGCTAGCGCTATGCGAAGTTCGGCAAGGAAACGCGTAGCCGCCCAGTCGGCGGCCGCGATTACTCCAAAGATCACCGTCATCAACGCACCGTACACGACAGCCTTGCTGATTACGAATCGAATGTCGATCACGTGGCGACGCACGATAGCGTACATTAGTGTCAGAGGCATGATCATCGTGAGCGTCCCAAAGACGCCGGGCCAAAAATTTTCGCTGCCTTGTCGAAGGTCGTTTGTGACGACGCCGATTACGATCGCGGCGGCAACCCACCAAAAGCGGGCGCGCACAGCAGCCTCCATCTTCAGCAAACGGACCACAATCAAAATGACAACTGCGATCGTCATCAGTTTAGAAAGAGCAACTTGGGACGGATCCAAAGGAGAGAAATAACCGAGAACGAGTAGGCGGTAGAGGGAATGCGCCACGAGGAAGGCGATCGTGCCGATTGCTGCTATCCAAAACACCCATCCGCGCCAATCGCGCGGAACGCTTTCGTCCGGCACGAGGAGTGCGAAGAGAAAGAGAAACACGGCGCCTAACGCGGCCGATGGACTGGCCACCGCTATTAGGGCTGCATATGCAACCGGCGGCCAAACGGTGAGAGCTTGATATGCTGCACCCACCGGAGCTTCCGCAAGACAGTAACCGAACAGCAGCCACGTCATGACGCTCGGACGCACGATCACTAAAGAGCAACCAACGAACAAGAACACCGCATACGAGAACACGCGGAGAGCCTGCATCGTGGTACTTCCATAGAACGACGCGGACTCTGGTCCCGGCACGGCCGCAAACGCAAGCTTATGCTGCGGAACGGTGTTGGTCACGCAGAAGTGAATAAGGTCGGGTTCGTAGGCTGCCTCTCGTAAAAACGGCAAACGCAGGATCGCGTAATCCCGCGTATCGATGCAGCCTATGAGATCGCCGGTTCGCAGGCCTCCGCGCTCGGCAGGTGAGCCTGGGTCAACCGCCGCAACCCGTGTGCCATCTACGTGCGCACCGGTGTACGCCGTCGTAAATCGCGCAAACATCGATGGCGTGACAATAGCCAAGAATAGGACAGATAACGCGATCACAATGACAGCGCGCCAGCTCATTGATCGGTATATTTAACTTTCACGAGAGCTTGCCTGCACTATGCGTGACGCAGAAGCAAAGCCCGACGATTTCTCGCCGGGCTCTTTTGTTACGTCGGTCCCTCGTCCTTCGAGGCTCGCTTACGCTCGCACCTCAGGATGACACGCTTCGCTACGCTCGGGATGACAAGTTAGAACGCTAGAACGCTAGAACGGCGTTGTCTCACGTTTTGGGTTCATTTCACCCTAACTAGCGTTTTCGAGCGAGATTTCACCCTAACTACTTGACCGGAATCCCGTGCCAGGTGACGGTGCCTTTCCAATCTTGCACGTTGACCACGAGCCTATAGGCCTTGCCAGCCGCACTCGCTTTGCATTCAAAGGTGCCAGGCGGTTCGATTACAACCAACCCAGGATCACATATGACGACAGCATCGGCAGCATTGCCGTTGTCGACCAGCCTGCGGTTGAGATCGTCCTGCGCCATCTTCTGTACCTTCGCGCGGTCAATGACCGCATCGATTGGGCGCATGTGAAAGCCGACAACGGGCTCAATCCAAAATCCGAGCCGATCTGGAGTTTGCAGGCCCGGAATCGCTGCTGTGCACACGCCGCGCTTCGTACCCGTGAGATCCATCTGGACCGGGCAGGTAACGACCGCATGGAACGCATTTGAGGTAGAGTCTTCGTCCCATAATTTCTGGATGTAGGCTGCAACGTCAACACCTGAAACGATGACGATCTTCCCTTCCTTATGCAAGGTCAGGAGCGAGTCAGGAAGCGTACCCGCGACCTTTAAACCTGGAACATTAAATACGAAGATTTGGCCGTTCGGCGAAACCTTAAGCCGCACGGAATGGACCAAAGGAGTTCCATCAACAGTGCACGTTAGATATGTTCCGGGCAGCAATAGCCGTTCCCGAGGCTCGCCGCAATGCGCAATACCCTTTACCGGCACTGTGTAGTTGTTGGCAAGCGAGTTCTCGATGATCTTCTCGTCAGATGCCATATCAAAGAAGAACTTGCCATCGAAGTCCACCTTGAACATGTCAGGTGGACCAGCGCTGGCGACTCTAATCTCCAAGGGCACGCCATTTACTGGCAGCGTGCACTTCCCCATCGTGCCTTGCGTTATCTCGATAATCGGCTCGCATTGGGATGGCTCGATTTTCAAATTGGGGTAGTAGCTCTTCATCAGCGGCGAAATCGTCTCGTCGATTTTCTGCTGTACTGCTTTTCCCTGAACCGCATCCGCGTGCCGCACGCTTACGGCGCAGGCGGATAGGCAAAGAGCCACTGTGAGGATACGCCACATTTTCATAGGGACGCCTTACAACGGGTGTACCGGAAACCCCCGCGAGGGAAGGCCCGCGTGCTAAATATTGCATCGCGCTTCACCAAAGTCAGGCCGACAATAGCATCGACCACCTGCTCCCCGATCGCCACTACCCAACACCAAACGAACCGCTGCTCACGAAAGAAGCATTGGGCCAATGTTCGTAAAATGGCGGCGTCGACGCACGATCGTAATACTGCACACAACATCACATAGCACAATAGAAAAACCGCGATTTCTCGCGGTTTTTCTTCTTGTTCGTATGCGCAGATTCACGCTATTTCACATGAACCAAGCCATTTCACAGCAACCCTTCGTTTTTAAGTGATTACTGTGGGGGAGCCTCAGAACGCTAGAACGGGATTTCGTCGTCGAACTCGTCGCCGAAGGCTTCGCCCGCGGATGCGCCGTTGGCCGTACCGCCGCTGCTGCGTGCGCCGGCGTATTCACCGCCGCCACCGTCAGCGCCGGGTGGACGCGAGCCGAGCATCTGCATGTTGTCGATCACGACTTCGGTGGCTTTGCGTTTGTTGCCGTCCTTGTCGTCGTACGAACGGATCACCAAACGGCCCTCGACGAGCGTGTTCGAGCCCTTCTTTAAATACGTGTTGCACGTTTCACCGAGACGATCCCACGCGACGATGTCGACGAACGTCGTCTCTTCTTTATTACGCGGGTTGTTGACCGCGAGCGTGAACTTGGTCACCGCTTTGCCCGACTGGGTGTAACGGATCTCGGGGTCACGCGTGAGGTTCCCGACCAAAATTACTCGATTGTACGAACCGGCCATCTTCTTCTTACTCGCTTTCGCAATGTCGCTGTGCTAACGGTCCGTTAATTCCACCCAACGCGGACCAGGTCTCGAAAATACAAACGGCCCGTGCCAGGTGCCTGGCACGAGCCGCCTGTCGAATGCCGAAGAGTTTTAGGTGCGGTCCGAGCCGACCTGGGCGCGCTCCGTGCGCTCTGTGCGCTCCGCTCGCTCCGCTCGCTCCGAGGGGTACATCGGCGGGGTCAAGGGGACCGGGGCCGGTGGCGGATTCGCCAAGGCATGGGCCATGGCCGCGAGCTGCTTCTTGTCGAGGTGAAGTACGAGCGCGCGCAGGACCTCTTCGTTCAGCTTGAGCTGACGCTCGAGCTCCTTCGAGGCCTCACCGCGTGCTGCGAAAATGCATCGCGACGTAGTTGCCCTCGCGCAGATCGGCGATCTCGTAGGCAAGCCGTTTACGCCCGAGTTTCTCGATGTTAACGACCTCGCCGCCTTGGTTCTTGATGATCTCGCCGATTGCGGCGACACGCGCATCAACGTCGGCCTCTTCAATGTTGGGCCGCAAAATATAGGTTACTTCGTAGTCGTTCATAGCTCGTTCCATCTGTGGACACTGCCGGTCATATTTGACAGTGGCCCCGTTCGGGGCAGGTGGTGACGGGAAATCAAAAGTCTCCCAAAACTCACGAATTTTACTATAGGCTGCCGCTAAACGCAATGTGGCTAGTCGGGGGCGATGCTAATATGAGGGCGATGTCCATCGCCCGCTTTGCCGTCAACCGCCGGGTGGCCGTCTCCATGATCGCCCTTGCGATCGTGGTCCTCGGCGTCTTCGCCCTACCCCGGTTGCCGGTTACCCTGCTCCCCAACTTCACCCCGCCGGTGGTTACGGTGACCGTGAACTACCCGAATGTCGGGCCGGAGCAGATGGAGGCGCTGGTCACCCGCCCGATCGAGAACGCGGTCAGCCGGGTCAACGGGATCGAGCTGATCAACTCCAGCTCGCAGCTCGGCCAGAGCTCGGTGAGCGCGCAGTTCTATTACGGCACCAACCTCGACACCGCCGCAGTCGACGTGCAGCAGCAGGTCGACCAGATCCGCAGCCAGCTCCCGAACGATCCGAACCTGCAGCAGCCGCAGATCGCGAAGTTCGATTCGAACTCACTGCCGGTCGTGCGCTTCTACGTGACCGATCCGAACATGCCGCTGCGCGACCTCGGCGATCTCTTCGCTAATCAACTCTCCGATGAGTTCGCGTCGGTCGATGGCGTCGCTAACGTCATCGTTGCGCAGGACCAAACGCGCGCGTTCATGATCGAGCCCGACGCAAGCAAACTCGCGGCCTACGGCATGACGCTCAATCAGATCATCGGGCGCGTGCAGCAAGAGAACCTCAACTTACCGGCCGGCATCATTCAGGTCGGGCCCAACGAATACCAGGTGCGCGCCAACGCCCTGCTCGCGAACGCGAACGAAATCTCGAATCTCGTGCTTGCGGTCAAGAACGGCAGCGTGATTCGTATCGGGACCGTGGCGAAAGTCAGCGACTCGATCCAAGAGCAGCGCACCTACGAACGACTCAATGGCAAGGCGGCGATCGGCGTGGTGATCGACGCGCAGCCCAACGCAAACGTCGTCGCAACGGCGATCGGCGCATATCGCAAGATCGATGAGGTCCAGAAGCGTTACGCCGGCATGAAGATCGGCGTGGTCTTCGACCAGAAGAGTTTCATCCTCGAAGCGATCAACGCGCTCGAGCACACGGCGATCTACGGCGCGATTCTCGCCGTCCTCATCATCCTGCTCTTCTTGCACTCGTGGCGCACGACGTTGATCGTGGCGGTGTCGCTGCCGATCTCGGTGCTCGGCACGCTCTTCGTTGCGTACGTGCTTGGCTATTCGCTCAATATCATGACGCTCGGCGGCCTTGCGCTCGCGGTCGGACTTATCGTCGACGACGCGATCGTTGTCATCGAAAACATCTATCGTCACATGGCGCTCGGGCAATCACCGCGTAATGCCGCGGAGAGCGCGACAACCGAGATCTTCAGCGCGGTCCTCGCCTCGTCGGTCACCGTTGTCACCGTCTTTATCCCGCTCGTCCTCGTCCCGGGTCTGCAAGGGCTGATCTTTACGCCCTTTGCGGTGATGGTGATGGCGGCGGTCGCGCTCTCGTTCGTCGTCGCCGTGACGACCGTGCCGATGCTCTCGTCGATTCTGATTCGCAACAAGCAACTCTCGACGAACGGACACGGCAACGGGAACGGCGGCACGCACAGCGGCGGCATCTACACGCGCTTTGCGCGCAACTTCGATCGCGTCTACGACCGTTTCGAGCAGTGGTATCGTCGCGTGCTCGAGCGCGCGATTGCGCGTCCGGGCCTCGTCGTCGGGATTGCTGCGCTGTTGCTGGTCGGCACGATCGTTGCCACCAAATTCGGCGCGGTCAAAACCGAAATCTTCCCGGCGTCGAATTCGGTCTTCGTCCGCTTCAATCTCCAACTGCCGACGGGAACCGCGGTCAGCATTACCAACGAGGTTACGCGGCGCGTCGAAAATGCGATGAGGAAAGACCCGCGCGTCCTCTATGTCGGCTCGCAGATCGGTGCGGTCGGATTCATCGGCAACGGCACGCAGGTCACCAATCAATCCAACCTCTCGGTCGAGCTCTTGCCGCAGTACAGCGGTAGTGACGCTGCCAAGTACGTGCGCGATTGGACCAGCCAGATCAACAAGATTCCGGGCGTGCGGCCGTTCGGACGCACCGTCGACATCGTGCAAAACACGATTTCGCGCGGGCAAGACGCGCTCGACGTGCAGATCTTCGGCCCCGACATTACGACGCTCTACAACCTTGCGCAGTTTACCGTCGTCCCGGACCTCTCGCGCATTCCGGGCATTCAAACGCCGCAGAGTTCGGTCTCACCGTCGCAACCGGAACTCGACATCAACGTCGATCGGGTCAAGGCCGCACAGCTCGGCATCTCGACGCAAGCGATTTCCAACACGATCGATACCGCGACCTCGGGCACGATCGCGTCGTACATGCAGATCAACGGCACGCAGTATCCGATCATCGTGCAGCTGCCACCAAATCAGCGCCGCTCGCTGCAGAGCGTGCTGTCGCTGCAGATTCCGATTTCGAATCTGCCCGGCGCATCAACGGGAAGCGTTGCCAACGGTGCGGCAAGCGGCGCACTCGGTGGTTCGATCGTACAAAGCTCGGCGGATCTCGGCGCGATGAGCACGTTGCCCGTGATGGCATTGAACGAACTCGCTAACATCAGCTTCGGCGCCGGCCCGTCGCAGATCACGCGCCAGAACAAGCTGCGCGAGATCGATGTCTTCGCAGGCCTCGACACGGCACCGCTCGGGCAAGTCGTGGACGCCAGCACGAAAATCATGAACGGCATCACGTTACCGCCGGGCTACTACTGGCAATACGGACAATCCGTCACGCAGCAGAGCGACACGTTCGGAAGCCTTGGCCTGATCGTATTGCTAGCGATCATCCTCATCTATATGTTGCTCGCAGCGCAATTCGAGTCGCTCTTACATCCGCTCGTGATCATGGTCTCCGTGCCGCTCGCCTCGACCGGTATCGTGCTTTCGCTGTGGATCACGCACCGCGCGTTCGGCTTAACGGCATTTATTGGAGTCTTAATGTTGGTCGGCATCGTCGTGAAGAACGCGATCCTCGTGGTGGAATTCACGAATCAACTGCGCGAACGCGGCTATTCGGTCAAGGAAGCCGTGCTGCACGCGGCGCCGCTGCGTTTGCGCCCAATTCTCATGACCACGTTTGCTTCGGTCGGTGGTATGTTGCCGATCGCGCTCGGCATCGAGGCCGGAAGCCAAACCCAGGCACCGCTTGGAACGGTCGTGATCGGCGGCTTGCTGTTCTCAACGACGCTCTCGCTGTTGGTCGTGCCAACGCTCTATCTGTGGGTCGCGCAGCACGTCGAGCCACGCTTGGGCGGCTTCCATCGCGGCGAGAAGCAGGCCACTAAGAGTACGCCGGAGCTCGTGCCGAGCGAAGCGTAGCCTCGCAGCAGTAGTCATTTCGCCCCAATTTCGGGGAAAAAATGGCGCACCTAGAGAACGCTTGCCTGTATGAAGCGGGCTTATCTTCCCTTGGTCCTGTTTGGCTTTGCCGTTTTTGCCAGCGCGTGCGGCGGCGGTGGCGGAGGCGGCGGATCCAGTGCGCTGCCGCATACCGGGGGCGGAGCAGCGTCCAAGAATGCGGGCGCTACGGTTCACGTCCTGATTCCCAAGAGCACCACAGCGTCGTCGAGTGCGCGTAAACCGGCATTCATCGCGTCGAATACGGCTACGATTACGATAGGCGTTTATACGGTAAACGGCGCGACGCCGAGTCCGCTTCCGACACCGCTCTCGATCACAATTGCAACGAGTCCGGATTGCACGAGCGGGCCAAGCGGCACGAGTTGCACGATCACCGTGACCGTTCCAGTCGCAACGAATGTCGTATTGCAACTTTCAACCTTCGACGCAACCGGAGCTTTGCTCGGACAAGGGCTGATTGGCCCGATCAACACGACGCTCGCGACGATCCCGCCGCAATCGGTCTCCGTTGGCGGCGTGCCGGCGAGCCTTTCGATTACTCCGGCCGGGCTATCGGCCGGTGATGATGGACTGCCGCATCCGATTCCGTTTAGCGTGATCGCGCTCGACGCGTCGGGCAACACGATCATCCCGCCCGGTGCATATCCAAATCCAATCGCACTTTCAATTTCCGGCGATACCAACAGCGCGCTCTCACTCTCGGCCACGAGCATCGCCTCGCCCGGTACGCAGGTCACGCTTTTATATAATTCATCGATACCGATTACGACGGCTACCGTCACCGCAACCTATGGATCGATCACGGCATCGGTTCCATTTGCGCCGATCATCTTTACGCCGACAACCGCCGCATTGTTTCCGAGCGGTACGATGCAAACCGTCACGGTGAGCGAAGCGGGGTATGCCGGCACATTCACGGTGAGCGGCGGGAGTACGACCGCGTCCGTCGTGTGCGTCCCGTCGAACTGCACACCGTCGAGCGCAGGCGCAAGTGTAACGCTTGAGATTACGCCCGGCAGCAGCACCGGCAGTGAGAACGTCAGCGTGGTCGATGCAAACGGCGGATTCGCAAACATTCCGGTCACGGTGACGAGTTCGGGTGGCGGCGGTGCGCTCGTTGGGCCGCCGTACACGATCTACGCGTACAAAACACAAAGTAGCGGCACCAACTACGGCATCACCGTCGGCCCCGATGGCCAATCGCTCTGGTTCGTCGATCAGGCAAACGCGTCGCTTGGCGCCGTGTCCAATCCCGCTGGCTGCAGCACGAATTGCGCACCCACGGAGTATCCGATTCCGTACACATCAGCGCCGCCGACCGATCTTCTTTCAATAACCGCTGCCTCCGACGGTAATCTCTACGTCACCGACGTCGGCAACGGCGGCAGCCCAGACTGGGGCAATCTCTTTCAGGTCTCGTGCACGCCATCTCCGGCGTCGTGCGCCGGCACGTCCTACCCTTATTACGACTTTCTCGATAACAACCCGGCGAATCTGACCGACGTGGTGGCCGGACCCGACGGCAACCTCTACATCTCAGGGTCGTCGGACTGCTGCGACAGCTCGGGGATCGCGTGGGAGCCGATTGCTGGATTCTCCGGCTACACCTTCGAAATCCAAATCGCCGGATCGCCAAGCGCAATCAACATGATGACCTTTGACCAGAGCGGCCAAACGCTGTGGTTCACCGACTCAGGCAACGCCAACGTCGGCTTCCTCAATGGTCTACCATGCGAGGGAGAGTGCAGCGTGATTGAGTGGCCTTCTGGTACGACTGGCGGAGGCTGCGGCCCACAATGCGACGCGGCGCATCGCCCGCGTACGCACTTGCGATCACAGCGATCCGTCGGTCCGCGGCCAGTGTTCGCGCCGCGCCGACGCCGCAACGTTATTACCGGGCCTGGTCAGACGACCTTCGTGAGTCCGCAAGGTATCGTCGCCGCGCCCGACGGTAACATCTACGTCGCCGATCCCGGCGCAGGCACCATAGACCAAATCAGCCCGTCGACGTGGCAATCATGTCCGGGCGCTTGCACGTTTACGGCAATTGGCCTTCCGAACGTGAACGCCACACCGCAAAACCTGACTATCGGCCGAGACGGCAACGTCTGGTTCACCGATACGAGCGGTTACGTGGGATTCATCGCGCTCAACACGTGCGCGAGCGGCACGTGCAAGGCATTCGAGTACAGCGTCGGCGGTATGCCGTGGGGGATCACGTCCGCATCAGACGGCGACATTTGGTTCACCGATAGCTCTACGAGCAAAATCGGAAAGGTGGTGCTCTAGTGAACCGCCGCGCAGCCGCGTTGGTCGTCCCTCTTGCCCTGTTGAGCGCGTGCGGTGGCGGTGGCGGCAAAGGCAGCTCGCTGCCGCCCGTCAACAATACGCCGCAGAAGAAAACGGGCACCGCAACGTTTTCGTTCAAGATTCCGGGCAAGAACACGATGGCGCGCGTACGGCGCCCGTACTACCAATCGCAGGCGACCGAAGGCGTTGCGATCGATTGGCTCTCTACGACCCCGAACGCTCCCGACTATTCGGCGGCGATTGCAGCCACCTGTCCCGCTACGCTACCGGCCGGTGTCGTTGCATGCACGGTCGTCAATGGCAACACCGACTACATGTTCCAGTTACAAATTCCGGCCGGAACGTACCCGAATCTTACGGTGACAACGTACGACACGCCGCCGAGCGGCGGAACGTTCACGGGCAATATGCTGGCGCAGGGGCAACTTGCCGCACCGGTGGTGATCGTGGCCGGTCAAGCCAACACGATTCCAGGTCTCACGTTCTACGGCGTTCCGGCTTCGGTGAGTTTTCAGCCGGGACCCGCGCAATCGCACGTCGTGATGTACAACGGTAACCTCTCGGTAATCGGCAACGCGCCGCAAACTTTCTTTGCGCAAGCGCTCGATGCCGATGGCTTCGCGATCGATAGCACCGACGGCACTGCACCGGCGGTGAGCGTCGCAGAATCGCCGGGCGACAACCCGCAGATGTTTACGGTTGGCACGACGGCAAGTCCCTTCGCGTTTACACTGACCGCGATCAACGCATCGGCAAACGCAAATATGGTCGTTACTGCTACGCCGGGTGGCACCGGACTTTCGCCCGTAACAAGTAAGGTGACGGTTGCGCCGGTACCCGAGATGTGGATCTCATCCAACAATGACGGCGGCCCGGGTGCGATCTATGGCTACGCGCTGAACGTCAACAGCAGCTATCCGTTCCAACCCGGTGGGGTCTTCGATACGGTCTCGACCGGCAGCTACACCGGTTACGCGATTGCGGTCGACAATAGCGGTAATCTCTGGGTCTCTGACGGCGCCGCGACGATTCACGAATACAGCGCAGGTGTCGGCAGCAATCCACCTGCGCCAACGTCCACGACAATTACCAGCGGACTTCAGCAGGTCGTTGGACTTGCAGTCGACGCCACGAACACGCTGTGGGTTGCCGATCAAGCGGCTCCCGACAACAACGGTGAAGTTGTCGCCTATAACATTGGGAACCCGTCGTCACCAACGCAAAATGCGAACGACACGATCCTCGGCACGGCGCACCCAACGATGGAGAATCCGCAAGCGCTCGCCGTGGCGCCGAACAGTGCGTCGCTGGCGCCATCGCTGCGCAATGCCGTCCTGGTCTCGTCAAGCACGAGCCCCGAAACCGTCGACGTGCTCACACCCGGTAACGGATCGACGCCGATCTCGGACACGTATCCCGGCGTAACCACCGGCCTTACGAGTATCGGCGCAATCACCGTCGGGACCAATGGGACGGTTTGGCTCAGTGATACGAGCCAAGACAACACCTTTGGCTACACCTTCTCGCCGCCGACGTTAACCCAAACGATCATGAGCGACATGCCGGAGAACCTCGCTACCGGGACGGCAACGGATCCCACTGGCGCACTCTGGGTCGCCTCTAACAGCAACCAGCTTTACTACGTCGGGACAAACGGCAGCACGAACGGTACCCTCAACATTAATAACGGCTTGAATGCATTTTACGTTTGCATCGTTCCGTAGCTAGCGCACGAAGAACACGATCGTCATCGCAGTGCCGATCGCGATGACGAACCATCGGCCATACGACTCGGGCATGCGCCGAAACAAATGCGCGCCGATGTAGCCGCCGACTAGCGCGACGATCGCCATCGGAACCGCATAGCGCCAGTCGATGATCCGCACGATCAGAAACGGTATCAATGAGAACCCGTTGATCGCGACCGCGAGCACGTTCTTCATGCCGTTGGTTGCGTTGAAGCTTGGCAGCCCAGAGAATGCGAGCAACGCGAGCATCAGGATACCGATGCCCGCAGTGAAGTAACCGCCATACACAGCGACGAGAAACTGCGCGATGTACTGCCACCACTGATGCGTCGGATCGCCGCCGTGCGCTTTCGTCAGCCATGGGCTAACCGCGAACATCAACGTTGCAAAGAGCAGTAGCCATGGAATCAGTCGGTTGAACGCCGCAGGCGGCGTGAACAATAGCAGCGTGGCGCCGAGGATCGCGCCGACGATGCTAATCGCCAGCATCGAATAGAGCATCTTGCGATGCGGCAGCACATCTCCCCAGTACGCCCGTGCGCCGCCCCACGTACCGACCCACATCGCGGCGCTGTTGGTGGCATTGGCGGGAATCGACGGAACGCCGGCGAGGATGAGCGCGGGAAAACTCAGGAAGCTGCCGCCGCCCGCAATGCTGTTCATTGCACCCGCAAAAAAGGCTGCCACGATTGGCAGCCACTCCTTCGACAGGCTCAGGATGACACAGGGTCGTCTGTGGATGACACTAAGAGCCTGCTGCGCTTTTCTCGCGTTTCGTGACGCGGTACACGCGGCGCACTTTGCGCAGGCCTTCGAGCTTGGTGAGAATCTTGTGCAAGTGATCGAGGTCGCGAATCTGCACGGTCAGGCTCGTGACCGCGAGGCCGTCCTTACGCACGCGCGCGGTGACCGAACTCACCGTCGTCTTGAGCTCGGCGAAGACTGCCATTATATCTTGCAGCAGCTGCGAGCGATCCTCCGCTTCAACTTCGATGTCGACCGCATGCGTCATGTCGCTGCTCGCGGTCCATTGCGCTTGCAGAATGCGCTCCGGCGTTGCACTCATATACGCGACGTTCGGACAATCGGCACGATGCACGCTCACGCCGCGACCAATCGTCACGTAGCCGATAATCGGGTCACCTGGTACCGGCGAGCAGCACTTCGACAGTCGCACCAGCACGTCGTCGACACCAGCGATGCGGACGCCGCTCGCACGTCGCGCCGTCTTGCGCGCAGTCGGCTTACGAATCTGCGTCAGGTCGACGACGTTGTCGACTTTGACTTCTTCGCGAATGCGGTTGACGACGGCTTGCGCTGACGCGTCGCCAAAACCAATCGCGGCGAACAGGTCGGTCGGCGCGGGATAGTTCATACGGTGGGCGATCCGCTCGATCAACTCGCCGCGCGCTAGGTCCGGCCGCAGCCGCTCACGCGCGAGCTCCGCTTCCACCGCCTCTTGCCCGGCAAGCACGTTCTCCTCGCGCTGCTCCTTGCGGAACCACTGCTTGATCTTGTGCTTTGCGCCGCTCGTTTTGACAATCGAGAGCCAGTCCAGCGACGGACGTCCGCTGGACTTATTGACTAAGATCTCGCAGATGTCGCCGTTTTGCAGGGTAGAATCGAGCGGCACGATTCGACCGTTGACCTTCGCACCGACACAATGATTGCCGACGTCGGTGTGCACCAGATACGCAAAGTCGAGCGGCGTGCCGCCGGCGGGCATTGAGAACACGTCACCGCGCGGCGAGAATACAAACGCTTGCGAATCGAAGAGATCGAGTTTGAGATTTTCCATGAACATGCGCGAGTCGCGCATATCCTTTTGCCACTCGAGTAACGCGCGCAGCCAAGAAAGTTTGTTCTCGAACTGGTCGGCCTTGCCGCCTTCTTTGTAGCGCCAGTGCGCGGCGATGCCGTACTCGCTCGTACGATGCATCTCCCACGTGCGAATCTGAATCTCGAGCGGCTCGCCTTGCGACCCGACGACCGTCGTGTGCAACGACTGGTACATGTTGGGTTTGGGCATTGCGATGTAATCTTTGAAGCGGCCCGGCAACGGCGTCCACATCGCATGCACCGCACCGAGCGCGGCATAACAGTCTTTCACCGAATCGACGATGATGCGAATCGCGGTCAGATCGTAGATCGTTGAGAAGTCGCGGCCCTTCTTGATCTTGGAGTAGATCGAGTAGAAGTGTTTGGGCCGTCCCTGAATCTCGGCGTTGACGCCCATGTTCGCGAACTCGGCGCGCAGGCGCGCGATCGCTTCTTGCACGTCGGCTTCGCGCTCACGCCGCGTCTTAGAGACACGCTCGACGATTTCTCGGAAACCTTCGGGATCGAGGTAACGCAGACACTCATCCTCGATCTCCCACTTGATTTTCCAGATGCCCAAGCGATGCGCGATCGGCGCATAGATGTCGATCGTTTCGCGCGCGATCGATTGGCGCTTGGCGGGCGGCAAGCTCGCGAGCGTGCGCATGTTGTGCAGCCGGTCGGCGAGCTTGATGATGATCACGCGGATATCGCGTGCCATCGCCATGAACATCTTGCGTAGGTTCTCGACCTGCGCGTCTTCCTTAGACTGGTAAGGAATGCGGGTCAGCTTGGTGACACCGTCGACCAGCGTGGCGATCTCATCCCCGAATTGCGCTGCGACCTGCTCGCTCGTGATCGAGGTGTCCTCGACGACGTCGTGGAGCAATGCGGCTGCGATCGTCTGGCGATCCATCTCGAGCTCGGCCAAGATGCCGGCAACAGCGAGCGGATGCTCGATGTACGACTCACCGGAGGCGCGCCGCTGCCCGTCGTGGGCGCGGTCAGCTACCTCATAGACGCGCTCGAGCCACTCCCCCTCGAGCGAGGGGTCGTACGCTTGGACAGTGGCGGTCAGCTCAGCAATCGTCATGGGAGTATCTGCCTATACTCTCATAATCGACCAAGCGTAGCAACGCGCGCACCCGCAGGGGCCCGAGAGGGCCTGCTAAGGGAGTTTTTTGAGGAAATTTATGCTGTCTATCTTGCCGTCGGAGCCGATCATCAGCTGTTCGAAGATCGCATCATTCGTGCAGACCATCCGATAGGTATAGCCGACGACGCCTGGAGGTGCCCCGATGATCGGAAAGTTCCCATACCACTCGGTGTGTTCGAGCGCACCGTAGCTGACAAGCACCTTCGACATCTTGGCGGTGCCATCCGACGTAAGCTGCGCCTGAGCAGCGTCAACATAGTGATTCTTGTCGACTGCGCCCGCCTGCCACGCCACGAACTCCCGGCGCGCGACGGCGGTGATTGTCGGAATCTCCGGTGCAAGCGTGGGTGTCGCGGTGGGTGTCGGCGACGGGTGCGTGCGCGCGATCAATAACGCGGCGCTAATAATGAATGAAAGAAACAACCTCGGCTCCCGGCAACGCGGCGCGACCTTTGAGCATGTCGAGCTCGATTAGAAATGCAAATGCCTCGATATGGGCACCGAGACGTTCGAGCAGACGGCGCGTCGCAGCGGCCGTTCCGCCCGTCGCAAGCAAGTCATCGACAACGACGACTTTCTCGCCACGTCCGAGCGCATCTTCGTGAATCTCGAGCGAATTCGTGCCGTATTCCAACGCATAGGATTCGGAAAGCTTGCTGTACGGCAGCTTGCCGGGCTTGCGCACCGGAACGAAGCCGGCGCCGATCGCGTAGGCAAGCGGAGCACCGAGCATATAGCCGCGCGCTTCAATGCCGACGACAAAGTCAATGCCGCGATTCTTGAACCGATCGACGAAAAGATCGACCGCCTCCTTGAAACCCTTGGGGTCCTTCAGCAACGGCGTTATGTCGCGGAAAAGGATTCCGGGCAGCGGAAAATCGGGAATCGCTCGAATCAAATCTTGTGTTTTCACGACGGGACGTCCATTCGCGAGAGGCCTTGGTGAGCCTCTTGCGGCGGCTCGCCATCGCGGTGGTTTGCGCGCTCGCGCTCCACGCGCTTGTACTTGCGCTCATCCCGCGGCCGCACGTCATCGAAGGGCCGCAAGAAGCGATCGTTGCGCGCGTGACGTTGGCCCGTATCGCGCGCACCCCAACGCCACGACCGAGCCCGACACCGCCGCCGGTGAAAGTGATTGCAAAAGCCATCGTCCCTTCCGGCGTACACGCGCGTGTCGAGCCGATCAAGCGCGCGGGCGCGAAGCGGCCGACACCACCGAAAGTCGTCTACGCGACGCCCGATGCCTCGATACCGACCGGCGGTCAGGGAGCCGGCGCACAGCATGCTTCGGGCGCAGGCAGCCTCTCAGCAACGAACGGGAACGGCAACGGAACCGGCGACGCCGGGACCGGGAGCGGCTCCGGTACCGCGTTGTGCGGCGCCGTCGATTTTGAAGCAATCGGGGATGTGACGTACGACCCCGACACTGGGTACTACCAGCGCAAGATCACGGCGATCGTCTACTACGCCGATGGTTCCTCGCAAAAAATTCCACTCGACTGGCCGTGGCGGTACAAGAGCGAAGCCGATGATCCGTTCAACTCGGACTCAGCCTACGTACCGTTTCAATTTCCGCCCGTCGATCTGCGCGCCGGTGAGCCGGCAGCGATCCAATACATCATCGCGCATACACGCGCAAACGGTACAACAAACCTTACCGACAAGTGTCCGAATATTCCGCCGCCGCCGTCACCCGGCCCGCAGCGCCACGCCGAGTAACGCTCCCGCTTCGACCGGGCGGCTGAAGTGATAGCCCTGTGCGCGCTGGCAATTGAGCTCTGTGATGAACTGCCACTGCTCGAGCGTCTCGACGCCCTCGGCGATGATCTCTAGCTCGAGCGAACGCGCGAGCGCGACGATGGCACGCACGATCGCGCGATCTTGCGGATCGTCTCCCGCGTCGCGAATGAAGGTACGGTCGATCTTGACCGCTGCAATCGGCAAGCGTTTGAGGTAGCCGAGCGCACTGTAGGCGACGCCAAAGTCATCGACGACGATCCGAATACCCAAACCGCTGAGCGTACGCATCGTCATCAACGCGACGTCGTCGATCTTCATGTTCTCGGTGATCTCGAGCTCGAGGGCGCTTGGCGGGAGGCCCGTCTCGGCAAGAATGTCGCGAATCGTATCGGCCAAATCGACCTCGCCGAAATCACGCGCAGAAAGGTTGACCGCGATACTAAATTCGGGATAGCCGCTTGCACGAACGCGCATCGCCTCCGCGCACGCCTCATGCAAGACCCAGCGCGAGATCGGCACGATCAGTCCGGTCTCCTCGGCAATCGCGATGAACTCTTCGGGCATAATCTCGCCATGCTTACTGTGATTCCAGCGCAAGAGTGCTTCCGCGCCGACGAGACGCGCTGTTACCGCGTCGACGATCGGCTGATAGACCAAGCGGAATTCGCCGCGCTGTATCGCGTAATGCATGTCCTGCTCTAGCCGCAGACGATACGGCGCCAGCTCGTCGCTTCCGACGTCGAAGAATCCAACCCGGCTACGCCCGCTGTACTTGGCACGATACATCGCGGAGTCGGCCCGCGAAAGCAATTCTTCCGCACTCATCCCGTCGTCGGGATAGCATGCTGCACCGACGCTGGCACTTACGAAGAGCTGTCGCTCGGCGATAAAGAACGGCTCGGCGAGTGCAAGCTGGATGTCGGCGCTGATCATGGGGACGCTCGTTGTTGGGCCAAGCTCGAGCATCACGATGAACTCGTCGCCGCCGCTGCGAAAGACGCTCGCCTCGGCATCAACAGCACGGCGCAAGCGCACGGCGAATTGCCGCAGAAGCTCGTCGCCCGCGCGATGTCCGAGCGTATCGTTGATGGTCTTGAAACGATCGAGGTCGACGAAGAGCACGCCCAAACGCCGCTCTTCGTTTTCCGCCCGCTCGACCATTTCGATCATCTGCTCTTCAAGCGCGAACCGATTGGGCAATTGCGTGAGCGCATCGAGACGCGCCAGACGTGCCAGGTGATCGGCCGTTTCCTTCATTTCAGTGATGTCGAGCGCAACGCCGATCGCGCCGATGATCTGTCCGTTCGCGCCGCGCAGCGGCTCGACCGTATGTTGCATCCAGCGCCCGCTGTGAAATGACTCGAAGCGTTGCGAATCGCCGGTAAAGACGCGCCGGATCTGCTCGACCTTCGCTTCGCCGAGCTCTTCTTGCGTGAAGCCCTTCGCCGACGTCGCGGTTCCGACGAACGACGTAAAGCGCATGTCGAGGTCGACGGTCCACAGCAACGCCGGGACCTGTTCGAGCAACAAACGTAATCGGCGCTCAGAATCGCGCAACAAAATCTCGGCGCGCTTGCGATCGCTCACATCGCGAAGATAGACGACGACTTCGTGCTCGGCCGGTTGAATGCGCAGTTCAACCCACGTGTTCGTGGCCGGGAAAAATTGCGTACGCTCGACCGGCATCGCGCTCTCACGCACACTGCGCATCTCGCGGAAGAGATCAGAGGCGAGCGGATCGAGTACTTTGTCGACGCGGCGGCCAACGAGTTCGGCCGCGGTTGTATGCAGCAGTTCTTCGGCTTTCTCGTTTATATGGGTAAAGCGCCAGCGATCGTCGACGATGAAGATCCCGTCTTGGATGCTCTCGAGAATGCTATAACGACGCTCGTCAGATTTTCGGGGCGAGACCGACCGAACGTAGAAGCACGACTACAGTAGCCGCCGTGATGCAGACAACCAGAACCGCCACCCCGACGGCGATGGTCGCGATCACAGCACGCCGCGCTCCTCTAGCAGACCGCGTAGCGCATTGCGTGACCGGACGTTGAACAGGTCGTAGAGCGCTTGCACTTCACGCTTGATCGTGAACTCGCTACGGCTGAAGCGCTTAGAGAGCTGTTGGTTGTCGAGTCCTTCGCAGACCGAAAGCGCGAGCTGGCGCTGCATCGGCGAAAGACCCTCGATCCACGGCGTGGCCTTCTTGGAGATACGATCGGTCAGATACTTATAGAACGCACTCTTCGGGAATGCGCCGGCGTGTTGACGCGCGCGTTCAATCCATACGGTCGCACCGGTAACTTCGGCGAGACCTTGCGCGGCGAGCGCGGCGCGGAAATGATGCTCTGCCTCATCGAAGATCTTATATGCCGCTTCGAATGCCGTAATCGCGCTTTCTTTGTTCCCGATCACTTGATTGACGCAACCGGAAGCGTACTGGGAAAACCCGAGGGCACGCTTGTCGTGCGCGATCGCTAGTGTCGGGTCGATACTATCCTTGCCCATGCGCATGTACGTTGAGACGTAGCGCTGGGCTTGGCCCATGTCGACCGGAGCAAAGAGCACGGCCAGCATGACCAGTGCTTGGCGCTCTTCACCGGTCGATGCGGCCCACACAACTGTGCGCGCCTGCGCTTGCGCCTGCATAAGTTCGTCGCGTGCCCACGGCTCATTGTGATTCATGCGCGCCACATAAGCGCGGTCCACGTGTGACAAGACCCGCCAGGCGTCGGTTGGAGCAATCTCTTTCGAATCGCGCAACAGCCACTGTGCCCGAGCTGAATCGCCACGCATGAATGCGTCCCACGCCAAATCACGAAGGCATAGGAACTGCGCGTCCGCCAATTCATCTGGCCACTCGATCAATTCGTATAGCTCACGCGCGTCGTCAGCGGCCTCATTGTCGCCCAGTTCGCAAGCAACACGCATCAGCGAGTGGAGCGCGCGGCCAAGCGAGAAATATTCTACGCGATCAAGATGAGAGCGAGCGAGTCCGATTGCCTCACGAAGGTCGGCGATCTGCGCCGGATAGTTGCTCTTGCCGGCGTGCGTCCACGAGCGCCAGGTGAGCGTCATCATCCGCGCACTTGGGTCGGGATTCCCGAGAGCTATGGCAAAGTTTGGATCGTTGGGGTCAAAATCGCCTTGTAGGCAGCGAAGCCGTGCGCGATGGTGCGCGACCGTGGCGAGACGCGACGAGTCGTTCTCAGCAGCACGTTCAGCGAGCGTAAACATCTCGGCTGCGCCGTCAAAATTGCGGCTATTAGCGTACGCTTTTCCGGATAGAACGAAGTAGTCGAAGCGAACGTCGTCGTTGCGAAGGAGGTCGCTCGAGCGAGCCAAGGCCTCGAGTGCATCAACGGGATCGCGTGCAAGTAGAATTTCAGCGCGCAGAAGTTGCGCCCGCTCCATCAGCGGGGACGGCCAACCCTCATACCCTACAAGGCGCGCGAGGGCTGCTTCGTACCGTCCGGTACGAAGCAGTTCGCGCGCCTCGTCGAGATGCTGCTGCTGTGCCATGTGCGGAATGCTAGTCGTTCAGCGTTCCGGCTTGTGTGATCTGCCCGGCCGGCACCGTGAGTGACGGCCCCTGGAAGGACGCGCCTATCGACGCGTCAGCACCTTGAGCGGTGATCGTTTGGCCGCTCGCGGTTGTGTAGTTGTTGTAGATGACCAACTGATACGAGCCGCCGTTGATCGCGTGTAGATCAAAGTTGCCGTTCGCGTCGGTGTTGGTTGTGTTGGAAACGCGGTCTACACCGCTTGCCGATGTGTACATCGCGGCGACGACGGCATTTTGCACCGGCTGTCCGTTCGCATTGAGCACTTGGCCCTGCACCTCACCGGCATTGTCCACGCCGACTGCATAGAGTGCCGGTTGCGCCACGATCTGGCCCGCGCCGTTCTGGTTCAGCGATTCCATTGCGTTGAAATCGGAGAAGAGCGCGGCCTCCGGATTCCCACCGTAGGTGAAGTTCCCGCCGACGGTCATCGTAACCGTCGAAGAGGTTCCGGTCGTGACCGTTCGGGCGCCCGCACCGATCGTGCTCTGCGACGGCTGTCCGACCTGGAATTGAATCGGATAGGTGTTGCCACTCGCATCAACGACGTTGCTCGAGGCGGTGTCGACCACGAATTGAATGTGGTCGTAGTTGCCCTGATACACTTGGCCGAGGCCCATCGACGACGGGTCGCCGCCGTTCGCCATGACGTTTACAACGTACGGCGACGAGTACGTGGCGATCGGTGTCACTTGGCCCTTGTACACGACGTTCACGGCATCGATACCGAGGTTGATCGACGACACGTTCATGTTGCCGAGCACAGGCTGCGCGTCGCCGAGCAGAATCAAGAGCGTTATGCTGAGTAAGCCGCCGCCGCCGCCCAACAAGTCGGTGGTGTGCTTGGTGCCGGGCTTGACGATCCAGCCCTGGATACCGGCGGTAGCCGGCGTATTCTTATTTGAAGATTGAGCTGCCGATGCGGGAACCGTCGAACCCGACGATCCGCTGCATCCGGCGAGCATTGCGATCAGTACCACGAGGGCCCCGATCGAACTTAGGCGTTTCACTATGGCCTCCTAAAACAGCAGCAGAGGACGCCGCTCATACTAGAGCTGCGCCACACCCACACCACGATTATGGATCAAACAGGTGCCTTAAGAATCGATCAAGGGGGCGTGAAGCGCATAGTTTATGTATGGCGCACGTAAAGCGGACGTAAAGACCGCACCCCAGACGCGACCGGTAGGCTGAGTGGCCCATAAGCAAGCGTCTCGCGGCCCGGATCCGCCCGCCGTGTCATGAATTTGCGTGGCAGAGCAACCGCTAGCTCGCTACCAGATGTAGTGGAGCGAGTATTGCGACCCACCAGGGGGAAGCTCGGCCATGGTACTATGGGCCGATCTACCGTTCGCCCCAGGGTGCGTTAGCAGGAGGCCATTTGGTGCGTCTGCCCATCGTCGCGTTTCTTCTTGGGGCGATCCTCGTGTCGGCTTGCTCGGGTTCCTCGAGCTTCGCACCTCAGTCGTCGGCCCCGGCTTCCCAGTCTTCCTTTACACTCGCGCCATCGAGCATCGATCTCACCCCCGACGTGTTGACGGACACGTTCAACGCGCAGGGCGACACCGTGGGGGTCAGCTACACGCCAACTGCCGCAGCCGCGTGTTCCAGTTCGACCGGGAGCATCGTCGTCAGCGGCGACAGCATTGCGCAGGTCGACGTGGCCGGCGCGCCGCTGCTCTTCACAGTGTCCGCGGTCGGCACGACGCCACCCGCATCGTGCACCATCACCGTGCTTGGCTCCGATGGGACCTTCGCTTCGGTCACCACCAACTACAGCAACACGCCGGTCACCGATCTTCCCAGCACGCGCAATCGCATTTACGCGACGCCGATTGCAACGCCGAGCGCTTTGAGTTTCACGTCTCTCGGTTCCGTCCAAGAAGTCGCGGTCTCCGGATTCAGCGGCACGACGAAGACAAGCGTCCAGTGTCACCTGGCTTCGAGCGGCGTGCAAGTCTCGCCAACGCAACTTACCGGTGCGGGAACCTTCACCGTGATTCCTTACGGTCAAGGTGGCGTCGCCAACAACTGCTCGAGTCGGCATCGCCGACACCGCGGGCGACCACGGCACGATCGCCGTTGCGCTATCGATCGGTGCACTCGCGAAGCTCACCGCCGCGCCGCGCCAGTTGGAGTTCGCATGCGCCGGTGCAACAACGCCGTACAACTGTCAAAGTATGCAGGCCGTCGCGGTCGCGGAAAACGGCACGCACACCTACAGTATTGTGACCCGTCCAACGCTGAAAGGGTCGTGTGCAAACGTCTTTTACGGACCGCTCACGATGACGGCCGACGGCACGACGTACGCGCAAAGCGTCAAAGGATCGGCGGTGACGCTTACCTTCGCCGGTCTGCTCGACACGCCGCCTCCCCCGAATTGCACGCAAATCGTTATCAGCGACGGTGAGTCCCCGGCGCAGCGCGTGAAAATCGGCATCGTCTCGGCCGCGGCATCTCCGCCGCCATCGCTCAGTGACGCAACACCGCCGCCGTGTACCGGAACCGATCATCGCGTCGCCGATCCAACCGCACCGCACGGTCTGTACGTATGGAATCCCTATAAGGTAGACGGCGGCGTCTACGAGCAATACCTGGAGCAATATGTGATCGGCAAGGATGCCAGCGGCAAACCGAAAGACCCGAACATCTGTGGCGTCAGCCTTCTCGTCGGTTGGGCGGACGTTGAGAAAACCAAAGGCAAGTTCGACTGGACTCAGGTCATCACGTGGGCGCAGCCATATGTGAATGCGGGCCTCACCGTCAACTTGCTTTTCGCGGATGCATCCGAAGTCGGCTCGAACACGGCAACGCCAAGTTGGGTCACCGATCCAAATGGTGACGACGTTGCGGTGATCCAGTGCGACGGTCAACCGGGTTATCCAAACTATCTTGATCCGGTCTTCGAAAAAGACTACGAGACGTTCATCGGGGCGGCGGTGGCCGAATTCTCGCAGCCGGCTCCGGCCGGCTCGTCGATCACCTCGTCGATCGGTTATATGCGATTTGGTCTGGGCGCGGGAGTCGAAGCCTATCCCGCTCATTTGAGTGACTATCCAAACGATGCGTGCAGCCAGCTCTGGACTGCTGTCCCGATCCCAAATTACTCTTTCGATGCGTGGGTCACGCACACGCGCCACATCGTCAACTATATGGGCTCGCTGAACGCAAACGGCAAGCAGCTGATGGTCGCACTCAACGAGATCGCCGGATACCCGAACAGCTTCTACGATTATCCAAACGATGGTGCCGAAGTCGCAGCGAACAATTCCGTAGGGTTCGGCACCGAAAACCTTGGCATCGGCCACGTTGCTGACGCCGGCACGAAACCCGCGCCGTGCAATCCGCAGGGGACGGACGGCAGTGTCTACTGGTGCGAAGCCTTCACCCGTCACGTGGGAGTCGTACCGTTCGAGTTTCAGCCGATCGAATCGGTCGCCAATCCGCAGCCGAACTACAACATCAGTTTCCCCAACCTGCTGCAGTTCGCGCTCGACAACAACACGCAATTGTTCGAGATCTATCCGCAGGATTGGCTGGAAGCGGATTCTCCCACGCAAATGTTCCCTGGCGGCGGGGGCGACAGCGCCACCTGGAAATCCGCCTTTTCTGCCACCGCGCTGATCGTAGGAGCACAGCACTGATGCGCAACGGATTCCTGATACTTGCATGCCTCATGTTCGTCGCGTGCGGCGGCGGCACGCAGAACACGGCCTATCCCTATCCGCCGATTCCGTCGCCGTCGGGGCCTGGCTCGGTAACAGTCTCGCCGCCGAAGATTCCGATTCGCGGCTTGATCGACATGCAAGATATCTCGTGGCACGACACCGACAATGCCACGCCCGCGCCGTTTACGACGCAGTACATCACAGGCTTTCCAGGTCTCTTCGGCGGGATCGTCATCAACGAAACGTGGGCCGACCTGCAGCCGACGCAAGGCGGAACGATCGTCACCGCTGCCATCGATAATGATCTCCAAGCAGTCCAAATGTACAACAGCCTATCGAACGTGACGCAGTCATCGCCGGTGAGCGTGAAGTTGCGCATCTATGCCGGCAGCAATGCGCCGCAGTGGGCCAAGCATTTGCCGGGCGGTCCAATAACGATCTATCGCAATCCGGCCGGCTGTAACGGTCAGACCGATGTGTGTCCACTCACACTCGGACCATACTGGACAACGGCCTATATCAATGCATGGCGTGCATTTCAAGCGCAGGTTGCTGCGAAGTACGATACAAACCCGGCGATCGTCGCCGTTGCGGTAACCTCGTGCGCTGAACAGACCGACGAACCGTTCGTTCCGTCGAGCGGTCCGATCAGCAAAGCCAACCTGCAAGCCGCGGCACTCACCGACGCCTTGCAAGAGTCGTGTCTAGCGGGCGCCGTGACCGATTATTCGGCGTGGACGAACACCGACATCGACTACACCTTCAACGAATATAGCAAGCTCGCCGGTGGCCTGGACCCGACATTCACACAAAGCGTGATGCAGACGTGTCGAACGTTGGTGGGATCGCGCTGCGTGCTCGACAATCACGCGTTGTCGACGCCGATCACGGGTGATCAGACGACCTATATGGCGATCCAAAGCATGGGCGGTTTGATCAACTTCCAAACGCAGGCGCCCGAAGGGATGGGCTGCATCTGGCCCGAGACGATCACGCAAGGCCTGATCTTAGGCGCGCGTGCGATCGAACTGTGGCCGGAGAAGAAGTACCAGGGTTTTACGACGCTCACGGTGCCGGAAGTGCAGTCGTTACAAGCGCAATTCTTCGCGCCCGTCCCCACGACGACGCCCGTGCCGAGTCCACTCCCAACGCCGTGTAGCGGCTTTAACTAGCGAGCGAGTTCTTCGAGCTGCGCGTGCAGACGTTCCCACGTGGCGAGGTGTTCCGCATTCTGCGCGGCCACCAGCGTGCGTTCCGTCTCCAATTCGGCAACGCGCTTGCGATCGTCGTAGGTCTCGGTCAACGTAAAGAGTCGCTCGATCTCGAGCTTGCGCGCGTCGAGCTTGACAATCTCGCGTTCGATGCTTGCTATTCGCGTTTCGAGTTGTGAGCGGATCTTCAGCGGCGTCTGGCGGCTGCGTTTTCGAACGGGCGGCAGATGCCGTTTGCGCCTCGAGCGCCAATCGCTCGCGCTCGGTTTCGCTCGCTTCGTACGCATCATATCCGCCCTCGACCGTACCCCATGCGCCGCCGTCGATCCAGAGCACCCGGTCGCACAACCGCGAGAGCAGATAACGATCGTGCGACACGATGAGAATCGCGCCTTCGTACTCGCCAAGGACGGACTCGAGCGCTTCGCGGCTGTCGATATCGAGGTCGTTGGTAGGTTCATCCAGGAGCAGTACGTCGGCGGCCTTCGCCATCAGCGAGGCGAGCATGATCCGCCGTCGCTCGCCGCCGGAAAATGCTCGCACCGGCTTATCGGCTGCATCGCCGCTTATGCGCATGCGTCCCAAAAGGTTGCGGGCCTTCTCATCGGAGATATCGGCGGCCGCGCGCACTGCGTCGACCGCGCTTGCCGCGGGATCGAGTTGCTCGTGTGAATTCTGCGCGAAATACGCGATCTGCGACGCAGGATTCAAGCGAACGGTTCCGCGATCCGCGGCAAGTTCGCCACTCACAATTTTCAGGAGTGTGGATTTCCCCGAACCGTTCGGCCCAACGATCGCCAAGCGTTCCCCGCGTAGCACATCGACTTCGAGATCTTCAAAAAGCGGATGCGCATACGCCTTTGAGAGCCCGCTCAGCTCCAGCGCAAACGCATTGGCGGCTCGTCGCGTCGACTGCAGGTTCACCGCAATGGCAGCCGCCGGCGCGACCGGTGCGTCGACCGCAAGCGATGCTTCGGCGCGCGCGAGCTGTTTCTCGCGACTGCGCACCTGGCTGTAGTCCGATGACGTATGAGTGGCGCGCAGACCCGCGATCGTCGCACGACGCTTATCTCGCTCGGCAATAAAGGTTTCGTACGCTCGGCGTTCCTCGGCATGCCGCAAAGCACGCTGCGCGACGAACGCGTCGTACGCATTGACGGCCGGCGGGTACACATGAAGTCGCCCCGCTTCGATCTCCCAGATGCGCGTTGCCACTCGATTCAGAAAATAGCGATCGTGGGAAACGATGAGGTAGGCGCGCTTATCGGAGGCGATGTAGGATTCAAGCCAACGCACCGTCTCAATATCCAGATGATTGGTCGGTTCGTCGAAGATGCAGTAGTCCGGTTCGTCGATCAGTATGTGGGCGAGCGCGGCTTTTGCGCGCTGGCCGCCCGAAAATTCGCGCAGCGGACGTGCGAACGCCTCGTCGCGGAATCCGAATGAGGCGAGCATGATGCGCAAGCGTCTTGTTGCGCAGGCCGTACATGTCGGGCGTAACGCGAGCCAGCGCCGCGTCGATGAGCTCTTGCAGCGTCGATTCCGTTTCGTCGGCGACGCTTTGCGCGAGATAGGCGAACGTGGCGTCGCGCGCGCGCACGACGGTGCCGCCGAACGGCGCGTCGACGCCGGCAAGCAAGCGCAAGAGCGAAGATTTTCCCGCGCCATTCGGCCCGACGAGCCCCACGCGCTCGCCGTCCTGTAAAACGCCGCTGAGCCCGGCGAAGATTTCGCGGGCGCCATAATGGCAATCGAGGTCGGAAAAGCGTACCAGGTTCCACGGCCGGGTGACGTTCTCGTGCAAAACCCGTAATTCCACCGTAGCGCCAAGCCGTCATTCCAGCGCAGTAGAACCGCACTTCTCACACACGTTGGAGGAACGAAGTGCAGGTTTCAGGTTCTATGCCCACGCGTCGCGCGCTCGAGTTCGGCATCTATCGCGACGGCGATAACAATTTGGACGCATCCCAGTCACTTACCGTCGCGCAAGCGCTGCAGAGCAGCCGCATCGACGACGCGGTCGAGTACACCGTCGAAGACACGACCGGCCTGCGCGCCGATGACGGCGATATCGTCGAAGGCCGCAAGCGCACCGACACGTTTACCATCGCCGATGGCAAGGTCAACGATTCGCAGACCAGCAAGCCGCAGAACATGGCCGACCCAGTCGAACCTCGCAAAATTCGTTGCGCGCACGCTCGACAACGCCGAAGAATCCGGCGCCAAGCAGACGTGGATCGATCTGGTCGATCACGGTGGCGGCGACGGCGGCGGCCTAGAAACGCACACCGGCGCGGTGATGTCGATGCCCGACATGGCGCAAGCGATCGCCGACGGCATCGCACTGCACGCTAAAGAGCATCCCGAGGACGCGCATCGCAAAATCGACGGCGTGGTGGCCAATCAGTGTTTGATGTCGACGCTCGGATTTGCCGACGCGCTCTCGCGCGTCGGCGTGAAGTATCTCGCCGCATCCCCGGAGACGATGCTCTCGCCGGGCGTGCCGACCGGTGTCGCCGACGCAATCGCGCGCAGTATCGACGATCCAAACGCCATGGCGAGCGGCGTCGTCGAACGCGGTGATGCAGGCGCGCTACGCAACGCCGTTCGGCGAATCGTTCGGCACGGCGGCCGCATTCGACGTTCTCGATTGTTCGCCGGAGAAACTCGCCGAATGCCGAACGCGCGATCAAAACGTTCAACGATGCAGCCGGAGCGGACGGTCGCCGATCGTGCTGCACTGCGCCGCGATATTGCCTCGGTCAAAGGCATGGTTCGCTTTCCCGACGCGACGCCCGACATGCCATGGCACGCCGATCGTCCGGCGATCGCGATGTACGATACCATCGCGGCCGACGCCAAGGTGTCGTCGCAACTACGCGACGATGCGCGCGCCGCAGCCGACGCCACGCGTGCGCTCGTGCTCGCGCACAAAGAGTCGCGCGGGTTCGCACCGTTCGACGGCGCGAGCTATGCCGACGCCGCCGGCCCAACGATCCACGCGCCTCTCTCGCCCGAAGCAGCTCGATCCCTGGGCACCGAAGATCAGCGAAACGCACAACGCCTTTTACGACGCCGTCGATCAAGCGAAGTTCGTGCGCGCCGTCGCATAGCTATAAACCCGGGCCGATACGTGCGAGATTCGCGACAAAGGACGGCTGCCACGTCTTACCGCCATCGCGTGAGAATTGTATTTCGAAGTGATGCGCGTTGCTGCGAATATCCGACCACACCTCGCGAACCAACGTGAGCGACCCACCGTTTGCATCGGGAAACGCGACGAGCTCACCCCGGCCGTTCTGAAACGAACCGACCATCGAGCGCTCGAACGATCCGTCTCCCTTACCGGCGAAGGTTTGGCTCCACTGGCGTGCTTGCGGGTTATAGAGGAAGAGCGTAAGACCCGCAAAGCCGCCGGATGCATTCGAGGCTTTGAGCTCTTCCATAAACGCGCGTCCGCCCCAAATCTTGCGCACCGTGACGGTCCCTGTATACCCGCTCGGCACGCTCGATCCGTTGCCGGCTGTGGCGTAGGAGGTAATGTGCGTCGACCACGTGCCGTAATTGAAATCGAAGTCGTGCGACGCGTTCGCAACCGTCTGCGACCCTTCCGAAGGCGCATTCGCGCTCGTGCGCCTCAGATGTGCAACAAAGTTCGGCTCCCACGTCTTGCCGCCGTCATCCGAGAAGGCTTGCTCGAATGAATACGACGTGGCAGTAATATCGAAAAACGTTTGGCGCTCGAGGATCATTCGCCCGTTAAACGGCTCCTGATCGTAGAACACCCCGCGTCCATTCGTGAACCCTCCATACATCGGTGTCCCGAGGGTTCCGTCCGCACTGCTTGCGCCGTTGAGACTCCACTGATGCGATTTTTCGTTATACAGGCGCACGTTGAGGAACTCGAGATGACTTGGTCCATTGGCTTCGACCTCCTCGACGTTCGCTGCGCCTCCTACGGCCTTGCGCACACTTACCGTGCCGTCGTACTGCACCCAATCGTTCGCATGGCGCAGCGGGTGCAGCAAACGCTTGATATGCGTATGCCCACGTGCCGACGTTGAAATCAAAATCGTGCACGGAATCACGCGGCGCAGGTGCGGCAGCGATCACTGGCTTTTCGTAGGTCGCGATCCACACCGGCGTCCATGTCTTGCCGTTGTCCTCGGAGCGCGCGATGACGTCGCGATATGACGTCGGCGAGTTCACCGTCGAGAGCGTGCGCATGGTCACCGCTTTTCCATCCACAAGCTCCGTATCGCGAAATTCGCCAACGCCGTCGTGAAACGAACCCACCGATGGAGGCTGCAGTTCACCATCCGTGCTGCTTGCAAACAGAAGCTTCCAGCGATCGGTCGCGGGATTGAACAGGCGTAACTGCAAGCCTTCGATAGTTCCCGCCGTTCCATGAATCTCGAGAACGCCAATGTTCGCCCGACCGTGCCAAAGCGGCGTGACCGTATGCGTTCCATCGTAGGTCACCCACTTCGTCGCGCCCGACGTGCCCCGCACGAGTCGCGAGACATGAACGTTCCAAGTACCGAACTGATAATCGAAGCCGTGTGCGGGCGTAAAAACCAGGGCCAAGAGCAAGGCCAAAATTCGCATAACTCGATTCTAAGGCAGGAGTGGCTCTGTGTAACGTGCCACTTGCTCGGTATATGAGGGAGCCGCTTCTTCTTGAACCCCTCTTTCCCGACCGTGCTACCGGCGAGCCGCTCGCGCTCCAATTGGTGCGCCGTCTCCGTGACGCGATCGAGGTGGGGACGCTTCCGCCCGGCACGAGGATGCTCGGGTCGCGACAACTCGCGAAGCGGCTCGGGCTCGGACGCAACACGGTCACGCTCGCGTTCGAGCAGCTCACCGCCGAGGGGTATCTCGAAGCGCGAAGCGGATCGGGAACGTTTGTTGCGTCGTCGGGTTTCGAACGGCATCATCCGCAACCGGCCGCAGCACATCCGGCACCGGCGGAAGCGCAGCGCATCACTACACTGCGCACGCATTTCGAAACGGCGGCCGGCCATGGAGCGCTACGGCCCGGAATGCCGGCACTTGCGCTCTTTCCAACCAACGCGTGGCGCCGCGCCGCGCGACGAGCCTCCGAGGAAACGCTCGATCTGGGCTACGGCCCCGCGAGCGGTTTGCGCGCTTGCGGGACGCTATTGCGATGCACGTGCGGCAGTTCCGCGGCATCAACACACGACCGGAACAAGTCATCGTTGTGGAAGGCGCACAAGCCGCAATGCACCTTGCGAACCTCGTGCTCACGCGCACCGGCGACACAATCGCTATTGAAGATCCGTGCTATGCGCTCGCGCGCGCGTCATTCGAAGTGCACAACTTGCGCCTTGCGGCCGTGCCGGTCGATAGCGACGGGTTGCAAACGCAGGCCTTGCCCGGCGACGCGCGCTGCGCATTTGTCACGCCGACGCATCAATTTCCACTTGGCGGCACCCTATCGCTCGCACGCCGCCTCGAGCTGCTCGCGTGGGCGAAGCGCCACGACGCCTACATCCTCGAAGACGACTACGATAGCGAATTCACCGCGCGCGCGCGTCCCTTACCCGCGCTGCAGAGTTTGGACCGCGACGAACGCGTCCTGTACATCGGCAGCTTCAGTAAGACGTTGGCACCCGGTATTCGCACCGGCTATCTCATCGTTCCGCCCCACCTGGCCGCGATCTTCCGAACCGCGCGCGCGAGCACGAGTCTCGGGCTTTCACTCCAGGCGCAAGCGACGCTCGCGAGCTTCATCAACGGGGGACACTTTGCGCGGCACCTCCGCCGCATGAATGCGATCTACGAGCGACGCCGCACGATGCTCGCGCGTGCGCTTGCACTCCTCGAAGCGTTCGAACTCGGCCCGATGCAAGTTGGCCTCCACATCGCGCTCATCGCACGAAAACGGTTCGACGATCGTGCATTGTCGCAAACGCTCGACGGGCAAAAACTCGTAGCTCTCTCGAGCCTCTGCCTCGAACGAACCGATTGTTACGGGTTTGCTCTCGGTTTTACCAACGGCACCGACGCCGAGATCGCAGCCGCAGCTAGCTCCCTGACGGCTGCGCTGCTGCGGTAGCGCCTTTGAGCGCGTTTTGCAGCGTCGTGAGCGCCGCATCACCATTCGTGCCGAGCGTGTCGTCGAGCGACGGCAAAATCGTACCTTCGTAGCCGCTCACGCTATACAGCAGCGTGCGGGTCCACTTGGTTGAATCGGCTTGAAAGAACGCATCTTCCGAGGCGCGCAACTGCGCGTACGCTGCGTTGGCTGCAGTGGCATCGCCCTGTGCGATCGCCGTGTCGGCTTTCGCATCGAGCGCCTTCGCAGCGGCGACATACGCATCGGCCTCGGGCTGCAGCGCTCCGACGACAGTTGCGCGACGCGCATCGCTCGTGCCGGTCGCTTTCGCGAACGAGTTGATGCGCGCTTGCAGCGCCTGCGCGAGCAACGAGAGACGCAGATCGGGATAGGTCGCGTCAGCCAGACGCAGCACGACGATCGACGTATAGCGCGCCGCCGCGGCCGCTTCGTGCATGCCCGGATCGAAGATCCGCAACGACGCCGGATCGTCATACGCAGAATGATACGTGCCGAACGGGCCGCCGTAGCCGGCGCCTGCCGCCGGAAGATTTTCGTGAAAGACGAACGGCTCGTGGTCGCTGCCCCCGCCGATCGGATTCACCGCCATGTTCTTATCTTGCGCTTTCCAATACGCCGCAAGCGGTTGCCCATTGGGCGCGGTGACGGCGGTCGCAGCATCGAGCAGCGCGCCACCCAGTTCGGGCGTCGCATAGACGCCGAAGCTCGGACCGAACGCGACCTCGTCGGTATTAATGTACGCAACGCAGCCGGCACGGAGCTCGGCGGCGTGTTGCTCGACCCACTCGTCGCTGCCGAAGAGGTTGAGCTCTTCGCCGTCCCAGGAACCGATCACAATCGTTCGCTGCGGTTTCCAGCCTTCCGCCTTCAGCTTTCCAAGCGCGCGCCCGAGTTGCAGCAGGTCGACCGTGCCGCTGATCGGATCGACGGCGCCGTAGGTCCATGCATCACGATGGCCGCCGGTCACGACGAGATGTTTGATATCGACACCCGGCATTGTCGCGATCACGTCCCAGATCGGTCCGTAGAACCGTTTGCTCTTGATCACGAAGTGCGCTTGCACGTTCCCGCCGAGGTGCAGCGGAAATGCGAAGCCCGGATGCCAATCCGACGGTCCGACCGGGCCGCCGATCGTTTCGAGCAGTTGTTTTGCAACGAGTCCGGTGATCGGCATCTCCGGAATCGACGGAAGTTTGATCGCCGAGAATGGCTTGTGCGGCGCACCCGGCAGCGGAATGCCTTCTGCCGTTGGATCGCCCGGATCGTTGGTGAACGTCATCGTGTTGCGCATCGCGCCGCCGAGCGGACGCCACGGGCCGTTTGGATACGTTTCGCCCTTAAAGTAGCCGCCGCTGAGCGGATCGGGAAACACGAGCACCGCTTTTGCGCCGTGCTTTGCCGCTTCGTAGGCCTTCATCGTCAGCGCGCCGCCGCCGCGGCCGCGCGATGATGATCGCATTGCGCACCGAGACGCCCATCGACGCGAGCGCCGCGAAGTCTTCGGCGGTCGCGTGGTTGGCGTAAACGATTGGACCGGTCACGTCGCCGTCGACGCTGTAGCCCGAATACGGAATGCCGATCGCCTTGTGATCGCTCGAGTACGGATCGCCGGGCACGGCCGGTTCGTAGAGATCGACGTTCCGCGGATGCTGGCCGAGCACGGTCAAGCGCTGTTCGTACGGCCACGCGATCGCAACGTTGTACGTTACGAGCTGGGCATCCCAGCCGGCTTTCGCGAGCTGGTCGCGCACGTAGGTGGCACTGCGCAGATCGCCGGGCGTACCCATGCGATGCACGTAGCCGGCTAGCGCGACCTCATCGATCTTGGCTTGCGCCTCGGTCGGCGATGCAGCCACGATGGACTCGTACTTCGCCTGCGCGTCGAGCTGCGCCGGCGTGAATCCGCGCGCAGTAATGCCGGTCGTGAGCAACAGTGCTGCGACGGCGGCGCAAAGTCGACGTAGGGTCATGGTTGCAATTCCTTCACGAGAAAAGCCGCAGCCGCAGCGTACTGCGCGGAGAGTTGCGCCCAAACCTGATTTTCGTGCGTCTCGTTTGGAAAGACCATCGTCTCAACGTGCACGCCACGACTGCGCAAGCGCGTTGCGAGATCGACGCCTTGCGAGAACGCGACGTTGCGATCGTCGTCGCCCTGCGAAAGAAAGACCGGCGAGCGCCACGTAGAGATCGAAGCGACGGGCGAAGACGCTTCGGCGAGCGCGCGTTGCGCCGGAGTCCCGACTACTTTTCCACGGAAATCCCAATCGTAGGTCGTCGCCCAATTGTGGACGCCGGCGAAGTCGGCGCCGGCTTTGAAGATGTCGGAGTTGCGCGCGAGGCCCATCGCGGTCAAATAGCCGCCGTACGACAATCCGTAGATGCCCAGACGCTTCGGATCGACCTGCGGCTGCTTCTGCAACCAGCGCGCGCCGGCCACGACGTCCTGATACTCGGCCGCACCACGGGCGCCAACGTGCGGCGCTTGGCGGAAGTCGTGACCGTACATGATGCCGCTACGATAGTTGATCGAGAGCACGACGAACCCACGATTGACGAGGTATTGATTCATCTCGTAGAGCTCGCTATAGGCCTCCATATAATGGAAGCCGGGCAACATCTGGCGCCGCGAACCGCCGTGATCGAAGATGATCGCCGGGAATTTGCGTGCGCTCGCGACCCGCGGGACGAAGAGCTGCGCGTGAATCAGCAAACCGTCGGGAGCCCGGAACGTCACGAGTTGCGGCTGCACGAGTTGTGTCGCCGGGAAATTTTCCGGCGTCGCAACGCCGATCAAGGTACGCGCCGGCTCGCCGGCGATCGTCAGCACCGTCGGCGTGTTATAGCCGGCGTCGACATACGCATACCCGCCGTTCGCGAGCGGCGTCGGCGCCCACTGATCGCTTGTGCCGCCGGTTAGCGGATGCGGATGCGCGTCGACGCCGACCGTCCAAATATGCCGCCGGTCGATGTCGCCTTCGTTGGTTGCGTAGAGCAAGTGCGTACGGTCGAACGAGACCGCGACCCTCTCGGTCTCGAACGATCCCGCGGTGAGCCGCGTTGCAGCGCCGCCGTTCGCGGAAACCGCATAGAGATGGCGCCAGCCGTCGCCTTCCCACGGAAATGCGATGAAGTCACCGCGCATCCACCACAACTGCGCGCTGCTATCCGTCGGATAAAACGTGGCCCCCATGCCGCGCCGCGCTTCCCAAACCATGCGTGCGTTGCCGCTCGCGGCATTGGCGACCCAGATCGACCACGGTGCTGCCGGCGGATCGAGGTACGGCGATTCGTTCTCACGCGCGCCCGGCACGCGAACAAAGGCCACACGCGTACCGTCGGGCGACCACGAGAGATTGCGATCCCGCGAAAAATCCGGCGTCGCGTAGACATACGTATGCTTTGCCGGCGTATAGATGACGATGAACGAGTGATCGCCGCGCGCATTGGTGAACGCGATGCGCGATCCATCCGGCGACCAAACCAGGCCGCTCGCAGCACCACGAATCGGCAACGGGTCAGGCTTGCCGACAGTATACGTGTCGCCGCTTTTTGTCAACGAGACGACGCTCAGCACACCCTGTACCGTCGTGAATGCCGCGGCGTCACCGCGCGGCGAGAGCGCCACGCTATTCCCGATCCCGATCTGTACCGGATCGCCGCCCGCAAGCGGAACGATAAAGATCGTGCGCTCCGGCGGCGGAATGATCGAGAGCGGATTGAGGTTCCCGTCGTCGGCATTGTCCTCGACGCCGCCCCGCATGTACACGACCGCATCGTTGGCCGGCAAGATCTGCACGTCAGCGAGATCCTGACCATCATCCACGTCATAGTGTGTAACTTGATGGATGGTTCCACCGGCGTTCGTGAAGAGATTACGCTCCCCGCGCGCATGCACTTTCCAGACCAGGACCGTGCCGTCGAGCGAGGCGGTCACGTTGTCGACGAACGGCGCGCTCATCACATCGGTGACCGCGTAGGCGCGAGCGACGAGTGGTGAGAGCGCCATCGCTACCACCGCCAGGCACGCAACGATCCTCATGGGATGCTCAATGCGCGCGCGGTCAGCGCACGATCCGCAACCGTCTGCAGCAACTCGAGATGACCGCGCGTCAGTTCGTCGACGCCACCGCGCTGCAGTGCCACGGTGGTATCGTGACGCAGATCCTCGAGGCTCACCCGCGCGAGCGCTTGCGCGTCGCTCGGCATCCCTGTCGGCGGCAACGTCACCATCAACGCCAAGAGACGCGCGTACGACATCTGCAGGTTGCGCCGTATCAGGCCTTCCTTTGCGACAGCACCGGTTTCAATGGTTCCGAAGATACTATCGCGCGACCAATTGAAGAGATCGGTCATCGACATCGTCTGCCCTGGTCGATATTTGCTCGAGAGATCGTCGATGCGCTGCAAACGCAGCGGCGAGAAGAGCTCGCGCAGCGCTGCTTGCTGTGCTGCGGCAACCGTCGCGGAAACCGAGACATCGTGCCGCGGCGTGGGGCTGTAGGACCACGAAGGATAGTTACCGATCATACTCACTTCCGAGTATGTGAGCGTGGCGAGCACTTGCGGATTGAAACGCCACGGCGCATCGGCGAAAAGGCCGCTCGCGAGTTGCGTCCAAGCCGTGCGCTCATCGGGCAACGAGACCGGTTGCAACGGCGGTCCGGCACCCGGATCGCCCTTGCGCGCGCGAGAGAGATACTCGCCGCCGATCCAATGCACCGGCACCATCGCGCAGCGCAAGTCCAGCCGCAGCGGCGTGAGGAACGCGTCGCGCGCCTCGTCGTATGGCATCCCTTTCTCCGGGAAGCGCGCGTTGACGTTGTTCAAGATCCCGTGGAGCATCGTCATTTGCCCCGCGCACCACTGCAATGGCTGGTTGGTCAACACGAACGTTACGACGCGCGGATCGACCCCATGCCCGCTCGCGAAGGCATCCGCGTCTTCATCGCTGGCAAAGCGGTACTTTGGATCGGCCCAACGCGACGCCCAAGCTTGCAGCGTCGGCAATTCTTGCTCCGGCGTCGTCGCGTTCGGGATATATCCGTATCCGTATTTGATCGCGTAATAGTCGTACGGTCCGAGCACGGTCTGGTTGTAATCGCCTTGCGACGTGCCTTTGGGCCAAATGTTGGTCGGATTGTACTCCATCACCGAGGTGGCGATGCCGTACTTGCGCGTGAAGGTGCGACTCTGAATGTCTTGCGCGGTGTATGCAAGCTCCCCGATGAAGTTGTGCTGCAGTCCAAAATCGTGACCCGACTCGTGCAGGACCACCGAGCGAATGAAGTCTTCGTCATACGCCTTTTCTAACGCAGCCGAGTCGGCAAGGCCGCGCGCAGGCGCGATCACGTACTTGTAAACCACACGGCCCCGGATGCCTTCGATCGCGTCGAAGCTTACGCCGACGTTGAGCTCTTCGCCGGTACGTGGATCGGTGACCAAGAGCGCCTCAGCGCCGAACTGCGGTTGACTCGTATCGATCCAGCGAATCATGTTGTGCTGGATGTCATCGGGATCCCACGACGGATCGGCGGGCTGCTGCTCGACCTTGATCGCGTCAAGGATCCCCACTTTGGCGTAGGCATCGTTCCATGTGAGCAACGCGGCGCGCACCGTGTCACGATACTGCACCGGAATATCGTTGCTCAAGTAAAAGACGATCGGGTTCGTAGCAGCGGCCGGTGCACCCGACATGCGCGCGCCGAAGTTCCAGCGCGCGATGTAATGAAGATCGCGTCGCACTTCGTTATCAGTTGAAAAATTGATCAATGCTTGCGAGAAGTATCCGACGCGCGGATCTTCGATACGCGGCATGTAGCCGTCGTTTGGCGCCGCGATTAAATTGTAGGTCATCTTGACTTCGACGTTGCGCGCGTCGGGCGCGTTGTCGAGCCGGTCGGGGGATGCGGTATTCCAGGTTTGGTCAACGCGTAGCACGTCGTTCTTCGGAAATGCCTTGGCGCTCAGGAAAAACGACTTCGAGCCGTCCAAGTGATACGCGTGCAGTGGACTTGACGATGCGTCTGCTAAGCTCGACGCGAGGTCAGCGATGTCGCCGAGGAACGGAGAGAGGGCGATCACGACCCGGGCATCGTCCTGCGCAACGACCGGCGTCACCGCAATCACCGAGTCCGGAAGGTTCTCGTGCACGCTGGCCGATTCGGGCGAGTTCGGATTCACGCGGGCGTAGGTATTGGGCCAGCGCAACACCAGCGAGTTACCGTACCGTTCAAAGCGCATGATGCGCGCCGGTGCGACGTACGGCTCGCCCGGCGAGGGGCCGAAGCCGCCAAAACCGCTCGAAGGAATCGACGTCTCGATGAAGTCCTGACCGAATTGCGCCTTGGCCACCTCGAGAAAGTAGGTCCCATTCTTCTCGATGATCGGGAACAACCCGGGCGAAACGGTAGCACCTTTCGTGAACGTGTCGTAGCCCGTCGGGCTACCGGCGGCCGTGGCTGGTGCAGCAGCGGGGGCTCCTGGCGCGGGAGTAGCCCCGCGCGGTGCCGTCGACTGCGCGTGCGCAGCAGGCGGAGCAATGAGCAGTAAACTCGCGGCGAAGAACCACGCGGTAAAGCGACGTTGCATTGAGCCCTCCAATATGTTACGTCGTCGATTAGGGCACGCAAGGCGCTTTTCCCGCCCGGCTGGAAGTGCTGCGACAATGGCACAGGCATTGCACGAGCGATTGCATGCGTTCATGCACGAATTCGTTTACCCGAACGAGTCGCGTTATGCACAAGAGCTGCAAAGCGGCACCACGCGTTGGACGCAGCCGGGCATCATGGAGGAGCTCAAGTCCAATGCCCGCGAGCAAAGGCTTTGGAATCTCTTCCTCCCCGATTCGCAGTATGGCGCCGGACTCGACAATCGCGAATATGCGCCACTGTGCGAGCTGATGGGGACATCGCCGATCGCGCCCGAGGTCTTCAACTGCAACGCGCCCGACACGGGCAACATGGAGGTGTTGGCGCGTTATGGCTCGCCGCAACAGCGCGAACGCTGGCTCGAACCCCTCCTTCGCGGCGAGATTCGTAGCGGCTTTGCAATGACCGAGCCGGGTATCGGCTCATCTGACGCGACAAATATCCAAGCGGCGATCGTGCGCGACGGCGAACACTACGTCCTCAACGGACGCAAGTGGTGGACGACCGGTGCGTTGCATCCACACACACAGGTATTGATCTTCATGGGCAAGACCAATCCGCGCGCCGCGACATATCTGCAACAGTCAATGATTCTGGTGCCGATACATCATCCCGGCGTGCGCATCGTGCGGCACCTTCCGGTCTTCGGGTACGATGACGCGCCGTTCGGGCATGCCGAACTGGCGTTTGAAAATGTCCGCGTGCCGATCGAGAACATCATCTTGGGCGAAGGGCGCGGCTTTGAGATCGCGCAGGGGCGCCTGGGCCCCGGGCGCTTGCATCACTGTTTGCGTTTGCTCGGACTGTGCGAGCGAGTGATGCGCATGTTGTGTCTGCGCGTGCGCGACCGCGTAACATTTGGCAGGCCGCTCGCCGAGCAAGGCATCGTGCGCGAGTGGATCGCACGCTCGCGCATCGAGATCGACGGCGCCCGTCACCTCGTGTATGATGCAGCGCGCCAACTCGACGAGCATGGCAACAAGCGCGCCGCGACAGCGATCGCAATGGCCAAGGTCACCACGCCGCGCGTCGCGCAAGACGTGGTCGATCGCGCAATCCAAGCTTTCGGCGCGGAAGGTCTCCTCGACGATACCGGACTTTCGCACGCGTGGATCAACGCGCGCTCGCTGCGCATCGCCGATGGTCCCGACGAAGTGCACCTCCGTAGTATCGCCAAGGCGGAGCTCGCAAAATACGATGCGTGATTTTCGCGTCGCCCATGGCGCCACCGAATTGCTCCTGATCCGCCATGCGGAGGCCGAGGGGATCACGCTGAGCGAAGCGGTCGAACCCAAGGATGTCGATCTCCCCCTAACGCAGCGTGGACGCGCACAAGCTGAAGCGCTCGCAACGCGGCTTGCGCGGCGCGACATCGCGGCGCTCTATGCAAGCCCACTGCAGCGCACGCGCGAGACCGCGGACGCGATCGCGCTCGCAACGGGCCGAACGGTAATCCAAGACGCGCGATTGCGCGAGGTTGAGATCGCCGGCGTCGGTCCGGTGGCCTTGCACGATCTCGCAGAGATCGCGATGGCAAGTGGCGGATGGTCGCATCTGCCTGGGACGGAATCGTCACCGGCGATTCGCGCGCGCATGCAAGAAGCAGTCGAAGCAATTGTGGCGGCGCATCCGGGCGCGCGCGTTGCGCTTGTCAGTCACGCCGGCGCCATCAACGCCTACCTCGCGTCGCTGCTGGGACTCACGAGCGACTTCTTCTTCCCCACCGGCAATACGTCGATCTCGACCGTGCGCGCGAGGGAGGGGCGGCGCTTGCTCGTGAGCATCAACGACATCGCTCATTTGGAAGCGCTCAAGTGACGCGCAACGATCCCGAAGTTATCGACGTACGTCCCGAAGAGCGCCTCGACACCGCCCAGCTCGAACCGTATTTGCGCGAGCATCTTCCGCGCGCGCGCGGCACGTTCGCGCTGCGACAGTTCGGTGGCGGCCATGCAAACCTCACCTATCTCGTCGCATTCGGCGAGGACGAGTACGTCCTGCGCCGCCCGCCGCTCGGGCCTGTTCCCGAACGCGCACACGACATGCGCCGCGAACACGCGGTGCTCTCGAAACTGTTTGCGAGCTTCCCGCTCGCGCCGCAAAGTTATGTGTTGTGCACCGACCATGCGATCGTCGGCGCAGACTTCGTAATCGAAGAGCGCAAGTGGGGCGTCGCGATGCGCCGCGATCTTCCCGCTAGACTCCAGGGCGACGTGGCGTTCGCGCAACGCCTCGGCCGCGCGCTCATCGACACGCTTGCGATGCTGCATCGCGTCGACGTCGCAGCAGCGGGCCTCTCCGAACTCGGGCGCCCCGAGGGCTACGTCGCGCGACAACTCGACGGCTGGATCGACCGGTGGGAGGCGGCGCGCACCGCGCACACCGCCAACGCGGCGGTACTCGTCGAGTGGCTTCGCGAGCATCGGCCGCACTCGCCGGCCGCGACGCTCGTGCACAACGACTTCAAGCTCGACAACATGCTGCTCGATCCCGCCGATCCGGCGCGCATCACGGCATTGCTGGATTGGGACATGTGCACGTATGGCGATCCGCTGATGGATTTGGGCTACGTGCTCGCGTTGTGGCCCGAGGCGCACGACCCGCCCGCATTTCGACTGTGGGGTATGCCGACCTGGCGCGAAGGATTCATGACGCGCGCCGAGGTCGTGGCGTACTACGGTACCGCGACCGGCTTCGACACCTCAGCCGCCGGTTGGTATCACGTGTTCAACATCTTTCGTTTCGCTGCGATCTTGCAGCAGATCTACAAGCGCTATGACGCGGGACAAACGCACGACGAGCGCTTTCGCGAGTTCGGCGAACAGGCGAATGCGCTCGTCCACGTTGCGACGAGTCTCGCGCGTTAGGGTCGCAAGTACTGCGCCATAAACGCTTCGGCGGCCGTATATTGCTCGACCAAGTGCGCCCAGACCAAGTTCTCGTGCGCTTCATCCGGGAAGACTTGCGTCTCCACGGTTACGCCGCGCGAGCGCAGCTTGGTTGCAAGATCGACGCTCTGTGAGAACGCGACGTTGCGATCGTCGTCGCCTTGCTCGATGAAGACCGGCGACTTCCACGTGTCGAGGTAACCCTCGGCAGTTGACATCAGCGCAACCTTGCGTTGCGCAGGCGTCCCGACCGGACGACCGTAGTCATGATCGAACGCGCTCGCCCAATCGTGCACGCCCGCGAAGTCGGCACCGACTTTGAAGACGTCAGAGTTGCGAGCGAGCGCAAGCGCGGTCAAGAGGCCGCCATACGAGAGCCCGTAGATGCCGACGCGATTGGGATCCACGTAGGACTGCTTCTGCAACCACTTCGCGCCGGCGAGCACGTCCTGATACTCCGAACCGCCGTGCCAGCCGCCGTTCGGCGGATTGCGGAACTTGTACCCGTACATGATGCCGAGCCGATAGTTGATCGAGAGTACGACGAAGCCTTTGTTGACCAGGTACTGGTTCATCTCGTAGAGATGCGTATACGGCTCCATATAATGGTAGCCACCGAGCATCTGGCGCGGCGGACCGCCGTGATCGAACACGATCGCCGGGTGCTTGCCCGTTAGGCCGCGCGGGACGAGCAACTGCGCGTGAATCGTCCACCCGTCGGGCGCTTTGTAGGTGATGAGTTGCGGGCGCACCATCTGCGACTGTGGATAGTTCGCCGGCGTTTGTACCGCGACGAGCGTCTTAGGCGGATTACCGGCGATCGTCACGACGGGCGGCGCCGCATACCACGCATCGACGTAGGCCGCACCACCATTTGCCAGCGGCGTCGGGAACCACTGGTTGCCCGGGCCGTGCGTCACAGCTTTCGGCCGGCCGTCGAGTCCCACACTAAAGATGTGGCGTTCGTCGATCGCGCCTTCGTTGGTTGCGTAGAGCAGGCGCGAGTGGTCGAGCGATGCGACCACCGTCTCGACCTCGAAATCGCCGGTGGTCAAACGCGCCGCGGGACCGCCGTTGGTTGAGACCGCGTAAATGTGCGGCCAGCCATCCGCTTCCCACGTGAACGCAATGTGATTGCCGGTCATCCACCACAGCTGCGCAGCGCTCGACGACGGGTAGAACGCATGCCCCATGCCGGGGGTTGCCGTCCAGACGCGATGCGCGCTGCCGCTGTTAGCATTGGCGACCCAAATCGCCCACGGAGTTTTCGACGAATCGTTCGTTTCGAACGTGCTGTAGTCGTAAACCGTTTCGCCGATCTTCTGTCCCGGCATACGCACAAAGGCCACGCGCGAACTGTCCGGCGACCATGCCGGCGCATCATCTTGCGTGAAGTCCGGTGTCGCGTAGACGTACGTATGCTTTGACGGCGTGTAGATCACGATGAACGAGTGATCGCCGCGCGCGTTGGTAAAAGCGATCTTGGTACCGTCGGGCGACCATACCGGACTCGATGACGGAGCCGCGAATCGGCAACATCTCCGGCTTGCCGACCGTGAACGTCGCATCGCTCTTTGTGAGCGACACGACACCGAGCTGGCCTTGCGCCGTCGTAAACGCGACCGCGTCACCCTTGGGTGAAAGAACGACGCCGTTGCCTTCAGCGACCTGTACCGGATCGCCGCCGGCAATCGGCACGATGAAGATCGCGCGCTGCGGCTGCGGAATTTTTTGCAGCGGATTCGGATTCGCGCCGGCCGCCTCGTCCTCGACGCCGCCCCACAGATAAACCACGCCGTCGTTGCTCGGAAGTATCTGCGGCGTATCGATGTTCTGTCCATCATCGGCCGTGTAGTGCGTGATGGCGTGTATGCTGCCGCCCGCGTTGGTGTAGAGATTCTTCACACCGCTCGCATCGACTTTCCACACCAGCACCGTGCCGTCGGGCGAGGCAGCGAGATTATCCGGGTATGGGGCGCTCAGCACGTCTGCGACGCCGTAGGCACGTGGCCATCGTCGTCGTGGAAGCGCCGAGTCAAGGCGACAAGAAGCGTCGCCGCGAGAATTTTCCGCATCGTGGTCCTCCGTTAATATTTTGGCGCGTTCGCCATTATTTCGAGGAGAGCCTTGTCTCGACGCGAACCCGCAATTCGTGCTCCGGGTCGTTCCATGCCGCAACAAAGGCACGCAGAATGTGCCCGGTTAGGCCCCAGATCCGCTTGTTGGCATGATCGAGCACAGGCGTCTCGATCGTGAAGGCGCCGACCTCGACTTTGTCCTCGTGCAGGTCGCGGACGACGTTGACGAGCGGCACGGTGAAGACGCCGACGGTCTCGGTCGCGTCGATCCGCAGGTCGCCGGGCGCGATCGTCGCCACGAACGGCGTGACCGCGTAGAGGTTCACGCGCGCATTGATCACCGGCAGTTGTCCGACGATCGTTACGCGCTCGGGTGCGACGGCGACCTCTTCCTACATCTCGCGCAGCGCCGTCGTACGCAGGTCACCCTCGTCGCCCGCATCCATGCCGCCACCCGGCAAACCGATTTGCCCCGCATGATTGCGCAGATGCGCCGCGCGTTCGATGAAGATCACGCCGTGCGGCGGATCTTCGAAGATGCCGAGCACGACGGCCGCCGGACGACGCTCTTCGCTCACCGCACGAGCTCGGTGCGCTGCGGATAGATCGGGCGGTTGATGATTCGCTCGAGATCCTCGGCGCGCGCGCTCAAGCACGAGTTCGCAGAACTGTTTGAAGCTCTCGCGTTCCGCCTCGCCTTCGGCGAAGCGCTCGTTGCGCTCGAGGTCGACCTTGCCGTCGACGTTCAGAAAGCGCACGTAGCGGCCGTCGTCGTCCTCGCCGATCTCGACCAGGCCTTCGTCGTCGAAGATGTGCACCGCGCGACGACGGTGCGGTCACTGACCTTGTCGAGATCGAGCGTGCGCGCGATGTCGGCGTAGGTCATGCGAACGATGCCGTCGCGCGCGATGCCGCGCACGCCCCGGTAGACCGCGCGCAGCGCGCCGAGCGTCGGCGCGTCGCGATCGATGATGAACTCGTTGATCGTGCGATCGCGCGCGCCGAAGAGCAGGTGGATCTCGGCCGGCGCGCCGTCGCGGCCGGCGCGGCCCGCCTGCTGGTTGAACTCGGTGAAATCGAAGTTGAGGTGGTAGAGAAAGACGTGGCGCACGTCGGGCAGGTCGATGCCCTCGCCGAACGCCGACGTCGCGACGACCACGCGAAGCGCGCCCTCGCGAAAGAAGCGTTCGACTTCGGCGCGCTCGGGCGAGGGCACGCCGGCGTGATAGAACGTCACCGTGTCGCCGAGCTTCTTGCGCAGGCTCTCCGCGAGCTTGGTCGCCTCCGTGCGCGAGTTGCAGTAGACGATCGCCTTGTCTTCGGCATCGAGCAGGTCGAGGAGGTACGTCGAGCCTGTCCTTGCGTCCGCGCGCGTCGACGACGTGCAGGTTCTCGCGAACGGTCGGGTCGATCACCCAGGCCTCGATGCGCGAGCTCGCGCACGATGTGCGCGAACGCTTCGTCGCTCGCGGTCGCCGTCAGCGCGAGCACTTGCGGCGCGCCGAGCGCGGCGATCGTCGCGCCGAGCGCGGCCGTACGCCGGCGCGGTGCGTGATTCGAACAGATGATGCGCTTCGTCGACCACGACGAACGACGGCCGGCTGCGCGCGCGCGAAACGTTTCGCGATGGAACTCCATGAACTCCGGCGTGCGCAGGACGATGTCCCACGCGCCCGTCGCGAGCGCCGCGAACAGCTCCTGCGCGTTCGTCGTGCGTCGATCGCGCCGTTGGCGCGATAGATGCGCAAGCCGAGCGGATCGAGCTGGCGCATCAGCGCTTCATACTGATCGTTGGCGAGCGCGCGCAGCGGATAGAGCACGAGCGTCTTGGCGCCGCCGCGCAAGCGCGCGTACCGCCGCCGGGAACTGAAAGCAAAACGACTTGCCGCGGCCGGTGCCGAGCACGACCAGCGTGTTGCGCCCGGCTTCGACGCGCTCGAGCACCGCCGCTGCGCGTCGTGCGGGTGTGCTCGCCGATCAGCGCGCGCCCGAACAGCGTCTCCCAGGTCGGCATCGCGCGGTGTCATCCTGAGCGTAGCTGAGCGGCGCGCACGTAGTCGGACGAGACCGGCGCTACGTAGAGTGGCTTCCGCGTCGCGCCACACGAAGATGTTGACGCCGCGATGTTTCGCGCCGCCGCCGGTGAGCGACTCGATGCGCGCGCGGTAACGTGCGCCGGCATCGATGTTGCGGCGCGAGGTGCTTGGCGATCTCCTTGCGCACGAAGCCGAGCTGCAGCGCGCCGTAGTGCACGGCGATCGCGTTCGGGATCGAATGGATTCTCCGGCTGGCGCAGGAGTCGCAGATCGGTGCCGACGCGACAGGCCGGCGATCGTGTCCTGGCGGCCCTCGAACGAGACGCCGACGAGTCTTCGTGTTGAACTGCGATCGAATCGCCGATCGTCGCGTAGCGATCTTTCGCGAACTCATCGGCCTTCGCGAAGACGCGATCGAGAAACGAGGTAGTCTCCACCCTTCGACAGGCGCAGGGTGACGAGTCGACGCCGCAGACGCGTCACCAACGAAGGACGCGAAGGCGCGCTCGAACGCCGCCTCCGACGCGGTCGGCGGCGGAAGCGCGATCTTACGCTTGGTGCGTGGCGTCCGGCTCGTGCTCCGGCGCGGGAGCCGCGAACCCTTCGAGATTCAAGGTGATCTCTTCGTGACCGAGCGTCGAAGGCTGCGTCGTGCATACCCGCTCGTCCTGCGCGTCGAGCGGATCGACCGGATCCATCGTGTCGACGGATGCCCGGCGCGTTCTCTTCGCGCTTGCGGCGATAGCGTGCGGGCGAGCGTTTGCGGAGCGCGACCCGGAGGTCTTCTGCTGCTCGCGACGCGCGCGGCGCGCGGCGACGATGTCGTCGCGCGAGGCGCGTGCTGGCGCTCGCATCGCCGCTGTGCGACCGGCGGCTGCCCGAGAGCGGTCGCTGCGGCTCAGTGCGCTTGCGCGCGCGCGCTTCGAGTTGGCGCTTGCGGAACGTGACGCACGAGCGGCGCCGAGTAGAAGATCGAGTGGTAGCCGCCCGAGCAGATGCCGACGAGCAGCGCGAAGGCGAAGTTCTTGCAGCGATGCGCCGCCGAAGGCGAGCAACGCGACCAGCGTGATGACGACGGTCGCGAGCGTGTTGACCGAGCGCGTCATCGTCTGCAGGATCGAGGTGTTGACGATCTTGTCGTACGGCTCGCCGACCATCACCTTGGTGTTCTCGCGAATTCGGTCGAGGATGACGATCGTATCCATGACCGAGTAGCCGATGACGGTCAGCACCGCGGCCAGGAACGCGTCGTCGGCGGCGCTCGGCGAGCGCGTAGATACCGATCATCATCAGCGAGTCGCGGACCAGCGCGATGACGGTCGACGAGGCCGAAGATGTAGTTCCAGCCGAAGCGGAACGCGATGTAGAGGAACTGGATCCTGATCGCGATGACCAGCGCCAAGAGCGCGTTGAGCAGATACTCGGCGCCGAGCGACGGGCCGACCGACGGTGATGCTGAGCTGGCGCGGATCGATCGGCGCCGCCTTGTTCAGCGCGTCTTTGAGCGGCACCGAGTTGTTGCCGAACGACGTTTGCGTCTCGATCGTGAAGTGCTTGCCGTCGTTGCCGCGTCGTGTTGATCCGCTCGTCGGCTCAGATCGAGCGACGCGAGCGCTGCCGCGCACCTGATCGGTCGTGACCGGCTGCGTGAACGCAACGTCGACGTCGGTACCGCCGGTAAACGAGAGACCGAGGCGCAGCATCTGTTTTGGCTGGAAGCCGTGGCCGCCTTGGAAGCCGTGATAGATCATCGCGCGCAACCCGAGCGCGATGATGAGTACGAGATCGCCGAGACGGTGCGGAACCAGCCGACGATGTTCCAGTTCAGTCGACGGAAGAACATCGCTTAGGCCGTCGCCCCCTGCTTGGCAAAGATCCCGACGTCGTCGGACTTGACGCCGTAGAGTTCGGGAGCGGTGAGAATGTTGTTGTCGACGACCACGTCGACGAAGAAGCGCGTGATGAAGACGGCCGTGACGAGCGAGAAGACCGTGCCCCAGAAGAGCGTGTAGGCGAAGCCCTTCACCGTGCCGGTACCGAGCATGAACAGCACGCCCGCGCCGACGATCGTCGTGAAGTGGCTGTCGAAGACCGCCGAGAAGGCGCGGCGCAAAGCCGATGCGCACCGCGGCGCGCAGCGTCTTGCCGTTCCACAGTTCTTCTTTGAGGCGCTCGAAGATCAGGACGTTCGCGTCGACCGCCATACCGATCGAGAGCACGAAGCCGGCGATGCCGGGCAGCGTGAGCGTCGCGTGCGACGAGCGCGAGAAGGCCGAGCAGGACGATCACGTAGATCACGAGCGCGAAGTCGGCGAGCAAGCCGGGCAGGCGATAGACCACGATCATGAAGATCAGCACGAGGCCGAGCCCGAGCATCGAGGCGTAGAGCGACTGCATCAAGTCGATCTTGCCGAGCATCGGGCCGATCGTCGTCCTTCTCGATGATCGAGATCGAGGCGGGAAGCGCGCCCGCGTTGAGCTCGTTGGCGAGCGTCACCGTTTGCTCTTGCGTGAACGAACCGGTGATCTGACCGTTGCTCGAGATCGCGCCTTGGATCGTCGCCGCCGAGACGTAACGATGATCGAGAAAGATCGCGAGCAACTTGCCCAAGTTCTCACTGCTCATCTTGTAGAACTTACTCGGGTTCTTGGTTACGAATTGAATGTCGGGATTGTTCGACTGATCGTAGCCCGCGGTCGCCGACTGCAATTCCTTACCGGTATACACGACATCGCCACTCGCGGCGTAGGCACCCTGCTGCACGTAGGCCTGTGCCTCGGCGCGCGCCTTCGCGCTGACGCCCGGCAGCTTCGGATTGCTGACGATCTGCAGCGCCTGCTCGGCTTTCGCCTCGACGTCTTGCGGCATGATCTTGTACTCGAGCACCGCGACCTGCTTGATCAATTGCTCTGCTTGATCGGGATTCTTGAGATTCGGAATCTCGACCAGAAGGCGATCGCTGCCGACGTTGCTGATCTGCGGCTCGGTAACACCGAGTGAGTCGATGCGCTGCTCGATGACTTGGTGCGTTTGCGCTTGTATTTCGGGCGTGATAGTCTTCACGTCCGACGTAGGCGAAAGCTGAAGCAGCAAACGCGAACCGCCCTGCAGATCGAGACCCAAATGGATCTTCTGATCGACAGGGAGGCATGCCCACAACGAGTATGCGACAACGCCGGCAATTACCAGCGCTTTGGCTAAGGGTCGAAGAAAATTCCAGCTCATGCGGCCTTCGGGTAGTGGTACCAAAGAAAGGGCCCAGGCGTGACGCCGGGGCCGCCAGGTCTTTAACCTAGAGACTCTATCAGCCTCCCTCGTCTTCGTCAAACGCTTGGCACGCTTGCGACCTTCTTCACTTTGTGATACAAAGCTATTGTCATGTGGTCCCTGCTCAAACGCACAAGTGCCTTCCTCCCGCTGGCGATCTCCGCGCTGCTCCTCGTGCTGATCGCGGTCTCCCTCGTTCGTGTTGGGGCCGCCGGCCAAGGCGACGAGGGCGCCGAAGCGCACCTCTTCCAATTACTGTTGCCGCTTGAACTGCTGATCATGGGCTTCTTCGCATTTAAGTGGTTGCCGCGCGAGCCGCAACCGGCGCGCAAGGTCCTCGCGCTCCAAGTCGGCGCGGTGCTCACCCTACTGGTACTGGTGCGCGCTCTACATCTGTAGCGCCAAGCATGCCCGCCGGGACCAACGCCAACTCGGGTGGCAGCTCGGCATAGCTGAGCACATCGACGCGAACCTCCGAGCGTAGCAACAGGTCGGCGACCACTGGGCGCAACGCTGCGCTGCAAAGCACCGCCGCGCGGTCGCGCGGGACGCGTCCAATGTACGCCGCGACCTCGTCGCGCAGCGCGATTGCACGCTGTGGATCGGGGGCCACGTCGGCGCCGAAGCCACCCCATTGACGCACGAGCTCGCGGTCGTATTCCGCATCGATGACGAGCGGCTCCAACTGTTCGATACTGCGGCGGCGCACCAAATCGGGAAGGATCACGCGCCGCGCAATTTCTGCCAACTCACGCGAGTCGCGCGACGGCGCTTCCAGCATCGCTTGTAAGACTGCGACGGGATCGCGCGGCCATGCTTGCTCGCGCAGCAAATGCCCGAAGGCTTTGTGCAATGTGCCCAGCGGAAATGCGTCCGTTCCAATATCCCGGATAAGCGCCGGCATCGTCGCGCGCAGATGTTCGAGCAGCGTTTGCAGCTCTTGGCGACCGAGCAGTTCGCTTGCATAGCGGCGTACCGTCTCCGCGACGTGCGAACCGACGATCGAGATCGGGTCGAAGACGAGCGCGCCAGCCGAAGCCGCGCGCTCACTCTCGCTCGCATCGATCCACGCGGCCGGTAATGCGTAGACCGGTTCCGTTTCAACGCGCAGGCCCAGTCGCACGAGCTGTTCTGCATTTGCGACGGCCATCACGCGGCCGAGCTCCAAGCGTCCCTGTGCAACGACGCGGTCGCGCACGCGAATCGCATAGGTTTGCGGATCGCGCGCAAGGTCGTCGCGCAGGCGCACGCCGGGGAGCACGAGCCCAATCTCGCCGGCGAGCGCGCGACGTACCTCGCCGATACGATCGAGCAACGCATCGGCGAGGGGTGGCACGAGCAAGTGCGCGAGATCCGCGCCGATATCGATCGACATCGCGTCGACCCCGATGAGATTGAGCGCAAGTTCGGGACGGCGCAACGCCTGGCGCTTTGCACGCTCGCTCGACGCCCGCGCCTCGTCGTCGCCACGCTTCCTGCGCGCTACCGCCACTTGTGCGAGCACGAACGCGCTCGCGCCGAGCACGAGGAAGACCGGTCGCGGAAGCGCCGGCACGAACGAAAGCACGAGCAGCAAGGCACCTGCGCTACGCAGGACGTCGGGCCGAGCGAAGAGTTGCGCCGCGAGGTCCGCGCCGAGCGCTCCGTCAGAGGCGACGCGCGTAACCATCATCCCCATCGCAGTAGAGATAAGGAAGGCGGGCAACGTCGTCACGAGCGCATTGCCGATCGAGAGCAAAGCAAACGTATTGATCGCATCCAGCGGCGAGAGACCGTGATAGGCGATTCCGACAACGATCCCGCCGACCAAATTCAGTGCAACGATCACAAGCGCCGCGATTGCATCGCCTTTGACGAACTTGCCGGCGCCGTCCATCGCGCCGTAGAAATCGGCCTCGCGCTGCACCAGCGCGCGCTTGCGACGCGCACCCTCTGCGTCGAGCGCTCCGGCGTGCACATCGGCATCAATTGCCATCTGCTTGCCCGGCATAGCGTCGAGCGTGAACCGCGCCGCAACTTCGGCAACGCGTTGCGAACCGCTGGCGATGACGACGAACTGAATCGTAATCAGGATCGCAAAAACAATCAGCCCGACGATCAGGTTGCCGTGCACGACAAATGCGCCGAACGCCGGAATGATCGCGCCGACCTCGCCCGGAGTCGCACCCTGCGTCAGGATCAAACGCGTTGCCGACACGTCGAGCGAGAGGCGAAAGAGCGTCGCAACTAGCAGCGCAGGCGCAAACGCCGAGAACTCCAACGGATCGTCGATCGTCACCGCGAGCAACAGAACGAGCGCCGAGCCGAAGATGTTGATACCGAGCAATACGTCGAGCAGCGCCGGGGGCAACGGCACGATGAGAATGCCGACGATCGCCAGCAGCACGCCGGCAAACGCGTAAACCGGAACTCGTCGTCACGCAACGCCCCGCTCTTGATCAACGCCGCGACGATCTCGGCGACGGCGATGTAGTGATCGTAGGCGATCGGCTCACCGACGGCGCCGTCGCGATAGAGCGCCCGCGCGAGCGTCACGTTTTCGATCACGGGGATGCCTTCTTCCCTCGCAAACTCACGTACGCGCAACGCCATCTCGCCCGCAGCACGCACGAGCACGGTCGGCACCGCAACTGCAGGAGGCCGATAGTCGAGCGCGATTGCAATATGCGTTGGATTGACGACGACAAACGCCGCCTCTTTTACTTTGGCGAGCGCACCGCGCATGAGGTTACGATGCAGCGCCTTACGCCGGCTTCGCGCGAGCGGATCGCCGTCGTGCTCCTTCAGCTCACGCTTGAGCTCGACAAGGCTCATGCGCAGCTTGCGCAACCACGTTCGCCGAGCGACGCCGTACTCAGCGATTGCGAAGAGCAACCCAACTGCGGCTGCAGCCCAGACCACACGCTGCGCACCGTTCCACGCGATCAGCGCCACACTTTGCGGTGTTAACGCGACAGCCCCCGCGCGAGCGAGGTCGCGCAGAGCCGGAACCATCGCCACGGATGCAAGCGCGAATGCGCAAAGCGCGCGAGCGCCATGCGTGAGTGCCTCGCGCGAAAGCATGCGCTTGAGTCCCTCAACCGGCTGCAGGCGCTCGAACTTTAACGCCGGTGCTACGGGCACGAGGCCGCCGCTCTGCACGACTGTGGCTGCGACGGCGGCAACGGCCGCGAGGCATGCTGGAACCAGCGCGAGCACGACGATTGCGAGCAGATTACGCACATCGAGCGTGCCGCGTACAGCGTGCCGCAAAGCCTCTCTCCCAACCGCACCGAGCGGTGCTGCAATCGCGCAGACGCCGGCAGCTGCGGCGACGAACGCGAGGTTCCCGCTAAACTCTTGTGCGTGCGGGAGATTGCCCTCGCGACGCGCTTTCGCGATCCGCGACGGCGGTGCATCGAACGTCTTCTCGCCGCTGTCAGTACTCACGGTATATTTCCGGGGAACGGCAAGAGCGGATGGCCTGCGCGAGCGGAGAGGAGCGGAATCGAAACCGCGGTCACGAGCAATACCGCACCGAAGACGAGTGGAAACGAGAGCGAGAAACCGGCGAAGCGAGGAATGGTACGCGTCAGTGCGGCGACCGCGACTTGCACCACAAACGCGAGTGCTATTGCTGGTGCGGCCACGGCGACGCCAACCAGCACGATCGTGCTCGCGAGCGTACTCGCGAACGCGAGCCACGCATGCGGGTCGAACGGTGCACCCGGCGCGACACGGTCGAAGCTACGCGCGAAGGCCAAGAGCGTTACGCGGTAAGCGCCGAGCAAAAAGTATCCGCCCGTGAATGCAATCGACCAGACGCGGCCGAAGCCGCTCGGCGCAACCAGTTGCACGCTCGGTGCCATCGCCTTGACGCCGACGTAGTCGTCGAGCATGCGCCCACCGGCGTACGCCCCATCGTATAGGAGCGACGCGCCCATGCCTATCGCGCTTCCGAGCAAGAACTCAACCAGAAATGCGATCGCGAGAGTAACGCCTGTCGCGTGCGCTGTATGCACGCCCGGGACGATAGCGATGGTCAAGAAGAGTGCGATCCCCACGCGAAGAGCGTGCGGTACGCTCGGGTGCGAGAACCCGGGTGCGCGCGATGCAAAGCCGGCGCAGCGCCCGAAGACTAGCAACGCGGTCGCCGTCACGATCCGTAGACCAGTGACGGAATCGCGGCGAGCGCATCGTTGAAGAGTTGCGCGCATGCATGCATTCCGAACGCGCCGAAAAGAGCCAACGTCAGCCCGACCGCGATCACTTTGGGCAGGAGCGTGAGCGTCTGCTCTTGCACTTGCGTCGCCGCCTGCACGATCGCAATCGACGTACCGACGAGCGCTGCTATCGCCAAGACCGGAATGCAGAGGATCGCGGCCAACACCATCGTTTCGCGCAGCAACGCGTCGAATGCGCCCATGCGCCGACGGTACGCAGCAGACGTTACCTCAATGTTGCCGGAATCGAACCGGCGTTACAATACGATTGCCACGGCGAATCCGTCGTGGCCCTTGTCGCCAACGGTTTGCAGCGCCGTAGCTTCAAATCGCGGGTTCGTAGCGAGGATTTCGAGGGCACGCCTGGCGCCGACAACCATGGGATCCAAGTTCGAGAGATCGGCGACGGCGCCATCGCGGATGACGTTGTCGACCACGACCACCGTGCCGGGTCGCGAGAGCTTGAGCGCGCGCTCGAGATAGTTGGGATTGTTTTCTTTGTCTGCGTCGATGAAGATCAAATCGAACGGCGCCGCACCTTCGGCGATCAGCCGATCGAGGGTCTCGAGCGCGGGCGCAACTTCCACCCTAGTCACCCCATCGAGGCCCGCGGCGGCGAGATTTGCGCGCGCAACGTCCGCATGCTCCGGATCGATCTCAAGGCTGAGGAGCAACCCATCGGGCGGGAGCGCCCGGGCGAGCCAGATCGCGCTGTAGCCGCCGAGCGTGCCGATCTCGAGGATGCGGCGCGCACCTCGTACATCCGCAAGCAGATACAAGAATTTTCCTTGCACGGCAGAGACGGCGATCGGCGGCAAGCCGGCGGCCTCGCTGCGTTCGAGCGCCTCTTCCAAGTCCGGATCATCGCCAACGAATTGCGCGGCCAGGTATGCGTCGACGTTCTCGGCACGTTCGATCATCAGTGTACTGCTCCAAAACTAGGGCGCCACGCGCTCCCGGCGATGAGTGCGGAGACAATCGCACGCGTCGCCGGCGAACGATTGAGTGTATAAAAATGGATCCCCGGCGAACCGCGGCCGAGCAGCTCTGTTGCTTGCAACGCGGCGTACGCCACGCCCAAATCCTCGACCGCCTTTGAATCTTCGCGACGCAATTCGAGTTCGCGCAGCAGCTTCGGGGGGATCGATGCGCCGATGCTCGAGGTGAAGCGCGCAATCTGCGAGGCGTTGGTAATCGGCATGAGGCCCGGGATCATCGGCACGTCGATGCCGGCTCGCTGTGCGCGAGCGAGAAACTCTGCATATCGATCGTTATCGAAAAAGAGCTGGCTGACCAAGAAGTCCGCGCCGGCGTCGACCTTCTCTTTGAGGTGTGCAAGGTCGGCCTCGGGACTCTTCGCTTCGGCATGCGTCTCGGGATAGAACGCAGCGCCGATGCAAAAATCGTAGTTACGGCGCAACATCGCGACGAGCTCGCTTGCGTACGCGAAGCCGCCGGGTGCTGCTTCAAAGGCGCTCGCCCCCTTGGGTGGATCTCCACGCAGCGCCAGCACGTTTTGAATGCCGCCGCGAGCGAGATCGTCGAAGAGCGCGCGCAGGTCTGCGCGCGACGAGCCCACGCACGTCACGTGCGCCATCACCGTCAGCCCGAGGTCGCGCTCAATCTGCTTGGCAAGTGCGACGGTGCGCTCACGCGACGAGCCGCCGGCCCCGTATGTGATCGAAACAAACGCCGGACGCAGCGGCGCAAGCAATTCGATAGTGGCCAAAAGCGCACGCGCGCCTTCGTCATCCTTCGGCGGAAAGAACTCGAAGGAAAAGAACGGGTCGCTGCGTCGCGAGGGCCTCGGAGATGCGCACGATGACCTTGCCTTATCTAAAGCTGGCGGCAACGCCTCCGCAGATCAGCGCCCAGCCGTCGACCATGACGAAGAGCAAGAGCTTCACCGGCAACGAGACGACCGGCGGGCTGAGCATCATCATCCCGAGACCCATCAGCATCGCCGCGACCGCGAGGTCGATCGCCACGAACGGAAGATAGAGCGCAAAGCCGATTGCAAACGCGCCGCGCAACTCGCCCACAACGAAAGCGGGCACGATGACCGTGAGGGGCGCCTTCGCCGCCGGCTCGCTGCCACGATGCGCGATCCGTTCGAAAAGTGCGATGTCGGCAACCCGCGTCTGGCGCAGCATAAAGGAGCGCAGCGGAGTCAGATGCGCGATCGAGCGCCTGCGACTGCGTCAGTGCGCCGCGCGCATAGGGATCGATCGCATCGTGACCGATACGCTGCAACGTTGGCGTCATCACGACGAGGGTCAGCACAAGCGCAAGGCCGGAGAGCACGGCGTTGGGTGGCAGCGCCGACGCGCCGATCGCCGAGCGAACGAGCGAAAGCACGACGACGATACGGACGAACGACGTGCACATCATCAGCAGGAACGGCACGATCGCAAGCACGGTGAGGCCGGCGAGCACGTCGAGCGGTAGGGTCGCGTGCCCGCGCGAGGCGACGTCGAAAAGTCCATCCATACAAAAACGGTGACGCAGATGCGTCACCGTTTCGTAGAAAAATTATTGCGCGAACGTGAACTGTTAGAGGTTGGGATTGATCGGGGGTCGTGAGATCAGCTCGGTTACGCGTACGCCGAAATTCTCGTCGACGGCAACGACCTCGCCGCGCGCGATCAGTTTATTGTTCACCATCAAATCGACGGGGCCGCCGGCGAGCCGGTCGAGCTCGATGATCGAGCCGGCGCCGAGCTTGAGGACTTCGGCGACCGACATATGACACGTCCCGAGTTCAGCCGTCACGCTGAGCGGCACGTGCAGCAATACGTCGAGATTGCCCCGATCCTTGATTTTCTTTACGTCGATGGTCATCGTTCCGGGTCATCCCTTCCGGTCGGTGTGCGGCTGACCGCTAATGCATAGTATCGACCGTGAACGCCGCATTCTCCAACGGCGAGCGGCCTTCCGGCCACCTGCAGGGTCCCGCGCAGCGCTCCGGCGGGCAGCGGAAGGACGGTCCCAGGCTCTAGCGCCGCGATCTCTGCCGCCGGATGCACACCCACGTCAACCTGCACAATCAGCTCCAGTTCGAGGTCGCTGAGGTCCTCGAGCACGGCGCCGGGCTCCGACTCGGCGCAGGGGTCGGGGCTCAACGCGACGCCGATTCGTGCGCGAACCGGCTGCTCGACCTGCAATTCAAAAAACGTCCGCAACGTGCGCACATCGAGCTGCGTGTCGACCGTAAGCTCGGCTGCTGTGCCACAGATAGGACCAAGCTGCTTGGCAATCGCGCGCACGATTCGCTCGAGCACGGTGCGCTCGAGCGACGAAAGCGCCGCTGCAGGTGCTTCACGCTCGCCGAACGCTGCAGCAGCAAGCGTCGATGCGTCCGACGGCCGCACGATTACCGCGGCCAGAGCCGCCGTACCGCGCATACGGTACACAATTGCATCGCGAACAATCGCATTCCAAGCTGCCGGCTGCGGAATCATCGGCTCGTAAAGCCTTAGCGTCACGGGTTCGCCAAAGAGCATGCTGAGCGTGTCGCGCACACCGTTTGCGACCACGCACGCAGCCGACACCGGCAACATCGAACGCTCTTCGAAAGTCAACGTGCGAACGCGCCGCCCCGCGACGATTTCGCAGCGTTTGCTCAAGGCGAGCATCTTCACTTCAGAAGATCCATCGCCGTTTTTCCGGCACTCCCTTGCGCCTTGTGCACGGCTGCCAGCGCATCGAACGCGATATAGGCCTCCTGAAGACGATCGAGACTGCGATCGAAATCGATGCGGCTCTCTTCGCGCTGCATCGGCAGCACGGTCAAGAAATTGCCGTCCGCGGCGCGCCCTACATGTGGCAGCGTTCCCGGCGGAGCAACGAAGTGATTCGCGTCAGCCGCGGTGAGCTTGGTCGCCGCCGGAAAACGCGCGAGCGCCAACTGCCCGACGGCAACGCGTTCACGCTCGCGCGCGCCGTTGCGCGGATCGATAACCGTACGATCGTATGCGAGCGTGCCGTCGGCTTCGATCCGCAAGTTTTGCACGCGCCCAAGCGACTCGTCCACGGAGTCGACACGCAGTTCGCTCGTTGCGGCATTGCGAGCCGTAAATCCGAGCATCGTACGGCCATTCGTACCAACAAGCGCACCATCACGCAGCGTAAAGCCACCGTCACGCGTGTACACTGTGCGGCCGCGCTCGTCAGTGCTCAGAAACAACGCACCGTCGGGCGGCGCAACCGAAAGCGGATCGAGCGCCGCGTGGGATGCCGCGTGGTCGGTTGCGACGTCCCCAAATTGCGGCACGGCGCCGGGAGTGAAGGCGCGCTGTACGTCTGCCGCTCGCTGCGCGATTCGGTCGAGTGCGTCTTCGGTCGCCGCATTGACCAGCATCAGCTTTGGCCTTCGCTAACGTCGCTATGCAAAGCGATGCCGCGCGCGGCAAGAGCGTAGCGCGCCTCGTCGAGCGCGCGCGAAACGCGTCCCTGGATCGATGCCGGACAGACGGCTACGATCCGCATCCCCGCCGGCGTCGTCTGCAGCGCAACGTGAACCCGCGCACGTGTTCCGTCGATGGTAAACGTCGCTCGCTGCATTCGTGCGGCCGGGTTGAGAAACGTCCGTTCGATGTGCCGAGCGAGTGCCGAACGCTCAGCACGCCGCTCGGGTGCGGCAGGAGCGCTCAGCTTCGATGTCGCCCGGACGCGACGGAGCGCGCGCATCGCGTTGCGCTAAATGCGGAGGTTCGCCGCGTTTGCTTGGGTGTGCCGCGCGTTCAACGCCCGGCGTCTCTGCGCGCGCTCGCGGAGGTTCGCCGAGCGTTCCGCCAGTTTGCGCGACGTGCAAAGCCGAGTACCACGCTTGCGAGAGCGCGCGGCGGTCGATAGCCGCAAGGGGTGCGGTGAGAATACTAAAGCCCAGTTGCTGCGTCATCATGCCCGCATCGTCCGCCCGCGCGGTCAACCAGGCATCTCCGATTCGTTACCGGATTATTGCGGCACGCGACGGTCGTGTCCGTCGTCGAAGCCCTGGGCCTTCTGCAAATAGAGCGCGTGGTTCACAAGATCGAAGGTTACGACGAAATTGCGCAACGATCCGTAGCCAACATTGCCGCCGTCGTTGCGATCGGCGAACGCGCCGGTCGTGCTGAGCACAACGTCGGCGTACCGATTGAGGAGCCGATACGGGCCGAGCTGGAGCACGTTGACGATCGTGCCCACCGTGTCGACCGATCCCCCGATCCCGCGATTGAGCGTGGGGCCTAAGAGCGCGAGCGAAACGAGTCCGGGGTGTGCTTCGACAAAGTTCTTGAAGACGAGCATCTCGCGCGAGTTGCCGGTATCGACGATCACGCGTGTCGGCGCGCCTTGAATTTCGGCCGTAACCTCCGGCAACTCGCGATCGGTATCGACGTCGATCTTGTCGCCGTCGAGCGGCAACGAGCCCGGCTGGCCGATCGTGATGTTCGACTGCGTCGGATCGACGCGGAGTTCGGCGGCGGCAAAGAATGGATAGCCGAGGATGCCGTCAACGCTGATCTCCGAAAATGGTGGCAGCTTCAAAACGGTCGCCATGTGCATCGGAAAGATCACGCCGCCGAGCGTGATCGGCGGTGCTTCGACAACGCCTGGACTTGTCGTCCGTCCTGTGCCCCGAATCTCCACGGTACCTTGTGGATGCAGACCGAGCGTCGACGCGAGCGAAACGTCGAAGACGTCGGCTTGCGCAGCGGAGTCCACGAGAAACGTGTAGCGCTTCCCATCGATCATCACTTTCGACGAACATCAAGCCGCCGTGCACCTCATACGGAACGACGACAGGTGCGGTATTTGCTACCATCGACGAACCTAGCGGCGCAAAGATCGATGGCGCGATCGGTTTGTTGACGACGACCGTTGTGATATGCGAGGTAATATCAAAGGCATGCGTGCCGTCGGAATCGACTTCCGTGTACGGGATAAGTAAGCCGTCGACAACCTTGTAGTCGCTATACGTTGTCGTCTGCATGCTGTCACCGTTGACGAACGCCTCTTCATCGACGAGCCACGTCTCCGCATCGAGTCCGACGCGGTAGGGCTCGCCGTTCGGCGGCACTACCGCAAGAACATATATATTGCGGCCGTCGGAGAGCGTTTCGCGATCGACAAATCGTACGGCCTCGGGGTGATGCGCGAACGCGCCGCTGTCGATGAAATCCTCGGTGATCTGCCGTCGCGCGATGATCCCTTGCAACTCGCGAATCTCGCCGTTGGCGTTCTGTTGCCACGTGCGGTCGCCGACGCGCAGTATACGTTCGGTGCGGATGCCGAACGAGTCGTCACGCCGCGTTTTATCGCCTTGCGCCCACTCGTGGAAGCTGCCCAAGATGCCGGCACCGAGCAGCGTCCCGGTGGTTTCATGGGTTTGCGGCTCGTGCACGTGCAACGTCTCGAGCGCATCGAGATGCTTGGCCAGCATCGTCGCAAGCGGTGGGGGCGGCGGTGCTGGAGGAGCTGTGCGCAAAGCGCGCCTATGCAGGCGCAAAGGAGCGCGCTACGGCGTAGCGTTGCCCCGATACTTCGCGTAACTTGCCAGGACGTTCTGCACGTAATTCTGCGTTTCGGCATACGGCGGTACACCGCCATACTTCTCCACGGCGCCCGGACCGGCATTGTAGGCTGCGACGGCAAGTCGCACGTCGCCGTTGAACTTGCTCGAGCAGGCCTTTGATGTACTTCGTCCCACCTGCTACATTTTGCGCAGGATCGTAGGCATCTGTGACACCAAGACCGGCGGCCGTGCCGGGCATGAGCTGCATCAGGCCTTGCGCACCCACATTCGAGGTGGCGTTTGCGTTGAAACCCGACTCGTTGGCAATGATTGCCTTGATCAGCGCAGGATCGACGTCTTGCGATTGCGCGTTGTCATTGACCAGCGCATCGATTTGCGCCGGCGCCACCATCGCGGGGGCATTCGGCGCAGCGTCGTCTCCTTGCTGGGCGCCGCCCTGCTCGGCCAGGTGCGCCTGCAAAAGCGCGGCGAACGAGCCGGCTTGCGGCGCTTGCTCCGGCAAGCCGGGCAACTGTACGGGCGCACCCGTGATCTGTTCGATACGGGAGGCAACGGCGGAAAGTTCAGACGAAATATCCATGGGCTTCTCCCAACATATCGGCGGTTTGTCGCCAAGGCCTCTAGGGACTGGCGGTGGGAAATCGGCTCCGGTCCCTGGCGCAGGAGCAGCTCGAGGGCTGGCTCGGCAGCAATAGCGGTGCGCGTCGGTGCATCGGCCGGTTCGATGCCGAGCGAGCGAGCGTCCGTGCAGTGCTCGAGCCGAGCCAGTGCATTACGAACGCACGCGGCGCTGCGAACGTGGTCGGAGGCTCGCGACCGCATTCATCGTTCGGCTGGCGCTTGCGAGAACGTCGATGGCGGGGAAGCGCCCCGCGTGCGCAAGCCGTGGCGAAAGCTGCATGTGCCCGTCGAGCAACGAGCGCGCGCACTCGCTCACCGGATCGTGATCCTCGCCGTCGTTGAGCACCGTGGCAAGCATCGTAATCGAGCCTTCGGTAAGTCTTCCGGCTCGTTCGACGAGTCGCGCCGTTCGCGCAAAGACGCTTGGCGGATAGCCGCCTCGCCCAACACTCTCGCCGCGCTGCACCGCGAGCTCGCGCAGTGCGTGCGCGTAGCGCGCGAGGCTATCGACCACGACGAGCACGTGCAAGCCTCGCGCAGCAAGTGCCTGCGCGTGCGCCATCACGAGATCCGCCGCGCGCACGCGTTCACTCGCCGGCCCGATCGCTCGTAGCGCAAATGACCGTCGTGCGGTCGTCACAGAGCGGCGATCCAGCGCTGTGCCTCGCGCCCACGCTCACCGACGAGACCAACGGCGATTGCATCTGCACGCACGCCGCGCACGATCGTCTCGAGTAAAGTCGATTTCCCAGCGCCCGGCGCGCCAAAGATCCCGACCCGCGCACCGCGGCCGATCGTCAAGCAACGCGTCGATGCAGCGCACGCCGGTCCATAGCGGTTCGCCGATTGCCAGGCGCTGTGAAGGCAACGGCACCGGCGTTTCGATCTCAACGTCGACGCCATCGATCGGATCGCGGCCGTCGAGGGGCGCGCCGCAGACATCGAGTCCGCGCCCGAGTGCAGCCGTTCCAAGCATCATGATTGATGCTTCGCGAGCAGACGCGCGAGCGGTACGCTGAGCTGTGCGTCAATCGAGCCGCACCGCAGCTCGATGACCGCCTCATCTTCGTGCAACTGCGCATCGATTGCGAGCGGCAACCCAAGGGTCTGTGCGCTCGCAGAGCTGCGCGGGATGCACGCGCACGCGCAGCGGCGCCCCGGGGTGTGCCGCGCTCACGCACGTACGTCGAACGCATCGTCGAGCATTGCACGGAAGCGTCGAACGCGCGCGCACACTTCATCGACCAACGCGTCTTCGTGTCGCTGCTCGCGTTCTTCGAAGGGCTGCGCTTCCTCTGTAACGACGCGCGCCTCCTCAATCCCCTCGGAAGCCTCGGGCTCCGGTTCGCGCAACCATGTCGCGAGCGAAACAAATTCAGCCATGTCGCGCGAGCAGTTCATCGGCACTTGGAATCACCGAGCCGTGCGCGCGAGCCATGCGTTTGACGATCGCCTCGCGCTCGTGCGGCGGATAGAGTTCCAGCACTGCAGCCGCGGTCGCCGCGGGCAGTGCGCTGATGATCGCTGCGGCCGCGTGCGGCGGCTCGCCGGCAAGCGCGCCGCGAACGCGCCCCGGCGCATATCCCGCGACCGTTCGGGAGGTTCGCGCGATTGCGTCGCGCTCGAGAGCACCTTTTACCAACGTGCTTGCATGCGGCAGCAACGTACGGCCGAAAATCAGCAATCCGCCGACGATCGCAAGGGTCGGCAACAGCGGCACGATCGCACCATAGAGTAGGAACCACCCGTCGCGCCTCTGCTGCAACACCCGGTGAAAAGCCACAGCTTGTACCGTAAGCTCGTCTCCGCGGTGTGGCTCGTAGCCAACGGTCGCGGCGGCAAGCTCGCGCACCTTGGCAAGATCGGCACCGCGATCGGCGTCGACAAACACCGCGGTCGAAATGCGCGCGAGCGCTCCAGCATCGGCACGCGTCACCCTCTCCTGCGTCGAGGTTCCGCGATCGTCGTGCACGTCGTTCTTCGCGTACTTTTTTCCGCCGCCGTCGTACGATTCACTCGCCGTTGTGCGTTCGATCGGATCCCCACCAACCGGCGCGCGACGCGTATTTAACTCTTCCGAGGTTGCGTGCGTATATTCCGCATGTACGCGCACAATCGTCACGCCGGTGCCGAGCGCCGCATCGAGGGCCGATTGTAACGACCGCTCGAGCGTGCTCGGATCGTCCTGCGCGCCGGCGTTCTCGCCTAGCGCGACGCCACGGTCGTCGAGCATCGTTACATTTGCAGGGTCGAGTCCGGCAACGGAGGCTGCGACGAATCGCCGAATGCCATCGACGGCATCGCGAGAAAGCGTCGCTCCGGGATGCAGTTGCAGACGCACGCTCGCCGTCGCCGGACGCGCACTTTGGTCGGCAAACTCTGCGGTTTGCGCCGGCGCAACGATAACGTGCGCGTCATCGACGCCGTCGACGCTGCGCAAGGCGATCTCGATGTCGCCAGCAAGTCCACTGCGCGTCTGCGCGTCGATCACCGCTTGCGGTGTGAGTACGCCCACGTTCGCGAGCGCTTCACCGGTCGTCTCGACGTGCGCGTGGGGGACACCGGCAAGCGAGAGGCGCAGCAACAAATCGTTGCGGCGCGATGCGTCGACGGTCACGTTGTCGACGCTAGGTGAAAATGGCACACTCCAGGCGGCGAGTTGCTCTTGCACTTCGGTGAGTTGCTCGCTCCGTAACGGGCTTGCGAAGAGTGGCACGCGATTGGGATGCCCCACGATCGTCGCGACAAGTGCAAAAGCTGCGACCAGCCCGGCGACGACGATGGCCACCAAGCGCATCGACGCCGGTAGGGCGCGCCCTCGAGCCAGGACCGCTTGCAACTGCACCATGCGATCAAATTTGCAGGTTTAGCAGCGTTTGCACGGCTTGAGCGGCCCGCTGCGCGGCAGCCGTCGCAACCGAAAGTGCCACATCAGCCTGCGCGCGTCGATACATCGCGTCTTGCAGATCGCCGGTACCGCCGGCGTAGGCATCTTCGGCTTTGGTCGCGTCGCTCAAGACCTTACCGATGGCATCGAGCGCGTTGCCGAAACCGGTTTGATCGTTCGACACGGGCGTGGCCTGCGGAACCGTGTCGGGTTGGAGCAGCTCGATCTTCATGCAAGGCGTCCCATATCGATCGTGCGCTCCTCGAGCGTTTTGCCGACGTCAAAGAGCGATGCGTCCGACTCGTACGCACGCGACGCATTCATCGCCGCGATCATTTCGGTAATCACGTCGACATTCGTGCCATGCTCTTCGTGCGTTCCGGAAAACTGCACGATTGTGTCCCCGCTCTCGCCGCTTAAGGTGAACTCCGGAATCTGGCGCGCGTAGCTGCCGTTGGGTCCGGCAGCCTCGGCAGCAGCGACGTTACGCGCACATACATCGAGTGCCGCGCGCTGGGCGTCCATCGCGCTAGCCGCGCTCGCAAGCAAGTCGCTCATTTGGACACCGCCTTGAGTTCCTCGAGGCGCGCGTGCAACGCGCCGAGGAGCGCTTCGTCAAAAATTGCGGCTTGCGCCGTTTGCGCCATTGCTGCATCGGCCTCTCGACCGCCTGGGGCGGCGTTGGCGCGCGCCACGGTCGCCTGTGCCTGCGCTAGTCGTTCGGCGGCGGTTTGCAGTCCGCCGCGCAGGGAATCGGCTACGTCGAACATGTCCTCACCATAGGAACGTCTGATGGCCAAGGCGCAACTGCGCTGTTGCGAAGTTATGAACGTCTTCTTTTACAGCTTCGGAATCGCACTCGCACTTGCGATCGCAATCGCAATAGGTAGCGCATGGGTGCGCGAGCATCGCAATGGCGTATGGACTCTGCCGATGGTCCTCGGCTTACTCGCCGTCGTCGCCGTCGCGGGCGTCACGATCGGATGGGCATTCGTCCAATACTTCGCGTTCTACGCCGCGTCCGCGACGGGCCGGACTTAGTGCGGTACGGCGATCGGCTCGGGGGCGCTCGCCTTGCCATTCTTCTTTTGCTGATTCAAGTGGAATTCAGCGCGGAACTTGTCGTCGGACGGCGCGACCCACATATAGACGTTAGGAATCAGCAGGAGCGTGAGCACGAGCGAGCTGAGCACACCGCCGATGACCACGATGCCCAGACTCGAACGTGAGATCGATCCGGGATCGAGTGCAAGCGCGAGCGGAATGTTGCCGGCGACGACCGAGAAGCTGGTCATGATGATCGGACGGAATCGCGTATGTGCGCTTTCCAGAATCGCATCGAGCTTGTCCTTACCGCGCTCGCGTAACGTATTGGCATAATCGACGAGCAGGATGCCGTTCTTGGTCGAGATGCCGATCAACAAGATCGTGCCGATGAGCGAGAACAGATTCAGGGTGCGATGGGTGAGCACGAGCGCGCCGATCGCACCGATCGCCGCGACCGGCACCGAAAAGATGATGATGAACGGCGCAAGATAGTCGTTGTAGAGCGCAACCATCAACAGATACACCAAAATGACCGAGATGATCATCGACGTGCCTATGCCGACTAGCGCCTGATGCATGAAATCTTGCTGCCCCAGCGGCGCGGGGCGTACGACGATGTTTCGCGGCAAATGGAGCGACGGAAGCACCTTGATCAAACCGTTCTCGACGCTGGAGAGCGATGAATTCGGCGCCACGTTAGAATCGACGTGAATCACGGTATTTCGATTCGTGCGCGTCATGAGCGGCGGCGTCGGCGTCGATTGGAAGCTCGCGATGTCGCTCAGATAGACGATCGATCCGTTCGACGCACGAATCGACACGTTGCGCAACACGTCCAAATTCGTCTGATCTTGCGGCGGATAGATGACTTGCACTTGCTCGAGGCCCGCGGTCGTTTCGAACTGCGTGGCGACATTGCCGCCGAACGCGGCTCCGGCCGCTTGCGCGGCTGCTCCGACGTCCACACCGAGCGCCTCCGCCTTCTCACGATCGAAGATGATCGAGATCTCGGGCGCGAGCGCCGTGCCGCTGCTGTTGACGCTGGTCGCGCCCTTGATCGTCTTGAGCGCATTGAGCACTTTAACGGCATAGGGTGTCGGATCGCCGCCGGTGACGTCGGTTACCAGGAAATCGACCGGTTGCGAGTTGCCGCCGCCGGTTCCGGTTGAGGGCACAACGACCACGGTCACCTGCGGCGGGAACGAACCCTTCGCAAGCTTCGCAAACTGCGTCACCCAGTACGACGTCGGGTTTTTGCGGTTGTCCTTGAGCCACACGTGCACTTGTCCGACGTTGGCTTGCGACACGAAACCGCCGAACGATGCGGCGTAGGCGCCGGCAACCGCCGTGTTCGCGAAGATGTCGGGGTACGCGAGTATCTTCTTTTCGAAGGCGAAGATGCCGGCTTCAACGGTGGCGAGCGGCGTGCCGATCGGATAGGCAACTTGGACGAAGATCTCGCCGCGATCGGTCGGCGGAATGAACTCTTCGCCGACGATGCCGAACGCGACGAGCGAAATCGCCAGCACGAACGAGACTAAACAAAAGACCGCAACCAGCTTGCCGTGCTGCATGCCCCATGGTAGTGCGCGATCCGTGTACCACGTGCGCAACGCATCGAAGCGCTCGCCAAACCAGACCACGGGTTTCCAGGGATTCCAATGCGACTTGAGGGCCCACAGACCCGCGAGCGTCGGTGTGACCGTGAACGACACGAACAGTGAGGTGAGCGTTGAAATGACCACGACGATCGCAAACTCAGAGAGCTGGCGGCCGACCTGACCTTGGATGAACGCGATCGGAAAGAACACGACCACGTCGACGAGCGTTATCACGACCGCCGCGGCGCCGATCTCTTCACGGCCGCTGACCGCCGCGTCTTCGGGCTTTTGCTTGAGCTCGGTAAAGTGGCGCTCGATGTTTTCGAGCACGACTGTCGAGTCGTCAACCAGGATGCCGATAACCAGCGACATGCCCAGCAGCGAGTCCGTGTCGAGCGTGAGACCCATCAGCTTCATCACGGTCATCGCGATCGCAAGTGAAAGCGGAATCGAGATGCAGACTACAATTGCGCTGCGCCACGAGCGCAGGAAGAACACCATCGCAAGACCGGTGAGCAGTATGGCTTCGCCGAGGGTACGCACGACGATGTCGATCTGCTGCTCGGTGAACTTCGATTGCACGTTGATGACGCGGAACGAAATCTCGGGGAATTGCCGCTCGACTTGCGGTAACGCGGCGAGGACCGCGTTGGATGAATCTACTTCGCTGGCTTGCGAGGTCTTCTGAATCTGCAGAAAGAGGCCCGGCTTGCCGCTAATGTGCGCGATCTGCAGGCGCGGCTCATACCCGGAGGTGACGGTTGCGACGTCCCCGACGCGCACGATCGAATTGCTCGCCGTCCACGGATTCACTTGACCGGGAAGGCTCGAAAGGCCGCCGCTGTAGTTTTCCACCTGTCCCGGTAGCGCGTTGCTCTGCGACGCAGCTCCCGACACGATGATGGGCAGGTTGCGCACGTTCTCGAGCGTCGTGATGTCGCCGCGTACATCGATCGTCGTCTGTCGATTCGGCTCGTACGCATACCCGCCCGGAACGCGCGTGTTGTCGGTCGAGATCGTGTTGATCACATCGTTGAGCGTGACGTTGTTGGCAGCCAATTTTGTGGGGTCAACCAGCACTTCGTATGCGGGCGTGACCAAGCCGCCGACGTTGGCAAACGAAATGCCCGGGACTTGCTCGAGCTGCGGCGCAATGATGTTCTGCGCGTAGAGGGCGAGCCGGTTGATCGTCAGTTTCTGTGAATACAGCGCGAGCGTCACGACCTGCGACTCGGTAGGATCGTAGAGATTGACGGTCGGCGGCGTGATATTCGTCGGCAGAAATTTCTCAGCCGCCTGCACCGCCTTGTTCGAGAGGGCCAGATCGATTGCGGTGTCGGACTTGATATCGAAAACCGCGCTGATCGAGGCCGATCCCTGTTGCACGACCGAGTTGATCGTCTGCAGATCCTGCGTACCGGCCAAACTCTGCTCGATCGGCTGCACGATCTCGTCGCGCATCTCGGTGACCGATGCGCCGCTGTACTGGACCGATATCGTGACCGTCGGTTGACTGACGTCGGGATAGAGTTCCTTGACGATCGTGATCGTGCTCATGATGCCGGCGAACATCATGATTGAAATGATCACGAATACCAGTGTCGGCCGGTTGATAAAGAGCCGAGTAAGCGAGAACTTCATTTTGAAGGCGCTCCGGCCCAGCCTCCGCGCCCCCCATGCTGCGCATGGGGCCCCCATTGCGCGGCGCGCTCATGATTTTGGTACGCTGAAGACGCCCCGAGGGCGCGCCTAATAATCATGGCTGTAAAGAAATCTTCTCGCCGTCGCCGACGCTGGACTGCCCGTTGCTGATGACGCGCGTGCCCGCATTGATGCCCTTGACGACGCTATTTTTACCGTCGCTTGCGACTTCGGTGACTTGCACGCTCTTGACGGTATCGTCGGATTGCACGATCTGAACCGAATCATGGTTGTCGTCGGTGAACGCCGTCGTGGGCACGATGATGCCGCGCACATCGGGCAATGCCACGCCTCCGCTCACCGCCATGCCAGGACGCAACACGTCGCTCGAGTTTTCGAGCACGACCTTGACTTGAAATTGCGTCGATCCGGGCTGAATCTCGTTAAGCACGCCGACGACCTTCCCGGTATATTGGTGCCTTCCGGTGGCATCGCTGGTGGCGATTGTTGCCGTTGCACCCGGGAAAATACCGCCGACTTGATCCGAAGATCCGCGCAAGACCGCGTAGATCGGTGAGACTTGCTGCAGCGTGAAGATTTCGCGAGTTCCCGGATACTCGCCGGGATTGAGGTTGCGATTGACGACGACACCGTCGATCGGTGAAACGATCGTTGCCTTCGAAATCGAGACGCGTATCTGCTGCGCCTGCGCAAGTGCGACTGCCTCTTGTGCCTTCGCTTGCGCAACCGACGACTGCTGCAGTCCCGGCGCATTCAGGCTCGTACCGTTTGCCTGCACGAGCGCTTCGGCGCTATTGAGCGTCGCTTGGTCGTTGCGTACCGTAGCCTGATCGGATTGGTACTGCTGAAGCGAAACGTAGCCCTGACGATAGAGCGTGCCGTCCCGGTCCATCACGGCGGTGTCACGCGCGAGGCTCGCCTGCGCAGCACTGAGCGACTGGCTGCCCTGCGTGATCGACTCGTTTCCCGAATAGACGGTATGCGTGGTGTTCGCCGCATCGCTCTGCGCGGTAGCGAGATCGGACTGCAGTTGCGCTTGCAAATCAGCGATATCGAGCTGGGCGAGCACCTCACCTTTGCGGACGCGATCGCCTTCCTGCACGTTGACCGTGTCGGCCGGTTCGCTCAGCGTGGATTGAATCGCGGCGTTTTCGTATGGCGCAATCAGGCCCGACATCGCCGACGATGGCGCGATCGACCCGTTGTTGGCAACTGCCGTTTGCACGTACGGAGGCGGCGGCTGCGTAGCATGTTTAGCGCCGCACGCCGCGAGTGCGGCGACGAGGAGGAGTGCAACGACGAACTTCACGCTACGGCGTGCCTCCCGCGGCGCGCGCGATCGGCAATCCCGCAGCATCGCGTGGGATGCCCAGATAGAGGCGGGTAACTTCGTTGTAGTTCTGCAAGCCGGATGCGACATGATTACTCTTTAAATATGCGTTGTAGGTGCGCCAACTGAGATTGGCCAGTGAAAGATTAATGTGCCGCTGGTTGCGGTCGCGCATCGCATCGAAGTCCTGCCAAACATCCGGCACAAACGTCTTTCGGACGTAGCGCGCCTGGGGCGCCGGAAGGTATAGAAATAGCTCGAGCCAGCCTGAGTACTGAACCACCGGATCATTAGACCGGGTGCAGCTGACAATAGCCAGAAAATTCGCTTCATCCTCACGAGCATACCCGCCCACGTGGCTCCATTCATGGGATAGGGCAAAGGGGCGCTCGAACCAGAGCAAGTCGCTTGCCAGGTGGACGTCGAGGGCCAGGGGGTTGATGTAGCCGCTGGTCCCGGTCGCCGCCATAAACGGGTCGGCCAGGGTCGGCTTGGGGGCGCCAGTCAGCGGCTCCCAGGTATCGCCGCCCGCCTGCACCACGGGGACCCAGGCTGCATGCAAGGCTTCGAGATCCAACGGTTGGGTCGCGCGCGCGTGCGCAAGCGGCGCCAGGCGATTCATGTGCGCAATCGCGCGCGCCCGCAATTCCTCGACCGCGCGCGGTGTAATATTCGCCGTATCGTATGCCGTACGCGCCTCGATCGGTGCGCGATCGTAATTCCAGCCCCAACCGGCCTCAAACCAAAACGCATACAAACCGGCGATCGCAAGCACGCCGAGCCAGTCGCGGCGCAGCAGGCGCCACACGATGCACGCTGCTCCGGCAAGCACCACGATATCGCCGAGCGACCACGGTAGCCGCGAACTGATTGCAAAGAGCGCGTGCTCCCAACCGGGATAGACGCCGTTGACGTAGGCTTGCTCGACCCATAACGAAGAAGGCCGCCATAGCAACCCGGCAACGCCGAGTGCTATGACGGCCAACTTCAGAACCGTCGAGCGACGAATTATCGTTTGCTAAACTGGAAGCGCTTACGTGCGCGCTTGCGTCCGTACTTCTTCGACTCTTTTTCACGCGGGTCGCGCGTGAGGAAACCGCTCTTGCGCAAGATCTCCTTGAACGAGCCATCCATCTCGACGAGCGCGCGCGAGATGCCATGACGCACCGCGCCGGCTTGACCGGTCACGCCGCCGCCTGCGGCTTTCACGACGACGTCGTAACGGCCACCGCTCTGCGTCGCTTCAAACGGCTGACGCACGATCTGCTGCAGCTGCGGACGCGGGAAGTACTCTTCGATCGGTTTCTTGTTGACGGTGATCACGCCTTGACCGAGGGAGAGTTTCACGCGCGCGACTGCGCGCTTGCGACGACCGGTGGCTTGAATCTGGCTGTTATCCACGAATACTCCTAAAACAGCGGCTGCGGCTTTTGCGCGTCGTGCGGATGTTCCGCACCGGCATACACATTGAGGCGGCGCAATTGCACGTCGCGCATCTTGTTGGTCGCAAGCATGCCGCGCACGGCCTCTTCGATCAAACGTTCAGGATGCTTGGCGTGCACTTCGCGCGCGGTCGGCTCTTTAAGCCCGCCCGGAAAACCGCTGTGACGGCGATAGAGCTTCGTGTCCCACTTGTTGCCCGACAACTCGATCTTTTCGGCGTTGATCACGATCACGTGATCGCCGTTGTCGATGTGCGGTGTCCAGGTCGGCTTGTGCTTACCCGAGAGCGCGCGCGCGATGCGCACGGCTAGCGTACCCAGGCGCTGCCCGGCCGCGTCGACGATGTACCAATCGGCCTTCGTCTCGGCGGTCTTTTGCAAAGTGGTTCTCATAACTTGCGCATCTTACAGGGCGCTGGAAGCCGCGTCAAGCGATTTTCGAGGATTCATTTTATTTGACTATTACTTGACTAATCAAATATACTGGACCCATGCCTACCGACGCGATCGAGACGCTACTGGCGCTGGCATCTGCGCATGCGCGGGCGGTGCGGGTACTTGAAGTCCGCGGGCTGAGCTTCGCGGAGCTTCGGCTTCTCGTGCCCTTGCGCGAAGCCTCGAGCGGCCGGCGACCGACCGAACTTGCGCACGAGCTCCACCTGACCGCCTCCGGGGTCACCCGGGCGCTGCTCCCGCTCGAACGCCGCGGTATCATCGAGCGCCACAAAGACGCAAGCGATGCACGGGCATCGCTCGCCTTGCTCACGCCTGCGGGGCGCACGCTCTTAGATGAAGCGCTCGAAGAAGCCGGCGAACGCGCCTCTCGGTTGCTGCGCCGCATCAACGTCGGCCAGTCGAAACAGTTACAGCGACTCTTAGAAGAGGTAGGTCGCTAGCCGCGCGCGTCGGGAAAAGTTGCGAAGAGCTCGCGATGTTTCTCGTACGGAACCAATATCCACGTATCGTCGGGGAATGACGCTGCATCGTACGCAAGCATTTCGTAAGGTAGTTTGTTCTGGGCAACGCAATTGGACGGACAGTCCTTGTCCAATTCGTCACGGTCGCTAGGCCCCTCGCACATCCATAGCATGTGCGCCGTACGAAGACTCGGTGTTTCACCTGGTCCCGCCAAAATGTGTACGCCCGAAGACGCCGGCACGCCCAACCGGCGAAGTAACTCCGAACGCGACACTCGCCTTCCCGTGATCAGAATCGCGCGTGGCCTATTAGCGGCACGTCGCCGCCGTAGTTACTACGGTTTGCGTAAGCTGGTTCTCTGCTGATGCGGTAGTTTTTTGCTCGGCGGCAACGCCGAGATAGAAGCGCGCCATCGGGTTATTGGTGAGGTCCGTCGGCGCTTGGCTGATCGCTGGATCCTGATCCACGGTTGGATCGACGGGCGCCCCACGACCTCGGCTAGCAGCAGAAAGAACGTCCTGAAAACTGACATCCTGATCGCTCTGCGCAACCTTTGCGTTTCCTTCATTCGTTGCGCCTTGCAGTCCATCGCCTTTAGCCACGAGCTGCTGCAACGAAAGTGTGTCCGACAGACCGTAGAGCGTGTTTAAAGTCTTGCGCTGTTGATCGGCGACCGCCTCGAGTTGCGACTTGAGGACGAGTTCCTTTCGCTCATCATCGGTCTTCGCTTCGGCTGGGAAGCGCGTCGGATCACGCAATGCCGCATCAATCATAGCCAGATTGCGCACGATCGCACTAACTACTTTGTTGAGATGCTCGGTGTCCAGAATCAACGCAGGGCTCGGATCGTGTGCACCACCAAAACGCGCGCTCCTTTTGCCGAAGGATTGACCAACCTCGCTCGTGGGGATGTAGTCTTTCCCCGTCTCGAGCAGCAAAGGCTTCGAGCTTTCAACAAGCCGATCGTTGGCCTGGAGGCCTCCGATCACATACAGGACGTTGCTTGCGATCGCCGCGCATAGCGGCGTCGAATGCACGCGAATGATGGTTTTTAACGGTGGTGTTGCAGACGGCGATGGTGCCGGCGCGTCGGCGATAAGCAACACCATTAATGCAGCGACCACAATAGCACCAGCCTACGCAGTCGGCAAAGCACCTGTCAAGGCACGTAAGCCGGAAGAACCATCAGCCCTGAAAGATCGGTGGCTCTTTATACGAGTCGAAGTCGTCGTAGCGCACGCCCGCGAGGTACAAGCCGTGCGCCGGCGCGGTAAGTCCCGCAGCGCGCCGATCTCGCGCGGCAAGAATTGCGCGCATCGTCGCCGGATCGCGACGACCGAGACCACACTCAATGAGTGTGCCAACGATCGTGCGCACCATGCGGTGCACGAACCCGTCCGCGCTGATTGCCACGCGCACGAGATCACCTTGCGTTGCGATCGTGAGTGAGCGCACGCTGCGCACGGTTACACCGTTTTCGGGAAGCACCCCGCAGAACGAGCGGTAATCGTGCTCGCCGATCAGCGGTGCAGCGGCGTCGCCCATTGCGTCGAGATCGAGCTTGTGCCGATACACGTGATATGCGCGGTGCGCGAGCAGAGCGCTACGATTGCCTTGATTGAGAATCGCGTAGACATAGGTTCGTTCGCGCGCCGAAAAGCGCGCCGAGAATCCGTCTTGAACGAGCGCCACCTCGCGCACGCTGATGTCCGCTGGAAGCGTCGCATTTAATGCAATCGCCAGACGCTCGAACGGAAACGAGCGGGAAGTGATAAATGAAATCACCTGTCCGCTCGCATGGACACCACTGTCGGTCCTTCCGGCACCGGTTACCTTCACCGGCTCTTCGAGGAGCTTTTCGAGCGCGCTCTCGAGCTCGCCGGCTACAGTACGGCCTTTGGTCTGCTGTTGAAACCCGAAGAACGCCGTGCCGTCGTATTCAACGGCACAGCGGACGGTATGCTCTACGCGCTCACCGGCTGGCGCTTCGGCACTGACCGCTTCTCGTCCAGATCCAAGACGTCGGCCCACGTGGTTACGTCGGTCCGGTCCGGCGCAATTGAATTGCGCAGTTCCAAGAAGAACTTCCGCGAATCGTCATTGTCGGGTTCGTGTGCGAGCCATTCCTGGTTCCACGTTTCGATCTGCTGCGGCGACTTCTTGTCGATGAAGCCTTTGACGTAGCTGTCGATCTCGGCATCGCTCTTGGCGTTCTTGATCACGTTGAGCAACGCATCGTGATCGATGCCTAAAAACCCGAACACGGCCTGATCCATCGGGCAATTGTAGTGATACTCGCCTTCCTTGCCGATCGCGAACGCCTTGCCTTTGTCGACCGTGCGCCCGATCTGCACCAAGCCGAAGAGCTTGTCGCGCACGCTACGGGGATACGAAGTGGTCAGATCCATGAAGGTTCTCCTAGCTAGCTAGTTGATAACGTACCCCGTGACACCCACAGCCTCGCGCCGGTTTCGGCTGGGCGCATATGCCGTGTGCTGGCTGGTTACCGCCGGCTTGCAGCTGTATGTCGCCGATACCGGGACGCACGGCGCCATCGTCGGCGCCTACCTTCCCGGTACGCTCCTGGCCGTCGCGGCGATCCCGTTTTGGACATTCTTTGCGCCGGCGCTGATCGACGCTGCCGCTGCCTTGGGTGCGGGCGCACTGTCGTCCGCGATGATCCGCGCGTTGGACTGGCTCAACGCCATCGGCTTGGTTACTTACGCCGGCGCGAGCATCGCGGTGCTGTTCTACGTGGCCTTCACCAACTACGGGGCGTAGCTAGGCTGCGTTTTCGCACTCCTGGTGGTTGCAGCTGCAATGATCGTGGGGTGGCGCGTCGGGATCCGCGTTCGCCTGTTCGCGGCACCGATCGCTACAAAAGAACGCTCCGAGATCGACGTAGCAGGTGCACTGCACGTGATCGCACTTTTGTCCGTCCATGCTCAGCCTTGTACGACATAGTCGACGATCTGGACCTGCGTCCCGTTGCTATAGGTCAGGGTCCCGTTGCCCGACGCGTTCACGGTGAACGTCGCGACCGTCGCGCTTGTGCTGTTGTTGGTCAGCGTACCCGTCACCGTACCGCTTAACGAACCGGTGATAGCGAAGGTGCCGCCGTTCGTGCCATCGGTCAACGTGAGCGTGAAGCCGGTGGTCGTGGCCTGCCCGGTGATCGAGACCGATGCGGTCTGATCCGAAGACGGCGAGATCGTCCAGTTGGGGAACGTGCCCTGCGCGATCGAGAGCGAATTCTGTGCACCTTGATACGTGGCGATCTGCATGCTCAGCGATGATGTTCCAACGGCTAGGCTGACCGATGCGCCGGTCATCGCACTCAGCGCCGCAACGTTGGCAACCGCCGCGATGCCGCACGCGTTCGTCGAACACGCGAGACCAACGTCGCCGAGCGTCGTGCCGTTCTGCACGACGTTAGTGAGCAAGAACGAATAACCCGTGACCGTTGCGCCGCCATTTGTGACGTAGAACGTGATCGTCGCGTTCGCGGTACCGGTAATTGCGCCCGTCGGCGACCACTGCGTGAACGTCGCGGGACCAGTGAGCGTCGTGCTGTTTGGCTCGGACGCTGTCCAGATGATCTGGCTTTCCGCCTGTCCCGTGCAGTTGGCGTTGTAATAGTCGGTAATTGTTTCCGTCGCGGTGCCATTGCCGTTGGTGACGACCGTTGACGTCTCGCCACCGCTGCACGCCGTCATCGGATGGCGCGGATTCACTTTGCTCAGCGCGCGATGCATGGAGCGCACGACGGTTAAGGTCGAAATCGAACCATTGCCGGCATATTCTTCGTACGCTTGCACGCCGGAGAGCGCGCCCTGCGCATCGCTGCGCTGCACCGCCTGCTGCGAAAGGCTCGTCGGCGGAGTCGGCGTCGGCTGCGGCGGCGGCGGTGGGCTGTAGCCGCCTCCACCTCCACAGGCGGTCAGCGAAGCAACAAGCGCGTACGCGGCAATACGACGGAAACTTTGCACGGCACCCTCCAATGGTAGGCAAATCCTAGAACGTCGTCCGATTTTCGACCGTGACGAAAGTCCCGCCTGCGATATAGTCCTTAAGGACTACCAGTGACGGCGCGTCACCCGTGTTGTCGCTGGAGTGGGAAGAGCAACACGTCGCGGATCGACACGTTGTTTGTTAACAGCATTATGAGACGGTCAATTCCGATGCCGATCCCGGCCGTCGGCGGCATGCCGTACTCCAGTGCACGCACGAAGTCCCAATCGGGCTGGGGTATCTCCTCATCGCCCTGCGCCCGTTCGCGCACCTGCGCTTCAAAGCGGGCGCGCTGATCGTCGGGATCGTTGAGTTCGGTGAAGGCGTTTGAGATCTCCATACGGTTGCAGAAGAGCTCGTAGCGATCGACCAGTTCCGGATCGCCGGCTTTGCGTTTGGCCAGCGGCGAGATGATCACCGGATACTCGGTGACGAAGGTCGGCTGGACCAAGTGCGGCTCGAGCACGCGTTCGAAGATTTTGTCGAGCGCGTGACCGTGCGTCGGCGACGGCGGCAGACCGAGGTCGGCAAGAATCTCCGCAGCTCCCTTGGGATCGAGCAGTCTCTCGCGCGTGTATTTGCCGTGCGAGTAGATCGCAATGCCCTCGAGGTACGTGACCTTTTCGAACGGCCGTTTGAACGAGATCAGCTGCTCGCCGATCTGTAAATCCTCGCGCCCGCCGGTCGCAACGCCCGCGAGATGCGCGATCAACGCCTCGTTGAACTCGCGCATGTCGTTCACGTCCCAATACGCGGCGTAGAGCTCGAGCATCGTGAACTCGGGATTGTGCGTCGTATCAATGCCTTCGTTGCGGAAGATGCGCCCGATCTCGTAGACGCGCTCCATGCCGCCGACGATCAAACGTTTGAGGTTCAATTCGGTCGCGATGCGCAGCTGCATCTCTTCGCCCGAGAGCGCGTTGACGTGCGTAATGAACGGTCGCGCCGAGGCACCGCCGGCAACGTGCAGCAGCGTCGGCGTTTCGACTTCGTAGAAGCCGCGATCGTCGATGAAGCGGCGCGTTTCAGCGATCAGGCGGCTGCGCATGATCATGGCGTCGCGCACGTCGGGATTGACGATTAGATCGACATAGCGCTGACGGTAGCGTTTCTCAACGTCTTGTAAGCCATGCCACTTGTCGGGAAGCGGCATCAGCGCTTTGCTCAGCAGTTCGAACGAGCTGACGTGCAGCGTGAGCTCGCCTTTTTTCGAGCGGAACATGAACCCGCGGACGCCGACGATGTCACCGCGCTCGATGTCGTTCCACTGTGCGAATTGCTCCTCGCCGACGTCGTCTTTCTTGAGGTAGATCTGCAAACGGCCGGTGCGATCGTGCAGATCGGCAAAGAGCGTCTTGCCCGCGGTGCGGATCGACATGATGCGCCCGGCAATGCTCCAGCCTTCGGCTTCGGCGTGTTGCGAGGGTTCGAGAAACCCGTACCGTTCGTTCAACTCACTTGCGGTCGCTTCGATCTCGTAGCGCGTCGGCGCGAACGGATCGTGGCCGCGCGAACGCAAAGCGGCCAGATGCTCGCGCCTGGCCGCTATGAGTGTTGCTTCGGTTTTGCCGAGATCGTCGTGCATGAGGCCGTGCGGCCCCCTACGAGGCCTTCTTTGCGGTCTTCTTTGCAGTGCCGTTGCCGTTACTGATGCCGTCGATCTTGTACTTCACGACACCGCGCGGGGTAGAGACGTCGACTGTCTCGCCCTTCTTGTGGCCGAGCAGTGCGCGGCCGAGCGGCGATTCGTTGGAAATTCGCTTCGCCGTCGGATCGGCCTCAGCCGAGCCTACGATGTGAAATTCGTAGCTCTCGTTGTTCTTGAGCTCTTTGACCTTAACGGTTGCGCCGATGTGCACTTCGTCGGTCGTAATCTCCGACTCGTCGATGAGCCGCGAGTTGCGAATCATGGCCTCGAGCTTGAGGATGCGCCCCTCGATGAACGCCTGCTCTTGTTTGGCGTCCTCGTATTCGGCGTTTTCACTCAGGTCGCCGTACTCTTTGGCCTGACGAATGCGATCGTTGACCTCTTTGCGATGGACCGTCTTGAGCTCGTCCAGCTCTTCCTGGAGCTTCTGCAGCCCCTCGGCGGTCAGGATGATCTCTTTCTCGTTCAAGGATAGACCCAGCGACCCCGTAGCAAAAATATTTGCGCCCGGTGAGGACGCTGGCGCGGTTTGTTTGGGGGACCCCAACGGTTCCCCTTCCTCCGGCGGCCTATCGCCGTACCGCCCGCCCGCGCCAGAGCGCAAATGGTATACCCAGGACGACGCCCGCGCAAGCATAGGCCTGCAGCGTGCGGTTTTCGACCGCGACGGTTGCCACCAGGACGCCCAAGAGCGCGAACGCCCCCACGAGCGGCACGAGCACGCCACCGAGGCGCGCCGCCGGTTCGCCCGCGAAGCGACGCGCGGCCGCGAACGCCGACAGCACGAACAGGAGTCCCAGAAATACCGAGCTTGCGTTGAGCACGAGGGTGAGCTGATCGGCCGCGCTGGTGGAAAAGCCCGTCGCGAGCTCGCACAGCGTGACCAGCACGCTCACCACAAGCATCGACCAGAGCGGCTCGATGCGAGCATCGAGCGTCGCCCAAGGCTCGCGGCAAGACCCCGTCGCGCCCCATCGCGTAGACCGAACGCGAAAGGTACAAAATGGTCGTCCACAACGTCGAGAGCGTGGAAAGCAGCACGGTAACGACGATCGCGATGCGCCAGGCGCCGCCGCCGAGCAGTTCGCCGATGTACGCGAGCGCGTCGGCTTGATTGTCGGCAAAGCCCTGCAACGAGCCTAAGTGCAAGAACGCGTACATGCACGCAACGAGCACGACCGTTGAAAGCAACAGGCCTGCGATGCCGCCGCGACCCGATGCAGTGCTCGAGTCCTTCGACCTCTTCGCTCGTCGACGCGCTAACTTCCCATCCGTCGCTCATCCACACCGCAAGCGTCATCGCCGTCACGAACCCGGCGACGCCGAAGGCCGCTGGTAACGGCGTCGACGTTGCGATCGCGTGCGCCGGCACTGGCGCGTGCAGCGCTGCGGCGACCGCTGCCGCGATCAAGACGCCGAGTTCGAGCGCAAGCGCGACGAACGTGACGAGCGCGGTTGGGCGCACGCCCGCATAGAGCAGCGCCGCGCTCGCGAGGATCCACACCGCACCGACACCCGCGGTCCAGCTTGGATCTTGCACGTGCGCGGGCGCAACGAGCGCAAGCGTGTAGATGCCGGCGGGCACCGCGGTCGCCATCGTCGCAAAGAAATTCGAGAGCAGCAGCAACCATGCGCCGTAGGCGCCCGCGTGCGTGCCGAAACGCCATGCGAATCCACGAATACGACGAGCCGGCATTGGGCGCAACGCGCGAAAGAAACGCAAACGCGACCGCGATGCACAGCATGATCGCCGAGAGCACGACCAGCGCAAGCGGCGCGCCGTAACCCGCGGCAAAGACCATCGGGCCCATCGTCGAGGCGAGCGAATACGCCGGGCCCATCGACGCCGACGCCAGCACCGAGATATCGAAGAAGTGCAGAACGCGCGGCAGGCGGCGCGTCAACGCAGTGCGATTACCCGGGGATGCAGATGCAGTTCGTGCAGCACGCGCTCGTAATCGGCAGGCGTGACGTCTTCCCACTTCTTGCCGAGCAGCGCGAGTAGCGCGGCTTCGACGACGTTGGTGCCGTACGAGCGCCCTTGGAAGTCGGGCGTCGTCGTGATTAAGGTCTTTACCCCGCGCTCGCGCAGCTCATCGACGTTGCGCTCCGTGACCGTATTGGTCAACACGATCTTGCCGTCGAGATGGTCGGGCATGAACTGGCGCATGAAGTGGAAGTCGCCCGCAATGATGTCGGCTTCTTCGTAGTATTGCGGATACTTCGGCTCGGGCGCTTTCTCTTGTTTCTTGCCGGTCGGGTAGAAGAACTGGAACGGCAACTTGCACGCGTCGGGCAGATACTTCTCGGCCATCTCTTCGAACGTGTGCAGATCGCGCACGGCCATGTCTTTGTCGAGTGCGAAGATGAAATCGCCGAAGAGCACGTCGGCGCCCGGCATCGACCAGCGCCTGCGCCATGCCGAAGCGGTCGAGCGCGCTGACCATCAGCACGTGCTTGCCGCGCAAATCGATGCCGAGATCGTCCTGCATGTAGCGGATCGCTTCGCGTTCGAGCGTGTTCTTCAAGCCGCTGCCGTCGACGACCGGCGTGACCTTTGCGGCGTGCAACAGCCGTAAGCCGTCGCGCAATGCGTAGCGTTTCGTGCCGGCGTAGAGATACACGTCGATGCCGCCGAGGCCAATCGCGTCGACCGTGCCGTCGAGCTCTTGCACGCGCGCAATCGCCTTATCGAGCTTGCCGTCCACGCCTTCGCGTGTGATATCGAACGTCTCGCCAAGCAATTCGACCACCGCGTGGTGATCGCGCGTCGAAGAGCCCAGCTGAAACCGAAACGATGCGTTTTTCACGCTCCTACCCTGTCACCCTGAGCTTGTCGAAGGGCCGCTGCCCCTCGCGTGGCGGCGATCTTCTCCGGCGTGATCGCGGTGTCGAAGGCGCGCATATCGGCGAGTGTGAAGCCGCAGCGTGTCGCCATCTCTTCGATCTCGATCACTTTGTTCACGTCGATGCCGCGGCCGAGCGTGTAGCACTCGCGCGCGCTGCTCGAGCGCGAGCACCATCGTCTCGCTCATGCATGCAAGTGCCGTGCGCGGCGGAAGGTTCAAATCGAAAGCATTTCCCGGCTCGCGCACGCGCTCGAAAAACGGATGACCGGGCACGACCATATTGCCGCCCTCGGTCACGAGCACGTCGGGACGCTCGAGCGCCACGCGGCGGCTCACGTCGTGCGGCAACGACAGTTCGCAGACGACCGCGCCCGGTAGCAGATCCTCGGGTTGAATGACGTCTTGCGTCGACGATGTCGCGGTGAGAATCAACTGCGAGCGGCGCACCGCGTCGGAGATGTCGACTCGTATACGACAGCTCGCAGGGCAATTCGGCTTTCATCTGCTCGTAGAATTTCTGCAAACGCGTGTTGTTGCGCGCAACGAGCACCATATGTTTCACGTGCGGCGCGATCAATTTGGCGCAGGCGCTGCCGATCGAGCCGGTCGCGCCGACGATCGCAACCGTCGCGGTTGCTGGATCGACGCCCATCTCGCGCGCACCGCGAAAGAAACTTTGAATGCCCGCAGCGATCGTGAGCGAGTTGCCGGTGGTCACCGGAATCGGCGAGCGCTCCGCAACCGTGATACCGCCGTCGCCGACGACGCCGGTGAACGCGCCGAGCCCCGCGACCTCCGCGCCAAGCTCGGCACCGATCTCGATCGCGCGCACGATGCGCTTATAGACCTCTTCGCGCGGAAACTCCATCATCTGTTCGGGCAAGAGCGGCGCGGTGACAAACCAGCCCTCGGTTTCGCGCCCGTCGGGCGTTTGCACGCCGGTGATATGCGCGGTCGCCCACGGCGGCATCCACTCCATGATCTTGCGAACGATCGGCGCGCCTTTGCCCGCCGCGCCCGGTTCGTACCGCGCAACGTCTTCGAGCGAGAGCGGATGGATGACGAAGCAGAACTTCATTGTTCCGCTTGCACCTTCAACGCTTTGAGCATCATCTCGCTGTTCTCGAGCACTTTCTTCTGCAGCGTGGGGCCGATCAGCTCGGCCAGCGTCGGCACTCCGAAATCATACTCCACCGTCAGCAACACGTGCGTCAAGCCGTCGCGCTCTTCGAAGGTCCAGGCGCCCTGGAACGTGTCGAGATCGCCTTCGAGGAGTGCATAGTCGATCCGCAAGCCACCGTCGTCGAAGCGATCTTCTTCGGTCCACTCGATCGGCGCTTCTTCCACCAGCGTCTTCCAGCGCGAGATCGCGCGGTCGGGATGACGCTCGAGCACCTTCACGGTCTCGACGTCCGGCATGAACTCGGGAAAGCGCTCCTGATCTTTGGCAAGCTCGTAGACCGCGCGAGCGGGAGCAGCGATCGCGATGCGGGATTCGACGTAGGGCATTAGTGTCGCGCGCTCACAAGCGCCCGAGCTTCTCGGCGGCGGCCTCCACCCCTGCGGAGAACGCCGAGAGCGCGATATCCACTTCGCCTTCGCGCACGATCAGCGGCGGCTCCAGACGAATCACGCGCTGCTGGTTGAGCGTCCACGCCGCGGTGACGCCGCGTTTGAGCATCTCGGGAATGATCCAGCCGCCGTAGCCCTCGTTCGTCAGCTCGACGCCGACCAGCAAGCCGAGTCCGCGCGCTTCGCGGATGACGTTCGGATATTCGAGCGCGATCGCCCGGCATCCATCGAGCAGCTGCTCGCCGCGCGCGCGCGCGTTCGCGACGAGATCGTCTTCGAGCAAAACCTCCATCGCCGCAAGCGCGGCCGCGCACGCAATCTCGCTTCCGCCGAAGGTCGAGGTGTGAATCAGCGGCGCTTTTGCATACGCGCGATTCCACGCATCGGGGCGCGCAATGTACGCACCGACCGGAATGATGCCGCCGGAGAGTCCTTTGGCCAGCGTCATGACGTCGGGCACAACGTCGTCGCGTTCGACGGCGAAGCGATAGCCGCAGCGCCCAAGTCCGGTTTGCACTTCGTCGGCGATGAACAGCGCGCCGGCGCGGTCGCAGGCCTCGCGCACCGCGCGCAAATAGCCGAGCGGCGGCACGTTGACGCCGCCTTCGCCTTGCACCGGCTCGACGACGAACGCCGCGGCGTCGCGCAGCGCTTCGTCGAGCACCGCGGCGTTGCCGAACGGCACGTGCGCAACATCGGCGAGCAACGGCTGAAACGGCGTTTGAAACGTTGCGCGCCCGCTGATCGATGAGCGCGCCAAGCGTCTTGCCGTGATACGCGTCGTGCGTTGCGACGATCTTCGCGCGACCGGTCGCAGCGCGCGCAAGCTTGATCGCGCCTTCGATCGCTTCGGTACCGCTGTTGCACCAGAACGAGTATTGCAGATCGCCCGGCGTGAGCTCTGCCAAACGCTTTCGCGGCGCGACCGAGCACGACGTTGAACATCGTCTTGCCCGAGAGCGACATGCGCTCCATTTGATCGTTGACCGCGGCGATGACGCGCGGATGCGAATGCCCGAGCGTGAAGACGCCGTAGCCGCCGGCGAAATCGAGATAGGCTTTGCCGTTTTGATCCCAGATCGTCGTGCCCGACGGCGCGCACTTCAACCGGCGAACCCGAGAGCTTCATCACCCGCGCGAGCGGCGGATTGATGAAGTTCTTATAATTCTCGAACGCTTCGGCCGCGAGATCGTCGATGGTTCGTCTTGTCAACGCGATCCCTCCGCGTGATCGTAGCGGCAGCGCCCGTAGCTTAACTGGATAAAGTGCGGTTCTGACTAAGCCGAAGATGTGGGTTCGAATCCCACCGGGCGCCACCCCCCTGGCTAGCATCTTGACGCGGACCGGTCACCCGCGCTACAGTCGAGCTGCTTAGTCAGGGCCGTGCTTACATTCGTAAGCTACATGAGAGGGGATCGCGCGAGCGGTCCTCTTTCGCTTTTCATGGCGTCGGAAGCGCAAACTCGTAGCCGCCGCGATCCGGAACGCCGAGCGGCGGATAGCCGAGCGATTCGCGCGATGCATCGCCGTAGAGCGCGGCAAACACGACGGGCGCCGCGTGCGAATCGAGATGCGGCTCGATCGTCGTGCGAATGGCATCGACGGTCGCATCATCGTAGCGGCGCGCGTGACCCGCAAAGCGCATCGTGCGCCCCTCGCGGTCGAGAATCTCGCGCAGCGTGCGAACCGTGACCCTTTCGGCGCTCGTCGACCGTGCGATAGAGCGACTCAAACGCGCGCCATGCGTAACAATTTCGGCGTCGGTTCTTCGGCGGTCCATATGCACCACCGTCGCCCAATCGTGCGCGACTTCGTACTTGTTCTCGTATTGATGTGCGAACTCCGAAACGCGCGATTGGTCCAGCCGCCCTTGGCGTCGTCCATCAGCACGAGCAACACCTTGAGCGCGTCGTCACCCTCGAGCTGCGCAACGCCGCGTCCTGCGCAGCAGCGAGCCACCTGGTCTTCTGCGCTCAGTCGCCAGTAACGCTCCACGTACGCGAGCGCGTGTGTCTTTGGCCATCGGATTGAGCGTTCGAGAGCGGCAGCGCTTCGGTCGCCGTTGTCGACGAGCACGAGCTTGAGGTAGGCCGCAAGCGCTCGAAGGTGCGCGGCATCGATAGAGGTCGCGGACGCTTCGAGGAACTGTACGAACTCAATCGTGACCGGCATGTCACGCCGCAACCATCGCCGAGTTTTCGACGCGTGCGATCGTCTCCTCGATAACGCGCGATCGCCTTCCGCGGCCGAATCGATGTGCATGATGCGCTCGCGCAACACCGCGGCGCCCGGGATACCTTTGAGATAGAGCGCGACGTGCTTGCGCATCTGCGGCACAGCGCGCGCTTCGCCGAGTTCGTCGACCATCGCGCGATAGTGCACGATGCAGTAGCGCAGGCGGTCGGCGGCGGAGGGCATCGGCCGCATCTCGCGGCCTTCCATCAAGTCGGCGATCTGCGCGATCAGCCACGGATTGCCGAGCGTCGCGCGACCGAGCATGATGGCGTCGACGCCGCTTGTCGCGCATGCGTTGCATCGCAACGTGCGGATCGTCGAGATCGCCGTTGCCGATCACCGGGATGTCGATCGCTTCTTTCAAACGCGCGATATGATCCCAATCGGCGCTGCCTTTGTAGAACTGCTTCGCGGTGCGCGCGTGCAGCGTGACCGCTTGTACGCCGACCGCTTGCGCGCGTTTCGCCACGTCGACGTAGACCAGATCGCTCTCACTCCATCCCAGACGCATCTTCATCGTGACCGGACAATCGACCGCATCGACCACGGCGTGCATGATCGCTTCGCAGCGTTCGACGTCACGCAGACACGCCGAACCGCCGTTGGTCTTCGTAACTTTTGGTGCGGGACAGCCAAAATTGATGTCGACGATGTCGGCGCCGCATTCGCGCACGACCTTGGCTGCGGCGGCCATCGTCGCCGGATCGTCGCCCCAGAGCTGCGTCGAGACCGGCTTCTCGAGCCCGTGCTGATCGATCATCTCCATCGTGCGCTTGTTCGTCGTACTTCAGCGCATTCGAGGAAACGAATTCGGTGACGGTCAGACCGAGGCCAAAGGGCTTATAGAGCGCGCGCATCGTCCGATTGGTCACGCCGGACATGGGTGCGAGCACCAAGGGAGGCCAGACTTGATGGCTGCCGATCCGCAGCGGGGCCACGGTAGGGGGCATGGCGCGTATAACTATAGAGGAGGTTGGCGGCTTCGGCAAGCCGCAGACACCCGCTTCACTGAGATGGCCATTCCCGCTCCTCTAGCGAAGCGTGTTGAACGCTTCGAGCACACCGGGCAGCCAACCGACGCGGCGACTTTCGTTACTCTCGTTGTTGCTCAACCAGAAATAGCTTCTCGGCCAGATAGAAATCATTGGCAGGCTTCAGCGCCGCAAGGGCCTCCAAAAGGATCCCATAGCTTTGATCGGCTTCCAGATCATTGAGTGCCGCTTTAAGGCAGACTGCAAGGCGTGGGTCGATCTCCGTCACCTTTGCGATGAGACTTCCCATGCGAATGTGGTGATCTCCAGCTAGAAGCAGGCGGAGCTCCGCAATACCAACGATGACCGTTGCTAGCACGAGCTTGCGGTCTGGCGCAACTGCGTGTTGAGACTGCATCAACATGCGCCGAAGGGTCCCGTATCGCTTATAGTGGTCCGTCGACTCGTATCCGAGGGCAGCGGGTTCATCGCGAACGCGCTGGGCCAATTGAAGAATCCCTTGTGCATCGTCCGTGGGCGGATTTGGATACACGATCTTTGCTGTCGTAAAGAAGTCCGCGTAGCCGCGAAAGCGGAGAATCCACGTAACTAACTTACCGATCGGATCGATCGAAAAGTCGATGTCGATACCGTCCGCATTGTTCGCGCCCCCAACGAATCGCTTTTGATACCACCCGCCGGTGTGAACGACATGGACATCGAGGTCTGAGCTCTCGCGTGCGGTTCCCTTGACTCTTGACCCGCCGAGCGCAACGCACACCAGCGCGCTTTGGAATTCAGCCAGCGCTGCTGCAATTATGTCGTCAATGAGTGCCTGGGAAACCCCGGCAACGCCGGCGTCAGACGGCATCGACACAATCCGGCCGTTGTGAAAACGTTCCCATCATTGAGCTACACATGCTACTATTTCCGTATGGGGAAAAGATATTGGTTTCGAGGCCACTGTCCCATCTACAAGCCGATTTCGTTTGAAGGCTTCCTCCTGATGTTCGGGTACTTGGTAATTGGTGTCTTGTCCGTACCGTGGATAAGAGCGCACTTCGGGAACGCAGGCGTCCTTGCGTCGTTTGTTATCTTTACCACCATCGTCTTGATCGTGATGTTTGCAAAGCTTGAGCCGTAAGAAACCACGAGTCGGAGCGGCGCGCCGCCTCGCTCTTTCGCCGCCGAGCAAAACCCTAGTTTGCTATTACAGTCTCCGTGATCGCCGTGATCGAACCGGCACTATTGAACGACGGGGTTCCGATGACCGTTTCGCTTTGGCCGTTGCCGAGGTCCACGGTCATCTGCCCATCCGGAACGAAAGTGAAAGATTGCCCATCCCAGACGTTAAATCCATCTACTGATTGCCCGTCTGGCCCGCTTCCAGCTTGTGGATCATCGCAGCTCAGAGCAGTCGCACTGAGGCCAAAACCGGCCAAATACCCCCAAATGCCAACAGCGTAACCGACGAGGCCACCGATACCGATCGATACCCCCTGCGCGGCACCGTCGCACGCACTGGGGTCGTATGGCTGATAAAGCGGCGGGGCAAGCGACGGTTCAGGATTGTCGCCCCATCCAACGGAGACACTGATGGGAGCGTTGGACAGCAGAATCGGGTCCGGCCCCGACCCGGCCTGGCCAATCGGTGCCGAACCTACGTCGTCTCCTTCGAGAAATGATGAAAGCAGGCCCACGGACTGGCCATTATACAAGCTTTCAGATAACGTGACCGCGCCATTTGCCGTGTTGAAGCCGGTTTCGAAAAACTCCGCGAATTCCAGATCCCCGCGGCCGGGATAGATAGGGTCTCGAACCGTGAACTGGACGTCGGACTCGACTTCCGCCGTCGTTGCGTACACACCGGAAGCGGTGTTGATTTGGCTGCTCTGCTGGCCACTCGAGGTCACCTCATCAACTTCAGTATAGCCGCCGCTGTTCGAAAGGCTGACCGTATTTCCGTTGGAGTACGCCAGCGTTTCGCTTTCGAGCGTCCCAGTGCTGCTGTACGCAGCCGAGCCGCTAAGATCGGAGTTGTCCACTGAAATCGACACAGATCCATCGGCGTTGTAGGTCGTCAACGCGCCGGGGGCGTTTTCGCCGAGCGCCGTGAAATCGGAGATCGAGCTGAAGGTGTCGTCGAACTTAGTAACGGAAACTGCGGCTTGCTGATTCGACGACAGTGAGGCATATTGAAGGTCGGTCAACGCCGCTGCCTGTGTTGAAGAGAGCCCAGACAGTTGCGCCGCTGTGAATCCCTGAATTTGTTGGGCGCTCAACTGACTAATCAATTCTCCGCTGCAGTCCGCTCAGTGCTGCGGGGCTAAGCGTTGCGATTTGGCTGGGCGCAAAGTACAGCGCGTTCGCGCCAAGCCAGCTAAGCTGCTGGCCAGTCAGATTGGCCACCTGATTTTGCGAAAGGGACTGTACGCTATTTTGCGAGAGGCCGTCGACTTGCGCTTCGGAAAGAGCGGACAACTGCTCTGTTGTAAACGCCTGCACTTGTTGGGTACTGAGCTGACTGATCGCTTCCGCTCCTAGACCGCTGAGTGCGTTTGGGTTAAGCCACGAAATCTGCGCTGCCGTTAGATAGAGCGCGTTCCCGCCCAACCAAGAGACCTGCTGGCTAGCAAGACTCGCAATCTGATTCTGCGACAGCGACTGAACACTATTCTGTGAAAGTCCGTCTAGCGGCGACAGCCCCAATGTGCTTGTATTCAAAGCTTGAATTTGCGAACTCGTCAGCGAGTTGAATTGAGCTGCATTGAGCCCGTCAACTTGCGCCGCGGAAAGGGCACCCAGCTGCTCTGTTGTAAACGCCTGCACCTGTTGGGTGCTGAGCTGGCTGATCGCGTCCGCTCCCAGACCACTGAGTGCAGTCGAGTTGAGCCACGAAATCTGTGCAGGCGTTAGATATAACGCATTCCCTCCGAGCCAAAAGACTTGCTGGCTGGTGAGATTTGCGACCTGACTCTGCGAGAGCGACTGCACGGTGTTCTGCGACAGTCCGTTGAGCGGGGACAGCTGCAGCGCGCTCGTGTTCAACGCTTGAATCTGCGCCGTCGTGAGCGCGTTGAACTGCGCAGCCTCCAGACCGTCGACTTGCGCGGCGGAAAGACCGGATAGTTGGGAAGTGTTGAAAGCCTGAAGTTGCGGAGTGCTCAACTGGCTAATCGTGCCGGATCCCAAGCCCGAAAGTGACGCGGGGGCCAGCCACGCGATTTGCTGTGGGGTGAAGTACAGTGCACTCGAGCCGAGCCAGCCGATCTGGTCGGCGCTCCACGCGGCGACCTGGCTTTGCGACAGCGCTTGAACCGTGGCTTCCGAGAGCCCATTTAGCGGAGTTTGCCAAAGGTCGGTGAGGTCGAGCGCCTGTACCTGGCTTAGCGAAAGCGCGTTGATTTGCGCAGCGCTGAGTTCGTCAACAGAACCCGCCGACAGCGCTTGTAATTGCGAGTCCGTGAGGTCTTCCACCGGGAGTCCCACTGCATCGATGTTGTACAAATCCTGGGGCGTTAACGCTTGGAGCTGCGAGGTATCAAAACCGTTAACGATTGCGCCAAGCGCACCTACATCGGCCGGGCTTAGTGCAGCGATCTGCGCGGGGGTCAACCAGTCGGCATTCAACCCGATTCCCGTGGCGACTTGGTTCGCCGAAAGCGACGCGACCTGACCGGTCGAGAACGCCTGTATCGTACTCTCCGAGAGCTGCCCTAAGGTGTAGTCGCTGAGGCCAGACACCTGAAGCGCTTGAATCCGCGTTGGAGAAAGCGAGTTAATTTGAGCGCCTGTGAGCCAGCCGACCTGCGCCGGGGTGATTGCCGCGAATTGCGAGTCAGAAAGTGCATAAATCTCCAGTGCCGCTATCTGAGGGCCAGCAAGGCTCGCAACCTGACTTGGAGCGAGATTCGCGGCCACCTCTTGCAATTGGGTCGCGGACAGCGCCTGCAGCTGCACAGTAGTCAGCTCGGAAACATTCACCGCCTGGAGTTGCGACGCTGAGAGCGACGCAATTTGCATAGAGGTTAGTTCAGCAGGATTGATCGATACGAATTGCGAGGGGGTCAGCAAGTTTATACTGCTGCCAAGTGAGGCAATTTGGCCCGCGGTAAAGCTCGATAGCTGCGCCGGCGTCAGGTTCTGTAGCGCTGCCTGCGAACGGCCACCTAGCTGCGACCCGAGGGCCGCGAAATTTAGCGACTGAATCTGACTTCCGGTGAGTTGGTTGACAAACGCGGCATTGAAAGCCGTAAGACTAGAAATCTGTCCGTTCGTCAACATCTGTGGTACTGAGTTCCAGACCAGTTGGGACTGCAGACCCGACGACCAATCGCTTGTATTGAGTGCCTGCACCTGTGCGGTGGAGAATTGCGCGAGTGCCTCTGCAGAGAATTCCGAAGCCTGTTGTGCGGAAAGCGACGATAAGACGGCGGGACTGACATCCTGCCACGGCCGGGCATTCCAAGCCAATTGACTGAACTGGTCGTTAGTCAACTGCGCCAGATTCTGCGCGGTCAGTTTCGAGGCGACGGTTTGCCATTGCGAAGCTCCCAATCCAGCAAGAGGGGCCAGCTGCCCAAGACTCAGGGCTTGCAGCTGACTTGCCGTCAAACTGAGTTGTTGCGCGCCCGTAAGCTGGGTTAGAAAGTTCGTCGAAGATGCGAGGACGTTGGGATCGATCAGCGCGACTTGGCCCACATCGATAGACTGAATCTGCAATGAGCTAAGCCCCGCGAGCAACAAAGGTTGGGCGTTGATACCCGCCGCGGTTGGCACGGTGGCGAAAAACGCGGCGTCGTCGGAAAGCAGTACACTAGCGGTGGCGTTGTCCAGCGTTGCCAGATTTGCGAGCCCGTTCGCCCGGCCCATGTCAACGTTGTTAATCAGCTCCGCGGCGTTTGAGAGTTGGCTGCTGCTCAACCCGGTTGCCGTCGCCAGTGTGCCGTCGTCGGTATTGTAGGTCTCGCCGAACGTGGAATCTGCTTGGTACTCATTGTTCGGACCATAGTTTCCGAACTCACCAACTTCAGTGCCGTTACTGTCGTAGACATTGCTATAAACCGTGTAATAGCCTTGAGAGTGCAGCGTGGATTGACCGAGCAGTAGTAAGTCGCTAGTAAGATCGGCTTGCACGGTCTGTTGATCGCCCTGCGCATCCGTCGCGACTTGCGCGGCGCTAAGTCCGTTTGCTTCTAACAATGCACTGGTATCAACGACGTTGCCGCTGCTGTCCCAAGCCGTATATTCCGTTTGCCCCGCGATGATTCCAAACGCGCCGGCGAGGTTCCCATAGCGATTGTATACGGCGGTTAGACCGGAAGAGGCGTTTTCCGGCCCGTGATAATTCGGATCGATCGCGGCTTGATCAATATATCCGGCGAAGTCCGTGCCCACATATTGTCCCGACGAATTGTACATCAGTCCGACGTTTCCGTCGGCGCTGATGGGAATCGAGCCCGACGCGCCGCCGACTGACTGAAAGAGCGCTGCGAGATTAGTCTCGTGCCCGTTGACGTCCCAGGCAGCCACGTAGCCGGTGCTTGGATCGATCCCATAGCTACCGACGTAGTTTCCGCTCGTATCGTAAAGTGCGGTGATGCCCGCATCGCCCGTAAGTGCGCTACCCGCAGTATCTATGACGGTTGGCGGCGCAGCATAGCCAGCACTTGTCCCAAGGCTCGTGCCATTGTCCTGACTGCCCGGGCCGTAGCCATCTACGGTCGCAATGGGAACAAACTGTGAGCCGACACTGGATGCAGACATGCGACACTCTCCCAATAGAGGTCGCGAGCACGCGGCGAACCCAGCCCCTGCCCCTGAGAGCTCGCGTTGCAACTCGTGACCAAGTAAAAAAAGCAGGAATCGTGGTCGATCCCGGCCGGGAAATGTTCTTAGCTGGTCAACGGCGCGAACGCGGCGCTTACACCCTGGTTATGCATGTGAGACCTCTCCGTGGTCTTGATACAACCTACGTATCCGTACGTGTGATCAAACGTTACACACACTTAACTCGGGCGTCAATGGTTCAAATGTACTAGCTGCTAGCCGGTGGCACTGGCGCCGTCTCAAAGTATCGGAGCGGACCACCGTAGGGCTGCAAGACCGTCTCAAGGATCTGTTCGAAGGCCCGGATCCTCTCGGCAATGCTCATCGTCTCTGCCGACACAATGCTAAATTGGCTCGCCAATCCGGGATTTGTTCTCGATATGGTTCGCTCGATGTACGGGGCCGCTACGCTCCAGGCACCTGCCGTCGTCAGGTACAAGTCCGAGAGCTCCTTCAGCTCCGCGCATAACAACATGATGGCCGCAGCGGGATTAACGTCTTTGCACGACCGCGCGTCGTCAAGCGCAGTGACAACGCGATGCCGGAGGCCACGGAGAAGGGCGGCGCCCATCGGCGCGGGCCCCCCTTGGTACACGCGATGAGCTCGCTCCAGCAACTCCCGGGTTTCTCCGGAGGCGTCACTGACAATGACCGGCCGTTGCAATCATCTGCAACATTGGCTGCTCCCGGTTCTTCAGTACTCCATCGACGATCGCGTTCGAGACGACGAAAAGATCGACGTCATGCGATCCCTCGCGGTAGAATTTTCTCCAGCGGACAGCGTCGGCAGTGATTCCAAGGAGGTCAATGTCGCTATGCTCAGTCGCTTCCCCGCGCGCGAACGACCCGGTCAATAGTAGTCCACTCAACGCGAATCCCCCTATCGGAGCCTTCAGAGCAATCTCGACGACCTTGGATGGAATGATGACACTCATCGAGTCTTCGCATTGCCGAGCGACGTCCAGAACTCGGCCTCCGGGGGCTCACTTCCCGCAAGTCGATTGACCATCGACTCCACAAGATGCGGATTTGATGCCAACTCGTGCGGAGATGCCTCAAGGACGTTTGCGACAGCTCGAGCGCAATCGGGATCGCGTTCACGAAGACGTTCGATGGTTCGCGCGATCTCGGGATTCCACGCCCGATTACGAGCAAAGAAGGCGTCGATGCACGAACCGATGAGTCTGCTCAGAACAAGCTGCGCCGATGGAACATCACGAGGAGAGAGGGCCAGGTACTTCCTGAGCAGGTCGAAGGGCTCGCACTTAAAGCGAAACAGCGCGCCTTGTGAAAGCAGCGGTGGCCCTGCAGCGTCTATCGCTTTTGCGACAGCCTGTATCTCGCTGCCAATTTGACGATCCCCCCACGCATACTGCGAGTAGGCGCATAGCGTCACCAATTGTTCAACTCGAACGTGGTGGACCGTATCAACGATTTGTTCCTTACCGCCGACGAAAGCGTCGAGGATCGTGCCGCCGATTAGCGAGCGCATCCTGCCAAGGCGAACATCTTCGACAACGACGCAAATGTCGATGTCGTTGATCTTAGAACTTGTGGAAGCGGCGGCGGAACCGCCGAGGAGCACGCAGACGACATCCCAGCGCTCGCGGAGCCGCGCCACGAAATGGAGCACGATCGCCAAGCGCTGTGCGTCTGTTCCGTCCTCGCCGGAGTATTGGGCGGGGTCGCTCACGCTGTTCCATTACGGCGACCCCGCCCGAACCCTTCGTACGGGTTTAGTTCTTGGTCAGGACCACGTCGTCGAAGTACGAGTAGCCGTAGAACGTGGTGGACGTCGAGCTCCCCATGATGCCGGCGAACAGCGTAACCGTGGTGCCCGCGTAGGTGCTGAGGTTGTACGGGCCTTTCTTGTGCCACGAACCGCCGTGCGCCGCAGGGCCAGTGCCCGGCGTGCACGTTCCAGCAGTCCCGTTAATCGTGATCGTCGTTAATAGGTTGTCGTAACAGTTGTTCTCAAGGAACAAGTGCATCGCCGGTGCCGCGGCCGTGGAGAACGTACCAGCCTTGCCGGGGCCGCTCGTTGTAAACGAGCCGCTCGCGTAAATCGAAGCCTCCGCATCCTCGTTGTAGAGACTCGGGTGATTGCCGCCTTCAAAGACGTACATGGTCAGCATTGGATTTGAAGACGGCACCGCGACGTCCTGACAGAATCCGATGTTGCCTTTTCCGCGGTCGACAATATCGGAGTGGCCGACCTGAAGATCGTAGGTCCCACCGTGCGGTGCTACGGCCGGCCCAGTTGTCGCTACGGCCGTAACCGTATTGGTATCCGGGTTCGTCGTCGCCTTTGGCGTCGGTGAAGGCGTGGCCGTTGTTCCGCCCGGTGTCGGATCTCCCGCGGTGTATGCTGCGGGCGACGCATCGATAGGGCCTACCGGATCGTGATTTGCATAACAAACGTACCAAGGCGAAACCACACCCGTTTCGAAGTCGCCGTTCACGACAGAGTTTATCGTCAACGTCTGCGTCGCGCTCGTGAAGCCGCTCGCGCTCAGCGTGAAGGTGGGCGAAACCGCATCGGTGCCGTTATATGCGACGGACCATCCGGCGCCGGCACTCCCAGTTAACACCGTTGCACCCGTGCCGTCGCTGTCGGCCAGGGTTGGCGAAACGGCGTTGCCGTTGACGTCTTCAACGGTTCCGGGCCCAATGATTGTAGCACCACTCGCGTCAGTCGCGTTCCACGTGGGGACGACCGTAGCGCTGTTGCCGACAAAGACCTGGGATTTGCTCAGCGCAAGTGAGATCGCCGTTGCGACGCCGTTGAGCGTCACCGTGATGTCATTTTCTGTGTTGGCGGTAATCGCTTGCGTTATCGTGTTCATCGAGAGCGGCGTTCCGCTTCCCGTGCTTGATTGGTATGTCGCGACCGCAATCGATTGACTACTTCCCGCCGGAACGGACGCACTCGCCGTGCACGTGTACGGTGGGGTAGACCCGGGGCATGTGCTCGTGCCCGGCGTTAGCGCGATCACCGTGGGCGCTCCACCATTGACGGCGAATGACACCGAGCCGGTGTTCGACGAGACATAATCCGGACTCACGCGATGCGCCGCAGACGACGACTTCGCCGGAATCGTAATGGTGAATTTCGCGGTTCCGGTTCCGACGGACTGCACTACGGATCCCGGAAGCGCTGAACTGCTCGATCCACCACCGGCGCAGCCGGCGACCACGATCGCAAGCGTTCCAGCAAGAGCTCCAGTGAGTTGAACGGTCCGCTTCATTGGGGTCCTCCCTGGTGAACAGGCGGTTTCTTCGGATGCGTCTGAATGGTGATGGGTGTTGTGGTTACACCAACCGTTACGACCACGCTCTGGCTAAAGCCGTCGGTGACCGTGACGTGCGCGGTGCCGGCGGCGATAGCGGTGATCGGAATAACTGTCGTTCCTGATCCCGCGGTTACCGGAGTGGTCACGGTAACAACGCTTGCGTTATCCGAGGTCACCGTGTAGCTACCCGAATATCCGGGTTGCGTCACGGTGAAATTCGCCGCGCCGGTCTGCGTTAACGCAAGTGTCGACGGCGCGGTCGGCGCGGGCGGAAGCGAGAGTGTTACCCCGACGGGCACGACCACGGAGTTACTGTGTGAGTCAGTGACCGTCACGTTGGACGACCCGTTGGCAACCGCATCGATGTTGATCGTTGTATTCGTCCCGGTTGCGGTTACCGGTGAGGTGGGTATCGTAACCGCGGCGGTGTTACTCGACACAACTGTGTAGCTGCCGACATATCCCGCCTCGATCACGGTGAAGCTCGCAGAGCCGGTTGCAGTAAGTGACAGCGACGCGGGGCTTGCAGCTGGGGTTGGCGTCGGGGTGGGCGTCGGAACTGCCGTAGGAGTCGCCGTTGGAGTGGCCGTCGGAGACGCCGTTGGAGTCGATGTCGGAGCACTCGTCGGACTCGACGATGGCGAGGTCGACGGATTTGACGATGGCGAACCCGACGGGTTCGACGATGGCGAGCTCGACGGGTTCGACGATGGCGAGCTCGACGGATGCGACGATGGCGAACTCGACGGGCTCGCCGACGGCGCCGGTGTCGTGAGCAATGCGCCGGTGTACACCGCGAACTGCAGCGTACCGCCCGCCGCGAGGGCGATCTGCGGCGACGCGGTGATCGCCGGGAAGCTCACACTATCGCCGTCGACCGATGCCGCCTTGCTGCCTGGAACGTTTGCCCACTGCGTGCCCGTCCAATAGGCCTCGAAGTAGGATCCGCTCGGCGCGTTTTGGAGTGCCAGCAAGATCGCCGGCCAGGTAGACAGGGTTGCCGCCGTCGTAGCCGTGATCGTTATGAAGAGCACGGGCGTGTTGCTGGACGATGCGGCACTGCGCAGCCGCGCCGACGCCGAAATGGTAGGTTCGCCGCTCGGCGCGGTGGACGAATCCGACGCTGCTACCGTGCCGGAGCCGGTCACCGTAATCGTGCCGGCGATGTTCGAGACCGTCGGAAGCGTGATCGTTTGCCCGCTCGACGTCAGCGACTGCTGGCCGCCTCCTACGGCCGGCGGCGGTGTCACGTACCCGGGTGAACATGCGCAGACGAGCGCCAACGCTATAATACCGGCGACCAGATAGTTGCGGTGCATGTCCCCTCCGAGCAAAACGCAAACGTGCGCGTGTCGAGCGACGCGCATGAAATCAACCTGAATTTACGTTAGAGCGTACGTGTTTAACGTAGACTTAAGAACAGATTGGAGGAGAGATGCAGTTTCCTGGACCTCTCCTCAGGTGGGATTATTGGGTCAACTTATTGGTAAAAATTGCAACTCTGCCCCGAGGAGTTGCAGACGACGACGTAGCCGGTATGCTCCCAATTGCTGTCCGTGTCGTCTTCGGTCCAGTCGATACCCTGACTGCTCGAGCTGTCGTAGTAGTAGCGGCCCTGCACGTAGACGTAGTCGCCAACCGCGACCCACGGCCACGTAGACGGAGGATCGTTGGTCGGCGCTTCGGCCATCGCGTCGAGGTTGGAAACGATCTCGATCGTCCCCGGGCTCGATCCGGGAATCGAAACGTAGAAATATCCGTGCGTGCCGCTGCTCGTGGTCTTCTTCGCGAGCACCTGCGTCACTTGACCGCAGATGTCGACCAGTTGATCCGCCGAGATCTTGCCGCTCCCGAACTCGGTCTGATCGGTGATGAACCCAGCGTTGTTGCACGGCATAGGCTGGCGTCGGCGTTGCGGTCGGTGCGCCGTCGGCGTCGCGGTTGGTCCACTTGTCGGTGTTGCCGTCGGTGCGCCAGTCGGCGAAGCGCGTCGGCGACGGCGATGCGCTCGCGGTGCCGGTCAACGAAACGTCGTCGAGATATTCGTAGACGTAGTCCTGACGAGTAGCCGTTGCCCTTGACGCCAAAATACAGCACGACGGTTTGCCCAGCGTAGCTGCTCAGGCTGAACGACTTCTGCACCCAACCGCTCGTGGTGTTGGCTTCCTTATAAAGTTGGGTGAGCACGGTCCCGCTCGTGTTCTCGACGTCGGCTTCCTGATCGACGTACGAGATCGTATCGGTCGTGCCTTCGTAGACCCAGAACGTCAGCGTGCCGCCCGCCGGAACGGTGACGGTTTGGCAGACGCCGGCCGTGCCGTTCACTTCGGGCTTTGCCGTTGAGCCGAGCAACACGCTGTACGATCCGCTGTGCACTTGTGCGGTACGTGACCGCCACGTTGCTTGCGGTACCGCATGATGTCCACGGCGAGAGCGAACCCGTCTCAAACCCGGGATTGCTCACCGCGTTGCTCGGCGCGCTGGTTGCCGCAGCCTGTGCAACCGATTTGCTCGTGTCCTGTGTATAACTCGAGGATCCTGGAGTGATGTTCGTGGTACCCGCGCCACTACAAGCGCAAAGGGCAAGCGCTACCAGCGCACCCGCGACGAATACTCGCTTGTACAAACTTTCCTCCAAATAAGTAGACGTAAAACAGCACCGTCATTGCGGTGCCATGCTTCTAGTCTAGCATCCGGAAGTTAAGTTTGAAATAACGCGGGGGACTACTCCGCCGTCGCGAAGGCGCGCAGTCCGTAGAGACTCAAGTGCGGATCGACCGCGCCGATGATCGGTGCATTCGACGCTATTACTTGCGCAAGTCCACCGGTCGCCACGACCGGAGCATCCGACGCCAAGCTCGGCACGCATCCGTGCAACGAGTGCCTCGGTCTGACCGACGAAACCAAAGATGATTCCGGCTTGCAACGCTTCGATCGTGTTACGGCCGATTGCGTGGGCGGGTGCATCGAGCGCGATCTGCGGCAGCTTCGCCGTGCGCCCGACGAGCGCGTCGATCGAGATGTTGATACCCGGCGCAATCGCCGACACCAAGGTATTCGCCCTTTGCCGAAATTGCCATAAAGACCGTCGCCGTGCCGTAGCTCACCAAGATCAACGGGGCGCCGTGGCGCTCCACACCGCCGATCGCGCACGCAATCAAATCGGCGCCGACCTCGGCCGGATGATCGGTCTTGATCGTGATGAGACGCTGTTGATCGGCGTGCATCACGCGCGGCGTCACGCCGAAGAACTTCTGCGCGACTTCGACCAGCGTGTGATCCAGTCGCGGAACCACGCTTGCGATCGCGACCGCATCGATTTGGCTCGCCTTCACGCCGGCGGTTGCAAAGAGCTGCGTGATAAAGACGCCGTACTCGTCGGCGGTGCGGCGCGATTCGGTCGTCACGCGCCAATGGTGCGACGAGCTCCTTGTGGCCGTTATCGAAAAGGCCGAGCTTCGTCTCGGTGTTCCCGACATCAATCGCCAGGAGCATCAGCGACGCAACTCTCCAATTGCATCGAGCAGACGCGAGGCCAGTTCAGGTTTGCTCGCCGTCCCCAATTCCTTGCGTCCATCCTTCCAAAGCAGCGTCAAGGCGTTCTCGCCGACGCCGAAACCGCGCTCGCCGCGCACGTCATTGACGACGATTGCACTGAGTCCCTTGCGCTCGAGCTTCTCGCGTGCATTAGCTTCGTGCGCCTCGGTCTCCGCCGCGAACCCGACCAGAAACGCGTCGTCGTTGCGCTCTGCAAGCGTTGCCAATACGTCGGGATTGCGAACCATCTGCACGGCCAGATCTTCGTCGGTCTTCTTGAGCTTATTCTCGGCACGCTGGGCCGGACGCCAATCCGAGACTGCGGCCGTCGCAATGACGAGGTCAGCGCGCGCGCCGTGCGAGAGCGCCAGGTCGAGCAATTCTTGTGCACTCGTGAAGCGATGGGTCGTAACGCCCGCCGGCGCCTCGAGCAACGTCGGGCCCAAAAGCAGGGTCACGTCGGCTCCACGGCGCGCCGCTTCGTGCGCGACTGCAATCCCCGTTGCACCGGTTGACGCGTTGCTCACGAATCGAATCGGATCGAACGCCTCACGGGTCGGCCCGGCGGTCACGAGCACGCGCACGCCGGCAAGTTGATGCGCGCGCGTCAGCACCCGGTCGAGCGCTTCGAGCAAAGCCTCCTCGCTCGCTAGGCGCCCGATACCGCTTTCACGCTCGGCAAGAAACCCGCGCTCCGGATCGACGAACTCGTAGCCGCGCTCGCGCAACGTGCGTAGATTGGCCTGCGTTGCCGGATGTTCGTACATCGCAGCGTTCATCGCGGGCGCGACGACGATCGGAATGCGCGCAGCAAGCGCAGCGGTTGTGACCAGATCGTCGGCAATGCCTTGCGCGAGTTTCGCAATCGTATTCGCCGTGGCCGGCGCAATGAGCATGACCTGCGCTTCGCGCACGAGACGAATATGTGGAATCCGTTCCGGTGCATCCCAAAGCGACGTATATGCCGGGCGTGCGGTCAGCGACGAGAAGGTCAACGCGCCGACGAAGCGTTCGGCCTCCGGCGTCATGATCACGTCGACGATCGCGCCGCGTTGCACGAGCGTACTCGTCAATGCCGCAATCTTGTAGACGGCGATTCCGCCACAGACGCCGAGCAGAATGCGTTGTTCGTTCATGACTCGATCCAGAGATTATCGAGCAAACGCGTCGAGCCGAAACGCGCAGCCCCGATGACAAAGGCCGGCGGCGAGAGGGAATCGATCGGCGTGAACGTGTTCGCATCGACGACGTCCATATAGTCGAGCTGCGCGAGCGGATGCAAGCGTGTGCGGCCGGCCGCGAGCGCGTCGGCTTTTGAGCGGCCGCTTGCCATCGCCAAACGGACCGCCTGCAATGCATGATGCAACGACGGGGCTGCTTCGCGCTCCGCCGGCGAGAGGTAGGCATTGCGGCTCGACATCGCGAGCCCATCGGCTTCGCGCTCTGTCGGCACGATCTGTAGGCGCACGGGAATCTCCAGGTCTGCAACCATTCGACGCAGCACCGCAGTCTGCTGCGCGTCCTTTTGTCCGAGATAAAATACGTCGGGACGCACGATGTTGAGCAAGATGCACACCACCGTAGCCACGCCGCGGAAGTGCGTCGGCCGTATCGCGCCTTCGTACAATTGACCGACCGCTCCGGTGTCAACCGAGGTGGCAAAACCGGGTGGATACATTGCAAGCGGACTCGGCGTGAAGAGCACGTCGACGCCGGCCTGGGCGAGCTTCGCCTGGTCGCCCTCGAGATCGCGCGGGTACCGCGCAAGGTCTTCTTCGGGCCCGAACTGCAGCGGGTTGACAAATACTGAGGCACCGACGGCAACGGAGTCGGCCCGCGCGCGCCGCACCAAGGCGATGTGCCCTTCATGCAGTGCGCCCATCGTCGGCACGAAACCGAGCGGGCGCGGGAGGACATCGAAGAGCGCCCGCGCTTGCGAGATCGTCGAAGCAATTTGCACGAAGCTACATTCGTGTCACGCGCAGTACCGTGCGGCCGACGATAAACGGAGCGCCGATCTCGATCGTCGCGTCTCCGCTCACCAATTCGCCGTTGACTTTGGTTCCGTTGCGGCTTTCGAGATCGGTGAGATGCAGGCTCTCCCCATCGATGCGAACATGCGCGTGCTTGCGCGAGACATAGCGGTCGAGGGCGATGCACGCTTGTGCAACAGAGTCATCGCGACCGATCGTGATCTCGCTCTCGAACGTCCAACTTTTTCCATCGAGTGGCCCGCTGAGGACCTCGAGTAGGTACATGGCGGCGAGCCCTTCTCTGGCGCGGTTGCCCGGCTCCTGGTCGTGGGGGTCCCTTTCGTTAAGGGATCGCTAACAAAAAGCCCCTTCCGGACGATAGTGATAGGGTGACGATGAACGACCGGATCGACGAGCTCCTGGAGCTCATAGAAGTAGAGCCGGACGCCCTCCGAGAGGCGGAATTCCTGCAAGCGCAGGCGATTCTTGAAACCTTGGTGGGCAAGTCAATCACGGCCGCCGAGGTCCAAGATACGCGCATCGTCATTACGACCGGCGACGGTAATAAATATTTCTTCTACGGCTTTCTCGGATCGGGAAACAGCCAGACTACTTCGTAGGCTGCTTCGCGGCAACATATGCAGCGATCTTTTCATGATCGCTGGATGTGTATTGCGTAAACGCGACGCCGTGCGCATAGCGCTTCGTTGAATTGTCGTAGAACGTCAGTGCGATCTTCGCGCGCACCAGCATCTCGCGATCGGAAGCCGGAAGTGTAAAGCGCAAAACGATCGGCTGTCCCGCCGGCAGGTCGGTGGTCGTCGTGATGCGCATGCCACCGCGGCTCAAATCGACTGCGTCACCGGTCAACACTAACTCGTGCCCGGGGACAATGATTGTGACCGGGAAATCTACGTTTGCGCGAAAGAACCGGCGCTCGTGCGAGCGATCCTCTTGAGTACTCACCGAAGGGGCTTCTTCTCTGCTGCGCCGTGGTGGCCTTCATCTTTACAGAACCACAGCTTGCGCGGCAAGCAGCGCGCCAAGCATTGCGTGCTCGGCGACGATCCCGCCCTGGAGATAGACCTCGAACGGCGCGCGGAGCGGCGCGTCGCACGAGAGTTCGATCGTCGCACCGCCGACGAAAGCACCGCTCGACATCACGACCGGATCGATGTAACCAGGCACTGGACCCGGTTCCGGACGGAAGCGCGCATTAATCGGCATCGCCATTTGTAAACCGGCTGCAAAGCGCAGCAGCAACGCGGCTTCGCGCAAGCGGATCGCCTGCACGATATCGGTCCGCACCGAGCCCGGCTGCGGATCGACCGCATAGCCCAACTCCGAGAACAGCGCGGCCGCAAAATCGAGTCCGCGCAGCGTCTGCGCGACGACCATCGGCGCGACGAACAACCCCTGCACGAAGGCGCGCCCAAACCCGAGCGTTGGCCCGAGCCCGCTGGACAATCCCGGGGCGTATAACCGTGCGCTAACACGCTCCACCAGATCGCCGCGACCCGCGACGTATCCGCCGGCCGGGGCGAGGCCGCCGCCAAGATTCTTGATCAGCGAACCCATGATGAGATCCGCGCCAACGTGAGTCGGTTCGCGCTCCTCGACGAGTTCGCCGTAACAGTTGTCGACCAGCACGGCCACATGCGGCGCAACATCCTTAACCCGCGCAACGATGCGCCCGCACGCCGCAACGTCGAGCGAAGGACGCGGCGCATATCCGCGCGAGCGCTGCACGAACACGACCGCGGCATCCGGCGCTGTTGCCGCTGCCGCAACTGCATCCAGATCGACGCTCCCATCGTCGCGCAGCGCAATTTCTTCGTAGTGCACGCCTTGCGCGACAAGCGACTGATCGGCATCACAGATCGCATTGCGCAACGTATCGTAGGGCCGGCCCGTGGCCGCAATCAAGCGCGCTCCCGGCGGTACACACGCGGCGAGTGCCGCGACGATCGCGTGCGTGCCGCTCACGATCGACAGTCGTGCTAACGTTCGCTCTACCCCAAGCACACGCGAAAGCAACGATTCGTAGCGTTCGCGCGCTGCATCGTCGTACCCGTAACCCGTCGTGCCGGCGAGATCGCTCTCGTCGATACCCTCGTCATAAAACGCGCGCAGTACGTTTGCTTTTACGCGCTCTTGCGCCGGGTACGTCAACGCGTGCGTGCGTGCATACGCACGCTGCGCGGCCACACGCACGTTTGCATCGATGTCGAAGGTGTCGCATAAGAGATCGATCATGCTGCAGCCTCGAGTTCGCCCGCGAGATGCCGCTCGTAGGCCCGCACAAAGGGCAAATAGATCAGCGTTGCGATCGTCACATTCACCACAACGAGGCCGATCGCGCGTGGATCGAGCGTCGCGATATAGGTAGAAATGAGCGTCGGAATCGACGACGGCACATAGTAGATCGCGCGTCCGACCCAGCCGAGTGCGACGGCAAGATACGTCGTCGTTGCGAGCACGAGCGGCGCCACCAAGAAGGGCGGCACGAGAAACGGATTGAGCACCACAGGAACACCGAAAATCAGCGGCTCATTGGCGTTGATCAGCGCGGGCAAGATCGTCGCGCGCCCGATGTTACGCAAGCGTGTCACGCGGGAGCGCGCGAGGAGCGCCGCGAGCGGCAACGTCGACCCGGCGCCACCTGGGAAGATAAAAAGGAAGAGCGAGACCACAACGATGTGCGGCAACGGCAGATGGTTTGCGTACGCGCTCGTGTTTTGCGCTTGCAGCGTCAAATAGACTGGCGTGACGAACGCAGCCAGCAACGCCGGCCCATGTAGGCCGATCGTCCATAGCAGCGTCTGCACGGCGACGATGACGATCAAGGCAACGTAGGTGTCACCGAGCTGACCGAGCGGTCGCAGGATGCGCGTGATCGCATCGCTCACCGACACGTGTGCAGCGCGCAGCCCGCAAGCAATGAGAATTGCAAGCACCGCACCGATCCAGGCGTTGCCGGAGAGACGCGCGCCGAGTGCGACGAGCCCGCAGGCACCGAGCGCGATGAAGAGTCCGCTTGGCCCGACGTGCGCAGATATTCGAGCGCCGTACCGGCAAACGGCGGTAGCGCGATCAGATAGGCGAGCGTCGAACCCGCGATCGCGGCAATCGGATCGATCTGCGCGTGACGCGCGTAGAACCACGCAAGCGTCGGCGCAAGCACAAGACCCATGATACCGAAGGCGGGCAGCAGCGCACCCGACACTCGCAAGCCAAGTGATGGACCCAAGAGCGGTCCAGGCACGTGCACGAAGGGAAGGATCGCGAGCGCCGCAACCAGCAGCCCCACGAAACTCCAGGGGAGCGCGTCGCGCGTGGCTACGAGGAAGGGACTAGATGCGACGAACGACAGCTTCGACGCGACCGATGATCTCGACATCGCTCGCGTAGATTGGCGCCATGGCGCGATTCTCCGGCTGTAAGCGGATACGCCCGTCTTCACGGTAGTAGCGCTTCACCGTCGCCTCGCCGTCAACCATCGCCACGACGATCTCGCCGTCGCGCGCCACGCGCTGCGGCCGCACCATGATCAAGTCGCCGTCCAAAATCGCCGCCTCGATCATCGAGTCGCCTTGCACGCGCAGCATGAACGCATCGGAAATGCGCGGCACGAAGGATGCAGGCAATACGAACTCGCCTTCGAGATGCTCTTGCGCCGTGATCGGCATGCCGGCGGCGACCTTGCCGACGATCGGCATGACAATACTCTCGGGCACCGGCGCCATTCCGAGGTCCGAGCGCAGCGCCCGTGGCTTCGTCGGATCGCGCGATATCAATCCGCGCCGCTCCAAGGCCTTCAGGTGGGCGTGAATCGTCGATGAGGACGAGAGACCCACACGCTCGCCGATCTCGCGTACCGAGGGCGGATAGCCGCGCTCAACGGTAAAGGCGCGGATGACATCGAGGATCCGCTGCTGTCGCTCCGTCGCTGGTTTGTCGGTCGTCAAGGCTCCCTCCCTGAGGTTTTCGCAGCGCAATGCCACCCGTATGGCATGGGTTTGCCGTACAACCGTAGCACAGGATGCCTCAAAAGGCAAACATATGTTCGGACCGCGCTTGACAGCTCGTCTGGCTAGTGTGGTAAAATCTAGGGGACGAACAGCTGTTTGGCCCTAGATGTAGACACGTTGGTAGTCGAACGGTCGTTCGCCACAAGATATGGAAGGGCCACTTCGACAAGCTCAGGGTGACAGGGAGAAGTTCTGTGGTGATGCGTAAACGGTTCACGCTCATGCCGGCGATCACGCTGGCAGCACTCAGTCTGATGGTGACGGTGCCCGTACTTTCGAGCATGCATCTGTACGCCGCAACGGCACAGCGCTACGCGGTTGTCACCGTGCAGCCCGGCGATACGCTATGGTCGATCGCTGCAGCGCACACCAATTCCAGTGGCGACGTACAAGAAACGATCGATCGCATCAGCGCGACCAATCATCTCCAGATCTCGACCATCCTCCCCGGCGAACACCTCCGCATACCTGAGTAGTACTGTCATCCCGGCCCCTCGTCGGGCTCGGGATAAACTCCGCGGGGAGCGCGTAGTCGAGGGACCGCAATAACGCGGTCCTTTTTAATTTCTGCGGGAGACGAGCACGATCGAGTGGCCCGTGTGATCGCTTAGGAATTCCAGGCCCTCCATCATCCACGTATCGAGACCGCCGCCCGAGTGTTTCGCGACCTCGCGTACGACATGCACGCGATCGCGCAGCCACGCAAGTTCCGCGCGCGTTGTCGTCGGGAAAATCGCGACCTCGCAATCTTCGCATTGATATCCGTACTGCACGACCGCAGCGCTTCCGCGCGAAACACGAAGGCCCCCGCTTTCGCGGAGGCCTTCGCAACCTACTACTCGAGTCTTATGCGACTAGAGCTTGACGTTGAACGTCACGTAGATGTTGAGCGGCGGCGGAACCACGCCGGCGTTCGAACCATTGCTCGGGGCGTAGGGCTGTTGCTGCCACGGGAAAAGCGTGGTGCCGTTGGCGGCCGCGCTGTACGTGGAAGGCTGGCCCGGCGTCAGGTAGCCCGGTCCGAGTTGGTAGTTCGACACGTAGAACGAGTTAGCCGTATAGCCGCAGATGTTGCTGCTAACCGGATAAGCCGCCGTCCACGGTTCTTTCGAACCGCCGAAGCACGTGTGGAACAGGTTCGCGACCGTTACGTTCATCGTGATTTTCGGCGTGATGTCGTAGCTGAGCGCGAGGTTACCAACCATGATGAACGGATTGCGGTATTGTCCGATCGTGTCGAACGAACCGGTCTCCGGGTTCGGGATGAAGAGCAGACCCGTCGGAGTCGCACCAGCGCCGGCTACGGTTGTGTAGTTGCACTGGTTTCCGGCTTGGGTTGCATCGATCGAGGTGCAATCGCGCGGATCCACACCTTGCACCGTGAACGGCGAACCGTACGAGGTGCCTTCGGCGAGCTGAATCGTCGGCGTAATCGCCCATCTATCGTGACGATAGTTGAGGATCAGCGAGCTGACCCACGGCGAGTCGTACAGACCGAGTGCGCTGTTGACGCCCGGAAGCGCAACATCGGACGGCGGTGCGTACCAACCGTTGGGATCGAGCGTGGCTTGCGCCGGCGCATTGAAGTACGGGTTGGCGATATTCGCTCCCGTACAAGTCGCCGGGGTGCCCGGTGTTCCAACGCCCGAACCGGAAGCGCCGCCCACTGAAGGAGTGAAGCACGCGAAGTTCTGGCTTCCACCCTTGGCGAGTGCGTTGTAGTTGCCGATTGCGGTGTTGTAGTAACCGATCTGGTTCGCGCCGAGGTTGTTAACCAGTCCCGATTGGAACTGGACCTTGGCGTTGGTGTAGGTCACGGCGAGTGTTCCCGAGAGACCGTTCTTCGAGAAGTCACCCTTCGTGAACGCGCCTTCCACACCGTAGCTCTTGAACTGACCGACCGGAACCTGCGTAACGTACCCAGGTCCGATGAAGGACTGCTCTTGATAGCCATTGGTGAGGTTGTAGTACGGCGTGATCTTGAAGCTCATGTCGGTTCCACGGATATGCCGCTCGAGTGAGAGGTCATATTGCGCCGACGTTTGCGACGGCGTGTTGTGGAACGGGCTGAAGAACCCAAGGTCCATGAAGTTGGCCCATTGTGCCGTGTTGTTGCCCGACTCGTTGGTGTACTGCGTCGAGGCCGAGATCGGCGGCTCGATGAAGCGGCCACCCGAGAAACGCCAGACCGTGTCGGGCGATTGGGTGTAGGTCGCCGAGTAGCGAGCTGACCAGTAGTGCAGGTTGTACGAGCTCGGTGAGTTGGCCGTGAAGCTCGGGGCAGCGACGCCGTCTTGCGTCGTACCGTTCGGGTGCACGAAGCCGGTCACCGGAACGCCACCGTTCTTACCGCTGATGTACGTGTTGCAATCCTGCGTTTGCGGAATCTCGATCGGAGATGCCGGTGGGAATTGCCCCGGCTGCAGCGGCAGCGAGTACGTCCCCGCGGTTTGCGTAACACCCGCCAGCGTCGCTCCAGGCGTAGCGTAGCAGAAGTTATCTGCTGCGATCTGCGCATAGAACTGATCCGCTTCGGTGGCCGTGTTTGCCATGTCGTAGGTATAGCTCTCGTAGCGCATCGCAGCATTGACGAGCCACTTATCGCTCGGTCGCCACTGATCGCTCAGCGAGATGTTGGTGAAGTTCGGGTTCACCGTGTTGTACGCGGCCGTTTCCGGGCCGCTCCACAGATACTCGTCGGCTGCGCCGGCGGCGGCTGCGTTGGGACCAGGAGCAGGCGGCACGGCGCCTTGCGTGAGCGAGTATGCGTCGCCCTGTTTGACGTCGTAACACGGTACCGGTGAATCAGGCCCGAAGGTCTGGCCGCCGGTCGTTACCGTTTGCCCTGGGCGCGTCCAGCAGGTGAAATTGCCCTGACCGTTGCCCGAGACAATGCCGTACGGCCCCGCCGTTGCGGCGCCGATCATCGCCAGGTTCGCCGTCGACGCCGTGGTGTTGTTATCACGCAACACGTTAGCGTACGTCTGGTTCACCGTGAACTGGAGCAAGTTCTTGTCGTTGATCTGATCGCTGAACTGGAACTCGCCACCCGAGGTGTGCGTGATCAGGAGGTAGTTCTGTGCGAGCGCCTCAGCCGGGTTGCCGACCACATACGATGCGATCGTCGAGTACGGGCCCGTCTGATTCCAATCGGAGAAGAACGTGTAGCCCATCAAACGGGCGTACGCGCGATCGCCGATTGCGTGCGTGTATTGCGCCTTGACAATGCCCTGATCGTTGTAGATGGCATCCTGCTGACCTGCAGGCAATTGCGCAAACTGCTGACGATCGGTGGGCGAGTCGGGGTAGTTGTAGAACGACGGCGTCAGTTGCGACGCCGGTGTTCCGAACGGCGCGCTGACAACGGGACCTTCAACATAGCCCGGGCAGTTGTTCGGATTTGCACCGACAAGCGTCTGGACGATGTTACAGTTGCCGCCGCCCGACGGTCCCTGATAGGGGAAGCCCGTCGTTGCCAGCATGAAGCCGTTGTAACCGTTGAGGTCGTTTGCATCACCGTAGAAGGACGTCTTGAGCAACGAACCGCTCCAGAGCAACTGGAGGTCGTCGCGTTGTCCATCCTTACGCGGGATTCCGAAGTGAAAGTTTATGACGTTTTCACGGTCGGCGATGTAGCTCGTGAGTGCCGAGACGCCGTTGTACGACGAGAGGCACCACGGAAGTGCGGGCACTTGCGTGCCGGCGTAGACGCTTGCGGGCGTCGAGCCGTCTGCCGTGCTGCACTGCGCGTATGCGGCACCGGTTACCGCGACACCGAAGCCGAGACCGGCGTTGGTGGTCGAGTAGTCGGAGTAGATGCCGCCCGGGCCCATCAAGCCCGCGCCATTGTTGTTGTCGAGGAAGCGGAACGCTTGATCGTATCCGCTCAAACCAACGTAGTAGCTGAAGTTACGGTCGGGCGATGCGCCGCCGGCTTCAACCTTGGCTTGATGGTAGAACGCATCGCTAGCGATACCACCACTGAAGTTGGCATAGCCCGGATACGTACCGGTCTTAATGACTTGGTTAATGAAGCCCGAGGTGCCCGAGCTCGAGTTCGAGGCAGGGCCGCCGCCGGTGTACACTTGCAACTCTTGCAGACCGAGGTTTGACTCGGTTGAAGCGTTGTAGTTGTCAAACGCGCGGTTGACCGGAACGCCGTCGTACTCGTACCCGGTGAAGAATGACTGCGAACCGCGAACGTAAACGTTCTGGTTCCAGCCCATTCCACCCATGGTTACGTTAACGCCGGGTACTGCGGCGATTGCCGAGTACGCCGAGTTCAAGTTCGCACCGCCGCCAAGCGAGCTCGCCGCTTGGATCGTTGCCGAGTTGACGTTATAAATATCGCTGCCGACACCCGTCTTAACGAGTGAGCCTGCAGCGGTAGATGTCACGTTGGCGATGGTTTTCAGTTGCCGTTGCAACTGGAAGGTGAGTGCGAGTTGGTTATCAGCGAAAACCGTGATACCCGACTCGGAGAGAGGAGCAAATTGGTCCTTTACGATCGACACCGTATATGTATCCGGTGCGAGAGCAAGGAACGTGAAATGTCCCGAAGCGTCAGTGGTGGCGCTCGCAGCTTGCGACGCGGAGAGAACTTTTACGCTCGCTCCGGCAACCGCTTTGCCTTGATCGTCTGTGACGTAACCGCCGATACCACCAGTCGTACCTGCCAGTGCCCATGTTCCCTGGAGCAGGAATGCAACTGTGAGTGCCAGCGCCACGGCCACCTGACGGATGGTCCGTTTGCTTGTCATTGATAGCCCTCAATTGTGTTGTAGTGACATGTCCGTCTCGCATATGCGAGACCGCCAACAAGCGACCCATTCAAGCTCCGCCGAAGCGGCCTCAAACAAGTCTCAAATTGACGTGTGGCTCGAATTCTCTCGACTAAGGTCGCATCCTTTAAGCAAGCTTAAAAAATAAGAGGCCGCTTGGACCAGGCGACCCCCTCATTTCTTAATGTTAAAAAGTGTTAGACCAGCGTCGCCATACGCTCCGCGAGCATGGCTGGAATCTGCGACGGACGCTCGGCCACCGGAACACCGGCTGCCTGGAACGCCTTGATTTTGCTCTCCGGTGTGCCGAAGGCGCCGGAGATGATCGCGCCCGCGTGCCCGAGCGATTTGCCAGGAGGCGCGTTGCGCCCGCCGATAAAGGCCACAATCGGCATGCCGGCCAGGTGTTCTTTGATAAAGGCCGCTGCGTCTTCTTCGTCCGAGCCGCCGATCTCGCCGCAAACCACCACGGCTTGTGTCTGCGGGTCGTTCTTGAACTCGCGCAGGCAGTCCACAAAGGTCGTGCCGATGATCGGATCGCCGCCGATCCCGACGCAGGTAGATTGGCCGAGGCCTGCACGGGTGAGTCCGTCGACAACTTCGTAGGTCAACGTGCCCGACCGCGAGATCAATCCCACGTTGCCCTCCTTGAAGATGTGACCGGGCATGATGCCGATCGACGACTTGCCTGGCGAGATGAGGCCCGGGCAGTTCGGTCCGATGATCCGAAGGCCGGGCGTCGTCCCAACGACGCGCAGCATGTCGTCCACCGGAACACCTTCGGTAATGCACACCGAGAACCGCACACCGGCCTCGAACGCCTCAAAGAGCGCATCCGCGGCGCCCGCGGGCGGCACGAAGATGCATTGATGCGTCGCGCCGGTTGCGTCAACGCATTCTTCAACGGTATTAAAAACCGGCAGCCCATGTTCGGTCTTCTGTCCGCCTTTGCCGGGCGTCACGCCGCCGACGACCTTCGTGCCGTAGGCCAGCATGCGTCCCGTGTGATACGAGCCTTCCGCGCCGGTGATGCCCTGCACGAAGACCTTGCTGTTCTTGTCCAAATAGATACTCATCGTGCTAGCTCCACTGCGCGTTGCGCGCCTTCATCCATAGTTTCAACCGGCGTCATGCCGGCCTCTTTGAGTATGCGACGACCTTCTTCTTCATTGGTACCGGTCAAGCGGATCACTAGCGGGATCTTCCGCGACTTGGTCGTGTTCAGCGCTTCAACGATGCCCTTGGCTACTTCGTCGCCACGCGTAATGCCGCCGAAGATATTAATGAAGAACACCTTCGCGCCGGTGTGGTTAACCACGAGCTCGTAGCAGTTGCGCACGCGCTCTGCGTTCGCGCCGCCACCCACGTCGAGGAAGTTCGCGATCTCACCGCCGGCATTCTTAACTGCATCCATCGTCGCCATCGCGAGGCCCGCGCCGTTGGCCATCGTGCCGACCGTGCCTGGGAACGTACGGAAGTTGCGGATACCGAGTCCCGCTTGCGCCGCAAGCGTTTCGTCTTCGTCGAGCGGCAGCGTCTTCTGCCACTCTTTGAATTCGGGATGGCGGAAGAGCGCGTCGTCATCGAGCTCGACCTTGGCGTCGGCGGCGATGACGCGACCGTCCTTGGTGAGGATCAACGGGTTGATCTCGACGAGCTTTGCGCCGTAGGTGAAAAAGAGATTGTACATTCCGCCAACGATCGCCGGGAACGCCTTGCGATAGCCCGCATCCAGGTCGGCTTTGAACGCGAGTTCGCGCCCGATGAACGGCGAATACCCGATCGCCGTATCGACGTAGAACGTGTGGAACGATTCGGGATGTTTGTCGTGCACTTCTTCGACGTCCATGCCGCCGAAGCGCGTCACGATAATCGCCGGTTTCTTCGTCGTGCGATCGACCGAAATCGCGCAGTACGATTCGAGCGCGACATCGAGCGTCTCTTCGACCAGCACGGAATTGATCGGCTCGCCTTTTGGATTCTGACGGTTCGGCGGCATCGGCGTAGCCATGATTTCGGTCGCGGCTTTGCGGCCTTCTTCCGCCGTCGACGCGAACTTGATCTTGCCCGCCTTGCCGCGGCCGCCCATCAGCACTTGCGCTTTGATAACCCATTTGCCGGGGTTCTTCTCAATGAACGCCGCGACTTCGTCGGGCGTGTTGCAATGCTGCGATTTGGGCACCGGGATACCGCTGCGACGGAACAGCTCTTTCCCCTGATACTCCATGAGATTCATGCTTAGTCTAACTTTCCAAGTAGCGATCGTGCGATGATAATGTGCTGGATCTCCGAGGTGCCTTCGTAGATTTCGGTGATCTTGGCATCACGGTAGAAGCGTTCCACCGGAAACTCCGTCGTGTAGCCGTAACCACCGTGGATTTGAATCGCTTCGGCAGCGTGTTTGCGTGCTGCCGTCGACGCGAAAAGTTTGGCTTTGCTGGCTTCGATCACGAACGGGCGTCCGGCATCGGCCAGCGCAGCGGCGCGGTAGACGAGCAAACGCGATGCGTCGAGGTCCATCGCCATCTGCGCGATCTTGAATGAAACCCCTTCGAACGCGCCGATCGCGCGTCCGAACGCCACGCGATCTTTGGCGAAAAGCACCGAGGCATCCAGACATCCGGCAACAATGCCGGCTGCCTGTGCCGCAATGCCGATCCGGCCGCCGGCGAGCGCGTTCATCGCCGAGCCAAAGCCTTCGCCTTCACCGCCCAGCAGTGCGCTTACCGGAACGCGCACGTCATCGAAGGCGAGATCGCACGTGTTGCTGGTGCGAATGCCGAGCTTTTCGGTGAGCTTCTCAACCGTGATGCCCGGCGTCGTGTTGTCGATGAGAAATGCGCTGACGCCGCGCGCTCCGCCGCCCGCCGTGCGAAACATGCCCATTGTGACACCCGCAACGCTGCCGTTCGTGCACCACTGCTTGCGCCCATTGAGCACGTACGCGTCGCCATCTTTTTTTGCGGTAGCGCGAATCGCCGCCGCATCGGAGCCGGCATCCGGTTCGGTCAGCGCAAATGCAGCGATCGTGTCTCCCGCGGCAAGTTTCGGAAGCCAGTGCCGCTTTTGCGCGTCACTGCCCAACCGCGCGATCGCCGAGGCGATCATCGAGTGCACCGAGAGCGTTACCGCGCTCCCCGCGTCGACACGCGCAAGCTCTTCCACCGCGAGCGCGTACGCAACGTAGCCCGCATCCACGCCGCCGAAGGCCTCGGGCACGACGATGCCCATGATGCCTGCGTTGTTGAGCGTGGTGAAGAGTTCGCGCGGGAACGCGTGCTCGCGATCCCAGCGCGCAATGTTCGGCGCAACCTCGCGCTGCGCGATCTCCGCGGTGAGCGCAGCGATTTGGCGCTGTTCGTCGGTGAGATCGAACTGCGCGCGCGCCGATGAATCGATCATCTCACTCGCGGCCGTTCTAGCCGACCTTGACGAGTATCGCGTCGCCCTGGCCACCGCCCGAGCAAATCGAGGCGATACCGTAACCACCCCCGCGACGACGCAATTGATTGATCAGCGTGCCGACGATGCGCGCGCCCGACGCGCCGACCGGGTGACCCATCGCAATGGCGCCGCCGAAAAGATTCACCTGCTCTTGCGCGATGCCGAGATTGCGCGCCGAGGTGATCGCGACGTTCGCGAAGGCCTCGTTGATCTCCCAAACCGCGATGTCTTTGGTTGAAAGGCCGGTGCGGTCGAGGAGTTTTTGCGCGGCCATCGCCGGCGTCAAACAAATGTAGGGTGAGTCCCAACCCACGGTCGCGTGATCGATCACCGTGGCGAGCGCCGTGATGCCTTGCTCGCGCGCATAGCCTGCATCCGCAAGAATCAATGCGGCGGCACCGTCGTTCACGCCCGGCGCATTGGCGGCGGTTACCGTACCCTCTTTTTCAAGCGGTTTGAGTTTGCCCATCGCCTCTAAGCTTACGTCCCCGCGCACCGCTTCGTCGCGATCCACGAGCGTAAAGGGCACGTCTCCGGTAACAAACGGCGCCCAACTTGCGTAGTCGAGCGTAAATTGCTCCGAAGGTTCGTGATCCCAAACATTCCCCGTAGCACCCTGAGCTCGTCGAAGGGCACCGACGGTTGACGGTACGCGCACCGAACCGCGCACGGGCAGCGCGTCGACAACGATCTTGCCCTTGGCTTTGGTCGCGACCCGAACCGGTACGATCTCATCGGCAAAGTTGCCGGCTTCGTGCGCTGCGTGCGCGCGGCGATGGCTTTCGTACGCAAAGCGATCCTGTTCGGCGCGCGTCATCCCGAGTTCATTTGCAACGATGCTGCCCTGCGTCGCCATCGTCATCGGAAAATACTGATCCCACAATCCATCGTGAATCATCGCGTCGATCAATGTGCCATCACCGTAGCGATAACCGCTGCGCGCACCTTTGAGGAGATACGGCGCGTTGGACATCGACTCCATGCCGCCCGCTGCGATCACGCGGTTCGCGCCCGTGTTGATCAAGCGCATCGCGCTTGCGACCGCCAACATACCCGAAGCACAAACTTTGTTGAGCGTTTCGGCCGTCACCGTCTTCGCAAGGCCCGATTTAAAGAGTACTTGTCGCGCAGGATTCTGCCCGACGCCGGCTTGGAGCACTTCACCGAGCATGACGTGCTCGACATCGCTTGGATCGATTCCGGCACGCTGCAACGCTCCGACTAAAGCCACAGCTCCGAGCGTTGTCGCATCGAGCGATGCAAGCGCTCCGTTTAATCTACCGAACGGCGTGCGTGCGAGCGAGAGGACGACGGTTTGTGATTCCATGGGACTCATAACTCGTCGGCATTTCGGGAAGGGTGCGCTCTTTACTTCCCGGGACGGCAGATGACGATGCCGCCCGGGTCACAGTGCTCGCACTCGAGCTGGACGGTCACGTGGCCGATGCCGTAACGCTCGCGCACCATTGCGCGCAAGCGCTCCAGAATCTGCGGACTCTGCATCAGTCGGTCCGGATCGACCAAGAGATGCGCCGAGAGCGCGTGCGAGCCACTGCCGATCGTCCAGACATGGAGATCATGTACGCCCTCGATCCCGGCGAGCGTGCGTATCTGTGACTCGATCTCAGCCGAGTCGACGCCCGGCGGCGCCGCTTCCAACAGCACTTCGCTTGCATCGCGCAGCACGGCGGTCACGCCGATTACGATAATTGTTGCGACAAACAGCGAGAGCAACGGATCGATCCACGCGGCGCCGGTCAACACGATTACGATACCGCCGATAATCACTGCGAAGGCGCCGAGCGCGTCGCCCACAACGTGAGCAAGAACGGCGCGCAGGTTGTGATTGTCGCGTTGATGTCGTGCGAGCCCGAAACCGATGGCGAGGTTGACCACCAGGCCGATCGCGGCGACGACCGTCATCGTGATGCCGTGCGGTTCTACCGGCGCACGGAAGCGCAGGATCGCTTGATACACGATCACCGCCGTTGCGCCTAAGAGAATCGCGCCGTTGAGCAGTGCGCCCAACACCTCGAGGCGTCCGTAGCCAAACGTCTTACGACGATTTGCGCCACGCGTTGCGCCGATGGCTGCGAGCAGCGCTATTGCAAGCGCCAGGACGTCGATGCATACGTGCACCGCATCGGTTGTAAGCGCGAGACTGTGCGAAGCCGCACCGCCCCAGAATTCGAGCGCCGCTACTCCGGCCGAAAGAATCAGCGCGAGAGTTAACCGCGGGCGCGAGGACACGACACGCCGTTACGCTCGCAGCGTCCGCAGGACGAGCACGCCGAGCATTGCGCCGAACGTCGCGAACGTGCGGCTTTCGGCCTCGCGTATCACGCCGGGATTCCAGGTGCCTTCGCCGCCTGCTGCGGGTTCTGCACGCGGGATCACCGGTGGCACGCGCTCGCAATACCGGTCGAATGCTTCACCAAATTCAGAACGAAGGAACGCTTCCTCGTGCGGAACGATCGTGGCGTAGACGGCGGCCATCGCCGCTAGCGACCCACCGACGAGCGCGAGCTTTGCGCCGAAACTGTTTTTGCCCGTGAACGCGACTGCGAATCCAAGTGCCGTGACGAAGTTGCCGACGTAGAGCGGATTGCGCACGTATGCATACGGGCCGGCGGTTACCAAATGCGGCGCTTCGACGTGGTCACCGCGTGTCGTAACGCCGGAGTAGCCGACCGCCCAACACCGTATGAGCTCGCCCGCAATTGCTACCGGGAGACCCAACGCGACACTTGTAGCACTCGGCTTGCCGAACGCCGCAAGCAACACCGCCGGAATCGCGAGTAGCAATCCACGATTTTTGAAGACGAGCGCTTGCAGATCGTCGTCGTTCGACTCTTTCATCGGTTCCATGCGTGTCTAGCTGTTGGCGGCAGCGCGGTAGATATCCCGTATCGACGCCGTGAACGCAAGCGCCGGCGTCCATCCGGTCGCCGCGCGTAACTTGCCCGGGTCCCCGAGCGAAAGCGGCACATCGGAGGGGCGCTGCCGCGACGGATCGTCACGCACCTCGACGGGTACGTGCGCTTCGATGATCAGCTCGCGCAACGCGTCGCGGATCGAGCGCGCGCTGCCGCTGCAGACGTTGTAGATCTCGCCGCTTGCTCCGTCGCGAGCCAGCGCGACGTATGCGCGCACCACATCGCGCACGTCGAGAAAATCGCGCTTCGCATCGAGATTGCCGACATAGAGTTGCGGCGGAGCGCCGGCCGCGATCTTCGCCAACTGCTTGGCAAAATTTGCGATGACGAAACGATCGCTCTGGCCCGGGCCGATATGATTGAAGGCGCGCGCAATCACGACATCGAGCCCGAAGCTGCGCGCCTCGCCGAGCAAGAGCATTTCCGCCGCCGCCTTGCTGGCTGCATACGGATTGGCGGGCGAGGGAGCAACGGTTTCACGCAACGGATACGACTCCGGCGGTTGCAAGCCGTAGACTTCGGCCGAACTCGTAAAGAGCAGGCGCACGTTCGCCCCGGTCTCGCTCTTGTATTCGCGTACGGCCTGCGCGAGATTGGCGGTGCCGCGCACATTGGTCGTGTAGGTCGCCATCGGCGACGCGATCGAGTCGGGAACGAACGTCGATGCAGCGAGGTGAAAGACGATCTGCGGCCGGCCCAATTCAATCGCAGCGCGCAGCGACGAAAGATCGAGAAGGTCGATCGGCAACGCCTCGGTATCTTGTGGACCGCCGCAGGCGAGCGTTTCATACCCGCTCTCCTGCAGCGCGTCGACCAAATAGCGGCCGACGAATCCGGTTGCGCCGGTAACGAGCGCGCGCATCTTCTAGTGGCGCGCGAGCGCCGAGAGCCGATCGAGGTCGGCGCGCACCATCATCTCGACGAGTTCCTCAAAACTCACGCGCGGTTCCCACCCCAACACGCGCTTGGCCTTCGCGGGATCGCCGATCAAGAGATCGACTTCGGCCGGACGCACGAAGCGCTCGTCAAGAACGACATACGGTTCGTACGAGCCTAGCCCCGCCGATTCGAAAGCGATGCGCACAAAATCGCGGACGCTGTGCGTGCGTCCAGTCGCAATGACGAAGTCATCGGCGACGTCTTGTTGCAGCATCAGCCACATCGCGCGTACGTAGTCGCCGGCAAATCCCCAATCGCGCTGCGAATCGAGATTGCCGAGGCGCAGCTCCTTCGCCAAACCGAGCTTGATGCGCGCAACGCCGTCGCTAATCTTGCGCGTGACGAATTCCTTGCCTCGACGGGGGGCCTCGTGATTAAAAAGTATTCCACTCACCGCAAACATATTGTACGACTCGCGGTAATTGACGGTGATCCAATGGCCGTACACTTTTGCAACGCCATATGGGCTGCGCGGATAGAACGGCGTGCTCTCGCGCTGCGGGGTCTCGACGACCTTCCCGAACATCTCGGAGCTCGACGCCTGATAGAAGCGAATCGAGGGATCGGCCGCGCGTATCGCCTCGAGTACCCGAGTGACGCCGAGCGCGGTGAACTCGCCAGTGAGCACCGGCTGTTGCCACGATGTCGGAACGAAGGATTGCGCCGCAAGGTTGTACACTTCGTCCGGACGCACGTCGCGCACGATCGAGGTCATCGAAGACTGATCGAGCAGATCGCCCGAGACGACTTCGACCTTGTCGATCAGGTGCGCAATGCGCTCGTGTACGTCGGTCGAGGTCCGGCGCGTCATCCCGACGACGCGATATCCCTTCTCGAGCAGCAGTTCGGCGAGATAGGAGCCGTCTTGACCGGTGATTCCGGTGATGAGGGCGGTCTTCTTCACGCAGCCCTAGTTGAGAACTTGAATTGCAGTTCCCTGGTCGTCGAACACGAACCGCGTCTCGTAGATCTCCGCACCCTCGGGCCCGACCACTTTCGATTGGATCGTGAGCCGGTGCACGAGCGCGTTGTTGTGACGTACAACTCCCGAATAGAAATATTGTACAAGCGGCGTCACGTTTTCTTGCAGTGGTGCAAGGCGGCGGCGTTCGACCAGCATCCCGAGTAAACGTTCCTGGAGTGCGAGCGGAAGCAAGCGGTTCGCATCGTCAGGCGTCATGCGGACGGTAACCAGCTCTTCTTGCGCCTTGCTCGCCTCAGCGACGGGCTTGTCGGTCGTGTAGCGGATCACGGCGTCCCAATCGTCGGCCGAGATGCCGGTAAAGCGCATGCCGTAGCGCCACACCGATTTGCCTTGATGCGAGACCGTGTCTTGCCATACGGCTTTGGCGCGCATGCGAATAACGCGCGTCTCAATCGTCGCACGTATTTCGAATTCGTCGCGGCCGACTGGCTCTTGCGTAAGCACGCACAAACCGCCCCCGCTTATATCTAAGCCGATTGCCGGTTTCTGCGTGAGCCCGGCGTCTACAGAGACCGTCGCCCGATACGGTTTCCGCTTTCGGGGATACTTGCGGCGGTTGGCATCCTTACCGGTAAACCAGCCGAGAAGGTCGCTGAACACTGCCTCGGTCGTATTGGCTACCGTCCCGTACGAACCATGCTCGTCGCAACAAATGCCGCAACCTCGCTGGGAACGGTCCCACGACCGAATCCCGCATCGTAGCCAAGCTCGCTCGCTAGAAGATTCGTCACCCGCGGACCGCCGCATATAAGGACGACGCGGTCGCGCAGCCCTTCGGCCTCGAGCAACTCCACGAGCGTCGTAAAATTCTTAATGTCGCTCCCCTTCTGGGTTACGACTTGCGATGCTAGGAGCGCGTCGACGGCGTGCTCCTTGGCAAAACGCACGAAGTCTTCCACCGCGACTTGGCTGCCGAGGTTAAATGTTTCGAACATGTGGTAGCGTTCGAGTCCGTAATCGCCTTTGTAGCCCTTCATGTTCAAGATCGCATCGATCCCCACCGTGTGCGCATCGGTTCCAATGCACGCTCCGGCGATACGAATCTTGCGACCGATGTGGTCGCGCACGTATGCATCGATCTCGTCCATCGACATTGCCTGCAACTTCGCCGACGGCGCCTTGACCGCGTCGACGTCGATCGCCTGCGGCGTGCTGGCATAGACGACGAAGCTCGAGAAGCCGCGCGCGATCGATCGGCCATCGACGACTTGTACATCGGTGAAACCCATTTTGGCGACGAGCTGGCGTGCGGCTTCATCGGCTGCCTCGCTCCATTCGATCGGAAGCGTGAACGACAGCTGCACCTTGCCGTCGTTCATCGTGTCGCCATAGGGCTTAACGAGCCGCATGGTCCCTGTCACCCTGAGCCTGTCGAAGGGTATCCTCGAACGGATTCCAATAGTCGGTCGCGCGCGCAAAAACACCGTCGAAGCCACGCCCGCCGTCGGGCGGCCGTGAGACGTCGGCAAAGACCGCTGCCTCGATCGCGTGCATGAGCCCGAGGTCAGCGACCCGCTCGAGCAGCGCGGCGCAATCGGCGAGAACCGATTGCGCGCGACGTTCGATGATGCCATTCGGCTTGAACGTAATCTCGTCGCCAAAATGGCGTGCCGTATTCATGACGTACGTGCGTTGTCGATTGAGAGCGCGCGATCGCCGAGAAACGGCGTATGAATCGCTTCGGTAAGCATGCCGCACAGGTGAATCGTCTGGTGCGTCATCACCGAAGTGAGATTGAACATCGCGTCGATGAGATGTCCCTTGAAGATGTCGCCGGTCATGTGTTTGGTCGGCGGCATGTACTTGAGCGGCGCATCCGGGAAGACTTGGCGCGCAAGCTGCGCCTGTGCGACCTGGTACAGAAAGCCGTCTTCAAGCTCGGGATCGATTTCGTAGGCATCGCCGAGGCCGATCTGCCGGTCGGGCATGCCGGCGCGATGCGCGAACTCTTCGTTGATGAACTGCGACGCGAGCACGGCCGGTGCTTGCTCGACCGCATCGGCGGTCGTTAGATAATTGTCCTCGCCGGTATTGATGATGATCCCGGAATAGGCGTTGAGCATGCGGCTGAAGTGCTGGTCGATAAACGTCCGCTTCATGTTGATATCGCGAAACAGAATGCCGTACATCGAATCGTTGAGCAGCATGTCGAGCCGCTCGAGCGCCGCCATCGTCGCGATCTCCGGCATGCACAGGCCGCTCGCGTAGTTGGTGAGCATGACGTAGCGACCCAGGCGCTCGGAAACCTCGTCGAGCGCCTCGCGCATGATGTGAAAGTTCTCTTGCGTCGCGTACGTCCCGCCGAAGCCTTCGGTGGTCGGTCCGAACGGCACGAAATCGAGCAGCGACTGTCCGGTCGAGCGAATGACCGCGATGATCTGCGCGCCGGCTTCCGCCGCAGCGACAGCGGCAGTGCGATCTTCGTAAATGTTGCCGCTCGCAACGATCACGTAGAGCCAGCGGCGGCGGCAGTTGCGGCAGCTCGGCAAGGCGCGTGTCACGTTCGGCGCGGTTCGCGCGCACGCGCGCGAGCGCCGCATCAACGAACGGACGTAGCGCGCCACGCGCTGCGTCGCCCGGCGTCGACGCGAACTGCGCGAGCGACAAACGCCCGGCGGCGATTTCGTCACCGAGCGCGCGGGGCTCGAGTCCCGTTTCTGCAAGCGCCTTGCCGAACGCGAGCGCAACCCCGCACGCGCGCTCGTCCGCGCTCAGCGCATCGACGATCATATTCGGGACGGGAATCTCGTCGGCGCCGACGCCGTCGACACCGAGCAGACGCAACACCGAACGTTCGACCGCGACCGTCGAGTGGGCGGCAATGAAATCGCTGACCGGCGCGGCAATCGTGGCCGCAAGTTCGCGGCAGCGATCGACGAGGGCGCGATCGATACTCAGGTTCATGGCACGACCTTCGCGCTTTGCGCCCGTCGATCGACGACGGCCGCGGCACACGCGAGCACGAGCCACCACATCACCGCGACTTTGGGATAGAGCCACATACAGTCGACGATCTGATGAAAAGCCATAGCAACAGCCGCCATACACGCGCCCAGCGCGAGTGGGTCGTCAAGCCGACGAATGAACGCACCAACCGATGCCACAGTCACCACGAGTGCAGCAATCAGCCCCACAATTCCCTGCTCTGCGAGCACTTGAAAAAAGATCCCGTTCGCATGTGTCTGCGCACCCGGAAAATAGCGGCCCACTTCCAATTCGAAGTTGCCGGGACCGATGCCAAAGAGCGGGTGCGAGCGCCAAAATGCATAGGCGGCATGCCACAAATCCACGCGCGAGCCAAGTCCACCGTTAAACGCGCCTTCGCCGCTCGCGCCGAACAGCGACTGAATGTGGCCATGGAAGACGCCCGCGAAAACCCCGAACGCCAGGCCCAACACGGCGCAGAACAACGCGACTGTACCCAAGCCCACCCACACGCGTTGCGCAGGGAAATAGCGCACCGCCAACATCACGGCAATCGCGACGAACAAAGCAGCTGTACCCGCGCGCGAGAACGTCAGTAAACAGGCGAGGAGTCCCATCGGAAGCGCAATCAGTTCAAAAAGAAACGCTCGCCGTAAGAGCACGAAGGCGAGCATCGTTGGCACGACGACGCCGAGAAAGCCGGCAAGTTGATTCGGTCCTTCGAGCGGACCTCCAATTCGAGCAACGTCGTGGCCCGCGATAAGCTCCGTTTCACTTGCCGGAAGTGCCAGCTGCACGAACGCGTTGCGGTCACGACAATCGTGAGAAGCGCAACCGCGATTCGTACGGCCCGTTCACTGGGATCGAGGCGATACGCGCAGTATGCAACAACGATCGTCAGAAGATACTCGACAGCTTTGAGCGTTTCGCGTAGGGCAGCACCGTGGAAGATCGCGTGAACGGAACCCGGCAACATCGTCGCAATGAACAGCAACTGTGCTCCAGCCAGCACGAAAAGCGTGCGCAGAGGACGAGTCCGTGCAACTCTGCGCGAGGCGCGGCGCAAGCCCAAGCGCCACGGCGATCAACGCGACTTTCGGCAGCGTTACCGTCGTTCCATGAATCGAATACGCGAGCAGAAACGGATCGGTCGCGATCAACGCGAGCAAACCGAAGAGCGGACGACGCAGCGTCAGCAGCAGAATGACAATGCCGCAGCACAGCAGAATCGGGATGGCTGCGCGCCCGGAGAGCCACGGGATGGACGTGGTGTCCATCCGCTCGCCGGTGACCGAATCCAAAAACCCGACGTCGCGAAGCATGACGCTGAGATGACGCGGATCTAAATTCAATCCGAGCTGCTTTCGGAACAAAGGTGTGATCCGGCCAAAGCTTTATCGTCAGCGTGCCACTTGCTGCGCGGGGCAATGGAATCGTCAACTCATGCTCACCTGCCCCGAGGCAGCAGCGCCGCACCGGACGCGCTCCGTCTATTTGCACGTTCAGCGCATTCGCGCCGCTTCTAACCGAGAAATCCGGCAGATACACGTTGAGCAACAACGTGTCGGCGCCCGGCAGGCACCACGACCTTTATCTCTGCGCGCGTGGACACCCAGCAGCAGTTGCCGGCATTGCTTCCGCGGATAGACACCGCTTGACGATGTTCGATGGGTCTTTTAGACCGTGCGGATAAGCAAGCTGCTGCGCATGAGCGGGCGATGGTGCAAAAAGAAGCGCCACGAAGGAGACCGCTAGCGTATACAAAAACCGGTTCATTTGAGCCTTTCGAGAGGCCCTTCTCGCACACCAACGAAAAGGCTTGCCTTGGTGAACGCATTTCCATCGAACGCAAACGACAAGAGGCACCCCGCCGGGTCGCCGAAAGTCGTTTCCGTCATACTTGAATTGGAACGGCTGGCTTGACACGATCGAGTGCATCGAGAGCCTGCTGCGCAGCGACTATGCGAACCACCAAATCGTCGTTTGTGATAACGGCTCGCAGGACCATTCCATCGAGCGCCTCACCGAGTGGGCCGACGGAATGCTCGACGTCAAGCATCCCGGCGATATCTAAGGCCGTTGCGTGGGAATATCGCCCCGTAGCTAAGCCGTTGCCGTACGCGCTGTACGATTCACCCGAGCAGGCTCTTTCGGCTATCCCTGCGCCCGAGGAGCGTGTCGTCTTCATTCGCAACGGCGACAATCTGGGATATGCGGGCGGGAACAACATCGGAATGCGTTTCGCGCTTGAAACCTTACACGCCGATTACGTCTGGGTGCTCAACAACGACACCGTCGTCGATCGCCTAGCGATGACTTGCTTGCTGGAAGCACTGACACTTCGTCCCGATGCCGGCGTGCTCGGCTCGCGTCTCATGCAATACCATTCCCCCGATACCATTCAGGCGCTTGGCGGCGGCCGACTCGATCCGCGCTGGGCCCTCGACACGCAGATTGGGCGTGGGCAGCACACGCACGCAGACGGTCGATCAGTTGATCGAACTCGAGCACGTTATCGGCGCGAGCATGTTCATTCGATCGGAGGTCATCCGCGACGTCGGACCGATCGACGAATCGTACTTTCTGTACCGCGAAGAAACCGATTGGTGCCTCGAGATGCGCAAGCAGGGCTGGCGCCTGTTTTATTGTCCGCAAAGCATCGTGTGGCACAAAGAAGGTCATTCAGCCGGCTTCAAGAGCGGCGTGCACGACTACTATGCAGTTCGCAACATGCTGTACTTAATTCAAAAACACTACCCGCAGCATCTGACGTCCGCTTTTCTGATCTCGTTTTGGCGCGCGGTCGCGCCGAAGATCGCACGCTTGCAGTTTCGGCGACTGATTTACGTGCTGCGCGCCTACTACGATTTCTTACGCGGTGTGCGGGGCAAGACCGAGGTCGATCCCGACCTCTTGATCCTGCTCGAGCGCAGCTTGCAATGATGCAGCCACAGCTGCGCGCACCGCATCCGGGCTGAAAGCTTGCGCCACGCGGCGGCACTCGCTCGAAATCTCCGTCCATAGCGCTTCATCGCTGTAGAGACGCAGGACCGCGTCGGCGATGTCGGCTGCGCTCTCGCGAATAAAGGCACTCTTACCGTCTTTTAGGTCGATGCCTTCGGCACCGATCGCCGTCGTGACGGTTGGCAATCCGTACGAGATCGCCTGAACGATCTTGCCCTTCATCCCGGCGCCGAACCGAAGCGGCGATACGAAGACGCGCGCGCTTTCAAAGAGCGATCTCGCGTCCGGGACGTAGCCCGTCACGGTTACGCTCGGGCCGGCGAGGCGCTCGACGCGAGGCGTGGGATCCGCGCCCGCTAGAATCAGTCGCAGGTCGGGGATATGCTCCCAGACCTTGGGCATGACCTCGTTGACCATCCAAACCGCCGCGTCGGCGTTTGGCGCGTGCGTGTAGTTTCCGAGAAACAGCAGATCGTGACGTGCCGAGTATGCCGTGTGCGTCTTCGTGGGCTGCTCGATGATCGGCACGACATGCGTCTTTAGCGAAAGCGCGGCAAGTATCTCGCGTTCGGCTTCGGACGTTACGACCGTGCAATCGGCCTTGCTAATCAAATCGATCTCGAGCTCTCGCATCGCTTCCCAGCCGTTGTCTCGCCCGGTAAGCTCCGCTTCGCGCTGGAACCGCAAAAAGTGCAGATCGACCGTGTCGTAGACGATTTTCGCATTCGTGCGCCGATGGAGCAGCGGCAAGTATTTTGCCAGCACGTCCGGGCGCGAAACCCATGCGACGTCGATCGGCACCGGAACGTCGCTCACTGCAGCCAAACCGTCGCCGCGGTGCGACAGTACTTCGATGCCGGCCCGCCGCGCGCGACTTGCGTACGGTTCATGAGCCACTCCGTCATCGGAGATGAAGATGACGTGCCATCCCAACTCACGCATCAGTCGCATGATCGCAAGCAAGCGACGACCACCGGCAGAGCGGTCGTCGAATGGGATAAATGAGTCCATCACCAGGATCGTTCTGATGCCGGCGAGCCGCCGTGCGGCGCGTTCGATGAGCTCGACATCGGGCGGAAAATGTTTTACTAACTGGTGCTCCCACTTTTGCGCGAACTTCTTCCGGTTGATCAACTGGTAGCGCTTGATACCCGACGCCGTGTCGGTGCCGCTTGTACCGCCTTCGAAGTGCACGACCACCGACTCCGGCGTGTACATGACGCGATAGCCGGCCGCGCGCAAACGGAAACAGAGGTCTACGTCTTCATAGTACGCCGGCGTAAATTCCGTCGGAAAAGCCGCCCACTTCGGTGAAGAGGTCCGCGCGAACCATCAGACTTGCACCCGAGCAATAATCGACTTCCCGCGGGAAACAAACTGAGGGATCGATAGCGCTACGGCCGCGAGCGAAGTTCGCCGCGTTCCCGTCGCGCCAAACGAGTGCGCCGGCCTCGGAGATCATGCCGTCGGGTGCGCGCAGCTGAGACCCCGCCGCACCGACGTTGTCGCGGGAATCGAACGTGCGGAGCAGCGCCACCATCCAGCCCGGCGTGACGAGCGTGTCGTTGTTCAGGAAGTGCAGAAAACGCCCGCGAGCTACCGCGGCACCGTCATTGACGCTACGAACGAATCCCTGGTTCTTTTTGTGGGTAACGACGGTGATACCCGAGCACGAGGAAAGGTACTCCGCGGTTCCGTCGGTGCAGCCGTCGTCTACGACGATCACCTCGCATGGGATCGTCGAAAGTTCCTTGAGGATTGAATTCAGGCACGCCGCAGTAAACCGCACCTGATTGTATACGGGGACGATGACGGAGACGAGAGGCTTCTCGTGACGTGGGAAAAACACGGGACGCTTCTGTCCGACGCGGGCAATCAACTTATTCCAGGCTTTGCGTTGGGCGTTGGCCTCCGCCTGAGCGGCCATTTGGAGCCGGACCCGCCGAAACGCCCGACGCACGAACCCGCGTAAGCCGTGCGTGCGGAAGATCTGCCACGACTTTTTTGCAACCCGCATAGGTGTCGGGGTTCTCGGTCGGGCTAGCGGCAGGCCTTCTGCGGGCGTCCCTCAGCTTTTCGTTGCGCAGATGAGAATTTGCGGACTCCCTAAATACGCGCGTTTATGCGACCAATAGAGAAATGCGCTGCGATCGCGGAAGCCGGCGGAGGTGAGAGCGTGTAAGAAATCCCACCCAAAATGGTAGTAGCATAGGATCCCTTGCTTATCGAGTGGGTCGCCGTGATATTCGGCGGGGAGACGATGGACAATCGTCCCATCGGCCTCGACGGTAGCTCGAACGCGCGTTACGGGCGCGTCGAGTACGAAGGGAACCGTGATCACGAGATTTCCGCCCGGTCGCAAACATCGAAAGCATTCGGCGAGCGCCGCTTCGAAGTCGGCAACGTGCTCTAATACGTCGGCCGTACAAATCACATCGAGCGTTTCGTCGCCGAACGAAAGCGCGGTGACATCCTGGTGCAGGATGCCTTTGTTATTTCGTTGGCCCGGGATAGTACCGTCTCGCAAGAACTCACTTCCGACCGCATGGGGATACCGGTTCTTCGCCGCGCGAAACAGCGGCGTGGTCTGTTCCGTGATGTAGATCTCCGCGCTTCGGGGCACGAGCAGCACTGTATCGATGAAGTCGAGCATCGCTCTGGCTCGATTCGGAAGCTTACAGGATTCGCAGGAAAGTTGCTCTCGCCAATTCGGCACGTGTGACGAAGGATCGCTCTCTCGCGTGCAGGCAAAGTCCACGAAGAAACGCCTTGTGCGCCGGCATACGGCGCAAAATCCCGTGATCCAGAAGCCGGCGGACGAAGGAAGCACGAGGTCGCGTTCCAGTTGCAGCCGTGCGAGGTGTGTTTCCCAGTTGTTGTGCACGAAGCTACCGAATTCGTCGAGCGTCGCGCTTCGCACGAAAAGCTGCTGCTCCTGGGCGTCGTCTACGTCGGCAAAACTCCGGCCCGCGACACGATTCACGGGCGCGAACGCTCGTCTAATTTTTGCCGCGACGCGCCTCAACAACTGGCCGCTTGAAGAACGTGATGGCCCTTTAGCACGTTCGCTCCGGAAGCGTCGCAGGTTGCTGCGTCTTCATGAAGTCGAAAGCAATAAAAACGGCCATGACGCAAAGAACTGCTGCGTGCCCCGCGAGTACATCCTGGATGATCTGTTGGGACGAACTGTGCCGCAAAGCGACAGCAGTGATCTCGCAAGCCGCAACAGCGAGCAAGTATGGAACGAATCCAAAGCGGTGACGGGCAATAGCGTACGCGGAGAGCAGGCTCGCCAGGGAGAGCGCGCCGGCAGCGAGCGCGTACGGCAAGATGAGGTGCGCGCCGGGCACGAAGTTCACGCCAGCAAGGAGCCGTATCACGGTTTTCGGGGCAACGGCGCAGGCGACTGTGAGAACGCCAATGACTGATACAGCTATACCTACGGCCCCTGCAAGCACGTGCGCACTCGACCGTCCGTGAGCAGAGCGAACGGCGACATTCGGCAGCAGCACCGTTGGGAGGAAAGCTATTAGTGCAAAAATTACCCGGCCCGTCAATGCTGCCGCGCCATATAAGCCCGCGTCGATCGGTGAGAGAAAGTGCCGGGCAAGTACGACATCGTAGAACATGAGTAACGCGATCCCAAACGTCGACAGACCCGTGGCCCCCGCTATAACCATCATCCGTCGAGCGTCTAGGCTAACAAATGTTGAAATCTTTCCGAATCGTCGTCGCAGCGCGACCTCACCATAAAGAGTCGCTACGACGACCGCACCAAGAAACGAGAGTAAGCTGCCCATCGCTCCGAACGCATGGACGAGCGGCACGAGGAGCGCGGTCCTCAGCGTGTCAAGGACATTCGATAGCGCAAATGTCCCGAAGCTCCCAAATCCCTGGAACACGCCACGCTGCAGGAAGAGTACCAGACCGAGGCCCGCGGTTACGCCCGCGATCGTCACGAGCCCGAGATTTCCGATGTGGAGATAACCAGCCACGAAGCTTCGCGCTCCGAACGCAACCAATGCAATCGCGAAGGCCAGCCACAAGCTGCCACGCGTTATTCCGCGCGAGAACGCGGCCATTGCATCCAGGTCGCCCGCGGCTCGAAGATCGGCCGCCAGCTTCGCGGTTACTGTTTGGCCGATCTGCCCTATGCCGAGCACGACAAGTACAACCGAGATGAGCGACATGACCGCGCCGTAATCGGCTACGGACAGTATTCGCCCCATTAGCACATAAAAAAGATAGTTAAAAACGTTCGCAAAAAGGCTCGCCGCGAAGACGAGAGCACTGCTCCGGGTGAAGTCGCTGGCTATTACACGACGGACAGTTGCCTTCATATCTCCTTAGACATTGATCAGGACGCGGCCCGCGGCCCCGCTGCGCACCATGTCGAGCGCGGCGTTGATGTCATTCAACGTAAACTCGTGTGTAATGATCCCGCCGAGGCTGAGTCGCTCCGCTTCGTTCAAGCGGATCAAGCGAGGAATATCTACGTGTGGAATTGCACCGCCGCCGTGCGATCCGGTTAACACTTTGTCGAAGTGGATCGGCAAGGTGTTGATCGTTACTTTTTCGCTAGGCACGCCGACGAGCACGCAGGTGCCGTTCGCGCTCGCGAGATTGTAAGCACTCTCGATCACGGACTTCACACCGGTCGTTTCGATGACCTTATCCGCACCGCTCGAACCGACGATCTTGCGAATCTCGGCGTCGATATCCTTAACCTTAGACGCATTGATAACATGTGTCGCGCCGCGGGATTTTGCCATTTCGAGCTTCCCCTCGACAAGGTCGACAGCGATAATGGGATGAGCCCCCGCAAGCTGCGCAAACTGCACGACGTTTAGGCCCACGCCGCCCACGCCGAACACGACGACGGATTCGCCGATCTTCACATGGGCGTCGTTGTTGATGACACCGGCCGCGGTCGTCACGGCGCAACCGAAGAGTGGTGCGAGTTTGAGATCGTAGCTCGGCGAGATAGGCGTCAAGCGATTCTCGGAGACGACCGCATGTTCGTTGAACGTTGTGACCCACCCGGCGTTTAGCTTTTCGCCGCGCCAGCGATACGCAGCCGGGGCAGACTGAATGCCGCGGCCGGGTCGCCAATGCATCACCACCGTGTTGCCGGGGGCAACGTGGGTTACCCCGGGACCGATTTCGACGACCGTCGCGGAGGCTTCGTGCCCGAGAAGATGCGGAAGGAACTTGTCGGGTCCCTTGACGGCTTCGATCTCGTTGATCTGTGCGCCGCAGATGGTCGTATGCAAAACTCGCACGAGCACTTGCCCGGCTTGAAGTTCTGCCGGGAACTCGATATGATCCACGACCAGCGGCTCGCGCGACCGTACGAGAATCGCCGCCTTTGCATTTTTAACTTGCATATGTGCAGCGCCAGCTATTCAAAATAGATGAATTCGTAGTCGCCGGTGTAGCCGAACTGTTTGTAAAGCCAGATCCACTCGGATGTGTGCAGGATCTGTTCTGCGGTAAGCGCCCAGCACTCGAGATTGAACTGTTCGAGTTCGTTCCGGTATCCCTCGACCATGATGTATTTGGACTTTCCGACGCGTTCGATTTCTCCAACCGCCGTTTGCAATTCGAACAGCTTCAAGTTGTGCAGGCAGCCGAGCGAGATGACCAAGTCGAACTCGTCGTCACCGTACGGATAGCGGTCCTGCGCGCGGTAGTTATACAGGTATGGCTTGATCTCGTCTCTTGCTTCGTTGAGGCCGTGGTGCGAGATATCGAACCCTGCGATCGACAGTCCCGGTAAGAGCTTCTTCATTTCGTAAAGTAGGAACGCCTTACCGCAACCGACGTCGAGTACTTTCGAGCCGGCATTGAGCCCGTATGTGTCGATCAGTGCCTGAGCCACCGGCTTCCACCGGCCCTCGATGAACTTGTACCCGCCGTAACCGAAGCGACGGTCACCGTCCCAGTAGTCGAACTCATATTCTTTGGCCTTGATCATGCATGCAACTTTGTCGTCGTTCATCCGTTCCAGGTAGTTGCGCTTCGTTGCTTTGTGCAGGGGTGTGACGATCTCGAGAAGTCGACTCATGTGGGGCGTAATTGTCCTTTCGGGAGCAGCGCAATTCCTTGACTGTGCTGGGTTTTTCCTTCAGTGGTCCGAATAGGTCACGCATGAGTAGACCATTGTCGGGTTTGCGCATCGGCCTCGACTTGGACAACACCTTGATTAGCTACGACCAGCTGTTTCATCGAGTTGCGATTGAACGCGGTCTCATACCTCGCGGCTTTTCCGGTGCTAAACGGAACATTCGCGATCACATTCGTCTGCTTCCCGATGGTGAAATGAAGTGGCAGCGCCTGCAGGCCGAAGTTTACGGCCCCGCAATCAGCGGTGCCGTGGCGGCGGAAGGAGCGCTCGATTTTATCCAAATGGCGAGCCGCAACGGCGCCGCGCTATCGATTGTCAGCCATAAGACCGCGGTCTCGAACCTGGGCTCCGAAAAGGTGAACCTGCGCGACGCCGCGCGTGGCTGGCTGCAAACCAGCGGGATGCTCGGAACTCACGGCGTACCCGAAGAGCACCTTTATTTTGAAAGTACGCGCGCCGAAAAGATCGCGCGAATAATCCAGCTTCGTTGCACGCACTTCATCGACGATCTCGAAGAGGTTTTCAACGATCCGGCGTTCCCGACAAATGTCGAACGCATGCTGCTTTCCGCTGCCGTCTCCGTTCCGATCGCCTCGTATCGCGCCTACACGTCGTTCCACGAAATCGCACATGTCTTCACCGCCGATTGAAATTGCGGAGCGGCTGTGCGCGCAAGAGGTCGTTGCTGCCACGATCTGCGGCGGCGGTGCAAACAATCGGGTGTACCGGATTCAGACCCTGGACCGCGTTTTTGCGATGAAATCATATGGAGCGCTCGAGCTTGACGATCGCGATCGTCTAGGCCATGAGTTCGATGGCCTCCGCTTTCTCAAGTCGGCCGGCATAGGGAAGGCGTTGCCAAACGCGCTGGCGGTCGATCGTGAAGAACGCTGCGCGCTGTACGAGTGGATCGAGGGCTCTCCGGCGCTCGAACACGATCAAGCGGACATCGACGCAGTTTTGAAGCTTATGGGAGCGATGCACGCCGCCCGGTTGGACGACGGCGTTGCAGCGTTGCCTGAAGCGACAGAGGCCGTGCTGCGTCGCGGCGATCTGGAGGGCCAAATCGACCGCCGGCTCGGACGCTTGGCCCCAGCCGCGGCAGCCGAGCCCGAGCTGGCTGCTTTTTTGGCGCTGGAGGTTCAGCCGGAACTCGATCGGCGGACAACCCGGTATCGTGCCGAGACTTCACAGACCGTCCTCGAAACGTTGCGGACGCTCTCGCCCTCGGATTTTGGCTTTCACAATGCGCTGCGCAGGCCCGATGGGACGTTGTGCTTCCTTGATTTCGAGTACTTCGGGTGGGACGACCCGGTCAAACTGGTCTCGGACTTTCTCTTGCATCCGGGGATGACGCTCAGCGGACCCGAGCAGCAGCGTTTTCTTTCCGGCGCCACGTCGCTGTATGGTGGCGATGCCGATTTTTCGCCGCGTCTCGCGGCATGTCTCCCGCTTTACGGCCTCCGCTGGGTGTTGATCATGCTCAATGAGTTCGTGCCGGAGCTTTGGGCGCGGCGCGCTTTTTCGGGCAAAGGTGGAGATTGGGAGGGCGCGAAACGCGCTCAACTGCGTAAGGCTCGCGCCAAATTGGACGTGTTACGATCCTACCCCGAAGGACATTTGACCGCATGAACCTCGCCGAGACCGGCGTCCCGCTCGACAGCCGCTCTAAGCATCTCAGATCGCTGGTTATCGATGGGTTGAGCGCCGGCCGCGGACACGTAGGCTCATCGCTCTCCCTCATCGAGATCATCCGCGTGCTCTACGACGACGTGCTCAACGTGCGCCCCCAGGAGCCCGAGTGGTCCGATCGCGATCGCTTCATTCTAAGTAAGGGACACGGCTGCTTGGGACTCTACGCCGTGCTCGCCGACCGCGGATTTTTCCCGGAGGCCGAGCTCAAGACGTTCTGCAAGCCGGGCGCGCTCCTGGGCGGGCATGCCGATGCGCACATCCCGGGCATCGAAGCCTCCACCGGAGCGCTCGGTCATGGTCTGCCGATCGGCGTGGGAGCCGCGATTGCCGCGCGCTTGCACAAGCGCGACTCGCGCGTTTTCGTCGTCATGGGCGACGGTGAAGTCAACGAAGGTTCGGTCTGGGAAGCCGCGTTGCACGCTTCCAAACACAAGCTCGAAAATCTCGTCGCCATCGTGGACTACAATAAGCTGCAATCGTACGGCCGGATCGAAGACGTGCTTCCACTCGAACCGCTGGCGGACAAATGGCGCGCGTTCGGCTTCGCCGTCCGGGAAGTCGACGGGCATGATGTAAACGCGCTTCGCGCAACGTTTGCCGCGCTGCCGTTCGAAAAAGGCAAACCAAACGCGGTGATCGCGCACACGCTAAAAGGCCGCGGGATCAGCTTTGCGGAGCTCGATGCAACGTGGCATCACAAATCGACCGTCGATGCCGAGATGATCGCACGGTTGCGAGCAGCATTGGAGCAACGCTAGTGAGACAAAGCGCACTCAACGCCGTCTACGATCTTGCCAAACGCGATCCGCGCGTGCTCTTTATCGGGTCCGATCTCGGCGCCGGTGTTCTGGAAAAGTTCAAAACCGAAATGCCCGATCGATATTTCATGGAGGGCGTTTCCGAAGCGGCGATTATCGGTATGTCGGCCGGCTTAGCCATGGACGGATTCATTCCGTACTTCAACACGATTGCCACGTTTATCACGCGGCGCGGCTTCGAGCAGGTCGCGGTCGATCTGTGCTTGCACGATCTTCCCGTTCGCTTGCTAGCCAGCGGCGGCGGAGCGGTCTATGCGCCGCTGGGCCCAACGCACATGGCGTTGGAAGATATTGCAGCGATGCGCGCGTTGCCGAACATGACCGTCTTTGCTCCGGTTGACGCGCCCGAAATGACGCGCGTCATCGAGGCGACGTTGGATTGGCCGCACCCTGCATACATTCGCTTTGGCAAGGGCGGAGATCCGGTAGTCTCGTCGGCGGAGAGCGGTTTTGAAATCGGTAAAGCGATCGTGATGCGCAAAGGCATCGATGTTACGGTGGTGAGTACCGGGGTGATGTCCTCCCGTGCGCTTACCGCAGCCAAAACACTAGAGGAGTCAGGGGTACAAGCATCGGTCTTACACATACACACGATCAAGCCGCTCGACGTTGACGCGATTTGCGCGGCTGCCGCGGCGACGTCGCTCGTTGTCACGATCGAGGAACATACGCGCATCGGCGGTCTCGGTAGTGCGGTTACCGATGCGCTCGCCGATGCAGGGATCGTGACGCCGCAGTTGCGCCTGGCTTTTCCGGACGAGTTCGTGAACACGTACGGTTCGCAAGACTCAGTTTTGCAATCGGTCGGCTTGCAGCCACCGCAACTTGCACAATCCATTTTGCACACGTTGCATGCGCGGCGAAGCGACGTCGCAAAGCTGGCCCGCAGTCACGTCGGGTAGCGCTGTCGTGAGACTTCGTGCGGATGGCCCGGACCTGCGCGAAACCGGGCCGGACGTCTGGTATGCGAGCGGCCCGCTCGGGATCCTCGGCGCTGCCGAAATAGCATTTCTAAAGGAACGGGCAGCAGCCTCGCCACGCATGCGCGCCCGCATTTGCACCCACGAGAACGTCGACTCACCCGTCCACGAAATGCTTATCGCGCATCATCGCTCGTGTTACGTGCGCCCGCACCGTCACCCGTCCAAGGCCGAATCGCTGCTGGTGGTCGAAGGCAATGCAACCGCGGTGTTCTTCGACGACGCGGGCAGCGTGCAATCAACCTTGGAACTCGCAGCCGCACCTGCCGGCACGTTCTCATACCGGACGGCACCGGGCATCTGGCATGGGTTGCTGATTCGCAGCGAGTGGTTACTCTTTGTGGAGCACAGCAGTGGTCCGTTCGATCCACATTCGTCGGAGTTTCCGCAATGGGCTCCTGATGGGTCCAATGCAGCTGAGTCCGCGGCGTACATCGAGGCTGTTGCCGCCAGGGTTTCCGGTCAAAACGGTGCATAAACGAGTCGTGACTTCTGCGACCACGGCTGCGACGGACCGTATCCGGCTTTTCGATCTTCAGCGCCAGCACGCGTCAATCGCCGCGGAGACGCAGGCGGCCATCGATGCGTTTTTTGCCTCCGGCATCTACGTAAAAGGCCCGCTCATGGAGGCCTTCGAGCGCGAATTTGCAGCCTATTGCGATGTGCCCCACGGAATCGGCGTCAGCAACGGGACGACTGGGCTCGAACTGATCTACCGAGCCTACGGGTTCGGCCTAGGCGATGAAATCATCGTTCCCGCTAACTCGAGCGTCGCGACGGCGATGGCTGTTTCGAACGTCGGCGCACAGCCGGTGATCGTCGACGTCGATCCACGCACCGCCAATATCGATCCCGCGTGCTTCGAACGCGCGATCACGAATCGCACGCGTGCCGTGGTGCCCGTCCATTTGTGGGGTCGGCCGGCCGCGATGGATGAAGTGCTTTCGATCGCGCACAAGCACGGTCTCAAAGTTATCGAAGATGCCTCGCAAGCGCACGGGGCGCGTTATCGCGGCAAACGCGTCGGCGCCTTCGGCGATGCGGCTGCGTTCAGTCTGCACCCGAGCAAGAACTTGGGCGCACTCGGTGACGCCGGTATCGTCGTCACTGCCGACGCAGAGATTGCAAAGATCATCGCGGAGATGCGCGATCTCGGCCAGAGCGCGCGCTACGTGCACACGCGCATTGGGACCAATGGGCGCCTGGATCCGCTGCAAGCCGCAGTGCTCTCGGTCAAGTTGCGGCACCTAGACGCATGGATCGACGCGCGCCGCGCGGCGGCTGCGCACTATACCAAGGTCTTTGCGGGCACGCCGGTGCAAACGCCGGTTTTCGGCGAGCACGAGTTTGCCGTGTTTCATCTCTTCGTCGTTCAGGTTCCCCAGCGTCAGGCAATCTGCGACGCGCTCGACAGCGCACGGATCGATTGGGGTATCCATTATCCGACCACCATTCACCACCAAAAAGCATACGCAAACGCCAATGTCGCGCCGTTCGAAACCCCGGTCGCGAACGGATTGACGGAACGCATTCTTTCACTACCGATGTTCGCCGAAATTACAACCGCGGAGATCGAACGCGTAGCCGACGTCGTATTGCACGCTATCAAAGGAACCTAATGCAAACAAAACAACCGGCCGATCCGGCAGCGGGCCTGCATGGTCCGGACCTTGAGATCTTCGAGGGCTGGAACACGAAGGGCCCGGTAGTTCTCGGGCCCTCTGCTTCGCACACGTGGCGCACGGACCCGCGCCGTCTGCCGATCACGCTTGCGCGCTACAAGCACGTAGCCAAGCTGCTCGCCGGAAAGAAACGTGCACTCGAGGTTGGATGCGGAGACGGCTTCAATTTGCGCATCGTCCTGCAAGCGGTGCCGTTCATTCACGGCGTTGATCTCAGCAACGCGTACGTTACATGGGCCAAACACCATGCCGCGGTCGAGGGGCTCAACTGCACGTTCGAACAGGCCGATGTGACGGCCGGGCCGATTTCCGGGAATTTTGATGCTGCGTACTCGCTGGATGTAATCGAACACATTCCTTTTGCGGACGAACCGAAATTCTTGAAGAATCTCGTCGCGCCGCTTTCCGACGATGCTGTCTGTATCATCGGGACGCCGAACATCCACTCCGAAGCGCATGCAAGCAAATGGAGCCGCGAAGGGCATATCAACCTCAAGTCGGCGGAAACGCTCAAGGCATCGCTCGAGCCGTTCTTTGAGAACACCTTTGTTTTCGCGATGAACGACGAAGTGTTGCACACTGGATTCTTTCCGATGGCGCATTATCTCGTCGCGCTGTGCGCCGGCGTCAAGCGACACTCGCAACCGGCACCATGACCCCAGGAAGATTCTCGAACCGTAAGCTTCTGGTGTTCGGGCCGTAGAAATGCCGTGACCAGCATTGTATTATGGGGGGCCGCTGGGCAGGCTCTTGTACTTGGAGAGCTCTATGGGCGTCTTGACGTGCCCGTTGTCGCCGTGATCGACGACGACCGCGCAGCAATGCCGCCATTCCCCCTCGTCCCACTCTTCTTTGGGAAGGAAGAGTTCTTGCGATGGCTCGCAGATAGGGACAAAAGTACGCTGCGGGCCTTGGTAGCTATGGGCAGTGAGCGTAGAGGAATGACGCGCATATCCATAGGCAGGTGGTTTGAATCGGTTGGCGTCGCGCTCACGACAGCAGTTCACCCAACCGCCTTCGTTGCGACCGATGCTGAGATTGGCAAGGGGTGCCAAATCCTCGCGATGTCCGCGGTAGGTGTTAGCTCGAAGATCGGAGAGTCGTGCATCATCAACACGAAGGCGAGTGTGGATCACGAATGTGTGCTTGAAGATGGCGTGCACGTTGCAGCGGGCGCGACGCTCGCGGGATATGTCAAAGTCGGAGAGGCAGCATTTATCGGTGCGGGGGCGGTTGTCTTACCGCGCCGAAAGATTGGCGCGCATGCCGTCGTCGGCGCAGGAGCGGTTGTGACAAGGGACGTGCCCAGTGGGGCTGTCGTTGTTGGAAATCCCGCCCGTGCCATAGCCGTGTAGCATCTCGCGCCCTAGAGGATACCGTTAAGGCCCAGCCCGCACAGCTCGGAAAGACGAACGAAGAAAATGACTCGACCGTTCCTCGACTACTACCGCGCCAATGCCATCTCACCAGTCAATCAGGACTTGAGCGATCTCTCGCGCCACCTCCAGCGGCGTGAATCATTGTACCTTGCATTGGGCATCGTCCCGGCGCTGGTCTCCGGCCGCAGCGTCATCGAGTTTGGTCCCGGCTCCGGTCATAACGCCATTTACACCAGTTCGCTGCAGCCGGCGCGCTACGTGCTCGTCGACGGAAACCCTAACGGTTTGGCCGCTGCCAGCGCTCTACTCGACCAGTATGCGCCGGGCGGCGCGCGCACGCTGGTTGAGTCATTGATCGAAGATTATGCTACCGAGGAGCTCTTCGATCTGGTGTTCTGCGAGGGTACGATTCCGGGTCAACTCGATACGGCTGCCTTCTGCCGCAAAGTCGGCTCCTTCGCCGCCGAGGACGGGATATTCGTCGTTACAACTCAGGATGCGGCGTCGTGTCTTGGCGAACTGTTGCGGCGCGTGGTTGCCGCGCAACTTATCCCACGCAGTGCGAGCGTGCCCGACCAGCTCGAGCGCCTGGTTCCGTTCTTCGCTTCGCACACGGCGACGATCGCCGGAATGAGCCGTCCGCTCGAAGACTGGGTTCTGGACAATATCATTCAGCCATATGTGGGCAATATGTTCTCGGTCGCCGACGCAATTGAGAATCTGGGCAGGGACGGATTTCACGTGTACAACGCGTCTCCACGCTTTTTCACCGTGTGGCGTTGGTACAAGCGTTTGGTTGGTGAAGATCGCAATCTCGGTCCGGCCGTTCGCTCGGAGTATTTTGCAAATCTCCTGAATATAATGGACTACCGGCTCGACGGCGCTGCAACGCATTCGCCGGAGTGGGGAGAACGCGTCTTGAAGATCTCCGAGAAATTCTACGCCGCGCTGAAAGACGTTGAAGCGGCGAGCGCGTCGTACCAGCCTATTTTTGAACAGCTCCGTGAGCTTGCAGAGGTAATCCGGCCGATCAGCGCGCTGACGGCTGATTCGATTGACCAGGCGCTCGCGGTCTGCGACGCCGCCCGTGGAGGCGACGCTCTGCCCGCGGCGCCGGCCTTCGCGAGTTTCTTCGGACACGGACAGCAGTACCTGAGCTTCGTTCGCTCGAGGCGCGCTGGGACAATCTGAAACATCCATGACACAGAGCAAAGGACGCGCCTTTTGGGACGCCGATACGGTCATGACCCCGGCTGCCGCGAGTATTCATGACGCGGCGGCAATGGGGAATCCGTACGACAATGCGCCGATCGACTTGACGGTCTTCGTCTCGTGTTATAACGAAGCGGCTTTCATCATCCAAACCATTGACGGGATCTGCGAGTCTGCCAAAGACGTAGGCTTGTCGTTCGAAGTCCTCGTCGTCGACGACGTCTCGACGGACAACTCCAGAGAGCTCGTGCAGGACTACATCGCGGCCCATCCCGACGAGCGAATCGTACTTCGCACGAACCATCAGAATAAGGGATTGGCGCAGAATTATTTGGATGCGGCGTTCATCGGCCGGGGGAAATATTTCCGCCTTGTTTGTGGAGATTCAGTCGAACCCAAGGAAGGTACCGTCGCCGTTTTGCGGGCGATCGGTACAGCTGACTGCATTCTGCCCTACTACGCAACCAATCGAGGACGGAACGCCGGACGCCGTGTAATCTCAAACACCTATACAGCGGTCATCAATGCGATTACGGGGAACGACATCAGGTACTATAATGGCTTGGCCGTTCACCTTCGCCACAACGTGATGCGTTGGCACACGAATACGGGTGGGTTCGGGTTTCAGGCCGATATTTTGTGTTTGTTACTCGATCGGGGATTCACGTATCTCGAAGTGCCGATGGAACTCCCCGCGGCGGCCTTCACGCGGCAGGACGCAAAATCAAGCGCCGTGAGTGTGCGCAACGTCCTGTCAGTAGCGCACACGATCCTTGAGATCGCTAGCCGGCGAATCGCGAAATTCGTGTACGCGAAGCGCTGGTAGCCGCCGCCTATTTCAGGCCAACGAGCTGCATCGTTTTGATATTGTAGTACTTGGGATCGTTCATCGGATCCAGGATGAGTCCTCGATCGAAGGCGCCACACAGATCGCGCACAGCCGTTGCGATATCCCGCTTAGCAACAAAGCCGACTTCGCGCGCGATGAGGTCCGAGTTAATGCGGTACGAACGCAGGTCGTTCGTCGGCTCGACGTTGATCGTCACATCCTCACCGACAACTGCGCGCGCCGTCTCGGCAATCTCGCTGATGGATTGATTGTAGTAGCCGGCGTTGTAGATCTTGCCATCGACCGTCTCGCTTGGTAGTGAGACCGTCCGCACGTAGAGATCGGTCATATCCTCGATATGGATGTTCGGCCGGACCTGTGCTCCCCCGAAAACGCGGATCACACGGTTGTTTACGGCGTGGTTCGTCATGATGTTTACCGAAAGATCGAGGCGTAGGCGAGGCGCGTACCCGCAGACCGTTGCGGGTCGCAGAATCAATGTCTCGAACCCCGGTTCGCGCGCATTCATCAAGTCGTCTTCGCACATCGCTTTGAATTTCGAGTAGTCGGTGAGCGGCTCGAGACTCAAATTTTCCGTAACGTGCTCTTCTTGCTTGACGCCATAGACGCTTGACGACGAGGCGTAGATGAAGCGCGTCACGCCTTCGTCTTTGGCTGCCTGAACCAAGCCGGCGAAACAATCGTAGTTGATCGACTTCCCTAGCTCGGGATTCAGTTCAAAGCTCGGATCGTTCGAGATGCACGCGAGGTGAATAACGGTGTCCGCGCCCCGCATCGCCCGCTTGACCGTGACCGGATCGCGCAGATCGCCGTGTACTTCGGTAAGGTTCTGGTGGCCGCGGACCGGTGCGAGCGCAGCTTCGCCGTACAGGTACAAATCAAAGACGCAGACTTCGTATCCAGCATCGAGTAATTTGGGGACAAGCCGGCTTCCGACATACCCAGCGCCACCCGTGAGCATGATCTTGCGCGCTTTGCGATCCACGATGTTCGTCAACTTCCTTCTACTTCAGCAGGGCTTCGATGAATTTGTAGGTTGCGACGCGGTCAACCGAACTGCGGTTGCCGACGATTTGCGCTGCCTGCGCGCCAACGACATTTGCGACAAAGGCGATCATCTCGCCGGGCAATCCTGCGGTCGCCATCGGTGCCACCCACGAGAGCACCGCATCGCCGGTGCCGACGCGGTCGGTAACGCTCTTTGCAAATGCGGGGCCGCGCGACCAGCCTTCGCTTGCCCGATAGAAAAGCGCGCCGCGTTTGCCGCGGGTGATCAGGGCATTCTCTAAGTGGAGGCGGTCGGCGACCGCCAGGATGATCGGTTCGATGTCCCCCAAGCGGTCGCGCGCATCGGCGCGCAGCTCGCCTTCGTTGGTGCAGACGAGGTCCGCGCGTGAATAACGAGAGAGGGTATGGTAGCCGATGTTGGCGGCGTTCTGCTGCGTGTTGACCGCTAGGAACTTCGCCTGCGCTTGAATCGTATCGATCGCCTGTTGCGAGAATATCCCGTGGCCGAAGTCGGCGCAAATCACCAGGTCATAGCCGGAAGCAATCTGCTCGAGGTGGGAACTTAAGCGTTCGCTGTCTTCGCTCGTGAGAACCTCGTCATTGAAGAAGTAGACTTCGAACAGCTTCTGTAGCAGATAGCTCTCGACATAGCGGCGCTTGACGATTGTAGGCGATTCCGACTTGTAGAAAAACGTAGGACTGACATTGCGCGCAAGGCGCTCGCGAATGAATTCTTCACCGGAGTCGCGCGTCCCGAGAAACGTCACGAGGCTCACGTCGTCGATGATCGCTGCCAGATGATTGGCGATTGCAAGCGCGCCGCCAGCAAACTGCTCTTGCGAAGCATAGCGCATGGCCAGAACGGGCTCCTTCGACGACTTGCCCAATTGATCGACGTAGACATACTCATCGATGATGGCTTCGCCCACGACCAGCACGCGCAACTTCCGCAGGCTGTCAATCGCCGCGTGCACTTGCCCCGGACTGAAGCGGCCGCGCAGGTTTGTCAAATATTCATTCACCTCTTGCGAATGCGATGAGAGGTGGCGATTAATCAGCGTAGAGCTTGAAAACGTGATATCTTCGGTGTAATAAATCCGGCCACCGCCTTCACGGACAGCCAGCTCTTCATCGGCGATCTTTCCGGTGATATCTTGCTGATGATCTTTGTAGTCGGGCCCCTTTGCGTAGACGTCGGGCTGGACGGTTCTAAGCATCTCGACGGCAGTGGGCCACTTGTTGATAGCGACGTAGTCAACGATCTGCAACGCGGCAAGCATCTGCGCGCGGTAGGCTTCCGTAAAAGCCGGGCGGCCCGGTCCCTTATTGACGTAGACGTCGGGCGTGATCGTTACGACCAAGGCATCGCCCTGGCGGCGCGCTTCCTCAAAGTGCAGAATGTGTCCGTAATGGAGCAGATCGAAGACACCGTGGCAGAGCACCACCTTGCGGCCTGACGCTTTGAGTTCTGCAACGCGTTGCGCGAACTGGTCGAGCGGGACGATCTTGTGGGTCGCCTGCGGATCGAGGGCGTTCATACGGTCGATGTTTCTCCGAGCTTTTCGAACCAAACTTTGGTAGCGTCTGCGATCGAGTGAGCATCCCACAGCGGTGCGTCGCGCCAGTCGTCGATATGCTCAAGCATTATACGTACGCCCTCCTCAAACGGCGTCTTCGCGCTCCAGCCGAGGAGCCGTTGCGCCTTCGCGGTGTCTGCAAACGTGCAGTCCGGCTCACCCGGCCGTTTGGGAATATGTTCGATTGGGCCGCCCAGCAAACGGCACAATTCGTTTACACTGTACGTGCCACCGGATCCTAAATTGACGATCTCATCCCGCAACTCGCTCGCAGCCGCGGTAACGATGCCATCGACGATATCGCTAACGAACGTAAAGTCTCGCGTTTGCGTTCCGTCGCCCACGACCGTAAACGGCTTGCCGGCAAGTTTCTGCGCCAGGAAGACACCGAAGACGGCGCCGTACGTTCCTGAGGTTCGCGCACGCGGGCCGAATACGTTGAAGAAGCGCAGCGAGACGGTCGGAATGTTATACACGCTTCCCCAATGCAGCGCTATGCGTTCACCCAAGTATTTTGTGAGCGCATAGGGATACTGCGGGAGGATCGGCGCGTCTTCCGGAGTGGGATACACGTCCGGTATTCCGTAGCATGAACTCGAGGCCGCATAGACGACGCGCTTGATCCCGCACGCGCGAACGGCTTCCATGACGTTGAACGTTCCGTCCACATTTGTCGTGAAATACTCGACGGGTTGCTCGATGGATGGCACGATGTCGGCTAGGGCGGCCAAGTGAAAGACGGCGTCGCCGCCGGCAAAGATCGCCGGAAGTGCAGCGCGATCACGAATGTCGGTCTGCACGAACGTGCAACGCCCGCTTGCGAGCGCTTTTTCGAGGTTCTTTTCGCGGCCTATTTTGAGGCTGTCAACGGCAACGACCTCGTGGCCGTCGGCGATAAGCCGGTCGACGAGATGACTGCCAATAAAGCCGGCCCCGCCGGTGACAACGACGCGCTTGCTCTGCGTCATGCGGTCGCGGCGATACGCTCGCGTAATGTTAGTGCAATTGCATGGTTGAGAATAAGGTGACCGTCCTCTTGCTGGCAGATACTGTTCGACGCAATCGTCACGGCTACGTCGGAGCACGCACAGAGCCTGCTTCCCGGATTCCCGCACAGGCCGATCACCGTCGCACCAATTTCGTTTGCGTACCGGCCGGCGCGAATGATGTTCTCGGAATTACCCGAGCCCGAAATTGCGATGAGGATATCTTTCGGTTGCAGCAGATTGCGAAGCTGCTCGACGAAAACGTCGGCGTACTCGATATCGTTGCCGATGGCGGTGATATACGGCATGTTGTCGGTCAGCGCGACTGCGCGGAATCGCTTCTTGCCTTCGATCGTGGTCATCTTGGAAAGGTCGTTCATCATGTGCGAGGCGGTCGACGCGCTACCACCATTTCCGATGATATACGTGGTGCGCCCCTCGCGCCAGCTCTCGAAAAGCCGGTCAACGACGGCACGGACTTCTTCTCTCGAAATTGATTGAACAACCCGCTCAATTTCATCTAAATAGGTCGAGATGCGGTCGGGAGACGCGGTTCGATTCATACAGGGCAGTTTTTCGGCGCTCGCGAGACCGAGTCTTACCTATCTCGGCTTTCTCTCTAGGAGCGGGTGGCGGCTTGGCCTTCAGTGGACGGCGCTGGTGCTACTTCGGTCGACGTTGGGGGCCCGCCCGGCCGGACCCGGGCTTTTTGCGGGAACAGCGGACCAGACTCGAGCGGCGACGACCCTAGGAATAATCAGCGTGCACATTGCATCAGCGTTAGGCTGCGAAAAGCAAAGTGCGTTTGCCTAACCGCAATCGTCCGTCAGAAATAGGAGAACTCATGACGATCTACGGGAACAGCGACAGGCGGATAAATAGGCGCGCTTGGGTCTTCGTCGCCATGGTGATCGTCGTCGTCGTCATGAAGCTCTGGCTTACGTCGGAGATCAGGATCGTGCCGCAAAACGGACCACACGATGCTAGCAATTTTATCGAGCACGCGAAGAGCATTCTAGAGGGTCGCTGGTTTGGCGATTACAACGATCTAACGCTCATAAAGCAGCCGTTCTTCCCAATCTACCTCGCCTTTGTCCAAGAATTCGGCCTCCCCGTGGCCCTCGCGAACGAGCTTCTCTACGCTCTTGCATGCTTCATCGCTTGCATCGCTGTTCGCCCTATCATTCGCAACCCTGTAACACTGGGCGCGGTCTTCCTCGTCCTCGATTTCAACCCATTTACCTACGCGACCAGCGCCTGGATAGCGATGCGCTCGGACGTGAACGCAAGTCTGGCGCTGCTCTCGATAGCTTGCGCGATGGGAATCTTCGTTCGGCGAAAAGCGCAGCCCCGCAGTTTGCTACCGTGGCTTCTTGGCCTCGGAATTTCTTTCGCGGCGTTTTGGCTAACGCGCGAGGAAGCTCTCTGGCTCGTGCCGGGTCTATTCGCGATCCTAGCGGCCTATGTTTGGTACGTAACAAAGCGTAGGCCAGGTGAACTCGGGATCCGGTTGGCCGGCTTGGCGTTGCCGATCGCAATCTGGGCGACGTCCGTTGGCGCGATAATGTTGGTAAATGGCTTCATTTACGGGTGGTATACGACGAACGAGCAATTCGCGCACGAGTTCGTGTCTGCGTACGATGCATTTTCGCGCATAGTGCCTCCAACCGTCGAGCCCTACATTCCCGTTCCAAGGGCGGCTCGTGAAATCGCCTACCGCGTAAGCCCGAGCGCACGCGAACTGAAGCCCTTCCTAGAAGGACCCCTAGGGAATGCCTGGACCAGCAATACGTGCTTTGCAGTGCATATTTGCAACGACATCGGCGGAGGGTGGTTCGAATGGGCGCTTCGCGATTCTGTGGCTCTAGCTGGACACTACACGACCGGCAGGGACGCACGCGTTTTCTACAGTGAACTCGCATCCGAGCTAGACCGAGCATGCGATTCGGCAGAAATCCGCTGTAGGCCCAGAGGAAACCCGCTCTTGCCACCGCTTGCGATGTCGCAGATCCCGGCCCGTGTTTCCAACTTCGCTTACGGCGCGTGGATGACCGCGACCCTTGCGCCCCTCTCGCTTGGACACGAGGGGTGGTCGCCTTACCTGCCCCAACTGGGTCGACTACGACTTCGTCGCAACATCCATCGTCCTCAGCGGAGAGCCCACCGACTTCGATAGTGGTATCAAGTGGGCCGCTCTCGGGGAAATTGCGCAGGCATACCAACGCTTGACGCCTCTCTGGATTCGTATCGTACTTGCTGCGACGGTGCTTCGCGTCGCGAGGGTCGTTCGTAAACGATCCAGACGCGTTCCCGACTATGTTTTGCTTGTCGTCAGCGTTCTGTCTAGCGGAGGGTGCTTGCTAGCCATGCTCGCGTTGTTGAACGCGTTGTTACCGTCTGGCACCGGCATGTTCACCGCCGAATATATGAGCAGCGTTTTCCCGCTGATGTTTTTCGACGCTCGCCGTTGCTACATCGGTCGAAGCAGCAGTCGCGTATCGCTTTATCTGCCGGCGCTTTCCGCCGCTGAAGGAAGCTGACAGGGCCTAGCAGGCACGAAAATAAGGGATCATTTCGTTCTCGGAGAAACTGGCTGCGCCATGTTAATTACCTTCATTTGTGTAGTAGTAGGCTTCATCGCTTTGCGCTTTCTCGGAAAGCGATTCTTTGACCAGAAATATCGGGCGGACGTTGTGGCAGCCGCGATAGTTTTGGCTTTCTTGGCCGGCATGTTATGGCCACTTTCGCGCCCTAGCACGTCGCCCGGTGCCACGGCCGTAGCCCCCGCTACTACCCAGCCTGCCGTTCCGACTGTGTGTTACACACCTGGCGCGGTGGACCGTAGCCAAAGCGTGCGCCCGCCTTTCAAGCAGGCTACGAGTAAAAGCTACGCCGGCGCTATCGACACACTCACCTCGGATCCCGGCGGAACGCCTCTCGAGCTGCACGCGGGCTGCAATATCTACGCGAGCGGCTGGGTTGCCGACATCGGCGAAAAAAGGCCCGGCTCGCGGCGTCGTTCTCGTAGTCGACTCGCGCGACGTCATTAATGCGACTCCCGTATACGGAGTGCTAAGACCCGATGTCGTGAAGTTCTTTGGCGCACCGGACCTGCTGCGTACTGGGTTCGCGAAGGCCACGATCCCGACAGCTGGACTTGCCAAAGGCCCCCACACCGTCCAGCTCGGCGCACTTGGCAACGATGGCAGAACCTACTACCTCGCCGCGAATCCGATGACGATCACCCTGCATTAAACGCGAAGCAGGAGAGCGCGACACCTCGCACTTAAACCCGCAATGCCTCCGATACCGTAGGCCGGGCGTTCTTTGTCGCATCGACGAGGAACGGCTGCGTGGTGCCGCTCGACTGGTTAGAGCATTTCCACGGTATTTGAAGAAGGAGGACAGTCCGGGAGCGTGAACGCGAGTCGTTCGTTTTGCTTCGGTCTTCTTCATCACATGTGTAAAACGCAAAAAGGGTTAGTCCTTGCTCCGAACGCTTTATCGCTTTAGATGGCTTGTCTATGAGCTGGTGGTCCGCGACTTAGTCGCAAGATATCGTGGATCCGTGTTCGGATTCTTCTGGACGCTCCTGAACCCGCTGCTGTTCATGGCTGTCTATACGATGGTCTTCTCGCTTACTCTGCGCGTTGGTATGCAGCATTTCCCCGTTTACCTCTTGGCCGGCCTAATGCCGTTTCAGTGGTTCTCGGCCGCGATATTTGCTGGTACGAGCTCGATAACCGATGGCGGAATGTACGTCGGCAAAACGGTTTTTGCGCCCGCGATCCTCATAGCCGTGCCGGTACTTTCGAACCTCGTGAACTTCTTGTTTTCACTGCCGATCTTATTGGCAGTTGCCCTATTGAGCCATGTCGCGGTCGGGTGGCCGCTTTTGGCACTGCCGCTTTTGATTGCCGTGCAAGCCATCCTTACTCTTGGCATCTTGATGTCGCTGGCCACGCTCAATGTTTTTTTTCGCGACCTGCAACAACTCGTCGGCGTCCTAACAATGCTCTTGATGTACCTTACGCCGATCGTTTATCCGTTCTCTATGGTGCCTGAAAGCTATAAGACCGCTATTTTGGCTAATCCATTGACTGCGCTGATCGGCGGCTATCAGAATATCTTTTACTACAATAGATTCCCTGATTGGGCGAACCTTTTATACGCTCTGACATGGTCGGTGGTAGCTTTCTATATCGGCCGCTTTGTGTTTACGTACTATCAGGACGCGATTCCGGAGTACGTGTAGTCAAATGGATGCGATCGTTTTCGAGCGCGTTTCGAAGCGCTTTCGAGTCCTGACGATTCCCAAGCAGGCATCGCTCAAGCAAGCCATCGTCGGCCTCAAAGTGCTCGATCTCGGTAAACGCAAGACGCTCTTCGTTGAGGCTATCAACGATATCAGCTTCCGCGTTCCGACCGGAACGACACTGGGGATCATCGGAAAAAACGGGTCGGGGAAATCGACCTTATTGCGACTGCTCGCGGGTATCTACACTCCCAATCAGGGCTCGATTCGCGTTCGCGGCGAGATCGCTCCGCTGCTGAGTCTCGGGATCGGTTTTCACCCTGAAATGACTGGGAGGGAAAACGTCAAGCTCTACGGGCTCGTCCTTGGCCTCAGCCCTCGGGAAATCGAAAGCAAATTCGACGAAATAGTGGAATTCGCCGAATTGCGCGACTTCATCGACGCGCCGGTTAAGGTGTATTCATCCGGCATGTATATGCGCCTGGCCTTCTCCGTCGCAGTGAGCGTCAATCCCGATATCCTCCTCTTAGACGAAGTCCTTGCGGTCGGGGACGAAGCCTTCGCTGCAAAGTGTTATGCGCGGATTCGGGAGTTCAAGAAGCAGGGCAAAACTATCGTCATTGTGACCCACTCAACTGCAACGCTGCTTGATTTTTGCGACAACGCGATGTGGATCGATGACGGATCGATTCGAGTACACGGCGCCTGCGACCAAGTCGCCGAAGCATATCATCAGGCAATGCAGGCTCAGGCGATCGCGGGATAATGCCGCACGGATCCCCGCAAGAAGCTCAGATAGCGGCTCTAAAGAGCCAAGTTGAGAAGCTGCGGCGGCGAATAAACTTTGTCGAACGAAGCAGATTTTGGAAAATTCGCGAACTGTGGTTCGCGCTCAAGGGTCGTTTCGGCGTAGGAGGCGATCCGGTGCCCCCGCTTCCAGCGGCTGACTTCACTGAGACGATGGATGCGCACGACTCCTACTCGCGTTGGCTGATTGCGCACGAGCCACGAGCATCGGACCTCCGCCGGCTGCGCCAGATTGCCCATGCGTTTGCGAAGCCGCCATCGATGTGCGTTGTTGTCGACGATGCGTCGAACGCAACTGACGCAATCCGCGGCGTTCTCGAGCAAGCCTACCCCTGGGTTCGTTTGCTGCGCACGGGCGAAGTCTCTCAAAGCGACGACGCGGCGGTACGCTTCAATGCGGCACTCGAAGCCTGCAGCGAGCTCTTCGTTGCGTTTTGCGATCCCGACGAAGTTTTGGCGCCCGACGCGTGTTTCGACGTCGCGATCGCCCATTACGAGGTACCAGAGGGAGAAATAATCTACGGCGATCGAGATACGCTCGCGTCAAATGGGCAGCGCTCGAGGCCCCTTTTTTTGCCCGACTGGTCGCCCGAAACGTTCCTGTCCCAAATGTATACCGGCCGGTTGATTTTTTATCGGAGCGAACTCGTCGTTGCTGTGGGCGGTTTTCGCAGCGGGTTCGGCACAGCGTTGCATTATGATTTGGCGCTGCGGGCTACGGAACGGAGCACGAGCATCGTACACAGGCCACGCATGTTCTTTCACGAGCAAGCGGAGGGAGCCGTGCCCATCGATCAAGACGACGCGGCGAGAGCGATAGGCTCGGCGCTTGAAAGGCGCGGAGAGGAAGGACGGATCGAGCATCCGTTCCCCCGAGTCGACTCCCACATCGTCAGATATTTTATTGCGAGGCCGGAGCGAGTCGAGATTATTCTTCCAACGCGCGATCTTCCCGACTTTCTCAATCGCTGTTTGACGAGCATTTTCAACCGTTCAACGTACCGCGATTTCCGGGTCAACGTTATAGATAACGGGAGCGTCGAGCCCGCGACCGCGCGTGTACTGAGCGATTGGCAGACCCGAGACCCGCAGCGATTCCGCGTCATGAAGCTTGACCAGCCGTTTAACTTTTCCCGGCTTGTGAACGCCGGTGCTCGGTCTTGCGACGGACCATACCTCCTTCTGCTCAACAACGATACCGAGGTCATTACTGACGATTGGATCGAGGCCATGCTCGAGCAGACGCAACGCCCGCCGATCGGCGTGGTAGGAGCACGGCTGGTCTACGATGACGGAGCGCTGCAACATGCGGGGGTGGTCATCGGCCTGGGAGATCTGGCAGGCCACATCTATCGAGGCGCAGTTCGCGACGAGCAGGGGCCGGGCACCGAAATCCTTACCGTTCGCAACTACTCGGCGGTCACGGCGGCCTGCATGATGGTGCGACGTGACGTATTCGATGAGGTAGGCGGCTTCGACGAGCGGCTCGCGGTTGAATTCAACGACACCGACTTCTGCTTGCGTGTGCTGCAACGCGGCTATCGCAACGTCTACGTACCTCACGCGACGCTCGTTCATCACGAGTCCAAATCAAGAGGTACCAATGAGCCATCTTCCATGTCCGCGCAGAAGTCTAGCGGCCGAGCCCTATTTCGAGAGCGATGGCAAACACCGGGCTACAGAGATCCGTATTACAACCCCAACCTTACGACCGTAACGGATGACGGCGCGATAGCAGCGCTCTAGCGCAGGTTCGCTACTCGCGCCCGAAACGATACAGTTTACGAGCCGCCATCCTGAGCGACCAGAACGGGCTGCGCTGGATGGCTTTGGTCAATTGGTTGACCTGGAGAGCTTCACTGCGAATTTCCGCGAGCTCTCGGGCGGTGTGCTTCTCGAAGTCCCGAAGGACCTCGTCGTAATCTTTCTCGAGCGCGCTGAGTCGCGCGGCAGCGGACTCTGCAGTTGATCGCACAAGCGCTAGCTCGGCGGAGACGCTCTCGTACTTAGCTTGGTCGCGCTGGTGCAGCTCGTCCGCGATGGCTTGTTCGAGTAGGTTGCTTTCGCGCAGCCAAGTAATTTGGGCGGTGGCGTCGTCCAGAAGCTCTTCGGCCGTCGTCGCGTCCAGTTCCAACCGCGCAACACGTCGAGCGCGTTCAGCAAGCGCCGATTCCAGCGCAGCGCGGTGCTCGGCGCCCTCGGCAAGCGCCGCTTCCAAGGCTGGACGTTGCTCGGCACTTTCGGCGAGCAACGATTCCAAGACCGCACGACGCTCGGCGCCTTCGGCCAGCGCCAATTCCAGGGCCGCGCGTTGCTCGGTAGTCTCGCCATCGGCGCGAGCAATCTCCGGTTGCTGGGCGAGCGCGCTCGCGAGATTGTGCACGGGCCCGTCCATCAACGCGAATAAAGCGTCCTCCCGCATACGAACGAGCGCCTGGGTCTCTGCCACTTCGATTCGAAGCGCGCTCACACGCAGGTTTAGTGCAGCCTCAACGTCACGCTGCTTTTCCAGCTCCTGCCGTAACGATTCGATGTCGCCAAGAAGGCTTTCCGATTCCGCTGCTTGGTCCAAAAGCTCGGAAAGGCGCCGCTCGTCATCGAGCGGAGTCGCCCGAACAACAAATTGCAGTGTATCGTATTCGGGGTCGCTCTCGATCATGGCGATGACCGACGGATCGAAGTCAGCCGGATCGACCTTGGGGAGGAGGTCGCTGGGGGAAAAGAGCGGATGTTTCGTTCGATCGATCAGGTCGAGCCGGTAGCCGCTTCGCAGCAACAGTTCGCGGATCGAACTAAGCGTAAAGAACCGAATTTGATCGATATCGAGCAGCCCGGATTTTGCATACTGAAAATCGCCGCGGAGTAACGCCAGACGAACTGCACCGTGAGCCACGTTCGGAATTGAAAGCACGGCGAAGCCTAGCGGTCCCAAGAGCGCCCGTGCTTCATCCAAGAGACGCCCCGGCTCGCGTAGACGCTCGAGGATGTCCGCGAAGACGACCACGTCGAACAGTCGCCCGGGGAGTACGTCGGCTAGCGAGCGCATATCAAGATCCGCGACGACTATCTCTTCGCAGAATGGGCGGGACGCTTCGGCTAGGCGGGTGCTCGTCTCGATCCCGGTGACGCTGCAACCGTTTGTTTTCATGAACTCGGCGCAGCCGCTTGCGCACCCAAGGTACAGCACTCGTTTTCCGGAGCCCACCAGATCGAGGACTTTAGCGTAGCTCGAACTCTTCGGGGGCTCAGCGCCCGCGGGCATCGTATACTGTTTGCTCTTCCAGATCGCCATGCGGCGTGGCTCCTCTTATATCTGAAGCATTCGGAAGGAGGGAGTGTCTGTCCGGTTCAGCTAATTTTTCCTTCGATTCCCAATAGCACCTTTTCGCTGCCGGCGCGCTGCATCTTCGATGGGTTTGGTAGAGAGGTTTTGGCAAATTTGGAAGGCCCTCGATATCTCAAAGATTCACCGAAGCTCGCGGAGCAACTTCGGCAGCTTCAGAGCGAAAAGAAAATTCTCCAGACGGTGGTCGAGGATTATCGAGCCGTGGAGCGGAGCAAATTCGCACGCCTGCGCTCAGCTTGGTGCAGTTTGTTGGAGCTGTTTACCGAAGGTTCGGCAAGAATTGCGATGCCGTCGCCGTCCGAAGAGCCGGATGCGCTATCCGGCCTGACCGAGCCCTCTGCATCCCCGCGTGCGCAGACCGAGTCCCCGGCTCCTCGTGTTGGGGACGATCATGATCGCTATGAAAGCTGGATGATCGTTCACAATCCCAGTGAGAGTGACTTCGAAGCAATGCGCGCGGCAATAGCCCGGTTCGATCGCCGACCGCTCATCAGCATCATCATGCCGGTGTACAACACCCCGGAGCGGTATCTGCGTGCGGCTATCGTTTCGGTCCGCAATCAGATATATCCACATTGGGAACTCTGCATTGCGGATGATAATTCGTCGAGCCGGGAACATCGTGAGATACTCGCGGAATACGCGGCGATCGACGCGCGCATCAAAGTCGTCTATCGGTCCGACAACGGCCACATTTCGCATGCATCGAACTCGGCTCTTGAACAGGCCACCGGCGAATTCGTCGGCTTCCTCGATCACGACGACGTGCTGGCGCGCGAGGCGCTTTACGAGGTGGCTAGTGTCATCAATCGCCACGCCGATGCCGACATGGTGTACTCAGACGAGGACAAGATCGATGATAATGGTCACCGCAGCGATCCGTTCTTCAAGCCGGATTGGTGCCCCGACTCGTTTCTGTCACGCATGTACACGTGTCACTTTGGCGTGTATCGGCGCTACCTCGTCGAAGCCGTCGGACGCCTTCGTCCCGGGTTTGAAGGAAGCCAAGATTACGACCTCGTTCTGCGCTTGACTGAACGCACGACTCGCATCCACCACATACCCAAGGTTCTGTACCACTGGCGCGCCCATCCAACCTCAATGGCTGGCGATACGTCTACCAAGCCGTATTCAGCCGTCGCTGCAGAACGGGCGCTGAACGAAGCGCTGGTTCGCCGTGATGAACCAGGGGTTGCTACCTCATTACCTGATCGCCCCGGCACCTACATCGTCCGTTACCAGATCAAGTCGGCTGGTCTGGTAAGCGTGATCATCCCGACGCGCGACCACGGAGAAGACGTCGACCGCTGCCTCACCACGTTTTTTGAAAAAACAACGTACACGAATTTCGAGATTGTGCTTCTGGACAACGGGAGCACCGATCCGGAATCTCTCGCCGTCTTCGAACGGTGGGCGCGAAAGGACCGGCGAATTCGCATCGTACGTTACGACGTGCCCTTCAATTTTTCGCAGATTATCAACTACGCCGTCGCGCAATCGCACGGTCAGTACCTACTCTTTCTAAACAACGATACTGAAATCATTACAGCCGACTGGATCGAAGCAATGGTGGAGCAGGCGCAACGCCCCAACCATCGGCGCCGTCGGTGCGATGCTGCTGTATCCCGACGGATCGGTTCAGCACGCGGGTGTCGTCATTGGCGTCGGCGGCGTCGCCGGACATAGTCATAAGTATTTTCCGGGAGACGCTCCTGGCTATTTCTCTGCGCTCAAAGCCGTCAACAACTACTCGGCTGTAACCGGTGCATGCCTGATGGTTCGCCGTGATGTTTTCGAAAAAGTGGGCGGTTTCGACGAGAAGTTCGCCATTGCGTTCAATGACGTCGATTTCTGCCTGAAATTGCGTCAGGCGGGATACCACAATGTCTACCTGCCGCACGCCAAGCTCTATCACCACGAGTCAAAGAGTCGCGGCTACGAAACGACACCTGAAAAACAAATGCGTTTCGAACGCGAGATCAACACGATGATGGCACGATGGAAGACCGACGCCATAGCCGATCCATGCTATAGTCCGAACTTGACACTGGAACATGAAAATTTCTCCATACGACTGTAAATCATGTTTCAATTAGTATTGGATTGCCCTCGAGCGGGGACCACTACCGACGCGGTGCATATAGCGGTGCAGGGTTGGATAGCCGCAGACGAGGGCGCAGACCTGGGTGACATAACGCTGGTCGGCAAGGAGTTTCGTTTGCCGATGCGCCTGGTGGACCGCCCTGATGTCGCCAAAGCCGTACCCGGAGCGGCCACAACCGGATTCGCGGGATCCCTTTCTGCTCTGAATCTGGAAAAACCGAATCAACTCTCGCTGCGGATTGAAATCGATGGGAACTCCCGCCTTATTCCGTTAGACGTGACGGTGTTGCCGAACCCCAAGCTAAAAAAAGACAAAGCGGCGAAACTAGCTCACATAGCTAGAATTCTGCAGTGTCCAATCTGCGGCGATCGAAATCTCCGGTTGACGGATAACGCTATCCGATGCAAGGCGGATCATCGCTTCGAATACGGTTCCCTCAATTATAATTTTCTCAATGAGGACCTACGGCTTGGCAGTGGCGTCGTACATACCCATAACGTTTCGGCGCACGGGTATGACCCAGTCGCGCGCGAGCTGATTGAGCGTTTTCGAGACGGACTGATACTGGACGCGGGTAGCGGCCTGCGCGATCCCTATCTTACAAACGTCGTGAACATGGAAATCGTAGAATATTCCAGCACAGACGTCGTAGCCGTATGCGAACGCATGCCGTTTGCGGATAATAGCTTCGATGCCGTCTTGAGCTTAGCGGTCCTCGAGCACCTGCGCGATCCGTTCGCGGCTGCGCGTGAAATCGTTCGCGTTCTAAAACCGGGCGGCGTCCTCTATGCAGCCGTGCCATTTTTGCAACCTTTTCACGGATATCCAAACCACTACTACAATATGACGTCTAGTGGCTTACGAAACTTGTTCGCCGACCTCGCTATTCAGGAAGTGTTGGTTCCAAAGTCTGGATTGCCGATCTTCACTTTAACCTGGATCCTAAACTCATGGCACGCCGGCCTCCCTGACGAAACCGCACAAGGCTTCAAGAATATGACGGTCGGCGAACTTATGGGCGATCCGATAGCGTATCTCGGCGAGCATTTCGTTACAGAATTAAGCGATGAGGCCAACGAATATCTGGCTTGTCTCAACACCCTAATCGCTTCAAAACCGCCCGGGTGATCCGATGGTGACTCGGAACGAACACCCCAGGCGTATCGTGGTCGTCCTCGGAATGCACCGTGCCGGGACGTCTGTGACGATGAACCTGCTCAACGCATTTGGCGTTCCGCTTAGCGACGATCTCATGGAGCCGACCGAACAAAACGCCAAGGGCTACTTTGAGTCCACGGAGATCTCGCGGATTCACGATGCAATCTTCGAGGCGATGGGGATGCAGTGGACGACCAGTAACCTCGTGGCGCCCTTCGCGAAGTACTGGTGGCGAGCCCCGCGGGTCCAACAACTCAAATCGGAGCTTGCCGCGATCGTGCAACGCGAGATGAGCAGGCACGACGGCCTGTGGGGATTCAAGGACCCGCGAACTGCGCGCCTGCTTCCGCTTTGGCTCGAGCTAATCGAAGAGCTTGGGCTCGATCCACGTTTTCTGCTCGTGACGCGCAATCCAGGCGATGTGGCCAAGTCGCTCTTTTCGCGCGACCGGATCGATCCGTTCTACGCCGAGATCCTGTGGCTCGAACACAACGCCGACGCGGTACTCAATCTGCGCGGGAAGGTCGATGCCATCGTCGAGTACAGCCGATGGATGAGCGATCCTGTCGAACAGGCTCAATATATGCTCGAGCGGCTGGAGCTCGATTGGAAGGGAACACCGCGGGACATCCAGCGCATTACCGACGAGGTGATTTCTGCAGATCTTCGCCATCACGTCAGTGAGGGCACGACGTACAATCTGCCGTTGACCGCGCCATTTTATCAGGCATTATTGAATCGCGATCTGAGCGCGCTCCGCACACTCTCCGAAGCGTTCAACGTTGCGTGTGGCCTCACGAAGGTCGTCCTTAGCCAGTCGCGCAAAGAGATAATCGATCAACTCTCCCCGATCATTCAAGCTCGTGGAGAACGCATCATCGATCTGGAAGCGCAATTGGCTAAACGGGATAACTAGCCCCTGAATGAACACCACGGATACCAGTAGACTTCTCGGAACGGCTTTGGGGCAAATCGACGAAGTGTATTTCGTCGACACATTGATGCGACGAATTGCCGTCGGAGAAAACCGCGAAGTACCAGCCGGCTGCAGCATGGTCGTGCGAGGATGGGCGCTCAATCCGGAGCCGCCCAGACCGGCGAGTCGTCTCTGTTTCACGATAGGCGAGCGGCAGACATCTGACCTGTCATATGGTGTCGAGCGAAACGATGTGGCTGCGGCCATGGGCGACCCGTCTTGCGCCGCCGCCGGATTCAAAGAGGTTCTCTCGCTCGATGGCTTACCGCTGGGGACACATAGCCTGCGCATCACCGCAATCGATAGCGCGAACTCCGGGTACTACGCTCTCGATGACGAGCCCACATTCATCATCGTGGAGTCGCGGCGCATTTTCTCGGGCACGTCGGCTGTCGTAGGACGGATGCAGTTCGGAATCGACCGGCTGGAGACGACCTCCGGTCGGCGCGATCTCGATGGGAACACCCTGCGTGCAAGGATCGGCGACACGCTCGTGGTGAGCGGTTGGGTTATCGACCGCGATCAGCTCTGCGCCGTTGGCGACGTTTTTGGTCTTGTCGACGACCACTACACGCTGGCTGTCAGTGGAATGCCGCGTTCCGAGATCGCAACCTCGTTAGGCCTAACCTCCGCACGCGCGTGCGGGTTTGTTCTGCGCATCCAAACACGCACGCTGAGCGCCGGAATCCACGACTTCTCGCTCCTTGCGGTCGCGCGCGAAGGTTCCGACTACGAGGCAATTCCCCTCGGTCGAATCTCGCTATCGCCGGCACCGATGCCGGAGTGTTACGATCCGTACGTCCGCTGGATGATCGTTCACAATCCCAGTGAGAGTCACATCGAAGCAATGCGCGCTGCAATGGGCCGGTTCGATCGCAGACCGCTCATCAGCATCATCATGCCCGTGTACAACACCCCGGAGCGGTATCTGCGAGGGGCTATCGAGTCGGTTCGCAATCAGATATATCCTCACTGGGAGCTTTGCATCGCGGACCACAATTCGTCGAGCCGGGAGCATCGCGAGATACTGGCGGAATACGCGGCGATCGACGCGCGCATCAAAGTCGTCGATCGGTCCGACAACGGCCACATTTCGCATGCATCGAACTCGGCTCTTGAACAGGCCACCGGCGAGTTCGTCGGCTTCCTCGATCACGACGATGTGCTGGCGCGCGAAGCGCTTTACGAGGTGGCAAACGTCATCAACCGCCACGCCGATGCCGATATGGTCTACTCCGACGAGGACGAGGTCCACGATGAAGGTCACCGCAGCGATCCGTTCTTCAAGCCGGATTGGTGCCCCGACTCGTTTCTGTCACGCATGTACACGCGTCACTTTGGCGTGTATCGGCGCTCCCTCGTCGAAGATGTCGGGGGCCTTCGTCCCGAGTTTGAAGGAAGCCAAGATTACGACCTCGTCCTGCGCTTGACCGAACGCACGGCTCGCATCCACCACATACCCAAAGTGCTGTATCACCGGCGCATTCGTTCAGCCGCAACGCGTAGCGACGAATCTTCGGAGCCATACTTGACGATCGCGGCGGAGCGTGCGCTGAACGAAGCGCTGGTTCGCCGTAATGAACCAGGAGTTGTGAACGCGTTGCCCGATCGCCCCGGCACCTTCATCGTGCGTTACCAGATCAAGTCGCCCGGTCTTGTGAGCGTCATCATTCCGACGCGCGACCACGGAGACGACGTCGACCGCTGCCTCACGACGCTCTTTGAAAAAACGACGTACACGAACTTCGAGGTTGTGCTCCTGGACAACGGCAGCACCGATCCGGAATCTCTCGCCGTCTTTGAAGCATGGGCGCGAAAGGATCGGAGAATTCGCATCGTACGGTACGACGTGCCCTTCAATTACTCGCAAATCAACAACTACGCTGTCACGCAATCGAACGGGCCGTATCTACTCTTTCTGAACAACGACACTGAAGTCATTACGCCCGACTGGATGGAAGCCATGGTAGAGCAGGCGCAACGCCCAACCATCGGCGCCGTCGGAGCGTTGCTTCTGTATCCCGACGGGTCGGTTCAGCACGCGGGTGTCGTCATTGGACTCGGCGGCGTTGCGGGGCACAGTCATAAGCACTATTCGGGGGAGGATTCCGGCTATTTCTCTGCGCTGAAAGCCGTCACCAACTATTCAGCCGTTACCGGTGCATGCTTGATGGTTCGCCGCGACGTTTTCGAGAAAGTTGGGGGGTTCGACGAGAAGTTGGCGGTCGCGTTCAATGACGTCGATTTCTGCCTGAAGTTGCGTCAGGCGGGATATCAAAATGTCTACCTCCCGCACGTCAGGCTCTATCACCACGAGTCAAAGAGTCGCGGCTACGAAACGACGCCCGAAAGACAGGCTCGTTTCGAACAGGAGATTCATACAATAAAAGACCGCTGGAGACCCGACGTGAACCCAGATCCATGCTATAGCCCGAACTTGACGCTGGACCATGAGAATTTTTCTCTACGAGTGTGATCGCAGATGAACATCCTGGATTCCCGCGCACTTCTTGGAAAAGCAATGGGGCAAATCGACGAGTTGTATTTCGTAGACACGATGATGCGAAGAATTGCCGTCGGGGTAAGCGACGAAGTGCCGGACGGCTGCAGCGTGGTCGTGCGCGGGTGGACGCTCAATCCGGAGCCGCCCAGATTGGCAGATCGTCTCTGCTTTAGTATAGGCCAACAGACATCTGATTTGTCGTACGGTCTGGAGCGGACCGACGTAGGTCGGGCCATGAACGACCCGGCTTGCGCAGCAGCCGGATTCAAACAGGTGCTTTCGCTCAACGGCTTACAGCTGGGAAGGCACAGCTTACGCATCACGGCGATCGATGAAGGGCATTCCGGCTTCTATGAACTCGATGACGAGCGCTCGATCATCATTGTGGAATCGCGACGGCTCTTCTCGGGCACGTCTGCCGTCGTCGGACGAATGCAATTCGGAATCGAGCGGCTCGAGAGGATCGGCGAGATCGTCGTGGTGAGCGGTTGGATGATCGACAGCGAGAAGCGCTCCGCGGTCGGCGATGTTTTTGGTGTTGTCGGCGACGATCACTACACACTAGCAGTGAGCGGAATGCCTCGCCCCGAGATCGCGGCCTCGTTAGGACTACCAGCCGCTCGCACGTGCGGTTTCATGCTGCGCGTCCCGACGCGCGCGCTGAGTGCCGGAAGCCACGACCTCTCGCTCATCGCGGTTGCGCGTGGAGGTTCGGACTATGAAGTGATTCCGCTGGGGTTTCTCGACCTAAGATAGGCCGCGATGCCCGCTTCCCAACCCGGCATCGCAATGCCGAGCGCTTCGAGCTTGCGATTCGCGAGGGCTGAGTAGCTGGGACGACGGGCCGCCACTTTCCAAGCCGATGCGCTGATCGGTTCGATTGCTCCCGCGACGCGCGCGAGCTCCAGTGCTTTCTTCGCGTAGTCGTACCACGTGATCGCGCCGGTGTTGCAAGCGTGATAGAGCCCGTACTTCCCGGTTGCGACGAGCGATCGGATCGCTTCGGCGAGATGACCGGCAAACGTGGGGGACGCGGTCACGTCGTTCACGGCTCGAATCGTTTCGCCGGATTGCGCCTGCTTGATCACACGATCGATGAACGTTCCCTTACTTTTCGATGCAGCCGCACCGTAGACGCCACACGTTCGAATCACGTAGGCCTTAACGTCGCCACGCAGCGCCAACAATTCACCGGCAAATTTCGAGATTCCGTAAACCGAAAGCGGACGCGGCACATCTTCTTCCGTATACGGTGCTTTCTTCGCGCCGTCGAACACGTAGTCGGTACTGACGGTAACGAAGGCAATGTCGCGCTCCCGGCAAATGGCTGCCATTGCGTCGACTGCGCTCGCGTTGGCAGCAAACGCCGCTGCCGGCTCGGATTCGCACGCGTCTACGTTGTGAAAGGCTGCGCAGTTCACCAGCAAATCTGCACGAGAGCGGTCGACGGCTCGTGCGATCGCGGCAGCATCAAGAATATCCAGCTCCACGTGCGCCGGCGCAACGATCGTGTCGTCATTCCAGCGCTCGCGAATCTCCGTGCCGAGCTGACCCGACCCACCAAGAAGTAAAAGTTTCAGCATGCGTTATGAAGAAATACGACGAACATTCGCGTTCGCATGCACATTGAGTCGCTATCGATCGCGGGAGCCAAAAAAATCGTACCCCGTACCTTTGCCGATGACCGAGGGTACTTCAAAGAAGCGTTTCGATCATCCGTCTATACGGAGATTGGGCTCACAGAGCCATTCGTGCAGGACAACGTCTCGGCGTCAAAGGCGCGCGTTCTTCGCGGGCTTCACGGGGACGTTCGCATGGCGAAACTCGTCCAAGTCTTACGCGGGAGCGCATTCGACGTTATCGTCGATTTGCGGAAGGAAAGCCCTTCATACATGCAATGGATCGGCGTGGCCCTCGAAGCCGCTTCGCACGCGCAGCTCTACATCCCGGCGGGCTGCCTGCACGGGTTCCTGGCGCTTGAAGATGACACGCTCCTGACGTACAAGCAGACGGCCGAGTACGACCCCGCTTCGGAGATCGGCATCGCCTGGAATGATCCGGACCTAGCGATCGCGTGGCCCCTCGCAGGAGCGGCCCCGCTGCTCAGCGCGAAGGACGCGGTCAACCCGACCCTGCGGCAGCGCGGCCTGTTGTAACAAAGAGGCAGGCCGGGGGTAACACTCGGCAGAGCCACTGGAAGAAAAGAGAGGGATGGCCATCGAGTCGCAGAGCGACGAAGCTCTCGTCCGGCGCATCCGCGACGGCGAGCGAGAGCTTTTCGCCGAGCTGGTCGACCGGTACAAGCGCGGCATCGCAAATTTCATCGGGGCGAGCGTCCGCTGCGCACCGGATGTGTCGGACCTCTCGCAGGAGACATTCTTGCGAGCATACGCGCACCTCGACACATTCAATCCGCAACTGGGTCGATTCTCGACCTGGATTTATCAAATCGCGCGCAACGTGGTGCGCACGCACCTCGGCAAATCGCTGCGCCGTCCACCGACGCAAGAACTGCCCGAAGAGCAGACGCTGGAGAATACGCTTCCCGATCCGTCGGCCGAATCCGATCCGGCGGGCGGCATTCTGCGCGCGGAAGCCGAGCGCGAACTACGCGCGGCACTGGCTGAACTTCCCGAGCGCACGCGCACCGTGCTCGCGCTTCGCTATTTCGACAACATGGAGTATCACACGATCGCTAGTACCCTCGGGCTTTCGCTCGGCAACGTCAAGACCTTGATCCACCGCGGCAAGATCGCGCTCGCGCGGAAAATGCAGGAGCGCGACGTGCGCCAACGCTCGAGTGCCAAAGGCAAAGGAGGCACGCGTGCGCTGCTCCTCGTGTGAACCGCTGCTCGACCGTTACGTCGAAGGAACGCTGCGCGCGCACGAGATGGCGCGCGTGTCGGCGCATTTGCGCTCGTGTCCGCGTTGCGAGGCGTTGCTCACCGAACTGCGCGTCGTCGATGCGCTGCTTGCAACCACGGCGCCGGTTGAGCTTGCGCCCAACTTTACTTTTGCGGTCATGGCTGAAGCGCGCACGTCACCGATCCGCGCACGGCGTCCGCTCTCGTTGTGGGCTGTCCTTACGTTCTATGTCGTCGGAGCCTGGATCGCGCTTAGCGGCCTGTACGCCGTGTTCGGCACGCGGGTGCCGTATCTCGCCGGTGCCGGTCGTGCGATCGCACACGCGACGACACAAAACCTCGGCGCGCTATCCGCGGCGGCGCAGGGCTTCAGCCCAGCAACGCCGTTCGTGCTCGGTGGCGCGATCGGCATTCTTCTCCTCGATGCGTTGCTGCTCGGCAGTGCGCTCTTTCTCTATCGCGCCGCACGCGTGCGGCTCGCTGCCAGCGCTGCGCGCTCGGAGGCCCTATGAAGGTCGCATTAGCATTCTTTTTCGCGATCGCCGCGACCACGGCGTTTGCCGTGGCCGCTCCAACGAGCGTCGATCACGGCGGAACGTACGTGGGATCGGTAGACGTTCCGGCGGAGCAAGTGGTTAAGGGCGATCTGAACGTCGTGCTCGGTGATGCGACGATTGAAGGTACGGTGGAGGGTGATGTCAACGTGCTCGGCGGCAATGTCATCAATCACGGGCGCATCACCGGCGAGTCGCATGCAATCGGCGGCGACGTCGTCGAGGACGTCGTGCCCTGGGCGCCGAGCGCTTTGCACTACGGCAGGTATTCCGGCGATCACCGCTTGTGGTGGCGCATCGCCTGGGACGTTATTGCGCTCGTCGTGTTTTTGATCTTTCCGCTACGAACGCGGATGGCACTGGATCGACTCGAACAGCATCCCGCGATCGCAACGCTCGCCGGTCTGTGCGGCTGGGTCGCGGTCATTCCGATTTCGCTGCTGTTGCTCTTCAGCTTGATTCTCATTCCGCTTATTCCGGCCGAATTTGTCTTGCTGGTTGTGGCATCGTTCATCGGTCAGGCGGCACTCGCGCTTCTGGTTGGACGACGCTTCTACGAACTGATCGCGCCCAAGGCAACGCCGACCCCGTTGGTCGCCCTCGTCGTGGGCCTCGCGTTACTGACGGCAGCGGAACTGGTGCCGGTTCTGGGTATCATGGTCACCTTGCTGATCATGCTGGTGGGCCTCGGCGCCGTGCTCTTGACCTTTGTGCCGGACTGGAACGTCCCCGGAGCCCCGGGTACGCCGCCGCGCAGCGCGATAGGCGGACCGCCCATGCCCATCGGCTAATATAGGCGGTGCCATGACCACCCACATCTCACGCGGCGCGAAGTTTGCGCAGCGGACCGCTCATCTCCGCGCGTCGACTATCCGCGAGATGCTGAAGGTCACGCAGCAGCCGGATATCATTTCCTTCGGCGGCGGCCTGCCGGCGCCGGAACTCTTTCCGACGCGCGAGATCGGCGAATGCACCGTCGAGGTGATGGAAGCGTACGGCGCCGCGGCACTGCAGTACGGCGTGACCGAAGGCATACCCGAAATGCGCACGTGGGTCGCGGAGCGTCTCTCGAACCGTCTGCATAAGCTCTTCGATCCATCCGAGATTCTGATCGTGAACGGTTCGCAGCAGGGGCTCGATCTGATCGGCAAGATTTTCCTCGATCCCGGCGATCACGTCGTGTGCGAACATCCCACGTATTTGGGAGCGATTCAGGCGTTCGATGCATATCAGGCGCGCTATCTTTCCGTAGAAACCGACGAGGACGGCATCATCCCGCATTCGCTCGAGCGCGTGCTCGAGCGCGCGGATCCGTTTCCGAAGTTTCTGTACGTCATTCCGAATTTTCAGAACCCGACGGGCCGTACGCTTTCCGCCGATCGCCGCGAAGCGATCGTGCGCATCTGCGAACGCTTCGATCTGCCAATCGTCGAAGACGATCCGTACGGTGAGCTCCGCTTCGAGGGCGACGATCTGCCGTCGCTTTCGTCCTTCACGTCGCGCGGTTGTGTCATCTACTCGGGTACCGGAAGCAAGATCATGGCGCCCGGCATGCGCGTCGCATGGCTCGCGATTCCGGACCACGACGTGCGCGATAAGATCGCGCTTGCGAAGCAAGGCACCGACCTGCAGACCGGCTCGCTCGCGCAGTACGTCTTCCACCGGTACGTCGCCAAAGCCGAGGCCTTTGAAGCCCATGTTGCGCAGATTGTCACAACCTACCGCCGCCGGCGTGATGTGATGGTGGAGGCCTTGACCGAGCACATGCCGGCCAGGTCCCATCACAACCGCCCGAGCGGGGGCATGTTCTTGTGGGCCACCGTCGACGGGATCGATACGACCGAGCTACTGAAGGTCTCCGCCAAGGAAAAGGTCGTTTTCGTTCCCGGCGTCAGCTTCTATCCGGAGCGCGACGTGCACGACGGTATGCGGTTGAATTTCTCGAACGCTTCCGAAGAGAAGATTCGGGAAGGCATCGGCCGTCTTGGCGCCGCAGTACGCGCCTTCAAATCTTAGCTCGTTGCAACGTTAAGGAGTAGTTCGTGGCAGCTTTCGTTACCGGTATCGCGCAGACGCAGGATGTGGATGAGCTCGAGAAGCTTCTTGGTGGCATAACCGGAGTCGACCACGACAAGTTCGTTGTCATCACGAAGTGCGAGCGGACCGATGAACACGATGACTCGTTCCTCGCGTTTGCGCACGCAGCCGAAGTCGAAGGCACGAATAAATTGATCCTCGATGGTGGCGGAACCGGCGTTCCCGACATCAATCAGCCGGGCACGATACAGCTGGGCTACCTAGGGCATCCGCACGTCGTGCAACACTGCGGCAATCTGCCGATTCCGGAAGACGAAGCCGACAACTACAATGACGCGATCGACAACGGTCGCTCGGTTATTGCCTATCCGGTCGATGGCGATGCCGCCGCGGTACAAACGGCGTTCCACAATGCCGGTCTGGCACACGTCAAGACGTTTCGGGGCTAGTTCCGCTCTTAGGCAATCGGTACGTCGCGATTATCCGGTGCACTCGGAAGGTTGCGCTCGAACTTGGTCATGATCGCATTCCAGGCCATATCGAGCTCTTCGAGGCGAAGAATACGCGCCATAGCGATGAAGACCGCACCGCCGATTGCCAGTTGTCCAAAAAGAAACGACGCGCGCCACAGCAATGACGTCTGCGGCTGCACAGCCAGCGAATGGATCCACAGCAATGCTGCGGACATCGCAACGGATGCGATGATGACGCGTAGCGCAGAGCGGCCGAGGGCCCACCAGTCGAAGCTTTGGACCAGTCGCGCGACGAGCGCCAGGAGCAGCACGGCCTGCATCATTTGGCTCACCGAGTTTGCTAAGAGCAGGCCGCGGGCTCCCAGCGTTGGCAGCCACAGCAACGAAAGCAAGATATTCGCGACAACGCTGATCATGGAAATCGCAACCGGAATCGCCGTTTCCTGACAAGCGAAACAGCAGCGCGTCAAAACCACGTTCGCGGAAAGTGCAACGAGTCCGACGGCCGCATATGGCATGAGACTGGCCGTGAGGTCGGTGGCCGCGGGACCGAACGTGCCGCGCTGAAAAAGCGTCTGTACCATGGGGTGCGCCAGCACGATCAGCGCACACACGGAAGGGATCGCGATAAAGAGCACCAGCCGTAGTCCCGTAACGGCGCTGTCGGCAACGCCGCGCCTGTTGTTCCGTGCAAACTGTGCCGCGAGCAACGGAAAGATCACAGTCGCAATCGCGGCGGCAAAGATCTGCTGCGGAAAGTTCACGAGCTTCGTAACGTAATTCATCCCGGAGATATATCCGGTCGGCAGCGTCGAGGCGAAAAAGCGATCGAAAAAAAGCGCGAGCTGCCCGGCGATGCTTCCCACGATGATCGGACCGAGAAGCGACCACACTTTACGCAGTCCCGGATGGTGGAGATCGATCGTCAAGCGATAGCGCCCGATTGCGATGAACGCGGGAACTTGCACGAGCAACTGTGCGATCAGTCCCCAAAGCGTGCCCCAGACGAGTGCGTAAATACCGAGCTTGTGATTGAAGATAATCACACTGCTGATGGTGACGAGGTTGATGGCAATACCGGTCAATGCAGCCGAACGGAACTTGTGATAGGCGTTCAACATCGAAGAAAACACGCCGCTTAAGCTGACCGCAATGATGCTGGGCATCAAGGCGCGCGTCATGTCGATGGTCGCGGCCAGTTGCTGCCCATGGAATCCGCGTGCGATCAGCGGAACGTAGAGCGGCGCGGCTAACCATCCGACGATCGCGCACGCGGTGAGAATTATCGCGAGAACATTGATGATCGTGCTCCCGAGCTTCCAGGCATCGTCCTCGCGATCGTTCGAGATGTAGTCCGAAAACGTCGGTACAAGCGCGCTCACGAGCGCGCCGTTGAACACCCCAAACAAAATCGTCGGAATAGTCGCCGCGGCGAGGAACGTATCCATCTCCCACTGCGTCCCGTAAAACCGCGCGTTGACCACCTCGCGCGAAAACCCGAGCAAGGTTGAGGCGAACGTTGCCGCCATCACAAAGAGGGTCGAGGCCGCGATCGAGCGATGCGAGACAGTGGGGGAAGATACGACTCGAAGCTGTGGCTTAATGCGCGCCGTCCTTGCGCAGAACCGCCGGAATCGTCTTCGCGATGATCGCGAGATCTCCGAGAGGCGTCCACTGATCGATATATCGATTGTCGAGTTCCATCCAGTGCTCGAATGAAACGTCGCTGCGGCCATTGATCTGCCAGAGGCAGGTCACGCCCTGCGGTACTACGAGCCGGCGACGCGCCGCGCTATCGTAGTGCTCGATCTCGCACGGGAGCGCCGGTCTTGGCCCTACCAGCGAAATGTCACCCAGTACGACGTTGATCAGGTTGGGAAGTTCATCGATGCTCGTGCGCCGCAGAAAACCGCCCAATGGATGGAGGCGCGGATCCTTGCGGATCTTAAAGACCGGACCGTCCACTTCGTTGAGGTGCATCAGCTGAGCGCGCAGATCGTGCGCGTTCTTCACCATCGTGCGCAGTTTGAACATCTTGAAACGGCGACCGTATTGTCCAACGCGCTCTTGTGCGTAGATCGGCGACCCACCGGTTACGAGCACAATTCCGATCGCTGCGATGACCATGAACGGTATCGCTAACAGCAAGAGCAAGCATCCCAGGACCATATCGATCGTCCGCTTGAGCGTCCACCAATATTGCGGCACGTCGCGCTCGCTCACGCGTATCGCTGCCTGCACGCTAGTTGACCCCGAACGCGGCGAGCACGGTCTTCCCGACGGTGTCGAGGCCCTCGATCTCGCCTAACACCGCGCCCGGATGGGGGCCGAGGTGCACAAACGGAACGTATTCGCGCGTATGATCGGTGCCGGGCGCAGTCGGGTCGCAGCCATGATCGGCGGTGAAGATCACCTGGTCGCCCGGCCGCATCAATTGCTCCAATCGCGGCAACATTGCGTCGAGTGATTCCAATGCATCCGCGTAGCCGCGCACGTTACGGCGATGGCCATATTTCGAATCGAAGTCGTTGAGATTCGTGAAGATGAACCCATGGTCGACTCGCTCCAGCAGATCGAATGTTTTCTCCATCGCATCGCGATTGTCGCTCACCCGTACCGAGGATGCGATCCCATGACCGCAATAGATGTCGCAGATCTTACCGACTGCGTGCACCCCAACGCCAGCCCCTGCCAAGCGGTCGAGAACGCTCGGAGGAGGTTCGATTGCGTAATCGCGCCGGTTCGGCGTACGCGTGAACGCCCCCGGTTCTCCCACAAACGGGCGGGCGATTACCCGGTTCACGTTGTTTGGTTCCACTAGCATCGTTCGCGCTCGTTCACACCAATCGTACAGCGTCGGGAGAGGGACAACCTCTTCATGGGCCGCGACTTGAAAAACGGAATCCGCTGAGGTGTACAAAATCGGCCGGCCGGTCCGCAGATGCTCGGGTCCCAAGCGCTCGATGATCTCGGTCCCCGACGCCGGCTCGTTACCCAGCGGAGCCTTTCCGGTGATGCGCGTGAACTCGTCCACGATCGCTTGCGGAAAGCCCTCGGGATACGTGGGAAACGGCACTACGGTAACGATCCCCGCCATCTCCCAATGTCCGGTGATCGTGTCCTTACCGCGGCTGCGCTCGCGCAAGCGACCGACTCTCGCAACAGGCGGCTCCTTTGCCGAAAGGCCTTCGATCGCCGTTACATGTCCCAGTCCAAAACGCTGGAACGACGGGAGCGCTAAGCCGCCAACACGCCGGGAAACGTTTCCCAGTGTATTCGCACCTTCGGCATCCCCATATTGTTGGAAGTCGGGAAGCGCACCCACGCCACCGGAATCTAAAACGACGGTCAAGAAACGCATAAAGTCAAAAAGGGCGTTTCGGCTTACAAGAAACGCAGTCTTTCCTCACGAGTATAGGAAGAAATGACTATAGCCTGCGTTATACGAGGATGAGAGTCTGCCGCAACTGCGAAAACGGCTACGCTTGCGACATCTAGTAGCCCTTATTCTAGCCTTCGTGGCGGTCTGCGCACCCGTTTATGCGCAGATACCTACCCCTGCGCCGTCGCCCACGCCGGTCCCGAGCGCAAAGGGAACGGTCGTACGCCTGCGTGCCGATCGTATCGCCTTCTATTACGATCGCTACCTGGTCGAGGCCGACGGCCACGTACAGGTGCAGACGAGCACCGGCATGGCCATTACCGGCGACGCGTTCTCGATGGATCTCCGCCTGAATCGATATCTCATTTCCGGCCACGTACATCTGCGCAGCCGCGGAGGCAACATCGATGGGGCGGCCGTTGCCGAGTTGCTGGACTTCGATCGCGTCTACTTCGTACCGGTGATTACCAAACCCGATCGCTGGACCTACGAGAACGGCGACTTCACGCATCCGCTTAAAGGGAGGCAGATGCCGGGTGACGTTTTTTACTTTCCCGATCTGAGTGGTTCGCACCTGAGTCTGACGGCACGAACGGCCGTGCTTGCCTCCAAAGAATACGTAAAGTTCGTCGGCGTTCGTACCTATTTCTTGAACGCAGGCGTTCCAATGCCGTCGTATTACGTGTACTTCGGAACGAGCCCGGACCTGTCCGAGAATTCGCTGTCGGGCGCGAACTTCGATGCCACGTGGAATTTCGCCGGAAACGCGAACTCGATCAGCGCGGTGCATTTCCGCTACGACTACTACAACAACGCCTACGCGAGCTTCGAACAACACATCGCCGGCAACGGCCCGCACGAGTTTGCAGTGTTCTCCGTGAATCCCGCCACAAAAGAAGACAAGTACTGGAATTTGATAACGGGCGAGCACATCGGCTCGAAGTTCGAGATCGACACGTTTACGCAGCTCTACACCTTCCAACGATTTCTCGAAATGCCGAGCGCTTCCGCGCAGACGACCTACGTCACGCTAACGCAGGCGTTTCGCCGCTCGTACCTCACCGGGTCTTTCAATACCACTAACTACAACATGATCGGACCCTCCGCGCCTTACTCGCCAAATCATCCGAACTTTGGAGCGCTGCAGTGGACCACGGTTAACACGCAGATTGCCAAGTTGCCGCTTTACGAGCAGGTCAGCGCTAGCATGGCCTTCAACCACGATGCTTACGGGCTGCAGGAGTACGGCGGAGTTCTCTACACGACGATCTGGAATCAGCTTGTTGATTTCACGACGTCGGTGCCCAATGTCAAAATCGGCGATCGCAATCAGCCCTATAAGTTGTTCTACCTCAACGCGACGATGATCTGGGGACGGCAATGGTTTAGCGTGCCACACCGCGTCAACAGTCAGAGCACGACGATCAGTTTGAGCCGGCAGTTCTCCCGATTTGTGAGCAGCTATGCCTCGTACAGCGTCGCGAATACGAGCGATCTCTATCTCCAGGGCGGCTACGCCCCGTCTGCGCCCTTGCTACCAGACGGCACACCCTATACGCCGTTTGAATCGTTCCGTGGAGCAGCGACTCTGCGCACAATCACCCTCAGCACGACCTATTCGGCTTCGCCGAATCTCGTTGCGACCGTCGCCTTTGCGCATCACCAAGATTTTCCGCCGGCATTTCCCGGTTTGTACTCGCCTCCGCCGCTCAACGCCATCGGCCAATATACCTACACAAATTACCTCGGTCAGCCGCCTTGGCAACTCTTCGGTGAAGTGCGAGCGCGCTTGCTTCCACACCTGACGGTCGACGTGCAGCGCACGTACTTCTTCCACTACGGAAACCAGGTATGGAGCCCGACCTTCGTGGTACAGTTCAGCTCATGAGGAATCTACGCGTTCGCCTCGGAGCGATTGTCTGCGCACTGATCCTCATCGCCGCGGCCGCGCCGGTAACAATTTCCGGACAACTTCTCGCGTATCAAGACGGCTTCGTCTTTTTCACCACGGGCGACGGCTTTCGCGTTGCACCGAACGTCACCGTTCTCGACGAGCAAACGAAAAAGGCCACCAACCGTCGCGCCCGAACCCCGCGACTATGCGCGTGCCGTCTTTAACGATGCGGGGCAAGTTGTCGAACTCGACCTCTCGAGCAAGCCGTATCCCGTCGGGCCGCTTCCGGACGCTGCACGCGCGTTTGCCGTCACCGCTTCCTCGCCGTATCCGAACCCCGAACTCAACAGACCCACGCAAACGACCGCAAACGGTGTCCCCATAAGCTTTACCGGTAAACTCGTGCTGGTGAAATTCCAAGTACAAGTGCCGCCGTCAACGCCGCTAACGGCACAGATCTACATCGCGACCGACGTCTCGGGCTGGAATCCGCAAGCGATTCAAATGGATCGCATCGATGCACTCCACTTTGTCGCGATTCGGCGCATGGCGTCGGGAACGCAGCTATACTACCTCTACACGCGCGGGTCGCTGCAAACGCAGGAGCGCGGAGCTACCGGCCTTTCCGTACGCCCGCGCGAACTGACCGTCAACGATTCGGATACGAATTCGACCAACAGCGTCGTCGCCGGTTGGGCGGACGGCAACAATACGAATGTGATTTTGCAGCAGCCGTCAGTCTTTCCGACGCCGTACAATCCGAACCCGTTCCCGAATCTTCCGGGTGGCGTACGCACCCCGAGTCCAGAGGCTATTTGACGGTAATCGGTATGACGCGCTCGACGGCAGCGCCCGCCGCGTTCCGCGCGATCAGCGTCATCGGATATCTCCCGTGCCAGAAGAACGGAACCCACGGCACGACGTAGCTGAGCGCGAAGCGACCCAGCGAGACCTTCGGCACGCTCATCGAGAAAGCCGCGATACGGAGCTTCGACGCTCGCGACGTTCGACGACGTCTCGATCATACCGGAAACCGTCTCGCCGCTGTGGACCGTCTGATTGTCGATGTGCACTGCGACAATGCGCGGCGCCGCGTCCGGCGCTGCCATGACGACATCTTCTGACGGCGCCGGTAGTGGTGTTTGCGACGGCTGCGGAGTCGGTGTTGCGACTGCTGGCGTTGCAACGATCGGCGGCAGCGTTGCACCCGCAGGCGTTGCAGCCGCAGGCGCTACAGACGCGGACACTGCAGCCGCAGGCGTTGCAGTCCCGTGGGGCGTCGGCAACGGGGAAGCGGTCGCGCGTGTCGCGGTGGCCTGCGCCTCGGGCGTACGCAGCGCCCCACGTCCGGGCGTTGACACGGGTTCCGGCAACGCGGTATGCGCCGGGTGCGGTTCGGGCGCACGACTTGCGCACGCGGCGAGCGCTACGATACATGCTACGGCTGCTGGAGCCGGGAGACACTTCATTATTAGAGGTGATTCTTGCTCGCGTCGAACCTCTCCGGTCATGCCGGTTCTCAGCATCGTCGTTCCCCTGTATAACGAGGAAAGCAACGTCTCTCCGCTGCTCGACCGCATCGTGAAAGTCGTCGAGCGTCTGGATGGCGCGCCTTCCTACGAGATTATCTTGGTCAACGACGGTAGCACCGATCGCACGCTCGAACGTATTCGCGACGAATTAGCGCGCCGCAAGCATATCGTATTGGTTAACCTCTCGCGCAATTTCGGTCACCAACTCGCCGCTTCAGCCGGTATGGACATTGCGCAAGGTGATGCCGTGATCCTGATGGACGGCGATCTCCAAGATCCACCCGAGCTCGTCGCAGAGTTTGTTGCCAAATGGCGTGAAGGCTACGATGTGGTCTACGCCGTGCGGCGCACGCGCAAGGGTGAGAGCCCGTTCAAGTTATTCACCGCACGACTCTTCTACCGTATCATCAGGCGCCTCACCAAAGTTTCCATTCCGGTCGACACCGGCGATTTTCGCCTGATGAGCCGGCGCGTGGTCGACGCACTCAACCGTTCGCCTGAACGCCACCGCTTTCTACGCGGGATGGTGAGCTGGGTTGGTTACAACCAAGTCGGGATCACCTACGATCGCGACGAACGGTATTCCGGCAGCACCAAGTATCCCTTGACCAAGATGTTCCGCTTTGCGATCGACGGGATCACCTCGTTTTCTGATGTGCCGCTTCGCTTTGCGTCATATCTCGGATTTATCTCAAGCGCGGTCGCCTTTGTCTACGCGCTGATCGTCATCGCTTACAAACTCTTTAGTTTGAATCCACCCGGGTATACGCCCGGTTGGGCATCGACGATTGTGGCGGTCCTGTTCTTGGGCGGCGTGCAGTTGATCAGTCTTGGAATTCTCGGGGAGTACATCGGTCGAATCTACGACGAGGTCAAGGGACGGCCGCTCTACCTCATCGCCGACGTCGAACGCAGCTAACTACATCACAAAGGCGCTCGCGACCAGCGCGAGATCCGCGCCTTCACCAAACACTTCGGTCAAAAGATCGCCATGCGAGACTTTATCACCGACCCGGACTGCTACACACAATCCCGCGCGTGAATTGCCATTCGTCAACCGGCGCGCGATGTTGCCGAGCGCGACGGCATCGATTGCGCGCACCACGCCATTTTTGGTTGCGCGCACGTCATGCCGGCGCGAATCGGGAGCGAGCGCTTCGAGCGCGGCGCGACTGCCACCCTGCGCCTCAACCATTTCAACAAATTTGGCGTACGCGCTCCCGTTCTCGATTGCGTGCAGCGCGCGCGCCCGTGCATCGCCGATACCGCCGAGCTCCAGCATCGCGGTTGCAATTTGCAGGCATCCCGCGAGCACGCGTTCGTCACGCTCGCGACCGCGCAGCACTTCTCGCGCTTCGACGACCTCAATGCCCGTACCGATACAGTGGCCGAGCGGCTCGTTCATGTCGCTAACAATCGCGTGCGCCCGACGGCCGAATTGCGCTGAGATTGCGACGAGCATGCGCGCAAGCTCTTCCGCGGCTGCGGCATCGCGCGTGAACGCGGCCGTCCCGCACTTCACGTCAAAGACGAAGGCATTTGCACCACCCGCGATCTTTTTCGAGACGATCGACGCGGCGATAAGCCCGATGCTCGGTACCGTTGCCGTACGGTCGCGCAGGTGGTAGAGGCGCTTGTCGGCCGGAACGAAGGCGTCGCTCTGCGCAGCGATCGCGCAGCCGACGCGCTCGACCTGACGAACGAAATCCTCCATCGACAGCATCGCATTGAAGCCCCCGATCGCCTCGAGCTTGTCGATCGTGCCGCCGGTATGTCCCAATGCGCGTCCGGACAATTTCGCGACGCGCACGCCACACGCCGCTACCAAGGGAACGGCTACGAGCGAGACGATATCGCTTACGCCACCGCTCGAATGCTTGTCGACCACAAACATACCGTCGGGATAACGCAGCGTAGCGCCGCTCGCGACCATCGCGTGCGTCAATGCGGCAGCCTCTTCGACCGAAAGCCCGCGCCATACGCATGCCATCGCAAGCGCCGACATTTGGGCATCATCGACCTCACCGCTCACATAGGCCGCGACGATACCTTCCCAGACTGAGGGCTCGAGCGGCTCGCCATCGCGTTTACGCTCGATGGCACGCCGCATCGCAAGCTCATCCATTGTCGTTGGTCTTCGCCGATTGAGCGCGGGCACCGCTCGTGCTATAATCAGCGGCCCGTGACCGCCCAAACCACACTCCCCACGCTCCCGTCACACGACGCGCTGCTTCGCACGCTGGCGTTATCGCCGCGCGCGCTTGCGCCGCTGATCGACGAACTGCGCACCGGCGTGGGTGTCTATGCCGCGCATGAAACGATCGCCGCCGCGCGGCCGGCGCTGCTTGCATCGCTCTATCGCACCCTCGACCGGCCGCTGCTTGTCGTCTTCCCAACCCCCGACGTGGCCGAGCGCGCGTTCGCCGACCTTCTCTACTACTTGGGTGAGGATGAGCCCGAGCAGGTCGCCTTGCTCCGCTCGCGCGACGAGGCGCTCGGCGCGATCGAAAGCCCTTCGGAACGCAGCGCGCGCATGACGCTGCTCGCCGATCTGGCTGCGGGCGCCTATCGCCTCGTCCTCGCACCGGTCGTCGCGCTGCGTCAATACGTGATGCCGCGCGGCCTCTTCGAAGAGCTGCGCTCGACGCTGCGCGTCGGCGACGAACCGGGCTGCGAACGCTTGCAAGAACGGCTCTTTGCGCTTGGCTACGCGCGCACCGACGTCGTCAGCGCGGTCGGCGAGTACGCGGTGCGCGGCGGCATCCTCGACGTCTTCGCGGCGAGCGAAGCGCTGCCGACCCGCATCGAGTTCTTCGGCGAGACCGTTGAGAGCATTCGTCCGTTCGATCTCGCGACGCAGCGCAGCGAAGGCGCGCGCGAGGAGATCGAGATCGTCCCGTGGAGCGAGATCCCGCGCGACAGCGCGTATCGCACGCGCATGCTCGAACGCTTTGCCGGTCCGGCGTCGGTGCGCGCCGCGCTCGCCGCCTACATCGAAAGCGGCGGCGACGTTCCCGAGTCGTGGCTGCCGCTCGCCTACGACGAGCGCGCAACGCTGCTCGACTACCTGCGCGACGACGCGATCGTCGTGCTCGACGAGCCGAGTATGCTCGCGACGATCGAGCGTGCGCTCGAAGAAGAACGTTCGCGCGAACAGAGCGTGCTCCTAGCCGGCGTCGAGTCGGGCGAGCTGTCGGTCGGCGACTCCGAAGTCGGCGACGCGCTGCTCGCCGAGGTCGCCGCGCCGTATCCGCGCCTCGCCGATTTGGCGCCGCAGATGCGCGCGCATCCGATGCTGCTCTTGCCCGGCGCGATCGAACGCCACGACGACATGGACTGGGTACCGCGCCCGAGCGCGTCCCACGTGCTCGAGTGCCGCCCGGTCGAGCACTTCAACCGGCAGATCGAGCTTTTCTCGCAGAGCGTGCGCGAGTGGATTGCTGCCGGGCGAATCGCTGTACATCGTCAGCAGCGCGGTCTCGCGCACGGCCGATCTGCTGCGCGCAGCAGGCGTTGCGCACGATCGCGTCACGATCGATCACGGGTCGATCGAAGCCGGCTTCGCGATTCCGGGTCTGCGTCTGCACGTGCTGGGCGATCGCGAGATCTTCGGCCAGCCGGCGAAGCGCGTCAAGCTGCGCGCGATCAAGGAAGGCGTGCCGGTCACGCTGGCCGATCTGCGCGTCGGCGACTACGTCGTGCACGCGGTGCACGGCATCGGGCAGTACCTCGGCCTGCGCACCGAGACGATCCTCGGCGCGACGCAGCGACTACCTCGACCTGAAGTACGCCGGCACCGATCGCATGCTCGTGCCGGTGCACCAGATGCATCAGGTGACGAAGTACGGCGCGCACGAAGGCGCCGCGCCGCGACTTCACAAGATGGGCGGCGCCGATTGGGCGCGCACGAAGGGCCGCGTCTCCGAGTCGCTCGCGAAGATCGCCGACGGTCTCGTCGCAGCTGTACGCCGAGCGCGAGATGCGTCGCGGGGTCACGCGTTCGGACCCGACACGCCGTGGCAAGCCGAGACTCGAAGAAGCGTTCCCCTACGAGCCGACGCCCGATCAAGCCAAGGCGATCGACGAGATCGAAGGCCGACATGGAGCGCGCGCGGCCGATGGACCGGCTCGTGTGCGGCGACGTCGGCTACGGCAAGACCGAAGTCGCCGATGCGCGCGGCGTTCAAGGCGATCGCCGACAAGAAGCAAGTCGCGATCCTCGTGCCGACGACGCTGCTCGCCGCTCAGCACTACCGCACGTTCAGCGCGCGCTTCGCCGGCTTCCCGGTGCGCATCGAAGAGCTCTCGCGCTTCAAGACCAAAGGAGAAGCGCGCAAGATCCTCGCCGATCTCGCCGAGGGTAAGGTCGACGTCGTCGTCGGCACGCACCGGCTGCTGCAGAAAGACGTCGTCGTTCGCGACCTCGGGCTGATCGTCGTCGACGAAGAGCAGCGCTTCGGCGTGATGCACAAGGAGCGCCTCAAGCAGATGCGCGCCACGGTCGACGTGCTGACGCTCTCGGCGACGCCGATTCCGCGCACGCTGCAGATGTCGCTGATGGGCGTGCGCGATCTCTCGCTGATCCAAACCGCGCCGAAGAACCGCATGTCGATCAAGACGGTCGTCGTGCCGGCAATCGACGCGATCGTGCAGCGCGCGATCACCGCCGAGCTCGATCGCGGCGGCCAGGTGTACTACGTGCACAACCGCATCGAGTCGATCTACGGCGTCGCGCGCGCGCTCGAGCAGCTCGTGCCGCAGGCGCGCATCGCGGTCGGCCACGGGCAGATGCACGAGCACGAGCTCGAGCCGGTCATGCCGAAGTTCATCGACGGCGAGATCGACGTGCTCGTCGCGACGACGATCATCGAGAACGGCATCGACATTCCCAACGTCAACACGATCATCGTGCACGACGCCGACAAGTTCGGTCTCGCGCAACTCTACCAGCTGCGCGGCCGCGTCGGCCGCTCGAACCACCAGGCCTACTGCGTATCTTGCTCTACCAGGCGCACAAAGCGCTGACCGAAGAGGCGAAGGCGCGGCTCGAAGCGATCCGCGAGTTCACCCACCTCGGATCGGGCTTGCAGATCGCGATGCGCGACCTCGAGATTCGCGGCGCCGGCAACCTGCTCGGCGCGGCGCAGTCGGGCTTCATCGGCGTCGGTCGGCTTCGAGACGTACTGCCAGCTGCTGGCCGAGGCGATCGCCGAACGCCGCGGCATGGCGCGCGATGAGCGACCGGCGCGAAGCGGTGATCGACGTGAAGATCAACGCGTTCATTCCGAACGACTACATCCCGCAGGTCTCGCAAAAGATCGCCGTCTACCAGCAGCTCGCGAAGGCGCGCACGCAGGACGAGGTGGAAGAGATCGTCGCCGGCGTGCGCGACCGCTTCGGCCCGCTGCCGGTGCCGCTCGAGCGCCTGGTCGAGATCACGCAAGCTTGCGCGTGATCGCGCTCTCCCGGCGGGTGACCCGCGTGGTCATCGACGAGCGCGGCTCACGCTCGGCGTCGGCTCCGGCTTCGAGCTCGATCCGGCCGCGATTCCGAAGCTGCAGTCGATCACCAAGAACCGGTTCCGCTTCGGCGAAGGCAAGATCGTCGTCGACCTGCCGGCGATTCCGGCTGGGAAAGACTCCGAAACCGTCTGGATGCCGCTTTTGAGAAAGCTTTTAGAAGCGCTCTAAAGGGCAGAGCTTGCCTCCGACGAACCCAGGCCATCCGCGGAGCCCCAAAGCGCTCCGCTTTACTACGCACCGACCTTCCTAATCTGGAGTGACCATGTCGAAATTCGACCGCATCGCCGCGGCCCTTGCCTCCCTGCTCTTGGCCAGCTCCCTGTCCGCATGCGCGGCCGGCGGAAGCGTTGCAACCGTCAACGGGCAATCGATCAGCAAGGCGGATTTCGATGCCAAGCTCGAGAGCAGCCCGGCAGCGGTCTCGACCTTGCAACAGATGGTCCGTGAAATTCTTCTCCAACAGTACGCGCAGAAGAACGGCATCACGGTGAGCGATGCCGAGATCGCGCAACACGAAGATCAGATCAAAGCGAACTTCCCGCCCGGCTCATGGGGCGACATGCTCAAGTCGCGCGGTCTGACCGAAGACGACGTGCACAAGTTGATCGCCGATCAGATCATCATCGATAAGGCCGTCGGCAAGAACGTCAAGGTTTCGGATGCGCAGATCCAAGCCTACTTCGATAAGAATCACGCCGCGTTCGACAAACCGGCGCAGGTCACGGCGCGCCACATTTTGGTTGCCGATCTCAAGACCGCGCAGAAAGTCGAAGCCGACCTCAAATCCGGCAAAGACTTCGCAACCGAAGCCAAACAGTATTCGATCGATCCGGGCAGCAAGGACAAGGGCGGTGAACTCGGTCCGATCCGTCACGGACAGATGGTGCCGGCGTTTGACGCAGCAGTGTTCAGTCTCCCGGTCGGCGTGATCAGCGCACCGGTGAAATCGCCGTTCGGCTATCACATCATTCAGGTCGAGTCGCGTGACCCCGGTCAGAAGGCAACGCTTGCGAACAGCCGCGACGAAGATTGCCGACATGCTGCGTCAGCAGCAAGAGGCGCCGCTGATCCAGCCGTTCTTGACGGATCTGCAGAGCAAGGCGAACATCCAGATCGGTGACCCGCGCTTCCAGGCCGCGTTCCCGACGCCCGAACCAACGCCGGCTGCGGCCGCACCCGGTGCGGTCGACAAACGGCGCGGTCCCCGCACCGTCCGCCACGTAAGAGACCAAGAGCCTCACGAAAGTGAGGCTCTTCGCTTTCTCTAGCGAAGCCCACAGCGTGCTCGTTCGGATCGTTGGCCTCGGACCCGGAGATCCCGGATACCTGACGGTCGGAAGCCTGGAGGCTTTGCGCGAGAGCGCGCGCGTCGTCGCGCTGCTTGCGCCACCGGATCTCGTGCGCGCGCTCGAATCGCAGGGTATCGCCGTGCGACCGCAGCCTGGTTCCCGACGCACGTGCGCTCGCGCGCGGCAGCGACGAGGCGATCGCGCATTTCATCGCTGCGATCGCGACGCTCGACGTCGCGACGCTCGGCCTCGGCGTGCTCGGCAACCCGCTCTCGGATTTTCCCGGACTCCCGGTGCTCTTGCGCGCGCTCGAATCGACACGGACACACGACGCGCATCGTCCCCGGCATGCCGCACGCGACGCTCTCGGCATCGATCGCGATGCCGCTCGTGCCGCTGCCGCCGCAATCGCAACACTACAGCTGGGACGATCTGATCGAGATCATGGCGCGCTTGCGCGACGGCTGTCCGTGGGATCGCGAGCAGACGCACCGCACGCTCGTGCCGTACTTGATCGAAGAGACGTACGAAGTCGTCGAAGCGATCGAGGCCGACGATCTGAACGCACTCTGCGAAGAGCTGGGCGATCTGCTGCTGCAGATCGTCTTTCACGCGCAGCTCGGTGCCGAGATCGGGAAATTCACCGTCGCCGACGTGGTCGACGCGCTCTCCAACAAGATGGTCCGCCGTCATCCGCACGTCTTCGACGACGCGGTGATCGAAGACGTCGATTCGCAGTGGCGCAGCTGGGAAAAGCTCAAAGCGCAAGAAGCAACCGGCCAGAAGCGCAAGAGCCGCTTGGACGGCATTCCCAAAGCGCTCGGTGCGCTGCAGCGCGGCCAGCGGATGCAAGAAAAGGCGTCGCGCGTCGGGTTCGATTGGCCGAACATCGGCGGCGTGCTCGATAAACTCCACGAGGAGCTGACCGAGCTCGCCGAAGCGCAGCGTCTCAAGCAAGACGATCCGCACGTGCGCGAGGAACTCGGCGACGTGCTCTTCACGGTCGTCAACCTCGCGCGCGCGCTCGGCATCGACGCCGAAACCGCGATGCGCGAGGCCAACGAAAAATTCTACCGGCGCTTTACGTTCATGGAAGAACGCGCCGCTGCAAAGCGGCAAGAGTCTTTCCGACCTCTCGCTCGACGAACTCGAGGAACTGTGGCAACTGGCGAAGACCCAAGCAGCCTGAGCGCGCTCGTTCGCGTGCGAATGAGCGCGCACGACGCCCACTACGGCGGCAATCTCGTTGACGGTGCGCGGATGCTGGCGCTCTTCGGCGACGTCGCAACCGAACTGCTGATCCAACTCGACGGTGACGAAGGGCTCTTCGTCGCCTACGACAGCGTCGAATTTCTCGCGCCCGTGTACGCGGGCGACTACATCGAGGCGCGCGGTCACATCACAAATATCGGCAAGACCTCACGCGCGATGCGGTTCGAGGCCCGCAAAGTAATCGCTGTCCGCCCCGACATCAATGAAAGCGCCGCTGACTTTCTGTCCGAGCCAATCATCGTCTGCCGCGCCACCGGCACCTGCGTCACCCCGAAAGACAAAAAACGCAAATAACGCCTCTGTCATCCCGAGCGTAGCGAACGAAGTGAGCGTAGTCGAGGGACCGGCGTGCACCTGTCGCTCGCGGAGACGCTCGTCGCAGCACATCCTGTGCTGCTCCTGCTGCGCGAGCCACCGCTTAGCAACACGTGCGTGCCGTCCCCTCGACTACACCAGCCGTTCGTGGGTTTTCTTTTTCCAAAAGAACGTGTAGTACGTATACTGCGCGCACAGCATGAAGCAGTAGTACGCGGGATAGCCCACCCACACGCCGGGCAGTCCGAAAGCGCGCATGCAGAAGTACGCGACCGGAACCTCGACAAGCCAGATTCCGATCAAGCCGTTGATCGTCGGGACGAGCACCGTGCCGCTGCTGCGCATGACGCCACTGATGATGGCGCTATTGCCGAAGATCAAGTACGACCAGAGCGTGATCATCAACAACTCGTGGGCTACCTGCACCGTTGAGGGGTCGGTAATAAACAGTTGGAGCAGCGGCGTGGCGAGCAGATAGCAGAGCGTCACGAGTACTCCGCCAACGGCGTAGTTCAACGTCACGGCCGAACGGATAACGCTCCCAAGCTTATCCTCGCGCTTCGCGCCGATACATTGCGCCCCAAAGATCGATGCGGCAATGCCGATCGAAATCGCCGGGAACTGCACGTAGTTGACGATTTGGTTGACCGCGCCGTACGCGGCGGTAGCGTGCGGACCGTAGTGGTTTACGAAGCTGATAATCGCAATTTCCGCCAGCGACACCATGATCACTTGAATGCCGGTCGCGACACCGATGCGGATCACGTTCCATAAGATCATCGGATCCGGGACCATGTCGCGCACCATCTCGAGATCGAGCTTCAGCGGGCTATTTCGGCGTGCGAGGAGCACCAGGAGCCCTACAAGACCGACACCGTTGGCGATCATGCCCGACACCGCAGCGCTCACGACGCCGAGGTGCGGCAAACCGAGCCAGCCTTGAATGAACGCAGGCGTGAAGAATACCGCGAGCACGGAACTTACGATCAAGAAGTACAACGGCGTCTGCGAGTCGCCGACGCCGCGTAAGAACGTCGTGTAGACCAAATAGGGAAAGATGATCGGCGCGGTCAGAAAGATGACCCGGGTGTAGGCATCCGAGTCGGCCAGAATCACTGCGGGTGTGCCGAGCGCCTGCAACATCCACGGCGAAATCAGCGGACCGACGATGGCGATTACCACCGCAAAGATCATCGTCGCACCGAGAACCGTACCGGCGACCTTTTTCACGCGATGTTCGTCACGCGCCCCATAGGCCTGCCCGATCAAGACGGTGCTTCCGCTTGCGATGCCGATCAAGAATGAGAACAGCAGAAAGACGACCGGAAAGACGGCGGAGACTGCGGCAAGCGCATTGACACCGATCATTCGCCCAAGAAAAATCGAGGCAAATGTCTGCGACGCCGATTGCAGAATGTTGCTGATCATGAGCGGTATCAAGAAGACCAGCATGATCTGCCACATCGGCTTGGTCTCGTCGAAGATATTCACACCCATGCGCCGGGCCGGCGTCGCTTGTGCCATACGCCCTACTCCTCTCGGCGCAATAGCTGCAAACTCCCGCCAAATGTTGCGGTTTTCTCAATCGTCGCGTGGTAAGCTAGGGCATTGCGATGCGGTTGGATAAGTTTATGAAAGTAGCACGTCTTTCGAAGCGCCGTAGTGAAGCGCACGAAGCGCTCGAACACGGACGGATCACGAAGGACGGCAAGCCGCTCAAGCCGGCATACAACGTCAAACCTGGTGATGTCCTCGAGATTCACTACGCGACACGCTATGTAACCGTGCGCGTGCGCGAGGTTCCACTGCGCATGACACCCGGCGTAAAGTCAGCTGACCTCTACGAGATCATCGATACAAAGAAAGACGATCCGGCCGAATGGGTGTAGTGCACTAGCGTGGCCGCATCGTCGATCTCAGCCGACACGAAAGATGCGCTTACGCGTGAGCTGCCGCAAGCCAAACACTGTCGCGCCGCTCTCGCGACCGGGCTCGCCCTCTATGGAGCCAATAGCACGGGCACGACCTTTATCACGCACCGTAACTCGATCGCACGTCTCTTTTGGTCGCTCCTCGACGAACGTAAATCGCATCCAATCGAGTCGCGCGCCGCGACGCGCCTCGCACGTCTCCCGACGTTTGCGATCGCGCTACCGCCGGCATTGCGCGAGATGCCGCCGAAGCCCACGCGCAAGTGCGATCGCTTGATGGAGATGCGCGGCGCGTTTCTCGCCTGCGGGTCGCTCGCGGCCGGCACGCACGGCTACCACCTCGAATTCGTATTGCCGCAGCGTGCACTCAGCGATCGTCTCGTGTGGATGTTGCGCAGCACCGGCCGCGCACCCAAGCACACGACACGCAAGCGCCGCGATGTGTTGTACTATAAGGACTTTGAAGCAATCGTCGACGTGCTCACGATCATCGGCGCGTTCGGCGCGGTGCTGCACCTCGAAGACGTGCGGGCACTCCGGGAAACCAAGAACCGCATCCACCGCCTGGTCAACACCGAGGCTGCGAATCTCGATCGCGTTGCGGCAGCAGCCGCGGCGCAGCGGCGCACGATCGAATACGTCGAAAACGCTTTCGGGCTGGCCGGACTTTCCGCGCCGCTGCGCGAGATCGCGGAGCTCCGTTTGGCATATCCCGACGAGTCGCTCGCGGAGCTTGGAGCCCGCTGCAACCCGCCCATCGCCAAGCCGACCGTCTCGAGCCGCTTGAGCGCGCTCGGGCGGCTCGCCGCACGCTTGCGTACCGGCAGGGCCTAACGAACCCCGCCCGGTAGATGCGAGGGCTATGCGAATTGGGATCAACGGCTTTGGCCGCATCGGACGGAACTTTGCCAAGGCGCTCATCGAGCGCCATCCGGACGTACAGATCGTTGCCGTCAACGATCTCACCAGTGCCGCCGAGTGCGCGCACCTCTTTAAATACGACAGCAACTACGGCACGTACTCTGGCGATGTAACCGTCGACGGCGACACGATCGTCGTGGACAAACAACGTATCAAGGTGCTCGCCGAGCGCGATCCCGGCAAGTTGCCGTGGAAGGATCTCGGCGTCGACGTCGTGATCGAATCGACCGGGCTTTTTACCGACGCCGATAAAGCGCGCGCGCACATTACCGGCGGCGGCGCAAAGAAAGTGATCATCTCGGCACCCGCTAAGGGCGAAGACGTCACGATCGTGCTCGGCGTCAACGAAAACATCTACGACCCCGAGAAGCACACTATCATCTCCAACGCGTCGTGCACGACGAACTGCCTCGCGACAGCGATAAAGCCGCTGGTCGATCATCTCGGCTGGGTCAAGGGCTTCATGACCACGATTCACTCGTACACGAACGACCAAGTCATCCTCGACGCGCCGCACAAAGACATTCGCCGCGGGCGCAACGCCGCAACGAACATCGTACCGACGAGTTCCGGTGCTGCCAAAGCGCTCTATCTGACGATTCCGGAAGTCAAAGGGACGTTCGAAGGCTTCGCGCTACGCGTCCCGACACCGACGGTCTCGATGTGCTATCTCGTCGCGCATGTGAAGCGATCGACGACGCGCGATGAAGTCAACGCAATCCTGCGCGCGGATGCCGAAGGCCCGCTCAAGAAATACGTGCAGTACACTGACGAGGAGCTGGTCTCGAGCGATTTCAAGCGCTCGCCGTACAGCTCGATCATCGACTCGAAGCTGACGCAAGTCGTCGACGATATGGTGCAGATCTGCGCCTGGTATGACAACGAGTGGGGCTATTCGTGCCGGCTCGGCGACCTGACCGCGATGGTACTCGACAAGCTTCCAAGTAAGGTCTAGCTCCTGAACTTTCACACGATCGACGATCTGGACGTACGCGGCAAACGCGTGCTCGTACGCGAGGATCTCAACGTGCCCATGGCCCTTCGACAGGCTCAGGGTGACACATACTCGGTCGCGGACTACACGCGCATCGATGCAGCGATTCCCACCCTGCGTACGCTGCACGAGCGTGGCGCTCGCGTGATCGTCCTTTCGCATCTCGGTCAGACCTGACGGCAAGCCCGATCCGAAGTTCTCGTTGCGACCGGTTGCGCCGGCGCTCGCGCAACGGCTCGGCATCCCGGTCGCGTTCGCCGACGACTCCATCGGACCAATCGCGCGCGATGCAGTGGCGAAACTCAAGGACGGTGACGTGCTGCTGCTCGAGAACGTACGCTTTCACGCGGGCGAGGAGCGCAATGATCCCGCCTTTGCGCGTGAGCTGGCATCGCTCGGCGACCTCTATGTGAACGACGCCTTTGGAACCGCACACCGCGCGCACGCCTCAACCGAAGGGCTCGCGCACCTGCTACCCAACGCAGCCGGTTTGTTGATGCAGGAAGAACTGGCAGCGCTCGCACGCGTCATCAGCAATCCCGCGCACCCGTACGTCTGCGTGATCGGCGGCGCGAAGGTCAAAGACAAAGTTGACGTCTTTACCAATTTGATGAACAAGGTCGATGCGTTCTGCGTCGGCGGCGGCATGGCCAATACGTTCCTCGCTGCGCGCGGTACGAATGTCGGCGCATCGCTGCGCGACGACGATCTCGAACCGGCTAAGAAAATCCTCGACCTTGCTGCGCATCACGACACCACCCTGCATCTCCCGATCGATGCGGTCGTCTCGAGGGCCTTCGATGCCGACGACCAAGCGCATACGGTCGACATCGAAGATGTACACGATGAGATGATCCTCGACATTGGACCGCGCACGGCTGCTGCCTACGCCGCGGCAATCGCGCCGGCGAAAGAGATCGTGTTCAACGGGCCGATGGGCGTCTATGAAAAACCGGCCTACCGGTCGGGAACGAAAGTCGTCGGCGAGGCGATTGCGCGCGCTACCAAGGCCGGTGCAAGGAGCGTGGTCGGCGGCGGCGATGCAGCAGCCGCAGCGCACATGCTCGGCTTCGCCGATGCAATGACCCATGTCTCGACCGGTGGCGGCGCAACGCTCGAATTCCTGGAGGGCCGCACGCTACCAGGCGTCGCTGCGCTCGAGCAGTCAGCACCCTAGTGCCGCGCAGGATCGTCGCCGGCAACTGGAAGATGCACAAGACTGCCGCGCAGACGCGTGCATTTCTGCAGACCTTTCTCCCACTCGCCGCACAGATTCCCGATCGCGTCGAGATCGTGATCGCTCCGCCATTCACGGCGATACCCGCAGCGCACGAAATCTTGCGCGATCATCCACGCGTGCTGCTCGGCGCGCAGAACGTGCACTGGGAGCTGCACGGTCCGTTCACCGGCGAAGTTTCCGTGCCGATGTTGCGTGAATTCGACGTGCGTTATACGATCGTCGGCCACTCCGAGCGGCGCCTGTACTTCAACGAGACCGATCGCACGGTCAACCTCAAGGTTAGGACGCTGCTCAAGCACGGCGTCACGCCGATCGTCGCGGTTGGCGAGACTTCCGAGGAGCGCAAAGCGGGTGAGACGGATCGCCGCGTCGCCACACAGACGATCGCCGCGCTCGACGGCCTCGATGCAACTGAGGTCGCGCGTGTCGTGCTCGCCTACGAACCAATTTGGGCGATCGGTACCGGCGCGAATTGCGAACCAGCCGAAGCCAACCGCGTGATGGGCGTCATTCGCTCGAGCGTACCGGGCTTAGACGATGTACCGATTCTCTACGGCGGCAGCGTGAAGCCGGAGAATGCCGCGCTGTACGCCGTGCAGCCAAACCTCAACGGCGCGCTGGTCGGCGGCGCGTCGCTCGAGCCACACGCATTTGCAACGCTGATCGAGGCGGCCGCGCATCGTGCATAAACCGCTCGTACTCGCCGTGTTGGATGGCTGGGGCTGCAGCGATTCAGATTACGGCAATGCGATTGCGGCGGCAAAACTGCCGCATTGGCACGCGTTCTTCGAAAAATATCCGTGGACGACGCTGCAAGCCTCGGGTGAACCGGTCGGGTTACCCAAAGGCATCATGGGCAATAGCGAAGTCGGCCACATGAACATCGGCGCCGGTCGCGTCGTGCCGCAAGGCGTGGTGCTCATCGACGCCGACATTGCCTCAGGCGCATTTGCGCGCAATCCCACGCTCGTTGCGACCCTCGAACACGTCAAGCGCGCAGGATCGACGCTGCACTTGATGGGCCTGCTCTCCGACGGCCAAGTACATAGTTCGATCACGCACCTCTTTGCGTTGATCGACGCAGCAGTCCAAGCCGGCGTTCCCTTCGCGATCCACCCGTTTCTCGACGGACGCGACGTGCCGCCACGATCGGCCGCGACGTACATCGACGCGCTCGAAGCAAAGCTCGACGCCTCCGGCGGCCCCGGCGCGATCGCGTCGATTTCCGGACGCTTCTATGCGATGGACCGTGACAAGCGTTGGGAGCGTACGGATGCTGCATTCGACATGCTGACCAAAGGCGAAGCGACGTATCACGAGCCAACCGCGCTGGCTGCGCTCGACGCAGCCTATGCGCGCGACGAAAACGACGAGTTCGTCCTACCGACGATCGTCGGTGCGACGCGCATCGTTGGGGATGGCGATGCGTGCATCTTCTTCAACTTTCGCCCCGATCGCGCGCGCCAGCTCACCCAGCGTTTCAACGAGTACAGCTGGAAGAACGGCCTCTTCGCTACGATGACCAAATACGAAGAATCGTTCCCCAATCCGGTCCTGTTCGGCCCGCGCCCGCAGTTCGATACGTTCGGCGAAGTCATTGCCCACGCGGGGCTCTCGCAACTACGCCTGGCCGAGACCGAAAAGTACGCCCACGTGACGTACTTTTTCAACGGTGGTCGCGAGGATGTGTTCCCCGGAGAAGACCGCGAACTCGTGCCATCCGATCGCAGCGTGCAAACCTACGATCTTGCTCCCGCGATGCGCGCGCAAGAGATCACCGATATCGCGGTGCGTGACATCGAGCGGCACACGCATGACGTGATCATCATGAATTACGCCAACGCCGACATGGTCGGGCACACCGGGAAGTGGAAGCCGACGGTCGAGGCAATTGAACTCCTCGATACGTGCCTGCAGCGGCTCGCCGATGCCGTGCTCGAGGCCGACGGCTTGCTCGCAATCACCGCCGACCACGGGAATGCTGAGGAGAAACTCGATCCCGAGGGTAATCCACTTACCGCTCACACGACCAATCCAGTGCCGTTTATTCTCATCTCGCGCGAAGTTCGCGGCACGCTCGCGCCGGGCGGGAAACTCGGCGATATCGCGCCGACGCTGCTGCGGCTCGAAGGCCTCCCGGTCCCTGCCGCCATGACTGGAGCGAACCTGTATGATCGATCGCCGATCGCCCAACGATAAACTCCTCGCCGTCGATGCCTCGCGCATTCAGGAAGCGTGCGGCGGAGCGCTCGACGTCGCCGTGGTACTTGGCAGCGGCCTCTCTTCCGCATTCCGCGATGCCTTTACGCATGTCTCGATTCCGTATGACACGCTGCTCGGGATGCCGGTCGCTACGCTACGCGGCCATGCAGGCGAAGTGCTGGTTGGCAATCTGCGGGGAAAGCGCATAGCGGCTTTCGCCGGACGCGTGCACCTCTATCAGGGATTCTCGCCGTCGCAAGTCACGACCAGCATACGCCTTGCCTACGCGGCAGGCGCGCACATGATGATCCTGACCAATGCGGCCGGGTCACTACGCGAGGATCTCCAGTCCGGCGACATCATGATGATCAAGGATCATCTCAACCTTACCGGTCGCAATCCGCTGGTAGGTTGGCCGTATGAGAACCCGTTCGTCGATATGGCCGATGCATATTCGGCCCGCTTACGTGCGATCGTGCATTCCGCTGCAGCGCCCGCGCACCGGCTGCACGAGGGCATCTATGCGGGTCTGCAAGGGCCGAACTACGAGACCGCTGCCGAAGCGCACTACCTGCGGACGATCGGCGCAGATGCCGTCGGCATGTCAACCGTGCTCGAAGCGATCTTCGCGCGCTTCCTGAGCATGGGCGTATTGGGCTTTAGCATGATCACCAATGCAGTTGCTGCGCCGGGCACAAGCCACCTTGATGTCACCGAGCAAGGAACCCGCACGGGTCCGATACTTGCCGACCTAATCTCCCGATTTTTAGATAAAATCTGAGGATTCGAGATTTTATACAAAATTTAGGACCCTTTCATGTTGGGTCAAGGCCCCTGTCAGGAAACGCAGGCATACTCGTGCTCAAGAGGAGCACGATGTTCAAGAACCTGAGAACGGCGTCAGATGAAATGATCCTGGCCGAGGCCCTGATCTATTTCGTGTTCATTGGGTCGGCGGCGCTCGTTGCGACCCTTGCTTCGCAGCTCATCCGTTAGGGCGCCGATCCGACGCTGCGCACGATCATGACGCGAATGCTCGCCGGACCGTACGGAACGTCGGAGCGCAGGCCCACCTGACCGTTGACCAACGGTGCCGGAATTGCGGCAGAGTTCACGCCGAACAACACGTACGGCAGCGCGTTGGAACCGAAGAGGTTGTCGGCCGAGATCTGAATCGCCGTGTCACGGCTGATCGGCTGACGCAACGCCGCGTGCCCGACAAAATAGGCCGGAATGTTGAACGTATTGTTCGAGCCGTAGTACGTGATGCCGAGTTCGGCGTATTGCCCCCACGAACCACGCCGGTGGATACCGGCATAGCCCATCGAGTATGCCTCGCTCTTGTTCGAGATGCCGTTGTAGCCGGTACCGTTCCCGTAGTAGTTGACGCCCGGCACGACCGCAAGGTTCGTGGTGTACGCACCCGCTGCCGTAAGGTAGAAGTTCCCGGAGACGTTGTAGGCGTACGCCCGTGCCAAGTCACCGGAGATCGTGTAGCCGTAGCCTACCGGCGGGTCGTAGCGCAACGCGGCTTCAACGCCTTGATATCGGCTTTGCGCCAGATTTTCGTTCGAGCTAATATAGACCGGATAGGCGACGCCTTGGTACGTAAACGTCGTTCCTGAATCGCTGACCGCGGTCGCGAATTGATTCCAGATATTCGTGAGGTACGTGTCGACCGAGAGAATCATGCCGTTGTGAAAGCGCGCGTCGCCGCCGAGGTCGTACGCGAAGGCCGTCTCGGGTTTGAGCGTACCGGAGTTCTGCGAAATCGTATAGGTGCCATTGGTCGGAGCACCGAGCTGCGCCGGCGTCGTCGTGTTGCTGTCGATCAGCGAACCGTACGGGGGAGCGACCGATGAACCGGCGGAGAAACGAATGGCGACGTCGGCATCGGGACGATAGACGAACCCGAGACGCGGATCATCGTGCGTGGTCGTCGTGGTCGTGAAGTTAAAAACATTCGGCAGCGTGCCGGTCGGCGTATACGTCGATCGATAAATGTTGTAGTAGTTGGCAAGCGTCAACTGCCCTTTTTCGCCGATCTGGAGCACGCCGCGCACGAGGTAGTTGCTAAAATCCTGACGCGTTCCGGGCGCAATGGTGTATTGCGTGACCGGCGCGCCTCCAACCAGACTAACTTTGTACGATTCGGTAAGCATCGAGTCGCTGTCGTAGGCTACGCTCAGCAAATCTTGATTCGCGAACGGATGATCGTACTCGAGCGAGCCACCGCGTAGATAGTCATGATCGCCCATGCTGTTGGTGTATGCGTTGGCGGCGGGGATCGTTACGTCGGCCGTCTGACCATTAAAGGCCGTGCTGGTCGCGCCCAGCTTTGCCGTTCCGTAAAGTTGCAGCGGAACGCTATAGGTGGCGAGCGGATTGCTCGAATCCGAGTACGTAGGACGTTCGAGCACCGCGCTATAGTAGCGCGCGAGCACGGTGTCATTGCCGATTCCGGAACGAAGCTCGCTCTCGAACATCGGCTCGTTGTCGTAGACCGTCGTGTTCGGCAGCGTCGTCGTATTGTTCAAGAGGAACAATCCGCCATTGGCAAGCGGTGTCCCCGATGCGTTAAACGAGAGTCCCGGCGTAAAAGTCGAATAAAGCTGCGTAAAGCTCGACGCCGGGCCGTTGTACTGCCCTTGGATGCCGATGTAACCCGCCGTCACTGTCGTCGTGTTCGAAATGTGGTAGGCGAGCTTTGCCAGCTCTCCATTGCTCTGATAGCCGGACGTAACTTCCTGGCAGCATGCAACGAGCGTCGTGTACGCGTTGGTGGGGTTGCTCTTCGAATACGATCCCGGCACCGGATACGGTCCACTGTAACCGGCCGGGGGAGCCGAGCTCGTCGTCGAGCCTGCAATCGTCGTTCCGTTGATCTTGGTTCCCGACGGGAGCGTCACGTACGTCGGATAGTTGTTGAGCGGCCCGTCGGTGCCGCTACGCACGAACGAAACGAGATAGCCGAGCTTGCCGTTGAACAGCGAATCCGAAAAACGCAATTCGAAGAATGAACCGGATTGGTTGTCGAACCCGGCGATCATCGTGGCGCGCGGTGTGAACGTCGGCTGGCCCGTGACGAAGTTCAGCGTACCGCCGATGCCGTAGTTGATCTCGTTTGCGTACGCGGTCGGGCCCTTGACGATTTCAATGTCGGAATAGAGCAGCGAGTTGACGAGCATCGTCGGATAATCGCCCTTGCCGCCGTTGATGAGCGGAAAGCCGTCAACATATGTCGCTTTCTCGTAGTCGAGTGCACCGCGAAGATTCGGCGACGTAATGGAGCCGGGCGCCGCGGCGTTGGCGGAGTTCGGGCGCGCCGAGACAACGCCGGGAATCTGATCGAGCACATGAGCGATCTGCAATTGCCCTTGGTTCACGAAGGCTTGCTGCGGAAGCGTCTGGATCGCGGTGGCGCTGGTATTGAATCCACCACCTGACGCGCTCGTACTCACCGAAGCGATCTGCCGCATCGTGTCGAGCGAACGCGGAACGAGCGTTACTGCTAGCGGTGCTGCGCCGGGAACCACGACACCACCGTAGGTCCACGTCGTAAAGCCACCCTTGCTCACGCTGACGTTATACGTTCCGGCCGGAACGTTTGCAAGCGTGAACGCACCTTGCGCGTCGGTTGTCACGCGCTGCGAGCGATCCGGATAGATGTATACGTTCGCACCGCCAACCGGTGCACCACCAGCGTTGCGCACGGTTCCGGTGATCGCGCCGCCGGCTTGCGCTTGCGCACGCGCGAACGTGCTCGCGACGAGGGTAACGATCAGCAAAAGCCGCACTAAATGCTTCGTGGCCATGAAAAGTATACTCGCCTTCCTCTTGTTGCTCGGTGTGCCGCTCCACGTAAATGCCGCCACGACACTCGTCGTTACGGTGAAGGACGCAAACGGCCAGCCAATCTCTGGTGCGCAAGTCGCCCTCGCTACGAGCCCAGTTGAACGCGGCACCACAGATTCCCGCGGTACCGTTCGTCTAGTGCTTCCACCAACCGGAACGTACACGTTGCGCGTCAGCGCCACGGGTTTCCGCTCCTACGCGCAATCCCTCCGCCTCACCGATCAAAAAGCCTTCAACGTTTCGCTCACGCCCTCGGCCGGTGCGCTGCACGTAATCGGCTCGGTGACGGGTCACGCGCGCACGCCCTTCAATGCCACTCCGGTTGCACAGCACGTCTACCCGCGCGAGGCGTATCGCGACCAGGGCCAGCCCGACATCACGAGCGTCATGAACCAAACCGCGGGAGCGCTCGCATTGACCAGCACGAGCACCAACACCGCGACCCCGCTCTCCCCAGCCTTTGCATCGGTGCGCAACGGATTACCGTTCGAGTCGCCGGTGACGATCGACGGCGAGCCGATTCTCACGCCGAGCGGCACGCTCGACTTGAGCCTGTTACCAACCTACGTGCTCCAGGAAGTCGAAATCGTCAAGGGCGCTGGCGACGTCGCGGGCGCGGGCGGCGGCGTGGGCGGCGCGGTGAATTTTCGTACGGCCGAGCCGACGCTCGGGCAGCGCGGCACCTTCGAGACCGAGGGCGATTCGCAAGGCGGCTCCTTCACGGATCTCGCCTTTGATGGCACCCAGCCCGGCGGAACGCTCGCCTACGCAACGATGCTCTCGGTTGACGGGTCGCCGTGCTGCGATGACGATCCGAGCGATTACACGCGCAAAGCCGTGCTGGTCAAACTGCGTGAAACGCCGTCAAGCGCGGTATCGATTACCGAAACCGCGCTCAATGTCGTGCTGAACCGTTCGCTCGATTCGATCTACGGATTGCCTGGTTTTGGCTACGAGCATCTTGCTTTCGGCGATATTGCCGCATCAGTGGATCGCGGCGCCGACGCGCTTTCGCTCCACACGTTCGTCGCACAAGTCCAGCAGGGCCCGGTCTCACCGAATCTTCTCCCGCAACCGATCGACAACGAATACGGCGCGACGCTCGCGTGGCAACACGCAAGCGGGAAGTTTTCATTCGATACGAGCGGGCGTGTGCTCAACGAGAACTTGAGCGGCGTCAACGCGGGCCAGACGCAGTCGAGCTTGACCGAGAACGTTATGTACAAGCCGAACGGTCGCAACGAACTCGATCTCTCCGGCGGACTCAACGCCTACAACACCACTGCGGGCACGGTCGATGGGCCGAGTGCGCGTCTCGCCTACGCGTACACGTTGCAAACGGGGCTCGCGCTGCGCGCGTCGTACGGCACGAGCGCCGTCGCGCCGCCGCTCGAAGCGATCGTTCCCGACGTCTCGTTGCCGACGCCGGCGACCAGTTCGGTCACGTCGCTCGAACGCGCGACCGGCGCCGATCTCGGCTTCGAGTGGCGACTGCACGGCGGATCGACGACGATTTCGGCCGATCTCTACGCGAACCATACGCAAAACGTGTACGCGTTCAATCTCAATAGCTGGTACAACGGGCCGCCGATGGTCGAGGGCGGCGTTGAGTTCACGCTCCAACAGTTCAAACGCGTCGGCCTGGGCTTTATTGCGGCGCTGCAACTGCCGCGCACCTACGTGTGGGGCGCGACGGGCGCGATCCCTTATAGTGCTGCCAACCTTGGCTACGGCGCGATCGCACCGTTCCGCATCCCGTATACCCAAGGCTACGCAGAGGTCAGCTACAAGTGGCCGCGCGGCTCACGCGCATCAATCGGCGCGCTCTACGTCGGATCGAACAATGCCTACGGCGCCCCGGCTTTTGCGACGCTCAACAGTAATCTCGAACTTTCACTCGGCGCGCGCGCGAAGCTTCAGTTCTCAGCCGAGAACCTCACCAATCAGCTCGCCAACCGCGCACCGGTCTTCGTGCCGCTCCCGCAATATGGGCTCGTCCCCTTCACGCTGCGCTTCATGTTCCGTCAGTCGTTCGGCACCGGCTCGCTCTACGAGCATTAGCCTGCCCAGGTTGGGAGCCAAAGTTTTTGCAGCCAGTGGGTTTGGAGAATTGGAATCGACGAAAGTATCGGGAAGAAATAGATAAACGCGAGCGCTACCAACCCCAGGTAGCCGGCAACGATCCATCGTGCGGCGCTGCGATCCCAGCCGCCCATGCGTTCGAGCAGAAACTGCAGTGCCACCGTGTTGCAAATCGCGATCAGCGGGATGTCGACGTAGAAATGGTAGAGGAAGGCGATGCGCGGCGAGAACGCCCACGGTACCCACTGCATCAGGTAGGCGAGCACGACGAGCGCGTAACCGCGATTGCGCCGCACGAACGCCAACACGCCGACGAGCGGCACCGAGAGAAGTCCCGGCCACAGTAGGAGCGGATTCGGCAGCGAGTAGATCATCGCGGCCGTGCTCGTCTTCCCCTGACCGCCGTACTCCGCCGAGTAGAGCGGTGGACGCAGCTCGAGCGGCCAGGTCCACCATGCCGACGCATAGGGATGCGTCGCGCGCAAGTTCGCATGATAGAGAAATGCGTTGCGTTGCATCTCGACGACATCGCTGACCGTATAGGCGCGCGGCGGCAGCGTTTGCAAATCGCGCAATCCGACGAAGTGCGGGATATAGGCCAGCGCGTAGACGATGCCGATACTACCGATAACCGACGCAAGCACGAGGTCGACCGGAAACGGGGACGCGCGCCGCACGAGCCACGCGCGAATCGAAGCATAGGCGATCACGATAGCGGCTACGCCGTACGCCATCACGCCATACCATTTGCTCGCCACCAACAGCGCGCCGGCAAACGCAAAGGCCACGAGCCACCTTGCGCCGGGCGGCCGTTCGCGCCAAAGCCGGTACGCTGCATACATACACGCGGCAATCACCGCGATGAGGACGACGCGCGCGGCGAGCGTTTCGCTGTGAAAGCGCACAAAGACGACAATCGCGCCGATTGCCAAACTCGCAAAACCCTCTACCGCGCGCTCGGTCCACGCACGATGCCCGATCGGTTGTACCGGCGCCTCGACGACCGCATCCCAATAGCGGCAAAACGCGTAGAGCGTCAGCATCGAGAAGCAGACGACGAACGCTTCGGGGGTGGCGATGCGCGCTTGAACGTAATGCATGCCGTCGAGCCCGAACAGGACCGCTGCGTACGCACCAAAGAGCGTCGAACGCGTGATGCGTTTGGCTAACAAAAAGCAGATGGGGACGGCAATCGCTCCGGCGAGCACGTCGAAAAAGCGCCAACCGTACGACGTATCGCCGTGCTGCAACCCGCCGAAGAGGATCACCGAAAGCGTGATCAGCAACTTCGTCACCGGCGGATGCGTATTCTCGTAGATATAGCGGCGTTGGAGATACTCCTCGGCTGCGCGTGCAAAGTACACTTCGTCGAAGATCTTGTTGGGCGGAACCCAGTAGCGCACGAAGAGCAGTACGAACGACGCGACGCCGAGCGACGCCGCGATAATCGCGTCGCCGGCGCGTTGTGAAAGCGCCCTCACGTGGCTTGCGGTGCGGGAGCGGGAACCGGCAGTGCAGCAATCGCTGCTGCATGTGCCGCGGTCGGCGCATAGCCGCCGGCAAAGAGCGCGACAACTGCCACGAAGGCGGCCAGCGAGAACATCGATCGCGCGCGGCGGGTTTCGCGGCCGCGAAGACGTGCGCCTACGCGCGCTCGCACGCGCTGCATCTCAAAGGGCGGACCAGTAACGTCAAGCGCTCCGCGCAACGCGCCGCGAAGATCAACCGGCATCGAAGAGTACCTCAGCGATGGAACGCGGACGATGCGACCCGAGCAGCATTTCGAGCTGCCGTCGCGCGCACGCGAGATGGTAGCGAACTGTGCCCGGCGGGATCCGCAGGATTGCGCCGATCTCCTGGCTGTTGAGATCCGCGTAGTAGTGCAATGCAACAACCGCGCGCTCGTGCGGCGGCAATTTCCCGAGTGCCCGCAGCACGTCGACGCGCACCAGCGCATCGGTCAATGGCGAAGCCGAGGCAACCGTCCGTGGGTCGAGCGGTTCATCGGCGCGCGTGCGCCGCTCGATCGCGAGTGCCTCGCGCAACACGATCCGGTAGAGCCACACGCTGAACGCCGCATGCGATCGCAGGTCCGCGATCGCGAGCACAACCCGCGCGCACGCTTCCTGGGCGGCATCCTCGGCCGCCGCCGGATTGCGCAAGATCGAGAGCGCGATGCGATAAGCGTGCGGCCATATGGCCACCAGTAGCCGCTCGAGCGCCTCGCCGTCGCCGCCCCGCGCCGCGACGATCGTCGCCGCATGCGCATCCCATCCATGCACCGTTGCCATCTTCATACTAGAGGCGGCAACTCCCCTCAAGTGTTGGCGCGGCGCATGCTTGCTTTTTCATTTAAACATTCTTCATTTGTGCGGCCTATGTTTACCGCAAGCGCCTCTTGATTTTTTAGGAAAGTATATGCGAATTAAATTTCTCGGTTTAGCGTTGGCAAGCGCATTTGCGCTGGCCGCTTGCGGCGGTGGCGGAAGCACCAACCCAAGTCCCCCCGTGGTCACACCGACACAGCAACCCGCCCCAACATCGAGTCCGGCTTCAACGGATCCGACACTACCAAAACAGGTAACCGTCAGCAGTCAAACGATCTGGGAAACGCAAGCTGGTCTGCCGCTTTACACGTTCAACGGTGACGTGGCCGGCTCGGGTGCGTCTACTTGCACCGGCAGCTGCGCAACCATTTGGCCTCCGCTGATGAGCGGACCGAGCTCGGCGGCCGTTGGTGATTTCACGATCATCACGCGTACCAATCCGAGCGGCTCGCAGTGGGCTTACCTCGGAAAACCGCTCTACGCGTTTGCGAGCGATACGGCCAACCAGCCGCCGACCGGAAATGGCGTCCAAGGCTTCTCGACGGCAGTCGTCGCCGGAACGAGCGGTTCATCGAGCCCGCCTCCAACCTGCACGGGTCCGTACTGCTAGTCTGACGCGGCCTCAGCTCTCGACGCGATAGCTTCCGCTCGGGTCGATACAGACGCGACTCCCGCCGATCCACGCGCTGCGCACCCGGTGGTCCCAGAAGGTAAGAATCTTCACGACCACCGGGCGCAGGTGCGCGAGTATCTCTCGCGCACGTTGCGAGAGGGTCACGGCATCGCGGGCCCATTTAGGATGATCGCGAGGCAACAGCGAGTTTTCCGCCTCGCTCTCGCCGACCGCCGCGACCATCTGTTCGGGAGCAATTGCCGCGGCCTGGGGTTGTGCGGCCGGTGCGCGGCCCTCCTCACCATCAAGACGCCGCAGCATCGACACTCAAATTCTTGCGCAGCTTGCGCATGGCGACGATGTGCAGTTGCGAAGCGCGTTGCGGTGAGATCCGCATTCGCCGGCCAACTTCACGCAGCGATCTTTCGCCAAAGTAATGTTCGTCGATCACCTGGCGCTGACGAAGCGGCAATGCATCGATGGCCGCGCCGATTGCGTCACGTTCGTGGCGCGCCTCGACGACGAGCGCCGGATCGTTGCTCCAGTCACGCTGCAACCGTTCCCCTTCGGGAAGCGGGCGATCCAGGGAGAGTGGAACGCCTTGCGTTACAGCAGCGCTTGCCCGAATGAACCCGGGGCGCCGAATTTCCATCTCGGCTAACGTCGGAACGTTCCCGCGTTCGCAGGCAAGCTGATAGCGCTCGACCTCACCATCGCGCATCGCGCGGCGTGTGCGCTCCGAAACCGGATCCATGCGGCGAATGCCGTTGAGCATCGCACCGGATATAAGATGCCGTGCATAGAGCTCGAGCGAGGTGCCGCGTGAGGGATCGTAATTATCGACCGCGCGGATCAACCCGATGCTTCCGTCGCCGACCAAGTCGTCGTAGTCGCATGGCACGAGCCGGCTGATGCGCCGCGCAATCTTGCGCACCAGCGGCAACAGCGCGCGAATCTTCGCTTCGCGCTCAACGTCAGTCACGTGACTCGAGCCTCGTCGCGAGTAACTGTGCAAAGTAGGTGACGCCGTATCCGCCGAGCGGGTCCGCGCCGCGCATCAGCGGCTTGAGCACCTCGGAAAAGATCAGCGCCTCGAGCGTCGAGCTCACGCGTTGCGTCTCAGGCCTATCCACGTTGCAAGTTGTTGGCGATGCGCAGCATCTCGTCGGCCGCCTGAATGCCTTTTGCATTGGCCTCGTAGGCTCGCTGAGCGGTGAGGATCGCCATCATCGACTCGACGATTGAGACATTGGATTGTTCGAGCATCCCGTAGCGCACGTGCGGGCCGCCCTCGCCGCCGGGTGTAACCATGCGCGGTGCGCCCGACGCCGGTGTCGGCGCGAATAGCGCGCCATCGAGGCTCTGCAACTTCTCCGGCGCGGCAAATTGCGCGAGTTGCAGGTGCCCGATTACCCGCGTGTTCGTGCCGGCGGTTACGCTGACTGCGCCGTTGTCAGCTACGCTCGCGCTCTGGGCGTCGGCCGGAACGTGTACGCCCACCAGACGCCAGCCCTGCGCATTTTGGAGCGAGCCATCGGCAGTGCGCGAGAATTCACCGGCGCGTGTGTAAGCACGACGGTGACCATCGGTGACGACAAAGAAGCCCTCACCATCGATCGCCATGTCGAATGGCCCGTTGCTGCGTTCGAGCTTTCCTTGCTTGAAGAGCGCATGTTCGCCGCTGCGCACGGTTCCGACGCCCGGCTCACCGGGCGCCGCGAGCGCAGCAAATTCATTTTCCGAACCTTTGAACCCGATGACGTCGCCGTTGGCGAGGTTGTTCGCGATCGTGTCGAGGTTCTGTTGCTGTGCCGCCATGCCGGTCGCTGCGGCGAAGAGCGCGCGATCCACTATTTGATCCTCGCGACTTCGTTGCTGTTCTTCTGACGCACGCCGTCGATCGCGCGACACGACTTTCTCCGCGCTCTCAAACGAACGTTGCGAGGTCAGCACGTTGACCATCTCGTCGATGGCGTTCACATTGGAGGTTTCGAGGAAGCCGGTCTGCACGATCGCGCCCTGCCCAAGCGTTGTACCGATCAGCGCCCTGCCTTGCACGTCGCGCAACACGCCATCGCGATCGCGATCGAACGCGCCGTTGCGCGTCGCGCTGACCGAGCCGTCGCCGGCGCGCACGCGAAACGCACCGTCACCAACGATGGCAAAGTCGTAAGGCCTGCCGGTATGGCGGAAGGCGCCGTGATCCGAGGTCGCAACCCGCGCGATCTCGACGCCGTGCGCGGTCAGGGTGCCACGCGCAAGCGCCGCATGGAATCCGTCGCTTGATACATTGGCGAGGTTTTCGGTCGCAACGTCGAGCCGCGTTCTCGCCGCTACCATCGCGCTCGATGCCCACGCTATTCCGTCCATGCGCGCATGGTAGGCGCTGCCTATGGCCGAATCGTGAACAGCGTATGGCAAGGCTATGGTCAGCGGCCGGGATCGCGCTGCTCCTACTCCTCGGAGCCGCATGCGCACCGCATCCTTCGGCGCAGGAGCAGATCGACGCCCAGGAAACGGCGACGCTCGCGCCGCTCAAGAAGGCCTATCCGGATGTCATCATGGCGTTCGATATGAAGGGGACGAAGCAGCTCGATATCGCAATCGACGCAAACGGCTACATCTCAACCGGCGATGACGACATCGAAAAGCTCAAAGCTCGCGTCTCGCACGACTGGCGCGCGGCGTGGTCGCAGGCACATGCGCATCAGCACGCATTGCTCACCGTGCGACTGGTCGACTTCATGGGGCGCACGTGGGTGACCGAGCACGTAAAGGCTTAATCGACTGCTTCGTCGGGAGCTAGCGCTCGCTAACAGCACAAGCGATCTGGCCGGTACAGTGCATTTTATTTGCGTTTTTAGCTTGCGCAAGTAAGGTCTGAAGTTGTACCGTCGTGGAGCGGTCAAGTCGGACGGGGGTACGAGTTGATTGCGCGGAGCCTCGCGCCCCCGATCGGTGATCATACACTTACTTTTAGTTCCTCATATCCATTGGAACGGTGTTCTCTTGATTACGCTGATGGGCGCGCGAACTCAATCTAGGGCAAAGTTTGTAGCACAAATGGCGGGCGCCTCATTGCTCGCTTCCTGCGGCGGTTCTTTGCCAAATATCGGAAGCAGCTTCAATGACGCGTTGATGGCGTCTTCGTCGCTGCAGGCGTTGATGTCGCGATATAATATTCTTGCCATGTCGCAAAATGGCACGACGGTTATTCGCAGCGATATGCTGTCGAACGCGGCGTTCATGCAGACTGTTAGACCAGACGACTGCGTTTATGCGGGAACCCGTGGCACTATTCACGCGGCAGATGCGTGCGGCGGCCAAGGCGATCCTACATCCACCACAACAACGGCGCCGCCGTCGGCAGGGCTACAGACGATAGCGACCGTGACTTGTTACGCGAACGCGTACCCTACCTGGGACAATTTCTACGTGATCGCGTCTCCGGTTCCGGCGTTCGGTGGTAACCCATACGTCGGGCCGACTTATACCGTTTCAGCTCCGTCGAAAAATTGCGTGGCGCAGTCGCTTGCGACAGTTGGAGACCAATTGAGGACTCTAGCCGAGAGCATCGTCGCAGGGCTTATGGTAAACGGCAGTCTATACAGCGCGCCGCCAATATTGCTCAGGTCCGCTGCCGGGGTTGTCGCCGGGACCGTATCTATAGCGGGTTTTACTGACGTGTTGCTTGCCGTCGTGGCCGCCGCCAATTTGCCGGACATTTTAGCGGCCGGTGGCATCGCAGTTGGGCTGGACTTGATCTACCAATTCATTAGCTGCGAAATCGGCAGCTAGGCTCAGTTTTGAACCTCGCGACTTTTGAGATCGTACGCGGCTTGGCATTAAGTCTAGCTGCAGTTAACGTTGTGATCTTGATGATGCGACCGGCCGAAGTGCTGCGTCGCGCGTTTGCCGTGCTCTGGACCATAATCGTCCTCTGGCAATTTCTGATCGCTAAAGCCGATTCGGTCGACCTGAAAGCACGGTTCGATTTACTAGGTGTTTTTTGCTTGGTGTTTTCTGCAACATTGCTGCTTAGAAGCATCAATGTCATTCCGCAAGAGGGCGGCGTTCGTGCGTATGAAAGGATTTTTGGTAAGACTTTCGGATCTCGAATGCGGCTAGCTCGCGAACGGACCGATGCTTTTCTACGATCAGCGATGGGGAAAATACTGAAACACTGATCACCGAACACGTGCAGGCTTAGATAAGCGCGACGCACCCCGACGTGACGAGCCCGCCGCCGAAACCCATGAGCAAGGCGCGCTGACCCGGTTGCACTCGCCCGTCGCGTATCGCCGGCACAAGTGCTAGCGGGATGGTCACTGCCGACGTGTTTCCGTATTCGACCATCGAGATCAGCGTGCGCTCGATCGGAAATCCGATGCGTTTGTCGAGCGCCTCGATCATACGCAGATTGGCGCTATGCGGCACGAACCAATCGATCTGCTCGAGCGTTAGTCCGGCGCGCGCTAAAATCCGGTCGACCTCGCCGGGGATCGTTTCGAGCACCCAGCGATAAACTTCGCGGCCGTTCTGCCGCAACAGCCGAGACTCGTCGATCTGTCCGTTGATCTCGCTGCGCATGTTTGTGCGATAGAGAAAACGGCCGCCGCTCCCGTCCGAGCCATGACTCATACCAAGAATTTGAGGCGAATCACTGCGTTCGATCAACGCAACGCCCGCACCGTCTCCGAAGAGCACTGCCGTTGACCGGTCGGTGTAGTCGACGCTACGCGTGAGCGCGTCCGCCGCGAGGACGAGAACCCGGTCGCACTCGCCGCTCGCGATCAGTCCGCACGCCAGGTTGATGCCGTAGGCGAAGCCGGCACACGCGGTGGCGATATCGAGCGCGCCGACCGTTTTCGGTAGATTGTAGTGCGTTTGCAGCAATGCCGCGATGCTCGGATAGGCGTAGTCAGGCGTGCTCGAATTGACGATCAGATAGTCGACGTCGCGGAGTTGGACAGCGGGATTGTGCGCGAGCAAGTCGTCGATCGCACCGATCGCAAGGTGGCTAGAATACTCACCCTCGCTCACCACGTGACGGTTACGGATGCCGGTGCGTTGCACGATCCACTCGTCGCTGGTATCGAACATCTTTTCGAAGTCGGCATTGGAAAGCACGCGCTGCGGCACGTACATGCCTACCGCAGCGATGCGTGCCGGCGCACTAACGAGTCGCGGGCTCAGCGCAGTCCCGCCAGCACGGCGTCGGTAAACGCCGTCGTGGAGAGCGATGCACCACCGGCGGCCACATCGGCGGTGCGTTTGCCCGACGCATACGCGGCTTCGACTGCGCGTTCGATGCGTGTCGCGTTCGCGTCGTCGTCGAGGCTGTAGCGCAGCAACAGCGCTCCCGAGAGAATCGCAGCCGTCGGATTGGCGACGCCTTTGCCGACGATATCGGGCGCGGTGCCACCGATCGGCTCGTACATCCCGAATTGCTTGCCCGGCGTGCCACCCGCCCCAAGGCTTGCACTCGGAAGCGTGCCGATCGAGCCCGTCACGATCGCGGCTTCGTCGGAGAGAATGTCGCCAAACGTATTCTCGGTCACGATCACATCGAATGCAGCGGGACGTCGCACCAGTTGCATCGCCGCATTATCAACGAGTAAATGTCGCAACTCGATATCGGGATACTCCGCAGCCATTCGTATTGCAATGCGCCGCCACAACCGAGACGTGTCGAGCACGTTTTCTTTATCGACCGACGTCAACGCTTTGCGACGCTTTCGCGCCAACTCGAAGCCGGTACGCAAAATACGCTCGATCTCGGGCGCCCGATACACCATCGTGTCGATCGCAACTTCAACACCGTCCTCCATGCGCGTCTCGCGCGCACCGAAGTAGAGGCCGCCGGTAAGCTCCCGCACGACGATGAGATCGAGCCCTCGCACCAATTCCGGACGAAGTGACGAGGCGTTCTCCAATCCGGGAAAAACGCGCACGGGACGCAGATTCGCATAGAGTTCAAAGGTACTGCGCAGCGCAAAGAGTGCCGCCTCCGGACGTTTGCCCATCGGCGCGCCGTCGTACTTCGGCAAACCGACAGCACCGAAGAGAATTGCGTCGCTGCGCTTGCACAGCTCGAGCGTAGCTTCGGGCAGCGGCGGCAGCCCCATATCGAGCGCAGCGCCGCCGACCGGCGCTTCGACGCACGTAACATCGGGGCGTACCTTCACGAGCACGCGTAGCGCCTCGCGGATAATCTCCGGGCCAATGCCGTCGCCGCCCAGAACCGCTATGCTTGGCACGTTGGTCTCTTAGAAGACTTCGATCCGGGTGGTATCGTGCGCGAGCTGCTGTTGTTGCAACTGATTGTGCGTGCCCTCGAGCAGCGAGAGGTGCGTGTGCAGCAGGCTGCGCAGCTCGCTCTTAGCTTTCTCGGCAGCTTCTATGGCGCGCTGATGCTCGCGACGCACCTCGCCGATGGCATCGTTGTACGACGCGATCTCGCGCTCGGCCGCAAGGCGCGCCTGCTCGCGAATCAAATCCGCCTCTTTGTGCGCCGAGGCTTTGACTTCGTCAGCGGTACGTTGCGCGAGCACGAGCGTGTTGTGCAACGACTCTTCCATGGCTTTGAAATGGCTAATGCGCTCTTTAAGGTCGGCAACCTCCGCATCGAGCGCAGCGCGATGTTGCGCGTCGTCCTCGAGCGTCTCGATCACTTCATCGAGAAACCGATCGACCTCGGTGCGGTCGTAGCCTTGCAACGCTTTCTTGAAGGTCTTGTGCTGGATGTCGACCGGTGTAACTTTTTCCATCGACGTTTTAACCGCGTCCCGAAGACATGAAGTCGAAGGTGGAATCAGCCATCATCGTGTCGCGCAATCCCGCGGCGTTGATCACGACGCCGGCCGGAACGATCAGATAGATCGCTTCGGCGAGTTTCTGTACTTTGCCATCGAGCGTGTATGCGACGCCCGACGTAAAGTCGACCACCCGCTGGAGCAGCGTGCGGTCGGCATTTTGCAAATTGACGATCACCACTTGGCGATTGCGCAAGGCGTCGCCAATCTCGACGACATCCTGAAAACCGCGCGGTGAGAAGACGCTGACCTCGGTCCCCCCGCGGCGTCCCGCGTGCGACAGCGGAACGACGCGCGGCGAGGCCGGAGGCTCGTCTTCGTAGAGTTCGTCTTCCTCGTCGCGGATCGAGAAGAACGACCCGATTTTGCTGAACATTCCCATTTAATGACGCTCCCCAAAGAGGGCGGTGCCTATCCGCACCATCGTCGAGCCTGCGCGCACGGCCTCGCGCCAATCGCCCGACATGCCGATTGAGAGTGTACTTCCACCAATAGCCCGCAACGTCTTGGCGGCGAGCGCAAACGCCTGCGCGGTCGCGTCCGGGCCTGCGTCGAGCGGCCCAATCGCCATCACGCCCTCGAGGCGCAGGCCCGGCTCGGCTGCGATCGTCCCCGCGAGGGCTTCGGCGTCGCCCGGAGGACAGCCAAAACGCTCGGTGGGCGAGACGTTGAGCTGCAGCAACACCGGAAGCACGCGTCCGGCGCGCTCGGCGGCTCGGCCCAGAGCCTGCGCAGCATCAGCGCGATCGACGCTCTGTACCACGTCGAATGCCGCGACGATCGCCTTGGCTTTGTTGGTTTGCACGTGCCCGATGTAGTGCTTCTCGATCGCAATCCCGGCAAGCGCGAGTTCGGCGAACTTTGCCACGGCTTCTTGCACGTAGTTTTCGCCGATCGCGCGCAGTCCGGCGTGCGCCGCTTCGACAATCGCGGCGGCCGGTTGTTTCTTGCTTACACCGAGAATCGACACGCTGCCGGGCGAACGCCCACACGCACGTAGTTCATCGTCAATCGCCGCGCGCAGCGCGTCAAGACGCTGACGTATACCGTCCACGCTTATTGCAATACCACAATCCGATGAGCGCGATCGGTATCATCGGCAGCGCGTATATTTGTCCACCCGTAATCGGTCCGAGATGAAAATCGGCGTGACGCCAAATCTCCGCGACGCTACGCGTGATACCGTACATCAGAAACCAGCTCCAACCGACGACACCATCGGGGGGACGACGCTTGTAGATGTAGAGCAGGATCGGTAAGGTCACGAAATCGAGCACCGCTTCGTAGAGTTGCGCAGGATGTCGATAGCTCGTGCCCCAGATCTCGGCGTCGCCAGGTCGATTGGGTAACACGCACCAGGGACGATCGGGCTGGCACACGTCACCCCAGAGTTCGTCGTTGATGTAGTTCACGATGCGCGTCAGGGTAATGCCGACCGGCAACATCACGACGACTTCATCGCCGAGAACCGTGTACTTGAGCTGCGGATGCTTGCGGACAAAAAGCCAGATCGCGATGAGCACGCCGACGAGGCCGCCATGGAAGGCCATGCCCCCCTGCCACACCGCGATGATGTTGAGTGGGTTGCTTGTATAGTACGAAAGGTCGTGCTTCGAGATGATGTCGTTGATGACAAAAAACGTCCGGCCGCCAACCAGAACGCCGATCAACGCGTAGAATAAGAAGTCTTGAATCTGCTCTCGGGTCAGCCCAAGACGCTTGCGCCCTTCCGGGCGGCTCATCCATAGGTAGACGGCGATAAAGCCGGCGAGGTAGGCGATCCCGTACCAATGGACGTTCAGAAATCCAAGGTGGATCGCTATGGGATCGACATTTGTCGGATAGTTAAACCAATGCACTATCACGAATACTCTCTGTTATGACGTCAACGGCGCACATCTCGGTTGGTATCGCGTTTCTAGCCGGGCTCGTTTCCTTCGTCTCTCCGTGCGTCCTCCCGCTTATTCCGGCCTACCTCTCATTGCTCACCGGCGAGAGCCTCGAGGACTTACAGGGCGACGAAGGCGGCGCCGCGATGCGGGCCCTTGCGATCGGGCACGCAATCGCCTTCGTTATCGGCTTCACCCTGGTCTTTGTGGCGCTCGGCTTGACGGCAAGTGCAATTGGTGGCGTCCTGAGCGCGAACCGCCTCCTGATCGCACAAATCGGCGGCGTCATCGTCATAATTCTCGGCCTGCACATGATGGGCATGCTACGGATCCCACTGGTGATGCGCGACACGCGCGTGCACGTGCAGCACAAGCGCCGCACTTTTTGGACATCGGGCTTGGTTGGTATCGCGTTTGCCGCGGGCTGGTCGCCCTGTATCGGCCCGATTCTAGCGGGAATTCTCGCCATCGCGTCGCAGCAGCACAACGCCGAGGCGGCGTTTCTGCTGTTCGTCTACTCCATGGGTTTGGCCGTGCCGTTTTTGCTGACTGCGGTCGCGATCGGGGCGGTGCTGCCGCTGTTAAACCGGGTAAAACGCTTCCTACCGGCAATCGAATTCACCGCCGGCCTCTTCTTAGTCGCAGTCGGACTGGTACTTGTCAACAATGCTTTCTACTCCGTTGCAGGGTGGTTCTATCAATTTGTCCCAACGCCGAACCTTTAACGCGAGCCTGCTGATCGCGCTAACCGCGATCGTCGCGTTTGGTCTCGATCAGTGGTCGAAGCACTGGATTACCGCCAGAATCTTCTTCGACGCGCACTGCAGCCCGTGGTGCGGGCACAAGATTCTAATTCCCGGCTGGCTCGAACTTGCGCCGATTCCGAACACGCACGGTGCGTTCGGCATGTTCGGGAACAGCAAGCCGCTGCTGGTCGTTATGGCAGTGATCGTGCTCGGAATCTTTTGGTGGAGCTTCCGCGAGTCCGCGCAGCGCTCGCGGCTGGTCTGCGTTGCATTCGGATTGATCCTCGGCGGTGCGCTCGGCAACATCGTTGACCGCCTGCACTATGGCTACGTCATCGATTTCATCGACTTCTACCGCTTTCCGCAAATTTGGCGCTTTACGTTCAACGTCGGCGACTCGTGCATTACGGCCGGCGTCATTTTGCTGCTGATCTCGAGTGTCTTCCGAACACGTCGTCACGCCTGACGAGGCGGGAACGCGCGCCGACGTTTTGGTCGCGCGACTTTCCGGTGCGGCGCGTTCGCTCGTCGCCGATGCGGTCAAGCGCGGCGCAGTGCGCGTCAACGGAAATGCGGTCAAAGCGAGTTATCCGCTTGAAGACGCAGACGTGCTTGCCTACGAGATCGTGCCGCGCAAGCCGCTCGAGGCACTCCCCGAAGCAATTGAGATTCCGATCGTTTATGAAGACGACGATCTGCTGGTGGTCGATAAGCCGGCCGGTATGGTAACGCATCCGGCTCACGGCGCGACGAGCGGCACGCTTGTCAACGCACTGCTTGCGCACATCGGGACGCTTCCCGGCGATCCACTGCGTCCGGGCCTCGTGCATCGTCTCGATCGCGACACGTCGGGATTGCTGCTCGTTGCGAAAACGCCGCAAGCGCTCTCTGCGCTCGGGATCGCGATGAAAGCGCGCCGCATCAAGCGCGAATACCTCGGCCTCGTGCACGGCATCCCCGAGCACGCGCGCGGCACGATCGAGGGGCCGATCGGCCGCGATCCGCACAATCGTCTGAAGTACGCGATCGTTTCCGACGGCAAGCCGGCGATCACGCACTACGAGGTGCGCGAAGCGTTTCCCAAAGCGGCGGAATTGCTGTTCCGCTTAGAGACCGGCCGCACGCACCAGATTCGCGTGCACATGGCCGCGATGGGTCATCCGATCGTCAACGACCCGGTCTACGGCCACGAAGAAGCGCGCTTCGGCCTGCCCGGCCAAGCGTTGCACGCGTGGAAGCTCTCGTTCGCGCATCCGCGCACCGAGCGCGAGCTGTTCTTTGAAGTGGATCCACCGCCAGAATACGTCGATGCACGGCATCTTCTCGCTGCGCCGGTCTGACGGCAGCGCGCGGCGCGGTACGCTGCGCTGACGCACGGCATGGTCGAAACGCCGACTTTCATGCCGGTCGGCACCGCGGCGACGGTCAAGGCGCTCACGCCCGACGAAGTGCGCAGCGCGCACAGTCAGATTTTGCTGGCGAACACCTACCATCTGTGGTTGCGGTCCGGGCGAAGACACATCGTCGAAGCCGGCGGCCTGCACCGCTTCATGGCGTGGGACCGTCCGATCCTCACCGACTCCGGCGGCTTTCAAGTCTTCAGCCTGCAAGAGCGCCGCAAACTCGACGACGACGGCGTGACGTTCCAATCGCACATCGACGGCAGCACGCATCGCTTCACGCCGGAAACGGTCATCGCATTCGAAGAAGCGCTCGGCGTCGACATCGCGATGGTGCTCGACGTCTGCGTCAAACTGCCGGCGACACGCGACGCAGCTCGAGGCAGTCCGTGCGCATGACGACCTCGTGGGCGCAACGCTCGCGCGCCGCGTGGCAGAGCGAAAACACGGCAGTCTTTGCGATCGTGCAAGGCGGCCTACGATACGGAGCTGCGCGAGCGCAGCGCGCGCGAGATCGTCGCCCTCGACTTTCCGGGCTATGCGATCGGCGGGCTCTCGGTCGGCGAGACGCGCGAAGAGATGTACGTCACGGCACGCGCTTCGCGCTGCGCTCTTGCCGGCAGAGAAGCCGCGCTATCTGATGGGGGTCGGCACGGTGCGCGACCTCATCGTCGGCCGTCGACTGCGGCATCGACATGTTCGACTGCGTCTATCCGACGCGCTGCGGGCGCAACGGCCGCGCGATGACGCGCAGCGGCGAGTACAACATTCGCAACGCTGCCTATGTGCGCGACTTCACGCCGGTCGACCCCGAGTGCGATTGCTACGTCTGCACGACCTACACGCGCGCGTATCTTCATCATCTGTTCCGCGCGAACGAGATGCTCGGCCCGCGCCTGCTCTCGTATCACAACGTTTACGTGCTCAACGACTTGATGCGAGGCGCACGCGAAGCGATCGAGCACAACGCATGGGCCGCGTACCGGGATCGCGTGCTTGCAGCTACGGCGTGAGACGGGTTTGGCTCGGGGCACTAACATCAATACTCGTCGCCTCCTGCGCGCACGACCAAACGGCAGACATGCGCCATATACGGTTTCGGACCGAGCCGCCCGTTCAGCGCTGTTACCCGAAAGCGCGTTTATCGCATTTATACTGTTCATTCAACGCGCAGCACGTATGCACGTGCCTATCTCGAATGGCTCGACGGCGTGGAGCGCTCCTCGATCGCCTAGGGTTGTAGTTGTCCCTCGACTACGCTTCGCTACGCTCGGGATGACAAATGCAGAGCTACGCGCCTACGCTCGGGATGACAAGGAGTTGACGACGGCGGCGCAGTCGGCGCAGAGCGACGGATGTGCAGCGTCGGTACCGAGCGCGCGGAACTTCTTGCAGCGCCGGCACTTTTCGCCGTGGGCCGGCAACACCGCGAGCGCAATTTCGTCGCCTTCACCGTTGCGCAACTCGAGCTGCGATACGACCAGTGCGTCACGCAGGTTGTCGCCGAGCGCCGCCAATGCATCGTAGAGCGCGGCGGGTGCTGCAAGTTCCACGCGTGCTTCGAAGTCGCGAATCGGCGACGCACCAACTTGCGAACGCAGGCCGCGCAGCACGTCCCACAGTTCGATCTCTTCGGCGCTGGCCTTGGGCGCCGAGCTGAACGACGTATCGAAGATGCTCGCCGCGCCATCGCGCAGCGACTCCGGCAGCTCCTGCCACGCTTCCTCGGTCGTAAACGAGAGGATCGGCGCAACCGTCGTGAGCAGCCGCGTGAGCGCATAGAGCAGTCCCGACTGCGCACTGCGTCGGCGGCGGCTATTTGCGCGCGAGTGAATACAACGAATCCTTGAGCGCGTCGAAGTACAGGTTCGACATCGCGCTCTCGAACGCGACGATGTGCAAGTACGCATCGTGGATCGCGTCGCTCGCGTAGAGCGCTTTGACCTCGGCGACGAACGTATCGGTGACGGCGCACGCCAGATCGATCGAGTGGTTCGAGTTGTTCGCGTGGCAAAACCTCGGCGCGTCCAGATCGTACAGGTTGCCGAGCATGAACCGAATGCGGTTGCGAATATTTCGATAGACGTTGCCGACCTGCTCGACGACGTTGGGACCAAAGCGCACGTCGTCGACGAATTCGACCGACGTCGCCCACAAACGCAGCACGTCCGCGCCCCATTTGTCCATCGCGTCGGCCGCATCGATACCGGTGCCGCGCGATTTTGACATCGCGCGGCCTTGCTCGTCGTTGACCCAGCCGTTCTTGACCACGCGCTTGTACGGCGCGCCGCCTTTGATCGCGACGCCGGTGAAGCAGAGAGCTGCGGAACCAGCCGCGGAACTGATCGCCGCCCTCGAGATACATGTCGCAGGGCCACGGCACGCCGTCGTGCCCGAGCACGGCAAGGTGCGTCACGCCCGACTCGAACCAGATGTCGACGATGTTCTTCTCTTTTTCGAACGTCGTACCGCGGCACTTCGGACAATGGAATCCCGGCGGCAGATACGTTTGCACCGGATCGGTCCACCACGAGCCCGCGCCGACCTCTGCGAAGCGCTTCGCGGCATTGCGCGCAACGGTCGGATCGAGGATCGATTCATTGCACGAGGTGCAGACGAGCGCCGGAATCGGCGTGCCCCAGGTGCGCTGGCGCGACACGCACCACTCGGGATGCGTCTCGATCATCTGGCGCTGACGCGTGCGTCCCCACTCGGGCACATACTCCACACCGTCGACCGCTTCGATGGCGCGTGCGCGCAAGCGGTTCTGATCCATCGCGATGAACCATTGCGCGGTCGCGCGGAAGATCACCGGATTGTGGCAGCGCCAGCAATGCGGATACGAATGCTCGTACTCCTCAGCGCGGAAGAGCGCGCCGCTCGCACGCATGTCTTCGGTGATGTGCTTGTTGGCCTTGAAGATGAACTCGCCCGCGTAAGGTCCGGCCTCGGCGGTGAAGTGGCCGGCGGCATCGACCGGATTGAGAACCGGCAAGCCGTACTTTACGCCGGTGTCAAAGTCGTCGGCGCCGTGTCCGGGCGCGGTGTGCACCGCGCCGGTACCCGTCTCGAGATCGACGTAGTCGGCCAGTACGACGAGCGAATCGCGATCCATGAACGGATGGCGCACGTTTGTGCCGTCGAGCCGTTCGCCGGGAACGCTCGCGAGCAACGCGGCATCGGCGAAGCGTTCAGCCAGCGCCTTGGGCGCAAGCGCGGTCGCGAGAATCAGCAATTCGTCGTCGAGACGATAGAGACCGTACGTCGCGTCAGCGCGCAACGCGATCGCGACGTTGGCCGGCAGCGTCCACGGCGTGGTCGTCCAGATCAAGATCGACAGTTTGCCGCTCTGCTCGTTACCGAACGCCTTCGATATCGCTTCGCGTTGGGCGTCGTTTGCTGGAAAGCGCACGTAGACCGAAGGCGAGATCTTCGGCTCGTATTCGATCTCGGCTTCGGCCAGCGCCGTTTCGTCGTGCAAGCACCACAACGTCGAGCGCAGACCCTTGTAGAGCTGCTTCTTCTCGGCGAGATCGGCGAGCGCGTCGACGATGGTCGCTTCGAACGTCGGGTCGATCGTGAGGTACGGCCGATCGTAGTGCCCGAACGTGCCCATGCGTTGACGTGTGTTGCGCTGCCGCCCGACCCAAAACAAGGCGCGCTCTTTGCACTGCTCGCGCAGTTCGAACGGATCGACCGTGTGAAAGTCGGTGATGCCCAAAAACTTGAGCGTCTCGAGTTCGATCGGTAATCCGTGCATGTCCCAACCGGGAACGAAATCCGCGTACTTCCCATCGAGCAATGCGATCTTCACGAACATGTCCTTGAGCACCATGTTCAGGAAGTGCCCCATGTGCAGCTCGCCGTTGGCGTACGGCGGCCCGTCGTGCAGAATCCACGGACCGTTCTTGCGATTGGCTTCGAGGCGCCGCTCGTAGACGCGCTCGCGCTGCCACCACGCGATCCGGTCCGGCTCGCGCTTCGGTAACTCCGCCTTCATCGGGAAGGCGGTCTTGGGTAAATTTAAGCTATCGCGGTAGTCGCGTTCGTCGGAGTCGCTCATGGATCGCGCAAGAGTTCGCCAAGCACGTCGAAATTTCGTGCCGCGGCGGCGCGGATCTCCTCGACCTTCTCCCGCAAGTCTGCCGCGAGCACGTCGCGCTGCGACATCAGTCGGTCGACGAGCGCATCGACGGCCGGATCCGACGGTGCGGGCTTCCCCGGCGTCCAGAGCGGATCGAGCGGATAGCCCAGGTCGTCGCACAGCGCAGCCACCTTCGGATCGTAGGGGATCGCCAAGAACGGCACACCGAAGCGCGCGGCAAGGATCAATGCGTGGAGCCGCATGCCGATGACGACACGCGCGCCGCGCAGCATCGCCGCCGCCCGCGCGAGCGAGCACTCGGGCAAGAGCATCGGCGCGCTTTTGCACAAGCGAATGATTGCCGTCGACACTTCGGCATCGCTGATGCCGCCGAGCGGCAAGAATGCGACGCGCACGCCGTGCGTCTGCGCGAGGCGATCGACTGCGCGCGCAATCGCATGCTGACCATCGCGCAGGTTCGCGACCTTGCGTACGCTGACGATCGCGTACGGCTGCCCGGCCAGACCCTCGGAGGAAAGATCGATCTCTTCGACCGGCAGATCGTAGAGAAAAACCGGATCGGCCGTTTGTTCGACCGGCGTCTGCGGCAGGAGCGATTGCAGCAGACGCAGCGAGCGCACGTCGCGCACCGTTGCACGCGTTGTGCCGCGACAGAAGCTGCGCACGATGATACGGCCGAGCAGATCGAGCGGGCCTACCGATTGCGCGAAGATCATCGCCTTGCGGCGTTGGCGAATCGCTTCGCGCAGAATGCCCGCATAGTAGACAATACTGCGTGCGCTGGTTGCGGTTTGCAAGAGTCCGCCGCCACCCGAGAGCACGACATCGGCTCGCCCGATCGCCTCGCGCACGGCGCGCATGCTCCAGCGCGGCGTCGCCTCGACTCCAAATGCGAGCGCCGTTGTATCGGGCGTTGCCGAAAGCACGTCGATGACAATCGCCGGAAATCGCGCGCGCATCTGCTCCACGATCACCTCGAGCAGCGCCTCGTCGCCGAGGTTACCGAACCCGTAATAGCCCGAAAGCAATACACGCATGGCGATAGATCCAGATTGCGAGGGCGGCGATGATCGCACCGATGATCAAGCCGTTGAGGGTGCGTTGCAAGGAGATCCAGATCGGGGTGTGCAGATGCGAGAACGTATCGAGCACGTCGCCGATACCGACGCCGATACAGAGCGCGAGCAGCCATCCAACCACACGACGATGCGCGACGCTCAGCGCCGGCATGAGCATCAGCGCCGGGACACCGATCAGAAACTCTTTGAAACGGGGCCTCACGCTGAGCACGCCCGGTCAAGAAGTGCCGTAGCGCGATCTCGAAATGCGACGGCGTGATGTCGCTGTCGTTGCCACTGCGCATCAGCAGCAACACCCCGGCCGCAACGATGACGATGCCGGTGAAGAGTTGGTATACGCGCACGGGTGCGCCGAATATGTCCGCCGGACGGTCGATGCCGGAGTCGAAACGCTTGTCGAAAAGATACAGTCCAAGCGCAATTAGCGGAGGAAGCGCGAGTATCAGCCGCACGCCGCGGAAGCGTTCGACTTCTTCCATCGTGAGCGGCGAGCTCATCACTCCGACGATCACCAGGGCTCCGGCGAGCGTCACGCCGAGCGCGAGCAGCGTCCAGCCTAGGCTGCGCACGAGTTGATCCTGATAACGCGGCGCGGGCTCTTCACTGCACGCTTTGGCGATCGAAAGAACGGCGGCGACGGCAAAAAGCAGCGCACCCGCAAGCGCGATCACCGAACGCGCGAAGATGTCGTGGTGCGTAACGAGGCCGCCGAGATAGAGCAACACGGTAAGCGCATACGCGCTGTAGGCGAGCCACGGCCGGTACCAGCCGAAAAAGCTCAGCAGCAGCAGCGAAGATCGACGGCACGGCGAGCGCAGCGACGCCGATCAGGATACGGTTGTCGCCGCGGTACTGCGGAATCGGCGTTGCGCGACCGAGTTTGAAACCGTGCGCCTTGAGCTGATCGGCGATCTGCTTGACCATCTCGACGTTGGTCGCCTCAATCGAAAGATCGCCGTCCTGATGGCCCCACGGACGCAGATACAGCACGCGTACGTTACGCTCGCGCACGCCGAGTACGTAACGGCCGATGACGTCGTCCAGCGTGATCTTGTCGAGCTCGGTCTTCGCGATCGCTTGCACGCGAACCGTCTGGCCTTCGATATCTTTGGCCAGCGTCACGCTGCCTTTTTGGATCTGGCTATCGTCGTACGTCTCGATATTGCCGAAGTTGAACTCGTCGGCACCAGTTTGTTTCGCAGCTTGCGCGTTGTGCGCTTTGAACGCGGCAGCCGCATCGTCGAGGTGATCGGGAAAGCCGAAGACTTGGTTGCGCAGACCAAAGAACATCACCGTCGAGACCTTACGATCTTGGCGCAAGACATCGTTAAACGCGGCTTCCATTTGCGGCTGCTGGTAGCGCTCGTCGTTCTGGAAGCGCGGGATCACGAGCAAGCCGAGCCGCTTGGCAAGCGCAATTTGATCGGCGGGAATGCCGAGCGCGTTCGCGTTGAAATAGTCGATCTGCGTGCGTACTTCGATGATCCACGGTTGCGATGCGCGCAAGACCCGCACGGTCTTGCGTTCGTAGTGCAGCGCGAGCTGCGTACGGAAGCGGGCGTATGTTGCGGGGTCGCTGACAATAAGGTAGACCGCGTCGCGCGCGATGCGCTTCGAGCGCACCAGCGATTCGAGCAGCGGATCGGAGAGCGGCGAGAGCTGCGCCGCATTGAGCAACGCGGCGCCGGTCGTTGCGTAGGCGCGTCCGTCGTCGCCGACGCTCGAGCCGAGTTCTTCGGTCAAGGCCAGCGAGGTGAGGCCGGCGCGGCGCAGTGCAATCAAGAACGCGGCGGTGTTGTAGTTATAGGAGCGCGCGAGGGCGACAAAATCGGTATAGTCCATCGCGATCTCGACCCGGCGCGTCTGCGACTCGGTGTGGACGCGAAACACGGCCACAGCGAGCGCCGCCAAGAGCGCAACAAGGAGGATCACGGCGGCATACCGCGGTCGGATATCAGGACGGATCACGGGGGAGGGGTGTTCGCGCTGTGCGGCACTCTACCCTCACAATACATAAAGGCTCGCGTAGCGAGCCCTTATGCCGTCGCGTATGCGGTTGCCCGCATACCGGGTGTGGGCGACGACTTTGTACGGTGCCACGGCGAAGCGCCCACGTCTCTAAACGCCGAGGCAGTGAATTTCTGTTTCCCTACTGTAGCAGACCCGCAACGTCTACGAAAGCCATCCGGCGCATATTTTTACACCCGCTCAGACCGGCCGGTTTGCCGGCCACTGGGGATCCCGCTTGTCGATAAACGCGGAAATGCCCTCCTGCGCGTCGCCTAGCTGGGCATTCTTAACCATTACGTCCTTCGTGAAAGCGTATGCCAGCGGCTGGCTGAGATCCAGCTGGTGATAGAACGCGGCTTTCCCGAGCCCGACAACGGCGCGGCTCGACGCGGCGATCTTGGCGGCGAGGGCGAGGGTCGTGCTGCGCAATTGGTCGGGCGCGACCACGGTGTTGACCAGACCCCATTGCAACGCCGTCGTTGCATCGATCGGATCGCCGGTAAGCAACATCTCGAGCGCGCGTTTTCTGCCGATGTCGCGACTGAGTGCCACCATCGGCGTGCTGCAGAAGAGTCCAATGCGCACGCCCGGCGTTGCGAAGCGCGCCTGTGTCGACGCAACCGCAAGATCGCACGCGGCAACAAGTTGGCATCCGGCGGCCGTCGCGAGCGCCGCGACTTCGGCGATAACCGGCTGCGCGATGCTCTCGATTGTGTCCATCAGCGCGACACACTGTGTAAAGATTTCTTCATACACGACCGCGTTTGCGCCGCGCAATTCGCGCAAATCGTGGCCGGCCGAGAAGGCCGGTCCCTCCCCCGCAAGGATGATTGCATGCACCGACCCATCGAGGCCTAGCTCGCCCAGAGCACCGGCAAGCTCGCGCATCATCGCAAGCGATAGTGCATTGCGCTTCTGCGGCCGGCGCATCGTAACGATCGCCGTCGTGCCTTCGCGTTCTACGCTGATTTCATTGAGAATTTCGAGCATTGGCGCAACACCTCCGCGGGCGTTTCCTTCGGTGTTTACCAAGCAGTCTTAGGAAGCCGTTGGCGACGTGTGCTTCGCACACGAGCCGGCGGCTGACGACAGAATGCGCAGGTAAAAATGGGCGATGCAGGGTTCGAACCTGCGACCTTTGCCTTGTAAGGGCACTGCTCTCCCAGCTGAGCTAATCGCCCGCAACCTGCGGCACGCTTGGCGGCCCGGACGGATTCTTCTTCTACGCGAAGGGGCACAATCAGCTTAGCTGATTATGACACCAAACTTCCGCGCCGCATTCAGCGGCGAACGCCGAAATGTCCCACTCGCCCGCAATGCAATCGCCGGGTTTGCGCGCATATGCGGGTTTTCGAACGACGAAGTCGCGGACATCCGCGTTGCATCGGGTGAAGCACTTAGCAACGCCGTCGAACACGGGCGCACGCGCCGCTCGAGCGGCTTCTCCGTACGTTGTTCGTTTGACGACGACGAGCGGCTCACCATTGAGATACGCGACAACGGGGACGGCTTTCTTCCGGTGGGAACGGCGCTTCCAATCGATGTCGAGGGACGCGATCGTGGCTTCGGCATTCTGCTGATGCGCCGCCTCATGGACGGCGTACAGTTCGAACGGAACGGCACCCTCGTCCGCCTCACGCGACGCAAAGTCAGCTAAATTTAGCCAGGCTAAATTGCTCTAGCATTCACTCTGGTTTTGTTGCTGATGCTGTAGCGATTTTCTTGTTGAGAAAATCGACGGCGGCGCGCAATTGCGGGTCCTTGCTCGGATCGCCAAAGCGCGATTCTTTCGGCTCGACAACGGAAACGTCCGGTTCGATGCCCTTCAAATTGATGTCGCGACGACTCGGCGTCAAATAGTGTGCCGTCGTAATCTTGATCGCCGCGCCGTCGGCGAGCTGCGTCAGCGTCTGCATCACGCCCTTACCAAACGTGCGCGTACCGATAAGTGATGCAACGCCGTCGTCTTGCAACGCACCAGCGGTGATCTCCGAGGCCGACGCCGTGTATTCGTTGACCAGCACCGTCGTCGGTACTTCGACCTGCACCGCATCGTCGTCCGCGGTAACCGTCGTGTCCGGACCGCCGCGCTCTTGTACCGTTAGCAGCGGCTTGCTCGCGATGAACCGTTCGCTGATCTGCAGCGCCGATTCCACATAGCCGCCACCGTCGTTGCGAAGATCGAAGACAAGGGCCTTTGCGCCTGCCGCTTTGACTCGTGCGAGTGCAGCGTCGAACTCCGTCGGCGTGCCTTGTCCAAACGCGAGTACGTAGATGTAGCCGATCGATCCCGGCAGCATCTTGTAGACCACCGTCGGCGGCTCAAGTTCGCTGCGCGTGATCGCGACATCATTCGGCGCTGCGCTGCCGCGTACGATGCCGAGGTGCACCGGTGTACCGGCCTTGCCACGCAGCAACTTGCTCGCGGCCTCGGTCGTGAAGCCTTTAGTCGACGCTCCATCGATCGTCGCGATCGTATCACCGGGTTGCAAACCAGCTTTTTCCGCCGGCGTGCTCGGCACAACGTACGAAACGTCGATCAGTCCGGTTGCTTCGTCGGGCGCGATCAATACGCCGATACCGGAAATCTTTTCGGGATCGAGCGCATCTTTGAATTGCTTGTATTCATCGGGCGTCATGAACTGCGTGTAGCGATCGTCGGCGGCCTTGGCCATCGACGTAATCGCCGCATAGGCGTAGTCGGTCGTCGAGCCGTGCGCGCTTGCGGCAGCTCCGGCGATTGCATCGTCGAGCGCTTGCGTCGTCGACATCGAATCGGCACCGGGATGAAGCTGCGCAACGTCGATCTTCGCGCCATGCTTGTGCGCGTACTCGATAAGCCCCTCACGCGCGTGGTCGAGAATCGCTTGCGGCTCGACCGGCCGGTAATACGTGGTCGTGATCAAACGGTAGCTCTCGTTGACATCTTCGGCCGTTGCGGTGGGCAACGATGCCGACGCGGCCGCGGGCATTGCGCCAGCAAGTACGAGAACCAGTGCGCCCACAAAGGGGCGGAGGCGTGAGGCGGTTGACACAGTCATCTCCAGGGATAGGGTCGGGGGCTTAGTGTAAGCGTAATGGGTTCGATCTTATCTGAGAACACGGAACCACGCGACCCATGGTTCCATCTTTTGAGACTCTTTTAACTTTGTCCGGCAAACCAACTGAGGATCGGAATCTACTTTGTATCACAAAGTGTCTATTGAAACCAGTGGGTGTTGAAGAAAGTGCAATGAGCCTGACCGAACTCGAAATTAGCGGGATGACCTGCGCCTCGTGCGCGAGCCACATCACGCGCGCCCTGCGCAGCGTCCCCGGCGTCGACGACGCCGCCGTGAATCTCGCGACCGAGCGGGCCACGGTACTGCCACGCCGGGCAGCTCGACCCTCGCGCGCTCATCGATGCCGTGGAATCGGCCGGTTACAAGGCCAGCACCGAGCTTGCCGAAGATCGCCTTGCCGCCCAGCGTCAGGCCGATCTCGCCCGCCGCAGCCGGCTCTTGGCGCTCGCCGTGGCGCTCACCGCTCCGGCGCTTGCGATCGCGATGTTCGCCCCCGACTTCCCCGGCAAAGCCTGGGTGCTGGCCGCGCTGGCCACACCCGTCTGGCTGATCGTCGGATGGGAATTTCACGCGTCGGCACTCTCCGCACTGCGCTCGGGCAGTGTGACCATGGACACCCTGATCTCACTTGGATCGACCGCGGCGATCGTACTCAGTTACTACGAAGCTCTGCGCGGAAGCGAAACGTATTTCGACACTGCAGCGGCGATCATCACGCTGATCTACGCCGGAAAGTATCTCGAAGCACGCGCGCGTGCAAAGAGTTCGGTAGCGATGCAAGCGCTCTTAGAGCTGCGTCCCGCGCTCGCGCACCGGCGCTACGCCGATGGACGCGTCGAAGAAGTCCCGGTCGAGTTGCTGCGCGTCGACGACATACTCGCCGTCGCACCGGGCGAGCGCATTCCGGTCGACGGCATCGTGCTCGAAGGACGCAGTACCATCGATCGCTCGATGTTGACCGGCGAATCGATGCCGAGCGATGTTGCAGCGGGCTCTTCACTCGAACAAGGCACGGTCAATGGCGACGGCGCGCTCGTCGTGCGCGCAACCGCCGTCGGCGCGGGTACACAACTCGCACACATCATCGAGATCGTGCGTCGCGCCGCAGGTTCTACTCCGCAGGTGCAACGGCTCGCCGATCGCATCGCAGGCGTCTTCGTGCCTGCGATCATCGCGATCGCGCTCGCGACGTTCGCGGGTTGGATATTCATCGGACACCGCAGCGTCGCCGACGCGCTGGTCGTCGCGGTCGCGGTCCTGGTTGTCGCATGCCCGTGTGCGCTCGGCCTCGCGACACCAACCGCAATCGTCGCGGGAGTCGGCAGCGCCGCGCGGCGCGGTATTCTCTTCAAGGACTCCGATGCGCTCGAACGCACCGCCACCATAACAACAGTACTCTTCGATAAAACAGGCACGCTCACGCGCGGTGCACCCGTCGTCTTTGCGTCGAGTTCCGACGATACGCTTGCGCTTGCCGCCGCACTCGAACGCGCGTCGACGCATCCGCTTGCGCGCGCAATTGTTAGCGCCGCAGACGAACGCGGCTTGCACGTAGCGCTTGCAACCGACGTAACGGCGGAACGTGGCGTCGGGATCGCCGGCAACATTGGTGGCCGCGCAATCGCGATCCGCAGCGCAGACGGCGGTGACGCCACGCGCGTGGAGGTCCATGCAAACGGAGACACGCTCGGCTTCATCGAGTTGCAAGATACCGTGCGCGCCGAGTCGGTACAAGCCGTGCAGCGTTTGCGCGAACTTGGTGTCGGCGTCGCGCTCGTCAGCGGCGATGGAGCAGGGCCGGTTCGCGCAGCCGCCGGTGCAGCTGGAATCGAGCGCTTTTACGCGCGCACCTCACCCGAAGGTAAAGCCGGGATCGTGCGCGATTTACAAGCACATGGCGAGAGGGTTGCTTTCGCAGGCGACGGCATCAACGATGCGCCTGCGCTTGCAGTCGCCGACGTGGGCTTCGCAATGGGCGGCGGCACGGCGGTCGCGCTCGAGACCGCGGGCGCTGCGCTACTGTCGAACGATCCGCGCGGTGTTCCGGCGGCTGTCGTCATCGCGCGCAGCACGATGCGCACCGTGGCGCAGAACCTGTTCTGGGCTTTCGCCTACAACGTCGTGCTCGTGCCGCTCGCGGCATTTGGTATCGTGCGCCCGGTCTTCGCCGCCGCGGCGATGGGGCTTTCGAGCCTCTTTGTCGTCGGAAATTCGTTACGTTTGAGCCGCGCGACGATCGGCGAGCGAGAGCACGACGAGTCCGGCAACAACTAAGACCATACCCAGCGCGGTAAGACGCGTTGGTATTTCCCCTAACTGCAACCACGCCGCCAACGTTCCGATGACCGGCGTGCCAAGCGACCCCATTCCGGCGTCGCGCGCCGGCAACGCATCGATCACAAAGACCCACACCACGTAAGCAAGCGCCGTCGCCAACACAACGTTATATGTAAGCGCAAACACGTACCGTGCGCTCCAGATCATGGCATGCCCAGGCGCCGCGAGGGCGACAATCGTCAAGACCGCTCCTCCGAAGAGCATCTGCCACATAGAAAGCCCGAATACATCGGGCTTCGCGCGCTGCTGAAGGCGTTTGGTAAGCACGATACCGATCGCCCACGCGAAGCCGGCAGCTACCGCTAGCCATTCGGCAAGTCCGACATCGCGCAACGTGCCGAACATGCACGCAATGCCTGCAAGAGCGACGCCGATCGCTGCTGCTTGCCAGCCACCAATCCGCTCGCCGAGGAGCGGCCACGCGAGCAGACTCACCCAGAGCGGCATCGTATAGACGAGGATCGCGACCTGCCCTGCTCCTGCCGTGACGACTGCCCATGTACTCAACCCGATGAAACCGGCGGTCTGAAAGAGCCCGATCCAAAAGTAGGCCACCGGATATTGTGGGCGCAGCGTCTTGCGAAGCGCAAGCGCGGCGACAACAAGAACCATGCCACCGCCGAGCGTGCGTGATGCCGCAAACGTAAACGGCGATGCGTCGAGCACGGCGAGCTTGATGACGACCCAATTGTAGCCCCATACGAAGACGAGAAACACAAGCGCGGCAAGCGCGCGCGTGCGGCGATCAGGTGCGTGCGGCACGTTCGAGTCGATCCATGATCGCAACTCCGATCCCAACGCTGGGCACGCGCTGCGCGTCGATCCGCTCGACGCCACTGCAATCGAGTTCGTGCAAATATTCGAAGAGATGCGTTGCGGCTTCGCGCAGATCGCCTTGCGCGCTGAGTACTCGCACCGTGTGATATCCCCGAACATCTTCGCGAAATGCGAGCAAGCCCGCACGCGCGCGCTCGGCAATCGGCACTTCTGTCGGATCGTCGATGATGCGGATCGCAGTATGCGGTGCGTAGTGCTGCGGTAGCCGCCCTGGCGCAAGCGGCGCGGCCGTATCGGAAAGCTCGAGGGCAAGCGGTCCGATCAGTGCTTCGATCGCTTCCACCGAAATCGCTCCCGGGCGCAAGAGTGTCGGCTGAGGATCCAGCATAACGATAGTTGATTCGATGCCGTGCTCGCTTGCACCGCCGTCGACGATCAAGTCGACGCGATCTCCGAGCGCGCGCGATACATGTTCGGCGCGCGTCGGACTCAAGTAGCCGAATGGATTAGCGCTCGGTGCCGCAATCGGTACGCCGGCACGTTCGATCAACGCGTGCGCCACCGGATGCGCGGGCATCCGCACGGCGACCGTCGGAAGACCGGCGGTTACCAGATCCGAAATCTCCGCGCGCTTGTGCAACACGAGCGTCAGCGGACCTGGCCAGAATTCTTCGATCAGCACGCGCGCCTGCGCGGGCACGCTCTCCGCGACGCGTTCGAGCATGGCAGCATCCGCAACGTGAACGATCAACGGATCGAATTCAGGACGCGACTTGATCTCGAAGATGCGCGCCACGGCGCGCGCGTCAAACGCATTTGCTCCCAGTCCGTATACCGTTTCGGTTGGAAATGCGACGACCGCGCCGTCGCGCAAAAGCGCAGCGGCGCGGTCGAGGTTTTCCGGCGTTGTGGGAACGACGGGCACGAAGTTACTGCGACTGCCTCCGCGTTACCGAGGTAACCTCAACCTGAATGTACGAACCAGCCGAAACGTTGATGTCTTCGCGATTGTTCTTGGCCAGCAAAAACCCGCCGGCTGCGCCGATCGCGCCGCCCGCACTTCCGCCGAAGAGCGTCTTGCCGATCGCGTTTCCGACGAGCATGCCTGCAAGCGCGCCGCCGGCTTCCTTCGCGGCGTTATTCTTTGTCACGGCCTTCATTTCCGTGACGTGACTGTCGATCGCATAGACCGTCCCGTTGCCGGTAACGAGCTTAGTAAAACGAAAGCGGATTTTCCCGGCCCGTCCTTGACTAGCTTTTTGCACTTCGGAGACGTAGCCATACAACCGGCCGTTGCGCACGTAGCCGCCGCTGTCGCTGGTAACGTTGGAAACCGTTACCTCTTGACCGGCGTAGGCGTGATTGCTTGAATAGTTGCCGTCGATCGTACCGTCGAGCAGCGTGCCCTGCGAAACTTGCGCGTGGGCAACCAGTGCGGTGGCCAACATCAATCCGGTTAGCGCCGCGGCGGCGATGCGAAATCGCATGCGTAGTCCTCTCCCGAGCGAAAAAGGGCTCGTTGATTATACGAACCCCTTTACCCAGAAAACCCGAGGATGCCTATCCGACGGTAAAGACCGGGACTTTGCCCTTCACGATCGAAATTTTGATCGTCTCGTTTGGCGTGCACTTGCTGAAATCCACGCCCTGCGCGACAAGCACGGTTTCGACGCCGTTCTGCATCATCACGAGCATATGTTGGCCGTCCTGCACTTTTTCAACCTTGACGGTGTAGTTGCCGTCGGGAATCAGTGAGGCATCGACCACGGCGGCAGACGCCAGCGACGGGACGAGGCTGACAAGCGCAACGAGCGCGGTAGCTATAATAGTACGCACGATTTCCTCCGAGATATATGCTACGCCCGCACGCATGCAATGACCCCTACGGGGCCATGAAAAGTATCGGCAGCTACGCGGAGGAAGGTGACCGGCCGGCGGCCGGCCGGCCAATCTTTACAGTGCGAAACCGTTTGCCTGCGGCAAAACCCGGCTCTTCCTACTGGATGGCGAGGACCGGAACTTTGCCCTTGATGACCGAGATTTTGATCGTGTCGTTCGGCTTGCACTTGCTGAAATCGGCGCTACCCTGCGCGACGAGCACGGTTTCGACGCCGTTCTGCATCAGCACGAGCGCATGCTGCGCGTCTTGAACTTTTTCAACCTTGGCGGTATACGTGCCGTCGGGCACGAGCGACGCATCGACAACCGCGGCCGACGCCATCGACGGAACCAGCGAAAGCAGGATAAAGGCGGGAATCAGGACTGATCGCACGAGGAAGACCTCCAAAAAATTGCTTCGACCGCTAATATATCGTCGGTCAAACGAAATCCTTTAGGGGGTAGCTATCGACACGTTGCCCTGCTCGGTGAGCATGAAGACCAGGGGCGCTCCCGAGACGCTACGCAGCGGGTTGGCCACGTGGCCCGAGCCGCTCGTCACATCATAGCGGCCCTTAAATCCGGCGGGGACGGTCAAGCGGAGGTTGCCGTTCGCGGCCTCGAGGCGCACCTCGCTTCCGCGCCAGCCCGCGGCGAGCGTCGCGTTGACGTTGCCGGTGCTTGCCGTGAGCGAGAGAGTTGTGCGCGCGCCGGTAACCGTAATGTCGCCGGCATCCGCTTCGGCGGTCAGTGCCGCACTCGTACCGTCAACAACGATATTGCCGTCGGCATCGTAGAGCTGCATCGACGCCGGCACGCTGTCGGCATGAATGCGGCCGGAGAACTCGCGCAAATCGAGATGCATTTTTGCCGGATACGACAGCACAAGCTCGTAACCGCTTGCGCCGACGAACGGTAGCATGCTCGAACTTGGCCCGGTGATCGAGATGTTCATGCGCGTGCCCGCGCGCGAGGTCCGCAGCGACATCGGCGGCGTCGACGGTCCGCTGTCGACGACGTGAAATTTCACGCTCGTTAGGCCGCCAACCGGAATGACGTGAATCGATCCGCTGACGTTGAGTCGCAACGTCGTCGCATTTCCGACCGGGATCTCACGATCGGTCACTTGTGCGCCGGCGTGCGGTGCTGCGAGTGTTACGACCGCAGCAGCAAACGCGACCGCGGGCAGCCACTGCCGTTTCATTGCAAAACCCTTTCAGGCATCGTAGCGCAGGCCGACTTGGCGCGCCGTCCACCAGCCGTCCGCATCTTCACTGAACGTTTGTGCGCTCGTCAGGTCGCCGCAGTACACGTGCAGCGAATGTGCAACGCTGTGGCCCGCGTTGCCGAAATTGTGATACTCCTTAGGAGGTACGATCAGGCCGAGCGTGCCACATCCCGACACGCACTGTGCGCCGCGTTCGAATTGATATCGCCCGTCGTGACCGAGGTTCCGCAGCTCAAACGGTGTTTGGTGCATCTCACCGTCGATCACGATCTCGGCGCCCCACAGGCCCGCGTGATCGTGCAGCGGACTACCTTGTCCCACCGCCCAGGTCATTCCGACGATGATGAACGCTCCCTCGAGCTCCCGCCAGATCAAATTGCGCGCGTAGCGATCGGAACGCGCCGGCAGAAAAAAATCCGAAGTAAATGCGCCCGCCGCGCACAACGTGGCCAACGCCTCCCCAAGGGCGTCGACCTGATGTGCTTTAACCGCGCGCGCAATCGGGGCGATCAGGGTTTCGAGAGCGTCTGTTCCAAGCGTCCTCATGCCACTATTGATATCGGCATCGGCCCGTTCGGTGCCTAGGAGGCAAGTTCGGCCGCGGTCAGCCCCATCAGGTCGGCGATCAGCTTGCGGTCCTGGAGCAGCGTCGCGGCTTCGCCGTGGTAGACGATGCGCCCGGCGTCCATGACGTAGGCGCGATCGGCGATCTTGAGCGCCAGCAGCGCGTTCTGCTCGACCAGCAAGATCGAGACGCCGCGCGCCTTCATCTCGTCGAGGATGCGATAGACCTCCTCGACGATCATCGGTGCAAGGCCCTGCGACGGTTCGTCGACCAGCAAAAGGTTCGGATTCGAAACCAACGCGCGACCGATCGCGAGCATCTCCTGCTCGCCGCCGGAAAGACGCCCGGCCTGGCGGCCGCTCAGCTCCTTGAGCTTCGGCAAATGCTCGAGCACGCGCGCGATCGACCACTCGCCTGTGCGTCCGTTCTCGGCGAGCTGCAGATTCTCGAGGACCGTGAGCTGCGCGAACATGCGACGGCCTTCGGGAACGTATCCGACGCCGAGACGTGCGATGCGATAGGCGGGCCATCCGACGATGGCTTGACCGTCGAACGTAATCTCGCCGTTGCGCGGCCGCGTCAATCCAAGGATGCTGCGCATCGTCGTCGTCTTGCCCGCGCCGTTGAGTCCGAGCAGCGCGACAAGCTCGCCTTTGCCGACCGTCAGCGACACGTCGTGCAAAATGTGGCTCTTGCCGTAATACGTGTTGAGCTTCTCTACCTTCAGCAACGCATCAGACATGCTCGATGACCTCTTTGCCGATGTACGCATCGCGCACTGCCTCGTTCGCGCTATTTCCGCAGGCGTGCCCTCGGCGAGGACCTTGCCGCGATCGAGCACCGTGATGCGCTGCGCGAGCGACAGCACGACGCGCATGTTGTGCTCGACGAAGAGTACGGTGAGCCCAAGCTCGCTGTGCAGCTCGCGAATCACGTCGACGACGCGCGTCGTCTCGGCCTCCGCCAGACCCGCCATCGGCTCGTCGAGCAGCACCAGCATCGGATCGGTCGAGAGGCTCATCGCGATCTCGCACAGGCGTTGGCTGCCGTGAGAAAGTTCGGCGACGGGCCGGCGCGCAGAAGTACGCAAATTCACGAAATCCAACAACCCTTCGGCTTTCTCTTCGATCGTCTTGTGCTGCGCCGCACCAACCGGGCGAAACCGGAAAGCCAAGCTCGCCGCGCTCTGCAGCCCAATGAGCAAGTTGTCGTACACCGAAAGGTTCGGAAAGACACTCGACGTTTGAAACGTGCGGCTCATGCCCGTCGCAATACGCTGATGGATCGGCGCGCTCGTGATGTCAACGCCTTTAAAGGTCACCGTACCGCCATCGCACTTGTAAAACCCGGAGAGCGCGTTGAAGAACGTCGACTTCCCGGCGCCGTTTGGTCCGATGACGGCTTGAATCGACCCCGCGTTGACGCTCAAAGAAACGTCTTCGACAGCGTGCACGCCGCCGAAGTGCTTGACGATGTTCTCGGCTTGGAAAATAACGTCGCTCACGGTTGAATCTCCCGTTCCGACATCACCGTGCCGTGCAGCGTATCGCGCGCCTCGTAGGCGAAGCCACCGCGCCGCCGTTCGATCGCATCGAGAATCGTGCCAAGGATGCCCTTCGGAAATCCAAGTACGCACGCGACGAAGAGCGCACCGAGCGGAATCTGCCACCAGGGTATCGCGCTCGAGAGAATGTCGTTACCGACCACGAAGATCAGCGAGCCGATGAACGGACCAAAGATCGTGCCGCTTCCGCCGAGGATCGTCATCAGCACGAAGTTGCCCGACTGGTGCCAATCGAGTTGCAGCGGAAAGGCGAACATGATCGAGAGCCCGTAAAACGCGCCGGCGAGACCTTCGATTGCCGCTGAGATCAGCAGCGCGACAAAAATAAAGCGGTCGGTATTGAGCCCGAGGTAGCGCACGCGCATTTCGTTCTCTTTGATCGCGACCAGCGAGTGTCCGAACGGCGACCGCACGAGCAGCCAGAACAGGATGCCGATCAAGACGAAGAATCCGAGCATCATATAGTAGAACGCCTCGTCGTGCGGCGAGAAGTTCGACCTTCGATGACCGGACGCGCGAAGTTCATGCCGTCCTCGCCACCCGTCATATCGGTGAATTTGTAGGCGAGAAAATAGAAAACTTGACCGAAGGCAATAAACAGCAGCGAAAAATAGATGCCACGCCGGCGCAAGAGGAACGGCCCGATCAAGAGCGTGCCAACGATTGCTGCGAGCACGCCGAGCGCAATCGAACTAAAGAACTTCGCGTGCCAGAACTGAATCGTCAACCCGGCACCGTACGCGCCCAATCCAAAGAACGCCGCGTTGCCGAAGGGCAGTACGCCGGTGTATCCGATCAAGAGATTGACGGCCATCGCCGCCATCGCAAAGAGCGAGCACTTCGGTACAGACCGAGATCGCCAAATGGAGCGTTGGCGCGATCTGCGGCGTAAGATGAGCAGAACCAACAGCACGAGCGCCGAGATCAGCCCGGCGCGATTGCTCATCCTCATCCGAAGATGCCCTCTTCGCCGAAGAGTCCGCGTGGACGAATCAGCAAGATGACCGCCATCAAGACGTACATGACGATCTCGCTAAAGGCCGGCAGAAAGAGCGTCGTCACGCTGATTGCAACGCCGATGAGGAGTCCGCCCACTACCGCTCCGAGCAGACTGCCCATCCCGCCGACGATGACGGTCACGAAGGCCGGCATCAAGAGCGCATTGCCGCTTTGCGGATTGAGCCCGAGCAACCCGGCCGCGAGCACGCCCGCGACGCCCGCGATCAGAATTCCGAAACCGAAGTTGAGCATGTAGAGCACTTGGGTGTTTGTACCAAGTGCCGCGATCATCTCGCTATCTTGCACCGCCGCGCGCAAACGCAAGCCCAGCCGCGTCCGCTGTAAAAAGAGCACGAGTGCGACGATGATAACGAGAAGCGCGACGGCGATGAACAACCGCCACGCCGGGAAGTCGATAAATCCGAGCGACACCCCGCCCTGCATCGCCGTGGGTGGCGAAAACGGAACGCCGTTCGTTCCCCAAATCAGCCGGAACACTTCCTCCGCGACGAGCGAGAGGCCGAACGTCAGCAGCAAACTGTAGACCGGATCGCGCCTATAGAGCGGACGTATTAGCGTCCGCTCTACCGCTATACCGACGATCGCCGTCAATATCGGCGCCATCGCGAGCGCCCACCAGAAGTTCGTCCCTGCGCTTATCATCGCAAAGGCGAGATATCCGGCGAGGGTCATAAACGATCCGTGCGCCAGATTGATCGTGCCGGTCAGGTTCATGATGAGCGAGAGACCGATCGCGACCACTGCATAGAACGCGCCGAGGATCAGGCCATTGAATATCTCAGGGGCGACGTGCGCCATGTGTTTCTCCCGGGGATGGTCGTTACGTGGGCCAGTTCATATGACAGACCGCCTGTTTCTCGGCGATGGTCTGCTCGATCGCGTCGGGTTCTTGCCGATCGACGATGTCGAAGATATCGTATTGATCTTGCATCGTGCCCCTGGCACGAATCGAGCCGACCCACATCGGCCAAATCAACTGATGATCGACGCCGCGATAGTATGGGTTGCCCTCGAAGATCGTACTGAACTTAGCGTTTTCGAGCGCTTTGGCCATCTTCGCCGCGTTGGTCGATTTGGCTTCGTTGATGGTCCAGAGCATACGGTCCATCGTGATATAGCCGAACGCGCTGCGCGCGGTCGGCGGCTGATTGTACTTCGCGCGATACTTGGCGACGAAGTCATTGGCAAGCTTGTTGTTACTACCAATAACAGACGCGCCTTTGTAGTACCACTCGACACCCCAGTACCCGACGCGCGCCTCTTCGGGAAGCGCCCACACGGCTTCGAGTTCGACTTGTGGTCCGCCAACCGGAAGCTTTCCCGCGAGCCCGTACTGATGTATTTGCTTGAGGCAGTTGACGAAGTCGTCGCCCTGCACGAGCACGATCAAGAGATCCGGCTTTGCCGCGAGCACCTTGGTGAGATACGGGCTGAAGTCGGTCGTACCCAGCGGCGTAAGATCTTCGCCGACGAATTCGATTCCGGTCTTCTTGGCGACGTCGTGGTAGCCGGCTTGCAGCGCGTGTCCGAACGCGTAGTCGGGAATGATCATGTACCATTTCTTCCCGAATTTTTTCTCAAGCGAAAAGCCGGTTGCGTGCGTCTCCATCCACGTGCTGTGACACGTGCGGAAGGTGCTGTACTCGCACTTCTCGCCGGTCACCGCATCGGCATGGCCGCCTGAAGCGATATAAAACGTATTGAGCGCGTTGCATGCGCCGCTGGTCGAAAGTGAGACGGCGCTGCTGATCGATCCCATCTGCACCGGGCACTTATCGACCAAGATAAGCTTTCGCGCCTTTTCTACGGCAGTACCCGGGTTGTTGTTGTTGTCTTCTTGCACGGTTTCGACTTTCGTGCCGCCCATCACGCCACCGCGCGCGTTCCAACCGTCCATCGCCATCAAGGCTCCGCGCGTTTCGCTTTGCGCGTACGACGCGTAGACGCCGGTGTATTCGTAGTTCAGACCAACTTTGAGTGTATCCGCCGCGCTTGCGCGGCTGGAGAGAATTGCGGGGAAGCCGGTGACGAGGCCGGCCGATGTTATGGCTGCGGTCGTCGTCAGAAACGACTTCCGGTCCACTTTGCCATCCGACATAAATCAATGCTCCTAACGGCGCCACATACCGCGGCGCGGCGCATAGTAGTCCAGGAACTAGGTCATTTGAATCGCGCTTGACCCACAGTGTTCCTTGTGTCGGCAACGGCCTGATAGGACGGATCGTTCCCCGATGATTGTGCGCCTAGCGCGTGGTTTGCGTATTTAGCAGAAACGCGTCCACGACGTCGGGATCGAATTGCGACCCTCGTCGCCTCCTCATCTATATCTTGGCAAACGACAGCGTCAGCTGCGTTCGATCCACCGTCGAGGTGATCTCGACGTGTTGCGCGCAGGCACGCATGATCTGGATACCACGTCCGCGTTCGCTCTGCGACGGCGTGCTGCGCCAATGTCCGTGACTCTCGACGCGCACGAGCACGTCGCCGTCGACGCTTGCGAGCTCGAGACCGAACGTTGCGTCGGGCGCGCGGCTTCCGTGTTCGATTGCGTTAGCCACGGCTTCCCCCGCTGCAACGACGACGTCGAATACCTTGTCGGGAGCAAGACCGGCACGCTCCACATATGAACGCGTCGCATCGCGGGCGAGGCGTGCAAAATGCGGGAGCGCACTAAACGTATACTGCTCGGCCGGAGCGGCCTCCGTGATCTCTCGGCGCAACATCAACGACGCGCAGTCGTCGATGCTCGGTCCGTCGCCAATGATCTGCGCATGCAATTCGTGTGCGCCCAGTTCGTGCTTCGCCGCCATCGACTCGAGCACGCCGAGCAAACGCTCTTCTCCCTCGACGAGGTCGTGCGTGTGTTCGGTCAGGCCGTCCGTATAGAAGAAAACCGTCGACCCGGGTGCCAGTGTGATCGAACGTTCGGCTGACGCTGCAGCCAAACCGAGCCCAAGCAAAACCCCGCCGCCTGCAAGGAGATAGGCGACGCCGCTCGAGGCCACGAGCACGGGCGGCGGATGCCCGGCGCACGCGTAGCGCAGCACGTGCGTCCGTGGATCGTAAATTCCGACGATCGCCGACGCGATGCCGGTCCCTTGCGTGCTCACCATCGCTTCGACGGCATTGAGCAGTCCGTCCGGCGATCGCTGGGTCGCCGCCGCAGCGCGAATCGCGCCCCGAATCTCGCTCATCGTGACCGCAGCCTCGAGCCCGTGACCGGTGACGTCGCCGATCGAGATACCGATCGTCCCGTTTCCGATCTCGAAGGCGTCGTACCAGTCCCCGCCGACTTCGGCATCGAGACTCGCCGGACGATACGCCGCATCGAAGACAATGCCGTCAGCCTCGACCAAGCGCGATGGAAGCATCGCGCGCTGGAGGCGCTCCGAGACACGATGATGGTGGGCGAGTTGCGAGGCCTGCGCGAGCGCGCTCGAAAGTATAAGCGCGACCGCGCCGCAGATCGCCGGATTGACCTCAGTTATCGCGGTCGACCCGCTCGTCCCGAGCACAACAAAGCCGACCGGATTACCGTCGACCATTAGCGGTTGGTGGAGGACGCGACCCAGACCCGCCTCGCGCGCACGCTCCGTGAAGAGGTCATCGAACGGCGCCTCGCGCAGCGAGGGGTATTGACCGGGAACGCGGGTGAAAAAGGCGGCGGGTGTGGTGGCGCCTCTCAGGTAGACGGCGCAAAATTCAGCAAAGGCACCAGCGCAGAGCTGTGCAACGTGGTCGACAATCGGGGGCTGCGTGCTCGCAGCCGGACGAAAGCTGCTCTCTATTGGATGAAGGCCCTCGATCATTCTCCCCTCGACGTTGGTGCCCGTACTATCCTGCCCATGTTGTGGGTCCGATAAACCGGCTAGCGCCAGCCCGTTTGGTACGGTACCTTCCGGGTAATAGGAATTCTATACAGTAGCCATGGGGGCGTTTGTATGTCGTCGACTGTCACTCACGATCGAGCGGGAGCAGATCAGCCTGAGCCTGGCCGGTTACATCAACCGGCACTGCTCGCGGCCCTGCGCGCCTTTCGCGACGGAAATTTCCGCGCGCGCTTGCCAAATGATCTCGTCGGTATCGACGGCGAGATCGCCGATGCGCTCAATGAATGCATCGAACACAACGCGCGCATCAACCACGAACTCGCGCGCATAAGCGAAGTCGTCGGCCGCGAAGGATCGATTACCAAGCGTGCGAGCGTCGACGGCATGAAGGGCGATTGGCGCGAGGGCATCGAGTCGGTCAACCAACTGATCGACGATCTCGTCTTTCCGATGTCGGAAGCCGGCCGCGTGCTCGGCGCGGTCGCCAACGGCGACCTCTCGCAGCAGATGCCGCTCGAGACCGACAGCCATCCGCTCAAGGCGAGTTCTTGCGCTCCAGCCGCACGATCAACAAGATGGTCGATCGTCTCAACGCATTCGCATCGGAAGTCACGCGCGTCGCGCGCGAGGTCGGCTCCGAAGGCAAGCTCGGCGGTCAAGCGACCGTCAAAGGCGTCGCCGGGACGTGGAAAGACTTGACCGACTCGGTCAACACGATGGCCGGTAACCTCACGGCGCAAGTGCGTAACATCGCCGACGTGACGACCGCCGTCGCCAACGGCGACCTCTCGAAGAAGATCACCGTCGAAGCGCGCGGCGAGATTCGCGAACTCTCCGGCACGATCAACACGATGGTCGATCAGCTGAACGCATTCGCATCCGAAGTGACGCGCGTCGCGCGCGAAGTCGGTTCCGAAGGTATTCTCGGCGGTCAAGCGCAGGTGACCGGCGTCGCCGGTACGTGGAAAGACCTCACCGACTCGGTCAACACGATGGCCGGTAACCTCACCGCGCAAGTGCGTAACATTGCAAACGTCACCACCGCCGTTGCGCGCGGCGACCTCTCGAAGAAAATCACCGTCGACGTCCACGGCGAGATCGCCGAGCTGAAAGACACCATCAACGTCATGGTCGATCAGCTCAACGCCTTTGCGTCGGAAGTCACGCGCGTTGCGCGCGAAGTCGGTTCGGAAGGAAAGCTCGGCGGCCAGGCCGAGGTCGAAGGCGTCGCCGGAACGTGGAAAGATCTCACCGACTCGGTCAACACGATGGCCGGTAACCTCACCGCGCAGGTTCGTAACATCGCCGACGTGACGACCGCCGTTGCCAACGGCGACCTTTCGAAGAAGATCACCGTCGACGTCAGCGGCGAGATCCTCGACCTCAAGCGCACGGTCAATACGATGGTCGACCAGCTCAACGCCTTTGCATCGGAAGTAACGCGCGTTGCGCGCGAAGTCGGTTCCGAAGGCAAACTCGGCGGCCAAGCCGAGGTGCAAGGCGTTGCCGGTACGTGGAAAGACCTGACCGACTCCGTCAACACGATGGCGGTCGAACCTCACCGCGCAGGTGCGTAACATTGCCGACGTGACGACCGCCGTCGCGAGCGGCGACCTTTCGAAGAAGATCACCGTCGACGTGCGCGGTGAAATCCTGGATCTCAAGCGCACGATGAACACGATGGTCGATCAGCTCAACGGTTTCGCGTCGGAAGTGACGCGCGTCGCGCGCGAGGTCGGTTCCGAAGGCATCCTCGGCGGCCAAGCCGACGTGCGCGGGCGTCTCGGGCACGTGGAAAGACCTCACCGATTCGGTCAACGTCATGGCCTCGAACCTGACCTCGCAAGTCCGTAACATCGCAAACGTCACGACCGCCGTCGCCAACGGCGACCTTTCCAAGAAGATTACCGTTGAAGTGCGCGGCGAAATCCTCGAACTCAAAGACACGATCAACACGATGGTCGATCAGCTCAACGGTTTCGCGTCGGAAGTGACGCGCGTCGCGCGCGAAGTCGGCTCCGAAGGTATGCTTGGGCGGTCAGGCCCAGGTTGCCGGCGTCTCGGGACGTGGAAAGATCTCACCGACTCGGTGAACTTCATGGCCGTCGTAACCTAACGTCGCAAGTACGTAACATCGCCGACGTGACGACGGCCGTTGCCAACGGCGACCTCTCGCGCAAGATCACCGTACGAGGTGCGCGGCGAGATCCTCGAACTCAAAGATACGATCAACATCATGGTCGATCAGCTCAACGCGTTTGCATCGGAAGTCACGCGCGTTGCGCGCGAAGTCGGTTCCGAAGGCAAGCTCGGCGGCCAGGCCGACGTCAAAGGCGTCAGTCGGAACGTGGAAAGATCTCACCGACTCGGTGAACTTCATGGCCTCCAACCTCACCTCGCAAGTGCGTAACATCGCCGACGTGACAACTGCCGTCGCCAACGGCGACCTTTCCAAGAAGATCACCGTCGACGTTCGCGGCGAAATCGCCGAGCTCAAGAACACGATCAACGTCATGGTCGACCAGCTCAACGGTTTCGCGTCGGAGGTCACGCGCGTTGCGCGCGAGGTCGGTTCCGAGGGTATTTTGGGCGGTCAGGCGCAGGTAGCCGGCGTCAGCGGCACGTGGAAAGATCTCACCGACTCGGTCAACTTCATGGCCTCGAACCTGACGTCACAAGTGCGTAACATCGCCGACGTGACGACCGCCGTGGCCAACGGCGACCTCTCGAGCAAGATCACGGTCGACGTGCGCGGTGAGATCGCCTCGACTGAAGAACACGATCAACACAATGGTCGACCAGCTCAACGCGTTTGCGTCGGAGGTCACGCGCGTTGCGCGCGAAGTCGGCTCGGACGGCATCTTGGGCGGCCAGGCCCACGTGCAAGGTGTCTCGGGAACATGGAAAGATCTCACCGATTCGGTGAACTTCATGGCCTCGAACCTCACCTCGCAAGTCCGTAACATCGCCAAAGTCACCACCGCCGTCGCCAACGGAGATCTTTCAAAGAAGATCACCGTCGACGTGCGCGGCGAGATCCTCGAACTCAAAGACACGATCAACGTCATGGTCGATCAGCTCAACGCCTTCGCCGGCGAAGTCACCCGCGTCGCGCGCGAAGTCGGTTCGGAAGGCGTGCTCGGCGGCCAGGCACACGTGCAAGGCGTCTCGGGCGTCTGGAAGGATCTCACCGACAACGTCAACTCGATGGCTGCGAACCTTACCAACCAGGTTCGCGGTATTGCGCAAGTCGTCACCGGCGTTGCTAACGGCGACCTCCAGCGCAAGCTAACGCTGCAAGCGCGCGGCGAAATCGCGCAACTCGCCGAGACGATCAACGGGATGATCGACACGCTCGCGACGTTCGCCGACCAGGTCACGACCGTTGCGCGCGAAGTCGGCTTCGATGGACGCCTCGGCGGCCAAGCCAACGTTCCCGGCGCAGCCGGCTTGTGGCGTGACTTGACCGACAACGTCAACCAGCTCGCGGCCCAACTCACGAATCAAATCCGCGCGATCTCCGAAGTCGCGACGACCGTGACCAAGGGCGACCTCTCGCGTACGATCGAAATCGAAGCACGCGGCGAAGTCGGCGAGTTGACCCGCAACGTCAACGAGATGATTCAGAACTTGCGCGACACGACGCGTAAGGGCAACGAACAAGACTGGTACAAGACCAACCTCGCACGCTTCACCTCGATGCTGCAAGGTCAGCGCGACATCACCGCGGTCACGCAGCTGATCATGTCGGAACTGGTACCCCTAGTCAACGCGCACAGCGGCGCATTCTACGTCAGCGACATCATCCGCGGCACGCCCGCACTCAACCTGATCGCGAGCTACGCGCTCCCACGCGAGCGCACCGGCGAAACCATCGGGTTCGGTGAAGGTTTGGTCGGTCAGTGCGCGGTCGAGAAGCAGCGTATCCTGTTGACCGAAGTGCCGAAGAGCTACATGAAGATCGGTTCGGGTCTCGGCGATGTCGAAGCACTGTCGCTCGTCGTCTTGCCGGTCACGTTCGAAGGCGAAATCAAAGCGGTCATCGAGCTTGCATCGCTCGGCCGTTTCAGCGAGATTCACTTGCTCTTCCTCGATCAGCTCATGCAGTCGATCGGCGTCATGTTGAACACGATCACCGCATCGATGCGTACCGAACAACTGCTCACCCAATCGCAGTCACTTACCGCGGAACTGCAAAGCCAGCAGCTGGAACTGACACAAACCAACGACGAACTGGAAGAGAAGGCGCGCCTGCTGCAAGAGCGTAACGCCGAAGTCGAGCGCCGCACGCGTGAGATCGAAGAAGCGCGCGGCGAGCTCGAGCGCAAGGCCGAGCAGCTCGCGCTCACCTCGAAATATAAGTCGCAGTTCCTTGCGAACATGTCACACGAACTGCGCACGCCGCTCAACAGCTTGCTGATTCTCTCGAAGCAACTAGCAGAAAACGCCGGCGGCAACATGACGCCGAAGCAGGTCGAGTTCGCGCAAACGATCGGCGGCGCCGGGCGCGACCTACTGACCTTGATCAACGACGTGCTCGATCTCTCGAAGATCGAATCCGGAACGACTGCGATCGATCTTCAAGAGGTCACGATCGACTCGATCGAGGCGGAAGTGAAACGCACGTTCAATCAGGTCGCGGCCGACAAGAACCTCGACTTCGTCATCATTCGCGATCCCGACGTCCCCAAGGCGATTACGACCGATCCGACGCGCTTGCAACAAGTGCTCAAGAACTTGCTTTCAAACGCGTTCAAGTTCACCTCAGAGGGCTCGGTCACACTCCACATGGGTGCGGCGCGCGGCCGTATGCTCCCGGTTCCCGGACCGGCGGTAGCGTTTGCCGTGACCGATACCGGCATCGGCATTCCGCAAGAGAAGTACAACGTAATCTTCGAGGCCTTCCAACAAGCCGACATGGGCACGTCGCGCAAGTTTGGCGGCACGGGCCTTGGCCTCTCGATCTGTCGCGAAATCGCCGGCTTACTCGGCGGCGAGATCGTGGTGGAGAGCGAAGTCGGCGCAGGCAGCACGTTCACGTTCTATCATCCGGCGCAACGCATGCGTTCGGCACCGGCGATCGTCACGGCGACCGTCGCGGACGACCGGACCGTCATCGAACAAGGCGATCGCACCTTGCTCGTGGTCGAAGACGATCCGACGTTTGCGAAGCTGATCATGGGCTTCGCGCAGGCGCGTGGCTTCAAGACGGTCATCGCACACACGGGCGATGCCGCACTCGAGCTTGCCACCCGCTACCGGCCGGATGCAATCACGCTCGACATCTCGCTGCCGGACATGGACGGATGGAAAGTGCTCGCGGCGCTTCGCGAAGCACCCGCTACGCAACACATCCCCGTGCATGTGATCTCGGGCGGCGAAGCGCAGCAGCGCGCGCTCGAGGCCGGCGCCGTTGCGCACCTGCAAAAACCGATTTCGGAAGAGGATCTCGTAAACGCCTTCGACCGGTTACTCGGTTTTGCCGACACCAGTTGCAAGAACGTACTCGTAGTCGAAGACGATCTCGTGCAACTCAATGCCATGGTCGGATTGCTCGGGACAGGCGAGATTCAAGTCACGGCCGTTTCATCGGCCGACGAGGCGCTCGGAGCGACGAGGCGACAGCAATTCGATTGCGTAATCGTCGATTTGGGACTGCCTGATATGAGCGGCGAGGAGTTGATCAATCGGCTTCGCGCCGCGCCGTCGACTGCGAACGTCCCGATCATCGTCTACACCGGACGCGAGTTGTCGCGCGAGGAAGACGCGAGCCTGCGCCGGCTCTCTTCGACGATCATCGTCAAAGACGGCTATGCGCCCGAGCGACTAATGGACGAGCTCAACTTCTTCTTGCATCGCGTGGAGGCAGATCTTTCACCGGCCAAGCGCGTGCATGTGGAGGATCTCAACGGCAAGTCGCTGGAGCACCGACGCGTGCTGATCGTCGATGACGACGCGCGAAACATCTTCGCGCTCGAGGCCGCTTTGCAAGGGTACGGTATGGACGTCGTCACCGCCGAGAGCGGACTGGGCGGTATCGAAATTCTGCGGGTACGCAACGATATCGACATCGTGTTGATGGACATCATGATGCCGGAGATGGATGGGTACGAGACAATTCGTCGCATCCGTGCCGACGATCGCATCGCCGACATTCCGATCATCGCCCTTACGGCTAAAGCGATGCGCGGTGATCTCGAGGCGTGCATCACCGCCGGCGCCTCGGAATATGTAAGCAAGCCAGTTGACATGGATCACCTCACATCACTGCTGAAGATATGGTTGAACAAGTAGAGATCGTGGCGACGCGGGAGAGCGCTCCGGCGCTCGCCCTGCGACGCGACGAGCTCAGCGACATCGAACTGCAATTATTGCTCGATGCGCTGCTCCGCTACGCGATGTGCGATTTTCGCAATATCAACCCGTCGGTGCTGCGCCGGCGTGTTGCCGATGCGATGCGCGCCGAAGGCGTTGCAACTATCTCGGGCTTGCAAGAGCGGCTGCTCCATGACGAGCGCGCGCTCGCCGCGTTCGTTATTTCGATCAAGACGACGACTGCAGGACCGTTCGCGGATCCCGGGTTCTTTCTCGCATTCATCGCTAACGTCGTACCGTTGCTGCGAACGTACTCGTTCGTGCGCATTTGGCTGCCGAGCGCGGGGCCGGGCGCCGATCCCTTCGCACTCGCGGCGGTCTTGGACGAAGCGGGTATCCTCGACCGCACGGTTCTCTATGCCACGTTTGTCAACGATATTTCGGTCGCGGTTGCCAAGACCGGGCAGTTCAGGCACGGCGGGCGCGCGAGCCTCGAAGCCAGCGCGCGCATGGCCGGAGTACAGGCACCCCTGGAGACCTACTTCGATTTCGACGACGAGTTTGCAACGCCGAAAGAGCGTCTGCGCGAGAGCGTGATGCTCGCTCGCCACAATCCGGCGAGCGATGCGTCGATCAACGAATTTCACGCGATCGTAGCGCGCGGGCTCTTGTCACTTCTCAACGGCGAAGCACAACACGAGTTGCAGGCGCTGTTCTACGAGAGTTTGCTGCACCTCGGATTTCTCGCGCTCGGCACGGGTGAGAGCACCGCCCACAGTGCGCACGAGCAATCGTTTCGCCAGGTGGTGCAGGACCAACCAATCTATCGCCGGATGCGCTGACGAATCATGCGCCGCGCCGCTTCAATTGCAGCGGAAGCGGACTTGGCGACGCGCATCGTCGGATTCGCCTCAAAGATGACCACGCGTCCGGCGACGTCGATTCCAAAATCGATTCCGCCATAGTCGAGTGCCAGCACCTTCGCTGCGCGTTCGAGCGTGCGCAACACGTCATCATCGAGCGCGGGAATCTCCACCTGCTGCTCGGCCGTCACGTAGTGCACTTTCCAGTCGCGCGAACCCGCAAGATGCTGAGGGTACAGCCGGCCGTCAATCATCAGCACGCGGTATTTGCGAAAGAAGCCGTCGGCGCTGCGTGTGTCGACATACTCGATACGCAGCAAGTCCTCGCCGGGAAGGCTTGCAATCGCCTGCGGCAGCGCCTCGGCTTGATCGACACGAACGAAATGCTCGCCGGTGTGAAATCCGGGCGAGCGCACCAGTACGGGAAACGTGAGATCGCGCGCGGCGAGCAGAGCTGCGCGGCGCGTGGCGGTGATTTGCGGCGTCACCACACCGGGAACGTCGCGCAACCGCTGCGCGACGGCCACGCGGCCCGTATTGCGCACGTGCGCCGGATGATTGATGACGGGCGCGCTCGTCGCGCCGATAATCTGCTCGGCCTTGTCGAGCGCGCGGGCCGCGAGGTCGGCATTGCCGACAGCGTTGAAGACCACATGGTGCGGCGGCAACACCATGGCTGGGTCGTAGGATTCGACGAAGAGCGTCGCCCACTGCATGATCCGATCGTCGAGAATCGGGTTTACCGGAACGTTGCCGTCGACCGCCGACCAGAGCAGCAGTATCCGCACGGGTTCGTCTTGACCACGATAGGTTGAGAGCGCCGGGCCACCGTCGCGAAACGCTTCACGCCACGCCGCATCGGCGCGCTCGATGTCACCGCTGCGCTCGCACATCACGCCGAGTCCGCACCAGGATTTGCGATGTACGCGGATCGACGCGAAGCGCCGCGGCAAACGCGCCGCGTGCTCCTACAAGATCGTTGACCTCGAGCAACACGGCGCCGAACGCGCTCTGGAGTACGGCAGATTCCGGGTGCCGCTCGACCGCGCGAGCCAAAACAACCTGCGCCGATGCGAAGTCCTCGAGTGCGACGAAGACATCCGCCAGCCCCAGCATCCCGTCGGGATGATAGCGATCCTGAAGCAGCACTGCGAGATAGGCTTCTTTTGCCTGTTGGAGCTGCCCGAGGTCGAGCAATCTCCGTGCTTGTTCGAGCGCTGTGGCGGTGCCTGTATGCATCTTGTTGTATCCTAGCAGCCATGGCTGAGACATCGGCACTCGGCGCGACGGCCGAGCGGAAGCACGCAATGGTCGCCGCGTCGCTCGGCTGGGGACTCGACGGCTTTGATTTCTACCTTTACGTCTATGCGCTGCCGGGTATTCTCGCGGCATTCTCGCTAAGCAAAGCCTATGGCGGTTTGCTCGCGACGTATACGCTGGCCGCAAGCGCGATCGGCGGCATTGCGATGGGTACGATCGCCGACCGCATCGGGCGCAAGAACGCGCTGATGATCTCGATCGCGTGCTATGCGGTCTTTACGTTTCTCTGCGGTATCGCGCAAAACTATCCGATGCTCGCCGTCTTTCGCGCGCTCGAGGGCTTCGGCTTCGGCGGTGAGTGGGCCGTCGGCGCGGTACTGATGTCGGAGTGGGCCGATGCGCGCTTTCGCGGCCGCGCACTCGGGTTTGTGCAGGGTTCATGGGCGCTCGGATGGCTCGCTGCAAATATTGCGTTTCAGATCGTGGCCGCAACGGTAGGCATCGAGAGCGGTTGGCGCTATCTCTTCTTCCTCGGCATCATCCCGGCGCTCTTCGTGCTCTACATCCAACGCAAAGTCAAAGATGCGCCGGTCTACAGCGAAACACGAAAGACACAGCAATGGTCGCTCAGAGGCATCTTTGCGCCGGCGATTGCGCGCACAACGATCTTCGCTTCGCTGCTCGCAGTCGGCGTGCAGAGCGGCTACTATGCACTGGTTACCTGGATGCCGACATATCTCACCGCGCAGCGCCACCTCTCGGCCGTTACGAGCGGCTCCCATCTTTATTTCTTGATCGGCGGCGCGTACGTCGGCTACATCACCGCCGGGTACATCAACGATGCGATCGGTCGCAAACGCACCTTTATTATCTTTTCGGTGTGTTCCGCGGTAATGGTGCCGCTGTATCTCTACGCAGTCGTTGCCGATTGGCAGCTGCTCGTCGCAGGTCCGCTGCTCGGGTATTTTTCGTCCGGAATCTTCAGCGGCTTCGGGCCGTATCTCAGCGAGCTCTTCCCAACCGACGTACGCGGTGCGGGGCAAGGTTTCTGCTATAACGTCGGACGCGGCGTCGCCGGCATCGGACCATTTGCGATCGGATGGCTCGCATCGATTGCGCCGATCGGCACGGCGATGACCGTCGTTGCGATCATCGCCTACCTCCTCGCGATCATCGCCGTGCTCTTTTTGCCTGAAACGCGCGGTAAGGCGCTGGCCTAGCGCATGCGCGACGGATCGTATTCGCCGGCGTAATCTACGTCGCGATCGACTTCGCCGGTCGTAACGCGCTCGTTATTCATCGCGCGACGGATCGCTTCGCGATCGACTTTGCCCTTGGGGCGGACGGCGACGAGAATGCCGCCTTCACGCAAGCCCTTTTCATATTGTTTCGCGCGACTTTCACCGACGCCCAAGCCGATCAAGCCGCCAATAATACCGCCGCCTGCGGCGCCGACGCCGAGGCCGGCAATCGCGGCAACCAACGGTCCAGCGACAATTGGCGCTGCTAGGCCCCCTGTTCCGGCAATTGCTACAACGCTACCGGTCGCGGTAACGCCGGCAACAATCGCTCCGAGGATGCCACCAATGACACCGCCGGCAGCAAGCCCTTCACTTCCCTTAGCGTTGACGACCGCCGCAAATGCCTTCTCGCGTGTTTTGTCGTCCATCATGACGCCGATTTCATCTTGCTGATATCCAAGCGCGTGCAAACGTTCGACCGCGGCCTCGGCGGGCGCGCGATCGAAGTATATCTGCGTTTCGAATTCGTCGTAGTTATCCATGTGTAGTCTCCTCCGGACTCGGTGTACCCAGGAATCACACGCTATTCGGAGTCAGCACACTACAGAATTTTGGACGTACTACAAATATCGTCGCACACGTCTTGCATAGGTTTCAAACGCGGCGCCGTAGTGTTCGCGAAGAAAAGCTTCCTCGCGCAACACCTGGCGATGCAAGAGCGCGAAGCCGGCGAGCATGTAGGCAAGCATGAGCCACGTCGGCTGGATCAAGAATTCGCCTGCCAACACAAATCCAAATGCAACATAGATCGGATTGCGTGTTATCGCAAAGATTCCAGTCGTAATGAGCTTGTCGGGCTGATCCGCATCGATACCAACGCGAAAGCTCGCGCCGAACGACACGAGGCTCCATGTCATACACGCGACGCCAACCGCGCAGCAGAGTACACCAATCCATGCGGTCCATTGGCCTGGGATGAGCCGTGCGTGGACCGGGGCCGGCCACCCAAACGCATTAGCGAAGACGAGATAGAGATAGAACAGCACGAACGGCGGGATGAAGAAATCGGATTTGTCGGTTTCGCCGAACTTCATCGCTGTGACGCCGCGTCGCCGCAGAGTCGCGGTGCGCGTTAGTACCATCGCCGGCAAGAGCACGATGGTCATCGCGCCCAGATACGCCGCTAGCACAATTCCTGTGAGTATTCCCGAAAGACCGGCATCAAAAACCCTACGAATCTCTGCAAAAGATAGGAGCCGAGCAGGCGTTTAGAGCTTGCTCGTTCGGGTAACTTCCAGCCCGTGCCTACGCTGCTTGCTCGTAAACAATGGTTCTAAGCGGTCCGTCGCGAGTCCGGAGCGCTCGCATCCGCGTTATTCGACCGCACCGCTGCTATCGCCGTCTCGCGGCGCCGCTTTCACACGTGCTGCCGTGCATCCTGATTACGCTACTGGTCGAATGCGTCCTCATCTACTTCGCGCAACCCCTCACGCACGCGGTCAGTTCGATCGACGGCTCGATCGTGAGCGCATCGAACGTTCCCGTGACGCTTGGAAGCGAGCCCTTTCTTTGGCTGAATCTCGCGCCGCTCCAATTCTCAATGCCCTCGCACGACTACGTGGAGCTCGCGTGCTGGATTCTCGCGTGCGTGGCCGGGATCGCTGTCACGAGCCTGCTTGGAGTCTTTCCCACGCCACTGCGCTACTTCATCAATTTCAACTTTTTGATTGTCGCCACTGAAGCATCGTATCTGCTCCTTGCGGGGCACCTCGGCTATGCCAGCAATACATTTTCAACACTGATGCTCCAAACGATGACGGCAATCTGGCTCGTGCTGCCGCTCTTTGTGGGAACCATCGCGGTGCTGTTTCCATTTTCGATCGCTGCGTCGGCGGCGATCATCGTCGGCAGCCTCATCTTCGATATCCTGCTGGGTTCAGCACGCTATCTCGCCTTCGTGATCATCCTCAGTCACTCGGGGCCGATCCTCATGGCCGACCTCTATCTTTGTTTCGGCCCACTGCTGGACGTGATTCCGCTGACCGGCATCTTTGCGATTTTTCTTTCGCTGCTCGCGCGCCGTTTAGGGCGCGACCCGGAGGCGTGGTCGTGGTTGTAGTCGTCCTGCAGTCTTATGCGGCATTTGTGGTGTTCGTCATGGTGCTCTATGCGCTGCGCCATTGGTATTTCACGATGAATCGGCTTTGGGCACCGCAGCGGCCATACTATCGTGATCTCTTCGACTCGGATCTGCCATCGATCACCGTCGTCGTCCCCATGCACAACGAGGCTAGCGTCGCAACGGCCGTCATCGACGCGCTCTTGCAAGCAAATTATCCGATGCACAAACTCGAGATACTGCCGTTCGACGATCAGTCCTTAGACGACACCAGCACGATTCTGCATGACTACTTCGAGCGCTATCCGGAGATCGTCAAGCCGGTCTACATGCTCGCCGGGACGCGTGGAAAACCCAACGCGCTCAACGTCGCGCTCCGTCTCGCAATGCACGACATTATCATCGTCTTCGATGCCGACTACACGCCCGGGAAAGACATCCTGCGCGAGCTTGCGATGGCGTTCAGCGATCCGGAAGTCGGTGCCGTTATGGGCCGCGTGATTCCGCTCAACAGCAGCAAGAATCTCTTGACTCGCCTGCTTTCGCTCGAGCGGTCGGGCGGGTATCAAGTCGGTCAACAAGCGCGCTACAATCTCGACCTCTTTCCTCAATACGGTGGCACGGTCGGCGGATTCCGCCGTTCGATGGTGACCAAGCTCGGCGGCTTCGATCTCTCAACGCTGGCTGAGGATACCGATCTTACCGCGCGACTCTTCATCGAAGGTCGCAAAGTCGTCTACTCAAATGGTTCGGAGTGCTACGAAGAGGTCCCCGAATCGTGGCCGGCACGCTTTCGTCAGTTGCGGCGCTGGTCGCGGGGTCACAATCGTGCCTTTTTTCGCAACGGGCTGGGCGTCCTGACCTCAACGCATCTCACCCTGGTTCAAAAGCTCGATGGCTTCTTGCTGCTCGCGGTCTACATGATTCCGCCGCTGATTTTGACCGGCTTCGCCGTTAACGCAATGCTGTTCTTCATGGGTGCGCTGCCGCTCTGGTCGACGATCGGCCTCGTCTTCTTCGTTGTCGCGTTCAATTCGTTCGGAAACTTTGCACCCGTCTATGAAATCGGCGCCGCCGAATTGCTCGACGGCGCAGGGCGCCGTCTGCTGCTCCTTCCGTATCTCTACTACCTCTTCTTGTTCAATTCATGGGCGGTAACACACGGCCTGATCGATACACTCGGCGATCTCATCAAGAACCGCTCTCCCCATTGGGATAAGACGGCGCGTTTCCGTGTTAAGCATACTTAGCGTTGCAGCGTTCGTCGCGATCTTCGCGCTCCCGCTCGCCCCGGGGCTCTTCGAACTCGCACGTCCGCGCGACGACAAGCAACTTCCGATCTCGCTTTCCTACGCTCGCGATCCCCGGTTCTTCGGTCGATCGTTCCGCGTGAAGATCGCCAAGTTTCTCGATTCGAGCATCCGTGGCAAACGCGCGTTCCTCGAACGCCGCCATGAACGCGCGGAAATCGGCGAAACGTTGGCCATCGAGGCACAGGGGTGTCCGGTTGAAGCGCAAATTGCGCGCGACCGGCTCATCTGCGGCCCCGGAGCCACCGTTACCGACGGCTTTGGTGGACGTTATCTGCGCTGCGAGGAACGCGTGCTCGCGCGAACGCTTTGCAGCGACGGCGACGCGCTGCTCGGAGACGGCTGTGCTGTGGAACGATGGATTGACGCGGAGCGTTCGCTCGACGTCGGCAACGGCTGCAACCTCGGCATGTCGGCAAGCAGCGGCGGTAGCGTCACCTTGGCCGCGAGCGTGACTTTCGAGCGCGTCTTCGGCGAAGTCGTCCTGGTGCAAACCGCCGGCACCGTTCAGCCGCCGCGCGCTGCCAAAGATGCAGTCGTGTTGCACGCAGATGCAGGAACGATCGGCCGCGACATCATCGTGCGCGGCAGCGCGGTCGTTCCGGAAGGAGCCATAATTGCGGCCAGCGTGAAAGCGCACGGCTCGCTCTTTATCGGACGCAACGCACGCATCACGGGCAACGCAATCGCGCGCGGCGAGCTCGTCTTATTGGAGGGCAGTGCCGTCGACGGCCACGCATTCGGCGAACGTGGTCTTTTTGTCGGCGAGCGTGCACGCATCGGCGTACCCGGGCAACGCAAGACGGCCTATACCGCGGGCACCTGTATACTGTGCGACGGTGCCGCCGTACACGGGTGGATCGTGAGCGAGCAGGGAGGCCGCTCCGCATGAATCGCGCGCTCTTCACGACGGTCGTGATCGTCGCAATCGCGGCGATCCTAGCCGTACGAATCTGGCATCTGCAGACGCTCAGCGGCGGTCGCGCGACGATGGTCGCGCTGATTTACAACACAACGGATTCCGGCACGATGGACGCCTGGACGGAGGAGTTGCGCGAGGCAGGTGTCCCGTTCGAGTGGATCGGCCAAGGCGATCTCTCGCTGCTCGAGCCTACCTACTTACGCCACCGTTTCAGTGCGATAATCTTTCCTGACCGGCTCGACCCGGCGGTACCCGGTGAACTCGTCGCGACCATGGCGCGCTACGTACAGGACGGCGGCACACTGCTCGTCGTCGACGACGCCGGCACACGCCGTGCCGACGGCACGTATCTGCGCAGTGGCCTTTTCTCGCAGCTTCTCGGACTCGAATACGTGCGTTACACCAGCTTGCGCGGTCACGCGTTCGGGCACGCTACCGTTCGCTTCGCGAACGTGCAAGCTGCGCGCGCTTGGCACGTTCCGCTCGGAAAGCTGCAAGCGGATGCACTTTCGAGCTACTACTACGGGGCATTGACGTATCCCGTACGCGCGACGCGACCAATCGCTCCCGATCTCCACGTCGATGCGTCGAGCCAATTCGGCCCAGTCATCACGCAGCACACAATCGGCGCCGGAAACGCGTTCTACCTCGGTTTGCCGCTCGGATATTTGCGCGCGAACAGCGACGGATTTCCACTGCAAATGGCTGTCGATCGCGTCATCTTCGATTCCGCATCGACGCCACACTTGGTTGCAGCGCCACAGGGCGTCGGCGAGATCATCATCAATTGGCACATCGATTCCAACAGCGAGTGGGCCGGCATTCCGCATCTCCTGCAAGCGGGGCTGCTTCGCCCTGACATCCGCTATGACTTCGACGTCACCGCGGGCCCGGATCGCGACGCCACCGGCGATCGCGAAGGCTTCGATGCGTGCGGAGTGGGTGCGCCGTATCTCGCCACAATTCGGCGATATGGCAGCATCGGCTCGCACGGCGGCTGGCTGCACAACGCATTCGCGTGGGCCATCGAGGCCCATCGCATGCCCGAAGATCGTATGCGCTCGCTGATCGACCGGAACGACCGGTGCTTGGCAAGCATGACCGGCTCGGCCGTTCGCGATTATGCGGCGCCGGACGGCGCGCATCCGCAACCTGCCACGACGAACGTTCTCGAAGGGCTCGGGATCGGTGCCTACTATTACACTGGCGACACCGGTTCCGCCGCTGAGCGCGCGCTGTACGATAACCATTTGGTCTCGCAAGGCGTGTGGGCGTTTCCCATTCAACCGTTCGGTCCGTATGCCTCGATTGCGGAAATGCGTCGAGGCGGCGTCTCGCCTGCCCGCGTTGAGATGTGGCTCGAGAGCGTCATGAACGAAGCGGCTCGGGACCACACGATCCTGCTCTTCTACAGCCACTCGTATGACATGCAGGCGCAAGAGTACGACGCGCCGTTCAACGGCTTTCTCGATAGGCTCGCGCGCGAGCAACGTCAGGGTATCGTACGTGCGACGGTGATGCCGGATGCGAGCACATTTCTTTCACGCCTGGTTGCGACGCAAATGACCTTTGCGATCGATCGTGGCCACGTCGACGTTCGGCTGCACAATCCACAAGGACTGCGCGACGTCGCATTCGCGCTTCCAAAATCTTGGGTGACGCCTGGCTTGCAGTTGCCGCCGCAGATCCGCCGCGGCCGCGACGATGCGCGCTACGACTATTTTTGGGTCGCGTCCGGCGACGATAACCTGCGGTGGACTTATGAACTTGGAAAGGCCAACTAACATGCGCGCACGAGCCTTGATCCTCTTCCTCGTCATGTGGAGAGCGCTTTGCGCACCACTATGCGCCGACGAACCGGCGTCGACGTTTTCGCTCGACGGTACGACAACCGGGCTCTCGCCCGGCGCTACCTACGGCCCATGGAATTGGCTGATGGCGTCGTACCGCACCACAATCGGAAACGACAAGCCGGGAGTGCAGATCGTAACCCGCAGCGATCGCGACACAAGCGCACCGACGTCGGGCATGTCATATATCCTCGACGACTACCACCAATTCTCCGAGCATTCGTATGGCTATGCGTCGGTGCAACTCTCGAGCGGCAACCTCTTTCCCACGCGGGGCGCCTACATCGAAGGCGACGCGTCACTCATGAACGGCGTGGCGTTCGGCGCAGGCTTCGGGCTGCTCGACAATCCGGACGGATCGATCCAAGAGTATCTGAGTATTGGACCGACGTTCTATTTTCCGCACGGGAACGCGACGGTGCGCTTCCTTCCGCTCTGGACACGCGGCGACATGGGGGCTTCATCGATCCTCGCGGCGGCGACATTCGGTGACGAGGGTCGCGCATCGACGACGATCACCGTCCAAGACGGTGTCGAGCCAAACTACACAGCCAACGAGATCGTGCTCACGCAAGGGCTCTCTGAACGCGCGTTTGCGGCGGAAGTCACGACCCGGCATTTCATCACGCCACACTTCGGCTACGATCTCGGCGTCAACTACGCGATCGTCAACGATCGGCAAACAAATGCATTTATCTACCGCGGCCTCGGCCTTACGTTTGGATTCGTGTGGGGAAGCCCACACCGCAGTGCCGTGCCGTCCGTCGCGACGCCGAGTAGCTAGGCATACGCAAACGTCCCAACGAAGCGAATCCTCGACATGAGCGAGCAAAGACCGCGCGCGATTCGCTTGGTTGAGGATCCGTGGGCGACACTGCGCCACGTCGTTGAGGTGCTCGCGCTCGTCGCAGCCGGCGCGTGGGCCTTCTATACGTTTATCTATCAGGAGAGGATCAAGCCGGCGAGCGAACCCGCGATCTTGGATGACACGGTCACGGTCACGCGCGTCGGGCAGGATCGAACCCGCGACATTCTGGACGTTTCAATTCATCTACATAACGGCGGCAAGACCGAGATTGAAGTCGCCGCCGACGGTTATAACGTATATGGTGACCGCTACGCGCGTTCCGAGTCACACACCGTGCACAATGGAACGAACGTGTACGCCTTCAACAACAACGAGTCGCTCGTTTCGGAACAGCTGATCAGCTCGTTTGCCCAACTTCGCAATGCAGCTGTCGGCGGGATTAGCTCGCATACGACGATCGAGCCCGACGGCACAGTTACAATTCCGTTCACGATCGTCATCCCTCGCGGCAAATACGACGTGATTCGAGCGCAGGTGTTAGCCGTGCCGGTCAAGACCCCGGTTCATCCTCGTGTGAGCGTGCAAATCATCCGTAAACCGGACGGGAGTGTCTTCCTACAACCCCTGACTGCGAGCATCTACGAGGACGACAACAGCATCGATTTCGGCTTACTGCCGGATTGATCGGTCTACGGGCGGATCTCGTACACGATGTTGAACGGCGTTTCGGTCGCGCGACGGAACCGCGTGAAGCCGGCCTCCTGCATGATCGCCCCGATGCGCGCCTGGCCCGCCTGTGCGCCGAGCGCCGCGCCAACCTCCTGCGCGAGCGACGATGGAACGCATAGGAGCGTCGAAGCGGCATAAAAGATGCGACCGATTGGATTGAGATTGTCTTCAACACGGTCGTGCGCAAAGGGTTCTACGAGCATCCATGTCCCGTCGGGCGCGAGATGCTTGCGAATCTCCGTTGCGACGCCGACCGGGTCACCCATGTCGTGCAGACAGTCGAAACACGCGATGAAGTCGTACGTTCCCTGAAGATCTTTCGCACTCGCGGCTTCGAACGTGATGCGATCGGCTGCTCCGGCCGCTTTGGCACGTTCGCACGCCTTTTCGATGGAAAGCGGATGATAGTCGAATCCATAAAACTTTGAGTTCGGATAGGCCTTGGCCATCAAAATCGTCGATGCGCCCAAACCGCATCCAATGTCGGCAACTTTAGCGCCCTTGCGCAGTTTCGCATCGACGCCTTCCAATGCCGGAATCCACTCAGCCAGCAGATGCGCGTTGTACCCCGGGCGGAAAAATCGTTCCGTTCCTTCGAAGAGCCGGACATCGTGCTCGTGCCATCCGAAACCGGCGCCTGACTTGAACGCCTCCGCGATACGCGGTTCGTCGGCCATCGCCGCTTCGACGATTTGGAAAGCACCATGCATATAGAGCGGGCTCGATTCGTCGGCCAGCATCATGGCCTGTTCCGGCGGCAACGTGTAGGTCTTATCGGCCGGATCGTAAGCGAGGTAACCACCCGCTGCTTGGTTGGCAAGCCATTCGCGCACGTACCGTTCGTGCGTGCCGGTCGCGGCCGCCAGCGCCTCCGACGTCATGCGACCCCGTTCATTCAAGGCTTTGTAGAGACCGAGCTTGTCGCCGATCACGACGAGCGCCGCGCTCATCGCGGCGCCGAGATCGCCAAGCATCCGCCCGATGAACTCGTTGAGCTTTGCGTCGTCAATGCGACGCTCCGAAGTTGCAGACATAAGACCTCCGCCTCTTGTCGCGACAGGATCGCGAGAGTTATACAGAAAGTAGACTCCGATCGCTTTCGGATGTCAATGCGCCAAATGGCGCAACTCTCGCCTACTTAGAAATCCGCCTCAATGGTCACGCTGTCCGAATACGTTCCGGCACGTACGTTTTGCTCGCGCGGAAGCAGGCCGTAGACCGTAAAATCAGCACGAGCTATAACTGCTTGCGTAAGCACGCGGCCGCATATCGGGTTCAAGCTTCCCCATACAATGCTGTTTCCCGCGTCTTGATAGAGATTGTACGCGAGACGATCTAGGCCCCTGCGCAGATAGCGCCGGTTACAGGTGTCATTTTGGGTTATCATCGAGATCACCAGCAGTCGCGAATTATTGCAGTATATGCTGAACGTATCCACCGCGGTCGTATCGTAGGGCGCCGAGGGATCGTAATCCGGAAATCTCATCGGCGATGTAGAGATTTCGCACACTTTCAACGGCTCTGGCCCTTGGGCGCGCGCGTCGCCCCCGAGCGTCAGCGTAGCCGTCGTCAAAAAACCTACGGCTGCGACGGCTGACAGAAGACGGTTCCGAGGTCCACTTGGAACGCGTCGCTTGCGGGCAGCGTGATCGAAAACGTGCATGGTAGACCTCGAAGATTAGCTGTCGCTTTGTACGAACCCGCCGGTACGGTATCAAATGAAAACCCGCCGTCGCCGTCGGCTTGCGTCGCTTGCTCTCCAGCGGCAGTCGTCAACGTAATCGGCGCAAAGGCGACCGGGCCCGCATCGCTCGATCCTGCGACGCGCAGGGTTCCGAAGAACACGTGCGCGGTTGTCCGCGAGGTGAAACGCATGATGCCGCCACCGAAGCTGCGCGTGGAAAAATCTCGAATCGGCCGATCGAGACTTTGATTGATGGCTTCTCCGCTTTCATCGACGATCAGGCGATTGTCGGCGTTGCTCTGGACAGTCGGAATCAACAGATAGCCGCCGCCTGATGACGTTCCGGCCTCCTGACCATTGAGCTGAACGTCCGCTCCCGACCCGGCGCCTTGAAGAATTGTGTATCCGTCGGAGATCGGCCGCGCAAAAAAAATGTGCCCGTCGCCCGCGACGAGCGACCCGGAAATCATCACGTTGCGGTCTGGCGGCGATTCACCACTCGGTCGCAACGAGCTGAGTTCCAGAATTCCTGACTGCCCGACCACGCGAACGTCCTGCAAGCCGCTTCCGTCGGTGTTGATCGCGCCGGAGTAATCGGTTCCAAACGTGCCGTCTGGCGAAGCGGAAAATTGCGCTCCCTGGACGCCATTTCCGCCGCTCAGCGTCAGTGTCGAGCGGGGTCCCGTCCGGATGATAACCTGCGTGATCAACGAGCGCGTCACCATATCCCGGGCGATGGTGCGCAGCCCTGTGATCGAGAGTGAGAGGACGCTTCCGATCGATTGGTAGAGCGACGCCGACGAAAACGACGACGGGCCCGTGTCGCGATCGATAGCACGTCCGATTTCGCCCGAGATGCCGCCGTTGCGACCGAACGCGATCGACGCCGAAACATCTTGAGAGAGCAATTCGCGATCGTCGCTCGCGAGCAGGCTCGTGTTCGCGTAGTTGGCGCCGGTTTGGGTGCTCGACGCGCCGACACCGAATCGCTCGGTTTGATACTCGAAATCGATTTGCAAGGCCGAATCATTTACGCCGTTACTACGGCTGCCGCTGTAGGCAACGCCAAGCGCGCCGAGCGTTCCCGCAAGAACCGCCGTGAGACCGCCGCTTACGACGTTCGGTCCGGCTTCAACACGCGCTCCCGCCGTGAAGTTGTTGGTGAAGCCGTGCGAATAGCGGCTGAGAAAGGCATCACCGCCATACCGATCATCGATGGTAAACGCATCGTGACGTAAGACCCCGGCCGTAACCGCAAAGTCGGTCAAACCGGCGCGCAGGAGATCGAGCGAGCTATAGTTCTGCGAGGTGAGGCGCGTGGTATTTCCAAAAGCGTCCTGCAGCACGACGACCGTGGAATTCAACCCCGCGACGGTCGGCAGATTTGAAAAGACAAATGTTCCGGGCGATACGTTGACCACGCTGGTCAGCACACCGTTTACGTAGATCTCGGCGCGCGAGGGCGTAAGCACGGTCCCACTCAAAACCGGCGCCGGAAATTGCAAAATATACGGATTGAGTGCGAAGGAACGCTGCACTGTGACGCCCGCGATATCGACGTCGCCGCCGAACGTTCCCGCATCGACCGACGCGTCGCCAAGCGTAGCCGTGATTAAATCGTTGCGATAGTCCCGGATAAGATAGGTTTGGCCGCGCCGGAAGAGTCCCCCGGTCGAGAATATCGTGCTTGTGAGCAGAACGTTTGGGAAATTGTAGCCGGCCTGACCCGAATAGCCGAGTGGCCCCGTGTTGCTTGCCGTAAGCGAATAATTCACGAAGGCGCTGGACGTTTGAAGAAATTGCAATGGCGCTTCGGGATGGTTGCCAAGATTGTAGGTCGCCGTCGGCAGCAGCGATGCTTGCGCCTCGACGTGCAGCACGAGCGTCGATGCGTCGAACACGTAGGTGAGCGCAGGCTTCAGCCCTTGCAGCGACACAAAATCGAAGCCGGCGATGCGCTGCACCTTCGCCTCTCCCACAGAGATGTGTGCGGCGAGCAGATCGCTCTTTTGAACGAGAAGATCTTGCTCGGTTATTGCGGCCAGCACTTCGACATGCGTTTGCGAGTTCACGATCATCTCGACGTAGGCGAGGTCACCACCGGGGTCGCGTGGCACAATCTCCGTCGCGCCGAGCAATGTGAGCACCAGCACCAGCGCCGCGAAGCGCATATGGTTACGAGCAGGAACGCGTTATCTGCGTCGTGCTGCCTTTGAAGACGTTGTGCCCGGTTCCGGCGGTAGCCGCAATGGTCGTCGTCGACGCACATGCGCCCGGCGGGATCGTAAAGGTAAAACCGCGCGTCGCGCCGCGCAAAATGTACCAGCCCGCCGTCGTCACCGAGAACGTTTGCTTACCGGATGAATCGGTTCCCACCGCGGAGACGACCGTCGGTTCGATGTGCACGTCGCCGTCGTTCTCCAACTTCAGATCGAGGCTGGTGCGTTTAATCACGGCGCCTGCGATCTTTTGTGCCGCCGTGGTCTTCTCAGGCTCGATGAAAAGTGGCACGCCAACATTCGTACGCACGAGGACGCCCGACCCTTTGACAGCGGTAAGCGCATTGGGGTTCGGGAGCTCCTCAAAGAGCACGCGATAGGCGAGCTCTTGATTGCCGGACGTCGCGGGCAACCCGATGCGCACGGTCTGCTGCGTGCTCGGCGCAACCGTCAAGGAGCGCGGATATACGACCAATGTGGTGTCGGGCGTGAGAATCATCGCCGAATCCGCAGATTGCTTCCAGTCGAAAACACGCACAGCCAGATGCAGCGGTGCTGAGCCTCGGTTTCGCACCGTCATTGCGGCCGTCTTCGTGCCGAGCGGCACCGCAACCGGAATAGGCGAGATAGCGTAGTCCGAGGCACGTGCGCCGGCGCCCAGAGCCAGCACTGCAGCAGCAGCCAACGAAATGGCGCCCGATCGTTTCATGAGTCTCCCGCCTTCTAGTAGTTAATCGTGACGGCGACAGAGTCGGTGTACGTTCCGGTTGCCACGTTTTGCGCGCCGGCCACGGAACCGTACGCGGTGATCGCTACCGGCGTCGTGCCGCCCGCCCCCGTAACCGAAACCGTCGTCCCGGAGGTCTTCGACCCCCAGGGCTTGCTGTGCGCCGAATCCTGGTAAATGTTGTAGCTGAGATAATTCGTGCCGGTGCCTTTCATTCGTCGCTGCATCGAAGTTCCCGAGCCGCTGGAATTGAGACCCTGATCGATGTCGACCGTCGCCGCAGCGCCTTGCGTACACGTGGCGGTGATCGCCGCCGTCGCGTTTAGCGGTGCGGTCGCGTTCGCGCCGATTGCGTCGTAATTCCCGAAGCTCAGGTTCCCGGAGGTAATCGTGCATGTGGAAATGACCGTCGCGGTAACGGTCATCGAGGCCGAGGCGCTCCCGCCCATGGCCGGCTTCGGAACAGCGAGTGCAGCGATCAAAACGAAAAAAAGCGTCCGTTTCAGCATTTTGCGGGCCCCCCGCCCGAGCTGATTGTAGCCGCACGGTTGCCTTCCAGTGCTGGGCCGTCCAGGACGGCCCAGCGTCCGAGCTTAGCCTTTCGGCGGTTGCCGTAGTCCCACGGTTGCGCCGTTGGGATCTTTCACGCACGCAACGAGCAAGCCGTATCCCACGTCGGTGATTGGTTGCACGACCGTGCCACCCGCGGCCTCAAGCGCTTTTATGCTCGCGGCGATGTCGCTCACGGTCCAGTACGGGAGCGCGCGAACGTCCGATTCTTTGCCACGGGTCAGCCCGATTTCCATATCACCATCAGCGGTTTTATAACCAACGTACGGTGGAGAATCGACGTAGGGGTCGCTGCCCATAAGCTCGCGAAAGAATTTTTTGGCTATATCCATATCCGCAACCGGATAGATAATGAGGGAAACGTCCTTCAAGATTTTAACTCCTTCTATCTCTATGACGGATCGAGCGCAACAAAACGTGACGGATACCCAGAGAGAGCGTGCATCGGAAGACGCGGAGCTCGCGGCGCGCTTTGAGGCGGCTCGCCCCCGCTTGCTGCGCATTGCGCAACGGATACTTGGATCGGCTGCGGAATCCGACGACGCGTTACAAGAGACCTGGCTGCGCGTCGAGCGCGCCGACCTTGCGCAGGTTGCAAACTTCGACGGCTGGCTCACGACCATCGCTGGACGCGTCTGCTTCGACACCCTGAAGCGACGCAAAACTCGGCGCGAGGAACTAACGCCCGATGACCCGCGCCGCGATATCGCAGCAAGTGCTCCCGGCGAGCAGCCCGAAGTCGAAGCGTTGCTCGCCGACTCGATCGGTGCGGCGCTGTTGATCCTGCTCGATACGCTGTTGCCCGCGGAGCGCGTTGCATTTGTGCTGCACGACTCGTTCGATCTGCCCTTCGATGAAATCGCAATCATCGTCGGCAAGTCGGTCGAGGCAGCGCGGCAACTTGCAAGCCGCGCGCGTCGTCGCGTGCGCGGCGCATCGCCGAGCGACGACGTCGTGACGCAGCGCCACGACGAACTCGTGCGCGCGTTTCTGCAAGCCTCGCGAGCGGGAAATTTCTCAGCGCTGCTCGCACTGCTCGATCCCGCGGCAACGCTGCGCGCAGATGCGGCCGTGATCGCGATGGGTGGTGCGGACTATTGGCAAACCGATCGTCTGGAAGTAGGTATCGAGGGCGCGCGGACCGTTGCACGGATGTTCTCGGGGCGTGCAGTTGGTGCGCAATTTGCATACCTGGACAGCGAGCCTGGCGCGGTGTGGACCGAGGAGCGCGAGTTACGCGTTGCGTTCCGCTTTGCGTTTGCGAACGACCGAATCACCGCGATCGACCTCATCGGCGACCGCGAAGCATTGTCTCGAATAACCCTTTCGAAATAGTGGAGAGCGAGTGAGCGAAAAAACAAAATCTCCGTCGAAGATGATCGACGAGCGGATCAAAGAGCTTAGCGATTGGCGCGGCAAAACGCTGGCGCAGGTCCGCGCGGCGATCAAGCAGGCCGATCCCGACGTGGTGGAAGAGTGGAAATGGCGCGGCGTCCCGGTGTGGTATCACGACGGAAAGATCATCTGTACCGGCGAGACCTATAAAGCCGCGGTGAAGCTAACGTTCGCGAACGGCGCGGCGCTCAAGGATCCCGCCAAGCTCTTCAACTCGAGCCTCGACGGCAACGTTCGGCGCGCCATCGACATCACCGAGGACGAGAAGATCAACGAGAAGGCGCTGAGGGCGCTCGTCGGAGAGGCGGTGACGCTCATTGAATCCACGGCGAAGGCAAAGATCGCAAAGAAAAAGTAACGCGGACGCTACATCGACTCTTTGATACCGGCGCGAATGAGCCACGCGTTGGCCGGCGGGCCAGAACGCGAGGCCGCGCATCGGTGTAATCGCAGAATATTGAAAGACGATTCCGAACGCATAGGCAAGGATGTAGTCTCCGATGTATTCCGGCAACCTGCGCCGCAGTGCATGGCGGTTACCATGACGCCCGCGGTGAACGATTTCCCCGCCGTCTTACCCCATGCGATGTCGGCCAGACCCAGTTCGTGATCGCCATCGGTTGCGGATGCCGGATTACATCGATGAGCAAATACGCGGCGCACACGAGCGCGATTGCGAGCGACGCAACTGCCAGATCGCTCAGCCAAGGCGCTACCATAGCTGCAGTTTAGCAAAGAAGGCCTTCCGCGCAACGCGCCTAAGGCTCGACTGTGCTCAGAGCCGGGCCCAGGCTGCGTCGGCGCGCGCAACTCTATGCCTACACGGCCGTCATTACCGCGGTTGTGTTGCTCCTCGCGCTTACCGAGTGGGCAATGAAAGCGGTTGTCGCTGAACACTTCAAAGGCGCCGGCACGGCCGTCGAGATCGGCATCGTACTCATCGCGGCGGTAGCCTTTCGGCCCATACACCAGCGCATCGAAGCCGCAATCGAAAGCGCATTCAATCGGCACAAAAACCGTGCGCTTGCCGCCATGGCCACGTTCCGTCACGAGCTGACCTCGTTTAGCGATCTCAAGCAGCTTTTGCGTCGAGTTATTGAGGCTGTCGATTATCATTTGGAGGCCCGCGCAACCGCCGTGTATCTGCGCCGCGATTCGTTTCGCGCTGAGGCTTCCTCGTACGATTCTGGTGCTGAGGACCTCGCGCCCGACGATCCGTTGCTGGTGCGCTTGCAGTCGAGCGGCGCACCGGCCAAACCACAGGTGTTGAAATCGCGCGCACCGGGCACGTACGCGTTTCCGATGACGGCAGCGGGCCAACTCGTGGGATTTCTTTCCGTCGATGCCCAGCACGGCGACTACGATAAAGAGGAAGCGCAAATGCTCTCCGGGCTCGCCGAGGACCTCGCGGGTGCGCTCGTCATGCTCGATCCGCGACTACGCCCGCATAAAGTACGCGTGCCCAATAATCTTCCCGCCAATCTTCCGCCGCTGATCGGGCGATTGCGCGAGCTCGGTGAGATCAACGCCGCGCTCGCGCAATCGCATTTGCTAACGGTCACCGGGTCGGGCGGCGTGGGCAAGACCCGCGTCGCGCTGCAATGCGCTGCCGACGCAATCGATCGCTTCGAAGATGGCGCGTGGTTCATCGATCTTGCGCCGATTTCGAACGGCGCGCTCATTTGCGCGACGGTACTTGCCGCACTCGATGCGGGTCCCGCTGAGGTGGCAGCCGAGACCGCGCACCTCTTGGAGCACCTGCGGCCGCGCGAGATACTGCTCGTCATCGACAACTGCGAGCAAGTCGTCAGCGACGTGGCTGCGCTCGTCGCACGCGTTCGCGCCGCTTGCCCGCGCGTGACCATTTTGGCAACGAGTCGCGAACTGCTACACGTCGAAGGCGAGCAAGTCTATCGGCTCGGACCGCTGGCTCCGACGGCGGCCGTTGAACTGTTCGCCGCGCGCGCCTCGGCGGCGATGCCGGAATTCGACGCTGCATTGCACGAGGAGGTAGTTCGCAACATTTGCGAGCGGCTCGACGGCATTCCGCTTGCGATCGAGCTTGCGGCCGCACGCGCACGCGCGTTGAGCGTCGAGGAAATCTTGCAGCGTTTGGACGAGCGCTTCCGCCTGCTCACGAGCGGCTCGCACACCGCGGCGCCTCGACAACAAACGCTCGCCGCGACGATCGAATGGAGCTACGATCTGCTCACGCCGAAAGAACAGTCGCTTTTGGAGCGACTCGCCGCCTTTCGCAGTAGCTTCTCACTCGCGGCAGCAACGGCGGTGTGCGGCGAGGGCGATACGTGCGATGAGTTTGGCGTTTTGGACGTACTGACGGAGCTTGCCGATAAGTCGCTGTTGACCGTAATGCTCGCGCTTTCGACCCGTTACCGGCTTCTGGAGAGCATTCGCGCGTTTGTCGCCGCCAAGGCGGTCTTACACAACGCCGAGGCGATCGCGATGCAGCACCATGCGCTCTATTTCGCGACGCTGGCAGCGCAGGCGTACTACGAGTTTGATTCGCGGCTTCCGCCGGGTTGGCTCGAGCGGCTCGCTCCTGACATCGATAACTTTCGCGCGGCGCTCGCGTGGACGCTCGAAGGCCCGGGCGAGCGAAGCGCCGGAGCGCAGCTTGCTGCCGACTGCGGACCAATCTTCCTGCGCATGGAGTTGCTCGGTGAAGGGCTACACTGGTGCGACGTCGCGCGCGCGGTAGATTCCGTCCCGGGCGCCACAGGCGGCCGCATCGACTATGTCGCGTCGATGATGCAGGGAAACCTTGGCCACTTTGACGCGGCTCTCGCTTGCGCTCAGCGCGCGCACGTGCAGTACGCAAAGTCGTCTGACGCGCGCGGTCTGGTGCGAGCACTCTCCCAAGAGGCGCAGCTGCTTGCCAGATCGCTCCGATACGAGGAGGCTGCGGCCCCGGCCGAAGAGGCCATCAGAGAAGCACGGGCGTTGGGCGAGCCGCGGTTGCTGGCAAGTGTACTGCGACGTTGTGCTCTTTCGCTCCCAGCATCGCAAATCGACCGTGCGCGCGAGCTGTTCGACGAAGCCTTGCAGGCAGCGCGGTCGGCACACGATCGTGACGAGACGTGCCGCATATTTCAGTGGTGGGCTTCTCGCGAATCGGGCGAACGCGCAATCGAGTTGGCCACGCAGGCGCTCGAGTATGCCGATCGCAGCGTGCGCCCATATCTCGAGGTGAATATTTCGGGTTACGCGCTCGCCATCGGCCGGCTTGACATTGCGAGATCCCACTCCCGCGAAGCGGTGGCTCTTGCCTTGGAGGCAAATGTTCCACTCATTCGCGCACTCGCATTTGCCTACTGGGCTCCGTTCCTCGCAGAGCGCCTGCCCGAAGAAGCGGCGCTGCTCTTTGGCTACGCGCGCGAGCAGCTCCGCGCGCTCGAGTGGCCGCGCGAGGAAGACGATCGCCTTGCGCTTGAAACGGCGTCACACGCTATCGAAAAAGCATTTCCCGACGCCGACCTCGAGCGGCTCTATCAGCGTGGCTCCGAGCTGCGCCAAGAAGAAGCGCTCGCGATGCTCGCGCCCGCGCTAGCAGGCGACGAGCCCGGTCGTGTCGCGGTGCCTGACGCTGGTAACGCTGTCGGTACACTGCTGGGTTAGCGAATAGGTTCCCGTGTCACCGGCGCAGTTCGTAACCGCCGTGTACGAACCGCTGAGCACTGCCGTCGTTGTGTTGTAGGTTCCGCTGGTGCTATACGTGCAGGTCGTGCCGTTGGCAAAATCGATCACCATCGATCCGCTGACCGCATTCGATGAGGTCAGCGCTAGCGAGATCTGCGCGGACACCGTCTGCGCGGTCTCTTTGACCGTAATGGCGCCCCCGGCATTAAAACCCGTCTGGGCGAGAGTCGCGGTCGCCGTGCCGCTACCGCCTTGCGCATCTTGCATCGTTCCGGAGTAATCGCCGGAAATGTTCGTGGGCTGCGGCGGCGCAGAGGGCGCAACCGATCCCGAACTGCAGCCAGCTAACGCGACGAACGAGACTAAAGTAAAAAAGCCCGCAGATAAAAGCGCTGTACGCATCATGTACACCTCAATGCAGCGCTCTTTGCGGGCCGGCAGCAGTCACCTGCAGGTTACCTCAAGCTGATTCGACCGCCTCATAGAGCCCTTTTAGGGCGAGGAGCACGGCGTGATTGAAGGCGAGTTGCTCCGGCAGCGTTCCGTGGTCATGCTCCTGGAGTTGCATAAAGCTCTGCGCGGCGATTTGGCATTGTTGCTTTGCGGCAGCAAGCGCTTCGGTATTCATGGGCGCTAGGTTGCGTTATGTTTGCGATATTCCCGCCCTGCAATGGGTACGACGGGTTTATGAAACAACACGTTGCTATCATCCGGTCCCTTGCTGCCGCGCTGGCAGCGTGCGCGGCATTCTCGTTTGGCATTGCGCGGGCCGACTGCACCGCGCCGACGGTAAGCGCCGCCCACGTCGCGGGCGTCTCGCACGACGGCGGCCTCAACCACTATCGTATCGCGATGACGATCACGAACACGTCGGGCACCGCGCAGGCGAACAATACGCTGCAATTCGTCGACATTCGCAAAACCGGGAACAAGATCGACGCGATCGGCGTCCCTCCGCTCAAACCGGGAGCGTCATACACCGCAAATTACACGTTCGCTCGTTCGAGCGACGCCGGTGACAACTCGACGACGCTGCACTTCCAAACCGAGATGCGCCAGCCGCAGTGCAGTACGACGCCCGCCGTCAGCCTCACGTTCTAGCCTAAATCGCCAGCGGGAATCGCAAGCGGGAGCGCTGCGATTCCCGCGCGAAGGCGGCCGCTATAAGATGGAACTCGTTGTCGATAGTCTCGATCATCTCGTTCTCAACGTGGCCGATGTTGAGGTTGCTACCGCGTGGTATCAGCGCGTGCTCGGTATGCAGCGCGAGGACTTTTCACCGCCAGGATCGTCGAGCACGCGTACGTCGGTCAAGTTCGGAACGCAAAAGATGAATCTTCGCCCCGCGGCGGCGAGCATCGAGGCGTGGTTTACCGGGCGAAACGTGGCGCCCGGAAGCGCCGACCTATGTTTTCTTACGACCAGCAGTCCGAGCGAGGTCGTCGCACATCTGCAAGCGCTCGATATTCCGATCGAGGCAGGCCCAGACGAGAGAACCGGAGCGCGCGGTACGCTGCTCTCCGTCTATTGTCGCGACCCCGACGGAAACCTCATCGAAATCGCGTCATACAAAACGTAGATGCGCTTCGTCGGCAACGCGGGAATCTAACCCGTCTTTGCGCAAGGCCGCCTTCCGCACACTAACGCAGAGGGTGAGCTTAAATGTCTAATCACACCGGACGTCACTTTCTTCAGGTTCCGGGGCCGACCAACGTCCCCGACCGCATCTTGCGCGCGATCGACATGCCCACGATCGACCATCGGGGCCCGGAGTTCGCTGCGCTCGCGCTCGACGTCTTGAGCGGCATCAAGACGATCTTCAAAACAGCGAGTCCGGTCATTATCTACGCCTCCTCTGGGACCGGCGCGTGGGAAGCGGCGCTCGTCAACACGCTCTCGCCCGGCGACCGTGTTCTCATGTTCGAGACGGGTCAGTTCGCGTCGCTCTGGCGCACGATGGCCGAACGCCTCGGCTTGAAGGTGGAGTTTGTGCCGGGAGATTGGCATCACGGCGTCGATCCGAGCGAAGTCGAGCAGCGCCTAAAGAACGACAGCAAGCATGAGTTCAAGGCAGTGATGGTCGTGAGCACCGAAACCTCGACCGGCATCACCAGTCGTGTGCCCGACGTGCGCGCCGCGATCGATCGCGCAGGGCACCCCGCGCTCCTGATGGTCGACGCGATCTCTTCGCTTGGGTCGATCGACTATCGTCACGACGAATGGGGCATCGACGTGACCGTCGGCGGATCGCAAAAGGGCTTGATGCTGCCGCCGGGACTCGGATTCAACGCCGTTTCTCCGAAGGCGCTCGCAGCGTCGCAGCATTCGCGCTTCACAAAATCCTATTGGAGTTGGCCCGAGATCATCGACGCCAATCGAAATGGCTTCTGGCCGTACACGCCGAGCACCAACCTGTTATATGGGTTACGCGAATCGATTGCCATGCTGCACGAAGAGGGTTTGCCCAACGTTTTCGAACGTCACGCGCGTCAAGGTGAGGCAACACGTCGCGCAGTGCGCGGCTGGAATCTTGAACTACAGGCGGCTGACCCGCGCGAGTATTCGAACTCTGTGACGGCAGTCGTCGTACCCGACAACGCGAACGCCGATGATTTGCGCGCGGCCATACTCGAGCGCTATGACATGTCGCTCGGAACCGGTCTCGGGCGACTCCAGGGCCGCGTGTTCCGCATTGGGCATCTCGGCAATTTCAACGACTTGATGCTCGCGGGAACGCTCTGCGGCGTCCAGATGGGTCTCGACCTTATGGGGATCCCGCATGGCGACGGTGTGTCGCCGGCGCTCACATTCCTTACCGGAGCAGCGGAAAGGGTCGCACTAGCATGAATGTTCCGAAGCCATTGACAAGCCCGGTCGGCGCGTTGCGCGCGTCGCACGTACGATACACGATCCTCGCACTTATCTGTTTTCTCTATTTCCTCTCGTATCTCGATCGTACGGCTATCTCGGTTACCGCTCCCGCGATGATCAAAGAGTTTCACTTCAACAAAGCCACGATGGGTTTGGTGTTTTCCGCGTTTGCGTTCACCTATGCGCTGCTGCAAATCGTTGGTGGCACGCTTGGCGACCGCTTCGGGCCGCGCGCAGTGCTGTCGTTCCTGATGGGATGGTGGTCGGTGTTCACCGTCGCCACCGGCGCTGCGTTCAACTTCCTCAGTTTGTTCACCGCGCGCTTGCTCTTTGGTCTGGGCGAAGCGGGCGGTTTTCCAGTTTCGACGCGCGCGCTCGCGTCGTGGTTCCCCATGGAAATGCGCGGTTCGCTGCAAGGGATATTGCACGCGTGCTCGCGCACGGGCGGGACCGTGTCACCGATCATCGTCGTGGCGATTGTTGCCGGGACCGGCAGCTGGCGTTATGCCTTCTACATTCTCGGCGTGCTGGGACTCGTATGGGCGATCGCTTTTTACCTTATATACCGTAACTCGCCGACGGAAATGCCCGGCGTCAATCAGCAAGAACTCGACTACATTCACGGCGGCGCGTCAACGCCGCAGCAACAGGCCATTCCGTGGCGGCAGATCCTGGCAAGCCCCGATGTCTGGCTCTTGACGTTCGCGTATTTCGCGTACGGCTACACCTTTTGGATCTACATTACGTGGCTGCCGACGTATCTGACCGATGCGCGCCACGTCGCCTTCGGCGCACTCGCGCTCGCGGTCACGATTCCGCTCGCGGGCGGCGTGCCAGGCGATTTGGTGGGCGGCTGGCTCTCGGACTACATCTACAAACGGACGGGCAACCTCAATCTGGCGCGGCGCACGCTGATTGCCGGCGCCTTCATCGGCACCTTCGTGTTTATCACTCCGGCAATTTACGTCAGCAGCACCGTCGTCACAATCGTCCTGCTGGCGCTTGCGATGTTCATGCTGGAATGCGCAGTCTCCAACTGCTGGGCCGTGGCAATGGACTTGGGCGGCAAGAACTTTTGCGGAACAATCTCCGGGTTCATGAATACGGGATTTGGTGTCGCCGGCATTCTCTCGCCGTTGATTTTCGGCATCTTGGTCGACCGCACGGGTTCGTGGCGTCCCGGCTTCATCATCGGTTCCGGGCTTCTGCTCTTGGGCGCGTTCGTGGTCTCGTTTGTCAACTCGAACAATCAAGTGGGCAACACCTAGAAAAGAAACACGCCCCGTATCGACGGGGCGTAAGTGACACGCGGTTTAGGTTACGGACAGGTGACGACGATTGCGTTTGTCGTGTGGCCCTGGTATCCGGTCGGCTGAATGTGAGTCTTTGGGGTTGCGCCATCGAGAAGGTTGTTACCGGCTTTGTCGAGGCAAACGACCGTCCCGGTCATTCCGGATTTGACGGCAGCGGTGCCGTTGATCATTGCCCAGGAACCGGCAACGGCGGCGCCCGTCGCTATGGAAACGGCGAGACAGAGTCCAGCGAAGAGTGCAACGATGCTACGTGAATTCATAATAAAGCCTCCAATAGTAGCGGTGCGGAAAGAGCGAAGGTCTTACGGGCAACTCACGACGATGGCGTTGCCGACTTTGCCGCCCGAGCCGGTCGGCTGGATGTGCGTCTTTCGGAGTAACACCGTTTGCGATGTCTTTGTTCTTGTCCAAGCAAAGCATCGTCGCCGCGATTCCCGGTTCGACGCCGAAGACGCCGCCGGCAACTCGCAAGTTCGCATTAGCAAGGGCACCAACCGTGGCCGCTGCGGTCGCAACGGCAGCGAGAAGCGCTACGTGTGCAAATCTAGTAGAGATTTTCATACGAGTTGCTACTTGTTCGTCTCCTTCGACACCTGCGGGCACCCTGGCTGCGGCTTCGCACGGGGCGCGAGCGTGCCGTCGACTCGATAGCATCGAATGAGTTCTTCGAGATACGGCAGTCCAAGGCTCACGCTCAACGTTGTGAAGATGGTGGCGAGTTGCCACAATTTGAGAGGCCACTGCTTGCGTTGCAGTCTAAAGGCTCCCTTACGACTGCACCCCTGAAATAGGCCATGCAACGCATCGGGATGGAGGCACATCAAGATTGCCGTGGACGCCCACGGAATCACCTCCAAAAAGCTGTGGATGTGCTGCTCGGTGAGAGTGACCTTTCGTCGGTCTGCGGCATACGCGGTGTCCCAAAACACGATGAGCTCGTGAACGGCAGTTCCAGCGATTGAGGCGGCAATAACGACTTCGTTGATTTCCCAAAGCAACGCCATCGTCGCCGGTACGCCGACCGACACAAGCATTAAACTATGCGTCAGGGATTCGTGCGTACCCGCCGTCTCCTGAATTTTCGTCTGGCGATGACAGAGCCAGTCCGCGAATCCGGCCGCTGCCCACACCGGCAGGATGCCGCACAGAAGTGCCATTTCGGCTGTCAGACTGACAGCGCGGTCGTCGGGCTTGTCCATTTCACTTTCTACATACCCACAATCAGGGTATAGGAGCCGCGGAGGATTGGAGCAATGGGAGGAGTTATCAGCGAGGCCAAAGCGGCGTTCCAAGCGTTCTCGGCGGACAAAGTGCCGAGACTTGCCGCCTCGATCGCGTATGCAACGATGTTCGCGCTCGCGCCGCTGTTGATCGTCCTCATCGCGATCCTCGGCTTCATTCTCGGAACGCAGAACGGCGGCCACGGCCACCACGTCGCCGAGGAAGCCTTACTAACGCAGATCCAAACGCACGCCGGTCTGCAAACCGCGAATGCCGTGCGCGACATGGTGTCGTCGCAGTTCGGCAAGCCGCGGAGCAGCATCGCCGCACAGATCGTCGGATGGATCTTGTTCATCTTCGCCGCGAGTGGCCTGTTCGCCGCGCTTCAAGACGCCTTGAACACGGTGTGGAACGTCGCATCGACGCGGGCTGGATGGAAGCAGACGCTGCGCGACCGGCTTGCATCCTTCGGCATGATATTGGTCATCGGTTTCTTGTTGCTGGTGTCCTTCGGAGCCAATGCGATCTCGATCTTCGCCGTCTCGCATTACCTCGGGGCGATTCCAGTCGTCGGTTCGGCCGCCGTATTGGAGGTTGTGAATACACTGCTGAACATCGCGGTGGTAACCGCCATCTTTGCAGCCCTCTTCAAAATCTTGCCCGACGTTGCTATTCGCTGGAGCGACGTGTGGTCAGGCGCTTTTGCGACAGCGATACTCTTTGTCGTGGGCGAAGCTTTGATATCAGTCTATATCAGCACAGCCGGCATTGCCTCGGTATACGGCGCCGCCGGCGCGCTTCTCGTGACGCTCATGTGGATTTACTATTCTGCGATGATCCTACTCTTCGGCGCCGAGTACACGAAAGTGCATTCGAAAGGGGCGTAGCGCTTTTCGGATAGTGGCGACATCGCACTGCGCGCGTATAATCTGGTCATGTCGAAATCAGTTGTCCTCTTTCTCGGCCTCCTCATCGGCACGATGCCGGCAGCGACCATGGCGCAACCTTCGGGGCCAAGCGCCGTTGCGCAAATCGATGCGGAGTGCGATGCGGTGCTGTCCGCGGTTTCGCAGACGTCGCCCGTGAGCGTCATACTCCACGGGAAGCGGTGGATCGTTCTCACCGACGCGCAACTTCAAAGTTTGACCGGCTCGCTCATTCCGCACTATGCGGGGGTTTATAAGGAAGGCTCGCGTTACAGGTACGTGCGCGAAGTATCGATTGACAAGTATAGCCAGCAGCACGCGGTGGGACTCTGCTACCGCAGCGACGGTACGCTCGAACGCGCACGTCAAGCGAAAACCGTCCCGGAACTCTCGCGTGAAGCAGCGCAACGAGCGTACTATGCAGCCGATGGAACCTTCATTGAAAAAACGCCGGGCTTCAACGAAAAAGACCCAACGATCGCGAAGAACATCAAGGACCTGCGTTATTTCTCCGTACTGCCGCCACCATAAGATCGGGAAAAAGTGGCTTCGGGCCTCCGCTGCAATTCGTGGATCTCGATGAACTTCCCAAGGTGCGCCGTGGAGACGTCGTCATAAAAACGGCCAAGCGGGGTCAGCACAACCGGCTGCCAAGCCTTCGGACGGTGCGACAGCACGACCCATAGTCGCGGATAGGTTTTCGCCGCGAGCGCGGGCAGCGTTGACGGAACCGGTTGCAGCCGCGTGTCGCCCCTCCATTGCTTCAACGCGGGATACAGCAGCGTGCCATGCATCGGAACGCCGCGTTCCCGCAGTGCATATTCGAGCGGGCGCTCCGCGTTCGAGGTATAGACGATGACACCATCGGCAGTGGCAACTCGATCCAAGAAAGTCGCGGCTGCCCGCCAATCCTCGCCGCGATATACGAACATCTGCCACACACCGCCAACGGCAAGCACGATGAGTGCAGCAACGCAAGCAACGCGTCCAACCGATCGTCGCAACGCGTCGAGCGTAACGCCCATCAGCATGAATGCGGGAAGAATCACATAGCACAGATACCTGCTCTCGTCGACCGGCTTCCATATCGACAAGATCAGCATCGCTGCGAGTGGCACGAGCAGCCAGCTCGAAAGCACGAGTCCCGAAGGCCTGCGGGGCGAGCGAAAGAGTAGGACTGCACCGGCGATTGCGCCGGCCGCAATCGCGAGTGCTAGTTCGCCGAAACCGTAAGGGCCTCCACCATCTCCCGCCGCCAGTACCGTGAAGAATTGCAACACGCTTCGAAACGTCATGGGTGCTATCCAGTCGATCTGATGCGTGCCGTTGAGATGAACGCCGGCGATCAGCGGCACGAGTCCGACGGCAACGGCGACCGCAACCACCGCGAATCCTTGAAACAGTCCGCGCGACCGAGGAACGAACGCGAGCGAAACGGCCTGCGCAAGGGTCCACAGTATCGCGAGCGGGTGCGCATAGATGGCGAGCACCGTCGTGCACGCATACGCCGCGAAAATTCGCCGGCGCGGTTCCGCTAGAAGTTCGACGAAACACCAAGCAGAGAGCGCGCATAGGAGTATTTCGAGACTGTATGGCCGCGCTTCGACGGCGTAGCGGAGAAAGCCATATGACGTTCCGAGCGCGAGCGTTCCGAGAAACGCGGCTTCGCGGCTCACCAATCGGCGAGCAATCGCAAATACGACGGGCAGCGTACCGATCGCGAAGAGCGCCGAAAGCGCTCGTGCCTGCACGGTTCCACTTCCCAGCACGAGCCACACGTGCAGCAATGCGTAGTAAAACGTGAAGACGGCGTCGACGTGCCGTAGAATTTCAACCATGCCCGCGACGTCGCGGTTCGCGACGTACATGCTCGACGCTTCGTCCATCCACATGCTCCGATGGTCGATGAGCACGGCGATGCAGATTGCGGGAATACCGATCAGGACCGCCCACATGGCAGCGGTCCATCCTCGCCCCGACGCCGAGTCGCGAATCATGGAGGGCGTATTCACCACCCGCTGCCTAGTCGCCCTGGGGCACGATTTCCGAAGGATCGATCTCTTCCTCGCGTTCCGCGGGGAGGACAACGCGCTTGCCGTTACCGATAACAATGCTCTTCGGCTGTTTTTGCTGCTTTTGGCGGATAATCTCGGCGATGTCAAAGTTCATAATTGGTGATACGTCCGACTGCGCTCAAGAGTTACATCCGTGAAGCCGCGTCGTAAGTGGCGCTGTTTGGCCGACATCGTGAAAGTCGAGAGCCTGAAATCCCAAAGATTTCAGGCCCCATTTTGGTAGCGCCAACGGAAATCGAACTTTCCGCGCGGGGAGGACAAGGCGCTTGCCGTTACCGATAATAATACTCTTCGGCTGCTTTTGCTGCTTTTGGAGGTTCCTGCAATGTTCATCGCGCGCGCGCTCTTTCACGTCGCCGCCTTCAGCCTCATTGCTGCGTCGACGCTAGCCGCCGCCGTAGCTAATCCAACACTCACCGCTTCGCCTTCGACGTTGAACCTTCGGGTTGGGCAACGCGAGACGGTAACCGTCACCCGCAAACCCGGCGCCTCGAAAGGCGAATGGGTGGAGATCAAGATCGTAAAGGAAGCCTCTACGTGTTTCGAACACTCGCGCGTTCATCCGATCAGCACGTCGATGGGCGGCAACGGCGACATTCAGGTCATCAACAAATACGTCTACGAAGGCAACTATCCCGGCTCGTGTACGTACACCTACCAGGACAATCGCGGCACACGCACGACCGTCACGATTAACGTCGCGCCAAAATAGCCGCCCGCAAAAAAATCGCTACGAGGAGGCTCAATCGTGGGACATCGTTTCTTTGGAGCGCTGTTGGCAACACTTTTTGCCGCAACGGGTATCGCCAGCGCCGACTGCTACGTCTACGGGAAAGACGGCCTGAGGCCGTGGGACTCGAACAAGTGCCACGGGATCGGCGGCGGCTTTCGTTGCCCAAGCGTGTCGACCGCCGTGTCGTTCCGCGACACGAGGCGCGGCAACGGTTGCACGATTTCGGTCAAGAGCCAGGGTAGCAACGGCCGGTGGGACGTTACAGCGATGTCACCCCGCGGATGGGCTACCTGGACGTGCACCATCAGGCAGGTCGGCAGCAACACTTACGACATCTATCCCCCGCACTGAAAGAACTTAATTACTAAGCCAGCGCGCGATATTGCGCACGTAGTCTTTGAAGATTGTCAGGCGCTGCGGATCGCGTTTCATCTCCGTTCCGGGCTTGTCGGTTACAAACGACGGCGCGCCACGGTCGGTGTCCCAATTCAAATCACAGAAGTGATGGAACGTTGACTCCGCTACGGCGCGGCCCGGTTCACCTTCGATGACCACGGCGATATTGAACGCGCGTCCGCTTTGCGAGCTGCGTCCGCGCGCGATCACGCGCGCATGTGTATCGCCGGCCGGCGCTCCGACCGCGCCCTCGTGCGGATGCGCAGGAAAGAACTCGATCACGCCGTTCGGCGCGCGATCGGAGCGAAAGATCTCGTGGACCGGCTCGATCACCTCGATGTGCTGGTAATCGCCGTTTGCGCCGGAGTGATAGTTTGGCCAGGGAATATCGGGATCGTCTTGATCGTCTTGCTGGCGGCGTTCGGGTTCGTCTTCCGGATTGTAATTATGAAAATGATTGATGGCGCCGAGGGTTCCTAGATTTCGAATGCACGCCCCGAGATCGGCATGATCGCGCGCCGTTAAGACCCCGCCGCCGCGCGCGCGGAACGCATTGATGCCCTCGATATCCGCACCGCACAACCCGTCGCCGGTGTCGACGCCCATCAGCCAAAGCTGATCGAATGCGCTCGTGCCGAGACTGGAGAGAACGGGATCGTTTCCGGCGGCGTCGGGTTCGCGATTGCGGGCCGTGACCGTGTGACCCGCCGCGACGAGCTCGTCGCGAAGTAGGGCGAAGCGTCCGACGTGCCAATCATCCTCGGCGTAAGGAATCGTGGTCTGCAACAGTATCCGTGCCATACCCGAATCGTACGAAGGTCGCGGTCAGATGCCTGTTTCCAGGACACGTTATCGGACTCGACTCCGTTCGAGCATCGAGAAAGATCGATCGTGCGCCGCAAGTAGACATGCTGGTAGACCCGAGCCAACGAAAAAGAAAAAGCCCCGTAAAATATACCTCCGACCCGTCGGCAAACCACGTACGAGATCTATCCGCCGCACTGATTTGATCGCGAACTCGCAGGTAGACATTCTGACAGCCATGAGCCCGAGCGTGGCTAATGATGAGGCTGCTCAGCGATTGCGGCGTTGACTTCGCGGATGGCCTGCTCCACGAGGCTTATGGCCTTACCGCAATGAGTACCGTCTCTATAGGCACCACAACGCATCCGAAGGTCGAGATGCGCTTGCATGAGATGGCTGCGCGCGCTTTCGTACTTATTAACCGACGCGGCCCTGGGTTCGCTGTAGCCGCCTGTGCCGGGCGCCAGCAGCACGATCAACGAAAGGACCGAAAGCGATTTTCTTATCGTCATGCGCACTGTGTTCGAAACAAGGGGCGTATTACCGGTTGAACATCTACGGTCACGTCGTAGGACGAGCGTATGGGCAGCAAAAATGATAAGAAGCCGGAAACCCTTACTTTACAAGAGTCTCCAGCTTCTTAATTTGGTAGCGCCAACGGGAATCGAACCCGTCTTTGCCACGTGAAAGGCGGCTGTCCTAGCCGATAGACGATGGCGCCACGTGCCCTTCGAGGCGATGCTTCGCACCGCACCTCAGGGTGACAAAAGGGTACATTACCGGAGCTCGTGAGGCCTGTCAACGGGAAGGGCGTCCTTTAGGCCGTTCGCGAAGGCGCTTCGCATGAGATACGCATGCGCTGTCTTGCTCTTCTGTCTCGCCACGCCGGCCTACGCGGCAACGCCGGCCCCGCAAGGCGGCGGGACCACCGCCAGTGTCACCGTCACTGGATGGCGCTTGGAGTGCGACCCGGGAAAGACGACCCTTGCATGCCACGGGTTGAACTCGCTTCAGGCCCAGAACGGCGCACCGATCATCGCTTTTCGGGTCGGGTCAACGGCGGACGGCAAGACCGCGCTCACGATCAACACACCGCTCGGAATCTCGGTCCGCACGCCGGTCACGTTGAGCGTCGCCGGCGCTTCCACGCAGAGCTTCCCGTTCCTCACCTGCTCGCAGCAGGGCTGCTTCGCGACCGGCATCATCAACGCCGACTTGCTCGCCGCAATGCGAGCCGGAAACGGGGCCCTCGCTGTTTCGTATGCGCTACTCGATGCGGGGCTCAACGAGCGCGGCATTACGGCCTCGCTCCCGCTCACGGGCTTCTCCCAGGTCTACGACAGGCTAAAATAGTCCATCCGGTGGACGATTTTCGGACGCTCGTTCAGGCACGATAGAGCCATGGACACCACGCTCTATGTGACCCTCTACCCGACCCCGCGACACGTCGTGAACGGGATCGTGCTCGGAATCAAGCGCGATCGCCTCGACCTGCGCCTCTCGAGCGAGCTCGAGCCGCTCGACACCGTCTATGCTACGGTGTGGCTCGATCCGGCGCCGATCAACTGCCATCTGCGCATTGTCGAGAGCAGCGAAGACCCGGTCACCGGCGAAATGCGCGCACTCGCGCAGCCGATCGGTCTCGACCTTAATCACACGACGAGATTGGTGAGCGCGTCGAGTGCGTGACTCATGTTAGCAATGAGCGCATCGATGCCGGTCACGTTGTAGCGCACCACAATTTCTTCGGGCGGCACGTAAGCAACGCTCACTGTGCCGTGCTCTTCCCACACCAGGAGTTTGAGCGGAAGATCGAGCGCTGCCAGCGGAAACGCCGCCATCAATCCCGTTCCGGCTTTGGGATTGCCGAACACGATCAGCGTCGTCGGGCGCAAGGTAAGTCCGGCGCTCTGTGCCGCGGCAGCTTGGTCGATCGTCGCGAAGATCGTGTTGCCGGCGGAGGTGATCGCAGCTGAGAGCTTTGCGATCGTATCGGTATACGAGTGAAGACTGATTTTGACAATACTATTTGCCATCGCGTGTTTGCTCCTATGCTTTGTATTCATAGTCAGCTGCCGCAAACTTGCCTGCTCGTGCAGTCGTCCTGGACCACTGAGTGACCAGCACGTAACGGGAGTCTACAATCAGAGCGCTCGGAGGAGAAAGCAATGAAACTAAACCGTTTTGCAAGTTTCGCACTAACTGCAATCCTGGCGTTTTTGGCAACGCCCGCAATCAGCTCCGCATCGCCCGCGAGCGACGACGCAATCAACACCGTTAAACTTGCCATAAACGCAATAAACAAAGGCAACATGAGCGCGTTTGTCGCGTTGTGCGATTCCCCCACCGTCGTGATCGACACGTTCGATCCGTACCTCATGGGGGGAACGACCGGTTGCACCGACTGGTGGAACGCACGCGCAGCCTACAACAAGTCGGCGCAAATCACGGACATCACGGCCGGCATCGGCGCGCCGTGGCACGTGTTCGTGACCGGAAACAACGCCTACATTTCTGCTCCATTTGACTACCACTACAATCAAAAAGGTCAGACAATGCGGGAGACCGGTTCATCCCTAACCGCCACACTTAGGATGAAGGGGACGAGCTGGGTCATAACGTCCTGGGCACACACCAAGAACCTTGGGGGCTAGGAAGCATCGCGAAGTTTGGGCCTGGTAGGATTCGAACCTACGCGCAACCAGTTATGAGCCGGCCGCTCTACCGCTGAGCTACAGGCCCCTACTGCGGCTCCGGACGATTTCTGGAGTCCTTAGAGAACTCCTCACCGCTGCGGGTAACGCGCCGCCGAGCCTAGCTGCTCCTCGATCGCCATTAGGCGATTGTACTTCGCGATACGGTCGCTGCGCGAGAGCGATCCGGTCTTGATCTGCCCGGCACCGGTTGCAACCGCGATATCAGCGATCGTCGTATCCTCGGTTTCGCCCGAGCGATGCGAGATGACGCACGCATAGCCCGCCTTGTGCGCCATGTCGATCGCATCGAATGTTTCGGAGAGCGTGCCGATCTGATTGACCTTGATCAGAATGGCGTTGGCGACGCCTTCCTTAATTCCGCGCGCGAGGAACTCGGTGTTGGTCACGAAGATATCGTCGCCGACGAGTTGGATCTTTTTCCCGAGTGCTTCGGTCAGCGTACGCCACCCCGCCCAGTCATCTTCCGCCAGGCCGTCTTCGATCGACACGATCGGATAAGCGTGCACACAAGTCGGCGTAGAGCTGGACCATTTCGTCGGCGCTGAGGCCATGCTGCTTGTCGCGCGCGAAATACTTGCCGTCTTCGTAGAATTCGCTCGACGCCGGATCGAGCGCGATCGCAATGTCGGCGCCCGGCTTGTAGCCCGCACGCTCGATCGCAGCGACAAGCAGTTGCATCGCATCGTCGATCGAATCGAGCGGCGGCGCGTAGCCGCCCTCATCGCCGACTTGCGTCGGCAGTCCGCGATCGTGCAGCAACTTGCCGAGCGCGTGAAAGACCTCGGCGCCATAGCGCACCGCTTCGGCGAACGTTCGGCGCACCCACCGGCACGATCATGCACTCTTGAAACTGCAGTGCGCCCGAAGCGTGCTTGCCGCCGTTGATCACGTTCATCATCGGGACGGGCAAGAGCGATGCCGTCGGGCCGCCCAAATAGCGAAACAGCGGGAGCGCGAGGCTCGACGCCGCTGCGCGCGCGACCGCGAGCGAACATCCGAGTATTGCGTTCGCGCCGAGATTCGATTTATTCGTCGTGCCGTCGAGCTCGATCATTCGCTCGTCGATCTCACGTTGCGCGGTTGCGTCCAACCCTTCGAGCGCGGGGCCCGAGCGTTTCGTTGACCGCGCGACCGCGCGCAGCACACCCTTGCCGCCGTAGCGTTTGGCGTCGCCGTCGCGCAGCTCGACCGCTTCGTGCGCGCCGGTCGACGCACCCGAGGGCACGAGCGCTTCTTCGACCGCGCCAAAATTCGTGGCGACGCTCACCGCGACGGTCGGGTTTCCACGCGAGTCGAGCACTTCGCGCGCATGCACGCCTTCGATTAGCGGCCGCCCGCCGCCGCGCAACGATTCGACCGACATCCTAGCGGCTCACTTCTGTTCGGTGATCCAGCGGTCCATGTCGTGCTTGCGCGACACGAACTCTTTTGCATCGAAGAATATTTTGAGCTCGCGTTCGGCAGCGCCTTTGCTGTCGCTGCCGTGCACGAGATTACGCCCGATCGACTGCGCAAAATCGGCGCGAATCGATCCCGGCGCTGCGGTCAGCGGGTTGGTCGCACCGATCAGTTGACGGCAGGCTTCGATCACGCCCTCGCCTTCAACCGCGAGCGCAACAAGCGGTCCACTGGTAATAAAGTTCACCAAGTCGGCGAAGAACGGTTTGTCTTTGTGCTCCCCATAATGTTCGCGGGCTTTATCACCGGGAAGCTGCATCAGCTTCATTGCGGTCACGATGTAGCCGCGGCGCTCGATGCGCGCGATGATTTCACCAACGAGCCCGCGCGACACGGCATCGGGCTTGCACAGAATAAGCGTTGTTTCTATAGCCATAGCAGGCCCCGAATACGTCGCAGGCGCACGCTCCACCTATGGACGGCGCCGAACACCCGTATCAGAGCGTCGAGCGCGAACTGCGCGGTACCGCATTCGCGCGCATCCGCTTCGAGCGCTCGACCGGGAGCACGAACGACGATGCTGCGACATTGCTCGGCGACCCGGCCTGGGCCGGGCTCACGATCGTCGCCGAGATGCAGACGCACGGCGCTGGGCGCAAGGGCCGCTCGTGGATCGCTTCACCGGGGAGTTCGCTGCTGATGACCACGCTGCCGGCACGGCCGATCCCGACGGCGCACGCGTGGATCGTCCCTTTCGGTGTCGCGATCTGCGTGCGCCGCGCACTGCGCATCAATGGCGTTCCAAGCGAGGTACATTGGCCGAACGATCTTCTGACCGAGGGCAAGAAAATCGCGGGCATCCTCTGCGTCTCACGCATCGTCGGCGATCGAGCGTGGGTGGCCGCCGGTGTCGGCATCAATGTCTATCGCACGCCCGGTGCCGATGAGGCGATCGAGCCGCCGCCGGCATTCTGCGACGACGTCGAACCGCGGATCACGCGCGCCGTGCTGCTGCGCGACATCCTGCTCAACTACGACGTGTGGGATCAAACCCTCGAGATGCCGCAGCGCGTGGCGCGCATATGGGAACGCATGGCTGGGCTGCCCAAACGCTATACGATTCTCAACGACGGCGCGACACAACCGATCGAGGTCACCGCGCTCGCGCTCGCCAACGGCGGCGGCCTCATCGTCCAACACGACAACGGCAAGCGCGAAACGATCGCGCTCGCCGATGCACGCGCTTTGAGGTAGTTACTGCGCGAGTGCCGCGTCGTAGAACTTATCCAGATCGCTGTGGAAGCGGTCCAACGACTGCTGATGCATGTACACCATGTGCCCCGACTCGTAATAGCCGAACGTCACGTGCTGGCGTAACTCCGGTTGCAAGCCCATGTGCGAGAACGTCCACTCCGCCGCACCGAACGGCGTCGCCATGTCGTAGTAGCCGCAGCCGACGAAAACCCGCAGGCGCGGATTCGTCGTCATCGCTTCTTGCAGATCGGGACTGGTCGTCGGAGCGAGCCACTTGAAGACCGACTTGCGATTGTAATCCCAAGCCTGGTTCGCGTCACCGTATATCTGCTTGTACTCTTCGTCGCTCTTGTAGTTGAGTTCGTTGCGAACGTAGGTCAAGAAGCCGGATTGAAAGCCCGGACTGCTGGCCGTGTCCGACGGATCGTAGTCCGCCGAGTCGCCGATCGTGTCGAGATCGTACCCGACGTAGCGCGCATCGAGGCGGCCCGTCGTTTGATCCGATTCGCGCATCAGCTCCTTTTGGTAACGCTGCGGATAGACGCGCAGCTGCGCTTGCTCGATGTAGTGTGGCGAGAGTCCAATAAAATGCGAGAGCTGCGTTGCGACTTGCACGAACTGGTCGTGCGGAAGACGGTCGCCCTGCATCAACGCTTGCGTGTACGTCGTATTTGCAAACGTCCGCGCCTCGTTGACCACCGATTGCAGCGAGCCTTTGTCAGGTGCCTTGCTGTGATACCAGTTCACCGCGGCTTCGGTCGGAACGAAGACCGCAAACGCGAGATCATTGCCCGGGCCTGGAAAGATCGTATCGAAGTCGAGGACGGACGAGAGCAAGATCACCCCGTTGAACGCCATGTTGCGATTCTGCAGATAGTCCACGAGCGCCGCCGAACGCGGCGTGCCGTAGCTCTCGCCAAGCAAGAACTTCGGTGAGTTCCAGCGGTCGTTCAGCGTGATGTAGCGCTCGATGAACTGCCCGAACGCCGCCGCGTCCTGATCCACACCGAAGATCGTCTTGACGTCGATGCCGGGCATCACGCGGCTGTAGCCCGTGCCCGGCGCGTCGATGAAGATCAGATCCGACTTGTCGAGCAAGCTGCTCTGATTGTCAGTAAGCGCATAGGGCGGTCCGCTGTTCGGCGACGCGTTCGACGGAAAGGCGATGCGGCGCGGACCGAGCGCACCCATGTGCAAGTAGATCGTAGCTGCGCCAGGACCACCGTTGTAGAGGAACGTCACCGGGCGCCGCGAGCGATCCGCGCCGTCCTGCGTATAGGCGACGTAGAAGACGCTCGCTTCGGGCGCGCCCTTTTCGTTCTTGAGAATCAAATTGCCGGCCGTCGCGCTGTAGCCGATCGTGCGACCGCCAAGGGTGATCTGGTGACGCGTTACCACCGTATGCTCTTGCTGCATCGGCTTGGCAGCCGGGCGCGGCGTGGCGGCTTTCTTTGGCGTTGCGGCCTGCGCGACGAGCGATGCGCTCAAGAACGCGCAGAGCAGACCCGACATAAACACACGTGCTTGCATGAAAAAGGGCATTGCGCCAACGGACGCAACGCCCTTCTTCAAAATAATCAAAAATTTATTTGACTATGCCTCCGAGCGCGACACCCGCTCCCGACAGGGCGTTCTTCGCTTGCGACTCCACACCGCCATCGATCGAAAGACAAAGATTCGAGGCCGTGTTGACGCTCGCGGGCTTCGGAATCATCTTGGCTGCGATGCCCGCGTCCTTGAGGGCCTTGGTTGCGATCATCGTGTCAGCGTTGCTACCGAAGAACAGAATCGTGTCCGCCATGACTGTGACCCTTTAACCCGCCTCTCCGGTTACGAGTTGCGTTAGTGCGGCCGCGACCTCGTTGAGCTCCGCGACGCGATTGGCCGCGTGCTGCATGCGGTTGCTCATCTCCTGCGAGAGCGTATCGATGACGATAATGTCGCTTTCTAGTTCCGAATTGACGGCTTTAAGTTCTGCAATCTTCGGCCCAGGCGACTGCGCATTGAGCTCATCGATCAGCGCGCTACTGCGCTCGACGGCGGCCTTGGTCATCGCGACATGATCGCCCGAGACCTCGCTGCCGACGATGGCCACGCCGAGTTCTTTCGCTGCATCGCGCACTTGCTTGCTGCGCCGGTCGAGCGTGTTCGAGAGTACTTGCACGACACCGATGCCGAAGGCGAGCGCGCCGATCGCGGCGATGACGCCCCAAATTACGACGGTCGTTGTCGTGTGATTGATGATCGCGTTGAGGTTTGCAAGCGGCGTTCCATACCAGCGCGCACCTACGACGTGTTGCTGATCGTCGAGAATCGGATCGAGCCGCACTAAATACTCCGTACCGCCTTCGGTGTCGACACCGGTGTAGGGAGCGCCGCTCTTTGCAACGCCGGCGGCCGGCGCAACTTGCTGATCGACGGTGCGCGTACCGTCGGGCTGTTGTATGGTGCTCGAAACGATCGCATCGCCCTCGAGGATCCCGGCGCCACCGCCGAGCGCGGCAGTCGCTTGATCGACGAGGTCGTAGTAGTGATTGAGCAACACGCCGCCGTAGACCGCGCCGATCGTGCGTTCGTTTTGGTCGCTGATCGGCGCCGCCGCAACGAGCGCCAAACCGCGATCGATATGTTCAGCCGTCGCTTTGCCGTCGCTGCCGCGAATATCGGCCTGGGCTTGCGGAGCGAGTCCCTCGCCCGCGAGTTCCTTCTCACCGAGCAGCGTCGCTGTGCTCACCGTTTCGCCGGTGAGCGCGCGCTGCACCAGCGGATCGGTCTTGAGCGACCCGCCACGGCTGCCGTTGGCGCGCGCAATCACGTTGCCGTTTGCGTCGACCACGGTGAGGAACGAAAGCCCGGATGTCCGCGCAACGTTGCCAAGCTGATCGGTCAAGGCCGCGACATTCTTGCCTTGCAGCGCCTTACGCAGCGTATCGCTAACGGCGTCTTGCGCCACGAGCAAACGAATCTGGTCTTTGCGCGAATCCCAGTAGCCCGTGAATGCGTTGCCGCTATTGGTGACCTGCGTTTCGCCGAGCGCGGTGAGATCGTGCTGCAGCACTATGCGCGTTGCAATAACCGTAACTAAGAAAAAAAAGACGATGGCGCCGACGAGCGTCCCGAGGAGCCGTACACGCAGACTCATCTTCATGCAGTGACTCCCTCCGTGCCGGATTCACTGACTTTAAATTGCGACAGCCGTGTATCGATCTTTCCGGCAAGATCGTTCATCTGATCGACCGACTGGAGCATGCGCTGCGCAGCGTCCGTAACTTCCTTATTGACGTAAGTCAAGACCTCAACCGACGAGGCGTTTTGCTGCGAGATCGATGAAATGTCGGAGAACGCTTTGCTCACATCATCCGACTGCCGCGTCATCGACTGCGTAGCCTTGAGATTGAGGGCAACCGACTTGGTTATCTCTTCGATCTGCCGGATAACTTGGTACGAATTCTGACTCATCGCGCGCGTCACCGAGCTGATCTCGCCGATCTGCTGATTGGCGGCGAGCACTGCCGAGACGATCTCTTGCAGCGCGCCTGACGCCGACGACGTGCTTCCGGTACTCTCTTCGACACGCTCGGTCAGGCGATCCATCGCACCGACGACTTCGGAAATGACGGCCTGCGTCGAGCCGATGTGTCCGGCGATTTCCTTCGTGGCCTGCACGCTGCCGTCGGCGAGCTTGCGAATTTCGCTTGCGACAACCGCGAAGCCGCGACCGTGCTCACCGGCACGCGCAGCTTCGATTGCGGCGTTGAGCGCGAGCAGGTTCGTCTGTTCGGCGATACGGTCGATCACTTTGACGATATCGCCGATCTGTTCGGAGTTGCTGCCGAGTTGGCGGATGTCTTCGGCCAGATCATTGATCGTCGTGCGAATCGTGTGCATACCATCGACGATCGTCCCGATCGCCGAGCCACCGCGCTCTGCCGTGCGCGACGTTTCGGCCGTGCTGGTTGAGAGCGAATCGACTTGTGCGGCGACTTCTTCAATTGAAGCGGCCATGTTGGAAACCGAAAGCGCCGTTTCGTCCAGACTGCGCGTCTGCTCCTCAGCCGACGCGGCGACCGTTGAGATCGCTTCGGTAAGCACAACGACCCGCGACGTCGCTTCATCGACGATGCGCGACTGCTCTTGAATGCCTTCGTCGAGTTGGCCTTGGGCAACCGCTGCGCCCTCGATCACCGCGAGTGCCGTCGATGCGGTCGTTCGCAGATCGGCGCCGGCGTTCCCGAGGTTGCCGGCGTTTCCGTGCAACGTGCGTAAGAACTCACGCATTCCGAAGATCAGCTTGTTGATCGCGATCGCCAAGTCTTGAAGCTGTCCATCGCTCACCGCGATGTTCTTGGTGAAGTCGCCTTGCGAGACTTCGCGAATCCCCGACGCGAGCGCCGAGAGGCTCGTACTCATTGCCGAACCGTTCAACGCGTCGCCACGTGGCAACGCCCGCTGCGTCGCGGGACGGAAGGCGAGTTGACCGGGAGCGATCTGGCCCAGTTCTTCAATCGGCGACATTTCGCCATAGAACAGCCCGCTCACCGCGACACCGGGAACCAAGACGCAAAGCGCACCGGCCAAGGGATCACCGGCGGCGTGCTGGGTACGCGACACGTAGTCCGCAATAGCCGCGAGCAGCGCGCACGTTGCGCCAAGCGGGAAGCCTGTCGCGGCAGCGACCAGCGCAACAAGGCCAACGAGCACCGCTTCCATCGGGAAGGCAAATCCGAACCACGCGACCACCCCGCACAACACGATGCCGAGCACAGCGAGGCCCAGACGGGTGATTAAACCCAGCCGTGCCCGAAGACCGGCGAAGTAGGCAGAGATCACGGCGCTCCCTTCAGAACGATGGGCGTTTTAGTTGATTGACGGTCGAAAACGCCGTGACCTTTAGCTCAAAAAGGGCCTAATTACGGCTCGGGCGCGCGCCGGCGACGAGTTCGTCGAGCGCTCGGGCCACCTCGCTCAGACGCTCCACCCGGGTCGCCGCATCGCGCATCCGGCTTGAGAGTTCCGCCGTCAACGTGTCGATGACCACCACGTCGTCCACGGCCCGATGCGCGAGGTCGCGCAGATGCTCGACGCGCGCGACGTCGTTCGGTCCCGAAACGATCGAACGGATCTCCTCAAGGGTCTCCCTGGTTTTGACGACGTGGTCTCCTGAGACCTCACCGCCGACCACGAGCACGCGCAGTTCCTTTGCCGACTCGTTGACTTCTTCGCTGCGGCGGATGATGGCATGCCCGATGCGCGACGCGGAATAGGTTCCGGCGATCAGCGCAAAGACCAGACCGAGCGCGCCCCAAAGCAGAATCTGCCCGAGCGTGTGATTGACGACGGCATCAAACTGCGCAAAAGGTACGCCAAACCAGTACGCGCCGATGACCGTCCCGTTGTACGACACGAGCGGAGCAATCATCACATAGTAATCGACACCGTCGATTGTTTGTTGGCCGTTGAACGTCCCGCGCGTCGCAACGACACCGGCGTTGGGAATAGCAAGCCCGGTCTGCTTCACACCTTCTTTGGTTGCAAGCGACGTTGCGACCAACGCGCCGTTCACGACGATGCCGGCTTGGCCGCCGGTAAAATGGCTCACGTCGTCAACAAACTTGCTCGTCGAATCCAGGAGCGATCCACCGTAGAGGACGCCGACGGGCACGCCGTTGACATTAACCGGTGACGCCATCACGATCGCAAGCGCCGGAGCGGTGCCGGGCACACCGAGTGCTTTGAGCGTCGCTACATCGAGCAACACGGGGCCGCCGTTCACCGTGCCGCCGAGTGCACTCGTAAAGAGTCCATCCTTCGCTAGCGTTCCGGATGCGGAGCGGCTTCCAGCGAGTATTGTGCCGTTCTTGGCCGCCGCTATTACAAATGAAAGGCTGCCGGTAATTGCCGCGTCCGAGACGGCGGAGCGCAGCGCGGGCACGTCGTGCGCTTGGAACGCGCGTGCGAGCGAGGGCTGTGAGGCCGCCTGCAAGATGAGCGAACGGGTCTGCTCGACCCGCGAAGCGAGTGCGCCTTCGAGCGCGTTGGAGCCGGCTTCAACACTTTGCGTTGCCAGCGTTTTTACGTCTTGGCGCAGACCGAAGTTTACGCCGACCAGAAGCAGCACGAACGCGAGTACTACCACAACAACGAGCGTCGCGATTAAACGCGCGCGCAAACCCACCACCCAACACCTCAATATGCGGACAAGCGACTGCTAGAGCGTAGGGTTGCGAGTCAAAGACGCGCTTAAGCGTGGCTTATCGCGAGCTTAACGCTCGGTTCAGCGTTCGTTACGCGCGCGCGTAATGCGCTTGTCACACGTTTCGCAGAAGTGTGACATCTTGTTATCGGTTTCGAAGATCGAGTTGGAATAGTACATCGCGCAGCGTGCATTGTAGCAGTGCCGCAGGCCGAACGCGTGCCCGAGCTCGTGCACGCACTCCTTGAGTGTTCTTTGGAATAACGTATTGGGATCGGGTTCCTCGCCGTAGTATTCCGATCGCAAACGATGGAGGGATACCGCTGCTACGCCCTGGGCCTCGTCGGCATCGCCGTAGATGAAGCGATGCGAGGTTTTGTAGAGGTCGTACTCAGTCAGCGCGAGATAGAGACCGGAGCTCTCGGGATGCGCGCGCCGTACACGCGCGATCAAGGTTGAGAGAAAGAGCTGTGCGCGCGTCGCGTTGAGCGTACTGCGTGGAATCGCCAGCGTTCGTTCGATCTGCACCGTCGCCAGAAACCGCTCTTCCAAACAAGGTCCGAGCCGGTCGAGAAAGGTGCCGTCCATGGCGTTGATCGGAACGATGCGGATACTCGAGTCCATCTTGAGGCGACGCGCTTCGACACGTGCAGCCGGAACACCGCTCGATACCGGCGAAGGGCGCCTCATGATCGTCGGCATCGGTATCGATCTGGCCGAGGTAGAGCGTTATCGCTTCGACGAGCGCGCGCTCGCGTGGTTTTCGCGCAAAGTGTATACCGAAGAAGAGATGGCATATGCGATGCGCAAGCGCCACTGGCCCGAGCGTCTCGCAGGATTCTTCGCTGCGAAGGAGGCGACGCGTAAAGCCTTCGGACACGCGATTCCATGGCGCTGGGTGGGTGTGTCGCACGAGCGCAGTGGCAAACCGATCATCCGTTTTTACGGCAAGGCCGAGGCACTCCCCGCCTCGCGTCACGTCAGCGCAATTCACCTGACGATCACGCACTCGGCGACGACTGCTGCGGCCGTCGTGATACTCGAGTCCTCGCAAAGATGATCGCCGTTCTCACGCCGCAAGAGATGCGCGACGCCGATGCAGAGGCGGTCGCGTCGGTCGGCGTTGACGCGCTCATGCGCAACGCCGGGAGCGCAATTGCAACGTACGTGCGCGAACACATCGCGCCGGGAAGCCGGATCGTCGCCTTTGCCGGACCCGGCAATAACGGCGGTGATGCGCGCGTCGCATGTGCGCAGCTCGGGGATTACGACTGCGTGCTCTACGGACCCGATGAACTGCCATCCGATGACGCGGCCGCGCGCGCAGCGCTCGCCGGCGCCGCACTCGCGATCGACGCACTCTTTGGCACCGGCGCGCGGCTGCCATTGCCGCAACGCTACGCTGCGGCGATTCGCGCGCTCGATGCCCGCGAACGCCGCGTGCTTGCAATCGACATTCCAAGCGGTGCCGATGCCCTCACCGGCGCGGTGCCCGGCGACGCTGTGCGCGCCAGCGCAACGCTGACGCTTGCGGCAATGAAACCCGGGTTGCTCTTTCCGCCGGCACGCGAGCGTTGCGGCGAACTCTGGATTGCCGATATCGGCATCGCGCGCGCGACGCTCGAGGCGCACGCCCATACGTTTGCCGCGCTCGATGACGCGGCATTTCTCGAGATGTTGCCGCACCGCGCGAACGATGCCGATAAACGCAGCGCGGGTGCGCCGCTGATTGTTGCGGGTTCCGCGCAGTTCCCCGGCGCGGCGGTCTTATGTGCGCGGGCCGCAGCGCGCGCGGGCGCCGGCTATGTCACCGTCGCAACCGCACCAAAGGCCGTATCGGCGCTGCACGCGCACCTGATCGAACAGGTCGTGGTGGAGATCGGCGACGATCTGCTCGAAGTTGCCAAACGCAACAGCGCGGTCGGCATCGGTCCTGGTCTCGGGCTCGATAAGCGCACCGGCGAAGCGATTCGCGACTTCATCACGCTATGCGAGCTGCCGATGGTGATCGATGCGAGCGGACTCTTCCACCTCGCGAAGCACCTTGACATCTTGCGCGCGAAACGTTGCGTACTCACGCCGCACGAAGGCGAGTTTGCGCGGCTCTCGGGCCTCGGCACGGTTGCTCCGGGCACGCGCGTCGAGCGCTTACGCGAATTTACGCAGCGCACCGGTATCACCACGTTGCTCAAAGGCCCGGCCACGCTGATCGACGACGGAGTGCGCATGCACATCAATCCAACCGGAACGCCGGCGCTCGCAACCGCGGGCACGGGCGATGTGCTTACCGGCATGATCGCGACGCTGCTTGCGCAGGGGTTATCGCCGCTGGATGCGGCGTGTGCGGGCGCCTACTGGCACGGGATGACCGCGCGGCAATGCGCAAGCGCGCGACCAGTTGGCTTGGTCGCCGGCGATTTGCCTGAGGCGCTTGCTGCTACGCTACGCTCGATATCGCCGTCAGCAGCCGCTCTTCGACGCGTATACGCTTGAGCAAGTTGCTGACCAGCGTTTCCAATTCATCGCGGAACGCTTGCGTGAGTAACATCTGCGTGTTTGCGCGTTCCCAACGCGCCGCAAGTACCTCGAACTGCTGTGGAAATCCGATTTGATCTTCAAGCACGCGTTCGGCAAGACGACGCACGAACTCGCTCGGATGCCGCAACAATAAGCGGTACCCGATTGCTAGATCGATATCGAGATGTTCCTTGAGATTCGAAACGAAACGACGGAACGCCGACGCAACGCGCTGTTCATCGCGCTCATCGAGCGCGCGGAAAAGGGTTGCCGCATCATCGTGTAGCTGCGCGTGACGCAGCATTATTTGCGTTTGGCTGCCGACCATGGTACCCACCCCCGTACTGACTGGTCGAGGGAAGGCTACTCCTCCAGCAGCCGCCTTAACCCCTCTTCGTCAAGGATAGCGAGCCCCAGCTCGCGGGCCTTGCCCAGTTTAGTCCCGGCTGCCTCACCAGCGACCACGTAGTCCGTTTTTCGGCTGACCGAGCCGGTCACTTTACCCCCGCGAGCCTCGATGAGCGCAGCCGCCTCGTCGCGCGTGAGCGTGGGAAGCGTGCCGGTGAGCACGAAGGTCTTGCCGGCCAGCGGACCCGTCCCGCGAGCTTTGCGCTCCCCCTCCAGGACGACCCCGGCGCGGCGCAAGCGTTCGACCATCGCGCGGTTGGCCTTCTGCTCGAAGAAGAGCCGTACGCTCGCGGCGACCTCAGGCCCGATCCCCTCGCTCTCACGCAACGCATCCTCGCTGGCTTCCTCAATCGCGTCGATCGAGCCGAAATCGCCGGCAAGGATCGCCGCCGTCTGCTCGCCGACGAAACGGATGCCCAGACCGGCGAGCACGCGCGCAAGGCCGCGCGATTTCGAGCCGTCGATTGCAGCCAAGAGATTGGTGATGCTCTTGGGGCCCATGCGCGGCACGCTTGTGAGCTTCTTTTGGTCGAGTGCGTAGATGTCGGCGATGTCGTGCACCATTCCCGAACCCGTCAACTGCTCGGCGAGTACATCGCCTAAACCTTCGATATCCATCGCACCACGCGACGCGAAATGCCGCACGCGTTCAAAGACTTGCGCCGGGCACGATGCATTCGTGCAGCGCGACATCGCTTCACCGGGCGGATGGTCGACCGCGCTGCCGCAGACCGGACAGACATCGGGCATGACAAAGATACGTTCCTTGCCGGTCCGCTCGCTTTCGATCGGCCCGACAACGCGCGGAATCACATCGCCGGCGCGCGTGACCAGGACGTGGTCGCCGATGCGAATGTCGTTGCTCGCGATGTACTCGGCGTTGTGCAGCGTGGCGCTCTTGACCGTCACGCCGCCGATCGGCACCGGCTCGAGCACGGCGTTCGGATTGAGCGTGCCCGTGCGTCCAACGGTAATCGTGATGTCGAGCAGTTTCGTTCGGGCTTCGCGCGGCTTGAACTTATACGCGATCGCCCAGCGCGGCTCGCGCGAGACCGCGCCGAGCTGCTCTTGCAGCGCGAGGTCGTCGACCTTGATGACAATGCCGTCGATCTCGTAGTCGAGACTATCGCGCGCTGCCTCCCAACGCTCGCAAAACGCAATAACCGCGTCGATGTCCTTCGCAGACTCGATGTGTTCGTTGACGGCGAAGCCGGCCGCGCGCAGATATTCGAGTGCTTTGGTTTGCGTCTTGAGCGACGGACCTTGCGCGACCGCATAGGCGAAAAACGAGAGCCGGCGTTGCGCGGTCAACTTTGGATCGAGTTGCCGCACGCCCCCGGAGGCGGCATTACGCGGGTTGGCAAAGACCGGCAACCCCTCGCGCTCGCGCCGAGCATTGAGCTTTTCGAAGTCGCTCTTCTTCAGATACACCTCACCGCGTACTTCCAGAAACGGTGAACCCTTCGACAAGCTCAGGGTGACAGGGGGGATGCGGAGCGGGATCGTGTTGATCGTGCGCAGGTTCGGGGTGACCTCTTCACCGATGCGTCCGTCGCCACGTGTGCCGCCGCGCACGAAAACGCCGTCGCGGTAATCGAGCGCAATCGCAAGGCCGTCGATCTTCAGTTCGCAGACGAACGAGTACGGCACATCGGCCACCTTGCGCACGCGCTCGTCCCATGCACGCAATTCTTCTTCATCGAAGGCATTGGCGAGGCTCAGCATCGGCTGCGAATGTTCGAACGGCGCAAACCGTTCCGAGGGCGCAGCGCCGACGCGCTGCGTCGGCGAGTCTGGCGTTAGCAATTCGGGGTGCGCGGTCTCGAGCTCGATCAACTCGCGTAGGAGCTTGTCGAATTGCGCGTCGGTAATCGATGGATCGTCTAAGACGTAATAGCGATGATTTGCATCATCGAGCTGCGCGCGGAGTTCCTTGGCGCGCTTAGCGTTTCGATCCAATTTGAATCGGATAGCCGTCGGGATCGCTGATCACTGCGATGCGCAGCTTTCCCTCGTCGTAGGGATACTGCAAGACCGGCACGCTGAGCGTGCTGCAATCGGCGATGAACTTATCGACGCTGTCTACGGAGAAGCCGAGTTGCAGCGAGCCCGGACGCACAGCCAACAGATCGCTCCCCTGATGGAGTCCGAGCGTGACGTCGCCGCCGAGATCGAACTCGACCCAGTGCGGGGTATGGTCGGACTTCGTCTTCAGTCCCATGACCGTACGATAGAAATCGCGCGAGCGCGCGAGGTCGTTGCAAACGAGCATCACTACGGAGAACACGATGTTAGCGGCCCGTGACGGCCGAATGCGTGGTGACGTTTTCGCGTTCGAGCGCGACCGCAAGGCGCGAGGAGCGCTGAATGGTTCTGGCCATTTGAGCGACGAGCAACGACGCAGACGCGCTCGAACGCGAGAACCCAGGGGGCAGCTTTATGAAGCGTGCATCTGGGTCGTCCTTCTTCGCTCGCAAAGCGCCGCTTTTGTCGCTCATCACTCCTACCATCTACACGCTTCGTAAAGCTGCGGCACCACGTATTTGGCCGTCACGGGTCGCTAAGCTTCGACAGCGACGCGGTCGCCCTTCGCAAGATCGTCCAGCGCGGATAAGTTTTCGCGCTCCAAACGCTCCATCGAACCCTGATCCGGCCGGAGGTGGCCGACCGCCCGCTGGTCTTCGAGCACGGGCACCAGGTAGGCGCCGGTATACGATGCGGGATTGACGGCCAATTCCTCGGGCGTCCCGGTGCCGACGACCGTACCACCTTTATCGCCGCCCTCGGGGCCGAGGTCGATCAGATAATCGGCGGTCTTGATGACGTCGAGATTGTGCTCGATCACGAGCACGGTGTTGCCGGTCTGCACGAGCCTCTGCAGCACTTCGAGCAGTTTGTGAATGTCGGCAAAGTGCAAGCCGGTCGTCGGTTCATCGAGCACGTAGAACGTGCGTCCGGTCGATCGGCGCGAGAGTTCCGTCGCGAGTTTGACGCGCTGCGCTTCACCGCCCGAGAGCGTCGTCGCCGGCTGCCCCATCTTGATATAGCCGAGGCCTACTTCGCAGATCGTCTTGAGCTTGTTGTGGATGCGCGGAATCGACGCAAACAGTTCGTTTGCTTCGTCGACGCGCATCTCGAGTATATCGGCAATCGTCTTGCCTTTGTACTTCACTTCCAGCGTCTGCGCGTTGTAGCGTTTGCCCTTACACACTTCGCACGGCACGTAGACGTCGGGTAAGAAGTGCATCTCGATCTTGATGATGCCGTCGCCTTCGCATGCTTCGCAGCGCCCGCCCTTGACGTTGAACGAGAAGCGGCCCGGCGTGTAGCCGCGCATCTTGGCTTCGGGAACCATCGAGAACAGCTCGCGAATGATATCAAACGTACCGGTGTAGGTGGCCGGATTCGAGCGCGGCGTGCGGCCGATCGGCGATTGATCGATCACGACCAGCTTGTCGAGCTGGTCTGCGCCCTTAACCGTGCCATACGTGCCGCCGGCGGGCTGATCGTGCAAGTGCTGGTTGAGCGCACGCACGAGTACTGCATTGACCAGCGTCGACTTCCCGCTTCCGCTCACGCCGGTGACTGCGGCAAAGACGCCGATCGGAAAGCGCACGTCGACTCCGTTCATGTTGTTTGCCGTCGCTTTGCGCACATCGAGCCAGCCGCGCGGCTTGCGGCGGGTCTTCGGAATCGGGATGTACTTGCGTCCCGAAAGATATGCGCCGGTTTCGGAGATCGGATTAGCGAGCACATCGTCGAGCTTGCCGACGGTGAGGATCTCGCCGCCCTCGGCCCCAGCGCCCGGCCCGATATCGACGATCACATCGGCCGCGCGCATCGTATCTTCGTCGTGCTCGATCACGATCAACGTGTTGCCGAGATCGCGCAACGTCTTGAGCGTCGCGAGCAGCCGATCGTTGTCGCGTTGATGCAACCCGATCGACGGTTCATCCAGGATATAGAGCACGCCAACCAGTGCGCTGCCGATCTGGGTCGCGAGGCGGATGCGCTGCGATTCGCCACCCGAGAGCGTCGTTGCCGAGCGCGCGAGGGTCAAGTAATTCAAACCGACGTTGGTCAAGAATCCGAGGCGCGCACGAACCTCTTTGATGATCTGGTGGGCGATCTGTTCTTGGCGCGGCGTCAGCGTCAAAGTGCGAAAGAACGCCTCTGCGTTCTCGATCGACATGCGCGTTACGGTATCGATATTATGATCGCCGATCGTGACGGCGAGCGCCTCGGGCTTCAGCCGCGCGCCCTTGCAGGTCGGGCAAACCGAAGCCGACATGTATTTCTCGATGTCTTCCTTGACATAGTCGCTCGACGTATCGCTATAGCGCCGCTGCAGGTTGTTGATCACGCCCTCGAAGGACGAACGGTATTCCCACGTCTTGCCCGAACGCGAGGTAAAGGCAAAGTCTTCTTCCTTCTCGGTTCCGTAGAGAATGACGTCGAGTACGTTGTCCGAGAGCTGATCGATCGGCGTCGTCATCTTGACGCGGTGCTTGCGCATGACGCGCTCGAGCTGCTGCAGATAATACGGATTCATCGATGGGAAGCGGCCGCCGCCCAAACTCTTGCTCCACGGCACGATCGCACCGTCGGCGATCGACTTGCTGCGATCGGGAATCACTTTCCAGGGATCGATCTCGATCTTTTCACCCAGGCCAGTGCAAGCCGGGCACGCGCCATACGGCGAGTTGAACGAGAACAGCCGCGGCGCAAGCTCCTCGAACGAAATACCGCAATAGACGCACGCGAATGCTTCGCTAAACGTCAGTTCACTCCAACCTTTTTCATCCGCAGCCTGTCGAAGGACGGTAACGATGCCGGTCGAGAGGCGCAGCGTCGTTTCGACCGAGTCGGTCAAACGCTTGCGGATCTCCGGCTTCATCACCAACCGGTCGACCACGACCTCGATCGTATGCTTGCGCTTCTTGTCGAGCGTAATCTTTTCGCGCAGTTCTTTGACTTCGCCATCGACGCGCACGCGCGCGAAGCCCTCTTTGGCAACTTCTTCGAAGAGCTTGGCATACTCGCCCTTGCGACCGCGAACGAGCGGTGCGAGCACCTGAATCTTCGTGCCTTCGGGCAGGTCCATGATCGCATCGACGATCTGCTCGCTCGACTGCGAGCTAATCTCGCGTCCGCAATTGTAGCAGTGCGGCGTGCCCACGCGCGCGTAGAGCAGGCGCAAATAATCGTAGACTTCGGTGACGGTTCCAACCGTCGAGCGCGGATTGCGCGAGGTCGACTTTTGGTCGATCGAGATCGCCGGCGAAAGCCCCTCGATGTAGTCGACATCGGGCTTCTCCATTTGGCCAAGAAACTGCCGGGCGTAGGACGAGAGCGACTCAACGTAGCGACGTTGGCCTTCGGCATAGATCGTGTCGAAGGCAAGCGACGACTTGCCGGATCCCGAGAGACCGGTTACGACGATCAGCTGATTGCGCGGCAGCGTAAGATCGATGTTCTTGAGGTTGTGCTCGCGCGCGCCTTTGATGACGATATGGTCGAGACCGGTTGCCATGCTTGCCTATAACACCGCTGCTTGGGATAAAAGTTTCGGTACCTCGCCGATCGTCGCACAGACGGCGTCGGGCGGCGGAACGCCGGGCGGCAGCGCTTCGCCACGGATGTTCAGCCACACTGCATACAAGCCGGCCTCGAGCGCACCGCGCACGTCGCGTTCGTAGCGATCGCCGACCATCGCGCTGCGCGACGGCGCCGACCCAAGCGTCGTGCAGGCGTGCGCAAAGAGCAACGGGTCGGGCTTGATCATGCCGACTTCGTCGGCGATAAAGATCGCATCGAAGAACTCTCCGATCTGTAAGAGTGCGATCTTCTCGCGATGCGTCTCCGAGAATCCGTTGGTCAAAATGCCCAGGCGCAGCCCTCGGTCGCGCAGCGTGCGCAGCGTATCGATCGCGCCTGGGAATACGGCGAAGTACTTCTTGCGGTACTCGTTGTATCGTGCCGCGCTCGTTAGCGCCACCTCGCGGTCGTCGATGCCAACGCGTTCCAGCGCGGCGCTCCACATCGATGCGCGAATCCCCGACAACCGCGTTTTGAGTTGTTCGGGCGAAAGACGATGCCAAAAACCTTCGGCCTCGGCGATGTACGCGTGCTTGAGCGCAAGCGCATCGACGCCGTGTTCGAGCGCGATTTCGCGCGCGACTTCTTCAGCCGCGCTCTGGAACGCGAATGTGTCGTCGTGCAGGGTGTCGTCCAAGTCGAAGAGGACGACTTCCAGTTTCCGGCTCACCGTTAGAACCTTACCCGGAATGTGCGCTCATCGAAAGCGTCCAAGGCGGCTACGATCGCTTCACCCTCGATCTTCGCATCGCCATCCACTTCCCGCAAGCGCGCGCCGCAGCGCAGGCGCAGCGGGCGTCCGACGCCGTCGCATTCACGCACCCGCACGAGCACGCCGTCGCCATCGAGCGCAGGCTTCGTCTCGAGGACGAGTACCGCCGGATCCTCGCTCGTAAAGAGCCGGACGCGTGGCTCGTAGGCAAAAAGCTCCCAGGCCTTCTCGATCGCACCGGTCGAGATGCCGGGCTCGAACGGCGCAAACGCCCACGCGACTTGCGCGGGGCCTCGCTCGCGCAACAACTCCGCCGTGAGATGCATCCCGCCCTTACGCAGCGCGCGTGCTTCCCAGTCCAGTGGATCGATCGCAAAGATCGCGATCCCGGTGCGTTCATCCTCGATCGCGGCAAATTGTTTATTATGGCCGTAACGTAGCGCGCTCGTTGCGATCGCAAACCAGTTCTCGAGCTTGAGCGATCGCCAACGCTCGCGCCAATCCACGGCTAACGCGACACGCAGAAACGGTTCACCGCGGCGCAGTTCGATCTCCATAGTCGCCGGTGATTTTCCGATCAGAAATTTCACGCGAGCGCCACCGTCCTGCACCTCGAGTCCCCGCGGTCGCGCGTGACTGAGCAGGTTTGCTTGCGACACGGGTACGCGCATGCGCGGCGTCGTCAGTTCGAGCAGCGTGCCACGCGGATTGACCAGCGCGTGCAGCAAGCCGTTGTCGAAGTGAGCGCCGCTGTCGTCGTGCACCGGACGGCACGGATCGGGTGGGCGCAGGTTCGCGCGCGGCAACATCGAGTCAGCCGACTTGCTAACCAAGTCCAACTCGCCCCCAGCTAACGCCGCGCGCAAGCGATCGAGCAGCTCGCGCGGTGCATGTACGGCGACGCACCAGGCGAGTTTCTCCTCGACGACCGCGCGATCTACGATATCACGATGCTCTCGCCCGGCTTCATTACCGAGACCGTGGTCTGCGGTGACACTTTTGCGACCGCAGCTTTGAACATGTCGCCTGCCTGCACACCAAGGACCTGTGCATTGTGCGCGTAGTGCACCGGAATCGCGTGCGACGCCCCGATAAGTTTGCAGGCATGCGCTGCAGCATCCGGGCCCATGGTGAACGGCCCGTTGCCGGCCGAGAACACCGCGAGATGAGGGCGATAGCGCTCGCCGATCATCGCCATCTCGCCGAAGAGATCGGTATCGCCCGACGCATAGACCCGCGTGCCCGCGATATCGAGAATGAATCCCGCCGCCGGAAAGCCCGCCGTCGTCGAGTGCACGGCAGGGACGAGCCACGAGTGAATAGTTTCGAACGTGGCCGTTCCGCCGAAATTCATGCCCGCGCCCTTATTGAGCACGATCGTCGCCGGGTCGAGGCCGGCGGCTTTGAATTTCGGCGCGAGCGCAACGCGCATGAGATCGCTCTGCCCGACGGTCATCACCGGCAAGCCTGCAGCAACGACCGCCGGTAGAAGTTCGAAATAATCGCCGATGTGATCGCCGTGATCGTGGGTGAGCGCGACCAGCAGCGCCTGCGGATTGCGCGACTTCAGGTGCGCCGCATACGCAGCGGCGCTTTGCAGTTCGGGCGGCTTCGTCAGGCCAAACGCCGTCCAGCCGGCGTTGTTCCAGATCCAGGCATCGACCAGCACAATCGCGCTATCGTCGAGTGTGGAAAGCTCGTAGACACCGCCGCCGAACCAGCGCATCTTCAACTTGCCGCTGCCGGCAGAGGCCTGCGCGATCTGCCCCGCAGCCGCGGTACCGACCGCTGCAACTGAACTCGTTTGCAAGAAATCGCCTCGCGTCAGCATCTATGCCAGCTCCTTGAGTGCTTCTTGGAAGATCTTTGGTGCTTTACCCGGAAACAGCAGCTTCTCGTTGCCGCCGATCTGCCGGCGCAGCTCGATCAGCTCGTCGCGCAGCGCCGCCGCCTTCTCGAACTCGAGGTTGGCCGCGGACTCGCGCATCTTCTTCTCGATGTCGTTCGACATGCGCATGGCGACGTCGCGCGGAAGCTTCTCGCGCTTGCACCTGCGCTCCCGTTTCCTCGTGTTGCGCCAACCATGCTCAAGATATCGCGCACTTCCTTGCGGATCGAGCGCGGCTCGATGCCGTGCTCGAGATTGTAGACGACCTGCCGCTCGCGCCGGCGTTTGGTCTCGCCGAGCGCGCGCGCCATCGACTCGGTGACGACGTCGGCGTACATGATCACCTTGCCCTCGACGTTGCGTGCCGCACGGCCGATCGTTTGAATCAGCGAGGTCCCGCTGCGCAAATAGCCTTCTTTGTCGGCATCGAGGATGCCGACCAGCGAGACTTCGGGCAGATCGAGCCCTTCGCGCAAGAGATTGATGCCGACCAGCACGTCGAACACGCCCTTGCGCAGATCGCGCAGAATCGCGATGCGCTCGAGCGTCTCGACCTCGCTGTGCAGATAGCGCACCTTGAGCCCGTTCTCGAGCAAGAAGTCGGTGAGGTCTTCGGCCATCTTCTTGGTCAGCGTCGTGACCAGCACGCGCTCGCTGTGCTCCGTGCGCATCGCGAATCTCGTCCATCAAGTCGTCGACCTGATTGCGCGTCGGACGCACCTCGACTTCGGGATCGACCAGACCCGTCGGGCGGATGATCATCTCGACGATTTGCGCGCTGCGACCGACCTCGTACGTCCCCGGCGTCGCCGAGACGTAGACGATCTGCTTGACGTGATCTTCGAACTCGTCGTAGGTCAGCGGCCGATTGTCGAGCGCGCTCGGCAGCCGGAAACCGTGGTCGACCAGCACTTGCTTGCGCGAGCGGTCGCCGCCGTACATGCCGTGGACCTGCGGCAGCGTGACGTGCGACTCGTCGACGAAAAGCAGCTAATCCTTCGGGAAGAAGTCGAGCAGACACCACGGCGTCGAGCCCGGCTCGCGGCCGGTCAGAGTGGCGCGAGTAGTTCTCGACGCCGTTGCAGTAGCCGACCTCGCGCAGCATGTCGAGGTCGTAGCGCGTGCGCATCTCCAAGCGCTGCGCTTCGAGCAGCTTGCCGTGCTCCTTGAAATACTTCAGCCGCTCGTCGAGCTCGATCTCGATCGATCGAAATCGCGCGGCGCAGCTTCTCGTCGGGCGTGATGAAGTGCTTGGCCGGGAAGATCAGTAGCTCGTCTTTGCTCTCGACGTACTCGCCGGTGAGCAAGTTGACGACGTTGATCGCCTCGATCCGATCGCCGAAGAACTCGATGCGATGCACCAGCTCCTCGTCGACGCCGACGAATTCGAGCATGTCGCCGCGCACGCGGAACGTGCCGCGCACGAGGTTGAGGTCGTTGCGCCGGTACTGCATGTCGACGAGCTTGCGCAGCAGCAGGTCGCGATCGATCTCGTCGCCGACGTGTGATGCGGCCGACATCTCCATATAGTCGGAGGGCGAGCCCAAGCCGTAGATGCACGAGACCGAGGCGACGATCAGCGTGTCGGGCCGCGTCAGCAGCGACTGCGTCGCCGAATGGCGCAACCGCTCGATCTCGTCGTTGATCGACGAATCCTTCTCGATGTACGTGTCGGTCGACGGGACGTACGCTTCGGGCTGGTAGTAGTCGAAGTACGAGACGAAATACTCGACCGCGTTGTTCGGGAAAAACTCGCGGAACTCGGCGCACAGCTGCGCGGCGAGCGTCTTGTTGTGGCAGAGCACGAGGGTCGGCTTCTGGACCAGCTCGACCACGCGCGCCATCGCCATCGTCTTGCCGCTGCCGGTAACGCCGAGGAGCGTCTGCGCGCGGTCGCCCCGGAGGACGCCCTCGGCCAGCGCGTCGGTCGCCCGCGGCTGGTCGCCGGCGAGCGCGTAGGGAGCCTCGAGTTTAAAGCGTTGGGGCATTAGCCTTGCTTCAACCCCACGGCCGGACCTCCGGTTGCGAACGCTCCGGCGAAGGGAAGTTAAAGGGGCTCCTCCGGCGAAGCTCGCCCGCGCCTTCCGCTCGCCGTGCGGAGAAAGCACTACCGTTGAGCCACAATCCTTTGATCTTTAGCGGGAACTCGAATCCCGAATTGGCCGAAGAGATCGCCAAGCGGATGCAAATTGCACGTCGGCAACGTCGCTGGTCGACAGCTTCAAGAACGACGAATGCCGGATCGAAATCCGCGAAAACGTCCGCGGGGCCGAGGTCTTCGTCATTCAGTCGATCTGCCGCACGCCGACGGGCGGATCGGTTCAACGATGCGCTGATGGAACTGCTGCTGATGATCGACGCGCTGCGCCGCGCCTCGGCCGACCGCATCACCGCCGTGATCCCGTACTACGGCTACGCAAAGCAAGACAAGAAGACCAAAGGCCGCGAGCCGATCTCGGCCAAGCTGGTCGCCAACATGCTGCAAGGTCACGGGCGCCGAGCGCATCGTCACGCTCGACCTGCACGCCGCGCAGATTCAGGGCTTCTTCGATCTCCCGGTCGACAACCTGATGGCCGCGCCGTCCTGTGCAACCACCTGAAAGCGAAAAGGCTCTTGCAAGGACCGATCGTCGTGGTCTCGCCCGACGCCGGCGGCGTGCCGCGCGCCGAGTTTTTCGCCAAGCGGCTTGAGAGCGACGCTGGCGATCGTCATTCAAGCGCCGGCCCGAGCCCGACGTCTCCGAAGTCACCGCACATCGTCGGCGACGTCGAGGGCAAGATCGCGGTCGTCGTCGACGACATGATCTCGACCGGCGGCACGCTGGTCAAAGCCGCCGAAGCGCTGATCAAGCGCGGGCGCGACCGAAGTCTACTACCTGGCGACGCACGGCATCTTCGCCGGCGACGCGATGCGCGTAGCTCGAGGCATCGGAGATCGAGAAGGTCATCGTCACCAATACGATTCCATTCGCGGTGGGAGAGTCGCACAGCAAATTCGTGCAGCTCTCGATCGCACAAACCTTTGCGGACACGATCAGCCGCATTACGACCAACCGATCCGTCTCGGCCCTCTTCGATGGCGAGGAGGGGGCGGCGCCGCCGGACCCGGGCCCTAGTCAGCCCGTCGCAGCGCTGATCGAAGCCGCGACGGCTTAGAAAGCACCACTGGAGAAATCACTTGTCAAAAGGCAACAGCAAACAACTCACCCTTCCCATCGAGAAACGCGCGAAAGTCGGCACGACGAGTGCCGCCGCGCTGCGTCGCGACGGCAGAATTCCCGGCGTCGTCTACGGACATGGCAGCGAACCGCTTCACGTCTCGTTCGAAGCCAAGACCTTTGACGACCTGATGCACCACGGCGGCCGCACCGGCATGCTCACGCTCATGGTCGACGGAAAGAAAAGCGATACGGCGCTGATACGCGAGGTCGCCCGCAATCCGGTCACACGCAAGGTCGTGCATGTCGACCTGCAACTCGTCACCGAGCATGAAGCCGTACGCGCGACGATCCCGCTCATCACCGTCGGTACGGCACGCGGCGTGCGCGAATTCGGTGGCGTGATGGATGTGATCGTGCACGAGATCGAAGTCGAGGGTCCGGTCGACGAACTTCCCGACCATCTCGAAATCGACGTTAGCGATCTGGGCATCCATCAACACGCGAGTGCGTCGGACATCAAACTTCCCGCTGGCTTCAAGTTGCTCGAAGAGCCCGACATGACCGTCGTTTCGGTTGAATCCTCGAAGACGGCACAGAATCTCGAAGAGGTTGCTGCCGGCACGACGACCGAACAGGCGACGCCTGAAGTCATCGGCGGAACGCCGGAGAGCGCACCACAATAGGCGACCAAGAAGCGCCGAGGCTGGTTGTCGGCCTCGGCAACCCTGGCAAAGAATACGAACGAACCCGGCACAATGCCGGGTTCATGGTTGTCGACGAGGTCGTCGCCCGTTACGGCTTGCATTCGTGGAAAACCAAGGACAGCGCCCGGCAAATTTACGATTCGCAGCGGCGCGTCGTGTTCGTCGAGCCGACGTCGTACATGAACCTTTCCGGCACACCGGTGCGGCTCATCTCATCGTGGTACCGCACGCCGCCGAACGATGTGCTCGCGGTCGTCGACGACATGGACTTGCCGTTCGGCAGCCTTCGCATGCGGCCGTTCGGTGGCCACGGCGGCCACAATGGGCTGCGCTCGATCATCGCCACGATCGGCGACCGCTTCCCGCGCATTCGTGTCGGTGTCGGAAGACCGGAACACGAGTCGGTCGATCACGTCTTGGGCCCGTTTAGCAGCGATGAACGTGCTGCACTCCCGAAGATCATCGGCGCAGCAGCCGACGGTGTCGTGCGCTGGCTCGACGAGGGACTCGAATCCGCAATGCAATTCGTGAACAACTGGGTGCTGGACGCCTAGCCGCCTACGGCGGGCAGGTCGAAGGCACACCATTGATCGCCATGACGCGCACCGACGCGTCTTCTCCGCGCAGCATGAAGAGCCGCGCAAGGATGTCCGGGCACACCTCGGTCAGCGATTCATCGGTTGCGCGGACGACATTGCGCACCGCCGCGGCGTGATCGACGTGCAGCGAAAGCGCATAGCTGTCCGCATCCCGTGAAATTGCGCGAAGCACCGCGTAGTCAAGCGGCACGGCCACGAGATAGAGCAACCCGAAGAACGCTCCGACGAGCGCGAAGCGTGAAACCGGGTCGTCGTCGCCGCGAAAGCCGATGCGATCGGAGATGCCGACCGCGATCGCTGCGCCGAAAATCAGCAACAAGGCATCGGTCAGGGCAATCTTCCATTGCGAGCCGGTCGCGACGTCGCCGAGATGACGGGCCACGACGTATTCGAGCTCGGCTGAACTCGCGACCGTTACGATCGCATCGCCGATCATGATGCGTTGCGTCGGTCCAAGGCCGATCACATAGGCCGTACCAACGTGCGAACGTTTGCGGACCTGTTCGAGGACCGGCGTCGTCAAATGCGCCATCGCTTCGATCTCGCGCACGCTCGCCGCCGCGCGTGCCGGCAGCGCAGCAACGACGTCAAACATCGGCGTGGCGACGAACGGCGCGATGTAACTCGCGACAAAGCTCGCGGCCAAAATCGTCACGATCGCGTAGATATACCACGCGTGCGTCCGGTCGACGAGCCACAAGACGGCAGCAGTCACAAAGCCGACCGCAAGCATCCAGAGCAGCGTCACCAACAGCCAATCGATACTCCACGACCGCAAGAGCTGATCGCTTTGACTCATCGCGCGTTCGATGCGAAAGAGATAGAGGCTGGGCAATAACGCGGCGACGCGCACGATCAATCCTAAAATCGCACCGAACGCAAAACGGACGGCGACCTCGTTGCCAAAACGGCGCCGCAGCGCGTCGCGCGTCGCGGCTGCACGCCCTGATTGCCAAAAATAGGCGAGCGCAACCGCCGGGAGCACCACACCCAAAAACCACCCCGGGAGGTACCAATGCACCAGCCGCAATGCCGCAAGCTGGCGCTCGGGATCGACCAGCTGCGCGGCCGAGTGGGTGAGAAGGGTGTGGCTTGAGAGGGCATCGGCGCGAAAATCGATCGCGTTGGGTCGCAAGGTCACACCGGGCTGTTCGCCTCAGATGACTGAATCGCTTCCTACGCTGCGGCCCTCTCGAAAGACCGCAAAGGTTGCGCCGTTGACTGCAAATGAGACACGGTCGCGCCCGGTTCGCTTGCTGTGATACATCGCAGCATCGGCAACTTCTAAGAGCTCGCTCGCATCGCGGGCGTCATGCGGAAAGCTCGCGACACCAACGCTGGTTGTAATCGGCATTGGTACGCCGAAATCAAAGTGCCGGACAGCCTCGCAGAATGCTTGCGCACGCTCGATCGCAACCGTCTTCTGCGCATCGTGGATCAGCGCGCAAAATTCATCACCGCCGTTTCGACCGGAAACGTCCACTTCGGGGACGCCGTGTGCGCGCAGCAACTCAGCCATTCCTTGCAGCACCGCGTCGCCCGCGGCATGACCGAACGTGTCGTTGACTGTTTTAAAACGATCCGTGTCGATGAACCACAACGTCAAGACCGCGCTCGCCCCGAACCGAGCGTGCGCAATCTCTTCGCGCAGGCGATTACGAAATGCGCGCGGCGTCAACAACCCGGTCAAGCCATCGTAGGTCGCGTCGGCGCGCGCAAGCTCACGCTCGAGCGCAATCGCATAGGGTGAGGCCGCGTGCTCGATCGTGCGTACGATCGTCTCTTCGCCGTCGATGTCTTCGACAGCGCACGACGACGCGTAGATCACCGCGCGCAATCCGCTTGCATCGGCCATCGGTACCGCGAGCGCACAGCGATCGGTCGGTATCAGCGTGCCCTCGCAGCCGCTCGCGCGATGACCGGCAAGCGCGGCGCGCGAGGGCAAATAGTCGCCAGCATCGCGCCGCAAGCGTACGCCGCCGTAGTGTTCGGCACGCGCACCGTCGACGAAGACGCACTCGAGCTCCTCGCCGGTCGGCGTGAACGCGAGCACGGCATCGATTGCCGGATCGCGCCGTCGAATCGTCTGTGCCAGCGCTTCGATGACCGAGTCACTGGAGCGGCGCGACGCGTCGAGCAACACGCGCACGGCATCGAGCACAAATTCCTCGCGCTCGCGTACGACACGTACGTTTGCACGTTGCTCGCGTAACTGTACGTGCGTCCGCGCGGCGACCGCTCCAAGGATCGCACACGTGATGGCGGCGACGGCGATCGCAATGCTCATACGGCTCTCTCGGGTGAGTGCCCGTCGCATACGGGAAGAGGACGTGCTTGCGCGTCGAACCTTCGAGTTGTGCTCGACCCAAAAGATTGGCCCGCCTTTCGTCACTTGAGCCACGCCGCGCTCGACGACGCGCTCGACTATCTCGAGCGTATTCGCGAAGGCCCGGTCTGGCGCGAAATGCCCGAAGCGGTGCAAGCGCGGCTGCAGGAGCCGCTGCCTGCGGAGCCACCGCGCTTGACGACGTTTACCGGCTTCGTTGAAATGATTTTGCCGTATGGCAGCGGCAACACGCATCCGCGTTTCTTCGGATGGGTGCAAGGTGCAGGACGCCGACCGGTGTGCTCGCCGATCTGCTCGCCGCGACGATGAACCCAACGTCGGCGGCCGCAACCACGGCGCGGTGCTACGTCGAGCGCGCCGTATTGCGCTGGTTTTGCGAACTCTTTGCTCTGCCCGAGCGTGCGAGCGGCGTACTAACGGTCGGTGCGTCGGCGCGCGAATCTTATCGCCGTGCTCGTCGCGCGCACGCGCGCGCTCGGAACTGCCGTGCGCGAGCATGGCGTCACGCGCGACGGCGGACGGTTGATCGGCTATGCGTCGTCGGCGACGCATAGCTGCGTGCGGCGCGCGTTCGAAGTCAGCGGCCTAGGCAGTGGATCGCTGCGCGTGCTCCCGACCGACTCCTTGCATCGCGTCGATCCCAGTGCGCTTGCGCGTGCCGTAGCCGAGGACCGCGCCGCGGGCAACCGCCCGTTCATGCTGATCGGGAACGCGGGAACCGTCGACGTCGGCGCGATCGATCCGCTCGACGAACTCGCCGAACTTGCGCAGCGCGAAGGACTGTGGTATCACGTCGACGGCGCGCTCGGTGCGCCCGCGCTGCTGTCGCCCGACGCTTGCGCCGCGCTTCCGCGGATCGAGCGCGCGGATTCGATTGCCTTCGACTTTCATAAATGGGTGCAGGTGCCGTACGATGCCGGCTGCCTGTTCGTGCGCGACGGCGAGCTGCATCGCGAAACGTTTGCCTCGACGCCGAACTATCTCACACGTATGCCGCGTGGGCTCGCTAGCGCCCAGCCGTGGTTTACGGATTTCACCGTCGATCTCTCGCGCGGATTTCGAGCACTCGAAGATCTGGTTTACCATGAAAGAGTTCGGAGCGCGGGGCATCGGCGCGGCGATCGATACCGAACGTGCGGCAGGCGCGGTCGCTCGGCGACTTGATCGACGCGGATCGCGATTTCGAATTGCTCGCGCCGATTCAGCTCAACATCGTGTGCTTCCGCTATCGCCGTCCGGATCTCGACGAGGATCGAGCTCGATCGCTTCAACGATGACCTAGTGATCGCGCTCCAGGAGAGCGGCGAAGCCGTCGCATCGTCGACGACGGTCGGCATGCATCGCGCAGATTCGCATCTGCATTCTCAATCATCGAACGACCGATGCCGACTTGGTTTATACGCTCGATGCCATCAAGCGATTGGCTTACCACACAGGAACCTCAAAAAACCCAGCGGTATAGCGTCCGCATGAAGCGTATTGTTGCTATTCTCCTAGCCGCGGCTTTTGCCGTGATCCCAAGTGCCGTTCCCGCGGCATCCGGCTCCGCGTCGGAAAAACTTCTGAGCAAGATGGAGTGGCGTCTTGCCGGTCCATACATCGGCGGCCGCGTGGTCGCCGTTGCCGGCGTACCTAACGACCCAAATCTCTTTTATATGGGCGGCGTGCAAGGCGGCGTCTGGAAGAGCGAAAATGCCGGCAACTCCTGGGACAACATCACCGACGGCAAGATGGGCAAGATTTCGCACAGCATCGGTTCCATTGCCGTGGCGCCGTCAAATGCGAAGATTATCTACGTCGGCACCGGAGAGAGCGATATTCGCGGCGATTGGGAGAATGGCGAAGGGATCTATAAGTCGAGCGACGCCGGAGAGACCTGGCAGTACGCGGGTCTGCGCGAGACGCGGCAAACGAGTACGATCGTCATCGATCCGCGCAACCCAAACATCGTGTACGCGACGTCAATGGGCCACGTCTTTAAACCCAATGCCGATCGCGGGGTGTATAAGACCGTCGACGGCGGCAAGACCTGGCAGAAAGTCCTCTTCGTCGACGAGCAACACCGGCGCGAACAACATCGTCATGGACGCAAGAATTCCAACGTACTTGTACGCGACCATGTGGCAGGCGCAACGCACCGAATGGACGTTGACGAGCGGCGGCCCCGGCAGCGCGATTTACAAGACGACAGACGCAGGCAAAACCTGGAAGAAGATTTCCACGAACGCGGGCTTTGCTAAAGGTCTGCTCGGCAAGATGGGCGTCGCAGTAGCCCCGAACAATTCGAATGTCGTCTACGCGATCGTGCAAGCCAAAGACGGCGGCGTCTTCCGCTCCGATAACGCCGGCGCGACGTGGTCGCGCGTCAACGACGAATGGAAACTTCGCCAGCGCGCCTTCTATTATATGGCGATTTACGTCGACCCGACCAATTGGAAAGTCGCCTATGCGCCCAATGTCGATAGTGTCTTCAAGACGACCGACGGAGGCCGCACGTGGAAACCGCTTGGTCCGGGTCTCGGCGACAATCATATCGTCTGGATCAATCCGCATAACCCGAAGATCTTGATCATCGGTGATGACGGCGGCGCGAACGTGTCCGTTGACGGTGGCAAGACGTTCAGTACGACGCAGAATCAGCCGCTCTCACAGTTCTATCACATCGTACTCGACGGGCAATTCCCCTACCACATGTACGGTGCCATGCAGGACGCCGGCGCATTCGAAATGCCCAGCGCATCGAATGAAGGATTGGGATCGAACGTCGTGCATGGTGTTGCACTCGGCGAGAGCACGTATATCGCGGTCGATCCAAACAACCCGAAAGTCACCTATGGTGGCGCGTACTACAGCGCGCTTGCGCGTCTGGATACGTCCACCGGCGACGAAAAGAACGTGACACCGTGGGCTATCTATCTCGCCGGCCATCAGGCAAGCGACACAAAGTATCGCTTCGGCTGGACCCATCCGATCATGTTCTCGTCCGCGGAACCGCATGCGCTGTTCGAAGGGTCGCAGGTATTGTTCCGCAGCGACGACTACGGACGCACCTGGAAGGCGATCAGCCCGGACCTGACGCGTAACGACAAGTCCACCGAAGGTCCGAGCGGCGGGGACGTCTATTGGGATCAGACCGGCGCCGAAACGTTTCCCGACATTGCTTCGCTCGGTTTTTCGCCCGTCAATAAAGACACCATTTGGGCCGGCTCGGCAGACGGGCTCGTTCACGTTACGCAAGATGGTGGCGCGAACTGGAAGGATGTGACGCCGAAACAGATGGGCTCGCTGTGGTCGCGGATCACGAGCTTCGAAACGTCGCCGAGCGACGCGTGCACCGCATTCGTCACGGCATCGCGCTACATGTGGGACGATATGCGTCCCTTTATCTTCAAAACCACGGACTGCGGCGCGAATTGGGCGCAAATGACCAACGGCATTCCGTCGGATCAGACCGTGTATGCCGTGCGCATCGATCCACGCGAGCCGCGGGTGATGTTCGCCGGCACGCGCAGTCGCGTCTACGTCAGCCTCAATGGCGGTGAGTCGTGGCAATCACTTGCGCTGAATCTACCGCCGATTGAAGTGCGCGACCTTGCGATCAACGCCCGCGAAGGCGAAGTGGCGATTGCAACGCACGGCCGCTCGTTCTGGGTGCTCGATCACTTGCAACAGGTCGAAGACATTGCGCGCGAATCGTTACCCTCGACGTCCGCTGCACAGGTCTTCGCGCCCGAGACGGCGTGGCTCACGCACGCCTACGGCGGCGGCGGGTACGGTCAAGGGGGCGACAACCCCGTCTACGGCGCGAGCGTCTTCTTCAATCTGCCCTCCAACTACAATGGACGCACGCCGGTGACGCTTGTATTTCAAGATGCATCCGGCAAGACGATTCGTACGTTCAACCTGCATCTCAAGAATAAGAAGGCGAAAAAGTACTCGCGCGAAGAGCTGACCGCGATGGACGCGATCAGCGTTGCGAACTACGAACTTGCTCGGCAGACTGGGGTCTCTGCGGGAATGAACAAGTTCGTCTGGGATCTGCGGTACACCGGAGCCGCCGAGATCGTCGGTCAACACCTCGTCCCAACCGACGACTTCCGCGACGACCTGCCCGGTCCGACAACGCTGCCCGGCGACTACACCGTGGTGTTGAACTACGGCGGAACCGTCACCAAAGCGTCGTTCAAACTTCAACTCGATCCGCGCTTTAATCCGGGTCCGGACGAATTGTCGTCGCGTTTGGCGCTGGCCACTGAACTCTCGAACAAACTCAACGAGCTCAACACGACGGTCAACGCCGCGCAAAACAAAATGGCGTCGTTGCCGCCGGCACAGCGCGCCGCGGTCGAGAGCGCCGTGACTGCAGTCTACGAACCGCGCTATCGCTCGAGCGAAGCCGACATCATGTATCCGTCGAAGCTTCGCGACCATCTCGCATTCTTGATGAACTCGCTCGATCTCTCGTACTCAGCCCCGACCGCCGCGGAGGCGGATGCAGCCAAGGAGCTCGAGAGTCAAGCCGACGCAGGGATCGCGCGAATAAAAGCAGCCGCCGGAATGTAGTGTGACGACGAAGGCGACGTTTTCGTCGCTCACCCGCTTTGCGCTAGCCAATCTCGGCGATGGGTTCAAGGAGCACGCGCACTACTACATCCTCATCGCCGCGATTGGCATCGCCCTGACACTGGGAAGTCCGCGGCTTGCGGTCATCCCTCTGCAATGGCTCTTTCCGTTTTTCGCACTCGCTTTTGCGATGCGCCGATTCGACCCGCGATTTCGGATGATGCCGGACGATGTCATCGGTATCGTAATCATCGGCTTCGTCACTGCTCTGGCAATCGGCGTGCCGCTGCTAATTCTGTTCCTCCTGCGCATTCCGCTTCTTGTACCGCTCGCGCTCATCGCTACACTGTGGCCGCTTGTAAAATGGTCGCTTGCGGCGCCACTCTATCTTATGTGGACCTCACCGCGACGATCGCAGCTCGATGCAATGCGCGATTCGTGGAACCTCGTCGCGGGCGAGCGCTGGTGGGTGCTTTTTTGGTCGAACCTTCTTGGCGGCGCGTTCGTCTTTGCCGCAGAGATAGTCGTGCGTTTCATCCACGCGTCCATGCCGCTCGGGACGAACTACGTCGCGATGGGTCTCGCCGCAGCGCTCTTGTATGCCGGCGGGATTCTCACCACGTTGTGGGTAGAGCTGGTCAATACAGCGGCCACGATGGCGTGGTTAGCGCGCGAGTCTTGAATCCGTAGTCTCGCGCTTACTTTTTCGGTAAGGGTTTGGCGGGGTTGCCGGCGACGCGTTCGTCGGGTGCGACATCCTTGGTTACGACCGAGCCTGCGCCGGTGAGCGCGCCGTCGCCGATCGTTCGCGGTGCGACGATCGACGTGTTCGAACCGATCGAGACGTTCTTGCCGATCTTCGTGTGGTGCTTCTGCACGCCATCGAAGTTGCACGTGATCGTGCCCGCTCCGATGTTGGTCTCCTCGCCGATGGTAGCATCGCCGACGTAGGCGAGATGCGCGGACTTCACGCCGAGCGCGTACTTCGCATTCTTGACTTCTACGAAATTTCCGACACGGTTACGACCTTCGAGTTGCGCGTGCCCACGAATGTGCGCGAACGGCCCCACCTTGGAATCACTCCCGATCTCGCTCTGGACCACGACGCTCTCGCGAATCTCGACGCCGTCGCCGATGCTCGATGCGGAGATGCGCGTGTGCGGACCGATCGCACAGTTCTCGCCGATCGTCGAGAGCAACGAGATGCTGGTACCGGGATAGAGCACGGTATCGCGCCCGATCCGAAGTTCTGGCTCGAGATACGTCGTCGCCGGATCGATAATGGTCACACCGTCGCGCATGTGCGCGGCACAGATGCGCGCGTTCATCTCACGGCGCGCAATCGCCAGTTCGGTGCGATCGTTGATCCCAAGCGTGTGCAGATGATCGTTAACCTCAACCGGCCGCACGGCCTTACCCTGTTGCACGAAATGTGCAACCGCATCGGTAAGATAGTATTCCGTTTGGGCGTTGTCGTTCTTCAGCGCACCGACCGCATCGCGCAGCGCGCTCTCATCGAAGGCATAGATTCCGGCGTTCATCTCGTCGATGGCAAGTTCGTTCGGATCGGCATCGCGCGCTTCGACGATGCGTTCCACGTTCTCGCCGTGACGTACGATGCGCCCGAAGTTCGACGGGAGAGGCATCTTCACGGTTACAAGTGCCATCGCGGCAGGGACGCCGCCGTCGAGCGCGCCCACCACACGCGCAAAAACCTCGCGCGGGACGAGCGGCATATCGCCGTAGGCAACGACAACTTGCGCGCCAGGTCGCGGTACGCTCGCGTCGAGTGCAATCTTGACCGCATGACCCGTGCCGAGTTGCTCGTTCTGGATGACCCCGGGAACGCCGAACTCCGCGATGCGCGCTTGCAGTTCAGGATTCGTCACCACGAGCATGTCGTCGATGCCCGCCGCTCGTAGTTCGCGCAGCGTGTACCACAGCATCGGGCGGCCGCAAACTTCGTGCAGGACCTTGGGGATGCGGCTCTTCATGCGGGTGCCCTTGCCGGCGGCAAGGATGATTGCGCGTACCGCCACTAGTGCAATGCCTCCCTGGCGTTTTCCAAGCGCCGCAATGATTCTTGCTTTCCGATGATCTCCATATCATCGAAGAGCGGCAAGCCCGTCGGACCTCCGGTTATCGCGATGTAGAATAGCCGCGCGACATCTTTGAACTTCATGTCTTGGTTTGCGGCGGCCAACTTGAGCTTCTCACCGATGGCCGACTCGCTCCAGGATGGACCCTCGAGCGTGAGGAGATCGGTGATCGCGCCGTCGAGCACGGCTCGGGCTTGATCCGGTGTGATCTTCGGCAATTCGAAATCACGCCGCGAAAGCTGCGGCCGGTTCACGAAGAAGTCGATCCCCGGACCAAAGTCCGCTAACGTCTCGATCCGCGACATGGCGATGCGCGCGATGTGCTCGCGCTGCGCCGGCACGATCGCATGGGGCCAGACAAATCCCCACGCTGCGAGCAGCTCCATGAACTGCGCGATGCTCAGGCGGCGAATCCACTGGCCGTTGAGCCACGTCAACTTCGGAATGTCGAAAACCGGGCCGCCGAGCGCAATGTTCGTCAGTTCGAAGTGCTCCACAATCTCTTGTAAGAGTGGGCCGCCGATGAGCTCGGGGTTGTCGTTGCGCGCGTCGATCAAGATCCCCAAGAAATTCATCAAGGCCTGCGCGAGATAGCCGCGCTCGCGGTAGTAGAGAATACTCGTCGGATTCTTGCGTTTGCTGAGCTTGCTCTTGTCGGGATTGCGCAGCAGCGGCAGATGGCACAGCATCGGCGCGTCCCAGCCGAAGTAGCGATAGAGCAAAAGATGCTTGGGCGCCGAGCTAATCCACTCTTCGCCGCGGATCACGTGGGTGATCTCCATCAGGTGATCGTCGACGACGTTGGCGAGATGGTAGGTCGGAAAGCCGTCGGCCTTGAGCAAGACCTGCATGTCGACGGTCTTCCATTCGACCGTGATCGTGCCGCGCAGCAAGTCCTCGAACACGCAGGCGCCCTCGGTCGGCACTTTCAACCGGACGACGTACGGCTCGCCGGCCGCTTCGCGCCGCGCGACTTCTTCCTTCGTATAGCGCAAGCAGGTGCCGTCGTAGTGCGGCGGCTGCTTGGCGGCGCGCTGCTCCTCGCGCATCTGCTCCAAACGCTCCGGCGTGCAGAAGCACTTGAACGCGTGGCCCGCTTCGAGCAGTTCACGCGCGTAACGCTGGTAGATCTCGGTGCGTTCGCTCTGCCGGTACGGCCCGTGGGGACCGCCGGCATCGGGACCTTCGCTCCACGTCACCCCGAACCAATGCAGCGAATCGAGGATCGCCTTTTCGCTCTCGGGCGTGCTTCGCACTTGATCGGTGTCTTCGATGCGCAGGATGAACTCGCCGCCGCTGTGCTTAGCGAATGCATAGTTGACCAGCGCGACATATGCCGTGCCGACATGCGGATCGCCCGTCGGTGACGGCGCGACCCGAGTACGAACCTTCAAGGGATTATCCTACGAGTTCGCGGCGTTTACCGCACTCGAGTTCTACGAAGTCGACGATATCTTGGAGCGGCGCACCAGGCGTAAAGACTGCCTGCACGCCGACGCTTACGTAATTCGTCGGCGTCCTCCGGCGGGATCGTGCCGCCGCCGAAAAAGACGACGTCCTCGGCGTCTTGCGCCTTGAGCTGATCGATCACCAGCGGAAAGAGCGTCATGTGCGCGCCCGAGAGAATGGAAAGGCCGATGCCGTCGGCGTCTTCTTGAATCGCGGTTTGCACGATCTGTTCCGGTGTCTGAAACAACCCGGTGTAGATCACTTCCATCCCCGCGTCACGCAGCGCGCGCGCGATGACTTTCGCTCCGCGATCGTGGCCGTCGAGCCCCGCTTTAGCGACGACGATCCGTAGTGGTCGATTGGACATGCTTTCCTTTATTGTGGTTCTGCTCGCTCAAACGTAGAGCTTCTTCGAGCTTGTTCTTGACTTCGGAGAGCGTGCGCCGTACCCGGCGACGCTCCATATCATTGGCTATCTGCATATCAAAACACCGATCGTTCCGTATAACGCCCGTAAACGGCGGCCATCGCTTCGACGATTTCGCCCTCGGTACAGTAAGCGTTGACGCAGTCGATGAGGTGCGGCATGACGTTGTCGCCCTCGTTGCGGCAGGCCTGTTGCAAACGCTCGAGCGTCTGCTGCACGCGGTTGTTGTCGCGCGACGCGCGAAGCTCTTTCAAGTCGCGCGCCTGACCTTGCGCGACTTCTTCCGTGATCTTGAGCAGGTCGATCTCCGCGCGCTCGGCATCGCGCTCGAAGTAATTGACGCCGACGATGATGCGATCTTTCGATTCGATCGAACGCTGATACTGATAGCTCGCTTCGGCGATCTCCTTTTGGAAGAAGCCGGCTTCGATCGCCTCGATCACGCCGCCGTAGCCTTCGATCTGCTCGAAGTACGCTTCGGCTTGGCGCTCCATCTCATCGGTGAGCGCTTCGACGAAGTACGATCCGCCCAGCGGATCGACGACGTTGGTCACGTTGGTTTCGTACGCCAAGACCTGCTGCGTACGCAGCGCGATCTCGACGGACTTTTCGGTCGGCAGCGCGAGCACTTCGTCCATCGAATTGGTGTGCAGCGACTGCGTGCCGCCGAGCACGGCGGCCATCGCCTCGTAGGCGACGCGCACGATATTGTTCTCGGGCTGTTGCGCGGTCGCGCTGCAGCCGGCGGTCTGCGTGTGAAAGCGCAGCTGCCACGACTTCGGGTTCTTCGCGCCGTAGCGCTCGCGCATGCGCCGCGCGTAGATGCGCCGCGCCGCGCGAAACTTCGCGATCTCTTCGAAGAAGTCGATGTGCGAGTTGAAAAAGAACGAGAGGCGCGGCGCGAAAGCGTCGACATCGAGTCCGCGGGCGATCGCTGCTTCGACGTAGGCGAAGCCGTCGGCGAGCGTGAACGCGAGTTCTTGCGCCGCGGTCGAACCGGCTTCGCGGATGTGATAACCGGAGATCGAGATCGTGTTCCACTTCGGCATCTCGGCCGTGCAGAACTCGATCATGTCGACGATGATGCGCATGTGCGGTCGCGGCGGAAAGATCCACTCTTTCTGCGCGATGTACTCTTTGAGAATATCCGCTTGAATCGTACCGCCCAGCAGTTTGCGCGAGATGCCCTTCTTCTCGGCCGCGGCGATGTATTGCGCAACCGCGATCGCGGCCGGGCCATTGATCGTCATCGACGTGGTGATATCGGCCATATCGATGCCGTCGAAGAGCGTTTCCATGTCGCGCAGCGAGTCGATCGCGACGCCGCACTTCCCGACCTCGCCGCGCGCCTGCGGCGCGTCGGAGTCGTAGCCCATCAACGTCGGCATGTCGAACGCGACCGAAAGGCCGTGCTGCCCCTGCTCGAGCAGAAAGTGATAGCGTTCGTTGGTCTGCTTCGCGTTGCCGAAGCCGGCGAATTGACGCATCGTCCAGAGCCGGTCGCGATACCCGTTGGGATGGATCCCGCGTGTGTACGGATACTCGCCCGGCAGCGGCTCAACGCGCTCCACGTCCTGCGGCTCGTAGACGGTCTTGAGCGGGACATCGGAGATCGTACGGTCGGTCGCGCCCGAGCCGGGGCCGGTTCGGCCCGCGGCCGCCGGGCGCTCGATCATTCTTGCCAAGCGGGCTTCCTCTTTAGGTGGGTCACGGAGGCTATTCTCCCAAACCCCCGCCCGCCCCGCAAGGGCCGCGGTGGCCGCCGGCCGAGCCCTAGGGTGCCGGGGTCGCGTCGAAGAGTTTGCCAGCGGGTCAGCGTCGCCGGCCATGTAGTGCAGCTCGTAGCCGCGCTGATTGAAGAGCCAGTCCGGGAGCGTATCGGGGAAGCGCATCTTCTCGATGCGCAGCTCGCGATAGAACGGCGGCTGGTTGCCCAGGAAATGGTAGATCGCTATCCAGTGCGCGGCGATCCAGTAGGGTCCGACCGGTTCGAACTCCACCGTTAGGTAGACGGTCGAATCCGGCACGTTGAGGTCGTGCGTAACATAGTCGGCGCGCCGCACGTCGTGCGTCGCGTGTCGATCCAGAGATCGCGCAGCGTGTAGCGCGAAGGATCCGTTGATGGGGTGAGCTCAACGCGATCGGTTTGGTGCCCGTCGATGGTTTCTTCGCCACGCAATGCTTGCGGTGTACACCGGATGCGCACGCGCGCTCACCACCGCAATCGTTCGAAGGTCCGAGAGCAGACTGTTGGCTTCTTCAGCAGGCGGCGGCGATGGTGTTTGAGCAGCGACCGCGGCGCTCACGCTCGGCGCCGGCGTCGTTGGCGGCGGCGTACCTTGCGTTACCGCCTCGTGCACGGTGATCGAAAGCGGGCCGACAAACGCACGATACACAGCGCCGGCGGCAAACTATTCCGGCTCGGATTATACTCGCTGTCGTTCAGCATCTCGTCCGAGGCGCGAAACGCGATGCGATGATGATCGCCGTTCTCGTTCGTGATGTATACGACGTACGGCGGTGCGCCGTACGCGCGCATGCGATCGTACGCCTGTTGGACGATAGCCAGAGCCGGAGGCAGTCCCTCGACTGCGCTCACTGCGTTCGCTAGGCTCGGGATGACAAGCATCAGCTCCAGCTCTGCAATAACGCTTCGGCGGCGGCGTAGGGATCGAGATCGGTGGAGAGACGCGCCTGCAGATCGTCTTCGAGACGCTCTTGCAGTCTGCCGAGCACGAATTGCCGCACTTGATGCGCGAATGCTTCGCGGCGTTTGCTCTCGATCTCGCCCGTCTCGTTGAGGTAGGCCGTATGCGCTTCGATCGCACGCCACAGATCGTCGACGCCTTCGCCCGAGAGCGCTTGCGTCATGACGAGTTCCGGTACCCACCCTTTGAATTCGAGCATCTTCATCATGGAACGAATCTCACGCTTCATTTGATTCGCCATCGGGTGGTCAGCCTTGTTCACGACGAACACGTCGGCGATCTCCATGATTCCGGCTTTGAGTACTTGGATCGAATCGCCACTGCCGGGTTGCAATGCAACCAGCGTCGTCTGCGCGAGCTCGGCGATCTCGATCTCACTTTGGCCGACGCCGACGGTTTCGATCACGATCACCTCGAAGCCGAATGCATCCATCAGCAGCACCGCGTCAGCGGTGGCGCCGGCGACACCACCCAAGTGTCCGCGACTGGCCATCGAGCGAATGAACACGTGCGGGTCGACAAAATGCTCGGTGAGCCGGATCCGATCGCCAAGCAACGCGCCGTGTGAAAACGGTGAACTCGGATCGACCGATACGACGCCGACGCTCTTACCCAGCGCCCGCGCCTTGCGCACGATCCCCGAGTTGAGCGTCGATTTACCGACGCCGGGTGGCCCGGTCAAGCCGATCGTCAACGCGCGTCCCGTTTTGGGATACAGCCGCCGGATGAGCTCCGCGCCGCGCCCGCTTTCCGCCCACGAGATTGCGCGCGCAAGACCACGCGGACGCCCGGTGTTGAAATCGTGCAGCAACGTGTCGATGTCGATTGAGCCTGCCAAAGTACGGGTGGATTGCGGTAACTACACGGAATCACCCTCCCCACTGTGGAACAGAGACGACAATGTTGCCCGTGGCGCTCCTGGCTGCGTCGCTGGCGTTGACGACCGCGCAGTCGGCGAAGATCGATGCGGTGGTTGCGCAAGTTATGCGTGCAAGCCACATTCCGGGGCTCTCGTTGGGCGTCGCCCGCAAAGGGCACGCTGTCTTTCTACGCGGGTACGGCACGCGCGCGTGTGCCACGAGCGCCGGCGCCAACAGCTACACGGTGTATCGCATCGGCTCGATCACCAAGCAATTCACTGCGGCACTCGTCATGCAGGAAGCCGACCGCAGTGCATTACCGCTCAACGCTCAAGTCGGGGGCATCACGATCGCGCAACTGCTCTCGCAAACGAGTGGCCTGGTTTCCTATACCGATCCCGGACAGACGCTCGACTCCGCGCTCAATGCGCCGCACGCAGTTTACGCCGGGAACTCAGTGGCAATACAGTAACAGCAACTACTATTTGCTCGGTACCGCACTGCAGTCCGTGACGAAAACGAGTTTCTCCAGTTTGCTCACGAAACGTATTACTGCGCCGCTAGGTCTCGCCTCGACCACGTTCGCGCCACCACTCGAGCAAAACGTTGCGCAAGGCTGCACGTGGGACGGCTCGGCATGGCAACCTGCGCAAAGCAGTCCAAACGATTCGCCGGCGCTCGCATTCAGCGCGGGGGCAATGAGCAGTAACGTCCCCGATCTGCTCGCGTGGTTGTGGAATCTCTACGACGGCACGGTGGTGTCATCAGACAGCTTCGAGCAAATGACCACCTCTTGGACGCTCGTCGACGGCACGCCGACGCACTACGGCTTCGGCTTCTTCACCGATTCGTGGTACGGGTTACGCATCGCACAGCACACCGGCTACGTCGACGGGTTTAGCGCCGACGACGGCCTCGTACTCGATGACGGCACGGCGTTTGCGATACTCTCGAATGCCGATCGCGTCGACCTCGTGCCGCTCGCGAAGAGCCTCGTCGAGATTCTCGAGCCCGCGAAAAATCCGGCGCTTGTCGCCGACCTTTCGCATCCCGGTGTCTTCGAAGATCAGGCTGTCACTGCGCTCGCTAAATCGATCGTCTCGCAATTGAGCGATGGGCGCATCGACCGCTCGCTGCTCGCTCCGAGTCTCGACATGCATCTGGATGAGAGCCGCCTGCGGGCGTATGCGACCGCACTGCATCCGCTCGGCGGCCTGGAGCAAGCGCTGTTCAACGAGTCGACCACGATCGGCACGCTAACGAATGAGGTCTACACACTCATATTCGAGCACGGGCGCTTGACCTGAACTTCACCTTGCACGGCGGCAGAATCGACGCGCTCACGCTCGAACCGGTCCGTTAGGTCTACCGATGTTGCACGCGATCGCTGCCGCACTGCTGATCGCGCAAACGCTGATCGTCCCGATGACCGGTGCTCGCGCGCGAAGTGTGCAAACTGAGACGCTCTTTCACACGCTCTTCCACGACTTCTATCCCGAAGACGACGGCACGACCTACGTGCAGACCGGCGACATTCCCGCGATGTGGCTGCGCGACTCCTCGGCGCAGACGATTCCGTACGTGCGATTCCAACGTGCGTATCCGCTGTTGCGCACGCGCTTCGCCGGCGTAATCGAGCGCAATGCGCGCGCGATCAACCTGGACGTGTATGCCAACGCTTTCCAGGAAGACTACCACACATGGGAACGCAAGTGGGAGGTCGATTCGATCGCCTGGCCGGTCGTGTTGTTGCAAGTCTATTATGACGCGACGCGCGACCGCAGCATCTTCTCGCCCGAGCTTCACGTTGCGCTCCGACAGATCGTGGTGACGTACAACTGTGAAGAGCACCATCGCGAATGTAGCAAGTACGACTACCCCTATCACGTGCCGACCAAAGACGAGTTCGACGAAGGCACCGGACTGATCTGGTGTGCCTTCCGGCCGTCGGACGATCCGGTCGAGTACCGCTTCAATATCCCGCAGAATGCGCTCGCCGCCGTCGCACTGCGCGACATCGCCTCGCTTGCGCGCATCGGCTACGGTGACACCGCGCTGAGCAAAGCAGCCTCCGCGCTCGAGTCGCGCGTGATGACCGGCATTTTGCGCTATGGCATTTTCTTCAACGCGCAGCGCAACGTCTGGATGTATGCGTACGAAACCGACGGCTACGGCAACTACAACCTAATGGACGACGCGAACATTCCCAATCTCACCGAACTCCCGGGCATCGATTGGTCGTCGGCGTACGATCCGGTCTATCTCAATACGCGTGCGTTTGTCCTGAGTATGGACAACCCGTGGTATTTCAGCGGCCGCTACGCGCAGGGGCTGGGCAGCCCGCACACACCGTACGGCTTCGTGTGGCCGCTCGGCATCATCGGGCGTGCGCTTACCTCAACCGACCGGAGCGAGATCGAGAACAGTATCACGACGCTTGCCGAGACCGACAGCGAAAATGGGCTCATTCACGAGAGCTTTTATCCCGACGGCTATTGGCGTTTCACGCGTCAGGAATTCGGTTGGGCCAATGCCTTTATGCGGAACTGCTCTTTCGCACGCTTGCAGGTTTTCACGCCGAGTTGCTCGCGAGTGGCGACGGTACGATGCTGCCCTATCGAACTCCGCACGCAAACGCCGGTGCTTGTGTCGCGCATCGATCAGCTTGACAACAGCGCCGACCTCATGGGGACGCTTGGGCGGCTTCTCTACGAAGGTCGCGCCGCCGCGATCAATCAGGCCTATCGGCACCGTAACGGCGCTGCCGCTCGCCGAAGACCGTGAGCGCCTGCGCAAACGTCGTCTCGTCGAAGTCGGGCCACATCACCGGCAGTGTGAGTAGCTCGGTATACGCCAAGCTGATAGAGCAAGAAATTCGAAACGCGGTGCTCGGCGCCGGTACGAATCAAAAGTCGGGATCGGGCGCGTGCGGTGCGTACATTTGCGCCGCGCAGCAACGATTCGTCGATCTGCTCGGGGCGTAAGCGTGCCCGCCGCAACCTCGGTTGCAACGGCCTGCACCGCGCGCACGATCTCGCTGCGCCCGCTGTAGTTGAGCGCAAGCGCGAGCGTGATGCGCGTATTGTGTCGCGTCGCGTCAACGAGTTCGCGCAGCGCGGCGTGCGCCGGTAATGCAAACGCGTCGAGCTCGCCGATGATCTCAACCCGCACGCCTTGTCGCACGAGGTCCGGCTTCTCACTGCGTGCGCAGGCCGCGTAGAGCCGCATCAAGAGGCTCACTTCGCGCGACTCGCGTTGCCAATTCTCGGTGGAAAATCCGTACGCGGTAACGCGCGAAACACCGGCATGCGCGGCGGCGCGAACCGCCGCCCGCAGCGAGCGAACGCCTCGCCGATAGCCCTCGGCGATCGGGAGCCCATGTTCTCGGGCCCATCGACGGTTGCCGTCCATGATCACGGCGACGTGCTCGGGAGCGCTTTCGGGGAGGCGAGCTTGCAACATACTTCACTTTGTACCACAAAGTAACAACCGCCCGCAAGAGCGTGCCTCGCGGGTTCGCCAACTCCCCGCAAACCATGAGTCAAGGCTATTACCGATACCCGACGATTGCGGGCGATCGCATCGTATTCGTATGCGAGGACGATCTGTGGAGCGTTGCCGCCTCAGGCGGCACCGCGACCCGGCTGACGGTGAGCTTCGGCACGTGTATGATGCCGCGGCTCTCGCCCGACGGCTCGACCGATCGCGTTCATCTCGAACGACGACGGCAATCCCGAAGTCTACGTCATGCCGTCGGGCGGCGGCAAACCGCAGCGCCTGACGTTCCTGGGTTCGACCCTCGCGCAGGTTGTCGGCTGGAGCGCGGACGGCGCGGAGATTCACTTCGTTGCCAACGCGCGCACCTGGTTCGAAGGTGAGACGCGGCCGTTTGCGATTGCGCGTGACGGCGGCGAACCGCGCGAACTGCAGCTCGGACATGCGCGCGCGTTTTCGATCGGACCTGAAGGTGCGCTCGTGCTCGGTCGCAACGCGTTCGATCCCGCGCGCTGGAAGCGCTATCGCGGCGGAACGTCGGGCGAGATCTGGACCGATGCAGCGCATCGCGGCGACTTCGAAAAACTCAAACTTCCCGACGGTAACCCCGCTTGGCCGATGTGGATCGGCGATCGCATCTACTTTCTCGCCGATCACGAAGGCATCGGCAACATCTACTCGTGTACGCTCGACGGCAGCGACGTCACGCGTCATTCGAACGAAGCCGAATATTACGCGCGCTTTCCATCGACCGACGGCTCGCGCATCGTCTACTCGAGCGGCGGTGCAATCAGCGTCGTCGATCTGGCGAGCGGCGACAACAGCCAGATCGCAATCGAAGCCCCGTCGGCCGAGCCGCAAACGGTGCGCCGCTTCGAAGCGGCCTCAGAATCGCTCGGAGCATTTCGCGCCGCATCCCGACGGCACGCGCATCGCGTTTGTCTCGCGAGGTCAAGCCTTCACCATGCCGCTGTTCGAGGGTGCCGTGCTCAATCACGGCGGATCGAGCACAGTGCGCACGCGTTTGACGGAATGGCTCAAGGACGGGAAGCGCTTTGCCTGCGTGATCGATGCAACCGGTGCCGAACAGATCGCCCTGCAGCGCGCCGATGCATCCGACGAACCGAAGATCGTGACCAGCGGCGATATCGGCCGCGTCACCGAACTCGCCGTCTCGCCTGCGAGCGACGTGATCGCCTTCGCCAATCATCGCCACGAATTGTGCACGATCGACCTCGACGAAGGCAAAGTGCGCGTGCTCGACACGAGCCCGGCAGACCGCATACAAGATCTGGCCTTCTCGCCCGACGGGCGCTATATCGCCTACGTCTGGTCGCCGACGCGCGGCGCGTCGATCATTCGCGTCGTCAAGGTGCGCTCGGGTAAAGTGCACGACGTCACCTCGCCGCTGCGCGTCGATCATTCACCGGCCTGGGATCCGCAGGGAAAGTATCTCTACTTCATCTCGACCCGCGACTTTCACCCGGTGTACGATGCGCTGCAATTCGATTTGAGTTTTCCGCAAGCGCAGCGGCCCTTCGTGGTCACGCTGCGCAGCGACGTGGCGTCGCCGTTTGTGCCGCAACCGCGTCCCGTGCATCGCGAGCACGACCACGATCACGATCATGACCACGATGCCGAAAAGAAAAACGGCAAGCCCGAAGAGTTGCGGATCGACATCGATTTCGACGGCATCGCCGGCCGCGTGCTCGGCTTCCCAGTCGAAGAGGGTGAATACGAACAACTCGTGGCGGTTAAGGGACGTGTGCTCTACACGCGCTTTCCCGTGCGTGGTATCAAGAACGCCTACGATGACGACGACGCCGAAGAAGCCTCCGGCGGAACGCTCTTGGCCTACGATTTCGAAAACTTGCGCCAAGCGTACGGTCGCAAGTGACGTCGGCGAAATACGCCTGGGCAACGACGGCCGCACGCTCGTCTATCGCTCGCACGAGCGCCTGCGCGCGATCGACGCCACCGCCGATCTCGGCGACGACGAGCCGGAAAAACCGGCGACCGAATCCGGCCGCAAGAGCGGCTGGATCGATCTCGATCGCGCCAACGTCGAAATCGAACCGCGCGACGAATGGGCGCAGATGTATCGCGAAGCGTGGCGCCTGCAGACCGAACAGTTCTGGGTCGAGGACATGAGCGACATCGACTGGGACCGCGTCTACGATCGCTACAAGAGCGATACTGCCGCGCGTGCGCACGCGCACCGAACTCTCCGACGTCATCTGGGAGATGCAGGGCGAACTCGGCACCTCGCACGCCTACGAATACGGTGGCGACTACCGCATTCCGCCGCAATATCAACGCGGCTTCCTCGGGGCAGATGTCACGTGGGATGACGAGCGTGGCGGCTACCGCGTCGCGCGCATCTATCGCGGCGATTCGTGGAATCGCAGCGAGGATTCACCGCTCGCCGAACCGGGCCTCGACATTCGCGAGGGCGACGTGCTGGTTGCACTCGGCGGAAAACGGCTCACGCGCAGCCTCGCACCGGATCGCTTACTCGTCAACGGCGCCGGCAAGGACATCTCGGTCACCGTGCGCATGGGCAAAGACGAAGAGCGTACGGTGCTCGTCAAAGCGCTTGCTAATGAGTCGCTCCTGCGCTATCGCGCGTGGGTCGAAGCCAATCGCCGTTACGTGCACGACAAAACGAACGGCCGAGTCGGCTACATCCACATCCCCGACATGGGACCATGGGGTTTCGCCGAATTTCATCGCGGCTACCTGAGCGAGTTCGATCGCAAAGGCCTGATCGTCGACGTGCGTTACAATCGCGGCGGTCATGTGTCGCCGCTGTTGCTCGAGAAACTCGGACGCAAGCGCGTCGGCTACGACGTGCCGCGTTACGGTACGCCGATTCCCTATCCGCCCGAATCGGTTGCCGGTCCGATGATGGCGATCACCAATCAATTTGCCGGCTCCGACGGCGATATCTTCAGCCACTGCTTTAAGCTCTACAAGCTCGGACCGCTAGTTGGCAAACGCACGTGGGGCGGCGTGATCGGGATCAATCCGTATCACCATCTGGTCGACGGCACGCTGACGACGCAACCGGAGTACTCGTTCTGGTTCTCCGACGTCGGCTGGAAGGTCGAGAACTATGGCACCGATCCCGACTACGACGTCGACTTTGCACCGCAAGACTATCGCGACGGGCGCGATCCGCAGATGGATTTCGCGTTGCGCATGATGGATCGGGCGCTCGAGTACACAACCGAACTGCGTCCGGATCTCTCGACCCGGCCGTCACTTCCGTTACCTACGTTGGTATAGATGCGCGCGGCGATTGGGCTTTTGCTTGTCGCCGCGCTCGTCGGCGCGACAACACCGCCTCCCGGGACGATAATCCATGTTGGCGCGGGGATCCAATGTCAACCGGACTACCGCTACTTTCGTGCGCCGCACGCGCCGCCGGTAACGTATGCCGCTGCCGACGTAGGGAAGCCCGGCGTGCCAGAACTCACTGCGCGAGAGCGCGACGCGTTGCGACGGATTGAACGCTATATCAAGTCGGACACGCTCCGGATCGCATGGGTCGACTATGCGAGCCCGCCGCGGCATTTCATTATCTACGATGCGAATGCCGGGCCGTGTTATGAACAAACTCACGCCTACCGCGTGCTGAACGGAAGTTGCAACGAGGACTATGGCCCCGCTGACGAACCCTATCAGACGCTGCCCGCACCGGATTGCTTCGGCACGCCGTATCCCTGGGCGACCGCGACGCCGCGTTAGAATTTTATCCCGGCATCCTGCACTTCGCGATACGGCAGCAACCAGACCATTGATTCGTCGTGGAGATCAACGACCTGCACGCGGTTACCGAACGGATCGTAGAAGTCGCAGCGGAACGGCGGGTTCAGCTTGAGTCCGTATTTGGTCTGAACTTTCTCACGCACTTCGTGCAGTTGTGCCTCGTCGCGCACGATCAAACCAAAATGGCGAATGCGATCTTGCTGCACCCGATCGACTTCGAACATCGCCAAGAATTGGTGCTCGCCCAGTCGGAAGAACGCGTCGCCTTCGCCTTCGCTCATTCGCTCCAGATTGAAGACGTCTTGATAAAAAGCAACCGCGCGCTCGATGTTATCGACCGCGATCGCGATGTGGTTGCATCCGTATACCTGTACGCTCATGCTCATAGCATACAACTCCACGGCCTTTAGACAATCTTGTTGCTCGGTGGGATACGAGGGCTGCTGGGGCGTTTCGATGGCGTCGACTGTTTGGCTCCGGGTTCGATTCCCGGGCGCTCCAGCCGCGACGCCCACCCGCGTTGCGAAGTCGATGACGATGTGGTATTGTCGAATCGTTCAAGGTGTCACGTTCGACCGACCCATCGAAGCGCACGAGGCGTCGCAGTAATGCGGCGCCTCGTTCTTTATAAGAGCCCTGCCCCTTATTTGCCGCGATCGTCGAGCTTGCGCAACTGTTTCGCGGGAGACCAATCCGGCGGCGATGCACGTTTCGTAAACCACCACTTACAACCCCTTCGATCCATTTTAGGCGGTATTCCTCAAAAGTGTCGCCGCGGTCCGCATCGTCGAATCCAAATTGAAACCCGCAAGACGCGCAAACCTCGTGCGATCCTGTGTAGTCCCCAGTGATAAGCCGGAAATATGGCGCTACGTCGAGGCCCGTGTACCCGCAAACGGGGCACATATGTTCTTCCGACATGTCGCGACGGTCCCTCGACATACGCTGCTTCGCAGCTACGCTCGGGATGACAAGTGGTTTTGCGTTAGTGCAAGTATTTGTCGAACCAGCCGACGGTGCGCACGAGAATATCGATTTGATTCTTGGGTTGGCGTGGACCGTGACCTTCATCGGCATAGACAACGAGTTCCGACGGAACGCCGAGCGCTTGCATCGCGTGATAGAACTCGAAGGCTTGCGGTGCCGGCACTTCTTCGTCGCGCTCGCCTTGCAGAATCAGGATCGGGGTGTGCGAGTTCTTGATGTACGTGATCGGCGAACTCTTTGCATAGACGTCCGGATCGTCATAAACCGACGCGCCGAAGAACGGAATCATCCACTGATCGATTTTGTTCTGGCCGTAGTATGACTGCCAGCTCACGATGCCGGCACCGCCGACAATTGCTTTGAGGCGCGTCGTCTGCGTTTCCGCCCACATCGCCATGTAACCGCCGTAACTCCACCCAAAGAGCCCGAGGCGATTCGGATCGATCGGTGCAGCCGCGATCGCGGCATCAAGGCCGGCGAGATCGTCGCGCCAGTCGCCGTAGCCGAAGTCCTTGACGTTGCCCTTCGTGAAGGCCTCGCCCTGACCGTAGCTACCGCGCGGATTGGGCTCGAGCACGAAGTAGCCGCGTGCCGTCAGCGCGGCGGCGAAGCGGCCGTTGTAGCTGGGTACGGACTCCGACGAGGGACCGCCGTGCACGATCATCACCATCGGGTACTTCTTCGATGCGTCGTAGTGCATCGGGTACACGAGCCAGCCTTGCACGGTAAACGGATCGCTCTTCCACTTCAGCGACACGGCTTTGCCGGAAAGGTTCGGCACGGCCGCATTAGTGTTCGTAATGGCGCGCAGCGCGCTTGCGGTGCCGGCCCAAACTTCCGGGGGAGCCGAGAACGAACTGCGCACGAGCGCAATTGTGCCGTTGCGCGCGATCGAGACGCTCCGTAACGCCTCCTCATTGCCGATCAGCGTGGTCGTCGCACCGGTTTGCGGATTGAGATCGAGCAAATGGAGCGAACCCATGACGTGCGCAACCACAAGCATATGCTCCGGCCGTCGTCCAGTGCAGATCGGCGGCATTGAATTTTGCATCAGGCGTAGCATCGCGTGATTCGCCGCTCTGGGCATCGACGATATAGACGTCACCGCCGACCGGACCAAAGTCGCTCATCAACCCGCCGATAACCGCAACGTGCGTACCGTCAGGCGACCACGTCGGATCGTTGATCTGGAATTTCGGCGCGAGGATATCGTGCAGCGCGCCACCGGCGGCCGGCACCGTCGCGAGCTTCGCGACCCACCAGTTGTTGTCGCCGTTGCCGCGCGCGTACGTGAAGGCGAAGCTGGTTGAATTTGGCGCCCACGCATATTCGTAGACGTAGTCGCCGCCCGGCGTGACGAGGTTCACTGCCCCGCTGCTTGCATCCACCGTCGCGAGTTGTTGTTCATCGGTGACGCTGCCGATCACGCCGACGTCGCGCGCGCCCGGCGCGAGCGCGCCGGCCATGCGATGCGGCTTGGCAATGTAGAGCATCGCGAGATGCTTCCCATCAGGCGACCACGTCAAGCGCTGCGGCAAACCGCCGAGCGCCGCGAGCATCCGGACACCGCTCCCGTTCGCTCCGGCGACATACAGCGAAGCTCGACCTTTGGTGCGCGCGTCGGAGAGAAATGCCACGCGCGTGCCATCCGGCGCCCACGCCGGATTCATCGCGTCGGCTTTGGGTCCGGCCGACAATTGCACGGTTCGATGCGTCGCAAGATTCGTGAGCCACAGCGTGCTCGCGTGTTTGAAGTTCTTCTGAAACGCGACGCGCGTGCCGTCCGGCGAGATCGCGACGTTGCTGAAGTCGGCCATTGCATCGGTGATGCGCAAGACGTCTTGCATCGACGGAGCGGACGGCGGCGCTGCGGCCACGAGCTGCGCGCATGAAAGTGCCAGCGCCGCGATAAGTGCGGCAATTCGAACGGTTTGCATTTTCGGGACTTATGGACTACGCGCGCGTTTTCATTTGTTGACGCGGCGCAAACCCAATCTTAAGTTTGTGCCAACTCACGTGCAACCAAGCGAGCGTAGCCGATATCATTACTGCGTGGGTCGTATCTGCTATTGCGTGGGTTGACTTTTGCTTGGTGAACCTAGTATAAGGGTATATCGGTCCAACGATTGCAAATGGACCATCCAATTGAACCGATCCAATGGACAAATTGAGCGATCCAATGATGAAGGAGCTAATCGTGAGCACGAATCGCTGGGCTGGTGTCGAGCGCCCCTACTCCGTAGACGACGTCCGCAAACTCCGAGGCAGTGTCGTAATCGAACAGACCCTTGCGCGACTAGGCGCGGAGCGGCTCTGGTCGCTGCTTCAAGAGCCGAATGCCACCCCAGCTCTCGGGACGATGACCGGTGGGCAAGCGGTGCAGGCGGCTAAGGCCGGACTCAACGCGATTTATTGCAGCGGCTGGCAGGTCGCCGCCGACGCAAATTCGTCGGGAAATGTCTATCCGGATCAAAGCCTCTATCCGGTCAATTCGGTACCGCAACTCGTCAAGCGCATCAACAGCGCGTTGCAGCGCTTCGATCAGGTCGAGACCGTTGAAGGCCGCGGCAAGCCGCAGAACTTTCTCCCAATCGTCGCCGACATGGAAGCGGGATTCGGCGGCCCGCTCAACGTCTTCGAGCTAGCCAAAGCAATGATCGAAGCCGGCGCGGCAGGCGTGCATTTGGAAGATCAGCTCAGCTCGGAGAAAAAGTGCGGCCATCTCGGCGGCAAAGTCCTGATTCCGACGCAACAAGCCGTACGCCATCTCATCGCGGCGCGGCTCGCGGCCGATGTGCTCGACGTGCCAACGATCATCATTGCGCGCACCGACGCGCAAGCCGCAACCTTGATTACCAGCGACATCGACCCGATCGACCAGCAGTTTATCACCGGCGAGCGCACGCCCGAGGGCTTCTTCCGCACGCGCGAAGGCGTCGAGCCGTGCATCGCACGCGGCCTTGCCTACGCACCGTACGCCGATCTGCTTTGGATGGAGACTTCCGAACCCGACATCGCCGTCGCGCGCAAATTCGCCGAGGCGATCCACGCGAAATTCCCGGGCAAACTCTTGGCCTACAACTGCTCGCCCTCGTTCAACTGGAAGAAGAAGCTCGACGACGCATCGATCGCGACGTACCGGGAACAGCTCAATGACCTGGGTTACAAATTCCAGTTCATCACGCTGGCGGGCTTCCACGCGCTCAACTACAGCTTCTTCGAACTGGCGCGCGACTTCAAAGAGCGCGGCATGTCGGCCTACGCGGAGTTCCAGCAACTCGAGTTCGCCGCAGAAGCCAGCGGCTATACCGCGACCCGCCACCAGCGCGAGGTTGGAACGGGCTACTTTGACGAAGTGGCGCAGACGATCAGCGAGGGGCAATCCTCGACGACCGCGCTGCACGGTTCGACCGAAGCCGAGCAGTTCTACAGCAATGGTCACGGAGAGGCTGTAAACTTCTAGATGAACGTTGCCCCAGCAGATTTCGCGCACGAGCGCGATCTGCCGGCGGGATTCGCGGAGTTCTTCTTACCGCTGCACGAGCGCTTCACGCCACGACAGCAAGCTTTGGCGCGCGCGCGCGCCGAGCGGCTCGAACGCGCCCATCAAGGTGAACTCCCCACCTATCTTCCGCCGTCAGAAGCCACTAGCACCAGCTGGCGTATCGACTTGCCGTCGTGGTGCGAAGACCAACGCAATCAGATGACGGGCCCCGCCGACGATGCGGAGCTGGTTGTCAAGATGCTCAACTCCGGCGCGCCCGGCGTCATGCTCGACCTCGAAGATTCGATCGCCAACACGTGGGAGCACCTGATGCTCGGCCATCGCAATCTTCTCGCTGCGCTCTATGGCGAACTCACCTACGACGATCAGAAGCGCGGCAAAACCATCGGCATCGAGCCGAGTTCGACCGTCGTGTGGAATCGCGTACGTGGCCTGCACATGTCTCAAGCCGCGGTTCGACAAGGCGAGGGTCACCGCGGGGAGTGGGAAGTCGCGAGCGCGTCGCTGTTCGATCTTGCGCTGCTCACGTATCGACTCGACTACGCCCGACTCAAGCATCCGCTGTGCATCTACATTCCGAAATCGGAATCCGCCGAGGAAGCGCTTTGGTGGCGTGACGTTTTCGACGCCATCATCGCGGCGAAGAACTGGAAACGCGGTTCGATCAAAGCGATGGCGCTGATCGAAGCGTTTCCGATCGCCTACGAGATGGAAGAGTTTCTCTTCAATCTGCGCGACTACATCCTCGGACTCAATCTCGGGCGTTGGGACTATATGGCTAGTCTGGCCCACTTCAACTTGCACGACCCGAAGTGGATCCTGCCCGATCGCAACACGATTCCGTTCGATGTGCCGTTCTTCCAGAACTTGCGCACGCTAATGCCGGCGATCACCCACAAACACGGCGCGCTTGCCATCGGCGGAATGACCGCACTCTTTCCCGATCGTAGCAATCCGGAACTCAACGCGCGTGCACTCGAGGTGCTCGAACGCGACAAGCAAAATGAAGCGAGCTGTCTGATGGACGGCGCATGGACCGGTCATCCCGATCAGAACGGAATCGCCGTTGCGCAGTTCCCGTTTCCAAATCAGCTCGAACGATTTCCGCAGCTCGCGACCGAGCAGCCCGACCTGCGGCCGGCGCCGATCGGCGTGGGCGCAACGACCCTCGACGGCACGCGCGCTGCGGTGCGCACCGTCATTCGTTATCGTCACGGCGTCCTCAATGGCCTCGGCGCGAGTCTTCTCGACGGCTACATGGAAGATCTCGCGACCGATCGCATCTACCGCGTGATGATCGCGCAACGCTTGCGCTTTCCGGGACCGTATACGCCGAAATCGCTCGGGCAAATCTTCGATGAAGAGACCGCGAAACTCGGGCCGGACTACGCGACCGCGCGCGATATCTCGGAGCGGATGATTCTTACCGGCGAGTTCGACCCGAAGTAGACTTCTTTCGCGCCGTCGTCTTCTTACGCGCGCTCTTCTTGCGTGTGGCGACGGCTTTTTTCGCCGAGCGCTTGCGATCGGCGGCGGTGCGTCCGGTTCTCGGCCGCGTCGGAAAATCGGTCGCGCTCGACTCGGTCATGTCGATGCCGTAGTGCTTCGCAGCCTTCTTGATGTTGGCAAAGGCAAGCTCGCGCTCGTCCGCGGTGACGCCGGTCATCTGGTCGAAGCGCGCGATCGCGTTGCGCACGTGCTTTGCATCAGTTAACGGCTCCTTGCGCTTTTTGGGAATCGCAAAGACGCTATTGGGCAGGTCACTGCGTTTGGTCAATTCGCCGTGCTTTTCGTGTGCTTTCCACGTCGCTCGCATGGCTAAGCCCTCATCAGATCGTGCCACGAACTCTCGGAAACATTGACGCCGTAGTATTCGGCGGCCTTGAGAATATTTGCCCAGGCCAGATCGCGATCGCTATCCGAGACGCCCTCAACCTGATCGAAACGGGCGATAGCGTTGCGCACGTGGCTAGCGTCGGTCAGTGGCTCTTTGCGTTGGTTTGGAAAGGCGTAGACATTGTCATCGGGTTCCCACGTGGTTTGCATGAGTGACATCCTCCTGACGTAGGGTGAGGTACGCGCGGACCGCGGGGTCGATGGTAAGACCTATTGCACGTTCAAATGCGGCACGCGCGGCTTCAGTTTCACCGCAACGCGCAAGCATGTCCGCGCGCGCGGCCCAATACGGTTGATAATGTACCATGCGCGCATCGCCGGCAAACGCGTCAAGCGCATCGATCCCGGCGGCGGCACCGCGGTACGCCGCGAGTGCCACGGCGCGATTGAGCCCAACGACCGGCGAGCCGGTCGATGCAAGCAAGGCATCGTAGAGCAAGACGATCGCGGCATAGTCCGGCGCGCGCCCGAAACGGCGCACGGCATGGGCCGACTGCACCGCCGCCTCGAGCTGGAAGCGCCCCAGACTCCGTGCGCCGGCAGCGTGCGCGAGCAGCGATTCGGCTTCGTCGATCAGCGCGTGGTCCCACTGCAGCGGATCTTGCTCATCGAGGGGAACGAACGTTCCCTGTGCGCTACGTCGCGCGTTGCGACGCGCGTGCGCGTGGAGCATTAACGCGAGCAACCCGCCTGCTTCGGGCTCGCGCGGACACGCCTCGCAGACCAGGCGCCCGAGCCAGATTGCCTCACGCGAAAGGCCGCGCGTATCCGGATCGGTTTCGGCCGGATCGTCCCAGCCTTGTCCAAAGGTCACGTAGATCGCGGCCAGCACGGCATCGAGCCGCGCGGGGAAATCTTCCGCCGGTGGTACCGAGAGCGGAACGCCGGCTCCAGCGATCTTGCGTTTTGCGCGGACGAGCCGCTGGCTCATCGTCGACGGCGCGACGAGAAATGCTGACGCAATGCGTGCGGCGTCGATGCCCAACACGACCTGGAGCATCAACGGTGCGCGAATCTGCTCCGCGATGGCTGGATGCGCACACGCAAAGAGCATGCCGACGCGCTCGTCCTCGGGCTCCGAGTTCGATGCGTATGCCGCTTGCGCGATGCGCGCCACGTGTGCGACGTGCTCGAGCGCGATCGTTTCGCTACGCTGCCGGCGGATGCCGTCGAGAGCGCGATTGCGCGCAACCACCGACAGCCACGCCTCGGGTCGTTGCGGCACACCGTCGATCGGCCAACGCTCGAGCGCCGCGGCGAACGCGTCGGCTAACGCGTCCTCCGCGGCGTTGAGGCCGCAACGTGCTGCCAGATATGCAAGCAGTTTCCCGTAGCTTTCGCGCGCGGCGCGTTCTACACTCGAACCGGAAGTTCCCAAACCGCACGCACCTCTACGGTGCCGTGGCTCGCACCCGGACAACGCGCTGCCCACTTGAGCGCTTCGTCCAGATCGGACACGTCGACCATGTAGTAGCCTCCGAGTTGCTCTTTCGTATCGGCGTACGGGCCATCGAGCACCGCCGTCTTGCCGTTCGCATCGACATGCACTTGGGTCGACTCGCCGACCGGCCGGAGACGTTCGCCGCCGACGTAGACCCCCGCGTCTTTGAGCGCTTGCGTGTAGGCCATGTAGGCGTTATAGCCCGCCTGTGCCTGGTCGGGCGGCAGCGCGGCATACGCGACTTCGTCGGAAAAAAGATGAAAAATGTATCGCATGGTGATTTCTTCCTCCTATGGCACCATGACGTACCGGGCCGTCCGATTTCGACAATTGGGCCCGGTCGCCCGCAAATTCGTCCCGCTCGTCACTGCCCGGTTGACCTGCGGAACCCCCGCACGATATGAGGAGAGCATGACTTTCAAGCGTCCCGTTGCGTGGCTTTGGCTCTTCCTGGTCTTCACCGCGATCGGAATCTTCTTCACGCTGCACCAGTACCTGGACGACGTGACGTGGCACCACTACGGCACACTGCGTCAGCGTGCGCTCGAGGAGATGACTGGGGCCTACGGCGCGATGATCCTGGTGCCGTTCCTGGCCTGGATCGCCGCCCGCTTTCCGTTCAAACGCGGTCTCGTCGTGCGGGCACTGGCCGGCAACGTCGGCGGATACATCGTCTATACGATCGCGCATACAACCCTCAATGCCGTCGCGCGCACGGTTATCTCCCCGCTTATAGGAAACGGCCCGTATAGCTACGGCGATTTGCTCGTGCGCTACCCGATGGAAGCAGCGGGGGACGCGGTGTATTACGCACTGCTGGTCGTGACCGTCTACCTGCTGCAGCACTTTATCGCGACGCGCAATCTCGAGACCAAGCTTGCGCGTGCACAGCTGGAAAATTTGCGCCTGCAATTGCAACCGCATTTTCTCTTCAATACGCTCAATGCAATCTCGTCGGTAATGTACGAAGACGTCGCGAAGGCCGACCGGATGCTCGCACAAGTCGGCGACTACATGCGCATGGTCCTCGCCTCGGGCGGCGCACAAGAGATTCCGCTCGATGAAGAATTGCGCATGGAGCGGATGTATGTCGACATCATGAAAACGCGTCTCGAACGCAACCTCGCACTGAACGTGCAGTCGCGGATGACGCGCACGGATGCAATGTTCCGTTCATGCTGTTGCAGCCGTTGCTGGAAAACAGCATCCGGCACGGGATGGGTTCTGCGCGCACGTCGATCGAATTGGGGATCGACGTCTCGCGCTCGAATGGCTCAACCGTGATCCGCGTCAGCGACAACGGACTCGGCTTCGACCCGTCAAAACCACGTGGTATCGGCCTGAGCAACATCGCCTCGCGCCTTGTGTACCTCTACGGATCGCGCGCGAACTTTGATATTCGCGCACGCGACGGCGGCGGCACGCTCGCGGTCGTGAGCCTGCCATGCTGACCGTCATGATCGCCGACGACGAAACGCCGGCGCGGCGAAAACTCGCGCGCTTCCTCGGCGAGCACGCTGACGTTTCGATCGTCGCGGAAGCCGCAAACGGTATCGACGCCGTCGACCTGATCGCGATGACCAAGCCGCAACTCGTCTTTCCTCGACATCCACATGCCGGATCTCGACGGGCTCGGCGTCGCCGAAACACTCGTCCGCTGCGAAGCTCCGCCGTCGATCGTCTTCGTAACCGCACACGATCAATATGCCGTTAAGGCGTTCGAAGTGCAGCGCGCTCGACTATCTGCTCAAGCCGTACGATCGCGACCGCTTCGAGCAGACGCTGAGCAAGGCGCGCAGTTCGCTCGATACAAAGCCGGACACCGGCCAGCTCGCCGCCACGCTCGCGCAGATTCGCAACGAGGAGCAATACGTACGGCGGCTGCTCATTCCCAACGAGGGGCGCTCATTCTTCGTCGCCACGCGTGAGATCACGCGTCTCGAGGCCAACGGCAACAGCGTGCAGCGTGCACACGCCGCGAGGCGCGCATGCGCTGCGTGCCACGCTCGAATCCCTCGAGGGACGGCTCGATCCAGCGCAATTCGCGCGCGTGCACCGTTCGCACGTCGTCAACATCGACGAAATCGCCGAAATTCATCCGTGGTTCCACGGCGACTACAAGATCCTCATGCGCGACGGCACCGAGATCGGTTGGAGCCGGCGCTACGCAACCCAGCGTCCCGATCTGCTGAAGTAAAGGAGCCGCTCGCCGTGACCAAACGCGTGGCATGGATTGCCGCAGGGATCGTCTTTGTTATCCATGCGCTCGCGAACGCGCACTACGGATTCTTCCGCGACGAACTCTACTTCATCATCTGCGGGCAGCATCCACAGTTCGGCTACGTCGATCAGCCGCCGGTAGTGCCGCTGCTCTCCGCCTTCACGCAGACTCGGCGGACACTCGCTCTTCTTGTTGCGCTTGGTCCCGGCGATGTGTTCGGCGGCGGGCGCGTTCGTCACGGTTTTGCTTGCCGCCGAATTCGGCGGTGGCCTCTTCGCGCAGATCTTTGCCGTGTTCGTGTACGCTTGTACGGGCGTCCTCACGAACTTCGGCATGAAGGTCTCGCCCGATGAAATCGGCCTGTGGAGTTGGCCGCTCATCGCATACTTCGCCGTGCGCATCACCAAGGGTGCCGATCCGCGGCTGTGGCTCGCCGCCGGCGTTGTCGCCGGCATTTCACTGCAAAGCAAATACGCGGTGATCTTCTTCCTCGTCGCGCTGCTCGATCGGTCTGCTGCTCACACCGCAACGCTCGGCGTTATTCAATCGCTGGTTCGCGTTTGGCGGCGCCATTGCGATCCTGATTGCGCTGCCGAATTTCCTGTGGCAAGCGCACTACGGTTTCCCGATGTGGGAACTGCTCGCTAACGGGCAAAACGGCAAGAACGAAGTCGTCGGGCCGCTGATCTATATCGTCCAAGAAATCCTAATCACGAATTTGTTCCTCTTCCCTGTGTGGGTGATCGGATTCATCTGGTTGCTGACGCGCCCGGCGTACCGGTTTCTCGGCTACACCTATGCGATCTTGATCCTCGAAATGATCGTGCTGCACGGCAAGCACTACTATCCGGCTGACATCTATCCGATCATGATCGCTGCCGGCGCAACCGCAATCGGTTTGTGGACCGCGCGCGCGACCATGTGGCGCATTCCAATCGTCGCATACGCGGTGCTGCTCGGCATGTGGTTCATCCCCTTCGACCTCCCGATTCTCTCGGAGAACACGTTTGTGGCGTATCGATGCGCGTCTCGGCCAAATCTTTCATATAGGTGTGTCGACGGAAACCGAACACGGACGCGAGGCAAATGTGCTGCCGGGCGACTATGCCGACATGCACGGCTGGCCCGAGATGGCAGCGGCCGTACAGCAAGTCTACAACGCACTCCCGCCGCAGGACCGCTCGCACGCCGTCGTCTTCGGAAACAACTACGGTGAAGCATCCGCGGTGAAGTTCTTCACGCCAGATCTTCCGGTTATCAGCGGCCACAATCAATATTGGCTGTGGGGACCGGATGGCTACGATGGCGCTGTGCTGATTCAAATCGGTGGAACCTGTTGGCACAAAGAGGGCTACTTCACATCGCGTTCGATCGCGCTGACCCTCGCCTCGTACTACGCGATCAACTACGAAACGAACATCCCAATCAACATCTGCCGCGGACTCAAGATCCCGATTGCAGAGTTCTGGGCGAAGTCAAAGAGCTACGAGTGAAGGGCGAGGATGTCGATCAGCCTCTTGTAGACCAGTCCCGTGCGCGCCTGAGGATTATCGGGATCGATAATATCGTGATTCTCCGGCAAGTTCGTTAACTCGATGTAGTCTATGCCCGCGGAGCGCCGGCGCTTCCAACGCTCGACGGTTTGTTTCGTCGCAGCGTTGTTGACCGCCGGATCGCGTACATTCACCACCGTGCTGATGCGCCCGGCGGCCGGTGCCGTCGTCTTCGCAGCGCGGTACACGGCGTTACCAATACGCAGTGTCTGCATCAGCGCGTGCGTCGAGAAGCGTGGATAGGCGGTAGCCGGACGCTGCGCTTCTTTTAGGCGCGGATCCCACCAGAGAAAGAAGTTCGGCAAGTGGAGCACAATTGTGCTGAGAACGTCGGTGAGACCGCGCCCCAACCGCAACAGCCCGAAATCGGGCGCGACCGGCACGCTGGTCGCTACATCACTGCGGTACTGCCCGAGGTGCGCGCTGAGCAGGCCGCCCATCGAGATCCCAAGCACGGCGACCCGTTCGCCTAACCCCATCGCCGCGTCGACCGATTCGTAGGCTGCACCGAGCAGCATCTCGGCCGTCAGACCAGCCAGCGCGTTGGTCATGCGGTCGGCGTAGCCATGAAATGGCATCCGCGGGACCACTACATTGATACCGACGACGTAGAGCAGCGGCGCGAAATCGAGAAACTGCCCGGGATGATTGGTCAGGCCGTGCAAGAGCACCACGCTCCAGGGAGCGCGGGCACCGTGTACATAGAGCGCCGTGCGCGCGTTGCGAGCGATCCGATCGTCGTCGCGATCCATAATCGTCCGCAGGCGATCGATGCCTTCGCGATAGTCGCTCGCGGGCGAACTAACCGGAACGGCGAGCATGCTCGGGACACCCGGCGATGTGATCGTTCACGAGTCCCGTCGCTTGCATGAATGCGTACATGATCGTCGGACCGACAAAGCGGAAGCCGCGCTTGATCAGATCCTTGCTCAGCGCACGCGACACATCCGATTCTGCCGGGAGATCCTCGCGACGCTTCACCTTGTTGTCAATCGTCTTGCCACCGACAAAGCTCCAGACATATTTTTCGAAGGAGCCGAACTCTTTTTGCACCTTGAGGAAAGCCTTCGCGTTACTCACCGTCGATTCGACTTTGGCGCGATTGCGCACGATGCCCGGATCGGTCAAGACCTTCTCGATCCGCGCGGGCGTCATTCGTGCCACCTTCGCCGGGTCGAAATCGTGGAAGAGCTTGCGATAGTGCTCGCGCTTGCGCAGAATCGTCTCCCAGCTCAAGCCAGCCTGCGCACCCTCGAGTGTGATGAATTCGAAGAACGTCCGGTCATTGTGAACCGGACGTCCCCATTCTTTATCGTGATACGCAATTGACAGATCAGTCGTTGCCCAAGAGCAGCGCGTGCTCACAGTGTCTTTAGCGAGGATTCGAATGCCTTGAGGAACTCCGTGACGTCGTCGCTGCTAAAGATCAACGGCGGCTGGATGCGCAATACGTTGCCCCAGCGGCCGCCCTTGCCGAGCAGCACGCCGCGTTCGCGCATCGCTTCCAACATCCGATTCGCAGCCGGCGCGTCGTAAGCTTTGGTCTTCGGATCCTTGACCAGTTCGATGCCGATCATCAGGCCATGCCCGCGCACGTCACCCATGATGGGGAAGCGCTTTTGCAATTCGCGTAGGCCGGCGAGCAATGCGTCGCCTTGCTTTTTCGCGTTTGCAATCAAGTGCTTCTTTTCAATGACCTCGAGCGTCACGGTCGCGGCCCGCGTCGAGAGCGGATTGCCGCCAAACGTATTGATGTGCGGACCCTTGAACGCATCGGCGAGTTCCGGGCGCGTGATCGTGATACCAATCGGAAGTCCACTGGCAAGGCCCTTGGCTGAGGTAATAATGTCGGGGACGACGCCGTAGGTCGAGACCATGCCGAACCAGCCGTCGCCCAAACGGCCCCACGCCGCTTGCACTTCGTCGGCAATCAACAACGTGCCGAACGGTTCGAGCGTCTCTTTGAGCACTTTGTAGTACTCGAGCGGAGGCGTGATAATGCCGGCGACACCTTCGATCGTTTCGGCAATCATTGCAGCGGGAGCACCGTTGGTCTGCGTTTCGATCACGCGCTTCGCTGATTTCGCGCACGCGATCTCGCACGATGGATAGGTGAGCCCGAGCGGGCAGCGATAACAGTACGGATTCGGCACGAACGCAACGTGCGGCATCTGCGGCCCGTAGTTGCGCCAGTTCGAGAGGCCGGCGAGTGCAACGGTGTAGACTGTGCGGCCATGGTAGGCGTGCTCGAGCGCAAGAAAATCGGCCGAGTTCTTCGCCGTTCGCGCAACCAGCGCGGCCGTCTCATTTGCTTCCGAGCCGGAGTTGCTGACGAAGGATTTCGTCATTCCCGGCGGCGCGATCTCCGCGATCTTCTCGGCGAAATCGAGCTGTTGTTCGGTGAGATACAGCGTCGAGACATGCGTCAGTTCTTTGGCCTGTTCGGCGACGGCCTGCGCAACCTCGTGGTTGCCATAGCCGAGTGTCGTCGTCGCGATGCCTGCAAACGCGTCGAGGTACTCGCGTCCCTGATCGTCGCGAAGACGCGTACCTTCGCCGTTGACGAGGGTCAACGGCTCTTCGTAGTAGGTCTGCTGTGCGACGAACAGGTGATCTTTCGCACGCTGTTTGTTCGACTTCTTCGTGGTCATCGCCATGCTCAAGCACCTCTCGCAAGCGGTTCGGTCTCATTTTCGGTGATAACTTCATATTCCGATTCGGAGAGCACCGAAGCCTCTCCACGCATCAAGAGCCAATAGGCGATAAGGCCGCCGAGCAGGCTGAAAATCCACCCTCCGCTCCAAAGAAAGTGCAGCGGCGGCACCGCGAGACCGAGTAGCGCAAGGCTCCATCCGATCACCACCGCGATCAGCGCCCGCGGGTTGAACCCGCGTCCGTACGAGTACAGCCCTCCCGGCGTGTAGAGCTGCGCGAGATCAAGACGCGTCTGCCGCACGAGCCAGTAGTCGGCGATCGCGATACCGTCAAACGATCCGAGCATCGCGCCGTACGTGCCAAGCCAGGTGAAAATATAGGTCGCAAACGTCGAGAGCACATACCACGGCTGCATCGCGAGGCTCAGGAGCCCAGTGAGCACTGCGCCGGTCGCGAATCCAATGCGTCGCGGCCAGAGATTCTGAAAGGCGCGTGCCGGCGCCATCACATTTGCGCCAACGTTGATCGTCACCGACGAGAGAATGACCAGAATGCCGGCGATAACCACGACCGGTGTCGGAAACGTGACGATCAGTTCAACCGGATTCCACAGCGCCTTGCCGTAGAGGAGCACCGTCGTCGACGTCACCGCGATGCCCACAAATGAAAACGCGGCCATCGTGAGCGGCATCGAAAGAATCTGTCCGAGCATCTGCCCACGCTGCGTCTTCGCATAGCGTGTGTAATCAGGAATGTTCAGCGCAAGCGTTGCCCAGAACGCGATCACGCCGACGACCGACGGATAGAAGATCGCCCAGAACGCGGGGCCGTGAATCGTGGCGGGCGCCGCGAGTATCGGCCCGAATCCGTGCTCGCTTCGCACCGCCCAAAGCAACAGCGCAATCGCGCCAAGTGCGAGCGTCGGTGCCGAGAATTGCGCCAGGCGCCCGATCGCCTGCGGCCCGCGCATCGCGACCAGCACGTTGATCGCCCAAAAGATCGCGAATGCAATGCCGAGGTGGATCGCGACGCCGCTCCAAAACGGCAGCACGCGCGTTAGGATCGCATCGAGCGCCTGACCGCCGAACCACGAGTTGATCCCGAACCATCCTGCCCCGATAACGGCGCGTGCAAGCGCCGGCAGATGGGCACCGCGCGTACCGAACCAGAGCCGCGCAAAGACCGGATACGGAATACCGTACTTCGTCCCGGCGTGCGAGACGAGCAAAATCGCGCCCATCACGACGACGCATCCGATAAGAATCGTCAGCACCGATTCCCACCAGTTCATCCCGAGCGCGATCATCCCACTGGCCAGCGAATAGGTCGGCAAACACAAGCACATCCCGACCCACAGCGATGCAAACTTGGAGCCGGGCCACGAGTGCTCGGCGAGCGTGCACGGCCGCAGATCTTCGTTCCACATCGCATGATTGCGCGAAAGCAGCGTTACCTCCGGCGGCGTGAGTACCACGACGTCGCCGGCGTGCTCTTGGGTGAACGACACTATTGCTCGACCAACGAAGCATAACTGTCGGGCCGGCGGTCGCGGAAGAACTGCCAGGTATTGCGCACCTCGCGAATCACGTCGCGATCCATCACGCCGATCACCACTTCGTCCTTGTCGCGACTGCCCATCGCAACGAATGCGCCGCGCGGATCGACGAGATACGACTGCCCGTAGAATTCGCCCATGTTCCACGGCGGCTCAATGCCGACGCGATTGATCGCGCCGACATAGTACCCGTTGGCTACAGCGTGGGCCGGCTGCTCGAGCTTCCAAAGATATTCCGAAAGACCCGCAACCGTTGCCGACGGATTGAACACGATCTCGGCACCGGCGAGTCCGAGCGCGCGCGCGCCTTCAGGAAAGTGGCGGTCGTAACAGATGTAGACGCCAACTTTCGCAAACGCCGTGTCGAAGACCGGATAGCCGAGATTGCCGGGCCGAAAGTAGTACTTCTCCCAAAACCCGCAGCCCGGCGGACCCGCCTGCACCTGCGGGATGTGATGCTTGCGGTATTTGCCGAGATATTTTCCATCGGCGTCTATAACGGCGGCCGTGTTGTAATACACGCCTGAGAATTCTTCTTCATATATCGGCACGATGAGCACGATGCCCAGCTCTTTTGCGAGCCCGCACATCAGCTGCGTCGTTGGGCCCTCCGGAATGCGCTCGACAGCGCCGTACCACTTCGTCGTCTGCTCCGTGCAGAAGTACGGTCCATAGAAGACTTCTTGCAAGCACACGATTTTCGCGCCACGCTGCTTGGCCTCGCGAATCAAGCGCACGTGCTTCTCGATGGCCTTTGCTTTGTGTTTCTCAACCGGCTCGTTGCCGTCAACGTCGTTACGCGCCTGAATCAGGCCGATGGTTACCTTTGATTCCACATACGCTCCTCAAACCAACACGGGATAGAATTTGTCGCTGCGCACGAACTTGCCGTGGCCCTTGCGCCCGGTAAACGTGTCACCGTCGGCGACCTTCAGCCCACGAGAGAACACGTATCGCGGCCGGCCTTTGACTTTCATGCCCTCGAACACGCTGTTGTCGACGTTCATGTGATGGGTCTTGGCCGAGATCGTGCGTTCCGCTTGGGGATCCCAGACGACAACGTCGGCGTCGCTGCCGACCGCGATCGTGCCCTTGCGGGGAAAGAGTCCGAAGAGTCGCGCGGGATTGGTCGCACCGAGTGCGACGAATTGATTTGGACTGATCACGCCGCCGTTGACGCCGACGTGGTACAGGATCGCGAGACGATCCTCGATCGTCGGCGCGCCGTTAGGAATCTTCGAGAAGTCGTGCTTGCCGAGTTCCTTTTGCCCGCACAGGTTGAAGCTGCAATGATCCGACCCGAATGCGTGCAGCTCCATATTCTTCAATTTGCGCAACAAGACGCCCTGATTCCACTTGTCGCGAATCGGCGGCGATAACACGTACTTCGCGCCTTCGAAATCCGGACGCAAGTAATCATCGGTATCGCAGACCAGATACTGTGGACAGGTTTCGCCGTAGATCGGGAGGCCGCGCTTGCGCCCGTCGCTGATCATGTCTGCGGCCATCGCACTCGAGACGTGCACGACATAGAGGGGTGCGCCCGCGATTTCAGCTAGACGAATCGCGCGATGGGTCGCCTCGCCTTCGCACTCCACCGGACGCGTACGCGCGTGCCAGATCGGCGCGGTGTGGCCCTCGGCGAGCGCCTCTTTCGTGATCACTTCGATCACGTCACCGTTCTCGGCGTGCACCTGCACGAGGCCGCCCGCGTCCCGGCACGCTTGCAGCGTCTTAAAGATCGTCTCGTCATCGACGTAGAGCACGTGCTTATACGCCATGAAAACCTTGAACGAGTTCACACCTTGCTCGTTGATGATCTTTGGAATCTCGTTCATCGTCTCGTCGCGACCGTCGGCGATCGTCAGATGAAAGGCATAATCGCCGCACGCATTGCCGTCAGCCTTGCCGTGCCACGTCTTCAGCGCGTTGTGCAATGAGTCGCCTTTGGTGTGCAGCGCGAAGTCGACAACGGTGGTCGTGCCGCCGAGGAGTGCCGCGCGCGTTCCCGTTTCGAAGTTGTCGGCCGTGACCGTGCCGCCGAAGGGCATGTCGAGATGCGTGTGCGGATCGACGCCGCCCGGAAAAACGAAGGCACCGGTTGCGTCGATGGTCGTGTGCCCGTTGCTCGGAATCGACTCCGCGAGCATGGTGATACGCTCGCCCTCGATAAGGACGTCGGCGCGCTGGGTATCGGTGGCCGTAACGACGGTGCCACCGCGAATGACCGTTCCCAAGGAAAACTCCTTTACACGTTGATGCGGCTGCTGCGTTCCTTCCAGCTCTCGGATGGAAGACCGTTGTCGACCTGCAGCATCGTGATGCATGCATCGACCGGACAAACCATCATGCAGAGATTGCAGCCCACGCAGTGCTCCTGGTCGACGGTCAAGATCGCCGTGCCGTCGACGATGCTACGATCGATGCACTGATGCGCGGCGTCTTCGCATGCGATATAACACTTACTGCAGTGAATGCACGTGTCTTGGTTGATCTCGGCGACGATCTGATAGTTGAGGTTCAGATTCTCCCAGGTCGTCACCCGATTCTTTGCCGCGCCGACCAAATGCTCGACCGATGCGAGCTTGCGCTCGTCGAGATAGGTGTTGAGACCATCGCAGAGCTGGTCGATGATCCGAAAGCCGTGATGCATGACGGCGGTACAGACTTGCACGTTGCTCGCGCCCAGCAACAAGAACTCGACCGCGTCTTGCCAGAACTCCACGCCGCCGATCCCCGAGATCGGCACATTGACCTTCGGATCGCGTGCGCAGTCGTTGACCATGTTGAGCGCGATCGGCTTAACTGCCGGGCCGCAGTATCCCCCGTGAGAGCTCTTGCCATCGACGTTCGGTATCGGACTCCACGAGACGATGTCCACGCCCATCAGACTGTTGATCGTATTGATCATGCTGACCGCGTCGGCGCCGCCGGCTGCAGCCGCGCGCGCCGGGACACGAACATCGGTGATGTTGGGGGTCAGCTTCACGATCACCGGAACGCGCGCAACTTCTTTCACGTACGACGTCACCGCTTCGATCAAGTCCGGATGTTGTCCGACCGCGGCACCCATGCCGCGCTCGCTCATACCGTGCGGGCAACCGAAATTGAGCTCGAAGCCGTCGATGTCTTCTTCTTGGACGCGTTTGACCAGCTCGTGCCACGCCTCGCGCTCGCAGACTTCCATCAGCGAAGCGATGATCGCGCGATCCGGAAAGCGCCTTCTTACATGCGCGGATCTCGCGCAGATTTTCGTCGAGTGGACGATCGGTAATGAGCTCGATGTTGTTCATCGCGATCATCTTGTTCTGCTTGTAGTCGAGCCCAGCAAAGCGCGAGCTGACGTTGGTAATCGGTGTGCCGAGCGTCTTCCACACCGCGCCGCCCCATCCGGCTTCAAATGCGCGCATGACTTGATAGCCGCTATTGGTGGGCGGCGCCGAGGCAAGCCAAAACGGATTCGGGCTCGTGATGCCGGCGAGCGTGCTGCGCAAATCGGCCATAGCTATACAGCCGCCACGCGCAAGAATGCATCGATACTGCGCGCGACGAGCTTCCCTTGTTCGGCCGCCTCGACGACCATCGCTTCGCGCGCGCCCTTCGCGTAGATACAATCGCCCGCCGCAAAGACGCCCGGCCGGGTCGTCTGCAGCGTGTCATCGACGACGACCACGCCATCCTCGGTCTTGACGCCGAAGGCTTTGAGCGTCGCTTCGAGCCGCGACTGGCCGATCGCGCTGATCACCGCAGTCGCGGTTTCCGTAAACTCGCTACCGGCAATCGCCGCGAGTTTGCCGTCGCGCAACTCGGTGCGCACGAAGGTAATATCGCCATCGCCGATGCGCACCGGTGCGCAGTAGAACCGAAACTCGATTCCTTCGTCTTTAGCAAAGGCGTATTCGAAATCGTAGGCGGTCATATGTTCTTCCCCGCGACGATAGTACATGGTCACGCGCTGCGCACCAAGCCGCTTCGCGCACGTCAACGCATCGATCGCGGTGTTGCCCGCGCCGATCACTGCGACGCGATTGCCAAGGTCGCCGATGCGTCGCCCGGTCTTGACGTGCTCGATGAAATCAAGCGCGTCCCATGCATAGGCCTCGCCTTCGACCCGCAGCGACGGCACGTTGCCCATGCCACACGCGATGACCACGGCATCGTGGTTTCGCATGAGTGCGTCGACCGCGATATCGACACCCACTTCGACACCGGTTTCGACGTCAACGCCGAGTTGGGCGACGTAGTTCGCTTCCCAAAGCGCAACCTCGTTTTCCAGCCGGAACGGCACGATGCCATAGGTGTTGAGGCCGCCGAGCCGGTCGTGCATCTCGTAAATCGTCACCGCGTGGCCGAGGATGCGTAGGTCGCGCGCCGCGGACAAGCCCGCCGGGCCGCCGCCGATGATCGCGACCTTCTTCCCCGTCGGTGCGCCGGGCGTAAAGAGCTGCTCGCCACTTTGCTGGAGCCAATCGATCGCGTAACGCTGCAAATCACCGATGCGAATAGGCGAATCGTCCTTTGCGTAGACGCATGCGCCCTCGCACAGTTCGCTGGTCGGGCAGACGCGCGCACAGCTTGCGCCCATCGGATTCGCCGTTAAAATATCCCGCGCGCTACCTTTGACGATTGCCCTGTGCGATCTTGGCAATGAACGACGCGACGTCGATGTGCGTCGGACACGCGCGCATGCACGGCGCATCGTAACAGTACAGGCAGCGGTTGGCTTCGAGTTTGACTTCCAGCTCGGTCAGGGTTTGTGAATCGATGGTCCGGTATCGTGCATCTCCCGCTTTACTTGTGCGTCGGGAAGCCGAGATTCACGCCCACCTGGCTCTCGTCCCAGCGGGCCGTCACGACCTTGCCGCGCGTATAGAAGCGGAAGCCGTCCTCGCCGTAGATGTGCAAATCGCCGAAGAGCGAGGCCTTCCATCCGCCAAAACTATAGTAGCCGACCGGAACCGGAATCGGCACGTTGACACCGACCATGCCGACCTGCACGTCGCGTTGAAACTTATGCGCGGCACCGCCGTCGCGCGTAAAGATCGACGTGCCGTTTCCATACGGGATTGCGATTGACGAGATCGAGCGCATCGTCGAGATTGCTTGCGCGCACGTTCACCAGAACCGGTCCGAAGATCTCGTCGGTGTAGATCGTCATCTCCGGTTGTTACGTCGTCAAAGAGCGTCGGTCCGACCCAGAAACCGTCATCGCAATCCTTGACGCGCAACGCGCGTCCGTCTTCCACCAGCGCCGCGCCCGCGCGCTCGCCTTGCGCGATGTAGTCGACGATGCGCTCGCGCGCGGCGCCGTTCACGACCGGCCCCATATCGTTGGTTGCATCTGCTCCCGGTCCAACTTTGAGTTTCGCGATGCGCTCGCGAATCTTCGGAATCAGCGTCTCGTGCGCGTTGCCGACGGTGACGCTGGCGGAGATCGCCATGCAACGCTGTCCCGCCGAACCATACGCCGACGAGACGAGCGCGTCGGCTGCGGCATCCATGTCGGCATCCGGCATGACCACCAAATGATTCTTCGCACCGCCGAGTGCTTGCACGCGTTTGCCGTTTGCGGCAGCAGTCGCATAGACATACTTCGCGATCGGCGTGCTGCCGACGAAGCTCACGGCCGCGATGCCCGGGTGCGTCAGAATCGCATCGACCGCGACCTTATCGCCATGCACGACGTTGAAGACGCCCTTGGGGAGTCCGGCCTGATTCCATAATTCGGCAACGAGGTTCGACGCCGACGGATCGCGTTCGGACGGCTTGATGATAAACGTGTTACCGCACGCGATCGCAATCGCAAACATCCACGCCGGCACCATCATCGGGAAGTTGAACGGGGTGATACCCGCGCACACGCCGAGTGGCTGGCGAATCGAATACGTGTCGACATTGCGCGAAACGCTCTCGCTGAATTCGCCCTTCGTCATCTGCGTTAACGCGCAGGCATAGTCCACGACCTCGAGTGCACGCGCAACCTCGCCTGCGGCATCGGTGACGACCTTGCCGTGCTCCGATGAGACGATTTCAGCGACGCGCTGCGCGTTCTCGCGCAAACGCTCGCGAAACGCGAAAAGCGATCTCTGAACGCTTGCCGAGCGGTGTCGCGCGCCAGCCTGGAAAGGCCGCTGTGGCTGCACGAACCGCGCGGTCGACGAGGCCGGCATCGGCAAACGCGACCCGTGCCTGAATAACGCCTCGCGCGGGGTCGTAGATATCGCCATAGCGCGCAGCGGGTTGGTCGACGGGGACACCGTCGATGTAATGGTTGACGACGCGGGTTGCTGTAGAAACGGCCATCTAGCGATTATGAATTATAAAGGACGATCAATCAAATCCAGGAGTTCCGGGAAGACCCGGTCGGCGACCTCCGGGCGGCGCAGGGGTTCGATGATATCGTGCGAGAGCGGCGTGCTGGTCAGGACGACTTGCTCGATATGGCCGCCGGGCGCCGCGCGAAGCAGCCCGGCCAGCTTGCGTACCGCGCGATTATTAACCGCGGTTTCTCGCGCATTTACGACCAAAATCAGTTCGCGCGCGGCGACGGCGTGGTCCGCGCGCGCAAAAACCTCGCGCCCGAGCAGCAACGCTTGGCCGACCGCGTGCGAGGCGTAGCGCGGATACCCATGCGCGGGCACTGCCGCTCGCGTGCGATTGGATCCCACCAGCCGAAAATATTGGGCAATTTCAGTATCAGGTCGGTAAACGGCACCGTCAGCCGATTCGGCATCCACGACACGCCGAAAAACGGCGCGATCGCAACCGCGCGCGCCACCGGATACCGCTGCGCGACCCACGTCGTCAGCAGACCCGCCGAGCGAAAATCCCGCGACCACGACCTTTTCGCCCAAGCCTTGCGCGAGCTCGATGCTGTCGTCCGCAAGCGCGCGCAAGTCATCGGCGTGCAAGTGCGAGAGCGCTTCGGTCAGACGATTGCTGATGCCCATGTCGCGGCAAACGCGGGACGATCACGTTATGTCCACGCGCGTGCAGTTCGTGAGCGAAACGCACGAACTGTTCGGGACTCGCCGCAATGCCGTGATAGAGCACCGTCGCGACCGGTCGAACCTCGCCGTGCAAAAGGAGCTTCGTGCGACCTTTTTCGGAGATGCCCTGATGGTCGCGGCTTCGAAAGCGCTCGAGTAAGCGCTCGTTTGGTCGGAAAGTTGACGCATCAGTGTATGATGCTATTATGCTGGGCAACACTGGGATCACGCAAGGATTCATCGACCTCGACGAAACGTACGGCGCGCACAACTACGCGCCGCTCGACCTCGTCATCGAGCGCGCCGAGGGCGTGTGGCTCTTCGACGTCGAGGGGCGCCGCTATCTCGACTGCATCAGCGCATATTCGGCGGTCAATCAAGGACATTGCCACCCGCGCATCTTGGCAGCGCTGGTCGAACAGGCAGCCAAAGTACGCACTCACGTCGCGCGCGGTGCGCAACGATCGCATGGGCCGCTTCCTCAAAAAGCTCACCGAGCTTGCCGGATTCGATCGTGCGTTGCCGATGAACACCGGCGTCGAAGCGGTCGAGACCGCGATCAAGCTTGCGCGCCGCTGGGGCTATCGCAGCAAAGGCATCGCCGCGGATGCCGCCGAGATCATCGTCTTCGCGAATAACTTTCACGGACGCACGATCACCGCGGTCAGTGCCAGCGACAATCCGCACTATCGCGCCGGATTTCGGACCGTTCACGCCCGGCTTCGTTATCGTAAACTACGGCGACCCCGACGCACTCGAGCGCGCGATTACGCCGAACACGTGCGCGATCCTGATCGAGCCGATTCAAGGCGAAGGCGGCGTCGTCGTTCCGCCCGAGGGATTCCTCAAACGCGCGTGGGCGTTGTGCAAGGAACACAACGTGCTCTTCGTCGCCGACGAAATTCAAACCGGCTTCGGACGCACCGGCGATCTGTTTGCCTGCGACTTCGATAACGTCGAGCCCGACGTACTGATCGTCGGCAAGGCACTGGGCGGCGGCTACTATCCGGTTTCGGCCGTGCTCGCAAACGATGCACTCATGGCGCTCTTTGGTCCCGGCGACCACGGCAGCACCTTCGGCGGCAATCCGCTCGCAAGCGCGGTCGGCCGAAGCCGCGCTCGACGTCATCGTCGACGAAAAGCTCGCCTCGCGTGCGCGCTACGCCGGCGCGAAGATCATGCAGGGCTTGCGGCGCTGCGCATTCGCCGTTTGTAAAGGAAGTTCGCGGCCGCGGACTGCTCATCGGCGTCGAATTGACTATCCCAGCGAAGCAACTCTCCGAAGCGCTGCTCGCGCGCGGCGTCGCCGCCAAGGATACGCACGGCTCGGTACTGCGCATCGCGCCGCCGCTCGTCATCGACGACGAAGCGATCGATTTTCTGCTGGCCCAGTATCGCGAAGCTATCGCAACCCTCTAGCAAACAGTTTGCCCGCGCGGACAGCTCTATAGAGGTATGAAGAGCTTCGAGCCTCTCGAGCTGGTCGAGCGGGCCATACGCGGCGGACCGCCCGAGGTCGAGTCCTTGATCGAGGCGGTGTGGCCCGACGCCTACCGTCTGGCCTATGGCGTTCTCGGCGAGCGGCAGAACGCCGAAGACATCGCGCAAGAAGCCTGCATCGCCGTATATCGCACAGTCGCGTCGTTGCGTAGCGCGGCGGCGTTTCGCGTGTGGTTCTATCGGATCGTCGTGCGGCGCGCCACTGAGTTCAAGAAGCGCCGCAGTCGCAGCGAACCGCCCGTTGCAAACGTCGATGTCAATGACGATCGCACGACCACGATCGATATCTGGCGCGCGCTGAGGTCGCTCCCAATGAACTTACGTAACGTCGTCGTCCTGCATTATTTCGAGGACCTTTCGAGCCGCGAGATCGCCGCGATCTTGCGCATTCCTGACGGGACGGTGCGCTTTCGTCTGATGACGGCCAAGCGACGCTTGCGTCCGCTCCTCGGCGACGCACCCCATCAAATACCGAACAATCATGAGGTCCACCCACATGCAATCTGATCTCGGCGCGATCTGCCGCGGCGCGCGCGCCCGCATTGACGTTCCCGCAGCCCCGCTTGCCGCAATACGGTATGCCGCGACGTTGCGCGTCGGGCGCAACGCGGGTTGGATCACGTCGCTTATCGCGAGCGTCTCAATCCTCGCAGCAGCTGCCGGCGCCGCCATGCTTGGAACGCACATTGCGTTCGAGCGAGACGGCAAGCTTCTCATTACGGCGAACAATATTCAGGTCAGGTTCAAAAATCCGACGCCAGCCGATGTGGGTGCCGCGGTGCGCGGCGCAAACTTCCCAGTGACGTTGCCCGCTGGCTTGCCGAGCGGAGCGAAGCTTAAGGAACTGTGGAGCAGCGACGGCGCGATTATGCTGTTGTACGATCTTCCGGGCGCCTGGCGCGCGTCGCATCACATTGCCTGGATCGTGCTTGCAAATCCGTCGGCAGTGGCCACTTCCGACGTTTCCGGAAAGATGCGTCTCGCATTTGCTTCGCAAGGGAAACCGATTCATTGGCGCGTCGGCGGCGAAGAGGTCATTATTGCGATGCACAATGCGATGACGCCGGCGGAGCTTGCCCACATGAAACAGGCGATGCTAGTCCGCTAGCGGTGTCGTGCACGTCGGCGGCCCACACCTCATATGGAAGACGTCGAACGTGAGGGTAATGCCCGGGTGCGACGCGCCGTAGATGGCTGCGGTGTAGCCTGTTACAACGAGCTTCCGCATTGCGTAGTATTCGCCGTCACCCGCATCGTCGATCGTAGCTCTAGCCAGAACCGCGTGCGAACGAATCAGCCGGCGAAAAACGGCGACCTTTGACGCGTCGGCCAGGAAGATCGTAATGCGCCTTCGCGGAACGCGGAACGGCTGCACCGAGTCCCCGGTGATCGTAAACAGCTTAACCGGGCCCGTCGGCGCCGACCAAAAGGTCGCCTCGGGACGTGGGTAGACCTCGCTTTGGAAAAGGGCAGCGAGCGCGAGCGCGAGCATAGTGCCTCCCAGCCTGAGGTCTGGAGTAAGGTAAGCAGGCTTCACCTGCCGTTGACACCCCCCAGGCGACCGTGATATTCTTCGCAAGCCGAAGAAGCGCTTGGGGTACGCCCCAGGAGCTCACCGGATGCCCACGGGCGATCCGGTTACTACTCGAGGGGCCGTCGGTAGGTTCCGCGCAGTGGGGTTGCTTCGGCAACGCCATTTTTTGTCTCTCTTGAAAGGGAAAACGCCATAGCTCGACCGCTACGAATCAACGAGCAAATCCGTATTCGCCAGGTCCGCGTGATCGACGAAAACGGCGAACAGCTCGGCATACTGCCGACTGAGGACGCGCTTGCGCGCGCCCGAGGCGTGGGGCTGGATCTGATCGAGATCTCACCAAACGCGCAGCCGCCCGTCGTAAAGATCGGCGACTTCGGACGTATGAAATACGAGCAGTCGAAAAAAGATAAGGACGCACGCAAGAAACAACGCAACTTCGAACTTCGTGAAGTAAAGTTGCGGCCCAAGATCGAGACCCACGACTACGAGACGAAGGCACGTATGACCGAACGCCTTCTGCTCGACGGAAGCAAGATCAAAGTCACGATCATGTTTCGCGGACGCGAAATTACATACACGGCGTTTGGCCGGCGGTTACTCGACCGCATGGCCGAAGATATGGCGCCACTTGCCACGGTTGAACGCGAACCGCGGCTCGAAGGTAAGAACATGTTCATGATCCTGGCGCCACGCGTAACGCCAACCGGTCCGCCGAAGTTCGCGCTCCACAAAGAGCACAAAGAGGACAAGGCGCATAAGGACGGCGCGCATGCCGAGGATCATAAGGACGGCGCGCACGCCGAGGAACATAAGGTCGACGCGCCCGTCGAGGATCACGAAGAACCAGCGAAGGAGCCTACCAGTGCCTAAGATTCGTACCCATCGCGGTACCGCAAAACGTGTGAAGGTGTCCGGAACCGGCAAAGTGATGCATCGCCATCAGTTCAGCGGTTGCGGCCACATTCTCAGCAAGAAGACGCGCAAACGCAAGCGCAACTTCCGCAAGGATCAACCGACGTTCAAGGGCGATTTGAAGCGCTTGGCGCCGACGATCCCGTACTTGGTTTAAGGAGGGCTCGAACAAATGGCACGTATCAAACGTGGTGTTGCCGGGCTCAAGCACCGCCGCAAGGTGATGAAGCTCGTCAAGGGTTTCCGCGCCGCTCGCCGTCGCAACTATCGCGTTGCGAACGAAGCGCTGCTCAAGTCGCTGGCGTACGCATTTCGCGATCGCCGCGTCCGCAAGCGCGACTTCCGCTCGCTGTGGATCAGCCGCATCAACGCGGCCGTTCGTCGCGAGGGTATGACCTACTCGGTGTTCATGAACGGCCTCAAGAAGTCGGGCGTCACGCTCAACCGCAAGGCGCTCAGTGAACTCGCGATCAACGACAGCGCGGCCTTCGGCTCGCTGCTCAAGATCGCAAAGCAAGCCGTAACCAAGTAGTTAAACCCTAAGTACGATCTGCTCACCGTCGAGCAGTGGAATGTTTTGCGGCGCGCCCTTATACGGCGCGCCGTTTACGTATGCGCGCACGTGCCCGGGGTAGGAGCCGAGCTGCGTACTCGAAAGCGGCTGCCCCCACACGGCAAAGAAGTCCGCCAGCGTGAAGTTGCCGCCGGGTGCCTCGATATGGATCGTTCCCGAATCGTCGTGGGTGTGCAGCCAGTAAATGCAGAGCACTTGTCCGTACTCCGCGTTGACCAGTCCGATGTTCGCCGGCACGGGCATTTTGGTGCCGCCACGTTCGATCGTAAGTTGTGCATGGATGTGCTCGGTGAAGATCTCGTTCACATTGCACCCGACGTGGTGCGGCCCGACGGGTTGCCCCGTAGCCATTGCCGCGGCCAGTACAGCCGCCTGTATCATCCCCATTACTCATCCATCGGCCGCAGCGGAGCGTTCCCTAGGTGATGAGCGCGCTCGCCGTCGAACGCCCCCGCTCTATGCGTGCCGTCCCCGATGACGAGGCGCTTGCGGCGGCCTTTGCCGCCAAAGAGCGTTGGGCATTCGACGAAGCCTACGCGCGCTTCGGACGGCTTCTCTATTCCACCGCCTATCACGTTCTGGGCAATGCCGAGGACGCGCAGGATTGCGTGCAAGATGCGCTCGCTCGCGTCTGGCGTTCGCCGGATTCCTACATGCGGTCGCGCGGCGCGGTGCGCAGTTTTCTCACCGTCTGCGTGCGCAACGAAGCGATCACGCGTCTGCGTTCGAAGACGCGCCGGCGCAAACTCGAGGAGCGCGTCGCGGCCGAGCCGGAAGAGCACGATGAACTCGGTGCCGTCGACGTTATCGAGCACGACCGCCTGCGCGCGGCGCTGCGCTACGCTTCCGCCCGAACAGCGCAAACCGCTCGAGCTCGCATATTTTGAGTACAAAACACACGTCGAGATCGCACATGAATTGAACGAGCCGCTGGGCACGATAAAAAGCCGGATTGCCCTCGGCCTCCGCAAACTCGGCGCAGCGCTCGGAGCCGGCGAATGACCGATCATCTTGGCGAACTCGCCGCGCTGTACGCGCTTGGACTTCTGGAACCCGACGAGGCACGCGCGGCTGAGCAGCATCTGCTCGGCGTGCGATGCTTGCCGTCGTTTATTGGCGCAAGCGCAGGCCGACGTGACGGCGATGGCCGCCGCACAGCAACAGTTCGAGCCACCGATGCCGGCGCGCGCGCCGCTTGCACTCTCTCCGGCACGGCGTACGCTCAACCGCGCGTGGCTCGCCGTCGCTGCTGCATTCGTGGTCGCGCTCATGCCGGCCGGTTACCTATTTGAGCAAAACCTTGCGATGCATCAAACGATGGTCGCCGATGCCCAAGCGATTATCCGCATCGCCGCGAGCCCGCACCGCACGGTTGCTTTCAGCGGAACCGATGCGCACGTGATGTATGGGCCTGACGGATCGTGGTATTGCATCGTGATTCACGGAGCGTCGCGCGCCGTTGCATGTCATGTGGCCGCACGACGGCACGCGAACGATGCTTGGGACCGCGGTCCCGCACGGCGACGTAGCGCTTCTCTACTTGCCCAAGAGCCATCGCATGCAGCAGCTTTCGTTGATGCAAAACGGCGTGGTGGTAGGCCAGGCCCTGCTCGTTTTCTAGCCGAAAAGGCGCGGCATGCTGTCCGGTTTTGCCCTGGGTGCGTTCCTTCTTGCAGCGACCGCTACGCCGGCCCCTCCGGCACATAGCTTCACGGCGACGATGGAGCGAGCGGTCGACGATCTTGGCAATCACATCGTGCAAGAGAAGCGCTCGCCCGGCCTTGCAATAGGCATCGTGGAGGACGGCCGCATCGTCTACGCGCGCGGCTTCGGGTATTCCGACCTTGCAAAACACACGCGCTGGTCACCAAGCACGCAGACGTACGTCGGGTCGATCAGCAAGCAATTCACCGCCGCGGCGATTTTGCTCTTGCAGCAAGCCGGAAAACTCAAACTCGATGATCCGGTGACGCGATACGTTCCCGAATTGACGATCGCGAACGGCGTAACGATTCGCGAATTACTGAATCAGACCGCGGGCATGCCCGATGAACTCGATGCAAAAGGCATCGACCAGGATCGCACGAAGAGCATAAAGCTCGCCGATCTCACTCGCCGCGATGAACAAACTCCAACCGGTTTCTCCGCCGGGTACGCAATATCGCTACAACAATTTCAACTACACGATTGCGGCATTGATCGTCGAGCGCGTGAGCGGCGATCCCGCTCTCCGACTACCTGCAGCAAAACATCTTCATACCTCTCTTGATGAATCGAACTTTTCTCGCTGGAGACAACGGTATTTCGCCGCAACATGCCGTGGGCTACACCGGCAAGCCCGGTGCCTTCACTCCGGCGAGACCGTGGGATCCGGCGTGGCTCTTCGGTGACGGGGGCGTCGTGACGAATACCTACGATTTGGCGAAATGGGATATCGGCATGCCATTGTTGCTGCGCGTCGACGCCGAACGCGACATGTTCACGCCGAGCGGCGCGCCCGGAGCGACGCAATACGGCTTGGGCTGGGTGATCGATCAGCGTGGTGGTAAGCGGTACATCTGGCACAACGGCGAGGTCGCAGGCTACCACGCGATGAACGCGCTGCTCCCCGACGATCATGTTGCGGTGATCGTGTTTACAAACGTCGACAACTTTCATTCAAGCGCGGTCGTGCAACCCGAAGACGTCGCGGCTAACATTCTCGATATCGTGCTTCCGCCGGCACGCGCGAACGTCAACAATGCAATTGTCGCGCGAGCTACGGAATGGCTCGGACGCATTGCCGACAAGAATATCGATCGCACGCAGCTGACGCCCGCCTTCTCCGCCTACCTCACCGACGATCTGGTCGCAAAAGCGAATTTCGCGGCCATGGGGAAACCGCTCGACATCATACCGATTTCGAGCGCGAGTCAGGACGGAGGGGGAACGTTGTATGAGTTCATCGTCCGCTTTCAAAACGGACGCTACCATTATCGCTTCGGGTTGACGCCCGACGGCAAGATCAACGAAATTCTTCTAACAACTTAGAAAGCTCAGATCTTGTCGAGTATGTGCTTTCTAGTCATCTCCATCGGCGAGGCGGCGGCCGGTTGCTTCAACGACTTTCCCGAGCATTGTTACGGCTTCAGCCCGCGTCGCGTTGCTGAACATGTACCGCAAGCGCTCGTCTGCATCTTCAACGATCAGCACCGCGCGGCGACCGCAACGAACCGAAGCAATGAGCGACGACAGATACGACTCGTCCTCCGGAGCGAGTACTGACTCTCCGGATCCATCGTACGAGCCTTCTAAAAGGCGCCGTAACACGGCGTCTATGTCGCGAGGTATTTCCACGGCGTCCTCCATGGTCAACGACCGCAATGTTTATCCGAACACTGCAGCCGTGTAAACCCGTACCTCAATTATCGGCACCGATTGCGCCAAGTTCACCTCGAAATCCACGTAACCACATCCAAGAAATTACTGTCTTTGCATCAACGATCTCGCCGGTACGCACGAGTTGCTGCATTTCGTCAATTGTAAAGTTTTGAACAACTATCCGTTCGTCCTCATCAAAACTCGGCTCACCTGGCGTGAGCTTGTCTGCATGGACGAGATGCATGATCTCATCGCAGAAACCGGGGGTCATGTAGAAACTTCCGAGCATGCGTGTGGCGCCTGCGCGGTAACCCGTCTCCTCGGCCAGCTCGCGCAAGGCCCCCTCGAGCAGCCCCTCGCCCGGCTCGGCGGTCCCCGCCGGAATCTCCCAAAGCTCGCGGCCAACGGCGTGGCGATATTGCCTCACTAGCACGACCGAGTCGGGCGTGGGTGTGGCAATGATTGCGTAGGAACCCCGGTGTTCGACGATATCCAGCCGCGCATCGCCCCCGTCCGGAAACACGATCTCGTCGGTGCGAACGCGAAACACGCGCCCGACGAAGCGCTCGTACGAGGAGATGACTTCGGGCTTGGAATCCATAAAATGCCTTTCGTGCAACAACGTTCGTCACTACTCGCGGAGATCGGCTGGCTTGCGTACTTTCTCGCGGTTTTTGCCGTGCTGGTCTACGCTTTCAACATCTTTGTCGTCCCGCACCACTTCAATTACATCGTAGCCAACGTGCTCGCCGGTGGTGCCGCGGCGATCGTGATGATCGTCACACGCGCGCGGTGGCGACGCTAACCGGCGCGCACGCCGAGCGCGTGCAGCGCGTCCGCGATTTGCAAACGGTCAAAGGGCGCAAAGAACACGGGCGTTTCGTTCTCGAGGGCCCGACCCTGCTCGATGAGGCTCTGCAAAGCGGCATCGCGATCGAGGAAATCTACGTGAACGAGAGCGTCCTCGCCGGCAACCCGGCAGTGCGCGGCCTCGACGAGCGCGGCACCCCGGTCTATCTGGTCGATGACCGGACGATGCGCAAGATCTCGGACCTCGACACGCCGCCCGGCCTGGTTGCCGTCGCGCCCATGGCCCGCGCCGAGCTCACCTCGATTCTCCGCTCGCGCCTGAGCCTAGTCCTCGCCGACCTCAACGACCCCGGCAACGTCGGGACGCTGCTGCGTTCCGCCGAGGCCTTTGGCGCGGGGGGCGTTGTCTTCGGCCAGCTGGGCGTCGACCCGTACCATCCCAAGGTCGTCCGGGCAGCCATGGGGGCGATCTTCCGCCTACCCCTCGCGGTTGCCTCAGCCGCTGAGTTTGCGGCGGCCACGCGAGCGGCTGGCTGCCGGGTCGTCGGTCTAAGCGCGCAAGGCACCGATTTACGCCAGGTAGAGGCCACCGGAGCAACCGTCCTTGTCGTCGGCCACGAGCGCCGCGGCCTGGGCCCCTGGGCCACGCAGGACATGATTTTGGCGGGTATTCCGATGCCTGGAGCGGTCGATTCTCTTAATGCGTCGGTCGCTGGTTCCATTGGCCTTTACGTTCTGGCCGAGATGCTGTCAAGAGAGTCTTGACACGCCTAAAAGTCAAGACTTCCCGCGCTAAAAGGCACATGGTACAATCTCGGCATTCCTATGGTTTTTAAGCCGATTCCGCGGCTGGAAGGAGACGTCAGCAAGCAATGGCAACCAGCGATCTCTTTTGGAAGCTTTTCTGCCAAACGGGCTCGATCAGCGCCTACCTTGTATACCGTCAGATCCATCCGGTTCCGAGTCCGGGCTGACCAAGAAGTCCGCATAGTATTCCCGAAGCGCCCGGTGTATGGACACGGGCGCTTTGAATTTATCCACCCTTCTTGACGATCTCCACCGCCGCTTCCAAGCGGCGGTTGCACAAGCCAGCGACGAACGCGAATTGGAAAATGTTCGCGTTACGTTCCTCGGGCGCAACGGCGAAGTGACCGCCGTACAGCGCTCGATTGGAAAACTTCCACCGCCAGAGCGCCCCACCGCCGGCAAAGTGATCAACGAAGCGGTCAAAGGCATGGAAGCCGAACTTGGCGTTGCGCAAGCACGACTCGAGAATCGCGCATTCGATCAAGAACTCGCGCAAACGATCGACGTAACGTTTCCATCGATTGCCCCCTCTACTGGTTCGATCCACCCGATTCGGCGTGTGTTGCGCGATGCGGCTTTGTACTTTCAGCGCCGCGGTTTTGCGGTCGTGCTCGGCAACGAGGTCGAAGACGACTACAAGAACTTCGACGCACTCAATATTCCGCCGACGCATCCGGCGCGCGAAGGTTTCGACTCGTTCTTTCTCACCGAGACACTGCTGCTGCGCCCGCATACGTCGCCGATGCAGATTCGCACGATGCAAGATTATCGTCCGCCGATCGCAATCGTTGCGCCCGGCCGTTGCTATCGCCGCGATGCGGTCGACGCGCGCCATCTCTTTCAATTCAATCAAATTGAGGGACTGCTGGTCGCCGAAGGCATACACTTCGGGCACCTCAAGGGGATGCTGACCGGCATGTGCCGCGAACTCTTCGGCGAGGATCAACTCGTGCGCTTTCGCCCGTCGTTCTTTCCGTTCACCGAACCGAGCGCCGAATTCGACACGACGTGTCCGAAATGCAAGGGGCTGTCCGACACATGCAGTATGTGCGGAGGCTCGGGCTGGATCGAACTCGGCGGTTCGGGAATGGTGCATCCGAACGTGCTGCGCGAAGTCGGCTACGATCCCGACGTGTACACCGGTTGGGCCTTCGGCTTCGGCATCGAACGCCTCGGCCTTGCACGCTACGAGATCGACGACATTCGCCGCTTCGTGGAGAGCGATCCCGACTTTCTGACGCAACTCGCTTAATCGTCCTTCGACAAGCTCAGGACTAAAAAGGAAAGTTATCAGAATTGCGCGTTCCTATTTCGTGGTTGCGCGAGTATGTGGATCTTCCCGAAGATGCGCAGTCAATCGCCGACCGTCTCGCGACGCTCGGTTTTCCGGTTGCGGAGATCGCGCGTCGTCCGCAGCGTGACCGGCGTCGTCGTCGGAAGAATCGTGACGCTCGAGAAACATCCCAATGCCGACAAATTGCAGGTCGGCTCGATCGACGTCGGAACCGACCGCCGCCTGACGATTGCGACCGCGGCGACCAACGTTGCTGCGGGGCAAACGATCGCCGTTGCGACGATCGGCGCGAAATTGCCGGAGCTTACGATCGGCCCGCGCAAAATGCGCGGCATCGATTCGGAAGGCATGATGATCTCCGCCGAAGAGCTCGCGCTGCCCGCCGAGTGGTTCGAAGACGGCATCATGCAACTCGATCCGCAGACGCCGCTCGGCGCGGACGTCGTCGAGCCTCTTCGGTCTCAACGACGACGTGCTCGACGTCGAAGTGACGAGCAATCGCGTCGACGCGATGTCGGTGATCGGGCTCGCCCGCGAACTCGCCGCGTCGTACGGCGTGCCGCTGCGTTTGCCCTCACTGGAAAATCCGGCGTCGAAAGCCGATCCGACGCCCCCGACGGTCAGCATCGATACGCCGGACTGCACGCGCTTCGTGGCGCAGCGCTTCGACGGCGTCACGGTCGCGCCCGCACCGACGTGGATGCGCGTTCGCCTGGCGCTCAGCGGCCAGCGCCCGATCAACAACCTTGTCGACATCTCGAACTACGTGATGTTTGAAACCGCGCAACCGTTACATTTTTATGACGAGGCGCAGATCGCCGATCGACACTTTATCGTGCGCGACGCGCACGAGGGCGAGAAGCTCACGACGCTCGACGATGTTGAACGCACGCTGGGACCGCGTGACTTGGTGATCGCTGACGCGGCGCACGCTCTTGGGCTCGCCGGGCTAATGGGTGGACTCGACAGCGAGGTCCGCGATTCCACGCACGCGATTATCCTCGAATCGGCAAATTTCAATGGCGCTCGCATACGGCGGATGTCGGCCGCGCTTGCGCTGCGTACCGAAGCGTCGTCGCGGCACGAAAAGTCGCTCGCGCCGATGCTCACCGACGTAGGTGCCGCTCGCGCCGCGCAGTTGCTCGTCGCGCTCGGTGCAAATGCCTACGCTCCTGCACGCCTTCGGCGCGGCGCTTTCGACACCGCCGGCGATCGAGCTAACGCGCCGCGAGGTTACCCGTCTGCTTGGACTCGAGCTCTCTGCGGAGCAAATCGCACGACACCTTCGGTTGCTCGGCTGCGATGTTGCTGCCGATGGTGATGTACTGCGCGTCACGCCGCCTCCGTGGCGACGCGATCTCACGATCAGCGCCGATCTCGTCGAAGAGGTCGCCCGGATGGAAGGCTACGACGCAATTGAAGCCGTCGAGCCGTCGATTCCCGCGCACGCAATCCCTAGCGTCCAATACGATCTCGAAGAGCAGATTGCAACGTCGCTCGAAGGTCTCGGGTATCACGAAATCGTGACCTATGCGCTACAGGGGACAACCACGCTGAACAAGGTGGCGCGCTCGGGGCTCGAACCGAGCCGTAAAATTGTCAACGTGCTCAACCCGCTCACCGAGGAGCAGCGCGTCTTGCGTTGGGCACTCGGTCCGGGCGTCTTCGAGTATCTTGCCAAACTCGATCGGCCGTACCGCGTCTTCGAACTTGGACACGTTTTCTCGCTCGACGAAGGCGTTATTCACGAGGAGCCTACGCTCATGTTCGGATTTGCGGCCGAACCCGTTAACGAGCCCGCTTGGCACGATGCGAACTTTCTGCGGCTAAAAGGCGACTGCGAAGCGCTTCTGCGCAAAGTCGCCGGCATCGCGGTCGAAACGACCCCAGACATTCGCACCGGCTACCACCCGGGCAAGAGCGCGGTTGCGATGTGGCAAGGCCGTGAGGTTGCCTCGCTCGGCAAGATCGATCCGCGATTGAGCAAAGCGTTCGACGCGCGTTTGCCGCTCTACGTGTGCAACATCTACCTTGACCGCATTCCGGAGTATCAGCGTCCGAGCTATCATCCGCCCTCGCGCTTCCCGTCGACCTATCGCGATCTGGCGGTTGTCGTCGCGCTCGACGTCGAGGCCGAGCGTTTGTCCGGCGTTGTTCGCAAAGCGGTCGGGGAGCTGTGCACCGGCGTGCACGTCTTCGACGAGTATCGCGGTCCGCAGGTCGGCGAATTTCACAAGAGCCTGGCGGTGCGGGTGACGATGCAGCGTTACGATGGAACAATTACCGACGAGGAAGCCGATGCAGCGCAAGCGCGTGCAGTCGCCGCGCTGCGCGAGGAACTTGGAGGCACGATCCGCTCGTGATCCTCGGTATTCCGTGGCCCGATCTTCTCATCGCGATCATTCTGGTTATCTCGATCTTCAAAGGTTTCTCGCGCGGATTCGTGTCCGAGTTGGGCGGAGCCGTCGCGGTCGTTGCCGCGCTCATTACGCCCTGGTACTACAACGGCTCGTTCGATCCGTGGCTAGAAGGCGTGACGAAACTTGGTGCAGGATCGGCGCACGTCGTCGGCATGTTCTTGTGCGGGTTCATTACCTACGCGATCGTGCTGGCGATCGCGTGGGTGCTCAACCGCTTTGCGAAGCTCCCGATCCTCAACATCGGCAACTCGGTTGGTGGCGGCGCGATTGGCCTGGCCAAAGGCGCTGTTCTGATCTGGCTCGTCCTGTTTGTCGCGCTGTACTTCCCGCTATCGCATGACATTCGTGGCGATCTGCACGAATCGCACCTTGCGCCGTACTTCGTGCAGCCCGACAAACAGATCGACGGCGTGATCGAATCGGTGATCCCGTGGTTTGCGCGGCCGGCACTCTGGCCGTACTTCAGCCGCCACCACCTCTAGAAGTTGGTAACGAAGTTCGTTAGGCCGAACGCGAGGATGAACCAGATCGCGTAGAGCGCACCGAGAGCGACGATGACCTCACCGACGCGCACGAGCCAGCCACCCGGTCCGCGCGTCACGCGGATGACGGTCTCGGCGATAACGCCGAGCATACCGATGAGCGTAAGGACACCGAGCGTGTAGAGGCCTTGCATCTTCGGTACGATCGACGCCGAAAGAATCGATTGCTCGTCGGAGAGGATCGCCACCCAGCCGATCAGCGTCAGCAGGAACAGCACGACGCCGAGTCGCGCAACGAGGTGTATCCATTGATCTCTACGCGAAAGGCCGAGTTTGAGGCCCAGCTTGCGCCGCGCAATCCACGCGCCCAGACGAATCAAGAGCGAGAGGACGAACACGACAACGGTTGCGAGCAACAGGTTCTTGACCGAGCCCATCGTCTCCATGCCGTTGACGCGCAGGCTCATCTCGACCGGAATGAACTCATCACTCGTCCACGAGACGACGTTGCCGCTCGCATCGGTGTTGAACTTGAGATGCGATTGGCCGTTGACCTGTTGGTAGTAGAGCGGCCCGACTTCGTGCCATTTTAGCGGATTACCGGCCGGGTCTTTGAGCATGCTGAGTTCGATCGTGCCGTCGGGAAGCGCGGACACTTGATTTTGACCGAGCACGTAGACGAAGCTCAGCGCGCGTTTGATCTGTCGGCTCGACGTATAGTATCCGGACACGCGCGCAGCATCGGCCTTAGCCGTGGCCGCTGCCACGGTCGGTTCAACCTTTGCGGTGTACGGATAGTAGCGATCGAGGAACTGGCGGAAAATCTGCGTGCGCACGGTTTCAACCCCACCGGCTTTGCCGATGCTGTTGAACGACATGAAGATGCCGACGTGGTCCTTGGGCAACAAGTGGAAATCACTGTGGAATCCGACCAGATCGCCACCGTGCGACACGACCTCCTGGCCGTTGCGCGATTCCTGATAGAAACCCAGATCGAAGCCGTTGAGATCCGTTCCCGGTCCGGGTTCGATCTGACGCGTCCACATCAGCGCGATCGTCGCCGGCTTGAGCATCGAGTAGCCATTTAACGTGCCGCCGTTCAAGTACGCGATCATGAACTGTGCCATGTCGACGCCGGTAACGGAGGACGAGCCTGCGGGCGCCGGTTCGACGAGCTCAAAGGGAATCGGCTTGTCGCTCGACGCCTGCCGGTAACCCTGTGCCATGAATGGCGCGAGATTCGCCGGTAGCGGCTGCACGAACGTCGAGTGCAACATATGCAGCGGCTTGAAGATGTGGGTTGCGATGTAGTCGTCGAACGGCATGCCCGAGACGCGCTGCACGATATAGCCTGCGAGCGCTGCACCGTAGTTGGAGTACGCGATCGTCGAGCCTGGCTTGTAGATTTGCGGAGGCTGACGCTTGACGAAATAGTCGCGGAGTGGATAGAGATCGCTCACCTTCGCAACGAGGGTGTCGCGCCCGACCTCCTCCCAGCCGGCGGTGTGCGTCATCAAGTTGCGCATCGTGATCTTGCCGAGCGGTTCGTTGATCTTGAAGTCGAGATACGTGTTGACGTCGGCGTCCAAGTCGATCTTGCCGGCTTGCACCTGTTGCATCACCGCTGTCCACGTAAAGAGTTTGGACGTCGATCCCGGCCGGAACATCGTTTGATCCGGAATGACCGGTGTGCGCTTCTTCAGGTCGGCGTAACCGTAGCCGTGTTGGAAGATGATCTTGCCATCTTTCACCACGACCAGCACCGCGCCGGCGATGTCGTCGCGACGAATCGCGTAGTTCATCATACCGGCGAAGAACGGATCCAGGTCTTGCGTGGTCATCGCATGCGTAGTTTGCGCGCTTTGCGCCGGTGCAGTTTGTGGGGGCGCTTTTTGCGCCCCCACAGTTGCCGCATGCACTTGGCCGCCTAGGAGGCTCAACGCGACCAGGAGTGCCGACATCAGTCTAATCATTAAAAGTCCTGTGTGAGGATTAGGCGGAACGTTGTTGGTCCGTAGTTGCCGGCCGCTGTTGCAGCGAACGGGACCGACGACGTCACACCGGTAAGCGGGTTGGTCTGCGTTGCGCCGTTGACCAGCGGCAGCGGAACACCGTTGAAGAAGCCGGCGTACGGATTATTGTACGCACCGGTGAGGTTGTCGGCCGAGAGTTGAATGTGCGTGCCCCGATCGTTGAGTTTCAAGCGCACATTGGCCGAGAGCACGAAGAACGGCGGCTCGTTGTAGGTGTTGTTGTTCCCGTAGTACGTGAGCCCAGCGTTATAGTACTGGCCGTAGTGCCCGTGCCAATTGAGTTCGCCGTAGCCGGATGCATATGGCACGCGCCCGCCGGCAATGCCGTTCGGCGCGCCGGATATTGCCGTAGGCTGACCGCCGAAATTCGCGTTAGGAACGACCGCGAGGTTCGTGTTGAAGGCACAGCCCGCTCCCGGCGTGCTGCAGTAGAAGCTTGACGGGAGATTATACGTATAGGCGCGCTGCAGCGAGCCTTGCAGTCTCCATCCGAAACCGAAAACCGGCACGTGGTTGAGGGCGAATTCGACGCCTTCGTAACGCGCCTGACCGAGGTTCCCTGTCTCCGATACGATGCACGGTGCGCCGGGTGCGCTGGGACATCCGGCAGCAGCCGGCGTCCCGAGTGCTACCTGCGACGTCGAGGTGAGAAACAGGTTATGCAACTGCGTGTAATAGAGGTCAACCGAGACCGACGTCGCGCGCGCGATGCGGTGGTCCATGCCGAGGTCGTATCCCCACGCGGTCTCTGCGTTGACATCGCCGTTATTTGCATTTTGGATGTAGCCGGCCGCCGGCACGCCGCCAATGATCTGGCTCCACGCCGGACCGCCGGAGGAAACGAGACTGATGTACGGTGGGGCGATCGATCCGCCCGTCGAGAGACGATAGCTCGTATTGTTATTCGGTTGCCAGGTGAGCGCCGCGCGGGGTTCGTTGTAGGCATGCGTTGCAGTCGTTGAACGTTACGCCGCCATCGATCGAATAGTGGCTCAGAAGGCTGAGTTGATAGTCGCTGATGTTCAGCAGGAGCTTCGGCTGGAGCGGGATGTCGCCGCGCAGCGAAAGCGTCTGGAATATCTGCTTCGATCCTGCGACGGGACTATTGACGACAATGCCGACCGACGGCTCCGCCGCGGTTTCGGACGATGCCTGCTCCGAGCGATCGTAGGCGAGCGTAAACGTATTCTGGGCAACTTGCTCCTGAAGTTGCAGCGTCTCGCCGCTCATCGTGTCGTTCGTGAGAAACGTATTCGCCTCGGATGCGGTCGTGAACGTAACGGCCTGGCCGTTGAACGTCGTGTTCGTCGGCGCGACGCCGGCGCACGAGGCTGTGGCGGGATCGTAGGCTACGCCCAGCGGACAAAGCGGAACCGTACCGTAAGTGTTTAGGAGCGTCGCGTTCAGCGACCCCGTCCCCTCGGTCGCGTAGTTGTTCAAAGAGCCCGTGTAGTATCGCGCGAGCACGGTTCCGCTCGAGCCGAGCGTCGTGCGGAACTCGCCTTGAAAGAGGTTCTGCTGTTCGTACGTGTAGCCGAGGCCGTTAAACGAACTGAGATCGAACGGTATCGCGCTCCCGCATGCGGGGCCGGTCGGGGCCGCGCAGTTGTACGGCGTTCCCGTTACCGTCGGAAGCGGATTGCAGGTCAGCGCCTGACCCGGAGTGCCGCACGGTTCGAACGTGAACGCCGGCACACCGGTCGTGCCGACTTGTGAGGTGTCATACGCACCCACATCGCCGTTGCCGACGGTCGACTGTCCGCCGAGATACGAGAGTTTCAGCGACGTGCTGTTTGAAAAGTTGAAGAGGATCTTCGCGAGCTCTGAGGTCGAGTGGTAGCCGGTGTCCATCGTGTAACAGCAGCCCGAGAGCGGCTCTTGAAAGACGATTCCCATGCCGGCGTACGGTGTTGAAAGCCGCCGGTCCGAGGCCCTCACCGACCGGAGCAAGCATTGCCAAGCTGCTGGCCGTTGACATAATATGGGCCGCCCGGCGGTCCGTTATCGAGCAGAATCTGCGAGCCTTGCATCTTGAAGTTCTGCAGCGGTCCGGGCGCACCGTCGGTCACGTACCCAGCCGCGTATTCGATCTTGTGGTTCTTCGTCGAACCTGTCGCTTTGAATCCGGTCGAGACGCCGCCCCATTTGTCAACGCCGAACTCTCCGGAGAATTTGTTCTCCGGTGTCGGCTCGAGCGTACGGTAGTTCACCGTGCCGTTGATCGCGTAGTTGATCTCGGCCGGCATCGAGCCCGGACCTTTGACGATCTCGACGTTGTCGAGCAAAAACGGGTTGATGAGGTTGGGCGAAAACGTACCCGCGGCACCGACCGAGACCGGGTGACCGTCGATGAGCGACTCGGTTTCGTACGGTAGCGCGCCGCGAATCTGCGGTGTCTGCGCCGAGCCGGGCGACGCGCCATTGCTCGGATTGCCGTTGCCCGGAGAATACGGCGTGGTGAAAATGCCGGGCGTTTGATTGAGCACGTCCGTGACCTGCTGCGCGCCCTGATCGGCGAACACGCTGCTCGAGATCGTGCTAATCGACGCGCTGGACGTATTGATCCGCGCGACGCCGGGTGCGTTGGTGCTTACGGTCGCAATCGTCTGCAGTGACGAAAACGACGCTTGCTGGAGCGTGACGGCCAGCGTTTCCGATCTCGCCGATGAACACGGCAACGCCGTCGTTGCGGTCCGTCGTGAACCCAGCCTTCGTTACCACCACCGTGTACAGGCCGGGTGGAATGTCGTTGAACGCGAACGCGCCCTTTGCATCCGTGCTCTTCGTCGCGCGGGTCGGTCCGGCGATAGAGACATCTGCACCGGCAACCGCAACGCCGTTCACGTCGTGAACGCTGCCGGTGATCGCACCGGTCGTAGCTGCCATCGCCGGCGCACTCATCATCGTGGCATAAACCGCGGCAACGAGAACGACGATAGCCCGTCTAAGAAATCCCATCGCAACAAGCTCCTATATTATAGACATCCCAACGAAATTTCGGTCTCTTAAGCCATATTATGATCGCACTCCTCCAAAAAACCGTCGTTCCAAGCAAAATTTTGGTGCTTGGTAGACGACGCTACCAACTAATGGTTAGCGCCGCCCCACACGGTCTCTGGACTGAAGATACAACCTTCACTGTCATAGATCACCGACGGCGTGCGGTCTTTCGCGAGAAAAATCGGGCCGTCGAGATCGACGATCTCGCACAATTGCCCAAGTAGGAATCCGGGCGCCATCGCAAGTGACGTGCCGCCCATGCATCCGACCATCGTCTTCATGCCGAGTCGTCGCGCTTCCGAATGCATCGCGAGACCGCGCGTGAGCCCACCGCACTTATCGAGCTTAATGTTGACGACGTCGTAGCGCCCGACGAGATTCGGGCAAGTCGCCAATGTCTTGCGCGCTTTCATCGGCCGCGAGCGCGATCGGAGATTCGAAGCCATCGAGGTCGGCATCACGGCCGCGAGCAAATGGCTGCTCGAGCAGTCGCACGTCGGCAGCAACGAGTGCCGGCATCAACGCCTCGAGCGATGCGCGATCGAATCCTTGGTTTCCGTCGACGGCGATCCACACGTCGGGACGTGCGGCGCGCACTGCGCGCACGCGATCGGCGTCCTCGCCGGTGCCGGTGAGCTTCAGCTTAATCGCCCGCGCTTTCGTGTAGCCGCGTGCACGTTCGGCCATATCTTGTGGCTCTTCCGCGCCAAGCGTGTACGTCGTGCGCAGCGGTCGCGGCGGCTGCAGCCCGGCGATTTGCCACGCAGGACGGCCGAATTGTTTGGCTTCGAGATCCCACAACGCGCAATCGACGGCGTTGCGCGCACCGCCCGCCGGCAACACTTCCAGCAGCTCCCCGCGCGTGATGCCGCGGCGCAGCCGATCGGTGACGGCCTCGATTTGCGCCTTCGCATGCGCGACGTCATCGTTGAGATAGTAGACGCCGAAACACTCGCCACGACCGACTAAGTCGCCCGCGCGAAGTTCGACGACGCCGTATTCGCAGTCGTTAAACGTGTAGCCGGTAATTTGTAGCGGATGGGTGAAGGGCCAGCGCTCGATCGTCATCGTGACATCGAGCTCGTCGGTCTTGAGATTCTGGGTCATTACATTTTTCCTGTGGTCACGGATATCGCCGTAACCGGTGCTTTGGAATCGTTGCGCAACCGGTGCGAGAAGCCGGCTGCAAAAAGCGTGCAATCGCCGGCGGTCATCGGATAGTCGACCTCGTTGAGTACGAGTGTGAGCGTCGCCCTCGAGCACGTAGAGCACGTCGATGCCCTCGTGGGTCAGTGCATCTTTGAATGCAGCACCCGCGTCCAGCGTCACAATGACCAAATCGAGATCGAGCGCCGGAAGGTGCACGGCTTCGTAATCGACACCTTTACCACGATTGATGCGCTTGCGATTCTCGCCCGTAATGAAGCTCGGGCGCGAGATCGTCGCGGTGAAGCCGAGAAACGAGCCGAGATCGTAATGAAAGACGTGTGCAAGGCGCGCGAGGCGGCCGAGTGAAATGTCCGAGTCGCCGCGCTCGACCGCGCGGATAAATGAAGCCGACAACCCGCTCTGCTCGGCGAGGTCGCGCACGGTCATGCCGCGTTGCGTCCGCAGACGTTCGAGGATGGCCCCGACGTCGGGAATCGAAACCGTCCCGTTCCCCGGGTCTTCCGCGCCGCGCTTCTTCTTAGTAGACTTCATGACAGGCGACGGGTTCCATACCGCGCGCGGCGGTATCCTCTTAATTTCGTCGTCTAGACCAAAATTTTGTTAGCGCTTCCGGCGGCGGCGACACCGCTCCCGGGCGTGACGGACGCGCCGCAATCAACCAGCGCGAGTTCCAGCGCCGCGACGGCGCCAAGCAGATCGTTCTCGGCGATGTCGCCCATCGTGCCGAAGCGCACGATCTTGCCGGTCAGCTCTCCCTGGCCGCCCGAGAGCACCACGCCGTAGCGTTCGCGCAGAGTCTTGAGCAGGTTCGCCGCATCGACGCCTTCGGGCGGATAGGCCGCGACAACCGTGACCGAATGCGCATCCGGGCGCGAGAAGATCGTACATCCGAGCGCTTCGAACGCGGCGCGCACCGCGCGCGCATAGCTCGCGTGGCGCTCGAAGTTGCGCTTCGAGTCCGTCGACGTGATAGCGCTCGAGGGCAACTGCGAGTGCGTAGAAGATCGAGATCGGCGGCGTCCACGCCGTCTGTCCTTTGCTCGCGAACTCGCGCGCCGTCGCAAATCGAAGTAGAAGCGCGTAGCGCGCGTGTTGTTTTCGATCGCCGACCACGCGCGATCGCTCGCTGCAACAACGGCAACCCCGGGCGGCGCAGCGAATGCCTTTTGCGACGCCGTGACGACGATGTCGTAGCCCCACGCGTCCATCGCGAACGGTGACGCGCCAAGACCGCTCACCGAATCCACCAGCGTCAACGCCGCGTGCTCGCGCGTCACCTCCGCGATCGCGGCCATGTCGTTTTGCACGCCGGTCGACGTCTCGTTGTGCGTCAGCAAGATGCCGCGGAAATTCTTAGCGTCGTCGCGTTGCAAGCGCGCGCGCAACGCCGCCGGGTCGAGAGCTGCGCCAAGCGGCGTGTCGAGCACCTCGACGTCACAGCCCTGCGCCCGCGCGATCTGCGCGAAGCGCTTACCGAAGACACCGACCGGGCACGAAAGAAGCCGGTCGCCGGGCGCGAAGCAACTTGCAACCGCCGCCTCCATGCCGCCGGTCCCAGAAGAGCCGAGGAAGACCACGTCGCTCGCTCGTGCCGAAGACCGGTTGCATCCCGCGCTCGAGCCGAGCAAGCAACTCCGCAAACTCGGGCCCGCGATGATTGATCATCGGCCACGCCATCGCCTCGAGCACGGGCTGCGCGACAGGAACGGGGCCGGGAAGCAAAAGCAGCGTCTTTTTCATCGTCAAGAGGTTCGTTATGGATGTAGAAGTTCCGGTCCGGCTCACCGCACTCGCGTCGTGCGGCGGGATGTGCGAGCAAACTCGGCTCGGCCGAACTCGCGTCGGTGCTGCGCGGCTTACCGTCGACGGCGAACGATCGCGTGCTGGTCGGCTTCGGCACGGCCGACGACGCGGGCGTATATCGCGCTGCGAGACGACCTCGCGCTCGTGCAAACGGTCGACTTCTTCACGCCGATCGTCGACGATCCGTACGACTTCGGCCGCATCGCCGCGACCAATGCGATCTCCGACGTGTACGCGATGGGCGGCACGCCGATAAGCGCACTCAACATCGTCGCGTTTCCCGAAGATCCTCGACCTCTCGGTGCTCGCACGCATTCTCGAGGGCGGCGCAGCCATCGCGCGCGAAGCCGGCGTAGCGATTCTGGGCGGTCACACGATCAAAGACGACGAGCCGAAGTACGGCATGGCCGTTTCCGGCACGATCGATCCGCGCCACATCGTGACCAACGCAAACGCTCAACCCGGCGACGTGCTTGTGCTCACCAAACCGATCGGCACCGGCATTCTCACCACAGCGGCCAAGCGCGACGTCATCTCGTACGACGCATTGCGTCCGGCGATCGGCTGGATGACCACGCTCAACGCAAGCGCAGCATCGCGCAATGCTCGATGCGCAGGCGCACGCTGCAACCGACATCACCGGCTTCGGCGTGCTCGGGTCACGGTGGCGAGCTCGCGCGCGCATCCGGCGTACGGCTCGCAATCGACGCAAGTGCCGTCCCGATTATGGACCACGTGCTCGACTTGATTTGCGACGACGTCGTCCCGAGTGGGACGCGCAGCAATGCACGCACGCACGCAACGTTCACGACGTTCGCCCCATCGGTTGACGATGCGCTGCGTGTTGCACTGTCCGATGCGCAAACATCGGGCGGACTGTTGATCAGCGTCCCGCGCGAGCACCTCGAACTTCTGCGAGCGCGCCTGCGTGCAGCAGGCGTGCTCGATGCGGTGATCGGCGAGGTCACACAAGGCGAAGGCATAACCGTCGCGTGAGAGCGGCAATCCGCTCGCACGGGCAGTACCGGTGGTACGCGCTCGCCGTCATCATGCTTGGCAGCACGATGGGCACGCTCGATGCGTCGATCGCCAATGTTGCATTGCCGACAATTTCGCGCGCATACCATCACTCGGTCGATGACACCGAGTGGGTGATTCTCTCGTTCATGCTCGTGACGGCATCAACGCTTGTGGTCTTCGGACGACTCGGCGACATCTTTGGACAGAAGCGGATCTACCTCGGCGGCTTCGCGATCTTCGGCGCGAGTTCAATCGCGTGCGCGTTTGCGCCGTCACTTGCATGGATGATTGCAGCGCGCGCGGTGCAGGCACTCGGTGCGGCGATGTTGCTTTCGTCGAATCAAGCGCTGATCGTCGACACGTTTCCCTCGACCGAACGCGGGCGCGCGATCGGCTTCAACGGCGCAGCTGTTGCGGTCGGTCTTTCGCTCGGCCCGATCGTCGGTGGCGCGATCGTGACGTTCGGCGATTGGCGCTGGATCTTTCTGATCAACGTACCGATCTCGATCGCTCGCGCTCATCGGCGCGACCCTCGTGCTCAAACCTGTTCAACAACGCAGCGGCGGCCTCGACCCAATCGGCGCTGTGCTCTCGGTCATTATGCTCTTTTCAGCATCGCTTGCGCTCTCGCGTTCGCACATCTGGGGTTGGGCCTCACCGCTCGACCCTCGGCTTGCTTGCGCTCGGGCTCGTGACGTTCGTCTGCTTCATCTACGTTGAACGCCGCGTTCCAACGCCGACACTCGATCTCTCGCTCTTTGGGATCCGCGTCTTCGCCGTCTCGGTTTTTGCCGCTTTCGTGTACTTCATCGCGATCTCGGGCTTGATCTTCATCGTTCCACTCACCGCACAAACGGCGCTCGGTGAGTCCGCCTTTGCCGCCGGATTATTGCTCACGCCCATCACCGCACTCAACATCGTGCTCGCTCCAACCGCGGGCGCCCTTTCCGATCGCGTACCGGTTCGCTATGTCTCGACCGCCGGCGCGGTGGTGGTCGCGATCGGGCTCTTTGTCCTCTCGCGTTTGCCGGCAGTACCAACGACGTTTGAACTGATCGCTGCGCTGATCGTGACCGGACTCGGTACCGCGGTTTTTACGCAACCGAACAACAGTGCAATCATGGGATCGGCCCCGGCCGATCGTCGCGGCATCGCCGCTGGCACGCTTGCCACGGCACGAACGAGTGGACAACTGATCGGCGTGGCCGCTCGCCAGCGCAGTCTATCTTTTCGCACGTCATGCACGACGGAGTGCTTGCAAAAACCTTCGCTCCCGCGAGCGCCTATTTCGGTTTCAGCGCGTTTGTGATGCTCGGCGTCGCGGTGCTTTCGTGGCTGCGCGAGTAGCGGCGCTACTATTGAATAACGACAGATACAGCCGTGACCGAGACGCTAACCGGGGCCGTTTGCGTGCCGTCGGTAAAGGTAATTGTGCACGTACCCACGGCGACCGGCGTGACGACGGCCGTGTACGGCGAGGTCGATGACGACGGTGCGATCGTCGCGATACCGTTGCAGGTGTTCGTCTCACTCAACGTACCGGCGAAGTTCGTCTCTTGCACGAGCACCGATTGCGGCAGGGTTGCCTCCGCCACATGCGACGACTGCTAATCCAAAGATGGCAAAACAGAAGAGACGACGCACAAACACAGTGCGTGCACTATCGTGCACGCACTGTGGGTTCTCCTGCGATGATTTTTCGCGCGATCGTCTAGCGTTTGCGGGCGGTGCGGCGGCGGCGTTCGGCCGTCGTAGCAACCCGCGTCGGGCGCTTCGCGACGCCGTTGCGGCGGCGCATCGGCACGACGTTGCTTGCTCGCACGTCTTCGCCGAGCGGCACCGGCGAGATCACGCGCTTGCCCAGCGCGTGATGCAGCACTTCGCTGATCTCTTCGACCGGCACGAAGCTCATCGTGTCGCGCACTTCCTTCGGAATGTCGTCGAGATCCATCTCGTTGCGTTTCGGCAAGAGAATCTTGCTGATCCCGGCGCGCTTTGCGCCGAGCACCTTCTCTTTGAGTCCGCCGATCGGCAGCACTTGCCCGGTCAGCGTGATCTCGCCCGTCATCGCGAGGTTCGGATCGACTTTCAAGCCGGTCAGCATCGACGCGATCGAGGTCGCCATCGTGATACCCGCGGACGGACCGTCCTTCGGCGTCGCACCGGCCGGCACGTGGATGTGCAGATCGTGCTTGTTGAAGTAGTCTTCGGCCATACCGAGTTCAGCCGAACGCGAGCGCAGGAACGAGATCGCGGCTTGCGCGCTCTCCTTCATCACGTCGCCGAGCTGCCCGGTGAGCACGAGCTTGCCGGTGCCCGGCATCGATGGTCGTTTCGATGAAGACGATGTCGCCGCCGACCGGCGTCCACACCATTCCCGTCGCGACGCCGACCGATGCGACCCGCTTCTTCACTTCGTTGAAGAAGCGCGGCTTCTCAAGTAGTCGACGAGATTCTCCGGCTTGACGCGCGCCTTGAAGCGCGGCAGTCTCCGCGATCTTGCGCGCGACCTTCCGGAAGACCGTGCCGATCTCGCGCTCGAGATTGCGCACGCCGGCTTCGCGCGTGTAGTCGTTGATGATCGCGCGGAGCGCGGGATCGTTGATCTGCACCTGCGTTTCCTTGAGACCGTTGGCCTTGCGCTGCTTCTTGACCAGATAGCGCTTGGCGATCTGCAGCTTTTCGAGCTCGGTGTAGCCCGCGAGCTGAATGATCTCCATGCGATCGCGCAGCGGCGGCGAGATCGTATCGAGCGAGTTGGCCGTGCAGATGAACAGCACTTGGCGCAGGTCGAACGGCAGATCGAGATAGTGATCGCGGAACGAGTTGTTCTGCTCCGGATCGAGCACTTCGAGCAGCGCCGACTGCGGATCGCCGCGGAAGTCCGCGCCGACCTTGTCGATCTCGTCGATCATCATCACCGGGTTCTTCGTCCCGGCGTCGCGCAGCGCGCGGACGATCGTGCCGGGCATCGCGCCGATGTAGGTGCGGCGATGGCCGCGAATCTCGGCTTCGTCGCGCACGCCGCCGACCGAGAGCCGCACGAACTTGCGTCCCATCGCGCGTGCGATCGACTGCCCGAGCGAGGTCTTGCCGACGCCGGGCGGTCCGACGAAGCACAGGATCGGGCCGGTCAGCTTCTTCTTGAGCTTGCCGACGGCCAAGTACTCGATGATGCGATCCTTGATCTTCTCGAGATCGTAGTGATCCTCGTCGAGAATCTCGCGCGCCTTCTTGATGTCGATGTGATCCGGCGTCTCGACGCTCCACGGGAGCTGCACGAGCCAATCGAGGTACGTGCGAATGACGCTGTACTCCGGGCTCGCCTGTGGAACTTTCGAGAGCCGGTCGAGCTCGCGGTCGGCCGCCTTCTTGACGTCCTCCGGCATCTTGGCTTCGTCGATCTTCTTGCGCAGCTCGTTGTTCTCGGCTTGCTGCGGATCGGCTTCGCCCAGCTCTTCCTGAATCGCGCGCAACTGCTGGCGCAGATAGAACTCGCGCTGATTCTTCTCCATCTCGCGCTGGATGTCGGACTGAATCTTGTGGCCGAGCTCGACGACTTCGAGTTCCTTGGTGAGCAGCATCGTGAGCTTGCGCATGCGGCTTCTCGGTGTTGCGCTCTTCGAGCATCGCTTGGCGATCGGCCGTGTCGAGACGCATCGTCGACGCGACGAAGTACGTCAACACGTTGGGATCGGTGATGTTCTGGACTTCCATCTCCATCTCGCGCGGCGCTTGCGGCAAGTAGCAGAGCAGCTTCTGGAACAGTGCCCCGAGATTGCGCTGCATCGCGACGAGCTCGTCGTTTTCGACGGTGACGTCGGGCAGCTCGGTGTATGTCGCAACCATATACGGTTGCTCTTGCGAAAATCTTCGATCTTGAAGACGCTCTGGCCCGCGACGATGCAGCGCAGCGTGCCGTCGGGAACCTTCAGCATCTTTTGAATCGTGCCGATCGTGCCGACGCGTCGCACGTCGTTCGGACCGGGATTCTCGATCTCGTGATCTTTGAGCACGATCAAGCCGATCGGCTTGCCTTCGCGCAGCGCTTCTTCAACCAGCGCAATGCCCGGCTTCTTCACGACCGCGAGCGGAATCACGGTGTTCGGGAACAGCACGGCTTCTTGCAGCGGCAGAATGCCGATCAGGTTTGCGGGTACGAGCTCTTTGGCTTTGCGTTCAGCCATTTTCAGGATAACGTCCTCTTCACGATCATTCGAATCTCGGTCCGCGCCGTCGGCACGTAGGCCGTCGACGAGATGGGCAGCGTTATAACCAGCACGCCGTCGGCGTAGTTGGCTTGCGCATCGCCAAGAAGGTCGACAGCCACCGGCAGCCGGACGCGCTTGGCAAAGGCCCCATACGAGATCTCTTTTTGGATGTACGAGCCGCGGCGGATACGCACCGATTCTGACCGTACCCCGGAGATCGTAAGCGACCGGTCGTCTAGCCTCGACGCGCAGGCTCTGTGGGGTCGGCGCCGGCCACCTCGACCGCCACCACCACCACCGCACGCTCCTCGTCCACGACGACATCGGCATTGGGTTCGAATGCCCCAAGCCGGGGCCGTCACGATAAATTCCATGGCTCTACGTTCCTAGATTCGCAATCTTAGCACTCAGTTGCACCCTCTGCTAGCCCCCTGTGGCCCTCGTGCCCGATTTTGCCGAATACTACTTACTTAGAGGGTGCCTTTCGAGCCACCCTGGTTTTCTCCGTGGTCCGCCGTTGGGCGGGGAGGGGCAAGTGCACGTCGCCGTCGTCGACGACCAGGAGTCGTCGCTCGCGGGCTTCTCGCAGATTCTGCGTCGGATCGCCGACGTGGAACCGATTCTGCTTTCGCAAGGCGTCCGATGCGCTCCACTGGATCGGGGGCGTCGACCCCGCTTTCATCGTCATCAACGCGACCCTCGCGGACATCGCCGGCATCGACTTCTTGCGCCGCATGCGACTGGTCGAAGGCCGCCAAGCCACGCCGGTGATCTTTTTAACCGCCCAACCCGACCGCGATTTGCGCCGCGCCGTTTTTGAACTGGACATCCACGCCTTCCTCGAGAAGCCGATCAACCCGTCGGAGTTCTTGGTCCACGCGATGCACATCGTCGACGCGCAACGCGAGCGCGCCGACATGGCCGCGCGTCTCAAGGAAGCAGGCTCGCGCGCGAACGCGCCGCAGGCCGCTGGCATCGGCCATCAACGCCGAAACGCTGATCGACGTGCATGCTCGACGTCGCCGCGATGCACGATCCGTCGATCGTCGTACATCACAACCTATCCTCGCAACTTGCAATGGCGCTCGCGCGCGAAGTCAAGCTCACCGACAACGAACTTGAATCGTTGCGTCTTGCGTCGCGCATCTACGACATCGGCAAAACCGCAATTCCGCAGCGCATTTTGGAGAGCCGCAATACGGCTACGCAAGCCGATCGCGTCGAGGTCGAGCGTCACGCCGAAGCCGGCTCGCGCATTCTCGCCGCGGCACAAAGACGACGTGATGCGCGCGGCCGCCGTCATCGCGCAAACGCATCACGAGCGCTATGACGGTTCGGGCTATCCGAAAAAATTGCGCGGTTCATCGATTCCAATCATGGGCCGCATCGTCGCGGTCTCCGATACGCTTGAGCGCGCTCTTGCGCGCGCGCGGCGATCGTCCCGCCCTCACGCTCGCGCAGGCGATCGAAGTGCTCGACAAAGGCGTCGGGGACACTCTACGATCCGGCCGTGGTCAACGCGGTGCGCGGCAATCTGAACGAAATCTCCCGCGTGGTACACGAAGCTACGCAGCAGAGCGCGCAGGCAAGTTAGCCCCGGCGTGGTAGTGGGCCAGGCATGTCTCTGCTGCGACGCCGGTTGAACGTTTTCGACCTGACGCTGATTACCATCGGCAGCATCATCGGGTCGGGAATCTTCAAGAACCCCGCACTCGTCGCGGGCCAAGCCCATCTTCCGTCGCTGGCCATCGGCTGCTGGATCGTCGGCGGCCTGATCGCGCTGATCGGCGCCTTCGTCTTTGCCGAGCTTGCCGAACGCCGCCCGTCTAACGGCGGCATCTACGCCTACCTGCGCGACGCCTATCATCCGGTCGTCGCCTTCGTCTTCGGATGGACACTGCTGTTGATCGCCGACACGGGTGGCACCGCGGCCGCCTCGGTGCTCTTCGCCACCTACCTCACGCCGCTCACCGGCTTCCAGTTCGACCCGCACATCGTCGCAGTGGTCACACTTGCCATCCTCGTCGCAATCAATTGCCTTGGCGTACGGCAGGGCGGTACGTGGCAGAACGTGCTCGTGATTTTGAAGGTCGCGGCGATCGTCGGGTTGATCGGCGCCGGACTCTTCGCGCATCCGGCCGCCGGCGCCGCGATGACGTTACCGGGATTCGATTCAGGCACCGCGCTCGTTGGTGCATTCGGTATTGCGATGCTGCCGGTACTCTTTGCCTATAACGGCTTTCAAGGCGCTACGTACATCACGGGTGAGACGGTCGATCCCGAGCGCACGATCCCGCGCGGCCTGATCATGGGCGTGCTCGCCGTGATCGTCGTCTACGTGCTCGTCAACATAGGTTGTCTGCGCGTACTTGGTCCGGCGGGGCTCGCGGCGACCAGCGTGCCCGCGGCCGATGTAATGTCCGCCGCGCTCGGGCCGATCGGCGCAAAGCTCATTGCGATCGCGATTGCGCTCTCAACGCTCGGCTTCATGAGCACCCGCATGCTCGTCGCGCCACGGATCTACTTTCAAATGGCCGCCGACGGCACGTTCTTCAAGCAGATTGCCTGGATCAATCCGAAAACACACGTGCCGACGATTGCGATCATCGCCGAAGGTGTTGTTGCCGCGATCATCGCCTGGAGCGGGACGTTCGCACAGATCGTGAACTGGATTGTTGCCCCTGAATGGATCTTCGTCGTGCTCGCGGCGGGCGCGATCTTTATCTTTCGCAAGCGCGACGGTGACGCAGTGAAGCCCGCTTTCCGCGTCCCGTTCCATCCGTTCTCAACGATCTTGCTGATGGTCGTGCTGCTTGGGATCTTCGTAACCGAAGTAATCCTGGTGCCGCGCGATACGCTCTACGGGACGCTCGTCATCATCGCCGGCGTTGTATTCTTCTACGCCTGGAAGCGTTTTGCTCGAACAGCCTAAACCGCATCTCCTTCGCCGCCTCGGCGTGCGCGACGCCGCGCTCGTCGTCATGGGCGGCATCATCGGTTCGGGCATCTTCGTCAATCCGTCGGTCGTCGCGCGACTGGTGCATACACCGGTCTATATCATGCTTGCGTGGATCGTCGGCGGCGTCATCGCGATCGTCGGCGCCGGCGTCTTTGCTGAACTCGCCGCGCGCAGGCCTTATGACGGCGGCGTCTACGCCTACCTGCGCAGCGCGTACCACCCGGTGGTCGCGTTTTGCTACGGCTGGACGCTGCTGCTCGTCTCGCAAAGCGGCGGTTCGGCCGCGGCAGCGGTGACGTTTGCGTTTTATCTGCCGAAGATTACCGGCGTCGCACTCACCACCGTTCAGGGCACCGTCGTTGGGGTTGTCGTGCTTGCAATCTTTACGATCATCAACTGTCTGGGCGTGCGCGAGAGCACCACGACACAGAATGCTTTCATGATCGCGAAGATCGTCGCGATCGGCGGAGTAATTGTCGCTGGGCTCTTCGCCGTGCATGCGACGGCTTCAATGGGCGTCCCGATTGTGCCGGGAGATTTCAATCCGTTCGCGGCGATCGGACTTTCACTCGTGCCGGTGATGTTTGCGTACAGCGGTTGGCAAACGTCGACATTTATGGCCGGCGAAATGCGAGAGTCGAATCGCTCGCTTCCGATCGGAATTCTGGTCGGCGTGGTCGGCGTGATCGTGTTGTACCTTGCGATGAACCTGGTGTGTCTCTACGTACTTGGACCGGTAGGACTTGCGGGCACGATGACCCCGGCGTCAGACATCATCCAAGCGGTAGTCGGCCCGATCGGTGCGAAGATCATGGCCGGCATCGTTGCGCTCTCGACGCTCGGCTTTATCTCGAATCAAATCCTGACGTCGCCGCGCGTGTACTTTCAAATGGCAGCCGACGGCACGTTCTTCAAGCAGCTCGCGTGGATCAGCCCGAACACACACGTGCCGATCGTCGCGATCGCCGTGCAAGGCGCGGCCGCAATTCTGATAGCGCTGACGGGACCCGAACGCTACAACTTGATTCTCAACTGGGTCACGAGCATCGACTACGTCTTCTTTGGATTCGCCGCTCTGGCGATCTTCATTTTCCGCCGTCGCGACCGTATCGCAGGCGCCCCCGAGCCGTGGTTCCGCATCCCGCTCCATCCGTGGAGCACGCTCCTCTTCCTGGGGGCATCGTGGGCGATCGTGGTCGACGTGGTCCTAAAGTCCCCCATGGACGCGTCCTATGGGATCGGCGTTTTACTGACCGGAATCCCCGTTTATTACGTCTTTAGTCGTGGAACCAAGGACGACCGCTTGCCCACTTGACGGCTGCTTTACCTGGTCGGGGCTAAAGGTTTTCGCCACGATAATCCGGGGCGCCGCAAAAATGGGCACACTAGGTACATGTACCGCGTCGTAATCATCGACGACGATGAGGCGACCCTCAAGCTCTACGGCGCTGTTATCAAGCGCGTATTGGGAGAGAGCCCCATTGCGTTCTCCGACCCCCACACGGCCCTCCACGAACTGGAGCACTTGCGCCCGTCGCTCGTGATCGTCGACTATTTCATGCCCGACATGGATGGCGTCGCCTTCACGCAGGCGATGCGCACGCTTCCGGCCCATGCGTTTACGCCCGTGCTGATGCTCACCGCGAACAGCGACCGGAGCTTGGGCTCGCGTGCGCTGGGCGCCGGGGCAACGGCGTTCGTCGAAAAGCCGATCTCGCTCAAAGATTTCACCGCGCAGCTCCGCCGTTTCGCCGTCGTGCAGCCGGCCAGCCGCGCGACCTATGGCGAGATCGTCATGCCGACCGACGAACGCGATACGCTCGACCGCTTGCATCGTGCGCTGCGCGTCAGCAGCCGTGAACTTGCCGATAACGCCGAAGCCGTGCGTGATCTCGCCGTCGCAATTGCCGAACAGATGCGTCTCGATCATGGCGACGTTGAAACGTTGCGCTCCGCCGCGCTCGTCTACGATATCGGCATGCTGGCGGTTCCCGAGCGGGTGCGCTGCGACGCCGGCCGCGTTGCCGACGCGCTGGCGCAGCATCGTGAACGGTCACGTCGATGCCGGAGCGGCCATTCTCGGCGGCGCCACACGTCCGATACTGCGCGAAGCCGAAGCGATTGCGCGTTCGCATCACGAGCGCTTCGACGGCACGGGCTATCCCGACGGGCTCACCGGCGCGGAGATTCCGCTCATGGCTCGTATCGTGTCGGTCGCGGATACTTACGTCGCGCTGACCTCGGAGCGTCCACACCGCATCGAGTTTACGCAACCGCATGCGCTCGCGCAAATCCGCGGCGAAAGCGGCAAGGCATTCGATCCGATCGTCGTCGAGGCGTTCGCGCGCCTGGAAGATCGTCTAAACGAGTTTCGCCGCAGCGCGTAGCAGCGCTGCGAGCCGCTCCAGCCCCTCGTCGTAGCCCGCCTTTGCGCCGCCCTCCATCATTCCGTCGCGTTCGCCTTGCGTGTCGAATAGCTGGCTCGAGGTCAGTGTCGTGCGGCCGTCGCGCTCTTGCAGCGTCTGCGTCGCCCGGCTAACGTGCCCGGGATAGCCCTCATATTCAAATGTCATGACGACGCGCTCGGGCTTGACGATTTCGAGATACTCGCCGTTGAAGGCGTGCACCGCGCCGTCCGGCTCGTATTGTAAAAACCGCCACTTCCCGCCGGGCCGAAAGTCCATCGCATCGATCACCGTGCGTAGGCGTGCCGGTCCCACCAATTCGGGATGTGTTCGGGGTCGTACATGACGTCCCACACGAGCGTGCGTGGCGCATCGAACGTACACTCGAAGACCAACTCGCGGTCGGAGGGCAGCGTCATCGTACTCATACGTTCACTTGCCGTGCAAAGATCGGCGCGAATTGCGCGCGAATCGGCCACGCGGTGAGGAACCAGAGGATAAGCGCGATTATCGGCATCGGCACGAGCCCGGCTGGCTGCAACGTAATGTGAAATGTGAAGATGTTGGCGAGGACCGCGGCGAGGGCCACGATCGCGAGCGGCACGTACTGATTTGCCAACAAGAGTATCCCGCCAATGAGCTGCACGCCAAAGATCAGGACGTAAAAGCCCGATGCGAATAATATCGTAACAAAGTCGTGCAACATTCCCGGCGGAGGCGTCGGTGCCGGAATGAAGTGGAAGAACCCGTTCAATCCGAAAACCGTGAACATTAGTCCGAGAAGGTAGCGGGCGACGGTAGATACGATCTTCATATGGTGGCCTTTGCACTCTGGAGATGCGCGCCAAGGTTATCTAACAGCATCTGACTGCCCGCTTCACGATCCTCGGGCGTTGACCAACCATCAAGATAGACAACGTGCTCGGTGAATTTCAGCCGCGTGTTTAGACCGTCGGGTTCTAGCTCGATCGTCGCAAGCGAGGCCGAGATGCGGCGATCGTTCACATGCATGTCGTAGTAGTACACGATGCGCTCGTTCTCGCGAATGTCGTGATACGTCGCTTGAAAATCGCTCGTGTTGCCGTCGCTCCACTGGCCTTTGGCACGCTCGCGTCCACCGCGGCGGAAATCCATCTCACGAACCAGCTGCGTCCACTGTCCCTGCCGTCCGGCAAACCATTGTGCTTTTTCATCGGCGTTAGCAAACGCGTTAAAGACGCGTTCGCGCGGCGCGTCGTACACGCGCTCGATCGTGAAGGTGTAGTGTTGCGTCAACGGTGCATCGCTCATGATTTTTCCTCATTACGCTGAAGTTGATTTAAATAGTCGCCGAGGCGATCGAAGCTCTCTTCCCAGAAGCGCCGATGTTCTTGCATCCATTCCGCAAGTGGCTGCAGACCACGCGGATCGGGCCGGTAAAACGTGTTGCGCCCCTCCCTCCGGCCGACGATCAGTCCCGCGTCTTGGAGCACTTTGATGTGCTGCGAGACGGCGGGCTGTGAGACGCCGGCGCGATCGGTCAGCTCCCGCACGGTCGCCTCGTTACGGGCGACGATCCGCTCGTAGATCGCTCGCCGGGTTGGGTCGGAGAGCGTCCGCATCACGGAATCGACGGGTGCAGCTGCGGTCACTGTCAAAGCATAAGTGTACGCTTATGCATTTGTCAAGCGGTAGGGCCCTTCCGGCGGCGAATGGCTCCGGCATCGCCCATCGCAAGGAGGCCCCTATCCCATGATCGAGTCCTCTCCCAGCCAAAGCGACAAAGTTGCCGCAATGCTCACGCATATCGCCGGCATTTTCTTCTGGTTTATCCCGTCGCTCATCGTCTATCTGGCGGTAAGCAACAACCCCTGGCTCAAAGAGCAAGCGCGCAACGCGCTCAACTTTCAGCTGACGATGCTCATCGCGAGCGTCATTGGTATCTGCCTCGCGTTTATCGGCATCGGCTTCCTGATCATCTGGGCCGTCCAAATCGTCATCGTGGTCTTCTCGATCATCGCGGCGCTCAAAGCTAACGCAGGCGAGACGTACACCTACCCGCTTTCGATCAACCTCGTTAAGAGCTAAACAGGGCGTCCCACTCAGCGCGACTCATCCGTAGCTCGTCCTCTTTGAGGTCTTTGAGCGGCTTCTGCACGAGCTTTTCGCGTTCGTTCAGATCGGGCACGCCGGTGTCGACGAAGAGCAAGCCCGTGACGAATTCGCCTTGCTTGCGTGTTTCGTGGATGAGCTTGAGCGCATCGATGCGGCTCGTCGCGTCGTAATCGCGGTCGACTTTGCGAAGCATCACGCGCGAACCGTCTTCGAGTATAATCTCTTGCACCGTACCCGGTTCGTAGTCGACGGTAATCTCCTCGCGCGGCCGGATGTAATCGGGGGCGTTGAGCGCGATCTCGTGATCTTTCACGTATGCGTAGCTCTTGGTCGAGCCTTCGTGATCGTTGAAGGTAACGCACGGGCTCACGATGTCGAGGATCGATGTGCCGCGATGCGCGAGCGCCGCTTGCAGGAGCGGCACGAGCTGTTTGCCGTCGCCGGAGAACGAACGCGCCACGAAGGTTGCGCCGAGTTCGATCGCGAGGCCGCAAATGTCGATCGTGGAGTATTCGTTCGGCGTTCCGTTTTTCAGCGTCGAGCCAACGTCGGCAGTCGCCGAAAATTGCCCCTTCGTCAAACCGTACACGCCGTTGTTCTCGACGATGTAGACGCAATCGACGTTGCGCCGGATCATGTGCGCGTACTGTCCGATCCCGATGCTCGCCGTGTCGCCGTCGCCACTGATGCCGAGTACGAGCAACTCGCGATTGGCCAGTTTGGCACCGGTTGCGGCTGACGGCATACGTCCGTGCACGCCGTTGAAGCCGTGCGCCTGCTCGACGAAATACGCCGGCGTCTTGGACGAGCAACCGATACCGCTCATCTTCGCCAAGAGATGCGGCGCGACGCCGTACTCGTAGAGCGCCTTGATCAGATGATTGGTGATCGAGTTGTGCCCGCACCCCGCGCACAGCGTCGTCGGCAACCCTTTGTAGACATCGCGCGAAAGGCCCAGGAGATTGACGGTCATTCAGATACCACCGCAGGTTGACGTTCCGCTTGCAGAAGCGGATCGACGATGGCGTGCGCGTCGATCGGCACGCCGTTGTAGTGACGGATCGATTGGATCCGCGATACGAGATGATTCGGCAGCTCGGCGCGCAGCAAGCCGAAGAGCTGTCCATCGCGATTCTGCTCGACGACGTACACGCGTTCGTGTCGCGCGATAAATGCTGCAATATCCGACGAAAACGGCAGCGCGCGCACGCGAATGTAGTCGGTCTCGACGCCGCGACTCGGCAAGAATGTCGCGCGCCTCGACGACCGCGTGATGCGTCGTGCCGTAGGCAAGGATCGCAATCGGATTGCCGTGTCCCTCGACCAGCGGTTGCGGAACCGCGGTGCGCGCCGTTTCGTGTTTGAGCACGAGACGATCGAGACCGCGCTGCCACACGTCGGGCAATTCCGAGTAGCGCGCTTCTTCGTCGTGGCCGGTGCCGCGCGTGAAATAGCCTGCGCGATCGTGCTTGGTTCCCGGCAGCGTGCGATACGGCACGCCATCTTTGTCGACGTCGCGGTAACGTCCCCACTTCTCGAGTTTGTCGAGATCTTTTTCGTGCAAGCACCTTGCCGCGATCGAACGGACGACGCGGATATGGCAGCGCCGGCGTCATCCACGGCGTTCATGCCCAAGTCGAGATCGGAGAGCACGAAGATCGGCGTCTGGAAGCGATCCGCGAGATCGAACGCATCCATCGCCATCGTGTAGGCTTCTTGCACGGTCGCGGGCAGCAGCACGATGTGCTTCGTGTCGCCATGCGAGAGCGTGTACGCGAACGACGACGTCGCCTTGCATCGTGCGCGTCGGCAAACCGGTCGACGGCCCGGCGCGCTGCACGTCGAAGATCACGGCCGGCACTTCGGCGTAGTAGCCGTAGCCGACCCATTCGGCCATCAGCGAAATGCCCGGTCCCGACGTTGAGGTCATCGCGCGCGCGCCGGCCCAGCCCGCGCCGAGCACCATCCCGATCGCCGCAAGCTCGTCTTCGGCTTGCACGATTGCGACGCGCCGCTCGCCGGTCTCCGGATCGACGCGATACTTGTCGGCGAGCGCAATGAAACTTTCGCAGAGCGACGACGACGGCGTGATCGGATACCATGCGGCAACCGTACAACCGCCCATGATGCAACCGAGTGCCGCGGCACGATTGCCATCCATGAACGAGAGGCCGTCGGTCTTGCCGGTCATGGGCTCGAGAGCGAAGCGATCGGTCTTCTTCAGATGCTCGCGCGCAAACGTGTAGCCGACGCGAACGGCTTCGACGTTGGTGGCGGCAGCTTTGGCTTTGCGCTTGAACTGCGCGTTGATTGCCGCTTCGACATCGGCTTCGCCGATGCCGAGCAATTCACCGACGACGCCGACGTAGATCATGTTCAGCAAGTACTTGCGCAGCGCGCCGTCGCTGAAGTGCTGCTTGGCAAGTTCGTTGAACGGCACTGCGTAATACACGATATCGTCGCGCAGGCTTTCGCCCGAGACCGGATAGCTCGCTTCGTGAATCACCGCGCCGCCGGCCTTGACCGCGGCGATATCGGTGCGCCACGTGGCGGCGTTGAGCGCGACGAGCACATCAACGTCGCGCGTACGACACTGATAGCCCTTCGAAGAAATGCGAACGTCGAACCAGGTTGGTAACCCCTCGATATTCGAGGGGAACACGTTCTTCGGGGCAACCGGGATCCCGAGACGGAAGATGGCGTTGGTCAACACCAAGTTGGACGACTGACTGCCTGACCCGTTGACCGTAGCAACCCGGATGGTGAAATCGTTGGTGGTCCGTTGCTGCATGCTATTGCTACCTTTGTTGCACCCGCCGCGAGCCCTTCCAAGGGAAGGAGTCCTTTCGTTGCGACCCAACACGCCAGCCATGAAGAAGATTGCAGTCATTCTCGGTTTTGCGCGTGCTTGCTACGCTGTGCGCGTGCGGCAAAAGCTCGAATGTTTCGACGCAAAGTGCGGCCAGCGGCGCGCCCACCGCGTCCGGCGGGTCGGTACTTGTGACGTCGGGCACGCAGTTCCGCGGCAAACTTCAGCAAGAGATTTCGACCAAAAAGAGCCACGACGGCGATACGTTCACAATCGTGCGCAGCGACGGCGCGATCATCGACGGGCATCTCGAGGCGTCTCGCCCGCCGGAATGGGCAAGAAACCGGCGCTTACCGTCGTCTTCGACGACGTGCGGCTGCCCGACGGTGAGAAGGCGCCGATCAACGTGCAGCTCGTCAACGTCGGCGCGTTCAACGCGCAATCACATCACTGGCGCACGATCGGCATGGTGCTCGGCGGCGGTGCGGCCGGACACATTGCGGCGGGGAAACATCACGGCGGCACGCTTGGTGCGGCCGGCGGCTACCTGCTCTCGCAGCAGATGAAGACCGACGTAGATGTAAAACCGGGAACGGTGATCGCCGTGAAGTTCGTTAACGACGCTGTCGCGCAGACGTCTCCGGCACCGAGCGCGAGCTAGCGATCTGATAATTCGAGAACGTCGCCCAGGCCATTGCGCGGTACTGCGGCATGACGATCTCGGCTTCTTCGGTTGACGGGAAGTAATAGCCCGAAACCGACTGCGGCACGATCGTGAGCTTCACGTGGCCGCCGTAATCGTAGGTCCAAAGCACTTGCAAAAGCCCTTGCGTCGCGTCGACCTTCGCGCGCGCCTCGGTGAGGTGGCTATCTTTCGCATCGTGCATCGCGAGCGTCGTGACGTTGCCTTGCGTCTGTGCAACCGACATCGAGTAGAGCGCCGGCCAATTGTTTAAGTCGAGCGCGCCCATCGGCATCGTTTCGAAACCGCGTCCGAACCACGGAACGTTATCGAAGTGCACGCTGTACTCGCCGCCGCGCGTATACGTACCATGGCCGTGCAGCGTGAAGCGAACCCATGGAAACGTCAACAGCGCGATCCGCGCTTCGACATCGAACGTGTAATGCTGCACCGGTGCGTTGTGACCGGCGGCCGACATGATCACGTCGGGAGCATTGGACGCGGCCGCTGGAGCCGCAGCCAAAAGCACAACGGCAAACAGGGCCGCGGCAAACCTCTTTATCACGATCTTTGTTACTTCGCTAGCTAACTAGGTTGTTCCCGGCGGCGTGACATAACACTCGCTGTAACTTGTCGGCCGCCAGCTCGTATCGGACGCCTGCGCGTACCAAACGTGCGAGTAAAAGCCAGGCGATCCGAAAACAAAGACCTCGCGCTCCGGCACCGTGTGCCCCTGGTAGCTTTGCGAGCCTTCAATGTCGACGACATTGTTGGCTGCACCGCGCGTCGTGCCGCTAAAGGCGAGGCCGCTCCCCGCGTTCTTGACATTCCAGGTCGACGACGCCGCGTCGTAGCTGAAGGTCTGATCGAAGGCACCGCTTGTGGCGCCGTTCTTCCAATCCATATGCTGGCTGACATCGCCGCTCGCTGCGACGGTAAACGTGGAATTCACGGTAGATCCGGCCGCAGTGTAGCACGTCCACTTGCCGGCGATCGCAGTGAAGAGCTGCGGCGGGGCAGGCGTATCTGCTAACGAAACGATGGGCACGACGCAAAGGACGAGCGTTGCGAAAAATGCGCGTTTCATGCAGCCTTTCTGATTGGCAACGAGGTTACGAACTCCTATATGACGACCACGGTTGCGCCCGTCACCACACGCGTGGAGCTGCTCTACCTGCTCACGCGCGCCTCGGAGCTCGAACACAACCTGGCGTGCGTCTACCTCTATGCGGGATACTCGCTCAAGACGAGTCTGAGCGAAGGCGGAATGACCGCAGACGAACTTGCGGCCGTGCGCAACTGGAAGCGCCGCATAGCGCACGTCGCCGTCGAGGAGATGCTGCACCTCGCGCAGGTTTGTAATCTCATGACCGCGGTTGGCGGGGCGGCGCACTTTGCCCGCTCAAACTTTCCAATTCCGGCGACGGCATTTCCCTTCGGCATCGAGATGACGCTCGAACCGTTTTCGCAAGACTTGCTCGATCGGCTCGTCTGTTACGAGATGCCCTCCGACTTGTCGATTCTCGGGCCCGAGCGCGCCGCCACGTTTGCGGCGATTAGCGCGCGCGTTGCGCACTGCGAGGAAGGCGAGGTCACCCGCGTGCAAAACACGATCGAGCCCTTCGACGTCGATTTTCGCACGGTCGGCGAGTTCTATCGCAAGATCGAATCGGCGTTTTCGTGCATCGAGCCGGAGCGGCTCTTCATCGGCAACCCGGCCGAGCAAGCTTCGCCGCAATACCTCGATTTTCCAAAAGAACTGGTGCAAGTCATCGACGCTGCTTCCGCCAAGCGCGCGATTGAGATGATCATCGAGCAAGGTGAATCGCCGACGTCTGAGCATCCCGACGCGCACTTCTGCGTCTTTAATACGATCCGCACCGAGTACATGAGCCTAGTTGAGGCGGCGCGGCGCGAAGGGCGCATCTTCGATCCCGTCCGTCCCGTGTTGAGCAATCCCAGCACGCGCGGCATCGCCGAGATGCCCGGCACGAATCGTGTGACCGATCCAGTCGCGCAAGAATTAGCCGGGCTCTTCAATAGCGTGTATGCCTTGCTGCTCATGATGCTCGAACGGTTCTTCGCGCGCGCGAATGAAACCGAGGAAGAGCTGCAACACCTCTCGCGTGCGACACTGCACATCATGACTTCGGTGTTGCGTCCCCTCGGCGAAGCGCTCGCCAAGACATCGGCGGGGCGCGAATATCCGGGCAAGACGGCAGGCCCCGGCTTCGGATTCGAGCGCGCGATCCATCTGCTGCCACACAAACGCGCCGCGTGGATCCTCTTCCTAGAGCGCGTCTACGATCTGCAAATGCAGCTTACGCGTCTCGCGCAAGAGGTGGGACTTCCGCAAGAGGTCGAGGAGTCGGCGGCGGCGATGGAAGCCGTAGCCGACTGTCTGACGCCTTTTATTCCGCCCGAATTTGCCATGTCGGTACGCAACGAGGCCGACGAGCGCAATGCGCGCACGACGATTCGACCGGAGATCAACGGGCCGTACATCGTACGCAATCTGCACAAGCTGACGAATTCGAAGGGCGAAACGCTCCACTGTCGCCCAATCGTCGCGCTCTGCCGCTGCGGTGGTTCGAAGAGTAAGCCGTATTGCGACGGCACGCATGCACAGATCGGCTTCGACAGTTCGAAAGCTCCCGCTCGCACGCCCGATCGCTTGGACACATACGAAGGCAAAGCGATTACGGTGCTCGACAATCGCGGCACGTGCTGCCACTTTGGCAACTGCACCGATCATCTGCCCAGCGTCTTTCACGAAGACGGCAATAGCTTCGTTAAACCCGATGGCGACACACCGGAAAAGATCATCGATATCGTGCGCGCCTGCCCGTCGGGCGCACTCGGCTATATCTCAAACGGCACAGTGTACGCCGGCGAAACGCGCGACCCCGAGATCTACGTTGCCGAAAATGCGAGCTACTATGTGCGCGGTGGCATCGAACTCGAAGGCGAAGCCATGGACCAAGGCGCAAATCGCGAGCACTACGCGCTGTGCCGCTGCGGTCAATCCAAGAACAAGCCGTTCTGCGACGGCACCCATTGGTGGATAAAATTCAGCGACCCGGAGAACTAATATGCTTTTACTCTCCGTACCTCCACAGGTAACGCCGGTGAACGGTGTAACGACGCTTGCCCTTCGCGCGCAAGAGAATCACGGACATGCGGCGCTGTACTACAACGGCGGCCTTGCGCAGCCTACGATCCGTGTTGCACCCGGCGGTGAGATACGCATAACGTATACGAACGATCTCCCGCTGCACACGACCGAACAGTGCGCGCTCGGAACGTGCATGGACATGACCAACCTCCATTTCCACGGCATGGAAGTTTCGCCGCACTACGGGCAGGACGACGTGCTCACGATGCTCGCTGCGCCGGGGCAAACGCTGCAGTACGACGTGCACGTGCCGAGCGATGTACCGCCGGGGTTGTATTGGTATCACCCCCATCCGCACGGTGAGAGCGACCGCCAGACGCTCGATGGAATGTCGGGCGCGATCGTTGTTGAGGGAATCGACCGCTACGCGCCGCAGGTGCGCACGATGCCGGAGCGCCTGATCGTGCTGCGAACGCGCGAGTTTTCCACCACCGATCCGCAATTTCTGTCGCTCATGCAGACGCTCGGCGTGGGTAACGGAAGCAAGTGTCAATCCGAAAACGAGGCGCCCGACACCCTCTTCACCGTGAATGATGCGTTTCGACCGTCGATTGGCATTGCGCCGGGCGAGCAGCAGTTTTGGCGTATCGTCAACGCCTCAGCCGACAACTATACCGATCTCAGCGTCGACGGGTCGTCGCTACGCGTCGTTGCGTACGATGGAGAGCCGCTCGCGCTGCACGACCCGCAGCATCCGATGCGCACGTTCACCCACATCGTCGTCCCGCCCGCCGGACGTGTCGAAGCGATCGTCACCGGCCCGCCGGCAGGGCTGCACGCTGCGTTGCGCACGCATTGCGTCAATTCGGGACCCGACGGCGACCCGATGCGCGGTCAAGTGCTGGCAGATATTGCGTCAAACGACACCAGCCCAAGACCGCCGCCGGTTCCGGTGTCCGCGAGCGCGCCATTGTATCACACGGTCGATGTTACCAAGGTCGAACATACGCCGCCGGCTTTCACCGTCGTATTTACCGAAGGCAACCATAAGTTCTACATCAACGGCAAGCTCTTCTCGCCCAATGCTGCGCCGATGACGAGTGTGCGAGTGGGCTCGTACGTGCACTGGCGCGTGATCAACAAGACGCACGAGATCCATCCGTTCCACATCCACCAAGTCCATTTCTTGACCTATGCCGCGAATGGCAAACCTATCGCGAATCCGCTTTGGGCGGACACGATGAACGTGCCGCTCGAACAAAGCATCGACGTGGTCTTAGACGCAAGTTACGTGCACATCCGCGGCATGTCGGTATTTCACTGTCACATCCTCAGTCACGAAGACAAGGGCATGATGGCGAAAGTACTTTTCATCTAGTAGCAATCCACACAAACCCAAGCCCCAGCGCCTGCTGCGGCCCTAGACCGGGGGTGGGTTTGAGATTGCGCTCAAAATCGAGATCGATTGCGAGACGCGAGCCAATCGTTTGCTGCAGCGCAACGTAGCTGCGGTTGCCGGAAGGTTCCACCGGCCCTTGGCGCGACTCAAGCGCCACCTGCAGCAGTAATGACGTCACGTTGGTAATCGCGTACGCGAACGTGAACGACGGCGTGTAGTCGAAATAGGTGACGTTGCGCCCCGCCGCATTGGCGCCCACATTGGTGCCAACGGCCTGACTCGTCGCAAAACTCCACCGGTCGTTTATCGTGATTGCGAGATTTCCGGAAATCGAGTAGGTCGGCGCGCCGGCGGTGAAGGCGCCGGTACCCGTCGGTGGCACGTACGCGACATCGACGGAGGCCTGCGTGACCGGCTGGTCGAGCAGCGCGTATTTGAGATTGAGCGCGGCATCGCTCCTCCCGCGCGTGCTCATTGAACCATGTTCCACGAAGAGCGATTGATTTGCGGGCGGCGCAATTGCCACTTCGAAGTGCGGAGCGACGCCGTAGCGCAATAGCGTGAGTGGACCGCTCGAAGACACAGCGTAGGCCGGCTCCCACGTTTGCTCTCGGCGCACGCCGCTTTCGATGACGAGTTCGCCAGGCGGCGCGACACACGCTGCTCCACCGGTCGAAGTACTACGGCCGGTGCCGGGGCGATCCGCGAGCGTGACGGCAATCGGCGTTACGCAGGGCGGCTCCGGTGTGGGCGCCGGCGCCGGAGTTGCGGGCAGCATGGTCACATATCATCGCCTGACGCAGTAAATCCCTCCGCCAATACCTCTGCCCGCTTCTTCGCCACCACACGCAGCCAGAAGTATAAGGCTGCGGAGATTACAAAAACGTTAAGCGTTTCGCGCAAATGCACGATTTTTCATAGCGCTACGTTCTCAAGTAAAACCCAAACGAACCGATCACCCAAGTGTGAGGGCTACCAAACTGTTACGCGCAATGGCGTTTCTTGCGACGGGATTTTTTCTCGTGTGCGCCCCTCTCGCTCTCGATGCGCACCGCGCGCCGGCGCTCAACGTCGGCACGACAGAGATCGATGGCCATCTTGTCCATTTCGTGATCGCGCGACTCGATCGCGTGCAGGTCCACGCCGCGCTCGGGGGGCGCGACGTCGGCGACACCGCCTGGCTCGCCGACATCGCAAAGCAGCAAAACGGAATAGCCGCCATCAATGGCGGCTATTTTGAAGCCTACGCCAAGCACGTGGCGCGCAAAAACCTCGACCAGACGACCATCATCGACGGCGCGATGGTCTTTAAAGGCGATGTAGGCAGCGTGCTCTACTTCGATCGCGGCAACCACGCAACGATCGAGCGCATCCCGCTGCGCATCATCGGGTTCCTCGACGGCAGCAGCACGTACCCGAACAACTGGTATGCGTACTGGTTCAATCGTCTGCCCGGTCCGGCCGGCCAAACGATCACAATCTTCACGCCCGCCTGGGGCGGCACGACCGGTTTGACCGGCGGCCCGCAGATTCAAGTAACCGACGGCATCGTCTCGCAGATCAACTACGGCCCAACGATCATTCCGCGCAACGGTTTCGTGATTTACTTCCGCGGCGAGAGTCAGGTCGCGTCGCGCTTTTGGGTCGGCCGTCGCGCCGGTTACGCGCTGAAGCCCGCGCTGGGTGCCGATCTCGGCAGCTTCGCCAACGCCTGGCAAGCAATCGGCGGCGGTCCGCAGTTGCTGGTTGAGGGCGAAGAGTTTGCCGATCCGCGCGCCGAGGGATTCCACGATCCCAAAGTCTTCGGCCCGGGCAAACGCAGCATGGTCGGCATAAGCGAGGACCAGTCGGAGTTGATCTTCGCGGTTGCGAGCGCCTCGCTCGATGAGTGCGCGCACATCATGAAGACGCTCGGCGCCTACGACGCGATGAACCTCGACGGCGGTGCGTCGACCGGCCTGTGGGCAAACGGCAAGTATCTCGTCGCCCCCGGCCGCCAAATCAACAACGCATTAGTGTTGACGAACTAATTCTGTCACCCTGAGGTGCGAGCGCAGCGAGCCTCGAAGGGTCGCTCGATGCAAGCACAACAACGCGTAGCCCTCGTCACGGGCGCATCATCGGGGATTGGCGCGGCAACCGCACGTGCGCTCGCTGCGGCGGGGATGGCGGTTGCCATCGCTGCACGCCGCAAGGATCGCCTCGACGAGATCGCTGCCGAGATCGCAAAAGCTGGCGGCACTGCGCTCGTGTTGACAGCCGATCTTACACAAGAATCCGAAGCGCAGCGCATCGTCAAAGAAACCGCAGCGCGTTTCGGCCATCTCGATGTACTGGTGAACAACGCCGGCGTCATGTACCTCGAGCCCCTCGAGACGGCGAGTCTCGAGCGCTGGCGCTCGATGTTCGACCTTAACGTGATGAGCCTGATTGCCGCGACTCAAGCGGCGCTTCCCGGCATGCGCGCGCGCAAAGACGGACATATCGTCAACGTCTCGTCGACCGCGGGCCGCATGGCGCATCCCAACTCAGGCGGCTACGCCGCGTCAAAATTCGCGGTCGGTGCGGTCTCCGAATCGTTGCGCAAAGAAGTCTATATGGACAACATTCGCGTGACCATCATTGAGCCCGGGGTAGTCGAAACCGAATTACGCGAGCATATCGCCGATGCCGGGATTCAAAAGTCGCTCAATACGTGGGCTGACTCTATGCGCCAATTGCAATCCGACGACATCGCGCGCATCATCACGTTCTGCGTCACGCAGCCGCCGCACGTCAATATCAACGAAGTGCTCGTTCGCCCAACCGATCAGGAACGCTAGGGCACATAGTACAACGCCATCACTTCCTCGACGTTCGCGTCGAAGGTCGTGTTGCCGCCGCCGATTCCAAAGCTTACTGTTGAGCCATTTGCCGTAACTGGACCTTCGAGCGCGGGATTCCAGCCGAACGCGCCGCCGTTACTATTGCCCGCAATGTAGAACTGGCGACCCGCAGTTGCCATGCCCGCCGGCAATGTAATGTTCAGCGATGGCAGGCCGGTTGCATATTCGGTGCTGCTAAACGTCATGCCGAGATATAGCACGGTGACCCCGTTGGCCGACGTAAATGCCGATCCGATCGGCAGCAGCGACGTGTACGTGTTGACCGTCGCGGTCGAGAAGCACTTGTAAGCCGAATTGATCGTTCCCGAGGCCGAGAAGCCCGCATCGGCCGGGAAGTTCATCGAGAAGCTCGTCGGCGAACATCCTGCACCGCCGCCCAACAGGCTGCCGATACCGCCGCCGCCACCGCAGCCGCTGAGCGCGAAGATCGAGGCACATAGCAAGAACGCCGTGCGTTTAATCATGGTCCGATAGTACTGTGGCTCCAAAAGGGCCTCCTGTGATCCTTTTGGACTACCGCACGACTTTCGCGCTGGGAGCGTAGCCGATGAGGTGACTATGGTCGCCGTTGAGGGTCCAGATGAAATCACCCGGATGGCCGTTGCAAAGTGCCGGGACATGCATTTCGCCGCGCACGCCACTTGATGCAGCGACACTAGCCGCCGCGAAGTTCAGGGCGCAATGCTCGCCGGTTTGCAGGTTGACGATTTCCTCGGTGTGCCCAGAGACAACGAGTTGGATACGCGGAGGCTTATCGAAGCTGGAGCTAAAGACGATTGAGCTGACCAGCGTCTCTCGCAGTACTACAGGAAGACACTCCATCTGGCCAGCGATACTTCCCATCTTTCCGGCACACCGTGGATGCGCTTTAAGGAACGCTCCGTTGTTCCCATTGCTCGCGTACGCGGGAACGTCCACTTTTGAGATAGCGCAGTTTATCGGTTGATTTCCGACCATACGGCGCGGTCGGAATATTCCGGTACTAAACGCTAGAGCTGCCCGGCTCAATCGGCTGCATGTACTCGTACATCGGCCCACGATCGACATCAAACGGGAGCGGACTAGCGCCGACCCAGTTCCATGGCGAGAACGCAATTAATACAGTGTTGACCCGTTTGCTCGCATCGTCTCGGACCGTCATATGATAGGTACCACGCACGAACCCGCGTGGAAACCGCCCGAACGTAACGTGGCACGACGATACGGTAACGGGGCCTTTTCCACCGCCGCAACTCGCTGCAGCGGCAAGCAATAAAAGACTCGCGAGGCGCCTGCCCACAATAGCTATATGCTGCGACAGAAAAGAAAAAGGCCCCGCGTGAGCGGGGCCTCGATGTTTTCTCTGCTACCCTTCGACAAGCTCAGGGTGACAGAGCTTGGCTTAGGGTGACAGATCTCGGCGTGAGCGAGATTACATCATGTCGTAGCCGCCCATGCCGCCGCCGGGCATTCCGCCGCCGCCGCCATCTTTCTTGGGTTCCGGCTTGTCGGCGATCAGCGTCTCCGTCGTGAGGATCAGCGCGCCGATCGACGCTGCGTTTTGCAGCGCCGAGCGCGTGACCTTGAACGGCTCGACGATGCCGGCCTTGAACATGTCGACGATCTCGCCGGTCATCGCATCGAAGCCGTACGGCGAGTTCTTCAGCTTGACGTTGTTGACTTCGACCGAGCCTTCGTAGCCCGCGTTGTCCGCGATCTGACGAAGCGGCTCTTCGAGCGCCTTCTGATGATGTCGATACCGATCTTCTCATCGGCCCACGTGTTCGCGTGGCCGTTGGTCTTCGGCGCCGTTTCGATGTACTTGTCGATCGCCTTGAGCGCGTGCACGAGCGAGGTGCCGCCGCCGGGGATCATGCCTTCCTGAACGGCGGCGCGGGTCGCCGAGAGCGCATCTTCGATGCGATGCTTCTTCTCTTTGAGTTCGGTCTCGGTCGCCGCGCCGACTTGGATGACGGCAACGCCGCCGGAGAGCTTGGCAAGACGTTCTTGCAGCTTCTCGCGATCGAAGTCGGAATCGGTCTCTTCGATCTGCCGCTTGATCATCTCGATGCGGCCCTTGATGTCGGCCGGTTTGCCCGCGCCGTCGACGATCGTCGTCTCTTCCTTGGTCACCGTGACGCGCTTGGCTTGACCGAGCTGTTCCGGCGTCACCTTGTCGAGCTTGAGGCCGAGCTCTTCGGAGATCACCGTCGCGCCCGTGAGCGTCGCGATGTCCTTGAGCATCTCTTTGCGGCGGTCGCCGAAGCCCGGCGCCTTGACGGCAACCGACGTGAACGTTCCGCGCAGCTTGTTGACCACGAGCGTCGCGAGGGCTTCGCCTTCGACGTCTTCGGCGATGATCAGCAGCGGCTTCTGCACTTGGACGACCTTCTCGAGCAGCGGCAGAATGTCGGCGATCGCCGAGATCTTGCGCTCCGTCACGAGAATGTACGGATCGTCGAGCACGGCTTCCATGCGCTCGGAGTCGGTAACCATGTACGGCGAGATGTAGCCCTTGTCGAACTGCATGCCGTCTTTGGTCTCGACTTCGGTCTTCAGCGTCCTCGATTCCTCAACCGTGATGACGCCGTCTTTGCCGACCTTCTCCATCGCCTCGGCGATGAAGTCGCCGATTTCTTTGTCGTTGGCCGAGATCGACGCGACTTGCGCGATCTTCTCTTTGGTGTCGACCTTCTGAACCTTCTTCCGAGCCCATCTCGTCGACCGCCACTTCGACGGCCTTCTCGATGCCGCGCTTGATCAGCAGCGGGTTGCGAACCGGCGGTGACGTTGCGCAGACCTTCGCGGATGATCGCTTGCGCGAGCACCGTCGCGGTGGTCGTGCCGTCGCCGGCGATGTCGTTGGTCTTCGACGCGACTTCCTTCACGAGCTGTGCGCCCATGTTTTCGAACATGTCGGGGAGTTCGATTTCTTTGGCGATCGTCACGCCGTCGTTGGTGATCGTCGGCGAACCGAATTTCTTGTCGAGTACGACGTTGCGGCCCTTGGGTCCGAGCGTCACTTTGACCGCATCGGCGAGAATGTTCGCACCGCGCTCGAGTGCGCGACGTGCGTTCTCGTCAAATACGAGTTGCTTTGCTGCCATGATTTAGTTATTGCTCCCTTTAACGCCAGCCGGAACTTTGTCGACGATGGCGAGAACGTCTTTTTCAGAGATGATGAGGTATTCTTTGCCGTCGAGTTTGATCTCGGAGCCCGAGTACTTCGAGTAGATGATTCGATCGCCGACCTTCACGGTCATCGGAAGCGTCTTGCCATTGTCGAGCACGCGGCCGGTTCCGACCGCGAGGACGAGGCCTTCTTGCGGCTTTTCCTTGGCGGTGTCGGGCAGAAAAATGCCGCCGGCGCTCTTCTCGGTTTGCTCGACGTGCTCGACGACCACGCGATCGCCCAAAGGCTTGAGATTCACGGAAACCTCCAGAATTTTTGGGTTTTAACACTTTGGCACTCGCAGCAATGGAGTGCCAGCCCCGAAATCTTAGCAGACGGAGATTAAGAGTGCAACCACCCTGGAGGGGCCTTCGAGGAGGGCCAGGGTGACAAAAGTCGCTAGGAAGAAATGGCCGCGAAGGCGCCGGATCCGGCAAAGAAGGCGACGGCCATCGAGGCGGCCATCACCACGATGAAGAGGCGCGCGGTCCGGTTCGGGAGAGCCAGGCTGATCAGCCCAAGGCCCAGGGTCAGCGCCGCGACGGAGCCGGTGACGGCCATCGTCGCTGGGCTCGCATGGAGCACGCTCCAGAGCGCAAACGCGACGCCGACTCCCGTGAGTAAAGCAAGCGCCACGATGGTTCCACGAATAATAATTTCAGCGGAAAGCTGCGCTTGACGTTCCTGTCCCAACATCATAGTAAACGCATGCTACCCAGCAAAGCTGAAAACGATCTAGGGTTTTTCCAACTCCAAAGAAATTTAATCTGTGTCGCCGCACTCGATGGCATCGCAGACATGCATGTTCTCGACTACGTTTGCAAATTCGGGACTGTCCATGATAAACAACGCTGCGCCAAAAGTAGCATAGGCTAGCTTCTTTCCGCGCCACGCCGCAACGCGCCCGGAATATGGCACACGCTGGGCACTTTTGAAATCGGCCGCGTACGTATCACCATAGACCTTGCGGATCGTATCGGTCACAAACGGAATACGCTGCTGAAGATTCCATGCATCCGGAATATCTTGAAACGAAATGTATTCCAGATGCACGCGTCCGCGTTGCGGTTCGGCGTTGTACTCGGCGTGATACCCGTTGACCACAACCGTCGCCATATAATTCGTGCCGCCCGTTTCGTCGTCGATCGTCGCTCTGAAACCGTGCAGCGCGGTATTGCCCTTGCCCCACGCCGAGAACTGCCCTGCCGTTTGTCCGGGAATCGCCCACGCCGGCGCTGCGAGCATTACCGACAAAAGTAGGAAAACAAGAACTCCACGCATCGGCTACGAACTTCCGCGCATGGCAACTGCGCTCCGCCCAAATTGGGCGCGTATCGTTCGACAGGCCGTTCTCGCCGGCTTTGTCGGCGCGGTCGTCTTCGATCTCTATATATGGTTCACGACCGTCCTGCCCGAGCATGGCAGTGTGGTTGCGATGCTGCAGCGCAGCGCATCGATCGCGATCGGTCCGCTTGCGCTCACGAGCCCGAGCTATGCATGGGTCGGCGCGCTCGTCGATCTCGTGCTGAGCATGGGTTGGGCCGGTGGCTACGCATACTTCGCGCAGCGGCAGCCGTTCGTGAACGCACGCTGGTACATTTCCGGCTTCTTCTACGGCTTCATCGTCTACGTGCTGATGCTGTTGCTCCTGCTCGGCGCGCACGCATTCATCTATCCTGCCAACATCGGCGACCTTGCTCAACGACGTGCTCGCGCGCACGGTCTTCTTCGGTATCCCGGTCGCCTTCGTGGTCGCGCAATTGGACCGCGCGTGATCGGAACGCTGCGCATTTCAACGTCGGCGCTGCGCCACAACGCGCGTCTGCTGCGTGAGCTCGTCGGACCGCAGCACGCTGCATTCGTCGTCAAAGGTAATGCATACGGCCACGGCATCGCCGACACTGCGCTTGCCATCGAAGGCATGGCCGTCAAGCTCTGCGTGTACAACGTGAACGAAGCGCTCGAACTGCGCGACGGCGGCATCACCGCGCCGATCCTCATCATGGGGCCGATTCCACCCGAGCGCCTCGACGACGCCATGGCGTGCAATGCCGAGGTTGCGCTGTGGGACGTCAAGAGTTTCGCCCGCGATCTCGCACAAGCGGCGCTGCGCGCGCAGACGCGCGCGCGCGTCCACGTAAAAGTCAACACCGGATTGAATCGGCTTGGCTTGCAGCCTGGCGACTTACCCGACGCAATCGAAGCGTACGGCCGCGCGAACGGCCTCGAAATCGCCGGCGTCTTCTCGCATCTCGCCGCGGCCGAAGAGATCGATTCGCCCTACACGATGCTGCAACTCGAGCGCTTCAACGAAGCCTACCAACACGCCGAGCCGATTCTCGCCGCGCGCGGTTTTACACCGATCCGGCACATCGCTGCGTCGGCTGCGGCAATGCTCTGGCCGCAGACGCGCCTCGATCTCTCGCGGTTCGGCATCGCACTTTACGGCCTGTGGCCTTCGGCAGCGACGAAAGAAGCGATGAACGGCGACAAGTTGCCGTTGCAGCCTGCGCTTTCATATGAATCGGAGCTCGTTGTCACGCGAACCATCGATGCAGGCGAAGCCGTCGGCTACGGCATCACCTATCACGCGCCACGCCACATGCAGATCGGCGTCGTGCCGCTCGGCTACGCCGACGGCATCCCGCGCGCGTTATCGAACAAAGGTTCTGTGCTCATCGACGGCGCGCGCTGTGCGATCATCGGGCGCGTCGCAATGAACATGTTCTTTGTTGACCTCACGCACGCACCGAGCGCGCACGTTGGGTCAAAAGTCACGCTCATCGGTTCTCAGGATTCTCAGGAACTCAGCATTGACGACTGGGCGACGTGGGCAGATTCGATCAACTATGAGATCGTGTCACGCTTGCCATCGACCCTCGCTCGTACGTATATTGAAGAGGGGTGACGGATCAGTTAGCAGTGTGCGTATGCGCTGCCGCCTGCATTTGGTGTGAGATACACGGTCGCGTTATCGAAATCTAACGCCACTGCAAAGTGCCGCAGAACTTGGTACCCGAGATTACCTTGAAAGTCACCCTCTGCGGAAAGTCCAAGCGTGTTGGTTTCCACGTACATCGGCACGCTTGCGAATATTGCCTCGCCGAGTGCGAATCGCGTGACGCATATTGTGCGCAACGAATAGGAGCCGCCGGCGCCTTGCGCCTCTTGCGCCTTGCCGGCCGGGTACTGTTGGTCTAGTCGGGCCTTGGCGAAGGTAGCGGTTGCAATCGGCCAAGCACCGCTGCCGGTGTCGAGCACGAATACTGCGCTCTGCGCATCGACGGACACGGGCACTGCGGGGACCACGCCGCCGAAAACGAGCGTCATTGGCAAAGCGAATGCATGCTCAGGCGGCGCGTAGGTGTTTCTATCGAAAAATGCCAGTTCGCTCGTTTCATAGTCGATAACGGTGACGTAGCGATGGAAGAACGTTTCGCCAAGCAGTCCGACGATGTGTTTTTTGTGCCGGGGCGGACTATACAGTGCCGGTGGAAGTGGAACCACATAGGCTTGCATTTGCTTTACGGCCAGGCTCCCGACACGAAGCGAATCGAGCACCACGCTCGGTGCGCGCATCGAATCGGGGCCGCCGCCACTCACGTTGCGAAAACCGGTCGGACGTAAGCTGAGTTGATTTGCGAGTTGCGGCGAAAGCACCATCCACGTGGCGCCGGAGTCAACCGCGAAGTCAAAGGGACCTTTGCCATCGATCCATACCTCGACGATTGGAATGTTGTCGGCGAGTTCGAAGCGACTGCTCGAGAGCGGCTCTGCGGCAGCCGCCGGTGCACTGCACAAGATAAGCAGTGCGAGTAGGCGCCTCTAGCCGACGGCGGCAATGGCGTCGACGAGTTTGATCGTGCCTTTGTAGATTGCGGTCGCGACGATACACGAATCGACCGCCGGCGGCGCCTTGGCTTTGAGCTCTTGCAAGTCGTGAAGCGTGCGCGCGCCGCCATTTGCCGTGACGAGAATATCTGCGTCGCTCGCGACCTCTCGCAGCGCCGCGATATCGTAGCCTTCGCCCATGCCGTCGCGGCGAATCTCGGTAAAGATGACCCGCTTGATGCCCCACATCGCTACGCGCTTGATCAGCGCATCGCGATCGATCGGCGAGCTTTCCTGCCAGCCGTGCGTTGCGACGTGCTTGCCACGCACGTCGATGCCGGCGATCACACGATCCGGAAACTTGTTGATGATCGCACGCGAACTGCGCTCTTCGGCCACGAGCATCGTGCCGAGAATGATCTCGGTAGCGCCCGCATCGATACGTCGCTGCGCTTTGTCGAGATCGCGAATACCGCCGCCGACTTGCACGGGCACGTCGACAGCGTGGCAGATCGCACTTACGACCGTCATGTTGTCGCCGTGACCAAACGCGGCATCGAGATCGATCACGTGCAGTCGCCGCGCACCTTGCGCGACGAACGCTTTGGCTTGCTCCACGGGGTCGTCGGCGTACACGGTCGAGGTCGAAATGTCGCCCCGCTCCATGCGGACGCACTTCCCGCCGCGGATATCGAGCGCCGGGATAACGATCATTAGCGCGAACCGATCGGCACGAACGGCCCCGGAGGTGGTCCGCTGTACGTCGCTTGCGGACGAATCAACCGGTTGTCGTGCAGCTGCTCGAGAATATGCGCGGTCCAGCCGGCGACGCGACCGCAAGCAAAGAGACAGGTGAACTCGTCGCCCGGCATGCCGAGATCGGCAAGCACCGGTGCGGTGTAAAAATCGACGTTCGCGTAGATCTTGCGATCGGGCTTCTCTTCGGCGAGAATGCGCTGGCTCTGATTCTCGAGCTCGCGCGCGATTGGATACCACTTGGTGCCGCTGTGCTTTGAGAGCTCCAGGGCGATCGCCTCGAGATGCTTCGCACGCGGGTCGCGCACGCGGTACTCACGATGGCCCATGCCCATGATGCGGTTGCCTTTGGTCAGCTCATCGTGCACGAACTTCTCCGCCTTTTCCGGCGTGCCGATTGCAAGGAGGTTCGTGTAGGTCGCGCTCGCAGCACCGCCGTGCAGGTCGCCGGTGAGTGTCGCAAGTGCCGACGTCACGCTAGCGTAGATGTCGGCGCGCGTCGAGGCGGTCACCCGCGCGGAGAAGGTCGACGCGTTGTACGAGTGATCGGCGAGCAACACGAGATATGTGTCGACGGCATCTTCCTCGATTTCGGCCGGCACTTTACCGGTGCGCATATAAAGGAAGTTTGCCGCGTGCGAAAGATCGGTGCGCGGCTCGATCGGTTGCAGATCGCGACGAATGCGATCCCACGCCGCAAGGATCGTCGGTCATCTTCGCGATCAGTTCGATCGCGCTGTGCACGTCGGAGACGTGCTCGCCGTGGTCGTTGACCGGCACGAAGAGCGCAAGGCCGCTGACGATCGTGCGCATCACATCCATCGGCCATGCCTTCTTCGGCACCGTCTGCATCGCTGCGAGCAATTGACCCGGCAGCGCGCGACGCGATGCGAGTTCGGCTTTAAATGCTTTGAGTTCCGTGGCGTTGGGGAGATGTCCGAAGAGCAACAAATGCGCGACTTCTTCAAACGTTGCGTTCGGCGCCAGGTCGTCGATGTCGTAACCTCGGTAGGTCAGGCGGCCAATTTGGCCTTCGACATTGCTTAAATCCGTGTGCCCGACGACGACGCCCTCGAGCCCGCGGTCGACAACCAAACCAGTAGACACGTACCCCTCCAGGAACTGCCCTCGACAGTCCCGAGGGCTAGGGGGATTTATGCGGCGTTGACCCGCTTGCCTCCCAATAAAATCAGGGCCGGCGGCTTCTCAATCAGAGAAATGTCGCGCGTCGGATCGCCGTTGAAGGCGACGACATCTGCCCGTTTCCCCGGTGCAAGCGTGCCGCGGTCGCTCACGCCGACAAGTTCAGCGGCGGTTACCGTGGCGGAGCGCAGCACATCGGTCGGGCGCATACCCATACGTACAAGAAGTGCAAAGTCTTTGTTATTCTCAGCGTGTGGGAAGACGCCGGCGTCGGTACCGTAGGCGATCACGACGGTCGTCGCGAGCGCGCGCTGCATGCCCGCATTACGAATCGTTGCCGCATATTCGGCCTTTTGCACCGAGCCCGCCGGGATGTGATTTGGGTTGCCCGGTTGCAAAATTGAATCGAGCGCCCAAATCGTCGGCACCAAATTGGTGCCACGTTGTTGCATGTTCTTCAGCGTAGCATCGCCGACACCGGTGCAGTGCTCGACCGAGTGCACGCCGCCTTCAACCGCAACCGAGATGCCCTTGTCACCGTGACAGTGCGCCGCGACCTTGCGATTGAACTTGGTCGACTCATCGACAATGGCTTGAATCTCATCGAGATTCATCTGAGGAATATCCCACACGTCGCCGTAACTCAACACGCCGCCCGTCGCAAGAATCTTGATTAGATCGGTGTGCCGCTTCACGTGTTCGCGCACGACTTCGCGGAAACCGTACGGCCCGTACGACACACCGCTTTCGATGACCACATCTTCATGTACGAAGTCGGGCAGATCGTTCGAGTCGCCGTGACCGCCGGTAATCGAAAGCGCGGGACCCGCGGCAAAGATTTGAGGACCGACATACACGCCTTCGGCGATTGCATCGCGCACCGCGAGATCGACGCCCCAGCCGCCGCCAACATCGCGTACGGTGGTAAAGCCGTTGTGCAACATCGTCTGCGCGTTCTTCATGCCGTAGAGCGCGGCTTCACCGACGTTGTCGGCGGTCTTGCCCGGTTGCACAAGGTAATGTGATGGCACGATGAACGGCGCCACGTGCGTATGGCAGTCGATCAGACCCGGCATGAGCGTCGCGTCACCGAGGTCGATCACGTGCGCATCGCTGCCCGCGTCACCGAGGTTGAACGAAACGATTTGCGAGCCCTTGATCACGAGCACGCCCGGCGTTACGACCTTGGTGCCGGTGAACATGCGCGCCGATTTGATCACGGTCACGTCGTTTGCGGCGGCACGTGCACGCCACGGAATCAAGGCGGCGGCAGTTGCAGCGGCGGCACCGGCGATAAACGACCGGCGGCCCAGCATCATCTTCGCCTCGTCGAAGGCGCTCTGCGAGAATCCGCTGTGCGGACAACGGCAATCAAACGGATCAAACGGACGGTTCATGCTACATCCCTTACGTCGCGGCGCGCGAGTGCATAACCCACGAGCCGATCGACCAGCGCTTCATAGGAGATACCGACAGAGGCACATGCATCGGGCACGAGACTCGTCGACGTCAAACCTGGTAGCGTATTGATCTCCAAAATCTGCGGCCGGCCCTCTTTCGTCACGATGAAATCGGTGCGCGAATAATCGCGCAGCCCAAGCAGCCGGTGTACCGACAACGCAAGCATCTGCAGACGCGCGGCGAGATCTTCGTCGATCTTCGCGGGCACGATGTGCGTGCTGCCGCCCGGCGCGTATTTGGCTTCGTACGTGTAGAATTCGTCGGCGTTCGAGCACGATTTCAATGATCGGAAGCGCTTCTTCGCCGAGGATCGCGCACGTGAATTCGCGCCCGTCGATGAAACTCCTCGGCCATAATTTGACCGTAGTTCTTGGCTGCCGCAATCATGGCATTGGTCCACTGTTCGTGCGTGTGCACGATCGTCGACGCCGATCGAGCTTCCTTCGAAGCGCGGCTTGACGACGAGCGGCAGATCGAGCGAACCCGGCAAGAGCGGCAGCGTGCCGCCGGAGAGATCGAAGAGATCCCACGCCGGCGTCGGCAAGCCTTCGGCCGCGAGCAGTTTCTTCGTTAAATGCTTGTCCATCGCGAGCGCTGAGGCTTCGACATTGCTGCCGGTATACGGAATGCCGAGATACTCGAGCAACGCTTGCACCTGCCCGTCTTCGCCACCGGGGCCATGCAGTGCGATGAACACCGCATCCGGTGCAACTTCGCGAATCGCGTCGATAAAACGCGCGTCGTAATCGAGCGATTGCGCATCGTACCCGAGCGACTGCAACGCGCGCATCACGCCCGATCCCGTCTTCGACGAAGATCTCACGTTCAGCGCTCGAGCCGCCCATGACGACGGCTACTTTAGCTTTCTTCTGCATGCTCTCGCTCATCGATAAAGACGCCGACTAAGTGAACTTCCAACTGCAACTCGACACCGAACTTCTCGAACACCGCACGTCGCACGCGTGCCAGGAGCGTCGCGACGTCCTTGGCACTAGCGCCTCCGACGTTGTTGATGAAGTTGGCGTGAAGGGTCGAGACTTCCGCGCCGCCTTCCCGCCATCCCTTACAACCGGCAGCTTCGATCAATCGCGCCGCCTTGTCGCCCTCCGGGTTGCGAAAACACGACCCGGCGTTGGGCAGCGCGACCGGCTGCGTGCTCTTGCGGCGCACCAAGCGCGCCTGCATCTCCTCGCGGACTTCGCGCGGGTCACCTTGTTCGAAATGCATGTGGACGCGTGCGACGACCGCATCGCGCGCCAAATTCGTGTGGCGATAAAAATACTGCACGGCGATTGCGTGTGGCTGCGGCTTCGCGGGACTCTGCACGCGAATCTCTGCGACGAACTCACCCAGCTCACGATCGGTCCCGGCGTTCATGCGTAGCGAGCCGCCGACGCTGCCGGGAATACCGGCGAGCGAACCGATGCCGATCGCACCGAGCGACGCCCCACGCGCCGTTACCGTTTCCATCTTGGCCGACGCGCCGGCGTCGATCACCACGCGTCCGCCATCGACGCGCGCGTCGATCGAGGTGAAATCGCCGTCGAGACGAAGCACGATGCCGCGCAAGCCGCCGTCGCCGATCAACACGTTGCTGCCGCGCCCGAGCACAAACCACGGCAATTTTCGCTTGAAACAGAGCGCCATCACCGCTGCGACTTCATCTTCGTTTTCCGCGACGGCGAAGGCGTCGGCGGGTCCGCCGACCTTCCACGACGTGTACTCGGCGAGCGGCTCGTCGAAGCGCACGCGCTCGCCGAAGGTTTCGAGCAGCGCGGCACGATCTTCGACCGTAAGCAGCGACGCGGTGGCGAGCGCGTTGGTAAGGCTCACGAAACTTTGACGTCGGCGGAATTTGCGCGCTGCGCAAGCCGCGCGGCGACATCGGTAATGTTCCCGGCGCCGAGCATGAGCACGAGCGATCCGCGCGGCGTTTCCTCGAAAATGCGCTCTTCCAGTTCGTCGACGCGGCGTGACGTAGGTAATGCGCGCGCCCAGCGCCGCAAGCGGTTCGCCGATCGATCGCTCGGAGACGCCTGGAATCGGCGACTCCGACGCGGCATAGACCGGCGCGAGATAGATGCGATCGGCGCCGTTGAGCGCATCGGCGAAATCGCGCGCGAGATATGCGGTGCGCGAATAGCGGTGCGGTTGAAACGCAACGACGATCGGCCCGTGATGATACTGACGCGCAGCCGCAATCGTTGCGCGCACCGCGGTCGGATGATGCGCGTAGTCGTCGACCAGCACGAAACGGTCGCTGCGCACCAAGATGTCGAAGCGGCGACGCACGCCGCGAAAGGCGCTCAGGCCTTCGACGATGCGCGCGAACGGCACCTCGAGTTCGCGCGCGACCGCGATCGCGGCCAATGCGTTCTGCACGTTCATCGTGCCGGGCACGTTCAGCTCGACCGTGCCCAGCACACGTCGCCCACGATCGCATCGAACGAGGTGCCGAGACCTTGTGCGCGGACGTTGCTCGCGCGCACGTCGGCGCGCGGACCAAGGCCGAATGTGACCGTACGCGCGCGTCGCTCGTGGGCGACGAGCGATGATGCGAGCGGATCGTCAACGCCGATGATCGCACAGCCGTCACTCGGCAGCTTGGCGAGAAACTCTTCGAACGCGCGCACGAGCTGCGGCAACTCGTCGTCGCTCTGCAAGTGATCGTTTTCGATGTTGGTGAGCACCGCGATTTTCGGATCGAGAATCGCAAACGAACCGTCGGACTCATCGGCTTCGGTAACAAACCACGGTGAGTGGCCGTCGTGTGCATTGGTACCGAGCGAGCCGTCGATGCCGCCGAGGATCAAACTCGCATCGATGTTCCCCGCACGCAAGACCGCAGCAACCATCGCGGTCGTCGTCGTCTTGCCGTGCGTACCGCAAATCGCAATCCCGCTGCGATTGCGCAGCAGTTCAGCCAGCATTTCGCCGCGATGCAACAGCGGTACATTGCGCCGTTGTGCGGCGACGTATTCCGGATTGCGCCGGTCGATCGCCGAGCTGACGATCACGGTGTGCGCGTTCTCGACATTTGTCGCGTCGTGACCGACGCGCACATCGGCGCCTTCTTCGCGCAGACGCGCGATTAGCGCGGTTTCTTTCACGTCGGAACCGGACACGCGCTGGCCGCGCGCGAGCAAGATGCGCGCGATCGCACTCATGCCGATCCCGCCGATGCCCACGAAATGCCAGGTTTTTTCGGTCACGTGGCAATCTTCCGCATCGTCAGTGCATCGACCCGGGCCAGAATCGTCGCCAGTGGATCGGCCGCTCCCTCGCGTTCGGCGGCTGCGCGCAATTCGGCCAGGCGCGCAGGGCGCGTGACGTCGGCAAGCACGCCGCGCAGCTTCCCGGCAAGCAGTTCGCGGTCGTCGACCACGACCGCCGCGCCCGTCTGCGCGACCATCGCCGCGTTCGCACGCTGGTGGTCTTCCGACGCGTATGGGTAGGGAACCAAAATCGCCGGGCGCCCGGTCGCTGCCAACTCGCCTACCGTGGATGCGCCGGCCCGCGCCAGCACCAAATCGGCCGCGGCGTACGCGTCTGCGACATCGTTTAAGTAGGCGCGGACCGCGCCCCGTTGTCACGCTGCGCCGCACGAAGCGCGCTGCGCACCCGATCGTATTCGGCTTCACCGGTCACGTGGATCAGCTGCCAGCCTTCGGGGAGACCATCGGTTTTGAGCAATGAGGTGAGCGCGTCGTTGATCGACCGGGCGCCCTGGCTGCCACCCATCGCAAGCAAGGTCGCGCGTTTGGTCGAGAGGCCCAAGCGGTCGAGCGCCGCGTCGCGCGCCGGCAAGCTGCGCAGCGATGCGCGCACCGGAATTCCGGTGTGCACGTACTTGTTCGCAAACCGCTTGTCGGGTTGCGCGAAGGCACCCCACACTTCATCCACAAGCGGCGCGAGCATGCGATTGGTCAGACCGGGACGTGCGTTGGGTTCGAGCAACGCGATTTTTTTACCCAACATGCGTGCGGCGATGACGACCGGAAGACCAACGTAGCCGCCGGTTGCAATCACAATGTCCGGCTGGAGCTTTCGCAGCGCGCTGAGCGCCTGAAAGACGCCGACGATGTTGGCGAAGGGGCGCGTCCGCGGCCCGCTGCGCACGGTAATCAATGGATAGCCCGCTTGCGGAATGATCTTGGCTTCGAGCCGGTCGGCCGTACCGATGAACGTCACGTTGGCGCGGTCACCTAGCGCTTGCGCAATCGCGATCGCCGGATACAGATGACCGCCCGTACCACCGCCGGTAAACACGACGTTCAGTTTGCCCATTCGATGTCCCGCGCGTGACCCGTGCTCGAGGCGATCAGTTCATCGCAACCGCCGGGCCAAATTTGCAGCCGCGTTTGATAGCGCCGCGTCACATGATCGAATTCCATGCGGAGCCATGCAAAGGGGCTGTGCGGGGCCGCCTTGTCACCAATCGCCTCGATGATCTGCGCAAGCCGCGCGCGCTCATCCTTAGAAAGATGATCTGCCACGACGGACTGCATAACAACGGTCGCATAGCCCGTTTTCGGTGCGACGCGCCGCAGCAGCCACTCGAACATATCGGCCTGCTCGACGATAAGTGGATGCGTGCGCGCTACCTCGATTGCGGCGCGCAGCCGATCGACGCGTTCAAGGTCGTCGGCCCACACGAACGAGAGCAACCGCACGCGATCCCATTCTTCGTCGATATCGAGCGGGTGAAGATCGCACGCAGCACGCTCGGCAATCTCGAAACCATCGCCATCCACGCGCGTATTGAGCCCTGCGCTCGCGCCGATTTCGAATAGTCGCAACGGGAGCCCCGCGGTGCGTGCAAATGTGGAAAGCCCTGCCGAGAGCACGGTCGCGCGCAGCACTTCGTTCGTCTGCGGGGTCTCTTCGAAGAGCCTACCAATGTCGCCGTCGGTTTCAAGCTTTCTCGCCATCGCGCTCCAGAGCGCTTGCGCATCGGCATCGCCTCCGCAGGACGGCAGGTGCCGCGCGATCTCGGGTGCTTCACCGCGCAGCGCGAGGAAATGAAACGCGCCCATCAGACGCACGCCCGGTGTCGACATCGCTTTGCGCGCCGCGTTACGCTCGAAGAAGCGCCGCATCACGCCACCGCGCGCGGTAGTCAGCCAGTGCGTAGTTCATCGTCTGCGCATAGAGGGGAGATCGCATGATCCCAAACGCTTCGATCTGCTGTTCGAGATGATGCTCGACGGGGTCGTCGCTCACGATTCGGCGGTAACGCGGTGGCCGCGACCGACGTTCGCGATCAACGCAACCGCCACGAGGTTGACGATCAGCGAGCTGCCGCCGAACGAGATGAACGGCAGCGGCACGCCGGTCACCGGCCACGACGACGTCACGACGCCGATGTTGACGAAGGCTTGAATCACGACGAGCGACATGCAGCCGATCGCTAAGAAGAACCCGAAGCGATCCGGCGCGGCAATCGCGATCTTGATCGCGCGATAGCCAAAGACGATGAAGAGAATCGACGACCGCGAGCGCGCCGAGCAAGCCCAGTTCCTCGCCGAGGATCGCGAAGATGAAGTCGGTGTACTGTTCGGGCAGATAGAAGAATTTCGCGCGCGAGCTGCCGAGGCCGAGGCCGAAGATGCCGCCGCTGCCGAGCGCGAGCAGCGACTGCACGATGTGGAAGCCGGTGTTCTGCGCATCCTTCCACGGATTCGAAAAACGCAAGACTGCGCGCGCGTTTGTACGGGCTCGCGAGCACTTCCACGATCACCGCCGGCGTCGTGCGCGAGCAAGAATCGCGAAGAGGTGCATCAAGCGCGCGCCGGCGACAAACAACATCGCGAAGGCGATCATCACGAGCAGGCTCGCCGTCCCCATGTCGGGCTCTATGAGTACGAGCACCGCCATCAGCACGACCGGAACGACACAGCGGGAAGAGTCCGCGCACGAGCGAGACGATCCGCTCGCCGGCGTCGCGAGCATCGCGGCGAGATAGAGCACGAGCGCCAGCTTCGCGAACTCCGAGGGCTGGAAACTGACCGAGGCCGCGCCGATCCAGCGCGCGCGCACCGTTGACCGAAAAGCCGACGTGCGGCACGCAGCACCGCGGCCAGCGACAGCATCGAGAAGACCAGCAGATACGGCGCCCAGCGTTTGAGCTGATGATAGTCGAGCCGATACGCGCCGTAGGCAACCACCAGCCCGACGACCAGCCACACCAGTTGACGCTTTAGGTAGTAGGCGACGTCGTGATGTTCGACCAGCGCGACCGCGCTCGACGCGCTGAAAACTCATCACGAGGCCGATCGCGACCAATGAAGCGACCGAGAAAAAGAGCAGGTGTCCGGCGGTGCGGCGATGAATGAGCGGCGCGTTGTCTGACGCGGATTCGCCTTCGCGCTAAGCACCGGCGGTTTGCCTCAACGCGTGCACTGCCGCAGTGAACTGCTCGCCGCGATCCTCGGCCGAGCGGAACATATCGAACGACGCGCAGCCGGGCGAGAGCAACACCAGATCGCCACTCGCGGCGAGTTCGCGCGCTTTGCGCACGGCATCGATCATCGAGTCGGCGCGCACCGTTTCGACGCCCTTCGCGGTTTGTGCGATTTCATCAGCGGCTTCGCCGATAAGCACGAGCGCTTTCGCGCGCTGGCGAGCGGCAACGCCCATCTCGACGAAATCGGTGCCCTTCGCGTGACCGCCCGCGATCAATACGATCGGCCGGTCGAACGCACGCAGCGCCGCGACGACCGAACCCGGATTCGTCGACTTCGAATCGTCGACGTAGAGTACGCCGTCGATCTCATCGACGGGTTGCAGCCGGTGTGGCATCGCGACAAAACTCTTCACCGCGTCGCGCAGCGCGGCCGTCTCGCAGCCGACCGCATACGCGGCAAGCAACGCGGCCATCACGTTCTGCACGTTGTGCGCGCCGGCAAGGGGAATCTCGTCTTTGCGCATCACGATCACTGGCCGCGGATCGCCGCTGATCGGCGCGTACACGATGGAGTCGCCGTGCACGTAGATCGTCGCATTGTCGCGGCGGTCACCGAGCGTAAACCACAGTGCGCGCGCGTGCAAGCCGCGCTCGCTCTTTTTTACGTCGAGCGAGGCGACCCGTTCGTCGTCGAGATTGCCGACGAAGACGTCGTCGCACGCCTGATTGGCGAAGATGCGGAACTTCGCTTCGGCGTATTCGTCCATCGAGTGATAGCGGTCGAGATGATCGGGCGAAACGTTGATGAGCACGGCGATCCGCGGCTTGAACGCGCGAATCGACTCGAGCTGGAACGACGACACTTCGGCGACGACCCAGTCGCTCGGGCGTGCGTCGAGCACTTCATCGATCAGCGGATTGCCGATGTTGCCGCCGACGCGCACGCTCTTGCCGCACGCGCGCAACAGATGCCCGATCAGCGCGGTCGTCGTCGTCTTGCCCTTGGTTCCGGTGACCGCGACGATCGGCGCCTTGCATAAGCGGAAGGCGACCTCGATCTCGCCGACGACCGGGACGTGCGCGTCCTGCACGGCGACGGACCATCGGCGAGTTCAGCGGCACGCCCGGCGAGAGCACCGCGGAGGTCAGCTTGCCGGCGATTGTGCGCAGTTCGTTCGGCGCGACGAAGTGCGCGCCGCGTTCTTCGATCGTCGCAATCGCGTCGTGCAAGTCGTGCGCCGACTTTTCGTCGGTCGCATAGACGGTTGCACCGCGCGCGCGCAGCACGCGCACGCACGCAAGCCCGCTCTTGCCCAGGCCGATGACGAGAATCGTTTCGCGTGCATCAAAGGTCATCATCGTACGACCAACCATCCGACTGCGGAGAGTACGAGCGAAGCGGCCCAAAAACGCGCCGTGACCTTGGTCTCGGGCCAACCGCCCAACTCGAAGTGATGATGCAGCGGACTCATGCGGAAGATCCGCTTTCCACCCGTCATCTTAAAATACGACACTTGCATGATGACTGATAGTGCTTCAGCAACAAAGACGCCGCCGATGACAATGAGCAGCAGCATCTCGCCTTCGAGAATCGCGACGCCTGAAAGCAACGCACCCAATGCAAGCGAGCCCGTGTCGCCCATGAACATCTTGGCCGGATGCCGGTTGAAATAGAGAAACGCGAGGCATGCGCCGATGCCGATGGCTGCCGCGTCTTCGGGTACGTGCGAAAACGCCGGCGTCGCGAGCGACGCGAACACGAGCAACGGCGGAATCATCGTCCCGGTTGCCAAGCCGTCGAGCCCATCGGTCAGATTGACCGCATGAATCGTCCCGGCGATCGCGCAGATGCCGAGCAAGAGCCAGAGCCAATGCGGGGCGACGAGCATGTAGCTGCCGGCGCGGAAGAGGACGTCGCGCGGGAAGATTACGGTCGTCGCATCGATCCAGCGCAGGAAGATGATCGCGATGAGCGCGGTTGCGAGTAGCTTCGTCGTCGCGCGCAGGCCCTTGTTGCGCCCGCGGGTGATGCCGAGCAGATCGTCGAGCATGCCGACCGCGCCGCACGCCACGACGAGAAAGCAGAGCGGCAGCGTGAGGGCATCGCGCATCGCACCAAAGACCGGAAGAAGAAACGGAACGATGAAAACGACGCCGCCCATCGTTGGCGTACCGGTTTTTGCCTGATGCGATTGCGGCGCGTCCTCGTAGGCGTGCTGGCGTAGCTGGAATTTGCGCAGCAACGGCAGCGCGATAAACCCGGCGATCAGCGCGACCACGAAACCACCGAGCGCGTGGAAAAATAGCACTAACGCCATTTCAGCACCACGATCGGCGTCTGCTCGTCGCTGTTGCCATGCGGGTTATGCAGCAGCGCTTGCTCGACGAGCGCCCGATCGACGCCGGCCGATGCACCGAGCACTTTGACTTTCTCGAGATCGTTGGCGTCGACGATTGCGCAGGCGACGCCGGTCAGCGCGGCGATCGTCGCACATGCGTCGTCGGGATCGCGCGGCGCGAGCACGATCGCGCGCTCGTACGGCGGCATCGTGCCGGTGTACCCGTCGATCGCGGCGATCGCATCGCCAAGCAGTTCGTAGAAGCGACCGCGCTTCCCGAAGACCCGAGCGACGGCGTGTTGGGCCGCCGCCGAAAACACACGCCACGCGCCGACTTGATCGATCACGAGTTGCACCGATTCCGGCTGGCTCACCGTCGCCATCGCACCGGCCTGGCGCGCAAGCACGTAAGCCAGACGCGACGGACGGATATGTTCGGCGACAACGAACTCGCCTTGCGCAATCGCGACAGCGGTTTCGGAGATCGCGATCACGTCACCCGGACGCGCGATGCCATGCACCGCAGCCGCCACGAGCGCAGCCAGATCGTCGCCTTCGCACACGATGCGCGTGCGCACGGGGATCGCAACGACTCCGGGGATGCGCGTGATCAACGACGTAACTCCTCGACGATTTCTTCCAACTTATATTTGCGCGAGCCCTTGAGCAACACGGCGTCGCCCGCGCGGGCGTTTTCGCGCACCCAGCCCGCTGCCTGCTCGTTCGTGACGAACGGCACGATGCGCTCCGAGGGCAGACCTGCCGTACGCGCACCGAGCGCAAGTTCGCCCGCGAATTCGCCGCCGACCAGCATCACGTCGACGTTGGTGGCGGCCGCATGTCCGCCAATGCGGCGATGCAGATCGGCGGCTCCCTCGCCAATCTCGGCCATGCTCGAGAGCAACGCGATATGCCGCGGTGCAGCTTCCGCAGCGAACGCGTCGAGCGCCGCCATCATCCCCGCGACATTCGCGTTGTAGGCGTCGTAGATCAACATCACGCCGCTGCGCAGCGCAATCCGTTCGTAGCGTCCGCGCGGCAATTCGATCTCCGGGATCGCGCGCACGATGTCCGCCGGCTCGATACCGCATTCCATCGCGGCGGCAATCGCCGCGGCCATGTTCGCGCGATTGTGCACGCCTGGAACGCGCAGGTCGATCTCGTAGGTCGTATCGCGTTCGCCGTCGATTTCGAACCACTGCCGCGCGCCGGCAAGCGCGGTGACGCGGCCGTGCATCGGAAAATCGCCGCCCGGCTCACCGGCATAAAACCAATGCGACGGCGCCGATAACGACGGTGCTCGCCGAATCGATGTGACGTCGCCGGCGTTGAGAACTGCACGAGCACCGGTTGCAAAGATCGCCCACTTCGTCTCTTCCAGCCGTTCGCGCGAGCCCATGATCTCCAGATGCGCGTCGCCGACATTGGTAAGAATCGCGAGATCGGGCCGGGTCGGGCGTACCAGCGTCTCGATATCGCCGTAATGCCGCGCGCCCATCTCGACGACGACGACATCGTGCGCGTCGTTGTCGGCACGCAACAACAGCCTGCTCACCCCAACCTCGTTGTTTTCATTTGCCGGTGCGGCGAGGACACGCGTGCCATGGCGCACCGCGAGCAGCTGCGCGAGAAACGCCTTGGTCGTGGTCTTGCCCGAGCTGCCGGTGATCGCGATAACGCGCCCACGAAATTTTGCACGCGCCGCACTTGCGAGGGCCAGGTACGCCTTGAGCGTGTCGCGCACGAGGAGCACCGCGGTGCCGGGTACGATCGCCTCGGCGTTGTCGACGATCAAGAGCTTTGCGCCCCGTTCTACCGCATCGCGCGTATACGCGTTGCCGTCGAAGTGCTCGCCGTGCAGCGCCAGGAACGTTTGCCCAGGCACGAGCGTGCGCGTATCGGTCGTAATATCGATCTCGGCCGGCGCGAGGTTGCTCTCGAAGACTTGCGCGTCGGTCGCCTTGACGGCTTCGGCAAAGCGTAATCTCACGCGCGCGCACCGCGTGCGGCAAGCGCATCGTGCGCGACCTCGGCGTCGTCGAACGGCAGCGTTTGCTCGCCGATGATCTGATACGTCTCGTGGCCCTTTCCCGCAATCAAGACCACGTCACCGGGCTGCGCTTCCTCGATTGCGCGATGGATCGCTTTTCGCCGATCGACTTCGGTGACGTGCGGATGCGTGCCGATCCCGGTCTCGATCTCAGCCAGAATCGCCTCGGGCTTTTCGCTGCGCGGGTTGTCGCTCGTCACATAGATGCGATCGGCGTAGGCCGCCGCGATGCGCCCCATGTCGGGGCGCTTGCCACGATCGCGATCACCACCACAGCCAAACACGACGACGAGTTTGTGCGGGGTCGTTTCGCGCAGCGCGATCAATGCGTTTTCGAGTGAGTCCGGCGTGTGCGAGTAGTCGACCACGACGTCGACGTCGCCACCGCTCACGTGCTCCATGCGGCCACGCACGCGCTCGAGCGTATCGAGGCCCTTCGCGCAGGTCGCTAGATCGATGCCGAGCGTCATGGCGACGCCGATTGCCGCAAGCGCGTTCTGCACGTTGAAGAGCCCGGGCAGGTGGATGCGCATCTGCGTGCCGTCAACGTTGAATTCACTGCCCGAGGCGTAGCTCTGGACGTGACTTGCGACCAGATCGGCATTGCCGCGCAGAGAATAGGTGAGCGTGGGGATGCGCCGGCGCGTCTCGGATAGCCAGCGTGCGCCGTGTTCGTCGTCGACGTTAAGTACCGCGGCCTGCGCCATTTGGAAGAGCCGGTGTTTCGCGGCCGCATACGCCTCGAGCGTTTGATGAAAGTCGAGATGATCGCGCGTGATGTTGGTAAGCGCGGCGACGCGAAAGCGCACGTCTTCAACGCGATCGAGCACGAGTGCGTGCGAGCTGACTTCCATCGCAACCGCCCACGCGCCAAGCTCGTGCATCTGCGCGAAGAGGCTGTGCAATTCGGGCGGCAGCGGCGTGGTGTTCTCGAGATCCCACGTCTTGTCGCGAAATTGCGCGCCGACCGTGCCGATCACGCCGCACGGACGTCCCGACGCTTCCAGGATCGTCGCGATCATCCGCGTGGTCGTCGTCTTGCCGTTGGTGCCGGTGACGCCGAGCACGTCGAGCCCTTGCGACGGATCGCCAAAGAACGCTGCAGCGGCGATTGAGAGCGCGCGGCGCGAGTCAGGCACGGCGATTGCGGTAACACCGGCGGGCACATTCTGCGCGCGCGACTCCTCTATCATGACCGCGGTCGCGCCGCGTCGCACCGCAGCGTCGACGAACGCGTGGCCGTCGACACGCTCGCCGCGCACTGCGACAAAGAGTGCGCCGGGCGTCGCCTTGCGCGAGTCGACGACGAGCGACGTAATCTCGAGATTTGGATCGCCGACGACTTGGGTGCGCGCGGGCAAGCGCGCGACGAGTTGCGCAATCGTCACGGGAGCACGCCCGCGTGTAGCATCGCTTCGCGCGCGATCTTGGTGAAGACCGGGCCCGCAACGCTGCCGCCGTAGTACACGCCTTGCGGATCTTCGATCTTCACGTAGATCACATAGCGCGGATGCTCGGCCGGAATCATGCCGATGAACGACGCTACATATTGTCCCGGCGCATAGACGCCGTTGACGACCATCTGCGCGGTGCCGGTCTTGCCCGCCGTCGTATAGCCTTTGACTTCCGCGACGCCTTTGCCGGTTCCGCCGGTCACGACCGCGCGTAAGAACGTGCGCAACTCCGCCGCAATCCGGGTGGAGAAGACGCGGTGTTCGACTTCGGGCGCATATTGGTAGACGAGTTTGCCGTGCTGATCCTCGATCGCGTGCACGATGCGCGGGCGCAGCAACATGCCGCCGTTCGCAATCGCGCAATAGTAGCGCGCCATCGCAATCGGCGTCACCGAGACACCTTGCCCGAACGACATCGTCGGCAGCGAGAGATCGCTCCACTCTTGCGGCTGCGGAACGATGCCCGGACTCTCGCCCGGCAACTCAACGTTGCTCGACGCGCCGAAACCCGCGTTGCGTTCCATGTCGTAAAAATTCCGCGAGCCGGTTGCCATGCCGACTTCGGCCGCGCCGACGTTGTGCGAGTACTCGACGATCTCTTGCAGCGACTCAGTTGAACCTTTAATCGGCATGTCGTCGTCGGCGTTGTGAATCGTTTTGCCGGCGAGCGTCAGCGTGTCGCGCGCGGGAAAGCGTGTTTGCAGCGTGACGCGTCCGGACGCAAGCGCAGCGGCGGCAGTGACGAGTTTGAAGGTGGAGCCGGGCTCATAGGCATCCGCAACCGCCCGATCGCGGTAATCGTTCGACGGATATTTCCAGAAGTGGTTCGGATCGAAGTGCGGGATGTTTGCCATAGCCAAGATTTCGCCGGTCCACGGGTCCATCACGATGGCCGTGCCGTCTTTGGCATGAGCTTTCGCGACCGCTTGATCGAGCGCTTCTTCGGTGATGAACTGCACGTATGAGTCGATAGTCAATGCAAGCGAGAGTCCGGGCTGCGCCGCCGTGACGATGGTCTCGTGCCCGAACGGAATAGGGCGGCCGAGATCGTCGGTTTCGAGCGAAACCTGCCCCGATTTGCCGCGGAGCAGATCGTCGAACTGATACTCGAGGCCATCGAGCCCGTTTTCATCGGTACCGACGAAGCCGAGCAGCGTCGAGGCCATGTTGCCGACGGTATCGATACGCTTGCCGGTCGGCTCTTCTTTGAGCTGCACGCCGCCGAGATCGGCTTTGCGCACGCGGTCCGCGATCTCGACCGGCACTTTGCGCGCGATCCACACAAACCAGACTGACTTGTCGTGCAACTCCGCGATCGTGGCCGGCCCGAGCTTGCCGAAGATCGCTTGCAGTTTGGTGACGGTCGCATCGGGATCGGTAAGGTCGTGCGGCACGGCGTAGACGCTCTCGGAGGGAAGAGAGCGTACGAGCACCGTGCCGTTACGATCGGCAATGAATCCGCGCCGTGCAAAGACTTCGACGGTATCGGAGCGCTGCGCGAGCGCCTTGGCCGCGAGGGTGGGGCCTTGCACAACTTGGACGAGATACAGGCGCACGCCGAGGTAGAGCGCCATTGTGGCGCACAGGTAGAAAAACAGTTTCGCGCGCATCGGTGCGACGCGCGCGAAGGCTCGGTGGTGGAGCGTGCGCGCCACGGGTTAGAACCAGGCGAGGATCGTGTCGAACATCGGGAACCTCGACTTCGCGACGGTGACCGGGGGTGCGATGCGAACGATTGCAAACGTTTGCGAATCGCGCATCTGCAGTTTGGCAGCGATTGCGGCGAGGCGCTCTTCCGAGGAGGCTTGCGCGATGCGATCGTCGAGCCGTGCCGTCTGTTCTTGCAGTGCGTCGCGCGAGCGGTGCGCCTTGTCGAGCTGGTAGGTGAGGCTGGTCGCGTTCGAGAGGAGCATGACGTACGACATGAAGCCGATCAGCGCAATGCACAAACCGACGCTGACGCGCACGATTGCGCTATAACGCGCGCGTGTGTTCTTGACGATACGCGTTTGTGTGGCGGTGCGCGCGCTGCGCGGATTTTTAATCCGTTGTGGGGCTACCATTAGCTAGCTTTCCGTTGGGCGGCACGCATTTTTGCGCTGCGTGCACGGGGGTTTTCCGCCATCTCGCGTTCCGACGGGACGAGCGGCTTTTTGGTGAGCACGTCGAGACGATCGTCATCGCGGAAGGTTTGCTTCACGATGCGATCCTCGAGCGAGTGGAAACTGATCGCGACGATGCGGCCGGCGCCGCGCAACGTATCGACCGCGGCGACGATGCCTTCGCGCAGCACGCCGAGTTCGTCGTTGACGGCGATGCGCAACGCTTGAAAGACGCGCGTGGCGGGGTGGATGCGCTCCCTCTTCCCGGGCCGGTGCACGACCCCCGACACGAACGCTGCAAATTCATAGGTGGTCTTCGGCAACGTGCCGGCGTTGCGCCGCATCACGATCGCGTGTGCAATGCGTCGCGCCGCGCGCTCCTCGCCGTAGTTAAAGAAGATGTCGGCCAGTTCGTGTTCGCTCGCGGAGGAAAGAATGTCGTAAGCGCTGCGGCCGTGGTACGGGTTCATCCGCATATCCAGCGGCGCGCTATCGCGAAACGAGAAGCCGCGTTCTGCATTATCGAGCTGCATCGACGAAACTCCCAAATCGAAGAGCACTCCGTCGACCTGCGCCACTCCGCAGTCGTTCAGGACCCGACGAAGTTCCGAGAAATTCGCATGGACGAAGGTGAAGTTCGGATTGGTGAATGGTTGCGCGCGTGCAATCGCGTCGGGGTCGGCATCGATTGCAATCAGCCGGCCCACCGGTGAGAGATGCGAAAGTATCGCGCGCGAATGTCCGCCCGCCCCAAAGGTCGCATCGACGTACGTCCCATCCGGCCGGATCGCCAAGTAGTCGATCGCCGTATCGAGCAAGACGGAGACGTGCATCATGGAGACATCCCATTAGAAGAGCCCAAGGTCGGCCATGAATTCAGCCACCTCGCCCTCCGGCGCAGCGTGCGCGGAATATTGTTCTTTAGCCCAGATCTCGACGCGCGTGAGCGCACCGATGGAGACCACGTCGTGGTCGATGGAAGCGTAGCCGCGTTGCGCAGCCGGGATCAGCAGCCGTCCTTGCGCATCGCACGCCACTTCCTCTGTATGTGCGAAGATGTTGCGCACAAGGCGACGGAAACGCTCATCTTTGCGCGGAGCCTCCTCCAGGCGCGTGCAGAACTCGGCCCACGTGACACTTGGATAGAGGGCAAGGCATGGCTCCGGCTGGGCAATCGTAATGACGAAGCCCGCCCCAAGCCTTTCCCGAAAGCGCGCAGGGACGATGAGGCGTCCCTTCTCATCGAGGGCATGCTCCACCGAACCCGTAAAGCGCGGCAGCTCCGCGTGCAAGGTCCCTCCCCCAGCCACCACTTAGCACCACTTCACACCACTATACCCGCTGAGGGAGGCAAGGGCAAAGGCGAACTGGTGTTCGTATGATGGGTCCTCGCTTGCGCCGACGGTGCGCAAGCACTCACGAATCTCAACCCGGTGGGATGCCTTCCGCGAAACGAAAGACGTTTGTGGGATCGAATTTCGATTTGATCCTACGGAGGTGTTGAAAGTTGCCGTCGTGATAGGCGAGTTGCCAATCGCGCAGCGACGGATCGATGAAGTTCTGATACGCGCCGCCTTTTGCCAGCGGGACGATCGCGTCGTAGAACCCGTCAAGCCAGGCCAGATTGTGCGCGAGCACGTCGGGCGGCGTTGTCTGGGTCCAATACAGCTCGATCGAACTCAGCCACTCGCTGAAGCGATGGGCAAAGGCCATGTCGTGCGGTCCGTGATCGTTCACACGCGCGCCGGTTTGAAACACTTTGAACGCAGCGGTCTTTGCCGTACGCGGATAGCGGCGTAGCCATTCGAACACGATCGAATTTGCTTGGTGATCGAACGGGGCATTGAAGAATCGCGAGCGTTCCTGATAGTACGCCGGATGACCCGGCTCCGATAGGACGTTTTGCGCGGCCCAATACTGATCGCTCTTGACGATGCCTTCCGGTTCGGCGATCGCGTAGACCGGCGCAAGCATCTCGCGCAGCTCGTCAACCGTGCCTTTATACTGTCCGAGCAGTTGCACCGCAATATCGGGCGTGGTCGCGTCCGGTGCAATCGCCGAAACCTTCGAGCCTAGCGTCGCCGGTGCACGAGCTAGGACATCGATCAATGTCTGGAATACGCGCTCCGGTTCACGCTTCCAAATCAAGTCAAACACGGTCAGCGGTTCGACCTCGTAGGTTTGGAACGAGAAGGCGGTGTTGATACCGAAATTTCCGCCGCCCGCACCGCGACAGGCCCAAAACAACTCATCGTCGCCGCGTACCGTGCGAATCATCCCGTCTGCCGTGACGATTTCCGTTGCACTCAGCTGATCGCAGGTAAGGCCATGCGCGCGCATATTGAAACCGATGCCGCCGCCGAGCACGAGGCCGGCAACGCCGACCGATGGACAGCGTCCATGCGTGATCGCGACATTACGAGCGCGGAGTGCCGCGTACAAGTCTGCGTTTCGCGCGCCGCCGCCGAGCGTGGCAATGCCGGTCTGCTCGTCGAACGCTACGCGATGCATGGTCCGCAGATCGATCATCAACCCGGGCGTCGTCGAATAGCCCGCGTACGAGTGACCGCCCGATCGTGCGACGAGTGGTACCCCGTACTCCCGCGCGAAGAGAATTGCCGTGCTAACGTCGCGAGCGTCACCGCACACCGCAATTGCTTGCGGGAGTATGGCGTCGTAGCGGAGGTTATTCGGTTGCGCGTAGGCGCGATACCACGAGTCTCCTGGACGTACCACCTTCCCTTTCAAACGACGCTTAAGGTCCGCCCATGGCACCGCGCGCCTTGCGCCGAGAAGTCCCAGTGCCGAAGCGCCGAGCGCGGCGGTAGCCGCGCTCTGGACAAATGCGCGCCGATTCAACATTGGTTAGGTTTTCGTCGGGTCAGCATGGGACGTGGTTTCTCGTGAAGGCGCAACGCTCCCGGGAGCGCCAACATCGAAGTACACGGCCGGATTTCAGGCTAGTTGCAGAGAAACAATGCGCGCGGAGGGCTTCCATCGTGCGCGCGACCGGCGTTCTCATCGTTTTGGCACTGCTGCTACAAAGTTGTACACCTAGCTACGCCGTGCCGACGACCGCGCCGACGCTGCCGTCGTTCCAAGTCACCGGCTCGCCGAGTACGATTGATGCGTTCACGCTCGACGCTGTCGCGAGCAACGGTAGCACCGCCATTTATCCGCTCCTCGAGCTTCCGTCCATCCCGACCAATCAGGGCACGCTCGGCCTCACCGTGTGGGGAGCCAAGGACACAAACGGCAACATCACCGCGGTCACGCAGGCCGAGATCGCGGGCCTGCAGAGCGTAGGCGGTAGTTCGGTGCACGTGTTCTTTAACGCAGCGAATCTGCCGGTACTCTTCGTTGACGACTCTTCCGGCTATTCGATTGCCGTGACCAACGAGAGCACATCGTCGCCGGTGATAACGCTCTGCGATCCGAACGGTACGGCTGACGCGACAACCACGCTGAGCGGTAGCGTCACCTCCGGTGGCTCATGCGCAACCTCAGCCGTCGTGACGACGGCCCATTCGACGCGGCACGCCGAAACCGCGGCCGAAACGAACGTGCCGAGCATTGGGAACATTGCGTCGTTGATCAGCGCGGCATCCTACGTCGGCGGCTTCGGATTTGCGCTCGGCGCGATTCTCAAATTCAAAGCGCATAAAGACAACCCGACACAGGTCCCAGTCGGCACGCCCATCGCGCTCGTTTTCATCGCAGCCGCGCTCATCTTCTTACCGACGATCTTTTCCGTGTCGGGCCAGACGCTATTCGGAAGCACCGCACTTGCACCCGTCGACGGGTTACTGCCACTCTATGAACCCACACCGTAGCAGCGCGGTTTTTTCCTTGGTCGCGATACTTGGCGGTTGTGGCGCGTCGAACGCGAACATGGCCTCGACACTGCCTTCTGCGACGCCGCCGCCGCAAACAGCCACGCTTGCGCCGGTGGGCGCGACACTTCTGCAGTACAACATCGACCCTGCAAAGATTTACGTCGTCGGCATATCGTCGGGTGCGTCCGCCGCGGTGCAGATGGATGTTGCACATTCGGCAACCTTTCACGGTGCGGCGATCTACGCCGGCAGCGTCTATTGGTGTGCCGGAACCGGCGGCGCCACGATGGCGCTCGATGATTGCGGCGGCAGAACGCTCTCGACCGGCCTCCGCGTCGTATCGGAGCACGCTCACGCAATCCGAAGCCTATCTGGATCAACAATCGAGTCTTGGCACGATCGATCCGTCGTCACACATAGCGGGCGAACCCGTGTATCTTTGGTCCGGAACGCACGATACGATCGTGAATCCGCTCGAGATGGCGGATGTCGCTGCCGAATACACGCATTACGGCGCACACGTGCAGTTCGACAATACGTTTCCGGCGGAGCACGGCTGGGAGTCGCCCGACGGTGAAATCGCTTGCGGAACCAAGCACAGTCCGTACATGATCGTGTGCGATCAAGGCAGCAACGCGTACGACTCGGTGCACACGTGGCTGACGATGTTCCTTGGAACGCTTGCGCCGCGCAATAACGGAACGCTCGCGGGCACGCTCACGACCTTCGACCAAACCGAATTCGGTGCGTCGCCGGCGGTTTCGATGTCGGGGAAAGGCTATATCTTCGTGCCGGCGGACTGTGCGAGCGGTGCGCAATGCGGCTTGATTCTCGCCCTGCACGGATGTCTGCAAGAAGCCCAGCTGATCGGTCGCACATGGGTAAACGAGGCAGGCATCAACGAGTGGGCCGACACCAATCACCTCGTCGTGCTGTATCCCGATACGATCCCATCTGTCCAACCCGGGCCAACGAATCCGGAAGGCTGTTTCGACTGGTGGGGCTATGCTAATGGTGACGACCCGAATTACGCGCTCAAAAGCGGCGCGCAGATGCAGGTGCTCTACGCCATCGTCCGCGGCATCGCCGGCCTAAATTAGTCCCTGCTTGAAGCCATGCGCAACGGAGCCTTCTGGAGGTCGCGCAGGTCGTAGCGATACGTGACGGGGCCGACGACGACGTAAAAGTCGTTTCCGACCATGTAGTTGTGCGCGCCCTGCCCCAGGGGCTGAATGTTCGTATGGAGTGCGGGATCAGGCGCGAGGTCGACGTGCGAACTTTGCGTTCCATTTCGCAACGAGACGGAATAGATCGTCGCGGGACTGTACACGTCGGGACGGCCGTTGCAGCACCAATCATCGATGTACGCGCGGTCTCCGCGCACGCCAAGAAACGTGCTGTCGGTAGCGTTTTGCAGAATCGGGCGCAGCGTGCGCCTGTGCAGGATCGTCAACTCCGACCGAAGCGCCGCTCCATCTACCCAGCCAGAAACTGCAATCGCGTCATTGCCGGCGGGAACGATCGAATTAATCCCGTTCATGCCTACTCGCGTTGTGAGTCGCGCACGGTAATGGTTCGGATCGGGCGCTCCCACAAGCGATGGCGGAGCTGATGGCGGTTCCGGTGCAACGCCCTGCGTTGTAATCGTCGGCGAGGGCGACGGTGATGGCGAAGGCGCGGGATCGCGCGCGCAAGCCGCAAGCACAAGCATCACGGTGATCGAGCACGCCAGGCGCATGCGACGAAGTTCGTTGGCGTTAGCGCAATGTCCCTGAGCAAGGCGAACGGCCCTTCGGGACGAACGAGCCACGCGTGGGCTACATCGACGACGGTCTGCTCCCCGGCGAACACGTCGTGTACCGCGCAGCGCTGCACCCCATCATCTTTGCGCCCGCGACGGTCGTAATAATCCTGGGAATCATCATCGCGCTTGTGTATTCCCAGATCATTGGGCTGGTCGTCGGTGTAATCGGCGTCGTTATGGTTGCGCTTGCGTTGATTCGCTACAACTCATCCGAATTTGCCGTAACGAATCGTCGCGTCATTATCAAGGTTGGTGCACTTGGTCGCAGATCTCTCGAATTGGAACTGAACCGCGTCGAGGGCATCGACGTCGACCAGTCCGCACTTGGACGTCTCTTCGATTACGGCACGATTGGCGTTCGCGGAATTGGCGGCACCGAGGAAAGCTTTCCCGCGATCGCCGCGCCGCTCGAATTTCGCAGGCACGTGCAAGAGATGTTGCCGCAGTAGCAAAAGGGCAGCGTCCGCCGTGCGCGCCTAACCGCAACTTTACGCGCGCGCTTCGGCAGTATTAAGGGAACGCGCTTTTCGGACCGAACTCTGCGTGTGGAGGTCGGCTTGGAGACGTCGGAGCGCGAGGCCTATCGAGCTTGGCTCGAAGAGGTCGGAGCGACAAGCATCTGGTTTTATGCCGGATTCATCGTCGTACTCATGCCGGCGTTCCACTACATCCTAAATGTTGTCCCTGGTCATCCTCCGGATTCGCTACTGATACGGATCGCTGTAGCGGCCATTTCCGCGACTATTGGGCTGACGGTCTGGCTCTACCGCCCCGCTCGCCGCTTCACCGTGCAGCTGCAGATACTGAACGTGCTTCCGACGATGCTCGCTATCGATGTGCTCGTCGTCGACAGCGGCAACCATTATCTCTATATCGCATCGGCCCTACTTATGATCGTCGGCGCGCAGCAGGCCTTTTATCGCGAATGGGCGCTTGCGCTCTGCATGAGCGTCGCGCTCGCGTTTCAGGCGCTCTATTCTGCGTTCGCCGGTATCTTTTACACCCCGGCGAATATCGCCACGCTCGCAATCTTCGCCGCCGGATACGTCCTCGCGTTCATTCCCGCGGCGCTACGCATGCGGGTCGAGCGGCGCGAGATCCGTGGTCGCCTTGAGGCGCGAAAACTCGCGCGAAGCGATGCGCTCACCGGATTGCCGAATCGCGTTTCTCTGAGCGTTCATCTCGCAGAAATGTTGAACGGCGCATCGAGCGACCTGGGCTGTGCCGTGCTTTTCCTCGATCTCGACGGGTTCAAAGACGTCAACGATAGCCTAGGTCACGACGTGGGTGACGTACTTCTACGCTATGTAGCGCAGCGTTTGGAGTCCGCGCTCGACAACGGGACGATTCTTGCGCGCTGGGGTGGCGACGAATTCGTCATCGTGCTGCCGGCGGTCGGCGATCCCAGCGCGGTCTCGGCTTTTGCCATCAAAATCTCGAGCCTCTTCACGCAACCGTTTTTCGTCGAGGGCTACGAACTCGCCATCGCGGCGAGTATCGGCATCTCGCTCTCGCCCGGCGACGGCACGGATGCCAACGTTCTGATTCGCAACGCCGATACCGCGATGTACAAAGCCAAAGAGCGTTATGCACCGCGCATCGCGTTCTGGGCGCCGGAGATGCACGACGCAGCCGAGGGGCGGTACAAAGCAGCGAGCGCGCTGCGCGAAGCGATCGACGGCGAGCGCTTCATTCTCCACTACCAACCGATCGTCGATACGCCCAGCGCGCGACTCGTCGGGGCCGAAGCGCTGTTGCGCTTGCCCGACCCCGCCGGAATGCGCCATCCGGCTGCCTTCATCAGCGTCGCAGAGGAATCGGGACTGATCGTTCCGCTCGGAGCTTGGGTGCTGCGGAGCGCTTGCGCGCAGCTCGCGCTTTGGAGTCGCCGCGGTTTAAATCTGTGCCTTTCGGTGAACGTCTCGGCGCGCCAATTCATGCATCCAGACTTTTGTGCCACGCTCGCCGACGCACTCGAGAGCAGCGGCGCCGATCCGCATCTGCTCGATATCGAGATCACCGAGTCGACGCTGCTCACCAACGTGCACGTGGTGCGTCATATCCTCGAAGAAGTGAAGGCGATGGGCCCGACGGTGACGATCGATGATTTTGGAACCGGCTACAGCGCACTTGTCTACCTCAAGCAATTCTCGCTGCATGCGCTCAAGCTCGACCGCACGTTCGTTTCCGACATCGAGCAGCGCTCGGAACGCGCGATTGCGCGTTCCATCGTACGCATCGCGCATACGCTCGGAATGAAGGTCACCGCCGAAGGCGTCGAAACGCCCCAGCAATTCGACACGCTCTATCAGTTGCGTTGCGATCGCGCGCAGGGTTTCCACTTCGGCAGACCCGTGCCGGTCGAACAATTCGACCAGCTGTACGCGAACGCCGTCGATTCGCCGCTCGTCGCGCCCCACGCCACGCGACGCCTCGTTGCATTGGAATAGCGCCCGCGCTAATCTAGATCAGCGATAAGGCTCCGTGATCGTCGCAGTGCGATTCATGCGCGTGATGAAGGTGGCCCTTCACGAGATAGTCGATGTGGTCACCGTGCGGCACGGCATCATGGCCGCAACCGCTTACGTGCTCGTGCCCGGTGTTGTGGCCATCGCTCGCGTGCGCCGGCGTGCAGCTTGCGGGATTCGAGCTTGACACGTCGAGCGTGTGCTCGTCGGCGTGGCCTTCGTGCATATGATGCAAATGGCCGTCATGCAGGTAGTCGACGTGCCCGTCGTGTTGGACCTTCGTATGCGCACAGTCCGCACCGTGCCTGTGCGCATGCTCATCGTGAACCGTATGTTCCATTAGTCACGCGGCTTTGGTGTTGCGCGCGGCTTTGCGTTGGCATGCTGCGTCGCTGCGTGCTGTTGCTGTACTTGCTGCTTCGCAGCGAGCGCGTGCGGCTGTACCGGCGCGAATCCCGCGGGACGCGTGCTTGGCGTCAGCGGCTTGGGCACGGCAACTTGGCCCGGACTGCCGTGATTCACGCTTGAATAGTAATTGCGATTCTGTTGCGACACCGCGACGTGCGCGGTTTGCGCCGAGGTCATTGGATACTTTTTCTCGTTTCCGATCGCAACCTGCGCTTGCGTGGGGCGCGTTACAACGCCATGCGCGCCACCGTTATACGATGTGCGCGAGATGTTGCTCTGATTCACATACGCACTCGGATTGCTGTAATACGCATTGCGCGAGATCGAACGGTTCACGTTGGTCACCGAGGTGTTGTACTGGAACGAATTGCCGCTCCATCGTCCCCCGCTATAGCCTTGTCCGTAATACCCGTAGCCGTAGTTGATGCCGCCGTAGTATCCGACGCTGCGGCCCCAGTACCCGTTATAAAAACTGTATTGACCGTTATTCCAACCCCAGTAGCCCGGCGTCCAGAGCAAGCCGACTTGCGGCGCTTGCACCCACGTGCCCGGCACCCAAAAGTATCCACCGTTGCCGTAGCCCCAGTATCCCGGTTGCCAGATCAGATTTGCCTGCGGCGCATCCGGTTGGTAATACTGCGGCAACGCGGGCGGCGCGAAACCGACAGAAATGCCGATCGACACTTGCGCGTCTACGCGCGCTGGAGCAGTGAAAAGAAAGAGCGCGGCCCCGGCCACGATCACTGAAAGTAAGACAGCTGAACGCACATTAACGCCCTCCTTCGGGCGCATTTCTCATCCTACCGTGAACAGCGGCGGCCAGACATAATGGAATGCCCGATTAAGACGATCGTATATTTGGAATACACTGATTAGATGAGTATCTTGATGGTAATGCCGCCGGCTTGGGTCGCGTTCGCGCTCGCCTGGGGCGGCATTACGGGATACAGTGCGCACGTCAACGTATTCGAACAGCAGGGAACGCAGGTACAGAACGCCGTCTTCGATTACTCGTTTCTCAAACCGACGAGCGCGACGATGCATGTGCTCGCGGGTCCGAATGCCGGTGTTACGCTCGTGTGGAATGGTGGAACCACGGTGGCTGCGCACCGCGGCTCGGGTCTTATCGCGATATTCAAGAAGACGTTTCCACTGCACGATCCCCAAGTCACCACAATCCGCGGCTCATCGCTGGATCAGTTGAGCTTTAGCGCCATTCTCAATCATGGCACCGACACCGTGGGCGCTGTTGCCGAGATCAACGGCCCCACGATCAACGGCGTCCCGACCGATGAATTGACACTGGTCCCTGCGAATGCGGCGATCGACTCCGGATTTACATTGGAAGTGATCGACCTCTCGAAGGTCACGCATTTGCCGGTGCGCCTGCACGCCTACGAGGGTTCCACGCTCGTGCGAACGATCGATTTTTCGAACGTGGTCCTCGAACCCTAAACTACGGCTGCCCGACGCGCTGATTGGCGTTGTTGAGAAGATAGACTTTGTCGGCGTGGCGCATCCCCATGAATTTTTGATCGTACACGATGCCGACATAGCGTCCGGCTTTGATGTCTTTCATTTGATACGTGGTCTTCCCGTCGGCGGAGAAGAGCTGATCGAAGTGCGGAACGATCTCAAACGCGAGGGTTTGTTTCGTGCGTGTGTCTTCGACTTTGATGCTGTTATCCGACACGTGAATCACCGTGCCATAGAACGTTGACGCGGCGACCGCCGGTGCCGAGAGCAGCAAGGTCGTTGCCGTGGCCGACGCGAGGAAAAGTGCGAGGGGTCGTTTCATAGTCGTTCTTTCTTTATTGTTAGCTGCTAGTTGCCGCCCGGATTGGTGATGATGAGTCCGGTGACTGGTGCTGAGATGGAGACGGCAGCGGAGCCTGAGAGCGCTCGCCCGCCAAATGCGGTGACTGCAGTGCCGATCGAGATGCCGCCGGCCGGCGCGAGGAGGTTTCCGTAGAACGATGTACCGGTCGCCACACCGCCAATCGTCGCGCCGCTCAAGTCGGCCCAATAGATGTTGCACGCGTTCGCGCCATTGACCAGAACCATATTGCCGCCGGGCGCCGCCACGGTGAGTGCAGATCCGATTTGGAAGACGAAGACGCTTTGCGGGTTGCCGCCGCCATCGAGCGTCAGCGTTCCCGCCGTAATGGACAGCGTCGAAGCCGATTTATAGACGCCGGCACCGAGCACGCCCAATCCGCAAACCGACGTTCCGGTCGGACCACAGTTCGCAACGCCCGAGTATCCGACGGGGGTCTGCGAGAGGTCGGCTCCGCCGCCGAAGGTGGGGGCGGTCGGCGCTTCTGCGTTGGCGAGATTGTACGCGGTCGTTAGGGCTAATTGCGCGGCCGTGAGGAACGCCGTGTTCGAATTGTAGCCAGTGGCGTAGATCGCAGTTGCTCCGCCGGCGGTGTTCGCACCGGTAATACCGGTCACCGTCGTCGTCGGAAACGCACCGATGAGATCGTCATTGAACGTTCCGAAAATGTTGGTGCTGGTCGCGCCAGTCGCAAACGTCACGAACATGTTGCCGGTATTGGTGATGCCGGCCCCGCCGAGCAGTGCGAATGGCGCGACATCGCCGAGCGCAATCGTACTCGGTCCGCCTTGCGAACATGCGGCCAACGGCAGGGGTGTCGGTGCCGGTGTCGGTGTCGGCGTCGGTGCCGGTGTCGGCGTCTTTGTCGGAACCGGTGTCGGCACGACGCCCACAGGCGTCGGCGTCGCGCCTGGCGCGAGCGTGGCCACGTGAAGCGGCGGAACGTTACAGTTGCCGCAACTACATGCTGCTAGAAATGTGACCGCCGCGAGCACGGAGAGCAATCGAACGGGGCGTAAGGTGTTGAACATCTTCATCGTCATCGTCCTTAGAACTTTATGCCGAGGCCGAGATACGGACCATCGTGCGTTTGTCCGATCGGTGCGTTCTCTTTCGCTCCGTACTGGTCGCCGCCATAACCGCCGTAGAGATAGAGCGGTAAGTGGCGCAACACGAGCGTGAGACCGATATCGAGCTTCCAAATCGAGTATTGCATCTGATATGTCTTGCCGACGTTCGAACTGAGCGGACTTGTGACGGTGTAGTTGCCGCTCGCGGTCGGATAGTAAAACGCCGAGCCGTAGATGCCGATGCCCGGGCGAAGATCGGGCAACTTTTCAGCGCCGAAGCCGATGCCATCCCAGTGCGGATACCCGTAGTTGTTGGACGTATAGATGTATCCCAGCCCAAGATAGATCCGCGGTTTCATGATCTGGTACTCGACGCGGCCATCCAAGCTGACTTGGTGCGCCCAGAACACCGGTGTGAACGACGTACCGCCGTCGACGGTCGCAAAATGCGTGAATTGATTGCCGATCGCGTCGGTGAGACTGTCGCTCGTGATGTACGAGTCGTTGCGGTAGTCGACTTTCACGGCGAACTTTGAATCGAGCGGCGCCCACGCGCCATTCAACTGCCACGACTCGCAGAACGGACCGGCCACGAACTCGTTGTAGTTACTTGAGTTCCACGTGGTCGCCCCTTGCACGAAGAACGCGTAGGACGCGATCACCGGCACCGGCGCAAGTGTTGGCGCAGCGGTCGGCACTGGTGTTGGTGCTGCGGTCGGCGGCGCAGTCGGCGGCGGCGTCGGCGGAATATACCGCACGACGACGAGCTGTTTTGTGGGTTCCCATTCGACGTAGGCGCCGAGCGCTTCGGAAAGCACACGCACCGGAACGAGCACGACACCTTGGTACAGCATCGGCGGCACGTCGAGCGGACGGCTCTCGCCGTTCACAACGATTTCAGGTTTGCCGAGCGTAACCGATGCGCTCGTGCCACCACGTGTTACCGTGTAGGTGTCGCCCGAGACGGAGACTGTCGCGCCCATCGCTTCGAACATACTTTGCAGCGGCACGTAGATCTGACCGTCCTTGACCAACGCCGCAAGCACGCGTCCTTGCTTGAGCGTGTCGGGCTTGGCGTAGACGGTGTGATCGTTGTAGAGGATCGGAACTTGACCCGACGGCGGGCTGCCGAAATTTGGTGTCGCGTCCGCAGCAACAGCGACCGCTGTCGCGCAGATTGCGAAGGCGAAGCATAACGAAAGCGCGCGCGTGACCATGTTAAAACCGCACCATCGTCATGCCATTGCTCGTGTTGCAGGCGTGCGATCCGGAAGTACCCGGCTCGCGTACGTCCATCCGAAATCCGAGCGTCGTGGTTTGCGCGCCGGCTTGTGCGGATCGATCGCTGACGTAATTGAAGGTATACGACTCGCCCGCTCGCAGCGGCGGAACGCCGCGCGAATCGAGCTTCGTGCTTCCCTTATAAATGTTGACGAATTGCAGTGTGTTCGAGGCCTGCGAGGTGCCTCCCAAATTGGCGACTTTGCCGCGCAATGTGTAGCGATTGAGGCCGCCGGATGACGCCATACCCTTGACGGCAACCGAGACGACCGCGGGGTCGGCTCCCATGCACGATGCTGCAGACGCCGGTACCGGCTGCAAAAATAAAAGCACCGCGACACCAATAGTGGTGCCGACAAGCCGAGGTGCCGCATAGATACTCATGCCTCAACGTTAGCTGAGGCACGGCTGAGCCGGTATAGTGGAAAACCCGGTTTAGGGCGTTTCCGGGACTCTCCCACCCAAGGACGCGCGCAATCAGCTCGGTGCGATTCCGGCTTTCCGTCTTATCGACCATGCTCTTGATGTGATCTTGAACCGTGGAGGTCGTGATGTTCAAGGATTCGCCGATCTCTTCGAGTTTGGCGCCGTCGAGCAACAGCGCGAGCACTTCGAGTTCACGCGGAGAGATGTGGTAGCGCTCGGCCGGTTCCACGAGCGAATGCGGCGGCTGAAAACGGTCGATCCGGACGCCGATGAAGAGCCCCGCCGGACCCGACACGGGTTGCGTGTGCACGACGAGAAACGGCACCGGGCGAGCTACGCCAGGCAGCTGTGTGGCCGGATCGCTCTGCCAGCCGGCGATGAGCGCGCGCACGGTGTCTTCGAGCACGGCCGGAAGGCGATGGGACGAGCCGCGTACTCAATCCGGTGAGTGCGGCGCGGCGTTGTTCTTGCGACGTCCAGGTCATCACGATCTGCAAATCCTGATCGAGCACATAGTGCTCGCCCTCGGGATTTTCGATCGGATTGGGTGCGCTATCACGATGATCGGCAGTCGATCGCGCCTGAGCGGTCGCATTTAAACGTAGTGAAGAGAGGCGTTCCGACCCCGAATCGAGCGCTAAGGTAAGCATCCCGATTTCGCTCGACGTGAATGGACCAAGTTCGGCTGTTCGCAGCAGCGTGAGAATGCCGAAGCTCGCCTTGCCGTCGGCAAAGAGCAGCGTGACGCCGCTCGCGTAGTCGCCGAGCGGCCCGAGCGTTGCGGCGATACGGGGTCCGGTCTTTGATTTCTCGCGCTGCCGCGAGGCTTCGTTCTTGAGCGCAGCCAGTTCGCCGCCGTTTCCACCCGTGCCGAGCAGATTGCCCAGCTCGCCGTCGGACTGCGGACGCGCAAAAGCCCAGCGCGAAGCTGGAACGACCCGAAGGATCGCCATCACAATCGGATACGCCGGATCCGTCTTCGGTATGGTGTCTACGAGCACCATATCGCGCTTTTTCACGATAGCTGCCTTTTGCGGCTGGTGGTACGTTGAGGTCGACGATTCTTCGCGAGGAGCGTAAAAATATCATGGCCCGCACCTGTTGCTTGGCCGCCATTGCCCCAGAGGACCTTCCGTTACTCACCGCGGCCGTGAACGCGGCGTTTGCGCATGCCGATGCGAGCATCGCTGAAGTCGACGTTTCGGTGCTCCGCGCCCTCCACCCCGACGTCCTCATCATCGATATCGATCGGCTCGAGGTGGATCCGATCGAGGCGATTCGTCAGCTGCGCTTCGTGCTGCCGGATTGCGTCATCGTCGTCTATACCCACGGCACGAACGCCGACGTGGTCCGCGCCTGTCATAACGCCGGCGCCAGCTGCCTGCTCTCAAAGTCTTCGGATGAAGCACAGCTTGCCACCGGCCTGCGCCGCGCAATGTGGAGCGGCTGTTTTACCGATCCTCGTTTCGTTTCATCATTTTAGCGAAATAACTAGTCTGCCACGGAACGGCTGCGGGTCCGCTTCATGGGCACAAGCTCATGCATCTTGATGCATGGTGAGGAACCACATATCCATGCCGACCCATGAGGTTGGAACCGCAGCTGCCGCGATTACCGAAGAACCCGTTACTCCCCTCGAGAAACTTTTCCAGCGAATCAAGGAACGCACCGTCACGGCAGGCGTCATCGGCCTCGGCTACGTCGGCTTACCGCTTGCGCTCGCGTGTGCCGAGGAATTCGACCGAGCAATCGGATTCGACGTAAGCCTCGAACGCGTCGCGCAAGTCAACAAAGACTGCGATGCGCAGAAAAATTTTAACGGTACGGCCGATTTCGCGTTACTCCGAGACTGCGACGTCATCGTCATCTGCGTACCGACGCCCCTCGAGAAGAGCAAGAATCCCGACCTCTCGTACATTCGAGACGCCGCAGACCGCGTCGCCGCAAACCTGCGCCCAGGTCAGATCGTCATTCTCGAATCCACCAGCTACCCGGGAACCACAGACGAGCTGTTGCTGCCCCACTTCCAGGCCAACGGCATGCTGCTCGACCGTGATTTCTATCTCGCCTTTTCGCCAGAACGCGTCGATCCCGGCAGCACGTTTCCGATGCGGAAAATCCCGCGAGTCATCGGTGGCTGTACTGCTGGTTCGACGCTAGCGGCCTGCGAATTCTACGCGGCACTCGTCGATGTCGTGCATCCGGTCTCGAACGCGCGCGCTGCCGAAACCGTGAAGTTACTCGAGAACACGTTTCGCCTCGTGAACATCGGGTTGATCAACGAATTTGCCGTTCTCTGCAACCATCTTGGCATCGACTCGAACGAAGTGATCACCGCAGCCGCGACCAAGCCTTTCGGCTTTCTCCCTTTTTTCCCGGGGCCCGGCGCCGGCGGGCATTGCATTCCACTCGATCCGCTCTATCTCAACTGGAAAGCCAAGCAACAAGGTGTCGTCTCTCGCTTCATCGAGCTCGCCGACGACATCAATACCAAGATGCCGGCCTACGTCGTGAACCTCGTCGCGAAGGCGCTCAACGACGATGCAAAATCGCTGCGTGATGCGCGCGTGCTCGTCGTCGGTGTCGCATATAAGGACAATGTTGCGGACACACGCCAAAGCCCGGCGATCGCGATTATCGATCGCCTGCGTTACAGCGGCGCCATCGTCAGCTACCACGATGCGCTCGTTCCGGTCCTCGATTTCGACCTGGACGGTTGGCCCGAGTGGCGGCCACGGCTGAACATCGCGACTGAACGTCGCTCCCTGCACGTTGTATCGGGACCGTACCACCTGCGGCGCCGCCGGTACGACTTGCTGCACAGTACTATGCTCGACATCGCAACGATCGAAGATGCGGATTGTGTCCTGATTCTTTCCAAACACGACGATGTCGACTATAGCGCGATCGCGCAACACGCGCGCGTGGTCGTCGACACGCGCGATGCACTCTCCGCAAACATACGCGCGAACGCGCGAGCAAGGATCGTTCACCTGTGAGAGTCCTCGTTACCGGAGCGGCCGGCTTTATCGGCTCGCATCTCACCGACCACTTGCTCGAGCACGGCCACACTGTCGTCGGATTCGACGATCTCTCGGCTGGATCGTTGGAAAATCTCGTCCTCGCGCAAGAGCGGCGCGAATTCTCCTTTGTGCGCGGCGACGTTCGAAACCGCATCGCCGTCGACGAGGCACTGCGTGGTTGCGATGCGGTCGTGCACCTTGCAGCGCATGCCGGCGTACGTATGATCGTGGACAGCCCGCTCGCGGCGCTGGAGGTCAATGCGCGCGGAGCGGAGGTCGTGTTGCACGCTGCGGCGCAAGCGCGAACGCCCACGCTCATCGCCTCAACGTCGGAGGTCTACGGACACTCGCTGCGCTTCCCATCGCAAGAGGACGATCCGATCAGCATCGGCTCGCCCACGATCGGGCGCTGGAGCTATGCGTGCGCGAAGATCTACGACGAGTTCTACGCACTTGCGCTGCATCGCGAGCGCGATCTTCCGGTGGTTATTTCACGACTTTTCAACACGGTTGGCACGCGTCAGAGCGGCCGCTACGGCATGGTCGTTCCGCGCCTGATCCAACAAGCACTTGCGGGTGCGCCGTTGACCGTGTACGGCGACGGCACGCAAACACGTTCCTTCTGTGCCGTCGAAGACGTGGTTGCCGTGCTGCTGACGCAACTCGAGCAGCTTGGCAACGTTTCCGGAGAGATCTTCAACATCGGTAATCCCGCCGAAACGACGATCGCCGACCTCGCAAAGCGGATCATCGAGCGCACGGGCTCACACTCGACGATCGAATTTCTCCCCTTTAGTGAGGCGTATCCAGCCGGGTTCGAAGAAATCATGCGCCGCGTACCCGACATCTCGAAAGCACAACGCCTTCTGCAATTCGAGCCGCGCGTAACATTAGACGAGACGCTCGACGCCATCATCGCAAGCTTCGGCGCGGGTGCGGTGCTCGTGTGATTCCCGCGTTCCTATTGCTTGCCGTGTGTCAATTCGCCGATCCGCCGGCAAGAAGATTGGACGTTCAAGCCGGGTCGACGAGCGATACGCTCACTGAGAATCGCGGCACCTGGAACGAGCAATCTCTGAGCGTTGCTACGCGCGACGGGCCGGGGCGCGGTGCGTACGCTGCCGTCACGAGCGATCAGCGCTTTGGCTTAAGCGACATCACCTATGAAGGCGGCTGGTACACGCCGCTTGCGCCTAAGGTCCTCTTCGACGTCATCGCCGGATTTAGCCCAACCCACCAAGTACTGCCGAACTCGGCTCTGCAAGGCGGCCTCGATCTGCGAAGCGGCGGTGGATACGGCTATCAGGCAACGTATGCGCAACGAAATTACTCTGGTGCAGTCGCCGACATCGCGACGGTCGGCACGGATCGCTATCGGGGCAATAACCATTTCAGCATTTCGCTTACCGCGGTCCATCTCTCCGATGCTCCCGGCACGGCGATGTCGGCCGGAATCGCCTATACGGGATATCTGCACTGCGACAATCTGTCGTTCTCGCTCTCGGGAGGGAGAGACGTTGAGAACACAGGCGTCGGAGCAAATGTCGCCATCTACCAGCAAATTTCATATATGGCGGACGATCTGCACTGGTTTACTCCGCACACTGCGCTGGGCTTCGGCGCCGGTTGGTATCTCTTGACCGGCGCGTACGACCGTTTCGAGTTGCACATTGCTCTTCACGAACGGCTTTAATCTCCTCGAGCTCATCATCAAGTTCAGCGTTGGCGTCTCATTGCTGATGACGGTCGCCTTGCTTGCGGCCCTGATCCTGGTTCGTTCGCGCAACGCGATCTATCGCCGCCGCCAAATCACCCTGACCACGCGTTGGCACAATATTTTCAAGGCAGCATCGACGGACACTCTTCCGGACGCATTGCCGAAAATCCGCAAGCAAGACTGGTTCACGGTCCTGGTCATATACACGGCGTTCCCCAATATTCCGGAGATCGCGACTCGTCTCGGACTCGCGGACTACGCGCTTTCGTTGTTGGACCGCGGCGATGACGCGGACAAGATCATCGCGCTCAACGTGCTCGCTCAAATCCGGGACGTCCGCGCGCTCGACGGTGCTCTGGCTCTAACGCACGACAAAGGGCCGGAACTCTCTCGCGCCGCGGCGCACTGCGCGCTTCGGCTTGATCCGAGCTTCATCGCCGGCATGTTGCATTTGTTGCGCGAACGTGACGATTGGGTTCGCTCGCGCGTCGAGACGATGCTACGGGAGGTTGATCCGGACGCGCTTGGCGTGGCCATGCGCGACGCAGTCGCCGATGCGTCCGAGGAGGAACAGCCGCGTATTCTCGATTACGTTCGCTTCTGTCCGGCAAACAGCGCGCATAACATCTGTGACGGCGTACTCAACACGTCGCTGAAACCGGAAGCACTCGCTGCAGCGCTGCGTTCGCTCGTCCCACTGGCCTCGGATCGCGACCATCAGATGGCGGTGCGCTTCTCGAACCACGAAGACAGCATCGTAGCACTATCTGCGCTACGCGTCTTGCGCAAATGCGTGTTGCACGAAGATCGGGAACTGCTCGTAAAAATGACTGCGCATCACGATTATTGGGTGCGCTTGCGAGCAGCCGAGGCCGCAGTGCAGCTCTTCGGCACCGCCGACCTTGCACGGGAGTTTTCCGCGAGCCTCGCCGACCCATTCGCGCGCGATGCAATGGAGCAGGTTCTCGCCGAAAAGGCTATGGTCGCGCGCCGCAAATGATGATAGCGATAGAATCTTTTTTGTTCGTCTATTTTATTGCGATCAATTCGTATTACTTCTTCACGGGAACGATCGCACTGCTGCGGCTCCCGTGGTATGTAAAACTTCACTTGGCGGATCCGGTACGGCGATCTACTTCGACGCTCGACCAGCCGGTGACGTTCGTGGTCCCGGCTTTTAATGAGGAGTCGATCATCGTGAGCTCGCTGCGTTCGATGCTGGCGCTTGAGTACGTCAACTTCGAAATCGTGGTGGTAAACGACGGATCGACGGACGGCACGCTGTTCGCACTGGACGCGGCCTTCGAACTCGAGCCGTACGAGGGAATCTATCGGACCGGTCTCGTTACGCAAGACGTTAAGGAGATCTACCAATCCTCGTTGTACCCGCAGCTCCGGGTCGTCGACAAGATCAACGGCGGAAAGGGCGACGCTCTAAACGCAGCGCTCAATCTTGCACGCTTTCCGCTGGTCTTCACCGCGGATGCTGACTCGTACTACCACCCCGCGACCCTGCAATGGATGACCGAGCCGTTTCAACAGAATCCGCTGACCGTCGCGGTCGGCGGGACGATTGCGGTTGCAAGTGCGGAGCAGCATCTACCAAAATCGCTGATCAAGCGATTTCAGGTGCTCGAGTATCTTCGCGCGTTTCTAGCCACGCGCATGGGATTTGCTCCGATGAACGGCCTGGGGATTGTATCCGGCGCGTGCGGCATCTGGAGAAAAGACATCCTGATCGAGTGCGGCGGATTTCGTACGGATACGATTTGGGAAGATATGGAAATCACGATGCGCGTTCACAACTATTGCATTAGTACCGGTCGCGCGTACAACATCGCGTTTACGCCGTATCCCGTGTGCTGGACCGACGTGGCGCCGACGCTGCGCGTGCTTTACAACCAGCGCAAGGGCTGGCATCGTCATCTGTGCGAGTGTGTCACGATCCACCGTCGCATGCTTTTCGGCGGTGGCGGCTTCTTCAGCTGGGTCGCGATGCCGTACTACGTCTTCTTCGAGTGGCTCGCGCCGGTCATTGTCACGGGCGGCGTCGTGTTTTCGATCGTGGGCGCCGTCTTAGGATTTCTCGACGTGCGCGCTCAGATTTGGCTGCTTGCGCTCGTGCTCATGCTCGCGCTGTTCGGCAGCATCGTGAGCATTCTGCTGGATGAGATCTCATTCGCCGCCTACGGGCTGGGCGAGGTCTGGCAGTTACTCATCGCGGCGTTGCTCGAGAACTTCGGCTATCGCCAGTTTGTGATGCTGGCAAGCCTCGCGGGTTTTGCGGCGTGGCTCTTTCGCCGTCCGATCCGTGGAAGCACGAAATATCCCGGACCGTTCGTTGAGGCTTGGCGACCTTAGACAACGCGCGGCATGACGCGGAAAGGGCCGGCAGCGCAAATCTCAGCGACCTGAGGATCGCTCAGCCTATTAAAAGGCTTGTTACAATAATGGAACGCTTCACCAGACTTGGCAGCGTCGTAGCGGATTTGTGCTTCGGAATTGAGCCCCGGGTGCTGGCGAACGCTCTTGTTTTTGAGGTTCACACGATAGGCGAGGCGCTCTCCAAAAAGAGAAATCTCTCCTCGGGCATTCGAGTAGCCGCCATAAATCGGCTCGGACGTCCCCGGAACGACGCTGTCCTTCGCTTTCGTGACGAGGGTCCCAACCGGTACCGTTTCATTTAATTGCATAATACAAAGCTTATAACTCTGAAAGTGCAAAAAAGGTTTCCTTCCGACACAAGTCGGGTCACCGAGCGAGCTTGAGTCGATGCTGCATCGCGGCTGATGGCACCCGAATGTCGCGAGCCAGTTTCGCGAATGCCAAGATCCGAATCGTAATCCAGGTGACGTCGAACTCGTACCAGCGCAAACCGTGCCGTGCCGAGAACGGGAAGGCGTGATGGTTGTTATGCCATCCTTCGCCCCACGCGAGCAACGCGAGCCACCAGCAGTTGGTCGAGCGGTCCCCGGTACGAAACGTACGATAGCCGGTCGCGTGGCTCGCACTATTGACGAGCCAGGTAATGTGGTAGACCAACACCGATCGCACGAATATCCCCCAGATGATCCAAGACCAGCCGCCGAGCGCAAAGAGCAGCAACGCGAGCGCCAACTGCAACTGCAGCTGATTGTGTTCGAGGAAAACGTAGTAGGGATCTGCGGTCAAATCGGTTGACGCGCGCTCATATTCGGCGGCATGTTCTCTGCCGTGGGCCTTGGAAAAAAGCAGCCACTCGAAATGCGACCAGGCAAAGCCAAGTGTCGCATTATGCGGATCGTCTTCTTGGTCGGAGTGTGCATGATGAACCCGATGCGTCGAGACCCAACTGATCGGGCCGCCTTGCAACGCCAGCGTCCCGAGCAGCGCCGTAATATATTCCAGGGGCTTGGCAAGACGGAGGCTGCGATGCGTCAACAGACGATGAAAGCCGAGCGAAATGCCGATTCCACTCGTCGCGTACACCAGGACGAGCATAATGGCCACGGCGCTGAGGTGAAAGAAGACCGGCAAGAGTGCGGCGAGGGCTCCCACGTGAAGCGCGACCAAAGCCGCGCCGACTCGCCAGTCGATCCTTTGAAACATGATAGTGAGCGTAACATGCGAATAGGAAGGCACCCATCGCGCTTTCCGCTATAGCGTGTGGCGCGAGATGCAGCTACGCTGGAAGCGTTTGGAGCGTTCATGAGAATAGGAATCCATGGGCTGGACGCGCGCGCGGCGGCGCTCGGGCAGCTGCTGTTTCACGGCGGATACGACGTATTGTCCAGCGGTGTCGGCACCGATTCGACGGTTTGCGATATGTTGATCTTCGCAGGCCCACGCGGCGGGACGGCCGAGATTCTCGAGCGACTTGGAAGAATCGACACGGGAACGGTTATTGTCGATGCGATGGAAGGTATGCCGTCACTGCTTTCGCGCCGCGTCGTACGAGCAGCCATTACGGTGCCAAAAAGCGGAGCCAGCGTTTTACTGAGCGGGAGCAATACCGAAGCCGTAGAGCTCGTCGGCAGCGTGTTCCGCACGTCCGGGTGCTCCGTGATCGAATAGACGTGGACCAAGCGACGCACGAGCTTGAGACGCTCGCGGCCTGGTGGCTGAGCATGGCGCAAGCGTCGACGCTTGACGAAATCGAGTCAGCCGCGCTGACCGGCCTTGTGAAACTGACCGGCATAGAAGTCGCCTACACTTCGCGTCGCGAGGGCGGCGTCTGGACCATAACCGGGAATATCGGTTTGACCGGCAATCCCACCGGCGTTGCGATTCCCGAAGAAATGGTTCCGTACGCCGCAGCGCTGCGCGCCGGACAGACGATCTGCTACGAGGGCCCAAGCGAGATGGGCCCGGAATTGGCGGCCATTTTAGGCGCGATCGGCCTTGCATCGCTCTATGCCGTTCCCATCATGAAAGCCGATGAGTGCGTCGGCGGCCTTGCAATTGCGCGACCGCGCGCTTCAACATTCGGTGCGCGCGATCGCGCACTAACCAAAATGTTTGCCTCACATTTGAGTACGCTCGCGCAGAAACGCGAACTCGTGCAATCGCTCGAAGTCCTTGCCGAATCCGTGCCCGTAATCGTCCTACGGACGGACCCGAACGGCTGGATCAACTGGTACAATCGGCGCTGGTATGAGTTTACCGGCCAGACACTCGAGGAAGCTGCCGGCTGGGGATGGCAAACAGCGCACCACCCGGAAGATTTTCTTCGCGTCATGGAAGAGTGGCCGAAAGCGCTCGCGACCGGCCTACGGATCGAAATCGAATTTCGGCTGAAACGCTACGATGGACCGTACCATTGGCATCTCGCGCGCGTCGAACCCGTACGCGACGACAAGGGCAATATCATCAGCTGGTACGGCACCGTCGTCGATATCGAAAACCAAAAGCAGGCGCTCGAGCGAACCAAACGCGCGGTTGAGGCGATGCAGCAGGCGTTCTTGCCGGCGACGTTGCCGACGCGTCCGAACTTGCAAATCGACGCGACCTATGTTTCCGCCGAAGAAGATGCCCGCGTCGGCGGTGATTGGTACGACGCCTTCGAGCTTGCCGACGGCAGGCTCGGCTTCTCGATCGGCGACGTTGCCGGACACGGCTTCCCCGCGTCTATGGCGGTTGGCGCGTTGCGCCAGGCGATTTTTACGTTAGCGCGCCTTATCGACGATCCCGCGCGCATTCTGGCTGAAGTAAATCGCATTCTCCTCGAACAGAACCCGGGAACCTTGGTCACGGCGCTCGTCGGCTTCATCGATCGAGAGCAAACGACGATGCGCTACGCAACAGCGGGGCACCCGCCGCCGATGGTTGCGTATCGTGCAGACGAACCAGCGGTGGATCTTCCAACCGGCGGTCCCCCGCTTGGAGCCGTTGACGAACTCGCGCTTTTGAATCACGAGCTACCGCTCGAAAAAGCAATGGTGATCGCGCTGTATACCGACGGAATAACCGAACATGCACGCGACGTGCTCGCAGGCGAAGCAAAACTCCGCTCCGCTGTCTCGAAACTCGTTGGCGAGGCGTTTGTGCGTCCAGCCTTGTTCGTCTACGATTCCGCGCTCGAGGGCAGCCCGCTACGAGACGACGCGGCGCTCCTCGTGTTTCATTTTTCGGACGTGAACGCAGCGGCTCGGCACATTCGACCCGGCATCCACAAACAGTGGCGCTTTCACGCGAGCGACGCCAAAGCTTCGCACGTAGCCAGGCGTGAGGTTGGCGTCTTCTTGCGCAATATGTGCGGCGACACCGATGCCACCTTCGAAAGCGAGTTGATTATCGGCGAACTGCTTGCGAATACGGTTGAGCACGCTCCCGGCTTGGTGCACCTCATCGTCGAGTGGACGGGAGAAAACTACGTGCTCGTGGTCCGCGATAGCGGACCGGGCTTGGAGCAAGTCGCGGCTGCTCTGCCAAGCGATCCGATGAACGAAGGAAATCGCGGCTTGTTTCTGGTCGGCGCGCTTTCATCGCACGTGGAAGTCGTACCATCCAACGCTGGGGGTGCGGAGTTGCGCGTGGTCCTCCCATTGCGGCCTCTTTAGTATGGTGGTTAAATCTGGCTATGACCGTAAAGAGCCAGGAGCCCGCGGCCGGCGAGAAGCTGCCTACCTCTCTATTGATCAATGGAAACTTCTATAACGTCGAAGTCGACAGCCGGACCTCGCTGCTCGACTTCTTGCGCGAGACGCTCGGGTTAACCGGGACGAAAAAAGGCTGCGACCACGGGCAATGCGGCGCGTGCACGATCCACATCAACGGCAAGCGCACACTCTCATGCCTCACGTTCGTCGCGATGCACGACGGCGACGAGATCACGACCGTCGAAGGCCTGGCAAAAGGCGACGAACTGCATCCGGTGCAGGCCGCATTTCTCGAACACGACGGCTATCAATGCGGCTACTGCACGCCGGGGCAACTGATGTCTGCCGCAGCAATGCTCGACGAACCGTGGGGACCCAGCGATGCCGACGTCGCTGAAGCGATGAGCGGCAACATCTGTCGCTGCGGTGCGTATCAGCGCATCGTCGCCGCGATCCAATCGGTCCGTCAATCGGAAGCACCGTCATGATGCGCTTCACGATGACACGCGTTGACGATCTGGACGGCGCGCTGCGCGAGCGCCAAGCCGGCACGGCGCAATACTGCGCCGGCGGCACGACGCTGATCGACTTGATGCGCCAAGACGTCGAGCGGCCCGAACGCGTGATTGCGATCAACCGGCTTCCGCTGACGTCGATCGATCCGAGCGCCGACGGTGGCCTCGTGATCGGTGCGCTTGCAACCAACAGCGACGTCGCCCACCACGAGCGCGTGCGTGCAAATTACCGCGTGCTTTCGGAAGCGATTCTTTCCGGTGCGACGACGCAGATTCGCAACATGGCGACGACGGGCGGCAATCTGCTCCAGCGCACCCGCTGCATCTACTTTCGCGATCCGCATGCAGCGTGCAACAAGCGCGAGCCCGGCAGCGGCTGTCCCGCGATCGGCGGCTTCAACCGCAATCTCGCTGTGCTCGGCACGAGCGAGCATTGCATCGCTACCAACCCGTCGGATCAGAACGTCGCGCTCATGGCGCTCGGCGCAACGATCGATGTGCGCAGCGTCGCTGTAACGCGAACAATTCCGATCGCGGACTTCTTTCTGCTGCCCGGCGCAACGCCGCAGGGCGAGACGACAATCGAACCCGGCGAGCTGATCGTCGCCGTGACGCTGCCGCCGATGCCCGGCTGGCGTTCGCACTACCTCAAGCTGCGCGACCGCCAATCGTACGAATTCGCACTCGCGTCCGCGGCGGTCGCGGTGAAGCTCGACGGCGCGACGATCGCCGACGTGCGTATCGCGCTCGGCGGCATCGGCACGATTCCGTGGCGCGCACCGCAAGCGGAAGCGGCGTTGCGCGGCACATCCGCATCGCGCGACGCCTTCCGCGCTGCAGCCGAAATCGCACTGCGCGATGCGCAGCCGCAAAGCGAGAATGGTTACAAAATCGAGCTTGCCAAGCGCTGCTTGACGCAGGCATTGATCGAAGTGACGGCATGAGCGTCGGTACACCGATCGATCGCGTCGAGGGTCGGCTCAAACTCACCGGCGCCGCCGACTACGCCTCGGATCGCGTGCTCGACGGCATGCTCTACGGCGCGCCCGTCGGCAGTACGATAGCCGCGGGACGCGTGCTCAAGATCGACGCCGCAGCGGCGCTCGCCGTCCCCGGTGTCGTCGCCGTCTTCGATCGTCACAATATCGGCACGCTGCACTCGCGCCCGTCATCGTGGGAACACCACAGCATCACCGACGAGCATCGCGCCCCGCTTTCCGGCGATGACATCGAATACTACGGCCAGTACGTGGCGCTCGTCGTCGCGCAGACGCTCGAAGCAGCGATGGAAGGCGCGGCGCTCGTGCAGGTAACCTATGCGCCCGAAACACCGCACATCGTGCCCGTCCGTTATGACGAAGGTGAGCGCAATCTCGGCAGCCACCGCGGCGATCCCGATGCCGCCTTCGCCGCGGCGTCGATCAAGGTTGACCAGATCTACCGCACGCCGGTTGAAACGCACAATCCCATGGAGCTGCATGCAAGCGTTGCGTCCTGGGACGGCGACACGGTCACGCTCTACGAAACCTCGCAGGCGGTAGTAAATCATCGCAACGTACTGGCGCACGCGCTCGGCATTTCGGTCGACAACGTCCGCGTTATCACGCGCTACCTTGGTTCGGGCTTCGGCGGCAAGCTGTGGCCGTGGCCGCAATCCGCGCTTGCTGCAGCAGCCGCGCGCAGACTGCAGCGGCCGGTCAAAGTCGTGCTGACGCGCGAGCAGATGTTCATGAACGTCGGCCATCGCCCGGTGACCGTGCAGCGCGTGCGTCTGAGCGCCGACCCCGACGGGCGGCTCACCTCGTTGCAACACGACGTTGCCAATCACACCGGCACGCGCGACGACTACGACGAGAACTGTCCTGAAGCGACGCCGTACTTTTACAGCGTGCCAAACTTGCGCATCACGAGCGGCATTGCGAAACGCAACGTCGGTCCACCGACCTCGATGCGCGGTCCCGGCGCCGTTCCCGGCCTCTATGCAACCGAATCGGCGATGGACGAACTCGCGGTTCTGCTCGAGATGGATCCGCTCGCGTTGCGCCTGCGTAACGTACCGACGCGCGACGAAGGCCGCGACGTGCCGTTCACCTCGTGTCATATCGCCGAGTGCTATGAAGTCGGCGCGAAGCGATTCGGCTGGGAGCAACGCACGCCCGCCGTCGGTTCGGTGCAGCGCGACGGCATGATCCTCGGCTGGGGCGTTGCCGGTTGCTCGTGGATCGCCGAACGCTTCGCATGCGAAGTCCGCGTGGAGTTGCAAGACAATAGCGCAAAGGTGTTTTGTGGCACGCAGGACATCGGCACCGGTACCTACACGATGCTCGCGCAGATCGCGAGCGACGCGCTCGGCATTCCGGTGCGGCACATTACCGTCTCGGTCGGCGATTCCTCACTGCCACCCGGCCCGATCTCCGGCGGCTCGATGGCAACCGCATCGGTGGTTCCCGCGACCATCGCCGCATGTAAGGAGGCGTTGAAAAAAGGCGTGGGCTACGGCAGATCGGATGCGACGTTCGGCAAGGATCGCCCGAAGTCGAGCCACTCGTTCGGCGCGCACTTCGTCGAAGTCACATGGCAGCCGGAGATCGCGCGCTTGCGCGCGCGTCGCGTGGTCAGCGTGATCGATGGCGGGAAGATCATCAACCCGAAGACGGCCCGTAATCAAATCGAAGGTGCGATCGTGATGGGCGTCGGCATGGCGCTGTTCGAGGCGACACACTACGATCCGCAAACCGCTGCGCCGCTCAATCGCAACTTTGCCGACTACGTCGTCGCATCGAACGCCGATCATCCCGCGATGGACGTGACCTTCCTCGACTATCCCGACTATGATCTCAACGAACTTGGTGCGCGCGGTGTCGGCGAAATCGGTCTCGCCGGCGTCGCTGCTGCGATTACGTCGGCCGTGTACCACGCGACCGGCGTGCGCGTGCGCGACCTGCCGGTCGGAATCAGGGATCTCCTAGAACCATAGCTTCGAGTCGCGGATAGACGAGTCGCTCGCCTTGCGGAAACGTCGTCGGATCGATGATGTCGTGTCGCGGCGCTCCAAGGCCGGTCAGTACGACTTCCTTGTAGTTTGCACCGTTGGCGTTCCACTGTTCGAGCAGCTCGCGCGAAACCGCATTGTTGACCGCGCTCTCGTTGGCGTTGGTAACGAGGATGCAATCTTTTCCGAGCGGCTTGGTGTGTGGCGAATAATCGAACAGCTTGTCACCGTAGAACGTTATCTCGGCCAGCCCGTGCGTCGGGAAGCCGGGATAAGCGTAGTTCGGAAGGCACTTTTCCTTGACGCGCGGATCCCACCACCAGTACATGCTTGGGATCGTGTACAGCGCGTGCATCGCGGCGCCACCCACATTGCGCGACATGTGAATCGGCATGAGAAATGGCGCGACCGCCACGGCGACGTCGATCGGCATCGCTTGCGCAAGCCACAACGACATCGAACCGCCAAGCGAAAGTCCGACCGAACTCACGCGCCGGCCGAGGCCAGCAGTGTACGTACACGCATCGAGTGTGCAACGCGCCAATTCGGCACTCGTGAGATCGGTAAGCGTTGTGGTCAGACGATCCTTGAGTCCGTGGCGTGGAATCCGCGGCACGTACACGTTGCACCCGCGCGCATAGAACTGCCGCGCGAGCACATCGAACTGCTGCGGACAATTCGTAAAGCCGTGAAAGAGGATGACGGCGTGCTCGACCGGTGCGCCGTGGACGTAGAGACGCGGCCACGCGTCGCGTGTGAGTGATGCGTCGGCAGCATCGCGTTCGATGACGGAGCGAATCGCCCGTACCGAAGCGTCGTACGAAAGCGGCGGGGGAGGAACGGGAAGCTCGAGTGGATCTCCTTGCCTCGAACAGTCCGCCAGAGCGCCGATCGCGACGGATGCGGCAGCGGCCGATACAAATCTTCGTCGATTCATGCTCACCGCGTCAGCGTAATAGCGAGCGGCACCACGACGACCATCGCGACCGTCGAGAGCAGAAACGTTGACGCAGCCTGGGCTTCGTACACCTGGTAGCGCACGGCGATCATCGGGCAAATTACGGCTGTTGCGAGCGTGCAGATAATGATCGCTTCGGTTCGCAGGGGCTGCGCAATCACGAGCGCGGTCGCGAGCAGCGCCATGATCGCGGGCTGCACGAGGGCCTTCACCAGCGCATTTCCAACGGTTTCGACTGATATCGTGATGCGAAAGGCGGCGATGATGATCCCGGAAACAAACAGTGCGACGCCGGTGGTAGCGGACCCGATCAGTGCCAGCATGTTATCGATCTCGCTTGGAACGCTCACACCGAGCAGCACGAGAATCAACGCCAGGAGCGGCGCCCAGACGAACGGCTGCTTGAGGCTATCGGTGACGCTCTTGCCGATCAACTCTCCGAGACTGCGCTGGCCGCTGCCGGCAGCGCGCTGCCGATCGTATTCGAGCATCGTGACCATCGACGGGACGATGGTGGTATTAAGCACCAACGCAGCCGTGGCAATGGACACGAGGCTCACCTTGCCAAAGAGCGGGGTGAGAATCGGCGTGCCCGCAAAGGCCACATTAGCAAGACTCACGCTGGCTGCCTGAACGGCAGCTGCGCCCACGCTATGCCGCAGTACAAACACACTGAACAGCGCGGTGGCAAAAAACAATCCGATTCCTGCGACGAGCAGTGCGAGCACAAATGGCGCTTCGCTAAAAAGCGTGGCGCGTGGCGCGCGTGCGATGCTGACAAACAGAAAGGCCGGCAACGCAAAATCGAGGACCAGTGCATTGAGACCCGCGACTTGGTCGCTGTCGAATTGCTTTCTACGACTCGCCCAATAGCCCAGCCCAACAACGAAGAGCACGGGCAAGAGCACACCGAGCGCGTTCAAAAATGGCTCCATATCACCGCCTACCGATGCCGCTATCGCGTCAACGCGATGACGATCGGCATGACGACGACCATCGCGAGCGTCGTCAATAGGAACGTTGACGCTGCCTCGGCTTCATAAATCTTGTAGCGCACCGCCAGCATCGGGCACATCACCGCAGTCGAGACGCTGCAAATTAGGATGGCTTCGCTCCCCGTAGGCTTGGCAATCGCGAGTGCCAGCACGAGCAGGGCCATGAGCCCGGGCTGGACGATCATCTTAATCGCGACATTTCCGAATATTTCCGGCGTCAGTTTAACTTTATACGCGGCAAGAATCGTCCCGGCCACGAAGAGTGCGACGCCCGCCGTGGACGAACCGATGAGATCGAGCATGTTCTGAATCTCTAGCGGAACGCGCACGTCGAGCAGTACGAGAATCACCGCCAGAAGCGGCGCCCAAACGAATGGCTGCTTGAAACTGGCGACAACGCTTCGCCCGACCAAAAACGGAATACTCGGCATCGTGCCGCCGCCCGCGCGTTGCCGATCGTATTCGAGCATTGTAACGGTGACCGGAACAATCGTGATATTCAAAATCAGTGCAGCGACAGCGATCGTGAGGAGACTCGTCGGGCCAAAGAGCGGCGTGAGAATCGGAATACCCGCGAACGAAGCATTGGAATACGTGACGCAGATCGCTTGGATAGCTGCGACACCGGCGGCACGTCGCAGCATAAATACGCTAAGCAGCGCAACCACGATAAACAATCCGAGAGAAGCGATGATCATGGCCAGCACGAAATGCAGGTCTGCAAAGAGCGCCGTGCGCGACGCACGGACGATGGCAACAAACAAGAGGGCGGGAAAGGCATAGTTGAGGACCAACTCATTGAGCCCCGCGACTTGCTCGCTGTCGAATCGCTTTGCGCGGCCTGCCCAGTACCCTAACGCCAGCACGAAGAGAACGGGCAAAAGCACTTCGAGCGCGCTGATAAGGGTGCTCAGGGGCATGCTAATCTCTGCACTCCATGTGCTAGAATACTAGTCCGATATTCTGCGCATTACCAGCCCGGAGGCTTCAAAACATGGCATCACAAACCGAGACCGCGATACTAGCCGGCGGCTGCTTCTGGGGCATGCAGGAGCTACTGCGAAACTATCCGGGCGTCATCTCGACGCGCGTCGGCTACACCGGCGGCGAAGTGCCGAACGCGACGTATCGCAACCATGGCAATCACGCCGAGGCGCTCGAAGTCGTGTTCGACCCGGCGCAGCTCAGCTACCGGCAAATCCTCGAGTTCTTCTTTCAGATCCACGACCCGACGACGCTCAATCGCCAAGGCAACGACCGTGGCGCCAGTTATCGCTCTGCGATCTTCTACACGACCGACGAACAGCGTCGCGTCGCCGAAGAGACGATCGCCGACGTTGAAGCGTCAGGGCTATGGCCCGGAAAAGTGGTGACCGAAGTTGCGCCAGCGGGTCCGTTTTGGGAAGCCGAGACCGAGCATCAGGATTACCTCCAGAAGTATCCGGACGGCTACACCTGCCATTTCATCCGTAAGGACTGGAAGCTTCCGCAGACCACGCGAACGAGCTGACAACGTCGCCATCCATCGTTCCCGCGAACGTCGTTCCGGCCTACCCGTACGACGAGGCGTTGACGGCGCTCATTCACGAGTCGCTCGTTCCGGCGGATGGACGTGTCGAGCGGAGTGAGAGCGCTACCGTGGCGTGGAACAGGGACATGTTCTCCGACACGGCACGCGCACTGAAGGGCCGCGCGGCGAGCCTCGCGGTACTCGGCGATCGCATCATTCTCGGATGGCGCGATGCCGAATTCCCCGGTTGGCAACAGTACGCGAAGGACGGCGTGTATTTCCACCCGGACTTGCGCCTTGAAATCTCGCTTACCGCGCCGCCGCAATTCTGGAAGTACATCAGCTCGTGGGACGATCCGAGCGCGGGAGTTGGCGACGTTTACAGCGACTGGGATCACCTTGACTCGCTAGCAATGCGTCTGCGGCCGAAGCTTGCTTCGTTTTTCCGTCGCCACCGCCGGCTCATTCCCGGCATCTCGTACATCGACTTCACGACCAATGCAATCGTCGCCGCGAACCTCGCACGCAAACGCGACGCCTTCTTACTTGGCAACAGTGTCTTTCACGAGTTCTATCAGCTCCTGTACACATACGCGCCGAAAGAATGGGAACTCTTCCCTGAAGATGCCGGGCAAGCCGAGATGCGCGTGCTCGATCTCGAGGACATCAGCGTCATGGGACTCGATTTCGCGCCAACGAACCTCGACACGCTTCTCGAGATTCGCGCAAATAGCGATATCAACAATTGGACGCCGAAATGGCGCGCGGCGTTTGCAACCGCCGAGCCGACCAAGGTGCGCGAAGCCGTAATAGCTGCGATGCGCGAGGCCTACGAAACCAAGAGCATCCGCAAATTCATACGCGGCGGATTTGAGATGCTCGGCTCAGCAGCAACGTGGGCCGGAGTGATTCCCATCTTCGGAACGCTGTCAACCGCGGCCGGTATTGTCGCCGACGTCGGCACGCGGGCGATGCGCGCGCTCGAGAAGCCGGCAGAATGGTGCCTTCTCGGCGCGAGGATGCATAAAATTGCGCTGGAGAAAGAGCTGCGCTAATGAGGACGCTCGCGCGGTTTTTGGGCCTTGGGGCCCTGGTTTGCGCGGGGCTTGCAACGCTCTGCGCGCCTTTTATCAAACCGGAATTTGTGATCGAGCCGGCCGTCCGGAACAAGATCGATGCCATTGTCGCGGACGCAATGCAAACCGGCGTCGTTCCCGGCGTCTCGATCGCCATCGAACGCGGTGGTACGATCGTTTACGCGCGAGGATACGGTTTTCGCGATCTTGCAACGAAGACTCCGGTCGATACTAGCACGATCTTTCGCTTTGGTTCGGTGACGAAGGAGGTCACCGCAACGATCGCGATGGCGCTGGTCGAGCAGCACGAGTTGACGACGGACGCAAAGATCTCGACTTGGCTTCCCGACCTCCCGCACGGCAACGAGATTCGCCTCAGCGATCTGCTCGGGCAAACCTCGGGCTACCGCGACTACTACCCGCTCGATTACACCGATGATGAAATGGCGCGACCGCGCATCGTCGCTTCGATCATTAGCGAGTATGCGAATGCTCCGCTCACGATGACGCCGAACACGCGCTGGGAATACAGCAACACGAACTACACGATCGCCGGCGCTATTCTCCAGAGAGTCAGCGGCGAGTCGGCAGCGCAGCTCCTGCAGCAATACATCACCGGGCCCGCGGGTATGACGACCGCCTTCTTTGACGAGCCGTATCGCACGATGCCCGACCGCGCGACCGGGTACGATTCCTACTGGACCGAGCCGCCGCACGAGGACACGCCTGAGGCACCGCAGTGGCTGAACACGGCCGCATCGCTCGCCGGCACAGCGCTCGATCTTGCGCGATTCGACATCGCGCTCATGCGGCATCGCCTGGTAAGCGAAGCGTCACTTACGGAAATGATCACCGCACGCACGCTGCAAAACGGAGACAGCACAAACTACGGCTACGGGCTCGGGACGAGTAGCTTCAATGGCGATCGCATCGTGTCACATGGCGGCAACGTTATCGGTTTTGCTTCGAGCAACCGCCTTGCGCCCGACGATAGCACCGCCGTTGTTGTACTCACAAACTGTTACCAGGCGCCGGCGGGCGCGATCTCACGCAAGATCATGGCGCTGTTGCTTGCGCCAAACGCAACACCCGCGCCCTTGAGCTCGCCGAGTGGAAAAACGACCGGGCCCGAGGTTGCGCTGATTCGGTATTGGTTGGAGCAGTTACGCAACGGCACGTTGCCCGATCACGGCATGACTCCGGATTTCCGTCATTTGATGAACGCGCAGAAGCGCGTGCGCGCGAAGACCACGCTCGAGCGACTCGGGCCGCCAACCGGCGTGTACGTTGATGATACATTCCAACGCGGCGGCCTGGACGTTATCTCCGGCACCCTCACGTTTGCGAGTGGGATGCGTTCGGTCGAAGTCTATCGCGCGCGGAGCGGCGACGTGGCCGAGCTCTTCCTCTGGATGTAGCTCCGGATTTCTGGAGCGAGTGTAACACTGCCGCCGCGGTGAAGTAGGTCGGTACTATGCAGCGCCTAGCAGTTCTGTTCGTACTTCTATTGCTCGCAGGTTGCGGGGGAAGTTTAAGAGCGCTCCCGACGACCCGCGACATCACGCCTCCCGGCTCAAGCGCGAGCTTCACGATCTACGCATTCCAGAACGCGACGGGCATGTACAGCCTGCCAAAATCCCCCGCGAATGACGGTGCGCAGCCCAAAGGCACGCTAACGCTCGTCTCGGGCGCAACGCCGATGATCTTCGGACGAACTGCGGCCGGCGGCAATACGACCACGTGCGGTGCGTTCTTCAACATGAATCCCGCGACGCCGTCGAGCTATGCGGTCATGTACCGCTTCAGCGGCAACGACGGCTGTTCGCCGCGCCACGATGCAATGGTGCCGAACAGCAGCGGTTTGCTCTTCTCCACCACGCAAGGCGTAAACAACGACGGCACGACGACGTACAACAACGGCGATATCGTCACGGTCGCGCCGGCAACCGCAACGGTAAGCATCTTCCACCAGTTTGCGGGTCAACCGTCCGACGGATCGCAACAGCACAGCAGCTTTTCGTTCGATGCAAGCGCCAACACGTTCGGTATGTCGGCCGACGGCGGCTCGGATGACAAAGGCTTCCTGTATTATATTCCGGCTGGTAGCAGTACGCCGATCGGCTTGCACAACTTCAAGAAAAGCGACGGCGAAGATCCGCACGGACGCATCGTGCTCGTCGGGAACGCGTTGTGGGGCATCACACGCAAAGGCGGCAGCGGCGGTTTCGGTGTCGTCTTCTCGCTCGCCGTCCCGTCGCCGCTTCCGACGACGGGCCAAGATCTTGCGATCAATATCGTGCATCAGTTTGCCGGCGGCAGCGGTGACGGAGCCTTTTCCGATCACGGCTATCTCACGCCGGTTACGTCAGGTGGCTCGACTGTACTCTATGGCATGACGGAATGCGGCGGCAATGGCGGCGGGAGCGATACGAGCAACTGCAACGGCCAAGGCGGCGGGGACGGCGTGATCTTTCAAATCGATCCTTCTACCGGAAAATACAGCACGTTCTATCAATTTGCGGGATCGTCAAGTGACGACGGTGCCGACCCGTACGGCTCGCTGTACTACGATCCCACGTCAGACATGCTCTACGGCATGACGCGCAACGGCGGAAAGTCCGACGACGGCACGGTGTTCGCGATCGAGCCCGGCGCATTCGGCAGCCGGGGCACGATTGCGTGGAAATACAATTTCACCGGCCAAAACGGCGATGGTGCGAACCCGATCGACAACGTCATACTCTACAACGGGATGTTGTACGGGATGACCGAGCAGGGCGGTACCGCCGAAGGAACAATTTTCGCGATGCCGCTGCCCTGATCAGGTGGCGTTGCGACCACCGTCGACGTTGAGAATGTCCCCGTGAACGAAGCTCGCCTCATCGGAAGCGAGGAAAGCAATCGCGGCGGCAATCTCGGCGGGTGACGCAACGCGACGTGCCGGCGCGACCGACGCGAGCTGATCGGCGAAGTCACCCGCGCCCGCTGTGCCTTCAGTGCGTGTTGGGCCGGGGCTCACCGCGTTGACACGTACACCTTGCGGACCGTATTCCGCGGCCCATGCCTTCGTCAGCAAATCGAGTGCGGCCTTACTCGAGCCGTAGAGCGCCATACCGTTCATGCCAAACTGCGACACCATGCTGCTAACGTTAATCACCGCACCACTCCCGCGCGCCGCCATCTTCGGCGCAAGCTCGCCGACGAGAATAAACGGCACCTTGACGTTGATGTCATAGACTTGATCGAACGTCTTCTCCGATGTCTCCGCGGTCGGACCAAATGGAAAGATGCCGGCGTTATTCACGAGGATGTCGATGCTGGGCGAAAGCGCAAGCGCGCGCTTTACGAGATCGCGCGCCGCATTTGCGTCGCTGAGGTCGGCGGCGACAAAGTCTGCCGAGCCGCCGTCGCGACGGATCGCATCGACGACGGCCTGGCCGCGCTTCGTGTCGCGCCCCGTCACGATCACGCGCGCGCCGCGCTGCGCCAGCGTCACTGCGGTTGCCTTGCCGATGCCACTGGTGGCGCCGGTCACGAGTGCGGTTTTGCCTTGTAAGTCCTTCATAACTCGGTTATACTATCCGAAGGAAAATGGAATGTCCACTCTAAAATCTAAACGCAAGCTGACACCCAAAGGTGCCGCCACGCGCGACCGGATCGTAGCAATCGCAGCCAAGTTGATTGCAAAGCACGGCGTCGCGCAAACAACGATCGAGGCCGTCTGCGACGCCGCCGGCGTGAGCCCGTCGCAACTCTACCATTACTTCAAGCATAAAATGGCGCTTGTGCGTGCCGTGATCGACTACCAAACCGCGGCGGTCATGGGCAGTCAGAGCGACTACCTAGGCCGGCTCGACAGTATCGAAGCGCTGCGCCGCTGGCGCAATCATCTCGTTGCATCGCAAGAGCAGGCCGGATGCAAGAGCGGCTGCCCGCTCGGAACGCTCTCATACGAACTCGCCGAAACATCTCCCCAAGCGCGCCACGCGTTGGTGTCGAGCTTCGCGGCGTGGGAAGACGGCATTCGCAGCGGTCTGCGCGCAATGCACGAGCGCGGCGAGTTACGTCACGATGCGAATCCCGAACAACTCGCGCTCGCAACGCTCGCGGCACTGCAAGGCGGCTTGCTCCTCATGCAGACGCGTCGCGACGCCGCCCCGCTCGGTGACGCGCTCGACGTCGTTATCGATCGCATCGCGTCGCTCGTGAGCTAGGAGTTATCTCCGATACTCCTTAAGCGCGAGAGCTCTGTCCTGTAAACTGGAAGATCCGTGCGAAGACACACCCAAAAAGGAAGCCGCCGACGTGCGCCAGATAGGCAACGCCGCCGCTTTGCGCACCCGGCGCGATCGTGCCCGCGCTCAAGAGTTGCAATAAGAACCAGCCGCCGACGAGCAATACGGCCGGAACGTAGGTGACGTCGACAAAAATGCCGATCACGAGCAGCGAGCGTATTTTGTCTTGCGGGTACGTTACTAAGAATGCGCCCATGACGGCTGCAATGGCGCCGCTTGCGCCGAGATTCGGGATCGTTGAATGCGGATCGAACGCAATTTGAAAAATCGCTGCCGCGATACCGCCGAGTAGATAGAAGATTGCGTAGCGTAACGGCCCCATCTCGTCTTCGATCTCGGGGCCGAATGCCCAAAAGAACACCATGTTGCCGATGATGTGCGACCAGCTCGCGTGCATGAACATCGCGGTGATGATCGTCTCGACGTGCTGTCCCGCGGTGACTTGTGCAGGCACCATCGCCCAACGCGTCACGAACGCGTCGCCGCCGATCAATTCCGCAATGAATACGACCAGATTGATCGCGATGATCGTCAGCGTAACGGTGGGGAAAGTGGTCGGGCGCCGCGAGACGTCGGTCAACGGAATCATAGGTGCCCTCCATTGAATCGTTAGGCGTGCCTAAATCGAGTGTTTGGCTTGCCCGCACCCTCGCGAGCCTGTTCTTCGTCGCCTTCGCGCTGGGGAGCGGCGCGAGCGTCTACGCTGATACCGACGATACCACGCCGGGCGTCAATCCGAACACGGTCGGCATGCAGCCGTTGCACGGCACGATCCCGGTTGCGACGCCGGCTCCGGGCGAGTCGCCCTTCCGCAAGCGACCCGACGGAACGTTTGCAGCGATTCCTGCGGTGCACGGCCGCACCGCAACGTTCCACATCGTCGAGCGCGATGCGCCGTGGACGCTCAAGCCCGGCCTGACCGTCATGGCCAAGACCTACAACGGCGTCGTGCCCGGCCCGGCGCTCGTGGTAAATCAAGGCGATCCCGTCGTCATCGACTACCGCAACGAGCATGCGATGCCCGACACGATTCATCTGCACGGCATCCACGATATTCGCCGTCGACATGGACGGCGTCGCCGGCATCTCGCAGCCGCTCGTCCCCACCGGGCAGCTTTACACTACGCGTTCGTCGCCGATGCACCGGGCACGTTCATCTACCACACCCACGACAGCGAAGAGTCATGCTCAACAGCGGCCTTTACGGCGCGATCGTCGTCGCTGCCGACGCATCCGACGGCGCCAAGAGCGCGCCTCGCATCGCGATTACGTCGAGATCATCTCATCGTGGACGATCCAGAGCCTGAGCCGAGAATCACTTCACGATCAACGGCAAAGAGTATCCCGCGACGGTCGCCGCTCGACGTGCGCACGGGCGAGCGTATCCGCATCCGCTGGATCAACATCTCCGGCGAAGACTTCCACACGATGCACACGCACGGCCACTACCAGCGACATCATCGCGCGCGACGCGATGCATGCGTCCGTCACCACGACGTCGACGACACGGTGGAGCTTGGGCCGGGGCAACGCGTTGACGTCGATCGTGAAGGCCAACGCCGCAGCCGGGCACGTGGCTCGTGCATTGCCACGTCATCGACCACGCCGAAGACAGCAACGGCCTGCCCGACGGTTTGGTCACGGCGATCCACTACGATCGGCACGCCCAATCGTCTGACTGCAATGAACGACTCGATGCGCGCGGTGATGCCGGCTTTGCAACGACGACGGCCGCGACCCCGCTGCTCCTCGTTCGGTCTAACAGTTTTGCTCGGAGCGATTGCGGGCTTTACGATCTTCCTCGGCCTCCCGATTGCACGCATCCGCACGATCCATCGCCGCGGAGATCGGCGATGCTCAACGCGCTCGCGATCGGCATCCTCGTCTATCTTGTCGTCGAGATCGCGGGCAACGCAACGCAGCCGATCGTGCAAGCCGTGTCGCAATGGCACGCCTATCCATCGAGCGCCGCGATGACCGACGCATTGTGGCTCATCCTTGTGTTCGTTGGCGGCCTCTTCATTGGACTGGTCGGCCTTGGCTCCGCTCGCGACACGCTTGACCAAACGCGCCGCCGCGCAGAGCGCCAAGATCCGCTACGTGCTCGCCGCCATAATCGCGATCGGCATCGGCGCCCACAACTTCGCTGAAGGGCTGGCCATCGGCGCGTCGGCCGCGTCGCGGGGCGACGGCGATTGCCGATCGGATTGATCGTCGGTTTCGCGCTTGCACAACGCAACCGAAGGCTTCGGCGTCGCCGCACCGCTCGCCGGCACGCGTCGTGCCGCGTGCGCCGTTTGCTCTTGCTCGCCGGCCTTATCGCCGGCGGCCCGACGTTCGTCGGCACGATCATCGGCTACGCGTTTAACTCGCCGATCCTCGCCGTGCTTTTTCTTCGCCACCGCGATCGGCGCGTTGGTCTTCGTGATCGGCGAACTGTGGACGGTGCTGCGCCGCGATGGCATCAGCCCGCTGGTGACGTCGGCGCTCGCGTGCGGCTTCCTTATCGCCTTCGCAACCGAAGTTTGGCTCGATACGAACGGCGGCTAGCGATCGATCATCGCTGCCTGTCGCTCGTTATAGCGTGGTCCCGAAACCTTATCCGGCGTGAGCGCGGCATCGAGCGTCGCCATATCTTCTTCGCTCAAATGCACTTTGGACGCGCCGACGTTCTGTTCTAAGTAGCGCACGTGCTTGGTGCCCGGAATCGGCACGATCTCTGGTCCCTTGTGCAACAGCCACGAAATCGCAATCTGTCCCGGCGTCGCACCGATGAGCGTTGCCATATCGCGCACTATCTGGGCTGCTCGCATGTTTGCGTCGAAATTCGCACCCTGGAATCGCGGGTCGCCCCGGCGCATGTCGCCTTCTTCGAGGTCCTCGGCGCGCGTCACGCTGCCGGTGAGAAAACCGCGCCCAAGCGGGGCAAACGGCACAAGACCGATCTCGAGTTCCTCCAGCAAGGGAATGATCGCCGGTTCCAGATTGCGCTCCCACAGCGAATATTCGCTCTGCAGCGCCGAGATCGGATATGTCGCATATGCGCGGCGAATCGTGTCTTCGCCGACTTCCGAAAGCCCGAGATAGAGGACTTTACCTTCGCGCACGAGTTCAGCCATCGCGCCGACGGTCTCCTCAATCGGCACGCTCGGATCCAAGCGGTGCTGATAGAGGAGATCGATGCGATCGGTGTGCAAGCGGCGCAGCGAGCCTTCAACGGCTTCGCGCACGTGTTCGGGCCGGCTGTTGGTGCCGTTCACGACACCATCGGGACCAAAGGTAAAGCCGAACTTCGTCGCGATCACCACATCGTCGCGTTTACCCTCGAGCCCGCGCGCGAGCAGTTCTTCATTGGTGTACGGACCGTAAGCTTCGGCGGTATCGAAAAACGTCACGCCGAGTTCGATAGCGCGATGGATCGTGCGAATCGACTCGTTGTCGTCGCGTTCGCCCGGTCCGTAGGCAAAGCTCATCCCCATGCAGCCGAGTCCAAGGTCGGAGACGGCGAGCCCCTCGGTGCCAAGATTTCGTAGTTCTAGCATAGGCGGCATAACCGCTGGCCGCGGCGTTAGGTGGCGGAGTGCGCGACCTTTTCGAGAGCCTCGACCGTATAGCGGCGGCGGCGTGGACCACCCTCCGACGCCTTAAGGAACTCCACTTCAACTTGCGCATCGGGATGCACGGCGGTTACGACCGCCACCGCATCTTCATCTATCACGCGAACGTGATCGCCAACGTGTAACATCGACAACCTCCTTACGGCTGCATAACCAGGAGCTCGAACGTCCCCGGCACCATCTTGAACCGGTCGCGCGGTCCGGTCGGATTCGGATTCGCAATCATTTTTGCGGTCACGAGATACACGAACCCGTTGGATGGGTCGATCTCGAGCGTGCGCGCTCCGGCAACCGTTGCGGCATTTTGCACGACCGTGTAGTGATTCGGATCGTCCTCGTGCACGACCGTCAACGTCGCATCGCGACCGTTCGAGGCAAATGCAAGCTGTTTGTTCGGATCGAAGCGCGTCGCGTCGGTTCCGGCGCCGGTGGGCAGCGTCGCGATCACTTTGCCGGTATCGGCATCGACAACCCCGAGCTGACCTTGGCACGCCGGAAAGAGCCGGCGATGTTGCTGATCCATCGAGAGGCCCGACGGACTTTGGCAAGCTCCGAGCGGAAAGCGCTTCACGACCGTCGCGCTCTTTGCATCGATGCCCACGATCTCACTCGTGCTCTCGATGTTGTCGTAGACCATACCGCGGCCGTCGACCGCCGGAAACTCCGGGCGTCCGCCGAGCGGAATCGTTGCGACGACGGTGTTGGTTTGCGCATCGATCGCGGTCGCATCGTTGCTCCCGCCGTTAAACGTAAAGACGCGTTTGGTCACGGGGTCGTACGCGATGCCGTCGGGATTCTTTGCACCGGTCGGAATCGTCGCCAGCGTTTTGAGCGAAGCGAGATCAAAGACAGTCACGGTTGCGTCCATGCCATTCGAAGTGAAGCCCTTGCCGAGGTCGTCGGCGATTGCGATCCCGTGCACGCCCGGCGTGTTCGGAATATCACCGACGACCGTGCCGGTCTGGGAATCGACCACCATTACGTGAGATGAACGCGAGATGAATAGGTGCTTGGTAGCCGGGTCAAAGCTGAGGTAATCCCAGCCGCCTTCCCCACCCAACACGTGCGTTGCGGCGAGGTGGTAGTTGACCATGACAGCAGCGGCGACAAGAACGGCAAGTACTCTCATGGGATACCAATACGCCGCGAACGCGTGCTAAACTTGCCCAATGGCTGACAGCACCGAAGACCGAGTAGTCACGCGCGAGCTTGACACCTCAACCAGGCTCGCGTACGAGCGCACGCGTCTTGCCTACGAACGCACGATGCAGGCGTGGATTCGCACCGCCACCTCGCTCATTACGTTCGGCTTCTCGGTCTACAAGTTTTTCCAGATCGAACGGCCTGCGGGCTTTAAGCAAACATCGATCATCGGCTCGCGCGAATTCGGCGAGATATTGGTGGTGCTTGGAATTAGCGCGCTCGTCCTAGCAACGATCGAATATCGTGGCCGCGAGCGCGAGCTCGAGAAAGAATGGCCACACAAACAGCGCCGTTCGCTCGCGATCTGGCTCGCCGGTGCGATGTCGATACTCGGCGTACTCGCGCTGATCTCGATGTTTCTGCGCGCATAGTCGCTATTGTTTAACGCCGGATTCCTTGAGTATCTCCTGGAGATCGAAGCCGCGTTTGATTGGAAACAACAAACTCCACACGAAGCGCAGTTGCGTTTGCGGCGTCGTAATCGGGCGCACGACGTAGGAGTAGTAGGTTATGCCGAGCTGCATCGGTTGATCGCCGAGTTTAAACGTCTTGGTGACGCCGCCGCCGACGGGAATTGACCACTTCTGATTTCCCGGCGCCGCATAGTTGACGGTGAGAATCGGTGCGGTCGCGACTGCCCAGTTGCCTTTCAGATTGTAATTGATGAACGGTTGAAACAAGCCCGAGTCAACCTGCGGCGTCGAGGCTTTGCCCGCAAACGACCAAAGCTGCGTCACGAGGATGCCCATCACGAACGGACCGGGCATCACGAGCGCAACCGCAGCCGGACCGGCGGACCACTTGCCGGTTCCGAGAAAATCCGGCGATGCGGTTGGAAACTGCAGGATCGGTCCCGCACCCCAAATCAACGCGCCGGGCTTGGTCTTCGGCGCAAAGAAGAGCTGCTCTTGAATGTCGCTGATCCCAAACGTCGATCCGCAAACGCCGTTCGGCGGACACGACTGCGGTGGAAGATTCGACGGATTGTCGAGCACCGGAACGATCGTGCGCGCGATCAGCGTCATGTTCTTGCTCAGCATCAGCGGCACGACCGGCTGAAAGTTCAGGTTGAACTGATAGCGCGCATACGGTCCGAGCGCGTAGTTGTTGTTGAACTGAAAGGGCATGATTGCGATGTTGCCTACCGGGTTTTGTGAGGCTTTAACGATGTAGGCTTGTACCGCGGCCTGCTGCGCCGGCGTGAGTTTGCTCAAGTCGCCGGCAGCTGCAGGTGTTGCGCTTGCTTGCGGGGCCGGTGACGGGGTCGCTTGCGCCAGCAAAAACATGGTTATTGACAGCAGCAGGTGCATGGCTCATTCTAGCAATCTCAGGCGAAGCGCCCTATCCCGAAATGCGAGGCTACGATGACGCGTCCACACGAGGATACCCAGCACCACACGGCGGTTGACCATAAACCCGGTGGGCCGGCCATCCGGTTTGCGACCAACGGCTGGTGCGCGATCGACGTCGTGCACGTGAAGAGCGACCGCGTCGATGCCGGCCTTTCCAGTTACGAAACGCTGATCGAAAAGGCACGCAATTCAGTGGTAAAGGCGCGGCAAGCGGCGATCCTGCGGTCGCTCGACAATCGTCGTGTCATCGTGCTCGTGGCGCTTGGCGGCCACGACGCCTACAACCATCTCAAATCGGCGTGGGACGATCATCATCTGCGCGCGGAGAAGCACACCGTCGCCGAATCGAGTGCACTCGCGCTGTATCAACTGAAATATGCGATCGGTGAGGTCGGCTTCGATGCGGGCGCCAAGAACGTTTACGCGGTCGAGCACATTGCCGTCGGTCCAGAAAAAACTCAGGCGATCGCACAAACGACCGCCCAAGCTCCTGGATTCCAAGGTGCACTCGTCTTTGGGTCCGACGATGGAAAAGCATCGGTGCTCGTCTACCAGTTCGAACATCCCTCGGAATTTGCCGTCGTCAAGACGTTCGCCTAGTTACATCGAGAATTTGTAAGCGCCGGCGAGATCGCGCATCGCGGTCGTGAGGATCGCGTGATACTGTGCGTCGGCGGCCAGGCCGTACTTCCGATCGATGTCGGTCATCACGGTGAGATGAATCGGATGTGAGACCGCGCGATCGAGCATCACTTCAACGTTGTAGCCTTCTCCCGTTTGCCCGGCAGCCCATAGCGCTTTCGCCAACGCCGCGCCGTCTTTTGGATCGGGATTCGGCTGGGTGGGCAACGCGATGTTCTTCTCTTTGACGATTCGCAGCGAATCGTTCACGACGAAATCGAACGTTACGAGAAATTGCGCGACTTGATCCTTGCCGTACTGCCGGGTGAGTTTGGTCACTTCGGCATCGAATTGCGAACCGGTGAGCGTCCGCAGCAGCGTGACGGTGCTGAAGTTACTCGGGCCGCCGCTGGCGATGACCATCGAGAGCGTAACCGGCAATGCGGGGGCGCCGGTGTACACACAGCACGATCCCGAGAAGCGCGTCGGCTCGTTGACGATATTCGGCAACAACATTGCCGCCGCGACGATTGCGAGAATAAGACCCTTCATGTTTTTCCCTTCCTCAACAGAGATGCGAGTCTCCGGAGTAACGGGGCATCAGCCGTTTTGGATTGGAATGACGGCGATCGGTTTTGTGGTCGGCTGCTTCGAGCCGCCAACCGGCTCGACGCTTATTGCAGTCTCCGTCGTCGTTGCCGGGTCGGCGGGCACCGCCACGAGCGCATTTCCCGCATGATCGGGCACGAAGGTCACCGACGGCGCGACAGCGGTCGCGCCTTTGGCAAGCGTCCACATCTGATAGACCTTGCCTGGTGGAAGCGCGGGAAGCCCATGCGCGACGACGTAGATGCGGTGCGCGCTCGAACTCGCGAGCGTGCTGATCGTCTGGCGCTGCGCGACGACAATCGCGCCAAGACCGATTGCCAGCAATAAGCACGCTGCGGCAAGTGCATATGCAAGCCACGCAAAGTTACGCGCCGGGCGCGTCTGCACGATACGCACCTCGCGCATGATACGCGCTTTGAGCAGCGGACTCGGCACCATCTCGTTGCCAACGGCGTTCCCCACCGCGCTAACGACCGGGCGCAGCGCGTCGTATTCGGCTTGGCACTCGTCGCAGCTGCGCAAATGTATCGCGACAGCACGCGCCTCGTCGCCATCGAGCGCGCCGAGCGCGTAGGCGGCGACGTTGTCGAGCATCTCGTCGTGCGCGCTCATACTGCCGCGACTCCGTCGAGCATCGCGCGCAATTTGCGCAGGCCCGAGCGAATGCGTGTTTTCACCGTGCCGAGCGGCGCGCCCGTGCGTCGCGCTAATTCCTGATGCGTCAAACCGCTAAAGAACCCCAGCTCTATTAACGTGCGTTCCGCTTCGGGCAGTTGCGCCATTGCGTCACGCACGATCTGGCAGTTCATGTTCGCAAAGGCGGTATCTTCGAGCGCGTCGTCTTCGGGCATGTCGGTCGAGATCTCGACCTGCGGGTGCGCGGCGCGCGAACGCAGGACGTCCAGCGCGCGATTGCGCGCCACGCGGACCAGCCACGCCGGAAGATTTCCACCGCGAAAGGCGTCCGGCGAGCTCCAAACCTTCATAAACACGGCCTGCGTCACGTCCTCGGCGGTTGCGGTGTCGGAAACGACGCGTAGCGCGACGCCATAGACCAGGCGTGAATAGCGGTCGTACAGCTGCTCGAATTCACCGGCATCCACATCCATATACTAACGCAGGCGGGTCTCAATCGGATTCAAGGGGGAATACCTCGGCCATGATAGACATGAGGGCGAAGTTCGTAGCCGTTTCGATCTACACGGTTGCAAGCGGGAAGCGCACCGCTTTTGAAGCGTCAGCGCAATCTACGATCGAGCGCGATGCCTCCGCCTTGGACGGCTTTTGTGAGGGCATCGTGATGACGAACGAGGAGCAGACGCAAGTCCTGATCGTGACGCTGTGGGCCGCAAAGGATGCGTGGGCCAAGGCGCAGTGGGAACCCCGCATCCAGGATGCCGTCGCGCAATTCACCATGGGCGCGAAGGCCTACGACCTACACACCTTCGTGCCGGTTACGGTCGTGCGCGCCTAACCGTTTGGCGGCCACTGCAGCATCCGGTACACGCGCGCGAGCGAACGCAGGCTGCGTATCTCGGAGTGCTCGAACTCTTCGACCCGCGCTTCGAGGTCGTCGCGCTGCACTCGAGCGCGTGCGTCGCGGGCAATGTTTGCGGCTAAGGAGAGAGCGTCTTGGCTGTCCATGGGGTCACCTTCGGCTTGCGCCGGCTTCCTTGGGTATTACTTTCGCTTATACCCGATTTGGAAGATAATCGGCTTGCTCGCCCCAGCAAATTAGGCCCGGTTGCTTTAGGGCTTCCCATTCTGCGTTAAGAGATAGTCTACGATTTTGTCGACGTTGTCCGGATCGATCGGCGCGCCATACGCGTTCTTCATCTTCAGCACTTCCGCCGTCCACTGCGCACGGTTGAGCGGCGGCTGCGTATAGACGTAGGCCGCTGAATGGCAAGTGCGGCAATTCGCGGTGGCAAGGTCGACGTTCGGCCCCGGTTTGAATGCAATGTTCGGACGCGGCAGATCGATGGTCACCGTCGACGAAGGCGTCGATGCGCTTGCGCCCAAGATCGCAACGGCGCCGGCGAGCGCGATGATTCGTGCGATGTTCGTATTCATGCCGCGCGCACCTTATAGGTCTCGATGACATTACGCATGTAGCCGCCGGGGTTCCAAATCGGCACGGTGGTCTGCGTTTCGCCATTGTGCGCCGTTGCGCGACAAGCGAGCGTGTACGACGTTCCGCGCACCGGCGTAAAGCTTACCTCCCATGGCCGAAACGAGAAGTTCCCCGCATTCGGACCAAGCGTAGCGGACTGCCACGTCGCGCCGCCGTCGGAAGAAAACTCGACCTTCTTCATGCGCTGGCCGTTCGTGAAGGCGATGCCGCGAATCTGCTGCGGCCCCGGACGTAACGTTTGTCCGTCGGTGACGCTGGTAATGAATGAGCGGATCGCGAGCTTGTTGATCGGGATCGTCGGATAGCCTTTGTCGGTCGGCAATACGGTGTGACCCGGCGTATCGGGAATGCGATACGCGGTCTTCATCCAGAAGTTATCATCGATCGTATCGATGGCCTCGATCTCGCTGAGCATCTTCATCCAATAGGTAGAGTACCAACCCGGGACGACCAATCGCACCGGAAAGCCGTTGAGTAACGGCAACGGTTCGCCGTTCATCTCGTAAGCGATGATCATGTTCGCATCGAGGTCGTCGATCGAGAGCGCCTTGATGAATGCTGGGGTGGTTGGCAGAATCGGCTGTTCCAAGCCGCGGAAGCGAATCTGCACCGCGTCATCTTGCAAGCCTGCGCGCTTGAGCACGTCCAGGAGCCGCACGCCGGTCCACCGTGCGTTGCCCATCGCGCCGTTGTCCCACTGGCCGCCGGGGACCCGCGGCGCGAACAGCCCGCGACTGTTGCCCGAGCACTGATTGACCGCGACGATCTCTACGCGCTCGTAGTTCGTGCGCAAGTCCTCGATGCTCAGATTCAGCGGACGTTTGACCTTTCCGTGGATCTTGATCCGGTGGGCTGCACCATCGACCGTCGTGGGAATGCCGGCCAGATGCCAGCGCACGAAAAAAGCGTCGTTCGGCGTCAGCACGCTTTCGTTGAAAACCGAGAACGGGGTCTCGAGCTGGGGCGGGCGCGGCGTGAGCACGATAAGATCGCGTTTTTGTGGGAAAGCTACTAAGGGGCGTGTCCCGTTCGCGAAAGGCAGCTGCACGGTCGTGGCAGCAGCGGCAGACATCGTCCCAAGCAGAAAGTCGAGGCGAGCTATGGACATCGCGCAACCTCCGGTTGCCAACCCCGTACTCCGCGTACTCCTACCGCTCCTTGCAATTTTTATATTCAGCGTCGCCCAAGCGGGTGCAACGGGCACCGTGCGGGTGCAGCAGAATGACGGCACGGTAAAGACGTATGACGACGTTTCCATTCGCGTGAAGCACAACACCTTACGCATTGGGTCGAAGGATCAGAAGGGCGTGCTGGTCATCAATCGCGCCGCCTGTTCGTACGTCGGCGAGCTGTTGCGCTGTCTACCGACGAGTTTTCAACTCGTCCAGAGCGATCAGACGAAGACGATTCCGCTGATCAACGGGTTGGTCTATCTCAATCTCACCGACCAGCCACAGCAGATGACCCTCTCGACCACGCACATGCAGCCGCGCCACCTGATGCTCACACTGCATACGATGCACGGAACCTACATCACCGTGCGCGGTCAGATCGACGAGATACAGCCATGAAAAATGTGCGCATTTTCACCGCGCTCACGCTGCTGGTGAGTTTTCCGCTGAGCGCACTTGCGCAACAGCACGGCGGCGCTCGTCCTGCACAGCCGGCGGCGCGACCGGCGGCTCCCCGCAATCACGTCCCGCGCCTCCGCCGCAATCACGTCCCGCGCCTCCTCCGCAATCACGTCCCGCGCCGCCGCCACAAACGCGTCCTGCGCGCCCGGCTACGATCTACCGCACGACACGCGGCCGCCCAACAACGCGCCGAGTCGTCCACCGGTCAATAATCCCGGTTATCGTCCACCACCGCCGAACAACACGCGGCCGGTCCGCGTCCGCCTAATCCCGGCCGCATATCAACCGCCGGCGAGCCGTCCGCCGAATCCCGAGTTATCGTCCGCCGAACTATCACCCGCAGCGCCCCGTCGTGATCGTGAATCCGCGCTATCACGGAAATCCCGCGTGGTACTGGAATCGCGGCTACCCGTGGTATCCGGCGCAGACTTATTGGGGCGGCGGTTTTTGGGGCACACTCGCAATTGCTGCGACCTCGGCCGCGGTCTTCGGGTACATTTACGGTTCGTCAGGTGACCAGTACGTCTCGTATCAGGTGCAGCCAGACAGTCCCGGTGCGCAACTGTTGCAAGCGTACGGTCTGACGCAAACGCCGTGCGGTCCACCCGATCTCGTCGTCATCTACGGACCGGACGACAGCGTAATCTGCGCGTATCCGAACAATCTGGTCGCGGCCGGGACGTATAACGTCGATCCGTCAACGCTCACGATCTCGTCGTATTAAAGCGGGGCGAGTAGCTGGGCGAGCAGTGGCGTCGCGGGTGCGCTTCGAAGCGCATCCCACGTCGCATCTTGCACGACGCGGCCCGCCTCGATCACGATCGCTCGCGCGGCGATGCGCTCGAGCACGTCGGATTCGTGGTCAACCACCAGCAGCGTGAAACCCAGTTCGCGCTGCCATTCGACGATCGCTGCGAGCAGCTCGCGCACGAGATGCCGGTCGAGCCCGGCAAAGGGTTCGTCGAGCAGCACGAGTTGCGGTTTGCGCGCGAGCATACGCGCAATTGCGACGCGGCGCGCCTGACCGCCCGAGATCGCGTGCGCGGGCGCGTTCCAAATCGACTCGAGTTGCAAACGCTCGCGCAAATGTGCAACCCAGGACTCTGCTCCGTCGCGCGCTCCGTTGGTCAATCCGAAGCGCACGTTCTCGGCGACGCGCAGATGCGGAAAGAGATTTGCGTCTTGCGTCAGATAGCCGATCGGCCGGCGATGCAACGGCATCGGCGGCGGAAAGAGCGCAAGATCGTCCAGCACGACGAAGCCACCGTCGGGCATCGTTGCACCGGCGATGCAGGCAAGCATCGTGCTCTTTCCAGCGCCCGAAGCGCCGAAGAGTCCGCAGGCCTCGCCGCGTTCGACGCGGATCGCGACGTCGACCGTGAATTGCGCGCGCGCCTTACGAATCTGCGCTTCAAGCATGACGCACATCCCGCGCCCGGCGCTGCGCAAGCACGTGCGCGAGCCACGGCAACGGTAACGCCGTGAGCAGAAAGACGACGAGCAACGGCATCACCGCCGGCAGTCCGAAGCTCTCGAGGTTCGTCCAGATCGCAACCGGCATACCGGCCGGATAGTATGCCGTTACCAAAATCGCGCCGAACTCGGTCAGTGCGCGCACCCACGCAAGACTGAGTGCCACTGCGAACCCCAGACGTGCGATCGGATAGGTAACGCGCCAGAATACGCTCAATGGATTGTGCCCGAGCAAGCCGGCCTGCACCTCGAGCGCGGGCGGTACGCTTTCGAGCGCCGCAATCGCACCGAGAACGTAGTAGCCGATGCTCGCGTAGACTTGCGTCACAACGAACGCAAGCGGCGTGTTGGCGAACCGCGCGCCGAAGGCGAGTGAGAGCAGAATGCCGAGTGCAAGCGGCGGCAGCAGCACCGAGATCAACAAGACCGCCTGCCACCACACGCGCTCGCGTGGCGCGGCGCGCGCGATGTACAACGCCATCGGCGTGCCGATCGCGACGACGATCACCATCGCGATCGCCGTCAGCACGAGCGACGTCCGCACCGCGTCGAGCGTTCCGGCCTGATTCCAGCGCCACGCACCGACCGGTGCGAACAATCCGGCGAGCGGGTAAAGGAGTGCCAAGCTAAAGAGCAGCGCGCCGGTGCGCTTCACAGCGCGAACTCTATAATGCGCTCGCGCCCGCCGGTGGATCGTAGGCATACTTGCGCAGAATCGCCTGTCCCGCGGCGGTCGAGAACCATTGCACAAACGCCGCCGCCTTGCCGGCGTGCGGCGATCCGGTGATCGTCGCAGCGTAGTAGACCAGCGGTTGAGGGTGATACGTCTTGCCGCTCAGGTCGAACGAGGTGGTTTCGTACGACGCGTGCATCGATGCGTTGCCCAGATTGATCTCCTCGGGCAGCGTGACAAACGGCAAATTGAACGGTCCCGGTTGCGTTTTGTAGGCCGATGCAGCATCGAGCTCGCCGCTCTGCAAGCGCGCCTCCACCGTCGGCTCGCTGAAGATCTGCGCTGCATTAACCGTGTCGCCCAGAATCTTCTTGGCGAGGCCGGGCTGTTTGTAGTACGCCTCGGCCAACTGCATCGTGAAGATGATGTTGCGGCCCTGCGGATCGGTCGCGGGATCGGTACGCCCGAAACGAACGCCGGGCTGTTGCAGCACTTCGTACCACGGCTGTGATGCGAATGCTTTCGCGAAGCTGCTCTTCGGGCTGTAGGCAATCACCATCTCAGTGCGCGCGAGCGGAATGGCGTGCTGCGCTTTACCGGCTTTGAGCACGGTCATCATCGGCCCGGGCGTAACCGGCATGAAAACGTCGACCGGAATACTTCCGCCGACGATCAGTTGCGCAAGCGCATCCGAACCTTGCGCGCGACCGTGCATGTCGATGCCGAGCGACGCAGCGGCGGCCTTGACCGGCCCTTCCATCATCGAGCCCATCGAGCCGGCGTAGGCAACATCGAGAGGAGTTAGCTCTTGCGCGAAGGCGGTGCCTGCCCATGCGGCGCCGGCGAATCCGACGCTTGCCCCGAGGAGTTCACGACGATTCATGCGATGCGTTCTCCTGTTCTGCGCACGTCGTAGGCGTCGAGCGCCTCAACGTCGCGGCGATACGGCTCCGAACGCAACGCATCAAGCAATGCGCGCACTTCGGAATGCTGGAGTGACGAGCGCGGCACGACGAGCACCGACCGTTCGGCGCGCAGTGGAATAAAGTCGAGCCCATAGATGCGCGCAATGCTTGCCATGCCGACCGCAACGTCGGCAAAGCCTTGCGCGATTGCGCGACCCGCGTCGCGTTGATCGGGGACCTCGCGGTCGTAGCCGCGGATGCGACGTGGATCGAGTTGCGCGCGGCGCACTTGCTGATCGAGCAAGGCTCGCGCACCCGCGCCGGCCGGTCGATTGATGAGCCGCACACCCTTACGCGCCACATCGCCGGCGCCGCGCACGCGAAGCGGATTGTCACGCGCGAGCAACCACCCTTCTTCGGTCGTCGCAAGTTCGAAGCACTCGTACGTCTCGGTCTTGATCGCGTCGCCGTGGACGACGGCCGCGTGCACGCGTCCGCGCCGCAATTCCTCGAGCGCCATGCGGTTGGTCATCGGCAACCACAGCGCGTGCAATGCGCTCGCGCGCAACGCGACGTGTCGCGCGAGCAGGCCCGCCGCAACATCGCATCCCGCAATCCAGAGCGCCGGCGCGCCGCTGCGCTGCGGTTCAAGCGCGATGTGCTCGCGGGCCACGTGTTCGAAAACCGGCGCAGGCGGAGCGGAGGGGCCGCCAAAGAGCTCCTCGACGCTCGTACCGAGTACGCGCGAGAGCGCAAGCGCAATCCCAACACTGGGTTGCACGCGTCCGTTTTCGATTGCGCTCACAGCCTGCCGCGTGACCCCGGCCGCTTCGGCCAGCGTCCGCTGCGACAATCCGTGCGCGGTGCGGATCCGCTCGAGTTCTGAGGCAACGATACCTGACATAGAGGAAGGAATCATTGCCTCGGCGGGCCGGGCGTTCCTCCCGTGGAAAGGCAACGCAATGAATTACGGCAAGCAGTTTATCGTCACGCCGGGCGCGACCGTCGACCTCGAACGCGTCGATCCCGGCTTTACCGGTAAACATGAGCAGAAAGCCGACGCCGCCGGCGAGATGGAGCGCGACATCGAGAAGCTCTGCGCGCTGCAATATCTGTTATATGCCGGACATGGGCACGCGCTGCTGATCGTCGTTCAAGGGCTCGACGCTTCCGGCAAGGACGGCACGATCAAGCACGTCTTCAGCGGCCTCGATCCACAAGGCGCACGCGTGCACTCGTTCAAGGAGCCCACACCCGACGAACTCGCGCATGATTTCTTGTGGCGGGTTCACGCGCAGACGCCGGCACGCGGCGAGATCGTCGTCTTCAACCGTTCGCACTATGAAGACGTGCTTATCGTGCGGGTACACGACCTCGTGCCGAAGGACGTGTGGGAAAAGCGCTACGACCTCATCAACGACTTCGAGCGAAATCTCGTCGACGCGAACACGACCATCCTCAAGTTTTATCTCCACATGAGCCCAAAGGAACAACTCAAGCGTTTCAAGGACCGCCTCGACGATCCGGAGCGCCAGTGGAAAATCAGCGAAGCCGACTATACCGAGCGCGCATACTTCAAGGAATACATGGTGGCCTACAAAGAGGTACTCGAGCGCACGAGCACGCCACACGCGCCGTGGTTCATCATTCCTTCAGATCACAAGTGGTTTCGCAATCTTGCGGTCTCGAAGATCGTGGTCGAAACGCTCGAGCGTCTGCGGCTCGGGCTGCCACCGACGACCGTCGATCTCGACGACATCCGGCGCAAGTATCACGCCGCGAAAGACGACTAGCGGATATTTACGTGCCATTAAGGGAGGCCTCAATCAAGTCGCGAAGCCTCGCGGTCCGGAGGTATCCGCGTATGGATGTTTCTCGTAAGGGCTTCCTCGCCGGGACCGCAGCAGCCGCCGCACTCGCGGCCGGCACCGCGCCGACCCTCGTCGATGCGTCGCCTTCCACTAACGGACTCACACTGACCACCTTGCGTGACGGCACGGTCGATCATCTCGGCATCCGCACTAGTGCCGGCATCATCGACGTTGGGCGCGCCGGACACGCGCTTGGCATCAACACGCTGCCCAAAACCGTCGATGATGTTGTGTGCGGCCGCGGCACGATCAGCGCGCTGCACGGCATCGCAGCGCACCCCCCGCAAAGTGCGCTGCGCAGCGAGACGTCGGTGCAGTACGGCCCACTCGTCTCCCACCCCGAGAAGATCTTGTGTGTCGGCTTGAACTACCGCGCGCACTTGGCCGAGACCAACATGAAAGCGCCGCCGTATCCCGATCTCTTCAATAAATACAACACCTCGCTGAATCGGCATAACGGGACGATTACGGTTTCGACGCTTCCGCTCACGCAATTCGACTACGAGTCGGAGCTGGTCGCGATCATCGGCAAAGAGGCACGCAACGTCTCCGAGGCCGACGCGCTCAACTACGTCTTCGGCTATGCGTGCGGGCACGACTTCAGCGCGCGCGACGCGCAGCTACGCGTCTCGCAGTGGATGACCGGCAAGACGCCGGATCAATTTGCACCGCTTGGGCCGTGGCTCGTTACCGCGGATCAAATTCCCGATCCGCAGACGCTGCAAATCCAGACCTTCGTCAACGACGAGACCACGCCGCGCCAAGACATGAACACGTCGGAGATGATCTTCTCGACCGCGAAAATCATCAGCTATATGTCGGAGTTCATCACGTTGCGGCCAGGTGATGTGATCTTCACCGGGCACGCCAAGCGGCGTGATTCTCGGGTATCCGAAGGACAAGCAGGTCTGGCTGCAAGCCGGCGACCGCATCACGACCAAAATCTCGAAGCTCGGCACGTTGCAGTTTACGCTAACGTAATGAAGTAACGGTTAACCTGGTACGCCTATGAGAGGCCGGAGCATGCTCCCGGGGAATACAGGAGGGCGATGAAAGCGCTGCTCGGGATGCTCTGCCTCTTGAGCCTGCTCTACGGATGTGGTGGCGGGGGCTATCTTCCGTATGCGCCGCACGCACTCGATTCGCTGCAGATCGGCACGCTCGTCAACGAGGCCTCCCTCTCGACCGGCACCCCGCCGGGCTTGGTACGGGCGGTCCTCATGGCCGAATCGCTCGGGCGACCCGTCCGCGATCAGCCTCGCCGGTGCGCAAGGGCTCATGCAGCTGATGCCCGGGACGGCTGCGGGTTGCGGCATCGCCGACGCGTTCAGCCCAAGCGAAAACGTGCAATGCGGCGCCGACGTATCTCAAGGCAGATGCTCGACCGTTATCACGGCAACGTCACCCTGGCGGTCGCGGCGTACAACGCCGGACCCGGCGCGGTCGATCGCTATCACGGCGTTCCGCCCTATCCGGAAACGCAGGCGTACGTCGCTCGCGTGATTTCGGCCTACCAGAGCTACTAGCTCCGGCATCGCTCATGGCCACGTTTACCGAACGCCAGCCGCACCCGGTCGTAAATCTTGCCGCGCTGCGTCTACCGATTCTCGATCGGTATCTCTTGCGCGAGATGATCGGCCCGTTTCTCTTCTCGTTCTTCGCGTATTTGATCTTCTGGGCACTCAATATCTTCGTCATCGCCGCGGACTACATCATCAATCAGCACGCGCCGTTCTTCTTGGTGCTGCGGTTCGTGCTGTTCCGTGTGCCGCAAGCGATTCCGATGGCGTTTCCCTTCGCCGCGCTTTTTGCCGCGTTGCTCGCGATGGGGCGCGTCATGGGCGACAACGAGGTCACCGCGATGCGCACCTCGGGGATTCCGGTGTGGCGCATCGCGCTCACGCCGCTGATCTTCGGCTTCGTGATGTTCGTCGTGTGCTACGAAATGAACGAGCACGTCGCACCGGCCGCGGTCGACATCTCCGACGCGCACGTTCTATCAGATCATCTATCACACCGATGCGCTGCCGGTCGAGCCGCAGTTCTTCCGCAAGGACCCCGACAACGGCAACGTTTTCTACGTCAATCAGGTGCTGCCCGACAACAAGACGATGCAAGGCGTGCAGGTCTTCAAACTCGGCCGCTACGGCGTCTTCGTCGAAACGCTGCAGGCCAAGATCGGCCGTCGTGCAAGACACGAGCTCGCGCTGCACGACGTGATCGACACGCGCTACAACAGCGACGGCTTCATGACAAGCCAGCAACACGTCAAAGAGATCCTGATCGGGCTTCCGATGGCGGAAACGGCGAGCGCATTCATGAGCACGCAAAACTCCGATCCGTGGACGATGTCGAGCAAGGATCTCTCCGCGCAAGTCAACGCGCTGAAACGGCAAGGGCATCGGCGGCTCGGCGCTCGGCAGCATGCAGATCAATCTCGCGAACAAACTCGCATGGCCGTTTGCTTCCTTCATTGGCGTGATCCTGGCGATTCCGCTCGCAATGCGCTTCGGCAAACGCGGGCAGAACGCTCGGTATCGCGATGGCCATCCTCGCATTCTTCGTGTACTTTTTGATGACGTCGGCAGCCGCAGCCGTGGGACGCAACAGCAAGATCGATCCGGTTCTTGCCGCGTGGATCCCGAATATCATCATGGGCGGCACCGGCCTCGTCTTGCTTTGGTTGGAAGAGCATTAAGGTCTTGAATCCGAGATCGCGCGGCGGTCGAGGTATTGCAGTAATCGCATGCCTCGTCGCCGTTTTCGCCACGTACGTGCCTGCGCGCAGCCAAGCGATCGACGACAACGATCGGATGATTGGTTTGCTCAATCATCAGTCATGCGCGGTGCACGAGGCGAAGGCGTTCGCAGCAGGACGTCGCGCGCGCGGGATTCGACGCCGGAAGGCAGCCGCTACGTCGCGCAGTTTCAGAATTTCACGCCCACGCCGTCGCCGAGTCCTAGCGGATCGCCCAATCCCTTTGCCACGCCGACGCCGTTTGCGACCTTCGGTCCGCACGGCAACTCGACGACGACGCTCGTTGCGACGCCTTTTCCGAGCGGTTCGCCCGGCGCCGACGCCGCCGCCGATTCCGACCGCGACGCCCAATCCGTTCGATCAAAACCAACCGATCTTTGTCACGCGCGGCGGCGACGACACCGCCTGCGATCACACCGGCCGGCAAGGTCGCGCCGAGCGCGGCTCCCGTGCCGTCGGGCGCGCCGACGCTTGGACCCAACTATATCGCCGTGCTCGCCGACAAAGTTGCCGGCAATACCAATCCCGGTCAACCCGGCGACGCTTCCGGCAACGTGCACATTCTCTACGGCGCCGAAGAGATCGTCGGCGACAATGCGCACTACGACGGCTTGCGCACGATCACGATCACTGGGCCACCCGTTCATCATCAATCACGCTAAAGATTCGGTACTCGAAGCCGACAAGATCGCATTTGACACGATCGACCAAACCGCGATCCTCAGCAACGGACGCGGCACGAGCTCCGAAGGCGTGAACGTCGGTCTGGTGCACTTCAGCGCGAAGGATCTGCACACCGATGCCGAGGGCGTCGGGCACGGCCTCGCGCCGATCGGTCACCACGTGCGAACACCAGCGCGGCGGGTATCACATGACCGGCAAAAACATGGACATCTACCCGGGCGACAAGATCGTCATTTACAACGTGATCTTATGGCTCGGTGCAGCGGCCGTCTTCTGGCTGCCCAAAGTCGTCATTCCGCTGCGCACGGTCGACAATCCGAACCAGCGTCCGAAGTACTTTCCCGATGTCGGCTACGACTCAATACGAAGGCGCGTGGATCAAGACGCGCATCACGTTCGGCAAAGACCAATACTTCTACGGCTACTACGTCGTCAACTATTTCACCAAGGTCGGCCTCGGCCTCGGCTACGTGGCATTTTACAATAAGAAGAGCGGACATCGCAGCGCGAACATCAACTTCTACGAGATCCAAGACAAACGCGTCGATCAGCGCACCGACAACCTGACGTTCGGCGAGACCGAGAATTTCTCGCAAACGCTTCGCTCAAATTTCCAGTTGGGCTATCAATCGAACTACGGACCGTACACGAACCTGCCGGCGACGACGCAAATCACCGAAACCGTCGCGCACACTACGGCGCACACCTCGCAGCAGTACGGATACACGCGCAGTTCGACCGGGTCGCAGTCGAGCAGCGACAGTTTCTCATTTACCGACAACCGTCAGTTCAACCCGAAGTTGAGCAACGCGATCAACCTGAACATCTCGGACAGTTCGTCCTCATTCGGCGGCGTCTCGTCGACCAACTCGACGACGACCTTCAACGATCTGTTGCACTGGACGACGCCCGGCACGGACTATCAGCTCACGTACAACAAGACGCTTGCAGCCCAGCCCTACGGCGACGAGCAGGTCCCGCAACTGCAGATCCGGCCGTACAAGTTCTTTCCGCACTTTTGGATACCGACGTCGGCGAACTTTACGGTCGGCGAATACAGCGAACCGGCCAACGACTACTCGGCCGCGCGCGCGCTTGCGGCCTTCGTGGTCGGACCCTACATCACGCAAATTGCGGGCAGCGATTTTCAGGCGACGGTCAACGTCAATCAGTTTGCTTATAGCACCGGCGACTTGAAGGCCTCGATTCAACAAGCCGCCTCACTCGTGACCCCAATCACGCAGCACTTCGTCAACACGATCACCTACAGCGAAGAAAACTATAACGGCCCGCAATCGGTGCCGTTTTACACGCTCGATCAGTTCCCGGGCGTCAACACCAAGAACGCGCAAGATCTCGTGCGCGTGCTCAACGGGAACAACTACAATCTCGCCGTCGGCTACTCAACCAACTTTAGCGGCGTCGCGCAACCGATAAGCTATCAGTTGACGGCGCTCCCGAGCGCGCGCTCGGTGCTGCTAATCGGCGGCTCGTTTGCACCCGGCCCGCCGGGCGGCCTGGGTCAGGGCTTCGCTTTGACGAACGTGCAACTCTCGACGCCGTTCGGACGCGATACGTCGGTGCAGTTCGTGACAACGGTCGACTGGAAAGATCACGCGCGCCTAGAGCAGAAAGTCCTCTATCTCACGCACACGATCGGTAACTGCTATCAGCTGCAAGCACTCTACAACGAGTCGCAGAAGTTGGTGACGCTACAGATCAACATCCTCGCGTTCCCGACGCAGGGCGCGACGTTTGCACTCGGTCAGGGCGGTCCGTTGATCCCGACGAGCTTCAACAACCTCTCGAGCTACTAGGCGGTACTCGGGTTGTTCGCAATATCGCCGCTGGCGAGCGCATCCCCGTTCTGGGTGTGCGGAGCGGCCTGCGCATAGAATGCACCGGTGTCAAACGCGGTTGAGATATCGAGCTGCGGCGAAACGTAAGTCTGATCGTTCGCGCCGCCGGCGCCGAGGGAATCGGTGATCGTCAGACTCCCCTGGCTCTCGCCCGGCGTCGCCTGGCCTCCGAGTACGAAGAAGTTGAAGTTCCAGAGATTTGAGACGTTAACACCCGATGACGTCGGCGACGGCGAAGGGCTCGCACTCGAACTCGGCGTCGGCGTCGGACTCGCAGTCGCCGACGGGGTCGGGCTCGGTGTCGGCGAGGTCGTGACGTTGAACTGGGCGATGATCGTGTCAAAGATCACCGTGAACTGATTTCCCTGGCCGTTGCTGTTCGGCTGGAATTGCAACTGCTGCGGGGTCGGGTTGATCGGGTACAGCACGGGGATCTGCGACGTATTGTTGGGGCGATAGTAATAATAGGCTGTCGCCTGGACCGAGCCGTTGATGCCGCCAACGACGATCGCGATCGAGTAGCCCGCATAGTTGTTGGCAAGCGTCACCGGCAACGGCGTCACGCCGCTGCCCGAAGTGTTAAAGACGATCGCGTAGGAGTCGGACGAGAAGTTGAATGCGGTCACGACATTGAACTTCACGCTCATGAAGCCCGGCTGCAGGCCACCTGGTCCTGTGCCCGCACGCGTGGGCGTCACCTGTCTGCCACATGCCGAAGCTATGAGTGCCGCTGCTGAACCCGTTACAAAACCCGCTCTACGAATCATGCTTTCCTCAGAACGCCTACGCGCTGCACTAATCGCGGCGCTCTCGGGTGTGTTGTTTGCACTGGCGTTCCCGCGCTTTGGACTTTCGTGGGCGGGACCGCTCGGCGCAGGGGCGCTTTTCTGGACCTGGCAACGTGCATCCTGGAAACGCGCATTCTTGCTGGGATGGCTCTGTGGAACAGTATTTCTCACGATAACGTTTTGGTGGTGGAGTACGACGATCGTCACGGTCGTCGGCGTCCTTGCATACGTGGCGGTCGTACTCGGTGCCGCATATCAAGGGCTCGCTATTGCGCTTGCCGGTGCGATGACGGCGCTCGCGGCTAAACGCGTTGCGCCCGCACTGCTTCCGCTCGCAGCGGCAGCTGCGTTTGCAATCACCGAATGGCTGCGCTCGATCGGGGTTTTCGGGTCGCCGTTCGCGCAACTCGGCGTCACGCAAGTTGAAACGCCGCTGCGCGCGCTCGGTGCGTATATCGGCACGAGCGGCATCACGTTTGCGATCTTTGCGCTTGGTGCGTACGCCGCATACGCGCTACGCGCGCGCAGCTGGCGTGCGTTGATAACATGCCTGATTGTCGTCGTTGTTGCAGCGAGCGCCGCGTGGTACACGTGGCCGGCGCGTCACGCGGCTGCCGCAACGATACCGGTTGTCGCGGTGCAGGGCAACATCACGCAGTCGCTCAAGTGGCAGCCGGGCGCGCTCGAACACGCGGTCAACGTCTACACCGCGATGACGCGCACCGCAATCGCGTCGCATCCGCGTTTGATCGTGTGGCCCGAGACGGTTATTGCGCTGTACGGTGATGGGCTCTCGAGCGATACGGCGCTCGTGACAAAATTTACTGCGCTTGCCGCACAAGCCGATGCCACGATCCTGGTCGGCAGCATTCCGTCGCGCAACGGACGATACTACAACACGCTCTACGTCTTCACGAGCTTCGGCATCACCGGCGTCTACGATAAACGACAGCTCGTACCGTTCGCCGAGCATTTTCCCGGTCAGCAATTTTTGTGGTGGCTGCCCTACGTCGGCAAGCTTAACGGCAATTTCGCGGAGGGCGACAGCAATGGCGTTCTTCCGACGACTGCAGGTTTGCCAGTAGGTGCGCTCATCTGTTGGGAGTCGGCATTTGGCGACATCGCGTACGATGAACTGCGCAACGGCGCGCAGCTCTTTGTCATCGCAACCGACGACGCATGGTTCGGCACGTCATCGGGGCCCTATCAACACGCCCAGATCGCGCAAATGCGCGCGATTGAATCCGGTGCGTACGTCGTGCGTGCTGCGGCAACCGGCATCAGTGGCATCATCGCGCCCGACGGCACGTGGCGCGCGCGTCTGCCGCTCGAGGTGCAAGGCAACGTGAGCGGCTACGTTGGTCCTCGTGTCGGATCGTTCTTTGCACGCGTTGGTCCGACGCGCATCTGGTTTTTGCTGATTGCGCTCTATGCGGCGCTCGTGCTCTTTCCGTTGAGGCGTGATGCAGCAAGCGTAACTGGTGGCGCTGGGCCGCATAGATCGGCGGCGGAGCACTCGTGCATCTGGCTGATCGTCGGCATCATCCTTGCCGGCATCGGCACGCCGCCGTTGCCGCCCGATCAAACCGGCATCACGCTCAACGGCGGACGCGTGCAGGGCAATCGCATCGCCACAAAATCCTGGAGCTTCGACTACAAGGATGCGCAGCTCTCGCCCGACGGCACGACCGGCACAGTCGAAGGCGTCCGCGACGGCGTCGTGTTCAAGCATGGCAAACCGTATCTAAAGATCACGGCCCAGCGGATCAGTGTCGATACTATGTCACTCAATTTCACGGCGATCGGCAAGGTCACGGTGGCAATGATCGGCGATCCTCTCAAGCGCTCGTTCGATACCGATCTCGTAATATGGACTAACGCCACTAAATTGTTGCAGATGCAGCACCCGAGCTACCTGCACTCAGAAGGGCACACGCTTGCCTTTAGCTCGGTCACGATAGATTTTAACAAGGATCAGATCCATTTTGGCTCGATCCAGGGCAGCCTGCTCTCCGGAAAATAGCGGGCTTTCCTCCTAGCGCGGCTTGCTCGCTTAGCCGATAGATAGATTATGCGCCGTTTACGGCTCGTTCTCGCCTGTGCGTTCGCCCTGGCCGCGACTGCATGTGCGCATAAGGGCGGCGATGCTGCTCCCACAGTCCTCGCTGCCGCCGATGCTTATCGACGATCGCGGCATCGTCATGCCGCTCGAGGAAGCCGTCACGAACAGGATCAGCTACAAGCCGTGGATTCCGCCGCGCCAGATCCTCAAGTACGCGGTGATTCCGCCACTCGGTGATCTCGATACGCCCGATCATCGTGGCATCGCGATTGAATATCAATTCAAGAATCAGGCGATGCTGCTTTCGGAGTGGCCGAAGCAAAACTTCACGCTGCTGTTCTCTACATGGCGAAGACATCACACTGACGCCGTGCAAGATCGCCCACTACAAAGCCGACGGCGCTGCCTGGACAACCAAAATCGAAGCTTGCGATGACGCTGCAGCCCGATGGGAACGTCAGTCCGAAAGATGTCGACGCGGAAGCGCAACGTTTGATCGCTTCCGGTGCGTGTAACTAATACGTAACGAAACGACGACGCTTATTCGGTCGTTTCGTCGGTGCGTTTCTTCTTGGCTTCGGCGATCAGCTTCTTGACTTTTTGTCCGCCCTTGTGGCCGATCTCTTCGTAGAAATCGGGGCCGTACTTTTCCTTGACGACCTTGCCGCCTTTTTGTCCGATCGATTCATAGAACTCAACGCCATGGCGATCGCGGGTCGCTTTACCGCCTTTACGACCGATCTCCTCATAAAAGGTCGATCCATAGCGGTCGCGAACCGTGTCGCCGCCTTTTTTGCCAGCCTCGCGTACCGACATTTCCTTGGCAGCGTCGTCCTCGCTGCCTTTTTTTGTCGCCACTGTGTATTACGACTTGCGCTTTGGTTTCTGACCGCCTTTTTGTCCGATTACTTCATAAAACGACGGGCCATACTTGGTCTTGGTTGCCTCGCCGCCTTTGCGGCCAATCTCTTCGTAGAACTCCGTGCCGTATTTTGCTTTGACACGTTCGCCACCGCGGCGACCGGCTTCGCGAACGCTCATGCCGCCTTGCGGTTCGTCTTGAATCGACATTCTGGACTCCATCCCTCCATGCGGAAAGGGTACGGGCCTCTTATGCCCATCCGAGCGCCTGCTAAACCCAGGAATTTAGCCTGGCGCGCCCGACGCTTGCCTCCACTCCGCAGAGCGGGCCGCTCGCTAACTTTACCGCTGGTGCTGGTATCGATGCGAGGCTAGGTTGAAGTCGTACCCATGTTTGCGGCTCTTACACTCTCGCTGCAATTGCAGCAGACCAGTTTCGATTTGCTCGACGGCGTCTCGATCGCGCTCGCCGCGCACAACGGCGCGAGTGCGCCGGCAATTGTAAAGTTTTCGAAACCCGCCGAGTACGAGATCCAAGTGCTGCGCGGGAACGACGGTGATCTGGACCAACCAGACCGTCGCGCCTGAGAACACGAGCTTCCCGGTGCACGCCCACAAGTTCGTGTCAGGACCGAGCGTGCTCGTGGTATACATATGGAATGCGGTCGAGGCCAACGGCACGTCGCCCGGTCCCGGCATTTACACCGTGCGCGCGCGTCTGCTCGGTGAAGGCGTGACGCCGGAAGCGACAGCGAAGCTGCGCTTTACCGATCCGTTCCCCGCATCGGGCCTCACGACGTTGAAAACCGGTGACGTCGTCACGATCGCCGGCACGCTCGACGCAACGAAGCAAATCCTGACCGACTCGAGCGGCACGGTGACACTGGCAAAACGTTTGCCGACCGCTCCGGACGGCACGATTGCCGTGCGCGGCTATCTGCTGCACCGTGTCGGGCGGCCCGATGTCTTCTACGTGCAACGCTGGGCACCGATGCAATGACGCGCGAGTGGCTCTGCGCAAACGGCTTAGGCAGTTATGCGTCGGGCACGCTCACCGATACGCTGACGCGACGATATCACGGACTGTTCGTTGCAGCGCTCGATCCGCCGCTCGGACGCCGCGTGCTGCTCAACAAGTTCGATGCGTCGGTGCTCTACGGCGGCACACACATCGATCTCTCCTCGAACCGGTGGCACGACGGCACGCTTGCGCCGCGCGGCGATCGCACGATCGTCGACGTTCATCTCGACGGTCGCGTGCCGGTGTGGACCTATGCATTTGCCGATGCGTTGCTCGAGCGGCGGATCTGGATGGAGCCCGGCGCGCAGATCACGTACGTCGAGTGGCGCGTGCGTGACGCGAGCGGTCCGATCGACCTCGCGCTCAAAGCCTACGTAAACGATCGCGACTATCACGCGCTCACGCACGCGTACGACGTCGCAAACGTTGCGCAAGTCGACGGCGATCTTGCGACGCTGTGCATGGGCGCAGGTGCGACGTGGTATCTGCGCGCAGCGGGCGCGCAACTCGAACCGGCCGCCCAATGGTACTACGGCTTTCGCTACGATGCCGAAACCGAGCGCGGCCTCGACGACACTGAAGACCTCTACCACGCGCTGACGATTCGCGTGCAACTGCCCGGAGCCGGAGGCGACATTGCTCGTGCGCATCGCACTGGACGCAGACGACACGGCGCCAAGCGATCCACACGAGCGCGAGCGCGCGCTCCTCGCACTCTGGCGTGCTGCGCATCCGCGCATGACGGAGGCGCCCGATTGGATCGAGCAGTTCGTGCTTGCCGCTGATGCGTTTATCGTTGCACGCGACGGTCGACGGCGCGCCAGGCTCGACCGTCATCGCCGGCTATCATTGGTTCGGCGACTGGGGCCGCGATACGATGATCGCGCTCCCTGGGCTCACGCTTGCAACCGGCCGGCCGGAGATCGCGCGCGCGATCTTGCAAACCTTCGCCCGCTTCATCGACGCGGGCATGCTGCCCAACCGCTTTCCCGACGGCGGCGCTGCGCCCGAGTACAACACGGTCGACGCGGCGCTGTGGTACATCGAGACCGTGCGCTGCTATCAGCACGTCAACGCGCGATAGTGCGTTGGTCGAGGCCGATCTTCGAGAAACTCGACGAGATCATCGACGTGCTATACGCGCGGGCACGCGGTACGGCATCGTCGTCGATCCGAGCGACGGACTCGTTCGCGTCGGGCGAACCCGGCGTGCAACTCACCTGGATGGATGCGAAAGTCGGCGACTGGGTCGTCACGCCACGCATCGGCAAGTGTGTCGAGATCAACGCGCTCTGGTACAACGCGCTGTGCGCGATGGACGGCTTCGCGCAAGCGCTCGGCCGCAATCCGGCGCGCTATCGCGACCTCGGCTCGCGCGCGCGTGCATCATTCGAACGCTTCTGGAATGCGGAGCAGAACTATCCCTTCGACGTGCTCGACGGTCCCGACGGACACGACGCGTCGATTCGCCCGAACGCCGTCTATGCGGTCGCGCTGCCGTTTCGCGCGTTCGAAAGCCGGCGCGAACGCGCGATCGTCGATCGTGTCGCGCACGAACTCTGGACGCCGATGGGCCTGCGTTCGCTCGCACCGTCCGACCCAGCCTACACCGGGCACTACGGCGGATCGCCGCACGACCGCGATGCCGCCTATCATCGTGGCACGGTGTGGCCGTTTCTCGCAGGAGCCTTCGCTCGCGCCTACGCACATGCATACGGCGACCGCTACGCGCGCCCTGCGCTTCATCGAAGCGTTCGCCTCGCGTTTGGACTGCTATGGCATCGGTACGCTCGCCGAGATCGCCGACGGCGATCCACCGCACGATGCGCGTGGCTGCATCGCGCAGGCATGGAGTGTCGGTGAAGTCTTGCGAACGTGGCACGCTTTACAGGAGGGTGAAGGAGTGATCGAGCCCCCGACCGTCGAGCACGGACGCATGGCGACGCACGAGGACCGCGTGCATTGGCGCAGGTGGGGTCCGTACGTCAGCGACCGTCAGTGGGGAACGGTGCGCGAGGACTATAGCGCCACCGGCGAAGCATGGGACTACTTTCCGTTCGACATCGCGCACCAGCGCGTCTACCGCTGGGGCGAAGACGGCATCTTCGGCATCTCCGACGTCAATCAGCATCTCTGCTTTGCGCTCGCGATGTGGAACGGGAACGACGACCGTCATCAAAGAGCGCCTCTTCGGCCTCTCGGGCACGCAAGGCAATCACGGCGAGGACGTCAAGGAGTACTATTTCTATCTCGACAACGTGCCGTCGCACGCGTACATGCGCGCGCTCTACAAATATCCGCACGCTGCATTTCCGTACCAGGACCTGATCGAGACCAATCGCCGCCGCTCGCGCACGCGAATCCGAATACGAACTGATCGACACCGGCATCTTCGACGCGAACGCCTATTTCGACGTCGAAGTCGAGTACGCCAAAGGGCGGTCCCGAAGACATCCTCATTCGCGTACACGCGACCAATCGCGGCGCGCACGCGCACACGCTGCACTCTGCTGCCGACGCTGTGGTTTCGCAACGAGTGGTCGTGGCGCGAACGGGATCGAGCGCTCCTCGATCGAGCTGCGCCACCACGTGCGCGGCGATCCACGCGTGCGTCGCGCATCAAGCGAATCTCGGCGACTACTGGTTCTACGCCAAAGATGCCGACGAGTTGCTCTTCACCGAGAATGAGACGAACTTCGAGCAGCTCTACGGCGTGCCCAATCGCACAGCCGCGCGTCAAAGACGGCGTCGAGCGGCTACCTGGTGCACGGCGAGGCGAACGCGGTCGATATCGGTACGCGGGCACGAAGTGCAGCGCGCACTACGCGCTGAGCGCTCGAGCCGCGGCGAGACACCGCACGATCGAGCTGCGGCTTTCGAATGCACCGCACGATCCGCCCTTCGGCGATCGCACTTCGATGACGGCGTTCGCGACGCGTAGTCGAAGAGGCCGACGCCTTCTACGAAGAGATCAATCCGTTTCACTCCGACGTCGCAGGCGCGTCGCGTGCAGCGCCAAGCGTTCGCCGGATTGCTGTGGACCAAGCAATTCTACCACTACAATCTGCCGCGCTGGCTCCATGGCGATCCGCTTCAGCCGACGCCGCCGCCCGAACGCTTGCACGGACGCAACCACGACTGGATCCACTTCGACTCGGCCGAGATCATGTCGATGCCGGACAAGTGGGAGTATCCGTGGTTCGCAGCGTGGGATCTCGCCTTCCACACCGTTGCCTTTGCGCTGATCGATCCCGGCCTTCGCGAAGGGGCAGCTGATCCTGCTCGCGCGCGAATGGTTCATGCACCCCAACGGTCAGTTCCCGCCTACGAGTGGGCGTTCGGCGACGTCAATCCGCCGGTGCATGCGTGGGCGGCGTTGCGCATCTATCAACATCGAACAGAAAGAGCACGGGCGCGGCGACATCGCGTTTCTCGAGCGCATCTTTCAAAAGCTGCTGCTCAACTTCACCTGGTGGGTCAACCGCAAAGACTCGCAGGGCAACAACGTCTTTCAAGGCGGCTTCCTCGGCCTCGACAACATCGGCGTCTTCGATCGCAGCAAGCCGCTGCCGACCGGCGGCTTCTTAAATCAATCCGACGGCACGAGCTGGATGGGCGTCTACACGCTCAACATGCTCGCGATCGCGATCGAGCTCGCGATGCACGATAACGTCTACGAAGACATCGCGATCAAGTTCTTCGAGCACTTCCTCTACATCGCCGATGCGATGAACCACCTCGGCGGCTCGGGGCTGTGGGACGATGAGGACGGGCTCTACTACGACATGCTGATGCTCGACGACGGGCAGAAGATCCCGATGCGCATTCACTCGATGGTCAGCTTGCTGCCGCTCTTCGCGGTCGAGATCATCGAGCCCGAGGAATTCGACTCGCTGCCCGAATTCAAACGCCGCGTCGAGTGGTTCATCCAGCATCGTCCGGATCTTGCACGTAACGTCGCGAGCATCGAGCGAGATGGGCGTGGGCGAACGGCGGTTGCTCTCGATCGTGAGCCGCGACCGGCTCGAGCGTCTGCTCAAGACGATGCTCGATGAATCCGAGTTTCTGAGTCCGTACGGACTCCGCGCGCTCTCACGCTATCACAAGGAGCATCCGTACGTGCTCGCGTCTCGACGGGCAAGAATACCGCGTCGACTACGAGCCGGCAGAATCGACGAGCGGACTCTTCGGCGGCAATTCGAACTGGCGCGGTCCCGATCTGGTTTCCGCTGAACTACTTGATGATCGAAGCGCTGCAAAAGTTTCACTACTACTACGGCAGCACGCTGCAAGGTCGAGGCGCCGACCGGCAGCGGCAACATGCTCGACCTTTGGGAGATCAGCGCGCAGCTCTCCAATCGCCTGATCAACATCTTCTTGCCGAACGCCGAGGGCCACCGGCCGGTCAACGGCGGCGCCGACAAGTTCAGCGATGCCGGACTGGCGCGACAACGTGCTCTTCTACGAGTACTTCAACGGCGACAACGGTGCCGGCATCGGCGCGAGCCATCAAACCGGCTGGACGGCGCTCGTTGCAAAGCTGATCGAACAGCGCAGCGAATACGGCTAGGCACATGAGCCGTTATCCGCACATTCCAGCGAACGTCGTTATCCTCGCGTTCGAAGGGCCCGATCGCTACTCGATGGTCGGTGGCCTCGGCGTGCGCGTCACCGAACTCGCAACCGCGCTCGACGAGCGGGTATGCGCATCGATCTGATCTTCGTGGGCGACCCGCACCTCGATGCGTCGAGCAGCGCGGCAATGCGCTCACGCTGCGCCGTTGGTGTCAGTGGATCTCGCTGCACCACCCGCAGGGCGTATACGACGGCGAGTGGGGCAAGATGGAGGACTACCGCGACAGCGTGCCGCCGTTCGTGCTCGAGTCGATCGTGCGTCCGGCCGCCGCGCGCGGCGAGCGCGTGCTCGTACTCGCCGAGGACTGGCATGTCGTGCCGGCGGTGCGCACGCTCGACCGCGTCGCGCGCGATGCCGGGCTGCGCGACGCGCTTAACGATGGCGTGGAACGCAAACAACACCTACGGCTTTCACACGATCGACTTTCACGAGCTGGCGCGCGCGGCGCAGCTCACCTGCGTGAGCCGCTACATGAAATTCGAAGTCGCGCAGCACGGCGCAGCAAGCGCTGGTCATTCCCAACGGTATTCCCGAACGCGTCTTCTCCGAAGCGAACGCCGCCGATGCCGCGTACATGCGGCGCATGCTCGGCAACCGTCATCTGCTGCTCAAGGTCGGGAGCTTCGACCCCGACAAGCGCTGGCTGCAAGCAATCGACGCCGTGGCTGATCTGCGCGCGCCAGGCGTGCCGTTGCAACTGATCATCCGCGGCGGCAAAGAACCGTACGCCGGCGAGGTCTTCGCGCGCGCGCGCGATCGTGGACTTGCAGATCGACGATGTGCAATCTTGGAGACGCCGTCAGCGGAATCGCTCGCGGCCATCTTGGCAACGCTCGCGCGCGGACATCGTGAACATTCGCAGCTTCTTGCCCGACGCGTTGCTCTACACGCTCTACGCTGCGGCCGATGCGGTGTTGGCAAACAGCGGCAAAGAACCATTCGGTCTGGTCGGCTTAGAGGTCATGGCTTCGGGCGGCATCGCGGTCTGCGGTTCGACCGGCGAGGATTACGCGCGACCGTTCGACAACGCGATCGTCTGCGACACCGGCGATCCGGCCGAGCTTGCGAGCTATCTCGAACGTCTCTGGAGCAGTTCCGGGCTTGCGCGAACGCATGATCGAGAGCGCAATTGCTACCGCGCGCCAGTTCACGTGGCCGTCCGTGCTCGAGATCCTCGACGCGAAGCTCGCCTTCATCGCCGCGCAATGACGCAACTCCACACCGACGTCGCAATTATCGGCGCGGGCGCGGCCGGGCTTGCCGCCGCGCGCAGCCTGCACGAACGCAACATCGATTTCCTGATTTTCGAAGCGCGCGATCGCGTCGGCGGACGTGCCTACACGCTACGTTCGCAAGACGGCACGTTTCCGATTGAGCTCGGCGCCGAATTCATCCACGGCGCGGCGAAGTCGACGCGCGCGCTGATGCGCGAGATCGGCGAGCCGGCCTTACCGACCGATGCCGCATCCTTTCGCCTATATCGTGGTCATCTCGAACCGTCACCGGATCGCTGGGAGCCGGCGGAGCGGGTGCTCGCGCGTGTCGACATCAACGGACGCGATCAGTAGCGTAGCGGCGTTTCTCGATAGTGCTGCCGCCCGGTACGCTCACGCGCGACGAGCGCGACGAGCTTGCACATGCTTGTCGAAGGCTTCGACGCTGCGACGCTCGCCGACGCGAGCGTGATCGGCATCGCGAACGAATGGCGCAGCGGTGTCAACGATACCTCGCATCGCCCGCGCGACGGCTACGCGCCGATCATGGAGCACCTTGCGCAGATCGCCGGGAAGCGCCTGTTCCTGCGCACTGTCGTCGACGCATCTACCATGGTCGCCGCACAGCGTCCATCTCGAAGCTACGTGTGACGGCGATGCGGTACGCATCGAAGCGCGGCGCGCGATCGTCACGCTCCCGATCGGCGTCCTGCAACGGAACCTCACGTTTTTTTCGCCAGCGTTGCCCGCGGAGAAACGTGCCGCGATCGATGCAATCGCGATGGGTCCGGTCATCAAAGTCGCGCTGGAGTTTCGTTCGCCGTTTTGGTGGGACGTCGAGAACGGCCGCTACCGCGACGCCGGCTTCTTCCAGGCGCAGCGCGGGCAACTGCGCACGTTGTGGACGCGCTATCCCGACCGCGTACCGGTATTGATGGGCTGGGCCGGCGGCGGCTGCGCGCTGCGGCTCGAACGTCGCGGCGTGGATCCGATAAGCGCCGCGCTCGAGACGACGGCGATGCTCTTTCCGTCGGTCGACGTTGCCGCTGAATTGCGCAACGCATACTTTCACGATTGGCAAACCGACCCGTTTGCCTGCGGCGCGTACAGCTATCTGCGCGTCGGTGCCGGAAACGCGCGCGAACGACTCGCCGCGCCGATCGACGATACGATTTTCTTGGCCGGCGAAGCTGCGTCGGCGGACGACTCCGGCACGGTCGCCGGCGCGCTCGACACCGGTTACTCCTCGGCGTTATCGATTGCCAAGTAAGTCACCACGTCCCACGCATTGTGGATGCCGATAAGGATCAGCAAGAACGTCGCGCCACCGATCGCGAACGCCGCCTGCGACGGCACGTGCACGAGCATGAATCCCGCGACCGCCAGCATGATGTACGCCGCCATCGGCAAGGCGAAAAACCAGGTCCAGTCGCTGAAGTCCGGCGTGTAGGCCGTCAACTTCCGCGCGCGATCGATGAGACGGGCAATGTACCCGATGCCGAAGAGTCCAGCAAGACCGATCGACGTGCCCGCCAAGCCCGGCGCCGGCCACGGTGCCGTAAAGATCCCCGAAATGAGAAACGCGATACAGAAGTGCATGATCGTCGGCGAATTGAAGATCGACGTTCCCTCGGCCCGGCCAGGTTGCCCGCGCCGGCGATCCGCCGAAAGCGAAACGACAACGAACACGAGACCGGTCAGCGCCGCCGACGACGAGCCGGTAATCACGTAGAAGTTCGCCCACGCGCGAAAGACGTCATGAACGTTGCTCATACGCTGGAAAGCTGCTCGATGCGCGTGCCCATGCGTTCTGCATAGGCAACGGCTTCGCCGTCGCTGGGCGCCTCCGCGTAGATGCTAAACGTTGGATCCGAAGCATCGGGCAAGACGAGTACCCAGCCATCGTCGTGGCGCACGCGCAGGCCCTCGAAGAGTTCGATCTGATCGCGCTGCTGTTCGGCGATCAGCGAGCGCATCACGCGGCCCTTGTGCTCCCACGGACACGGCACACGGACCGTCGCCACGTGCCAATCCGGCAGCATGTCGACCAGTTCACTCATGCGTAGGCCTTCGCGCGCAAGCAGCTCGAGCACCTTGGCCGTGCCGTAGAGTGAATCGAAGGCGGGATGCAGTTCGGGAAAGATCACTTCGTAGTTAGCGCCGCCCGCAAACGCAAGATCTTTTCCGCGCGTTTCGGCCAGTGCCATCAAGCGAGCGGCGGTCACTTCGTGCACGGATCACCGAAGCACCGTAGCTCTGCGCAATGCGTTCGATCGCTTCGGGCGCCATCACCGGCACGGCGACCATCTTTGCACCAGCGCGCACGACCATCAGCGTGAGCAGTGCGATCAGCTCGTCCTCCATAACGATGCGTCCGGTGTCATCGACGATCGCAAAGGTCTCGCCGTCGTGATCGAGGAGAATGCCGAGGTCGGCATGCAGCGTCCCGACGATGTCGCCGAGTTGCGCCAACGACTGCGCACGATCCAGGCTCACCGCGTGCACGCGGTTATCGTCGAAATACGCGTTGAGCGCAATCGTTTCGATGTTTAATCGGCTCAGGATCCGCGGCAGCACGAGCGCGGCGTTGCCGTTGGCGTAGTCGATGACCACGCGAAAACGCCGGCTGCCCATGCCTTGCGGATCGAGCGCTTCGAGAAACGCCGACGTGTAATTCTCGAGCGCTCGTGCCGGAAAATTCAAGAGCCCAACGTCGTCCATTGCAACGCGCCGAAAATCTTCGCGAAAGAAGAGATTTTCGATCTTGCGCTCGGTGGCTTTGTCGACGTTGATCCCCGAGCTGTCGAGAAACTCGACGAGCAGCGAGTGCGGATCATCCGGCGATAAGCGCACGTGCACGGCACCGTTCCCAGCGGCCCGTGTTGCAAAGCGCGAGAGTGGCAGCGGATACGAACGCAAGTCCTCGACGTTCGCCCCGACGCTGAGCAATCCGGAGATGACGCAGCGATTCATGATACGGCTCGCGGGATGCGTGTCACGGCTGGTCATCACCGTGTCGCCCGGCCGCAAGAACGAGCCGAACGCTTGTCCGAGCTTGAGCGCAAACTCCGGTGTGATCTCGAGATTCGCGAGCCCAGTAACGCCGATACCGCCGAAAAGCGAGCCGGGCCACTTGATGCCGTAGATGAGCGACATTGAGACGATCGCGCCGGAGGTCACATTTTTTTCCGGCCACAGGCGTAAGTGCGGCCGGATCGTCGCCGCCTCGCCGATCACACAACGCTCGCCGACGACTGCGCCTTCGCCGACGCTGGCGCGGGATTTCACGATCGTGCGATTCGCAATCGTACAGTCGGTAAGTTGCGCCTCGTCGCCGACGTAGACGTTTTCCCACAGCACCGATCGCCGCACGCGCACGCCCGCTTCCAAGATCGACCCACTACCGATGCAGGCTGGTCCCTCGATCAACGCGCCCGGACCGACGGTGACCCCATCGCCGAACTGGACGTCGCCGCGCAGCATTGCGCTTGGATCGATCTCGCATCCTTCACCAATCCATACGCTTTCGCCGATTTGATTGCGTGGCCGTAGCGTGCGAACCGTACCGGTGAGCGCATCGTAGTTTGCCTGCTGATACTGTTGCAGGTTACCGACGTCGGCCCAGTAGTCGGAGATCACGTGGCCGCCGAGGCGCTTGCCGTCGCGCAGCAGCAGCGGAAAGATATCTTTGGAGAAATCGTAGTTCTTACCCGGCTCCATGTAGGCGAAGATCTCGGGTTCGAGCACATAGATGCCGGTGTTGATGGTGTCCGAGAACACCTCGCCCCACGACGGTTTCTCGAGGAATCGCGTGATACGCCCGTCGTCGTCAGTGATCACCACGCCGAATTCGAGTGGGTTGTTCACGCGCCAGAGCGCAATCGTCGCAACGTTGCCCGCGCGACGGTGCGCATCGACGAGCGCGGTGAGATCGACGTCGGTCATCGCGTCGCCCGAGATGATCACGAACGTCCCGCCACCGAGCAGTTCTTCGGCCATCTTTACCGCGCCGGCCGTGCCGAGCGGCGTGTCTTCGACGACGTACTGCATCGACACGCCAAGCGCCGAGCCATCGCCAAAATAGGTTTCGATCTCGTCGGCAAGATAGTGCAGCGTTGCGACGATTTCGGTAATGCCGTGCTGCGTCAGCAAGTCGACGATGTGATGCATCACCGGCTTGTTAGCGATCGGCGCAAGCGGTTTCGGACGCCGCGAGGTCAGCGGGCGCAGACGCGAGCCTTCACCGCCGGCCATCACCACCGCTTTCATCCTGTACCTCCTAGTCGCGGGCGTTCGTCACGTAGTGCGCGCACAATCGCAGCAAAGATGGGGTACTCCGCCAGCGTCTCGAGCGGTACCGCTAGCTTCCGTTGCCAATTCGGCTCCTCGTCGACGGTTCCGGGCACGTTGACCTGGTCGTATGAGCCGACCCCATCTTCGAGTTGCAAAAGGACCAAGCGCGAGGCGGATCGCGCAAGGTAACGATAGGCTGCAACCAAGACCGCCGTCAATCCGTCGCCGAACATATCAATGCCGCTGCTCCGAAAAGCTTCCAACAGCCGCTCACGGCTACCGGCCTGCGCATCGCGCCAATAGGCGGCCCACGTCGGCAGATCGTGCGTTCCGGTGCTCGCTACGGTGTCCGGCGGATTGTCATCCAGGTTGAACTGCAACACGCGGCAGCCGAAGACGCGTGTGTCGTACATGCGTTCGCGAAAGCCTTCCGGCACGGTGCCCAAGTCCTCGCCCACGATCATGCAGCGATTGCGTACGCTTTCGAGCGCCACGATCCCAAGCATCGCGTCGAAGTCGTAGTTGACGTATGCGCCACCGCCCAGCGGATGCGCTCGCGGAATGCAAAACAGACGCCGCAGCCCCATGACGTGATCGATCCGCAGGGCGCCCGCATGACGCATATTCGCGCGCAGCAACCGAATCCACGGCTCGTAATTGCGTTCGCGCAGCGCGCGCGGATGGAAGGGTGGCAAGCCCCAATTCTGGCCCCGGGCGTTGAGCGGATCGGGCGGCGCGCCGACCGAGAGACCGAGCGCGTATGCGCTAGGGTCGCTCCAAACATCGGCACTGTTCAGATCGACGCCGACCGCGAGATCGCGATACAGACCGATCGGCATCGCGCTCGCGACGCGCGCGGCCGTTTCGAGCTGACGGTCTGCGAGCCACTGCAAAAAGACGAAGAACTCGACGCGCTGCGCATGCTGCGCAGCAAAGCGTTCGACCGCGGCGCTGCGCGCATTCTGCAACTCGAGCGGCCACTGTTGCCATCCATAGACGTCGTAATCGAGCGCAGTGAGCATCTCCATGATCGCTTCGTAGCGCGCGACGTCGCGCAAGCCGGAGCCGGAATCACCGGCTGCAAAACTCGTCCAAGGTTTGCGCTGGTGGAGCGCATCAAACACGCGCTCCAGTGCCTCGAGCTTGAACGCCGCAACGTGCTCGTATTCGACCAGGGGCGCGTCGCGCAGCGCGCGCGTGTCGAAGTCTGCGAGCGAGACGCCGAACTCCGCGGCTGCAGCGTGCACGTCGATGTACAGCGCGTTCAGGTAGCGCCGGCTGAGCGGCGCATACGGGCTCGCTGCAGTGGCGTTGGTCAGATGCGATTGGTGCAGCGGATTGAGCGCGACCGCCGACGCGCCGGCTCGGTCGGCCAGCTTCACGAGACTCGCGAGATCGGTGAAGTCGCCGATGCCGTCGTTACGCGCCGAGCGCAACGAGTAGAGTTGTGCGGCGACGCCCCACGCCGGTGCGCGCTCGAGCGCTTCGGGCACGTACGCGTGTGCCGGCACCACGATCAGGTCATCGTAGTAGCCGATTTCGCGCGGCTCGGCCAGCTGGTCGGTGCGCACCACGCGCACGTGCGGTGGTTCGTCATCGTAGCTGCCGAGTGCATCGTGCATCGCGCGCATCGTTTCCGGCGACACGATGACCGGATTGCCGAACGCATCGGCGTAACGATCGTCGATCATTCCGCGACGAGCAGCGAGAGCGTCCGTGCGCGAAGGGGGAAAACCGCGCCACCCAAGAGGCGCGCGTGCGGATCGAAACGTGCCGGCCGCGCGGTGTCGATAGCGAGCCGCCACGCGCGCAGTCCCGGAAGCGCAGGCAACGTGAACGCGATGTCGCGATCGTGCGCATTGAGCAGCATCAGGAAGGTGTCGTCGTACTCCGGATAGCCGCGAAGACTTACAAAACGATCACCGGTATCCCCACCGAACAGCGCGGCGATGTGGCGCCGCTCGGGATCGTGCCAATCTGCATCGACCATCTCCCGGCCGCCACTCTCGATCCAGGTAATGTCCTTGAGAGCGCTCGGCGATGCTGCACTTCCTTTGAAGAAACTCGGGCGCCGAAACACCGGATGCGTGCGCCGCAGTTCGATGAGGTCGCGGACAAACTCAACGAGGTCAGGATCCTCTTGCGTTTGCGTCCAATCGAGCCAGCCGATCTCGTTGTCCTGACAGTACGCGTTGTTGTTCCCGAGCTGCGTGTTACAGAACTCATCACCCGCGAGCAGCATCGGCAATCCCTGCGAAAGCATGAGCGTCGCCAATATATTGCGCTTTTGCTGGGCACGCAAGTTGCGAATTGCCGGATCATCGGTTGGACCTTCTGCGCCGCAATTCCAACTGTAATTTGCGCCGTGTCCATCACGATTGTGCTCGAGGTTCGCTTCGTTGTGTTTGTGGTCGTAGCTGACCAGATCTTCGAGGGTGAACCCGTCGTGCGCGGTGACGAAGTTGATGCTCGAACGCGGCCGTCGTCCCGAGCGGTCAAAGATGTCGCTCGAACCGGTGAGACGCGTTGCGAACTCGGGGATCATGCCGTCGTTGCCTTGCCAGAAGCGCCGAACCGTGTCGCGATAGCGGTCGTTCCACTCCGACCACCCG
>CAWIZU010000023.1:0-155111 GCA_963840635.1 Vulcanimicrobiota bacterium | reverse complement strand
GATACGCCGCAGCGTGAACTCTCGCCGGATTGGCTCAATCCGTCGCGCGCAGCGATCAACCCAAAAAATTGGGGGCAGCTGTTTTGGCTCGCACGCGAAGGGCCGCGTTGCGCGGATCTGGCAGCGCACGTTATTGCCGCGGCCCTCTGACAAAGAGCGCCGACGCCGAACCGACCGCGAAGGCCAGTGCGGCGAGCGCAAAAAGCGTGCGATAGCCGAAAAGCGAGCCGTTGAAGTGGTGGATCAATGCGGCACCGATCAGCGGCGCGATGATTGCGGGCACGTGTGTCGCCATGCCCCAAATTCCCAGATCGCGCGCAACGTCGCGCATCGCCGGCATCGCATCGAGTGCGAGCGCCCAGCCATTCGAGAGCACGCCGCCATAGCCGAGGCCGAAGACCAGCGCCGCAACGAATACGGATGCCTCGTAGGGCGCGATTGCGTACCCAAGCGCAGCGAGCGTCATCGGGATACCGCACAGCGCGACGATAAGCTTGCGATACGGCCGGATGCGATCGAAGAGGATGCCGAGCACAACGCTCGAGGCGACGGCGCCGATGAGTCCGGCGATCCCGGTGAATCCGGTACCGCGCGAGGGATCCGCAACGTGCAGCACGTCGCGGAAGAAGTAGAGCACGAACGTGCCGAGCAGCGTGAGGCCGAATACGATGCACGCGCGCCCGATGAAGACGACGATGAAGTCGTACCAATCGCGAATATGCGCGTGATCGTCGGCTTCGTCTTCGCGTGGTGCAAGGCCGCGGAGTGAAAAGGCACTCACCGCGACGAGAACCGCGCAGCCGATAAAGACATTTTTCGGCTCGGCGAGCCCGCCGTAGATAAGACCAAACACCGTGCCGAGCAGCGTGATCGCTCCGCGGATTCCGGATGCGACGCCCCACAACGACCGCGCGATCGCGTCGGGCAGCATCGCCTGATACGCCGTCGTGCTAACCGCCTGTCCAACCGTGCCGATCAGGATCGCTTCAAAAAACGTTGGGATCGTGTGCGCGCTTGCGGCCAAGACAAGTCCGATGACGTTGAGCGCCGCACCAATGAGCGCGATGGCCTGGCGCGGCGTGCCTTTGCCGCGCAATTTGTCGGAGAGCGCGCCGACCGGCCAGGGCAAGAAGACGTTAACGACATTGATGAGGCTGGCCAGCGCGGCATACGTTGCGAGATGCGTGATTCACCGGCGCGAGGTGCACTAGTGCCGATGGAATCGCAATTGCCAAAAGCGCCGCTTCTTGCAGCGAGAGAGGCAACCAATAGATGTTGACGAGGAGGAGCGTGCCGAGCTTGGCATCCTTGCCGAATAGCGTTGTGGAGGACACTAGTCCCAGAGTACGGAGAGCATGGAGATCGAACCTCCATCGATCCCTTCATGGGAAACCAGGCGGTCGCCCGCGTCTGACGCGCCCATTGCGTAGAGCAGCGGGAGATAGTGATCCGGCGTCGGCACGGAGAGGATTGCATCTTCACCGAGTGATTCGTAATCGATGAGCGGTTCGAAGACGCGCGAGGTCAGCAACTCGCGCGCCTTCGCTTCAAACCGCACCGCCCAGTCGAACGGCTCAGCGGAATGACGACCCCATGCATATGCGTCCAGATTGTGTACGACGTTGCCGCTCGCGACGATCAGCACGCCATCGTCGCGCAACGGCGCAACGCGCACCGATTTCGAAGTGCACCGCCGGTCGAGCGTCTCGTCGATGCTGAACTGCACGATCGGCATGTCGGCACCGGGAAACACGTGCGCGAACACCGACCACGTGCCGTGATCGAGCCCCCACCCCGCGTCGCCGGAGCGCCAACGCGCGCGAGCAGCTTTGCGACGCGCCCCGCCAAGCGACGATCGCCCGGCGCGGGGTAACCCACGGCGAAGAGCGCGCGCGGAAACCCGCCGAAATCGTGGAGCGTGCGCGGGTACTGCGCCATCACGAGCGTCGCCGGCACATACCAGTGCGCAGAAATCGCCAGCACCGCGCGGGCGCGGGAGTGCTCCGCCAATGGGAACCCACGCCCGGGTGTAATCGTTGTTCGCCAGAGCGTTCATCGGGTTGCCATGCCCGAAAAAGACGACCGGTTGACGCATTGCTATATTGCTCATGTATAAAACCCGTTGGAGGTATTCACGTGAAGAAACCTTCGGATTCGCTCACGCGCGGTGGGGCGCTCAAGAAGATCGTGCTCCCGGCGTTGGCTGCTGCGTTTGGCGAGCGCCCTGCCGGCGCAGGCGGCCGACAACAAGAAGCAATTCCACTATCAAGATAAACCCGGGGTCGGGCGGAAAGAAATGCGCCGGCTGCCGCTTCTTTCTAGACTCAAAGGGGTGCTCGATCAGCTACCGGAACGATCAGCCCGGATGGTTGGTGTATCGCCTGGGCAAAGCGGTAGCGGTCCGCGCTACATACCGGAGGCGCCGATGAAGCGCTGATAGGCGTCCGCTTTCAGCTCGCTTACGCTACGCCGTACGATCCTGCCGCCGTGCGCGGCAACGATCGAGTCGATAGCATCCGCTGCCGTGTCGCCGGCGTGGATCAGCAGCACGTGATCGCCGTCAGGTAAGGCTGCGCTCAGCTCGTCGAGTGCTTCGTCGCCTGCGCCGCCCGGAATATTTCGGCAATATCGAGCTGGGGTGGAAACGCCGTCTCGACGTCAGCTAGGTCAAGATCGCCCGCTGCATTACGTTCGTACACGGACGCGCTGCGCACGTTGAGCGCTCCGGCGTTGACCGCGCGTTGCAGATCCGCGTGGGCGGCGATGGCAGCTTCGTGCGTGGCGAAGATGGCGGCGATGTAACTCTCCATGAATCTAGGTTACCATTCGCTCCCGGCCGAGGGAGGTAGTGAGAGTTACTTTCTCGGCACGGGGCGCCGGAGCTACCATGAGGGCGCCCTGTTTCTGGGTATCGTGCTGATCGCGGCCGGTGATCGTTTTCGGCGCGTTGCTGATCGTTGCGGGCGTCGTGCAACTCATCGCGGCGTTTCAGTCGCGCGGGGCGCGACATATCGTCCTTCTATTGCTCGTCGGCGCACTTGACATCATTGTTGGCTGGATGTTGATGCAGCATCCTAGCTGGTGCGTTGACTCTTACCCTGTTGCTGGCGGCGCTCTTCGTCTTCACCGGCATCCACCAGTTCGTCGCGGCGCTGTGGCTGCAACTCCCGAACTACGGCTGGTATGCGCGAACGCTCAGCGGCCTCGTTTCGTTCATCCTCGGCGTGATGCTCTGGATGCAGTGGCCGGTTCCAGCTGAATGGTTCATCGGCTTTGCCGTCGGCATCAACTTCATCTTTGCGGGCGTCGCGTGGTCGACGTTCGCACTGAAAATTAAACCGGCAGCGGAGGCGGCGACTACGTAAGCGACGTGCCCTTGGTTTCCGGCGCCCATCGCACGGCGACGCCCAGCCCACGAGCGAGATCGCGATCGCCTCCTGACGATCACGCTCGTGATGCCGTAACGCGCAAGAAGCAGCGGCAACGCGAACGTACCGATAAATGCGCCGACGCGGCTAACACCGGCCGCGAATCCAGTCGCGGTGGCGCGCATCGCGGTCGGAAACAGTTCGGTCGGATAGGTCAACTCGAGACCCGCCGCCGCGCCGATACCGATGGCGTACGCGGCAAAGGCAAGCACGACGATCGCCGCATTGCCGGTCAGAAGTAGCGAAAACGCCGCCACGGCGATCGCAAAGCCCGCGATACACAGCGGGCGGCGGCCCCAACGTTCGACCAGCGGAAGCGAAAGCAACGACCCGATCAGAAACGCGGCCGTGATCGCGACACTGCCGACGGGCGAGGCCTGATCGCTCAAGCCGAGTGCCGCGAGCACGGTCGGGCGCGAATGTGTAAATCGCAAAGAGCGGCACGACTTGCAGCAGCCACATGACCGAGACGAAACACAGTGCGCCCGCGTAGCGCGGCGAAAAGAGCGTCGCAAATGAAGCGTGCGCGGTCTCGCCGCGCTGATGCGCCGCTTCCCACAGCGGTGTTTCCGGAGCGCTGGCTCGCAGCAGCAAACCGATCGCCGCGATCAGCGCTGGGCTCGCGCAGGATCCATCGCCTACTCTGGGGCCCGGTGCCGAGCAGCGCATACCCCACGACGTAGGCCATCATCGCGCCGAAGAACCATGCGACTTGCATGCCGTTGACCGCCGCACCGCGCATTCGTGCAGGCGCAAATTCGGCGATGAGCGCGCCCGCGATCGGATAGTCGGCCCCAATTGCGACGCCGAGCACGAAACGCAGCGCGATGAGCTGCCACACGTTGGTTACGACGAGTTGCGCGAGCGACGCGACAACGAACACTGCGAGGTCGGCGATCATCAACGCGCGCCGTCCGTAGCGATCGGTCAAGCGGCCGAATACGGGCGCGCCGACGAGGATGCCGAGCAGCGTCGCCGCGCCCAAAAGGCCCGTCATCGCCGGACTCAGTGCGAACTGCGGACCGAGGTGACGAGCGCGAGGCCGACGCTGCTGAGGATGTATCCGTCGCAGAACAGCCCGACGTTGGCATAGACCAGCAGCTTTAAGTTGATGGAGTACTCCTACGGCAAATGAGCAGGCTCGCCCTACGCGGCCTGCTCCGACGCCGGAGGCGGCTTATCGGTTCTAATGTCCCATCCGGTGGAGAATGAGGCGCCGGCTTGAGTCGCGTCACCGTCGACTTGGTGCAAACCAGCGTGAGCGGAATGGTCGGTGTCACGCTATAGGTGGTGCGTATGTGTCGAATTCTTGCGTGAAATCGACGTTCCCGAGGACTCCATCAGCAATTGGATTCCGGCGTTGAAATTAGTAAATCGTACGCCTGGGCTCCCGGAGATGCGAAAGAGTGCGCCGACGTTGTCAGTCGCTCGTCAAAACCTGTGAAGCGCGTGCGCTTGATGTTCGCGCATCTCGCACGTGACGGAAGCGCCATCGCGCCCGATGAGCCCCTTGACATAAGTGCGCCGCGTGGATCGACTGAGGTCGGCGCGACCACGCAAATCAGTTGCCGTGATTTCGATGGCTACGTTGTGCTGCCGTCACTGTCGCCAAGATGGAAGCTCGACTCCCACGGTGCTCTTCCAAGGGCAACAGTCAACGATCGACGTGCACGTCGACGAAGTTGACTATGCCGATGGCACCGTCTGGCATTCGGCCATCGTGCCGAATTAGCCACGACGGTGAGCCGATAGTTGAGTTCCCGCTGACGTTGCACGAGGGAGTCTGCACGAGCACATCAGCAAAGCCTACCGCGTTAAGGTTACCTTGCATTTCGAAGACCGCCATGCTGCCGTCCAGCGTAGCATGGCCGACCAAGTCGTTGATCACGAATTCCCCGGTTGAATTTACGACATACGCGGCCGGAAAATTCGGCTGGTCCGCTGTCGCGGCTGGACTCGTATTCGCAAAAGGAGCCGGTCGCAGGCTGATATTGCCGCCGAGAAGACCGCCGGCGAGCAACGTCACGGCGTCACCGTCTTCGTTCGTTCCTTGCGATGTCGCGGTAACCACAAACGCCGTTGGAAGTGAGCCGGCATCGCAATTGCCCGCGACTCCAGTGTACGTGAGCGGATATCTACCGCTATAGCTTCGTGGCGCGCCGGGAGCGCTGGGCGATTGCGAGCTGACGAGGCCAGAGCTTCCCGAACAGGCAACAATAACCAAAAAGGCAGCGACGGCGCCGCCGTACCGCAACACATTTCGCATTAGCACGCGTTCGCCGCCGCAAAAGTTCGCACATCTTTGGCGTCACGAGCGGCCATGATCCGGATGGCCTAGTACGACGTTCGCGGCGATATCAGTATTGGTAACAGGCGGGCTAGGGGAAGCTCCCTTCCCAATTGAAGAGGCTCGGGTCGTCAAAGAGCGCTTTATTTTGAAAGGTGGGCAACTTCATGTTTCGAGCTCGCAGCCTACTTCTTGCGTCCGCGTCTCTCTTATTGGCAGCCTGCGGTGGCGCCGGTGGCGGATCCACGTCGCCGATCCCCGGCGTTCCGCAATCGGGTCCGCGTGCGAACGTCCTCAATACCAGTGACCTCAGCGCGGCCTCGACGTTCCGGGTGCTCTACACGTTCCCGGGTGGAAGTGCAGGGCAGGATGCGAATGGAGATCTGGCCATCGATGATGCCGGGAATCTCTACGGCACGACTGGTGCGGGTGGCAACGCAGCGTGTCAAGGCGGTTGCGGCGTTGTGTATCAACTCACCCCGACCGGTACAGAAACAGTCTTACACGCCTTTGACGGTCAAGACGGCTATTGGCCGCGTTACGGCGTCATTCGGGATGATGACGGAAATTTGTACGGCGTGAACTTTTTTGGCGGCGCATCGACGACGTGCGCGTCAGAAGTAGGATGCGGAGACGTATTCGAGATTGCGTCGGGTGGAGCGTTCTCAGTGCTTCATTCCTTTAAGGATAATGGGACGGATGGGTACTATCCGCTGGGCGACGTGTCATGGTCGGGGACCAAGCTTTACGGCGTGACGGAGGCGGGTGGTGCTGGAGGCTGCGGTGCAGTGTACGCCGTGAAGCCCTCTAGCGACAAGGAACACGAGGTCATCAACTGGCCGAACGCGCTCGGCTGTGGCCCAATCGGGAAGCTTCATCGCTCATCGGGAAATCTGTATGGCGCTTATCAGGATGGCGGTTCGACCGGGGCCGGCGGCGTCTTCAAAATCACACCGAGCAAGCAGATCACAATACTGTATGCTTTCCAGGGCGGAAACGATGGCAAGTTCCCGTTTGGCGGTCCGATCGAAGACGCGAGCGGCAATCTGTACGGCGTAACAGCAGCCGGCGGCGGCCCGTGCAACTGCGGCATCGTTTACGAGATCTCGTCGACCGGTGTCGAGACCATCCTGCACGCGTTCACGGGGGCGAACGGCGACGGCAACGGTCCACTCGGTCAGTTGGTACGCGATGCCAAAGGCAACCTATACGGCGTAACCGAGTGGGGAGGCGCAAATGGCGAGGGTACCGTCTTTAAGGTGACCCCCGCCGGCGTGGAACGCATCCTTCACACCTTCACCGGGAACGCGGACGGAGGAGTCCCCGAAGGGAGTTTGCTTCGCGATTCGTCGGGCAACCTGTATGGGACTGCGAGCACGACGGTCTTCGAGATTACGCCCTAACTCGAACAATTCCGGATCGATCTTTTGCAAGCGTAGTCTCGTCGCAATTGTGGGGAAGTAAAACGCCCTCGGGGGCTCGGCGCCCGAAGCCACCGAAGTCTCCCCTATGTCGGGTCAGTCCGCATTCTCCGAACTTCTCCGGGAGCAACGGCACGCGGCCGGATACTCGCAAGAGGAGCTTGCCGATCGCGCCGGCCTTAGTGTCGCTGCAATTGGGTCGCTCGAACGAGGCCTCCGGCGGGCCCCGCACCGTGATACGGTTCGGGCGCTCGCGAACGCTCTGGGCATGTCTGAGCCGGCGCGCAAGCAATTCGAAGAGGCAGTGGCGCGCGCGCGGGGTCGCCAGCCGCGCAACGTGTCGGTAATTCCGCCGTCCCTCACGTCCTTCATCGATCGCAATGAGGTGGATGAACTTAAGGGCTTGGTGGCAGAGCACCGGCTGCTGACCATAACGGGATCGCCGGGAATCGGGAAGACGCGAATCGCGATCGAGGTGGCCCGGCGTATCGAGGATTCCTACGACGAAACATGGTTTGTCGACTTGCTCCCGATTCGCGATCGAGATCTTGTGGCTTCGCAAATTGCGCTTCGTCTCAACGTTCCAGTCGAAGGTGACGACGGACTGTCCGGAATCATTCACCATCTCCGCTCACGCCACTCGCTGGTCGTGATCGATAACTGCGAACATGTCATCGCCGACGCGGCAGCAGTTGTCGAAAAGCTTCTTCCCCAGTGTCCGCTGTTGACGGTCTTAGCGACCAGCCGCGAGGCCCTGGCGCATTCTGCGGAATTGGTATACCGCTTGCCCGCGATGGATTCGCAAACGGCGTCGGATTTGTTTCTCGCACGCGCGCTACAAGTCGACCCGACATGGTCAGTCGATGTGGAACGCCTCGCCGTTGTCGCCGATATCTGCAAGATGCTCGACGGCATTCCTCTCGCAATCGAGCTCGCTGCCTCTCGCGTTGCGTCGCTTGGGCTTGTAGTGCTCCGCAACCGCCTCAAGGGCGGAATCACGCTGACGGGAAGCCGCGATCTTCCGCTTCACCATCAAACGATGACCGCTACAATAGCTTGGAGCTACGACCTGTTGGCTGACGCTGAAGCACAACTGTTTCGTCGCTTGAGCGTATTGGTTGGCGGGTTCACGATGGAGCTGGCGGAAAGCGTTGGGCATGGGCCGGCGTTGCCCGTCGAAGCTGTTGTGGATGTCCTGTCGCACCTCGTGCAAAAGTCGCTGGTCAATGTCAATCACCGAGAAACGTCTACGCGCTATGGATTTCTGGAATCGATCCGGACGTTCGCTTTGCAACGTTTGGCGGAAGCCGGCGAACACGAAAAAGATGGGATCGTCGAGGAGACGATGCTTCGACTCATGGACTGGTTGTCGGAGCAGGCCACCATTCTCAAATCCGCAACACCTGCGTCCGTTCTTACGGAGTTACGTAAGGAGTTGGACAACGTCGCCGCTGCTATAAGCTGGGCAACTTCGACTGGAGACGACCCTGCGATCTTGGCGGCATCGCGACTCTTCACTGGCGTTTCAACGAGTTTGGGCGGGAACGAGCCGGCAGATGGAATTTCGCGGATTAGGGCTCTCGGCTGCTGGACTGCTTGAGCGACGATAAGGCGCCGGAATCGTAGGCCTCGTTATCCACGGCCTGAGTCCCTATTTGGGCGAAGCTAAACTCTTATCCCTATCGCGACGCGCCATACCATTGCTTATCGCGAGCGGGTCACGGAATCCGCGCGGGAGAGCTGCATGCCACGTGCGCGCAAGTCGAATGTTTGCGTGGCGACGTGCAGGCAGCAGAAAGACACCTCCAGCTCGGTCAGGCATTGTTCAGCCCCGACGAGCTCAAGAGTACGCGCTGGGGATCGGGCGTTTACGTGCAACGCCGGCTACGTGCATTGCATCCTTCGATGATTTGATGCTGCGAAAGCGTTGTTGATCAGTTTAGAGATTCCGCCGGGAGACGCGTTTCACGGCGACGTGCAGCGTTTGCGAGCGTCGATCGAATTCCATCAGGGAAACGTCGAGATCGCCATCGAGCTGCTCTCGTCGCTGAAGAAGCAGCTAGACACGCGCATCCCTGTTCTGAAGTGGCATGCGATTCAAACCTACGGGAATCTCGCGGAATACTACCTCTACAGCGACGATATACTCGCGGCTGACGCGGAGTTCCGCGCGTGCTTGAACGCTTCGCTACGAGGCACGAAACGCGTGGATGGCGGTGGCTGCGAGTCAGCGAGACATGCAGCGCTGGTGGCGGCCAGCTGTGGCCGCATCGAGCTTGCCGCGTCGGTTACTGGGTGCGGCCGATCGCCAGCATTTAGCAGAGCCAGGAGCCCCTTTTGATTCGGGCAGCCCTGGCGACGAAAATCGTTGAAGCGGAACTTTCCGCCGCGACGAGCCAAACGCGTTGCGTGCCGCAAGCGCAGAGCGAAGACCTCTACGACTTGTTTGAAGAGTTTCTTGCTCAGCCGGCGGCTAGCGATAGTGCACGACTGAGCGCGACGTCGAGTCCTTGAGCAACCTCGGTGATACGTTCGTCACCGAATTGGCCGAACAGCGAGGACGGGAGGTCGTACTCAATGCGCGAACCGCCGTCGTCCTTCTCGTAAATAACGACGCGCAGCGGGGCGTATAACGCCGCGGCCAGTCCGTAGCGCGTCATCGTCGATGCGGTAAGCGGATTTCCGATTTCATATTGCACCGCGTCTCGCGCTTGGCCGTACAGACCGAGAAGCGCGCCGTGGTCGCGCTTGAGAAAGATGGAGAGTTCCGGCGCGGCCTCAAGCCGCTGCTTCAATCGATCGGTAATCCCGTCGCTCTACGAGCAATGGGATCTCCTTGTCGATCGCGAGGGATAAGCTTCTCCAGACGACGCGCTGACGTCAACCGACGGCTTGTCCGACTCGATGATGACGTGCGCAATCTCTATCGTTCTTCGTGACATCGATACTGACACGTGCGTGCGCCTCCCTGAGCCGGTGGCTCTACCATCACGATACCGGATCTGAGACTCGCTCGCGACACCACAACTCCGACAAATCCCACCACAAATAGCGATGTGGGCTTGCGAGGGGCCTCGACCGGCGCGCAGACTCAGGTTAGGCGCACAGGAGGTTTCGAAAGTGAGTACTCAGGAAAACCGAGCATCGTGTTCTGCCATGGGATCTGGGCAGACGGCTCGTGCTTCAGTAAGGTTCATCGCAACCGCTACAAGCCGCCGGCTACGAATGTATCTCGGCGCAGTATCCGCTCAACACGACTGCCGATGATGTCGCGATCGTCAAGAAGACACTGAGCCGTGTCAGCAGCCCGGCGATCCTCGTCGGACATTCGTACGGCGGGCAGGTCATCACCGGCAGCCGGCACCGACGATCGTGTCCGCGGGCTCGTGTATATTTGCTGCGCTCGGCCCCGACGAAGGCGAGACCGCGCAGGAGCAACTCGGGCAAATTTCCGACGACGCCCGTCTTTCAAACAAATTGAAGTGGCCGACGGTCGCATCTGGATGAAGCCCGACGGGCATCGCGGATTTCTGCGGCGATCTTCCCGAAGCGGAACAAAAAGTCGTATGGGCGACAAACTATCCGCCGTCGGCGGATCTCTTCAACGCCCCCATGGGTACGCCGGCATGGAAGACGAAGCCGAGTTGGTACATCGTCGGCAAAAACGACAGGGCCGTGCCACCCGACCTCGAGCGGTTTGTATCGAAGCGCATGGGCGCCCACACGATCGAGCTGGACTCGAGCCACTGCCGCAATGCTCTCGCAGCCAAACGCGGTTGTGGAGATGATCGTGAAGGCCGCAAACGCTGTCCACCAGCCGGCCTAACGATCTTACGCTGCGGCGCTGAACTCCACGCGAAAGAGGCGATCGACGTACGCAAACATTTCGGGATCGATCGCCTGCAATCGCATCTTCGTTGCGCGTAGCCAGTGTGACGCAGGAATTAACTTCGGGGCTGCTCGGTGCCGCGCCGATACCGTCCAAGCAGCAGTTCTGGCAGGTAATACAACGCCACGGTGCCGCCAAAAAGCAGCAGGGAAATAACGCTCCATCCATGATTGCCCAGTGAGAGCGCGCCAACTCCATACAACACTGTGAGGATCGCCATCACGATGAAAAACGGCCCAGTGAAGTAACAGTGAATGCGGCCGCAACGCACCGCGTTCGCGACGCACACCGTGCCCATCGCAACTAAAGCGACCACCCAAATAACCGTCCGCCAAGCCTGATCAACGCCTGTGGCTCCGCTCACCAAGATCGCAGCGATTGGAGCACAATAGCCAATGACAATTACTAGCCAATTGGACAAGAGGTCGTGCTCGTCGGCGCCGCGTGCCTTCACTTTTGTCCCTGTCGTTCCATGCGTTACCTTGCCGGTGGTATATGTGCGGCACATAAACGGTACGCGTTAGGGTATCGTCGCTCCGAGGGCGCTTGCAATCGGTCCGGTCGTTGCCGAGCCGTTCACCGTTCCGGCGTAGTTGAAAACCGGCGTTGCATCGCGCGAACCGTTGGTCGCCGGTATGCCGCCTGCGAGGCCGGCCGTGGAGGTGCAGCCGGTTGCATCACTATTGACCGTCGTCAGCGTTCCCGTGTTGACGAAGACGGCTGGGCCGGCCGCGACGCCACCGCCGCCATTCAAGTTCAAGTCGCCGTTGCCGCCGGCAAGCCCCCCACCAAGCGCTCCGCCGAGGCCGCCGGTGAGTGCACTGCTTCCTCCGCCTCCGCCGCCGGGGCCGCCGTTGCCGCCAAAGGTGCCCGCGCCGGAGCCCACGCCACCGCCTCCTCCGCCGAAGCCGCCGGCTCCGCCGCTGCCCCCTGAAGCAGCGGTGCCGCCCCCGCCCCCGCCGCCGCCGCCAAAGCCGCCGTCGCCGCCGTTGGCGCCAGTACCGACGCCGGTAGCGCCGTTGGCGCCGCTGGAATTACCGGCATAGGCGCTGCCGCCCGAACCACCCGCGGAAGGGATGCAACAGCCACTGCCGCCACCGCCACCGCCGCCGCCAGTCCCGCCGGCTCCGCCAACATTGGTCGGGGGACCGGGGCTTCCGCCGGCCAGCACGCCGCCACCGCCGCCTCCACCGCCGGAGGTGCAGCAGGGGCTGAGGATGGTAAGGGCGCCGGCACCTCCGCTCGCGTTAAGGCCACCGCCACCGCCTCCACCTCCGCCATCCGAGCCAGTGAGTGAACCGGTCCCGCCGCTTCCGCCGATCGCCGAAGCATTCGTGATGTAGTCGTTCTTCAAGGTGACGACCGCGGTGCTCTGATTGACGAACACGCCCGCACCCAGCCCTGCGCCGCCTCCGCCTCCGCCGTCGATCATCCCCGGGTTCGAGCCGCCGTTGCCGCCCTGAGCGGTCACGTTCTGGATCTGCAGATTCGTGAGCGTCACCGTACCGCTATCGATGAAGAACGCGCGATAGCTACTCCCGCCGTCGACAATGACCGCGCCGAACGTACCGCCGTCGACGATGGTATTCGCGGAAATTGGCGGCAACGGACCGCCGAGTGTGATTGTGCATGGTGAGGCGACCGTGCAGCCGGCAAACGTGATAGCGCTCCCAGGCGTCGCATTCGCCGCGAGAATCGCACCGCGCAAGTCGTACGGGCTACTGCTTCCCGTGCCGGTGCCCGGTGGTGCACCCGGACTCGCATCGGTCGGAACGGTCACGACGATACCGTTTGCCGCTATGTCGAGCGAATACGCGTTGCTCGCGCCGTTGTTCGTCGTCACCGTGACGTTTTGCGAGCCGAACGTGGCGCTGCCGGCGATCACGAAGCTCGCGGTCAATGATGTCGCGCTCGTTACCGTCACGCTGTTCACGGTGACGTTCGCACCTGCTGTTACGGTCGTGCTCCCACTCACGAAATCCGTCCCGGTCAATGTCTCACTCAGCGTGTTGCCGGCCGCACCGGTGGCTACGCTCAACGCGGTGAGCGTGGGTGCGGGGAACCGTAGCGTTGCAGTCGCAGCCGTAAAGCCGGTCGCATTCGCGGTGATCGTCGGATTTGCATCGAATGCGGCAGTGTAGTTTAACTTGATGCCGTTCGTAGGCTGGGTAACGCTGGTCTGCGTGAGCGAGGAGTTGCCGCTTGCGTCGGAATCGCTTAGCGCAAGAGTAACGGGGTTGCCACTCGCGTTCACGTACACGCCGGGTCCGACGATAATGTTGCCGTCCGCGTCGAGTGCGTTCACCGTCACGCCGACCGAACCGGCAGTCCCTGGTGTTACCGTCGGCGAAGCGAGCGAGAGCGCGAGCGACGCCACCACGCCGTTGAACGTCACGTTGACGGCGTTAGCTTGATTGGCGACGATCGTTTGCGTCAGCGTGCCGGTCGAAAGCAGGTTGCCTGCGCCGTTGGTTGCGTCGTAGAGGTTCACGGTGAAGGTATCGCTGCCAACGGGCGCGCTCACCGTCCCACTGCAGACCGCGGTGCAATTCACGGTGGTCGGCGTGGCGCTGCCGACTGCGATCGTCGCCGATTTGGTCGACGCCGAGACGTAGTTGGGCACACGACGCGCGTGCGCGCCGGTCGCGGTCGGCACGACGATGTTGAACGAGACGACGACCTCTTGCGTCTTTTGTGGCGTTGGTTGCGGCTGCGGTTGTTGCTGGGGGACGAGACCACTGGTCGACCCGCCGCCGCATCCGGCGAGAAGCGCGAGAGCCAAGATGGCAGCGGTCGCGACACGCATGTTACGAACCTCCAACCGTGGTCGTCGTGACGCCGATCGTCAGCGTAGCGTTTTGGCCGCCGCCGCCGGTAATGGTGAACGTGCAGCTTCCCGCCGCGACCGGCGTTACGGAAAACGAGGCAGCGGTCGCGGCCGAAATCGTTGCGATACCGGTGCAGGTGGTCCCCGACGCAGTAAAGGCGCCGCTAAAGTTGCTTTGCGTCACCGTCACTGTTTGCGCGTTGCTTGCGCCGGTCGCGGTGAATGCAAGCGACGACGACGAAAGCATGACGCTACCAGGCGTAGGGGCGGCGGTGGGCGTGGGCGTTGGACCGGCGACGAATGCGCCCGCGGCGGGGTAGCACGCGGAGACACCAAAGCTCAGTATGCAAGTGGCAACAAGGATGTACACCCGGCTGCTCATTCCCGGTACTATCTCGAAGCCTGAGCGTCATCCCTGCCGCGCTATGCCGCAGCGCGGAAATGCGCGGAGCGCCTCAGCAATTATGTGATGTCGAGAAATGACCCTGAGCTCCGACCTGATCGTGTAAAGCCCATTTTGGGCGAACAACGAAAGGAATAGTAGTGAAGTACATTTGCTGGTGACCGCGCAGGTGCGATCAGATACTTCCGTAGTGCGGGCGAGCGTACGTCGAACGATGCTGAGCGCAACTATCTCCTCATGCGCGCCGCGGAGATTGCGGCCAACGACGCTCCGTAAGGTTTTAAGCGGCGGCGCGAAAATCGACCGCGAACAGCCGCTCGACGTACTCGAACATCTGCGGATCGATCGTCTGCAGACGAAGCTTCGTTGCGCGCGGCCAATGTGATGCGGGATCGTTCGCCTCCACAAATGCGCGGAGCCCTTCAGCAAAATATTCGTCGATGCCGGTTGCCGCATACGGTGTGATGAAACTTCGCGCGCTGATGAACATGCGGCGAATCTGCGGATCGATCCCCGATCGATAGACACCGGCACCAAGTGCGCAGTCAAGCGCGTGGCCGAACTCGTGGGCAACGGTCATTGCACTGCGCGAGCGCAGATAGACCGTGCGCTCTTCGACGACAAAAAGTCCGGCCGGCGGTGCCGGCCAACTATCGACGTCAATCCCTAAGCGGGCGAGTGCCGGTGAGGCTTCGCGGTACGTTTCGCCGCGATGCAGCGGCGCGACGTAGGTGCGATGATCGTGCGCGAACCGCAGTGCGCCGGCGCCAAAGCGTGCGAGGGTCCCGGCGATTGCACTCGCTCCGACGGGGCGGTTGGACACGATAAGGGCTCGGGCGAGGCTGGAGCAGTCTCCCATGAAGGGACAGTTTTGCGCAGCGCTGTTGCTCTAGCGTCAGCGCGATATTGCGGCGATGATTCGCTCATGGGCACTATGGCCCATCGGCCTCCAAGGGGGCGCGAGCGACCTTGCCTAACTGCCGAGCATTGTCCAACTGTCTTTTCGGAGTCACTGTGTTTAAGCATACCCCGTGGATCGCCATTGGCGTGTTCGCAACAGCCCTTGCATCTTGCGGAGGCGGAGGCGGAGCGGCAATCCCGGTCTCGGCATCCCCGACGGCTCCACCCATCCAGGCTTCGCCGACCTCGCTCGCTTTTGAGGCCACGGGCGCGAACTTTGCGCAGACCATCACCGTCACGCTGACCGGCTACTCGGGAAGTTTCACTGCTAACGCTTCCCTTTGCGCGAATATCGCCACCGTCGCCGCTGGTGCGTCGTCCGGAACGTTCGTGGTCACACCTACGAACCCGGGCACATGCGCGATAAACTTTAGCAGCACCAACGGTACGTCGATCGGCGTGCCCATCACTGTTACCGCGACCCAATTTGTGGGCCAATAACATGCGCACGATTCAACGCATCGCGGTCATCTTGATAGCATTCGTTGCGGCGTGCAGCTCGCAGTCATCACTGACGCCGCCTAGCACCTCGTCGACACTGCCGGATCACAGCGGCGCGACCGCAGCGGTCAGCTTCCGCATCGTTGTGCCGTCTACGTCGACCGCGACAAAGAGGCGCCCCGCCTACGTTTCGCCTTCCACGGCTTCGGTAAAGGTCACCGACACATCGGCCACGGGCCAGATCCTGCTCTCATTCGCCTGCTCGAACGGGACGTGCACGGGCAAGTTGGTCGTGCCGGTCGGCGCAAACACTTTTACCTTTTCGCTCTACGACGAACTCGGTCACTTGCTTTCGAGCGGGTCCGATGCAACCACCATCGTCGCCGGCCAGCTCAACACCGTCGCCGTGACGTTCAATCCCGTCGTGGTGTCCGTAACGATGCCGTATCTCAACGCGGCATACGGACAACCACAGCAGATCAACTTCGCAGCCAAGGCCCTCGATCCGGATGGCAACCTGATCATTGGCCCGGGATTGTATCAGGACACGAGTGGAAATCCCGTCACGATTACGGCCAAGATAACCGATCCGCTTGGCGCCGCGACGCTGACGAAGAGCGCGAGCACCGGTGCGAACGATCCGATGACACTTTCCTACAACGGTGCGCGTCATGACAAAGTGATCATCGACTCGACAAACACATCGACCCTGCCCACAACGAACGGTTCGTTCGTTGCGATCGGTGCGGTCAGCACCTATGCGTATCCAGGAAATGGACCGCCGGTCATGACGGTGGGACCCGACCAGGCGCTATGGCTGGCAACAGATGCGACCGGCGGCTTCTCGGTGATTCGGTTTGCAGCCGATGGCACGCAAACCGTCTACAATGTCGCCGGCCCTAGCGCGCCATTCGGTGGTACCGAAAGTGTCGATCCCTCTGGGATAACGACCGGTCCCGACGGCAACCTCTGGGTTTCGGGCGGACTGTCGGGCGTCGTTGCGCGCGTCACGCCGTCGGGTGCCTCAACGCAATTCACCGGAAACGGCCCGTTAGAGATGTTCAATCTTTCGGTCGGCCCGGATGGCAATCTATGGACCGGGAATGGCATTTCTTCAACCGTTGCTCAGATCACGACTTCGGGTGTGATTACGACCTACAGTACGGCCACGTTGGCTCCGGCACCGCCGAACGAGCCCGGCGTGAGCGCATTCGGGACCAACGGCATGCTGTACTACGTCAACAAGCTTGGCGGCGGCATCGATCAGTTCAGTCTCTCGACGCATACCGCAACGGAGACGTCGATCGGAAACAATATCGAAGCAACGAACCTAATTGAAGGCAGCGACGGTAACGTGCACTTCACCGGGCTTGTCAGTGGTGTCGCATCCTACGTCGGCACGATGACGCCGAGCGGAAACATCACAACCACAAAGCTGCCGCCCGGCGTCAACTTTTCGCAGCTGGTCAACGGCGGAGATGGGAGCGTGTGGTACCTCGATCAGAACTTCGGACTGCGCTGGGTTGACGCAAGCGGCGAACTCGGCAGCTACCCGATCAGCTTCACCACTAGCGGCGGTGTGGGAGCGGTTGGTGTCGCCGGCGACGGCTCATTCTGGGTCGAAACGTACAACGCACAAGGCGGTACGCAGCTTCAGCACGCCGCCTACTAGGGGCTACTTCTTGGAGTTGGAAAGGCCGTCGAGCGCGTACGGCTTTTGCACGTAGGTATATTTCTCGCCACAGACGCGGCAGACGTTGAGCGGGCTGCCGAAATGTTCGTGCGGGGGATAGACCTTCGGTGGCGCAGCTGCGCGTTTTGTCTTAACGGCGACTTTAACGGCTACCGGGGCGGTTTCGGGTTTGGGCTCCATTATATGTGTGTACGTTTCCGGCTCTCGAGCTGAGAGCTGCACGTATTCAGAAGCGAACACGTACCTGCTTTGTTCGCGATTTTTGGGAAATCGGCCTCTATACGCCTCGCGGCGCTGTTGCCTCGGTATGGCCAGTTTGTGTTAGGCTTACTTTATGGACACGCAAGAATCGGCATTTTGGCAGCACGACTATGCGGCGATGCTCGGACGCGCCAAGGACGAGCGAAAATTCGTACTTCTGGATGTGTTCAACCCTGGTTGAGGGGGATGCCAAGCGCTGGATGCCGTGACGTATCCGCAAGATGAGGTCAAACAAGCGATCACCGCGCACGCGATTCCCGTGCAGATCGACAACTCCGACCCCAAGAACCAACAACTGCTCCATTCCATTCACCACATCTGGACGCCGGATATCCGGATCATCTACAACGACGGGTACGAGATGTATCGCTGGGATGGGTTCCTTCCGCCGTTCGAGTTCGTGCCGCGATTGCAGTGCGGGTTCGGGCTTGCGTTTCTGCGTTTGAAGCGCTGGGATGAAGCCGAGCGCTGTTACCTCGACGTGCTGCGCCGCTTTTCGACCAGCTACGCCGCTCCCGAAGCACAGTACTATCTTGGCGTGACGCGCTACCGGCGCGATCCCGACAGCGACGAGCTGCTCACGCAGTGGGCCGAGTTGCGCTCGCGTTATCCCTCCAGCGAATATCGAGTCAAGCAATCGTTTAAAGAGTCCCTAAACGTGCCGCAATAACGCGCGGTCCATAGAGGCGCAAACATCGATGCAAGCCGTCGTACTCAACGGGATACGGAACATCACGCATTGAGCCGATCGAGGAGCCGGCGCTCCGTGCGGCGACCGACGTGCTGCTGCGCCTGACGTCGACCGCGATCTGCGGCACGGATCTGCACATGTACGAAGGGCGTCTCGGCGGCGGCGAGCGACTAGTGATCGGACACGAGCCGCTCGGCGTGGTCAAAGCCGTCGGCGACGCCGTCGTCAACGTTCGTGTCGGCGATCGGGTGACGGTGCCGACGCACATCTGTTGCGGCTTCTGCGCTAACTGCGTACACGGCTACTCGGCGCAGTGTCTCACGACCAATGCCGGTAAAGCCGGTGGCGCGTATGGGTATCCCGGAATGGGCGGCTACACCGGCGCGCAAACGGAACTCTTGCGCGTGCCGTTCGGTGACGCCAACTGCGTGCGGCTTCCGGGCGAGCCGGGCGATCGCTTCGAGCACGACTTCGTCTTGCTGGCCGACGCATTGCCCACGGCCTATCACGCAACGGAGCTGGCGCAGGTCCGCACCAACGACATCGTCGTGATCTATGGCGCCGGCGCGATTGGGTTGCTGACCGCGATGTGCGCGTTCGTGCGCGGTGCCGCACAAGTGTTTATCGTCGACGCGATTCCGGAACGGCTCGATAAGGCCGGCGAGATCGGTGCGATCCCGATCGACATGTCGAAGGGACACGCGGCCGATCGAATTCTCGAGCAGATTGCACGCGAACGCACGGGCATTGCCTGGCGCGGCGAGGAGGCGAACCTCGGCGCGACGGTCTGTATCGATGCGATCGGGTTTCAGGCGCGCGATCCGCGCGACTACGCGGTCGAACATCCGACCACCGTCATCGACGATCTCGCGCGCATCGTCGCACCCAAAGGTCGCCTCGCCATCATCGGCGTCTTTCTCGACAGCGATCCGCATCGCGCACGGCAACGAAGCGCGCCGCGGCGAGTACGTCATCCCGTGGGGCACGCTGTTCAAAAAAGGCGTGACGATCGGCATGGGACGCGACGACGACGAGAACTACAACGATCATCTGCGTGACATGATCGTCGCCGGTCGGATCAGGCCGAGCGTCATCGTGTCGCATCGGCTCCCGCTGCGCGACGCGGCCGACGCGTTCGCCAAGTTCGACGCGCGCAGCGACGGCTACATCAAGGTCGTCCTTGAACCGTAAATCGTAAGGAGAACAGATGAGAGCCGCTTTCATTTGCCTTTATTCTCATTCTTGTCTTGTCGGGCTGCTCGCAATCGGGCGGCTCCAACGCCGCCGCGACGCCGGGCGCAAGCGGCGACTGGCCCAATTCGGGCTACACGCTCGACGACAATCGCTACGTGACCTCGACCATCACCGCGGACAACGTCGCGCAACTCGCGCCAGCGTGGACGACGCAAATCGCCGACACCGGCGAGCAAGAAGCCGCACCGATCATTGTGGGTGGCACGATGTACGTCTCGACGCCGCACAATTCGGTACTCGCACTCGATCCTGCGACCGGCGCGCTGAAGTGGGATGCGTCGTATACACCGTCCGCTGTGCTCGACTTCGCGGTGAATCGCGGCGTCAGCATCGCGAACGGCAAGGTCTTCATCGCAACGCAGGATTGTCACGTCCGCGCGCTCGACGCCGCGACCGGCAAGCAGCTCTGGAGTACGGTGGGCTGCTCGTTGCAGGCCAACAACTGGTACTCGATGGCGACGTACGTCTACAACAAGATGCTCTTGGTCGGCGTGGCCGGCGGTGACTTCGGCGGCAACGGCAGCGTGCAAGCGTTCAACGTCGACGACGGCAAGAAGCTCTGGCAATGGGACACGATTCCCGGTCCCGGTCAGCCGGGGCACGAGACGTGGCCCGGCGATTCATGGAAACACGGCGGTGCAGCGTTGTGGGGCGGCCTTTCCGTCGATCCCGCAACCAACACGCTCTACATTGCGCCGGGCAATCCGGCGCCGGATTTTTACAACGGCAATCGCAAAGGCAAGAATCTGTACGCGGATTCGGTCGTTGCGCTCGACATCTCGGGCGCGCAACCGAAGCTGAAGTGGTATTACCAAATCACCGACACCGACGTGCACGACGCCGATCCGGCGATGCCGCCGGTACTCTTCGATAGCAGCGCAAACGGCCAACCGCAAGCGCTGCTTGCCGAAGGCGACAAGGGCGGCAACTTCGTGATCCTCGATCGCACGAGCGGCAAAGTGCTGCAACGGCTCGCCGTTGCGCATCAAGCGGGATTGAACGAAGAGCCAACGCCGCAAGGAAAAGAAGCGTGTCCGAATCATGGCGGCGGCGTGGAGTGGAACGGCGGCGCATACGATCCGACCACGAATTACTTCATCGTGCCGGTCACGCAAGAGTGCGGCATCTTCTTTGTGTATGCGGTGCAGCCGCCGTGGCAGCAGGGCCAGAATTATCACGGCGGCCCGATGGCCAAACGCCAAGACGGCACGGGACTCGTCAACGCCGTTGACGTTGCGAACCGGCAAGATCGCGTGGCAGACGCCGCTGCCGTATCCGGCGCAAGGCGGTGCGACGTTGACGTCGACCGGTTTGACCTTCACGAGCGATCTCGCCGGCAATCTCTACGCGCTCGACACCAAGACCGGTAAGCAACTCTGGACCTACGCGACGCACACCGCGATCGTTGCGCCGTTTTCGCTCTACACCGTGGGCGGCCAAGAATATCTCGTTGTCGTCGGCGGCGAACCGGGCAATCAAAAGACGCCCGAACGTTCCGGTGAGCAAAGGCGACTACGTGATGGCGTTTCGCGTCGGCGCGACGAGTCCAACCGCGAACGGCATCAATGGGCAGAGCGTGACGATGGTAGCTGCGGCAGCCGGCGTCAAACAAGCCGGAACTGCACCGTACACGGCCGCACAAGTGCAAGCTGGTAAAGCCGCCTACACGCAAAACTGCTCCGCTTGTCACGGCGTGCAGTTGCAAGGCATTTCCGCGCCGGCGCTGGTCGGCGCGGGCTTTGCCGCAACGAAACTCAACATCTCGGAAGTGCGTGGGATCGTCACGAAACAGATGCCGCTTACCGCGCCGGGCTCGCTGAGTCCGACAACGTATGCGGCGATCATGGCGTACTTGCTTGCCAACAACTGCGTCAAACCGGCGAGTCCGGCCGCGCCGTTCCCGACGACGGATCAGCCCGCGTTCAAGACGGTGGTCGATTGCGGGGCAGATATGTTCGCAAGGCGGTTCGGAGTAAGCTGTAGATTCAGGAAGCTCGACGAGTGCCGAGTGCTACGATGCGGCTATGAAGCACATGCTCGCGCTCGCGAGCATGCTCGCGCTCGCGTCCTGTAGCGGCGGCAATTCTCAGCCGGTGAACGAGGGCTGTCCGCTCATCATGCTCGCGCCGCCGGCCGTGTTGTATCCGACGAGCTCGACGGTCGTGTCGAGCAGTAGACGGGTTCAGACGTCCTCGTCGCTATCTCTACAGCCCGTATCCGCTTGCATTGCAGGCGCCCGGCTACGCCGACGGTAGCCACCGGCGACCGCCGGTTGCCGGGTCCCGGGGGAACGCCGGGCTGGCCTACCCCGTGCTGCGATCCGCGAAGCGTCCAGCCGGGCGTCACCTATGCCATCGATCGGAGTTGACGTACCCAGGCGACTGCCCGACCCAGCGGCCGACACTCGGGACGCTCTCGACCGCGGCCCCTAGCAACCTCTTGCTTTTGGAACTCTTATTAGATTTAATAATGTTCTATCTAATATGAGTCCCAAACCCACGCCGCAAGCCGAAGAGGTCCTCCGGGGCCCGATCAAGTCCAAGACCGTTTTCCCGGTCCTGGTCCTGCATCTGCTGGCCGAACAGGCCGATACCGGTTCCGGCTTGATGGCCCGCATCGAGGCGCTGTGCGCCGGCCTTCTCGGGGTGAATACCAACACGGTCTACCCGCTGTTGCGGCGCTTAGAGGAGCGCGGATTCATCGTCGGGGAGTGGGAGCATCCCACCAAACGTTCGCGCCGCTACTACAGCGTTACCGACGCCGGCCGCGCGCGACTCGAACGCATCAAGGACGGCATGCTTCCGTATCTCGACACGCTGGCGGGGTCTATCGCCCGTCTGCGCAGCGAACTGTATAACATCGACGCCGCCTAATCGGCGGAGGAGAATACGACGAGGATGAGCACCTACCAAGCCCCACTGCGCGACATGCAGTTCGTTCTGCGCGAGCTCGCAGGCGTCGATGAGGTTGCGAAGCTTCCCGGATTCGAAGACACGACCGACGTGTTGGAATCGATCCTCGAAGAAGCGGGACGTTTGCGACCGACGTGCTCGATCCGCTCAATCGCGTCGCGGATAACGAAGGCTGCACGTGGAACGACGGCGACGTCACGACGCCGAACGGCTTCAAAGAAGCGTACAAAAAGTTTGCCGACGCGGGCTGGATCGGACTTGCCGGTTCCCGACGAATACGGCGGTCAAGGCTTGCCGCAGTTACTGCTCGGGCCGACGCTCGAGATGTGGAACGCCGTCGAACATCGGCTTCGCCAACGGTCCGCTGCTCAATCAAGGCGCGATCGAAGCGATCGAACTCGTCGGATCGCACGAGCAGAAGCAGAAGTACATTCCGAATCTCGTTTCGGGCGAGTGGACCGGCACGATGTGTCTCACCGAGCCGCAAGCCGGCTCGGATCTCGCGCAGTGCGCACCAAGGCCGTTCCCGAGGGCGACCACTACCTGATCACCGGCCAGAAGATTTTCATCACGTTCGGCGAGCACGACATGGCCGAGAACATCATCCACCTCGTGCTCGCGCGTCTGCCCGACGCGCCCGAAGGCACGAAGGGCATCTCGATGTTCATCGTGCCGAAGGTCCTGGTCAACGACGACGGCTCGCTCGGCGAGCGCAACGACGTCGTGTGCGCCGGCATCGAGCACAAGCTCGGCATCAACGCCAACCCGACGTGCACGCTGAACTACGGCGAGAAGGGCGGCGCCATCGGCTATCTGGTCGGCGAAGCGAACCGCGGCCTCGAGTACATGTTCATCATGATGAACGCGGCGCGCTTCTCGGTCGGCGTGCAAGGCTATCGCCATTGCCGATCGCGCGTACCAGCACGCGCTCGAGTACGCGAAGGAGCGCGTGCAGAGGCCGATGCCGCGACGCGCAGCAAGACGCCGGTGCGCATCATCGAGCATCCCGACGTGCGCCGCATGCTGATGTGGCTGAAGGCGCAGATCGAAGCGATGCGCGCGCTCGCGTACGTACACCGCGGCATCGCTCGATTTCGCGCACAAGCATCCGGACGAAGAAGTGCGCAAGGAGCACAAGGCGTTCGCCGAGTTCATGATCCCGATCGTCAAGGGCTGGTGCACCGAGACCGGTGTCGACCTGTGCTCGACCGCGCTGCAAGTCTTCGGCGGCATGGGCTACATCGAAGAGACCGGCATCGCGCAGCAGTATCGCGACGTGCGCATCACGACGATCTACGAAGGCACGACCGGCATCCAGGCGCTCGATCTCGTCGGCCGCAAGCTGATTCGCGACATGGGCGCGACGGCGACGACGGTCATCAAGGAGATGGAGAAGTCGGCCAAGGAGGCGCCGCGCACGAGCAACGCCGACGTCAAAGCAATCGGCGAGGCGCTGCTCAAGAGCGTCGCAGCGCTGGCGGAAGTCTCGCAGTGGATCGGCATGAACGCGATGGGCGATCTGAACAAGGCCTTCGCGTGCTCGGTGCCGTACCTCAAGCTGTGGGGCGTCGTCGCGGGCGGCTGGCAGATGGCGCGCGCCGCGAAGATCGCGGCCGACAAGATCGCGGCGGGCGATCCAGGATCGCGTTCTATCCGGCCAAGCTCACGACGGCGAAGTTCTACGCCGCACGTGCTCACGCAGGCCGCGTGGTGCAAGCACCAGATCGTCGACGGCTCGGGCGACGTGATGACGCTGGCCGAAGATGCATTCGAGCTCGATCGTAGGACGGTGGTCACCGCGTAAACGATGGGCTTCATCAAGACTGAAGACCGCCCTCGACGGGCTCAGGGCAGCTGTCCGATTATCACCCTCGACAATCCGCCGGTCAACGCGCTCTCGTTCGCGCTCTCGGCGAACTCGTGCCGATCATCGAAGCGGCCGGTCGACCCGAAGGTCAACGCGGTCGTCTTCACCGGCGCGAACGGTCTCTTCTCGGCGGCGCCGACGTCAACGATTTCACCACCGAACCGACGGCCGAGACCAAGACGATTCGCGACGTGATCGCCGCAGTCGAGAAGAGCGATAAGACCTACGTCGCCGCGATCGACGAGCAACGCGCTCGGCGGCGGCCTCGAACTCGCGCTGGCGTGCGACTATCGCGTCGCGCTCACGGATGCGAAGATCGGCTTGCCCGAAATCAAGCTCGGCTTGCTGCCGGGCGCCGGCGGCACGCAACGTCTGCCGCGCCTGATCGGCGCGCAAGATGCGCTCGAGATCATGCTCAAGGGCGGCAACGTCAAGACGCCGACGAGGCCAAAGAAATGGGCATCCTCGACGAAGTCGTCGAGACGGATCTGCTCGATGCGGCGCTCGCGCTCGCGAAGGAAGGCGGTAAGCGCCGCGTTTCGCACGCAAGGGCATTCATCGGCAAGGGCATCGCCGACAAGCGCGTTGCCGTTCGTCGTCGCGCAAGCGCACAAGATGGTGCCGCCCGAAGACAACGGCGGCTTCGCCGCGCACAAGCTCATCGACGCGGTCGAAGCCGCGTTCGAGCTGCCGTTCGAGTTCGGGCTCGCGCGCGAATCCCGCCTGTTCGACGAACTCGTGCGCTCGGCGCCGTCGGCCGCGCTGCGTCACGTCTTCTTCGCCGAACGCGAACTGGCGAAGATCCCGGGCCTTCCCGCAGCCGAACCGCTCGAGATCAAGAAGGCCGGCGTCATCGGCGCGGGCACGATGGGCACCGGCATCGCGATCACGTTCGCGCAAGCCGGCATTCCGGTGCACGTCGTCGAGTCGAACGAAGAAGCGATCGACAAGGCCAAGCAGACGGTGATGGGCATGTTCATGTACCAAGTGCAGAAGGGCCGCATGACGCAAGAAGAAGCGTGGAAGCGCGGCCAGTCGATGCAATTCACCGACGACTACAACGAGCTCGCCGATGCCGACGTCGTGGTCGAAGCCGTCTTCGAGAACATGGACGTCAAGAAGGAAGTCTTCGCGCAAGCTCGACGCGATCGTGAAACCCGAAGGCATTCTCGCCACGAACACCTCGACGCTCGACATCGACGAGATGGCCGCGGTGACCAAGCGTCCCGACAAATTCATCGGTCTGCACTTCTTCGTGCCGGCCAACATCATGAAGCTGCTCGAGATCGTGCGCGGCAAGGACACGTCGCCGCGAAACGATCGCGACCGCGATCAAGCTCGGCAAGACGCTGCGCAAAACCGCGGTGCTTTCGGCGAATGCGTTCGGGTTCATCGGCAACCGCATGGTCTTCGACTACGCGCGCGAAGCGATCGAGCTCGCCGAAGAAGGCGTCTCGCCGATGCGCATCGATGCGGTAGCAAAGAACTTCGGCTTCGCGATGGGACCGTTCGCGATGTGCGATCTTTCCGGCATCGACGTTGTCTGGCACATCGCACAAGGCGCGTCCGGACATCGCCAAGGGTCGCACCAATGTCGTCGACCGTTTGGTCGAGATGAAGCGCCTCGGTCAGAAGACGATTGGCCGGCTACTTCAAGTACGACAAGAGCGTCGGCAAAGGCCGCGAGCCGATTCGCGGATCCGCAGATCGAAGCGCTCTTTGCGGAAGAAGCGAAAAAGGCCGGCATCGCGCCGCGCGACGTCAGCGATCGAGAGATCCTGCGACCGTCTGACCTTTGCGCTGATCAATCGCGGCGCGTTCTTGCTCGAAGAGGGCGTCGCGCTGCGGCCGGGCGACATCGACATCGTCTACGTCTACGGCTACGGCTTCCCGCCGCACCACGGCGGCCCGATGTGGTACGCCGATGAAGTCGGCGTGAAGCACGTCTACGATCGCGTGGTCGAAGGTTCGGTCCTGGGATCCCGCACCGCTGCTCGAGAAGATCGCTGAAGCGAATGGAAAATTCGCGACCCATCTGTCACCCTGAGCTTGTCGAAGGGTCGAGGAGAACTTACCCATGCGTGAGGCGGTCATCGTCTCGGCGGCGCGCACGCCGATCGGGCGCGCGTTTCGCGGTGCATTCAATCAAACGCACGGCGCGACGATGGCCGGGCACGTCGTCGAGCACGCGATGGAGCGCGCCGGCGTCGATCCGGCCGAAGTCGAAGACGTCGTCATCGGTTCGGGCTTGCCCGAAGGCGCGACCGGCAACAACATCGGCCGCGCCGCCGCGCTGCGCGCCGGTTGCCCGGTGACGGTCTCCGGGACAACCATCAACCGCTATCTGCGCCTCGGGTCTCGATGCGATCGCGGCGGCGGCGAAGCGCGTCATCGTCGACGGCGCGAGACGTCGTCGTCGCCGGCGGCGTCGAGTCGATCTCGATGGTGCAGAACGATCATGAACATGCAGAACTTCACCGAGGAGTGGCTGCTGCGCCACGCGCCCGACGTCTACATGCCGATGCTGTAGACCGCCGACGACGTCGCGAAGAAGTACAACATCTCGCGCGAGGCGCAAGACGAGTACGCGCTTCAGAGCCAGCAGCGCACGGCCGCGGCGCAAGCGGCCGGCCGGTTCGACGCCGAGATCGTCCGATCTCGCGAGCTGGAAGTACGTGCAAGACAAAGACGCGGGCACGGTCAGCGAAGAGCACGTCGTGCTAAGCAAGGACGAAGGCAATCGTCCCGACACGACGCTCGAAGGCCTCGTCGCGCTCAAGGGCGCGTCCCGGGCGTCAAAGACACGACGATCACCGCCGGCAACTCCTCGCAGCTCTCCGACGGTGCCGCCGCCGTCGTGATCATGGACAGCAAACTTGCCGCGCAGCGCGGCCTCGAGCCGCTCGGCTTCTATCGCGGCTTCGTGGTCGCGGGCTGCGAGCCGGGCGAGATGGGCATCGGCCCGGTCTTCGCCGTTCCGAAACTGCTCAAGGCGCACGGGCTCACGATCGACGACATCGGCCTGTGGGAGCTCAACGAAGCCTTCGCCGTGCAAACGGTCTACTGCCGCGACACGCTCGGCATTCCGAACGAGCGCTTCAACGTCGACGGCGGCGCGATCTCGATCGGCCATCCGTACGGCATGAGCGGCGCGCGCATGACGATGCACGCGCTGATCGAAGGCAAGCGCCGCGGCGTCAAGTACGTCGTCGTGACGATGTGCATCGGCGGCGGCATGGGCGCCGCGGGCCTCTTCGAAGTCGCGTAATTCTTTGTCATCCCGAGCGTAGCGAACGCAGTGAGCGTAGTCGAGGGACCGAGGTTACGTCGGTCCTTCGACTACGGCGCTTCGCGCCTACGCTCAGGATGACACTGCTCCGTAGAACTACGGACGACGGCGCCAGCCCGCCTCTGCTAGGCTCGGCGCATGAGCAGCAATATCACCAACGACGAGCTTCGGACATTTCTCGGCTCCGCCAAGAGCCATGGTTTGGGCGACGAAACAGTTGTCTCCCTGTTGCGACACAACGGCTGGTCCGAGCGGCGCATTTTCCGGGCACTTACCACATACTACACCGACACGTTCGGCATGCCCATCCCGTCGCGTGGCGGATATGCCGAGAACGCGCGTGACGCGTTCCTGTACCTCCTCAACTTCATCACCCTCGCTTTTTGGACGGTGGCGCTCGGCCAGATCTTTTACACGCTGATCGCGCGCTGGCTTCCCGATGCCGCAGTGGGCGGATACGATCAAATGCCGCTGCTGGATCAAATCTCGTGGCAGACAGCGACCGTCATCGTCGCCTTTCCCATCTTCGTCATCGTGCACAACCTCATTGCGCGCTCCTTGCGTCGCCAGCCGGAGAGCTACGAATCAGGCGTGCGCAAGTGGCTGACGTATATCGCGCTAGTCCTCGCGGCGTTGGTCATACTCAGCGACGGGGTCTGGTTTGTCAACGCATTTCTGCGCGGCGAACTCACGACGCGCTTCATCCTCGACGAGCTAGTGTTACTGGCGCTCGGCGGCGGCATCTTTGGGTACTACCTTGCGACGATTAGCCCGCGCGAGCGCGCGGCGTGACGGCCGAGCGCGTTTTCGGGGCAGCCGCGATGGTGCTGGTTGCAGCCGGAGTCATTCTCGCGTTCACCTTCATGGGTTCGCCAGGTCACGCGCGAGCCGTCGCAATCGACCAGCGGCGCGTCGAAGCCCTCGCGCGCATCGCTGGCATCGTCGACGAGCGCGCGAGCGAGACAGGTGCGGTACCCAAAACACTTCCGAGCGACATCGATGCGACCGATCCGCAAACGGGAAAGCCGTATGGCTACCGGCGTATCGATGCCGAGCGATACGAGCTATGCGCCACATTTCTGCTCGCCGGCGATGCCGACGGCGCCCGATATAACTACTACGCCCGGTCGCGGCGCTGGAAACACCGCGCCGGGCATGCCTGCTTTACGTTGCGGTCGTGGTTACGAACGACGCCTCACGGTTCTCGGGTTTGACCAAGAAGCCGATGAGCGTGAACACAATCACCGCACCGAACGCGCAATACATAAAGACGCTCATCGCGCCGGCGTAGTTGGGAGCCTCTTTCGTTCCGTATGTCACGGTCGCCCATAGCGCGATGATCTGCGAGGTCGGCGAGGCAATGAGGTTGCCCACCTGATACACGAATCCCGGGAACGTACCGCGCGCCAAAGCGGGAGAGATCTCGTTGAGGTGCGCGGGGATAATGCCCCACGCGCCTTGCACGGCGAACTGCATCAGGAACCCGCCGAGCGCGAGGGACGTGAAAGTCATGCCGCCGGTCCAGATTTTGATAAACAAGATACCTAGGACGGCTGCGGCAACGATCATCCAGCGACGCCCGAAGCGTTGCGAAAGCCATCCAAAGATGATGCCGCCGAGAATCGCGCCGATCGACGCGATGATACCGATCTGCCCCGCGAGCTGCGGTGTTTGCAGCCGTTGCGTGCGTAGGAATGTCGCGTAGAGATCTTGCGAACCGTGCGACATGAAGTTGAAGCTCGCCATAAAGAGCATCCCAAAGATGAAGAGCGGCCAACTCCGGCGTAGCGCTTCAAGTAAGACATCGCGCCCAATGGCGAGGCGTGTGGTTTTCCCCGCTTCCCATGCCGGCGATTCGGGTACCTGCGTACGGATATACAGGATCAAGAGCGCGGGAATGACGCCGATGATGAATACGCCGCGCCACGCGTTCTCGCCGAACGTGCTTTGCAGATACGGGAAGATCCACCAAAGCACCGCAAACGAAAGGAGGTTTCCGACTGCGTACCCTTCCTGCAAGAGACCGCTCAGTACGCCGCGCCGTTTCGGCGGCAATGACTCCATTGCCAGCGCCGCGCCCAGACCCCACTCGCCGCCCATCGCAATACCGAACAACAGCCGGACAATGATGAAGAAGGTCAGGTTTGGCGAAAACGCCGTCACCAGTTCGAGCACTGAATACAAGGCGATGTCGATCATCAGCGGACGGCGGCGACCAAACTTGTCGGCAAACCATCCAAAGATAAGCGCCCCAACCGGACGCATAGCAAGCGTAAGCGTGATGGCGAGCAGCACTTGCGTTGCGGTAGCGTTGAACGCCTTCATCAGTTCGGGGACGACAATCAATACGAGAAAGAAATCGAATGCGTCGAGTGTCCACCCGAGGAAGCACGCGATGAATGTTTTCCATTGCACCGGCGTCATGCGATCAGCGTTAACGGCCATGCGGGGCTTCTCCTTATAAACGTCTGCGGGAGCCCTTCGCCCGGCGTCTGCTAAGTTCTTTCGCAGCGCGACTAAAAGGGTATTACTCCAGCTTGCGCTACTACGGCGGGGTGAGACGCCTCGCTGTGGTGGCCGGCTTTACACTGTTTTTTGTGGCGCTGTTTGCACCGGCACTATTTTCCGGTTCGTATATGGCCAGCGGCGACGCCATACTGCAGGGATTGCCGACGTATTTCGGTCGCACGCCGCTGTGGGAGCCCAATCTGATGCTGGGCTATCCCCTGTTCGCCGACCCCAATGCGGCCTTTTGGTATCCGGTATTGCGCGTGATGCGTTTGATTCCGCAGGCGTTCAATGCCTACGCGATCCTGCCGTATGTGCTCGGCGCGGTCGGCATGGCGGGATTCGCGCGACGAATCAGTGGATCGACGACCGGCGGCATCGTCGCCGGCCTTACATTCAGCCTGGGCGGTTTCATGACGTCGCACCAAGGCCATCTGAACTTGATCCATCCCGCCGCATGGACGCCATATCTCCTCTGGGCGATCGAAGAGCTGCGCCGCCGCACCTCCGTGCTCGCGACCGTCGCCGGCGCGGCCGCGTTCGGCTTGAGCGCTCTGAGCGGTCCGCAACAGCCGCTGGTTTACGTTGCGCTGATTGGCCTTGTCTACGCAATCGTCTTCAGGCCAAAAGAAGCGCAAACTCGTTACTGGCTGCACGTGGCGTTGCTGTTCGCCCTGGGTGTCGGTTTGAGCGCGATTGCACTCATTCCGACTGCCGAGTTTGTGCCGCTGAGCTCGAGAGACGGCCAAACGTACGCGGACTACATCGTATTTTCCACGCCAGCGTTCGAGTTCGTCATTCGGGCGCTCTTCCCGTATGTTCTCGGCGACCCCGCCGGCTTTGTCGAATCAAGCAACTACGCCGGGATAGTGCCGCTCATGCTCGGGGCACTCGCACTCGCGCGAAGTCCCGATCGGCGGCAGGTATGGTTCTGGTTCGGCGCTGCGCTGTGGTCGGCATGGATGAGCATCGGAGATGCCCTGGGCGGGGCGAGCGTTGCGTTTCACATTCCAATCTACTCGCTTTTTCGCATTCCCGGCCGGCATGCATTAGAGTTCACGATGGCGATCGCGGCGCTTTCTGCCTTCGGCGTAGCGACGATTGAGCAGAGATCCGTACGCGCGCGAGATTTGGCGATCGCGATCGGGCCGCTGGTGTGCGTCTTTGCTGCCGTGCTCATCGCGATCGCACCGCGCAGCGCCGCGCCGGCGTCGGCGCTTGCGATTCCCAGCGTGGTTTTCGCGGCAAGCGTCATCGCGGTGCTGCTCTGGAGTCGACTGCGCAATCGCAAACTCGCGACGGCGATCGGAATCGTAGCTGTCGCATGCGACTTGTTGAGCTTTGCCGGCTTGAGTTATCGACGGTACGACACGGTCCCGGTCTCCATCGTTACGCCGCCGGAGGGCGTCGCGCAGGTGCGCGATGCGCTCGTGCGCGGCGGTTACCGGATATTGGCACCGCTCGGATCGGGACAGCCGCAGGCCATTCCGCCAAATCTTTCCACGTTGTGGGAAGTGCCCGCGGTGGGCGGATACGTCTCGTTGGAGGATCGGCATGTCGCCAAACTTTTGCAGATGCTGCCGATGGGTGAGGTCGTCACGCCTGCGCTGCCGAGTCTCGATCTCGTTGGAACCCGCTACATGCTCTTCGCGCCCTCGACGGACAGCTTGGACGGGTTCATCGGCGCGGATCACCTGACATTAGTCAAGACGGTTGCGTACGCGGTGCCGTCGCCGCACCCGTTTACCGCCGTCGAACTCGTCTCCGCGCTTGGCGATTCGACGACGATTCCCGACCGCGCGCGCGTCGCCGACCTCACGATCACCGATGATGCGAACCATTCGTTCGCCATCCCCGTGCTGGCCGGACGCGATACCTCGGAATCGGCGTACCAACGCCCCGATGTGCGGCCGCACATACTCCACCGTCAGGCGCGCGTGTTCTCGCGCGACGCACAAGCGCAGCTCTATGTTACGCGTTTTGCGGTGCCGACGCGCCGCCCGCTCACGCGCATCGCTTTTCGTTGGCGCTACGCTGATCCGCGGCTCGGCGCGCTCTCGATCGTGCACGTGGCCTTGATCGACGGCGTGCGCGCCACGCCGGTTCTGCCGATTGACCGCTACTATGCCGACGGGCATTGGCGCCTACACGGCACACTCGCCGGCGACATGGTTCTGGAGAACGAACGCGCGATGCCCGCCGCGTGGATGGTCCCTACGGTACGCAACGTGCCGGAAGATGCACAGCTCCCCAGCGTCGTGCACGGTTTCGATTTTCGAACGCAAGCCGTCACATCGGACGAGCCCGGGTACAAGGGGACAGCTCGTGCGAATGGTACCGTTCTCGTGGCGGCAAGCGCACCGACCGAACGCGCATTTACGACGGCGTGCGTGCAGCGCTGCATGCTTGTCGTGAACCAACTTTTCTACCCGGGCTGGCAGGCGACGGTCGACGACGCGAGCGTACCGATCGTGCGCGTTGACTATCTCTTGGCTGGAATCGATTTACCGCCGGGACGGCACACTGTTCGCCTCTGGTTTGCGCCGCGCAGCTTGTTTATCGGCGCAACGATCTCCGCGTTATCGCTCGTCGTGATCGCGCTGCTTCTGATATTCGGCAACCGCGCGGTCGGCCGCGCGGAACGCCTCCGACGCGATCGGAATTCCCGCATAGACGCCGGCCTGTAGAATAATTTCGACGATCTCGTCTTCGGTCACGCCGTTGTTCAACGCGCCAAAGATGTGCACTTCGAACTCCGGCCAGCGCGCGAGTGAGGCGAGGATCGCGAGATTGACGATGCTGCGCTCGCGCAATCCGAGTCCCGGCCGAATCCACACGTTCGCCCAGCAATGTTCCTCCGCAAATGCCCGAAACGCCGCCTGAAATTTGGTCGGCGCCGGACCGGGAGCATCGACATAGGCCGAGCCGAGAACCTCGCGGCGCAGCGCCTTGCCTTTGGCCAGCCGTTCTTTTTCGTCCATCGTTATAACCCGAAGTACGCCGCGTGGACGGCATCACTCGCCTCGAGTTCCTCTCGTGTGCCTGACATTCTCACGCGTCCGCCGTCGATCAAATAACCGCGATCGGCAAGCCGCAAGAACGCTACGTTCTGTTCTGCGAGCAACAGCGCCGTACCGCCGACGATCGCCGTTTGCAGCACCTCGAGCAGTTGCTTCACAAAAACCGGAGCGAGCCCCGACGACGGCTCGTCCATCAGCAAAAGTTTTGGTTGCGACACAAGCGCCTTGGCAATGCCGAGCATCTTGCGCTGACCGCCCGAAAGCGAAGCCGCAAGCCGGTGCCGCTTCGTTGCAAGATCCGGAAAGAGTTCGTACATACCGGCACTCCGACGGCGAATCTCCGCGCCGCTCAAAAAATAGCCACCGAGAAGAATGTTCTCCTCGATCGAAAGCGTGGGCAACACGCCGAGCTCCGACATAAAGGCGATCCCACGCCGAATGCGTTGATTCGGCGACAGTTGTTCGATCCGCTCTCCCTCGAAGGTGATCGAGCCTGCGCGGCACGGCAGCAGGCCGATGATCGTTCGCAGCAGCGTGGTTTTCCCCGCACTGTTTGCGCCCAGAAGAATCACGGTTTCACCTGGGTCGACTTTGAGATCGATGCCCCACAGGATCTTTAGCTCTCCGTATCCTGATTCGACACCCTGCACGTCGAGCAGCGCCATCGCCGTTATCCTCCGATGAACGCGGCGACGACATCGGCATTGCGCGATGCGTCGGTCAACGTTCCCTCGAATAGAACGCATCCCGCGCTCAGGACGATGACACGATTGGTGATGCGATTGAGAAAGTCGAGCAGGTGCTCGACGACGATCAGCGCGATCCCGCGCTTTGCGAGCCGCAGCAGCAAATCCGCGACGATGCCCAACTCCTGCGGATTGAGCCCCGCGCCGATCTCGTCGACCAATAAGAGTTTCGGGTTGGTCGCGAGCGCGCGCCCTAGATCCAAGCGCTTCTGCTGATTGACCGTCAGATCTCCGGCCGGCGACTGCGCGTGGTCTTCGAGCGCGACATCGGCAAGCACGGCGCGAACGGCCGCATCTTCGTCGGCCGGCGCAACGTGCGCGCCGAAATGCAATGCGACTTGCACATTTTCGTAGGCCGTCATCTCACGGAACGGCTTTGGCACCTGAAAGGTACGATTGATACCCAGCGGCACGCGACGGAAGGTCGGCACGCGATCGATGGATCGTCCACCGAATACAACATGGCCGGCATCAAGATGATAGATACCCGAAATCAGGTTGATCGCCGTCGTTTTTCCCGAGCCGTTCGGTCCTACCAGACCCAGTATCTCGCCGCCGCGCACGGAGAAACTCACATCGCTTAGCACGGTGAGGCCATTGAACTGCTTGCTGACGTTCTCAAGCGATAGCAAGGTGTCAGATGACACGGATACCTCGCCGCGTCAGCAGCGACATCACGCCGTTGGGTAGGAAGAGTACGAGCAGCACGATGAGCGCACCATAGATAAACTCGAAGTATTGCGGCGTGGAGATTCCGACACCGTTGTACAGCGCATCGAGTACGATTGCACCGACGACTGGGCCGATCACGGTTCCCACGCCGCCGAAGAGCGCGAAGACGATCGCAAAAACCGAAATCTGTAGCGTGAAGACCGCGTCGGGATAGAACACCGACAGGCTCCATGCGTAGACGCCGCCGGCAAGTCCCGCAATCGCGGCCGAGAGCAGCCACACGATCAGCCGGCCGCGCACGACGTTGATCCCGGCCATTGCGGCGCTGGTTTCATCTTGTTTGACCGCTCGCATCCCGAGGCCGAATCGCGAGAAACGCAGGTACGCTGCGAGCGCCGTCGCGATCAATGCGACGGCGAGCATCGCCAGATAGGCGGCCGGAAGATTGTAGACTTTGTCGATTTTGAGTCCGTACGGGCCGCCGGTGATTTTCGCAAGATCCTGATTGGAGACGATGTTGAAGAGAATTTGCGAAGCGGCGAGATTCGCGATTGAAAAGTACGGCCCGCTCAGTCGCAGCAGCGGCCCGAGGATCAAACCAACGAGTACGGCCGTCGCGCCCCCGAGCACGACGCATAGCAAAACCGGGATTCCGGTGTGCAGCACGAGGAGCGACGTCGCATAGGCGCCCGCGCCGAAGAATCCGACGTAACCAAACGGCAAATATCCGGTGAAGCCGTACAGGAGATTCAACCCTTGGGCCAGCGCCACGAAGGTGAGTATCGAAAGCAGTAAGCTGCGGTTTCCGTAGACGTGCGGCGCGATCAAGAAAACCGCGGCAATCACGGCCAGCGTGATCGCCGTGTCGCGTATCGGGTGTTTGATGGTCATGCGGTTCGCACCGACCGCCCAAGAAGCCCCGCCGGCCGAATCAGTACGATAATGAGCAACAACGCGTAGGGCACGAGGTTCGACCATGACGGAAAGAACGTTTGCATGAAGAGCGTTCCGATTCCGAAGACAAGTCCGCCGACGATCGTGCCGAGCGGATTGCCCAACGATCCGATGATGATCACGGCGAACGACGTCGTCGTCAGTTCGTTGCCGATGTCGGGTGATATCGAGCCGAGCAGATATGGCACGAACACGCCGGCGGTTCCAGCGAGCGCAAGGCCCATGATGAACGCGATCGCCGAGACGCGCTGCACGTCGATTCCCGTTGCGAACGCTTCTTCGCGATTAGCCATGATCGCTCGCGTCGCAAAGCCGAGTCGCGTGCGAGTGAAGTACAGAAAGAGCCCGAGGGCGGCGAGCACGCTGACGCCGGCGGCTACATACCAGCTATTGGGAAATGCTTGACCGAAGACGCTGACGTTGCCGGCACCGAACGCATCTTGCGGCAGCGTGCGTTGATCGGCTCCGAAAACCGCCGTGAGCACCGCATCGATCATTTGCGCGACACCGAAGAATAAAATGAAAGAAAGCATCTCTGGATTGCTGCTCTTTTGCAGTCGGGGAACAACGGTAAAGAGCGGGATCCCGATAACCATGGCTCCCAGAACCGCGAGCGGAATACCGAAGATCGGATTGAGATGCAGGTCGCGACTGAGAAGATATGCACCGTATCCACCCAGCAGCACGAACTGGCCGTGCGCCAAATTGATGATGCGCATGACGCCGAAGATCAGATTGAGCCCGAGGGCGACGAGCGCGAAAAACACGCCGTACAAAATGCCGCCGACCAGCGCGTACGCGAGAAGACTCATGTGTACGATCCCGCCGGCATCTGCCGGCGGGAATCCTCGCGTGCAACTCGCTATTGCGCCGGCGCTGGGTACACGGCGCTTCCCGTCGCTTTATCCTGCGGATAGACGACAACGAACTTGTTCCCATCGCCTTCAGGAATGAGCTGCGCGACCGGCAACAATTCGCCGAGTTGCGCGCCGTTTTCGTTGATCTTGAACTCGCCGAGCAGGTCGTGGTCTTGCCCGACATGTCCATAAGCGCCTGATGGAACGCAAGCTGCTCGAACGTCGGTGCGCGACCCAGCATGTCGCCGATGATGAGTCCGTTGTTGTAACCGGCGCAGTTCAGGAAGTTCGGCGCCGCTTTCGTCGCGTCGGTGAACGCTTTCACAAACGCATCGGTGGTTGGACCGAGCGTAACGGTCTTGAAGTTCACGAGCGGTGGTGTCGGATACGTGTACGTATAGGCGAGCGCCTTTGCGCCGACGTTCTTCAAGATCAAGCTGTACAGCTGGCCCGGGAAGATGGTGAACACCATCTTGAAGTGCAAGCCGCTCGACGAATAGTCGCGCAAAAACGCGATGTCGTTTGGATTGTACCCGAATTCGAGCACGGCATCCGGATTCGTCGCGGCAATCGAGTGCAGCAAGACAGCGTAGTTTGACTCCGTGGTGGGAACACCATTGTAGTAGACCGGCGTCACGCCGCCTTTGGCGAGCTCGGACTTGAGCGTCTCGGCTTGCGACACATCGAAGTCGTTCGAATCGTAGATCACGGCGACGCGCGCGACCTTCTTCTCGAGCAAGAACTTCGCCAGCGGAATCGGCCAGACAGTCGAGGATGGAATGCTAACGTCGGCCAGATAGTTCGTCTTCTTTGTGAAGAAGTTTGCTCCCGAACCGGTTGGATCGATCAGCAGCATATGATGCTCTTCCGCGAGCGGAATCGCGACCGACGTCAACACTGAGCCGAAGTCGGCGATCAACACGTCAACCTTATCTTGCGTGATCAACTGGTTGTAGAGGGTCGTGGCGGTCGTGGTCGAGCTTTGATCGTCGTAGGCTATGATCCTGACGGGGATCTTCTTGTTGAACGCTTTTACGAAGATGCCGCCGGATTTATTGACTTCCGCGGCCCAATATTTGAGGCCGTCGAATTGGCCTTGGGACGCGACGGCAAAGGTGCCCGTACTGGCGTAGAGGGTCCCGATCTTGATCTCAGACGGCGCCGAGGCGGCCTGCGATGAGCCGCGGAAAGCCGATCGCGAGGAGAAGTGCGGCAAGCACGGCACACGCGAAAATCCGCCATGCCAAACGACGACTGTTCATCTACTATTACTCCTTGCCCATAGAAGTGCAACGAAAGTTCTTCGCATCCGCAATAGACCGCCTCGGGACCAACGTCCTCTTGGAGGTGCGCCAAGCGTCAACGACGCGCATCAAGCGCGGTGTTTTCGACACGGATGCGCCACCTAAGCAGTGCCGCGTTTGCCACTGTGAAAAGCAAGGCGATCTGCCATGCGCCGAATGCCAGCGGCAGCACGGCGATCTCGATGCACACGATCGTATAGTTGGGATGGCGGACGATCGCATAGGGGCCACGGCGCACGAGCGGCGCCCCGGGCAAGGTGATGACGCGCGTCGTCCAATACGGCCCGAGCGTCGCAATGATCCAAACGCGCGCCAGTTGCGCAAGCACGAAGATTGCCAGGAGATAGAGATTGGGCAGCGTCGCCGGCGGGATGAAGAAGAACATTGCGAGCAGCCAGCTCGCGTGCAGTACGATGAACCACGGATACTGTTCGCGTGCGATCTCAACCGCGCCGCGCGCAAGCAGCCGCCGCGTGTTGCGTGCGGCATAGAGTAACTCGACGACGCGCAGCAATGCAACGGCGGCGAGAATCCACCAGAGCGGCGTCATCGTTCGAGGGTTACGAACGCGGCGGTGAAGCCGGGACCCATCGCGGAGAGCAACGCGCGCTGCCAGGGCTGCGTGAGCGCGCCTTCGCGCAGCGCGCGTTCGAGCACGAAGAGCAGCGTCACTGCGGACATGTTGCCGTAATCGGTGAGGATCGCGCGAGAATCGGCCAGCGCACCCGGCTCGACGCCATAAGCGTGTTCGAGGGCCTCGATCACTTTGGTACCGCCCGGGTGACTGAGGAAGATGTCGATATCCTTGCGCGTCAGATTCGACTCCGCGAGGTAGGCGTCGACAACATCGCGGAACTTCGTTTCGACGAGATTGGGAATATCGCGCGAGAAAATCGCGCGCAGTCCGTCGTCGGCAATGTCCCACCCCATGACATCGAGCGAATCTTCGAAGGTATACTCCCCAGATGCCGCGATCGTCGGGCCCGTGCCGCCGGATCGCAAGACCGCCGCCGCGGCGCCATCGCCGAAAAGTGCCGTCGCGACGATGTTACTTTTGGCGAAATCATCGCGACGAAACCACAGCGCGCAGAGTTCAACGACCAGGAGCAGGACGGTCGATCCCGGCATGGCTTGCGCCATCATCGTCGCGCGAGCAAGACCCGTTGCGCCGCCGACACAACCCATGCCAAAGATCGGCAAGCGCCGAACGGTCCGCGGAAAACCCAACGTGTCGACGAGGCGCGCATCGAGGCTCGGCGTTGCGATGCCGGTGGTCGAGACGACGACGACCGCATCGATGTCGGCCGCCTTCACCGAGGCGCGTTCCATTGCGTCGCGCGCAGCCTGTTCGAGCAGTGTTTGCGCGGTCTCGAGATAGACGGTATTGCGGTCGGGCCAACTGTGCGTCTCGTAGTACCAGTCGATCGGCACGCATGAATACCGGCGCTTGATGCCGGTCGTGCTAAAAACCGGCAACAAGCGCTGTACGACTTCGGACCGGGAGAACATTGCGCGGACCCGCGCTGCGATGTCTTCTTGCTCGAGTACGAACGGCGGGACCGCCGTGGCGATCGCCTCGAGCGTTACTGCGTTGTCCAGACGGTTTTGTTTTGCTACGACTTCTTGACCCAGGCCGTGCACCAACCGTTGGGACTAATCGTACCGGTCACAACAGAGCACGAGTGTGGCGGTTTGAAGAGCTGACACATCGAGCACTTGTGGCCGGTCTTCGCGTCGGGCTTGTCCTGATATTTGAACTGCGCCTTGTTGTCGGCGGCCTCGGCTGCGGTGCCCGTCAGCGCAAGCGCGCCGGCAAGGGCAGGGAGCACGATCAGGGTGCGCAATGCGTCCTTGCGCGATTGCTTCTCGGACGAACGATCCATATTGGGGCCCCTCCTGGAGCCCGTTTTCGGTCGAAGGCGGTTCCAAGCCTGGCCCAAGCGTTGGTCCCTATTCTTGGGAACCATGGGAACCATGGATAGCTTCATGCCCCGCGTCTGCGTAATCGACGACGAACCCGATATACGTACGCTGCTGGAATTAGAACTTTCTGAAGCCGGCTTCAATGTACGGAGCGCGCCCGATGGTCCAAGCGGCCTAGCTCTGGTTCGCGCGTGGGAACCCGACGCGGTGCTGCTCGACGTGATGATGCCGAAGATCGACGGCATCGCACTGCTACCCGAACTCCGCCGTACAACGCAGGCGCCGATCTTTATCGTCAGCGCGAAGGGCGGTACCGACGATAAGGTTCGCGGCCTCGACCGTGGCGCGGATCACTACGTTGCGAAGCCTTTCGAGATTCCGGAATTGATCGCTCGCTTGCGCTCCGCACTGCGCCGGCCGCGTCTAGAATCACCCCAGATCGTCACCTTCCGCGATCTCTCGCTGGATCTGCAGACCAGGCGCGTGATTCGCGACGGCAAAGCAATCTCGCTCACCACACGCGAATTCGACTTGCTTGCGGCGTTCGTGCGCGAGCCGCGCCGTGTGTTTACCCGCGACCAATTGATCTCGCAAGTGTGGGGCGACCACTCCGCGGTCACCGGGAACGCGGTCGAAACCTACATCTCGTACCTCCGGCACAAGATCGACTACGGATTCGAAGAGCCGCTGCTCCATACGGTGCGCGGCGTAGGGTACGCGTTGCGCTCGACACACTAGTCGAGCTAACTTAAAACCATGCTGCGGTCGGTCCGCCTCCAACTCATTGCGTCGTTCCTTGCGGCGTGGCTTGTCTTTGCGCTGACGATTTCGGCGGTCGTCCTCCTCTTCGTCAGCGACATTACGCACAATATCGTGCTGGCCGACGTCAATCTGGCCTCGCTGCGCATTACGCGTCTGGCTTTCCAATATGCGCTCGCGGGCGGCGTGCAGCCGACCGACGTCGAGGCGCTTGCGCTCGCCGAGGTGCGCGGCTTGCACGTTCGCGTCACGGTCGTGCCGCGCGAGGGATTTGGCTACGGACCCTTCGTCATAACGCCGGGCGAAGCGCCGCTGCCGCAGACCGGCACGCCGCCGATCGGTGTCGGACCGAACCCGCAGATTCAAAGCGTGCCGTTCGGAACGATGCGCGTCGACATCGTCCCCGATATGGCATATGTCGCGTCAACAAGCCGCGTATGGTTGATCGGCGCGATCGTCGTCGATCTGCTCACCTTGATTCCCGCATGGTTCCTGGCATCGGTCGTCTCGCGGCGCACGCTCGAACCGCTGCTTCATACCACGCGCGCGCTCGAGCTGTTTGCTTCGGGCGATTTCACGCCGCACGCGGTCACGACGCGTCAACGTACGGAAATCGGCGATCTCGCGCGCGCCTACAACGCCGCGGTCGAACAGATCACCGACGCTTTTGCCGAGCGTAGCGCAGCCATGGAAGAGATGCGGCAATTCGTGGCTGATGCCGGGCATCAGCTGCGCACGCCGCTGACGGTGCTGATGGGCCACGTGAGTGCGCTCGTGCCGAAGACGCCACGCGAGACAACGATCTTTGCAAACATGCTCGCGCAGAGCCGGCGTATGAAGGCGATCATCGACGACTTGATCGTGCTTGCGCGGCTCGAACACGGCGATCGCGCAGCCTACTCGATCGACATGCGTGAGCTTGCAAACGACGTCGTCACGAACTTCCGTGACGGCGGCTACGATCGCGTGCAGCTCCGTGCGAACGGCGAAGCCTACGCGAGGATCAATCCGAGCGAACTGCTGGACGCGCTAACCGCACTCGTCGAAAATGCACTGAAATATGCGCCCGCGGGGCCGGTGACGGTCACGGTTGCGCGCGAGGGCGAGCAGACATCGCTCGCCGTTGAGGATTCGGGGCCGGGAATGAGTGAAGAAGACATCGAGCACGCGTTCGACCGATTCTATCGTGGTGACGCGAGTCACGGCGTCGATGGGACCGGGCTTGGACTCTCGATCGTGCGCCGTGGTGTCGAACGCTCCGATGGAACGGTAACGCTTGCAAATACGGGTCACGGTTTACGCGTTGTGCTTGCATTTGCCACGAGCCAACCGGAGAACTGAGGAGAGCACCTGCCGGACTGCGAATGCGCGGTGCATGAAGCATCGCTTCCTTGTTGCGTTCGTAAGCGTCGCGATCTCGGGTTGCGCGGCCCCAGCCGTTCATGCCGAATTTTCGGCACAGACTGCGCCGAGCGCAACGGTGGCACCGGCTGATTTCGGCGCGCTGAAGTGGCGCGTTGTTGGTCCAGCGGTGATGGGTGGGCGGCTCGATGCGGTCGCCGGCGTGCCCGGCGATCCAAACACGATCTATCTCGCGCACTCGTCGGGCGGACTCTACATGTCGACCGATGGCGGAATGACCTTTGCACCGACCTTTGACGCCGGTCGCACAACCGCGATCGGCGCGATTGCTGTTGCACCGTCGGATCCGCGCGTGCTCTATGCCGGGACAGGCGAAAGCTTTCCGCGCAATACCGCGGCGCTTGGCGACGGTGTTTTTCGGTCCGATAACGCAGGGAAGACCTGGCGTTCGTGCGGGCTCGCCGGAACGCAGCACATCGCGAAGATCGCGATCGATCCGACCAACGCGAACATCGCACTGGTTGCGGCGCTGGGACCGGAATTCGCGCCGGGTGGCGAACGCGGTATCTATCGCACGACCGACGCGTGTCATTCGTGGCAGCGCGTGATCTCGGTCAATCCGACGACGGGCGGCAGCGACGTCGCTTTCGATCCCACCAATTCGCAAATCGCGTTCGCGGGCACATTTGATTTCTTACGTCAACCGTGGACCTTTCGCGGCGGCGGCGTCGGCAGCGGACTCTATCGTTCGACCGATGGCGGCGCGACGTGGACGAAGTTGACCGATCCGGCGCGACACGACGGCTTGCCCGGCGGTATCATCAATCGCGTCGGCCTTTCGATTAGCGCCCATCATCCCAACGTCGTCTACGCGATCGTGCCCACGAAGACGGGTGTGCTGTATCGCTCCGACGACGGCGGGTTGCAGTGGCGACTCGTGAACAAGAATCCCGACCTCGTGTTTCGACCGTTCTACTTCAGTCAAGTGCGCGTCGATCCGGATCGCCCCGACGTCGTGTGGAACATTTCGGGCGGCTTGCAGCGCTCGACCGACGGCGGTAAGAAATTTCACGGCGTCGACGCGGGCGGCGACAACCACGATCTCTGGATCGATCCGAAGAACCACAATCGCGTGCTGCTGGGCAGCGACATGGGATTCGACCTGAGCAACAATGACGGCAAGACGTGGTCGTTCCTCAACACGATTCCGTCCGGGCAAATCTATCGCGTCGGCTACGATCGTGACGTGCCCTATCATGTGATGGGCGGCATGCAGGATCACGAAGTCTGGTGGGGTCCGAACACGTTGTGGAACAATACCGGCGTTTCGAACGGCTCGTGGCGGAACATCTCGGATTGGGGCGATGGGCAATATGCGTGGCCTGACCCACGCGACAGCACGATCATCTACGAAGACACGCACTTCGGCGATATCACCCGACGCAATCTCGTAACCGGCGAGGCGCGCTACATCGGACCACAACCACTGATCACGTTTGGCACGGGTGCAGGTACGTCGAAGTACCGGTTCAATTGGAGCGCGCCGCTCTTGATCTCGCGCTACAATCCAAGCGCGGTCTACTACGGCGGCAACGTGCTCTTTCGCTCGTTCAACGCCGGGCAGTCGTGGGCGGTGATCAGTCCCGATCTCACCCAACCGTGCGATCCGTCGTGGCTTTTACCAAGCGGCGGTCCGATCACGCACGACAACACGAACGCCGAGACGTACTGCACGATCTGGTCGATTGCCGAGGGTTCGGTGGCTGGGTCGATCTGGGCCGGCACGGATGATGGCCATCTCTACGTGACGCGCGATGACGGCACATCGTGGACCGATTTGAGCAAGAACATCGCCGGCGTGCCTGCGCACGCGATCGTGGCGTCGATCGAACCGTCACGCGTTGACGGCAACGTGGTGTACGTGACGTTCGATGCGCACCGATTGGGTGACATACATCCCTACGTGTTCATGACGCGCGACGGCGGATCGAATTGGACGCGCATCGACCACGGCTTGCCGCTGTGGGCCAACGTCGTGCGCGAGGATCCGCGTGCGTCGTCGTTGCTCTTCGCGGGCACGGAAGACGGACTCTGGGTTTCTTTCGACCGCGGCTTGCACTGGCAAGATTTTCGTCTTGGGATGAATCACGTTCCGGTCTACGATCTGCAGATCCAACCCGATTCCAACGATCTCATTGCGGGTACGCATGGCCGCGGCTTTGCGATCTTGGACGACCTCGCACCGCTCGAAGCGCTCGCGCGCGCGGTGCAGGGTGAGGTTGCACTCGTTACACCTGCGGACGCATGGCGCTATGTGTCGCGCCCGTACTACGACATCGGACAGAATGCATTCGTCGCCGACAACAAACCGTACGGCGCGGTGATCTCGTATTATCTCAAGCCGCATCATGTTAAGAAAGGGAAGAAGGCAGCACCGAAAGAGAAGGTGACGATCGAGATCCTCGATGCCGGCGGCAAGGTGATCCGGCATCTCGACGGCACGACGGATGGCGGTGTCAATCGCGTGGTTTGGGATCTAACTGTAGATCCACCGAACCGGCCACACACGACGCAAGATCCGCGCCCGTTCTACGTCTTCTATCCGCTCGAGATCGACGGACCGGAAGTGCTGCCGGGCACGTACTCGGTGCGGATTCACGCACGCAAGGCGACCTTGACCGTGCCGCTGCGCGTTCGGCTCGATCCACGCAACGATGCGACGATCTTGGACTTGCGCGCGCAGTACGATGCGCTCGCGCGGCTCGCGGTCGATCAAGAGCGCGGCGAAGTGTGGATCGCGCAACTCAAGAATCACGGGCCAAAAGCCGCGGCATTGTCAGACGAGCTTCGCAACGGCAACGGCTCGCAGAACTCGGGCTATCGGCAACCGGCGAAGGTCATCGATCAGATTGCGTACTTGCGGCACATCATCGCGACGTCATATACCGGGGCGACCGATGCGCAAGCAGCGTTGATGCGGCAGTACGAGAAGCAACTCGATGCACTTGGGAAGAAGGTCGCAGCGCTGCACTTACCGCCGTTGCCACTGAAACCGGAAAAGCATGAGCTTCATCGGGAAAAGCCTGACCCCTGAGGGCGCGCTCGACACCGACACGCTCGCGCAAGGCGAGCCGTCGCTTCCGCACGCCTTCACCTGGGATAGCGATCGCATCGAAGTCGGCACGGTGCGCAAGACCTGGCGCTCGACCAAAGACGATCGCGGCGACCACTATGTCAAGAAGCACTGGTTCGAATTCGAGGCAACCGACGGGCGCGTCGCCGTCGTCTACTTCGAGCGCGGCGCAAAGCGAAACCAATCCCGATGGTGGCTGTATACACTGACGTAAGTCTCGTCAATCCTTAATTCAGCGTCAGCGGACGGTAGCGGATGCGGTGCGGACGCGCGGCTTCTTCGCCGAGACGCTTGATCTTGTTGGCTTCGTACTCGTGGTAGTTGCCTTCGAAGAAATACACGCGGCGAGTCGCCTTCGAACGCGATGATGTGCGTCGCGATGCGATCGAGGAACCAGCGATCGTGGCTGATGACCAGCACCGTTCCGGCAAACTCGCGCGAGCGCGTCCTCGAGCGCGCGCAGCGTCTCGACGTCGAGATCGTTCGACGGCTCGTCGAGCAGCAGCACGTTGGCGCCGACGAGCAGCGTCTTCGCCAAGTGCAGCCGGCCGCGTTCGCCGCCCGAGAGCGTGCCGACAGCTTCTGCTGATCGCCGCCCTTGAAGTTGAAGCGGCCGAGATACGCGCGCGACGGCATCTCGAAGCGGCCGACCTTCAAGAGATCGTGCCCGCCGCTGACGTCGTCGAAGACGGTCTTGTCGTCGTCGAGCGCCTCGCGGCTCTGATCGACGACGCGCGAGCTTCACGGTCGGCCCGATCGTGATCTCGCCGCGCGTCGGGTTGCTCCGTGCCGGCGATCATGCGGAAGAGCGTCGTCTTGCCGGCGCCGTTGGGCCCGATGATGCCGACGATCGCGCCGGCCGGAATGACGAAGCTCACGTCGTCCATCAAGCAGCCGGTCGCCGTAGGCTTTGCGCACGCCCTTGAACTCGATCACCTGATCGCCGAGACGCTCGGCGACCGGGATGAAGATCTCTTGCGTTTCGTTGCGCGTCTGATATTCGTAGCTCGAGAGTTCCTCGAAGCGCGCGATGCGGCTCTTGCTCTTCGACTGCCGGCCCTTGCGTGCCGGAGCGCACCCACTCGAGTTCTTGCTTGAGCGCCTTCTGGCGCGCCGATTCGGTCGCTTCTTCCTGCGCGAGGCGCTCCTGCTTCTGATCGAGCCACGCAGCTGTAGTTGCCCTTCCACGGAATGCCGCGGCCGCGATCGAGCTCGAGAATCCACTCGGCCGCGTTGTCGAGGAAGTAGCGGTCGTGCGTGACCGCGACGACGGTGCCGGGAAAGCGCTGCAAGAAACTGCTCGAGCCACTCGACGCTCTCGGCATCGAGATGGTTCGTCGGTTCGTCGAGCAGCAGCATGTCGGGTTTCGAGAGCAGCAAGCGGCACAGCGCGACGCGGCGCTTCTCGCCGCCCGAGAGCGGACCGATCTTCGCATCCCACGGCGGCAGGCGCAGCGCGTCGGCGGCGATCTCGAGCTGCTGGTCGAGATCGTCGCCGTCTGCGGCGAACAGGATCGCTTCGAGCTTCGCCTGTTCGTCGGCGAGCGCGTCGAAGTCGGCGTCGGGCTTCGCCGTACGCGGCGTAGACTTCGTCGAGCCGCTTGCGCGCGGCGAGCAACTCGCGCGAGCGCTTCCTCGACCGTCTCGCGCACGGTCTTGTTCGGGATCGAGCTTCGGCTCTTGTTCCAGATAGCCGATCGTACAGATTCGGCATCGGGCGCGGCGTCGCCGTCGAATCTCGGTGTCGACGCCGGCCATGATGCGCAGCAGCGTCGATTTGCCCGACGCCGTTGAGGCCGAGAATGCCGATCTTCGCGCCGGGGAAGAAGCTCAGCGAGATATCTTTGAGAATCTGGCGCTTCGGCGGCACGATCTTGCCGACCCGATACATGGAATACACATACTCAGGCACGCGCTGGTACTTCGGAATGTGTCATCCTGAGCCTGTCGAAGGGTGCCGCATGCTCGGATTGCTCCTCGCCGCGGCGCTCGCGAATCCGCTGCCGACCAACTACCCCGACTGCGCGAAGTATTTTCACGACGCATGCAGTGAAGCGCTTGCGGCGTGGCTGCCGACGTATGCGCTGCGTCCGGATTCCAGGGATCGCGCTAGCCGAACTTCGGAGCAAGACGATTTTGTGTACGAGGGCAAGAGCCTGCGCTCGGATTACCCGATCGAGCTTCAAGGACCGCGCGATGGGACGTTCCTGGTCTACGGCAGCGCGGGACCACCGCGGGGACGCGTGGTGTACGATTCGGTGCATCACGTTGCGTTTTATTCGGTCGGTTGTTGCGCATGGCGGGAGTACGCGCTCGGGTACGTGGCGTCTCCCCCACCGAAGGTCGTGGCAAACCGCGATCTCACCGGCGTGCGGACCGTGCGGGGGATTCGTCTTGATATGTCGCCCGCGCAGGTCGAGGCTATCTACGGCGCAAGCACCTTGCGTACCGTTGCGAAGGCGCCGCACGTTTTCGCGCTTTCGTACAAAACCGGGCTCAAGATGGCGGCAACGATTCACGCTCCGTGTGAACAGAACGTGGATTTCTTTTTCCGCGCGGAGCGCCTTATACTTATCTCACTCGGCGACGGCTGCTAGAAGACTGCACTGATGCTGGGACTGCTCCTCGCTGCGGCGCTCGCGACCCCGACGAATCCGCCGATATGCGTGCAATATTTTCCCCGCACCTGTAGTCAAGCCGTGGGCGAATGGTTGCCGCAATTTGCCACGCCGGACACCTATTGGGACGGCGCGGCGCACATCACGCAGCGCGACAGCTTCCCGCTGAGCACTAATACCGGCACGCTGGCCGTCTTCACGATCAACTTGCAAAAGGCGCACGCAATCTATGATACGGTGCATCGCATTGTGTTCTACGAAACCGGCTGCTGCTCGTGGGACGAAATTGTACTTGCCTATGAGTCGACGCTGCCACCCAAGTCGCTCGTGAACCGCGACCTCTCAACGTTGAAGACAACGCGTGGCGTACGGCTTGGAATGACCTCCGCCGCCGTAGTCGGGATTTACGGCGTTGCTAAACCGCAGTTTGTCAAAGGACACGGTCGCGTCAGCGTGCTTGCCTACACGACCTGGCCGCCGCGCAACCAACTTTCAAAGACGCGCAGCGAGTGCGGGCAGTTCCAAAATTTCTACTTTCGCAACAATCGCCTGGTGCAGATCCAACTCGGCAACGGCTGCTAGGCGCGATTCCACAATTCGACGATCGTGTTGGTGCTATCCACCGCGCGGTCGCAACTCGTGAGCAACGCGGTGGTCGCGGGACCAGTATCGGTCTCGAGTGCGTCCGCTACCTCTGCGTAGGCATCGCGCAACCCCGATGCTTTGTCGACGGAAGCTCCGGCGAACGCCCGCGCCAGCGGTTCGAGCCGTGGATACGCCGGTGTTTGTGGATCCAAATAGAGGCTCGAAAGTGTGGCGTTCGCGAGCCCTAGGCGCTGACTCGCCGCCATGACCCCGAGTGCGGCATCCGGATCCATTTCGTGCGTGTGGCCGGGCTCACTCAACATGCGCTCCAGAGATTCTTCGGCTGCGGCACGCAAGCTCCATACGCGCGTGCGTTCTGCGCGCAGCTTAGCGGCATCGCGCGTGCTCGGCTCGATCAATCCTTGCAACATCAAGCGTGTGTAGTCGAGCGCGGTGTTCACAAGTGCACGCAGCGCAACCCGCGTTTGTGCGGATTCCCACGTCGGCCAGACAATATACGACGCCATCGCGAGCAGGCCGCCGATGACCGTTGCAACCAAGCGGTTTTGCACGGCGGTCGCTTCGGGCGTCCCCAAGAGCGCCAGCAGGAAGACGACGAACGCCGTGACCGTGACACTGAAAAGACCGTAGTTGAGTTGGAACGCGGCGTAGCTGATCGCGGCAAAGAGAATTGCAAGCGCGAGCGTTATGTGTGGGGTATTTGGTACCGCAAGGACGATCGCAGTTGCGGCGACGACGCCGACGATCGTCCCGGCTATGCGTGCAACGCCGCGCGAGAGTGTTGTCGTAAAGTCGGGGCGCAAGACGAGCGCAGCCGTCAGGGTGATCCAATAACCGCGCTGAATCGGCAAGACGTCGGCGAGCACGCCCGCCACGGCGAGCGTTACCGCGAGGCGAACCGCATGACGCCCAAACGGTGAACGGAGATGGAAATGCTCGCGCAGTGTGGCCAAAGGCCGCTCGAAGCTCGGCAAATGTGTGGGGTAGTGGAGGTCGGGCAGTGCAAGTCCGCGCAGCGGGACGCTCGCGGATCGCCACGCTGCGCGCAGCTGTCCGTAAAGCGCGCGTAGATTGGGATCGTTCGTCTCTGCGTTAACGGTGCCGTACAGCGCAACGTCCTCCGGCACATGTGCGTCGTCAAGCGCCCGCGCGATCTCATCGAGTACTTGCGCGATCACCGGACGAAGGCGCGCATATTTCTCGCTGCCGACGGTCGCAAGGAGCGCGAGCGACGAGCGGATGCGCACGGCTTCATCGAGCAGACTTTGAAACGCCGCGAGCACCAGCGGACGGCCGAAGGGCCGTGGATCGGCAAGCGCTTTGCGGACCGCGATGAGTTCGATCGTGGAGGGCACGCGCGTCGGTGCGTCGCTCGCTTGCGCGTAGGCGGCAAGCTCGCGATAGGCGTCGGCGAGCGCGTGCCGTTCCTGCGGATAACGCTCGATCGGCCAGAGCACGACCAGCAACAGCGTCTGAAGCAACCCACCGGCGAACATGACGAGCGCAGTTATAGCTGCAACGTGCAACGGCATGGGATAGCGTTCGAAGATGATCAGCGCGGTCGTCGCATTGACGCCGATTGCCGATGCACCCGGACCGAGTGAAGCGATCATGCCGTAGCCGAAGCCCCAGACCGCGAGCGCCACGATCGCGAGTTCTGCCGAGTGCGAACAGAGCGACGCGACCGCGGTCGAGAGCGCCATCGCGAGCGCCATGCCGAGCATCGTGCCGGCGCGCGTGCGGTAGACGCCTTGCAGCGATGCGAATCCCGACGCTGAACGCGCCGATGCCCGCCGCCACCGCGTAGATCGGGACGCCGCTGGCGAAGCCCGCGAGCAGGGCGACCGCAACGCCGATCCCGCAGCGCACGGCGAAGACCGGCTCGACGCCGTTGCGTTCGATCCGAAATGCACTGGTAACGATGCGTTGAATGACTTGCTGCATGAAGAAGCTGCTCTGCTCGATCGTCCTTGCGGTCCTCGCGTTTGCGGTGCCGCTGCCGCTCCTTAGCGCAGGTCCGACAACCGTGAGCGGAATCCCGCTCGATGCACCGTGGAAGGTGACGATCTACGATCTCGCTCGCAAATCGTTCACACACCCGGCGTGGGGCTGGCAGCACGGCGAGCGTAACTATCAAATTGCGATGCAACTTGCGCAGGGGGATGGGCTCAAGGTCGACACCGACGTGCTCTTTGCCGCGTGCATGCTGCACGACATGGCCGCGCTTTGCGCCGTATCAAGCCAAGGGCGAGCACGGCGACGTCGCGGCGCGCGAGAGCGAATCGATTCTGCGCGACGCCGGCTTCCCGATGGCGAAGTTTCCGAGCGTGCAAGCCGCGATGCGCGGGCACATGTACTACAGCGACGCGGGCAGCGATCCCAACGCGATCGTACTTGCACGACGCGGACTCGCTCGACTTTCTCGGTGCGATCGGCGCGGTGCGAATGATCTCGCTCGACCGGCGCGTCGGCGGCGAGCGCCGCAAGCGCGGTCAAACAGCTGCGCACGTTCGTACACGACATTCCGCCGAAGCTGATCACCAAGACGGCGCAGCGGATGGGCGCGCAACGAGCCGCGGAACTACAAACCTTCCTCGACGCGTATCAGAAAGAATCGTTCGACGGCATCGTTGCCGTAAGCGCTAACCGCCGACCGAAACGGGTGCGTGGCCGAAGAGCGGCGGAATGAAGTGGCCGGCCAGATACGACAGCACGAAAACGACGACGCCGAAGGCCACGATTTCGAGCCCTTTCGAAACGGGATTGCGATCGGTGTTGCGAGCGGCGTAATATCCGACGCCGAAAAGACTTAGAACGGCGAGCACGAGCGCGAGGATCGTCGATGCGCCCATGGTCAGCGGCACGATATACGCAACGATCGGAATGAGCGATCCCGCGGCAAATGAACCGCCCATCGCAAGTGGAGCGCGCAGATCGCTCTCCTCGGCAACGCGCGGATCGATGCCGAACTCGTCCCGCATCATTTCATAGAGGTAGATGTCAGGGTGTTGCGTCAGACGGCGCACGATCATCTGCGCCTCCTCGGCGGAGAAGCCTTTCATCTTATAGTAGGCGACCTGCTCGGCGAACTCGCCCTGCGGATCGGCGGCCATCTCGGCCTTTTCCATCTCGATCGTCGCCTGCACGACTTCGCGCTCGGACTTGCCGCCCAAGTACTCGCCGACGGCCATCGAGAGCGCACCGGCAAGCATGGCTAAAAATCCGCTGATAAAGACGGCCGAGCGATCGCCTTCGGCAACGCCGACGCCGGTGATAATGCCGAGCGTGGTCAAAATGCCGTCTTGCGCGCCGAACACGATCTCGCGCACGCTCCGCTGTTCCTCGAGCCTGCGGCGCTGCAGCGTATCGGGAATGCGCGGTTTTACGCTTTGCCAACCTGGAATATCGGCGACAACGTCGGTGACGCTGGGCTCCTGCGGATCCATGAGCGGTGCTTCCGGGCGCGAGTGGCGAATGGCCTCCTTTAATGGAAGAGTTCGGAACGCCTAACTTTCATCGCGTGGGTGAAGCGGCGGTTGTCCTCGAGTGTAACGAGCGTGGCGTTGCGACGCAGCGGCGGATGTGGGCGCTTGCGCGTGATGCACGCGCGTGGCCGTACGTGCGCGAAGCTGTTACCGGCGCGGGCAATCTGACGCTGGCGTTCCAGTGTGACGCGATTGGCTATGAGGCCGTGCGCGAGCAGCTCGCACGCGCGTGGGAGAGTGCGCGTGACGATGTGGCGAGCACGCGCACGATCGAGGTTCCCGTTCGCTACGACGGCGAAGATTTGCCGACGGTCGCCTTGGCGCGCAGCTTGAGCGAAGACGACGTCATTGCATTGCACGCGGGCGGCAACTATGTCGTGTCGTTCGTTGGTTTTCTTCCGGGATTCGCGTATCTCGATGGGCTCGATGCGCGGTTGCACGTGTCGCGTCGCGCGCAGCCGCGCATGCGCGTGCCGGCCGGCTCGGTGGCAATCGCAGGCTCGCAAAGCGGGATCTACCCCTTCGATTCGCCTGGCGGCTGGCACATTATTGGCCGCACCGAGCTGCGAATGTTCGATCCCGATCGTGATCCCGCTGGGTTGTTGCAACCGGGTGACGCCGTGCGCTTCGTTGTTTTATGAGCGAAGGCGCGATTCGCATCGAGCGCGCGGGCTTGCAAAGTCTCGTCGTCGACCGCGGACGATTTGGCTTGCGCCATATTGGCGTCGGATGGTGCGGTCCGATGGATGCGCGCAGCTACGCAACGGCAAATGTGCTGGTCGGCAATGCCCCCGGTGTGGCTGCAATCGAAATCGTGCACGGCGACCTCACCGTAGCCTTTGAATGCAATACGTACTTTGCGTTGACCGGTGCCGATTGCGGGGCCGAACTCAGCGGCGAGCCAATTCGCCCCTGGCGCGCACACGAGGTATACGCCGGCCAGCGTCTGATTTTGCAGCGTCCGCGCTCTTGGATGCGTAGTTATCTCGCAGTTGGCGGAGGCATCGATGTTCCGGTTGTACTCGGTTCGCGAACGACCGATCTGCTGGCCTCGATGGGTGGATGCGAAGGACGTGCGTTGCGCTCGGGCGATCGTTTGCCGATCGGACTGGCGACCGGCGCACCACAGCGTTCCGCCGCTATACCGCCAACGCTTTCGTTGGTACTGCGTACTATCGCGGAGCCGCTCGCGGCGCATCTCTGGGATCGCGCATGGACGATTGGACCGGAGAGCAATCGCATGGGCTACCGCCTGCACGGTGAAGCGACGCCGCATAACCTCGGCTCGATGCCGTCGCAGGCGATGTTTCCCGGCTTCATCCAGCTTCCGCCGTCGGGCGAACCGATCGTGTTGATGAGTGACGCGCAGACGACCGGCGGATATCCGCTGGCCGGCGTGGTACTCGAAGAAGATCTATGGATGTTGGCGCAAGCATCGATCATGACGGAGATCCGCTTCATGGAGCACACGCTGTGAAGCGTATCGACCTCAACGCCGACCTCGGCGAAGGCTGTGGCGACGACGAAGCGCTGCTCGGCATCGTAACCTCAGCGAACATCGCAAGCGGCGGACATGCCGGCGATGCGCAGACGATGGAGACCACCGTGCGCGCGGCGATCAGGCATGGCGTCGCGATCGGCGCGCATCCTTCGTATCCCGATCGGGCCGGCTTCGGACGCATGGCGATGGAGCGAACGCCGAACGAGATCTTCGACGACGTGTTGGAGCAGACGCGCGCGCTCGCAACGATTGCGGACGCCCAAGGTGCGCGCCTACACCACGTGAAGGCGCACGGTGCGCTGTACAACGTCGCGGCACGCGATCGTGAGGTCGCAGACGCGATCTCGCGCGCGGTCGTCGCCTTCGATCCGGAGCTCGCGATCGTGGGACTCGCCGGCGGTGCGCAGCTGTTAAGTGCGCGTGCGCATGGTTTGCGCGCCATCGCCGAGGTCTTTGCCGACCGCGGCTATCGACCCGACGGATCGCTCATTCCGCGCGGTCAACCCGGCGCGCTGATCGAAGAGGTCGAAACCGCAGTCGCGCAAGCGCTATCGTTCGCGCGCAGCGGCGCCGGCGATACGATCTGCATTCACGGCGATGGTCCGCGTGCACTGGTCTTCGCGCGCGCGATACGCGCTGCGCTCGAACACGGCGGCATCAGGGTCACAGCGCTCAGCGCGGGATAAAGTCGTCGTCGGGCACGCTCGCGGGAAATGCGATGTCGTGCAAGTCTTCGCTCACGTGTTCGGTGTGCGTCGTAAAGAGGCCGTGCGAGGTCGCCTGCGCATCGATGTGTACGATCGTCCAAAGTCTTTGCGGGCCGGCCGGCGCAAAATCGTAGGTGATGTTGGCCGTGGTGCCATTGTAGGGCCAGGCGTAGGTGAGGCGTACGACGTCATAGGTCGTGGTGTCGACCCAAAGTTCGCGCAACGGATACTGTTGTGGATTGCGCAGCGGACGAAGCCGCAGATGATACACGGTGTGCGCGCCGACCCTCGTCGTTTCGACGTACGAAATATCGTAGGCACGATCGACTGCATGCACGACCGCGATCGTCTGTATCGGATCGGCCGCGAGATTTGGTGGGGCCGGCGCGGGCGTCGCGCCCTGCACGGGCGCACGGCGGAAGAACCCGAGTGGCGCGCCGGCCGGCCCGAATGCGTACCCGCCGTGCAGCAGCACGATTCCGGGACGCCCATCGGCCGTCAGCGTTTGCACAAACGTGCGGCCGTCACCGAGCCGCACGATGAATTGCACCACAGTGCCGGCGCTGCAGCTTTTCTCAAGAAACGTCAAGTCGCATGGCAATGTGAACGACTCGTACGGCGGCATCGCGCGAGCATTCCACGTCGTTTGCGCGCGCGTGAAGATCGCATCGGGATCGGGTGCGTTCGACGCGACGGCATGGTAAAGTGGAAGGGTCATGAAGCTGCCTTTATATCATGTTGACGTTTTTACGTCCGAGCGTTTCGGCGGAAATCCGCTGGCCGTGTTCCTCGACGCCGAGGGTCTCGACGGCGAAACGATGCAAAAGATTGCACGCGAGATGAACCTTTCGGAAACAACGTTTGTCATGCGGCCAAGCGACGATCGCGCGACGCACCACGTGCGCATCTTCACGCCGGGGCAGGAGTTGCCATTCGCAGGGCATCCGACGATCGGCACGGCCTTCGTACTCCAGGAGTTCGCGAAGGCAACCCCCGACCTTGCGTTCCAAATGGAAGCCGGGATTATTCCCGTGCGCAAGGAGGGCGACGTGCTGTGGATGACGCCGCCGCCGGCGGAAGCGTTGAGTGCGGCCGTCGATCGAGCCGCCGTCGCGCAAGCGATTGGGTTGCCCGTATCGTGCGTCATGATGCCGCCGCAAGTCTTTGGTGGCCACGGCGTGGAGTTCTTGTGCGTGCTGCTCGATACCGAGCAAAACGTCGATTGGGTCATGCTCGATCGCGGTGACTTGGTCAAAGCGACGACCGTCGACGCCGGCGAAGGCAACGTCCTGATCTGCAGCTATCAGGGCGGTAAAGCCTATACGCGCATGTTCGCCTCGCTTGGCAGCGGCGTCGGTGAGGATCCGGCAACAGGCTCATCGGTCGCGCCGTTGTGCGCGGCACTCGGCTGGTGGCGGTTGCTCGATCAAAGCCGCACGCACATCGACGTGCAACAAGGCGTCGCAATGGGACGTCCAAGTCATCTCAAAGCGCGTTTTACTGTCGAAGGAACCTACGTGCAGCAGATAACCGTCGGCGGTCAAGCCGTTCCGGTATATCAGAGTACGCTCGAGATATAGCGCGTCAGTGGTATTCGGATAGCAGGGCGACGTCAAAGCTGCCCCACGAACCGAGCATCGTCACGGTGTCGTCGGCTTCTTTGCGCGAGGGGCGGACAAGAAATGCGACGGCTTTAATACCGAGCGTCGCCGCGGCGCGCAACGCGCGCGCGTCTTCCTCGCGGCGTATCTCGCCTGCGAAGAGATAGGGTACCTTTACGCGGATCGCGGTTTCGACCAGGTCGATGACGCGGCCCGGCTCGGGCCCGACCATCTTATCGCCATAGCGCGCGAGACGCGCGGCGGCGGTCGAACAAATCCATTCGCCTTCCTCGGAAGAGGCAACATGTACAATGGTGATCGCGCGCTTGCGGTTTTCGTCGCGCAATCGTTCCATCAGCGGCACCAAGTTCGGCACATTGATGCTCGTCGTCGGAAAAAGTTCCCGATTTACTTCCGCCATGCTCCCCAATTACACGCGTTGCGCGAAGGTTCCCACGGGGAAGCTCCCTCGAATGGTCTCCGCCAGGCGCTCGATCGCCAGGCGTCGCGGCACAAATGCGCGGTGGAGTACGCGAATCGCGCGTGACGAGCGTTCGCCATCGAGCGGTCGAAATGCGATCCGCGCAAAGCGCCCCTCGAAGTGCGCTCGTGCGAGCTCCGGGACGATCGTCATCCCGAGTCCCGCTTCGACGAGATTAAGGACGGTTTCAAGCGAAGTCGCGGAGAGATCGCTACGCAGGCCGCGCCCATGCGTTTGTCCGCACAGCGCTAGCGCCTGGTCCGAGAGGCAATGTCCATCCGCTAATAGGATGAGCGTCGCCGGATCCAACTGCTCAACGCTAATGCGCGTTCGAGTTGCAAGCGGGTCACTCGCGGGAATCGCAACACTAAATGCCTCGTCGAAAAGCGCAATCTCGGAGAGATTCCCATCGGTGTGTTCGGTGGCGACAAGTGCCGCATCGAGGCGCCCGGCGTGAATCGACTCGAGCAAACGGTGCGTCATATCTTCAATGACGACAAGTGGCGCGAGCGGAAGCTGCGTCTGCAACGGCCCGAGCACGCCCGGCAGCAGATACGGTGCAAGCGTCGGAATCACGCCCAAACGGAGCGGGCCGACCATCGGATCGGCGCGGGTCTGCGCGAGCTCCTCTATGCGTGCCACCGCGCCAAGTGCGAGTCGCGCCTGCTCAAGAATCAGTTCGCCGGCAGGCGTGACCCGAATGGTGCGGCCGTCACGCTCGAAGAGCTCGACCCCGAGTTCGGACTCGAGCTTACGGATCTGGGCCGAAAGGGTCGGCTGCGCAACGCCGCACTCCTCGGCAGCCCGGCTGAAGCTTCGGCGCCGCTCGAGGGCCAGGGCGTACTGGAGATCTTTGAAATTCATAGATTTGCCAAATGGAAAGTTCAGGGTCCATTGGCTTGGACTTCGGGGTTTCCCTGGACCTTGGCCGCGACGAACTAGGCGCTACGCAAAGCGTGCGCGCGACGTCCCTACACCCGCTCGAGACCGGAACTAGGCCAGGCGCCGGTCGCCCTTGCGCCGTTCGTCCGCGCGCCGGTCAACGGCAACCGCGATCGAAACGATCCGGCGGTCGCCTTGACGGCGGTCGGCGCTACGCCTGTCGGTGGTGTTGGTCATCGACATAAGGCAAGTATTCTACGGTGTGAGGAAGGCGCCCGCTGCGGGGATGATATGCAGAACACCGTTTTGAGAAATGGATCAAATTGCGTAACCTCTCAGGAATCACTCGGCTTCATGGCGTAGCCTTTGCGCGATGCTAGCTCGCTTGTTTCAGAAGCCCCTCGGATGGACCGCAGTGGCGCTACTCGCGTTCGCCCTCGCCGGCTGTGGCGGTGGCGCTACGCGTCATCATCGCGGAGCGGGCGGCGCGACGACGCAAAGTATACCGGTCGCAACCGCGCAGCCGGCGAGCGTGAAACCGCAAGTGCAGATCGCGGGCATCGTCGCGCCATTTCAAAACGTCGCGATCTCGAGTTCGCTCAGCGAGCCGACCGATGCCGTCAACGTGATTCAAGGCGATCGCGTGCACAAGGGCCAGGTGCTCGCGCTTCTCGATACGACGGATTTGCGCGCGAACTATAATGCCGACGAACGCAATGCGGCTTCGGCCGATGCCCGGGCAACACAAACGAAGTATCAAGCCCAGCTCAACCTCGGCCAAGGCAGCAACCAAGTTGAGGCTGCGCGGGCAGCGATGAACAATTCGAAACTCGTCTATCAACAGGACCAAGCGCTCTATTCGAGCGGCTATGTGTCGAAGTCGCAGCTCGAAGCTGCGCGTGCGGCCTACGTGGGCGACTTGAATACGTACAATACCGCGGTACTCAACAATCAAGTCAATGGCAACAACACGCAGGGCTTGCAAGCAGCGACGGTCGCTGCATCCATTGCGGACGCGCAGTCCGCGCACGCCCAAGCCGACCAAGTTGCGGCGCAGATTGCGCGCGCAACGATTATCTCGCCGGTCGACGGCGTGGTGGTCAACCGCAATCTCAATCCGGGCGAATATCCGGGTTCGCGCACGATCTTTACCGTGCAGCAGCTCGATCCGGTCTACGCTGAGCTGAACGCGTCGTCGTCAAACGTCTTTGAAATTACGCGTGGCGCGCCAGTCGCTATCGCGGTCGCCGGCATCACGAGCGCGGCGTATGAGGGACATGTCAGCGCGGTCCTCGGTCAAGTGCAACCGGGTTCGACAAATTTCACGGTGGAAGTGATCGTTCCGAACCAGGGAGACCGGCTACAGTCGGGTATGGCGGTGACCGGCACGATTACACTGCCGACGGTGACCGGCATCGGGATTCCAACTGCCGCATTTTTGGATGATTCACACACGACCGTAATGATTGTCGCATCCGACGGTACGGCCAAACAACAGAGTGTGAAAGAACTCGGCAGCAACGGCACGACCTCGATCGTTACCGGTATCTCGCAAGGAACGCAAGTGGTCTCGAACGGTCAGCTTGGTATCGCGTCCGGACAACAGGTGGTCGGACAAGCTTCCGGTGCACCCAACGCATCGAGCGCACCCAATGCGTCTACCGATCCGGCGGCTTCTCCCGGGGCGTCGCCCGGATACCACCGGCACCGCGGGTCACTTTCGCCTTCGCCGCAACCCACGCAATAATGTGGCTCACGCGGCTGTGCGTCGAGCGGCCGACAATCGTCTTCGTCCTGCTCGCCCTAATCGTCGTGGCCGGTGCAATCGGCGGATTGACGATTACCCAGCAGCAGTTCCCTAACGTCGACTTTCCGACGATAAACGTGCGTGCGAGCTATCCGGGCGGCTCGACGACCGAGATTCGCGACGCTATCGTGCGTCCGCTCGAAGACGCAATCGCGGGTGCTCCGAACCTGCAATACATCCAAACGACCGTGCAGCAAGGCCAAGCGTCGATCAGTGCGACCTTCGAACTGTCGTCGAATAAGACGACCGATCTCGTGCAAGTACAGCGTCGCGTCCTCGTCGCGCAATCACAACTGCCGAGCGATATGCCGGCCCCGACGGTAGCAAGTTTCGATCCCTCGCAACAAACCGTGCTTACCATCGGCCTCGATTCGAGCGCATACAGCCCCGGAGCGCTTTCGGCTATCGTGAGCAACAATATCGTGCCCGCGGTCGAACAAGTCAGCGGCGTCTCGAATGTGAACGCGGGCGGCGCAGTCACGCCGGCGTACGAGGTCGCCGTCAACCCGAATCTGCTCAACTCGGCGGGCTATACGCTCAACGACGTCGTCAGTTCGATTCAAAGCAACAACAATCGCGAACCCGGCGGCATCGCCTACCTTCCCGGTCACGAGACGACGATCGATGTGCGTGGCGATCTCACAACACAAGAGTCGGTTGCTAACCTGCTGATCGCGGCGTCTTCTTCCTATAAGACGTCATTCGGCAACGCGAGCTATAGCATTCCGGTCGCCGCGGGTGTTCCCGGCGCGCCGCCGGTGTCGTCGAGTGAGACGGCGTCGGTCGCGGCGAGCAACGCGTCGAGCGCGCTTGCGCTTGCGGCCGCGCCTACTGCGGCGCCGGCGTCTTCGAACGGCACGCAAACGTCGACAACCTCAAGCGGCAGCGTTTTTGCGACGCAAGCACCGATGACAACACCCGGGCCGCCGTCGTCACCGCCGCCCGCCCCAACGCCGCCGCCGATCCCACAGCTCAACCTCGTAACGCAGTATCCGATGCTGAGCAGCTCGAGCATGGGTGCTTCGTCGTCGAGTGGCGGCGGCGGCGCGGGCGGAGGCGGAGGGTTTTCCGGGCTGTCACTTTCCAATGTGAATGCGTGGACGTATGCGCCGCGCCAGATGCGCATCTCCGACGTCGCAAGCGTCAGTGATTCGTTCGAGCCGCAACGGCAATATAGCTACGTCGGCACGATTCCTACGATCTCGCTTAGCGTGCAGAAAGCCACCGGCGGAAGTGAGGTGCTCGCCGCCGACAACGTCTTGCGCGCATTGCCCGGCATCGAGCGCCAGTATCCGCAGATCCACTTCCAAATTCTCAACAACCAAGCCGCATACACGACGGACCAGATCATGGGTGTCGTCCGCACGCTGAGCGAGGCAATTATCATCACCGCGATCGTGATGTTGTTTTTCCTACGCTCGTGGCGCAATGCGATCGTCATCCTCATCGCGATTCCGTCGTCGCTTGGCGTGACGATCGCGCTGATGAAGGTGTTCAACTTCTCGATCGATACCGTTTCACTGCTCGCAATGACGCTCATCATCGGTATACTCGTCGACGATTCGATCGTCGTGCTCGAAAACACCGAGCGCCATCATGCGAGCGGAGAGCCGCCGAAGGAAGCCGCGATCAAAGGGCGCACGCAGATAGGCCCCGCCGCGATCGTGATCACACTGGTCGACGTCGTCGTCTTTCTGCCGATCGCATTCCTCCCCGGGATCATCGGGCGCTTTCTCTCCGAATTCGCGCTTGTCGTTGTGACCGCGACGTTGACGTCGCTCTTCATTTCATTCACCGTGACGCCATCGCTGGCCGGAAACTGGTCGCTGAACTCCAACTGGAAACCTTGGGGTATCATCGATCGCTTCACGACACTTTTCGAGCGCACGCGACTATGGTATGCGCAGACCGCGTTGCCATGGGCGCTAAAGCGTCCGCGACTAGTCGTTATCGTGTCGTTCGCGGCCGTAGCCGCAGCGCTGTCGCTGGTAGTGTTCGGTGTGGTCGGTTTTGAGTTCATGCCGGCGGTCGATCGCGGTGAGGTGTTCGTGCAAGTGACGTATCCGACCGGTACGCCGCTCGCGCAACTGAATGCAAAGATCGCCGCGCTCACCAAAGCGCTGGCAAAGATCCCCGCCGTGCAGTCGCAGACGGCGTTGGCCGGCGCGACACAAGCCGGTTTTGGGGGCACCGTCAATCAGGGCAGCGTCGGACAAGTGCACGTCTTCTTGCAAGACAACCATAAAGGCACGACAGATTCTTGGGCGCAGCGCTTCGGCGCGATGGCACAGAAAATTGCGCCGGGCGCCAAAATCGTCTCGGTTGCCGCAACCGGTCAGGGCGGCGGGAGCGGACAGCAGATTGACTACATCGTCACCTCGTCCGACGACACGCCCGAGAAGTACGCGCCCCAGATTCTAAGCGCAATGCAAGAGACGCAAGGCGCGATTAACGTGAATAGCTCGCAGCTCAACCTCGCGCCGCAGATCGATATCGACTTCGATCGCGACCGAGCGCGCGTGCTCAATATGAACATCGGCCAGGCCGCGAGCGCCATTCGCGCGGCATTTGGTGGCACGCTCGCCGCGCAAATTCAGACGTCGCACGGCATCAAATACGTGCAAGTGCTCTATCCGCGCACGTTCCAGACCTCGATAGCACTGCTGCTCGCTCTTCCAATGCGTACCAACAACGGCAACATCATTCACCTGGCCGACGTTGCAAAACTCGTCCAGGATCCGTCGCAAGTGCTGATGACGCGCACGAACCGCGAGACGACCGTCCACATTCAAGCAAACCTGGCGCCGGGCGTCGCGCTTTCGACGGTGCAGAAGCGCTTCCAAGCCAACCTTGCCGAGTTAAAGCTGCCGCCTACGGTTTCGGTCAAGCCCAATGCCGGCGGCAATCAAGCGAATGCGGCCCAACTTGCCGTGAGCATGTTGGGTGGACTCGGGCTCTCGCTCGTGCTCGTCTACTTGCTGATGGTCGCGCTGTACAACAGCTATCGCTTACCGTTCATCATTATGTTTGCCGTGCCGGTCGCAACCGTTGGAGCATTTACCGCCCTCGCCGTTACGCGGCAAGCATTGAACCTCTACTCGCTGATCGGCACCGTGCTGCTGGTCGGCTTGGCTTCAAAGAACGGAATTCTGTTGGTTGACTTTGCCGACCATATGGTGCAGGGAGGCATGGACCGCGCCAGCGCGTTAGTGGAAGCTGCAAAGGAGCGGTTCCGGCCAATCGTCATGACGACGTGCGCGATGATCGCCGGCATGTCGCCGATCGCACTGGCACTCGATCCCGGCGGTGCGCAGCGCCAAGCTCTCGGCATTGTTGTCATCGGCGGCCTGATTAGCTCGCTCGTCTTAACACTCGTCCTCGTACCGGTCATGTTCATGTGGCTCGGGCCGAGTAAACCTAGCCCGGAGGCGGGACCACTATGAAGTTTACCCGGCTCTTCGTCGAACGGCCGACGCTCGTCTTCGTGTTTCTCTGCCTGGTCTTGATCGCAGGTTCGATCTCCGGCTTCAATCTAGTCAAACAGCAACTGCCGAACTACGACATCCCCTCGATCCAAGTGCTGCTGACCTATTCCGGCGCATCCACCACCGAAATGCGAGACGCGATCGTACGTCCGCTCGAAGATCAGATTGCCGGCGCTCCGGACCTCAGCTACGTCGAGACCAATATTGAGCCGGGACAGGCCTCGATCGTGGCGGTCTTTTCGCTGACGTCGGATGAGAACACGGACCTTGTCCAAGTGCAAGGCCGCGTGCAGAACTCGCTGCATCAGTTGCCCAACGATTTGCCGACGCCGCAGATCTCCATCTACAATCCCTCCGAAGCCGTTGTTGTTTCGCTGGCCGCGTCATCGTCGACACTTTCCCTCGGAGCGCTCTCGGCCATCGTGACCAACGACGTCGTGCCGGCGCTCGAACAGGTTCAAGGCATCTCGTTCGTCCAGGAGAACGGCGATGTCACGGCGTCGATCCAAGTCAATGTGAGTCCGAATAAGCTGACGTCGTCGGGCTTTACCCTCACCGACATCATCAACGCGATCTCGAATAACAACGTGCGCGCGCCGGGTGGTATCGTGTACGAGCCCAATCGCGAGACGAACCTCGATATTCGCGGCGACATCCAAGACGTGCCGACGGTCGGAAATTTGCTACTGGGTAATACCACGACGGCCGCAAGCGGCAGCAGCACGTCAAGTTTGTATCCATGGACCACGACCTCGCGGCTTTACCGTGTCTCGGACGTGGCGAACGTGCAAGACGCCTATGAGACGCAGCGCGTCTTTGCCTATACGAACGGTACACCGGCCATCGAGCTCGACATCCAAAAGGCTGCCGGTTCGAGCGAGGTGACCGCATCTGATGCGGTGCTCGCACAGATTCCGCGCCTCGAGCAACAGTATCCTGGCATCAAGTTCTCGGTGCTCAACGTGCAGTCGACGTACACGAAGGACCTGCTTTCCGGAGTTACCCGCACGCTGATCGAAGGGATCATCATCACGGCGATCGTGATGTTATTCTTCCTGCGTTCGTGGCGTAAGGCGGTGGTCGTCATGATCGCCGTGCCGGCGTCGTTTCTCGTTACGCTCGCGGTGATGCAGATACTCGGTTTCACGCTGGATACCGTCTCGCTGCTCGGCATGACGTTGATGATCGGCATCCTGGTCGACGACTCGATCGTCGTGCTGGAAAACATCTCGCGTCATCAAGAAGAAGGCGAGCAGCCGAAAGAAGCCGCGATCAACGGCATCTCGGAGATCGGCGTGGCGACGATTGTGATCACGCTCGTGATCGTGGTCGTGTTCTTGCCGCTCTCGTTTCTGCCGGGCCAAGTCGGCCTGTTCTTACGCGAATTCGGTTTGGTCGTAACGGTTGCGACGCTGACATCGCTGTTCGTCTCGTTTGCGGTGACGCCGGCGCTCGCCGGACGCTGGGCGCTCTTTTCGAATTGGAAGCCGTGGGGTATCATCGATCGCTTTACCACCTGGTTCGACGGTGTGCGCGTGTGGTACGCGCAGCGCGCGCTGAACTGGGGTTTGAACAACCGCGGGCTGGTGGTATGGGTCTCGTTCCTCAGCCTCGTCGCCGCAATATTGCTCATTCCACTGGGCATCGTCGGCTTTGAATACATGCCGCCGGTCGATCGCGGTGAGCTGTTCGAAACGATCAACTATCCGACGGGTACGCCGCTTGCGACCACGACGGCCGCCGTGCGCAAAGCCGAGCAGGTCGTGCTGCGTTCGCCCGACGTTCAATCCGAGACGTCGATCTCGGGGGCATATGAAGGCGCGTTGAGCGGCTTCATTAGCAACGGCGCGGTCGCCCAGATCCATATCTTCCTCAAAGACGGACGCCATCAATCGACGCAGTATTGGTCGCAGCAATTCGCAAGTCAAATTCAACAGGCGCTGCAAGGCCAGAGCGCACAGGTCATCGGCGTGCCGTCGACCGATCCGCAGGGCGGTATCTCACAGCCGATTGGGTATGTCGTCGAAAGTGCGACGAGCGATCCGAGCGCATCGGCGGCCAAGGCGTTTGCCGCACTTGAGCAAACGCCGGGCGTCATCGACGCGACGACGTCAAACTCGCTTGATTCACCGCAGATCGAGGTGAACTTCAATCGCAATGCCGCGCGCGCGCTCGACGCCGGCATCGGAACCGCCTCAACGGCGGTGCGTGCGGCTTACGGGGGATACACGGCCACGCAGTTCACCGGGCCCGATGGCCTCAAAGACGTGCAGGTCATCTATCAGCAACAGGATCTGACCAACCTCGCCGGCATCTCGGCGATTCCGATCCGCGCGAACAACGGCTCGATCATCCGCGTCGGCGACATCGTAGACTTGCAGAACGTTCCGGCTCCGCCATTGATCATTCGTCTCGAGCGGCGTAACGTCGTGTTGCTCGGGGCGAACGTTACACCTGGTGCAACGCTTTCCAATGTCATCCGCGACTACGAGCGGCGGTTGCGCGCCCTGAAACTTCCCTCGGATATCACCGTCGTACCGGTGGCCGGCGGTAACCAAGAGCAGGTCGCGGATACGACCTACGAGATGACGATCTCCCTCTTGCTCTCGATCCTGCTCGTCTATCTGTTGATGGTGGCGCTGTACAACGGCTACGTCACGCCATTCATCGTCATGTTCACCGTGCCGGTTGCCGTTGTCGGCGCATTGGGCGCGCTCGCGCTGACGCATCAGACGTTAAATCTGTTCTCGCTGATCGGCGCGATCATGCTGGTCGGCTTGGTCGCGAAGAACGGTATTTTGCTCGTCGACTTCGCGAATCAGCTGCGCGATCGCGGCATGACGAAGCTCGATGCGATCGTCGAGAGCGCACACCATCGGTTCCGTCCAATCGTGATGACGACGTTCGCGATGATCGCGGGCATGTTGCCGCTCGCGCTCGCACTCGACCCGGGCTCGCAGGCGGAACGGCCGCTCGGCATCGTGGTGATCGGCGGTCTCTCGAGTTCGCTCGTGCTGACGCTATTGCTTATTCCGATCATGTACTTGCGCTTCGCGCCAGACGACAGGAAAGACGAAAAACTGGTCAAGACACCGGTGCGCGAGCCGCAACCAGTGTAATTAAAACAGCGTTTCTTGAATCGGGTCGTTGTCGATGAGTACATCCGGTGCATCATACCGTGCATCGTTGAGGCGCATCGAGACGTCGCGTGCCTGCATGGCGTGCGGGTCGTAGGAGTTCAAGAATTCGCGTGCCTGCTCAGGACCGAGATCCTTTGCCGCAAGCCAACCATCGAGTTCGTCGTCTTTGAGAATTGCCGGCATACGATCGTGCACGCTCGCTACGAGTTCGTTTGCCGGAACCGTGACGATCGCACACGGCGGCGGCCCATTTGTGACCGGTTCGAAGATGCCGGCGAACGCGAAGACACGAGCGTCCTTCATCGTGTAGTAGACCGGCTTTTTACCGCGCCACTCGTAGAAGCCGTCTGCGAAGATGATGCAACGAAACGGAAGTGCGCGCTGTGTGACGGTCTCGGCGCGCGCGTTGATGCGCCCGTCGATGCCCCATTGCAGTGGCGCCACGCGGTCGCTGCCGTCGTCGAGTACGCCGAGCACACCTTGCGTCGGCGCGATGTTGAAGCGAGGCAGGCGATACTCGCTAAACTCCTCGAACCGGTAGCGCGGGTATGCGGCGCGGATACGCAGTGGCTTCGTCAGGGTAAAACGTCCGCACATTCTCCTTCCGATTGGAGCCTGCATGAAGATCCACCTGGGAACGGTTGGGCACTTTGGACTCGCCGTTCGCGACCTCCACGCGAGCGCGAAGTGGTGGCAGCGGCTCTTTGCGCTCGAGACGATGTTCGAAGGCAGCGACTATGTCGGGCTCACCAACGACAACATCACGATCGTCCTCTTCATCGGCGAACCGCACCCCGAGACTATCGAACATATGTCGTTTCATTTGCCGAATATGGCGGCGTTGGAAAGCGCGCTCGCGTGGCTCAAACAACACGGCGTCGAGGTCGAGGATCCGGGGAATGAAATCGGACCCGAAGCTCCCGGCTCGAAGAGCATGGGTATTTGGTTCCGCGATCGCGACGGCTACCGGTGGGAACTCTCGGTACTCGCAAAAAAACGGTAACCAACCGCACGATGGGTTGCGCAACTTTCCGGTTCGCAGCAAGTGTTCGCAATTGCACTATGTCTAATGCGCTTACGCTTCAATCATCGGTTTACGTGCCGCTTGCCATCGGATTTTTCGGTCTAGCGACCGGCTACTTTATTTGGGGCGGTCAGGAATTCTTCGGCTGGCCCGCTGCATCGCCGGAGGTCGATCGCAGCATGGGATTATGGGGCATCTGGATGCCGGGCTTCATGCAGTTCCTCGCCGGAACGTACATCTTCGTCGGATTGACCTGGCTGCAAGTCTTCAAAGGCGCGCCGCTTTATATGGCTGGGCTAGCGTTCACCGCATACGGCGTGCACTGGTTCGTGCTGGGCGGCCGGCGTTTCGTGGGCGCGTCTGCGGCTCCCGAAGGCTGGATGGCGATCGCATTTACCTTGATCTCGCTGTTGGGATTGATCGTGTTTTGGATTGCCGGTGACATTCCGGTTGCGCTGATTTTCCTTGGCCTCACCGGTGTCTATGTCGCAGACGTGTTACAGAAGTTCGGCGTGGTGCCATCGCCCAAACCGACCGGGTTCTTTCACCTCATCACCGGCATCTGGCTGATGTACTGCACGTTCGCGGCCGTTTTCAATATGGCGCTCGGCGCGCAGTGGTGGCTGTAAGGGCGGCTTACGGGCAGATCGAGCAGATTCGAAGAACGCTGTCCCTGACAAGAGCTGGAATTTTCGGGGGTACCTGTGGCTGGGAACGTGCTAATTGTCGACGATGAGCCGCAGATCGGCGAGGTTCTCGCCGGCTATCTGCAGGCGGAGGGTTTTTCTGCCACCGTGAACACCACGTTCTCGCAAGCGATGGCGACGCTCGCGCAGAGCCGGCCCGAGTTGCTGTTGCTTGACGTCACCCTCCCGGACGGGAGCGGTCTGGATATCCTACGACACGTGCGCGAGCGCAAGATTCCGGTGATCCTCGTCACCGCGCGGCGTGAGGAGATCGACCGAATCTTGGGCCTGGAGATCGGCGCGGACGACTATATCACCAAACCGTTCTCGCCCCGCGAGGTCGTTGCGCGCGTGCGTGCGGTGCTGCGCCGTGCGGGCGGTCAGTTTGAAACGGCGGGAGATCGCGGCGAGGTGCTTCGCTTCGGGGATTTGGAGATCGACGTTGCTGCGCACGAAGTCCGTATTGCGAACAAGCCTGCGCCCCTAACGCCCTCCGAATTTCGTCTTCTCGAGGTGCTGGCCCGCAACGCCGGAACGGCGCTTACCCGTTCGCAGCTTCTCGATAAGCTCACCGACGACGGCTCGGTCTTCGAGCGCACGCTCGATCGCCACATCAATAACCTTCGCCACAAGATTGAGCCCGACGCGGCCAATCCATCGTACGTTTTTACCGTGTACGGAGTCGGCTACAAGTTCCGCAAGCCGTAGTGCTCACGCGCGTCACGAAAAACGCCGTCGCTAATCCGCTGCAACATGCGTTGCAAGCTGCGCTTGGCCACACCGCGCAGGAGCGTAGTGTCGAGAAGCGTCCCGACGACGCCAAGTGGCGGCCGATATTTACCCTGTAGCCAAAGTTCGCAGTCCTTGCCGAGTGCATTGAGACTCAGCGTGCCTTCGAATGCGGGAAAAAAACCTCTAGACGTCGCGCGTAGACCGAGAACGTATTCGGATTTCCTAGCGTGGTCTTGGACCTCGATTGCTATCGGAATCTGCACCGAGCCGGAGCTTGGCGCATGAAGATCGCGTAAGCTTACCTCGAGCGCGGGACGCGCGTCTGCATTGCTTGCTAACGCGTGTATGACCCGGCCAAGCGACTCGCGCGCGGCGGCGGGCGCCATGGCGATCGGTTCGCGCAGTTCGATCGTGCGCCCGTTCATTTCGCTTCGAGGGAAGGTGCGGGCTTCGCTGCCTCTTGCGTGTTGTAGGTCGTCTCGATGCGCGCGGCAATTTTGCGAAGGAGTTCGCGTGCGGTCTCATGCGCGATGCGCGAACCGAGCATATTATCGAAGGCGGCGCCAATTACACCGAGCGGCGGCTTGTACGCGCCCTTGAGCTGTAGAATCGACGTCGTATAAGTTTCATCGGCGTGGATCGTTAGCATGCCGTCGAAGGTCGGATACGGGCCGCTTTCCGGTTCCCAGTGCAACTGCCATGGTTGATCGAAGTGCGTCGGATCCTCGGCAGACTTGACCGCTACAATCACATTCTTGCCGATCTCGGTGTTTGCCATTGCTGGAACGGCTAGCGTCAGGCGAAGCGTGCGCTCTTGACCGGTTTGCGCAGCATTTTCGAGGTCCTGCGCAAGTAGCTCGCGTGCGCGGTTGTACGGACACTTGAGATAGCGGCGTTGATAGAGGTTTGACATTGCTCAAGTATGACGGGTCGATGGGAAGGACGCGTGAAGAATCCGATCGCTTAGGATCTTCGCGCGCAGCGTTCGATTTCGAAGCGCAACCGGCGCAGTAGCAAGCCACTCGTGACCCAGGCGAGATGCCGCCCGAGCAACGCGTCGAAGAAGCGCCCGAATCCTTTGAACGGGGGCTCATAGTTCATGCTGAACTGCAACTCGGTGCCTGGCGGGGCGTGTGGCCGAACGGTGAGCAATGCATGTGCGGACGGGAACGCGCCGATTCCGGGGCGCCAACGGAATTCGAGCGCTTCGTGCCGCCGCACGCTATCGGTGAAATCTTCGACAACGAGGACCGAGAGGTCCGTAGGGACGAGAAGCTCTTGAATTCGTCCGCGCGCCGCGGCGCGTTGCAGATAGTCTTCGGCACACTCAATTGCCGCAGAAAAGGGGCACTTTGCAAGTGTATCTCGCCGAATGATCCTATCCACAGTCTCGATCGTCACACACGCGTGTGAATATTCGAGGAAGATTCGGGTATGATACGCACATGGACGTCGGTATCCGCCGCCGCGTAACCGCCTGGGCAAAGTCGCTCGGGCCGGGACTCATCACGGGCGCTGCGGATGACGATCCGTCGGGCATTGCAACCTACTCGATTACCGGTGCTTCCACCGGCCTCTCGATGCTGTGGACCGCATTGATCACGACACCGATGATGGGCGTGATCGACGGGACGTGCGCGCGCATTGGTCTGGTGACCGGGAAAGGGTTGATGGCGGCGCTCACCACGGCGATGCCGCGTCCCCTCGCATATGCGCTCGCGATCTTGGTGGGACTCGCCAACACCTTCAACATCGGCGCCGATCTCAACGCGATGGCTGGTGCGGCGCACCTGCTTACGCGCCTGCCCGCGGTGATTTGGCTCGCCGCCTTCACCGGCGCGATCATCGTCGTCGAGGTGTTTTTTAGCTATCGGAGCTTCGCGAACGTCATAAAGTGGCTCTGCCTCACACTCCTGGCCTACATCATCACCGCGTTTATCGTGCACCCGCATTGGTGGAGCGTGCTCTTCAATCTGCTCGTTCCACACGTGGAGCTGAACGGCGCCTGGCTCACCACTCTAACCGCGGCGCTCGGCACGACGATTACACCGTACCTGTTCTTTTGGCAAACCTCGATGACCGCCGAGGAGCGCCAGGCGCGACGGCGCGCCGAGGCTCGGTCGAGCAAGGCGAATTCGCAGAGCATAGCCGCTGTCCACGCCGACGCTAACACCGGCGCAATCTACTCCAACGTTGTGATGTTTTTTATCATCGTCACGGCGGCATCGACCCTCGGAGCGCACGGCGTTACGCACATCGCCACTGCACAACAGGTGGCTGAAGCGCTTCGACCGCTCGCCGGCAACTTCGCCTTCGCGCTTTTTACGCTGGGCATCGTCGGTACCGGATTGCTCGCGGTGCCGGTCTTGGCAGGTTCCACCGCGTACATGGCGGCGGAACTTCACGGCTTTCGCGAGGGGTTGGCAGTACCGTGGTGGCGCGCGCCAGGATTCTATGGCGTCATCGTCGTCGGCGTACTCGCAGGTGCTTGCATGACCCTTGCACGCGTCGATCCCGTCCAGGCCCTATTCTGGTCGGCGGTCTTTAACGGCGTCGCCTCGGTTCCGCTGATCTACGCGCTGATCCGTGTCGCGCGCGACACGCGCATCTTAGGGAAATGGACCGTTACTCGTGCCGCGCAGGTTTGGTTGTGGCTCGCATTCGGGTTGATGCTGCTGAGCGTCGCCGGCATGGTCGCATCCTGGTTCATCCATTAGTGCCGCGACGTTGTCGCGCGCCTTGCGCAAACTTTCCGCGACGGCTTCGAGACGCTCCGGGGTCGCCGGGACGATTCCGTCGGCCATGCCCTCGACATTTGCAAGCGCAATGCCGAGGAGATTCCCGAGGTCGTGCCGGAGTTCGTCTCGGTGCTGCATGGATAATTCTGCGACGTTCTCCCTCGAGGACCTTGCCGGAAGCCGCTTTCCGATCCTCGAGTATGCTCCCGACGCGACGATCGTCGTCGATGCGGAAGGCCGCATTCGTCTCGTAAACGCACACACCGAGGCGCTCTTCGGCTACTATCGCGAGGAATTGATCGGGCAGCCGATCGAGATGCTCATTCCCCGGCGATATCACTCGCGCCATGTCGGCGAACGCAAAGGCTACTACGGCGATCCGCACGTGCGCCCAATGGGCGTCGGCTTGGAACTCAACGGCTTGCGGAAGAACGGCAGCGAGTTTCCCGTCGAGATCAGCCTCGCACCGGTCACAACCGTCGAGGGCACGTTCGTCTCGTGCTCGGTGCGCGACTCGTCCGAGCGCAAGGCGTTTGAGCACCGCCTCCAAGAACTCAATGCTGCGCTCGAAAGCGCGAGCCGCGCGAAAGATCAATTTCTAGCGTCGATGAGTCACGAGTTGCGCACGCCGCTCAACGCAATCATCGGCTTTACCGGTACTCTGCTAATGCGCATCCCCGGTGAATTGAATGTCGAACAGACGCGGCAACTCGAAATCGTACAGTTGAGCGCGCGGCACCTGCTCTCGCTCATCAACGACATTCTCGATTTGGCAAAGATTGAATCCGGAAAGATCGAGTTCGCCTTCGAGGACATAGCCGTCAGCGAGGTCGTCGACGAGGTAGCCGCGTCGCTCGCTGCGCTCGCGGCACAAAAGCAGCTTGACTTCTCGACGCACGTCGACGGTATTATCGCGCCGCTGGCCACCGAACGTCGCGCGCTCGCGCAGATCCTGTTGAATCTCGCGAACAACGCGCTCAAATATACCGAAGCCGGCTCGGTGCGGATCGACGTGCGGGCGTCGAGCCAGAATGGCCGCGCTGCCGTTGCCTTTAGTGTGAGCGATACTGGGATCGGCATCAAACCCGAGGATCAGGAGCGCCTGTTCCTAGCGTTCGAGCAGGTCGATCGCTCGACCACGCGGCGATTTGAAGGCACCGGCCTCGGCCTCTATGTTTGCCGAAATTTGGCGCAGATGCTTGGCGGTGAGCTCGGCGTGTCCAGCGTTTACGGAAAAGGCAGTACGTTTACGCTGACGCTGCCGCTCCGCTAGCGATGGCGAACATTCTCGTCGTCGACGACAACGCCGTCAACCTCGATCTGATGCTGTATCTTCTGAAGTCGTTCGGCCACGCTGTGGCGGGGCACGGCGATGCGTTCGCCGGATTGGAGGCGGCGAAAGCCGGGGATTTCGACATCGTGCTGACCGATATTTTGATGCCACGCATTGACGGCTACGAGTTCGCACAGCGGTTGCGCGGCGAAGCGCGGTATGCGTCGGTTCCGATTGTCGCGGTGACGGCGCTTGCAATGGCCGGCGATCGCGAGCGAATTGCGAATTCGGGATTCGACGGCTACATCGGCAAACCGATCGAACCGCGCACCTTCGTGACGCAGGTCGAGGGATATTTGCGGCAGGACGGTCAGTGATGGCAACGGTCCTGATCGTGGACGATGATCCCAATGCGCGCCTCTTCGTGAGGACGCTCCTGACGCATAGTGGCCACGAGGCGCTTGAAGCCGCCGATGCACGCGACGCGTTGGCGATCGCGTTCGAGCTCCAGCCGGATCTCATTATCACCGATCTCGCCCTGCCGCAGATGAGTGGTGCGGAATTCATCCGCGCGCTGCGAGCGGAGGCACGCACCCGCACCACCCGGGTCGCGCTCTATACGGCGAGCGCGCCTGATGCGGCCATGCGCGAGTTTATGCAGATTTACGGGGTCGTGGCGGCGCTGCCAAAGCCCGCAGATCCGCAGGAGTTGCTCGCAGCTATCGAAGACGCGCTGGGATCAGGACGGCTTTAGGAAAACTCCGAGAACGTTGCCGTTCTCAGGTTGTTCTCGCCGCTTTGCTAGTGTGACCCGCATGAAGGAACTCCGCGAGCGAATCGCCGTCGAGGTTCCGGCGGAGGAAGCTGAAGCCGGGTTGATGGCGTTTTTCGATGCTCGTGAAGATGCAAGCGGCGTCACCCGCATGCGCTTACGCGTGCCGATGGACGGCGCGTTCGCCCTCGAACGCGAGGTTCGCATCTCGGCTCGTGAGACGCGCGACGATCAAAACCTCAACAACCTTTTGCGAATCGCGTGGGAGCCGGAGGGGAGCGTGATGTTTCCCCGTTTTGAAGGCACGCTTGTGGTATGGGGCGAGGACGACCCGGCTAGCAGCTTCGTCGAATTAAGCGGAGAGTACACACCGCCGCTTGGCGCGGCGGGGCAGGTCTTCGACGAAGCTATCGGCTATCGCATCGCGCAAGCGACCGCGCAGCAGTTCCTCGGCGACATCAAGCGCGAGATCGAAGCGCGCGCACGCTTCACGAAGAAAGTGTCGAACGGAGGCTGATCGGTACCGCCCTCAGCGCGTTACTGATCGGACACGACGCTTCGGCTGCTTTGGCGAAGGTCGCGAATTCATCGGCCGAGATTCCCGGCACAACGCCCGCGATCGCAAGCTCGATCTGCGGAACCTTCCAGCCTTCACCGGCGCGCTCGAGATGGACGGTTGCGGTCGTATCGAGTGATGTAGGCGGATGCCCCGCACGGGTCAGTACGGCGCTGGTAGCCATCGTAAAGCACGCGGCGTGGGACGCGGCAAGCAACTCTTCGGGATTGGTTCCCGGGTCACCCGAGAAGCGGGTCCCGTATGAGTAGGACGTGGAGACCTTCCCACTTTCGGTCGTGATATCGCCGCGCCCGTGCGCGACGTCCCCGGTCCATTTCACGGTGGCAGTGCGAGCGAGATGATCTTGTGCCATATTCGCACGGACCCGTGTGGATTGTACGAAGTTGCGACCTACCGATCGGAACGTGCGATCGCGTTGAGCGCGACACCGATCGAACCCAGGCCCATCGCCGTGTCGCGTAACGGCGCGACGACATCGGTTTTTTGCTCGAGTGCGGTCATCGTTTCCGCAACCTGCTTGCGCGTCCACTCGACCCGCGCTCTGCGCTCGTCGAGCGTGAGATCGGCATCACCCGGCTTCACGAGAGCGCCCAGACCCGAGAGCATCGTGTCCTTTGCACGCGCGAAGTGCTCGGCTGCGGTAAGACGCAGCAGCGCTCCCACGATGGCATAGACCGCCGCAACGATCAACGCCGCGAGCCACAGCCCGACGCTGCTCGCGAGAAACGCGATCGCACTCACCGAGACGCATGCGAGCGCAAACCCGCCGCACGCGGTTCCAATTGCGAATTCTTTTGCCGCAGCGCTGAGTTCGTGACTTTCAGCCTTCGCCAGATCGACCTCATCGTCGACCAGTTCGGAGAGGTTGCGGTGCAGGCGGTTGAGCAACACCTTGGCCGTTTGCGCACGTAACTCGTCGGGCGGGGCGGTTCTCACGTTGTGTAGCATTTACGCGTAACGTTCCCGTCCCGCAAACGGCTCAAACTCGCGCTTTGAGCCGCTGTGCCCAGACTGAGACGACGGTAAGCGTGAGCGCAGCTGCAACAAGCGCCAACGCACTGCCGAAACGGAAGATCAGCAGCGCGCCAACGAACGCGCCGAGGAACATCATTGCGACGGATCCGACGCGCCGCCGCCAACGGACGTTGTTGCCGCCTGCCAGTGTAGAATCCATGGCGATGCCGGTTAGCGTCTGCGTGATCACCGTCGTGGTGATATCCGGGACGCCGAGACTGCGCACGACGGCATTTTGCAGGCCCATCGAAACTGCGAGCACGGCGATGATTGCATACGCGACCGTCGCATTGTTTGCGAAGAACCACGCAAGCGCAGCCGCGCCGAGCATCAAGAAGATCTTGACGACGGTTGTGACCGCGAGCAGATGCGCCTCGTTTTCGGCATGGCGCCGGCCGAGGCGCCCGCCGATGATTCCGCCCGTCAGGAACGCGCCGATCGCGATCAAGTTGCCGGCGATCGAGATGTCCTTCGCGCCGGCGAAGGCAAAGCCGAGCAGCACGACGTTGCCGGTCATATTTGCCACGAACGCGTGTCCGAGGCGCAAGAAGGCTACTGCGTCGATCAAGCCCGACACGAACGTGAGGCCGAACAGCAGCGGCAGCAGCGAATCGCTGTCGTTGTTGGTGGCGACCTTCAATGAATGGCGCCGCGTTCGGAAAGCAGCGGCGTTCCATTGCGGCCGCTGCGCTGCGCGATGATCTCCGCGAGGATCGAGATCGCGGTTTCTCCAGGCGTCGTACCGCCGATGTCGAGTCCTACCGGCCCGCGGATGCGCGCGAGCGCCTCGTCGTCGAAACCTTCCGCGCGCAATGCCGCGCGCCGTGCGGCCTGCGCGCGACGGCTTCCGAGCAGTCCAATGTAGGACGTGGACGAACGCAGCGCGCAGCGTAACGCCGGCAAATCGAACTTGGGATCGTGCGACAGTACAACGAGTGCCGTGTGCGCGTTCAGCATGTGCGGCAGATAATCGTCGGGCCATTCGTGCACCAGCACCGCATCTGGAACGCGCTCAGGCGTGGCGAAGGCCGGGCGCGGATCGACGACGATCACGCGCAGATCGATACGGCGCGCCATCGTGGCGAGTGCTGCCGAAAGCGAGGTAGCGCCGATGAGCACGAGCGTGTCCTTTGCGGGGAAGGTGTGGTCGAAACCGTCGAGCGTCAGGGTCACGGCGTGCTCGCCAGCTGCAATAGCGCGCGCGGTAGTAAGAAAGCTCGGCTCGGGTCGCCAGACCGTCAATCGCATCTGCGCGCCGCACGCAGTGCCGCCGGCAAGCTCGTCGTCTTTGTCCAAATCAATCTCGACCTGCCGAACGACTCCATCACGAAGCGTTTGCATTGTGGTCTCGATGATTTCGCTTTCATAACAGCCTGCGCCGATATTGCCCGCGATATTGCCACGTGCGTCTACGGCAATGCACGTGCCGAGCGGCGCCGTTTTTGAGGCGCGCAGCTCCACAAGCGTTGCAAACGCGAACGAGCGGCCTTCTTCCAGCCATTTTGCCGCCGTTGCAAAGATCTCACGCATCGCTCGGCTTCCTCATATCTGAATCTCTATACCCAATCCCACGCGGCGGTCAGGTGGAATCTCCATGTCGTCGACGAGCGAGCGCGAGACACGCGAGAGCCATGAAAAGAGTCCGCGTTGCCATGCGCGCATGCCCCCGTCCTGCCGGCCCACGATGATCGGCGCGGAATAGAAGAAGGTCGTGCGTTCGTCATCGATGTCGAAACCGAGCTTATCGCAAGCGCGGAAGATGTAGCGCAACGACGGCTCTTCCATGTATCCGAAGTTTGCCTTCACGACGAAGAGCGAGGGCGCGACCTTGTCGAGCGTGACACGGCCGATCTGTTCGACGTACGGTCGCGATGCGGGCGAGAGCGTGAGCAGCACGATCATCTTGTCGCGCAGAAAGGCCGGCATCCACTCGTGATTCCGTACGAATGGCACACCGTTTGGATCGCCGGTGAGCAGCACCGTGCAGCCAGTGGGCGTCACCGGCGCGTGATGCTCCGCGAGATACTGCGCCACCGGCTGCTGATCGACGGTGAGCGCGCGCGCAAGCGCGCGGCGACCGCGCAGCCATGTCAACGAGACGAAGGCAATTGCCGCGCTGATAGCAAGCGGTACCCACGCGCCCTCCGCAAACTTCGGCAATCCCGAGGTGACGAAGATCGTATCGATCAGCACGAACAAACTAATGCCGGGTATGACGTAGCGCTTTTTCCACTTGAAAACCGTTGTCGCGACGACAAAGAACGCGAGCGTCGTTGCGAGCATCGTGCAAGCGACGGCGAGGCCGTACATTGCCGCTAGATGTGCGCTGGTGCGAAAGGTGAACACCAAGATAAGGCATACGACGGCGAGCAGCCAGTTGACGAATGGAATGTAGACTTGGCCGCGCTGTTGCTGCGAGGTGTGAATCACGCGCATGCGCGGGGAGAGGTTCAGGGCAATCGCTTGTTCGCAGAGCGTGAACGCTCCGGAGATAAGCGCTTGCGACGCGATGACCGTTGCGAGCGTGGCAAGCACGACCATCGGAATGAGCATCCATCCGCCGGTGAGCGCGTAGAACGGCGAATCGATCGCTTCCGGATCGCCCAGGATGAACGCGCCTTGCCCGAAGTAGTTGAGCAGCAGCGCCGGAAAGACGACCCCGTACCACGCCCAGGTGATCGGAATGCGCCCGAAATGTGAGAGATCGGCGTAGAGCGCCTCTGCGCCGGTAAGCGCCAAAATCACGCCACCGAAGATCAGATAGCCGTAGATGCCGTGGTGAAAGACATACCACAGCGCCCAATACGGATTGATCGCCGCGACGATCGCGGGGTGACCCGCGATTGCGATTGCGCCTGCGATGCCGATCGCGATGAACCAGACCAACATCACGGGGCCGAACACCGCGCCGACGCTCGCCGTGCCACGCGACTGTATAAGGAAGAGCCCGAGCAGCACGGCGGCCGAGATCGGCACGATGTAGGGTTGTGCGGCACTGGTCGCGACATTGAGGCCTTCGACCGCCGAGATCACCGAAATCGCCGGTGTGATCATGCCGTCACCGATCAACATCGCGGCGCCGACGACCACGACCGGAATGAGCCATCGCGTCGTCGTTAACTTACCGATCAGCCGCGGCGGCTGCGCGAGCGCGAGCAGTGCGAGAATACCGCCCTCACCTTCGTGATCGACGCGCATCAAGACGGTGACATATTTGATGCACACGACGACGATCAGCGCCCATGCGAGCAGCGAAATGATGCCCAAAACGTTCGGCAGTGTGACCGTGGTGTTGGTTGAGATAAAACACGTGTTCAGCGTGTAGAGCGGGCTCGTGCCGATGTCGCCAAACACCACGCCCAGCGCGGCAAGTGCCAAGGGTCCTGGAACCTGCAGGCGGCGCATGCGGCGGCGCTTCGCCGATTGACAGCTCCCCTCCCACGGGTTATGCTTGTACCTAATTCGTTAGGTACAACCACCGGAGGTAGCGATGCCCCGTAAACGCTCCGAGACGCTCACCGAAGGCGAGCAGCGACTCATGGAAGTCATCTGGACGCGCGGCAGTGCAACCGTCGCCGAAGTGCTCGAGGCGATTCCCGAGCGCGAGCGCCCCGCATTCAACACCGTGCAAACGATGCTGCGGATTATGGAGAAGAAGGGCTATCTCCGCCATGAAGAGCGTGGACGCGCCTTTATCTATCATGCGAAGGTCGAACGCGATGATGCTGCGCGCGCCGCCGTGCAAAACGTCGTCAAGCGATTCTTCAACAATTCGGCCGGGTTGCTCGCGGTGCGCTTGCTCGAAAAGGAAGAGCTTTCGACGCAAGAGTTGACGCAGATGCGCCGGCTGATCGACGAGGCCACAGAGTCGTGAACATGGCGCATCTGTTCTGGGCGATGATCAATGCGCTCTGGCAGAGTGCGGCAATCGCGCTGACCGTCGGCGCGGCTCTCCGTTTCATTCCACGTACCACTGCGGCGCAACGCTACGCGCTGTGGTGCGCGGTTCTCCTCGCGGCGGCGCTTTTGCCGATTGCCGATCTTGCGATGCCCTCCCGCACGATCGCCCTACCGGTCAACGCGCCGCCCGCGCCGGTGGTCGCCCGCGTTGTCGCGCAGGTTTCGCACGTTGTACCGGCCCAAATCGCGGCGGTATCTTCGCAGCGCAGCGAGCCGGCTGCACCCGCGCGCAAGCTTCCGAACCCGCTCCTTTTTGTTTGGCTCGGCATTACGGCAGCGCTCTTCGTGCGTCTGGTCTTTGCCTACGCATCGCTACGTACCGTGAAGTCGTCGCTCGAGCCGAGCGACGCGCTGACCGCGCGCGTAAAGAACTTCAGCGGCGTGTGGTCGCGCCATGCGGTGGTGGGCGTTTCGTCGCGCGTCGCCGAGCCGTGCGCGATCGGATTCTTGCATCCGGCAATCGCGCTCTCCACCGAGATGACCGCGACGCTGTCGCAGGGCGATCTCGAACGCGTGCTGCGTCATGAATACGCGCACGTGCGGCGTTACGATGATTACGCCAACCTGCTGCAGCGCCTTTTCGCGGCGGTGCTATGGTTTAATCCTGTCGTACACATCGCCGGTCGCGCCATGGCGATCGAACGCGAGGTTGCGTGCGACGACGCCGCTGCCGCGGCTTCCGATGAGCGCGTGGCATTTGCGCGCTGCCTCTACGAAATCGCGCGTTCAGCACCGCGCCGGCGTCATGCCGCCGCGGCCGGATTCATCGGAACGCGCCGGCAGATCGCGGTACGCGTCGCGCGGCTGGTTGAACGCAATCACAACGCATCGACGCGGCTCGGTTCGGTTGCGAAGATCACCGCAATCACCGTGCTCGCACTTGCGCTCGCGCTCGCCGGCGTGCACTTGACCGCGCTTGCCGTGCCGGCGTCCACGCCGCTGCCAAAACTCGTTGCGTCGGCCGAGCCGTCGATCGAAAAGCCGGTCGAGCGCCTGGAACCCTCGCAGAACATCGCTGCGCCGAAGACCAAGCCGGCTAAGACGGAAACAAAAACGCACACAAAGACGGTTATTGAAACGCGCGTAGTAGAACGCGTCGCCGTAGCAACCGCGCCGCCGTCGCCTCCGCCCTACACGCCGGTACTTGCGGCACCGACGCCGCTGCGATGGGACCACACCAGACTGCGTGCGCCGCGGCCGCCGCGTACCGCACGTGACTCCAGGCCCGATTTGATGGATGCACTCTCGAATGCGGGCTTTAGAAATCTCTCGGTCGACGATCTCATTATGCTCGCTAACCGCGGCGTGAGTACGCAACTCATCACCGAACTGCACGCGCACGGGCTCACGCCGATGCCGGCAGCATCGCTTGCGCGGCTCGCGGACTCGGGTGTCAGCGGGGCATACATCGGGGGCCTCGCACAACTCGGCTATTCCAATCTCTCGATCGACGATTACGTGCGTTTGCACGACGCCGGGGTAACGCTCAACTTCGTGCAGCGGCTGCAACGCTCGGGACTCATCAACGGACGCGCAACCGTCGACCAATTGATCAAGCTGGCCAACGCCGGAGTATAGGAGAACCATGAGACCCTTCGCATTGCTGCGCATGAGCGCGGCGCTGATACCTGTTGCCTTCACGCTCTGTGTTGCAACCGTGCACGCGCAGTCGACTGCGACCGGGACCTGGAGCGCGCAACTCGCAGGCGACCCGGCTTGGATAGAGTTCAGCGTGCGCGTCGACACCGAGCACGACCATTCAGACTGGAGCCACGACGTTCCAACGGCGTCGCTCGTGGGGCTGACGCGCGACCAGCTACAGTCCGGCGGCGCGAACGTGCGATTCGACGTGGCGCGCGATGCGGGAACGCTGCACTGCGTGGGCTACGCGTCCCACGGCGCGGGCGGCGGTACGTTTTCGTTTGCTTCGAGCACGAGCTTCGCGGATGCGCTCGCCTCGCGCGGCATATCGCGTCCCGACGACGTGCAGCAGTTGCGCATGACCATGGCTAACGTGACGCTTGCATTCGTCGATATGTTGCGTCGCAACGGCAGCACGATCACCTCGACCGATGAGATCATTCGCTTGCTCAACCATGGCGTCGACGAGCGTTACGTGAGCGGCCTGGCCGCGCTCGGCTATAAGAACCTGGGGGCCAATGATCTCGTTCGTCTGCGCGATCACGGTGTAGGCCTCGACTACGTGCAGGGTATGCAGGCCCTTGGGTATCGGCCGACCTCAGAGGAACTCATTCGGCTGCGCGACCATGGCGTCACGCTCGATTTCGTCAAGCGGGTGAAAGATCACGGTTACAACGCCACGGTCGAGCAGTTGATTCACATGCGCGACGCCGGGATCGGCTGATGCGTGCTTAGACGTTCATTCCCACGGTTTGCCCGATGTTATGGAAGAACTGGCCGGACATGCGGCTGAAGTTGGTCCACGCGCCCGCGCCATATTTAGCGTTGACGTCCGCGGCAACTTGGCCCGCGATCTTCGTCCCGAAAAGCGACGTAAAGAACGTGTCGTTATCAAAGGTGATGCCGCCGTTGGTCACGCCGGCTTGCACGAGTTGCGTCGCAAGTGCTTGGCCGCCGGTTTGCGCGGGCGGCGGGATCGAGAGGTTGTTTTTTCCGGCGAGTTGCCACGCATCGGCGATCGCGTAGTCGAACATGTGCACGAAGCGATCGGCGTTGCTCTGCCCATAGGCTGACGCAAGTTGATTCTGATCTGCGAGGACGGCGTCTTGGCCGATCATCGCGTTGAACGCGCGCACGGTCGAGTAGCTGCCCGCGCCGCCGCCACTAGCGATTAAAGATGACGCAAGCGTCAAGTTCGCTCCGGGCGGCGGGGGCGCAGCGGCAAGGAGCGCGGCGCACAGGACTGTTACGAGCAATTTCATGCCTCTATCGTACCCGCGCTGGGATGGCGACCGAACGGTGCGCCTGCCTGCTACTATATTGACGATTCTCGATTTAACCTATAGTATCGAAGGATGTCGATGCAGCGATGCTGTCCGCCGGCCCAGGTCACGAAAGACGACTTCGAGCCGCCCGCCGCGCTTTTGAAGGCGATCGCCGATCCGTATAGGCTTACGATGCTCGCGACCCTGGCCGCAGCCCCCGGTGAGGTCTGCGTCTGTGACTTTACCGATGCACTTCCACTTAACCAGCCCACGGTCTCTCACCACTTGCGGATCCTGCGAGAGGCGGAGCTCGTTACGTGCGAGCGTCGTGGAACATGGGTCTACTACCGCATCGCACCCGATGCGCGGTCACGCATAGACGATGCACTAATCTCCGTGTTTCAACAGAAAGCGCCGTCGTGAAAACTCACCTGAATCTTGCCACGACAGACCTCAAAAAGAGTGTTGCCTTCTACTCCACGTTACTCAATGCGAAGCCCGCAAAGGTGCTCGCTGACTATGCGTTGTTCATAACCGAAGAACCAGGTCTGGAGCTTGCGCTAGATCTGCGCGAATCTGTGATGCCGACGCTCGACTCGCACTTCGGTGTGTACGTCGAATCCGTCGAAGACGTCGAAAGCGCCGTCGGACGTCTCGAAGCGCAGGGCCTCGCGGAATCTGTCGATCGCGAAGAGACGTGTTGCTATGCAAATCAAACGAAGGTGTGGGCGACGGACCCGGAGGGTCGCCGTTGGGAAATCTACACCGTGCATGAGGATACGGAAGAGCGTGACAATGAGGACACGGCCTGCTGCTCGACCGATGGCGGAGGTCGCTCGTGCAGCATCGCGTGAACGCCACGCGTGTGTTGTTCATCTGCGTTCGGAACAGTGCACGGAGCCAAATGGCCGAAGCTTTCCTCAACGCGATGTGTGCCAGCGCGTTTCTCGGTGAAAGTGCGGGGCTCGAGCCGGGGACCGTGAACCCGTTGGCAGTCACCGCCATGAACGAAGTCGGCATAGACATCTCGCAGAAGGGAACGCAGAGTGTCTTCGACATCTTCAAAGCCGGCCGGCTCTACTCGTTCGTCGTTACGGTGTGCGACGAAACGAGTGCCGAAATGTGCCCAATATTTCCCGGAATCGTGCAGCGTCTTCACTGGGGCGTGTCGGACCCGGCTGCCGTCGAAGGCTCTTACGAAACGCGTCTACAGGCGTTCCGAGAGGCTCGCGATGATATCCGCACGAGAATCGAGGAGTTTTGCGGGGTGCCATGTCCGGCGTAACGCTAGGTCGTCGCTGCGTCGCGGAGTTCTTCGGCACAGCCATCCTGCTTGCGGCTATCGTTGGATCCGGCATCATGGCGCAGCGACTCTCCGGAGGCAACATCGCGATCGCGCTTCTTGCGAATTCTATCGCGACGGGAGGCGTACTTGTCTGCCTTATCCTCGCGCTCGGTCCGATTTCCGGTGCGCATTTCAATCCCGCCGTTTCTTTTGCCGATGCGCTTCGCCGAGGTCTTTCTGCGATTGAGTGCGGTTACTACGTTGTGGCGCAGATTATCGGGGGCATCGTCGGCGTTCTCGCGGCACACGCGATGTTCGGGCTGCCTCCCGTGTTTTTCTCGCGGCATATTCGTACCGGACCGTCGCAATGGTTCGCCGAGTTCGTCGCGACGTTCGGTCTCTTATTCATCATTTGGGGATGCGTGCGATTCAAGTCACCCTTCACCGCGTTCGCAGTCGGGGGCTACATCGTGGGCGCGTATTGGTTCACGGCCTCTACGTCCTTCGCGAACCCTGCCGTCACGATCGCACGTTCGCTAAGCGACACGTTCGCCGGCATTCGGCCCGGCGACGCTCCCGGTTTCATCGTCGCGCAACTGCTTGGCGCAGTCGCCGCGACAGCCTTATTCAGCTGGCTCGCACCTATCAGCGCTTCGCAAGCTCATGACGCATTGCTTCCCCACGATGGAGAACCTCGTGTCGCATAAGCCTTTCGTCCTCTTCGTATGTCGTCACAACACCGGTCGAAGTCAGATGGCCGAGGCGTACCTTCGCCACTTTGCTGGGGACGCAGTCGAAGTCGCTTCGGCCGGCACGGAAGCCGCCGATGCACCGAACGCGGGGGTCGTTGCGGCCATGGCCGAGGATGGCATTGACATCTCGCACGCTCGCCCCAAGCTCGTCGATTCCGCGCTTGCCGCGCGCGCCTCGAAGATCATCACAATGGGCTGCGACGTCACCGGCGTGGCGCGGATCGATGCGGATTGGGCTCTCCCCGATCCGAAAGACCAGCCGCCCGAGCGTGTGCGTGAGATCCGCAACCTCGTGAAATCGAAAGCGCGCACGCTCGCCGACGAACTCCTTGCGAGCGTCGCGAATAGATCTCTGTGACCGCTATGCCGGGCGTTGCGTCGGCACGAACTCCAAGTACGCGGCGGTCGTGCTCGCGGTCTGCGCGTCGTAGTAGCGCGAGATCACATGCAGCGCCGCCGAGATGCCCGAGGTCAAGCCCCCGGCGGTAATGATGCTGCCGTTATCGACGAAACGCGGGCCACGCACGAGCGTCACCTTCGGAAACTGCTTTGCAAACGCATCGTAGTATTCGTGGTGCGTCGTCGCCGATTTGCCGTCGAGGATTCCGGACTTTGCAAGTTTGAACGCGCCGGTGCAGACCGACATCGTGATGTCGACCTTGCCTTGCTGGTCGCGTAGAACTTGCATGAATTTCTCGGATCCGTCGCTTTGCGCTCCAACCACGATGATGTGCGGATTGGGAATGTCGCCGGCGTCGAACGAGTAGTTTGGCTCGATCCGCAGGCCGCCGGTCATCTCGACGATATTCGTAGTTTCCGAAACTGTGAAGACATGAAAGGGCATGCTGCCGCTGGGCAACATCACGTCTTGAAAGGTCTCCCAGGCACCGGCCATATCGATCACGTTGCCCTGGCTCGAGATCATGAACGCGACGTTGATTTGGCCGCTTGCGGGAACTTTGAGCGGCGGGTAGTTCGCCGAGAGATCGGCCGCGTGCACCGCTCCCGGCACGGCTGCGGCGATGCCGGCTGCGGCGGACGCGGTGAGCAAAGATTTTCTGGTCATGGCGATAGCATCGCGCGCGCGTGGTCGTGCGGTCTTGAACGGAATTTGCGCAAGTAGGCAAGGATCGTTCAAGACGTTCGCCCGGCCGGCGGCGAAGATAGCTGCGTGAGCGTGACACGGCTGGAGCCGGGGAAGTGGTACGGCAAGGTTGAGCGCGCCGCGCAAATAGGCGGCGTCAATCTTTCAATTGTGCGCCATCCGCACGCACGAAAAATCGAAGTACACGAGCACGCGCTGTCGTACTTTGCGTTCCTGGTTGCTGGTCAGTATTCCGAGACGCTACGATGGCACCACCGTGCAGTACGAACCGTTCAGTATCGCCTTCCATCCCGGCAAAGATCGTGCATTGGGATGAGATGGGTGACGATACCACGCTCTTCGCGATCGAGCTTGGCGACGCGTGGCAAGCGCGCATCGGCGCACACTTCGACGTGTCGGCGTGGCGACTGGAATTGCAGTACGGTGAAACCGTGTGGCTCGCCGTGCGTCTGCTCAATTTATTCCTCGATGGCGAGCGTGGACGAACTCGAGATCGATGCGGTCATCTCCGAAATGCTCGGCATCGCGTTGCGCACCGTCGATCGCGACCGTCCGCAGCGCGCCTGGGTGCACGAGGTGAAGGCGATGCTTCGCGCAGAGTTCTCCGACGCACATGTCGCTCGAATTGCTCGCGCAGCGCGTCGGCGTGCATCCCGCATCGCTCGCGCGCGGATTTCGTCTCGACGAAGGCACGACGGTTGGTGACTACGTGATGCGGCTGCGCGTACAGCACGCGTGCCGGCTCATGAGCAACAGCGTCGGCGAGTCTGGCGGATGTTGCGGGAGCGTGCGGCTTTGCCGACCAGAGCCACCTCACGCGGGTGTTCAAGTCGATCACCGGATTGCCACCGGGCTCTTTCGCGAACGAAGGATTTTAGAGACACAGGGCTGATAGGTTGTGTATGAACAATATTCTTCGCTACGTAGTCGTTGCTGCAATCGCATTCGTGCTCGGAGCAACGATCGCACGGATGCCACTCGCCAAGGCTGCAGCCGCGCCGTTGCAGCCGATGACGATCGATCTGATGACGATCACGGCGGCGGACATGCCGCCGCCGACCGCGATCTTTCCAAATCTCCATGTCAAGCAGCTTTTCGCCGCGGACGGTGTGACCGGCGCAACTGGCGCTTGGAACCGCGCCGAAGCACTATCATGCCGGCGCGGCTGAAATCCAGGTCATATCTCGACGGGAGCGGAGCGGAATGGCTCGGCGATCGCAGGGTGGATCTGCGGCCGGGCATGATGATCGTCATTCCGGCGGGCACTGCGCATTCGGGCACGGTTGATACGTCGGGAGGCAAGCTGCGATTGGTCGCGTTCAAGACGCCGCCGCAGGCACCCGACGATATTCATTTAATGCCTTAGGGCATGAAACAGCTACTTCGTCTTATCGGCGTCGCTGCGATCGGCTTTGCCCTCGGTCTGGGCGCCGCGCACATGCCGCTTGCGCGTGCCGCCGCTGCGCCGTTGCAGGCCGCCGCGGTCGACCTCCTCGCTATCTCGCCCGATGCCATGCCGACGCCGACCGCGACGTTTCCGAACCTGCGCTCCAAGACGGTCGTCGTCGCCGATGGAATGACGGCGGCGCTCCAAATGGGCACGGCACTCAAGCACTACCACGCCGACGCAAACGAGATTCAGATCGTGCTTGCAGGTACCGGCACGGAATGGCTCGGGAACAACCAAGTTCCGCTGCAACCCGGCATGATGATCGTGATCCCGATGGGCACGAACCACGCGGGACTCGTCGACACGTCGGGCGGGAAACTGCGGTTTGTTTCGATCAAGACGCCGCCGCAGGTGCCGGCCGACGTGCACTTCGTACAGTAGTCAGAGTTCGCGGACGATGTAACGAACCGTTTTGCCGCCGCGGTCCGGGCAGTTGCGCGCGGCCGACTTCGGTGAAACCCATTGCGTCGTGAAATGCATCGGACTGCGGGTTGGGCGGATCGCTGTAGACTTCGGCGCAGATGACCGTGTGTCCATCGGCGCGCGCCTTCGTCATCAGTTCTTCGTAGAGCTTGCGCGCCTGGCCGGCTCCGCGCGCGCTCTCCGAGACGGCGACGCGATCGACGTAGACGAAGCGCGGATAGCGCGCGCGAAACCAGCGATGGTTCGGGACTCTCGTACGGGGCGCGCTCGTCAAACGCGATCAGCATCGCCTGCCCATCGCCGGTGAGCTTCGCAAAATATGCGATGTCGAGCAGTGCGCGGAGCTCGTCCTCGGTGAGTGGCCAAAGTTGCGACTCGCACTCGCGATTGAGCGCGAGAAAGCCCGCGATCACGCCGAACGCCGGCGGCGCTCGATCGGGAGCGTGACCGTCATTTTCGTTCCATAGCCGCGGTCGGACTCGATGCACACGTCACGCGCCAAGGTCTGCACGAGGTAAAGTCCGCGCCCGTCCTCGGTCAGCGCATCGTCGGGAAGGTGTGCGGCAAAGCGTTCGAGGCCGGGGCCGGTGTCGACAACCGTGACGATTGGCGCCGTCTCCGACCAATCGATCTCCATGCTTACCAGACCCGGCGCGTGTTCGACCGTGTTGGCGAGGATCTCTCCGAGGATCAACTCGGCGGTAAAGAGCTCTTCATCGGCCTCGGCCAGCTCTTGGATAAAACGCATGACTTCGTGGCGCGCGGTGTGTGCGGAATAGGCGTGGTTGGAATGGAAGCTCCACGTGCGGTGCAGACTCGTCGCATCCTCATCGGTGCCGGCTTCAGTCACCGATGCGACTCGCAGGACCACGATTACCGCATCATCGCTCGGTGGATTGTCGCCGAGCACCGCGCGACGAATCCGTTCGGCCGGCCGCGGTGAAGGCGACATCGCCACCGCGTCAATTGCGGCTTGCAAAGAGCGTTCGGCCGCGTCGATGTCGCGCTCAAATTCCGTAATGCCGTCGGTGTAAAAGACCACGACGTCGTTTTTCGCCAGACTCACGGTGTGGCTGCGATAGTCGGGCGTGTGCGAAACGCCCAACGGAAGAGAACCGTGCGGCAACGCGTGCGCGGTCCGGCTCGCGCCCGCGTGTATCGGCGAAGGATGTCCGGCGCTTGCATAACGCAGTGTAAACGTGTCCGGCTCAATGATGGCCACGAGTGCGGTTGCGACCGTCGAATCATAAAACTGTAGGAGCCGATTGACTTTGGTCAGGATCTCGGCTGGATCGTGAATGTCGATTGCCGTCGCGACGATGCTCTGGCGAATGCGGCCCGCGCTCACCGCCGCGTTGAGACCGTGGCCCGTCACGTCGCCGATCGAGACGACGATGCGCCCGCCCGGGATCGCAAATGCATCGTACCAATCGCCGCCGATGAGTACTTCTTGTCCCGCCGTCAAATATAGCGCATCGAACCGTATGTGCGGGTGTTCGGGAAGCGTTTGCGGCAAGAACGCAGACTGCAACGTCGTTGCAATGCGCGACGTGCGCTCGAGCGTGCGGCGTTGATCGTCGATGTCCGTGTGCGTTCCATACCACCGCACGATCCCTCCGCGGTCGTCGCGCATGGGTTCTGCGCGCACGAGAAACCAGCGAGACACGCCATCGGCGCGGCGTAGCCGCAGTTCCCGTTCGAACGGTCGACCCGCGGCGATCAGGCTACTCCAATCGGGAACGCCCGACGAGAGCTCATCCTGTCCCGCGAATTGATACCAGCGCTGATTGAACCAGTCGATCGTGCCGGCGCGATCGGCCGTCCACACGATCTGCGGCACCGTCTCCGCGAGCACTTGGAAGCGGCGTTCGGCGGCTTCCATCTGCACGAGTGCTAAGCGGCGCTCCGAGGTGATTGCGCTCAGCACGAGGCCGGTGATGCTGAGCACGGCCGTATACAGGATGAACCCCGTTATGCGCTGATCTGCGGAGAGCGTGTTGAACGGTCCGGACCCCGTGTGCGGTTGCCCACAGCGCGAAAGCCGCACACGATAACCATCAGTGCGGTCGTGGGGCGAATGCCCGCGCGCAGTGCTCCCCACACGACAAAAGGATAGAGCGGAAACGCCATCGTCACTTTGCCGAAGAATTCGAGCAGTGAAAACGCTAGCGTCGCGGCGATGAGGATCGCTAGCTCGAGCGGTTTGGCTTCACCTTGTACGATGCCGTCGCGGAGCGCGTCACGCCAGGTCAGGATGAAGGGCGCAACCAGCAAGACGCCCGCAGCGTCGCCGACCCACCACAGACGCCACACCGAGCCAAACGACGACCACGGCGCCAAGTGCGCGATTGCGAGTTGCAACGAACCGTTCGTGGCGGTGATGGTCATCGCCAGAACCGAACCGAAGATGACGAAGACCGCAACATCGCGCACGCGCGAAAAGGTCCGGTCGAATTTAAAGAGGCGAAGGAGGTATGCGCCCACGATCGGACCGGCCGTGTTTCCCGCCGCGATGCCGATCATCGTGAAGTTCGGCTCGTTGAGGTAGGCATTTGCCGCGAGCGCTCCCAGAAAGACACCGGGCCAGAGGCGGTACCCGCCGAGCAGCAGCGCTGCCACGGCGATGCCGGTAGGCGGCCACACCGCGGTGACCTGCTTTACCGTGAACGCGAGCGAAAGCCCGATCTTTGCGAAGAGGACGTACGCACTCGCGACAACCAGAATCCACGCGATATAGACGACGGCGTTTTGGGCCTTGACCTGCGCCATTGTCGCACGCGTTCGTTCCGGCCGGCTCGCAGCCCCCTCATCATCCGTTAAATCGCTCTTAACGCAAGGCCACTACACTTACGAGAACTTGCCACGAGGTATTTGTCGTGCAGCATTTTCTTGCGGACCTGACCCCGGCTACACTGGCCCTGCTCATCGGGGCCTTACTGTTGGCCTTCACCTTTGAGTCGATCAACGGGTTCCACGACACGGCCAACGCGGTGGCGACGGTAATTTATACGCACACGCTGCGGCCGTGGATCGCGGTGGTCTGGTCGGGATGCTGGAACTTTCTCGGCGTGGCGTTCTCGAGCGGTTTGGTCGCGTACAGTATTGTCGCGCTGCTGCCCGTCGAACTGGTCGTGCACGCCGGCTCGGCTGCAGGCTTTGCGATGGTCTTTGCGTTGCTTATCTCGGCCGTCATTTGGAACTTCGCCACCTGGTACGTCGGGATTCCGGCGTCGAGTTCGCACACGCTGATCGGTTCGATTGTGGGTGTCGGGCTGATGAACGCCGTCATCACGAAGCATCCGTTCGGCGACGGCGTCAATTGGGGCAAACTGCAAGATACGTTTACCGCGCTGCTCGTCTCGCCGATTATCGGCTTCGTCGTCGCGGGGCTGCTCTTGTTGGCAATGAAGTTCGTGATACGCATTCCGCAGTTGTACGAGGCGCCGCAAGGTGAGAAACCGCCGGTGTGGTGGATTCGCGGCTTGTTGATCCTGACGTGCACCGGTGTAAGCTTTGCGCACGGCTCCAACGACGGTCAAAAAGGCATGGGGTTGATTATGCTGATTCTGATCGGCGTGCTGCCGGCCGGCGCGCAAATCAACGTCACGGACGCCGAGAATGCGCTGTCGGATTTTCTCAAGTCCGGCGCGAAGGCCGCGGACGTGACGTTCACGGCACTAGCATACGAGAACACGCAGATCGCAGGCATCGTTGCCTCGGCGCCGACGCTCGACCAACTGAGCGATGCTCAGCGCAAGGATCTGCGCACGAAAGTTTATCTCGTCGGCGCGTCGATCGCGAAATTGAACAAGGGCGGAAAAGTGTTCACCGATACGGCGCAGGCCAAACAACTCACGGCCTATCAGAAAGAACTCGACAGTATCACGAAATTCATTCCGCTCTGGGTGAAGTTCATGGTTGCACTCTGTCTTGGCATTGGTACGATGATCGGGTGGAAGCGCATCGTCGTTACGGTCGGCGAGAAGATCGGTAAATCGCACCTGACGTACGCGCAGGGTGCGTCGGCCGAACTCGTGACGTGGGCGACGATCCAGGGTGCCGACATCGCTGGACTGCCGGTGAGTACCACGCACATTCTCTCGTCCGGTATCGCGGGCACGATGGCGGCAAATCGTTCGGGCCTGCAGATGCAAACGTTGCGCAACATCGTGCTCGCGTGGGTGCTCACGATTCCGGTTACCGTGTTTCTCGGTGCCGGACTCTTCGGCGCGGCACTGCTCGTTGTGCTACGGTTTTTTGGGGCTCACTGAGGAATTTGCGACTTTCGCCGCGTGACCCGCGTCCCGGAGCATTGGCGGTGTAGCGGTCGATCCTCGGCCGCGCTTGCATAGTGTCCGTCGAATGACGTGAAACCATCAGCGAATGTGACAGTTAAATGGCCTTCGTGCCGTTTATCGCGCAGCGTCGCATGGAGGTCGCGCCCATTGAGCGACCCCAAAATATAACCATAACGTCCGAAATGCCCGATTACGGTCTGCTCACGCACGATAATGCGAATCAGGCACGTGCCCAAGACCTCTTGCATCTCCGGATTTAAGCGGTATGCCGCGGTAGCGTTTGCCACGGGAGGTACTCCTGATTCCCACCATAGCGTGCCCCTCTCAGCATCGAAATAGGTATCCAAAAGCGGCGAACTTCATGAAAAACTTTCCGGTCCTGGACAATGTTGCGATATCGGGAGCGTGTCGTGGCAAGATCAGGAGTAGCCAACAACGGGGTTTCGCTTTGAACATGCTCGATACAACGGCCCACCGATACTCGCGCGACACGGCCTTATACCGCCGCAGTTATGGCCTTTCAGCCCGTGAGTCTGGTGATTTGGACCACTTATATTCCGGAACGGGGGAGTGGTTGCAATTGACGCCCGGTGTGTTTTCATGCACGCGAGCGCGCGTAACGACGCCGTCGCTTCGCATCACCAAATTCGACCTAAACTGCGGCGTGCAAATACGTCACCACGTCGAGCCGTGGCGACTCGTTATCTTGTTGTTGCGACCGGCAAACGGGTGCGAGATCCTCGCCAATGGGAAAAAATACACCAATTCGTGCTGCGTCATTGCGTCCGGCGAAGAGCTCGCGGTAAATATTCTCGGCGCTGGGACGATCCTGTGGTTCGATCTGGACCGTCGCGCGCTGGCCGAACACGAGCGGACCTTCGCACCGGTGAAATTTGCATTTGCACCGGGCGCCATGCAGTGGTGGTCGCTTGCAAGTTATGCTGCCGATCGCCTTGGCGGTGGTTCCGCAGGCGACGTGGACATCGAGCACGTCGTGCTCTCGATGTTGCAGCGCGCGCGCGGTCGTGTGGATAGCCCGGCGGACGCGAATCGTGAGAAGCTTGTGCGGACGGCGCTCGAATTGATGTGGGCGAGTATCGAGGAACCGTTGACGCTGCGAGAGATATGTACGGCTGCGCGATGCAGCGTACGCACGCTGATCTACGTGTTCAATGCGACGTTCGGTATGAGCCCGATGAAATATTTCAAAACCCAGCGACTCAATGTGGCGCATCGCCGCCTCAAGAGCGCGGAGGCCGGCGCACGCGTCTTTGACATTGCCGCCGACTGTGGGTTCTGGCACCTCGGTCACTTCGGCGTCGACTACAAAGCGTTTTTCGGAACGACGCCGCGAACGACGCCGCGCGACGAACCGGTGCTCCGCCGTGCGCGCGACGAGTCTGCGCAGATGCTCGTCGGAAGCATGGCGTAGCTGCCGATCAAGCGACTTGGGCCGGGGTTTGTCGCCGGCGCTGCGGATGCTGACCCAACGACGATCGCGACGCTCGCGGTCGTCGGTGCTGCCACCGGCTACATGCTCTCGTGGCTCGTGGTGCTGCTCTTCCCAATGGTCGCGATCGTGCAATGCATCGCTGCGAGCATCGGCACGGCGCAAACGAGCATTCAAGGAGCGATCCGGCGCAACTACGGCTTGAACCTCGCGGTCGTCGCGCTGGTCTTGGTCGTCGCGGTCAACGTGATGACGCTCGCGGCCGATGTCGAAGCCGGAGCCGAATCGCTCACGCTGCTCTCGGGTGTTCCGCGCGACGTATTCGTGCTTCCGTTTGTGCTCGTTGTGGCGTGGCTGCTCCTGACGCATTCCTACGCGCGCATCGAGCGTGTGCTCTCGTTCCTTCCATTGATATTCATTTGCTACGGGGTCAGTGCCGTGTTGGCGCGGCCCGACTGGGGCGCGCTGCTACGCTCGCTGATGGTTCCGCATTTCGCGTTGAATCCGGTCGTTACGACGGGCGCGCTTGCACTTCTGGGCACGACGTTGACGAGCTACGTCTACTACTGGGAGCAGATCGAAGTCACCGAACGTGGCGCTACGGCTTCGCAGGGAAGAGCCCTACGCGCCGATGCCGCGTGGGGCGCACTCGTGCCGGCAATCTGTTTCTTATTCGTGCTGGTCGCAACGGCAGCAACGCTTGGAAAAACGCACGTGCTAGTGCAAACCGCGGCCGATGCCGGGCTCGCTCTGCAACCGCTGGCGGGACGCTGGGCGACGGGGCTCTTTGCGGTGGGACTGCTTGCGTCAGCGGCTCTTGCCGCGCCGATTCTCGCGGGTACCAGCGCCTACGTCGTAGCGCAAACATTCGGATGGTATGGAAGTCTCGATGCACCGATCGCGCAGGCGCGCGGCTTCTACGCCGTCATCGTTGGTTCGCTTGCGCTCGCATCGCTATTGGCGCTGGGCGGGCTCTCCCCGATCGCGCTGCTCTATTGGTCGTCGGTTGCCGGTGGGATTGCGACGCCGCTGACGCTTTGGTTGCTCGTAGCAATCGCGCGCAATCGCGCGATCATGGGTGCGAGCCGTATTGGAACGGGCCTAGCAGCAGGCGGATACGCGGTCGCTGCGATCGTGACGCTTTCGTGCACAATATTCTTGGTTCAACTTTTCTCTTCGTCAGTCTCGATGCCGAACTCGGCGCGCAGATTTTTGCCCAACCTCGCAGTACGCTCTTTCTCGCCGGCCTTGACGGACTCGGGTTCCCACGGCTCCCACTCTTCCCAGCCAAGCGTTTGCGCCGTGATCCGAAATCCAAAGCCGACGATGAACGCTACAGCTGTCGATGCGAGCAGCGACCATTCAAATACACCGACGCAAATGACGTACGTGATGCCGGTCAGCGCGGCGGCACCCAACCAAAACTCGCCACGGACGAGGTGTTTGGGGACGACCAGGCACGCACTGTCGATGATCCAGCGCCCGGCCGTCGTCGCGATCATGCCGATTAACACCGCAGCTCCGTATCCGAGGTGCGCGCTGAGAGCCGCCTGCGCACCGACGATGGCGTACCACGGGAGCGAAAAGGCGGTCATGAATTGGAAAAGACCGTCTTTGAATTTCTGTACGCTGTTCAAGTCGATGACGATAGCCAACGTCCCGGCCGCAAGACACAAGATCAAATACCACGGGTTGACGAGGGGAGCCGGTATCTTGTTGACGAGGATGTCGCGGACGATGCCCCCGCCGATCCCACCCGCGTAAGCGAGAACGATCACACCGATAACCGTGAAATGTCTGTAGTGATCGGGCCGGCGCGCGAGAAGCGCACCGTTAAACGCGTTGGTCGTTGCGGCGATCAACGAGATGTAGTCTTCGAGTTTGAGTTTCTCGAAGCCGAACTCCGAGAGGATGAGGGGAGTCATCATATTAGCCCGGAAAGTCTAGCATGCAAGCCGAACGCCGGATATCCCGAAAGTGTAACTGTGAAAGGCGGGCAACGTGAAGCGCGAAACCGTTGACAGGTTCGTCGACATTGCGTCGGTGGCGCTGATTTCCGTTGCTGCCGTGTTGACGGCCGTCTGCGGCTTTCAAGCCAGCCGATGGGACGGCGAGCAGACGCGCCTTTACAACGTCGCGAATGCGAGCCGGCTTCGCGCTGCCGAAGCCGCCGATCGTGCCGCGGTGTATACGTCGATCAACGTCACCCTCTTCCTCGACTACATCGAGGCAGTGCAACACAAGGACGCGCAGTTCGCGGAGTTCATCTATCGGCGGCTTGGACCCAACATGCGGCCGGTGATGGACGCGTGGCTTGCAACGCATCCGATGACAAATCCGAAAGCGCCCACCTCGCCGTTCGTCATGCCCGAGTACGCACAGCGGATGCACGCCGGGGAAGTGCGGGAACAGGCCGTGGCCGCTGCCGATTTCGCCGATGCGCTAAACGCGCACCGCAATGCCGACAGCTTCACGCTGCTCACCGTCGTGTTTGCGACCGTCTCGTTTCTGGCGGGTATGAGCACGAAGATGACGTACCCGCGGCACGCGATCATCGTGGGTCTGGGCATTTTGGCCCTGGTGTACGGCATCGCGCGGTTGTGGTTTCTACCTGTCCTATAAACGCAAAGCGACCAGGCGGCCGCCTACAGGTCGTTTAGGATCACCATTATGGGTAAGTGTATGATAGGGTAATCCTGTACACTTGGCCTGTATGCGCGTTCGCTTGAAAAGGTCTCACGAATGCTACACTTGATCCTCAGCGCGGTGTTGACGGCGCAATCGGCCAATCAAAAGATGGTCGCACAAGCCGACCAACCTGCGCAAAAAATTCCGATTCTCTATAACGATCACCACGTGTATGCCACGCCCGATGAACTCAAACAAGGACGTGTACTCGCGGCCCTCGTGAAGGGCGGTACGATCCTCGTTCCGTTACGTTCGATGTTTGAACAAATGGGCGCCACGGTCACATTCGACGCTGGAAGTAAGACGGTTCACGTCTCGAAGGCGGGATCCGACGTTCAAGTTACCGTGGGCGTTCCCGAGGTCACAATTAACGGCGAAAAGCGTCCCTTGGACGTTCCGCCGGAGATCTATCAGGGTGTTGTCGTCGTCCCGGTGCGCGTAATTTCCGAAGGCATGGGTGCCTACGTGCAATGGGTTCCGGACCGTCAGCTCGTCGTCGTGCGGTATCTCCCGCCGACGCCGCCGCCGACCGCTCCGCCGACGCCTCCGCCAACAACTCCACCAACGCCGCCGCCGACGCCAACGCCGACGCCGAAGCCAAAACCGGCCAACGAATTGTTCGTTGCGGGTGACTACTTCTTCGGAGGCAAGAGCTATGACGAGTTCAGTCCGGGAAATAGTGACACGGGCTCGTGGTTCGCGCGCGGTGCTGCCGAGTATGCCAACTTCATGGTTGGTTTTGACTACTCGCAGTATCGGTATCCGCACAACTGTACCGACATCACGGTTCCCACGTCAGACTGTATGGTGACCGTCGTCGGCAATAACGGTGCTAGCGCGGTGCCCGGCTTCACGGTTCGTCGCACGATGGGCGAGGCACACCTTGGCTACAAGGTTTTCAGCCCGCGTGTGTATGTTGGTGTTGCGTGGGACTTCGATACGGTGAACACCGGCTATCCGGACTTGACCGGAATCGGGTTCGGCGTGGAGAAGCTGCCGGATCTCGAAAACACCATCTCGTACTACGGTAGTTACTACTACTATCCCAATACGCGCGGCACGTACAGCGGCTTCGGCCAATCGCTGCCGATGCAGTACTCGCTACAAACCTACAAGATCGGCGCAACCTGGTCGGTCTTCAAGCCGCTCTTCATCGAGGTCGGCTACGCCGGCAACCGCGGCAATGCGAAAGCTAACGCGGTGTTACCAGGCTTCACCAACAGTGCAGCCTACGCCGGTTTGGGCATCTACTTCAACTACTAGTTCGCGCTACAGGGCAAGCAAAAACGGCGCAGTTCCGATTCGGAACTGCGCCGCTTTTTGCGCTACGCGCGTGTTCGAGGATTACTGCATTTGGCGTTGACCGACAACGCGGCCGATCGCCGGCGTCGTATCGGCGCCGTTACCCCAGACGCCGTTGAAACTGTTGTTGTCGCCGTTGAACCAGAACGAGAACCATCCCGAACCGTTCGGGCCGGTCCACTTTGCGTTGACTTTGTCTTTTTCCGTTGTGTTCAGTGCGCCGTTGATGAGCACGGGGCCGGCGTGGCACACGACGGCTCTGCCGGATTCGGTACAGCGCATGGCTCCAACGAATGCTTGGGGACCGCCGGCGCCGTACACGTTCCAAGTTCCGGCTGCGGTGATCGGCGAGGGCGGGAGTACTTCGTTTGCGACAAACGAGCCGTTGGCCGAACGGCCGTTGTAGCCCCACGTACCGTTGAAGCTATGCCCGTTGGGCGTGACGTAGACGGTCAACCAGCCTGCCCCGCCGGGGCCATGCCACTTGCCGTTGATCTGGGTGTCGCTCACGAATTCGCCGGTAAATCCGTTTTTCGAAGCGGTGCTCGTGCCGACAACGTGGTTGCCCGACTGCGAGAGCGTGATCTGCGTGGTCGAGTTGCCGTTGCGTCCGGTCTGCTGAACGACCCATGTTCCGTTCAAACTAGGCGGTGCCGCGAGGCCGACGCCGACCGAGGATGCTGCAATTGTGAGCGCAAAAAATGCCGAGAAAGCTAGACGTCTCATGTATATATCTCCTCCGCTTGCTATGGTAAGCGCGACCTGTGACCGCAGGGTCGTGCTCGTCCTGGACAACCCTGGGGCTCTCGGGGAAGTATTCTGCTGAACTAAAGCCATGGACCGTAAAAAGGTCGCCGTCTGGGACGTGTTTATCACGTTTCTCGTTATCGGCGCGACCAGCTTTGGTGGCGGGGTCGTTGCATATCTTCGCAACGCGCTCGTCACGCAGAAAAAGTGGCTCGACGACACCCACTTTCTCGAGCTGATGTCGATTAGCAATACGCTGCCAGGCCTCAATGCCACCAACATGTCGATTCTCGCCGGCGATCGCATCGCCGGGACGCGCGGATCGATCGTTGCGATGCTCGGTATGTGCTTGCCCGGCTTCATCTTTATGACGGCTGCGGGCGCGTTGTACGGGATCAACGGCGACCGGCCGCTGGTCACCGCGGCGCTGCGCGGGGTCGCCGCAGCAGCGGTGGGGCTCATCGCTGCAACCTGGTATCAGATCGGCAAGAAGAGCGTCAAGGGATTCTATGACGCGCTCTTCATCGTGCTTGCGATTCTCGGGATCAATCACTTCAAGCTTTCGGTGCCGGTTGTGCTGCTCGTGCTTGGCGCGCTCTCGATCTTCACGCACCGCCCAGCGAAAAAGCCGGCGACGGAGGGAGACGCGGGATGGATCAGATTCCTGCAGTAGCGCGCGTCTTTGCGTACCTCTCGCTATTAACCATCGGTGGCGGGATGGCCGCGTATCCCGAGATGCGTAACCTCGTGGTCAACGTTCATCATTGGTTGACCGAGGCACAACTCGTGCACATCTATAGCATCGGGCAGGCGGCGCCGGGTCCGAACATGATGATGGTAGCCGCGATGGGCGAGCGCATCAGCGGCATCGCCGGCGCGGCGGTTGCTGCGCTTGCCTTTTTCGTCCCGACCGGCTTACTCACGTTTGCGGTCGGCCGCGTTTGGAATAGGCTCGCGAATTGGCCGTGGCGGAGCGCGATTCAAAACGGCTTGGCGCCGGTTGCGATCGGCCTCGCGGTCGCGGGATTGGTAACCTTCGGACGCGGCTCGATCACCGGATGGGTCACCGGCGCGATCGCGCTGCTTGTGTTCGTTGTGACGATGCGCACGAAGATCAACCCCGCCTTGCTCATTCTCTGCGGCGCGATCGTCGGCGTCGTTGCACTCAGATAACGGAAAGGAGCCCTCCGTGGCTACCGCAATTACGGCGCGCGAGTTCAAGCTGCTGCTCAAGCCGGAACTCTTCCCAACGAAGCAGTCGGTCATCGCGTTCAACGAACGTCTCGGGAAGCTCGCCAAAGAGGCGGGCGTACAGTACGATCGATTCGACCGAGTCGATTCCGAGATGCGGTCGGTGCAGTTCTTTGATACGGAGGATTGCGTATTTCGGAACAATCACGTGATCTTGCGCCTTCGGCGTGATCTCTCGACCGGTTGGCCCGACGAAACGTTCGAGGTGACGTTCAAACGTCGCACGCCGGACTTTAACGAAGCGGCGGGTTTCAACATCGACACGTCGATGAAAGAGCTGAGCAGCGGCAAGAAATTCAAGGAAGAGATAATTCGGGGTGACACGCCCAACTCGACCAAAAGCATTTTTTCGAACAATCTGATCGGAAACTATCCAGTCGTAAAGTTCGAACGTCCGATGTCGGAGATCGTGGAGATTTTTCCGGGACTCACGACGCTCCAGCTCGACGGCTCGCAGGTGGTATCCGCGGTACGCGGCGAGCGGGTCGTTGAAGTCGGCGTGCGACTCGGCATGTTCAGCTTCGGAAAGAACACGGCAGCGCACTGCGATCTCGCGGTCTGGACGCGTCCGGTGCAGGACACGTTCGCAGTGCTTGTCGCCGAGTTTGGCTGGTCGTATCACATGCGCGGGGACGGCGACAAGCAGCACAAAGCACACGACACGGCCGACAAGTTCTTTAAGAACCTGCAGACACCGTTTGCAAAAGATCTTTTTCAGGGTTCGACGAAGACCGCGCTAGTCTACGGCGTCGACGAGGTATGAGCATGACGAAGTGGTGGTGTGGTAGTTTTGCGATCGTTGTTGCGATGCTGAGCGCCCAGCACGCCGGCGCCCAACAGACCGCTTCAATGGACCTGCTGAAGCGCGCAACGAATCCGAACCCAGGGTTGAACTCTTACACCGGTACCGCACATCTCTCAGCGACGTTGCACGTTCTCGCGCCGATTCACAAGGAGTACGACGGGAAGGTCTACTACCTGCGCCCCAAACGCAAGATCGAATTCGAAAACGTCACGGGAGCGCTCAGCAGGTTCAAAGATCTCATGTCGTCTACGCCGAGCTACGATGACGCGATGACGCAATATACGATTACACCGCAGACTGACGACGGCAGCGAGTCGACGTACCTGATGGTACCGAAGAATTCGGGCAGCCGCGTCAAGAGCCTAACGGTGCGCATCGGCGACCAAGCCGCGCTGATCGATCGCGCGCAGTGGGCGTACAACAACGGTGGGACGCTCACGTTCGAAGAGACGTATTCCGGCGTTGGGGCATACCAACTGCCTGTTGCAGCAAATATCGCTGCCCGCTTTCCGGGTTATAGTGTCGACGGCACGATCACGTTTGCCAACTACGTTCCAAACGCGCCGGTATCGTCATCCGTCTTCGTGAGCCCGAAGCCGCAATAGCGGCGTTCGTTTGCGTTACTGCGGCAGCACTGAATAGAACGGAAGCGCCTGGATCGACTTGGCGATCATGGGGTCGTTCTCCGCGAACAACGACGTCTTCTGAATCAGGTTCCCGCTGCGGCTGTAGTACGCTTGTTGCGCGGATTCCGAGAAGAGCGCCCGGTCGGTCGTGGCCTGTCGCACACGTGCAAGTGAACCGTTGCTCTGGCGGAAGCACAGTTGCGTTGCGCGCTGCACACCGTTCACGTTAAACCGGTGCGAGTGCACCCAGGCATAATTTGCTCCCTGCTTCCACACATCGGCGAACGTTACGGCGGATTTGGTCTGGATCGCGGCCGTCATCTGCGCGTCGGAAAGCACGTACCAGGTGCCGGAACGAAGGCTGACGTGGATGGGTTTGAGCGCCATGACGGCATTTTGAATCGCGCCGCACTCGGTGTCGATCCTCTTGACGGCGTCCGCGCTGCTCATCATCTGCGACCCGGCCGCGGTTGTTGCCAACGACGTGCAAACGATCAGTGCGCTCAGAAGTGCGAGAGCTCGCTTCGGGTGTGCCATGCAAGTAACACTCCTTTCGAAGGTTGATACTTCTAGCATGTCACAAACGGAAATGTCTCTTATCCGAAAAGCGCAACGGCGCGGGAGTATTTCTCGCGGCGGGCGCTATCGGGATAAGCCATCCCAACAGCGGCGACTAGAATACACCTAGAATTGCAAACTCCCGGAGATCGCAATGTATATAGTTCGTCCCTTGGCAGTCGCCGGCTTGGCGATGCTTCTGACCCTTGGTCTTGCGACGCGTATCAACGCGCAGCAAGCAACGCCCGCACCTGCGCCGTTACCGAAGGCATCGGCCAATCCCGACGATCAGTGGCACTTCCGTATTACGCCCTACATCTGGCTGCCGACGATCAACGCGAAGTTTCATTTCTTGCATCCGTCGGTGCCGGCCGGCGAGCCGATTGAAGGCAGCGCCGACGTGCAGGTGGGGCCCAACAATTATTTATCGCACGTCAATAGCGGTGCGGAACTTGCGGTCGAGGCGGACAAGGCGGGCTCATCAGTATTCGCCGACGTTCTCTATCTCAATATTGGAAACGCCGGCGCAAGCGTGGTAAATATCACCGGCCCGGGCGGGATCATCAATTTACCGCTCAATGCCGCAACGTCGGTACGTCTCACGACAACGATCGCGACGGGGGGCTTCGGCAAGGAGTTCTGGCACGTCGGCGACACCGAAGGCACGGCGTTCGTGGGTCTGCGTTATGTCAACCAGACCGTCAACGCCGGATGGACGCTTACCGGGCCGATCGGGATGTTTTCACCAACGGGAACCGCGAGCGCAGCCAAGTCCGATCTCTTACCGCTGGCCGGCGTGCGCGGACGTTTTGGATTGGGAAGCCATTGGTTCGTTCCGGTCTACGGCGACTATGGCGGCAGCGGATCGATTACGACGTATCAGTGGTTTGGCGGAATCGCGCACGAGTATCGCGGCGGGGCACAGATGCTGATTTGGCGCCAGATGGCGTTCTTTTCCGACAACGACAGTACCGAACTGCTTCAGAATCTCCACCTCGGTGGACCCGCGTTTGCGTGGTCGTTCTACCTTTAGCCTGCACATTTTACCGAGTCATTACCGCGCGTAAGGGCCATTTGCTGGGGGTTTATCGAGAAACGGCCGACCACTTTTGCTAGTGGAGGCCGCTGTGACACACACGCAAACCTACCGTAATCAGCACGATGAGATCCGCCGCGCCGGTCAAGCATTGACCGAGGCGCTGGCGACCGGAGATTCGGCGACGATCCGCAAATCGCTCGCGCATCTGTCCGGCGTCATCGAGGCACATCTCTCGCTCGAGGAAACGTCCTTCTATCCCGCGCTGCTCAAGTATGCTGACCCGGAAATTCGGCGGATCGCAAAAGTTTACCAGGACAGTATGAGCAAACTCGCTGCGATGTACACGGAGTTCCGCACGCGTTGGTTGCATCTGCGCGCGATCGAAGAAGACCGAAGCGGTTTTGAAAGAGAACTGCGCGAAGTGTGGGGGGCGTTCGACCGGCGCATCGACCTCGAAAACAAGACGCTGTATTCAATGGTCGACGGTCTCGCGAATATCGCCGTATAGAAAAAGAGCCGCACGTTTCGTGCGGCTCAAAAACACTTAGCCCCAGCGGGATTCGAACCCGCGTTACCGCCGTGAGAGGGCGGCGTCCTAGGCCTCTAGACGATAGGGCCGTGGCTCCCGGACCTCGATTCGAACGAGGAAAAACGGCTTCAGAGGCCGCTGTGATACCGTTTCACCATCCGGGATTGGCAGCGACCGTTATACTACACGCTCGGCCCCCGGTCTTGCAAGGACCCGCGCGTGCGCCCCATGTTTTTTCCGCCATACGTCTCGGTCTGACTGTGGCAATTAGGGCATAGCATCCTAAGGTTTTCAAGCCGATTGTCGTTCTTGATGCCGTTAACATGGTCGATGTGGACGATCAGTGGTTTTCCTCGCCATTCCCTCAGTCCGCATTCGTCGCATCGGTTTTCAAGCAAGCCCGCGCGGAGTAGGCGCCCTTTCACGTGCGTGCGGTTTCTCCGGCCCACGAGGAGCTGAGCGATCGGCATACCGCGCCACCCGCGTGATGAGATCTCACTGCGCAGCCTAGCCTTTTCCCAAGCTGCGGCGCAAAATCCAAATACGATCTGCGTTTCCCGATATGTGTGGCCTTGATCGTAATAGGCCTGGATCTCGGCCCAGTCGTAGCGCTTCCGGCGATCCTTATATGGGGTGGCGATGGTTCGCAGACGGCCGGTTGCTATCGCCTTGTTCCAAGCGGTATGCGTGACGGCAAACTGCCGGACGCAGTCGACGAAGCCGTGGCCGTCGTCGTGGAAGCGCTGGATCGCGGCCCAATCGTAGAGGACGCGACGATCCCTCGCCCTTCGAGGCTCGCGCTCCGGCGCTCGCACCTCAGGGTGACACGCTTCGCTACGCTCGGGATGACAAGCGGGGCATGGACATTTGGGCATACGCTTATTATAGCGAACATGCGTTCGGTAGTTGTTTCCGGGATGTTAACGGCTGCGAAAAGGTGTGCAATAGATAAATCGGTGGTATGTCGAACGTATCTCGCGCACACCATTTTCAAAAGGAGTTGTGAGTTTGCAAGCTATCGTGCTCGTCGGCGGTGAAGGCACGCGCCTTCGTCCGCTTACGTATGGAACGCCGAAACCAATGGTACCCATTGCCGGCGTACCGTTTCTCGCGCGCACGATGGAGCGCTTATTCCACGCCGGTATTCGCGATGTGATTCTGCCGGCAGGCTACATGCCCGAAGCGATCATCGATTATTTCGGCGACGGTTCGAGCATCGGCATGAAGATCACGTACGTAATCGAAGAAACGCCGCTCGGTACGGCCGGCGCCCTGAAAAACGTCGAACAATACATTACCGGCGCGTTTTTCGTGCTAAACGGGGATATTCTCACAAGCCTCGATTTGCGCGCGATGATGGCCGAACACCAGCGCAAAGGCGGTATTGGTCTTTTGCACCTCATTCGCGTCGAGGATCCCTCCGCATTCGGGTGCGTCGTACACGATAGCGACGATCGCATTTCCGCCTTCGTCGAGAAGCCGCCGCGCGATACTGCGCCGACGAACGAAATCAACGCCGGAACGTATCTTTTCGAACAAGAGATCCTCGATTTGATTCCCGTAGGGCGGAACGTATCGATTGAACGCGAAACCTTCCCGCAGATCATTGCGAGTGGTAAAGGCCTTTATGCCTACACTACGAGCGATTATTGGATCGATCTTGGCAAGCCCGAGCAATATCTGAGCGCTCACCGCGACGTCCTCGCGGGCCGCATGCCGCTCCTCGAGCTTGAACCCGGCGCCACCGGTGAAGGTGCGCCCGCGTTGAGCAACGTCGCCAAGCTACATCTGCCCGTCCACGCCGATGCCGGCGTCCAAGTCGACGCGACCGCTGAACTAGGCCCCAACGTGGTGCTTGGCGAGGGCTGCCGCATCGCAGCCGGGGCGATTCTGCGCGACAGTGTGCTCTGGGACGGGGTTATTATAGAAGAGGGCGCGATCGTGGACGGGGCGATCGTGGCCAGTAGTGCGCGGATTGGTCGCGGGGCTCGCGTAGCGGCGGGCAGCGTAATCGGTCACGATGCGATTGTCGGGGCGGGCGAGGTGCTCGGGCCGGACAGCCGCGTAGGCGCTTCGGCCCCAATCACTCGGTAGGCAAGCACGTTTTTACGACCGCTGTGCCGGGTAACCCCTGATAAGCAGGGGAGGAGCTTCCTAAAATGGTCTTGTTACTCGGTTCGTATCCGCCGCGCGAATGCGGCATCGCCACCTTCATGCACGATGTGAAGACCTCGTTCGACGGTGCCTTCTCGACGCGCACGGATGTCATCGCGATCGACGAGCCCGGTGGCGAGGCGCGGCGTTATCCGCCTGCGGTCGTCGCGCGCCTGCAAGAACAGGACCACTACGCCTACCCCTTGATGGCTCGCTTTATCGACAATCATCCGGCCGATTACCTCAACATTCAGCACGAGTACGGTCTCTTCGGCGGCGAGCGCGGCGAATGGATCATCGATCTGCTCGATCGCGTCACGAAACCGGTCGTGCTTACGCTGCACACCGTGCTGCCCGAACCCGACGACGCGATGCTTGCGCGTCACGCGCGAACTCTGCGACGTTCTGCGAGCGCGTCGTTTCGCTCTCGGAGACCGGCCGCGATTTGCTCGAGCGCGTTACGGCATCGATCCAGAACGTCTGCGCGTGATCCATCACGGCGTTCCCGACGTGCCGTTCACGATACGACCGATGCCGCAAAGCCGTCGTTCGGGATCGGCCAGCGCATGGTCGATCTCGACCTTCGGGTTGATCAATCGCGGCAAAGGTCTCGAGTACGCGATCGAAGCGATGCGCGACGTCGTCAAGCGCCATCCCGAAGCGCTCTACCTTATCCTCGGTGAAACGCATCCGGTCGTGCGCCGTCACGAAGGCGAATCGTATCGCGAATCGCTGCAAGAGACTCGTGCGTCGAGCGGTCTGCAGAACAACGTGCAGCTGATCGACCACTATCTCGACTTCGACGAACTCGTCTCGTACTTGCAAGCGACCGACATCTACCTGACGCCGTACCTCAACCCGGTGCAGATCGTCAGCGGCACGCTCGCGTACGCGGTCGGCTGCGGCAAGGCGATCGTCTCGACGCCGTATCTCTACGCCGAAGAACTGCTCGCGCACGGTCGCGGCTTTCTCTGCCGAATTCCGCGACGCGCGCTCGATCGCCGAACGCGTCAACGCGCTGCTCGACGATCCGTCGCTGCGCCGCGCGACCGAGCGCCGCGCCTATCGCTTCGGCCGGCAGATGACGTGGCCGCACGTCGCGCGGAATACGGCCGACTTTTCGCCGAACTTGGCGCCGCCGCGGCGAGACGCGCATTCGTCGACCTCCGCGTAGAGCGGCGGTGGCACGAGCCTATCCCGCCGCTCGACCATCTCGCTGACGCTGACCGACGATGTCGGCATGATTCAGCACGCGCGTCGAACGTCCCGAATCGCTCGACCGGCTACTGCACCGACGACGTCGCGCGCGCGTTGATCGTCGCGGTGATGCGGCTTGCGGCCGCGTCGAGGACGACGCGCCGGCGCCAGCGTCTGGCAGCGACCTACCTCGCCTTCCTGCTACGACGCGCAGCTTGGCCGACGGCCGGTTTCACAACTTCATGGGCTACGACCGGCGCTGGCTCGACGACGTCGGCACGCACGACAGCTGTCGGCCGCGCGATGTGGGCGCTCGGGCTACGCGACGCGGTTTGCGCCGCGTGAATCCTGGCGGCGCGTCTGCGCGCGAGTTGCTCGATCGGCGTCCCTGGCATGCATCGACTGGCTCGAATATCCGCGCGCGCAAGCGTACGCGATGCTCGGCCTTGCACATGCGTCGCACGCCGAGCCGACGCCGGCGCGACCGCGCGCGCGCTTGCGGTCGCTCGCGCAATCGCTCGCAACGTGCTACGCGCGCGAGCGTCAAGACGATTGGGGATGGTTCGAGCGATGCATGACCTACGACAACGCGCGGTTGCCGCGAAGCGGTCCTGCGCGCCGGCGCTCGCGCTCGGCGACCCGCGTCTGCGTCGACGTCGGCTGGAGCACGCTTGCAGTTCTACGCGAGCGTCACGATCGAGAACGGCATCTTCGTGCCGATCGGAAACGACGGATGGTATCCGCGCGGCGGCCCGCGCGCTCGCTTCGGGCAGCAACCGCTCGAAGCCGCAGCGCTGGTCGACGCGGCGCTTGCCGCGTTTGACGCAATCGGCGACCCGCGCTATCGCGAGGCTGGCCGCGATTCGCGCGCGGCTGGTACTTCGGACGCAACTCGCTCGGCGCCACCATGGTCACATGCCGGCGGCTGCCGCGACGGGATCGAGCGATCACGGCCCGAACCCGAACATGGGCGCGGAATCGACGCTTGCGTACCTCGCGAGCGCGTTGCGCTGCGGACGCGTGCCGAAGAGCTGCGAATTGCTCGCTGAATTCGCCGGCGAAGGCCATAGCTCGCGGCGAAGATTCGGGATGATCGTCGAGACCGAAGCTCTCAACGATGTCAACCGCGGCCGTCGAGCATACCGACGGGCCCGTGTTTGATCTTCGCCGGAGCCGGAAGCGGGAAGACGCGCGTGCTTACGCACCGCATCGCCTACCTGCTCGGCGAGAAGAAGGTCTTCCCGGATCGCATCCTCGCCGTCACGTTCACGAACAAGGCCGCCGGCGAGATGAAGACGCGCCTCGAGCGATGGTCGGCGCGGCGGCGCGCGACCTGTGGGTCGGCACGTTTCACTCGATGTGCGTGCGCATGCTGCGCCGCGACGGCAAGAAGACGGGCATCGCGACGAACTTCGCGATCATGGACGACACCGATCAGCGCCAGATCATCCACGACATTCTCCACGATCTCGACTACGACGAGCGCCAGATCGCGCCGGGCGCGTGCCTGCCGAGATCAGCAAGGCGAAGAACAACCTGATCTGGCCCGACGAGTATCACGAGAACGCAAACGTCGTTCCTCGGCGAGCGCTACGGCCAACGTCTATCGCGAGTACGAGCGCCGCCTGCGCGAGTCGAACGGCCTCGACTTCGACGACCTGATCGTGCGCACGATCGAGCTGCTCGAGCGAGACGAGAGACGCGCGCGAGTATCAGAACAAGTTCCGCTACATCCTCGTCGACGAATATCAAGACGTCAACTACGCGCAGTACCGGCTGGTCGCGATGCTGGCCGACGAGCACAAGAACATCACGGTCGTCGGCGACGACGATCAGTCGATCTACTCGTGGCGCGGCAGCGACTACCGCATGATCCTGCGCTTCGAACAAGACTTCCCGGGCGCGAAGGTCTTCAAGCTCGAAGAGAACTACCGCAGCACGCAGCGATCCTCGACGCGGCCAACGAGCTGGTCGCGAACAACACGAACCGTGCGCCGAAGAAGCTCTTCACGAAGCGTGCCGAGGGCGAGAAGATCACGGTCTACGCTGCGGAGACCGAGCGCGCCGAAGTGCGCTACGTGATCGAGAAGATCAAGGAGCATCGTCCGCGACGGCGCGGCCTATCGCGACTTCCTGGTCCTCTACCGCACCAACGCGCAGTCGCGCGTCTTCGAAGAAGCGCTTCTCGCCGAGGGCATCCCGTATCGCGTCGTCGGCGGCGTCGGCTTCTACGCGCGCACCGAGATCAAAGACATGATCGCGTACCTGCGCTACATCGTGAACCCGTCCGACGCGGTCGCGTTCCGGCGCATCGTCAACGTTCCGCGCCGCGGCATCGGCCAGCAAACGCTGACCGCGCTCGTCCAAGCCGCGAACGCGCGCGGGCGTCTCGGTCGGCCAGGCGATCTTCGATTGCGAGCTGCTGCGACGCGCCGTGCCGAAGAAGCAGCGCGAACTCGAGCGCTTCGCCGAGCTGATCAACGACCTGCCGCGAACGCGCCGACGACATGCTCGATCTCCGATCTGCTCGTCGCGGTGATGGAAGAGTCGGGCTACGTGCGCGAACTGCAGGCCGACGACACGAACGACGCGCGCGCGCGCGTCGAGAACCTGCAAGAGCTGATCGGCGTCGCGCGTGAGTTCGAAGGCGGCGATCCCGAACCGGCTCGCTCTCGACGACTTCCTGGCCAACATCGCGCTGATCAGCGATCTCGACTACGCTCGATCCGGACTCGTCGTTCGTCACGCTGATGACGATGCACGCGGCCAAGGGTCTCGAGTTCCCGATCGTCTTCCTGACCGGCCTCGAAGAAGGCGTCTTCCCGCACACGCCGCGCGCTGACCGACATGACCGAGCTCGAAGAAGAGCGCCGTCTCGCCTACGTCGGCGTGACGCGCGCGATGGATCGGCTCTACCTCTCGTACGCGCGCGGCGCACGCTGTTCGGCAACACGTTCTCGCATCCGAAGTCGCGCTTCATCGAAGAGATGCCGACGTCGAAGTGCTCGGCGGCGATCGGCGTCGGTGCCGCGTCCGGGCGGCGGCCGCTGGCGCGAAGTCTCGATTCACGAGAACGCCGGCGCGGGCGTCGGCCTGAATCTGCACGCCGGCGACCGCGTCCGTCATCCCAAATGGGGCGAGGGCCGTTCGTCGTCGCTCGTCGGCGCGGGCGGCGACGGTCTGCTCACCATCAACTTCCCGAACGTCGGACAGAAGATGGTCATGCTCAAATACGCTCCGCTCGAGAAGGTGTAGACCTAAAGGACCGCCGATGTACGCGTCGGCGTTGCCGGCGCGCTCGGCCGGATGGGGCGCGTCGCGTGTGCCGCACTTAAAGAAGCGGCCGACGTTGCATACGCCGGCGGGTTTAGCGCGCACGGCCGCACCCGACGAGCATATCTGCACGGATGTCGACGAATTGCTGCGCAACGGAAAGCCCGACGTGCTGGTCGACTGACGATCTATCCGGTCACCGTGACGTCGCGCCCAACGCCGTCGCGCACGGCGTGCGCCCGGTGATCGGCGCGACCGGCTGGACGACGCAGACGCGAGTCACTCGATGCGCTGACGCGCGAACGCGGGCTGGGCGCGATGCTCGTGCCGAACTTCTCGGTCGGCGCGGTGCTGATGATGAGCTTCGCCGACGAAGCGGCCAAGTATTTTCCGCACGTCGAGATCATCGAGCTGCACCACGACGGCAAGAAAGACGCGCCGAGCGGGACGGCCAAGCTGACCGCCGAGCGCATCGCCGAGGCCGGCGGTCCGGCGGAAGTGCCGATCCACAGCGTGCGGTTGCGCGGACTCGTCGCGCACCAAGAAGTGCTCTTCGGCGGACGGCGAGACGCTGACGATCCGCCACGATTCGCTCTCGCGCGATTCGTTCGTGCCGGGCATGCTCGCCGCCGTGCGCGCGGTTACGACGGTCCACGGTTTGCAGGTTGGGCTCGATGCTTAGAGTCGCGGTTATCGGTGCGACGGGTGTCGTCGGCGAAACGATCCTGCGCGTGCTCGAGGAACGGAAGGTTCCGGTCGACACGCTCGGCCGATTCGCGTCGCGCGAGCGGGACGGCGGTTGACGCCGCGACGCCCGAGCGCTTGCGCGAGTTCGACGTCGTCTTTCTTCGCGAGCGGCGACGACGCGAGCGCCGAGTGCACCGCGCTGGCCGATGCCGGCATCATCGTGATCGACAACTCGTCGACGTTTCGCTGCGCGACGGCGTGCCGCTGGTCGTGCCGGAAGTGAACCCGGCGACGTGCGTCCAGGCAGATCGGATCTTCCCGGTCGGCAACTGCACCGCGATCGTGCTGTGCGTCGCGCTCGCGCCGATCGCGACGCCGTCGGGCTGCGGTCCGTGCGCGTTTCGACGTATCAGGCCGTCAGCGGCGCCGGCCGCGCCGGGCTCGACGACGCTCGCCGACGAGGAAGCGCGGCAAGCGCGAACCGGCCGTCCTTTCCGCGCCGATCCTGCACAACGTCGTCCCGCAAGTCGGCTCGTTCGGCGGCGTCGGCAACAACGGCGAAGAGGACAAGGTCGCCGCCGAGACGCGCAAGACGCTCGACCGCCCGACCTGCACGTCGCGCGACGTGCGTGCGCGTGCCGGTGCGCACGCGCACAGCGAAGCGGTGTTCTTCGAGACCGAACGCGACGACGTGTCGAGGAGCTCGGCGCGGCGCTGGCCGCGCGCGCCGGGCGTCGTGTTCTCACGCCGAGGCATCGTCACGCCGCTCGACGTCGAGGAACCGACGTCGTGCACGTCGCGCGCCTGCGCCCCGAGGACGCGCATGCCAACGCCACTTCGTGATGTGGGTCGTCGGCGATCAGCTGCGCAAGGGCGCGGCGACCAACGGCGTGCAGATCCTCGAGCTGTTGGTCGCGCGAGGGTTAGGAGCATGACGAGCGCCATATCGCGCGTCGCCGTCCAGAAGTTCGGCGGGTCGTCGGTTTCGTCGCGCGAGCTGCGCGAGATCGCCTTCGCGCGCATTCTCGAAGCGCGTGAAGCGGGATACGCGCCGGTCGTTGTCGTTTCGGCGATGGGCCGCGAGCCGGAGCCGTACGCGACCGACACGCTGCTCGGTCTGATCGGCGGCGCACCGGGAGCGCCAACGCCGACCTGCTGCTCGCCGTCGGCGAGCTGATCTCGGCCGCGGTGTTCGCCGAGGAACTGCGCGCGATGACGTCGAGGCCGGCGCAATGACCGGCGCGCAGGCCGGCATCCTCACCGACGATACTCACGGCGACGCGACGATCCTCGCGTCGATCCGGGAGCGGTGCGCGAGGCGCTCGAGCGGGCATCATCCCGGTCGTCACCGGCTTCCAAGGCGTAACCGAAGAGGCGCGATCACGACGCTCGGCCGCGGCGGTAGCGACCTGACGGCGATCGCGCTCGGCGACGCGCTCGGTGCGGATCGTGTCGACATCTACACCGACGTCAGCGGCGTGATGACCGCCGATCCGCGCCGCGTCCCGACCGCACACGTGATCGACCGCGTGTCGCTCGCCGAGATGGTCGAGCTCGCCGGCAAGGCGCGAAGGTGATGCACCACAAAGCGGCCGGCTTGCGCACGCACCGGCACGCCGTACGCGATCAAGGGGTTGCACAGCGACGTCGGCACGGTCGTCGACGCAAGCTACGACTCGAAGCGTCCGGTTACCGGCGTCACCGCATCGGGCGAGTAACGTGGTTCCGCGTCATTCGGGGCGATATCGAGAAGCCGCGCGCCGCATGCGACCGATCTCGAGCTGTTCGAGCGCGTTGCCGAGGCCGGCATCTCGATCGACATGATCAACGTCAACGACGCCGGCGTGTTCTTTGTCGTCGACGACGACCGTCGAACGCGTGCGGACGCTGCTGGGCAATCTCAACCTCGCGGTGCGCGTGCGCGAGCATGTGCGAAGATCTCGATCGTCGGGCCGGCATGCGCGATCGCCGGGCGTCATGGTCGCCGTGCGTGCGCGCAGTCAGCCGCGCCGACGTCGAGATCATCCACTCCACCGACTGGAACATCACGATCTCGATTCTCGTCCCCGAGGCGACGTGACGCGCGCCGAGGCTGCCGTGCACGATCACTTCCCCCTCGCTCCGGGGGAGAACGCATGAGCCGACTCGGGACGCTTTGCACCGCGATGATCACGCCGTTCGACGAACGCGGCGCGCTCGACAGCGAGAGGCCGTGCGCATCGCGCGGTGGCTGGTCGATCGCGGGAACGATGGGCTTGTCGTCAGCGGCACGACCGGCGAAGGTGCAACGCTCGACCCGACGAGAGGCGCGCGCTCTTCGCTGCGGTCAAGATGCCATCGGCGCCAGCGCGCGATGATTGCGAACGTCGGAACCAACACGTGCGCTCGACGATCCGTGGTGGTAAGGAAGCCCAGGATGCGGGCGCCGACGCGCTCCTCGTTGTCGTGCCACCGTACATCAAGCCGACGCAAGATGGAATGCTCGAGTTTTTCGGGGCCGTCGCCGAGGCGACGGCGCTGCCGGTCATCGTCTACAACATCCCCGGGCGCACGGCGGCGAACATGCTGCCGGAGACGGTGCTCGAACTGGCGCGCCGCCATCCAAACATCGTCGGGGTCAAAGAGTCGAGCGGCGACTCGAGCAGATTGCGACGATCGTGCGCGATCGGCCGGAACGACTTCACGGTGTGGTCGGGCGACGACTATCTCTTTCTGCCGTCGCTTGCGGTCGGGGCCGACGGTGTGATCAGCGTTGCGGCCCACCTGTGCTCGCGCGAGTACCGCGAGATGCTGGCGGCGTTTCGTAGCGGTGACGTTGTGCGCGCGGCGGCAATTCACAACGGGCTTTGGAGTTCGTGGACGCGCTGTTCGCGATGACGAGTCCGATTCCGGTCAAGTGGGCGATGGGCGAGTTCGGCTTCGCTGGGCGCTGCCGGCCGCCGCTCGATACGCTTCCAGCAGCGCTCGCGGAGCGTCTGCGCCCGCTCGTCGCGTCGTATCTGCAACGGCGTAACGTGGATTCGATCGAAGTTCTCGGGTGCCGTGTCGATCTTCTCGATCAGACCGAGGCGACCGATGCGATTCTGCGCTTCGCGCGCGACGGAACCGGCGCGCTCGTTGTGACGCTCGGCACCGAGATGGTTGTGCACGCGCAGCACGATCCCGCGTTTCGGGCCGTGCTCAACGAAAGTACGCTCTCGCTGTGCGATACCGTCGGCGTGCTTACGGTCGCGCGGCAAAGCGGTGCGGCGCTGCGTGAGCGCGTGACCGGTGTGGAACTGGTCGAGCGGCTTTGCCAACGTGCTGCCAAAGAAGGCCTTCCCGTGTATTTCTTCGGTGGTGCTGAAGGCGTTGCGGCCGATGCCGCCGCGATCTTAGAAGTCCGGTTTCCCGGACTGATCGTAGCGGGGACGCGCAACGGATTTTTCGGGACTGAGGAAGAGCGCGCGATTGCCGAAACGATTCGCGCGAGCGGTGCGCGCATCGTGTTCGTCGGTTTGGGCTCGCCGCGTCAAGAACTGTGGCTCGCCCGCAATTTAGCGGCAACGGGTTGCGGTGCGGGCATCGGCATCGGTGGTTCCTTCGATGTGATTAGCGGCCGGGTAAAACGCGCGCCGATGATCTGGCGACGGCTTGGCATCGAGTGGTTGTATCGCTTGATGCGTGAGCCGCAACGCGTGCGCCGTCAACTTGCGCTGCCGTATTTTGTGTGGTTGGTCGCACTCGATCGGCTCGGGATGCGCAAGCAGAATGGTTCAACGACGTGAAGGCGATGCTGTTGGCCGGAGGGCTCTCGACGCGCCTCTATCCGCTGACGAAGTCGGTTCCCAAGCCCCTCGTCCCGGTTGCCGGCGTGCCGAACGCCATGCACGTGATCAAGTATCTCGAATCCCACGGATACGACGAGATCGCGATCAACGTGCACTATCTCGCCGATGCCATCACGGCGGCGCTTGGCGACGGCTCGGCGCTCGGCGTGCGCCTCAACTATCTGCACGAAGAAACGCTCATGGGCAGCGCCGGTGCGCTCAAGCCGCTCGAAGCGTTCTTTGGCAACGCAACCTTCGTCGTCGTCGGGTGCGACGACCTGACCGATCTCCCGCTCGATCGCCTCGTCGCGATGCACGAGCGCGAGCACGCCGTCGCAACGATTGGTCTCGTCACGCGCGACGCAGTGGATCAGTACGGTGTGGTCGTTACCGGACCGGACGGTCGTATTACCGGTTTTCAAGAGAAACCCGCGCCGGGAACCGAGCGCAGCAAACTCGTCAACACCGGTATCTACGTGTTCTCGCCGGAGATCTTCGGACGCATTCCCGCCGCCACGTTCTACGATTTCGGCAAACAGGTCTTTCCGGAATTGCTCGCCGACGGGTTGCCGTTTTATGGCTACGACGCGCACGGTGCGTACTGGTGCGACATCGGAACGCCGGGCGAATATCGTCGCGCGAGTGACGATGTCGTCAACGGCGTCTTCCACATTCCCGATACGCGTGCAAACGGGGCAGACCCGACGGCACGCATTGCGGCGAGCGCCTCGGTCGATCGCAACGTCTGGATTGGCGCGAGCGCGCGCATCGGCGAGCACGTGCGCGTCGCCGGGCCCTCGGTCATCGGGGACGGCTGCGTGGTAGAGGAGGGCGCGCATATCGAGGCGAGCATCGTGTGGGAGCAGAGCACGATCGGCGCGGGCGCACAACTGCATGCGGCGATTGTGGGCAAAGAAACCCGCGTCGAACCCGGGAGTATCCTCACGGGCGAGATCGTCGCCTCTAGTCAACCGGTCGAACGCGCGTGAACGAGCGCGTGGATGTTCCACGCGTTCTTGGATGTACTCTTTCCGGCGCAGTGCGCCGGCTGCAATGCGATCGGCAGCGGGTTGTGCGAGCGTTGCCTTCCGCTTTACGCTCCCCCGCTCGTGCGCGCATTGCCGACGCTGCGCGTATATGCGCTCGGCGACTATGCGGGAGCGTTGCGTCGCGCGGTACTTGCGCTTAAGGACGGACGTCGCGATGTGGCGCAGGCGCTCGGCGAACGCGTGTCTGAGATGGTCGCTGCGCCGATGCTCCTGGTGCCGGTGCGCACGACCGCTGCACGGCGGCGCGTGCGCGGTTTCGATGGGGTTGAATATCTCGCACGCGTGGCGGCGCGCCGTACCGGTGCGTCGGTCCTCTGCGCGCTCGAGCCGCTGCGCGGCGATGCCCAGCGCGGCCGTTCGGGCGACGAGCGACGCGCGGCACGCGATCGATTTTGGTGCGATGCAGGGCTGGTGCGCGGGCGCAGTGTGACGCTGGTCGACGACGTCTGCACGACCGGGACGACGCTCGAAGATTGCGCCGCGGCGCTCCGCGCCGCGGGCGCGATCGTTTCGCAAGCATTGGTGATCGCCATCGCGAACGACAATAATTAGTGTTTAGCGGACTTATAGTTTATCGCGGGACCGTCGTCTCGAACGAAGCGGCTTCCGGCGGGGGCCGGACGCTCGTGATCGATGCGAACGACGCGCGAGAAGAAGATGCGCATACCGGCGATTCGATCGCGGTCAACGGCGTCTGTTTGACGGTGACGCAGATCCACCACGATCGCGTCAGCTTTGACGTTGTGCCGGAGACGATCGAACGGAGCACGCTTGGCGCCTTGGCGCCGGAGATCTCGCGAACGTCGAATATTCACTGCGCGTCGGCGATCGCATGGGCGGACACTTCGTCTACGGGCACGTCGACACAACGGCAAACGTGATCTCGCGCGTTCGCGAAGGTCAGGGCGAGCGCATCCGTATCGAGAGTCCGGCGGCGCTCACACCGATGATCGCCGAGAAGGCGTTCATCGCGATCGACGGTGTAAGCCTCACCGTGGCTGCCGTTGGCGATGGATGGTTCGAAATTGCGCTTATTCCCGAAACGCTGGCACGCACCACACTTGGCGCGCGGCCCGTCGGATCACGCGTGAATCTCGAAATCGATCCGCTTGCGCGCTACGCCTACTACGTGCTCGCCGGCTTCGGTAAGAAGTGAATGATTCCGACGCCGAACGAGACCAAGCCCTTGGGCAGCAGAAAGCCGCTGAACGAATCGATGTCTACCGCAACGCTCGTAGTCGAGTTGTCCCAGCGATAATCGTCGATCCCTAGGTACTTACCGGTCGTGACCGTAAAGCCGGACGGTAGTGCCTCGGACATCGCTTCTTTGATTTGCGGCTCGATATCGGCCACGGCACCGACCATCGGGACGGTATCGCACAGCATCGTCCACTTCGGCGAGAAATCGTCCAGGCCCAAGATGTTGGTGCTGTCATCGTCGATGTGACAATTGCGAACGGCAGCGCCGAGCGCGACGCTCGGGGTGTAGGTCATGGTCCCCAGCTCATCCTTTTTGCCGGTCGTACGCAACGTGGAAAAATTACTCGCTGCCGGTCCGACACCGAGGTTCACAAAATTCGTCACCGCGTTGCGCAGCGCGGTGATATCGGACGGCGTCGGTGCTTTGAGTTCATGCACCGGCTTTTCGACATCTTGCCCGATGCGCGGTCGCAAGCCGCCGTTGTACGTTTCGACGCTTACCCACAAGCCCGTCGCGCCGTTGCGCCAGGTAAACGTCGGATAGTCTTTGCTGGCACTCTTGCTAAACGTGTAGCCTTTGAGCAGCGGGTTCAACTGGTCGGCGACATATTTTTGGACTTGCGCCGGCTTCCACGTGTGCGCGTTCCACTCTTGTTCGAGGTTCCAATTCTCTGCATGTCCGGTCCATGCGAACTCGTCGGTGATCACGCATTTATAGCAGCTCGTGGTGAACTGGGTCGCCGGATTGTAGCGAATCCGGTACACGTCGGCGTCTTTGCGCTCGCCGCGCATCTTTGCGTAGTCCGCCGGTGCTTGGAGAAGCATCAGCGCGACGAACTGATGCAACGTCTGCGTTGGAGCATGCGTCGCGACCGGCTTGGGCTTGGGTACTGCCCCAAGCGTCAATACGAGAAGACCACAATAGGCTAAAAGCCGAGCGTTCATAGTGACGTAGGTCTTCGTTGGCTGCTTGGTCGCTCCCGTGCCCTTGTGGATTGACGGCTCGTGCGGTATGGTAGTCATTAATTATGACTACTAAAAAGCGAACCCCAAAGCCGGTCTCCCTCCTCGTGCTTGAATCGCGCGAGATCGGCGCTGCCGATTTTAAGGCGCGTTGCCTTGAGCTGATGGATGAAGTCGAGCGTTTGGGAGTCGAGATCATCATCACCAAGCACCGCCGGCCGGTTGCGCGTTTAGTCCCCGCGCGCACAGGGCCTGTGGCGTTTTGCGGTTCGATGAAACATATGATCACCGAGATTGGCGACATCGTAAGCCCGACGGGCGAGACGTGGGAGGCGGATGAGTCTAATTTTGTTTGATACGCATGCGGCGCTTTGGTTTGCTGCCGGTAAGATGTCGCCGCGTGTGGCACTTACACTCGATGCTGCGGCCACGCGCGACGAACTTTTGCTCTCGCCAATTTCTGCGTGGGAGATCGGCTTGCTCGTGAAAAGAGGGCGACTGAGATTAGCCGTTCCGTGGCGAGATTTCGTGCGATCGATCTTTACCCAAAGAGGTGTGCTAACTGCGGCGCTCACGCCGGACATTGCAGCGGAATCCACCGAGTTGTCTTCGGAGGCAGGCGACGACCCCGCGGATCGTATCATCATTGCGACGGCGGCCGCCTACAGAGCCCGCCTGCTGACGCGTGATGCTCGCATTCAAGAATTCGCCAAAAAGTCGGGGCTGATCGACTGTATCGCGTGCTAGTCACGTAATCGATCGGTCGAACGCTAGCCCGGCGGAAGCTTTGGGAGGTTCTATGAAGCCGTTTGCATTTTTGGTGCTGGCTCTTTTGTGTGCGTCTTCTACGTTGGCCCGGGGTCAAGCGCAGCAGAAAAACCCTTACCCTACGATGGCACCGGTCGAGCAATATCTCATGGCCAGTGCGACCGACGAAATTGCTGCGGCACGTACCGCTGCGCCGCCGTCGGTCTCGGCGAAAGCCACGGTGCTCGTACTCGACAAACATGGGTACCAGGTTGCCGTCCGCGGTACGAACGGCTGGACGTGTTTCGTCGAGCGCGCATGGACCGGTGGTTTCGACGATCCCGAATTTTGGAATCCGAAGACGCGCGCACCGAACTGCTTCAATCCGCCGGCGGTGCGCAGCGTGCTTCCGCAGTATGTCGCCCGTGCGAAATGGGCGTTCGCGGGCGCGACGCGTGAACAGCTCGCCGTGAAGGCGAAAGCTGCGTACGCGAGCCATCAATTTACCGACCCGGAACCCAATTCGTTTTCGTTCATGATGTCCAAACAAGGCTACTTGAACGACCAGACGGCCGGGCCGTGGCATCCGCATATCATGCCGTTTATTTCAAGCGCACAGATTGCCGATTGGGCCGCGGGATACGATGGATCGCCGGTCCTGATCGGGACGGGTTTCCGCGCGTACGAACCGATCGCGATCTTTATTGTCGTGCGGCGGTGGTCTGACGGTTCGCTCGCCACGATGAAGTAGGGACGGTCCCTCGACTGCGGCGCTTCGCGCCTACGCTCGGGATGACAACAGCGGCTTGACATTTGTCAAGTCGGCGTCTAGCCTGGTGGGGCTATGAGCCAGTTTGCCGCCTCCCTTAACGCCGCGATCGATGCCGCGGGTCTCTCCGCTGCGGAACTCGCCGCCAAGGCCGGAATCACGGAATCTGCCGTATCGCTGCTGCGTTCGGGGCGCCGTGAGCCGTCGTACCGTACGCTGCAACGGCTGACCGCCGTGCTCCCCGCTTGGCATCGGCGCCGGCCGAGCGCGCCTCGCCGTTCGATTCGATCGAGGATGCAATCGACGACATCCGCGCCGGCAAGATGGTCGTCGTCCTCGACGACGAGGACCGCGAAAACGAAGGCGACCTCGTGATGGCGGCCGAGAAGGTCACGCCCGAGGCGATCAACTTCATGCGCAAAGAGGCCGGCGGCCTGATCTGCGTGCCGCTGCTCGGAGCGCGGCTCGACGAACTGCAAATTCCGCAGATGGTGCGCGACAACACCGCAGTGCTCGAAACCGCGTTCTACGGTGTCGGTCGAAGCGCGCGGCCTCACGACAACCGGTATCTCGGCGCACGACCGCGCCGCGACGATCCTGAAGCTGCTCGATCCCGAAGCGAAGCCGCCGATTTCTTGCGGCCCGGTCACACGTTTCCGCTGCGCGCGCGCGAAGGCGGCGTGCTCGTGCGCGCCGGGCAAACCGAGGCCTCGGTCGATCTCGCGCGTTTGGCCGGACTCTATCCCGGCCGGCGTGATCTGCGAAATCATGGCCGAAGACGGAACGATGGAGCGCCTCGCGGGGTTGCGGGACTATGCCGACAGCATGGTCTGCGTCTCATCACCGTCAAGGATCTCATCGCGTACCGCATGCGCACCGAAAAACTGGTCAAGCGCATCGCCGAATTCGAGCTTCCGACCACCACCGGCGAGTGGAACGGCGTCGCCTACGAGACCACGATCGACGGCAACACCCACGTCGCGCTCGATCGATGGGCGATATCGGCGACGGCAAGGACGTGCTCGTGCGCGTGCACTCCGAATGCCTCACCGGCGACGCGCTGCACTCGATTCGCTGCGATTGCGCGGCGCAACGCGACGGCGCCATGGAGATGATCGCCAAAGAAGGGCGCGGCGTCTTCCTCTACCTGCGTCAGGAAGGGCGCGGCATCGGGCTTGCCAACAAGCTGCGCGCCTACGAGCTGCAGGATCGCGGTGCGGATACGGTCGAGGCGAATCTCGCGCTCGGGCTTCCGGTCGACAAGCGCGACTACGGCATCGGTTCGCAGATTCTCGCCGACCTCGGCATCAAAGAGATGCGCTTGATCACCAACAATCCGCGCAAAATCTTCGGTCTCGAAGGCTACGGTCTGAAGATCGTCGGGCGCGTGCCGATGCAGACTCGCGCCGACGGTCCACAACAAGAAGTACATGGCGACCAAGCGCGCAAAGCTGGGCCACATGTTCGACGAGACCGTCGCTGTCGTGAAGCGCAAAAGCGAAAGTAACGGCAAACTTCCGGCGCCGGTGCCGCAGGTTGTGGGACGTCACTTCGCGATCGTCGTTGCGCGGTTCTATCGCGATCTCGCCGATCAGTTGATCGACGGCGCGCAGCGCGCGCTCGCCGATTGCGGCGTGAGCCCGGGCGACGTCGAGGTCGTCGAGGTGCCGGGCTGCTTCGAATTGCCGCTAGCGTGCCGGAACCTGATCGACGCCGATCGCTACGACGGGATCGTTGCGCTCGGCGTCGTGATTCGCGGCGAGACGCCGCACTTCGATTTCGTTGCGGGCGAATGCGCGCGCGGCATCATGGACGTGCAGCTCTCGACCTTGGTGCCGATCGGCTTCGGCGTCCTCACGACTGAGAACATGGCTCAGGCGGAAGAGCGCGCCGACCCGGCGCGCGGCGACAAAGGCTACGATGCGGCAATTGCCGCGGCGACGTTGGTCAATATCCCCTCGAAATTGCCTCGCGCGGGCTTCCGCTCGTAAGCTGACCAATCCGACCGCCCGGACGGGAGGGAGGGGCCTTACTAAAGTAGCAATCTTCCCGGTCTTACCCGATCTTAACGGTTGATTAGCTCCCGGAGGCTCCAACCCAGTGGAAGACAAGATGATCACCTGTAAGGACTGCGGCAATCAATTCGTATTTTCAGGCCGCGAGCAACAGTTTTTCGCCGAAAAAGGGTTCCAGAATCAGCCCCAGCGGTGCCGTGAATGCCGTCAGGCCCGCCGGGCTCAGAACGGCGACCACAACCCCGCACCCTCGGGAGCCCGCCCGAACTTTGAGGCTGTCTGCGCGTCGTGCGGCGTCAATACCACCGTTCCGTTCCGCCCGCGCGGCGACCGGCCGGTGTACTGCCGCACCTGTTTCACCGCTCAAGTTCCGGCCGGGGTCTAAGCGCGGAGTCCCGAAAGGGATTCCGCCATGGCGCCCCACCCGAAAGATGAACTCGCCGCCGTCGCCTTCGACGGCGAGGCTTTGACCTACGTCGACCAGCGTCTGATTCCGCATGCGCTCGAGCGCAAGCGCGCGCGCACGGTCGACGAGATCGAAGATGCGATCAAAACGCTCGCGGTGCGCGGCGCGCCCGCCATCGGCATCTTCGGTGCGTACGGCGTTGCGATGTTGCGCGACGCAATCGAAAACGACGAGGCGTTCGCACGCGCCGCGCAGCGCGTGCGCGACGCGCGTCCTACCGCGGTGAACCTCGCGTGGGCGGTCGACCGCGTGCTCGCGGCACCGGACATGCGCGCGGAAGCGCAGGCGATTCATCGCGAGCAAATTTCGATCGACGCCGCCATCGCCGACGCCGGCCTCGATCTCATTCCGAAGAACGCCAAGATTCTCACGCACTGCAACACCGGACCGATCGCGACGGCCGGCGGCGGCACCGCACTGGGCGTGATCATCGCCGCGCAGCGCGCCGACAAACACCCGCACGTCTACGTCGATGAAACGCGTCCGCTGTTACAAGGCGGCAGGCTCACCTACTTTGAGCTCGCGCAAGCCGGCGTCGATGCAACGCTGCAAGTCGACGGTGCTGCGGCAATTGCGATGGCGCGCAAGGCGATCGATCTCGTGATCGTCGGGGCGGATCGCATTACGCGCAACGGCGATACGGCGAACAAGATCGGAACCTACGGCTTGGCGATACTTGCCGCGCATCACGGCATTCCGTTTTACGTTGCGGCGCCGCGTTCGACGTTCGATTTTTCAATGGATTCTGGCGCCGGGATCCACATCGAGGAACGCGCCGCAAGCGAGGTTACATCCTTCGGTGATTCGACAATTGCACCAGCCGATACGCAGGTCTACAATCCCGCATTCGACGTGACACCGGGACATTTGATTACCGCGTTCGTCACCGAGTACGGCATTATCCATCCGCCCTATCACGAAACGATTCCGGCGCTGGAACTGCGTCCCAATGCGAGCGCCTTCGCTTCGTGAAGTTCTACGAGTTCATCGATAAGTCGCCCAAGGTCGGAAATCTTGTCGTTGTTGAAGGCACCGAACGTGCACTCGCCGAGCGCGCGCTCGAAGTGTTGCTCGAACGGCTGCTACCGCCCGATATGCGCGAACTCAACCTCGAGCGCATTCCGGCTGCGGAGTGGACCGATGCCGGTCGCGCGCGCGAAGCGGTGCAAGCGATGCCGTTTCTTGCCGATCGGCGCGTCGTCGTAGTGAGCGATGCGCAGACGCTCAAGGCCCAGCCGCGACGCGATCTGTTCGAGGTCATGGAATCGGTGCCCGACGGCAACACGCTCATCGTGATGGACTTGCTTTCACCGCGTTCGCAACGGCCGCAGCCACTGGGTGCGCAGGCCGGTCGCGCGGCGCTGCGCATCGACACGACGGCAAACGAAGAAGCGCGCGGGCGATTTGTCGATGAGGTGTTGGAAGCACTTGGAGCGAGTGCGGAGCCGCGCGTGCGTAGCGAACTTGCGCGCAGTGAAGTCGATCTTGCGAGCGTTCGCAACGACTTGGAAAAACTCGCTCTGGTTGGGAAGAAGATCACCTACAAAGCCCTCGAGGGTGAGTCGCTCGCGATTGAAGATCCGAAAGCTTACCGCTATGCAAGCGCACTGGTCGAGGGGCACGTCGGTGAGGCCTTGGGGATTGCACACGAGTTCTTTGCCAACGACCCGCGCGGCGCTGCGATACCGCTGCTCTCGGCACTCGCCACCGAGTGCGGATTGCTCTGGGAATTGGCGCGCCCGGGCGGCGAGCTGCCGGCGCGCGCCAAATGGCGCGAGCGGATCCTACGGCCTATTGCGGGCCGCGTCGGCGAGCGCCGCGCCCGCATCGCCTACGAGCGTGCGGTACTTGGCGTTGAGGCGATCGTCACCGGCGCGGCCGGGAGTGACCCCGACGATCACCGGACGTTGGTCGAACGGATCACCGCCGAGCTTGCCGGCCTGAGCCGGCGCTAACTGCCGATAACTGAAAGAAGTTATGGACGTCGTCGAAACGCCGCCGGTAGAGTCACGCGCCATCGACCCGAAGCAGGAGCTTTCGGACGATGTGGAACGGGTGCGTGCCGAGCGCGATGAGCTCGACCGGCTGATCGCTGCTGACCGCGAGCGGATGGTCTCTATTCGCACCGCCCTCGATAACATGGTCAACGCAGCGTGGCGCGACGTCTACGGCCAGCAGCAAGCCATGCGGGAGCGCGACACGATCTCGAGCGCACTCACGCTGGGGTGGACGGGCGCCTACCAAATCATCGTCGCGGCCGTCTTCCTACTTGCCGCGGTTGGCGCGATCTATCTCTTGCAAGGCACGGGGGTGATACTCGCGCTCGGCGGCTACCTCGTCCTCGCGTTTATCGGGTACCTCGTGGCACGCGATCAGTGTCTCGCGCCGATCAAGAAGGCGCGATCGGACTATCTCGGCAGCGACGGAAAGGATGTTCGCTTCGTCGCCTTCACGCGCTACGAGGCCTCGCTCAACCACCCGCTGATCGGATACGACGGTCCAACCGACGGCGCACTCGAGGATCGCGCATGGAAGATCCCGGGGGTGCGTGAGAAGGATGCGCTGACCGAGACGTTTGTCGAAGTCATCGACGAGCGACGCAGTAACGTCCTGCTGACCCGCTTTCCCGACAAGAAGCCGACACTCGTTCACGCGGATCTCGAGAATCCGTTCATCCGTTCGTACGGGGTGTTTTTTCAGCGCGCACTCGAGCGCCATTTGCCGCAGCTCGCGACCCAGGCCGAAGAGTTCCGGGAGATCGTGACGCGCGTGGGCGAGCGCAAAGATCTCGACGATCGTTTGCGCCATATGGAAGAAGAGTTGCGCGAATACGACGGCACGGCCGCAATTATCAAAGCGCTAGCGCTTCCGGCGACGGCGCGCAATCAGTTGATCCGCCAGGTCATTCTGTACCGGCTCGACGAGCCCGCGGTTGCGCGTGGACTTTTCCTGATCGGGGGCGACCGCGTCGACCTCACCGACGTAATGCAAGCCGTTGCACGCGCGGCCTCTGCGACGTTACTGCAGCTGTCGTTTTCGCAGATCAAGATCGGGTACGTTGGTCAAGGCGCCTCGACGGTTGGGCGCATCTTCGGGACGTCGAAACGGGCTCGTGCAATCATTTTCATCGACGAAGCTGATCGCTTTTTCTCGACGACCGGATCGGCTGCGTACGAAGCGATGCGCAAAGAGGTCGTGCAAGCGCTGTGGACCGAGTGGGAACAGCTCGAAGGACACGTTGGCGCGTGGGTCGTTGCCGGTGCAACAACGCGCGATGAGCTCGACCAAGCGGCGCTGGCGCGCTTCGGCACGATCATCGATCTTGTGCCGCAGACTCCCGCCGGTGCAGAAGCCGCAACGATGGTCATCGACACGGCGGACGTGGAAGCGCACGACGAGCCAGCTGTCGAGGTCGACCTGCCCGAACCCGTCGTCAAGCGCAACCGCATGCTCGCCGCAATGTTCGCGCACGTTGCAACGATGGAATCGCAGGGCATCACGGTGCCGCGTGCCATCCTCATTTCCGGCCCATCGCCGGCTGCGCGACTGACCGCGATCAAGAACATCGCCGAACAAACCGGGCTGCCGGTCATTCCCGCGCTTATCGACGATCTTGACGGTGCGCTCGATAAGGCACGCGCGGCGGCGCACGCTATCGTCGCCCTCGAGGTCCCGGCCTACGGGAATCCGGGTTCGATCGCCCATCTCGCGGTGACCATCGACCGGCTAACCGAGCGACGCGAGCCGATCTTCATCGTCGCCGAGACCGCCGATGCGGGTACGCTCGATCCCGAGCTGCGTAGTCGCTTTCCCGAGCTCATCGACTTGACCGAGCTCGCGCCCGATGCACGGCGTCAGAAGCTGACCGAGCTGCTTGCCGAGAAGCCGCTGGGCTTCGATCTGCAAGCGGCGATGGAAGACCTTGAGGCCAAGACCGAAGGTATGACCGAGGAGCAACTGCGCCACTTCGTCGACGAGGCCGGGCGCGCCGCGGCACTTCGTGCGATTGACATTGGTGCACCCGATCACGTGATCGTCGAACTGGTCGATTTCCCGCATCGCACGACGCCCACCGAAGTTGCGACGAAAGACGACGAGGCAGCCCTCTAGCTCAAGGCGAAGAGCGTCTTCGTCCCATGGAATACCGCACGTACGCCTCGCCGTTCTCTTGGAGATACGGCCGCGCCGAGCTACGCACGCTCTTTTCCGAGGAAGAACGCCGTAAACTCTGGCGTGCAGTCTGGGTCGCACTCGCGCAGGCACAAGCACGCGACGGTCTCGTTTCGGCTGCGGAAGTTGCCGATCTCGAGGCGCACGCGCATGAGATCGACATCGACGCCGCGCTTGCGATCGAACGCGAGATTCACCACGACTTGATGGCCGAAATCCGTGTCTTTGCCTCGCAAGCAACGATTGGCGGCGGCAAACTCCACCTCGGCGCGACGTCAATGGACATCGAGGACACGGTCGAAACCTATCGGTTGCGCGTCGCGCTCGCCGAGATCGGCGCGAGCCTCCAAACACTGCTCCGCAGCTTTGCCGCCAAAGTGCGCCAGTACAGCGACCTGGTCTGCATGGCGTTCACGCATCTGCAACCAGCCGAGCCCACGACGCTCGGCTATCGGCTCGCGGTCTACGCACAAGACCTCTTGATCGACGATACCAATCTGCGTTTTGTATTCGAGCAGCTCACCACCAAGGGCATGCGCGGTGCAGTCGGCACCGCCGCTTCGTACGAGCACCTGCTCGACCATCGCGGAACGTCGGGCGCGTTCGAAGCCCACGTGCTCGAGCGATTCGGACTGCAGGCACGGGACATCAGCACGCAAACCTATCCGCGCAAACTCGACTATCTGCTGCTGAGTGCGCTTGCGGGTGTCGGCGCGTCGCTTTCGAAGTTTGCCGCCGACGTGCGCATTTTGAGCAGTCCGGAGTTCGGCGAGGTTGCTCGAACCGTTCGGTCGCACACAAGTCGGTAGCTCGGCCATGCCGTTTAAACGCAATCCGATCTTGAGCGAGCGCATCGACTCGCTCGCGCGTTTGCTCCCCGCCTATGCCGACGTCGCATGGCAGAACGCTGCGACGAATTATCTCGAGCGCACGCTTGACGACAGCGCCAACCGGCGCACGATTCTTGCCCGAAGCGTTGCTCTGCACCGACGAGATCGTGTCGCTCGCACGCAAGGTCATCGACGGGCTGCGCATCGACGAACGCCGTATCGCGCACAACTTGCGCACCTACGGACCGTTTGCCGGGACCGAAGCGGTAATGATGGAAGCCGCGCGCGCCGGCGGCGATCGCCAGGAATTGCACCAACGCATTCGCGATGCCGCGATGCAGGCGTGGGATGCACTTGCGCGCGGTGAAGACAATCCGCTCGCGCAGACGCTCGCGGCCGATACGTCGCTGACCGCGCTCGTCGATCCCGCGGAGATCCGGCGGTTGCTCGATCCGGGTAAGCATGTCGGCACGGCGCCGCAACGCGCCCGCGCTCTCGCCGATCGCCTCGACGCCTTAGCGCCGTTTCCCAAGCAGAAAATCGTGGAGGTTTCGCAATGAAGACTGCTCGCGGCGTAACGTTCATTGGGGCCGCCCTAGGGGAATCACGGCCAGTGAAAAAGTTTACGCGGCCCCTAATTTTGGGGGCCCCACGAAGTGGGGGGCGCGGAGCCTCGGGCGGAGCGCCGTTAAAATGAATAAAGGGGTTGAGATCGCGTCTGGTAAGACGAAGATACTCTACGAAAACCCTGGTCATGCAGACCAATTAGTTGTTGTACAAACCGATAATATTTCTGCCGGCGATGGGGCGCGGCGGGACGTGATTGCGGGTAAGGGGCGGCTCGCGGCGCAGACGACGGCGCGCGTCTTTCGTTTATTGAACCTGTGTGGGCTGCCGACGCACTATCTCAGCGGTGGCGAAGACGACGACAACAACGAGATGCTGGTGCGGCGCGCGAACATGCTGCCGCTCGAAGTCGTCGTGCGCGGCGTCGCGGCCGGGTCGTTCGTGCGCCGCAATCCCGGCGTGCAGCGCGGCATGTTGCTCGTCCCGCGCGTGATCGAGTTCTTCCTCAAAGATGATGCGAACCACGATCCGCAGATCACGCCCGACGAGATCGTTGCGCGTGGCCTTGCCTCGCCGGTTGAGGTCGGTGCGATGGGCGAGCTGGCCCGGCTGACGTTCGACATTCTTTCGCACGCGTGGCGCCGCCGCGACGTGCTGCTCGTCGATCTCAAGGTCGAATTCGGCCGCTCGGTCGCGGGCAACGACAAGGGGCAACTCGTGATTGCCGACGTGATCGACAACGATTCGTGGCGCATCTGGCCGCAAGGGCGCGAAGATCGCATGCTCGACAAACAGATGTATCGCAACTTGCCGAGCGTCGATGACGCCGCACTTGCCCAGGTCAAGACGGCCTATGAAGAAGTTGCCGACTTGGTCGGCACGTTTCCGGTGATGCGGCCCGGTATGGCCGCGATTATCGCGGAGAGTTCGGAACGCAACGACGAACTCAACGCAGCGGTCGGCGCGCTGCAAACGCTCGGCTTGCCGACGATCCGTCACGTTGCCAATCCCACACGCACGCCCGCCTTCGTGTTGCAACTCGTGCAGCAGTTGGAAGCAACCTTCGCGCGGTTGTTCTTCGTTGCCATCGCCGGTGACGATACGCTGCGTGCGATGCTCGATGCGGCATCTTCGGCGCCGGTCCTGTGGTGGGACGGCAATGCTGCGTCGCTTGCGTTGCAAGCCGCGAAGTTGCTGGCACTCGACGACACGGTGTTGTACGGCCGCACGCTGCTGATGCAGGCAAACGCGCGCTCTACGGTGATGCACGCCGACGCCGCGTTACAACAACAGCAACCGCAAAGTGGCTGAGATCGCGGGCGTCGCCTTACGTTCGGACGAACTCGCTCGCATTCGCGCGCAATTGGGGCGCGAGCCTTCGACGGTCGAGGTGCACGCGTTCGACGCGCAGTGGAGCGAGCATTGCAGCTACAAGTCGAGCCGCCATCAACTCAAACGGTTGCCGACGAGCGGAACCTTCGTCGTCCTTGGACCGGCCGAAGATTCGGGCATCCTGCACCTTGGCGAATACAACGGCGAGCGCTACGGTATCGTGATCGCGCACGAATCGCACAACCATCCCTCGCAAGTCGTGCCGTTCGAAGGCGCGGCAACCGGCATCGGCGGGATCGTGCGCGACGTGCTGTGCATGGGCGCCCAGGTGATCGCCGTCGCCGATCCGCTGCGCTTCGGCCGCATCGACGAGACCCATTCACATCAACGCTACGTCGCGCAAGGCGTCGTCGACGGGATCAGCGCGTACGGCAACGCGATCGGCGTGCCGAACATCGCGCGGCGACGTGTATTTCGACGAACGCTTCGACGACAATTGCCTGGTCAACGTCGTCGCGATCGGGCATCGTCAAAGAGTCCGAGATCATTCACTCGCTACGCGCCCGCCGGTGCCGACGGCTGGGACATCGTGCTGGTCGGGAAAGCCACCGATCCCAGCGGCTTCGGCGGCGCATCGTTTTCGTCGCTGACGCTCGATGCCGCAGATGAAGACGCCAACAAGGGCGCGGTGCAAGTGCCCGATCCGTTTCTCAAGAGCGTGATCATGCGCGCGAGCTATCGCGTCTTTGCGTTCTTGCGCGAGCAAGGCGTCGACCGTCGGCTTCAAAGATCTCGGCGCAGGCGGCATCATGGGCTGCTCGCGCGGAGATCTCGTCGGCCGGCGGATACGGTGCCGGATCGATCTCGACGCGGTCAACGTCGCGGTCGAAGGCATGCGCCGCCGAAGTGATCGCCGTCGGTGAGACGCAGGAGCGGCTCTTGCTGGGTCGTGCCGCCGTCGGTCACGCCGCAATTGCTGCGCATCTACAACGAAGAGTTCACGCTGCCGCGAGATCTGCCTACAACGCGCGCGCCGTGAAGATCGGCACGGTGACGGCGCAAAAGCGCTACGTGCTCACGCATCGGCGGCAAGACCGTGATGGACGTCGACATCGAAGTTCTCACCGGCGCGATTCGTGACGAATTACCGTCGTCTGAGATTGCGATGCCGGAGATCAAGAGCGAACGCCCGCTCGTGACCGGCGTGCAACTCGACGAGCTGGTCGAACGCGTCCTCGCGCATGGCGATGTCTGTTCGCGCGAACCGCTCTACCGTCGCTACGACGGGTCGTACGCGGGACGCACGGTCGATCCCGCGCGGCGCGGCCGATGCGGGCGTGCTTGCACCGGTTCCGGGCAGCAGCCGCTCGGCGTTGCGCTCGCGGTGGCTGGCAATCCGCGCTACGGCCAGCATCGATGTTCGGCTCGCTGCCGAGCACGCGGTGCTACGAAGCGGTGCGCAGAGTCGTTGCGGTCGGCGCGCGTCCGATCGGCTTGACCGATTGCCTCAACTTCGGCGAATCCGCGTAAGGTCGAACACTACGGCGAGTTGGTCGCGGCGATCGATGGGCTTGCGCGTGCGAGCGCGAGCGTTTCCACACGCCGTTCGTCTCGGGCAACGTCAGCCTCTACAACGAATCGGCGAACGGCAAAGCGATCCCGGCCTCACCGATCGTCGCGTGCGTCGGTGCATTTAGCGACATCGGCACGGTTGTTACGATGCCGTTCAAGTCCGCGGGTTCGGTGTTGTATCTGATCGGCAAACCGCAGGGCGCGCTCGGCGGTTCGGTGCTGCTGGATGTCCTCGGGCGTAGCGACGAGCATTTGCCGCGGATCGACTACGAGACGATCCTCGCGCAACACGATCTGCTTTACGAGGCGGGACAAGCGCGATCTCTGCGTTCCGCACGCGCTATCGGCAACGGCGGATTGCGTGGTTGCGCTGTGCGAGATGGCGTTCGCGACGATGCGCAAAGGGCGCGCGCATATCGGCGCGCAGATCGACGATTCGTGGCAGTGGACGCATGGCAGCGTGGGTGATCTCGAGGCGTATTTCGGCGAGTCGGGTGGTTTTGTGATCGAAGTCGCCGCGGGCGACGTTGAGGCCTTCGAGGGTATGGCCGACGACGTGCCGGGTGTTTGCGAGATCGGCGTAACGATCGATCGTCCGATGCTCGCGATCGACGACGTGGCATTCGACCTGCATCGGCTGCATCATATGTGGTCCGCGCCGCTGCGCGAGGTCTATCCATGAGCAAGCGCATCGCGGTGCTTGGTCTTTCCGGGTACGAACTCCGAAGACGAAACCTTGCGATTGCTGCGCGACTGCGGCGGTGACGCGTATCTCGTGCACTGGAGCCGCGCGAAGTCGTTGCCGGACTTCGATGCCTACGTGTTGCCGGGCGGATTTGCGTACGAAGACCGCATACGTGCCGGCGCGATTGCCGCGCACGACGTTGCGATGGATCACGTGATCGCCGGCGCGCAGTCCGGCAAGCTCGTGCTCGGCATCTGCAACGGCGCACAGATCCTGCTCGAGGCGGGCCTCGTGCCGGGTACGGGACCGGTGCGTCTGCCGACCGCGGCCTTTACGCGCAACGGGCCGGTTGCGCACTTCGTCTGCACGCACGTGTACGTGAAGCTCGGCTATCGATCCGGCGCGCTGCGCGATCACCGCCGCGCTTCCGCACGGCGCGGTGATTCCGGCATGGACGGCAAACGGTGAGGGCCGACTGGCCGCCGATGCAACCCATCTGCAAGAGCTGCAAGACGGCAACCACATCGCCTTCGTGTACGCGCACGCGCGACGGCAGCGTCGACGACACCGCAAGCCCGAATCAGTCGGCGCTCGGCGTTGCGGGCTTGGTCAATCGTGAGGGCAACGTGCTCGCGCTCATGCCGCATCCCGAACGCGACGCGTGGACGTTCAATCATCCCGACAAGCGCCGTGGCGATGACATGCTTGCGACCGTCGGGCGGTGCCGTGCTGTTCCGCAGCTTTGTCGAAGCGGTGATGCGCGCATGAGTACGCGCGCCGTCGCCATCAACCTCAAGATTCCCGACAACGCGGCGTATACGGCGCTCGTGACGCTGCGGCGGCTCGGCATCGAGATTGCCGGCGTCGAGCGCTCGCAAATCGTGCGCTTCGAAAATGCGCCCGAGCCGCGCGCGCTCGTTGCAGCGGTCGAGGGCGATGAGTCGCTCTACAATCCCAACAAGCATCGCGTCACCGTGCTCGACGCCGACGCGCCGCGCGCCGGCGAGGTGTGGATCGTGCAGGACGATGCCGAGCGTCCCGTCGGCTGGCGGCTCTACAGCGCGCCCGGTGTGCCGGCCGGCCTCGACGTGCTGACGCAGGCCGCAGAACGGCTCCTCTGCAATCCCGCCATCGAAAGGGCAATCTATCCAGGATGAATCGACCGTACACGATCGCGACGCTCGGCTCGCACTCGGCGCTGCAGATCCTCAAAGGCGCGCACGATGAGGGCTTTCACACGCTTGCGATCGCCAATCGCGACACCGAACGGCTCTATCGGTCGTTCGCTTTCATCGACGAAGTGATGGCCGTCGACAGTTACTCGGAGTTTCCCGGCTTAGTCGGTGAACTCGAGCGTCGCAAAGTGATCATCGTGCCGCACGGTTCGTTCGTGGCGTATCTGTCGCTCGACGAACACAAGAAGATGACGATTCCCTACTTCGGGAACAAAGCAGTCCTCGATTGGGAAGCGAGTCGCGAATTGCAGCGCGAGTGGCTGACGCGCGCGGACATCAAGATGCCGCGCCAATTCAAGAGCGGCGAGGAAATCGATCGTCCGGTCATCGTGAAGCTCTACGGCGCCGGCGGCGGCAAAGGCTACATGTTCATTCGTGACGCGCGCGACTTCGAGAAGCGTTCGAAAGAGCTGAAGAAGGCGTACACGATCCAAGAGTACATCATCGGCGTTCCGCTCTACATTCACTATTTCTATTCGCCGCTCGAAAATCGGCTCGAGATCATGTCGATGGATCGCCGCTACGAGACGAACGTCGATTCGCTCGGGCGCATCCCCGCCGCGGCGCAGGAAGGCATGGACGTGGAACCGTCCTATGTCGTGGTCGGCAATCAGCCGGTGAGCCTGCGCGAATCGATGCTGGCCGAAGCGTTACGCATGGGCGAAAATGTGGTACGAGTCAGCAAGGAGATCGCAGGGCCGAAGGGCCTCTTCGGTGCGTTCTGCATCGAGACGATCATCACGCCCGACATGCAATTCTATATAATGGAGATTTCAGCGCGCATCGTAGCGGGGACCAACCTGTTCATCGACGGCTCACCGTACTCGTATCTCAACTACTCGGAGCCGATGTCGACGGGACGGCGTATCGCGCGCGAGATCAAGAACGCACTTTTAACGAATAATCTTGGTTTTGTCTTGGATGATGGCTCGGTGTTTTAGGAACCTCTTCGCCGGCGCGTTGACCGCGGTCATCGCGGCTACCGCCTTGCCGGCGAGTGCGACGCTCGAGGCCGATCCCTCGACGCTGTATCAAGAGATGAAGGCGGCGTACGATAAAGCGCAGGCGGCGCAGTGGGACTTCGTGGATCAAGAAGTCTATCTCTCGACGATCTTCAATGCCGGGCGGGCGTACTCGCTCCAGCGTCCGGACGATCCCGCGTTCACCGAACTCGAAGCGTTGACCGTGCAGATCGGCTCGGGTCTACACTACAATCCGCTCACCAACCACGACGCGGCCGTATGGTACGTGCGTCAGGCGGCGGTGTGGGTGAGTCGCAACAGCACCGACCCCACTCTTGTCGCCGATGCAAAGGGCTTGCTCGATCGTGTGAACTCCGAAGACGATCCCGCACATTTGGCGCGACTCGCCGACGAAGACGCCGCTGCCAATGCGTCGGCTTACCCGGCCAACTTCGACACGCGCTTGCAGACTCTCGAAGCGAATTGGCGTGGCTGGTTGATCACCGGCGATCGTTCGTGGCGCTCGCTTGCATTCGAGAAGGCGGCGCAGGACGACTTTCCGCTCGCGCATCTGCCGACGACGTACGGGCCGGAGTTTCTGCAGTCTGTGCAGCGTGCAGATACCGGGAGCGGCGGGGATTTTACGCAAGGCGATCGGACCAACGCGCACAAGATCGAAGAGCACATCAAGAACCTGAAGGTGCCGCTCACGATCGTCAGCGTGACGTCGATGCCGCACGACAAGTATCTCACCACGCTCGCGCCGGCGGACGAGTATTTCGGGCAGATGGGCTATTCGATTCTCGGCATCGAGAACGAACTCAAGCACATCAACTTCATGCTCGATTACAACTATGGCAATCGCGAGGCAGCGCAAACGGTGCTGGTCGCGCAATCGATCGACGACATGCACAAGGTCTATCCACGCGATCGCGACATGCCGATGCTGCTGCTCAGCTGCTTGACGACGCTTCAGCGCATGGATAGCGACGATGCGAAGGCGGCAGCCGCGCACCTGCGCTCGATTCTGACCGTGGAATATCAGGACTCGCCCGAGGCGCGCAAGGTCTTGACGCCGACCCCCGCTTCGTCGTAAGATAGAGCCATGGACGTCGTTCTTGCCGATCGCCTCCAATTCGCGTTCACGATCATGTTCCATTACCTGTTTCCCATCACCACGATGGGGCTGGCGCCATTTGTTGCGCTCTACACGATCGAGGGTGCGCGCGGCGATGCGGACGCCGCCAAGGCGGCGGCGTTTTGGACCAAGATCTTCGCGGTCAACTTTGCTATCGGCGTTGTGACAGGCATTCCGATGGAATTTCAGTTCGGCACGAATTGGGCGGCGTTTTCCGCCGAAGCGGGCTCGGTGATCGGGCAGCCGCTCGCGATGGAAGGCGTCTACGCATTCTTTCTCGAGTCGATCTTCCTCGGCGTGCTGCTCTATGGCAAGGGCTACGGTCCGCGGTGGTTGCACCCCGCCTCATCGGTCGTCGTGTGGTTCGGCTCGTGGCTCTCGGGCTTCTTCATCGTCGCGACCGATGCGTGGATGCAGCACCCCGTCGGCTACACGATTACGCCGGCCGGCGTGATCGAATTGACGAGTCTGCCGGCCGTGCTGCTCTCGTCATGGGCGTGGTGGCAATTTCTCCACGTGCTGTGCGGTGCGCTGATTGCGGGCGGCTTCGTGGTTGCCGGTATCGGTGCGTATTATCTGCTCTCCAAACGCGAAGTAGCGCTCGCGCGGCGATTTGTCGATGCGGGCGTTATTGTCGCGTTCATCTTTTCGGTGCTGGTAATTTTTCCGACCGGCGACCGTAATGGTAGCGACGTTTCGGATTACCAACCGATCAAGCTCGCCGCGATGGAAGGCCTCTTCAAATCGCAGAAAGATGCACCGCTCGCCATCATCGGCATGCCCGATCTGCACACGCACGAGTTGATCGACCCGGTCTTTGTGCCGGATTTTCTCAGCTTTCTTGCCTACGGAAGTTTCAGCGCAAACGTCAAAGGCCTCGATGCGTACGCCGACACGTTGGAGCCTCCGGTCGAACTTACGTACTATGCGTACCATGTGATGGTGGGGCTCGGGACGATCTTTGTGGCGTATCGCAACGCTCGCGGCATTGTATCTTTGGCGCAATCGGATCTTCGAGTCGCCCACGCTCCTTTGGGCGTTGATGCTTACGATGCCGTTTCCGTATATTGCGAGCGAAGCGGGCTGGGTCGTGAGCGAGGTTGGGCGCCAGCCATGGGTCATCTACGGGCTGATGCGTACGTCCGCCGGTGTATCACCGACGGTCGCGGGTGGTGAGGCGGTCTTTACGCTGCTCGGCTTTGGCGGCATGTATTTGTTGCTCGGCGTGTTGTTCTTGTATCTGGTGCTGCGCGAGATCGCGCTCGGTCCAAGTGCGGTCGTGGAGCACGCCGCGGCATGAGCATACGTCGCCTTTGTGGTTATCGCGTTCATGCTGACGATGTACGTTTTGCTCGACGGCTACGATCTGGGTGTGGCATCGATAACGCCGTTCGTGGCGCGCAGCGATCGCGAGCGCGAAGGATCGATGCGCAGCATCGGACCATTTTGGAACGGCAACGAAGTGTGGATTATCGCCGGAGGTGGCGCGCTCTTCGCGCTCTTCCCCAAGGCGTATGCGTCGTCATTCTCGGGCTTCTATCTCGCGTTTATCATCGTGCTGTGGCTGCTCATGTTCCGCGGCGTCGCGATGGAGTTGCGCTCGCACTTTCCAAGCGAGATTTGGCATCAGTTTTGGGACGCGTGTTTCTTTGGATCGAGCCTGCTGCTGATTCTGCTCTATGGCGTCGCACTGGGCAATCTGCTGCACGGCGTCCCGCTCGGTCCGGAAGGCTACTTTAACGGAACGCTCAACGAGTTGCTCAATCCTTATTCGATCATGGTCGGGGTCTTTGCGATTGCCGCCCTCATGCTGCACGGCACAACCTACCTGGTGATGCGCACGACGGGGCGCGCAGCCGAACGCGCGCGGCGACTCGTGCCGCGGCTGTGGGCGGTGGCGCTGGTGCTCTATGTCGCGGTAACTGCCGCAACGGTCTTCGAGCGCGGCATCGGAATGACGTGGATCGACGTCATTCCGTTCTTCTCGCTGGCTGCGCTGGTGTGGCTGCTCTTCGCGTCACTGAGCAAACGCGAGCGCTCCGCATTTGCAGCGTCGTCGCTCTTTGTAACCTCGCTCTTGGTGCAGGCCGCGGTGACGATGTACCCGTATCTGCTGCCGGCACTCCCGCCGCGACACGGCGGCATTTCCATCTTCGATGCATCGCCGTCGCCGGTCGCACTTGCAAGTGCGCTTACGGTAACGATCGTGGGCGTGATCGCGGTCGTGATCTACGGCACGTTCGTGATGCGGCAGATGGCGGGAAAGGTCGTCGTCGAGGAGTAACCGGGCGGCGTGGACGTAGGAAAGACGCTTGCGACATATGACCGGTCGCGCTTGGCCCTGGCTTCGATCGGTAGCCACTCGGCGCTCGAAGTGGCCTACGGCGCGCGTGCGCAAGGCCTGCGCAACGTCGTGCTCACCGCCAAGGGGCGCGAGCGCACCTACACCGAGTATTTCAAACGGCGCGAAGCACCGGTCGCGCGCGGCTGCGTCGACGAAACGATTGAACTCGAAGCATTTCCCGATATGCTCGAGCGAGCGCGTCCAAGAGCAACTGCTCGCACGCAGCGCCATCTTCGTCGCGAACCGCTCGTTCGAAGTCTACCTGCACCAGAAGTTCAGCTACGACGAAATCGAACGCGGCATGCGCATCCCATTTTTCGGGAATCGCTATTTGTTGCGCGCCGAGGAACGCGACGAAACCGGGCAACCAGTACGCGCTTGATGGAGCGCGCCGGTATCCGATACCCGCGGCAGTTCGCGACGCCGCAAGAGATCGATCGCCTCGTGATGGTGAAGGCACCACATGCGAAGGTCAGCTTCGAGCGCGCGTTCTTTCTGGTGTCGTCGCCGCAGGATTATCACGCGACGAGTCAGCGCCTTATTCGCGAAGGCATGCTCACGCTCGATGGCTTGCGCGATGCGGTGATCGAGGAGTACTTGCTCGGGCCCTCGATCAACCTGAATTTTTTCTATTCGCCGTTACTTGGCGAGCTCGAGCTGATGGGCACCGACACGCGGCGTCAAACCAACCTCGAAGGTTTTCGCAACGTGCCGCCATCCGTCTTCGAAGCGTTGCGCAACGTGCCGATGCGGCTCGAAGAGGCCGGACACATCGCCGCAACGCTGACCGAATCGATGCTCGAGAAGGCATTTGACATGGGCGAGCGATTTGTGGCGGCCGCGCGCGAGGCAAATGCACCGGGCGTGATCGGGCCGTTTGCGTTGCAGTGCATTATCGTCGCGGGACCGCCGAAAGAATTCGTCTGCTACGACGTGTCGCTGCGCATTCCGGGCTCGCCGGGTACGCGCTACACGCCGTATTCCGCCTATCGGTGGGGACGCGACGTGTCGGTCGGTGAGCGCATCGCGATGGAGCTGGTTATGGCTCGCGATGCAAACCGTTTGGAAGAGATCCTTACCTAGCGCGGATGACGGTTGAACCTTCCAGCGCGCCGTCAAGCGCATCGGCGACGTTGTAGCCCATTTCGTGGAGCTTGCCAGTCAGCGGCGCCGCGTCAGGCGCGCTGGACTCGACAAAAACGGCATAGCCGCCGGGCAGCATCGCGTTGCGGATCGTGATGAGGTGCTGCGGGACGATGCCATCGAAGCTATCGACGCAGAGGGCGCGGTCGACCAGCGGCCCCGCAGGCGTATCGCCGACGACGAGGTTCTCGAGGCGCTCAGCGACGGCGCGCTCGGCGACCTCGGTCGTCGTGGTGGACTCGATGTCGCAGACCACGATCAGGACGTCGGGCCGGGCGGCGGCGATCTCCAGGGCATAGGGCGCCGTGGCGGAGCCAAAGGCGAGGATGCGGCCATCGGTCGGAATCTCGAGCAAGGGTAAAAGCTCGGCGGTGGTGAGCCGTTGCTGTGCTTCCATGTCCGGACGCTCTTCTCGCTGGGCGCCTGCGACACTTGCCTCCGACATTTGCCGCATCGGGATAGTTGTGATTTTAGTCTGGGCATGGTAGCCTAAGTCGTCTAGGTTTCGCGGTCTGGTTCCCATTAGTTGGGCGAGCGAGTCGATTCCGAGAACATTCACTTCCGAGAACCTCAAGGAGTCCTCGTTAACCCATGTATCAAGATGAGTATCTGAACTGCGTCGATTGTTCGCGCCAGTTCACATTTTCCGCCGGCGAGCAAGAGTTCTTCGCTATGAAGGGCTTCGCCAATAAGCCGAACCGTTGCCCCGATTGCCGCGCTGCCCGCAAGGCTGCCGGTGGTGGCCGTGGCGGCGCAGGCCGCAGCGGCGGTGGCGCCAGCGGCGGTGGAGCACCGCGCGAAATGTTCCGTGCAACGTGCAGCCAGTGCGGCGGAGTGGCCGAAGTGCCGTTCCAACCGCGTGGCGACAAGCCGGTTTATTGCCGCGACTGCTTCCAAAGCCGTCCGTCATATCGCTAAGCCCTAGGCTTTAACGATAAAGAGAAAGGCTCGCCCAATTGGGCGGGCCTTTTTTCGTTTTGCGCTACGGCGATGGTGTGCCGAGGATTGCGAATTGATCTTGTTCGCTGCACGTCGTCGCGTTATACCAGACCAACACTTCGGGTCCGGTCGTTGCCGGTGGATTCCACTGAACGACGTCGATCTCTAACTGGAAAAAAGGTCCCGGTATCGTTCCGGCGGCGGACAGTATTGCAAGCGAATTATCGATCACGTATGCAGAGGGGTACTGCGCGTTGACATTCGTCGTGCCGCTCCACTGCAAATTGCTACCAGCGAATGCCGGGGCGCCGCCGACGATCGTTCCCGTCAACAGCGTCGTTGGGCCGCCGCTTCCCGAGCCCAGCGTCGTGCCGGTGATCTTCAGCGCGGTCGGCAGTACCGATGTTCCGCACGTCCCCGTGGGGCTCGTGTAGGTAATGGGAAAGGTACCAATGTAGTTCGCGGGCGTCCCCGCTCCCGGCGCGCCCGACCCATTGGGGTTGACCGAGCCCGTGCCACCGGAACACGCGGCCACCGACGCGATGGCGAGAAGGATTGCACAATAGCGCAAGACGTTCATACGGGCGACCCTTCGAGGCTTGTCGCGAGCGCGCCTCGCACCTCAGGGTGACAGAGAAACAAGCGGGCTTTTTTCCTTAGGTGCGAATCGGGGTCAACCTCTAGGAGGACAACATGGCAACCCAAACCATCGAACGCGCTGGTCTTGTTACGGCGCGCGGAAACCCGATCACGCTTTTAGGTCCCGAACTGCGCGTCGGCGAAGACGCGCCCGAGGTGCACTTGGTCGGCGCGAATATGGCCGTGAATACGCTCGACGATCTTACCGATCACGGCAAGCGCGCGGCCTTGCTGATCGTGGTGCCGTCGCTCGATACGCCGACCTGCGCGATTGAATCGCGCACGTTTAACAAACGCTTAGGCGAACTGCCGGCGGGCGTGAAGCCCTACATCGTGAGCATGGATCTGCCGTTTGCAATGGTCCGCTGGTGCGGCGCCGAGAACGTGACGATGGATCTGCTCTCGGACTACCGCGACCATGCCTTCGGGTACGCGTACGGCGTACGCATCAAGGAAAACGGCCTGCTGATGCGCGCGAACTTCATCATCGGCAAAGACAAAAAGTTGACCTATGTGGAGCTGGTTCCCGAGATTAGCCAGGAACCGAACTACGACGCGACGATCCAGGCAGCGCAAGCGGCCGCTAAATAAACCAAACAGCGTCGAGGGGCCGGCGACCGCAAGCCGAATGGGCGCTCGATGCCCCCGACGGTGTTTATCCTCGACTTCGGCGCGCAGTACAGCCAGCTGATCGCGCGCCGCACGCGCGAACTCGGCGTCTACTGCGAAATCGTGCCCTACGACACTACGTGGAGCGCGCTTGCGCCGCGCAATCCGGCGGCGATCATCCTGTCCGGCGGTCCCGAGAGTACGCTCGTTCCCGATGCGCCCGCGCTCGATCCGCAGATCCTGCGCAGCGGTTTGCCGATACTCGGCATCTGCTACGGCATGCAGTTGATTGCGCGCGATCTGGGGGCCAAGCTCGTCAAGCTCGATCATGCGGAATACGGTCCCGCGACGCTGACGGCGGCCGAGGGCGACGCGCCGTTCCTTGCCGACGTGCCGCTTCGCTCGCGCGTGTGGATGTCGCACGGCGATTCGGTGATCGAACTTCCGGCCGGATTCGTTGCGCTTGGTTCGACGCCGCGCTGCAAGGTCGCGGCGATGGGCGATGCGCAGCGCAAGATCTACGGCGTGCAGTTTCATCCCGAAGTCGTGCACACGGAATCGGGCATCACGATGCTCGCGAATTTTTTGCACGGGATCGCCGGGCTTGCGAACGACTGGAAGATGGATTCGTTCGTCGACCGCGCGATCGCCGATATTCGCACGCAGGTCGGCGACGACAAAGTGATCTGCGCGCTTTCGGGCGGCGTCGACTCGGCGGTCGCGGCGACGCTCGTCGCGCGCGCGATCGGCGAGCAGCTGACCTGCGTCTTCGTCGACCACGGGTTGCTGCGCAAAGACGAGGCGCAAGCCGTGCTCGCGGCGTTTCGCGACGTCCTGCACCTCAACGTGATCGCGGTCGATGCGCGCGAGCGCTTTCTCGAGAAGCTCGCCGGCGTCGACGATCCCGAACGGAAGCGCGATCATCATCGGGCACGAGTTCATCGCGATCTTCGAAGAAGAAGCGAAGAAGATTCCCGGCGTGAAGTATCTCGTGCAGGGCACGCTCTATCCCGACGTGATCGAATCGAAGACGCCCGACTAGTAAGGCCGGACACAAGATCAAGTCGCATCACAACGTCGGCGGCCTGCCCGAAGAGATGGATTTCGAGCTGATCGAGCCGTTGCGCGCGCTCTTCAAAGACGAAGTGCGCGAGCTCGGCCGCGTGCTCGGCTTGCCCGAACACATCGTGCAGCGTCAGCCGTTCCCGGGACCCGGGCCTTGCGGTGCGCATCATCGGCGACATCACGCCCGAGTCGCCTGGACATCGTGCGCGACGCCGATGCGATCGTGCGCGAGGAGATCGACGGCGCTACGGGCCTCGATCCGCATCCGTGGCAGTACTTCGCGGTGCTCACGCCGGTGCGCAGCGTCGGCGTGATGGGCGACGGACGCACCTACGCCAATCTCGTCGCCGTGCGCGCGATCACGAGCGAAGACGGCATGACGGCCGACTGGGCGCGCTTGCCGCACGAACTGCTCGAACGCATTTCGACGCGCATCGTCAACGAAGTGCAGGGCGTCAATCGCGTCGCGTACGACATCACGTCGAAGCCGCCCGCCACGGTCGAGTGGGAGTAGGATGCGGATTCTCGTCGTCGGCAACGGCGCGCGCGAGGACGCGCTGTCGTGGAAGCTCGCGCAGTCGCCGTCGTGCGAGGCGCTCTTTGCCGCGCCCGGCAACGCCGGGACCGCATCGCGCGGCACGAATTGGGATATCGCCGCGACCGACGGGAAAGCGATTCTCGAACAAGTCCAAAGCCGAGCAGATCGATCTCGTCGTGCTCGGACCGGAATCCGCGATCGCGGCCGGCGTCGGCGATCGATTGCGCGATGCCGGCGTGCTCGTGTTCGGACCGAATCGTTCGAGCGGGCGGCTCGAGTCGAGCAAAGTGTTCTCGAAGCGCTTCATGGAGCGCCACGGCGTGCCGACGGCGCGCGCCGTTGTCGAGCATTCGTTGCAAGGCGCGAACAAAGCGCTCGACGAGTGGCCCGGCGGCGGTGTGGTGGTCAAAGCCGACGGCCTTGCCGCCGGCAAAGGCGTCGTCGTGTGCGAAACGGTCGCGGATGCGCGTGCCGTGCTTGCCGAATGGTATGGTAAGAGCAAGATTCCCGGCGGCGGCAGCGACGTGCTGCTCGAGGAGAAACTCGAAGGACGCGAGGTGAGCGTCTTTGCGCTTGCCGACGGTCGCGCGATGCTTCCGCTCGCCGCGGCGTGCGACTACAAGCGCGCCGGTGACGGCGACACCGGACCCAACACCGGCGGGATGGGCGCCTATTCGCCGCCGCATGGATTTCCCGACGACATGTTCGATCAGGTGCGCGAACGTATTCTCGCGCCGGTGTTGCGCGGTTTGCTTGCCGAAGGCGAGCAATACGTCGGCGTGCTGTATTGCGGCCTGATGTGGACGAAGGATGGCCCGTCGGTGATCGAGTTCAACGCGCGTTTCGGCGACCCCGAAACGCAGGTCTTGATGCCGCGGATCAGCGGCGACTTCGCCGGGTTGCTCAAGTCGTGCGCCGACGGCGCAATGGATTTGAGTTTAGCCTCGCTCTCCGACCAGGCGTGCGTCGGCGTCGTGCTTGCGACGTCGGACTATCCACGCAGTAGCAAACCGCTGAGCGGCTTGAATGCCGACGTTGCTTTGGGTGATGGCGTACAGGCGTTTTGGGGCGGCAGCTCGCTCGAGAACGGGACAGTCAAGAGTGGTGGCGGCCGCGTGTTGACCGTGACCGCGCTCGGCGATGATCTTGCAAGCGCGCGCACGCGCGCCTACGAGGCGGTCCGTGCGCTCGCCGGCCGCATCGGCACGCGTGACCTCACCTATCGCACCGATATCGCAAAGCTCGGCAACTGATGTGAACGGCGCGGTCGTCCGCGATCTGCTGCTCGCGTTGCAGGGATTGAATGTGACCATTCTCGCGATTCAAGATTGGCTGCCGCTTGGGCCCTTCAATCGCGTGAAGACCTTGCGTGCCGAGCGGACGTTCACGCAGCTCGTGACCGTGACCGCATTGCAGACGCTGCCGTTTGCGTTTGGTCTCGTGTGCAGCGGGTTCTACCGCTACGTGCCCTATCCGAGTTGGCTGTACGGTTGGCTGTGGATCAGCTACGGTGCGTTCTTCCTCGGACAAGTGCAGGCGTGGTGGATTCCATATATCATTCCGTCGCAGCGTGGACGCCGTAAGAGCGTCACGCCGAACACGATGCACTTGATTCTGCACCTCACGACGATCGCAACGCTCGTGTTACTTGCCCTCGAACCGAGATAATTAGGGGATGGGGAAGTGCAGCGTAAATCCGATAGCGGGCCGGTGCGGCAGGCCGTCCGTTGTAAAGAGATTATCATCGTCGTTGGGGTTGTAACATCCGCCCGCAGCGTGGTCGGTCAATAAAAGCACGCCGAGGACAACGGCGGACCCGATAAGGACCCATGTCTGCGTCTGATCCTTTTTCATCGTGACTGGCGCAGGCGCGTCATCCGAGGGCATCGGCGTTGGCGTCGCAGCGAGTGTCGACGCAAGCAATAGTGGCAAGAAAATCCGTTGAGGTTCCACAAGTTGGCTCCTTCCAGACGATCAGCTGCATTCCAGCATGCACGCGTTCGCTGACACGGTCCGGAAGAAGAGCTGAAAATCAGCTACATCAATTGAGAGGTGGCTGTGAGGATCCAGGGCGCGATCATATCGAGTCCAAGCGATGTCAGCACTAATCCTATTACTAGACGCACAGCGAGCACGATACAGTGTCTCATCATATCGAATCGACGAACGAGCCGGCTCAAAATCGACATCGGGCCGCCCGTTGTAGAAGAAATTTGCGATCGCGTTCGTTGTGTGCCAACGCGGCGGCGTGTTCGAATTCCTCACGCGCCTCGCTGAAGCGTTGCAGCTTCTCGAGCAGATCGGCGCGCACGCTCGGGAGCAAATGATATGACCGCAGTGCCGGCGCATCGCGCAGCGCGTCGACAAGTTCCAGACCGGCCTGCGGTCCGAAGGCCATACCGACCGCGACCGCGCGGTTGAGTTCGACGACCGGGTTCGGCGCGAGTTGCGCGAGCGCATCGTAGAGCGCCGCGATCTGCGGCCAATCCGTTTGCCCGGCCGTGCGCGCCCGCGCGTGGCACGCAGCGATTGCGGCCTGCAATGTGTAGGGGCCGAAGGTACCGAGGCGCTCCGCGCGTTCGAGCGCTGCAAGCCCGCGTCCAATCGCAAGGTGGTCCCACCGCGAGCGATCTTGATCGAGCAAGAGCACGGGTTCGCCGGTTGGTGTCGTGCGTGCGCGCATGCGCGAAGCTTGAATCTCCATCAGTGCGACGAGGCCGTGCACTTCGGCTTCATCGGGCGTGAGGTTTGCGAGCATGCGACCCAGCCGTAGCGCCTCTTGGCAGAGCTCGGGCCGCAAGATCTCGCTGCCCGACGTGGCCGCGTAGCCTTCGTTGAAAATGAGGTACACAACGCCGAGTACCGCATCGAGGCGCGCCATGCGTTCTTTCGCGTCGGGAACCTCGAACGGCACGTGTGCTTCGGAGAGCGTGCGTTTAGCGCGGACGATGCGCTGGGCGATGGTCGCTTCCGAGAGCAGGAATGCGCGTGCGATTTCAAGCGTCGTCAAGCCACCGAGTAGCCGCAGCGTCAATGCGACGCGTGCTTCAACCGAAAGCACCGGATGACACGCGATGAACATCAGGCGCAGCAAGTCGTCGGCGACCTCGTGATCGAGCGCTTCGAAGTCGGGCTGCCACGTTTCGGTCTTGCGGAGTTCGTGCCCGATCTGCTCGTGTTTGCGATCCATCATGCTCTCGCGCCGGAAGCGATCGATTGCGCGTCGCTTCGCAACCGACATTAGCCACGCACCCGGATTGCGCGGTACGCCTTCGCGCGGCCACTGTTCGAGCGCCGACACAAACGCATCCTGAGCGAGTTCCTCCGCGATGCTAATATCGCGCACGACACGCGTCAATGCGGCGATCAACCTGGGGGATTCAATCCCCCAGATCGTTTCGACTACGTGCAGACGGGGTCGTCCACGTCTGCGAGTTGATACATCGTGCACGTTCCGCCGCCGGCGCATTCGAGAAAGCGTTGGGCGACTTCGAGCAAGTGCGCGCGATCGCGTACCTGGAGGACCGCATACCCGCCGACAATCTCTTTGCTTTCAGTGAACGGTCCATCGGTTACCGCGATGGGAGTTTTGCCGTCACTCGTTGTGCGCAGGCTCACGCCGGTTGGGGTCCTTCCACCGGTGTTGATCAGCGTGCCGGTTGCGGTCATGTCGTTTGTAAGCGCGACCATTTTTTCGATCGTTGCAGGGTCGGGGCCGGTCGCGGGTTGACGCGCGGGGTCGAACGTATAGATTGAAAGGAACAGCATCACAGGATCCCCTTGCAGCCTTCGAGGTCGTAGATTGGACGGATTTCGATCTGTTCGCCCCGCGTGAACGGCGCGTGCGACATGCGTTCCACTATCTCTTCCTTCGAGCGCCCTTGCAGCAGCCAGAATCCGGCCACGAGTTCTTTGGTCTCCGCAAACGGGCCATCGATGATCGTCGGCTTTCCGCCGGCGAAGCTAATCCGCGTCGCTTGCGAGGTAGGCTTCAGCCCGTCGCCGCGAAGGAAGATACCGTCGCGCTCAAGCGTGTCGTTGAACGCCCCCATCGGCGCGAGCATCTCGCGGGTCGGCATTTCGCCGGCCTCGCTCTCTTTGGTGGCCTTGACCAAAACTAGAAATTCCATGGGATCTCCTTATCGTCGGGCGTGTATCTACCTACACATCGAACGACCTCAGCCCAAATCGACAGACCTCCAAAACTAGATCAGCGAGAGTTGGACGGCCGACTCGCAGCGGATGCGCTCGGTCGGTCGTGCGGTGTGGAGGCTTGTGGCCGCTTTCACGCGGGTGTCGATCGCCTCGGCGATCGCGCGCGGGGCATACGTGCCGCGGTACTCTTGCGCATACTGCGCGATGAGCTCCGGCCGGTATTCACGTAGGTAACCAAAGAACGTCTCGCGCGTGATGTCGTGCAAATACAGCGTGTTGTGCCACACCTTGGCCGCGCCCGCGTCGCTCGCGGCACGCACGACGGCTTCGATCGATTCGGGCGCGTCGGTGAGGTGCGGCAATACCGGTGCGAGCGCGACATTGACGTGGATGCCCGCATCGGCGAGCATGCGCACCGCGCGCAGCCGCTGCCGTGGCGGCGCGACCGTTGGTTCGATCTCGCGGGCGAGTTGCTCATCGAGCGTGGCGATGCTGATCGAGACGCTGGCGCTAGCAGCACGTGCAAGGCCCTGCAGCACGTCGATATCGCGTACGACCAAGGGCGAGCGGGTGATCAAGCTCGCGGGTGACTGATAATCACGTAGCGCTTCGAGGATGCCGCGCGTCACGCGATATCTGCCCTCGAGCGGCTGGTACGGATCGGTGACCGTGCCGATCGCCACCGGCTCGCGTTTCCAGCTCCGCTTGGCGAGCTCGGTGCGCACGACCGCAGCGGCGTTGACCTTCACGTAGAGCTTGGAGCCCCAATTGCTCACGCCGTCCTGCTCGAGATAGGTGTGGGTCCGGCGCGCATAGCAGAAGCGGCACTGGTGGTAGCAGCCGCGGTACGGGTTGATCGACCAGCTGAACGGCATGCCGGCCACCGCATTGATGATGCTCTTGGCGTGCTGCTCGATGACCTCGACTCCGCGCATGTTCCCTGGAGTATAATACGAACATACGTTCGTATCAAGGGGTGCCGTGCCCCGGGTGTAACCCGGAGGGCGAAAGGGGGTTACTACAGAGAGCCATGGCTTATCAAGTTCAGCCCAATCCGTACCGCCGGGGTGCCGGCGTGGCTGTTTCCACCCAATCACTGCTCGGTCAGGTCTTAGGGATCACCGCGCTCGGCATGTGCATCACCGCGCTTGCTGTCTATCTCTTTCCGAATGCGCCCTTTAGCTGGCTAGCCTTCATCGGCTCGTTTGCGCTGATCATCGCGATGAACTTCACGCGCGCTAATCCAGGACTCTCGCTCGTACTCTTTTATGCCTTCACATTTCTCGAAGGCATATTTATCGCGCCGATCGTGACGTATTATGCGCACACGGCCGGAAATATGGTGGTCTTCAACGCCGCGTTGACGACGGGCCTCGGGATGTTTGCGCTTGGAGCGATCGTCTACGCAACGGGACTCGACCTGCGTCGCTTTTCGGGGATATTCTTCGGCGCGTTGCTGGTGCTGGTCGTGATCGGGATCATCTCGATCTTCGTCAAGTTCCTCTCGCCGACAATCTATTCGTGGGCGATCTTGGTCATCTTCAGCGGCCTCGTGCTGATCGATTTTGCCCGGATCCGGGCGGGTGGCGATGGTCTGAGCCCCGTGCAGATCGCGACGTCGATCTACCTCGACGCGATCAATATCTTCCTTGCGTTGCTTCAAATCTTCGGCGGCCGAAGCAGCAGCAGAGATTAAGCACAGACGGAACCGCTCCGCGGCTGCTAGAATGAGCTAAGGCGGCGATATGTGCGGGATCACAGGGGTTTTAACGCCGGGGCGTGAGGCAGCACGCTTGGCGTATTTCGGGCTTTACGCCCTCCAGCACCGTGGACAGGAGTCCGCGGGCATTGCCGCAGCCGACGGCGGCACGATCCGTTCGCACAAAGACATGGGCCTGATCGGCGCAATCTTCGATGAGGAAACGCTCCAAGATTTGACCGGGCATATCGCGGTCGGGCACACGCGCTACTCGACGACCGGTTCATCGATCGTCGTCAATGCGCAGCCGCTGCTCGAATCGACCGAAATCGGCGATTTCGCCTTTGCGCACAACGGCAATCTCACCAACACTGATGAGCTGCGCCAAACGCTCTCGCCCACGACCACGCTGCAAGCGACCTCGGATTCCGAAGTGATGGCCAAGGTCCTCGTCGAGTCACCCGGATCGATGCTCGATCGCATCAAGCGCGTGCTCTCGGTTGCGCGTGGCGCGTATTCGATCGTGTTATGTACCAAAGATGAGCTGTATGCGTTCCGCGATCCGTGGGGCGTACGGCCGCTGTGTTTAGGCAGTTTCGAAGACGGCGGGTATGCCGTCGCTTCGGAATCGTGCGCACTCCCGACGATTGGTGCAAAGTATATTCGCGAGATCGAGCCCGGCGAAGTCGTACGCATTACTCCGAGCGGCATCGAGTCGACGATCGTCGTGCGCGAAGACGCGCATCCCGCGATGTGTATGTTCGAGTACATTTACTTCGCCCGACCGGATTCAACGCTCAACGGCCGCTCGATCTATATGGCGCGTTACGCGATGGGCCGGGCGCTGGCCAAAGAGCATCCGGTGGAAGCCGACGTTGTGATGGCGGTCCCGGACTCGGCAGTGCCGGGCGGCATCGGCTATGCGGCTGAGAGTGGTTTGCCTTTCATCGAAGGCTTGATCAAGAATCGCTACATCGGACGCACGTTCATCAGCCCCGATCAGGGCTTGCGCTCGCGTGGCGTACAGTTGAAGTTCAATCCGATTGTCGAAAATCTGCAGGGACAGCGCGTCGTGGTCGTCGACGATTCGATCGTGCGTGGCACGACAACGCCGCGCATCGTCAAAATGCTGCGTGAGGCCGGCGCAAAAGAAGTGCATCTGCGCATCACCTCGCCGCCGATCAAACATCCGTGCTACCTCGGCGTCGACATGGCAACCTACGACGAACTGATCGCCGCAAATTATTCCGTAGATGAAATCCGCGCGATAACCGGCGCTGATTCGCTCGGCTATCTTTCGCTCGAAGGCTTAGTCGACGCAACCGGACGCAAGCGCGAAGAGATGTGTCTCGGGTGTTTGACCGGCGAATACCCTAACGTGCCGGCCGCGCACGCGTCGCGCGCGATGGTCGGTTGATCGAGTACGTCCTTAAAGACGGACGCTCACAGTTACGCCTCGGCCGCGTAACCGTATCCCAAACAACCTTTTTGATCGTGACCGCAGTCATCGTCGGCGTCGGCGGCGGGTTCGGTGCGGTCGCATTTCGCGCGTTGATTTCGGGCGAGACATTCCTTGCGTTCAATGTCGTCGGCGTCGCACTCGGGCGCGTCTTCGGCGTCGTCGCGATCGTCGTGCAACTGGCGCTCGGCGGCATTATCGCGGCGTGGATTGCGTCGACCTTTGCGCCCGAAGCGAAGGGGCACGGCGTGCCCGAGGTGATGGAAGCCGTAGCCTTGCGCGGCGGGAAGATGCGGCCACGCGTCATTGCGGTCAAGGCGCTTGCCTCGGCAACGTCGATTGGCTTCGGCGGCAGTTGCGGCCGCGAAGGTCCGATCGTACAGATCGGTTCGACGATTGGCTCCGTGATCGGTCAGCTCGTGCGCGCACCCGCGCCGATCGTCCGAACATTGGTCGCGTGCGGCGCCGCCGCGGGCATTTCGGCGACGTTCAATGCACCGATTGGCGGCGTATTTTTCGCGGCCGAGGTCATTCTCGGCGAGTTCGCACCGCGCTCGTTTGCAGCCATTGTTGTGTCGTCGGTGCTTGCTGCGGTTATTGGCCGTGCGTTTCTCGGCGATACGCCCTCATTCTCGGCTGCAGGCTTCGCACTAGTATCACCTTACGAACTCATACTCTACGCGGTGCTCGGGATCGTTGCAGCAATATGGGCGACGGGGTTCGTGCGCACGCTCTACTTTTTTGAAGACCGCTTCGACGCGTTCAAGATTCCGCCGTGGGTGAAGGGCGGGATCGGTTTCGGATTGGTCGGCGTCATCGGTATCTGGCTCCCGCAGGTCTTCGGTGTCGGGTACGGACCGATGCAGCAGGTGCTCGACGGACATGTCGGCATCGGCCGCGCGCTGGCACTTGCGGTAGCAAAGCCGCTTGCAACATCGCTGACACTTGGATCGGGTGGTTCCGGCGGCGTCTTTGCGCCGTCGCTGTTTATCGGCGCGTTTGTGGGTGATGCGTTCGGTCGCGTTGTGCACGGGATTTTTCCGGCGTGGACGGCTACCGGTGCAGCATATGGTTTGGTAGGCATGGCGGCGCTCTTTGCCGCGGCCGCTGAAGCGCCGATGACCGCGATCTTGATCGTCTTCGAAATGTCGAGCGACTATCGGATCATTTTACCGTTGATGGTCTGCGTCGTCATCGCAACAGTCGTAGGCCGCAGGCTCCTCGGCTCGACCGTGTACGAAATGAAACTGATCCGGCGCGGCATTGAATGGCACCGCGTGCGCCGCCCTCGCTTCCTCAGCCGTGTGAAGATCGCGACGATCGTGCGGCCCGCGCCGATCATCGCGCAGCTGAACGATCTGATCGTCGACGTTGTAAAACGCGATGGCGAAGCCGGCGAGCTCGCCGTTCCGGTGTGTAATAATCAGCGCTTCGTCGGCATCGTTACGTCGTCGGATTTAGCGGCTGCGCTGGCGACGGGTCGGGGTGAGCAACGCATTTCGACCATCGTCACGACGATGGACCACGTGCTGGAACCCGACGACACGGTCGAGCGCGCTGCAACCCTGATGGCGGATGCCCCGATTCCGCTGCTTCCAGTCGTTGACCCGCTCGACCGTCGTTTGCTTGGGATCGTCACGCGCCGCGACGTACTACAGGCGTATCGTAGTCTGGCGGACGTCTAGTGGTCGTCGCGAGTCAGGGCGTTGCCGCGTAGTCGGTGAAGACGAAGTCGCGCTCTTTGGCGAGTGCATGGCACGGAAAGCACGTTTCGTGTACCGCCGCGTCAGCAGGTTTCCCGTCCTTGAATTGCGCGTAACCCCAACCGCCCGTCGACGCGTATTTTCGTGAGTCCTTGACGTCAAACTGCACGTTCGTCGGCGATCCCGCAACGAAAGACTGGTCGCGGCCGAAGACTTTGTTGTTTTCCTCGGATGGCGTGTACGTCCAGGCCAGACGCGCGATGATCGTCCCATCCGGGAACGGGCGAATCCCCTCGCGATAGGCTCTGATTGCGACGTTGTTGCCGAGAACAACACGAAGGTCGTTGTTGTTACCGGCTTCGTGCGCCACCGAGATCACTCGCCAGTCGCGGAAGCCGGGTGGAATTGCGATTCCGAAGACCGGCGCAGCCTCGCTGTCGGCGTCTCGCGGTTTGTTCGCCAAATAGGTGGAGACGCCGATCAGCACGACAACAGCTACCAGGAGGTAGTCGGACTTCTTCAACGCAGTGATCTGAAGCCGGCACGAACCTCTTGCGAAAAGACCTGTGGTTGTTCCCACGCCGCAAAGTGACCACCGGCGCTCGCGCGGCTGTAGTAGATTAGTTTGTGAAACGCCTGCTCTGCCCAAGTTTTTGGCGCGAGATAGATCTCGCCTGGGAACACGATTGCAGCAGTTGGGAGATCGACGTTCTGGGAGTTGAACGGGCTGGTCGAGTTCAACCAGTACGATCGAGCCGCGGACACGCCGGTATTCGTAAGCCAATACATCGTAATATTGTCGAGCACGTCATCGCGCGTCAGCGCACCTGCGCTATGTCCGTCGACTGTGTGTCCAGCCACTGCAGAAATGACGGCCGACGCCGGTTGGTTAAAACCGTCGCCGTGGTCCAGCAGCCACGCCGCCAGCCCCACCGGCGAATCCGCTATGCCGTAGAGCGTTTGCGGCCGTGTATGCTGGAATGCAGCATAAGCAAATTGCTTTCCGTAGAGCAGTTGCAACTGCGCATACGCGTGCGCTTCATCGGCCGTGAGACCGGTGGGCGCGGGGTCACCGCAGGAGAGCGACTTTGCAATCGCCGGCGGAACGGTCGCCGGCAAGCTGGTGTTGATCGCCAATAATCCGGGCGGCGCTTGCTTGGCCATCAGCGTTGTCACCACCGAACCAAGATCGCCGCCTTGCGCAACGTACTTCGTGTAGCCAAGGCGTTGCATCAGCACGGCCCAAGCGCGCGCGGTCGTATCGGTCCCCCATTTGGGCGACGTCGGTTTTCCCGAAAACCCATAACCGGGTATCGAGGGAATCACAACGTGGAACGCGTCTGACGCATTGCCGCCGTGCGCGGTCGGATCGGTCAGCGGCGCGATGACCTTGAGCTGCTCGATGATCGATCCAGGCCAGCCGTGCGTGATGATCAGCGGCAGCGCGTTTGCGTGTTTGGATTTGACATGAATGAATTGAATGTCGAGCCCATTGATCGTGGTGACGAACATCGGCAGCGCGTTGAGTTTGGCTTCGCATTTACGCCAGTCGTAGCTGCTCGCCCAATAGGTTGCGAGCGGCTCGATCATCTCAAGCGGTACGCCTTGCGTATCGTCGTTGACGGTTTCCCGCTCCGGCCATCGCGTGGCCTTGATGCGCTTGCGCAGATCGTCGAGATCCGCTTCGGAAAACTGGACGTGGAAGGGACGAATAGCAGTGTTACTGCCTGTTTGTGCGGAGAGCCCCGCCGGGAACGCAGTAGCTGCTGCAGCCGCTGCCGCCGTGGAAGCAACAAAGCCACGGCGATTGAGGAAGGCGTCTTCTGACATGCAAAAATCCTCCGGACCGTTATTATACTAGCGTTCGTATAATGTTGTCGCGCGGTCGTCGCGTGTTTCCCAACCGGCGCGTTCGAGTTCGGGTGTGTCGCGGTCTTCAAGCGGATAGCCAACGCACAAGTACGCGATGAGCTTCCAATCCTGAGAAATGTCCAGTGCCTGCGAAACGACATCCGGTTCCAAAATCGAGACCCAGCCCGCGCCGATACCCTGCGCGCGGGCGGCGAGCCAAAACGTGTAGACCGCATTCGCCGCGGAGTACGCCAGCATCTCGGGCATCGTTGCGCGCCCCAGCCCCTTGCCGGTCGCGGTCGATTCATCGCAAAAGACGGCTAGGTGCACCGGCGCGTCGTGCAGACCGGCGAGCTTGAGCGTAGCGTACTTGCCGGCTTCGTCGCCGGAATATCCGAGTAACGCATCGGCGTTTGCACGTTCGAACGACTCCACAACCGCGTTGCGCCGTTCGGGTGTATCGACGCGCACGAAGCGCCACGGCTGCGAATAGCCAACCGACGGCGAGAGCGCGGTTTCTTGTACCAACGCTTCGATCGTTGCAGCAGGAATGGGATCGCGGCGAAAGTGTCGTACGTCACGGCGCCAGCGAAAGAGGTCGTGCAATCGCGCGCGAAATTCGTCGTCGAAACGCGGAGCGTTCACGCGCTCGGGAAGTCGCCTTCCCTGACCGCCGTTGCGTAGTCGCGCAGTGCGTTCGTGGTTGCAACGCCGATCTCGGCGAAGCGCTTCGCGAACGGCGGCGAATTTGGATACATGCCGAGCACGTCGTGCAACACCAGCACCTGCGCATCGCAGTGCGGGCCCGCGCCGATGCCGATGGTGAGGATCGAAAGCTTCTCGGTAAGTTCGCGCGCGATCTCAAAGTCGACGACTTCGAGTACGATTGCGTAGGCGCCGGCTGATTCAACCGCGAGCGCATCTTCGAGCAAACGATCGCGGTGCGTGCGCATGCGATAGCCCGGACCTAGGCCCGCCGTCTGCGGCGTGATGCCGATGTGGCCGACGACCGGAATGCCGGCGCGATAGATCGCGCGAATGCGCGCGGCGACATCGCTGCCGCCCTCGAGCTTGATCGAGGTTGCGCCGCCCTCTTTGATCAGACGAATCGCGTTGCGCACCGCTTCCTCGTCGCTGACTTGATACGAACCAAACGGCATGTCGGCGACGATGTGCGCGCGCGAGGTTCCGCGCACGACGGCGGCGGTATGATGCACCATGTCGTCCATCGTAACCGGCGTCGTTTCATCGAATCCGAGGACGACGTTGCCGAGGCTGTCGCCGCAGAGAATCCAATCGATGCCGGCCTCTTCGGCGAAACGGCCGAACGGCGCATCGTATGCGGTAACCATCGGTACGGTCGTCGAGCCTTTGCGGCGTTTGATTGCGCCGGCGGTTACGCGGCGGAGCGCGGGCCCTTTGGCGGGTTCGTAGGGACGCGCATCATCTTTGAGCGGCGGGCGTGTCTGTGCCATAGCAAGTTGGGCTTCTGCGGGCGTCCTCCGTGGGCCCCTTGTCGGCTCCTTTCGGGGTGGGATAGGATGGCGAGAAGGAGACCATATTGAGCGCACAGCCCATGGAAGTGCAGATGGCGCGCCTTGAAGGCGCCTATTTGCAGATCGCCGATCGACTGAACGGCATCGACCATCGCATCGAAGGTTTCGAGCAGCGCGTCGATGCGCGGTTCGCGCAAGTGGACTCTCGGCTCGGACAGATCGAGAAGAAGATCGACGGCAACATGAGGACAACGATCAGTTGGATGCTCGGGCAGACCGTAGCGATCATTGGATCGATCGCCGCTGTGGCATTTGCACTGCATCGTTAGCCTATTCGCTCGACCCATTGCGAGCGCCACGCCGCCGAAGCAAGCGGTTCGCCGAAGTATTGCGTTTCGTGGAATACTTTGTCGCCTCGAAACTCGTGGATGTTCACCGTATACCAAGGCTTTCCGTCGTACGTGATAACGACCTCGCTTACCCAAACCGTGCCGCTGCCCATTATCCGCAGTACTTTAGATACGCTCGGATGATCTGGATCTGCGGCGCGCTGAGCGATTAGGTTCGCACGGCCTTGTATTCGTTCACCCGATTGCGGGAAGTCTAAAATGACGTCTTCCGCATAGAGTTCGCCGGAAATGGGTTTTGCCCAACGTTGCTCGATCGAGCTCCGAATAGCGGATTCGTCCATAAAGCACTCCTCAAGATTGTGGCGGTCCCTCGACTACGCTTCGCTACGCTCGGGATGACACAGGGCCGCTGCGGCTACGCTCGCGACGTCACCTTAGCGTGGCCGTTGCCGTTGGCGTGCACGACCGGTGAGCCGGAGAGTGTTTCGATAAATGAAACGAAGGCGCGGACCGGCGTGCCGGTCGGGCCCTTGGCTTGCCAGGCCGATTCGTTGTCGACGTAGGCGGTGCCGGCGATATCGAGATGAATCCACGGCGTGTCGTCGACGAAGTGCGTAAGGAACGCGCCGGCCGTCTAGCGTGCCGGCGGCGCGGCCGCCGGTGTTCTTGAGATCGGCGATGTCGCTCTTCATCTGCGTTGGAGTACTCGTCGTAGAGCGGCATGTGCCAGTAGCGTTCGCCGGTGTGCTTCGCCGCAGCGAGGAACTCGTTGACGAAGGCGTCGTCGTTGGTCATCAGCGGCGCTCGCGGCGTGGCCGAGCGCGATCACGCAGGCGCCGGTGAGCGTCGCGGCGTCGATGATCTTCGTCGCGCCGAGTTTGTTCGCGTAGCACGAGCGCGTCGGCGAGGATCAGCGGCCCTCGGCGTCGGTGTTGATCACTTCGATCGTCTTGCCGTTCATCGAGCTGCACGATGTCGCCGGGCTTCGTCGCTTTGCCGCCCGGCATGTTTTCGGTCGCGGGTACGACGCCGATGACGTTGAGTCTTCGGCTTGAGCTTGCCGATCGCGTACATCGCCGCGATCACGCCGGCGCCGCCGCGACATGTCGTACTTCATCTCTTCCATCGCGCTCGGGCGGCTTGATCGAGATGCCGCCGGTATCGAACGTGATGCCCTTGCCGACGAGCGCGAGCACCTCTTTGCTCGTCGGATCGCCCGTGTACGTCATGACGATGAGCGTCGGCGGCTGTCACGCTCCCTGCGAGACGACCGAAGCAACGAGCCCATGCCTTCTTTTCGCCATGCGCGCTTCGTCGAGGATCGTCGATCTCGACGCCGGCTTCCTTGGCGAGTTTGATCGCCGCGTCGGCGAGGATGCGTCGGCGTCATGTCGTTGGCCGGGCGTGAGCGCAAGCAGGCGCGCGAAGTTGACGGCTTCGCCGAGAATCGTGCCGCGCTCGACGCCGCGCTTCAGCGCGGCGGATCGAGACCGCCGGCGAGCATCGCGACCTCGTGTCGATACGACCGTGCTTTGTCGGGCTTCGTCTGATAGATCGTCGTCTCGAACGTCGCCGGCGATCGCGCCTTCGGTCAGACGAAGCGACGCGCAGCGGTCTCGTTGCCTTTGGCTTCGGCGGGAAGCGTCGATCGCGATGCTCGCGACGTTGCGACTGCCCGAGGTAGCGCACCGCGGTGCCGGCGTAGCGCGCGAGCACTTGCGGGTTCGAACTTCGCGCGTTCGCCCAGGCCGACCAGCGAGCACGCGGCGGTACGGTTGGTCTTTCGCATGCAGACAGCGAGTCTCGTTGAGCTTGCCTTTGATCTCTCCGACTGCAAGCACGTCGGCGATCGCGCCGTCCGAGCGCCGCGTCGATGCCTCGGCGGCGACGCCGTCGAGATCGCGGTCGGTGAAGACGGGGACGACGAGCGCGCCGGTCGCGTACGGCGCCGGCGCATCTTGACGTGATGCGGACTTGCATGGGCATCCTTTCGCGAGGTGAAGTGTGTAACGGATGACGACAATGCGTATGGGCGCTGAGGCCTGGTGACGGCGCAATAGCACGAAATGAACGGACGCGTACGCGCGAGCGGGCGTCGACATCGCCGCCGGCAATGAGGCCGTCGCACGCTACAAGAGGTTCTTGCCGGCTGGCGTCACCCCGATCAGCTCGATGCGATCGGCGGCTTCGGCGGGCTCTTTCGGCTCCCCGGCGACGGCGATCGCGCGCTGGTCGCATCGACCGACGGCGTCGGCACGAAGATCCTCATCGCGGCCGAACTGCAGCGCTACGACGGCGTCGGGCGCGATCTCGTCAACCACTGCGTCAACGACATCCTGGTCGTCAACGCGACGCCGCTGTTTTTCCTCGACTACCTTGCGGTCGGCAAACTCGATCCGGCGATGGCGGCCGACGTCGTGCGCGGCTGCGCGCGCGCGTGTCGCGCGAACGGCTGCGCGCTGCTCGGCGGTGAAACGGCCGAGATGCCGGGGCTCTATACGGCCGGGCCACTTCGATTTGGCCGGCACGATCGTCGGCGTCGTCGATGTCGCCGATATTCCGAAGCCGGAGCGCGTCGAAGCCGGCGATGCGATCGTCGGGTTGCCCGTCGGTCGGGCTGCACACGAACGGCTACTCGCTCGCGCGCGCGCTGATCCCGCGCGAAGAATGGACGCGACGCTTCGACGGCGCGACCTACGGCGATGCGCTGCTGGCCGAGCATCCGTCGTACTACGACGCGAAGTGCGCGCGATCCAGAAGGTCGCCGACGTGAAGGCGATGGCGCACATCACCGGCGGCGGCTTGCTCGACAACGTGCCGCGCACGCTGCCGGCATCGTGCATGGCCGTCTTCGAAGAAGACGCGCTGGAGCGTGCCGCCGATCATGGCCGAGCTCGTGCGGCGCGGCAACCTCGACCACGAAGAACGCTATCGCACGCTGAACATGGGCGTCGGATACACGCTGATCGTCGCGCTCGGCCGACGCTGCGAAGGCGACAGCGGCGGTCCCTGGCGCGAAGGTCATCGGTGCGGTCGAAGCGCGTAGCACCGGTGAACCGCAGGTCGTTATTCACGAAGCGCGATGATCAATCTGGTCGTCGATCTCGACGAGCGCTATGCGAGCGATGCGGCCGCGC
>CAWIZU010000022.1:0-65632 GCA_963840635.1 Vulcanimicrobiota bacterium | reverse complement strand
AATCCGCTCTACAGCGCAGATAGGGGGCCCGAGCCCGACCTCAATGCGGTCATCCTGCCGCACAACAAGACGAGCCTCTTAGTCGGTGCCAACAATATCGGCTACACGACTACCGCGAACGTAGCGCTGATCCAATCGATGAGCCCGGAATTGCGGATCGGCGGCGGCGTACTTTACTCGCAGCTCGGCTTCTTGGCCGCATACAACAACCGCGTCTTCGGCTTTGACACGAAGATCTACAACATTCAGCGGCCCGACATCGATCTCTACGGGAATCTCAACGTCACTAAGAATTGGCAACTGTTCGTCGGTGAGCGCGCCCTCAATCACGCGGAGCGGCGCTTCACGTTCGGCTTCCAAACCAAGATTCCGTAGTCGCATGAGCAGCGAGCGATTGAAGATCGGCATTATCGGCGCGGGTTCGATGGGCACACTTTTCGGCTATCACCTGGCGCAAACGTGCGACGTGACCGTGCTCGATGCCAACGCTCAGACCAGCGCCGCGATCGCCCAAGTCGGCCTGCAGATCAACGACGAGCCGGCCCGGCGCGTGCGAGTTGCATCGAACCCGCGCGACCTCTTCGGTTCGCAAATGCTTTTTCTCTTCGTTAAGGCTGTCGACACCCTGCGTGCGCTACGCCCGTTCGCGGGCGAATTGAATCCGGCCGCACCAATTGTCTCGCTGCAGAACGGCGTGGGCAACGAAGATGCAATCAAGACGGCGCTCGGTGGCGCGGTGCCGGTCGTGCTCGGCGTAACGACCGAATCCTCACTTACCGTCGGCGCCGGTCACGTGCGCAGTTCGATCAGCGGGACGACGTTGATCGGCTCGGCGTCGGCGGCCCCGGCGACTTCCCGCACGATTGCCGACGTGCTGACCCACTCGGGTTTGCGCTCTTCGGTCGTCTACGATATCCGGCCGCACTTGTGGGGCAAACTCGTTGCAAACGCAGCGATCAACGCGATCTCGGCACTGCTCGATTGCGAGACGGGCGAAATCATCAAGAATGCGAACGCGGCGCACCTTGCCGAGTCGCTGGCAGAAGAAGCTGCAGCGGTCGCGGCGGCGCTGAAGATTAACTTGCCGTTTGTCAGCCCGTGGCAATACGTGACGCAGGTTATCGAGATCGGCGCAGACTCGAAAAGCTCGATGGCGTTCGATTTAGAGTCGGGGCACCCAAGCGAAATCGATCACATTAACGGCGCCGTCGTTGCGTTCGGGCGCCGCACCGGTATCCCGACGCCGTACAACGATGCAATGGTGCGTCTGGTCAAGGCCAAGGAAGCGCAGCGCGCGCAGCAGGCGTGAACGCGGCCGCGCTCGAGCAGCTCGCCGCGATCTGCGGTCCGGGCGGCCTGCTCACCGATCCCACCGAAATTGCACCGTACGTAACCGATTGGCGTGGGGCATTTATTGGCTCGGCACTCGCCGTAGTGCGTCCGAGTGACACTGCTGCGGTTGTTCGATGCGTGCGCGCCTGCGTCGATGCCGGCGTTGCGATTGTCCCGCAAGGCGGTAACACCGGCCTCGCCGCGGGTGCGACGCCGCTCGGTCTGGAGCGCGCGATCGTGCTCAGTCTCGCGCGCATGCGTCGCGTACGCGCCCTCGATGCACCCGGCTTCACGATGGCCGTCGATGCGGGCTGCGTGCTGGCCGACGTACAAGCTGCAGCGCAGAGTGCCGGCAGGTTCTTTCCGCTCTCGCTTGCCGCAGAAGGCACCGCGCAGGTCGGTGGATTGATCGCAACAAACGCCGGCGGCACGGCGGTGTTGCGGTACGGCTCGATGCGCGCACTCGTGCTTGGTCTGGAAGTCGTGCTCCCTGACGGCTCGGTCGCCGACGGCATGCGCGCGCTGCGCAAAGACAACGCCGGGTACGATTGGAAGCAACTCTTTATCGGAAGCGAAGGCACGCTCGGCATCATCACCGGGGCGGTGTTGCGCCTCTTTGCGCGCCCGGCCCATCGTGCAACCGCATTGCTCGGCGTTGCAACCGCGCAAGATGCTATCGCGGCGTTTGGCGACGTGCAAGAAGCCTTGGGTGAGGCCCTCGTCGGGTGCGAACTGTTCGGCGAACGCGCGGTCGCGCTGCGCCTTGCGCATGAACCGCAACTCGTTCGCCCCATGGATAAAGCGCCGTGGTATCTCTTGGTCGAAGCCGCGTCGAGTTTGCCGGGGTTACGCGATGGCTTGGAATTGGCGCTCGGCATTGCGAGCGATCGCGGCCACATCGCAAGCGGTGTGGTCGCCGAAAGTAGCGTGCAGGCGACGGCACTGTGGTCGTGGCGCGAAACGATCACCGAGAACGAGCGCCGCGCCGGCCGCAGCGCAAAGCACGACGTCTCGGTCGCGATCTCGGCAATACCCGCGTTCCTCGAACGCGCAACGAGCGCCGTCGAACGCGAGCATCCCGGTACGCGCGTGCTGGCGTTTGGACACGCCGGCGACGGTAACATTCATTTCAACGTCTTGCTCGGTCCCGACGCGCAATCCAACGATGTGAACCGCACGGTACACGCTATCGTGGCGGAGTTTAGCGGCAGCATCACGGCCGAGCATGGCATCGGGCGCTATCGCCGCGACGAACTCGCAGCGCACCGCAGTCCGGTCGAGCTCGCCCTGATGCACGCGATCAAAAATGCTGTCGATCCGCTCGATACAATGAATCCGGGGGCAGTGCTCCCCGACTAGGCTTGCGGCGTAAGACGCAAGAGCCGGACGGTGCCGCGTTGGCTTTCGATGTTCACACCGAATGCGCCGCCACCGTTGACCGGCGCAACGATCGTTTCGTTCGAGCCGTGCGACGAGCCGGTCAGCCCGAAATCGGTGAACAGCGTGCCGTCGTCGGTGTGCAGCCGGGCTTGAAAGTGGGCGATCTCCGGAATGTACACCGTCACGTCGCCGTTCTTTGCACGATCCTGCAGCGTTCCGTTCCACGAGGTCGCACCCATCGTCAGATCGATGCTGCCGTTTATGGTGCTTGCCTGCGCTTGCCCGCTGACCATGATCTTCACGTTGCCGCTGGTAGCGGCGACGTCGACGTTGCCGCTGATGTCGGTAACGTTGACGTTGCCGTTCTTTGAGTGGACGATCAAGGCAACGCCCTGCGGCACGCGCACGAGCAGGTACGCGAGCGTTCCGGTTGCGTCGACGATGATGCCGTTTCCGTTCGGACGAACGCGCGGCGCGGGCGGCGGCGTGGAATCACCCCGCGCGGTTGCCGAGATCGTGAAGCGGTCGGCGGGATCGCCCTGCATCGGTTTAAACGCGTTGACCACGCCGTTTTCGATATTCACGGTCATCACCGCGCCCGGTTTGAGCGAGCCGACCGTCGTTGAATACGGTTGCGGCGAGGACGAACATGCGACAAAAGCCAGAACTGCAATTACGGCGAGACGTTTCACGCTAGCGGTCTTCGCTGCGGTCGCGCGGGTGCGCCTCCTCGTAGCTGCGCCGCATGTGCTCGAGTGAGACGTTTGTATAGATCTGCGTGGTCGAGAGACTCTCGTGACCGAGCAGCTCCTTGATCGTCATCAGGTCGGCACCATTCTCCAGAAGATGTGTCGCGAACGAATGGCGCATCACGTGGGGGGTGATGTGTTTGGTCAGTCCCGAGAGCTCGGCAAATTGACGGAAGATTACCCACGCCTGCCGGTGCGACATCCGCGTCTTGCGTTTCGAGATGAAGAGCGCCTCATCGGGTGTACGCGGCCGTACGGCGAGATAATTGCGGATCGCATCGGACGAAGCCTGATTGATGAAGACCGTGCGCTGTTTGTTGCCCTTGCCGATCACCCGCATCAACCGCCGCTCCAAGTCGACGTCGCTGATGTTGAGCCCGACGAGTTCGGCCCGGCGGATACCGCTCGCGTAGAGCAGTTCCATCATCGCGAGGTCACGCAGGCGCATGAAGTCCGATTTCCCCGCAATCCGTGTGCGCAGCAGTTTGCCGACCTCACGTTCGCTCATGACCTGCGGTAAGCGTTTTGCTGCCTTTGGCGGCGGCACATCCTGCGCTGGGTTGTCGATGCGCCGGCCTTCGCGTTTCTGCAACGCGAAGAAGGAACGCAGCGCCGCGATCTTGCGCCGCACGGAGCTCGCCGAATACTTGCGCGGGCCCATCAGTTCCATGACGAAGCGGCGAACATCGGATGTCGTAGTTGCGGAGAGCTTCTCAAACGGGGCGGTTTTCAGGTGTTGCGGTTCGAGAAACCCGCCGAACAGCTCAACGTCGCGCGCGTACTCCTCCGAGGTGCGCGGCGACTGGCCGCGCTCGAGGCACAGATAGGCGGCGAATTCAGCTATCGTCGGGTCGGTGGGAATGTAAGAACTCACAACGTTATTCTACGGCAGCACGGGGCGAAGGAGAAATCGTGCTATCGAGCAGGCGCACGAGCGCCTCGATCTCGATCGCAGGAGAGAAGAAGAAGCCCTGCGCGTTGTCGACCCCGAGCTTTGCCAGCATCTCGCATTGTTCGTGCGTCTCGACGCCTTCTGCCGTAGTCGAGAGACCAAACGATTGCGCGAGCGCGACGATGCTGCGCACGATCTCGACCGCCTTCGGATCGCCGGTTAGTGACTGCACGAACGACCGGTCGATCTTGATTCCGCCGATCGGGAGACGTTGCAAGTACGCAAGCGACGAATAACCGGTTCCAAAATCATCCAGCACAAACTCGAGGCCAAGGTCGCGCAGGCGTTCGATGGCGCGCATGGCGACTTCCGAGCTGGTCATCATCGCGGTCTCCGTGATCTCGAGTTTCAAGCGCGACGGACTTAGTTCGTGCTGCTGCATCAGCAATTCCATCGTTTCCACGTGGGCTTGCGTCGTCAGCTCGGCGGCCGAGACGTTGACCGAGATCACCGCGCCCGGGAAGAGCGAGAAGATCGCCTCCGCGTGGCTGCACACCGCGCGAAAGACCAGCCCGTCGATCGCCTCGATGAACCCGTGCGCCTCGGCGAAGTCCATGAACTCCGCTGCCGTAACGATCGTACCGTCGTTGCGATGCCAACGGCACAGCGCTTCGAACGCGACGATGCGGCGCGTCGTCATGCTCACAATCGGTTGATAGTACGGAAGAAGTTCGCCGCGTTCGATTGCGCGACGCAAGTCATCTTCGAGTTGCGAATCGTCGGCAACGCGCCGGCGCATCGCGGCATCGAAGATGGCGAACTGGGCGCGCCCGCGATTCTTCGCAGCGTACATCGCGATGTCGGCGTCGCGCAGCAAATCTTCGGGCGTCGAATATGTGTCCTCGACGGCAACGACGCCAATCGATCCCTCGGGATAGATCGTGCGCCCGCGAACCAAAATTGGCTCGCTAAGATGCGCGAGCAACAACGACGCGGCTTCGGCGAAGGAGCGCGATTCCACCGCGGCAACGAGAACGAACTCGTCCCCGCCCAGCCGCGCAACCAGATCCGTACTCTCGATGACCGACTCAAGACGCTTGCCGATCCCGCGCAGCAGATCGTCGCCGGCGGTATGTCCGAGCGTCTCATTAATGATGTTGAAGCGGTCTAAGTCGATGAAGAAGATCGCATAGCGATCGCGATTAGGCGAACTAAGAATCGCCTCGACGAACTCTAAGAAGGCCGAACGGTTCGGCAATCCGGTCAGCGGGTCGGTGTAGGCCGCCTTGCGCAGTTCGGCTTCGACGGTTCTCGAGAATGCGATTTCGTCTTCGAGACGTTCCGCTTCGACTTCGAGACGTTGTTGGCGCTCTTGCCCGATCCAGCGTTGCACCATCCCGATCGCAATGAGCCCCGTAACAAGCCAGATCGCAGCGAGTAAGCCGATCGCCGACGATAGCTCATCGCGCGCAGCCGCCTGCAACGGTGCAGCGTCGGTGGAAAGATGTAGGAACGCCCGGTTGTAGCGCTGCGGGACGCGACGATCGATGCGCGGTCCGCTTGGAATCGGCGCCGTCGCGAGGAGATGGCGGCCGCCTCGCGGCGCTTCGATCCACGCGACGTCGCCCGGCTCGAGCGATGATTTGAGCATCGCCTTGAACTGCGTCGTCAAGGTATCGACCACCATCACCCCGACCATGCGATTGCCGTCGTGCACCGCGCGGAGCGTGCTGATGTAGCTGATCCCCTGCTCGGTCACCGGCCCGAGAAAACCGGCTCGGTCGCGGAACTGAAGTGCCCGCCGAAACCACGTAAAGCGCGGGTAGTTCAGCTCCGGTGGTGGTGCATCGAGCTGGATGAGGACCTGGCTGACGCCCCCCGCCAGCGAATGATCGACTGGGAGACCGCCCGGCGCGCCGAGATGGTCGTAGACGCTGAGCAGCCGGGTGTGCCCGTCGAAGGCGTACGGCAAGTAGAAAATGCCCACGCCGTACACGCGCGGATCGTGCCGCGACTGCAAGATTCCGAGCGTCAGGCGCTCGGTCAGCGGCAAATTGCCACGGACGCCGCCAAGCGTCTTCGCGCCGAACGTTACGAGTTCAATCGACTCGCTAAAGTAATCGTCGATACGATGCTCGGCGCGTTGGATGCGCAATTCTTGCGCACTTTCGAACCCACGTTTATCTAGCGAATAGCGATATTCCGCGTTGAGTATAACGAGCACGGTCGCGGCGATTGCGACAACCGCCAGCACGACGAGCCAATACCAGGGTCGCCGGAAATATCGAACATCAGCCGTGTTCGAATTCGCCATTAGTTCCAGGTATTCGGTCCCTCGCTAGCCGCTCATCCACAATCCGCTCACATCACCAAATCAGTGTTTGTGGATATTAGCTCAGCGTGGATAACTTCCCTGGCTGGGGAGTCGCCTAGCGTTCGAAGGGAACGTCTTCTATCCAATTGCGCGTGACGAAGAGCCAAAACGCGAGGCCGGCGTAGGGGCCGTAGCGTTTGAACTCGCGGTTGATCGTCTTGTCCGATGCGCGTTTTTTGCCGGCCAGCTCCAGATACTTCGGACGCGTGGCTGAGTCCAGCACGAGCTGATGGTGGAAGCCGAGCAGCTGCATGATGTGGGCCGCGGCGTACGGTCCCACGCCGGGCAGCTCGCGCAGCGTTTCCTCGACGGCCTCTTCTTTGGCTTCCTCTTCGCGCTCGGTGCTCGGCAGCAGCGCTTCGAGATCGAGCTTACCTCCCGCGACGTCACGCGCAATCGCGCGTACGTAAGGTCCCCTATAGCCCATCCGCGCAACCTCCGCGAACCAGCGTTCGGGCGTCTTGGCTAGCAGTGCCGCGTCAGGAAACGCGCCACCGCCGCGCTCTACCAGCGCCGCGATCATCCGGCGAGTACCGGCCCACGTGGTGTTCGTGGTGCAGATCGTCTTGATCACGTCTTCAAAGACGGTTGGACTCGCGATCAAGCGTCCCGCCCCGATCGCCCATGATAGCCGCCGGTCGTTTTCGATCATAGCGTAAAACGGCGCCAAATTTTGATCCAGCCGGAAGACGCGGCGCGTGATGCGCTCCATCTCGCCCTGCGCCGCCTTGCTCGCGCGTCCGTCGAGTTCGACATCGAGCATGCCTTCGTATGCCGTATAGCGCAGATGGCGCACGTCCGCACCGATGCGCACGTGCAGGTCGTAGATGTGGTGTTCTTCGTCAATTGCACCGGGCGGTAGAAACGGCAGCCCATGCGAAAAGAGCGTGCGGACGAACGAGATCGGTTCGCCGCCCGCGCCAACCAGCGGCGTTACGAAACGTATGAGACGTTTACCGCGAAGCCGGCGGCTTCTGCGCGCATCAACACGACATAGACGGCATCGAGTTCGTCTTCGATCGCCGCAATTTCGCGCGCGCTCACGCGAAAGCGTGATGCATTGGTCCAGAGCAGCGAGCGGGCGCGTTCGAGCGCGGTGCGCAGACGCTGCGGCGTCGCTTCGAGGACCGGCCAATCGAGTTCGCCTTGCGCGGGCACGATGCGCCAACCCGCGCCCGAGAGCGCCGGCACTTCTTCATCCGGTTCAAATGCGTGCGGAATCGCGCCAAGAATCTCGACCGCTTCGCGATCGAGGCCGGTCAAGGGCAATCCAAGTTCGGTCAAACGCACGATATAGCGGAAGAACGCCGCATTGCCTGAGGTGTATGCACCGGCCGGCGACGCCACGTTCACGTGCACAAGATCGATATCGGAAGGCCCATGACCACCGTTCATAGGCTAACGTCCCAGATCGAACGGGATGCCGAGCTCACCGCTCAGCTTTTCGAGTTCGTCCCAGATCTTGACGTGCACCGGCACGCCGTTGCGGCGTGCTTCTTGCGTCTTCTCGTATTCGATCTCGCCCGCGACATAAATGCGATCTTGTCCCGGCGCCTTCTGACTATTTTTGAACGTGCGCAGTTCTGTGTCCATGTCGGCTTTGAATTGCGCGACGTCGCGGAACGCATCGATGCGGAACGCACCGAACCAATGCGAAATCGCGCCTTCCTTTGAATCGTTCACCGTCGGCAGCGTCGGGCCGAATGCGCCGCCCGAAAGCACGCCGCACAAAATGTCGACGAGCAAGCCGAGGCCGTAGCCCTTGTGACCGGAATGATCGGTGCCGAGTCCACCGAGTGGCAGCAGCGCGCCGCGTAGCGCGGCGTCGGGATCGGTCGTGCCGTAGCCCTCTTCGTCGATTGCCCAGCCTTCTTTGAGCGGCAAACCTTTGCGCTTGTAGACTTCGAGCTTGCCCTTAGGCACGGTCGTCGTCGCAAAGTCGAGCACGAACGCCGGCTCTTTGGCCGCGGGAATCGCAAACGCTAACGGATTCGTGCCGAGCAGCACGTCGCGCCCGAAGGTGGGCGCGCCGTAGCGCACCGAGTTGGTCGACGCCATCCCGATCATGTCGTGATCGAGTGCGAGCATCGCGTAGTAGCCCGCGATACCGAAATGATTCGAGTTGCGCACCGCGCCGAACGCCGAGCCGTGCTTCTTGGCTTTGGCGATCACCGCATCCATCGCGAGCTTGCCGGCCGGATGCCCGAGGCCGTTGTCGGCATCGAAGAGCACCGTGGTCTCGGTCTCGCGCACGAGATGATAATGGGGGTTGGGATTCAGTTTCCCGCCGCGGATGCGCGACACGTAATATGAATTCAAACGCGCAACGCCGTGCGATTCGACGCCGCGTTCATCGGCATCGACGAGCACATCGGCGACGACTTTGGCGTGATCGCGCGCGACGCCGACCTTCGTTAGAATTTCGACGGTCAGCGCTTTGAGTTTGGACTCGCTTGAAAGCTTGTATTCGGTGGTGGCGGTCTCGGCCACGAAAGGTTTCCTCCGGAGATAGTCCCTTACCGTTCGCGCTACCCACCCACGCTCTTGCAGGGGAGAGCCTTTGCCGCTAGCGATTACCAGGACGATGACGGGTTACGAAGCGTGCGTTCGGTGCGGCCTCTGTTTACCGGCCTGCCCAACGTACCTGGAGACTATGACAGAAACGTCAGGCCCTCGCGGTCGGATTAGTCTCATTAAGGCGGTCGACGAGGGCGCGCTTGACCTGCTCAGCCCCGGTTTTGTCGAGCAGATGTCGCAGTGTTTGGATTGCCGCGCCTGTCAGGCGGTCTGTCCGTCGGGGGTGCCGTACGGCGCGATGCTGGAAGAGATGCGCGCGCGGATCGAGGAAGCTAGCGCACCGGCGCGGACGCCGCGCGAGCGCTGGACGCGCAATCTTCTTCTCAAATGGCTCTTTGCCAAACCGGCGCGTTTGCGCACCGCGGCATCCTTGCTGCGTCTTGCTCAGGGAAGCGGTCTCACCGCGCTTGCCTCGATGGTGGGGATGCGCGAGCTGGTCGGCCTTGCACCCAAGATTCCCGACCACTTCTTCATTCCGGAGGACCAGCAATACGTCGTTTCGCATGCGGCTGGGACGGCGTTTCTTCACGGTGGCTGCGTGATGCACGTCGCGTTTCCAAACGTGCACGAGGCGACGATTCGCATGCTCAACCGCGCGGGCCTTAGCGTCGTTGTTCCTTCGGACCAAGGGTGTTGTGGAGCAATTGCCGTGCACGCGGGCGAAGATGATTTCGCACGCGAGCTTGCGCGCGTGAACATCGCCGCCTTCGAGCGCAGCGGCGCCGATGTGTACGTCGTGAACGCCGCCGGGTGCGGGAGTGCCCTCAAAGAATATGGCCGGCTTCTCGCCGACGACCCGGCCTGGCGCACGCGCGCCGAAGCCTTCTCCTCACGCGTCCGCGACATCACCGAAGTGCTCGATGCGATGGAACTCCCGCCCGCGCGCGGTCGCATCGAGGCGCGAGTCACCTATCAAGAGCCGTGTCATCTCGTCCATGCGCAGCGCGTCAGCGCGGCACCGCGACGGCTGCTGAACAAAATTCCGGGGCTCGAACTTGTGGAGATGCACGAAAGCGCGGTGTGCTGCGGCAGCGCCGGCATCTACAACGTAACCGAACCGGATATGGCCGCGCGCTTGCAGGCGCGCAAAGTCGGCAACATCGAGGCGACCGGCGCAACGATCGTCGCGACCGCAAATCCGGGCTGTGCGCTGCAAGTTGCCGCCGGCTTACGCAACGCCGGCATTGCCGCCGAGGTCAAGCACATCGTCGAGCTGCTCGATGATGCCTACGCTCAGCCGTGATACTCCCGCCAAAGCGCAACGAGCGCGCCGGTACGATGGACGATTGCGCAGCCACCGCTGCGGCGCCACACGCCGCCACTGTTGATCTCAAAGCGATAGCTGAGCGCCGCGTGCTCGTCTTCGACGATCACTTCCTCGATGTCGAAGCGCCACGCCGGACCGTCGCGAAAAAACCGCGAAAAATGCGCCGTGATCGCCTCACGTCCGACGATCGGCTCGCGCCCAGATTCGTGGTACACGCCATCGGGAGCAAAGAACGCGGCCGCACGGTGCGCATCGCCGCTTTGCCACGCTTCGACCAACTCGTCGATCAACTCACGTAGTGTCATAATTCGAAGCGTGCAGCGTCGTCGTCCCAGCGATAACAATGCTCTGCGGTCAGGTGCACGCCGCCGATCCAACGATCGAGCGGCTGCGCCTGTAGCCAATCCTCCGCACCGGCCAGCGTCGAGCGGCCGCGTGCGGTCGCTTCGAGGGCGCCGTCTTCTCCTTCCACCAGCGGCGCGGGCTGCATCTGCAGATCGCGCACGATCGCGTCGAAAGCGAGGTCGCCGAGAAACGGGGCTTCTTCGTACGCTTGCGCTCGGCGAAAGAGTTCTTCGGGCCGCGTGGATCCCGAAGCCACTGCCTGCAACGCATGACGCTGCGAACGCGAGAGGCCGTCACCGCTCCACGGAAACTCCTGACACAATCGCCGAAGCGCGGCGCGCAAAAACGGCAGACCCTGCGCGTCGCGCTGAATGTGCGCAAGCAGAGCGCCGGGATCATCTGCACGCAACGCATCCCAGGCGCTGCGCGCGGCCTCGAACGTTGCGTCCGTAACCGTCCTGCGCTTGGGTAAAAGCGACATCAGTTCGTCGGCGGTCATGCTGCCCAGGTACTGATCGCTCTGCACGAGGCTGACCCTACCCGGCTCCAAGCGCATCGCATCGAGCTCGACCAGAATCTGCAGCAATTGCAGCTGATCGTACAGGTCGTGCTCGAACCACAGGATCACTTCAGCAAACTCGGGCGCGCGGCGAAACGTCGCGTCGCGCGCGGCGAAATCGTGCAACAGTTTGATCGGCTTGCCGAAGCCGCGCGAGGCCAAGTACTCGCCCCGCACGTGGCTGAGCTCTTCGAGGGTTGCTCCGGGCGGCACCGGACCCTCGTGGAGCATGTCGCGCCACGGCAGGTGCGTGCCGACCACCCCGGCCTTCCTGAAAAGGTACACCACCGAGTCGCCGTTGGTGACGTGCAGCGTGGCGGCTTGCTGTCCACTCATCTCGAATGGGCGGTTCATGGCGACGCTGAATTTTCATCCCGGCGGCTACCGCGATGTGCACGATAATCGCGACCGTCGCTTTACGCCTTCGATCGGCTATCTGCCGCAGAAGGCCGACCTTTCGCGTTTCTGCGGCGCCGCCTACAACCAGTATCGCACGCAAAGCTGCAGCGCAAACGCGCTCGCATCAGCCTTGACGCTCGACGCAAATCAGCGCGACCAAGAGCTTGCGCCACCCTCCCGGCTCTTCATGTACTACAACGCGCGACTGCTGACCAAGACGCAGGCAACGGATTGCGGGACGACGATTCGCACCGCGCTCAAAGCCGTGGCGCACGACGGCGCGTGCTCCGAACGGCAATGGCCGTTTCTCAAACGCGATATCACCACGTGTCCGACCCGCGCATGTTATCGCCACGCCGACGTGCGTGCGATCGAGTATCACCGTATCCAGCAACAGGTCGACGATCTGCGCGCAGCGCTCGCGCAAGGGCACGCGTTCATCTTCGGGATTCAAGCCTACATTGCGCCGTTCACCGAAGCAGCCACGAGTGCACGCTTACGCGTGCCGCGCAAGTCCGACAAACTCTGCGGCGGCCATGCGCTCATCGCGGTCGGCTACGATAGTGCGAAGAAAAGCTTCCTCGCGCGCAATTCGCTCGGGCGTGACTACGCACGCAATGGTTTCTTCTGGATTCCCGATGCGTATTTTAGCGATCCCGAACTGACCTACGACTTTTGGACGATCGGGATGTGAATGCCGGGATACCAGCCGCTTGCGGCCAGGAACGCCTTGGGGTCGTGCATCGCAATGATATCGCTCACGGCTTGCTGTTTGTTGGTCGCGCGCTCGTAGTACGACTTTACAATGCGATAGCCAACCCAATAGCCCAAATCTCCGCACGTCGTGACGGTACTGTTGTCGATCCACTTCGAGAGGTCGCTCGAATTTTGGTCGGCAACGAACGCCGAGTCGATCTCCAGTTCGCGACCTTGCGTACGTGCCGCAAAGTCCCCGTAGGCGACCTCGCCTGACTCACCGGAAGCCAATTCCGCCATAAATTCCGCTGCGCCCTCGCCCAGCGAACGGTCGAGCAGTGTGGGATTAGGTTCGTTGTAAAGCGTTGGGTTCGCGATGGCTTGTTGCGTGTGCGTGTATTCGTGCGTGATGATGTGGACGAATCGGTCTTCCACGTTTGGACTCATCCATTGAACTGCGCACAGTGCTTCCAAACCGATGATGACACCCGATTCATCGGCGATCCCGACCGGCTTGCCGCGGCTGACCGCAATGGTCACCGGCGGGAATTGGGCTTGCGGATAAAGCGTTGCGTAGGTCTGAAATACGGTCAGCAAGCGCGCGCGCACCGCGGGAAGCGCGTCCATGCAGCGCCTGGCGGTGGCATATTCGCCGGGGTTTTTCGCAAGGTTAGCCGCGATCGATGCACCGGTGACGTGTCGCTCTGTCGCCAAACGATGCAGCCCGTCGGAACCCGCGTCGATGTAGTCGCGCTGCAACTGCTCGGCCGTGGGGTTGCCGTTCGCCGACGCGTAGAGTGCATAGAAACGCGTGACGTCGACCGTGCTAATGACCGGCGCCGGCGGCGCGACATCAGCCGTTAGCATGACGGATACGGCCGCAAGGAATACGCGCCGAATCGCGATCACTAGTTCGGCGCTAACACCCGGCGGAGCGGCTACGGTGTTACGCCTTTGTATGTGGCTAACATCGCCTGCCAGAATGGATTGCCTGCGAGCGACGCATTAGCCGCATATCCACCCGTGCCATTCACGACACAATACATGCCGAACAACGATGGGGGATTGCCGCTGTCTATGCCGCCGAGACCGCTATATGTTGGTGAGCCGGTCGTCGCGCAGGTACTTGACGTTCCGTTGCTACCGGGCGTAAAGCCTGCGCCGGAAACGCCGGAACCCGTATCCTCTATTGCGCCAAAAAGCAGCTCGTTGGCCTGCGCTGTCGTCGCTGTCGTTCCGCTCGACGCCGATGAGCCGGTGCCCGCAGCGAAGGCGGTCTGATCCAGCGGTGAACTGGCAAGACCCGTTACGGACCATGCAGACGCGAGATAGATCTGCCCGTTCGGCGCAGTGCCGGTCCAACTGACCGTGATCGTCCCGCCAGACGGAAGTTGGTTTGCGAGCGCAGGCGCGGAGCAAATTGCCGTCAGATCGTTAACGCCGAGGTTCTCAGAAACATCGGTGTGATACGTGTTGCCGGCGCTGTCCGCGCAGGTTACGCCAGTGGCCTGCGGGCCGAATAGCGCGCTGGCCGTCGATATGACGATGATCGCCGATCCAGCCGGGGCAGCTTGCGTCGTTGTGACGCCGATAGACGTAGGAGCGGCGCCGTTTGCTTGGTTCGAGCCGAGGGCAGCCGGTGTTCCGATCGCGGGCGTGGTCAGCGTCACTCCTAACGTCTGGCCGGCACTGTCGCCGAGCGTTACCGCGCAGTTCCCAATCGTCGGCGAGCCTGCGATCGTTGCTGTAAATGAGGTGCCGCTGCCGGGCGAGACGCTGCCGATGGTGCTGCAGTTGCTCGCAGCGGTCGCGGTGAGATTCTTGGTATAGGGAGCATTCGTCCAGCCGACTTCGCTGGCACTGAAGCTGCCGCTCGTGATACCGAATTGAATGTTCGGGTTAGAACCGTTGAGCGGCCCGGAGTAGACAATCGGCTGCAGCGTCGGCGTAAACGTCGTGCTGTTTGTCGTGATGCCGGTTGCCGACGCGCCGATCGACGCGGGCGCGATCGCGAGGCCGGTGTAACTCATGGTGATGCCGCTCGTCGGCTGCGTCGCCGTCGTTTGCGAGAGCATCGTTGCGCCGGTGGCGTCGCTATCACCCAACGTTACGGTAAGCGGCGTATCGCTTGCGTTCACGTACACGCCCGGACCTACAATCGTCTTGCCATCGGCATCGAACGCGTTTAGCGTAACCGGAATCGTCGCGGCGGTTCCGGCGGTGCCGCTTGCGCCGAGCGAAATTGCAAGGGAGGCAACAACTCCGTTGAACGTTACGTTCACCGAATTGGCGGTGCCTGCGACAATCGCTTGTGTTAGCGTTCCGGTGGAGAGCACGTTGCCGCCGCCGTTGGTCGTGTCATAGAGATTCATCGCGAAGGTATCGCTGCCGACCGGGGCGCTGATCGTACCGCTGCAAACGGTCGTGCAGTTCACCACCGTTGGCGTTCCGGCGCTGCCGCCGCTCGGCGCAACGGTGATCGAAGCGGATTGCGTCGCGGTCGACACGTAGTTCGGCACGCGCCGCGCCTTTGCACCGCTCGCGGTCGGCACCACGATGTTGAACGACACGCTGACGGACTGTGGCGCCTTTTGCGCCGGAGCCGATGCTTGGGGAACGGGCTGCTGCGCGCCGACACTTGGTGTCGATCCGCCGCCACTACAGCCAATGAGCGACGCCAGCATGAGCGTTGCGGCGGTTCCTCGACTACGCGGGGTGAAAGGCATTACGAACCTCCGACCGAGGTGGTGGTCACAACGATATTGAGCGTTGCGGTCGTATTGTTACCGCCCGCGATGGTGAAGCTGCAAGTTCCGGCGGCGACTGGTGTAACGGAGAACGCGGCCGGGCTGGTGCTTGCGATCGTCGCAATCCCGGAACAGGTCGTGGTCGACGCGGTGAAGGTGCCACTGTAATTCGTTTGGCTCGCCGTAACACTCTGCGCGTTTGGCGCGCCTGTAGCCGTAAAAGATAGGGTCGTCTTCGAGAGTGCAACTGAGCCCGGCGCGGGTGTCGGCGATGCGCTCGCGGACGCGGTCGGCGTTGGTGATGGTGTCGGCGTCGGTGGACTGGGAGGCAGCGCGTAGGGCGGCGTACACGCCGCAAGCATGAATGCCAGCGCGCCAAGAACGGCCGTAGAACGAATCTTCATTTGTACCTTGCCAAGACCTAAACTACATAACGCGTGAAGCTTCCTCCGCCCTGCCCGGTTGCCAACAATAAACCGACGCCGACACCATACACGCTTTTTGGGTACGATGGTGTTACTATGCCGAAGATTCTGATAGTCGTCACCGGACATTCCCAGATCGACGCCGATCACACAACTGGGTTGTGGCTCGAAGAGTACAGCATCCCGTGGAATGCATTTCGCGAAGCCGGATTTGACGTCGTGACCGCCACGCCGTATGGCGGCAAAGCACCAATCGATCCACGCAGCCTCGAAGGCACCGATCCAAGCGACCCTGCCTGCAAAGAATTAGAGCAAACCAAGTCGCTCCGAGAAGCCGGCGATGCCGAAGATTATGACGCCGTCTTTATCCCAGGCGGCCACGGCACGATGTTCGATCTTGCAGCGTTCGACCCGCTCAAGACGATGCTCAGCGAGTTCGACGCGCTAGGCAAGATCATCGCCGCGGTGTGCCACGGTCCGGCTGCGTTCGTCGGCGCGATTCGCATGGGTGAACCCGAAACGCTCGTCGCGGGGAAACGCATCACGTGTTTCACCGATGACGAAGAGCGCGCGGTGAAACTCGACACGCTGATGCCATTCTTGCTCGAATCGAAATTGCGCGAACAGGGTGCAAACGTCGTAACTGCCGCAAACTTCGCCGACCATATCGAGGTCGACGGCACCTGGATCACGGGTCAAAATCCACAATCCAGCGCAAGCACGGCCAAGGCCACGATTGAAGCGCTAAAAACGCGCGCTCGATAAAACTTTTCTGGGGTGGCTGGATTCGAACCAACGCATGGCGGATTCAAAGCCCGCTGCCTTACCGCTTGGCGACACCCCATCGTCGTGACGCCCCTGAATACTACTTCTCGACCGAGGTCCCTGTCAGCCGCGCGACCCACGGCACGTCGAAGAGCTCGCCCCGGCCCGCCTGCTGACTATAGCGCGCCGCCAGGACGATCCATACCACCAAGAGCACAAGGTCGACGATCATTGCGAAGCCGTAGATCCAGAGGGTCGCGACCACGTTGGCCACGATCGCGCTCAGCACGAGCGGCCAAATCAAAGCGGCAAGCCCGATCGCGCTCGACAGGATGCCGAACCCGAGGGCTTGCCGCATATGGAAACGGAACCAGCCGGAAGCTTCCGGACGCGGCGTCACCCGTTCCAGGAGTGCCGTCGGCCAGAAAATATACGCGAGCGATGCGCTGCGCGATTCCGCAGCGGCGCGGTCGGGCGGGGTGCTAATTGATCGCGTGGCCTGCCTTTTGGCTAAGGATTCGCTTGGCACCAATATAGCGCGCGGCCCAATACGAATCATGCAGGCTGGAGACCATCACGCCGTGGCTCGAGCTCGCGTGCACGAACCGGTCGTGCCCGAGATAGATCCCGACGTGCGAAGCACCCGCCGCATAGGTCTGGAAGAACACCAGGTCGCCCGGTCGCATGCCGCCGACGATGCGACGGCCCGCGTCATACTGCGCGTCGGCCGTGCGCGGCACTCTAACGCCGAGCATCGCAAAGACGTGCTGCACGTATCCCGAGCAGTCGAAACCGGTCGTGCTCGTACCGCCGAAGACGTAAGGCACGCCCAAGAAACGCAGCGCGCTACGCGTCAATTGCGTTGCGAGCTTCGAGGTTCGGGCGAGCACACCGCCGGCAAACGAGCGAAACTGCGCGTTTGAACCGTGCTCGGATTTGGTAACAACGATAAGGTGGGACGTCCACTGGGCGACGTCTGGACTGGTTGCCGCATCGTTCGTGGTCGTAGGGGAAAACTTCGCGCTACTCTTAGTAGTCGCGGCGTTCGCGTTGGCGAACGATCCGGCCAGCAACAGGGCAAATGCCCCAGCAGCTAACGCATGACGCAAGACGGCTCTCTCTTTCACAACACTTGCGAGGTTAGTTGACGGGTTCGGACGGGAAAGATCGCCCTAGAGCCGACCGGCTCATTCACCCCTATCCCCTGGGAAAGTCCCCCGCTCCGGCTGCCACCGGATTCAGTGTTCTTGTGCAGGCGTAGGTTGGTGCCGCAAGCACTAGGCTTGTCGGCTTGGGACTTTTGGTTTACCGCTGGGCGGACGTCTCCTGCCGCCCTTTTTCTCAGGCTTTACAAAAGGGCGGCAGCTTGCTCGATGTGCCGGGCCAAGTCCCCGGCGATCCGCTCGATCGCCTGGCGGTCGTCGCCTTCGGCCATAACCCGGATCAGCGGCTCGGTTCCCGAGGGTCGAATCAGCAATCTTCCCGTCCCGGCTAGCTCCGTTTCGGCCACTGCTATTGCGTCGCGCACCGTTTGGACGTTAAGCACATCTTTACGCGGCGTACGCACGTTGACGAGCACTTGCGGCGCTACCACGACGTCGCGCACCAGCTCGTGCAGCGTCGTATCCATCGCACGCATGATACCGAGCAGCGTCACCGCGGTCATCGGACCATCGCCGGTTGTGTTACGACGCAGATCGATGATGTGCCCGGACTGTTCGCCGCCGAGCGTAAAACCGTCGCGTTGCATACGTTCGAGGACGTAGCGGTCGCCGACCGCAGTGCGCACAAGCGTAATGCCATGCCGCGCAAGTGCGCGTTCGAACCCAATGTTGCTCATCACCGTGCCCACGATCGTATCGCGCGCAAGTTCGCCGCGTTCGCGCAGAGCGCGCCCGATTGCGAACATCACGTGATCGCCGGTCACGATCGCACCCGTTTCATCGACGAAGAGCGCGCGGTCCGCATCGCCGTCGAACGCCACGCCGACGACCGGACGATCGCTGTTGCTGTTTGCACGTTCTACTTCGGCCTGCAGCGGTCCAAGATGCGTCGCGCCGCACTCGACATTGATACGCGCGCCGTCGTTCTCGCAATTGATCTCGATCACGTCCGCGCCGAGCTTGCGTAGCGCATATGGCGCAATCGCGTAGGCAGCGCCGAACGCACCGTCGACCACGACCGTCATGCCGCGCAAATCGGCGCCAGTGCCGTAGAGCTCGTCGTAGTAGTGCTTGCCCAAATTCTGCGCGATGCGTGCGATGCCGACGGCGGTGCCGGTCGGCCGCGGCAGATCGTCGCGTTCGATCAAGGCCTCGATCTCGTGCTCGAGATCGTCGGAGAGCTTGAACCCATCGGCGCCAAAAAACTTGATGCCGTTGTCGGCAATCGGGTTGTGCGACGCGCTGATCATTACGCCGGCTGCGGCTTCTTCTGCGACCGTGGCGCGCGCGACCGCAGGCGTCGGCACGATACCGATCGCGAGCACGTCGCGCCCGACCGAGGTGATGCCTGCGACGATTGCCGCTTCGAGCATCGTTCCCGAAAGACGCGTGTCGCGCCCCACAATTACGGGCCGGTCGCGCTCGACCTCGTGTGACAGCACCGTCGCCCCCGCGCGGCCGATTGCAAACGCTAACTCGGGCGTGAGATCGTCGTTGGCGACGCCGCGCACACCGTCGGTGCCGAAATAGGCTCTCACTCTTTGTCGATCGTCACGCTAACGGACGCCGGGCTCAAACTCTGCACCACAACATTTGGTGCGATCAGTTCGACCGGGACCGCATACGTACCCGGGCCCCTGCCCGAAAGATCGAGCTGCGCCTTGATTTCCGCGGGATTTACCGTGGGATCGCCGCGATGACTCGCTACCGTAATGACCGCCTCGCGCTCGGAAAAGTGTGCCGTGTAGCCATCGAGCAGATTGCTCGTCGCGATCGGAATCGAGAACTGCTGCTCGAAACGCGCCGCGAGCACGGGATTGCTGGAATAGCGGAAATACGCCCATCCGATGATCGCGAGGGCGAGCGCGATGACCTTAAGTCCGAAGTTCTTTCGGATGATCTGCACGGAGATTTTCCTTGTTCTTCTGCGGGATGAGACGCGCGCGCAATTGCGAAACGACGTCGTTGCGCGCAAAACCACGCCGGTCGCGCGGCGGACGCGTGACCGCGAGTAGGATCTTCACCAGGCGCGCCTCTTCTTCTACCGGACGCGAGAGTTTGCCCTCACGCGCGATCGAGATGGCACCGGTCTCTTCGGAGACGACGATCACCACCGCGTCGGTCTGTTCGCTCAAGCCGAGTGCCGCGCGATGGCGCGTACCCAAACGCCGTTCGGCCAAGCGCTGTTCGGCGAGCGGCAAGAAACACCCGGCGGCTTCGATCGTGTCCTCGCGGACGATTGCGGCGCCGTCGTGCAACGGCGAACGCGGCATGAAGATCGCAAGCAACAACTCTTCGGAGAGGTCGGCGCGCAGTGCCGTGCCGCTTTCCGCAAACTCTTTGAGCCCACTGTGTTGCTCGAGCACGATCAATCCACCGAGCTTGTTGCGCGAAAGCAAGAATGCCGCGTGCGCGAGCGTGGAGATCGATTTATCTTCGGGGCGCATCCAATCGGTCGTCTCGTCACCGATGTGCAAGAGCCCACCGCGCCCGATCTGTTCGAGCGCTCGACGCAGTTCGGGCTGAAAGATGATCGCCAGCGCGACCGCCGATCCAAGCACGAGCCACTGCAGAATCGCCCCGAGCAGATACAAGTGCAAGAGATTCGCCAAACCCAGGAGCCCGGCGAGCACGAAGAGGCCGGTGATAATCTGCACAGCACGTGTGCCGCGAATGAGCAGGAGCACGTAATAGATTAAGACGCTCGTGGCGACGATGTCGACGACATCGGTGATGCCGATGCCGCTAAAGAACGCACTAAGCCACGACATGCTGCACCTTGAGCTGTTCTTCGAGTACGCGCTCGGGCGTGATTTCCGGGGCATGCAAGCCGCTCGCGGCGATCGTCGTCCACCACTCCAGCGGCAGCGGCGTCAGTAATCGATTGATGCGTCGCGCGTGGAAGCGCTCGATTTCGATGTCGATTAAATTCATAATCACGTCGAGCGCCGAGACATCGAGATCCCATTCGACGATCATCCCGCCTTCGCACGGGTCGCACGCGCGGACGCCGGCAGGGCGTCCCGGACCACCCAGCGCGCGGATCAGCGGTGGCAAGGCTTCGGGGACGCTAGGGAAAACAGCAAGGGCGATGACCGGCCGATCGTACACCGTCGCCACGGTCGCCTCGCGCAGCTTGGCTATGCATGCGGGAGACGCGCCTTCGACCAACCCATACATGCGCTTGCATGCCGTGGCGTGCTGCCACATGACGTGCGCACCCAAATCGCGCGCGGCGTGTTCGACCGCGCGTACTTCGGCGTCGCTGGGTTCGGGTTGGAAACGCAGTGTAAAGGCAGACATGACGGACAGAATCCCACGTACTTCGTTAGGCGAAATGGCATAACAACCATTGTGATAAACGGCCCACGCCGCGCTTTAGTCGTTTCGACGGGGAAGAATTCCGCGTGGGTGAGCCTCGACGGCGAGGCGCAACCGCGTCTGGCGCAACTCCGCCGTCAGACCGGCAAACGCTTCATGCCGGTCCCGGGTGACGTAGTCCACGTGCGAATACTTGAAGATGAGAAAACGGTTGTCGAGCGCATCGAACCGCGTACATTTCACCTCGAGCGCCGCAGTATCGGCGGCCGTGCCAAAACCATTGCCGCCAACGTCGACATGCTCGTCACGGTCACCGCGCTCGCCGATCCACCACCGCGCCTCGTCATACTCGATCAGCTCCTGGCTTTTGCAGAATTGGAATCGATCGACGCGCTCGTCGTCTTCACCAAGCCCGACTTGAGCGATCCGGCATCCATCAATGCATTGCAAGAACTGTATGTGGGACTGGGGTATCGCACGCTGGTGATCAACCCCAAGCGCGGCGAAAACATCGAGGCGCTTCGAGATGAACTCCGCGGGCGGCGGGCGCTGCTCGTAGGCAATTCCGGGGTCGGCAAGAGTTCGATCTTCAAAGCGCTCGGCGGTGAGGCGAGCGTTGGCGACGTTTCCCGCCACGGCCTCGGCAGGCAGACGACGACGGCAGCTCGCCTCTATCGCTTGGGAAACGGCTTCCTTATAGATAGCCCGGGGGTCAACGAGTTCGGCCTGGGCGAGGTCACGCCGACCGAATTGATCCAAGGCTTCAAGGAAATGCGCGCGGTGGCTGCGGACTGTCGCTTCACCGACTGCACCCACCTGGCCGAGCCGGACTGCTGCGTCAAAGCCGCCGTCGAGGAGGGCCGCATCGCCCCCAGCCGCTACGCCAGCTACAAAAGTCTCGCAAACTACCGTCCCGAGCCTGTCGAAGGGCAGTAGCCTTGCGCCGGGGTTCGGCCCTCTGGTATACTGCGAGCCGTTGCCCAAGAGCTACGCGATTTAGGAGTTTTTTCTTGCCGAATATCAAGGCTGCGGAAAAGTGGGTCCGCCAGAGCACGAAGCGCACCGCGCAAAATAAAGATAAGACAACCCGCTTGAAGACGATCTTCAAGAAGGCTGTCACTGCGAAGGACGCCGAGTTCGCCAAATCGGTTGAGAGCGCGTTCGACAAGGCTGCGAAGACCGGCGTGATTCATAAGAACAAGGCCGCGCGCAAGAAGTCGCGTTTGGCCAAAGCAATGGCGAAAGCCGTGACCGCGCCCGTGAAAGCCAAGACCAAGTCGACAAAGTCGACGGCAGCGAAGGCCGCAGCGGCCAAGACCGCGCGCAAGACCGCAGCTAAGAAGTAATCGCGCGCGTGCGTGAGATTCGAGGGCGCCTCGCTATGTGCGGGGCGCTCTTTGCATTCTTGGTAGCTTGTGTGTTCGCAGCGACGGCGCTGCGTGCCCAGACCACGGATCCGCAAAGTCGTCTCTTCGCGCCACCAATTCACGTGTTCTTCTGTAAGGTCACAACCGGTGAACCAAACCTCGGAGATCGGATGCTCAGGCTCCAATTTCGAAACGATTCGAGAACCACACTTGCGTCGATCGTCTGGCGAGCAAAATACGGATCCGGTTGGATTGACTTCCCTGATCGCGGCAAGTTTTCACCCGGGATTGTGATAAACCGACAAGTTTTTTTAACCGAACCTCGGCGCCCTTTCGATTTTTCGACGGGTGCTTTTAAACAAAAATACATCGGCTCGCCCTCGCCCGAGAATTGCTCGCTGATCGAAGCGACGGGCGAAGACGGAACGGGGTGGGGCGTGAAACCCGAGCAATCCGCGAGCATTCCGCCTTGGCCGAGCGATTCGGCCTCGCCGATGCCCGCGTCGATCGACAATCCGCTGCACGATCCGGTCGGTATCATTGGTTGCCAATATACCGTCGGAGTCAAACCGGTTGAGTACATCACATACATGAAATTGCGCGGCCAAGCCTCGCTCTACGTTCGCTTTCGCAATCTTGCACAGATGGCAATCACGCAAGTCGTCTTCCGCGTGCCATATGGTGCAGGCGGGATTGACTTTGTCGAGGTCGGCACGTTTGCGCCCGGTGTCTTGGTGAAGTCCGATCGTTTCGACGGGCTTCCCAGGCCGAAACTCCACCGCGACGATCTTCCGATTACATTGCCCTGGCCGGTCACGAGCCTCGATGAGCGCAGACAACTGTACGACGGTCAACGTGCAATTCGCGGACGGTACGACCTGGCAAAATCCAACCATCGGCCTTACGCAGGCGCCGCTCCCGACAGTGACTCCGAGTACAAAACCGCAATGAGCGACCAGTTGTCGGCGATTGCTGACGATCCGAAGGCAATATTCCTCTGGCACGATGGCGCGTGAGTTGCATCGTTCCGGCGTCGCGACAGATGGGCTCGAAGAGACGCTGAGCGACATCGCGGAGACGATTGGTCTCACCGTACAAATCTTCGCACTGCCGACACAGATCACGATCGCCGTCGGGCCGATGTGGAATCAGCGCATCGTCCTGCTTCGTCTTCCTCCGGGGCGTGTGAATTTGCGCAGGCTCTCGCTCCTCAATTCGATTTACGACAAACTTCGCGCGGGCGAGATCGACTATCGTGCGCGCGGCGAGATCGACTATCGTGAAGCCAGCGTTCGGGTAACGAACATCGACCGTCGCTGGCCCGGTCGCAACGCGTTGTGGGAGATCCCGGCGCTGACGCTGCTCGCGGTCGGCGTGGCCATTTTGCTCGGCGGCGGCGCGCGCGAACTTACCGTTGCCGGGTGCATCGGCTTCTTCACCGGCATCATCTCGGCAATTGCCGAGCGCGTACCGATCGTCGCGCGACTCTTCGAAGCGATCGCGGCGTTTGCGGCCACCCTGATCGTCGCAGCGTTCAGCAAGATCTTCGGCCCGACGAATATCTACATCTCGATCGTCGCGGGCGTCGTTGTGCTCTTGCCGGGCTACTCACTGACACTCGCGCTGCACGAACTCGCCAATAATGAACTCGTAGCCGGCATGGCGCGGCTTGGGCGTGTGCTCTCCGTGCTGCTCGAACTCGGCTGCGGCGCGTTCCTCGGATTCGCGGTGATTGGTCCGTCACTCTTGCGAACCGGCGACGTGATGCCGCACGCAGTCGCAGGTCGCTGGTGGATTCTCGCCGCGGCGCTGATGACGGCGGGCATCTCGATCGATCTCGACACGCCACTGCGCGATGTCGTCTGGGTCTTCGCCTCGAGCATGGTGGCATTGCTCACCTCGCATCTGCTGGCCGGCACGCACGTGCAGCCAATCTCAGCGTTTCTCTCGGCCTTCTTCTGCGGCGTAGTCGCCAACGTCGGCGCGCGCGTTTTACGCGTGCCGCAAGCACTGATGCTCGTGCCCGCATTGCTCGTGCTCGTGCCGGGAAGTTTGAGTTACGAGAGCGTGCTCTTCGCCTTCCAGCACAACATCTCGAGCGCGGTTACGTTCGGCATCAACGCCACGTTCGCCGCAGTGCAACTCGTCGCGGGCTTACTGCTCTCGCAGCTGGTCGTGCCGGCGAAAGCCCTCCAAGTGCAAGGCGCAGGTAGAGAGCGCTAAACCGGACTATGAGGCGGCTGAAAGCGCCCGCGCCTTCGGCGTGTTGCGCACGCCGTTTTCGATCGCGTGCCAGAGGCCCGCGCCACCGTTGCGCACGGGATCGTCGACCGGAAGCCCAGTCTCTTTCGCCGTTTGCGCGATTGCTTTGCGCGCTTCCTCAGCGCCCAGCGCCGACGTATCGAGCGCAATCGCGATCACCTTTGCGGGCTTGAGTCGCGCCACAAGCGCTTCGTGATCGCGCACGAGCTGCGCGAGATCGCCGAGTTCAACGTTGTCGAAGCCCGCGATCGTCGCCTTGCCGACGCGATGACAGAGCACCATTGCATCCGGCGCTGAGCCGTACAGCAATCCGAACGTCACCGGTGCATAGGCGGGGTGAAAGATGCTGCCCTGCCCCTCGACGAACACGACGTCCGCGTTCGGCGCCGCGTCGAGCACGAGTTGTTCCGCAGCCCCGGTAACAAAGTCGGAGATCACGCGATCGACCGCGATGCCTTTGCCGGCGATCAGGATACCGGTCTGGCCCGTCGCAACGAATTCGATGCGCGCGCCTTCTTCTTTTGCCGCACGCTCGACCTCGAGCATCGCGGTCATCTTGCCAACCGCGCAGTCACTGCCGATGGCCAAGACGACTTGCGACGCCACGTTATATGCCGCGCCGCTAAAGAGCGGAATATCGTTGGGTGGTACGCGCACGTCCCACAGACGCGCTCCCGAACGCTGTGCACGCGCGACGATCTCGGGATCGTCCTTCAAACACTCGTGCAAGCCATTGACGATCTCGAGCCCGGCGTCAACGGCAGCCAACAACGTCGGTCGCAGTGCAGGCGGAAGCTTTCCGCCGGTCGTCGCAACGCCGACCAGCAACGCGGTTGGGCCGAGCTTCATCGCTTCGTCGAGCGACCCCACGATCGGCGCGCGCGAACCCAGCCACGGTAACACTTCGTCGACGCGCTTGCCCGCATACTGCGAATCGATCACGGCCACCACAGAGTCGCCGCGATAGCGCAACACACCGTGTGCAGTCTTCCCGTGCGTCCCAACGAGCGAACCTTCGGTGAGAATTGCGTACCGGCGAGGGGTTATCGTTTCCATGAAGCCACCGATCTAAAGGGAGAGAGTAAGGGGCGGGCATAGCCGCGCAAATCTGCGGGGATGACGTCAACTTCGCTAAGTTGACAGATGAAAAAGTACGGGAGGTCGAGCGCGATCTGCTTCTGCACCGCGGCGTACGCAGCGATTCGTTTAGCGCGATCGAAGGTCGCCGCACCTTGCCGGAGCAGCGCATCGACCTTGGCGTTGCAGTAGCGCGCCATATCGAAACCGTGCGGCGAAAGCTGATCGCAACTGAGGAACCACGACGCATCCGGATCCTGGGTCGCCTGATAGTCGTAGAGCGACACCTGATACCGCCCTCCAATCACCGGGCCTTGCGACGAGATGAACTGCGTGCGATCGTAACGACGCATCGGCACGTCGATGCCGATCGCGTGCTCGCTCGCGGCAATCGCCGTAGCAAACCGCGCGGTCATATCCGATCCGGCCGGCAGTGCGAGCTCGAGGCGCAGCTTGTGACCGCCCTTCACTCGAATGCCGTCGGGGCCGGGAATCCATCCGTCTTGCGTTAGTAGTGCTGCTGCACGCGAGGGATCGTAGGTAAGCGTATCGGCGTGCGGATCGAACGCCCAGGTAAAGAGGCCGCGCGCTCCCGTCTCGGCGTCGTAGGCGCCTTGGGAAATCTTGCGCGTCAACGATTTGCGATCGATCGCAAGTGCGAATGCTTGGCGCACCGCGTGATCGCCGACAATCGGGTCTTGGAGATTGAACGAAAGGCCGTAAAAATACGGCACGGGCGTCACGACAACGCGGTGCCTCGGGATCGTTCGCAGCTCGGCGATACGCGAGGCATCCAGCAGAAAGGCCGCATCGATCTCACCAGTGTGCAGCTCGTTGATCGTCGTCGAGCTGTCGGCGATGAACGGCATCACGAGCTGACCGATCGCCGGCTTACCACCGTAGTAGGTCGCGTTCGCATCGAGCGTGAGTCGATTCCCACGTTCCCACCGCGCGAGCCGGTATGGACCCGACCCGATCGGCGCCGCATTGAAGCTTACATTATTGAGGTTCTTGTACGAGGCGAGCAAGTGCGCGGGCAAGATCGGATAGTTGCTGTCGCCGCCGAAGAACCAGCCGATGATCGGCGAGAACGGAACCTTTGTACGCACGACGACCGTGTACTCGTCCGTCGAAGTGACCGAGGCGACGCGATCGTAACCGTAGCGTTGCGGCAAGTTGTTCGCCGGATTCATAACGGCTTGATAGCTGAACACGACGTCGCGCGAGGTCACCGGGGCGCCGTCTTGCCACTTCACGCCGTGGCGTAGATGATACGTGACCCCCATGCTGTCCGGCGCGACCGTGTAGGTCGCGAGATCGGGCACAATGTTGCCGTCAGAGTCGTAGTTGGTGAGATACGAGTAGAAACAGCTCGCCCACCGTGTAGGCGGAGGGCCCTTCGAGGATCAGCGGGTTAAGCGCGACCGGCTCTTGTCGCAACGCGACGATGAGCGTGCCCGGGCCGTGTTGCCCTTGACCCGCGCGCGTACACGCCGCGAGCAGAACCAGCGCGAGCGCGATCAGTGTTTTTTTCATACTGTTGCTGCCTCAACGCGTGGCCAATAATTCGCAGCCCGCTTCTTATAAGGAATAGACGCAAAATCGAGGGTAAGCGCGCCGGGTGCATCGACGTAGAGTACCCGAGTCGCGAGCGGCGCAAACTTGCCGTAGAAGTGATGCGACGATTTCACGACGATTACGCATTTGTCGCCGAGGGTGATTCCGAGCCCGGTAAACGCGTTGGGCGAAAACACTTGCGTGCGATGCGACGCCAAGACGATGTCGACACCTTGCGCGCGAATCCATGCGCTGCGACCCAGGAGCACCGGGACCGTGTCGTCCATGGCGTCTTGCTCGTGGTTCTCAAGCACGCGCATCACGGTCACGCGCGCGTCGATCGGTTCCCCCGACGCCGCGCCAAGCTTGCCGCCGAAGCGCAGATCGATCGTTGCGCCTTCGCCCGCTTCGAAACACGTGTCCACCGCGATCGGATCGTAGTAGGTTCCCGTCACCGCGTTTTCGATACCGCGCTCGAGCATCGCGCGCAACAGGAACGTGCTGTCGCCGGGTGCGCCGCCGCCCGCGTTATCGGCGACGTCGGCCAACACAAGGGGTCCTTTCGTCGCAGCCGTTACCGCGTCGAGCGCATCGCCGACGCTCGTACCAGTAAGCATTGCGTCGCGGCGCATCGACCAAAAACGTTCGCCAAATTCTTGTGCAACGCGTGCCGCCAGCGCCGCATCGCCGTCGGCGATTGCGAGCATCTTGACGCCCGCCTCGGGGACGTCGCCCCACGGAAACCCGTGAATCAAACTCAACGAGAGGATCCCATCCCGTTCACGCGCGCTCATGTCATCCACAAAGGCGCGTAGTGGTTGTGCGGTCGTCGGAAACATCCCGGTCATGTGGCAATCGTACGCCGCGGCGACCGGGCGCGTTTTGCCGGCAGCCGCATCGACGCAGATCCGGTAGAGGTCATCTGCGCGCGCGACGATATCGGTATGCGGATACTCCTTATAGGAGATGATGACGTTGGCAGCGGCGAGCATGCGCTGCGTCAGGTGCGCGTGCAGATCGAGCTCCGCACCGATCACCACCCGCGAACCGACGAGCGCGCGGCAACGCTCGAGCACATCGGCTTCGCAGTCGTCGTAGCCTTCGGCAACCATCGCGCCATGCAGATATAAAAGGATGACGTCGACCGGCTGCGCCGCGCGCAAGTCGGCGAGCAATTCATCGCGCAACGATTCATAAACCGAACGGACCGTCGGACCCGCCGGCTGCGCGATCGCGACGATGCTTTCGATGATCGTATGCCCGTCGCGCTCGGCGAGCGCACGCCAGCGCGCCATCGAGGCAACGTCGGACTGTGCGCGGCTTCGATTAAAGCCTTGCCACCCGGTCGGGATCGGTGAGAACGTGTTCGTCTCGGTGACGAGCGTAGCCGTGAAAATGCGCAAGACTCAGCCGCCGTAGAGCAGACGCGCGATCTTGAGGGCTAGAATTTCAGGATCTGCCGTCGTCGCGTTGGTAAGAATCACGATCTCAAGACCGTCATCAGGAAAGACCGCGTTCATCGAACGCGCGCCGATGATGCCACCGTTGTGCCAGACGATGCGCCGTCCTTCGTCGTGACCCGCGACCCAACCGAAGCCATAGCCCTCGGCGATCTGACTTTGGGTGTTTCCAGCGTGCATGCCCATCGAGACCCTGCGTGGCGGAGTGATTGCGATCTCAACACTGCTTGGCGAGATCACCTTGCCGCCGAAGAATGCGCCATCCCAGTTCACGAGGTCGGATGCGTTCGATGCAAGCGCACCTGCGGATCCGCCCCAGCTCATGTCGTAGCGCGGCACGAGCGTGTACGCACCCTTCGCATAGTTGTAGCCCAGCGTGACGTCGTCACCGACCGGAACCGACCAGGTGAGGTACTGCATCGCGTCGAGGTTCTGGGCTTTGATGATATTGTCGGTCACGTACTGCCCGTAGGGTTCACCGCTGACTTTAGCAACGAGCATCCCAAGGACTAAGTAGTTGGTGTTGCTGTACTGCCACTTCGTCCCGGGTTTGAATGCGAGCGGATCGCCTTTGGTCAAGCCGACGTAATATGACGCCGGATGGTGCGCCGTCCACGTGCCGGCAAAGAGCGCCGCGATCAGCGCCTTGTCTTCAAGGTAGTCGTGCAGGCCCGAGACTTGATTGAGAAGCTGACGGACCGTGATCTCGGATGCGTGGGGCACGCCGGGCAAATATTGCGCAACCTTGGCATCGAGCTGCACTTTGCCTTGCTGCACGAGCTGCATGACACACGCCGCGGTGAACTGCTTGGTGATCGAGCCGATCGGGAAGACCGTGCTTCCATTTACTGGTAGTTTCTTTGCTTGGTCGCGCAGTCCATAGCCCTTGGTAAAAAGTGCGGTGCCGTTGCGGCCCACGGCGACTTCGACGCCCACCAGATGCTGCGTCGACATCCCGGCCTTTACGACCGCATCGATTTTCGCGACCTGCGCCGGGGAGAGGGCGTCGGCCAGTGCAGCAGCCGGCAAGCCCAAGGCGAGGGTCAGGGCGCACAAAGCGGCCGAGGCGCGCAACAATATATTGTTCACATCGACTAAATACCGCCGATGCCTGGGAGCCTCCTTCTTAATGGCACGTTTGCCCCTGGAGTCGTGCACGCCACGAAGAACGCCGCGCAGGCGAGAAGCAATACTGCGAAATCAAGCTGCGAGACAAACCCGCTGGTCAGCGACATCGTGACCATGTAGCTGGTAAGCAGCGCGGCAGTAACCAGCGTCGCGATCCGCGGGAATATTCCGAGGATCAAGACGATCGCGAGGGCCGCTTCGAGCGCGGTCGCCACGATTGCCAGATAGGACGCGTACGACGCCGGCAAATACCCATTGAGTACGTGCGTGTAATAGACGAAGTTCTTCCAATTCCCCCATGAGACGCCGACAGTATGGTAAGGGCCGAGCACCCCGAACCGATCGGCGATCGAGTAGAGAAAATTGATACCGATCGCCACGCGAATCGCTGCATTCACGAGGGGCGCGCGTCCGTATGTTGCGAGCGCTGCGAGCGTAAGTCCAATCGCAACGTACCGCAGGATATATTCAAACGTAATCGGCTCTTTGCCGAAGACCTCGACTTCGTACCAAATCTGCAGTAAAACCGCGACTGCCAGCAGCGCGGCGGCTGCGGGCTTGCATCGCTCCAAGAAGGTCATGCGCGAGCCCCTTCCCGCAGCAGCTTGATCAAATGTTGCTTGTACGCTTTTGCAAATCGCGCGTCGCGCGGTGTCGTCATGAATGGGAAGATCGACATGCCGGTCACCGACAGCGTCAGAAGGCGCGCGTCGATGCGCTGCTTCGCCGGCACTTGGGCGGTGAGGATTTCGACCATGTCGTGGAACGCCGCCGTCACCGGTGCATTGCGACTCGGATCGCCCCGCAAAAACTGCCACTGCAGCAGCCGCACAACGTTCGGGTTCGCAACCAGAAAGTCGATATAGAGGTCCACGTAGTGTTCGAGTGCGGGCTCAAGCCCGCGCTCGCGCAGCGCGCGCTTCATCGACGCTAGCAGCTCGTGAATGATCCGCGCCGAACGATCCAGCACCGCGTCGTACAGCTCTTGCTTGCTCGAAAAAAAGTACGAGGGGAGACCTCGCGACACGCCGGCCGCTTCACCGATCGCCGCAAGCGACGTACGGTCGTACCCGTCGGCGGCGAAAAGGCTCTCGGCTGCCTCGAGGATCGCCGCACGAGACCGTTCGGAATCACGGAGAACTTCCTGGGCCATGCGAAAGTATATCATCCTTGCTGGCTAACAAGCAAGGACCACGAGTCCCAGCTTACATCAGTAAGTCGGATTCCCGTGCAATTGCTCCGAGTTGCGCACGCGAGCGTGCGCCAAACCGCGCAAGAATTGGTGCTACGTGATTACGAGCCGTGTTCACGGATATCGCAAGCTCCGACGCGATTTCTTTGTTCGAGTAGCCCTGGCAGACAAGTTCGAAAACGCGGCGCTGCGCCGGCGAGAGCGACCTATAGCGCGGATCTGCGGAGCGAGTCAGCTCTGACATCATTGTTTCATATAACCTTTGAAAACTGACAAGCCGCCTTCTAATTTGCTGACAGAATCCCTCGACTTATGGATCTATGTTTATTGCTAGTCGACTTCCGCGATCCGTTTGTGCTGTCGGTAGGACTTTTGACCTAATCAGCACCCGCAGGGACTTCGGCGTGCGCGATTTGATCGCGATCCGGAAGCGCCACTCGTTGTTTACCCGCGCGATCGGATAGGGCGCCGGCCCGAGTACCTCTCCAACGTTTTCCGCGCGCAAGATCTCGGCGTAGCGTTCCGCGGCGTCGTGGGCCGACTTGCGGCTGCGGCCGATGACGCCGAGGTAGACCAAGCGCGAGAACGGTGGATAGTGCAGTTCCCGGCGCTCGGCAAGCTCTGCGCGGGCAAAGCCCTTCGTAATCGTGTTTCGCGGCGAACACGATAGCGGAGTGCGTTGGCGAGTAAGTTTGCACGATCGCCTCACCGGCGCTCGCGCGGCCGCTGCGCCCGCACACCTGCGCGACCAAATCGAAGGTACGCTCCGCCGCGCGATAGTCGGGAATGTGCAAACCGACGTCGGCCGCGACAACGCCGACGAGCGTGACGGTCGGGAAATCAAGACCCTTTGCGACCATCTGCGTGCCGACGAGGACGTCGCCACGTTCGCCGAACTCCGTCAAGAGCCGCGCATGATCGCCGACGCGCGTCGTCGTGTCGGAATCCATGCGCACGATGCGTGCCTGCGGAAAAAGCCGCGTCTACTTCTTCCACCACGCGCTCGGTGCCGACGCCGAACTCGCGAATCGTCTCGAGCCCGCACTCCGGGCACACGCGCGGCAACGGTTGTTGGAAATCGCAGTAGTGGCAGCGCAATAGTCCCTCGCTACGGTGGGCCGTTAGCGAGACATCGCAGCGCGGGCACTGGGGCACATGCCCGCAGCTGCGGCACAACACGAAACCGCCGCTGCCTCGCCGATTGACGAAGAGCACGGTCTTTTCTCCGCGCGCGAGCCGTTCGCGCAGCGCCTCGGCGAGCATCGTCGAGAAGATCCGCTTGTTTCCGCTTTCAAACTCCTTCGCCAGGTCGACGATGTCGACGTGCGGAAGCGGCAGCGCGGTCGCGCGCTCGCGCATGACGATCAACTCGACCTTGCCGCGTAGCGCCGCCTCGTAGCTTTCGAGCGGCGGCGTGGCGCTGCCGAGCACGAGCACGCCGTTCACGTGACGCATCCGTTCGCGCGCAACCGTCACGGCGTTGTAGCGCGGCACGGTATCTTGTTTGTACGACGTCTCGTGGGCTTCATCGACGACACAGAGCCGCACGTTATCGAGGGGCGCGAAGACGGCGCTGCGTGCCCCGACCACGACATCGATCTCGCCGCGCGCGCAGGCTTGCCACGCATCGAATCGCTCGCGTTCGGAGAGTGCCGAGTGCAGCACGGCCACGCGATCGCCAAAGCTCTCCTCGAAACGCCGCGCCGTCTGCGGCGTGAGCGAGATCTCGGGCACGAGCACGATCGCGCGCCCACCTTCGCGCACGACCCGTTTTATCGCCTCGACATACACATACGTCTTACCGCTACCGGTGACGCCGAAGAGCAGTGTCTCGTGAAACACGCGCCCGTCGAGCACCGCATTGATACGCTCCAACGCCGCTGATTGTTCGGCGGTCGGCGGGAACGGTGCGTCGCCGAGCGGTTTGTACGAGCGCGCGTGCGTTGGCTCGACTTCGCGTTCCTCGACCGCGCCGGTCTTGACGGCGCGCGCGATCACCGCATTCGAGAAACCTGCGAGCAGTGCGTCGGCACGCGGCACACCCGGCTGCTCGCGCACAAAGCTCACCAGCGCCTGCGCCTTGCTGCCGCGGATCGCCATATCGCCTGGATACAAGACGCGGACGCGATACACCGTCGTCTTGGGTTCCACGAAGCGGCGTTCGCGGCGCAATTCGCCACTGCGTACCAGCGCCTGCACGTGGCGCAGCAACGCACCGCGATCGCCGGCGCGGCGCGCGTCGGGGTGGCGCAGCAGCGTTTCGAGGGCGAATCCGTCCGCAAGTTCGTCCCAGATTGAGCGCACCAGGCGCGCCGGCACCGACGGATAGCGCTGCGGATTCGGTTGCGCCACGGTTCGCACGAAGCTATCCACCGTGCGCGGCAACGCGCCCGAGAGGACGATCGCCGAAAGCGCTTCTCCGAGCGTCGTGATATAGTACTCCGCGACAAAACGCGCGAGATGCAAGCCCTCTGCATTGAACGCGCGCGGCACGTCGAGCCGTTCGCGCACCGCTTTGCGCTTAACGTCGGGCGGCGCATCGTAGGGTTCGCGCACGATGTATGCGAGCACCTCACGCGAACCGAGCGGCACACGCACGACGTCACCAATCCGCAGGTCGAACGCTCCCGCATCGTAGGTCAGCGGCAGATCAAAACGCGACGAGCGAATCGTCGCGAGCGCATCAACGACGCGCGCCATAGTTAGCCGCCGGATTCGGGTGAGCGGCGCAGTTGCGCCAGCACGCTTCGCACCGTGCGTTCAGGCACCTCGACGCCGTATTCCACGTCGCCGATCGCGCGTGGCAGCACAAAGCGTAATTTCCCCGCGCGTTTCTTCTTATCGCTCTGCATCGCCGCGAGCGTCTCTTCAACGCCGATCGAGGTGCGTAGCGGCATCCCGAGCAATGCTGTGGTGCCGAGCACGCGCAGATGCTCTTCTTCGCTAAAGCGTCCGGTGCGCAGCGCAAGCAATCCCGCCGCACGTAGCCCTAGCGCAACGCCTACACCGTGCGAAATACGATATGCACTCGCGGTTTCGAGCGCGTGACCAAACGTATGGCCGAGATTGAGCAGCTCGCGCATCCCGGCTTCCTGCCGGTCGTCGGCGACGATCATCGTCTTCACTTTGACTGCTTCGGCAACGATCTCGAGCCACGGCCAGCGCCACAACGCGTGCGGCGATAGCGCTTCGATCGAGTCGAAGAACTCGTGCCCTTCGATGATTGCAGCCTTGAGCACTTCGGCCAAGCCCTCACGCATCTGGCGGTACGGAAGCGTTTGCAGCGCGCGTGTATGTGCGAAGACGGCAACCGGATCGGTAAATGAGCCCACGATGTTCTTGCCCGCGTGCAAGTCAACGCCGGTTTTGCCGCCAACCGCTGCGTCGACCATCGCCACGAGCGTCGTCGCGACATGCAGGTACGGCACGCCGCGCATAAACGTCGCGGCGCAAAAGCCGAAGAGATCGCTCGCCACGCCCCCGCCGACGCCGACGATCAGCGTGTCGCGCCCGGCGCCGGCCGCAAGCAGCGCGTCGTGCACCTTCTCCACCGTGGTAAGGCGCTTGCGCGCTTCGCCGAGCGGAAAGGTGAGGACACCTATGGCACCCTGCAGCTCACCAAGCTCGCGCGCGAACTTCGCCACCGTCGGTTGCGCATCGGCGAGCACGATAAAGCGCTGCGCGCGATGCTCGATGAACGACGCGATCGGCTCGCGTGTATCGTCACCGATGCAGATTGGATACCGCAGATCGGTGTTAACGATGTAATCAGCGCTCGGCGCAAGGTCATTTGCTGAATGCACGGTCAGTGTTGAGCCATCAGAATTCGATCTTCTTTTTGTGCAACCACTCGACGATCGTCTCAACAACTTGTGCGGTGCTCATGCCGTCGGCTTCCACGACATAGTCTGCGTGCGCGTACTGCGGCATGCGTTTGGTGTAGAGTGATTTGATTCGCGAAAGCGCCGGAGTGGGGCCGAGGAGCGGGCGCACCGTACGGCTGTTGCGCAGCCGCTCGAGCACGAGTTCGGGCGTAACCTTGATGAATACGCGATAGCTCTTCTTCTTCAGAAGCTTGGCCGAGGGTTCAAACGAGAGCGCGCCGCCACCGCACGCAACGATCCCCGGCTCGCCGTCGCTCAGCACGTGCGAGAGCGCATCGTGCTCGTAGTTGCGAAACGCGGCTTCGCCTTCGTTGTAAAAGATATCCGAGATCGGGCCGTGCTGCTCGACCACCAGATCATCGGTATCAAAGAATGCGCACTTGAGTTTACGCGCGAGCCGCTTGCCGATCGTCGACTTGCCCGAGGCCATGAAGCCGACGAGCGCGATATGCTGCTTCACACGCCCTCCTTCGCGAAGAGTGCTGCCGCCGCTTCGTTCGCACGACGCAAATTGTCACGCGTCTCTTCGATCGAATCACCGCCGTACTTCTCCAAAACCGGTGCAACCAGCGCAAGTCGCACCATCGCTTCGCCGACGATGCCCGCAGCCGGCACGACGCACACGTCGCTGCGCACGATCGTCGCCGGCGCGTCGGTCTGCTCGTGCAGATTCACCGAGGGAAGCGCTTTCATCAGGGTCGGGATCGGCTTGACCGAGACGCGCAGCACGATCGGCTGCCCGTTGCTCATGCCGCCCTCGATGCCGCCCGCGCGGTTGCTCCCACGGACCACGTTAGCTTGTCCGGAGCTTGTCGAAGGATCAAGCGAAAACACGTCGTGGGCCTGCGATCCGGGTCGTCCCGCAACATCCGCGCCGAGCCCTACCTCGACTGCCTTGACCGTCTGCATGCCCATCAGCGCGCCCGCCAGCACGCCGTCGAGGCGCGTCTCGGGCTGGCGATTGCTGCCCACGCCGACCGGCACCCCATCGACGCGCACGATGAAGACACCGCCGAGTGTGTCGCCGGCAGCTTTGGCCGCGTCGATCGCGGCGATCATTTTGGCTTCCGTGGCTTTGTCGGGGTTGCGGACGTCGCTCGCCTCGACGTCGTCCTGCGAAAAATCTTCCAATTCGGGCGAGACCACCTCGCCGATGCGGTAGACGTAGCTGCGCGTCGTAATGCCGAGCGCTTCGAGAAACTGCGCGCAGATCGCGCCAAGCGCCACGCGCATCGCTGTTTCACGTGCGCTCGCGCGCTCGAGCACGTTGCGCAGATCGCGCTGCCGATATTTCAGCGCGCCTGCATAATCGGCGTGACCGGGCCGTGGATTGGTGAGCGCTTTGCCCGCGCCGGTGATCGGATCCATCAATGCGCGATTATTTTCGTAGTCGCGATTGCGCACGATGACCGCAATCGGCGAGCCGAGCGTTTCGCTGCCGCGCACGCCCGCGAGAAATTCAATCTCATCGCGCTCGATTTTCATGCGCTGTCCGCGACCATATCCGCCTTGGCGTCGCGCCAAGGTTTGGTTGATACGTTCGACGTCGATTGGAAGATGCGCGGGCAGCCCGTCGAGGATACCGACGAGTGCCGGTCCGTGGGATTCGCCCGCCGTTAAATAGCGGAACACCCACACTTTCTTAATGGGAGCGAGCCGCCAAACCTGGCGGCCCGCTCGCGGACTTTAGCGCTTCTTACGCGACGTCTTTTTGGCAACAGCTTTGCGAGCCGGCGCGGCCTTGCGGGCGGGAGCCTTTTTCGCCGTGGATTTCTTGGCCGTTTTCTTGGCCGAAGATTTCTTCGCGGTGCCGCGACGTGCGGTGCCGACGGCTTCCTTCAAGGTGCGTCCGGCAATGAATTTGAGCACTTTCTTGGCCGGGACTTTGATCGGCTCGCCCGTCTTCGGGTTGCGCGCGATACGGGCCGCGCGGTCCCGAACTTTGAACTGGCCGAAGGGGGTGAGCTGGATTTTATCGCCCGACTTAAGCACGTCGGTGATCTTCTCCAGCATCGCTTCGATCAGGTCGACGACCTGGCGACGCGGGATGTCCATCTCTTCGGCGAGCTCACGAGCTAACTCGTTCTTGGTCATACTGTCCTTTCGGATTGGGGGCAGCTAATTGACCAGGCGGTTATCGAAAAAACCCCTGTTTCCTTGTGGGAAATCAGCTTTTTTCGAGGTTTCCGCCCTCCCCGAGGTACCACTGGTCAAAGAGGATTCGCTGTCTCTTTCGCGCGAGTGCGAGTACATAGAGCGCAAGTTCTTCTCCTCCAGAAAGTGCCGCAGAGCGTGCCGAAATTCCCACCGCGCCATCGCGATGTGCGCGCGCACCAATCGGCTGACAGATATCCCATCCAATATCTTCCGGATATGTCACGGGCAACTTCAACGCGCGCAAACCGTCGTCGGTAACGGCGTCGATCGGTTCGCACGGTGTGAGTTCGACGACTTGCAGATGCGGTCGCATCACCGGGTTGAGATCGAACAAGCCGAACGCTTCGCCGTCGTAGATGCGTCGTGCGTTCGCGCGCGCGGTTTCGATGTTGCGATTGAGATAGAGTGTTGGAAAACTCTGCGGCGGATTCCAGCGACCGCCGAACTCTGCTGCGTAACGTCCGTCGCAACAATCATCCCACGACGGATCGCAGACGCGATAATAGCGTCCGCGTCGCGCGATCGTTTTCAAAGATTGGTATAGGACGCGAGACGCGCGACGTATTCATACACCGGTTCAACGCCCGCGGACGCGAGCACATCGAGGATCGTACGCCCGTCGAGCCCCTTGGCCGGGGTCCGGACGATCTGCGGGATCCGGGCCGGCACCAGCCGCCGCTGCAAGAATTGCGCAAGCTCGATTAGGCGATTGACCCGGGCGGTCCGATCGGCCGGGATACCACGCTCCCACTGATCGAGCGCCTGCCTGCGAACGCCGAGGAGCCGCCCAAGCTCGGTTTTCGAGAGGCCGAGCGCCTCGCGGATGAACCCAAGCTGCTCCTGGGCCGAGACGCCCCCAAACTGGGGGTAGGCGAGGGGGTTCCACATACCGTCATTATACCGCAAGCTGAACGCAAGGTAAAATGACGCGGCATCTCGTCCACAGGCGGGAAGTCTACCGGCAACGCGACCATACTATGATTCAAGGATGCCGGAACAAGAATTCACCTCAAGCGAGCTAATGAGCGCGATACTCAGCCAGGGCGAGGCCACGGGCCACAACTTTGACGCATTTCGGCGGGAAGTCAACGCCCGCTTCGATGGAGTCGACGCCCGCTTCGATGGAGTCGAAACGCGGATCACTTCGCTCGAGGGCGAGGTGCGTGGTCTCAAAGACGAAGTCCACGAGCTCAAAGACTGGACGCATCGCGTCGACCAGCGCTTCGACGCCATCGCTCAAGCAGCTCGCCTCAGCGGCTTTTAGCTATTTCTTCGGCGGTGGATCGGCGTATATAACGTGCGGTGTGATCAAGAAGACGATCTCGTTCTTCGTTCGCGCCGTCTGCTTATTTTGAAAGAGTTTCCCGAGAATCGGAATATCCGCGAGCCCCGGCACTTTTGTGATCGTCTCGTTTGACGTATCCATCATCAACCCGCCCAACACGATTGTTTGACCATCGCTCACGCGCAAAACAGAATCTAGTTTGCGATTGGTTATAATAGGGTAGCCGGTTGACGTAATGCCCTCGATCTCGCTGTACTCCGGATGCAATTCCGCCGTGACGACCCCATCATCACCGATCGTCGGGATCATGCGCAACTTTACACCGACATCGACGAACTGGACATTTTGTCCACCAAGGACGCTCGTGTTAAACACAATCGGATAGGTCTCGCCGACCAAGAGATCGGCCTCGGTATTATTGAGCGCCACGAGTTTCGGGGTAGCTAGAATTTGCGCGCGGCCCTGCGTGATAAGCGCATTAAGCGTGACATTGACCGGTACGCTTCCTCCGGTGAACGCGTACGAGGTCGACCCGGGCGTGACTTGGCCTTGGAGATTCGTTCCGCCAAATTCAAGCCCGAAGTTGCTCGTGTCATTTTGTGGCGTGACGTCGGCGACCTTAACTTCAAACATCACTTGCGGACCGGGCCGGTCGATCGTCGAGAAGAGGTTCCGCGCTGCACTTTGCACGTTGTCGTTGCCGTCAACCACGACTTCGTTCTGGTCGTTGCTGGCGATATAAGTGCCTTCATTTGTGAGTGCTTTCAACTCTTTGATCGCGTCCTCGGCCTTGACATATTGTAACCGGTACGCCTGCGTCTGGATCCCGGTCCCCCCACTCGAGGTCGGGGCATCGAGCGCGGCCACTAGATGGCGGGCGCGCTCAACAGTGTCGACGTCGCCGGTCAGAACAACGGCGCTCGTTCGCCGGTCGGCCAAAATCACAGTGCCGGCGGGTAGTGCTGCCGTAATCTCTTTGACCACATCGTCGGCGCTCGCGTGTAGAAGCTGCAACACAACGGTTTGCGCGCCAACTGTAGTGCCGTTCTCGACATAACGCCGATTCATCTCGTCCGCCGCGCCGACGATAAGCACGTTGCCTTGCCGATGCACCTGTAGGCCGTTCGCTCCAACGATAACTGCCAATGCACGATCAAACGTCACGTCGTGCAGGTGAATCGTAACGCGTGCTGGCTTGATCGTGTCATCGGTCACGATGTTCTGCCCCGACTGCGCAGCCAAGAGCGTAATGACGTCACTGATATCCGCATCGTGCACGTCAATCGTGATAAGACCACTCGCAGCGTGCGCTGCCGGTGCGCCTAGAAGCACACTGAGCAAGAGAACCCAAAATGCTTTCATCTATGCGCGCCGTCCAGGATCAGCAAGGAGCCGTCTGATAGCGCTACATGGCCCGGCGCGATGCCGACAATCGTAAGCTCTCCGAGATGATCGCCAACGCCAACGATGCGCACAGTTCCGCCCACTTCGACGAGCGCACGGGGCGGATCGCCAAGAACGATTGCACGAAGAATCGATGCCATTGTCGGTCCCGGCGGGACCCCCGCTGGAACCCCACTTTGTGAGGCACCAGCATTTGGCGGCAACACGACGCCGATGTCGCCGCTTGGTCCAGCGCTCATCGCAGCGGCGTCGCCGTCGAGCTTCGCTCGCATCGGGCCCGCTGGAACAAATGGATCGCGGCTGATTTCATACGCCGGAAAGGTCAGGTGTGCCGGAACCACGAGATTCGCATCGCTTGTGAGGTCACGCACGCCGGCAGCGCCAGCAACGGATGAACTCTGCGTAGTAACCGGAAGAACGAACAGCGCGCCGGTAATCAGCATCGTGGCAAGTCGCGCGAGCGCGCGTCTATCGTCATCATGGAGTGCCGGAAGCATGTTGGGTCTCCCTTTCCGCCAGGCCCAGGTACCGAAATACCGTTGCATGGATCGTTGCGCCGAGCACCGGCTTAAATGAGTGGTCACCGCGATCTACGAGGTTGATATCGCTGACATCGATCAACACGTCGTGCCGCGGCAGGTCGGAAACAAAAGCCAAGAGATCGCGGAACCTCCCCCGCACCTCAATTTCGATCGCGGTACCTGCGAGCGCGCTGTCGGCCGGTCTGGCCGCAGCCGGTGACGGCGACACCGTCGAGCCCGAAGCCGGTACGATCGAGCGCACGTCGATGCCATGTGTGCGCGATTCACGGTTGAGCAGAGCCAATGTCGCGGCCGTTACAGCGCTCTGAGATCCCTGACCTGAAAGTTTGCGGACGTCGTCGGAAACACGCTTTTGAATGGCTCGCAACTGCACCGCTCGCGCAACATCAGCCTCGTTCTGGTTTGCCTCATCGTACAGGCTCTTTGCTTGCGCCTTGATCGTCGCGATTGTCTGCGACGCGGGCCACCATACGGTGCCCAGCCCTAATCCGAAGAACACCGCCGCAGTCAAGATCCACACGATGCGCACGCCCGAGGCCATCGTCATTGGCTCCATAAACTTCATCTGTGGCCACCTACGCGGACGACGAACGCGATGAGCGCGCCCGAGTGGTCGCGATCCGCCCTGCTTGCACGAACTAAATCAGGCGATGCGGCCGCCGAACTCGACATCAGATCGGCGACCGTCTCGCTCAGCCCATCGAGTCCGTCCGCTTGTCCATCGATTTCGAGTCCATCATTTACGCGCGCGATACTCGTGAGCCAAGCGCGCGACGGAACGTGGTTAGCAATATCGGCAAGACCGCTCGAGAGGGTTGCGCCAGAGCGCCGGATTGCGCGTAGCCGCGAATCTACTGCCAGGAGTTCTTCAACGCGTGTCTTCCGTAGCTTGAGTTCAGCCAGCGCCGCTTTACTCGCGGCGAGCCGAAGCGTCTGTGTCTGCAATTCATCTCGTGCCTGCGAAAGCAAGACCAGCTCGACAGTCCACCAAGCGGCGACGACGATTGCTACGGTGAGCAATGCCGCAAGCGGGGTTCGCAGCTGCTCCGGAATTCGACTCGGACGCAGATACTCGAACGCTTCGGGCGCGCTGTCGCGCAGATAGTTAAAGCGCATCACGCGGCGACGCTCCAGACGGCCAGGCTCGCGGCAAGCGTCCAATCCGGCGTAGCTGCACGGACGACGTCCTCCGGATAATCGCCGGTGTGCAGGACGTCTGGAACGGGAGCCTCGGTTACGGCGCTTGTCGCCTCCTCCAACTCATGAGCAAAGTTCGGGAGGCGCGCACCGTTGCCAGTGAGGACGACGCGATTGATCGTCGCACGGGCTCGCGCGCGATCGATGAGCGAAGCGATCGAGGTTACGACCTCGTCGCGTGCCGACAGGCCGGCTCCGGCGCACCCGAGAATGCGCTTGCGCCGTTCCGCCGTCGGCACGTCGATTGAAAGTTCTGCGGCGATCCCACGTGTAATCGCAGCGCCACCCGACTGAGTGGTCAGCGATATCGGTCCCGCTCCGCTAAATACGTGGACGCTCGATCGTTCGGCGCCGACGTCGACGATCGCGTCGCAATCCGGAAACATCCGTCGCATTGCAAGGGCATCGTGATCGATCGCGACCGGACGTAGCCCCGCGAGCCGCATTGTGTCGACGCGCGAATCGATGCTCGCCGACCGCGTAATACCGACGGCGTAGGTTCCCGACGCGCGATCGAGCGGGTGCGTGCGTACGATCGATCCGTCCTCTTCGGGATCCCAACCAGCGAATCGTTGCACTTCGAAACGGGCCGCTCGCAGGCGCTCAGCCCAACTCATCTTCGGAAAGCGCACGGTACGCAACATGCAGGCCGGCGCGCCGATTGCGAGGACACAGCGTCTCTCGCGCGATCCGATCTCGCTTAGCATCTCTTCAAGCACTGCTGCGACCAATGCAGGCTGCTCGACATCGAGAGGCGAGACGGCCTCGTCAGGCACGTCGCGCGCGACAATCGCGCGCATGCGAACCATTCCCTCTCGATTGACCTCCCCGAGCGCGATGCGCACTCGCGTGGAGCCGAGGTCTATGCCGAGCGGAAGCACCTTCCATTCACCCATGGCTTTGCACAACGACTGTCGCGATCAACACAAACGTTCCGATTGCCAGGAATGGCGCAAACGGTACCCTATCGGTTCGGCTCATACGTCGCGCAACCAACAGCGGCAAACAGCAGAGCGCGCCGGCAACGAATGCCGCGCCGATCGCTCCGAGCGCCCACACACCGCCAAGGCCCGCGCCTATGATTCCGCAGAGCTTCACATCGCCAAGCCCAATGCCACGACCGCGCGTGAGCGAGTAGAGCCCGAGCAACGGAGCAATGCAAACGCATGCTCCAATGAGGGCACCTTCTTGCCGTTGTTGGATCAGGCTCCACGCGAATATCGCACCCGCTGCGCTCACCGTTACCACATCAAACACGAGCCCGGTGGCAAGATCGCTGTGCGCGCATACCACGAGACATGCAAGCGCGATTGCGGTGCCGAGCGATACTGGTGTTCCGTGCAACGAACCAAGCGCGACCACGGCTGCGCCTGCCGTTCCCAGAGCCAGCGCGACGGGCGAGTTAATGCTGACCGAGACGCTACGCCGACGCGCGACCGTATATAAGGCAGGCAACGTAACAGCGTACACGACCATTGCACCCCAATCGCTCATCGACGCCTCCGGGCGAGCACAATTCGAACGGGTGCGTATGTCGCGTCGATCCGACGCGCAAGCAGCAAGAGCCGTCTCGCGCCGACGGGATCGTTGAGCCGGTTTGCGTCCCCGGCTGCGAGCGCGAGCGCCTGCACGTCGGCCCGTTCCCTTCCGACTCGCTCGAAATCGGCGCGCGCCTCGGCGTAACGGTGCAAAAGCTGTAAACAAAGTGCGCGATCCATACGAAGCGTTACATTACCTGGGAAGCGCCGAAGGACTGCCGTCGCAAAGCGTATTCCATCCTCAAGCGCCGCAGCGTTGCGCGAGAGAAAGGCCGCGAACGCGTAGCGGTCCGCGGCATCGAGATTGGCCGGCTCGATCGCGAGTGCTAGCCGATACTTCTCCTGAGCGCGTGCATCGCGAGCGTAGAGCAACGCGTCGCCGCGTGTCACGAGCGCCGATGAGATCGCAGGACGAAGGATGGGTATCGCTATGACCAAAGCGACGAGCACGAGCAAGAGCCGGCGCAGCGTCAACCGCCAATCGATCATGCCAGTAACCCGTAATATGCGGCGAGGGCGAGCGATAGACCGGCACTAACCGTCGCTGCTGCAGCATTGAGCCCACGAACTGGCGCTAACCGCCGTGCAGTTCCCACGCCGAGCCCGATCGTCGCAAGTGGCGCGACGTGACCAACACAGAAAACAAGCGCGCTCAGTAGCGAGGTCGCGAAAGTCCCCGACGAGATACCCACGCTCGCCATCAGTGCGACGACCGGCGTGCAGCAGGGCGAAAGTACGAAGCCAAGCGCACCACCACTCAACACCGTTGCACCGCTCGAGGGTCGCACGTGCGTGTGCCCGCACGACTTGCGCACGATGAGCGCCTGAACGCCGAAGACCAAGAACCCAGCCGCCAGTGTAAGGTAAATGATGCGCGAGAATGACGCCACCGCTCCGATCAGCGACGCAGTCGTTGCAAGTAGCGCGTAACATGCTAGAAGTCCCGCAACAAAAAGAGCGATTCGAGTCCAGCGCGCGCTTCCGCTGCTGTTCGCGACTATTGCTGTCAATGCAAGGTAGCGCGGTGCAACGCATGGTCCGATGCTCGTGGTCAGCCCGGCGGCGAATGCCGCACCCACCGCGAGTACACTCATAGCTACTGGCTCGCTACCGCGGTGAAGCCCGTCCCGGAGGCGTACTGAATGTGCTCCGCGGTCGAGCTTCCGCCAACTTGCGCTAACGTCGCCGGATCGTGCGATCCGGGACAAACGATGGTATAGCTGGCGTTGCCGGCATTGTAGTTGGTTACTTGGTACTGATAGAAACCGGTCGGTGCAACCGGATCGATCGGCGTCTGTCGCAAATACTGACCGAGATTTGTCTCCGTGTTTGTGACGTCGGTCAACGACGTTACGTCCGGATAAGCCTCATGATCGGTTTCGTACTCCTCGAGCGCGGTTGCGATCTCTTTGAGGTTCGCTTCGCACGCAGCGGTCTGCGCTTGAGCGCGCGCCCGCATAAAGTTGGGGACCAAGATGCCCACGAGTATGGCGATGATCGCTACCACGATCATCATCTCGATCAGCGTGAACCCACGCTCCCCTGAAGTTGACATTCACGCTCCGTTTCCGGCGTTTGCCTTCAACAGAGTACAGTGCCACGATCAGGCGGAAATAGGACGTGCGTGAGGCCTCAACTTTTGCAGAGCTGCCCGATGTAGACGCGTTATATGGCGCCGCGAATATCCCAAACGCTGTGCGATCTCATTGACTGGCGTATCGTTTTCATAAATCTCTCGTAGAATTTCACGTTCTACATTCGAGAGCCGTTCGAGCCCGGACTCGATCAACACGCGATCGAGATGGCTATCGATCGTGTAAGACAGCGAGAGCTGTTCGTAGGGACGGAGTGCGTCGACCGAGAGCGGCATGCCGTCTTCGCGGTAGCGCATCATCTCGCGAAACTCTTCCTCGCTCACACCAAGATAGGCGGCGAGTTCAGGCGCTTTCGGTTCGCGCCCCAAGTTGGCCAAGAGCTCACGCTCCGCCGCGCCGCAACGGCGCTCGAGTTCACGAACGCGTCGCGGCGCTCGAAGGACGCGCTCGCTGTCCCGCACATAGTGCATGAGTTCCCCGAGAACGAGCATCCACGCATAGGCTTCGAATGGCGTACCGACGTTCGGGTCAAAGCGATCGGTCGCTTTGATAAGCCCGATCGCCGCAACTTGTTCAAGGTCGCGCCGGTCGACGCCCTCGCGCATAAATTTTCTGGCACCTCGGGCACACAGATACCGATATTGATGAATGGTTCGCTCGCGCTCCGTATCAAATGAAATCATTTGATGCTCCCGATCATTGAGTAGAGAGGAATCAAAATCGAGGCGACGATGAGCCCGACCAGCGCGCCGAGCCCGATGATTAAGACAGGTTCGAGCACGCTTCCCAGAGCCGCAATCGCGGTCTCCACATCGAGCTCGTAGTATTCCGCTAGGCGCAACAACATCGAATCGAGGGTTCCCGTCTCTTCCCCGACGCGCACAAGCTGTTGAAACAATCCGTCAAAGAGCGTACTGCGCTCTAAGGCTGCCGTGATCGACGAACCTTCGCGTAGCGACGTGCCAAGATCTTCGGTGAAACGCGCGTAGACCGCGTTTTCTACCACGTCACGCGCTGCATCGAGCGCGCCGAGCAGCGGGACTCCCGAACACAGCAACGCACCGAGCGTCCGCGAAAACCGTGCGATGACCGCCTTCCGGAGGATCGCACCGAAAATGGGCGCGACCAGAGCAAAACCGTCTATACGCTGCGCAATACGATCTGCACGCCTGCCGAATCGAAGAGCTCCGGCGATCACAATCGGGATCAGCGCGAGGGTTAGCCAGACGAGCGGCTCTTGCAACGTGTTACCGGTTGCAATCAGCGCGCGGGTCGTCCACGGCAACGTGACGTGCATCTCCGCAAACATCGAGGCAAATGCCGGCACCGTGCTCCCGACGAGAAAGAAAACGAGACCCAGCGCAGCGGTCGCGACGATAAGTGGGTATGCCATCGCCGACCTAACGCGCTTATAAATCGCCGAGTGACGCTCGAGCAGAGTGGCTATGCGCTCGAGAATATCGTCCAACGCGCCGCCGAGTTCTCCGGCACGGATCATCGCGACGAAGAGGCGGGGGAATTCTCGTGGTCGCCGAGCCATCGCCGTCGAGAGCTCACTGCCTGATTCAATATCGCTCGAGATCGAGCGCAGCGCTTCGCGCAAGCGCGCGTCTCGGCAGCTTCCGACAACAACGTCGAGCGCGCGACGAATCGGAACGCCGGCACGAATCAGCGAAGCAAACGAGCGGAAAAACGCCGTTCGGGCCGCGTCCGAGACGGGCCATGCGGTGACGAGCGATCCGACGACGCCCGAGGTTGTGCCGGGTTGCGAGAGCGAGGTTACGAAGAGCGTGCGCGTCCGTAGATGCGCGAGCGCCTGTTCGCGGTTCTCGGCTTGCAGCGAGCCGGCGACGAATCTGCCCTCACCGCTTCGCGCGGTATATGCAAAAAGCGACGCCATCCGTCACCCGCCCGCCTGCCGACTCACGATGAGATCCTCAAAATGATCGCTCACGCGCCGCGCTGCATCGCGGTCGACCTCGCTACTCAAAACCAGTTCGCCGAGATGGTGCTCGAGTGTCTGCATGCCGGCCTGACGTCCTGTCGTCATCGCATTGCGAATAAGGTGCGTGCGCGACTCGCGAATCATCGTCCGCACCGCATCGTTGACAAGCAGCACTTCGACCGCAGCCCTGCGACCGGGTCCGTGCTTGCGCGGCAGGAGTCGCTGTGCCACCACTGCTGTTAGGCTCGCTGCGAGCTGCGATCGGACCTGTGCTTGCTCGGAGCCTGTGAACGCATCGATGATTCGCTCTATCGTCTGCACAGCGCTCCCCGTATGGAGCGTAGTGAAGACAAGGTGGCCTGTCTCCGCTGCGGTCAGTGCCGCCTGCATCGTCGCAGCTTCGCGCATCTCTCCGAGCATGATGACGTCGGGATCCGCCCGTAGCGCGCCGAGAAGTGCCACACTAAATGATGCCGCATCGCGGCCAATCTCGCGCTGCGTGATCAGCGAGCGCGCGCTTTCGTGTCGATACTCGATTGGATCCTCAATTGTTATGATGCGACGCGCGCGCGTTGCGTTGATCTCGCGAATTAGCGCTGCAAGCGACGTCGACTTGCCACTCCCAGTCGGTCCCGAAAAAATTACAAGGCCATGATCGCGGTGCGCGAGCGTCGCGACGACCCGCGGAAGGTGCAGCGACTCGAGCGTCGGGATCTCCTTGTTGAGCAGCCGAATCGCGATCGTCAATCCGCGCGCACCACGGAATCCGTGTATGCGAAGGACCAGCCCGTCGTCGGTGGCGCGCGTCGCAGAAAAGTCACCTCCTCCTTCGAGTCGCGTGAACGTCTCGGGCTCGAAAAGGGCGCGTGCAATCTCGGCCGTATCGTCGCCCGAGAGCGCCGAACCGGCCAGAAACTGCAGTTCGCCGTCGACACGTAGTGCCGCGGGAAGTCCCGGGACAAGGTGAATGTCCGAGGCATCTTGCTGACGTCCGACGTGCAAGACGTCGATCAGGCGAACGTGCGGAATTGTCGCGCTCATCCGGCGTCGCCCGATCCGAGCACGCGCTCGAGTTCCGCGCGACTCGTTTCACCGCGTGCAACTAGCTCCAAGCCCTCGGACATCATAGGTTCGTAACCGGCTGGCGATGCAATCACCGCAAGATCAAGCGCCGTCTCGCCGCGCGCGACAGCCGAGCGTACCACACTCGTCATGGGTAAAAGTTCGAAGATCGCGACCCGCCCGCGATACCCTACACCTGCGCATCGGGTGCAGCCCGCCGCGTGGCAGTAGCCGCACACGCGGCGAACGAGCCGCTGTGAAACGACGGCGGAAAGCCCCGCAGCCAAAGTGTGGCGATCCAGCCCAAACTCCACGAGACGCTCGATTGCGCGTGGAGCATCGCTCGCGTGCATCGTCGTCATGACGAGTTGCCCGGAAAGCGCCGCTGACATCGCGACACCCACCGAGTCTGGGTCGCGCATCTCGCCGAGCATGATCACGTTGGGATCCTGGCGCAAAAATGCTCGCAAGGCAGAGGCGAACGTTAAGCCTGCGCGCGGATTCACTTGGACTTGCGCGACGCCGGCCATCTGCACCTCGACCGGGTCCTCAACTGTACACAGATGTTGCCCATTGACGTTGCGCTCGGCCAGCGAAGCGTACAAAGTTGTTGTCTTCCCACTCCCCGTCGGACCGCAGACGACGATGAACCCATGAGCAGCATGAATCGCGCGGCGGTAGCGTTCGAGGATCGAGGGTGTCATGCCGAGCGATGCGAGGCTTGGTATCTCTACCTGCATATCGAGCAGGCGGACCACGAGCTTCTCGCCGCCGATTGTGGGCATCGACGATACTCGCGCATCGAGCGTCCGGCCGCAACGCTCGAGCATATAGCGACCGTCCTGCGGTAGCCGCCGCTCGGCAATATCCATCCCTGCGAGTAGCTTCACACGCGAGACCATTGGGTGGAACAACTCGCGCGGCAACTGATCGCTCTCGCGCAGAATACCGTCGACGCGCAGGCGCACGCGACCACCTGTTTGCGTCGGCTCGAGGTGAATGTCGGAAGCCTTGAGGCGAATGGCGCGTTCGTGCAATCTATCGACTGCGCTAATTGCCGGCGGATCGTCGCCGCCGTCGGTAGTTTGCTCGTCGCCGACGTAGTATGCGGCGATACGATTGCGAATCAGTTCGCGCGGCGCCTCGGCGGCGATTACATGCAATCCCGTCAATCGCTTGGATACGATCGATCGTCGAATCGTCTGCCGGTGCAGCAACGACCACGTGCAGGTCGTTGCCGTCGATGCGAGTGGCCAGTACTGAGATAGCGAACCGCGGTCGCGTGAGGGATGAGCGCCAGCGCTTCCGGCGATGCTGTGAGGAAAATCTCCCTCGAGCAGAGATGCTCGAGGCTCAGCGTAAACAGAGCCACACCCGTTACCCCAAACACGGATCTCGTCTATTAATCCGGTATGCCAGGCAATCGACGTCCCGGACTATTCTTATCCCACACTGGCAATAAATTTTCAACAATGCGGAAACGAGGCGGCCTTAATGTCCGGGAGAGACTACCTCTACCTTGGGCGACCTTGCTGCGCGTCGGCAGTGGGATAGGACGCGGCTGGGGCGTTTCGATGATGTCGACCGACGGATCGGCACTCCGACGGCTCCGGGTTTGATTCCCGGACGCTCCAGTCGCAATGACGTCAACCCGCCATTGCGTCTGGCGTTCACGAGTGTGTTAGGTTCGGAGTGAGTCGTCGGTCCGCCAACACACATCGAACGCACGAGGCGTCGCAGCAATGCGGCGCCTCGTTCATTGTGTTGCCGGTTCTAGCTCCTTGCGCATTTGCAGCCAGCCGCGGAAGTTTGCGTGAAACGCGCGGTCGTCGGCCGGCGTTGCGACGTGTTCGAACGGGCTCATGTGGCGATCGCTCATCAGGCGCTCGCACAGTTCGATATCTTTTTCGATATCGCGCTTGCCGTCGTGCGTGAGATACGACACGCGCGCGCAGCGCGCGGCGCTGACCTTCTTCAGCACCTCGATCGGCAGCGCGCGCTCGTCGTCTTGCACGAGCGGTAGATGCCATTCGCCGAGCCCGACCGGGGTCGGATCGGAAGCCGCCTTCGCATCGAACATCAACCGCGCCGCGACGCGAATCTCCGGCTGCGCGTTTTCCGCCAGCGAAGCTTGAAGAAATTCTCCCACTCGGTCGCCGTGATAATCACCGTATGCCACATGAACGGTTCGAGAACGCGATTGAGCTCTTGTTTGTGAACCTTGAATTCTTGCAAGCGCGCGCACGTGTTGCACGGCGCTGTCGCGTGCGCGCAGCCACTCCTCTTTCGCAAGTTCCGCTTGTTCTTCGGTGAGAATTTCGCTCGCCGACATGCCGGCTTTGTTGACGCCCCACTCCACCGGCATCGCGGGATTTTCCAACACGCGTTCGATCATTTTCTTCGTTGGTATTGCTCTGCTGGAACTCGCGCTATTTCGTGAAAAGACCGATGCGTATTAAATTCGGCTCAGAATAAAGCGCGGGAAGCGTGCCTCGAGCGTGGTGAAACGAACGCCCGCGGGGCTGACCGAGTCGAGCAGCACCCGGGCGGCAAAGCCCTGGTCATCCATGACGTTCTGTCGCTAGCCGCGATAGCGCAGGAACGCCGGGACTTCGATGTCGTCCATGTTCACCGGCGTGACCGTGTCGAGCTTGCCGGTTTCGAACGCATGACCGACCGACGGACGATACGCGCGCGGCGCACCGAAGCCGGCGGCGAGCACCGTGACGCGCACTTTGCCGGTCATCGTCGGATCGATCGACGCGCCGAAGATGATCTGCGCATCGGAATCGACCGCGCGGCTGATCATTTCGGCCGCTTCGTTGACTTCGTACATCGCCATATCGGGGCCGCCGGTGATGTTGAAGATCACGCCGCGCGCGCCTTCGATCGTCGTCTCGAGCAGCGGCGACGCGATCGCCTTTTGCGCGGCGTCGGCGGCGCGATGCTCGCCCGTGCCTTCGCCGATGCCCATCATCGCCGAACCCGCGTCGGTCATGATCGTCTTCACGTCGGCGAAGTCGAGGTTGATCAACCCGGGCTGCGTGATCAGATCGCAGATGCCCTGAATGCCTTGGCGCAGCACGTCGTCGGCGTACGCGAACGCTTCGTTGAGCGGCGTCTTCTTCTCGATGACCTGCAGGATGCGTTCGTTCGGAATCGTGATCAGCGTATCGACTTTGGCTTCGAGATCGGCGATGCCGTGTTCGGCGGTCTGCATGCGCTTGCGGCCTTCGAACGCGAACGGCTTCGTGACGACGGCGATCGTCAGCGCGCCGGATTCGCGCGCGAGTTCGGCGACGACCGGCGCGGCGCCGGTGCCGGTGCCGCCGCCCATGCCGGCCGTGATGAACACGAGATCCGCGCCGTCGAGAATCATCGCGAGATCTTCGCGCGACGCTTCGGCGGCTTCGCGTCCGAGGTTCGGATTCGCGCCGGCGCCGAGACCGCGCGTCTCGTCCGCCGCCGATCTGCACGGTGTTCTCGGTTCGCGAATTGCGCAGCGCTTGCACGTCGGAGTTGACCGCATAGAACTCGACGCCGGTCAGACCGGCTTCGATCATGCGGTTGACGGCATTGCAGCCGCCGCCGCCGACGCCGATGACTTTGATCGTCGCGGCATGTTCGGGGTGAAAGCGCCGTGCGTCTGCCATCTGAGCTTGCTCCTCGATGAACGTGAGTTGTTGTGGTTTCTTTTTCGGGGTCACGTCAATTCCAAAGATCCGAGAACCACTGTCGGACTTTGGTGAGCACGATCCGACCGCGCGCACGCCGTTGCCGTCTTGCGATTCGCCGTTCGGGCCGAAGAGCACGAGGCCGATCGCGGTTGCGTACTGCGGTTGCCTCATCGCGTCGGTCAATCCGCTGAGCGTCGACGGGAGCCGACGCGCACCGGCAAGCCGAAGACGTCTTCGGCAATCGGCTCGATGCCCGGCAGCAGCGCGCCGCCGCCGGTGATCACGACTTCGCCGAGCACGAGATCGCGCGGCACGTTTTCGATGATCTTTTGCTTGGCCATGCGGAACATTTCGAGCACGCGCGGCACGACGATCGCGCGCAACTGCTGCGTGGTGAATTCCTTGTTCGTGCGGCCGTCGAGGCGTGCACGCGAAACGTCTGCTCGCCGTCTTCCGCGATGCCCGCACCGTACTGCTTCTTGACGTCTTCCGCTTCCGCAAGCGACGTCTTCAAGCCCAAGCGAGATGTCGTTCGTGAGAATGTTGCCGCCGACCGGAATCGTCGCGGTGAAGATCGCGCTGCCGAGCGAGTACACCGCGATGTCGGTCGTGCCGCCGCCGATATCGAGCAGCACCACGCCGACTTGCTTCTCTTCGGACAGCAACGTCGCAGCCGAACTCGCGAGCGGCTCGAAGACGAAGCCCGCTGCTTCGAGACCGGCGCGGTGCACGCACTTGAGCACGTTGGTGATGAAGGTCGAGCCGCCGGTGATGATGTGGGTGTCGACTTCGAGGCGTCCGCCGGCCATGCCGACCGGATCGTCGACGCCGTCTTGGCCGTCGACCGTGAAGTAGCGCGGCAGCGCGTGAATGATCTGGCGATCGGCCGGAAGGTTGATGATCTTGCTTGCGTCGACGACGCGCCGCACGTCGGCCTGCGAAACTTCGCGATCGTCGCTCGTTATGGCAACAACGGCGCGATTGTTCGTGCTCCGAATGTGCTCGCCGGTGATGCCGACGTAGACGTCGGCAATGTGCACGCCGGCCATCCGTTCGGCGTTTTCGGTCGCGGCCTCGATCGACTTGATCGTCTCCTCGAGGTCGACAACGACGCCCTTGCGCATCCCGAGCGAGGGCGCTTCGCCGACCCCGACGATCTCCAGGCCGTTGGGACCTTCGACGGCGACGACCGCACAGGTCTTGGTCGTCCCGATATCGAGCCCGCAGACGGTCTCGTGCTTCATAACCACCATATATTGGGCCGGAGCCCGGCAATCCCTACTATTCCTGGTGCCCGAAACCGGGAATCGAGAGGGCTTGGCGCACCGCCGGGAGACTCCTTGAGGACAGGGTGGGGACGGCCTGCGAAGAGCGTGCGAAAAGCCTGCGGATAACCGCAACCTTAAGAAGGGCGTAAATACCCAGCAACCGTAAGCCGATGAAGCTAATGATGGTACAGCGCCGCACGAGTTTAGAACGCGGGCTCATAGTGGCCTTTGGCCTCGTGATCCTTGTCATGATCGCTAATGGGCCTAGTCAGCTTTGGGCCCTTAACGGTATCTCGACTCAAGCCCAGGTACTCAACGACCGCGTGATCGCCGGGTCAGCTCGCATACGCGAAGGTCGCGAAGCGACGCCGACAGTTTGCGCGCAGCCACGCTCGAGGCCGCGACCTCGAGCGATCCGGCCGCCGCAGCAAAGCAGCTCGACCTCGCAAAGACCCTCGTCAAACAGTTTCCCGACGACGCGCGCAAGATGGTCGACATCTTCTGCCCGGTCAAGAGCGCGAGCAAGGGCGGCACCGACATGACGACATCGTCGTGTCAGGGTAATACCGACGAGATTGCCAAGACGATCGGCGCGCTCGTCGACACGTTTAGCTCCAGCGCCAGCGGCTACGACTTCCAAGCGCTCTCGGCCGTAAGCCTGCTGCAAAGTGACAAGAACAAAGATGCGCTTACGCAGATCAACGGCCCGTCGAGTGCCGCGTATGAAAAGCAGGCGACCGACGGTCAAGCGATGCTCACGGCGCTCAACGGTCTTGCCAACGATCGGTACAACAAATTGCTCGCGGCCAAGACAGGCGCTGATGTGGCGCTGATCGCCGGTATCGTGGTTGTCGTGCTCATCGTATTGCTGATGCTACGGCTGGCTGCGCAGCATTATGACTCGCGGCATCGGCCGTTGCGTCCAGATGTTCGAAGCGATGGGCCAAGGCGATCTCACGGAGCGCATCAATTGGCAAGGCCGCGATCTGCTCGGACGCCTCGGCCAAGCGATCGACGACTTCGCCGATCGTTTCTCCGCGATCATTCGCCGCATCCAGAACGCGTCGCTCACCGTGCAACAGCGGTCGGAACAGAGCAGCCAGATTGCGCTGCAAGTCGACGGTCGCATGAAAGAGGAACTCGCGGCGCTCTCGCAAGCGCTGCAGTACTCGAGCGATCTCGCCGGCGCCGCCGGCACGGTCGCCGACAATGCCGAAGCCGTCGCGCGTCGCGTCTCCGATATCTCGAGCGCCGTTGCGCAGATGACGGCGTCGATCCAAGAGATGGATCAGAACCTGCTCAATCTCGCCACCGTCGTCGAAGAAGCCGTCGCGAACACGCAGCAGATGTCGGCCTCGATCGTGCAAGTCGCCGGCAATGCCGATCGCGTGCGTTCCGAATCGAACGTCACCGATCAACAGGTCCGCGAAGGCCGCAACGAAGTGCTCGCGCTCTCCAAGGGCATGGGCTCGATCAGCGACACCGTCGCCGACGTCGTCACCGAAATGCAGAGCCTCGACGGTGCCTCGCGCCAGATCGGCGAGATTCTCGGCCTGATCGAAGAGATCGCCGATCAAACCAACCTCCTTGCACTCAACGCCGCAATCGAAGCGGCGCGCGCCGGCGAGCACGGGCGTGGCTTCGCGGTCGTCGCCGACGAAGTCCGCAAGCTCGCCGAGAACTCGGCTAGTTCGACCAAGCAGATCGGACAGCTCGTGGCCGACATCCAGCGCCGTACGTCCGCCGTGCTCGAACGCACCGCGCGCGCGAACAATCGCTGGTGCAGAACAACGCCGAGTCGGCGCGCAACGGTCACCACGATGATCGAAACGATCAGTACCCGCGTCACCGAGGTCGCCACACTGGTCAGCGAGATCAGCGTCGCCACGACGCAACAGGCGCGGGCCTCAGAAGAACTTGCCAAGGCAAGTGAACAGATGGGCGCGATGACGCACGAAGCTGCGGCGACGATGCGCGAACAGGCGATCACGTCGAATCAGATCCTCGAGAGCGTCTCAGAGATCGAGAACCGCACCGCGCAGGTGGCGCGAGCCTCGACCGAACAACAAGGGTCGATCAAGGCGCTGGGCACTCGCATCGAGCAATCGAGCGACATCGGCGAAATGAATTCGACCGCGGTGGGTACGATGGCAACCAGTGCGGACGACGTGCAAACCCAGGCCAGCGAGCTTCGTGAGATGGTCGGCCAGTTCCAAACTGGCCAAAAGTCCATCGACGATGGCTCAAAGCCGGGTGGGCAGGCCCTGGAAGACCCCGGGGCACTTGCGCTATCATCTTAGGCTAAGACCGCTAGGCTAGCCCCGTTCACTGGAGTAACCGTGTATAAGAACTTCAGCACCCTCGGACTCATCGCCGCCCTCGCGATCATCCCCGCAATCGCACTGGCTGCGAACACCATCGATTCGTCGCTGATCCCTGACGGCACGTATACCGTTAAAATCGAGAGGATCGTCGACGGCAAGCACATTCAAGTCACGATGGACAACGGCGCAGAAACGACGCTTTCGGCCGGTCGCGACTCCGTCGACTTTGGGAAACTCAAGACTGGCGATTCTGTGAAGCTGTCACTGATCAAAGGTCAGGTGATGGTGTATCTCGATCTCACCAACCACTAATCCCCACGCAATTATTTTAAGAACCGGGTGAGAATCAAGCATCGGGCGCGCCGTAACTGAACGGCGCGCCCGATGTGCTTCGTTACCTCCGCAGAGTCGCCCACCATCGGAGGAACGAATGAAAAAGAAACTCGTCATCGCCCTCGCATCGCTTGCGCTCATCGCCGGACTCGCGGGTTCGTTCACAGCTAGCGCATCGGCGCAGCAAGTATACGTCCCGGTCTACACCAGATGGCAACCGCAGTGGGATCGCTTTGAATACGACCGCCAGCACGTGATCCTCGGCACCGTCGTCGGCTTCCGCGCGTATCGCGTTGCCGTCGCTCGTCCCGACGGCGACGTACAAACGATCGACCTCAAACCGGGCACCGTGATTCATCCGATCGATGCAACGCCGGCTCGCGGCGACCGTATCGCCGTCTACGGGTACTACTCGAACGGCACGTTCATCGCCAACGGGTTGGTCTTGCGCTAAGCCAACCGGCTACGGGCGGCATCCCTTCGTCTCCCATCGAGTACGAGCGGATGCCGCACTTATTTTTCCAGCTTGAAGCTGAGCGACCATCGCGCGACAATCGTTATACATGGCCTTTTCGCCGGGGTAGAGCGATTGGTCATCTTCAAGCGACAAGACCTTGTCGAATGCCGTAAGTGCCTGCGGGAACTGAAATGCCTGAACGTCTTCGCCCATGACGATCATCCATTGGTTGCGTTCGAGCGCGCGAGCATCGTGCGATGAGGTTGGCTCTTGGCGCTCGGTGTAATTCGCATCGTCGGCCGCGCTCAGTCGCAGCACGTCGGCATCGGGATGATACGAGTACACGTACAAACCCGTGAGCGGCCCTATCTCTACGACGGAGCCCAGCGTCGGGAAAATATTCCAGCCAGGATCGGGACGGTTGTTTAGATGCACGTGGGCGTAGCTGTATGCGTACAGACGTGCGTTATCTTTCATGTCACGGCCTTTCACGATCACAAACAGCCACGGCGACGAACCGGTCACTTTTTGATCGTACGTTACGAGCGCGAGAGTTACGTGGTCGACGTGCTCTACGCGAATAGGTTTGCCTTCGAAATGCACCGCCTGAATATCGAGCCGGTGATCCCAGCGGTGATCGAGATCTACCGTTTCAGCGCGCAAGCCGGAATCTGCGTCGATAAAGTACGGGACCGGCAAACATCCCTTCCCGACCCAAACGGCTTCTACCACAACATAGTGTGATTTGACCGCTAACGGCTGCGACAAACCGCATCCATCACGTACTCCCGTTGGCAGTAGGACGTTTTGCGAGGTGAGCGGCAGCAGCGACCCAAGATTCACCGCAAAACGGCGCGTGCCGTTCTGGATCGTCACCGTTCCCGAGGTTATCTTGCCGAAGCCAGATTGATCGACGACGGCGTGGTATGCAACCTTTACACCAATCGCTCCACTGTGATACGCAAGATGGTACGTGAGGATCGCGAGCAGTAACATCTTACTTCGCGTATACGACGACTGGCGTGGTCATCGCTCGCAGATCGAGCGCGGCAACTTTCCGTTTGCCGCGTCCGACTTTTGCGAGGATCGGCTGCACGAGCGTGACCTTCTGCGCGACGGTCGACGGATCGCCGAAGTAGACGCGCACGCCGCCGTGTAGCGTCATCTCCACGTCCCCATACTTATCGAAATTGAACGACGCGGGATCGAGATGCGCGATCTGCGCGGCGTCGAGTGCGAGCGCAAGCGTCTGCGCGTTTTGGCCGGTGCGCACCACGAGCACGGGGAGTGCGGCATCATCCGGGCCGGCCGGTCGCAATACGCGCATCGTGCGATCGACCAGCTCGCGGCTTGCCGCCGTCGTCGAGCACGGCGAACGGCGTGCGTTCGGTCACATCGATGCTGATGGCGCCGGGCAGATGCCGGTGAATCACCGCCGTATCGATGAACGGGATTGCTTCAATACGTTTGGTCATGGCCGCGGTGTTCTGGAGCCAGATGTTGCGGTTGAGTTCGATCTGTGCGGCCCCCATGATTGCGTCCTTCGAGACGACCCGGTTCCCCGAGACGTCGATCGTATGCGGATAGAACGTATGCGAAAGCGAGAACAGATAGCCGCCCGCCACGAGCAACGCGAGCACGATCGCGATCAGAAACCAGAACGGGCGCAGCCGCTGCACCGGTGTGGTGCGCCGGCGTTTCACGCGAGTACGTACTGCTCGATCGCCTCGGCCACCCCGTCGCCCTGCACGTCGCTGACGACGGCCTTTGCAACCGCGCGCAGCTCATCGGGCGCCGAGCCCATCGCGATACCGAAACCTGCCGCCTCGAGCAACGGCGCATCGTTCCACGAGTCGCCGATCGCGGCGACGTCGCTCATCGCGATCCCGAGCTTCGCGGCGACAAAGCGCAGCGCTTCGCCCTTGTCGACGCGCGGATTGAGAATCTCGACGAACTCGGGATAACTGCGGGTTACGTACGCGTGCGAACCGAGCCGCTGCGTAAAAAGCGCCGCCATTTCGGCGGCGCGCGGCGGATCGTCGATCACGACGGCTTTCGTTGCGGGGCTGAACGCGAAGGCCTCACGGAGCGACGGCACGACGACCGGCTCGACGCCCGCAAGCGACGCATAGAGGTCCGAGAAGCGATTCTCTTGCTCGGCATAGTAGAGATCGTTGCGATAGAGCTGAATGTGGACGACGGCATCGCTTGCAACACCGAGCACTTCGGCGACCGTATCGGGATCGAGCGGCGTATCACGCAGCACGTCGTCGGTCGTCGGATCGACGATCGCCGCGCCCTGATAGCAGATGAGCGGCGTCTCGAAATTCAATTCGCGAGCGAAGCCGACCGAAGCGCGGTACATGCGACCGGTGACGATGCAGCCCAGCATGCCCGCGTCGAGCATCCGCGCAATCGCTTCACGCACGCGCGGACGTATCGCGAGATCGCGACCAACCAGCGTCCCATCGAGATCAAAGGCGACTAACTTCATGCTCCGCTGCGCATCCGGGCGGTCTGCGCGTGATGCGGCAAATCCTCGAACTCACTGAGCGCCGCGAGCGGCAGCGCGTCACCGAGCATGCGCTCGCGCGAGTTCTCGACGACGCTGAACGTGCGCATGAAATCCTCCAATCGCAAGCCTGCCGCAAAGCGCGCGGTACCCGACGCGGGCAGCACGTTGTTCGTACCCGCCAGATAATCGCCCGAGGCGAGCGGCGTCATGTCGCCGACAAAGACCGTGCCGACGCGCCGCACGCGCGAGAGGTACGGTTCCGGATCGCGCACCTGCAGCGCCAAGCGCTCGGGTGCGATTGCCTCGATCGTGTCGAGCAACTCATTGCGGTTCTGCGCGTGCAGCAAGTAACAGGCGCCTTCGATCACCTGCGCGAGCACATCGCCGTGCGGCAGCGTGCGCACGTCGAAGGTTTCGAGCAGTTGCGCGACTGCCTCGAGCAGCGGGCGCGATTCGGAGAGCACGGCAACGCGCGCGAACGGATCGCGCTCGGCTTGCGCCAGCAATTCGCCGGCGACGTATTCGCTGCTCGCGCCGTCATCGGCAACGACGAGGACTTCGGGTGGGCCCGGAGAGCCCGTCGATACCGCACACACCGTAGATTTGCCGCTTGGCCTCGGTCACGATCGCGCCGCCCCAACCGACGACCTTGTCGACGCGTGCGATCGATTCGGTCCCATACGCAGCGGCCGCAATCGCATGTGCGCCGCCGACCGCGTAGAGTTCGTCGACTTCGCACAGACTGCACGCGTACAGGACCGCTGGATGCACGCCGCCGGCGCCGCGCGGCGGTGCGAGCACGATCGTGCGGCCAACGCCGGCAATCTTGGCCGGCACGGCCGTCATCAGCACGGCCGACGCCGTCGCGGCGCGCCCGCCGTGGACGTACGCGGCCACCGCGTCGAGCGCCCGATAGCGCAAGCCGTAACGCGTGCCGTCCTCGTCGACGTAGCTCAAGTCCGCGGGACGCTGGCGCTCGTGAAAGCGCGCGATGCGTTCCTTGGCCAAGTGCAGCGCACCGGCGATCTCGGGCGGCACGAGCGCGCGCGCACCTTCTTGCATCGGGATCGGCACGCGCAGCTTGGCAAGGTCGTAGGTTGCGTCGTCGTAGCGTCGCGTGTACTCGATCAAGGCCGCATCGCCGCGCGTGCGCACCGAGAGCAAAATCTCCGCGACCGACGTGACGAGTTCGGGCGAGGGCGTCCAGCCGTCGCGGCGCTTGCCGAGCAGCTTGGTGCGCTCCGCTGCCGGAGTGACGCTAAGCGTCGTGCCGGACATTGCCCCGCCCAAAGATACGTTCGAGCTCGCTACGTACGCGTGCATCGGCCGCCATCGTACGCGTCAGGCGCTGCGATTTGCCGCGCGCATGCATCGTTACCGCTGCCTGGCCCGGCCACTCGTCGACCAGCGCCGCCAAACGATCGATCTGTTCGCGCGAATCGACTTGCACGTGCCACTCGCGCACGGGCGGCGCGGTGAAGTTGCGGGGAATCTCAAACGGCGCGACCTCGTTGACGCTGACCGAAAGATCGACCGGCCCTTCTTCGCCCGGCGCGGCGCCCGGCCGCTCGCGCGAACGCAGGCGTCCCTTGACCACGAGGATCGCGTCCTCGATGAAGAGACCCTGCACCTGCGGATACATTTTCGAAAAGACGACGACGTCGCACGCGCCGGTCGTGTCTTCGACTTGCGCGATCAGCATCTGCGCGCCCGCTTTGGTCAGCGTACGGCGAACCGAGGTCACGATGCCGGCGATCTGCACGAACGCGTCGTCTTCGACGGTGCGCAAGTCCTTGATCAACATCGCACCGTTGCGCACGAGCAGCGGTTGCACGTCGGCGAGCGGATGGCCCGAGACGAAAATGCCGAGCGTCTCCTTCTCCCAGGCCAGCAGCTCGCGCGTGCTCGGCGCAGCGACGTTCGGCAGCACTGGCGTCAGCGTCGGCGCATGTTCCCCCGCGTCGCCGAACAGCGAGACTTGTCCGAGTTCCCGTTCGCGCGTCGCATGCGCAGCCAAGTCGAGCGCCACGTCGAGCGCGGCGAGTTTCTGCGCGCGATTGCCGGGCAGCGCATCGAGCGCACCGCACTTGATCAGCGCCTCGAAGACGCGGCGGTTCACTTGTTTTGCGTCGACGCGCTTGGCGAGGTCGAAGAGATCGGTGAACTTGCCGTCGCGCTTCGCGCGAATCGATGATGCTGCGCACCGCGCCTTCGCCGACGCCCTTGATCGCGCCGAGACCGAACCGAATGCGATCGCCAACCACCGCAAAGTCGATGAGCGATTCGTTGATGTCGGGCGGCAAGCACGGTGATGCCCATGTGTTTTGCCTCGTCGATGTACTCGACGAGCTTGTCGGTCTTGTCTTTCACCGAGGTCATCAGCGCCGCTAAGATACTGCAGCGGGTGATTCGCCTTGAGATAGGCGGTCTGATAGGTGATCCAGCCGTACGCGGCCGCGTGCGACTTGTTGAAGCCGTAGCCTGCGAACGGTTCGACGAACGCGAAGATCTGATCCGCGAGTTGTTCGGTGACGCCCGACGTCGCCATCGCGCCGTCGACGAACTTCTTGCGGTAGACCGGAATCTGGTCTTTCTGCTTCTTCCCCATGACCTTGCGCAGTTCGTCGGCTTGCGCCATCGTAAAGCCCGGCAACATCGCGCGCGATCTGCATAACTTGCTCTTGATACACGCAATAGCAGTACGTGTCGGCACAGGATCGGTTCGAGTTTCGGATGCAGATATTTGGTTTTCGTGCGGCCGTGCTTGTTGCTGATGAACTGCGGAATCCACTCCATCGGACCGGGGCGGTAGAGCGCGACGAGCGCGATGATGTCTTCGAAGCGCGAGGGCTTGAGCTCGACGCAGACGCGCGTCATGCCGTCGGATTCGACCTGGAAGACGCCCATCGTTTCGCCGCGGCTGAGCATCTCGTAGGTCCGCTTGTCGTCGTCGGGGATCGTCGCCAGGTCGAAGTTGCCGTCGACCGTGCGGCGGATCTCGTCGGTCGCGGCCTTCATCACCGTGAGGTTGCGCAGGCCCAAGAAGTCCATCTTGAGCAAGCCGATCTTCTCGACCCAGATCATGTCGAACTGCGTGTTGACGTCGCCGTCGTTGAACTTCACCAGCGGCGCGTAATCGATCAGCGGTCCGGCCGAGATCACGACGCCGGCCGCGTGTGTGCCGGCGTGACGCGCCAGGCCTTCGATAGTCTCTCGCCGTGTCGAGCAGCTTGCGAATCTGCGGACTGCCGGCGTAGAGCATCTTCAGCTCGGGAATCTGTTCGAGCGCCTCCTCGATCGAAAGGCCGCCCGGCCCCGAGGGGATCAGCTTCGCGACCCGGTCGACGTCGGGCAGCGGCACGCCGAGCGCACGGCCGGCGTCGCGCACCGCCGCGCGCGCCGCCATCGTGCCGAACGTGACGATCTGCGCGACGCGATCCTTGCCGTACTTTTCGGTGACGTAGGCGATCACTTCGTCGCGCCGCTCGACGCAGAAGTCGGTGTCGATATCGGGCATCGAGATGCGTTCGGGATTGAGAAAGCGCTCGAAAAACAGATTGAACTTGATCGGATCGAGATCGGTGATCTTCAGGCAGTACGACACGACCGAACCGACCGCCGAACCGCGGCCCGGGCCGACCGGAATGTCGTGATCGCGCGCGTACTTGATGAAGTCCCACACGATCAAGAAGTACGACGCGAAGCCCATCTTGTTGATGACGTCGAGTTCGTAATCGAGCCGCGTGCGCAACGTCTCGTCGTCTGCGCGCGCTCGGCGCCGTAGCGCTCGATCAAGCCCGCTTCGCAGATCTCGCGCAGATACGACTCCGTCGTGCGTTCGGGCTGCGTGATTTCTTCCGGTACCGGATAGTGCGGGAGGTGAAAGATCTTCTCGGGAATCTTGATGTCGATGCGCTTGGCGATCTCGACCGTGTTGTCGCAGGCTTCGGGCAGGTCGGTCCATAGCGCGTACATCTCTTCGGCCGATTTGACGTAGAACTGATCGGAGTAAAACTTCATCCGGCTCGTGTCGGAGACGGTCTTGCCCGGTCCCGATGCACAGCAGCACGTCGTGCGCCGGCGCGTCGCGTTGCTCGAGATAGTGCGAGTCGTTGGTCGCGACGAGCGGCAAGTTGAGCTCGCGCGCGACCTTCACGAGCCCGGTGTTGATCGCTTCTTCCTCGGGCATCCCGTGGCGCATGACCTCGATGTAGAAGCGGTCGCCGAAAATATCCACATAGGTCTTGGCTGCTTTGACCGCAGTCTCGTAGTCGTTCTTGAGCAGCGGCGCCGCGACCATGCCCGACATGCAGCCCGAGAGCACGATCGAGCCCATCGTTGTGCTGCGCGAGCAGATCCAGGTCGATCCGCGGCTTGTAATAGTAGCCTTCGAGGAAGCCCTTGGAGATCAGCGCGGTGAGATTCCGGTAGCCGATCAGGTCGGCCGCCAGCAGCGTGACGTGCGCCTCGTCGCGCACGGTCCGGTCGAAGCGGCCGCGGGGCGCGATGTAGGCCTCGCAGCCGATAATCGGCGTGAGGCTGGTGTCCCGCGCGCGCGTAGTAGAACTCCATCGCGCCGTACATGACGCCGTGATCGGTCAGCGCGACGGCCGGGGACCCGTCCTCGGCGGTCCGGCGGCAGAGCCGGTCGACCCGGCAGGCCCCGTCCAGCAGCGAATACTCGGTGTGAACGTGGAGATGAACGAACTGTCGCAACCTGAATTAGCCTGACCTAAAGAATCCCAGAAAGCTAGACGTTACTTTAAACGATGAGCGCCAACCTGTCCGCCGGCACCCCGGACGCCGCCGAGCTCCAAGAGGAGATCGAACGCCTTCGCGCGCGCATCGCCGCGCTCGAAGCCGAGCGGGACGAGTACGCGCAGCAGAACGCAGAACTCTTCGTCCTGCAACAGGTCTTTTCCACCATCAACTCCACCCTCGAGATCAATGACATCCTCTCGATGGTGCTGCGCGGCGTGGTCGAGGCGCTCAAGTTCAAACGCGTCGTACTCTTCGACCTCGCCTCCGACGACGCGATCGTTCGGCGTCTCGAATGTGACGAGAACGGCGTCGTCAATCACGCGGTCGACGGGCAAGACTTTCGCGCCAATTCGGCGCTAATCGACGTCGCGCAGGGCAAACTCCAACTCGCCTATGGTGCCGCTGCGGACAACGATTCGCCGCTCGACGATGCGCGCGGCTCGTACTGCATTGCGCCGCTCGTCGCACGCGATATCGTGCGCGGTATGCTCTACGCCGACGATCCGCCGGGCGCAGAGATCACCGAAAATCAACTGCGCGTGCTGCTCGACTTCGCATCGCAGGCGGCGATCGCGGTCGAAAACGCACGGCTGTACGAAGAGACGAAACGCCTTCTCGAGGAAACGCAACGGCTGGCGAACACCGATAGTTTGACCGGCATTCCGAACCGCCGGGCGCTCTCGGAGCTGCTGGAGCGCGAGCTACATACGTCTGAGCGCTACGACACGCCGTTTGCCTTCGTGATCTTGGACCTCGACGACCTTAAGAAAATCAACGACTCGGGCGGCCACAGCCTGGGCGACTTAGCGCTCAAACGGTTTGCCCAAGTCCTCAAGAAGAATGCCCGCAAGGGCGACATCATCGCCCGCTACGCCGGCGACGAGTTCGTCCTGGTCATGGCCCAGAGCGACCGCGACCAGACGGGCCGTGGCGTCGAGCGCATCATGTCGGCCCTGCGCCGCAACGGTTTGGCCAGCTCGATCGGCGTCGCGATGTTCCCGGGCGACGGGATCGACGGGCAAACGCTCTTTTTCGCCGCCGACGAGGCGCTCTACCAGGCCAAACAGGCCGGGAAAAACCAGTACCGCTTCTTCAACCGGACCAAGGGCGGCGAGGATCCCGACCCCACCGATAATAGTCATGGTCCCCCCTCAAAAAGCGGATAGTATAAAGAAGCAATGATCAAGCACGACGTCGTCGTCATCGGCGGCGGTCTCGCAGGTATGCGCGCGGCAGTGGAAGCTGCCGAGGGCGGTGCCGACGTGGCCATCGTCTCCAAAATGCACCCGGTGCGCAGCCACTCGGGCGCCGCGCAAGGCGGTATCAATGCCGCACTTGGTAACCGCGAAGAAGACACTCCGCAAGCCCACACCTTTGACACTGTCAAAGGCTCGGATTATCTGGGCGATCAAGACGCGGTCGCGGCGATGTGCGAGGATGCGCCCAAGCAAATCATTTGGCTCGAGCATCGCGGCTGCATCTTCTCCCGCATGCCCGACGGACGCATCGCGCAACGCCCATTCGGCGGCGCTGGCGTTCCGCGCACGTGCTATTCGGCCGACGTCACCGGCCTCGTTATCCTGCACACGCTGTGGGAACAACTCGAGCGCTTCGGCGTCAAAGTCTACGAAGAGTATTTCTGTACCGCGCTTGCGATCGATAACGGCATCGGGACCGGCGTCGTCGCGTACAACATGCGTAACGGCGAGCTGGAAAAGATCACCGCGAAGGCGACGATCTTTGCGACCGGCGGCGCAGGCCGTATGTACATGAAGACGACCAACGGCTACGCCTCGACGGCCGACGGTATGGGCATCGCCTACAAAGCCGGCATCCCGCTGATGGACATGGAGTTCATGCAATTCCATCCCACCACACTCAAAGAGAACGGCGTGCTGATGACCGAAGGCGCACGCGGTGAAGGCGCCTATCTGCTGAATTCGCTGGGCGAGCGCTTCATGTTCAAATACGCGCCAAACAAAGGCGAACTCGCCTCGCGCGACGTCGTCTCGCGTGCGGAATGGACCGAGATCCTCGAAGGCCGCGGCGTCGACGGCTGCGTGCTGCTCGACATGCGCCATCTCGGACGCGAAAAGATTCTCGAACGCTTGCCGCAGATCCGCGAACTCGCGCTCGATGCGACCGGCAAAGACGCAATCAACGAGCCGATTCCGATTCTGCCCGGTGCGCACTACACGATGGGCGGCATCGAGACCGATAAGTTCGGCGCGACGCGCGTGCCCGGTGTGTACGCGGCCGGCGAGTGCGCCTGCGTTTCCGTGCACGGCGCGAACCGTTTGGGCGGCAACTCGCTGCTCGAGACGATTGTGTTCGGCGCACGTTCGGCCAAGCACGCCGTCGACTATATCAAGAACGTCGGCAACCTCGCACGAGCGATAAAACGCTCAAGCAAGAACAAGATCGCGTTCGCCACGCTGCTGGGCAGCAGCGAGCGGCACGCGCGCGCCGAGACTGCGTCACGCAGATGAACGAGACGATGAGCGAGAACGCCTTCATCTTCCGCGACGCGAAAGGGCTTATCCAAGGCCGTGCAAGATATCCGACAAGGTGCGCAAGGAGTTCGACGCGGGCGTCTACGTGATGGACAAATCCAAGACGTTCAACACCGATCTGGTCTCGACGTTCGAAACCGA
>CAWIZU010000021.1:0-1072080 GCA_963840635.1 Vulcanimicrobiota bacterium | reverse complement strand
GGAACGTGGTCCGAGGTCTCGCAGCCTTCTTACTTGTGGTTGCAACTACCTCTGGTCCATTTGCACTATTGGCATGGACCTGCGCATCGAAGCCACCGCGTAACCTTGCCATAAGCCGGCGATAATGTTGATCCCTGGACACGGACCGTCGACGGTCAGACGCAAAGTCTCGACGATGCGCCCTTCCTCGTTGGCGCGACCACGCTCGTGCCGTTACGATTCATCGCACAGGCGCTCGGAGCATCGGTGGACTGGAACAATAACACCTCGACCGTAACGATCGTCAGTACCGGCAATGGCCGTGGCGCCAATCGCGAAAACGGCCACCATGGCAATCGCAATGGCAATAACAACACTGGCTATAACAACAACAACAACAACGGTAGCAACAACAGCGGTCCGCGAAATCAATCGTTCTACCTTTCGAACGAGACCCCGAGCAAGTCGGACTCGGGCCGCACGCAAGATCCGGCAATACGCACCACCTACAGCGAACCGGTAACCCGCACTTCGTTACGCGTTTCCGTCGACGGCCGCGACTCAAGCCGGCGCCTCATTCTCCACCGGATGGGACATTAGAACGCGATAAGCCGCCTCCGGCGTCGGAGCAGGCCGCATAGGGCGAGCCTGCTCATTTGCCGTAGGAATACTCCATCAACTTAAAGCTGCTGGTCTATGCCAACGTTGGGCTGTTCTGCGACGGATACATCCTCAGCAGCGTTGGCCTCGCGCTCGTCACCCTCGGTCCGCAGTTCGCACTGAGTCCGGCGATGACGGGCCTTTTGGGCGCGGCGACGCTGCTCGGTATTCTCGTTGGCGCACCGGTATTCGGCCGCTTGACCGATCGCTACGGACGGCGCGCGTTGATGATCGCTGACCTCGCAGTGTTCGTCGTCGCGTCGCTCGCGCAACTCGTCGTAACCAACGTGTGGCAGCTCATTGCGCTGCGTTTCGTGCTCGGCGTCGCAATCGGCGCCGACTATCCGATCGCGGGCGCGCTCATCGCCGAATTTGCACCCGCACGCTTGCGCGGTGCGGCGGTCAACGGCATGCAAGTCGCATGGTTCTTCGGCGCGATGATGGCCTACATCGTGGGGTATGCGCTGCTCGGCACCGGGGCACGAGAGTTGGCGATGGATCCTCGCGAGCCCAGCGCTGATCGCGGCGATCGGTTTGCTGTTGCGTGCGAGCGCACCTGAAACGCCGTTATGGGAAGCCGCCAATCGGCGCGGCGAGATCGCGCACGCCTCGTTTGCGACACTCTTTTTGCCGCGCTACGCGGGCGCACTGTGCTTCGTCTCGGTCATGTGGCTGCTGCAAGTCGTGCCGCTCTTTGCGATTTACACGTTTGCGCCCACCGTGCTCGCGGCACTTGGCTTGAGCGATCAAGCTTCGCCCGTTGGCAGTGTTGCGATCACGGCCGCGTTTCTGATCGGTTCGCTGCTTTCGCTACCGCTGGTTGAACGTTGGGGCCGCCGCCCGCTTTGTATTGCGGGCTTTGCGATCGCCGTGGCAGCGTTCGCGCTACTCTTGACCGGCAATGCGGCGATCGTCGTGCTTGCGTTTGCAGCCTATGCGATCGGCATCGGCGCCGCGGCGGGTCTTGAATTGACCTATCCAACCGAACTCTTTCCGACCGCGATGCGCGCCACGGCCACCGGATTCGCCGCCGGCGTCAGCCGCGTCGGCGCATTTATCGGCACGTTCGCGCTGCCGCTGCTTCTTGCGCGTTACGGCATCACGAGCGTGATCGCGGGAGCAATTGCGATCTCGCTCGTGGGCCTGGGCGTTGCCGTGCAGTGGGCGCCCGAAACGAAGGGCACGTCGCTTACGTAGTCGCCGCCTCCGGCGCGGGTTTGATCTTCAGCGCGAACGTGGACCACGCGATGCCCGCAAAGATGAAGTTGATGCCGACGGCAAAACCGATGAACCAGGTGGCTGAGATCGGCCACTGCATCCACAGCAACACGCCGAGGATGAACGAGACAAGGCCGCTGAGCGCATACCAGCCGTAGTTCGGGAGCTGCAGCCACAGCGCAGCGACGAACTGGTAGATTCCGGTGAAGACAAAGAGCGCCGCCAGTAAGAGCGTGAGCGTCAGCGCGCCGGCTTCGGGATGCTGCATCAACATCCAGCCAACGATAATGTCGAGGGCGCCGACGAGCAATAGAAGGACGACATGTCGCGCCCCGCGCGACTGAAACGCCGCGATGAGTTGCACGACGCCCGCAACGATCAGCAACGCGCCGAAAACGATCACCGGCCGCGATCAGCACGATACCCAGAAACAGGGCGCCCTCATGGTAGCTCCGGCGCCCCGTGCCGAGAAAGTAGCTCTCACTACCTCCCTCGGCCGGGAGCGAATGGTAACCTAGATTCATGGAGAGTTACATCGCCGCCATCTTCGCCACGCACGAAGCCGCCATCGCCGCCCACGCGGATCTGCAACGCGCGGTCAACGCCGGAGCGCTCGACGTGCGCAGCGCGTCCGTGTACGAACGTAATGCAGCGGGCGATCTCGACCTAGCTGACGTCGAGACGGCGTTTCCACCCCAGCTCGATATTGCGAATCTTCCGGGCGGCGCAGGCGACGAAGCACTCGACGAGCTGAGCGCAGCCTTACCTGACGGCGATCACGTGCTGCTGATCCACGCCGGCGACACGGCAGCGGATGCTATCGACTCGATCGTTGCCGCGCACGGCGGCAGGATCGTACGGCGTAGCGTAAGCGAGCTGAAAGCGGACGCCTATCAGCGCTTCATCGGCGCCTCCGGTATGTAGCGCGGACCGCTACCGCTTTGCCCAGGCGATACACCAACCGTCGGGGCCGATCTTTCCGGTAACGATCGAGCACCCGCTGGGGGCGCGAAAGAAGCGGCAGTTGCTGCATTTCTTTCCGCTGGGCCCGGGTTTATCTTGATAGTGGAATTGCTTCTTGTTGTCGGTCGCCCGCGCGGGGAGGGCGGTCGCGGCAAAGGCGGCGGCCAATGCCGGGAGCACGATCTGCTTGAGCGCTCCACCGCGCGTGAGCGAATCCGAAGGTTCCTTCACCTGAATACCTCCAACGGGCTTTATACATGAGCAATATAACGAAGCGTCAACCGGTCGTCTTTTTCGGCCATGGCAACCCGATGAACGCTATAGAAAACAACGCTTACACCAAGGCATGGAGTTCCCTTGGCGAAGCGCTGCCGCGCCCGCGCGCGATCGTGGCAATCTCTGCACACTGGTATGTACCGGCGACGCTCGTGATGGAGAACGAATACCCGCGCACGATCCACGACTTCGGCGGATTCCCGCGCGAGTTATACGCCGTGGATTACCCCGCGCCGGGCGATCGTGGCTTGGCAGGACGCATCACAAAGCTGCTCGCGCGCTTTGGCGCTACCGGCGACGAGGGCTGGGGGCTCGATCACGGCACGTGGTCGGTACTCACGCACGTCTATCCCAATGCCGACGTGCCGATCGTGCAGCTCAGCATCGACGAAACGCTCGAGCCGGCGTTGCACTTCGAAATCGGTACGCAGTTACGCTCGCTGCGCGACGATGGAGTCATGATCGTCGCGAGCGGCAACATCGTCCACAACCTGGAAGCGTTTGCGTGGGGCCGTCATTCCGCTGAACCGTTCGATTGGGCGCAGCGCTTTGAAGCGAAGGCGCGCGAGTTGCTGACCTCGCGCGTCTTCGAACCGCTCATCGATTACGAATCACTCGGTGAAGATGCAATCCTCTCCGTGCCGACGCCGGATCACTATCTCCCGCTGCTCTACGCAATGGGCGCGTCAGACGCGGGCGACCGCCTGAGTTTTCCCGTCGAAGGGATCGATGGAGGTTCGATCTCCATGCTCTCCGTACTCTGGGACTAGTGTCCTCCACAACGCAATTCGGCAAGGATGCCAAGCTCGGCACACTGCTCCTCGTCAACATCTATTGGTTGCCCCTCTCGCTGCAAGAAGCGGCGCTGTTTGGCAATCGCTATTCCGTCGGCACTCGTGCATCTCGCACCGGAAAATCACGTCGCGACGTATGCCGCACTGGCCAGCCTGATCAACGTCGTCAACGTCTTTTTGCCCTGGCCGATCGGCGCGCTCTCCGACAAGTTGCGAGGCAAAGGCACGCCGCGGCAGGCGATCGCGCTCATTGGTGCGGCGCTCAACGTCATCGGGCTCGTGCTTGCCGCGAGCGCGCATACGATCCCAACGTTTTTCGAAGCGATCCTGATCGGTACGGTTGGACAGGCGGTGAGCACGACGGCGTATCAGGCGATGCTGCCCGACGCGATCGCGCGGACGTTGTGGGGCGTTGCTTCCGGCATTCGCGGCGCGATAACGCTGCTCGGCACGGTCTTTGGTCTGGTCCTACGGCGGCCTGGTCGATCCCAAGTACGTCTTTATCGGCTGCGCGGTTCTTGTCGCGGTGAGTGCGTTTTCGCTCCGCGGCCTTGCACCACGCGAAGACGAAGCCGACGATCACGCGCACATTCGCGATTGGTACGACTTCATCGTCGTCTTCATCGGGCGCGCGTGCATCGTATTCGGCCTCACGCTGCTCGGCACGTTCGTGCTCTACTTCTTCCGCGACGTGCTGCACGTTGCGGATCCCTCGCGCGGTACCGGATTCACCGGCATCGCCGGACTCATCGGAGCAGTCGCCTCGAGCGTTGTGCTCGGCATCCTCTCGGATCGCATCCGCGCCGTATCGCAAGCTCATCGTCGCGCTCTGCGGTATTCCGATGACGCTCGCCGCACTCGGGTACGCAATCGCGCCTTATGAGGCATCCGTGTTCGTTGCGGCGCTGGTCTTCGGCCTCGGCTATGGCGGCGTGCTCTCGAACGGCTGGGCGCTGGCGCTCGACGCGATGCCGGCAATGCGCGACGTTGCGCGCGATCTCGGGATTTGGGGCATGGCGACACACGTTCCCGCAATCATCGCGCCGCTGATCGGTGCCGCATTGATCCACCATTTCAATGGCTCGCTTTTCGGCTATCGCACGCTCTTTGCGCTCGCCGCACTGGCGTTCGCGGTCGGTTCGGCGTCGGCGCTCTTTGTTAGAGGGCCGCGGCAATAACGCGCGCCGCAAGGTCCGCGCACCGCGGCCCTTCGCGTGCGAGCCAGAACATCTGACCCCAATGCTTCGGGTTGTCGCATTGCGCGCGACGGATTGAGCCAATCCGGCGAGAGCTCGCGCTGCGGCGTATCGAGCACGACGCGCACCGCCGCAATCGCGGGCGCCGGAATGCGTGCCGTCTCCATGTCGACGGCGGCAAAGCCGCGTGCCGCCCACGCGCCACGCTGATCGCCCACGACGAGCGTGTCGCTTGTCAAAAGCGCGGCGTCGACAAACGCATAACCGAGCCGCAGCGCGGCATCGCGCAACCGCGCCGTCCATGCCGCATCGCATGCGATTGCCAGGCCATCGCTCGTAGCGACCGCACTTGGAATGACGATCGTGCCGGTCGGCAGGTCCGCACGCAGACCACCCGCGAGGCCACAACTAATCGCGACGCCGGCACACGTCGAACCATCCAGGCGCGCGCAGCCCGACGCCTGATTCAATCACGTTTGCCTGCGGAGCATGGCGTCGCACAGCCCGCGCTTCCAAGCTCGTCGCCGCGACGATCGTCGGCGCTTCAGGCGGCATAGCCGTGGTCGCGATACCAGATAACCTCGCGCATCAGCGCATCGTGCACCGGACGGATCGCAACGCCGAGCGCATCCGCGGCTTGCGACGCGTCGACGAACATCCGCCGTTGCGACATGCGCACGCCCTCCATCGGCACGAAGGGCGTAGCACCGGTCAGGCGGCAGCGCAATTCGTCGACCCACGCCGCAGCATACATCAGCGGAATCGGCGCGCGCACGCGCGGCGCCGGACGTCCGGTCAGCACCGCAAGCACGTCCCACAGCGCATCGTAGGTGAAGTTCTCGCCGCCGATGACATAGCGTTCGCCGATAACGCCGCGTTCGAGCGCAGCGACGTGCGCCTCCGCGACTTGCTCGACGTCGACGAGATTGATCCCGCCGCTCGCCGGCGGACGCGCGATCATCTTCCCGCGCATGAAGTCGACGATCATCCCGCCGGTCGGCGTCGGCTTCCAATCGCCGGGTCCGACCGGCGCGGTCGGTAACACCGCAATCGTCGGCACACGGCTCGCGAACGCGACGCGTTCCTGCAAAATCTTCGATTCGTGATAGTCGAGCGCGCGCGAGGCTACGTGCGCTTCGTGGCCGAGTGTCGCCGAGCTCGACGTGAGGATCGCGCGCTCGATGCCGGCGAGATACGCCGCCGCGAACAAGCCTTCCGTGCCGCGGACGTTCACGCGCGCAAGCGAATCGCGATCGCGCGGACCAAACGAGTACTGTGCGGCGCAGTGCACGAGATAGCGGCACCCGTCGAGCATACGCGTGAAGCTGCCCGGCTCGCGCAGATCACCGCTGACGATCTCGCATCCTTCGATCGGCGCCATCGGCGTGCGCGCGAGCGCGCGAACGCGATAGCCCGCAGTAAGAAGCGCACGTAGAACGTGCGCCCCCACGAAACCCGAACCGCCGGTTAGAAATACTCGCTCAGTTGGTGCCAAGGGCTGCGCGAATCGATTCCTTGATCGAACTCGTCGTGCGGATCACCGCCGTCGGTTCGTAGCCGCAGTGGGCCATGCAATTGTTGCAACTCGGATGCTTCCCGCGGCCGTACTTTTCCCAATCGGTCTCTTCGATCAGTTCTTTGTACGTCTTGGCATACGGTGCGTCGCTCATCAGGTAGCACGGACGTTGCCAACCGAAGACGGTGTAGCACGGGATGCCCCACGGTGTGCACTCGAAATCGACTTTGCCCTCGAGAAAGTCGAGGTAGAGCGGGCTGTGATTCAGGCGCCACTCCTTACGCTTGTCGCCTTCGAAGGCTTCACGGAAAATCTCGCGCGTGCGCTCGACACCGAGGAAATTATCTTGGTCGGGGGCCTTCTCGTAGGCGTAGCCGGGCGAAATCTGCATCATGTCGACTTTAAGGTCGTTGTTGAGGTAGTCGAGCACGGCGCGAATCGACTTTGCGTCGTCGCGATCGAAGAACGTCGTATTGGTGATGACCTTGAAGCCTTTTTCTTTGGCAACCTTAATCGCCGAAATCGCCTTGTCGAAGACGCCTTCGCGACACACCGACTGATCGTGGCCGGCCTTGAGGCCATCGAGGTGAATCATCCACGAGAAGTACGGCGACGGCTTGAACTGGTCGATCTTCTTCTCGAGCAGCAGCGCGTTGGTGCAGAGGAAGACGAACTTCTTACGCTTGAGCAATTCTTCGACGATCTGCGGCATCTGGTCGTGGATCAACGGCTCGCCGCCGGCGATCGACACGCACGGCGCGCCGCAGTCATCGACGGCTGCCATACACTCTTCGACGCTCAGCCGCTTGCGCAAGATGTCCGTCGGGTGATCAATCTTCCCGCACCCGGCACACGCCAGGTTGCACTGCAGCAGCGGCTCAAGCTCCAACACGAGCGGGTACTTTTTCTCGCCTTTGAGCTTCTTACCGAAGATGTAGCTCCCGACGGTCAACTTCTCTTGGAACGAACTCAACGTTTTCTCGCTTTTCGGTTGCCAGCGCCATCATCGGAAAGAGATGGCGATACAGGTGGTAGTTCAGGTAGAAATCTTTGGGGAACCCGGTTCCCGTGCAATACGGCTCTTCCCAGGTTCCATCGCGCGTCTGGGTCTCCTTGAGATAGGTCAAACCGCGCTGCGCTGCCGGATGGTTGCCCTGGCCTGCGATCTGCAGCGCATTGACCGCCCAGGCGGTCTGCGAGGCCGTGCTCGCGCCCACGCCCGCAAACGATTCATCGGCGTACGAATGGCAGCTCTCGCCCCATCCTCCATCGGCATTTTGCTTCGAAATCAGCCACGCCGCGCCACGCTCGATCATGTCGGCACCGCTTTTGAGCATGCCGAGGGCTGAGATTGCGCACCAGGTACCATAGATGAAATTGACGCCCCAACGACCCCACCACGAGCCATCCGGCCGCTGCGTTTCGCGCAAATAGTTCACACCGCTTTGCACGTCTGCATCGGTGTTGTCACGCCCCAAGGCCGCGAGCATCTCGACTACGTGCGCGGTGACGTCCTCGGTCGGCGGATCGATCAGCGCGCCGAAATCCGCGAACGGCATGCGATAGAGCAATTCGCGCATGTTGTCTTTATCGAACGCTGCCCACGCGCCGTTACGCGAGCGCATCGCAAGCGTCCAGGCCGTACTACTTTCAACCGCCTCACGCACAACGCCGGCTTCACCGGCTTCGAGTAACGCCAGCACGATAACGGCGGTGTCGTCAATGTCGGGATACGCGTCGTTGTCGAATTCGAATGCCCAGCCGTTGCCGCCACGAAAGTCGGAGCGCACGCGCCAATCGCCGGGTGCATCGCCTGGAATTTGCTCTTGCAAGAGCCAACGCACCGCGCGCTGCATCATCGGATCATCATGCGTATAGCCTGCGAGCGCGAGCGCACGTAGCGCCCACGCCGTGTCCCACACCGGCGACATGCACGCTTGCACGCGCCAACCCTCGCTATCGTTGATGATGAAGCGATCGAAGCCGGCAAGACCTTTGCGCATCACCGGATGATCGAGGCCATAACCCATCAAGTCGAGTGCAATCAGCGAATAGACCCACGGCGGTTGAATCCCGCCCCAACTGCCGTCAGCTTCCTGGCGTTCGACGATCCAATCGGTCATCGCATGCATGGCCGAAGTTCGCAACGGCTGCTGGCCGAGTCGATCGTAAACTTTGAGCGCACCGTCGAGCCACCACATCCAACCCGAACCGGGCACGTGATGCATCGCCGCTTCCGTTCCCGGATTGATGACCTCGTGCACGTCGACGCCGAGCGCGCGCACCGGACGCCGCGACACGACGATCGTGAGCGGCGCAACCGTCCCGCGCGCCCAACACGCGAAGTCGTAGACGTTGAACGGCATCCAAAGCGGAAAGTAGATGATCTCCGGCGGCAACGACGGGATGCCATCCCATGGATACACGCCGAAGAGCGCGAGCCAAATCTTAGTGAAGACGCGCGCCTGCGCAAGGCCGCCCATACGGCGAATCACCGCGAGCGCGCGTTGCATCTCCGGACGTTGCGGATTGTACCCGAGGACCTTGAGTGCGACGTAGGCTTCGATCGTCGTGCTCAAATCTGCGGGGCCGTCATAATAGAGCGCCCACGAGCCGTCGCTGCGCTGCGCGCCGAGGATATGTTTCATGGCGCCGTCGCGTATCAGCGCGACATCGATGCCGAGAAAGCGGTAGAGCAAGATCTGCTCCGCCGTCATCGTGACGTTGGTCTCGAGTTCGCCCGTCCACCAACCATCGGCATGCTGGCGTTCGAGCAGCCAGGCGACGCTGCGGTCTAGCGCGTCGCTCATACCGCAATCGCCTCCGCCGCAAGCGCACCGCTGCGAACCGCCGCTTCCATCGTGTCGGGCCAGCCGGTTTCGGTCCACGAGCCGGCAATTGCAACGCGTGGATGCAACGTTCGCTGCAACGTGCGTGGCGCGCCGACCCGGGGCAGATAGGTCGCCTCGGGGTTGCGCGTTGCCGCGGCATGGACAACGGTGCCCCCGCGCAGCGCCGGAACAAATGCTTGCAGTTCTTGCCACGCCATGCGTTCGAGTTCCGCGGTGGGGACCGTCAATACCTCGCCCGCGGCGCTGATACTGCAGCACACGTAGCCTTCGCTCTTCTCAAAGATCCACTGGAGCGGTGAGTCGAGCACGGCAGCAAAATCGAAGCCGAGCGGGCCCCGGTCGTGCCAGATGTGTACGTCGACGATCGGATACGGATCGTACGTGTCGAGATCTCGCACGCCGAAGCGCTCCGGCGCCAGCAGCAACTTCGCCGTGGTGCGCGGCGAGACGGCGAGCACGACCGCATCGAAGTGCGCGCGGCGATCGTCGGGCAAGATCAGTTCAACGCCGTCATCGCGCACGTCGAGCCCGAGGACGCCGGTCGAAAGATGCACGGCCGAGGCGCGTGCCGCCGCAGCCGCGGCGATGTGTGCGAGCGGAACCGTTGAAAACCCGAATCGCGCCGCCGATGCATTGCGTAGGAATGCGGTCGAGATGACGAACAGCGCATCGGTCGCGCTCACGTGTTCGAACGACGCATTGAGCGCGGGAATAAAAAATGGATCCCAGAAAGCGCGACGCGTTGCAGCGTCTTGCCCGTTGCGGTTCAGCCACGCGTCGAACGTCTGCGCGGGATCGGGTTTGCCGGCAAGCGCGGCACTCGCGAGCGCGCGCGCCACGCGCAAGCGTCCACCAACGTCGAGATGCGCGTAACCGGCAAAGGACGCAAGCAAATGCAACGGTGCCGGTAACGACGCTGCGCGCAGGCGGCTGGTCGTGCCATCGCGGGCGAGCACGAGCGCATCGAAGCGATCCTGTTCGTGCAGCGTGTCGCCCATGCCGACGCGCTCGACGAAGGCGATAAACTGGTCGCAACAGTGCAAGAAGACGTGCTGGCCGTTGTCGATCTCGCGTCCACCGACTTCGAACGACGTCGCGCGCCCTCCAAGCAGTCTCGTGCGCTCGAAGATTTCGACGTCGTACCCGCGTTCGCGTAGATCGAGCGCGGCAGCAAGCCCGGCAAGCCCCGCGCCGACGACAGCTACACGCCCAGCCAAGCTCTCACCATCGCGCCGAGCTTCTCTGTGCTCGAGAGTCCCGCGCGACGATGCAACGGCAACGTGGGGTCGCGTTCGATCTTCTCCAAAATGCGTTCGTAGATGCCGGCCATCGTGCGAACGCATGCCGCGGGACGGCGGTCGATATAGTCCAGCACCTTGTAGCCTTGCGTGAAGTACTCGCGTGCTCGTCGCGCCTCAAAATCAATCAGCTCTTCCCATCCTTCGACCCTTCGAGGCTCGCCGTCGGCTTGCACCTCAGGGTGACGGAGCATCTCCTCGGTAACGCCGAAGCGCTCGCAGATCTTCTTGAGGCAGGTAGATGCGTCCGAGGCCCACGTCCTCGCGCACGTCGCGCAGAATGTTCGTCAATTGCAATGCGATGCCAAGATCGTCGGCGCGCTCGAGCGCTGCGTTATCGTCGAAGCCGAAGATGCGCACGCACATCCGTCCGACGACCGACGCGACCAGATTGCAATAGACGCGAAGCTCGTCCCACGTTTGGTAGCGCGTCTTGGTTCCGTCCATCTCGCAACCGTCGACCAACATCTGCAGCTCGCGCTCGGGAATCGAGAACCGCACAACCGCAACTGAAAGGACTTGCATGACCGGATCGTCGCCATATTCGCCGCGCACGCACTTCGCGAGGCGTTCGCGATGCCGCTGCAGCCGGCCGGGAAGGTCGGGCGTGTTCGCGGCCGCATCGGCCTCATCGTCTACCTGGCGCGCAAAATCATAGAGCGCATAGATCGCATTGCGTTGCTCGCGCGGTAGTGAGATGAATCCCCAGTAGAAATTTTTTGCTTCGCGGCGCGCCATCGTGTGGCAATACCGCTCGGCCTCCGCCAAACTAAGTGCTACGGACATAGCTCCCCAAGAGGATCGCGAGCTTCTCGCGCGTGCTTATCGTCGGTCGCCGCACCTCGGTATGATAGTCGAGGCGCTCGATCGCGCGAGCGATCGCGAGGCCGCCTTTGCGGTACAAGCGCAGCTGCAAACTGAGCGCAAAAGGCACCATCGCTTCGAGACCACGGCCCGAGTCGAGCAGCCTGCGCGCACGCTCGACCAACGCACGCACGGCGCCCGACGTACCCAGTGCTGCGACTTCGTCATCGAGCAAGTAGCGCCGTCCGATTTGCGCGTCGCGCTTGACGTCCTGCGCGTGATTGGCAAGTTGCAGTCCGATGCACACGTCGTCCGATAACCCCGGCGCGCGGGGATCGGTTACACCGAAGACGGCCAGCACCATGCGGCCGACGGGCGCTGCGGAAAGCTTGCAGTAGGCTTCGAGTTGCGGCCAGTTCTGATACGAGGTGACGTGCTGGTCTTGCACGTTCGCGTCGATGAGGTCGAGAAAAAGTTGCTGCGGAACCGAGCGGTATGTGATCGTCTCGTGGAGCGCAACGAGCACCGGATGCGTCGGCGTCACGCCGGCAAACGTCGCCTTGCAACTCTTCGCGCCATCGCGCCAAGCGGCTCAGCGCCTCATCTCGCGAGATGCTTTCATCGCCCAGGTCGTCGGTCGTCCGGCAGAATGCGTAGACACGCGCAAGGTCGCGACGGATGTCCGCGCGCACGAGCGGCGAGGCAACGACGAAATTCTCGTAGTGCTGCTTCGTGAGCGCGCGGCAGTAGGCGTCGGCGGATGCGAGCGTTACAGCTTTCAAGCCGGCACCAACTTGTCGGTTCCCTTGAGCTCTTCGATCGAGCGCACGCCGAGCGAAAACATCGCGATGCGCAATACTTCGACGACTTCGCGCGCAAGTTCGCGCGCGGCATCGGTACCTTGCGCGGCCGCGCGCAAGAACGGCCCGGCGATGCCGACAAGATCGGCCCCAAGCGCAATCGCTTTGGCGGCATCGACGCCATCGCGAATTCCGCCGCTGGCAATCACGAGTCCATCCGGTTCGACGGCGCGCGCGCCACGCACGCACTCGGCGGTGGGGATACCCCAACTCGCGAATTGACTCGCAACGCGCACGCGCCAATTCTCGCGCGTCCGGTACCGCTCGACCTCGCTCCACGACGTTCCGCCTGCTCCGGCAACGTCGACGCCGGCAACGCCGGCACGGAAGAGTTCACGCACGACGTGCTCGCTGAGTCCCCAGCCCACTTCCTTGAGGATGACCGGCGCATCGAGTCCGCTGCACAGCTCGCGAATACGTCCCAGCAAGCCGCGAAAATCGGTGTCACCTTCGGGCTGAAGCGCTTCCTGAAGCGGGTTGAGATGCAGAATAAGGCCATCGGCGTGCACGAGCTTCATCAGGTGGCGACACTGTGCGGCACCATACCCCTTGTTCAGTTGCACGGCACCGAGGTTTGCAAAGAGCAAGACGTCCGGAGCGACCGAACGCACGTCGAAGCTCTCGATCGTACTTGGATCTTCGAGCAGCACGCGTCCCGAGCCGAGGCCCATTGCAAAGCCGAACTCCGCGGCAACACGCGCGAGCGTGCGATTGACGCCGGTGGCTTCCGGCGTCCCGCCCGTCATGCACGAGATGAGGATCGGCGCGCGCAACGTGCGATCGTAGTGCGTGACGCTTAGATCGACGTCTGCGAGTGCGATCTCCGGCAACGCGCAATGCTCAAAGCGATACCGTTCGAATCCCGTGCTCACCCCTTTCCCACGAACGTCTTGTTCGACGTTGATGCGAAGGTGGTCGGCCTTTCTCGACACGCTAGCGTCGCCCAAGCGGCCGCTTTCAGCTCCCTGCAAGCTCGTACGCAATCTCCTCGAATTCGCCTTTGTACCTAGGCGTGAGCGGCGAGCCTTCTACGATCGCGAAGGCCTTAGCCGCATACCGCTTCGCTAACAGACTGGGAGCGCCTCGCGCCTGACCCTGCAGCTGCGCTGCAACACCGAGCAGTCGCCCGGCCCGGGCAAAAGCATCGGCCATCGCGGGTGTCGCGCCGGCCATCATCGCGCCGACGCGCAAACTGAGAGCCAACATCAGTACTTGGGTGCCTTCGTAGGCGATTCGGAAGCGGCCGGTTCCTCGCGCATGCGACGACGCCCGAATCAAACGATTGCGTTTCTCGATACCGAGAAGGACGGTGTTTGCGAGGACGATGCCAACATCGAGCACGCGGTCACCGTACACCGCGTCGTTTGCAAGCAGTCCCAGACCGAGCGCAAAGAATGCGTCGCCGGCGTTGAGCGTTTGCGCGAGACCCCAGATCGACGACGTCGTCTCACCCTCGATCGAAAGTGGCGTCGGCATCTGCAATTCATCGTGCAGAGCCGAAAAGCGGTGCAAACACTCCACCGACGCGGCAACGGGCAACGCGCCGTGCGATTCACCACCGCATGCGTCGCAAGCCCACAATACGAGGCTCGCGCAAAGCGGATCGGTATAGTCGAACGAATGGCGCATGATTCGCTCGAATTCTTCGCTGAACTGCAGGTCTGCGCTGCGCAGATATTCACGCGTACGTGATTGCCGCTCACGTAAAAGAGTCATAAAGGAACGCAGCGTTCGCCACGGTACTCTATAGCCCTCCAATGACCAAGCAGCTAATCGTTTCCGCCGATGACTACGGCCTGTCATTAGAAGTAAATGAGGCCGTTGAACGCGCGCATCGCAGCGGCATTCTGCGCAGTGCGAGCCTTATGGTCGCGGCACCGGCCACGAACGACGCGGTCGCGCGTGCACGCGCACTGCCTGCACTGCGCGTTGGGTTGCATCTCGTGCTGGTCAACGGTCGTCCCCTGTTGCCCGTGCAAGAAGTCCGCCCGCTCGTTGACCGTAACGGCGAGTTTCCGCGCGATCTCGTTGGCGCGGGCTTCCGCTTCTTCTTTCATCCCGGCGCGCGGCGCGCGCTCGAAGCCGAGATTCGCGCGCAATTCGAAGCTTTTGCATGCACCGGCCTGCATCTCGACCACGTTAACGCACAAAATCACATGCACGTCCATCCAACCGTGCTCGGCATCATGCTCAAGGTCGGACGCGAATACGGGATGCAGGCGGTGCGCATTCCGCAAGAGCCGCGCGATGCGGCCTTCCTGCGCCCGTGGCTCGCTTTGATGCGCCGGCGTTTGCACCGGGCGCACATCGCAACCAACGATACCGTCTACGGCATTCGCTACTCCGGTCACATGACGCGCGCGCGTGTCCTCGAGCTGCTCGACCAGCTTCCGGCGGGCGTGTGCGAAATGTACTTTCATCCGGCAACCGGACCGTGGGACGGGATCGATCCGCAGATCGCAGACTACGATTTCGCGGGCGAACTCGACGCGCTCACTTCCGCTGAGGTTCGCGAAAAACTCGATGCCGCGAGCATCGCCACGTTGACGTATTCGGATCTGCCCGCGTGTTGATTCTCTGTCTCGCAGGCATCGTGTACTGCGCGATTGCTCTATTTGCACTCATCCGCTTTTCGCAGCGCCCACTGGCGAGCGCGACACAAGATACCGGCGTCACGATACTGAAGCCGATCCACGGGCTCGAGGTTGAACTCTTCGAGAACCTCAGCTCGTTCTGCGATCAGGACTACTCACAGTATCAGGTGATCTTCGGCGTGCAGCGACGCGACGACCCTGCAATCGATGTGATCCGCAGCGTGATCGAGAATTTTCCCGAGCGCGATCTTACGCTGGTCATCGGCGAAGGCACGGTCAGCGGCAATCCCAAGGTCGCGAACCTGGCGAACATGCTCGCGCGCTCGAAGTACGACTTGCTCTTTATCGCCGATGCCGACATGCGTGTCGACCGTCGCTATCTCCCTGCGGTCGCGGCGGAATTCGAGGATCCAAGCGTCGGCGCCGCAACGTGCCTCTATGCCGGCGTTGCGCACGGCGGACTCGCATCGCAGTTGGGTGCACTGCAGTTTAACGATCAGTTCGCGCCGTCGGTACTTGTCGCGACGCTGGCTGGGCCGCCCCGGTTTTGTCTTGGGTCAACGATGGCGGTCCGTCGCAGCGCGCTCGAAGCGATCGGCGGCCTTGCGGCACTCGCACCACATCTTGCCGATGATTACACGCTGGGCGCACTGATCGCCGCCCATGGCTTGCGCGTTGCACTTTCGCGATACGTCGTTCGCAACGTCGTCGCTGAGCCCAGCGTCTCTGCGTTGTTGCTCCACGAGCTGCGCTGGGCACGCACGATTCGTTCCGTGCAAACCGCCGGCTACGTGTTCTCGTTCGTGACCTTCCCGTTGCCGTTCGCGCTCATATGGGTGCTGCTTGCAGCGCAAACCGCGACCGCGTGGACGGTGTTGGGTACGGTACTCGCGCTTCGCGCGGCAATGCACTACGCAGCGCGCAATGCACTGGAAGCGCGCGAGACGCCGCCGGTGTGGCTGCTCCCGCTGCGCGACTGCCTCGGCCTCGCCGTCTGGGCTGCGGGACTCTTCGGCAACAAGGTGACTTGGCGAGGCGAAGAGCTTACGACGTAAGCTCTTCTTTATTCCATACTCTTATTAACTGCGGCCACACGAGCTTCATTGATTGGTCTGGCTTTGTTGCCCCAAGACGAGCGGATATACGTCAGCACCGCGGCGATATCGGCGTTCGAGAGCGATTGTGACCACGCCGGCATCATGCCGTTGTACGCGACGCCCGCGACCGTGATCTTTCCGCTGAGCCCGTACTTGACGATGTGAATGAGGTGAATGTCGTAGCCCGTCACGGTCGGATTTCCGACCAGCGGCGGAAACGTACCCGAGACGCCTTGGCCGGTGGCCCCGTGGCAACTCGAACAGTTTGCATTGTAGATTTTTGCGCCATCGGAGGCGGCGGCTTGCATCGCGCCGGCGGGCGCGGCTGACGCGGACGCTTCGGCTGATGCCGCAGCAGAGGCGGAAGCTTCGGTCGAGGCCGCGGCACTACTCGACGACGAGGTGCTGCCACCGTTATTCGAGCAGGCACCCAGCACTCCGATCAGCGCCAATGCGACGGACACACGTGCAAATCGTTCCATCATTGCTGTTGCGTTAGCGGGACGAACTCGACACTCCTCGTCGCGGCGAGCGCCGCAAGCACGTCGAGTGAATGCGCCAGCGGACGCATCAGCACAACCGAGCGCCCTTCGAGCTGCGAGCGCTGAACGACACGCGCCAGCATGAAGCGAATGTAGCTGTGCGCCGTGCGATCGTCGATCGTCGCGTCGCGTTGCGCTATTGGGATACCCACTGCTGCAAATTCGCCTGCGTCAGCGTCACCGCGCTCATCGAAGAACACGAGGCCCGTTCCATCGAGCGACTGCACGAAACCGTCGATCGTGCGCGATGCCACACCGTCGAAGGAACCAAACCGCCTGCGCAGTCGCGCAAGTTGCGATTGCGTCGGCGCACGCTCGAGATGCAGGAGCACCACGTCACCCGCCTCGTGCGCCAGCTGCGCGACGTCGGTCGCTTGCGCAGCGGCTGGATCGATGTCGAAGGCGATCGGAAGCTTCGTTTGCATGAACGCAGCGTCCATCGAAGGCGAGGCGCCGGCCAATCCGACCACGATCGAAAGGTGCGGCTCGAGCCAGCGGCTCGTAGCGCGCTGCGGGCGATCGACAACGACGTCATCCGCCGCAAAAAGATCATTGACCCGTGAATCCGAGGGATCGCGCATCACCGCGTGCACGCTCGCGGCAACGCGCGGCTGCGCCCCGTGATGCAACGGCGGCGGAGTCGTGGCGTTCCCGCTCACGTATCCGGCGACGATGGCCGCGAGCGCTAGCGCGATAACCGTGAGCCAGAACGATCGCATACGCGCGAACTCATCGACCACATCAAGGCGACGAGCAGAAAGTTGGCGACGAGCGAACTGCCGCCGTACGAGATAAATGGAAGCGTGATCCCGGTGAGCGGAAAGAGCCCGATCACTCCGCCGATGATGATGAACACTTGGAATCCTAATGTCGCAGCCATGCCGATGCCGAGCAGCTTCGCATAGAGATCGGGCTGATCCGTCGCGGTTGCAAACATTCGCCGCACGAGCACGGCGAAGGCGGCGATCACGGCCAGCGCACCAAGCAGTCCGAACTCCTCGCAGAAAGCCGCAAAGACGTAGTCGGTCGCGACATCGGGGATGAAGCCCGGGTGTCCGAGGCCAAGCCCGGTGCCAAAGAGGCCGCCGGCAGCGAGCGCATAGTACGCCTGCGATGACTGATACCCCGCACCGAGCGGATCGCTAAAGGGATTGCGCCACACGGCGATGCGCGTTTCTACGTACGGGTAGTGATGCATCGCCCAGAACACGGCGAGCGCAAAGATCGCGATGCCCCCGAGCACGATGTCGACGCGCCGCGTTGCAACATAGAGCAGTGCGGCGAACGTCGCCAATAGCAGCGTCGCCATGCCGAGGTCGCGTTGCAGCACGAGGATCGCCATCGATGCACCCCACCCGATGAAGAGCGGGCCGAGGTAGCGCAGATTTGCACGCACCGACCACGGCCGCGCCTGCGCGATGACGTCCGCCGTCTCGCCGAGATACGCGGCGAGAAAGAACACGATGAAGAGCTTGATCAACTCGATTGGCTCGTATTGCACGGGACCTAGTTTGATCCACAGTCGCGCGCCGTTAACTTCCTGTCCGAAGAGCAATAGCAACACGAAGAGCACGAGGGAGCCGACGACCCACAGATACTTGTAGCTCGCAAAACGACGAAAGCGCGTAAAAACGGGCCCGCAGGCGATTGCAAGCAACAAGGAGACCAACAGCCACCACTGCTGTTTTTGCGCAAGATCGGGCGCAAGCCGTGCGACGAGGAGCAGCCCGAGACCCGCGAGCACGACGGCCAGCGCCGGCAAGAGATCGTCACGCCGCGTAGCCGCCGGCTGCAGCACGACCCACGCAAGTGCAAGCACGGCCAGCATCGCGAGCAGCCACGGCGGTCCGATTGCACCCGCCGGCGCATAGGCCAGCATCACCGCGCACGCTGCAAGCGCAGCGAGCATCGGAACGGCTCGGCGTACGGTTAGAGCTACCGCGCCCACGCGGTAAGGAGCGCGAATCCTACGACCAGCGCCGATGCAAAGACCGAGATTCGCGCACCGAAGTGCGAGCGATACACGACGAGCGGGACGTCGCGCGTACCAAGTTCTTCGATTGCGCGATCGCTCTCGTCGAAGCGCACGACGAGGAGATGTTCGTTGTCGCCGGATCGCTCGACGTGTGAAACCAGCGCGCGCCTGTCCACATCGCCGCGCACGCGATGGCCCAGTAAGATCATGACGTCGCCGGCATCGAACGTAACGCTCGATACGGAAACGTCGAGCGACGCGCTCGCACCGAGGGCGCGCCCGAGGAGTTCCTGCGCGGCTTCGCTGAGCGTATCATCGCCGGTCAGGACGCTGATTTCTCCCTGATGCGCCAGATACGCAGCGGTACCGCCGGTGTGTATCACGCACGCATAGCCCCGCACGATGACGGCCAGCGTAATCGAGCAACCCGCGGTGACGTAGTCCGCGTGCGATGCGCTACGCGCAAAGAGCTCGCCGTTGACCCGTGCGAGCGCGCCAAGCACGGCGGTCGGTGCAGCTTGCACCCGATCGACCGCGCGGCGAAAACGTTCGGTGCGTAAGCGCCGCTCGCACTCCGCGCGCAGACGTTCCAAGGTTGCAGGCGCCGCAGCGACCCCATCAACCGTGCCGAATCCGCGCGCGACGGCAAAGAGCCACGAACGCGGCCCGAGCTGCAGCGAAAGACACGATGCGCGATCGCCACGAATCGCTACGTCCATGCTGCTAGCCTCTCCACGATCACCCGCGTCGCTCCCACGTCGATGGCATCGCCTTCGCGCGTTTCAATCGCGCTTTCCACGCGCTGCCCATTGAGAAACGTTCCGTTACGGCTTTCAAGGTCCCGCACGAAAACGACGGTACCTTGTGTTTCGAGCCGCGCGTGCTTGCGAGAGACCTCAGCATCGGCGAGCACTAGCTCGCACGAACGGTCGCGCCCGATCGTCAACGGGCACAGCGCCTCCACCACTCGCTCGCGCCCCAACTCCACCACGCGCAGGACGGCCTTGACCGGATGCAAGCCGCCCAGCTCGGCAGCCGCGGCACTGCGCGGGCGCGCGGCGATCAGCGCCGCGAGTGCCAGCACTGCCGTGATCTCGAGCGTACCGATCCGCAGCTGGGCGGCGAGCACTACTCGCGCGCCTCGAGTCGCATCTGCGTATTGCCAAACGTCAACACATCGCCTGAAACAACGCGGCGCTTAGCCTCGATGCGCTCGCCGTTGACGAACGTACCGTTGGTCGAGTTTAAATCTTCGACGTCGACCAGGCCGTTTTCGATCACGAGGGTCGCGTGGTTGCGCGACACACTCGGATCGACCAAGAAGATATCACTCTCTTCGCTTCGCCCGATCGTTGCCGACTTGTCGATGAAGTAGACACCGTAGGCTGGTACGCCTTTCATCATGCGAAGATGAAAGCGTTTGGGTGGCGTGAGCGCAGGCGCATTGGGAATCGAAATCGTGACGTCGCTCGCAACGGCGACGTCGCCAAGACCTGGCGGAATGCTCTCGCGCGAGACCATCTCTACGTTCGGGCCGCCGTCAAAGAAGTAGACGCCGACGCGCGCAGCCATATCGCGCAGCAACTCGCCCCACTCACGTTCGAGGTACGCGCGATGCTCTTGCAAACGGGCAAAGTCCTCGGGATTGACATACACAAAGTACGATCCGGGCGCGAGCATGTGACCGTCATCGCCACGCGTACGGGCTTCCATGGTCGTGACGAGCTTGCGCGCGATCTGCGCAGGTTCCAGATCGCTCGGAAACGTCTTAGCAAACGTTCGCTCAATGAATGCAGCGCACGCTTGCTCGATTCGTGCAAACCAACTCATGGCAATGTGGGAACTACCGATGCTCCAGTCTTGCAATAAAGAATCCATCACGGCCGTCCAATCCGGGCGGAACGAGTACGTCGCCCTCCTCCGTGATGAACGGCTCGAACGCCGCAGGGATCAGCCCGCGCTCAACATTGGCCTTGCCCAAGATCCACTCGACGACCTCAATTGTCTCTCGCGGATCGGTGGAACAGACCGCGTACACGAGCGCACCCCCCTCGTGGACCGACGGAGCCAACGCTTCGAGCAAAGCCCGCTGCGTCAGGGCTAGGCGTTCGCCGTCGCCCGGCTGCTTCTTCCAGCGCGCTTCGGGGTGGCGCCCGATCACGCCGATGCCCGAACACGGCGCGTCGATCAGCACGCGGTCGAAGCGCTGCCCGGGCTGCAGCAGCGGGGCCGTGGCGTCCCCGATGACGATCCCGGCGGCAATGCCGGCCTCCTCAAGCCGCGCCTGCAGGGTCGCCGCCTTGCGCGGGTCGCGCTCAATGCAGAGCTCGTTCCCATCGCCGGCCAAGCGAGCGCCGATCTGTAAAGCTTTGTTCCCCCGCCCGCTGGCGACATCGAGAATCGTCTCGCCGGGCTGCGGGTGGAGTATCTCAACCGGCATCGCCGAGCTCTCGGACTGCAGCCACCATGCGCCCTTGGCTTGCGCTTCGAGTCCACGCACTTTTGCGGCCTCGTCGATGAGCAACGAGTCGGGAGCAAATGCCGAGGGCGTCGCGGTGATGCCCAAAGCGCCAAAGCGCTCGACGATTTCGGGCACGTTGCTGCGCATGGTGTTGACTGTCACCGCGCTGCGCGCCGGCTCGTTGACCGCGCTGCAGATCGCTTCGATCTGTGCGCCGAACACCGCGCGCCATTGCCGCACCAGCCACGTCGGCAAAGAGTAGCGCGTGCCCAAATATTCGTCGTCGCTCTCGAAGAGGTCTCGCGTCGGATCGAGCGGACGGTCGCGAATGAACGAACGCAACACCGCGTTGACGAGATTTGCAACGCCGCGGTGGCCGTAACGCTTCGCCAGGTTGACGAATTCAAACACGGTCGCATGTGTATCCGCGCGCGTATAGACCAGCTCGTAGACCGCGAGGCGCAAGATTTCGTGAATCGTGGACGGCAACTCGGTCTTGCGCTCGCCGATGAACGATTCGAGATACCAGTCGAGCGCGCGGCGCATCTTGATCGAACCGTAGGCGAGTTCGGTCGCAAAGGCGCGATCGCGCGCGTCGAGATTTGCTTTGCGCGCGCGATAGTCGAGCGCTTCTTGCGCGCCGCGCTCGGTGCCGGTGCCCGGCGCTGGAAACACGTCGCGTACCGTTTGCAGCGCAACCTCGCGTGCGTTCACGTGCGTTCCTTATCGCGGCGCGAGCGCTCGTAGTTCTCGCCGCTCATGCGTCCGCGGTTGGGCGCGATCAACTCGTCGATGACCACGCGTTCGTGCTCGACGTGTGCGCGCAACACCTTGACGCTCTCGCCATCGAACGTCGCGCGCGCTGCCGGGACCGGAGCAAATGCACGCACGGTGTTGACGATCCGTTTTGGCGGCCACGACCAGTCGATGGCCAGATCTTCCTTGCGAATCGGCCGCGTGTAGCTTGCGGTGCCCGCCTGCGGCACGGGCTGCAGCGGGCCGCGCTTCGCGAGATCGATCGCGTAGCCGAGCAGATCGGCGCCGCGCTGCGCGAGGCGATCGTGCAACGTGCCGTAGTCGTCGTCGAGCTCGATGAGCACCGGCTCTTGCGACACGATGTCGCCGGTATCCATGCCCGCATCCATCACCATGATCGACACGCCGGTAAACGCCTCTCCGTTGAGCAACGCACCTTGTATCGGCGTTGCACCGCGATACTGGGGAAGCAGCGAGGGATGCACGTTGAGTGCTCCGAGTCTGGGCATATCGAGGATCGTCTGCGGCAGAATCTTGCCGTACGACGCCAGCGCAAACATATCGAATGTTCCCTCGAGTTCTTGCGCAAACGCCTTGAGCGACGCCGGCTCAAACACCGGCAGCCCGCGTTCGAGCGCGGCGGCTTTGACCGGCGTGGGTTGTAATTTTTGTCCGCGTCCTGCCGGACGATCGGGCTGCGTTACGACACCCGCAAGATCGGTCTTCTCCGCGACGACGTGGAGGCTCGGAACGGCGAACGCGCTCGTTCCGAAGAACAATGTGCGCAACTAGGCTTCGGCCGTTTCGACGATCTCGCGCTCTTCGTCGGTTTGCGGCAGACGGACGTTCTTCGCCTTGTCGATGTAGAGCACACCGTTGAGATGATCGATCTCGTGCTGCAGACACTGCGCAAACAGCCCTTCGCCTTCGAGCCGGATCTTTTCACCGTTGCGGTCGATCCCGCTCACCGCGACGCGCGCGAAGCGCGTGATCTCCCCGACGTAGCCCGGCACCGAGAGACAGCCCTCGGTCAATTCGACTTCTTCTTCCGCGAGTTCGATCTTCGGATTGATCACGCACCGCCGGATCGTGGATCTCATCTTGCACGTCGATTACGAACAACCGCTTCGAGACGTTGACCTGCGGCGCAGCTAAACCGACGCCCGGCGCGTGGTACATCGTCTCGAACATGTCATCGATCAGTTGCTGGAAAAGCGGATCATCGAGCTCCTTGAGGTCGACTCTTTTTGCGACCTTACGCAGCGTGGGGTGACCGTCGGTGATGATCTCGCGGAGGTAGGGCATGCTCGGCCTTTTCTCCAGACCCGGACAGAAAACTTTGCTATGCTTGTCGGAGAGGGCCACCATGCTCCACGCCCTGTTGCTCGCGGCCGTCGTTTCGGCGGAGCCGGCGCCCACATCGTCGCCGCTTAAAACCATCATCCGCATCAAAACGTCGCCGCTATGCACCACGATCCGACAGAACGTCGTAAACGTCATGAACGGCCTCCAGGCAAACGACGGGATCGTGAACGCCTCGAAGCCCGTGCTGCTGCGCATGGGCACGGAATTCGAGCCCGTCGGTTTGGCTGGGAAGACCTTTGACAATGCGCCCAATCGTCTAGCCGGTGACGCCTCCCTACCCGGCGGTACGCACGATACGAATCCAGCGCTCCTGCTCAACAATCAACGGCTCAAGCAGCTCGTTAACGAACTGCAACACAACCTTGCGATCATCGAGAGCGCGCTCGCCGACACAACAAAGTTCCCCGCAGTTGCGACATCCGACGATGACAAGCAGACACAGTTACTCAGAGCGCAGCTCCAAGCAATAGCGGATCAGCAAAAACGAAACCTTGCTGTATTGGCGGGACTTACCGATACGCTTTCGATGCAAGATCTCATCGCAAAGGGCGACGGAACCCAAGGTGTACTCAATGAGGCCGCCCCAGTACCGCGCTTTGCCACACCAGCACCGTCGACGCTGAGCCACGACGATCAAGACGTCAGCTTCAAGGACCCAATCTCCGGCTCAACGCGCCAGAACAGCGCTACGCCGCAAGATCCAACGATCGATAAAGATCCGGCGGTGAGTCAGCCCGGCACCGATGTTTCGAACAATCCGATGGGGCGCTTCTATCTCGGCGTCAGTACGATTCAGCAACGCACCTTTGCGGCAGAGGCCAATCTCGGCAAAACGTTGCAGGACGTCGCAGCGAAGTGCCAACCGTAACCGCTCGCGCTACTGGATCGTGAAGCTTCCGAGCGGGCCGAGCGGCGTGCAATTGCCTGAAGAATTGTTCAGCCAGACGTACCACGTCGCACCGGAAGGTGGAGCGAGGCTCGTGCCCAGCGTTACGCTTTGGTAGACGGGATTTGCAAACGAGGGTGTCGCCGAGGGCGAAGGAATTTGCGACGCCGTGATGGTTTGGAGCGCGTTCGTGTAGCCGCCGTTGTTGCCGCTGCTATTCGGCGCCAAATACGCATTCCAAACGCTCGGGAGCGCTGTTCCCACCGCAAATACGATCTGTTGCGGAGCATCGGGCACACCGGTCGCGCCCGGAATCGGATAGATCAGTTGCACCGTCGTCCCCGGGGCACAGGTCGGGCCGGGCGTCGGATTGGAAATGGTGTTGCCGCTGCCGCCGCAGGCAGCAAAAACCAGCGCGCACGTGGCAAGTGCGGAACCAACGAAAAGATTGCGCAGAGTCAGCATGGCTTTATCCTAGCGTCACCTTCCTGGGCAATGGATGAGAAACGTTAGAGAATGTACCCCGAAAGGTCGGCGTTTTCAACTACGTCCTTGAGCCGGTCGCGCACGTATGCCGCATCGATCGTTACCGCACCGCGTTCCTCGGGCGCTCCGTAGCTTACGTCTTCGAGCAAGCGCTCGAGCACGGTGTGCAAGCGGCGCGCGCCGATGTTCTCGGTCTGCTCGTTGACCTGCATCGCGAAGGTTGCGAGTTGGTCGATTGCGTCCTCCGTGAAGGTGAGCGTCACGCCTTCGGTTGCAAGCAACGCCCGATATTGTTCGATCAACGCGTTCTTCGGTTGCGTAAGGATCGTCTTGAAGTCCTCAGCAGTCAGCGAATCGAGCTCGACACGAATCGGGAAGCGCCCTTGTAATTCGGGAATGAGATCCGAAGGTTTGCTGATGTGAAACGCGCCTGCCGCAATAAACAGCACGTGGTCGGTCTTTAGCGTCCCGTGCTTCGTCGTGACGGTGCTGCCCTCAACGATTGGGAGAATGTCACGTTGCACGCCCTCGCGTGACACGTCGGGGCCGCCGCGCGCGCCTTCACGTCCCGCGACTTTGTCGATCTCGTCGATGAAGATGATGCCGTCCTCGGCCGCGCGGCGCAGTGCCTCGCGTTTCACCGCGTCCATGTCGATCAGCTTGGCGGCTTCTTCTTGCACAAAGATGCGGCGCGCCTCGGCAACAGTGACGCGCTTGCGTGTCTTACGCTTGGGAATCAACCCGCCGAGCATCTCGCCGAGATCGGCGCCGCCTTGATCCATACCGCCAAGCATGCCGATCGGCATGCTCGGCGTCTCTTCGACTTCGATCTCGATCAAGCGCACGTCGTAGAACCCGCGCTCGATCTCGCCGCGCGTTTGCTCGCGAATCCGCGCGGCATCGCTTGGCGGTGGCGCGGGTGCCGGCTGCGGCTGCGGCTGCGGCGCGTTGTTGCCGAATATCGATCCCAGCGTCGCGGCAAAAGAATTGTTGCCGCTGGGTTGACGAGCCGCGGTTTCCGGATTGAGGGCATCGATCAATCGCTCGACCGCGGCTTTCTCGGCCAGCTCGGCGACTTCGGCGCGCCGCTCTTCGGTCACCATACGAATCGATGCTTCCGCTAAGTCGCGCACCATCGACTCGACATCGCGCCCGACGTAGCCGACCTCGGTGTACTTCGTCGCTTCAACTTTGACGAAAGGAGCGCCGACCAATCCGGCGAGACGACGCGCGATCTCGGTCTTTCCGACCCCAGTCGGACCAATCATCAGAATGTTCTTGGGCGTAATCTCGTCGCGCAGATCTTCGCGCACGTTGGCACGGCGATAGCGGTTGCGCAGTGCGATCGCGACCGCGCGCTTGGCCTTGCCTTGGCCGACGATGTATTTATCGAGTTCTTGTGCGATCTGCCGCGGCGTAAGGCCGGCGATCTCGGGAAGCGTTGCGTTCATGGAAGTGTCTCAACCGTGACGTCGTCGTTAGTGTAGATGCAGATCTCGCCCGCGATCTCGAGCGCCTTGCGTGCAATATCCGCGGCGGAGAGATCGGTGTTGCGCACGAGCGCAGCTGCCGCCGCTTGCGCGTAAGGTCCGCCGCTGCCGATTGCCGCAATGCCCTCGTCGGGCTCGATCACGTCGCCGGTTCCGGATAGGACGAAGAGGTGCTCGGGCGTACCGACGATGAGCAGCGCTTCGAGACGGCGCAGCGCGCGATCCTGGCGCCAATCCTTGGCCAGCTCAACCGCGGCGCGCGTCACGTCTTTGAACTCAGCGAATTTGCTCTCGAACTTTTCGAGCAGGGTGATGCCGTCGGCGGCCGACCCCGCGAAGCCGGCTACGACCTTGCCTCCGGCTATTTTGCGCACTTTGCGGGCACTGTGCTTGACGATGGTCTTATCGAGCGTGACCTGCCCATCGCCGGCGATCGCCAGCATGCCGTCGCGGCGCACGGCGAGAATGGTTGTGGAGCGTATCCTCATATCGTCACCGTTCTACCCGTTCCGAACGTTGGGGGTTTCATGAAGGCAACTGCGATCCTTGTGGCAGCCTTGCTCCTTCTTCCCGTTGCGGCACTGGCCCAGGCCGGGCCGGTCAACCGCAGTATCACGGTCGTCGGCTCCGCAGAAAGCCGGATCCCGGCTACCCTAGCCAGGGTCACGCTGCGGCTTTCGAGCAACGATAACAAACCGATTTTTGACGCCCAAAACATTCAGCCGATCATCGACGCGCTGACCAAAGCCGGCGCCGATCCATCGAGCGTGCGCGTCCCGCTCGACCTCACTTCATCGGGCGCATGGAGCTCCGCACAGATTTCCGCCGCCTTCTCGCAGCCCACCGCTGCGACTGTGCAAGACGGTATCAAATCGGCCGAAGCGGTTATTGGGTCGATGAAAGACGTCACGATGAGCGGCGTCTGGCTCGACCTGAAGGCTTCGGACTGCAGCACAGTCTTGGAGACGCTGCGGACGCAAGCCGTTGCCGACGCGCACAAAAAAGCGTTGTCGCTTGCAAGCAATCTCAACGCGCACCTCGGCGCGGCACTCACGGTCAACTCATTCGATCAAAATGCTGCCGATGGATCCTGCTCGACGCAATACACCGTTGGGCAATACAGCGGCGCCGGATTTCAAGGTCCGCTCGCTTCGACCGACTACGCCGCGGTGCCGGTTCAGAGCCGTCTCTCAGTCACCTACGCAATCAAATGATGAAGCACACCGCGATCCTCGCAGCCGTCTTGCTCCTTCTTCCCGCAGCGGCGATGGCCCAGTTCGTGTCGGGTCCATCGCCACGCGGACCGGTGCAGACGGGGCCCGCCGCGCCGCCAAATGCGACGCATGGGATCACCGTGTCCGCTTCGGCGAGTTCGCGTATTCCGGCAACATCGGCGCGCATCACGCTCAATCTCTCGAGCGCCGATCGCTCACTTTCGCTCGACGCACAGTCGCTGCAGCCCGTCATCGACGCGCTGGTCAAGGCCGGCGCCGATCCGGCGAGCGTTCAGCTTCCGCCGAACTTCAGCGCTCCCGGGAGATCGAATCTCGCGTCGCTCACGGCTACCGTCGCAAACCCGACCGCAGCAATGATGCAAAGCGGAATCGTGAGCGTCGGCACCAGCGTTGCCTCCGCGAAGAACCTGGTGCTCAACGGCGCGATGGTTATGCTCATCGCACAGCACTGCGCCGACGCGCTTGACCACGTGCGGGGTCAGGCGATTGAACGCGCGCACGCGAAAGCGGAATCCATCGCGAAGGATCTCGGCGTGCAAGTCGGGAGCGTGCTCAACGTGCAATCGTTCGAGCAGAGCTGGCCCGACGGCTCGTGTCAATCGCAATACAACATAAATGGATACGCGGGCGATCCCAACCAGCCGCAGTCACCGCAAGACTACGTGACGGTGCCGGTCCAGAGCAACATCACGATCACGTATGCGATCAAGTAGCGGCGAAGAGCGCGGATCGCAATTTCTCGATTGACGCGAGCGCCCGCTCCGCCATTTGGCGACGGCGCTCTTTCTTATCCCGAATCTCGCGATCGAGCGGAGGGAAGTACGCCCAGGTAACGTTGGCTGGCTGGAAGTCGTGCGTCTCGGTGTTTTGCAGATGTGCGATGACCGCGCCGAACGCGCTCTCGCGTGGAAAGTCGATCGGCTCGAGTCCGAGGATCGCTCGGGCCGCGTGGATCCCGGTCATTGCGCCGCATGCCGCGCCTTCGACATAGCCTTCGGCGCCGGTGATCTGTCCGGCGAAGTAGAGTCCATCGTGCGCCCGCAAACGCAGGCGCGCATCGAGCAGGCGGGGCGAATCGATAAACGTGTTGCGATGCATCACGCCCAGGCGTAGCCATTCGGCATTTGCCAGGCCGGGTAATTTCCCAAATGCTTCTTTTTGTGCCGGCCACGAAAGCCGGGTTTGAAAACCGACCAGATTGAATGCGGTACCTTCGACGTTTTCTTTGCGCAGTTGCACGACGGCATGCGGCGTCGTGCCCGTGCGCGGATCGCGCAGGCCGACCGGCTTGAGCGGACCGTAGCGTAAGGTATCGTCCCCGCGCTCGGCCATCTCTTCGACCGGTAAGCAGCCCTCGAAGTATTTTCCACCTGACTCGAAATCTTTGGGCTGATGGCGTTCGAGCGTGCGCAGGTCGTGCAACAGTTGCGCGTACTGTTCTCGGTCGAGTGGAATGTTGATATAGTCGTCGCCGTCGCCTTTTTCATAGCGCGACTTGCGGTACATCTGCGATTCGTCGATCGAATCAGCTGCGACGATCGGCGAGGCCGCGTCGAAATATGCGAGGCGCTTGCCGACGAGTGCGTCGAGCGAGGCGAGAAACTCTTCGTTCGGCAAGGGCCCGCAGGCGACGATCGCCGGACGATCGAGCGGGATCGTTGTGACCTCTTCGCGATGGAGCGAGATGCGCGGATGCGAGGTGATGCGCGCTTCAACCGCGTCGGCGAAACGCTCGCGATCGACGGCGAGTGCGCCGCCGGCGGGAACCGCCGCGTCACGCGCGCTCGTGATGATGATCGAATCCAGGCGCGCCAGTTCTTCTTTCAGGAGTCCGACGGCGTTCTCGAGGGCGGCGCCGCGCAGCGAATTGCTGCAGACGAGTTCGGCGAGCCGTCCGGTGTGATGCGCCGGTCCGCTGCGTTGTGGACGCATCTCGTAAAGATCGACATCAACGCCGGCATTCGCCGCCTGCCATGCCGCTTCGCATCCCGCGAGACCACCACCGATAACGGTAAGCCTATCAAACATCTCGAATCACCACTTCTCTAGCCAAGGAGGCGCTGCATGCCGATCACGACCCCGCCCGCTGTTATCCAGCGGATCGACGCCGCGTTCGCCGCCCAGAATGCGGACGACGGCATACGGCTCCAAGCAAACTTTGCAGCCGACGCGACCATCGTCGATGAAAACTCGCCGTTCGTGTGGCAAGGCGCCGACGCCGGCGTGCGGTGGTGGCATTCGGTCGACCGCGTCATCGCAAAGATGCGTGCGACCAAATTTCACGTACGGTCGTTTCCGCCGACGGAATCGGTCCTGGATCGCGAGGGTGACGACGCCTACGTCAGCGTCCCGCTCGTGATCACGGGCCGGATGGGCGAAAAATCATTCTCCGAACGCGGCACGTGGGTGCTCACGCTCCACCGCACCGGCACCGATTGGAAGATTACCACCGCGACCTGGGCAACGACGCCCTAGCTAGACCTCGGCAAGTTCGCGGTCTTCGCCCGCTTCGTCGCCGCCGTTTGCTTTTGCCAGCGACGATACGTCGTGCTCTTTGTTCGCCGCACATTCGAGATGCACGCTGCCGCCGCGGCGATTCTTGGCAACGACGTGGCTGCCGCAAACCGGGCACGGTTGTGGAATCACGCGGTCCCACGAGACGAAATCGCACTTGGGATAGTTTGCGCAACCGTAGAACGTGCGACCCTTCTTCGAGCGCCGCTCGACGACCATGCCGCCATCCTTGGGACATTTCGCGCCCGTATCTTTCACGATGGGCTTCGTCGTCTTGCACTCGGGATAGCCCGTGCACGAAATGAACCGCCCGAAGCGACCGGTCTTGATCACCATCGGGCGTTGGCAGTTGGGACAGATTTCATCGGTCGGCTCGTCTTTGATCTCCAAGCGCGGCAGCTTCTTCTCCGCCTCCTCGAGATCGTGCGCGAACGGCGTGTAGAATTCGCGCAACACGCCGACCCAATCCGCATTGCCCTCGGCGACTTTATCGAGATCGCCTTCCATGCCGGCCGTGAACTTCAGATCGACGATCTCTTTGAAGTGCTCGGCCAAGAGGTCGTTGACCGCGATGCCGATGTCGCTGGGCTTGAAGCGCCGATCTTCTTGCGTCACGTAGCCGCGCGCTTGGATCGTATCGACGATCGTCGAATAGGTCGAGGGACGGCCGATGCCGTTCTCCTCGAGCGCTTTGACAAGCGTGGCTTCGGTGAAGCGCGGCGGCGGCTCGGTAAAATGCTGTTTCGGCTCAACCGCGCGGCGATCGAGCGCATCCTTGTCGTGCAACTCAGGCAGACGCACGCGACCTTTGCCGACTTTTCCGTTGGTCAGTTGCGCGCCGCTCGGATCGACGGCCTTCGCATCTTCGTCTTTGCCTTCTTCATATACGCGCGTGAAGCCGGCGAATTTGACGATGCTACCGGTGGCGCGGAACGTGTACGCGCCAGCCGCGATGTCGACCGTCGTCTGATCCATGATCGCGGGCGCCATCTGCGAGGCGACGAAGCGCTCCCAGATCAGCGAGTAGAGGCGCAGTTCGTCGCGCTTCAGTACATGCGCCACGCTTTCGGGCGTCCGGGACACGCTGGTCGGGCGAATCGCTTCGTGCGCATCCTGTGCGCCTTCGCGCACCTTGTAGGTCGCGCCGCCGTGAAATTCGGCGCCGTACGTCGCGGTCACAAACTCACGCGCACTATCGCGCGCCGAATCGCTGATGCGGGTCGAGTCGGTACGCATATAGGTGATCAGACCTTGCGTGCCGTCACTTCCGCCGAGATCGACGCCTTCGTAGAGTGCCTGCGCGATCTGCATCGTGCGCCGCACGCGCAGCCGCAGCTTGCGCGAGGCTTCCTGCTGCAGCGTCGAGGTCGTGAACGGGGCGGGCGCGTTGCGCTTGACTTCGCGGCGTTTGACCGAGCCGACCGCAAATGCGACGCCCTCGAGCTCGCGGAGTACAGTATCCGCTTGGACCTGATTTGTGATCTCGATCTTCTCGCCGTTGCGTGCGACCAGGTCGGCCGGGAAGACGATTTCGGGGTCGCGGTGGGTCGCAAGCTGCGCGGTCACCGTCCAATATTCGCGCGGGTTGAACGCGATAATTTCGCGCTCGCGGTCGACTATCAGGCGCACCGCGACCGACTGCACGCGGCCGGCCGAGAGGCCGCCGCGGACCTTGGCCCACAGCAACGGTGAGATTTTATAGCCGACCAGGCGATCCAGAATGCGGCGCGCCTGCTGTGCGTTCACGCGATCCATGTCGATCGAATGGGGCGATTTGATCGCGGCTAACGCCGCGTCTTTGGTAATTTCGTGCAGTTCGATCCGCTTGGGATCCTGGAGTTTGAGCAACTCGGCGAGATGCCACGCAATCGCTTCGCCTTCGCGATCAGGGTCGGTTGCAAGGTAGACTTCGCTCGCGCCTTTTACCGCGCTTTTGAGCTCTTTTATGATGTCGCCCTTACCCTTGATCGTCAGGTACTTGGGTGTGAAATCGTGCTCCACGTCAACGCCCAGCGTGCTTTTCGGCAGATCGCGCACGTGGCCGACGGACGCCTTCACGACGTACCGCGGCGGCAGAAACTTCTTGATCGTACGCGCCTTGGTCGGCGACTCCACGATGATCAGGGGCTTTTTCACGGGGTTCAGTATACTCCGGGGGTCAAGGCCCCGGCAAACTTTAGTCCCGAGCGTGTCGACGGATGGGGGTCCCTCGCGCGTACGCGTGCGCGCGCATATGTGCGCGTGCATGCGCGCGCGATTTGCATGATTGAACGAAATCCTTTATAGTTGCGCTTAAAGCGCAGTTCGTGCGCTGTCCAAATTAGCGCTGTTCGTCCCCCCGGGGGACGAGGAGGAATGAATGGACTCCGATACCATGATGAATGGCGAAACGATGGCCGAAGCGGCCAAACCGCGCCGTCGTCGCAAGGCAGCACGTAAGGTTGCCCGCAAGGTCCGCAAGGTTGTGCGTAAGGTCCGTCGCGCGAAGCGCAAGGTCGCACGCAAGGTCGGCACCGCGAAGCGCAAAGTAGCGCGTAAGACCCGCCGCAAAGTCAAAAAGGCAGTACGTAAGGTAGGCCGGGCGAAGCGGAAAGTAGGCCGCGCGAAGCGCAAGGTCGCACGCAAGAAAGCCCGCGTCGGCCGTAAGGTGACGCGCAAGGTCGTGCGCAAAGTCAGAAAAGCCGGTCGCAAAAAGAAGGCCAAGTAACCCGGCCTTAGCTTTTCCACCACCCTTGTTTAATGAAGGCGGACGATCAAAATCGTTCGCCTTATTTTTTGTGCTAGGCGATCTGCTGTTCTATGCCGCCGTCCAGGCGCACGATGAACGTGTGCACGTCGGCGTTAAAGCTCCATTCATGAATCAAGAATCCCGCCGATTCGACCCCGATTCCCAGGCGCGAACGCCCGAGTACGAACTGGGGCGACGTGCTCGGCGCGGTACAGGCGACCGCGCCATTCCACGGACGCATGAGCACGGTGTGCAAGTGCCCGGCGATGATCCGCGCAATCTGGGGATGCGCCCGCACGACCGCAGCGAGACCATCGACGTTCTCGAACCCACATGCATCGAGTCCCGGCACACCGGTGCGAAACGGCGGATGGTGCATCGCGAGAATCGTCGGCCGGCGAGGGTGCGCACGCAGTTCCGCGTCGAGCCACATCAAGCGCTCGTCGTCGACGAAGCCGCCGCCACGGCCTGGCGTGGTCGAATCAAGGGCGACGATGCGCATTGGCCACGCGTCGATCGCGAAGCTCGCGTGCGACTCGAGGGTCCGTAAATAACGATGATCGCGAAAGGCCCGCCGTAGCGCTTCGCGATCATCATGGTTCCCTGGGAGCAAAAAGTGTGGAATCTCGAGCCGCCCGAGCATCGACCGCAATCGTCGATACTCGTGCGGCGAGCCTCGTTCGGTGAGGTCGCCCGTCGCTAAAACGATGTCGGGACGCGGCTGCAAATTGTGCAACCGCGCGATTGTGCGGCGAAGGTAGTCGGAAGTGTTGGGCATGTGGTGCAACACGTGCCCGCGGCGCCGAATGTGCAGGTCCGAAATTTGCGCAACGATCACGCCACGAGCATAGCGCGCGCGCCTTATCCCCGAGTTAAGAGAACTTTTATGCGCTGAGAACGACGGGACCGTTCACGATAGACGGCGCTTGCCCATTATGTTCTTCGACCCAATGACACGCGGTGAAGTGGCCGTCGTCGTAATCTTTGAACGCCGGAACTTCGACCTTACAGCGCTCGAACGCCATCGGGACACCGCGTATGGAAACGGCAGCCCGACGGCGGGTTGACCGGCGACGGGAATGTCGCCGGTGAGTACGATGCGCTTGCGCGCGTTCGACTGCCGGGTCGGGAATCGGAATCGCCGAGAGCAGCGCCTGCGTGTACGGATGGAGCGGGTTCGCGGTAGAGCCCGTCGCGGTCGGCGATCTCGACGATCTTGCCGACGTACATCACCGCGACGCGGGTCGAGATGTGCCGCACGACCGAGAGGTCGTGCGCGATGAACAGATAGGTCAGCCCGAGTTGCTTCTGCAGATCCTGCAGCAGGTTGATGACCTGCGCCTGGATCGAAACGTCGAGCGCGGAGACCGGCTCGTCGCAGACGATGAACTTCGGATTGACGGCGAGCGCGCGCGCGATGCCGACGCGCTGGCGCTGGCCGCCCGAGAACTCGTGCGGGATAGCGATTCGCGCTGGTAGGGCTGCAGGCCGACCATCGAGAGCAATTCTTGGACGCGCTCCTGCGCGGCTTTGCCGCGTGGCGATGCCGTGGATCTGCAGCGGCTCGCGGATGATGTCGCCGACGGTCATGCGCGGGTTGAGCGACGCGTACGGATCCTGGAAGATGATCTGCATCTCTTTGCGCAGCGGACGCACGTCGTCGGCGCGCATCGTCGTGATCTCGCGGCCGTCGAACGTGATCGTGCCGGCGGTCGCCGGCAGCAAATGCAGCAGCATGCGGCCGGTCGTCGTCTTGCCCGAACCCGACTCGCCGACGAGCCCCAGCGTCTCGCCGCCTCGGATCGTAAAGCTCGACGCCGTCGACGGCTTTTACGTCGCCGCTGTGCCGCGAAAAGAGCCCCCGTGATCGGAAAGTACTTCTTGAGATCGCGAACCTCGACTAGCGGCACGGGACCTCTCCCTCGTAGAGAAAGCAGCGTGCCACGTGCTGCGCTCCGAAATCGTAGAGCGGCACCGGATCAGCGCAGATCGGCATCGTTGTCGCACCGCGGCGCGAACGCGCAGCCCGGCGGCATGCGCAGGAGATTCGGCGGCTGGCCCTTCGATCGGCACCAGCCGCTCGTTCGACTTCATCGAGCCGCGGCAGCGATTCCAGAAGCCCCTCGTGTACGGCATCTTCGGTCGGTTGAAGATATCGTCGGCGGTGCCGTACTCCACCATAGTTGCCGCCGTACATCACGAGCACGTTCTTGCACGTTTCGGCGACGACGCCGAGATCGTGCGTAATCAGGACGATCGCCGATCCCAGCCGCTGCTGCATCTCGTTCATCAGCTCGAGATCTGGGCCTGAATCGTCACGTCGAGAGCCGTCGTCGGCTCGTCGGCGATCAGCACGGCCGGATCGCACGAGAGCGCCATCGCGATCATCACGCGCTGGCGCATGCCGCCGGAAAACTGGTGCGGATAGTCGTTGATGCGCTTTTCGGCCGCGGGAATCTTGACCAGCCGGAGCATCTCGACGGCTTTGTCCAGCGCTTCTTTTCTCGAGTAGCCGAGGTGGAAGCGCGTCGCTTCGGCGATCTGCTCGCCGACCGTCAGCACCGGGTTGAGCGAGGTCATCGGGTCCTGAAAGATCATCGCGATCTCGTGGCCGCGGATCTTGCGCATCTCGCGCTTCGCTCTTCTGAGCAAGTCCTCGCCCTTGAAGAGCACTTCGCCGCGTTCGATCTTGCCCGGCGGTTGCGGAGATCAGCCGCATGATCGAGAGCGACGTGACCGATTTTCCCGAGCCCGATTCGCCGACGATGCCCAGCGTCGTGCCCGGCTCTCAACCGAAAAAGAGAGCCCGTTCACCGCGCGAACGAGCCCGTCTTCCGTTTTGAAAGTGTCGTCGGCCAGATCTCGTACGTCGGAGCAGATCGCTCAGGCAACTCTAGATGCCCGTGAGCGAGACGAGCGTCGCGATGACGACGAAGGTGATCGCGACGACTCCGGTCACGCGTGCTGATCTGGCCCTCGAAGCCGAGCCGGCCGCGGTAGGTCGGAGTCGACGCGGCCGCCGATCGTGCCGGAGAGGCCCTCTTGTTTCGTCGTCTGCACCGCGAGCAGCCCGATCAGCGCGACCGCGGCGACGATGAAGAGCCCGGCGAGCGTGTGGGTCAGCCAGCCGGCGTGCGCCTGCAACGACGTCTGCTGCATGGCGACTAGTGCGGCGCGGCTGATTTTGCAGCATCTGCTGGAGTTGCTGGGGGGTCAACTTGGTGGCGGCAGCGGTCGCCTTGGCGACCGGCGTCGCCGCCGCAAGCAGAACGGTCAACACGTGAATTCAGACTCCTCGAAATGCGGTAAAATCAACCCGCGACTACGCCCCGGCGACGGGGCGAACCTTGTCGCGCAAGGCATTCACGCGGGCCGCGACGTGCTCGCCGGTCAGGCCGAACTGTGCGCGCTGGGCCTCGGGCTTGCATGGTGGACCAGAACGTTCGGCACGCCGATGCGTTCGACCGGACCGTAAGGCCGCGATCGTTGACGAACCTCTCCACCACCGCCGAGCCGAAGCCGCCGGCCAGCGAATGCTCTTCGAGCGTGATGAAGCGCGTGTGGTTTCGGCCAGCTCGCAGGAGCAGGCTCTCGTCGAGCGGCTTGACGAAGCGCATGTTGACGACGGTCGGCTGTCGACGCCATCGTCGCTCGCAGCAGGTCGTAGGCGTCGAGCGCCGCGTCGACCGTGATTCCCGAGCGCCAGGATCGCGACCCCGCGTCCGCGACGCAGCACCTCGGCGCGCCCGACCACGACCGGCGCGAGCGGTTCGTCCCACCGGCCGCTGGTGCTGCCGCGCGGATAGCGCATTGCGGCCGGCCCGTCGACGGCCAGCGCCACATCGAGCATCGGCGCGATCTCGGCTTCGTTGCGCGGCGCCATCAGCGTCATGTTCGGCAGCGTGCGCAGGTAGGCGATGTCGTAGAGCCCCATGTGCGTCGGGCCGTCGTCACCGACGAAGCCGGCGCGATCGAGCGCGAACACGACCGGCAGATTCTGCACGCGCGACGTCGTGGACGATCTGATCGTAGGCGCGCTGCAAGAACGTCGAGTAGATCGCGCACACCGGCTTGATGTCGCTGGTCGACGCGCCGGCGGCGAAACACACCGCGTGCGCTTCGGCGATGCCGACGTCGAAATAGCGCGCCGGAAACGCCTTGGCGAACTTCGCAAGCCCGGTACCGTCGGGCATCGCGGCGGTAATGCCGATCACGCGGGTCGCGCGCGGCGACGGCGATCAGCGCGTCGGCGAAGGCCTGCGCGAACGTCGGGCGCGCCGCTCTTCTTCTCGAGCCGTCCCTTCGTCGGGTCGAATAGACGTTCGGGCCGACGCCGTGGAACGTGCGCGCATCGCTCTCGGCCGGCTCGAAGCCCTTGCCCTTGACCGTGCGCACGTGCAGGAGCACGGGGCCCGGAATGCGGCGCGCGTTCGAGATGATGTCGCACAGCGCGTCGTAATCGTGACCGTCGATCGGGCCGATGTAGCGGAAGCCCATCTCCTCGAAGATCACCGCCGTCTTGCCCTCGGGCGAAACGAACTTCATCGCGGCGGTTTCCGCGCTGTCGAGAACGCGCGGCGCGCGGTCGTGCCGAACGGCACGTGGCCGAGCACGTCCTTGGCAAGTTCGCGCGCGCTGGTTCGACCACGGCTTGCTGCGCAGCACCGAGAGATACGAGGCGATCGAGCCGACGTTGGGCGCGATCGACATCTCGTTGTCGTTGAGGATCACGATGAAGTTCGTCTTCATCGGCCCGGCGTTGTTGATCGCTTCGTAGGCGAGGCCGCCGGTCAGCGCACCGTCGCCGATGACCGCAACGACCGTCTCTTTGCCGCCGTGCAGATCGCGCGCCGTCGCCATGCCGAGCGCCGCCGAGATCGACGTCGAGGCGTGTCCGGCGCCGAACGGATCGAACTCCGACTCGCTGCGCATCGCGAAGCCGGACACGCCGCCGCCTTGGCGCAGCGTGTCGATCTGCTCGCGCCCGGCCGGTCAGCAGCTTGTGGACGTACGACTTGATGGCTGACGTCCCAAACGACCTTGTCGGTGCGGCATGTCGAGCACGCGGTGCAGGGCCAGCGTCAGTTCGACGACGCCGAGGTTCGGTGCGAGATGGCCGCCGTTGACGGCACAGACCTGGATGAGGACGTTGCGGATTTCTTTGGCGAGGCTGGTCGATCTCGGTGCGGCTCAAGCCGCTCAGATCCGCCGGCGTCCCCAGACGTTCGAGCATGGCCGCTTTTCGACGCCGCGAACGCGAAGCCCGTGCAAGCTCCGGCCGGGACTCCCGCCGCCGATCCCGCTGCGCGTCCGGGCCCGCGTCTGGACCGACGTCGCGCGCATCTTCTCGACGGTCTGCAACCCGTTCCTGACGGCGCTTGCTGCTGTTCGTCATCTTGGCGGGCGCCCGCTCGCGGACCAACACCGACTTCTGGGTGCTGCTCGGCAACAGCGCGTTCTTCACCTCGATCGGCCCGATGCTCTACGTCTTCTGGCTCTACGCCACCGACCGCATCTCCGATCTCGACATGTCCAAGCGCGAAGAGCGCGAGCACGTCTTCGTCGTGTTCGTGATCTTCTTCGTCCTCGGCACGATCGATCTGTGGCTGATCGGCGCGCCGGCGATCGTCACCGCCTCGATGGCCGGCTACGCCGTCTCCTCGCTCGTCGTGCAGTGGATCACGCGCTACTGGAAGATCTCGCACCCACGCGCTCGGCATCACCGCGCCGCTGATCGCGCTGTGCGTGATCTACGGACCCGCCCGCTGCCGTTCCTCGTCCTGATCCCGATCGTCTGCTGGGCCCGCGTCTATCTGCGCGCCCACACGCTGCTGCAAGTCATCGCCGGTGTCGCGCTCGCGACCGTCTCAACCGTACTCGTCTTCCGGCTCTTTCATGTCGGTGCAACGCGTCGACGATCTAACATCTAACCTTATGAAATATTTCCTCGCTGTGCTCGCATTTGGCGCGGCCGTGCTCCCTTTGCGCGCGTTTGCAGGACCGCCATTTGATACCGACGATCCCGATCCGACCGCCTACCGCAACTACGAAATCTATGCGGGCACGACGACACATCGGGATACGGGAAGCTCGACATCGGAACTTGGCTTCCTTGAAATCAACTATGGGCTGATGCCGAACGTCCAGTTCTCCGTGCATGCTGGCACGATCGAGCAGACGTCGTTCCAACTGCCAAACGCCTACGGCAGCGAAGATTTTCGAAATGGGCATCAAGACGCGCTTCATTCAAGAGAGCGCACACTCGCCGCAGGTCGCGATCTATCCGCAGGTCACGTTTGCAACGGGCGCATCCGGCACGACCCAGGGACACGGCACCTTCTTCTTGCCGATTTGGGCACAGAAGACGATCGGCAAGGTCACGGTCTTCGGCGGGGGCGGCTGGCAGTTCAATCGGAATGACGCCCGGAAGTGGCGATTGGCAGGCCGGCCTCGCGGCTACGTATCCGCTGACCGCGGACGATACTATTGGGATGGAGGTCACCCGGACCACACCGCACGACGATTATTCGCAGTCGGATATCGGCGTGGGCTATATCCATATGCTCGGCGAGCACCACGGTCTACTTTTCTCACTGGGAGCAGCTATGGGCCGCAGCCGCATTATCGCGGGTACGCCGCCTATGGATGGTTCCTCGGTCCGGCGGAATAGCGCAAAGAATGATCTCCACACGCGAAGGCGAGCTCTTCGACCGCTTCAATGCGAGCATTGCCACGGCAGTCGACGCGGTACGTCAGGCCTCCGAAGCGATCGCGGCAACCGCCCAAGAGCAGACGACGCTCATGGTCGCGCTCTCCGACACCGCTGGAACGCTCGCGTCAGCCTCGCGCGAAACCGCCGAGCATCTGCAGAGCGCGCAATCGTCGGCGCGCGCCGCCGCATCGGATCTCGGCAACTCGTTTGAAGTCGTCGAGAACTTGCTGACCTCGGTGCAACAGCTCGCCGAGCTCTCGGCCGACACCGCCGCCGCGATGGACGACTTCGGGCGACTGATGAGCGAGATCGGGCGCATGACCGAATTCGTCGAAGACGTCAGCGACGAAACGCAACTGCTCGCGCTCAACGCCGCGATCGAGGCGGCGCGCGCCGGTCAACATGGCTTGGGCTTTGCCGTCGTCGCCGGCGAGGTCGGGCGGCTTGCGAAAACCACGAACGAATCGACCTCGGCGATCAAGACGCTCGTGATTGAAATCCAACGCGAAGCCGAGGCGACGATCAAGGCCGTGCGCGCGAACGCCGAACGTTCGGCGGCGTCGACGCCGCTTGCCGATGTCGCGCGCAGTTCGCTCGCCGAGATCGCCGAACTCGCCGCCGACCTTTCGGTCACGATCGACCGCGCTGTGGTTAGCGGTCGCGAACACAGCCAAAGCGCCGAAGCAATGCGAAAATCGACCGACGGCCTTGCCAACGTCGCTGCGGCGCAAGGACGTGAAGCGCTCGAGTCCGCGTTTGCGACGCAGCGTCTCGCGTACTATGGCGCAGAGATTGAATACATTGCGCGCTCGCGGACGGCATCGAAGAGCGACCACCAGACGATCAAGATCGCGACGCTTCTGCCGCCGGGATATCCGCCATCGAAAGCCTGGGAGTACGTCGCCGCAACGGACGCTCGAACTCTCCGAAGGCCGCTTGCAAGTCGAACTCGAGATTCCGTTCCGCGGCGGCAACGAGATGGAAGCGCTGCTGCGCGTGCGCTCGGGCGAACTCGACATGGTCAGCGTCACGACCTATGTTGCCGGTGCGCTCGTGCCGCTCGCGCAGCTACTCGATCTTCCGTTCGTGTTCCCGGACCGCGACGCCGCGCATCGGCTGCTCGACGGGGCGCTCGGCCAGAACATCCTCGACTCGTTTGAGTCGTTCGGATTGCACGGCCTGGCGTATTTCGAAAACGGTATGCGGCACTTTACCAATAGCCTGCATCCGATTCGCCGCCCGTCCGACATGCGCAAGATGCGCGTGCGCATTCAAGATTCGGTCGTCTATCTTGCGCTTATGCACGCGCTCGGCGCCTCGCCGAAGGTCATCGCGTTCGGCGATGTGTATCGCTCGCTGCAAAACCACGAAGTCGACGCGCAGGAGAACCCGCTTCGCCAACACGCTCGGCGCGCGGCTCTACGAGGTGCAGCGTTACCTGACGCTGACCTCGCATACCTACAACACGCAGATCGTGCTTGCGAAACGTCGAACGCTGGCGCGGGCTTTCGCCGCCGACCGCGCGATCATCGAGCAGAGCGTTTCGCGAAGCAACCGAGTTTCATCGCCGCATCTCCGGCGATGAGGACGCGCGCGCGCTCTCAGAGTTGCGCAAGCATCTCGAAGTCCACGAGCTGCAATCCGAAGAGCGCGAGGACTTCGTCAAGATGTCGCGCTTCGTGTGGGAGCGCATGGAGCCGCTCTTTCCAACCGACGTTTTCCGGCTGCTGCTCAATCGCAACCTCGAAAGCTGGCACCCGCGCATCAATCTCGCGCCGCAAGCCCCGGGTTCGACGCAAGGCTTCACGCTCAACGACATCGTCGAGTCGATCGACCGCTCGATCAACTCCGTGCGCGCGACCGGCGACACGATCGGCACGCAGTCGCGCTCGCAGATCTCGAGCCTCAACCAGCTCTCGCAGCAATCGATGGGCTTGAGTTCGTCGAACGAAAAGCTCGCCAAGGACTTTCTTTCGCTGGGAGAGCGTTTCGAACAAGTTGCACCGCAGGTGCGTGATCATGCGCGACACGGTGGGCGAGCTGATCGACACCATCAACGTGCTCTCGTCGATGGCCGTGCAGAGCCGCAACGCGCTCGATCAATTTGCCAAGTCGATGCATCAGATCTTTAACATCATCAACTTGGTGCGCTCAGTTTCGGACAAGACGAACCTGCTCGCGCTCAACGCCGCAATTGAAGCCGCGCGCGCGGGCGATCACGGTAAGGGCTTCAACGTCGTCGCCGGCGAGGTACGCGGCTTGGCCGATAAGACCAAGGCGTCGACCGTCAATATTCGCAAGGTGCTGAGCGATCTCGAATCACGCGGAAAAGCCGCGGGCGTCGCCATCGAAAACGGTGTCGCAAAGGCCGAGCACAGCGCACGGCAAGCGCGCATGGCGCAAGAGGCCTTCGGGCGGATCGAACAGTTCGCAAGCTCGGCGCAATTCACGCTCGAACAAGCCGAGGACGCGGCCAACGATGAAGCGCGGCGTGCCTATGCGATGTACGGCGACTATTCGCAGATGGCGGCGCTGGTCGAATCACACGCCTCGGATAGCCGCGCCGCGCTCAGTTCGACCGTCGAACTCGAACGCCAACGCCGCGCATTATTTCAGTAGCGCAGTGTCATCCCGAGCGTAGGCGCGTAGCGCCGAAGTCGAGGGAAGCGCCTCGTACCGTTGCTCGCTTCCGGTTGTCGCCCGCTCAGACGCTCCTCGCGGCGCTTCCTGCGCCGCTCCTGCTGCGCGAGTTTTGCGCCACAACCAAATGAACTTCGCGTCCTGCGAATGGCGCAAAACTTCGAGCCTTCGCTTGGCAACAACCGAAAGCGGCAACGTGTAGCGATCCCTCGACTACGCTTCGCTACGCTCGGGATGACACCGCGGCTCGCACCTCAGGGTGACAATAGTGCTCGCGCCTCAGACGCCTCGGGCCCGCGAAGAATTGGCGTCGAAACTGCCGATAGGTGATTATTGGGGGAAACCATGGAACCGGCGTCAGAACCAACCACAGCTTTTCAAGTCGCGGCATTTCTCGTTACTCTTGAGGGTCCGCCGCCGACGTTGGGCCTGCTCCTCGAGATGCTCTATAAGCACAAAGACGTCAATCGCAAGAGCTGGAGTGTTTCGCACAAAGCGCCAGACCGTCTGACGTTTGTTGCGGAGCTGCGATTTTCAAAGGACGAACACTGCCGCGTGGGGCTGTCGGTCGAGACAAAGCAAACGGTTGCGATGCTCGAGCGTCTTGCCGGAACGCTAAAGGTAAAGTGCACGGTCATGCGGTCGGGAGTCGAGTAGCCCAATCACAGGCTTGAAACGACTGGATCTTCTTCCATGATTGCGGCGACGCCATGGCGGAAGCGTTCGGGATCACCGCTCGTGACGTAGCGCGTCGTACCGGAACCGACCGGCGTCTCATCGAGCGCAAGAAACTCAGCCAGACGTGTCGCTTGCACGAAGGCCGGATCGATCAGTTCGACGTGATCGCCGAGTTCTGCGCGAAAGTGACGTTCGAGCACCGGATAGTGGGTGCAAGCGTAGACGACGGCATCGAGCCCCGGCGGTAACGCGGCGCACGCGCGCGCAACGGCAGAGCGCGCAGCATCGCTCTCGATTTCACCTGCCTCGACGAGCGGCACGAGCTGCGGAGCTGCGACTTCCCACACTTCGCTGTCGTGAATCGCATTGCGAATGCGCCGCCCGTACGCACCGGAACGAACCGTCGCTTCGGTTGCGACGACGCCGATGCGCTTCGCCTGCAGACGTTGTAGCGCGATGGTCGCCGAGTCGAGCAGGTCGAAGATCTCCGCATTCGTCGGTGGCCAACCGTAGAGATCGGCGATCGCGCATGACGTATTGCACGCCATAACGATCGCTTCGACACCGCGCTCGTCGAGCCACGCGAGATTGTTCTGCAGCAACGCGTGGAGGTCGTCGGCACTGCGCCCGCCATACGGCACGTGCGCTTGATCGGCAAAATACAGCAGATCGACATCGGGCAAAAGCTCGCGCACACGCCGAAGCACGGTAAGCCCACCCAGGCCAGAATCGAAGAGTCCGATCACTTACTGTCCGCTTCTGTCCGCTGCCCGGAACAGGGTTTTGCTGGGCGTAGTGGTCGATGCCGTCGGCAATCGCCTCCGCCATCTTTTGACGCCAATCCGAAGATGAAAGCTTCGCGTAGTCGGATGGATTACTCAAGAATGCGGTCTCGATCAAGACTGCCGGCATATTCGCATGCAGAGTGACGTAGAGATGGCTCTTTACGGTGCCGTCGTCTTTCACGTTGAGGCCGGCGCCGGCAATGACGCGATTCATCGCTTGCGCGAACGGCACGTCGATCGGCTTGGAATAGTAGACGGTTGCGCCGTTGGGCCCGCTGTTGAGATACGCGTTGCAATGGATGCTCACGAACATTCGCGCGCCGGAGGCATTCGCAATATCGTCGCGAGCTTGCAGCGCATACGCATCGGCGTTGTCGTGGCCGAGCCGGATCGCTTGCTGCGTGCTGGCGGGCGTCGCGTCGACGTCGTGATCGACCGTACGCGTCATCTTGACTTGCCAGCCGCGCGCAAGCAAAATCGTCTCCACGCGTTGCGAGATGTCTAGATTGAGGACGCCCTCTTGCAATTGCCCGTGGATCGAACCGCGATCGCTGCCGCCGTGTCCGGGATCGAGCACGATCAACTTCGGATTGGTCGGCACGTAAGTCTGTGCACCGAACTTCCACGTGTTTTCATCGTTCGGAGCGCCGTATTCATCGGCCGGCACGGGGGTGACGGTGGTTTGCGGCTCACTTGCCGACACGACCGCGCCGATCGAACCCGTGCCCGAGCGCGGCGCGGTATCGGCAACCGCTGCGGTACCGATGGTCACGCTGATGCCGGTCGCCGAGGGCGATACGTCGAGCGCGTTGTCGCTCGCGAGGGAGAGCGCGATGCGGACGGTCTGCGGATCGATCTGGCGTACGCGCAGCGCAATCAACGGGTTGGCCTCGGCTTGATCCTGCGGACCGCCGGCGAGCTGCGCACCTTTGATATCGATCCAAAAGCGATTGTCCGGCGCGCGCAGGCGATGCCATTCGTACGCAGCATTGCCGGTAACTGCGATGGCGACGCTTTGCCCGCCATCGCTCGTACCTTGCGCGGTCACACTGTTAACCGTCGCGTTGCCGGCCGCCGGCGCGGACGATTCCGGTGACGACGAAGGGGCAACCATATCGGCCGGTGGCGGCGGTATCGTCGCCGCGGGCATCGGCGCGACGGCTACCGATGCACGTAGCGGTTCGACAAGCGGCGGAGCGCTGCCATTCGCTCCGAAAGCGACTTCGAACTCGCCGCTCCCGGCTTGCGGCGCATCGTGGCGGGTGTTCGGCTCGAGTTCGATCGTCAAGAGCGTCTGCGGATCGCGTGCGGTACCCGAACTGGTGATCTCGATCGCGCGAATGCCACCTACATTGACCGCGCGTTGCGAGGCGAGTGTTGTACCGACGCCATCGAAGGCGTAGACGAGCCGCTCGGGGCTTTCGCTCACGACGCGCGGATGCAAGATCCCGGCGCCGCGCGCAACGAGCACGGCTTGCACGCCATAGCCTTGCACGTCGACGGATGTGAGCAGCCGCTCGAGGATGCCGTCCTGCGGTGCGATGCCGAGCGCATGCATCACGTCGTCGAACGGAAGAAAGACCTCGTTGCCGTTCGCGTACGGCGCGAAACGCGCTTGCGCGGTGAGCGGGCCGACGCTGTATTGCGCGTCGCCCACGCCGAAGCTGATAACGTCAGGCGCTGCGGTCGTGATCAACACGTTGCGATCGCCCGGACGCGCGGTCAGCGTTGCGCCGAGCGTTTTAAGCAGTGATCGAAAGGCGGGATCTTCGAGGCCGAGTGCGATTCCGTTCGCGGTGTGCGCGACGTGGGTAAAGGTGATGGTAGAGCGTTCGAATGCGTAGCTTACCGTGTCCGCGCGAACGACGGTCGTTGCGAGCAGCATGAAGATCGCAATCGCGCTACCAATCCGAGCGACGAAGCGGTGCATCAAGCTCAAGATGCCCCCCTGGAAGCGTCTCTACAGTTCGGCCCTCAATCGTAATCTGGACCGCATTAATGGAGGGAATTCCCGTTAGCGTATATACCAGACCTTTGAACTCACCGTTTTCTTCATAACTGCCGCCGCTGCCGGACGCGACGTCCTTGCTGAGATCGACAACCGCGGTCGAACCGTTGACGTCGACGCTGCGCACGCGCGTCCCCGGCGGAAAGCGCACCGCTGACGTTTGTGCGGGAGGCCCGGCGACCGCCTGAACCGCTGCGTAGGTAACCAGATCGTGCAATGACTGCGCACTGTTCTCTCCCGCCGCCGGAGCACGGACCGAAACGTCCCAGGTGCCGAGCGTTGTACCATCGGGTTGCGCGTAATAGACGGTCAGGGTTGAGCCGGCCTTCGGCGCCGCACACGCGGCCAGCACCAGGAGAGCGGCAATTCGTAAAGCGCGCACGTTACGCCATCCCGGCGACGTGCGCGCCGAGCCAAATGTTGACGACGATGAGGACTAACCCCAGAATTGAGAGGTAGAGCGCGGGGCGTGCGCCACCGGCTCGCTTGCCAAAACGCATCGCCATCCCATACGCGCCCAGAATCAGGACCGCGACCAGTAAATGCAACCAGACTGTCGGCGGAAACATCTCGTGGTTCGCGCCCATGACCCCGGCCACGACCAGGCCCATGACGAACTGCAGTGCCACCACTGCATTGACCACGCGACGCCCATTGAGCGTCCAACTGAAGATCACCGCACACAGCGCGGAGAGGAACGCCAAGACCAGGTGAATTTCCGTAACGATACGCAAGACATCCATGCTGGCTGATACCGAAAAGGAGAATCCGTGTCCTCTTCTACCGACACCGCGCACGTGACATTGCACGTCGCCGATGGCACGACCATGAACGCCTACGTCGCACGTCCGAAATCCGGCACCGCGACCGCTGGGATGCTGGTCTTCCAAGAAGCGTTCGGCGTGAACGCGTACATGCGCGATATCACCGACCGCTTTGCGGCGCTCGGATTCTTAGCGATTGCACCCGAGCTCTTTCATCGCACCGGGCCCGGCTTCGAGGGAAGTTACACCGATTTCGAGCCGATCCGTCCGCACATGGCGGCGCTCGGGCCGGATGGCCTTAATGCCGACATCGACGCGGCGTACAATTGGCTGCGCGGGCAAGGCATCGATGCGCCGCGCGTCGGCGCAATTGGATTTTGTATGGGCGGACGTGTTGCATATATGGCCAACGCACGCGTGCAACTTGGCGCTGCGATTTCATTTTACGGCGGCGGCATAGTACCCGATCTTCTTCCGCTCGCGCAAGCGCAGCGCGCACCGATCTTGATGTTCTGGGGCGGTCTCGATACACACATTTTGCCCGACCAATATCGCGCGGTTGCCGATGCTCTCAGCGCGGCCAAAGCAGTCCACGAGCAAGTCGTGTTCAGCCAAGCCGATCATGGCTTCTTCTGCAATGCACGCGCGAGTTATAACGAAATTGCGTCGCGTCAAGCGACCGCACTGGTCAATGCGTTCTTGGACGTGTACGGCTTGTTATAGCAGCGTGCAGCGCCTCGCGGATGCGCGCAACGCATGGTCGCTTATAGGCAAAGACGTCGCGCGCGTCCTCATCGTGCACCAGCATCGCCGCATCGGCTTCGAAGACAAAAAGCCGGCCGTCGGGGAGCACCGTCGCATCGATGCCGAAATAGTCGAGCCCGATCGCGCTCGCGATCTGCGGCATGACGTCGTGCCACGACGGCAAAACGCGCGACGGCTCCTCGAGAAATGCACGCTCTTCTTCGCGTAGCGCCGGCATCTCGCGCATCGGACTGCTTTGGTAATGCACCATCCACTGCGGCGCGATCGCAAGGTGATACGGATACGCGATTCCGTCGACGAAGATCACCCGAAATTTGCGATACATACCGTCGCGCGCGCGGGTCTCGACGAAGTTCGAGCGATAGTAGCGCAGCGCCGGAAACCGAGCGAGGTGCGTCCGCAAGTCATCCTGCGTTGTCAGGTAGGCAAACCCTACGCCGGCGTGGGTGTCGACCGGTCGCACGAGCGCCGGCAGCGCAATGACCTTCGCTTGTGCATCCTCGACGATGCTCGCCTCGGCGGTGACGACGCCATCGATGCCCGCGAGCGTTGCCCCGAGCGACTCTCGTGCCGTGGTCGCCAATCGCGCCGGATCGTTGATCGCCGCGCGCGCGCCGTCCAGAAACGCACGCGATCGGCGCGTCGCCGCGCCGGAAGCTTCGGCACTTCCGAATGCGCAGAACGCAAGATCGTAGGGCGGTAGTGCCGGATGCGCTTCACCTTCCGCGTAGTACTTATGCACCGCTACACGCGACCGATCGAGCACGAGCTCGACCGGCGTGTTCTCCGCATACGGCGCATCACGCAGGAGTAACAAGATCGGGGTGCGTGCACCAACGGGCAAAGGATCGGGATAGACGCGTTGCATTGCAAGCGCGCGCGCACGATAGGTGCGGCTCGTCTCTTCATCGGCAAGGACGTGCGCGATTTCGGCGCACGCCAAATGCGCAGGCGCATCGGAAGCATCGAGATCGGCGGCGCTGCGATACGCCTCGAGCGCGTCGACGTAGCGCCCCTCGCGCACCATAACGTTGCCGAGCAAAGCAAACGCCGCTGCCGGCGCATCGCCCGAGGCGCAGACTGCCGAGATCTCGTGCTCGGCTTGCTCGATTCCGGGAAACGGGCGGAGCGCCGGCGGCGCGACGGAATGCTCGGCAAGTTCAGGAAAGCGCTGCGCTAGCATGTTAAAATGAAGCACTATGCTCTTTGCGCTGCTCCTGACACTGATTCATCCCGCCATCGTGCAGACGGTCGCGGTGGAAGACGCGTCGCTCCCGTACGCGTACCACACGTACATTCGTGGTCGCTTTGATTCGTTTGGGTTTGCCGGCGAGCTCCGCTTTACGATCTCAAACGGCTACGTTACCGGTACGTACCGTCCCGAGACGGGCGGAACCCTGACGCAGGTGCACGGCGGCAGCAAAGGGACGAACATCTGGTTCGACATTGCGACGCTCGGCGGCGTCCACATCAACGCGACCATGGAAGCGAGCGGCGCGATTAAGGGTATGGGGTCGTCAACGGCGGACGGCAAACAATGGGTGTTCACCGCCACGCCGTTGCCTTCGTCTTAGACGGGCAGTGACGGATGCGCGTCGTGCACGGCCTTCCACGAGGCGTAGAAAGCAAGCGCCGCCGTTACGATGCCGGCATAGCCGCCGAATTGGATCATCGACGGAATGCCGAACCCTGCACCGATCCAGAGCAGGATGAACGTAATTGAGAGCACGACGAAGACCAGCTTGACGGGCAACGCCGTAAACCGGACCGCTTCAATCGTCATGTAGAGCGTAAAGACCATCCACGCGAAGAGAATGAACGCGAGATCGTTCGGGCTCTTTGGAGTGACGAACATCACCCAAAATCCGGTGCCGATCCAAAACGCGCCATACGAGGTAAACGCGGTCGCACCGAAGGTGTTGCCCGAAGGGAATTCCCACATGCCGGCCAGCAGTTGCGCTGCGCCGCCATAAAAGAACGCGAAGCCGAGAAACGCGTCGCCGACCGGCATTCCCGCGTTTTTTGCTGAGAGCAAAAAGGTCGTAAGAGCAAAACCAGCGAGTCCGAGCGCGGCCGGGTTCGCAAGTTTCGGGGGATTCAACATATGCGAAGATCCTCCAGCGAAAAATGTTGCTATGTGTCAAACTGAGTAGACAAAAGGCGCTACTCACCTGCTTGGGGCATCGAGCGCCGGGAGCACAGCGCACGACCGCGAAATCTTGGTTACGGAGGCCACGCCATGGCAAAGCTTCGTACGCGTGATGGACTTGCGGAACTGCAATCCGCCGTCTGGATCTTGCACGGATCCCTCGATCCGCTCGAGACACTAGCTTTGTGTGGCCGAACGCCGACGGATCAGGATGAGTTTGCGCTACGCCTACGCGGAAACGCGCGCACGGCGCCGATAGAAGCCCGCTTTCGGTTTGTTCCTGAGAATCTCAATCCGCAAGGATTGACGTTCACGTGGACGCACGACGCCGACGTGCCACTTCCGTCGATGACCGGCACAATCACCACTAGGCGGATTGGTCCGCTTGTGATTCTTTCGGTGCACGCGCACTACGCGTGCGGTCTTGACGTGCCGGAGCGACTCTTCTTTGAAGCCGTGGGTTGCAAGCTCGCCGAAAAGACGTTCGCAGGTCTGAAGCGAGCGCTCGTGTATCTCTTGCAGCATCTCCCGTCGCGCTCGATGCACGAGGCTTAGCCTGGCTCAACTGATCCCGCGTCCCCGCGTCGAGCAGACGTTGCTCGAAGCGGTCGGGCGTGCCCCGCTTACGCTTGTGCAAGCGCCGATGGGCGCGGGCAAAAGCGTCGCCGCTGCGCTCACCTTTGCGAACGATGATGGCGCCGCGTGGATGCGCGCCCGGCCGTGGCACCGCGGCGCGTTTGCGACCGCGCTTGTGGAAGCGGTCCGCGAACGGCGTCCGGATTTCGGACGCATGACGCTGGGCGGGTTTGAAGCGCGCGCACACCCGCACCGCCTCGGACACCTCTTTGCCGCCGAACTCGCGCACGTTGACAGCCGGCTCGTCCTCATTATCGACGATGCGCACGCGTTAAGCGACGACACGACGTTCGCGGATTTTCTCGACGCCGCGAGCGGCGAATTGCCGGACTCTGCGCGGATCCTCGTACTCGGACGCGCGGTCCCCCAGATCGCTCCTCCACGCGCGTTGGCCGCCGGCATCACGATGCTCGACGGGCGCTTTCTTACGCTCGACGCCGCTGAGCTGCAGACGCTCGCCGCGACCTTCGGGCGCGCGCTCGGCGATCACGAAGTCGACGAGCTCGCGCGCACGACCGAAGGCTGGGTTGCCGGTGCAGCGCTCGCGCTTGCGGGCTGGCGCGAGCCGGATCTCGCTGCCCACATCTTCGTTGAAATCGGCGAAGAACACGCACGTGCGCTCGAAGAATTGAGCGTCTTTCCAACCATCGACATTCGCGCACTAGAAGCGCACGACACGTTTGCCGCGATCGGTGCATCGCTTGCGGAAATGCGCGCAGCGGGCGCACCGATCGAACTGATCGCCGATGGTTCCTATCGCGTGCACCCGTTGTTGCGCAGGCTCGCACGTGATCGTCTTCGTGCACGCGCCGGCGAAGCCGAAGCACAACGCCGCGCCGTTGCGGTGCGTGCGCGTAGCGGGCATATCGCCGCGGCACTGCACCACGCCGACGCGGCCGCCGACGCCGCGACCGCCGGCGCATTTCTGCGCGTGCATGCGCAGGCCGCGATTGCAACCGGAGATCGCGCTCTGGTCCGCGCGGTCGCCGCGCGCATTGACGCGCGAGGACCCGATGCCGATGTGCGAGCCTACACCGAGGGTTTGCTCGACAAGGCTGCGGCATCAGCACAAGCACGCGGGGCATTCGCGCGCGCCGCGCAGGCGGCCAATGATTCCGGTGATGCACCGCTCGCCTTCAACGCACTCGCCCAAATGCTCGAGTACGATATCGGGCATTTGCTCAGCCTTGACGATACCTTGCTCGACGATCTCCGCCGGCGCGCCGAAACGCTAGGCCCCACTGCACAAGTTGCCGCCGCGGTGCTGCACGGCTGGGCGCGCGCCGTAGCCTTCGACTTTGCAGCCGCCCTCGATGAACTCTCGGCGTTTCCCGACATCGAGGACGTCGTCGCGCGCTTCAACAGCGCGATTTTGCGCGCGTACGTGCAGACAGCTCTCGGCGAGATCGACGCTGCGCAAGACACTCTTGATGCGCTCACACGGTTGCTCGAAGACGACGATCACGCCGTGCTCCAAACGCTGACGCTCGTGTGGTTCGCGCGACTTGCGCTCCTGTGGGGACACACCAATGCCGCGGCCGATGCGGGCGAGCACGCCGCGCGTCTTGCTCAGGCACTCGATCTGCGCGCAGAGGAGGCGGCGCTCTACATCGCACTCGCCGAGATCGCTACCCATACCGGTGATGTCGCGAGCGCCGTACGCTACGCGCAGCGTGCGCGCGAGCACGCCGATCGCGCATGGTACGCAGCCGACATCGGTCGCATTCGCGCCTTCTCGGAGATCGTGCTCGCACGCGCGGCATTTCTTGGTCACGACAACGCGATCGCCCTCGACCTCGCGCAACGCGCGGCGGCGCACGCCGAGACGCCGCCTGCCCAGCGCGCAATCGCGTTGACCGAAGCGGCGTTCTACGCGCTTTTGAGCGACCCGCCGTCGGGACCCGCGTATATTGCGCACGCGCGTGACACGATCGCGGATGCGCGGCCCGTGGACGCCGGCGATGCCGTCGGACTCGCCGTCGCGGGCGATCTGCTCGCGTTTCTCGCCGCCGCAAACGGCGAAGTGTATAGCACTTCAAACACCGCGTTCATCCCGTTTAGCCACCTTCTCGCGCAGCGTCGTGGATTGGTCTCGCTCGAACTCGCCGGTGTCGCCGTCGGGAACGCGCGGCGCGGCGCGGCTGAGGGCACGACCGCGTTCGAGACGGCGCTCGACACGCTCACGCGCGATGGCCCGCGCTTCGAAGCGCGCTTAGCGCGCGCGTACGCCTCGACGTTTCTGCGCCCGAAGCAAAGTGAACCGCGGGTGATAGCGACCGTCGACCTCACCGCGCGCGAACGCGAGATTCTCAGCTTGCTTGTCGAGGGCTTGAGCAACAAGGAGATCGCAGATCGCCTCGTCGTGAGTCCGCGCACGATCGAAACGCACGTCGAACGCGTGCTCGGCAAACTCGAGGTCGGCTCGCGCACGCGCGCGATCGCGAAGGCTCTGCGCCTGGGGCTCGTCTCGCTCGACTAGACGAAGTCCGTAGGACTACGGACGACCGGGAGTCGCGATCGCGGCTACGGTGTTCGCATGGAACACACACACAAGACGCAATGGGAATCCCTGATCGGCGGCCGTGTACTCAACGCTGCCGGGCTTCTCCTGATTTTTCTTGGAACCGTCTTCTTTCTCAAGACGGCCTTCCACAACGGCTGGGTGCCGCCGGGCCCGCGCATTGCGATGGGTCTCGTTTCCGGGGCGCTGGTCATGGCTTACGGGCAATTTCTCTTCGCGAAGCGGAAGGTCTATTTTTCCGAAGGCCTCACGGCACTCGGAGCCGGGATCGAATTTCTCTCGATCTACGCTTCGAGCGCGCTCTTCCATCTCGCAAAACCGGGCGAAGCGATGGTAGGGATGATTGCCGTTACTGCGGTGATCGCGACGCTCGCGTGGCGACAACACAGCACGCGGCTCGGTGCGCTGGCGGCAATCGGTGGTTTTGCCACGCCGGTCCTTGCCGGCACGCAGAGCACCGACCCCTGGGTGCTGTGCGCATATCTCTTCGTCCTCGATGCTGGACTGCTTGCGCTCGCAACGACGCTCAAGACGCGCGTCATCGCGCCGATCGCGCTTGTCGCAACGCTGCTCTATGCATTGGGCATCTTCCCGACGGCGCCGCAGCTCAACGATCTGGAACGTGCCGCGATGTACGCGGTGCTCTACCTGCCCTTTGCCGTCTCGAGTTGGCTTGGCGCGCGCAGCGATCGGCGCGACGTCGTCAACATCGCTATCGGGAGTGTCGCGTTCTGCGCGCTCGTCGCCGGCGTAGAGACCAGCCTGCGCATCGATCATCGCGCGATCCTCGCAACGTGTTTACTCGGGCTCTCGGTGTGGCACGCCGGCGTCGCAATCGCTACGCGTACGCGGTACAACTCGTGGCTTTCCGCCGTGGCGTTAACGCTAGCTATCCCCGCCGCGTTCCACGGTGCAGCCGTCAACGTCGGTTGGGCCGCCGAGGCCGCCGTGCTCTCGATCGCCGGCCTGCGTTACCGCGACGACGTGCTGCGCTGCGCCGGCATCGCGCTCCTGGGATTCGGCATCGTTCGGGACTTCGGACTGTACTCGACCTACACGGCCGCGCACCCGATCCTCAACGGCCGCTTTGTTTCGGGGTTGGCAACGATCGCCGCGACGTACGCGATCGCGTTCAGCTCAGAGCGGATGGGCACGAGTGCGATTGAAGCGTTGCTCGTGCGCGCCTTGCGGACGTCAGCACACGCCATGATTGTTGCGCTCGTCTCACTTGAAGCGTGGGACGCGGCCAACGCCTTCGCCGGCACGCATCAGGCTGCAAGCAGCGCACTGTCGGTGTGTTGGGCCGCGATTGCTGCATCGTTCATCGGCTGGGGCCTGTTCCGGCGCGACGCGTTCTTGCGCTGGGAAGGCCTGGGGCTCGTCAGCGCAACCGCGGTAAAAGTGCTCGTGCTCGATCTGGCGTTTCTCGATCTCTCCTACCGGGTCGTCTCCGCAATCTTCGTAGGTGTCGCAATGCTCGCCATCTCGTACGGCTATCAGCGGTACGTTGCGCGCTCGGAAGAGACGCTGGTGTGATTGCATCAGCAATGATTGCGGCAGCCTCGGCGGTGGGTGGCACTGCAACTTCCGCAAGACATCGATCCCGGATTCGATCAACACTACGACGATCTGCGGATCGTTGACGACCACGGTAGCGAGGTTCCCTATGTTCTCGATCCCGACACGCCTTACGCGTCGCAGACGCCGGCACCGCTGGCCGCAGTTACGCGCACCACCTACTCACCGAAGACCGGAGATACGACCGTCACGTTCGACCTTGGTCATCCCAATACACGCGTGACTTCGCTGCACGTCGCGACCGCACAGCCGGAGTTCTCGCGCTACGTTTCGGTCCACGCGAGCGACGATGGCGACTTCTGGGAGGATGCAGGCGGGGAGACGATCGCACGATTTGCGTTCGGCGCTCCGTCGCTCGACGTGACGCTCTCGAGCACCACACGGTTTGTGCGAGCGCGTATCGCAAATCAGAACGATCCGCCGCTGCGGACGCTACGCGTCACGCTCTACGGCCCGCCCCATCAGCTTGTTTTCATCGCGCGGCCGCAGGACACGTATGCGCTCGGGTTTGTGCCGAGTATCCAACCCCCGGCGTACGATCTCGACGATGTGCTTAATCATGACGAGCCGCATCGCTTCCTCCACGCGACGGTGGCGCAAAAGGATTTGCGATAGCGACGCTACTAGTCGTCTGCGTCGCATCGTTTCGGCGCTCTAGCGATTGCTGAAGTTTACGCCCGTCATCGTTACATTCGTTAAATCAACGTGACTTAGATCGACGCCGCGAAAATCGCAACCGACGAGCGAGGCGCCTGCAAGCTTTACGCCGGCCAACTGCCCGCGCGCGAAGTTCGCGCCGACGAGTCGCGCGCCACGTAGATCGGCATCACGCAAGTCCGCATCGCTGAGATTCACTCCGGTCAACCGAACGTTCGAGAGGTTACGCCCCCGCAAGGTTGCGCGCTCGAAATTGCAACCCGTGCAATCATCGGCCAGTGCGTGTAAGTCGTTCTCGGAAAGCGGTACGACGGTTGCACCCTCGACACTTATGCCGACCGCATGCACGCCCTCAAACTGCACACCTTGCAAGCGTGCGTCGGTGAGCTTCACACCTTTGAGTTCTGCACCTCGCAAGTCCACGCCACGCAAATCGGCGCCGCGCAAATCGACGCACTCGAGCGTCGCGTTACGAAGGTTGACGTTTTGCAGGTTCGCGCCGCGCAGATCGGTGTACTCGATCGTTTGTCCGTGCAGGTCGCGCCCGGCCCAGTTCGCATTCTGCGCGTTCGTGTCCATGCACGAGTCGCCGCAACAGTGGTCGTTGTCGTGTGCGGAGGCGACGGTGGCAGCCCGAAGGCTCCCTCCGACGATTCCGAGTAGACAGGCCAGTAGAACCGCTAGAATTCGCAAGGCACCCTCCGAACTAATTTATTAGTTGAGAGTAGCGGATGTAAGGGCGGTTGTCAACTAATTCTTAAAGAGAGGCCGAGTGGAGACCGCAGTCCGTATAGTCGGCGTTGCCCTCGCCATTGGCCTTGATGTCCTTGCCCTCTCGGTGGCTATCGGCATCAAAGAGCCGCCCTGGCCGCAGCGCATTCGCCTCGGTCTGACCTTCTCAGCAGCCGAGATCGTGATGCAGCTTGTCGGCTTGGCGCTCGGCGCGGGATTCGGCCGACTTGTCGGCACGATCGCCACCTGGATCGGTCTCGTCGTCCTGGCCGGCATCGGCGCCTGGATCTTGCGCGAAGGCTTCACCGAAGGCAGCGAGCACGATTTCGACGTCAAGACGCTCGGCGGTTTGCTCCTCGCATCGCTCTCGATAAGCCTCGATTCACTCGGCGTCGGCTTCGCACTGCCCGCGCTGCACTTACCATTACTTCCGCTCTTTGGAACGGTCGCCGTATCGACCGTGCTGTTCACCCTGACCGGGCTCGCATTCGGCGCCGTCCTCGGCCACAAGTTCGAAAAAAATGCAGAGAAGGCCGCGGGATTTGTGCTGATTCTTCTGGCGATACTCTTTGCGGTCGAGAAAGCGCACGGCGGCTAGGCGCGTTTAACAGACAAACTTGCAAGTTTACCTGTTAATCTGTTAGACTGTGCTTCGTGTCAAAGCCGATGCCGATCGCTTCTTCCGCCGAAGCGGCGGTCGAAGAACTCCTACAAGCAACCTGGCAGCTGTTGCGTCGCCTCCGTGCCGAGTCGAATACCGAGGGACTCTCGTGGTCGCAAACGGGCGTCATCGGACAGCTCCGTAAGCACGGCCCGATGACGACGGCCGACCTTGCGCGCGCCGAGTCGGTGAAGCCGCAATCGATGGGTGCCACGCTTGCGTGCGCTCGAGGAAGCCGGCTTGGTCGAGCGCCGACCGCATCCAAGCGACGGACGACAAGTACTTTTTACGCTGACGCGCAGCGCGATCGCAACGAGCGAAGCCCGGTCGCGCGCAAAACGCCAATGGCTGCAACAGGCGCTCGCGAAACTCGAACCGTCGCAACAACGTGCGCTTCACGCCGCCGTCGAACCGCTGAGACAACTGGCCGACTCGTGACGAGCGCTCCGGCCATCCCAGCGACGCGTGCGCACGCGTTCGGCTTCACATTCGTCACACCGCTCGCGCTCGGCTCTGCGCTCAATCCGATCAACTCGACGATGATCGCAACCGCACTCGTGCCGATTGCCACGTCACTCCATGTTTCCGCTGCGCAAGTCGGTTGGTTAATCGCGGGGCTCTACCTCGCAAGCGCAATTGCGCAGCCGACAATGGGCCGCCTCGCCGACCTCTTCGGCCCCCGTCGCGTCTTCTTGTGCTCGCTCGTGCTCGTCGCACTTGCGGGCACAATCGGATGCTTTCGAACTCGCTGACCGGGCTCGTGATCTCGCGCATCATTCTCGGCGTGGGCACATCGGGAGCGTATCCCTCGGCGATGCGCATCTTTCGCGTACAAGCGGACCGTATCGGCGCAGAACCGCCGCGCGCGGCAATGAGCTTCCTGTCGCTCGCTGCGATCAGTACGATGGCGATTGGACCGTTGCTCGGCGGCCTGCTTACCGGCGCATTTGGCTGGCACGCAATCTTCAGTGTCAATCTGCCACTCGCGCTCTCACGTTCGATCTTAGCCGTCCTCTGGACGCCGAAAGACGTGCCGCAGCGGTTTGAACTTGGGCCGATGTTGCGCAAACTCGACCTCACCGGGCTCGCGCTGTTCTGCGGCCACGCTATTTGCGCTCATGAGCTTCCTCATGCGCCTAGCACACCGCTGTGGTGGGTGCTCGCGCTTGCGGTCGCGCTCCGGTACGCGCTCGTCGCCTACTCGCGTCGCGCTATCGGATCCGTTCTTCGACGTGCGCATGCTCGCCCACAACACGCCGCTCGTCGTGACCTATCTGCGCGCGTGCGTCCTCGCAACGATGCTCTATTGCATGTTCTACGGCTTCTCGCAATGGCTCGAGAGCGGGACAGGCTTTTCGAGCGCGCCGTGGCCGGCGCGATCATGCTGCCGATGTCGCTTGCGGCCGGTGGCTCGTCGTTCTTCGGCGGGCGGACGAAGGGCATTCGGATCCCGTTCATCGTCAGCATCGGCGCTATGGTGGTCGGATGCACGGCGCTCGGCGCGGTCAGCTGCGGTGCGTCCGCCGTGGATCATCGCCGCCGTCGCAATCCTGTTCGGGCATTCCACAAGGCATGTTTTCGGTTTCAGCACGCAAGCCGCCGTCTACATTCAGGCACCGCCGAACGAAATCGGCACCGCCGCCGGCCTCCAGCGCACCGCGTTCTATCTCGGCGCGATCATTGCAGCCAGTGTCCTTGCCCTGGTGTATGGTCAACACGCCTCCACCGCCGGGTTCTTACACTCACCTCGTGATGGCCTCATTGAGCGCCGCGCTCTTGATCTTCACCATCTTCGACCGCACGCTTCCGCACGGTCACGTCTAAAGAGAAAGATTCTCATGCCGTTACACAACTCGATCCCATCGCTGCACTGATCGTGATCGATCTCCAAAAGGGGATCGTGGGCTTACCGGTCGCACCGCATTCGGCCGCTGACGTCATCGCGCGCAGCGCGAAGCTCGCCGCTGCGTTCCGCAAGAAAAATCTTCCCGTCGTGCTCGTCAACGTCGAGGGACGCGCGCCAGGTCGCAGCGACACGACGTTCAACTTCAGTCCGCCGCCGGATTGGGCCGAGCTCGTGCCGGAACTGGATCGCCAGCCGAGCGACTACACCGTTACGAAGCATCAAATCGGCGCATTTTACGGCACCGCACTCGAGCGCATCTTGCGCCGCGCGGGCGTGACGCAGGTGTTCCTTACCGGGATCGCAACGACGATGGGCGTTGAAGCCTCAGCTCGCAACGCGTACGACCATGGCTTCCACGTTGTACTGGTCGAAGACGCGATGAGCGATATGAGCGAAGAAAGCCACAAGCACGCGGTTGCGACGACATTCGCGCGCATCGGCGAGGTCACGACGACCGCCGAAGTGCTGAAGAGGCTTGGCTAAGGATCGTCGCAGGACTCGACAGCCAGCACCCGTTTCGTCGACTGAATCAGCGCGCAGTGGAACGTGCCCTGCGTCAGCTCGACCTTATCGATTGTGCATTTGCGGGCCATGGGCGGCCCGGGCGCAATCGCCTGGCATTTGCCGAGTATCGGCCCGTCTCCGCACCAAATCGCGAGTGTTGCGCTTTCGCCGGCGGGGCCGGCTACTTTGAGCTCGCCGTCCGCCGAGCCATATTTCGGGCAGCTTCCGGCGCCACCGTACGAAAAGAGTACGCGCATGCCGCTCTGCGCACCCAACTTGTAAACGAGTGATGTGTCGCGCGGCTCGCTCGCGCCCACAAGCGCAACGACTGCGAGCGCGCAAAGGAAGGAACGTGAAGCAGTCATCGTCGACGCCTCCATTACAAACGCAGGTTCACATTCTAGCAAGAGGTCGATAACTCGCGCCAGATGCAAAGGACTCAACGCGTCGAGATTATTACGCCGTCACCATCCGACGGCTTCGCCGTCTTTGCCGAAATCTGAACCACCCGCGTACACACCGCCGGGTAGCAGCATGATCGCTTGATACCCGCCCATCGGGGCGCGGTTCGTCGATTTCACCGTGTAGCCCATCGAGGTCAGCTTGTCGCCGACGAGATTGTAGAGCGGCGATTCCATGTAAAGTACGTCGCCGATCTCGTCGTCTCGGAAACGCGCCATGTCGCCGGCCTGTTGCACGTTAGCGTCAAGATCGATAATGTCGACTGAGATCTGCTCGTGACCCTGCGCTTGCATGTCGCCGCCCATCAAACCCAGCGTCATGAGCGGCCGGCCGTCGCGCGCAATGAAGCCGGCCATCAATGTGTTGTAGGGGCGCTTGTGCGGCGCAATCGCGTCGGGACTCCTTGGGTTGAGCGAGAACAGGCCGCCGCGATCGTGCAAGATGAAACCATAGCCCGGCACGGTGAGACCAGAGCCGAATTCATCGAAGTTACTGTTGACCCACGAGACCATGTTGCCCCAGCGATCGGCCGTTGAGAGCACGATCGTGTCGCCACTGCCGTTCGCGTCGCCGGGCGGCGCGATCTTCACCTCATGATTGGGATCGATCTCGCTGCAGAGCGACGCCGCGTGCTCGGTCGAGAGTAAGCGCGCAACCGGCACGTTCACAACGTCGGGATCGCCGTTGTAGCGATAGATGTCGCGGTATGCGAGCCGCTTCGCAGCGACAAGCAAATGCCAATACTGCGGATTTGCTGGACCGAGCGATGCGAGTGTTTGACCGGGCACGACTTTCGGCACGCAGGCTGCTAGAATATTGAGCGCCTCGAGCGTGGCCATACTTTGTGTCGGCGGCGGCAACTCGATCACCGTCGAGCCATGATACTCGGTATGGATCGGCGCAACCCATTCACCGCTGTAGCTTGCCAGATCGGCCAGCGTCATCGTACCGCCGAGCATGGTCGACTTTTTGACGATCGCGCGCGCGATCTCGCCTTTGTAGAATACGTCTTTGCCGTACTTCTGCAACAAACGAAGTGTATGCGCGAGATCGGGATTGCGAAAAATCTGGCCTTCCTTCGGCGGCTCGCCACGTGGATACCACGTCTCGACCGAATCGGGATCGAGCTGCGTGCAACACCCGCGCAAGGGTAATCCGTTGGGCAATTTCCAGTCGTGCGCAATCCGCTCGGAAACCGGATAGCCGTTCTGTGCGTAGTCGATCGCCGGCGCAAGCACTTTGTCGAACTTCATCGTGCCGAAGCGCTGCAGCGCCGCATCCCAACCCCACACCGAACCCGGAACCGTGACGTCGAGAATACCGCCGCGCGGCATCCCGGATGATGGGCCCCAGTTTTTTGGATCGGCGTGATAGCCGAGTTCGTTGAGGTGCGCGATCGTTGCACCGCTCGGCGCTTTGCCGCTCGCATTGAGCACGTAGTACTTGCGCTCTTTGGCGATATAGATGATGCAGAAGACATCGCCGCCGACGCCGACCATCATCGGTTCGACGACGTTCAATGTTGCAACCGTAGCAACCGCGGCGTCGATCGCGTTGCCGCCTTGCATCAAGATGCGCAAGCCGGCTTGCGCCGCAAGCGGCTGGCTCGTCACGACCATGCCGTTGCGCGCCATGACCGGAGAACGGCTTTGCGGTAGCCAGCCTTCCGCACGATCGCCGCGAACTGCGGCATCGGCCGGCGTAGTTTGCGGCGCATCCGCAGCGCGAACGACACTCAACAGCGTAAAGGCAACGAGCACGAAGACGACGAGGACTCTAGCCATAATGGCCTATGTTTTAGAAGTGCAGACCGAGCCCTATGTACGGTCCGCCGACGGTCATGCTGCCGGGAGCGTTGAACCTGGCGTGCCAGGCATCGCCCTTGTAGCCGCCTTCAATAAAGAGCGGCACGTTCTGGAACGAATACGTAGCACCGATATCGTATCGCGTGATGATGTACGCATACTTGATCGCGTTACCGCCCGTGAAGCTGGGACTCGTCGTCCCGGCCACGTTCCCGTAGTACGTCCAATTTCCGTAGAGCGAGAATCTGTGGTCGAGGTCGGGCAACAGTTCGAGGCCTGTACCCTGACCCTTTATCCATGGATACCCGGCATTGTTGCCGGTCCACAGATACCCGATGTCCATAAAGACGCGCGGGAAGAAAAAGTTCAAGCCGAGGTGTGCAGCTCCCAAATAGTTACGAACGGTGAAGGCCGGAACTGCGGTTGAACCGGCGTCGCCGATCGTCGTCACGTAGCAGTTGGCGGTAGGTCCATTTGCATTGACCCCGCACGTGTGCGCGTAGTTGTATTGGTCGTAGCTGCCACCGACGATGAATGGAATGTGCCAAAGGCTGAACTCCGCATTTCCGTGGAACGCGTACGAGAAGCCATCTTGGTTATTGGTAGTCTGCCCGGAACTGAACTCGTTGTAGACCTTTGGCGAAAGGTAGTCAGCGGCGGCATAGACCTTGAATGCCGGGGTAGGCACGGGTGATGGCGTGGGCGTCGGAAGTGGGGCCGCTTCGACCGGCGGAGGTGGCGGCGTAGGCGTGGGTGGCGGCGTCGGAACGATGTAACGCACGACGACGAGCTGCTTGTCGGGAACCCACTGAACGTATGCGCCCATACCTTCGGAGATAACACGAATCGGGACGAGGACGTGGCCCTGGTACATAATCGGGGGTACGTCGAGCGGCCGCGATTCGCCGTTGATCATGACCTGGGGCACGCCCACCGTAACCTTGACGTCTGAACCAGCTTTGCTGACGTCGACCGTCTTGCTCGAGGCGTCGTAGGAAACCGTCGCACCCATCTGCTCGAACATCGACCGCAGCGGAATGAGGACGGTGCCCCCTCGCACGAGTGCAGCGAGAACCCGGCCCTGCTTGAGGACGTCCGGCTTCGCATACACATGGTGGTCGTTGAAGAGAATCGGGATCTGGCCTGACGGCGGCGAACCAAAGTTCGCCGGCGGAAGCGCCGTCGCGCCTTGTCCCTGCGCGAGCGCCACGGCCGCGTGCGAAAACGCCGCCGCAAATACCAAAGCAAGGATGCTCACACTCAACCGTCTCAAGAGATGGTCCCTCCCACAGCTATGCAACCGTGCTTGGCTACACGGGCCCCAATGCCTTCGATGCGAGGACCAAATGACCACGACGCCACCAGTACCTCCGTTCACACGCGAAACGGCAATCGCCAAGGTTCGCGCCGCCGAAAACGGCTGGAATACTCGCGATCCCGAACGTGTCGCGCTGGTCTACACCGAGGAGAGCCAGTGGCGCAACCGCTCCGAGTTTCCACGCGGACGTTCCGAGATCGTCGCGTTTCTCAAGCGCAAATGGGCGAAAGAACTCGACTACCGGCTGATCAAAGAGCTCTGGACGTTCGAGGGCAATCGCATCGCGGTACGCTTTGCCTACGAATGGCACGACGACAGCGGCAACTGGTTCCGCTCGTACGGCAACGAGAATTGGGAGTTTGCCGACTCGGGCTTGATGCAGCGGCGGTTCGCGTCGATCAACGACATGCCGATCGGTGAAGCCGAACGCAAATACCGCTGGCCGCTCGGCCCGCGGCCCGACGATCATCCAGGCCTTTCGGATCTCGGACTATAGACGCTCAGCGCGCAACATAGCGAAACTGCCCGGATGTCCAGGCACACGTGCTGCCGTCGCTCATCACAAACGATTCGAAGCCATCGACGTCGGGATTGAAGTCGGCGTTCAGCGCTTTGGTTGCGGCCCAGTTCACGGCCGGCTCTTGACGCGCGACCGCGCGCGCCTTGCTGTTTGAAAACTGCGGAGCTTTGACCGCCACATTGAGCGCGGCCGCGAGGCGTTTTGCATCCATATTATCAATGGAAGTCGCTCGCGATCGCCGCGTTTCCTTCAACGTTCGGGTGCAGGACGTCGGGCAGGATGAATCTTGGCCGATACATGCGCGGATCGTCGCTAATATCGACCAGCCGCAGACCCGTGCGCACCAGCATCGCATTCCACGCGCTCACGTCCTTTGCAAACTGCGTTGCTTCCCGTCCGGTCATCCGCTGCCAATGGCGCAGGTTTACGAGATAGATCGTTGCGTGCGGCGCTTTTGCGCGAATCAAGGCGAGAGCGCGCGCAAATGCTTTCTCGGCTTCGGCTAACTCCGCGTCGTTTGCCGGCGCAGTGCGCTTTGTGCCGTCAGGCTTGCCTTCGAACGTGAAGCCGAAGCCGCCGATGTCGTTGCTCCCGCAATTGAGAATGACGATCGACGCGCCGTGCGGCATCATCGGAACCTCGTTGTTCGCGACGTCTTCGCATTGCGAGCCCGGTACCGCAAGATTGATGAGGCGCCCGTGCATCCGATCGGTGTATTGCGCCGCGTAGCTCTGCGTCCCCGGAACGGGTAAACCATAGCCGTACGTCAGCGAATCACCAAGCGCTACGATCAGGGCTATCGCTAACAAGTTCATTGGTATGGTTCTCAGTCTTTCAGGTTAGGCTCATTCCAATATGTTCTTCCTATGCGGTCTCCTTGCGATGGGCGTCACCGCACCGCCCGTGCTATTCGCCGGCCCGGCGAAGGTCGGCGACAGCGTGACCTATCGCGTGAGCAAGACGATGGCCGCCACACAGGCGCCCGACGTTTCGACGATCGTCATCACGTGGAGAGGGCCCGCGAAACTGTACGCACGCTTGGCCGGGGGCTCCGCTGCGGCGCTGACCGTGACACGCACGGCCGACGGCCAACTTTCGCTTGCCGCACCGAATCCCGCCGATCCCTCCGCAGCCGTAATTGCGATGCTCCTCGATCAATTGAATTTTCCCGGACGCGTTGCCGCGTCACTCGGTGGTGCCGACCATGCGCAAATGTCAATGAGCATCACGCCGCCGACGCCCTCAAGTAGCGCGTCGCCTGCTCCGGCAAGATCACCGCTTCCGTTGCTACCGGTGGACGTTCCACTCGACATCAACCTGCTGCGCAACACATCCGGCGTCACGTTGATTGCGGATGGCAACTCGAACCAGCGTGGCTCGCCCTCCGGCGGAGATCGTGGCGGTAGGGGTGGTGGCATGGGCGGCAGCCACCAGGGCGGATCAATGAGCGGCTCGATGGGTGGCTGGCACTCGAGCCGCTCGGGACGAGGCCAACAGCAATCGAACGAAAACACGCCGTCGATCGACATCGCAATACAGGCGAACTACGATCTATCCGGCGTGTTGCAGCACGCAATGTATCGTGAGAGCTTCACCACCCGATCGTCGGGCGCACCGACCATCGAACACACGATCACGATCGACCGCACGAACTAAGTTTTTCTTATCAGAAAGATACGCCCGGCGCGGTAATCGTGTATCGTGGTCGGGTGATTACTCCGAGTCTCGATCGACGCCGCTTTTGTGGCACAGCCGTAGCAGCGTTTGCTGCGGTTCCCATAAGTCTGCTTGGCTGTCAAGAGAGGTCGCAAACTATGACACAAGTTGTCCAACCGACGGGCAGCGGTAGCACCACCATTCGCCCGTTTCCGAAATTGAACGTTCCCGAGGAACAACTGACCGACTTGCGCCGGCGCATCAACGCGACGCGGTGGCCCTCAAAAGAACTCGTCGCGGATCAGTCGCAAGGCGTGCAACTCGCGACTATTCAGGCGGCCGCGAAGTATTGGGGATCGGACTACGATTGGCGCAAGTGTGAGGCGCGGCAGAACGCCATACCGCAGTTCATCACCGAGATCGACGGACAAGACATTCACTTCATCCACGTCCGCTCGAAGCACGAGAACGCGCTACCGCTCATCATCACCCACGGGTGGCCGGGCTCGATTTTCGAGCAAGAAAAGGTCATCGGTCTGCTGAGCGATCCGACGGCGCACGGCGCGAGCGCATCGGACGCGTTCGACCTCGTCATTCCGTCGATGCCTGGACACGGGTTCTCGCCGGCGCCCACGGTACTCGGTTGGGATCCCGTGCGTATCTCAAAGGCGTGGCTCGTGCTGATGGACCGCCTCGGTTACAAGAAATTCGTCGCGCAAGGCGGCGACTGGGGTGCGAACGTCACCCAAGAGTTAGCGTTGCTTGCTCCGGATAAGGTGATCGGAATCCACACGAACATGCCGGGTACCGTTCCGGCCGATATCTTGGCGGCCGCAAAGTCCGGCGCGAAGTCACCGGTGCCGCTTTCGGGTGACGAGCTGCAGGCCTTCAATCAGTTGAGCGATTTCTACACCAAGCATCTTGGCTACGCGGTCGAAATGTCGAACCGCCCGCAAACCCTCTACGGCCTGAGCGATTCGCCGATTGCGCTGGTGTCCTGGATGCTGGATCACGACAAGGACAGTTACGAGATGATCTCGCGCCGGCATTTTTTGGACATCCGGGCGGCATCTCGCGCGACGACTACCTGGATAACGCCACGCTCTACTGGTTTACGAACACGGGCATTCCGTCGGCTCGGCTCTACTGGGAAAATAAACTCGACTTCTTCGACATCAAGGGCGTCACCGTACCGGTTGGCGTCAGTGCGTTCCGCTACGAGCTCTACCAAGCGCCGAAGAGCTGGTCCGAAAAAGCCTATCCAAAGCTTGCGTATTACAAGAGACACGACATCGGCGGTCACTTTGCCGCCTGGGAGCAGCCGCAACTCTTTAGCGAGGACGTGCGCGGGACTTTCCGCTCGGTACGGTAGCCTCGGGCACCGCTTCTATCCATTTGGCCAACGGGAAGGAGGCGGCTTCGCTGAACGCTGCCTCCTTATCGTTGTGGAGGTCTACATGAGCGACGAACATCGTCATGACTGCGGCGGCTTTTTCGGCTGCGGCGAAGAGCAAGGCCAGGGCATAGTGCGCCAAGACCTAACGGAGCAAGCGTACACCAAGCGCGCCGCGGATCGGCTCACGCACATGGACGAGGTTGATCGCGCGGTCCTCGACGGTCATCTGAGCGCGCGCGGACGCTCGCGGCGCGAACTCCTTAAGTCGAGCGCATTCATGGGCATGCTGGCGGCGATCGGGCCCTGGTTTGCGCGCCCGGCCTTTGCCGCCGACGAGGCCGGTATGTCGCGACGCGTTGCACAAGGCAACGGCCGCGTGCACGTGGTCGAGTCAACCAGCGAAACGACGCATCTCGGCGTCTACGACACCACGCTGCCGCCGATTCTGAAGGTCGATTCGGGCGATGTCATCAGCTACCGCAACACGTGGTCACATTTTCTCAATCAGCTGCAACCGGGCGTGCCGATCGAAAAACTCGCGGCTATTCGCGTCGCCAACCCGGGTCACGGTCCGCATTCCATCATTGGACCGATCTGGGTAAACGATGCACAACCGGGCGATGTGCTCGAGATTCGCTATCAGCACTTCGAGCCGAACAGTTGGGCCGCGTGCTTCAACAATCCGGGCGCACTCGGTACCGGCTTGCTGCCAACGGATTTTCCGCTGGGACAAGTCAAATACGTGAATCTCGATCTGACTGCGATGCGCGCCGAGTTTCTGCCCAAAGTGCACGTGCCGCTCAAGCCGTTTCAAGGCACGCTCGGCGTCGCGCCGCCCGACGGCTTCTTCCCGCCGCTGCGACCCGGCGTCACGAGTTCAGTACCGCCCGGACCACATGGCGGGAACACCGACTTGAGCGAAATGTCGGAAGGTTCGATCATGTACATCCCGGTCTGGAAGCCCGGAGCCTTGATCTTTACCGGCGATTCGCACGCGCTGCAGGGCGATGGCGAGATCAACTTGAGTGCGCTCGAAACGGGCATGAAGGAAATGCGCATTCAGGTCGTGCTGCACAAAAATAAGAACTTTGCATGGCCGATTGCCGAGACGTCGACGCACTGGATCGTACTCGGTCTCGATAAAGACCTCAACCTCGCGATGACCGCTGCTGCACGCAACGCGATCAAGTTCCTTTCGACGCGCGCAAACATGACCGAACTCGATGCCTATGCGCTGTTGAGCATCGCGGGGAACTTCCGCGTGACCCAAGTTGTCGACATCGTGCGCGGCGTCCACGCGATGATTCCGAAGAGTCTTTTCGCCGCCGACTTCCAACCGCAAATCACGGTAGTATAGGCGTAGACCTAAGACCGGAAGTGGGAGTCACTGGTGGGTAATGCTTACGGTTTCATGCGCGAGCGCAACAGTCGGAATTTTTGAGCCGGCCGGCAACTCGGTTTTGTCGAACAAGATCTTGACGCCATCCAGCGGATCGCCGGTATAGTTTCCCGGCGGTCCATTCTTTTGCGCCGATCCGGAGCACTTTGTGAACGTGATAGGCTTGATCGCATTTGCAGCGGCGGAAAAGATCGGTAGCAGCGTCATTCCCGGTTGGTTGTCAGTTACGGCTTCGTTTTCGAGAATCCATTCGATGGTCGTCCCGATGTTCGAGAGTCCTTGCGGACCGTAGAACAAGGACGACATTAGCACCGGCGACTCTCCAGCGGGATAAAAGGCAAACTGCACGGCTCCGCACAGCGTTTCCATATCACCCCAGAGATAGGCACAATACAGCTGTACCACATCGCCCGGATTCTGCGGGGGAGCGTTCAAAATGATGGCGCCCTGGAAAAGCGTCGCGGCATGTGCGTCGCCCGGCGCCGGAATCCACCACTGCCAGCCCGGGTAGTTGAAATACGAATTCGGCGGATTTGCTTCCGTCGCCAACTCGAAGTTGAGGACCGTTTGGAACAAGCTGAAGCTTCCACTCGGCGCCCATCCGTCGAGCCCGACCCACGCCGAAAGCGACGCGGTTGCGTTACCCGTGGGATCTTGTGGCGAAGCGCTTAAGTACGGAAGGCTAAATACGCCCGAAACGCTGGCCCAGTTCGGCGCACCTTTGGCGGGTGCGAGCATGCATCCGCACCAGTTCGCTGAGGTAAGCGTTGGCGGAGCGAGCGAGAGCGGCACGCGGATTGCGCCGTCCGAGACTGGCTCGTGCAGCGGCTTCCGCAGCTTGGGCTTGCGAAGCGGTCCCAGTTGCGGCGCAACGACGCGATAGCTCTTCACCGCAAAAGGCGGACGCGGGATGAGTACACCATGACGGCTGCGTGTCTCATCGCTTGCCGTGCTAAGGTCTAAATCGTCAGGCAGCGGCGGCATCGTGTACACGCCGTCGACGTTGGTTGGAACCAATGGAACCGCGAATTGGCTACGAAGCCGCTCGTCGATCTTCATAGTAACCTACCGTGCTATGTGCTCTGTCCGACCTCGATAATATAACCGTCAGGATCGCGGATGTAGCAGCGCGTCTCGCCGTACTTCGCTATCGGTTCCGTGATGAATTCGGCTCCTCGACTCTTCCATAAGTTATAGCACGCTTGAATATCTGCGACGCGGATGTTCAGAAAGCTGCTGATCTTATCCGGGTCGGCCGGGACACTCAGTGTTACCGTTGGTTTGTCCGGGGTGGGGCCGCCGCCGACGTTGACGATAAGCCACGTATTCGCGATGGCAATGTGTCCCGACGCGCCCTTGCTATCGCCCAGGCTCAGAATGCGGCCGCCAAAGACTTTTTCGTAGTAGCGGGCCGATCGCTCGATGTCCGCGACGGTGAGAAAATGCGTGATGGTGAAACCCGCGAGCGGGGGCATCTCGTAGCTGTTCTGTTCGATGTGCGCGCTCATTGACGGCTCCTAAAAGACAAAATGCACGGAAGCCGTGCATTTTTACAGGTGACGTAAATTTGGTGGAGCTGTCGGGGTACTGCCCCCCGAGTCCGAAAAGCCTAACCGGCGCATTCTCCAAGCTCAGCTTTGACTTTGACTTACTCGGACGGACGTCTCAAAGCGGGACTTACCGTACGCAGCAGATTCTTGATCTCGTACACGCGTCAAATCACGCGTGTGTACCAGCCCGAGTTTATGGCCGGAGTACAGAGCGGTTCGGGCCGACTCTCTGTGTCCGGTAGCTAGCTTAGATTAAGCAGCTAGTGCGTATTCGTTGTTGGCAGTTAAGCCGTTGCGATCGTTTTAGGAGAGCTCGCAACTCCGCTTGCTAACGCCGACCACGGATCTTCCCGTCGAGCCTAGTTCAGCCCCGCGAAAGCCGGTCCGAGCCGGAGCACCCATCATAACACGGTGCCGCAAGGGCCGGTTGCGCAACGCTACATCGGCGTCGCGCCGTGTTCCCCGACGACCAGCGTCTTGGCTGCCAGGCCGGACGGGCTCGGCACCGCCAGTACGAGCACTTTTGCGCCCGCGACGAGCAGCGCTTTCGATCCGGGCTCGATGTACGTCACCGGCGTATTCGCCGGGATCGCGATAGTTTTTGTGCCGCTCGGGAACACCATCGTGATCGTCTTTCGACCCCCACTCGAGCCGACCGATCTTACCGTGGAGTTCGCCATCATGTGCGAAGCCTGCGTAACGGTCCTTACGGTTGAATTGGCCATCATATGCGTGCCGCCGCTATCCATTTTCGTGAAGCCTTCGCCGGTGCCGCGTAAGGCCGGTGCGAAAATGTGGACCTCGGTCGATACGTATGTGTTGTCCGGTTGCGGCACCACGGTCGTACCAATGAACGAGCTCTGCGTCACTTTGTTGAGCGATGAGTTGGAGAGGCCTAAAACGCGCGTGCTTTGCGCAAGCGAAAGAGTGCGTTCACCGGTAGGAGTCTTGATAACGATCGACTTAGCTGTGACGGAAACGATCGTACCGTTGAGGCGTGTCGTTTTCGCCATGGATTGGGCGTGAGCCGCGATTGGCAGAAACGACACCAGCAGCGCCGCAGTGACGAATACTCTACGCAATGAAGTTCTCCGTTTCAGAAGGCCCATTGAACGCAACAGCCATGAAGAAAGTCTGAAGTCAGGAAAGAAACGAACGCGCGAGTCCGGTAATCTCTAGAATCCGGCGCAGCCGAGGCGTCACGCCGACGAGCTGCACCGTCGCCGTCTGGGCTCTTGCGGCATGGTCTTTCAGATTGACCAGAAAACGCAGAAACGTTGAATCGACGTGTTCCAAACCCGCGACATCGAATACAATGTTCTCTCGATCGCGCAGCTCTTTTTCCATTTGCAATAGTCTGCCGGCGGACGATAGATCGACGTCTCCCGAGAGCTCAACGAGCAACTCGTGTTCTTGAACGGTCATACTCACCCCATACCCATATAGACGTTGTTTTCCAATACTTTAAAAGTTGTGCCTCGGGATTTGCAGTGAGTGATAATACCAGCCTCACAGCAAACCAAGCATCCGCCTCGCCGGCTAGCGCTCTGGAGCGTGGCGTTGGACTTGCTACAGTGACCCTTCGACAAGCTCAGGGTGACAGTCTTAGACGGGCTAACGTCGCGTCGTCGGTGCGATCGATCGTAATCGGCGTCACGCTAGCGTAGCCGTCGCGCAACGCGGCCAAATCGCTGCCTTCTTCAATCGTCTCCGCGTTGTGACTGCCCCAGATCCAGACGTAGGTTTCGCCGCGCGGATCGGTTCGGCGATCCGTACGATCTTGGTAGCGTTTGCGTGACTGCGCGGTGAGCAGCACGCCCCGCAGCAGGGACGCCTCAACGTTGGGCACGTTCAGATTCAAGAGCGTCGTCGCGGGCAGGGCCAATGCGCTCGCTTTTGCCGCGAGTTCGACTGCGCATTGCGCAGCGGTTTCCCACTGCGGCTCTTCATCGGATATCGGCCACGCGATGGCGAGAGACACCGCGATCGACGGTATACCGATCAACAACGCTTCGTTTGCAGCGGCGATCGTGCCGGAATAGGTGATGTCGTCGCCGGCGTTTGCGCCGCGGTTGATTCCGCTCACCACCAAGTCGGGCAAGGTCTTGAAGACCTCGTAAGCGCCGACCACGACGCAGTCAGCCGGCGTGCCGGAGCACACATAGGTCACGACCGGACGGCCGCGCAGTTCGCGAATGCGCACCGGCGAGTGAATCGAAAGCGAATGGGCGACGCCGCTGCGATCACCGTCCGGGGCGACAACGACGACATCGCCAAGCGCGCACAGTGCCTGCGCGAGCACGGCAACGCCCGGGCTCTCGACCCCGTCGTCGTTGGTTACGAGGATGCGCAGCTTAGGCTTGTGCCCGCGTCATCGGCGCCGTGACGAAGATGTTGACCAGCATCATGACGACTGCGCCGAGGAGCGTGGACTCCCACACCGGCCAGGGCACGCCGGTTGCATGGAAACCCGGCGAGATCCAGACCGTGAGCGCAAAGAGCGCCCAGTTGACGACGATCGAGAACAGCCCAATCGTGAGAATCGTCAGCGGCAGCGAGATCAGCTTGAGAATTGGACCGATGAACGTGTTCACAATGCCGAAGATCACCGCGGCGATCAACGCGCTCCACCAATGGTCGAGCGAAAATCCGGGCACGTACGTCGCGATCGCCCATAAAGCTACGGCGGTAATAAGAAAGCGGAGTAACCAGTGCATTAGGATCCCCCTTCCAGTGCGCTCTTGATTTGCGCTGCCAGTGTTGCAGTCATACCCTTGACCGCGGCAATTTCGTCGATGCTCGCTCGCTTGATCGCAGCGACCGAGCCGAACTCTGCCAACAGACGTTTCCTGCGCACCGGGCCGACGCCTGCGAGTGCATCGAGCGACGAGCGGGTCATCGCCTTTCCCCGGCGTTGACGGTGATAGGTGACGGCGAATCGGTGCGCTTCGTCGCGAATGCGCATGATCAAGTGCAGACCCGGCGAGTTTGGCGCAAGGACGATCGGATCGGGATTGCCCGGCATGTAGAGCCACTCGTGCTCTTTCGCTAAACCGGCAACGGCAAGACCCGTCATATCGAGCTCTTCCATCACCTCGACCACCGCACTGAGTTGGCCTTTGCCGCCGTCGATCAGCAGGAGGTCGGGCTTCTTGTTGAACTTCTCTTTCTTCGCAAGTTCCTTTTCGGTTTTGCTGACCGCGTCGTCGGTCTCGTGACGCAGATAGCGCAGACGGCGCCGCAATGTCTCCTGCATCATCGCAAAGTCGTTTGGTCCCTTGTCATATTGAATCTTGAATTTGCGATAGTCGCTTTTCTTCGCGCGGCCCTCGACAAAAACGACCATCGACGCGACCGGATTGCTGCCCTGTATGTTCGAGATGTCGTAACACTCGATGCGGTGCGGCGGCGAGGGCAACTCGAGCGCATCGGCAAGTTCGGTAAGCGCGCGCGCCTGCGCGCTCTCCTGAATTTCCTGATGCACGAGGTAGGCCTTGAGGTTTTGCTCGGCGTTCTTTTGGACGAGCCGCAAGTACTCGGCGCGCTCGCCGCGCTGCGGCTGCAAGATCCGCACGCGCTGGCCTTTGACTTCGGAAAGCCACGACTCGATCACGCCGTGGTCTTCGCCGGGCAGACTCTGCACCAGGACTTCCTTGGGAATCGCGGCGGCGCTCGCGCCGCGGGCGCGCGCGCGTGTCTTGACCGGGACCGCCGGCTCTTGGTCGCGCGCAACGCGGGTGTAGGCGGAGACTTCCGGCTGCTCGTACGCGCTCGCCGTGCGCGCGGTGTAAAACTGCACGAGAAACCCGCTCATCAACTCTTCATCGGACTGTTCGTGCACGCCGTCGAGAATGAAGAATTCTTGGGAGATCAATTTGCCGCCGCGCACCAGGAAGACTTGCACGCAGGCTTGGCCCTGGGCGCGCGCAGAGGCAATCAAATCCATGTCGAGGCGCGACTTCCAGACGACGAGTTGGCTCTCGGTCACCCGTCGCACGTGCACGATCCGATCGCGCAAGCGCGCTGCCGCCTCATAGTTCATGTGCGATGCGGCCTCGGTCATCTCGTGCTGCAGCCGCGCAAGCAACGAGTCTTGCTTGCCTTCGAGGAAGAGCACGACCTCGTCGATCATCCGGTCGTAGTCGTCTTCGGTTTGATAGCCGACACAAGGCGCGAGGCAACGTTTGATGTGAAATTGCAGGCACGGGCGCTTGCGCCGTCCGTCGATAGGCTCGCGACACGTACGTAGCGGAAAGACCAGTCGCACCAGATCGATCAATTCGCGCAAGCCTTTGGCATTCGTGTACGGACCGAAATAGCGCGCGCCGTCGTCTTTGACGACGCGCGTGAAGACGACGCGTGGAAACGATTCGTTGGTGACCTTGAGATACGGGTAGCGCTTGTCGTCGCGCAACCGCACGTTGAACGGCGGCTGGTAGCGTTTGATCAGGTTGGCTTCGAGGATCAGCGCTTCGATTTCGTTCGTGACGACAATCGTGCGCACGTCCACGACGCGCTCGACCATCGCCTGCGTGCGGATATGGTGCGCGGCCGATTCTTGAAAGTACGAGCGCACGCGGCTGCGGAGCGAGACCGCCTTCCCGATATAGAGTATCTCGCCGTTGCGTCCAATCATTTGATAGACGCCGGGAGCATCGGGGATCTGCGAGAGCGTTTGTTCGAGCGCGGGCGCCGTCATGTGGAACTAAATGCTACGCGGCGCGCGCTGCCTCCGCTGCCACACGATGATCCAGACGGCGACGATCGCGACCAGCGCCACGATCAGCGCGATCAGCCCCGTCTTATGGACCAAAGGAAGCACGGCGTCGAGATGGTGGCCGAGTGCGACGCCGAGCCAGACCAGCAAGCCGCAAAAGATCGCCGAGCCAAGCGCGTACCACAGGTAGAAATGCAGTAGATTCATCTCGGCGATGCCCGCCGCGATCGAGACAACGCCGCGGATGAACGGTAGAAAGCGGCAAATGAAGATCGCGAAGCTGCCGTAGCGTTCGAAGAAGCCGTGGATGCGATCGAGGTTGGCGTGGGTCACGTGCACGTAGCGGCCGAACTTATCGATCAGCGGCCGGCCGCCGTAGCGTCCGATCGCGTAGCCGACCGTGGCGCCGGCGAGCTCACCGAGCACCGAGACGACGATCGTCAGCCACAAGTACGGGAGATGGCCGGTTGCGGTGAGCGCGCCCGCGATCGGCAGCACGATCTCCGCGCCGACCGGTGCGCCGAAATTCCCCAGCAGCAGCACAAAAAAGAGGCCGCCGTAGCCGTAGTGGTCGATCAGCGAAACCGCGATCTGTTGGAAGTGTTCCACGCGACCTGGTTACCTAGCCGCTGGTCGCGGAGTTTCGCGACGACATGCTGCGGCGTAGAATCTCAGCAGCAAGACTGCCGCCTTCGGAACGAAGCGCGCGCAGCAGATGGACCGGCTCGACGTGGGCGTCGCCGGCGTAACTCTCAGCCAGCCCGATGATCTTGCGCACGCGCGGTGTCACCAAAATGCCTTCCCAAAGCCGATCTTCACCCGCGCCAAGATTGCGCCGAACGTCGGCGTGCAGTTCGCGCACGTCGACACCTTCGGCATCTAAGTCGTGAAGAATTTGCGGATCGCGTTCTTCGAGGAGCGCAACCATTAGGTGCTCGGCACCTACATAATACTGATTGTGGTTGCGGCATTCTTGTTCTGCTACGCGCAGTACGCGTAGCGATGCCGGACCGAATCTCTCGAACAACGCTAGACCTTAACAGGAATGGTCGGGGCGACTGGATTCGAACCAGCGACCTCGTCGTCCCGAACGACGCGCTCTACCAAGCTGAGCCACGCCCCGACAAAACTCCCGTCTATTCTTATATTCGGCCGACCCTCCTGCTTAGGGGAGGAAGCCCTCCACAAGCGATTCCAAGGGGTTGAGGCCGCCTCTTTGGAACGGTCTTCCTCGCTAATGCGATATCTCATCGTGGGGTGCGGCCGCGTCGGCTCGGCACTCGCGAAGCTCCTGGACGCCGACGGTCACGAAGTGATCGTCGTAGACGAAAATCCCACTGCTTTCAAACGCCTCGGCGCGAACTTCCGCGGCCACGTCGTCGTCGGCACCGGCATTGACTACGACGTGCTCAAGCGAGCGGGCGCCCAAAATGCCGATGGCTTCGTCGCCGTCACCGACGGCGACAACCGCAATATCATGGCGGCCCTGATTGCGCAGCGCATGTTCAAGATCGAACGCGTCGTCTGCCGCATCTACGATCCGCCGCGCGGGCAGATGTACCGCGAACTCGGGATTCAAACCGTTGTGCCGACCACGGTCGGCGCCAAACTGATTCGCGACACGCTGATGCAGGCGCCGTGGGACCCCATCCATACCTTTGATTTCGGCAAGGTCACGTCGCTCTCGGCGACCGTCGGTGCGAGCGAAGCGGGCAAGACGATCGAACAGATCGAGCGTCCCGGGCGCATCCGCGTCGCGGCGATCCGTCGCGAGTCACTCGGCGTTATGGTCGCCTCGAATGGATTCGTGCTCGAAGAGGGCGACAAGATCAACGCGATCGTCGCACCCGAAGCGATCAGCGAATTTGCGCAGATGTTTGCCGGCTGCACGCCGCAGGCGGTGGCTTAGTGTTCATCCTCATCGTTGGGGGCGGCAAAGTCGGCTCGTATTTGACGCGCGCACTGATCCAGCAGAACCACGAAGTCGTCGTCGTTGAAAAGGTCGATAAGAAGGCCAAGGCGCTCGATACGTTGATCGACCGCCAGGTCACCATGGTCGGCGACGGTTGCGATCCGACGGTGCTCGATGCGGCCGGCGTGGCGCGCGCCGACGTCGTCGTGGCCGATACGGGCGACGATGAAGACAATCTCGTTGTCGTGTTGCTCACCAAGAAAAAATCGAAAGCGCGTTGTATCGCGCGTGTCAATAACCCGCGCAACCGCTTGATCTTTGACTCGCTCGACGCCGACGATCCTGTTATTGTGATCTCGTCAACCGAGATCATTCTCGATGTGCTTAACGAGCAGGTCAACGCCACGAGTTATTCGGCGGCGCTCGAGACGATGCACCTCTTTGGCAAAGGCAACCTCAGTCTCGTACGCATCAGCGTGCCCGAGCGCTCGCCGGTTACCGACAAAGCGCTGTGCGACCTCAATCTGCCGCGCAATAGCGTGATCGTCGCGATCGAGCGCGACGGCGACGAAGGCATCGTTATCCCGACGGGCGACACCATGCTGCGCGCGGGCGATCGCATCGTTGCCGTCGTGAAAAACGGCGCCGCCGAGAAACTGCAGGCCGTCTTCCACGCCCCCGCCATCGCAAAGTAGCGCGGCTTGTGTCATCCCGAGCGTAGCGAAGCGTAGTCGAGGGACCTCCTATCTCTTGGCGACGTGAATTTGCGTAGCCGTCCCCTGTAATGTCATTTCGGATATCGAAAGTCTTCGCATCGAGGCTCGCTGCGCTCGCACCTCAGGGTGACAGGTTGCGGCGGTCCCTCGACTACGGCGGCGGAGTTTATCCCGAGCCTTAGTCGAGGGGCGCCTACGCTCGGGATGACACAGGTAACGCTTCGACAAGCTCAGTGTGACAGATTAGATAAATCCCTTCCGCAGTGCTACGACGGCGGCTTGCGTGCGGTCGGCCGCCGAGAGTTTCTCGAGGATATCGCGGATGTGGCCCTTCACCGTGCCGAGGCCGATGTTCAATACCGCGGCAATCTCCGTGTTAGCTTTGCCGTCGGCGATCAAGCGCAACACTTCGCTCTCGCGCGGCGTCAGCGGCGAACTCGTTACGCTCGCCGGTGCGCGATGCGAAAAGCGTGCCAGCACGACGTGGGCGATTTGCGGATCGAAGTACGCGCCGCCTTCGCTTGCGATGCGTACGGCGTCGACAAGTGTCGAGACCGGCGACGATTTCAAACAATACGCGTCGGCACCGGCAGCAAGTGCGGCGAGCACTTCATCCTCAAGGTCGATCATCGTCATCACCACGACGTGCGTTCGCGGCGAATCGGTGCGGATTTTTTGCGTCAGCGTGATGCCATCCATGCCGGGTAAGCCGAGATCGACGACGGCAACATCCGGATGGGTTGCAACCACGAGCTCATAGCCGCTGATGCCGTCGGCCGCTTCGCCGACCACCTCGTACGCCGCTTCGAGTGCGGTCTTCATTCCGGCTCGGGTCAGGGCGTGATCTTCGGCGATCACGACCCGCGTGCGCTCGTTCAATTCGATCCCTTTCCGGCGAGCGGAAGTTCGATGAAAAACCGGCTGCCGCGCGGCTCGCGCGGCTCATATCCGGCGCGTCCGCCATATTTCTCCGCAATGCGACGCACGATGTAGAGCCCGAGACCCGTGCCGCCGCCCGAACGTACGCCGCCGAATCGCTGGAAAAGTGCTGCGCGTCGATCGGCTGCAACGCCGTACCCATCGTCGATAACGCTAACCGTGAGGCTCCCATTGCGCACGACCGTCTCCACCCCCACGTTTCCATCGCTCGGTGTGGCCTCGATCGCATTGGCGATGAGATTGGTAAGCGCGCGGGCGATCTCATCCTCATCAGCTTCGATCGAAAGGTCCGCGGCGATCGGCGCGACCGCAAGTTGCACGCCCTTCGCACGCGCAACCGGGAGAAGCTCGCCGGTCACGCGTTCGATCAGTGGTGCGATCTCCTCGCGGCGCGTGCGGCGTGAATCCTCACCCGACTCGTAGCGCGCCACAAGCAACAGCGTCTCCACCAAGCGGCGCAGGCTTGCGATTGACGCGCGCGTCGTCTCGAGAATCTGCCGGTACCGGTCGGGTAACTCGCCGTACGCACCCTCGAGCGCCTGGTTCATCGTGACGTCGGCGGCGACCAGCGGCGTTCGCAAATCGTGCGCGAGCGCGTAGACGATGTCGCGAATGATCTCAATGCGGTTTTGCAGCTCGCTGCGGCCGCGCAGGATCTCCTCGTTTTGTTCTGCGAGCCGAATGAAGAGTCGCGCTTGCTGCAGTGCGACGGCAAGGTTGTCGGTAAAGTCCTGGACGGCGTCTTGTTCGTCGGAGGTCGGCGTGCGCGGGCCCCATCCGATGATCAGCGCTACCGTGCCGTTGTCGAGCTCGATCGTGGCAACGGTCACCGATTCGTGCAACAAACCGGCCAGCGGATCGTTGGCGCCGACCGTAACGATGCGCTCGCGCGAACGCGCGCTTTCGATAAGCGAGCCAAACTCTGGTGCGAGCGGTTCGCGCTTGAGCGTTACCTCGTCGCCGCTAGCTTCATACTGATCCGGCAGGTCGAGGGATGATGCGCGGGATACGAGCACCACGCTGTTCGCCATCGTGACACGCTGCGCTTCACGCACGGCGTTGCGCATCACGATCTCCATGTTCAGGCTCGCGCGCACTTGCTCCATCGCGCGGCGCAGCGCGCGTTCGCGAACCAGACGCCGCTCGCGCTCGCCGCTCTCGCCGGCGCGGCGCGCATTTTCCTGCGAACGCAGCGTCAGAAAACCGGCGCCTACAAAGCTTGCCGCTAAGAGCAACCGATCGCCGATCGCAATTGCATTCCAATGGTGCCCTGCCTGCACACCGTTGACGTAACCGGCAATGAGATTCGCGACTTCGGCGAGGACAATGAGACGAATGGTCAGCGAGGGGCGCAGCGCAATCGACGAGAGCGCGATCGGGCCGTTGAACAGAATTGCGGCGATAAACAGCTGCGGCGTCACAAGATCGATGACCCACGCAATTGCCAACAGTGCATAGCAGAGTGCCGCCATTACTCGTGCGCTTCGCGCAGCGGGGACTCCGTTCATTTTGAAGAACGGGCCGGGGGTCATGGAGCAGTCCGCCGACGAACGCGAAGCCGCACGCCGCCGCTCTGCGGAGGCACTTCTGCGGGAGTTCGGAGAACGCGCCAGGCTCGTCGTGTATATCGCTGCGGCGCCAGGTGCGGGCAAGACGCGCCGGCTGCTCACCGATGCACGGCGGCTGCAGGCGGCGGGACGACGCGTGGCGATCGGCTGGATCGAAACCAAGGGGCGCCCCGACCTCGAGCGCCTCACCGAGGGACTGCTGCGGATACCGACGCGTCAGGTGACCATCGGCACAAATCGCTTTGAAGAGTTCGATCTCGACGCCGCACTCACCGCGCATCCCGACGTCATCCTCTTAGATGAACTCGCGCATGATAATTTAGGCAACGCACGCAACAGCAAACGCTGGCAGGACGCGCTCGAGCTGCGCAATGCAGGCATCACCGTCCTCGGCGCGTTCAATATCGCGCACCTGGAAACGGTTTCCGTCACCGCAGAGCGCCTGATCGGCTATCCGGTGCGCGAAATCGTGCCGCTCTCGTTCTTGAAGAGTGCCGACGAAGTCATTGCCCTCGATGCGTCGCCCGAGATTTTGCGCGAACGACTGCAAAAGGGCTTGATCGTCCGCGAGGGCGACATCGCGCGTGCCGAGAGCGGGCTCTACAAGGAATCCACGTTGACGATGTTGCGCGAGCTGCTGCTGCGCACGATCGACGAGCTCACGATACCCACGGTCTCGGCCGCAACGACATCGAGCGCGGTAACGATCGTGCCCGCAGGGACCGACTACGCGCGGTTTATCGACCGTTGCGCTCCGCTTGCGGCGGCGCTCGACCTCGCACTCGAGATCTTGCCGGACCCCGCCTGCGATCTTAACGAGATCGCGCGGATTGCCGCGTTGCACGATGCCGAGGTTCTGCCCCCACAGGAACCCGACCGCATCGACTTCGCAGCCTTGCGCGCCTCGATGGTCATCTTTTCGCGCGGCAAACTTAGCACACGTCTCGTCAACATGCCGGTGGAGCGCGACGTCGCAATTCTCGACACCGCTCAAACGTACGTCGAGCAGTCGTCGCTTACCACGCCGCTTTCGGGCGTGCTCGGCGATCGCATGCGCGTCGGCTTCGGCAGGTTGATCGTCTATCTCGGCGCGGCCGCCGGAGCGGGCAAGACCTACGCGATGCTCGATCGCGGGAATCAGCTCAAAGACGAGGGTGTCGACGTCGTGATCGGCTACGTCGAGACCCACAAACGCGCAGAGACCGAGGCGATGATCGGCAACCTCCCGATCATTCCGCGCAAGACGATCTCGGTCGACGGCATCACCTACACGGAGATGGACCGCGATGCCGTGCTCGCACGCCATCCGCAGGTCGTGCTGGTCGACGAGCTTGCGCACACCAATGCGCCCGGTTCGGTCGCACCCAAGCGCTTCTTCGATGTGCTCGCGTTTCTGCGTGCCGGGATCAACGTCATCACCACGCTGAACATCCAGCACCTCGAAGCGTTGAGCGACGCGGTGTTTCGTCTCACCGGCACGCTCGTACGCGAGACGTTGCCAGACGGCATCCTGACGCTCGCCGACGAAGTGATCTTGATCGACGTCACTCCGGAAACCTTACGCGAGCGCCTGCGCGAAGGCAAGATCTATCCTCGCGAGCGCATCGAGCCGGCCCTTGCGAATTTCTTTCGCATAGAAAACCTTGCTGCGCTGCGTGAACTCGCGATCCGCGAAGCGCTCCGCGCGGAGACACGCGAACGCATCGCCGCACCCTTCGACCGAATCTTGCTTTCGATCGTAGCCCGTCGCGAAGATCTCTTACTCTTGCGCAAAGCCTCACGCATGGCGGTACGTCTCGAAGTAGACTTTGCCGTCGCGCACATCGCCGAACGGCGCGACCGAGTCGATGAGGCGATTCTCGCAGAATTCGCTAATGCCGCTCGCGTACTCAATGTCGATTGGATCGACGAACGTAACGTCGACGATGCGGCTGTGCGTCTGTTGCAGATCGCACGCTCGCGGCCTCAGACCGACATCGCGATCGGCGGTACGCACCGCACGCCGCGCTGGCCCGCGCGCAATTCTTTTGCTCGCCGCCTGCTCGATGCAGGCGCGCTCGAACTGCTCGTGCTTGCGCGCCCGAAGGCCGTGATCGTCGACGACGACGACGCGGATGCTTAAGTCTTGAGGTCGTCGAGCGCCATGTTGAGTTGCAGCACGTTGACGCGTGGTTCGCCGAGGAATCCCAGCGTGCGTGGCGTGATGGTCAGCGCGATCAGCGCGTTGACACGCGCGACCGGCAGGTTGCGCGCCTTCGCAACGCGTGGCGCTTGGTAGTACGCACCCTCGGGACTGATGTCCGGGTCGATGCCGCTGGCACTTGACGTGACGAGATCCATCGGCACGGGCACGGTCGCATCGGGATTGTCTTTCTTGAGCGTGGCAATCGTCGCTTTAGTCGAATCGATCAGCTTCTTTGACGTCGGGCCGAAGTTCGTTCCACCGGTGCTAGTGGGATCGTAGCCCTTCCCTGCCGCCGACGGTCGGCCGTGAAAGTACTGCGGCTTCACCCAAAGTTGCCCGATAATCGCCGAGGCCACCGGCTTGCCGTTCACGTTGACGATCTCGCCGTTTGCCTGCCATGGAAAGAGCACTTGAGCGATCCCGGTTATGACCAGCGGAAAGATCAGCCCGAACGCAACGACGGTCACGACGGTGAAGAGCACCGACGTGCCGAGGTGCTTGAGCGTATTGTCTTTGATGATATTTACATTCGCCATGATAATCCTCAGGTTAGATGGAGCGCGGCTAAGATCACATCGATGAGCTTGATGCCGATGAACGGTACGATTATGCCGCCAACGCCATAGACCAGCACGTTGGTGCGGAGCACGAGGTTGGCGCCCCGCGGCTTATAGTGCACGCCGCGCAGCGCAAGCGGGATCAGCACGACGATGATCAGCGCGTTGAAGATCACCGCCGAGAGAATCGCGCTCTGCGGCGTCGAGAGATGCATGACGTTGAGCCCGTTCATCACGGGATACGCGGTCGCGAACATTGCCGGCAGAATTGCGAAATATTTCGCAACGTCATTGGCGATCGAGAACGTGGTGAGCGCGCCGCGCGTCATGAGCAGCTGCTTGCCGATCTCGACGACTTCGATGAGCTTGGTCGGATCCGAATCGAGGTCGACCATATTGGCGGCCTCTTTTGCAGCCTGCGTGCCCGAGTTCATCGCGACCCCAACGTCGGCTTGGGCCAGCGCCGGCGCGTCGTTGGTGCCGTCACCGGTCATCGCGACCAGACGACCCGAGTTCTGCTCGCGCTTGATTAGCGACATCTTCGTTTCGGGCGTCGCTTCAGCCAGGAAGTCGTCGACGCCGGCTTCGCCCGCGATCGCCGCGGCGGTGAGCGGGTTGTCGCCGGTAATCATCACCGTGCGAATGCCCATCGCGCGCAGCCGGTCGAAGCGCGTTTTCATATTCGGCTTGAGGATGTCTTTGAGATGAATCACGCCCAGGACTTGCGCGTTGCGCGCAACGAGCAACGGCGTGCCTCCCGCACGTGCGATGCGCTCGACGACCGCGGCCAGGCCCTCCACCGGTTTGCCGCCCTGCTCGCGCACCCACGCCGTTACGGCGTCGGGCGCACCCTTGCGCAGCTTGGTGCCATCGGGTAGATCGACGCCGCTCATACGCGTGTAGGCACTAAACGGTACGAACGTCGCGCCCGCAGGTTCGGGGTCGTTGATGCCTTGTGACTGCGCGAGCGCAACGATCGAACGGCCTTCCGGCGTTTCGTCGGGCAGCGACGTCAGATAGGCAACGCGCGTCGCATCCGTGCCCGCAACGCCGTCGGCGGGGATGATTTCGGACGCTTGGCGGTTCCCGAGCGTGATCGTTCCGGTCTTATCGAGCAACAACGTGTCGACGTCGCCCGCGGCTTCGACCGCGCGACCGCTCATCGCCAGCACGTTGCGTTGCATGACGCGGTCCATGCCCGCGATACCAATCGCCGAGAGCAAGCCGCCGATCGTCGTCGGAATTAGACACACGAGCAGCGCGATCAACACGGTGACCGATTGATGCTGGCCCGCATAGATCGAGTAGGGCGAGAGCGTGGCAACCGCGATCAGGAAGATGATCGTGAGCCCCGAGAGCAAGATCGAGAGCGCAATCTCGTTGGGCGTCTTCTGCCGCGACGCGCCTTCGACGAGATTGATCATACGGTCCAGAAACGTTTCGCCCGGATTTGCCGTGATGCGAATGTCAATCTGATCCGAGATCACGCGTGTGCCACCGGTGACGGAGCTGCGGTCGCCACCCGCCTCGCGCACGACCGGCGCCGATTCGCCCGTAATCGCCGACTCGTCGACCATGGCGGCACCATGGACCACGTCACCGTCGCCGGGGACGAGATCACCGGCGGCAACGCGCACGACGTCGCCTTTGCGCAGATTGCTCGACGGAACCGTTTCCGTCTCGCCTGCGACAACCAGCTTCGCCAGCGTTTCCGTACGGGTCTTGCGCAACGCGTCGGCTTGCGCCTTACCGCGCCCTTCGGCCACAGCTTCGGCGAAGTTGGCAAAGAGCACCGTGAACCACAGCCAGATCGAAATTGCAAAATCGAATCCAGCCGGCCCATGCGTGATCAGATCGCGCACGAAGAAGAGCAGCGTCGCAAGCGCACCGACCTCGCACACGAACATCACCGGGTTGCGCGCCATCCAGCGCGGATCCAGCTTCTTGAACGAATCGACGAGCGCGCGACCAAGGATCTCGCGATCGAAGAGCGAGCGCGATTTCGGCCGGCGCTCGAGCCGTCTCTGAGTGATCACGTTAGAACGTCTTTCCTTGCAGCATATACAGTTGCTCGACAATTGGGCCGAGTGCATCGGCGGGGAAGAACGTGAGCGCTCCCACGATGACAATCGTACCGATCAAAAGGGCAATGAAGATCGGCGAATGCGTCTCGAATGTGCCGGATCCCGCAGCGACGGCTTTCTTGCCGGCGAGCGTGCCGGCCAGTGCGAGCGCCGGGATAAACATGCCGATACGGCCGAAGAGCATCGCGACGCTTCCTAGTATGTTGTAAAACACGTTGGGGCCGATGCCGGCGAAGGCCGAACCATTGTTGCCGACCATTGAGGTAAAGGCGTAGAGGATCTCCGAGAATCCGTGCGGCCCCGCATTGTTGAGCGTCGCAAGGCCGATTGGCGTCACCGACGCAATTGCCGCGGGAATGAGCACGAAGACCGGCGGAATCAGGAAGAACAGAATTGCGAGCTGCACTTCTTTGCGCTCGATCTTCTTCCCGAGATACTCCGGCGTGCGACCGACCATGAGGCCGGCGATAAAGACCGTCAGCACGATCATCATCAACATGCCGTACATGCCGCTACCGACACCGCCGAAGATGATCTCGCCGAGCTGAATGTCGACGAGCGGAACCAGGCCGCCGAGCGCTGTGAACGAGTCGTGCATCGCATTGACCGCACCGCACGACGTCACCGTCGTCATCGTTGCGAATAGCGCCGATGCGGCGATCCCGAACCGCGTTTCCTTGCCTTCCATATTGCCGCCCGTAACGCCGAGGCTGTGCACGATCGGGTTTCCCGCCGCTTCGCTTGCGTAACAGACGGCAAACATGGCAAGAAAGATGATCGACATCGTTGCGAGGATCGCCCAGCCTTGCCGCGTGTCCCGAACCATGCGCCCAAACGTGTATGTCAGTGCGGCACCGATCAGGAAAATCGAAAAGAGCTCCAGGAGGTTGCTCAGCGGCGTGGGGTTCTCGTTCGGCGAGGCGGAGTTCGCGTTTACGAAGCCGCCGCCATTGGTCCCCATGTCCTTGATCCACTCTTGCGAGGCCATTGGGCCTTGCGTGACCGTTTGCTTAAAGCCCTCGATCGATACGACGTTCGTGTACGAGTGAAAGTTCTGCGGAATGCCCTGCCACACGAGCACGAGCGAACCGACGATGCAGATCGGCAGAAAGATGTAGAGCAGACACCGCGTCATGTCGACCCAAAAACTTCCGAGAGTCGACATCGTCGTGCGCGCGATACCGCGAAACAATGCGATCGCAAGGCATACGCCCAGCGCCGCCGAGACCCAGTTATGCCAGGCCAAGCCGACCATCTGTGAGAGATAGCTCATCGTGCTCTCGCCCGAATAGAACTGCCAGTTCGTGTTGGTCAGGAAGCTGACGGCCGTGTTCCAGGCGAGATCGGGTGCGAGATTGCCGAAGCCTTGCGGATTGAGCGGCAGCCACGCCTGCGTACGCAGTAGCACGTACAGAAACGCCAGGCCGACGACGTGGAATCCCAGCACCGCGAAGAGGTACGTGTACCACTTCATCTCCTGCGCGGGATCGACGCGGCACATTTTGTAGATTGCATTCTCGAGCGGTCCAAGAACCGGCGAGAGCAGTGTGCGGTCGCCCTGGAATACGCGTGCCATATAGCCGCCAAGCGGCTTGACACAAAGAATGATGAGCCCGAAGATAACGAGCGCTTCAATCCAACCAATTAGCGTCATTTACAGTACCTCTAGCCACTCAACGTAGCGATCGAACAGCACGAAGAGCGCGACCCCGAGAACGAGGATTCCAATCTCAAGCCACATGATAACTCCTAAAATTTCTCTGGGCGCAACATCGCGTAGGTCAGGTAAATCAGCCCCGCAATGGTGAGGACGAGGCCGACGATATCGTCGAATTGCATCAGAATTGCACTCCCATCTCGACGAGATAGCGTGATTGATTGACCAGCGTGCCCGTAGGTCCGAAGCCGACGGTCGCGTTGTTGACGGTCACAAGCGAATACTCTGCCCGCACGAAGAACGGCCCCGGATGATATGCGGGCGTAACCGTCCATGTCGTTGCGCGGCTTCCCGGCCCGTACCCGACTAGATCGGCATTGAGTGAAGAGTCGGTCGTCGCGCTGTGGTTGCTGAACGATTCGAAGCGACCGCCGACCGAGTAAACACTATTGAACGCATAGTTCGCAAGCACCACCCCACCGAGTGCGCTTTCGCTATTGGTGTAACCGAGCCCAGCAGATGCCGGCGATTGAATGTAGAGCACATACGGTTCGAGCTGTAGCTTCCCAAACTGCTGCGTGAGCATGAAATCGTATTCACGCTTGTTCGCAATCGCGGCGGTCACGTTGGGCGGCGTATTGGCGCCCGGAACGATGAACGCGAACGACCAATTCGTATTGGACGTCGGCGCCCAGCCGGCGAGGCCCTCGATGGCGCGACCGGTGCCGCCGGAATAGTAGCCGTCGTTATATTCGAGATCGCCCGAGATCTTGCCGTTGGTGTACGCAACGCGCACGCCGCGGCTAAACGTCGGCTCCGCGGCCCATACCAGTCCGCGCGCAATGTCGAAGTTCTGGAACGTGAAGCCGTTCTCTTGACCGAGCACGGTCGCGAGTTGGCCGGCGCTAATCGTCAGGTTCCCGTTCGGAACGTACGCGAGATCGTAGGCCGGCACGAACCCGTAGAGATACGAGTTCGCATTCTGCTGCGTCGTCGGGTTGATCGCCTGTCCGACCACGGGGAACGCGTAGGCACCGACGGTCACGCTGCCTTGCAGCTGGGTCGTGTTCTTTGAAAGCGTCAGCAATGCGTTGCTGACGTCAGTACGGCTGGAAAGATCCGCGCCACTCGGCGTATCCAACGCGCCCGCCGGATTCACGTTATTGGTGTGTTCTGAATACCCCGAAAGCGCACCGTGTAGCGAATATGGCGGCGTAGGAGTCGGACTAGCCGTAGGTGCCGGAGTGGGCGTTGGACTCGATGAGGGCGTAGCGGCGACGAGCGCGGCTAGCAAGAACGCGTGGAACATCGCTGGTAGCGTAACGCAGCCGACGATGCGTGCCCAGCCTCCGAACGGATAGTCCGAACGGATATCGGGGGCAACTATTTCTGCGAACGGGCAGCTCGCGCGACGACCACCGGTACGGTAAAGGTCGATGAGATGATCGTCGCGAGCGCCACCGCAAAGGTCGCGGCGATAATCGCGTCGCGTTGCGGCACCGCTGCAGGCAGCGCGAGCGCCAGCGCAAGCGAAAGGGCACCGCGTATCCCGGCAATACGGATCACGTCGAGCCATTCACGTGGGTAGCCGGCCGGAAGCAGCAACGCCGAGACCGCAATCCGCGCGAGCGCAACGCCGACGAGCGTGGCGATCACAAAGGCAGGAGCGCGAAGCAGGATCGGGATGTCGAGCGCTGCTCCGACGAGGAAAAACACCAGCGCATTGGCGACCAGCGCCACGACGTCCCAGAAGCGATTCACATCTTCCGCAACGCGCAGGCTGATCCATCGCCGCTCGAACCAGCGCAGCGCGATCCCGCTTACGATCGTAGCAAAGATTCCCGAGCAGTGCACGTAGTCCGCGGCGAAGTAGGTGGCGTAGGCACAGAAGATCGTTGCCACGATCTGCAACTGGACGCTGCTCCTGTTACGCAGCAGCCCGGCGACGACGAAGGCGAGCCCCATGCCGATTGCAATGCCGCCCGCGGCGCCGGCGATCGCGAGTAATGCCACACCAGCAACGCCCGCGGTATCGACCGACGTCGCGAGCACGACTAGCAATACAGCGCGATAGAGCGCGACCGCGACCGCGTCGTTGAAGAGTGACTCACATTCGACGATGGTGCTGAGCAATACGGGCACGCGCAAGCGCCGGAAGACGGCGATTACCGCAATCGGATCGGTCGCCGAGAGGATCGCCCCGGTCAGCAGCCCGATCCGAAGCGGCACCTGCACCACCGCCAGCGCGCCGGCAATAAGCAACGCCGTGAGCACAACGCCCGGCACGGCAAGCGTAAGAATCGCGCGCCAGCCGCGCAGCATGGCGCGGTAGCGCAGGTTCCACGCCGCCTCGAAAAGCAACGCCGGCAACAACACGTAGAGCGTTGCGTGCCCGAAGGCGTAGGTCAGGCGCCCAGGCTCAATGAGATCGTAGGCTACGCCGGCGAGGACCAGCGCAACGATTTGCCATAGCTTCACTCAGGTGCTTCTTCGTGCAGCGTGAAGACGCGCTCGAGCGTGTCGTATTCGAAGAGTTCCGCGTAACGTCCCCAGTCGACCGTCGTTGCGAGTTGCCGCTGCACTTCCGCTTCAGGGAAATACTCGTCCCACAGATCCAGAAAGAAGTCCGCTGGCATCGAGCGATTCTTGCGCAAACGCAAGGTTTTAACGATTGAGTTGAAGATCGGCACGCGCGCGAGGAGTTGGTGCCGAAAGACTTCTTTGCTGCGTAGGATCGTTGTGGTCGCAAAGTCGCGTCCCATCTCGGTCAAGGTGACGTCGCCATCGGCCACCGTGACGAAATCCAACAGGGTCGCCGCTTCGAGCACCGAGAGCAGATCGTCGATAGTCACCGCGAGCCCTTCGGCGAGATCGGCGATGTCTTGACCGGTTCCCGCTTTCTCTGCGAGCAGCTCGAGCAGTCCGCTCACGCTGCCGATGCGCACGTGCGGCAAGGCCTGCGAAAACGGCGAACTCGGTTTGGTCTGCGCGCCCGGTGACGCTACGGCGGTCGTCCGCGCAACATCGGCTTCAGGGTTGGTCATCACCTGATAGAGATGATCGACGAGACTCTTGAAGCGCTGGTCGTTCCGATCATGCGGTCGCGAAACATCGATTTTTACTTGGCCGCGAATGTGTCCCGGATTCGAACCGAGCACGATCACGCGGTCGGCGAGAATCACCGCTTCTTCGATATTGTGCGTAACGAGTAAAATACTTTGCGATGGAAACGTGCCGGCATTCCAAAGGTCGTCGATCTCGCCGCGCAAGTTCTCGGCCGTCAGCACGTCGAGCGCGCTGAACGGCTCGTCCATAAAGAGCACTTTGGGTTCGACGGCGAGCGCGCGCGCATAGCCGACGCGTTGCTTCATCCCACCGGAAAGCTCTTTCGGGTAGGCGCCTTCAAAACCGTCGAGCCCGACGAGGTCGATCACGCGCAGCGAGCGTCGCGCGCGGCTGGCACGGTTCACACTGCGCGCCTCGAGTCCGAGTTCGACGTTCTCCAACACCGTCAGCCACGGCAAGAGCGCAAAGCTTTGAAACACCATCGACACGTCGGGGTTGGCTCCGCGCAGGATCGTGCCGCTACTCGTGATTGTGCCTTCGCTCGGCGGAATTAGCCCGGCCATCATACGCAAGAGCGTGCTTTTGCCGCTGCCACTGCGTCCGAGCAGCGCAAGGACCTCGCCGCGCATGATCTCGAGCGTGACGCCTTCGACCGCGCTGAACTCGCCTTTGCCGCCGGGAAGCGGAAAGCGTTTGGTGACGTTGTCGCAGGTAATCAAAGCGTTGCTCATAGCGCAAACCGTTCTTTCGCGTAGCTGTAGAGCCGCCGCCATACGAACCGATTTACGACGACCACAAAGATACTCATGACGACGATGCCGAGCGCTTCGCGCCCACCATCACCCTTCGCGGTCGCCTCGGTGATGTAGGCACCAAGGCCGGCCGCCGTAAGCGTCGTGTTTCCCCAAGTAACGACTTCCGAGACGATCGAGGCATTCCATGCGCCGCCGCTCGCGGTGATCGCACCCGTGACCCAGGACGAAAAAATACCCGGAATGATGAACCGCTTCCAGCGCAACCAACCGGTCACTTCGAGATCCGAAGTCATCTCTCGCAGTTCGGTCGGCACGCTTTGCGCACCGGCAATCGTGTTGAAGAGCACGTACCACTGCGCCCCCAATGCCATCAACACGATGCATCCCCAGTTGATCGGGATGTGAAATGTGATGAATGCCAGCGTCGCAAACGGGAAGACGATGTTTGCCGGAAACGAAGCGAGAAACTGGACGACCGGCTGCAACGCACGTGCCAATCGCGGATTGAAGCCGATCGCGACGCCGAGCGGCACCCACACCAGTGTCGAGAACGCGATCAGGATGAATACGCGCAGCATCGTAAAGAAGCCCAACGCGAACACGTGCGGGATATCGCGGACGACCTTTTCACTGACGAGAAAATAGACGATGTACGCGACCAGGCCGAGAACCGCCAGCGGTACCGCGACATTGTAGATGCGATATCCGAGCGTGTCCTGCGACCCGCCGCGGTGCGTTGTCGGTGCGGCCGTTACGCGCGAGAGCGCACGGTTGAACCGTTCGCCAATCGGCGCCCAGGCGCGAGCGAGCATTGCGGGCACGTGCGCAGCCCGAATGATGTCGTACAGCCACGAACGCGGCGGATCAGCGGAGGCGCTCTGCTCGTAGCGGAAGCGATCCGACCACGCGACGACCGGACGCCAAAAGAGCTGATCGACAACCACGATCACGACGGCAATCGTAATTGAAGCCCAGATCAGGGCTGGAATGTTTTTCGCAAGCACGGCAGAGGCCACGTACGAGCCGACACCCGGCAAGGTGTAGTTCTGATTGCCGACGGTTATCGCTTCGCTCGCAGCGAGGAAGAACCAGCTGCCGCCAAAACTCATCATGCCGTTCCACACCAAACCCACCATCCCCGACGGAATCTCGATCTTGGTGAAGCGTTCCCACGACGAGAGGCCGTACAGTGACGCAGCCTCGTCGAGTTCCTTGGGAATCGAACGCAGCGACTGATAGAACGAGAACGTCATGTTCCACGCCTGCGCCGTGAAGATGGCGAAAATCGACGCGAACTCGAGGCCGAGCAGACTGCCCGGGAAAAGCGCGATGAAGCCGGTCACGGTGATCGTGAGAAAGCCCAACACCGGTACCGATTGCAGGATGTCGAGGAGTGGAATCAACACGCGTTCCGCGCGCCGGCTGTGCGCGGCGGCGTAGCCGTAGGCAAACGTGAACAGCACCGACCACGCTAGTGCAACGAACATGCGCAGGACCGAACGCGCCGCGTAGTACGGCAGGCCGCGCGGATCCAAGCTGACCTGCGGAACGAGATGCTTCTGCGGCATGAACGCAACGGCCGTACCCGAGCCGATGCGAGCCAGCGCGAAGATCAGCGCGAGCGCTCCCAGAACCACGACGATGTCGGCCGGCCGGATCGGTAGACGGCGCAGCGCATCGAGCGACGGATACGTCGTGCGAATCACTTCGGTCCTCGGTTTAAGGAAGGTTAATGCGTGTGCGTAAAATTGCCGACGGCAACGTGGCTTCGACGCACTGCTTCGATGACCCGCCGCATGCCTAATGGGTTACGCGCGCGACCCACTGCATCGAAGTACCATTCCGGATCGATGTTGAGCGTACGCGTTTGAATCATCGCGACCGGCGTTTGCGCGAGAAACGCGGTCGTCGCCGCGACCTCGTCTTCATCGTCGGTTACGCCGGGATGCGTAAGGAGATTCAAACTTACCCGCAAGCCACGGCGAACGGCGATCCGAACAGCGTCCAAAACGTCGTCGAGTGTGTAGCCGATCGGGCGGTAGTACTCCGCATAGACCCGCGGACGGAACGAGTTGAGACTGATACGCACCGCATCGAGCCCCGCATCGATGCAGCGTTCGAGCGCAGACGGCATGCTGCCGTTCGTGTTGAGGTTGATCGTACCGTTCGAACGCTTGGCACGGATCCGTTCGATCGCCCCCGCGATCGCGATCGAGCGCAGCAGCGGCTCGCCTTCGCAGCCTTGTCCGAACGAAACGATGCCCTCGGGCTCGCGCTCCAAATGATGCACGCCGATACGGGCGAGTTCATCTGCCGCCGTTTCGTAGACGATGCGCGTCTGCGGTGAGGGCAACCCCGCATCCGGCTCTTGTTCGGAGATGCAGCCGATGCAGCGCGCGTTGCACTTCGGCGAGACGGGGAGCGCAGCTTCGCCGCGTTCGAGGAAGACGTTCTGTGCGGTGAAGCACCCGTATTCGCGCGAGCAAAGCGCGACCTGTGCGAGCACTTGATTGCCGGGATCGGTGCGCATCCGCGCATCCAAGATCGCTTCCAACTCGCCTTGCGCAAAGGTGCGCGGTTGCCAATTTTCGCTCTCGTCGGTTTTCATCGCTGCAACGTACAACTCGTCGTCGACGACGCAGGCGAACGTATACCCGAACAGGGGCAAGGTCGGTGAGTCCGGCTCGCGCTCGTATGCCGGAACGAGCAAACGCGTGTATCCAGCGGGCAAGATGACCGCAAGCGCGTACTTGTCGCGCAGAGCGCCGCGCGTGGTGAGGGCACGCCGGCCCGGCAGAATCATCTGCACTGTTCCCGGTGGCGCAGGAATCAGTTCGTCAGGGTGTGCTTCGCGCAGCACACCGCCGTCGGCCAGCGGCGTGTGCGAGGGATCGTAGTAGATGCGCCCTGCGCGATCGCAGTACGCGAGCCCAACAGTTATAACGGCGCTCCGGCCGAGCCTCCGCGCCCCCCAGCTTTGCTGGGGCCCCCATACGCGAGGCGCCTCATGATTTCGATTCGCACAAGACTCCCCGAGGGGCGCTGAGACAATACGGCTGACAAAAACATTGTGATCTTATATCTGCGTGTCGAAAACGTGCGTGGCAGGGCCGGTCATAAAGGCATGTCCGTCGCTGCTGTGCTCGATGGTGAGCTCACCGCCGGGAACGCGTACTAGCACCGGGCTCTTCACGTCGCCGCGCGCAATCGAAGCGACCGCGCTCGCAACCGCACCCGTACCGCACGCCATCGTCAATCCAACGCCGCGCTCGTAGTGTCGCACGCGCAGCGCGGCTGGACCTTCGACCTCGACCAAGTGCACGTTGATCCCGCCGGGGTAGGCGGGCTCGTCTTGAATCGCCTCGCCGATCGCCGAGAGGTCGAAGCGGTCGATCTCTTCACGGAAGAAGACCAGATGCCGATTGCCGACGTCGACGATTGCGCTCTGCGGCTCGGTCTCATTGACACTGATCAGGCGCGGCGCTCCCATATCGACGCGAACGCGATAGACCTCGCCGCGCGCGACCACTTCGGTGTGCACGATACCGCCGATCGTGTCGACGGCAAACCGGTCACCCTCGCCGTGTTCGTCGAGGTAGCGCGCGACGCAGCGCACGCCGTTTCCGCACATGTCTGCCTCGCTGCCGTCGGCGTTGATCACGCGCATTGATACGTTCGCGCGGTTCGACGCGCCGAGGATCAAGACGCCGTCGGCCCCGATTCCGGAATGGCGGTCACACCAGCGCAGCGCGAAGCCGCTCGCATCATCGACCGGAATTTCACGCGCGTCTACAATGATGAAGTCGTTGCGCGCGCCGTGATACTTACTGACCGTTCTCACTGAGCGCCACCGGAGCAACCGGAGAAATCGTCGAGATCGCGTGCTTGTAGATGAGATGCGTCTTGCCTTCGTACTCGAGGAGTACGGTAAAGGGATCGAAGCCCTTGACGGTCCCGCGCAATTGAAAGCCATTCATGAGATAGACGGTAACCGCGGTATTAGCGCGTCGACACTCTGCGAGAAAGCCGTCTTGAAGACTGCCAGGCATTACCTTTTTGCTGTTTACGGCCAACCGAGCTTTTCCCTTGCCGCCGCTTCGAGCGTCGGCGGCGTGACCCAGGTGATTCCGGGCTCACTACGCAGCCACGCACGCTGCCGGCGCGCATAGCGGCGCGTCGCGCGCACGAGCGAGGTGCGCAGTTCGGCGTGCGTGCTCCACCCGCGTAGATGTGCAAGCGCTTGCGGGTAGCCGACCGCGCTCGCGGCAATTGCTCCTTCACCGATGCGTTCGGCCTCGTCGAGCAGACCGTCGAGCAACATTGCATCGGCGCGCGCCTCAATGCGCGCGTCGATCGCGTTGAGGGGCACATCGAGTGCAAGCTTGACAAATGGAATCTGGCTTGCACGCAGCGTCTGTGTCGAGCTGCGATCGGCGTTCACGCTCTCCGGTGCTAGCGCAATTTCAAGTGCTCGAAGCACACGATAGGTGTCGTTCGGCTCGAGCGCTTTGGCGCGTTCTGGATCGCGGGCAACGAGCCATTCCCACAACACTTCGGGTGGATGCAAGCGCGTTTCACGTGCAAGACGATCGCGCACGAGCTCGTCATGTTGCGGCGCGAGTGCAACGTCGCCGGCAAGTGCCCGGAGATAAAACCCGGTCCCACCGGTGACGATCGCGCGACGGCCGCGCGCGTGAATCGCGTTGATCGCCTCAATAGCGTCGCGCGCGAAACGCGCAGCCGAGTAGCGCTCATAGGGATCGAGGAACGCAACGAGGTGATGGGGGATCGCGCTGCGCTGCTCAACGGTCGGTGCCGCGGTACCGATCGGCATGTCGCGGTAGATCTGACGCGAATCGGCGCCGACGATCTCTGCATCAAAGTGCTGCGCAAGAGCGATTGCCGCCGCGGACTTGCCCGAAGCCGTCGCGCCGGCGAGCAGCAAGACGGTAAGCGCCATCAGATCCGCTTGAACATTTTGGCAATCTCACCTGGCGGCAAGCGCACGATCGTTGGACGCCCGTGCGGACAGTGCATCGGGTTCATGCACACCGAAAGGCGCTCGATCAAGCTGGTCATCTCGTCGAATTCGAGCCGCTCGCCCGCGACCGTGACCGAGTGGCACGCAAGCGACGCCCAGACGCGTTCGCGCACCGAGCGTTGCTTCGGCTCGTCAGAGATATCCTCGAGAAAGCCGCCCAGATCGAACGGACGCGCGCCATAGCCGGCCGGTGTCGCCGTGATGCGAAACGTGCGCTCGCCGAAGGATTCTATTTCAAGTCCACCCTCGCGCAGCGGCTCGATCGCGCGCTCGAGCGCGACGCTCTGTTGCGCATCGAGTTCGACGATGAGTGGCACCAGCAGCGGCTCGCTCGGCGCGTGCTCACGTACGCGCTCGACGATCGATTCGTAGGCGATGCGCTCGTGAGCCGCGTGTTGATCGACGAGCAACAATCCCTCGCCGTCGCTCGCGAGGATATAAGTGCGATGCAGTTGCGCAAGGACGCGCGTGCGGTGCCCAGGCACGTCGCTTGGATCGCCGAGCGGCGTTTCGAATAGCGACTGCACGTGCGACAGCGAGGTATCGATGCCGGCCGGCGCTGCCGACACGCTGGTCGCTCCGGCAGCATCGACAAAGCGCGCCGTCGCATGATGGTGCAGCGTGGACGCCATCGCGCGCCGCACCGCATCGAAGACTTGTGTGCCGAAGCGCAAGCGCACGTCGCTCTTGGTCGGGTGCACGTTCGGGTCGACGTGCTCGGGCGGCAGATCGAGCATCAGCACGCCGTACGGTTGACGTCCGATCATCGCGAAGGTCGCGTAGCCCGAGGTCCATGCACCGGCGAGCAGCGTGCTGCGCAACAACCGTCCGTTGACGAAGAGTAACTGCATGCGCCGATCGCCACGGTCGTGGCCGGGTGCACTGATGAAGCCCCGCACGTTCCCGTCGAGCATGCGCGCAGCGTCGGGTTCCAAGGGAATCAGCGTCGCAGCCGCCTCACGCCCGAACACCATCGCAAGCCGTTCGCGTGGATCGGCGGTTGCGGGCATGGCCCAGACGTCTTTGCCGTCGTGACGCAACGCGAATGTCACCCGCGGATAGGCAAGCGCAAAGGTCGAGAGCCAACTCGAGATGCGCGTAAACTCGGCGCTCGCGCTCTTCATATATTCGCGGCGCACGGGCAGATTCGCAAAGAGGTCGGTAACAATGACGCGCGTGCCCGGTGCAGCCGCGACCGGTTCGATCGGACCAGCCGACTCCGCATGTGCGGCGATGCGCGAACCGATCTGGTCGCCGGCTGTGCGAGCGTGCACCTCGAGATGCGCAACCGCAGCAATCGACGCGAGCCCTTCGCCGCGAAATCCGAGCGTTGCGACCGATTCGAGATCTTCTGCGCGCACGAGTTTACTGGTGGCATGACGCCGCACGGCAAGCGGTAGTTCTGCCCGCGCAATGCCGGCACCGTCATCTATCACTTCGATGCGTTCGGTGCCGCCACGTTCGAGCACGACGGTCACACGCGTCGCGCCCGCATCGACCGCGTTCTCGACCAGCTCTTTGACGATCGACTGCGGCCGTTCGATCACTTCGCCTGCGGCGATCTGTCCGACCGTCACCGGATCGAGGAGATGAATCGAGGACGCGTGCATGCCGGGCGTATTCGCCCGGCATGCGCATTCCTCTCCTAGAGCGGCCCGACGGGCAGCATGAACCAGACCAACCCGTTCCATGTCGGCTTCTGCTGCTGGTTGAAGGCCGCTTCGCCGTAAATATAGACGAAACGCATCACGTGGTAGGAGGCGTCGACGTTACCGATCTGCGTTTGCGTGCCCAGTCCGTCATTGGTGAACTGTTTGCCCACCGAGACCATCGCCCGCGGACCCACGTTATCGTACAACTCGAACGAAGCACCGTTGCTTGCCGCCGGTCCCAAACCGAGGCCCGGATTTCCGTCAAACGCCATCTGGTAGCTTGCGAAGACTCCGGGCCAGTGATGCGTGGGATCACGCTCCACATAGAATCCATTTGCGTAGTATTGATCGAAGCCGCCTTCCATCAGCGGTGTGGATCCGCGCGCGCCGTAGTAGCCAACCTCAAGCGGATTACTTTGATTGGCAAATGCCAACTTATACTGCATGGTCTTGTCGGTGTCGTTGCTGTAGTCGTTGAAGCCATTCAGATCGGCGCCCGAGGTGAGGTACGCGACCTCAGCGTCGAGCGAACCGCGATCGTACACGAACTTGGAGCCCCAGCGGTTCGCGTCGAGCTGATATGTGTGCTCGCCGACCGTCATCTCCGCCGGCGCATTGATCGAAATTCCGGTCACGTCGAACCATTGACTAAACTCCGATGGCCCGGGTGCCGGCATTTTTCCGGCAAAGAGATGTCCCGAACGCCCGAACAAATTGTGATACGCGACCCACATCGTGTCGAGTCCGCCCGGCTGGTTGTCTTGCACGAACCATTGTTGCACGTGGTAGGACCAGTTCGTGACGCCGGGGCCGATGACGCCATCTGCATGTATACCGGCATCGGCGATCCATGACGCCGTATTCGGCGTCTGTTCGGTGTAGCTCGTCGGCAAGTCGATCCAAATCGGAAGTTCGCGTTTGAGCACGTGTGGATTGAGCGCAGAGTAGCCGGTGCGCTGCACGTAGCGTCCGTAGGAATTGAGCGCGGGCACTTGCGTGTGACAGACGGAGCACTGCACACCGTAGGCTTGTGCAAAGTTGGGCATAGCCGGCGCGTGCCGCGTGAGTGCGGCCATCACCACGCTCACGCTCGCAACCGCTATGAGGACACGCTTCACGCTTCGACCTTAATCGTGAGCGTCATCGTCTCGTGCCCCGTTCCGCACGGGACGGAGCAGTGCAGTACGTACGTCCCAGTTTTCTTCGGGGTAACGGTAACATCGATTCCCTTACCGGGGAGGATCAAGGTCTGCGAAACGCCGAGCGCATCGGACTGCAAGCCGTGCACGCCTTCGGCCGATGAAAGTCGCAGCACGTATGGTACGCCGACTTTCAGCGTGATCGTGTTTGGCGTAAATTTCCAATTCGATGCGACGATCGAGATGGGATCGTCTGCTGCGGCAACATTGGGCGCAAGAAGCACCAACGCAGCGACGACCGGAATAAGGCGAATGAGTCGTGTGAGCACTCTGACCTCCTCTACACGTCTAACGTACAGCGAGCGACCGTGCTCGTTGACGAAGGACCCGAGAAGGATTAGAGAAGCGATTCGTGCCCGCGAAATGCAACGAGGGCGGTCCGTAGACCGCCCTCGCTTCTCCTGAAGGGAGTTTTTACGCTACGGAACCAGCGTCCGCAGCGTGCCCTTATCGGTGAAGAGGTACGAACCGGCCGTCAGCGCCGTTGTCGCGGGCGCCGGAGTGACCGGGATGAGCGCGATACCGAAGCCGGAGGTTGTTACGCCCGCGGTTGCTCCGAAGGTCGCGTTGGACGTATCCGCCGCGATACCGGCGGGTGCGACCGCGAACACCGGACCCGACGCACTGAACGGCGGGATGTTGTACGGAATCGTCGGCACGGACGCACTTCCGAAGAAGTTCGCCGCTTGCCCTTGCGTCGTGTAGGGAATCGGAGCGAGCGGATTCGTCCCAAGTACGCCGACGACGCCGTCCTTCGGTGCAGCACCGTTGGAGAGGCCGAGCGACGTAACAACACCGCCGCTCGAGATCGAGTAGATCTGACCCGCCGTGTCGCTCGCGACTAAGCCCGTGCCGTTGACACTGAGGCCAACGAACGGATGTCCCGACGCAACCACCGTTGGTGTACATGCGCCGCCGCCACCGGCAGGTCCGCATGTCGCGGTATCAATCGAAACGATGCGACTGTTCCCCGTGTCGGCGAAGATCAACTTGGTTCCTGAAGCTATCATGTCGAATCCCGTGTCGGTCCCGGAATTCAGGCCGCCCGTTACCGTTAACGTGCCGACCTGCTCGGCAGAATAGAACGCGGTGCCGGTTATGACCAATGGGCCGCCGCTAATATTCACGTCGGGATCGATAGCGTAGATAGTGTTGCCGGCGGCAACGTAGACATAGCCGTTTGTCACGTATGCGACTGCCTGCGGATTCCCATACGCTACGTATTTGCCTGTCGTTTGGTCCTGAACGGCAAGTGCCGCGTTGGCCTGAGTCGATTGGTTGAAGGCGAAGACACCACTAGCAAAAGCAGCACCACCAACGGTTCCTGTCTTCGCAGCGGTGCTGTTGTCGACCGCGAGGATCTGTAATCCAGCAGTGAAACTAGGATTGTTATCCAGCGTCATACCGGTCAGCTTCGTCGCGCCGGCAACGGCGTAGGTTCCCGTCCCCACCAAGTGGATGTTTCCACCATCGGTTACCCAGTAACCGAGGTTGGTGTTCAGGATATCTGCTGCCGCCGTGTAGGGTGCCGCAGCATCCGTGTAACCGGTGGCCGGCCCTGCCGCAACTGCGGTAAAGAGCGAAGCCTGCGGCTTGATCGTGGTCGTTTGCGCAGGTTGGGCCACACCGGCTAACGTTGCGTTCATTGTAACGGTGATCGATGTGCTTGCTGCAGCCGACGAGCCGTCGAACGTCGCAACGAGCACGTACGGATCGCCGTTCGCACCGCCGCCCGCGCAATCGGCGGGGAAAGCGGTACACGCGAGCGCGTTAACCGAGTGGACCGTAATGCCGGCGCCACCGGTGGCGGAATTTTGCGCAACCGCTCCGGTTGTGGCGTCGACGAGTTCGAGCGCGAAGTGATTCGCACCGCTCGCATCGACTTCACTCGCCGTCACGACGATGCTGTCCGTTGCCTTCGGCAACAGACCGGAGCTCGGCGTGGTGTTCGGCGCCTGCGGTGCGGTGTACGGAATTGCGTATCCGGCCGCGGTGAGACCGACCACCGGCAACGGGAATCCGACTTTGTTCGCTGCGACCGACGTGAACACGGCTTGTTCGCGCATCGGTTCCGCGATCGGGAGTGGAATTGGCGCGCCCAAGGTGATCGGCAACGCCGGCGTCGATTGCGCCAGGTAGACAAATGCTACCGATGCACCGAGTGTCGGCGTGATCGACGCTGTTCCCGGGGGATTCGGCACCGCGCAGGTGATCGGAGCCGGCTGATTGACCGGGCCCGCGCCAGGCGGTGTGTTGCACGCGCTCAACTGCACGTTGAAGTTGTTCGCGGGATTCGCATTCGCCACGATGTTGACGACGAGCGGCGGCGATTGCGAGATGATCAACTGTGCCGGCGATAGCGTCGGAACCGGCGAAGGCGCCGCGGTCGGGGCCGCGTACGGATCCGTGGTCGAACATGCGCCGACGTACTGCGAGATCGTGAAGGTGTCTTGTCCCGGCGGTGACGGGAACGGGAAGTTCACATTGTAGCCGCCCGGCACTGCGGTGACGGTCACGCCCGGCGCGAGCGGCGAGGCGATCGCACCACTGGTGAAGATGTTGTAGCAAACCGTGAAACCGGCGGCGCCGTAGAGCGTCGACCATTGCGCGGCTTCGGCCGGATCGGTCGGTACGACCGAGATGACGAGCGACGATGTGCCCTGGTTGCTAATGTACTGCGGCCGTTTGCTGCCGCTGCTGGTTGTGGCCGAGCTCGAGGGGATGAATGCGTGGAACGTTGTCGCCGCCGCGGCTTTGCTCGGCGCTCCCGTTCCGGATTGTGTACCGGCCGGCAACATGCCGCCGCTGTGTCCGCCGCTGCATGCTGCGAACAGCGATGCCGCGACGCACAGCGTGATAACTCGGCTGAGTTGTTTGAAACGCATGTTAGTTGATGCCTCCGCCGGTCGTGGTGAGTGACACGCCTATCGTGCCTGTTGACGGCGTGGGCTGATTATCGGTAACCGTGATCGTACAAGCCGCCGGCGCGAAGCCGACTGCTGTCGCGGCCGCGGCTACGTTGTAGTAGACCTGCGTCTGGCCGAGTGCGGCCGAAGGCCCGGCGATGTTGCCCTGCGTTGCGGCAGTGAGCGCCGCGAGATTCGCGCCGCAAGTAACGACCGGAGCTTTGAACGTGCTCACGTAGTGCGTTTCGCTCACGACGAGGATTGCACCGAACGTCGACGTGACGCCGATCAAGTTGATTGGGCCGGCGAGCGGCGTGATCGGTGCGGGCTGCGTGGCGTAGGCTGCGTTGGCAACCCAGCTCATCACAACGCCGCCCGGTGCCGGCACCGAGGCACCGACCGCGACCGTCGCGGTCCCGGTTGCACCGGTAAAGGTGATCGTGCAATTTGCGCTCGCGGCGATTGCATTGGCCGCGGTAATTGTAAATGCGCCGGTCGTCGAGGTGGCCGGGGAAACCGTTACAGCGGTTCCACACGCGGTGGCTGCGGCGGCCGAAAATCCAGTGGTGTTATTCGCCTGCGTGGCCGTAACCGTGACCGTTTGTGTCTCGGCGCCGAAGACGATTGCCGCCGGCGTCGCCGACGCGGGGCTCGAAGCACCCCAGGTACTTGAATAGGCGATTGTTAGCGCACCCGGGGATGCGGGCGGCGGGGTCGCCGTAGGCGTCGTCGCCGCGGGCGTGCTGCTGCTTCCACCGCACGCGGTGAGAGCGGCAACTAAAACAGCAGCGAAACCTGCCGTGCAGAGCTTTGCCAAGCGCATGGAGCCTCCAGAGAAGAGCAGGCGTGCCAACCCTCGGCACGCGCCTCAATGATAGGGGTCTTCCGTTAAGTTCGGCTTAACGACCTGGCTTGCTTAATTATCCAAGCGCAAAAGGGAGAGCTGCTCTTCGGAGCCGCTTACTTTTGCCAGCCTGCGCCGCAACGGGGCCGCGGCTTCAACGTCGGGCTGCCCTGAAAGCGCATCGGCAATCTCGCGGGCGCGCTCAACCACCGCCGTCGGCAACCCCGCCATGCGCGCGACCTCGATACCGAACGAGCGCGACGAGCTGCCCGGTTGTACCCGGTGCGAGAAGACCGGCGCTCCGTCTCGGGCCGTGTTTTCGACCGCAGTGATATGATAGTTGGCGACGAGCGGCCAGTGATCGGCCAGCGCGCACAGCTCGTGGAAGTGCGTCGCAAAGAGCGCCATCGGCGATTGGGCGTCGAGCCCGAGCAGATACTCGCAGATCGCTTGGGCGATCGAGAGCCCGTCGATCGTGCCGGTCCCGCGCCCGACTTCGTCGATGAGCAGCAGCGAACGGCGGGTGCTGCGGCGCAAGATATTGGCCGCCTCGGCCATCTCCATATAGAAGGTTGACTGGCCCGATGCGAGATCGTCGCCCGCGCCGATGCGCGTAAAGATTCGGTCGACGACCCCCAAGCGCATCGCTTTGGCCGGCACGAACGAGCCGATCTGCGCCATGATCGTCAGCAAGCCGGTCTGTCGCAGATAGGTCGATTTCCCGCCCATGTTCGGGCCGGTGAGCAAGATGAAGCGGTGCGTGTGCGCGTCGACACGCAGGTCGTTGGGAACGAAATGCGCGTGGAGCACGGCCTCCATCACCGGATGCCGGCCTTCTTCGATAGAGATGGTGCTTTCGTCGATGAACCGCGGCCGCACGTAGCCGCGCTCCGCCGCACATTGGGCAAGGGCCGAGAAGACGTCGATCCGCGCGATCGCCTCGGCGGCGGCGAGCAGGTCCTCGGCACGCGCAGCGATGCGCTCGACCAGCTCATCGTAGAGCCGCTCTTCGAGGCGCTGTTGCCGCGCTTGCGCGGTCGAGATCGCAAGTTCGAGCTCCTTGAGCTCGGGCGTGATGTAGCGTTCGCCGGTCGTCAGGGTCTGCTTGCGCACGTAGTCGGCCGGTACGTTGGCCGCCTGCGACTTGCTGATCTCGATCGCGTAGCCGAAGGCGCTCGCGTACTTGATGCGTAGCGACTTGATCCCGGTACGCTCGCGTTCGCGCTCTTCGAGCGCGGAGAGGCTGCTGCGCGCATCGGTCCGCAACGCAACGCACTGCGCGAGTTCCGTATCGGATTCGGGACGAATCACGCCGCCGTCAGTCAGCAGCGCCGGCGGCTCGTCGACCAGCGTGCGCACGAGGTCATCGTAGAGCTCGGTGAAATCGCCGATGCCGGCCACCGTTGCCGCGAGCATGGGCGGCGCGATTTGTGGAAGCGGTCGCAAGACGTCGAGCGTGCGACGCAACGAGGCAAGATCGCGCGGCAGCGCGCGGCGGAAACGCACCTTCTGTGCGATGCGCTCGAGGTCGAAGCATCCCGCGAGCAGTTCGCGCATCGCATCGCGACGCGCATGTTCGTCAAGGAGCGTCTGCACCGCATCCTGACGTTCAACGATCGCCTCGCGCTGGACCAGCGGCGCGAGGATCCAGCGTCCGAGCATGCGCGAGCCCATCGACGTCGCGCACTGATCGAGCGTCGCGAGCAGGGTCGCACGCGGATTCTGTCCCTGCGCGCGAACCAACTCCAGATGCTTGCGCGTGGCAGGATCGAGCGCGAGGAAGTTGCGATGACGATAGAATTCCGCCCCGCGCAAACCCTCGACGCTTCCAGCAATCGCCGTGCGCTTCACGAACGCGGCGAGCACGTCGAGCGCGCGGTGGATCGCGGTGAGTTCGTCCGACGAGAAACCGTCGACGAACTCGCGTGCGCGCGCTTCCACCAGACCGATAGCGGGCGCGGCAATGCGTGCGCCGGTCGCCTCGAGCGCGCCGGCCATCGCGGCGCGCACGCCGGCCGGTAGATCGGCCACGATCTCCGCCGGTCCGACGCGCGCGAGTTCGGCCAGCACTTCGTCGTAGGCGCTTTCGCCCTCGAGCGCCGTCGCAGCGCAATGCCCGGTCGAGATATCCGCGTAGGCCAGCGCAAAGGTTTCGCCGACCAGGGTCACGGCGGCGAGGTAGTTGTGGCTCTTGCCGTCGAGCAGTTGTTCTTCTATCAACGTGCCCGGCGTGACGATGCGCACGACGTCGCGCCGGACGAGCTTATTGGGAACTGGTGCTTCGAGTTGCTCGGCGAGCGCAACGATGAAACGCTGCGCAACGAGCTTGTGCAGATAGCCCGAGAGCGCATGATGCGGGACGCCGGCCATCGCGACACGCCGTCCGCCACCCGACTCTTTGCTCGTCAGCGCGATCTGCAACGCGTGCGCGATCGTCTCGGCGTCGTCGCCGTAGGCTTCGTAGAAATCACCGACGCGCGAGAGCAAAATCGCTTCGGGATAGCGTGTTTTCATCCCGAAGTACTGCTCGAGCATCGGCGAGTATTTGACGGCCTCGCTCACGTCTGACCCTTAGCCGGCAATGAGATCGATCACCGGGCGCTCGACCGCGATGCCTTCGTCCTCGAAACGCACGGCACGGTGCACGATCGTTCCCATGCAGCCCCACACGTACGCAGTCTCGACGGCAATATCGAGCCACGGTTCGCGCGCGTAGCGCGCTTCGTCATAGTCCGCCGGCTTCGGCGCGATGATCGTGACGTTGTCGAGCGCCTTGGCCGCGAGTTTGTTTGGATCTTTCTTCGACGGTCCGACGATCAACGCGCGCACGGTCGTGCCGAGCTTGCGATCGTGGTAGGCGCGCGTCGCCGCGTTCTGCGCATCGATCAGCCTCTGATAGCGCACGCGAGGACACCTCGCGCGGCACTTGCTCCCAGCGCGCCGCCGGCGTGCCGCGCCGGATCGAATAGATAAACGTGTAGGCGTTGGCGAAAACGCCGGTCTCGACGAGATCCATCGTCGCCTCGAAATCCGCGTCGCTCTCGCCCGGGAAACCGACGATGATATCGGTCGTAATCGCCCACTGCGGCAAATAGCGACGCGACGAGCGCAAGCTTTTCTTCGAATTGCGCGCGCGTATACTTGCGGTTCATCCGACGCAGCATCGGATCGCTGCCGGATTGCAGCGGCAGATGCATGCGCGGATTGAGTTGCGGCACCGTGGCCAAGTCAGCGACGATCTTCTCGGTAAAATCTTTGGGATGCGGCGAGATGAAGGTCAGGCGCTCGAGCCCGGGCAACGCCGCAACCGCTTTGCAGAGATCGCCAAAATCTTCGACTCGTTCGCCGGCATCGTGCCACGCGTTGACGGTCTGTCCGACCAGCATGATCTCGCGTGCACCGTTTGCCAGATGTTGCTGCGCTTCAGCGACGATCTCGTGCATCGGTCGATGATCGAAGCGACCGCGCACGTGCGGCACGATGCAGAACGTGCAGTAATACGAACAGCCGCGCTGCACGGTGACGAATGCACGCAGGTGCGAGAATGCATCGATCACTGCATCGGCCGTCCCACCCATTGCACGATACAATTCTTCGGCGCTTGCGCCTTCGTCCGCATTGTTCTCCCGAGCGTCACGGCCCTCGGCTACCGAGTCGAAGGACGACTTCCATGCATCCAATCGATCGCCGAACTCGACGAGTTCTTTCGTGCCGAAGACCGCGTCGACGTGCGGCGCAAGCGTCTGCATGCGGTCGCGATCCTGCTCGGCCAGACAACCCATCACGACCAGCCGCAGGTCCGGATCGCGATCTTTTAGCGTCTTGAAGTGACCCATACGTCCGTAAGCGCGGCGCTCGGCGTTGTCGCGCACCGTGCACGTGTTGAGCACGAGCACGCTTGCGTCTTCGGCTTTGGTTGCAATCTCGTAGCCGGCGGACGCGAGCGCGGTCGGCGATGTACTGGGAGTCGGCCTCATTCATCTGACAGCCGAACGTTTCGATATATATCCTGGGCATCGGGCACCCCGCCATTTCGCCCCACGCGGGGACGCCTCCGCTCCCCACGAATGAAGAGCCCGTGCAGGAGACCCCCACGCCCGCTAGCGCGATGCTGCGACCCGCGACCGTTGCCATCGTCGGACGCCCAAACGTCGGAAAGAGCGCCCTCTTCAACCGGCTCATTGGGCAGCGTCTGGCGATCGTCGAGGACACACCGGGTGTGACACGCGATCGCCTCTATGCGCTGTGCGAATGGCGTGGCCGCACGTTCAGCATGGTCGACACGGCGGGCATCGATCCCGACGCCGACAGCGCGCACGGTGATGCATTCGCCGAAGCGACACGGCGGCAAGCCGAAGCTGCTGCGCATGAAGCCGATGTTGTGATCTTCGTCGTCGATGCGCAAGCAGGACTCAGTCCGCTCGATCAGGAGGTCGCACAAATCCTGCGCGTGATGCGACGGCGCATCGTGCTCGTCGCCAACAAATCCGAGTCGCCAAGTGCGCTCGCGTCGGTGCATGGAGAGTTTGCGCGTTTAGGTTTTGGCGAGCCCGTCGCCGTTTCAGCAATTCACGGTGAAGGCACCGGCGATTTGCTCGATCGCGTCGTCGAATTGCTCCCGCCCGATGCGCCCAACGCCGTGCTCGGCGACGAACTCGCGCTTGCAATCATCGGACGACCCAACGTCGGCAAGAGCTCGCTGCTCAACGCCTTGCTCGGCGAGGAGCGCACGATCGTCTCCGATGTTCCGGGCACCACGCGCGACACGATCGACACGCTCTTGCAGTGGCAGGACCGCACGATTCGCTTGATCGACACGGCCGGTGTCAATAAGAAGCCGCAAGCGCACGGCGCGATCGAATATTATGCGGCGCTGCGTTCGCTCAAGGCGATCGCACGCTGCGACATCGCGCTCCTCGTCTTCGATTCGATGGTCGGCGTTACGGCGCAGGATCGCCGCCTCATTGGTCTGGCAATCGAGGAGCGCAAAGGATTGATCATCGTCGGGAACAAGTGGGACCTCGCGCGCGAGCAGCAGGGCGAATTCAGCCAAAACGAACTTGCCGAGGTGATCCACGACCTCATTCCTTTTGCCAAATTCGCGCCGATCACGTTTCTGTCAGCGAAGACCAAACGTCGTCTGGGAAGTTTGATGCCGATCGTGACGCGCGTCGCCGAGAACCTCGACCGGCGCATTCCCACCGGACAACTCAACGCCTTGATTCGCGACGCGATCCTCGCGCATCCGGCACCGTCGCGCGGTGGCAAAGTCTTCAAGATCTACTACGCCACGCAGCCGGCCGTGCATCCGCCGCTCTTCGTCTTCTCCTGCAACGATCCCGAGCTGGTCGAAACGTCGTACAAGCGCTTTCTGGAAAACACGATTCGCGCGCAACACGACTTCGAAGGCGTGCCGTTGACGCTCGAGTTCCGGCCGCGCCGCGAAAACGAGAGCGACGAACGATGAGCAACGCCGAGGTGCACATGATAGGCCTCGTCGTCCTTGCAGTGCTCCTCGCAACCGTGGTCGGGTCGTTCTTGGTCGGCTCGATTCCGTGGGGCTATTTGATCGGCCGCTTCGTCTATCACACCGATTTGCGCAAATCGGGTTCAGGCAACATTGGCGCGATGAATGCGCTACGCACGCTGGGCCCAAAGGGCGCGATTGCCGTATTGCTCCTTGATGCCGGCAAAGGCGCGCTCCCCGTTTTGATCTTATTGCATCTGCAAACCATTAACCTCGCAAGCATCGCAGCAGCCTTCGCTGTGTTGGGACATTGTTTCTCGCCGTGGCTCGGTTGGAGAGGCGGTAAGGGCGTCGCGACCGCGTTCGGCGCGATCTTCGCGTTGAGCTGGCCGGCGGGTTTGGTTTGCGTTGCCGCTTGGATCTTAGCGGCGCTCATCGTCACGCGATATTCATCGGTGGGCTCGATGTTCGCGATGATAATCTCTCCGCTTGCACTCTTTGCATTCACACGTTCGATCCCCGACACCGCATTTGGCATTTTCGCAGCCGTGCTCATCGTCTGGACGCACCGCGAAAATATCGCACGCTTACGCGCGGGAACCGAAGGTCCGATCAGCCTGTTCGCGCGTAAAGCCTAGCCGGGCGGGACGCCCGCGACAGGGCTTTTTTGCGCGTGACCCGTATAGACGCGGGTCATGATTTCCTCGAACGACCTGCGCAACGGCGTCACCATCCTGGTCGACGGCAACCTCTGGACCGTCATTGAGTTTCTGCACGTCAAGCCCGGCAAGGGTTCGGCCTTCGTGCGCACGCGCTTGAAGAATGTTAAGACCGGCACCACGCTCGAGCGGACCTTCCGCGCGGGCGAGAAGCTCGAACGGGCTACCGTGGACAACCGCCAGATGCAGCTCCTTTATAATGATGCCGACGGATTCCACTTCATGGATCAAGAGTCGTTCGAGAACATCACGATCCAGCGGGAAGTGATCGGCGGTCCGGCGGACTTCCTCAAGGACGGGATGGTCGTCGACGTGCAGATGCACGAAGGCGTCCCGATCGGCGTCGATCTTCCCCCTCACGTTGAACTGCGGGTGGTCGAAACCGATCCCGGGTTTAAGGGAGACACGGCAACGAACACGGGCAAGCCGGCGAAGCTCGAGACCGGCGCGACGGTGAACGTGCCGCTCTTCGTGAACCAGGATGATGTCATTAAGATCGACACACGCGACCGACGCTATATCGGGCGCGTCAACGCATAACGTATGTAAGGAGCTTCCATGAACGCTCGCACCCAGTCGCTGCTGATTGCAATATTACTCGGTGCGGCGGCGAGTGCGATCGCACTGACGCTCCTGCTCGTCGCGAAAGACGAGATCCCGCTCTTCCACCGTGTCACCGACCTCCAGACACATTTCGCGGCGCTCAACGCCGATAAGCAGCTCGGCTTCGGTGTGCCATGGTACGACCAGACCGATAATAAGACCAGCAAGATTGTCGTCATTCCGATCGACGAAGTCACCTTCGGCAGCAACGTTCCCGAACTGCACCAGTATCCGTTGCCGCGTCACATTTACGGGACCATGCTCAAGAAACTCGCGGCCGCCGGTGCCAAAGCGGTCGCGATCGACATCGACTTCATCGAGCCGGCGGCCAACCCGGCCGAGGACCAAGGGTTCGTTGCCGGACTGAAGAGCGTTCCGACGATCCTTGCCTTCCCAATCAATACGACAAGCACCGGACAGCTTGGCATCGAGCTGCCCTCACCGTCGCTCCTTCCCTATGCGAAGGGCATCGGGTATTCGTCCGTCGACTTCCCCGGCAACGTGCTGATCGGTCAACGGATGCAAATCAAGACCGGCTCGACTGGTGAGTATGCAAATCGCACGTTCTTGTCGCTCGCTGCCGCGGGCGTCGAGCAAGCGACGGGACAAAGCATCGACCTGAGCGCGCTGCCGACCGACGGCGACGGACGTTTTTTGCTGGTCGTGCCTGAGGTCTCGGTGCGGCAAGTCAATACCGATCATGGGCAACAAGTCAACGAACACACACCAGATTTTATCGCTAATCCGCTCTCGTTCTCGGACGCGTACCAAGAATCGGTTTCCGATCTGCGTCAGTCGGTGAACGGCGCGCTGGTCTATATCGGCAACACCGCGCAGGCGCAGGGCGACTTCGTGCACACCGCTCGCTCGCCTGAGTTCCCCGGTCTTTTCGCCAACGCGCGGCTCGCCGACCAGTTGATGCGCCACATCTATCTCACCGAAGCACCGCTCTGGCTCGAGATTTTCTTGATCGTGCTCTTCCCGCTGCTGATCGCGCTCGCGTTCAACTTCATGAAGACGACGTTTGCGATCACGATCTCGCTCGTCTCGACCGTCGTCTATGCCTACATCAACGAGTGGCTCTTCGTCGTAAAGCTGTACTGGCTCGACCTCGTGCACGTGGCAATCGCAATGATCGCCGCGACCCTCTTCGTCGGACTCTATCGCGTGCTGTACGAGGCTGGACAGCGGCGCATGGTCACCAATCTGTTCGGCATGCACGTGAGTCCGGCCATCGTTAGCGACATCCTCTCGCACGAGGACCCGCGCAACGGGCTCGCGCTCAAGGGCAAGAAGGTCAAAGCCACGATCTTTTACAGCGACATTCGCGGCTTCACCGCGATGTCGGAGAACGATGACGCCCGAGGAGATCTACGCGCAACTCAACGAGTACTTCGAAGAGATGTGTGCGATCATCTTCGCGTACGGCGGCTACGTCGACAAGTTCATCGGCGACTGCGTCATGGCGGTCTTCTCCGCGCCATATCAAACACCCGACGACGCCGAGAACGCGGTGCGCTCGGCGGTCGCGCAGCAGAAAAAGATCCTGGAACTTGCCCAAAAATGGCAAGCCGAAGGCAAGCGCCCGTTCACCGTCGGCATGGGTATTAACACCGGTGACGTCGTGATGGGCAACCTCGGCGCAAGTTCGCGCATGAACTACACCGTGATCGGCGACAACGTCAACCTCGCCGCACGACTCTACAACGTGGCGAAAGCCGGTGAGATCATCATCAGCGATTACACCTACCAAGAGGTCAAGGATTTCGTCGTCGGTGAGGAACTCGAGCCCGTCACGGTCAAGGGAAAGAAAGATCCGATCCGCATCTACAATATCGTCGACGTGAAAGAGAGCGCGCCTGCGACTATTGGCGCGGTAAGAGCGCAGCCGGCCACCGCATAATCGAGGGGTGCTCCCCACTCTCGAGCTCTTCGTTGCTGCATTTATCGCGAGCGTATGCGGCTCGATGGTCGGCTTGGGCGGCGGATTCATTCTCGTGCCGCTCTTGCGCCTGGTCTTCAATCTTCCGCCGGATCAGGCGGCTGGAACGTCGCTCGTGCTGGTGACCGCCAACAGTGGAGCCGGTGCATTCACCTATTTCTTGCAGCGCCAGGTGAACGTTCGGCTTGGCTTGATCTTCGCGTGCGGCGGTCTGCCCGGCAGCATCGCCGGCGCACTCCTAAGCAAACGCATCTCGGCGCAAACGTTCGATTGGGTCTTTAGCATTCTTCTCATCGCAATTGCGCTGGATATGATCTTCAACGCGCGACTGCGCATGGCCGGACGCGTCGAACACGCCGCCGGCGGCGCAAAGCCGATGTCGTACCGGGCTGCTGTCGGCCTCGGCTTTCTCGTCGGCCTCGTGTCGAGTCTCTTCGGTATCGGCGGCGGCGTGATCACCGTGCCCTCGATGCTCTACTTCTCGAGTCTTCCGGCGCACGCGATTAGCGCGACCTCGCACTTCGTCCTGATTCTGACATCACCAACGGGCTTGCTCGTGCACGCGCTGCAACACGATGTCAAAGTGCCCGACGTCATTCCGCTTGTCGCCGGCGGCCTCGCGGGCGGACCAGTCGGCGCACGCCTGTCACTACGCCTGAAATCACCGCAGCTGCTGATCCTTGTTGGTATCGCGCTGCTGGCGGTAGCGGGGTCTTTGGTCCTACGCCACCTGATCCACTAGAGGGTTGCCAACCACCCGACAGAAGCCTGGACGAATGGGTGAAGAACAAACAACGGCGTTTTCGTCGCTGGAAGTTCCGACGATGGTTAACGTCATCGGCGGATCACCGGTCATGGCGATGATCGAGAACCTGAGTGCGGCGGAATGCCGCATGCGCTCGGTCAATGCATTCGCAATCGGCGCGCACGTCGCGTTCGAGCTCGCAATTCACGGTACGCCGACGCTGGCGCTGCAGGGTACGATCGCATCGATAAAGCAAAACGGGCCGCGATTCTCGTACGTCGTTTCGCTGCACGGCACCCCAGCGCAGACCGACGCAATTCGCCAAACGGTCGAACTGGCGCGCTCGCGCGCGACTCGGCAAGCCACAGACGTCAAGACGGATAACGGGCTGACCCGGGCAAGCGTACGCATACCGGTGGATTTCGAGCTTCAGTACACACGACCGGACGGCACGTCGCGAACCGCCCGCGCCCTGAACATCTCGACCGGCGGCGTCCATATGAACGTCGCCGATGACATCCCTGTCGGAACGGCGCTCCAACTCGATGTACCGCTCGGGAGCGAGCGAGTCAAGGTCCATGGCCGCGTCGTCGCGCACCAGGCGGCGAGTCCAAACTACAACGTCGCGTTCTACGAAATGGCGGGCGAAGCGCGCGAGCGCATTGCAGCCTTTATCGTCCGCCATTCGTAAAGGCGGCGCAAACGCAGAGTCAAGCTCTCGTGTACGACCTAAGTCGGAAGCCGAAAGCTACCGACGTCCTAGTTGTTATGGCAGATTTCCAATCGTCAGCGCATACGTCGCTGGAAGTTCCTACGATGGTTCGTGAGGGCATCGGCGCCTCGTCGGTAATGGCGATCATCGAGCACTTGAGCGTAACCGAATGCCGGATGCGCTCGGTCCACGGTTTTCCGATCGGCGCGCAGCTCGATTTCAATCTCTCGGTGCACGGGGCGGGGACGGTTCCGATCCGCGGCAGGGTCGTTTCGAGCAAGCAGAACGGTGCGCGCTACGCCTACGTCCTCTCTTTGAACGCCGTCGACCAAGCCGAGGCCATCGCCAAAGCGAACGAGGCAGCCCAGGTGCGAGCGGGCGCGCAGGCCGATGTCAAGAGTATCGATGGGTTAACACGTACGGGCGTGCGCGTGCCGGTCGATTTCACCTTGCACTATAAGAAGCTCGGTTCGGGCGCCCGCCGAGCGCATGCAATCAATATCTCGACCGGCGGTGTCCATATGAATACCGAAGATGAGATTGCGGTCGGCGCCGCGATCGATCTTGAGATTCCGCTCGGCGGCGAGAGCGTAACCGTCCGCGGCCGCGTCGTCGCCCACCAAGAGGCGAGCCCCAACTACAACGTCGCGTTCTTCGAAATAACGCACGAAGCGCGCGAGAACCTCGCACGCTTCGTCGGTAAGTTCGCCGCGTAAATAGCGCCTACTTGGGGTGCGTCATTTCTTTCGGGACGACCAGTTTATCGAACTCGTCTGACGTGACGTGCCCGAGTTTGAGCGCCGCCGCTTTAAGCGTCGAGCCCTCATGGTGTGCGGTCTTGGCGATTTCGGCAGCCTTGTCGTAGCCGATCTTCGGCGCGAGCGCCGTCACCGTCATCAATGACTCGTCGAGATACTTCTTGATGACCGCTTCGTTGGCTTGCAGTCCTTCGACCGCATGCTCGCGGAACATCGTGCACGAGTCGCGCAACAAGTTCGCACTGTGCAAGAAGTTCGAGAGAATCACCGGGTTGAACACGTTGAGTTCAAAGTTGCCCTGTGACGCGCCAAAACCGATCGCCGCGTCGTTGCCGTAGACTTGTACGACGACCATCGACATCTGCTCAGACTGTGTCGGATTGACTTTGCCCGGCATGATCGAACTGCCCGGCTCGTTCTCCGGCAGAATCAACTCGCCGATACCCGCGCGCGGACCCGAGGCCAGCCAGCGAATATCGTTGGCAATCTTCATCAGCGCCGCGCCGAGCGTCTTGAGCGCGCCCGAGGCAAAGACGAAGTCGTCGTGCGACGCAAGCGCCGTGAACTTGTTCGGATGCGAGCGGAAAGGCAGTCCGGTCAATTCGGCTAGCTTCTTCGCCATCCGTTCCGCAAACTCCGGATGCGCGTTGAGCCCGGTACCGACTGCGGTGCCGCCGATCGCCAGATCGTAGATCGGATCGATCGAATCTTTGATCGCCTTCATCGCACGATCGAGCTGCGTCACGTAGCCCGAGAACTCTTGACCGAGCAAGAGCGGCGTCGCATCTTGCAAGTGCGTGCGCCCGACTTTGACGATGTCTTTCCACTGCTTGGCTTTGACGTCGAGCGCATCGCGCAGGGCCTTCACCGCCGGGAGCATTTCGACAACGGCTTCAGCCGCGGCCATGTGCATTGCGGTCGGGAACGTATCGTTCGACGACTGCGACATATTGACGTGATCGTTCGGGTGCACCGGCTTCTTCGAACCCATCTCGCCACCGGCGATCTCGATCGCGCGGTTCGAAATGACTTCGTTAACGTTCATGTTTGTTTGCGTGCCCGAGCCCGTCTGCCAGATACGCAGTGGGAAGTGCGCATCGAGTTTGCCGGCGATCACTTCATCGGCAGCTTGCACGATCAGCTTCGTCTTCTCTTCGTCGAGCTTGCCGAGATCGTGATTGACGAGCGCAGCGGCTTTCTTGAGCTGCGCCATCGCGACGATCACTTGCTTGGGCATGCGGTCCTTCGGCCATGAGCCTTCGCCGATGTCGAAGTGGATGAGCGAACGCGCGGATTGCGCGCCGTAGTACTTATCTGCGGGGACCTCGATCTTGCCCATCGAGTCGGACTCGACGCGCGTTTTGGTCGCTCCGTTGGTGGTGCTGTTTACAGTCGTCATTGCAACACCTATCTTCGCCCTTTTGGGGGTTTTCCGGCCTGGACTTAGGTCGGGGAAGGAACGCCTCTTTGGCGAGCTAACGGACGGTTTGATGCGCTGGCGCTTGGTTTCCCTGTCCCTGCTCTCTTTATTGGTTACCCTTTTCGTGATCGCGACGCTCTTCAGCATAGGGGGGCGCCCGTGGTTCGGCTGGTGGGACGCGAACGCGCTGCGCGCTGCGCCCTACATCGTGCGCATCGTCGAGCCCCGCCCGGGCGGCGCGACCGAGCGCGCAGGAATACGCGGCGGCGACCTCGTCGATTTACGCGAGCAGTCGCTCGAGACGCGCATTGCCGTCGTGTCCCAACTGAGCGCCTCGCGTCCGACGATGGTAACCGTCGAGCGCGGCAGCAACCGCTCGACGCACAGCGTCATTGGAAGCACGTCGTGGGAGAGTGCTCCGCAGTGGAAACTCCCGCCTCAGGTCCTCACGTCGCTTGCAGCGCTCTGGTTCGGTATTTGCGCGCTCCTGCTGGCATTGCGCCAATGGTCGCGTCCCGACGCAAGGCTGTTAATCCTGACGCTCCTGTGCTTCTCCACTGTGCTGCTCGACCCGCGCTATTTCGTGCCGCCTTCGGCGACACTGCAGCTCGTGCTCTTCATCGTCGCGCATGCGTGCTTGGCAATTGCTCCGCTGCTGTTGTTGCGTCTTTCGTTTCGCACCGGACAACCGTCGCGCCCGCGTACGATCTTGACACGTGCGGCGATCACCCTCGTCGCTGTCGGTTTTCTCGCTGACGTTGCAGCCGCGACCGGCCTTGCAACGCTCTGGTTCGATCCGCTGCCGTTTATCTACCGGGTATCGCCGTTACGCCTCTCGATTGACGTCATCACCTACGCCTTGGTGGCTTTCGCAGCATTTGCCGCGGTCCGTGCAACACCGGCCGACGAACGGCCGCGTGCAGCATGGCTGCTGTTGCCGTTGCCAATAGCGCTTTTTGCTGCCGCCTTCACGCAGACGATTGCCGTCTTTATTACGTCCTGGTTCCTCAATGTTACTATTATCAGCGTTTCCAACGGCATCTGGCTCCTGAGCGCCGGACTCGTTACGTATGCGCTGCTCAAGCGCCGCGTGCTCGACTTCGAGTTCGTGCTCAGCCGCACGGTTGTGGTCGCGACGGTCTCGGCTATCGTCGTAGCGTCGTTCATCTTGCTCGAGTTCGTCCTCAATACCGTGCTGATGGGCGTGAGCCACGCAACAGGTCTTGTCGCAAACGCAGCGCTGGCGCTCGTACTCGGCCTCTCGTTGAACCCGATCCATCGGCGCGTCGACGACGCTGTCGAACGTGTCTTCTTCCACAAGCGTCGCGAAGACGAACGTGCGCTCGTCGAGTTCGGGCACGAGGCCGCATTTGTAACCAACGAGAACGCCCTGCTCGATCACACCATCGAAAATCTTCGCGACCACACCGATGCGCGCAGCGCTGCCATCTTTCTCGACGGTACAGGGAACTTTACACCCGCACGTTCCTTCGGCGATGACAACCCAATCAATATCGACGAAAACGACGCAGGGGTGCTTGCGCTCAAAGCCCGCCACGCGCCGATCGATCCGCATCGCTATGCGAGCGCGTTGCGCGGTGCGCTCGCACTCCCGATGCTCGCGCGTGGGCGGCTGCTCGGCGTCGTGATATTGGGCGAGCGTTCGGGCGGCGAAGCCTACGCGCCCGATGAGATCGCCGCGCTTTCGTCGATGTCGCAAGGCCTGGGGAGCGCACTAGACGTGCTTGCGGTCAGCGATAAGGTTTCGCACGACTCGATTGCCGATGCCGTTCGTGTGGAGCTCGCGCCGCTGCGCGCGCAACTCGAGGCAATCGCTAGCGCGCTACGCGCCGGGCCGCCGTGAGCCCCTCGACCGTATTGCCGACAGCGTCCATCCCAGTAATCTCGTAAATCGTAAGCGGGAAGCGCGGATTGAAGCGACGACGGTCGCACCGCGGGCAGCTCGCCGGTTTTCCCGGCCGCTTGCGGCGGAGCACCTCAAACGCGCATTCCTCGCAGCGCAGGATGTAACGTTTGCTCGATTCGTTGAGTGGACGCACGTTGCCGAGGTCGTGATAGATCGAGCTGATGCCGCACTCGCGCATTTTGCGCTTGAAGCGCGCGCTGTGGCCGGTGTCGCGCCAACGCGCGTAGCACCATGCATGGATCATCTCGTGGAGGAGTGTCTCCTCCAATGCCTCGGGATACTTACGGAAATGCTTCACCGATAGTTCGATGAGCAAGGGATTTCCGTAGGTGATGCGACCTGCCGAATTTGAAAAACGCACGTTGTAGCGGATGCGGCAATCGGGGATCTCGCCGTTGAAGTGCTCGTAGTTCAGACGGGCAAAGAGCAGTTGGAGATCGGCTTCGTTGGGCACCACGAATGAATCGTTCGCCTTTCGTCCAAACGACTCTTTGGTGGATACGAGAAACCGGGACTACTTCGCCAACGAGCGGACCTTCTTGGCCTACCTTCGGACGGCGCTCGCTTTTGTCGCGTTCGGTTTCGTTATCGCGCGCTTCTCGCTCTTTGCGCGAGAATTCATGGCTGTGGCCCACGAGGATATCCCAGGCGCGCATATCTCAACGATCTTAGGCGTTGCGATGGCAATCGTGGGCGTGATCGTGGCACTCTACGGCACACGCCGCTATGGCCAAGCGCATCGCGCGATCCAGGCCGACCAACCGTCCCCGTTATCTCCGCGCGTCGCGCTCATCATGGGCGATGCACTCGCTATCATCGGGCTCATCGTTGCGGGCGCGCTTTACGCATACCGATGAACAAGCAAGAGCGCGGACTTCCGCCGCGAATCTACGTTCCCATCGTTGCCGTCTTTGCCGTGCTCTTCTTAGGAGTAATGGGATATTTGATTGCGGTTGGATTTGGCGTGACCGGTTCGGTCTTCGGAAAGAGCGGCAACCCGGAGAGTCTTTCGCAAGGCTCGACGACGGCGGTGCAAGGCGGTGGACCGCCGGCGGCGGTGATGGAACAGCTTTCCACGCTGCGTGCACGCATTGCGGCACACCCGAATGACGATGTCGCGATCACGCAGCTCGCGGACGAATATCTGGCGGCTGGTAAGTTCGCGCAAGCGATTCCGCTCTACCAACGTGCACTGAAAGTCAATCCCAAAAACGTGGCCGCACAAACCGGGCTTGCTGAGGCGCAAGAAAGCCTGCGTGAGGCACAGCCATGAAGATTTACGTCAGCGCCGACATGGAAGGTACGGCCGGCGTCTGTTCGTGGGCGCAAGTCGATCCATCCAACACACATGAGTACCCGATGTACCGGCGCTATATGACGCGCGAAGTGCGGGCCGCAATCGACGGCGCGCGCCAAGCCGGCGGAAGCGACTTTTTGGTCAACGATTCCCACTGGGACATGCGCAATCTGCTCTGGGACGAGTTGCCCGACGACGTGCGCATGATCTCCGGCGCACGCAAACCGCTCTCGATGGCGGAAGGCGCGCAGCAGCGCTTCGACGCGGCGTTCTTCACCGGGTATCATGCGCGGATCGGTGAAGCGAACGCCGTGCTGTCGCACACCTACAGCGATGCAACGCTCTACGACGTGCGGATCAACGGCACGCCATGTACCGAAGCGCTGCTCAATGCAGCCATCCTCGGGCAGTTCGGCACGCCGGTCGTGCTCGTTACCGGTGATCGGGCAACCGTCGAGAGCGTGAAGGCGGCGCTCCCGTGGGTTACCGGCGTCATCGTCAAAGACGCGATCGGCTACTTCGGCGCAAATTCGCTTACGCCGGTCGCCGCGTGCGCAGCGATTGCGGACGGCGCGCGTGAAGCGCTTGCCGCGCTCCCGCACGCAAAGCCGTTTCGTTTTGCACCGCCGATCGAGCTCGTCATCGAGACCGTGAAGACCGAGCAGGCCGACTTCATGGAACTCTTACCGCGCGTCGAGCGAATAGGTGGACGTGCCGTGCGCTTTCGTCACGACGACTACTTGATGGTCTTTCAGGCATTTCTCGCCGCGATGCGTCTCGGCGGTGCTGCGAATATGCCGGCATGAAACTCTACTGTTCGAGCGACATGGAAGGCGTGGCCGGCGTCAGCGCGTGGGAGCAGGTCGACGCGCGCACGCCACATCCTGACTATGCAATCTATCGGCGCTATTATACGCTCGAGGTTGCTGCGGCGATCGAAGGCGCACGTCGCGCCGGCGTTACCGACGTACTTGTCAACGATTCGCACGGCCCGATGCGCAATCTGCTCTTTGACGATCTTCCTCCCGATATTCGCGTGGTCTTCGGCAATCGCAAACCGTACTCGATGGTACAGGACTGCGATCCGAGTTTCGGTGGCGCATTTTTCATCGGCTACCATGGCGCGATCGGCGATCGTGACGCCGTCCTTTGCCACACCTACACGCCCGCGGTCATCTACGATCTCCACCTCAACGGCGTGCGCTGCAGCGAAGCCACGCTGAATGCCGCGCTAATCGGTGCGCACGGCGTGCCGCTCTTGATGGTCACCGGCGATCGTACGACGGTCGAAGGCGTGCAGGCACAGATGCCGTGGGTGCACGGCGTCATCGTTAAGGAGTCGATCGGCACCCTGAGCGCAAACTCGATGTCGCCAGCCGCAGCGCAACGCGCGATTGCCGCCGGAGCCGAAGCGGCCGTCGCAAAATCCGCGAACGCCAAACCCTTCGTACTCGAATCGCCGATCGAGATTCGCGTGACACTCGCCAAAACCGAGCAGGCAGACTACGTAGCGATCATTCCCGGCTTCGAGCGCATGAGCGGGCGCGAGGTGCGGTTCACCGACCCCGACATTCACACGATCTTCAAGGCGTTCGTTGCCACCTTCCGCTTGGGCGCTCTGGCGTAATCATTCACGTGCGCGTGAAGCGTCGGTGCGCTATCATAGGCGCATGACCGCACGACGTAGCGCCGATCCCAACATCGCCGAGGTCGCCGCCTTGATCGGTGACCCGGGTCGCGCGGCGATGCTGCTCGCGCTGCTCGACGGGCGCGATTTGGCCGCCTCGGAGTTGGCATCGGTTGCCGGCATGACGCCGCAAGCCGCCACCGCGCACTTTAAAAAACTGGTTGCCGCCGGCTTACTCATCGGACGCTCGGCTGGACGTCACCGCTTCTTTCGCATCGCTTCGCCCGAGGTTGGACACGCTATCGAGGCGTTAGCAACGATTGCGCGCCCAGCACGTATCGTCGCCCTCGCGCAAAGCACGACGTTCGAGCGCTTACGCGAAGCGCGCTCGTGCTACGACCATCTTGCCGGAAAACTCGGCGTCGCCGTCACAGAGCGGCTCATCGAGCGCAAAGCAATCGCACCGGCGGGTTGCAATTTCACGCTCACGCCGCAGGGACATAACATCTTCTCCGATCTCGGCATCGAGGTCGAAAGCGTGAAGGGTGAACGGCGACGCTTTGCACGTGCCTGTATGGATTGGACCGAGCGCCGCCCGCATCTCGCCGGAAGCCTCGGCGCAAGCGTCTTGCAGCTGCTCGTGCGTAAACGTTGGGTCATACGCAACGCGAACGATCGCGCGCTGCGCGTCACACCCGAGGGCGTACGCGAATTCCGCCGGCGACTCGGGATCACGTTGTGACATTGACGCCACTCACAGCTCCGACCGCCGACGACCCGTATCTCTACTACGCGCGTCTGGCCATCGAGCATCCGTTTTACTACGATGACGAACTGCGCTGCTGGGTCGCATGCAGCGTCAAAGCCGTTGACGCGGTGCTCGGCAACGATGCGTTCCACGTGCGCCCGCAAAACGAGCCGGTCCCTTCGATAATGCTCGGTACACGGGTCGGTGAACTCTTTGCGCATATGCCACGCATGACCGACGGTCCGGCACACGAACCGCGTCACCGCTTCGTCCAAGAACTCGTCGACACGATGCCGATCGGTGCGATCGCGGCGGCGATGCCGGATCTCGCGCGCGATCCACTCCAGAAGCTGATGTTCACGTTTCCATCGCGTGCGGTTGCTACGCTGCTCGGCATCGCCGAAGCCCGCGTTCCGGGGATCGAAGACTTAGCGCGTGCACTCGCGCGCGCCATTGGCCCGGGCGCAAGCCCCGATGATATTCCGCGTGCCTCGAGCGCGGTCGATGCGCTCGAGCTGATTTTCGCGGAACGCTTTCCCGACGCCGAGGAGCGCTTCGGCGCAATCAGCTTGCTCTTTCAAGCCTATGACGGCACCGCCGGATTGATCGGTAATACGCTCTACAATCTCGCCGTCGCGCAGCCGGAGATCACGCGACGGATCGTGACCGACCCCAAGACACTAGCCGGTTTCGTGGCCGAAGTCGCGCGCCTCGACCCGCCGGTGCACAACACGCGGCGCTTTGCCGCGGGCGACATCGCACTTGAGGACGCGCTCGTGCGTAGTGGCGAGAGCGTCTTGGTCGCGCTCGCGGCAGCGAACTATGACACCGAAGCGGCGGGCCGCACGTTCACGTTTGGCGAGGGCAGCCATGCGTGTGTCGCTGCACGCCTCGCAATCACGATCGCAAGTGTCGCCGTCCACGCATTCATTGAAACCGCGCTGGACCCCGCTGCGATCAAACGCAGCGGGTTCTTTCCCGCGCCTAACGTGCGTGTACCACATCTCACGCTCGGAAGCTAGTGGGTCTATCCTCCCGGGACCTAGGGCCTACTTGCGCTGCGGTTATCGGCGTCGATCGGAGCTAAAACCAGCGTCTTAATGTGATCCAGGCTTTTTGCGCTCACTTCCTTTACGAGGCAATTGTAGGGTTAATGTATTGTAAGAGGCCCGACCTAGGACTCACTTTGACGAGGAATAGATGGGCAAAAAGGCCTCCATACCCCCCGGCATTGCTGTTGCGTTCTTGGCACTGTTGATAGCGTCGTGTAGCCCCGCTAGCCACGGCCTTGTTCCCGTGCCAACCGCCACGCCTATTGCGGCGCCAAGCTCGACGCCGCAAACCGCGACCTCTCAGACTACCGTTTCTTTGCCCACCGCAAGCGCCGGTGCTACGCCGGAGCCGGTGGCGCTCCCGGCGGTTGCCGGTTACGCGCCGGCCATGTCGCTCCCACTTCCCCAAACCGCGACCAACGCGCAACTCACGACGGTCGTTTCGAACGTCACATTTTCATCCGCCCCAGCGCTCTCGCTCGCGCGGTTCGTGCAAGCCATCCGCAGGGACGCGCTGCCGACTAATGCGGTGGCACTCCTCTACATCCAAATCTACTCGAGCGCGACGATCGTCATGCCGAGTGCACCCGGCTTTACGATCACGATTCCCTCGGGCGACGTCTTCCCGAACGCGACCTACTATCTCGCCCTCTACGATCCGACGCGCCCCAGTCTAGGCTGGCAATACGGATTCGAAGGGCCCGGGAATCTGAGCGGAACGACCGTTAGCTTTGCGAGCAACCCGAGCCCGTTCACGCTACAGGCAGCGCTCTCATATTATTTTGCGCTGATCGTCATTCCGCAGAACAGCACGCAGCCGACGTCGGCGCCCTCCACGTCGCCTACCAGCGTGCCGACGCAAAGTCCGCCTCCGGTAACGACATCACCGACACCGACGTCATCGCCGACGCCAACACCGACGCCGACACCGACGCCGACGCCGACGCCGACGCCGACACCGACACCGACACCGACACCGACGCCGACACCGACGCCGACACCGACACCGACACCGACACCGGTGCCGACGCCGACGCCGCCCGCCAGCGGTACGGTCGTCATCCAAGCTACTGGAGAACCAAAGCCATGAAGAACAAGATCACACGTGGTCTTATTCTCACCACTGCGCTTGGTAGCGCGTTCTTACTCACCGCTTGCGGGGGCGGCGGCAGTGTATCTTCCGTTCCTACGACCACAACGCAAAGCAAAGCGGCAACCGCTATGAGTACGATCACGTTCAGAATTCCGCTCGGAATGAAGATCAGCGGTGCTCCTTCCCAAAGCCTTAGCTCACGTGGGAAGAAGCCCGAGTTCATCGACGCGAGCACGGACGGCGCTTTCACGGTAATTTTCGACTCGACAACGCTCAATGCAATACCGTTTACGCCGAACGGGAACGTGACCGAAGGCGAGATAGGCCCGAGTGGTTCGGGAACTCTGCCCAACGGCGGAAGTTTCACGTATGGTGTGACGTACACGTACACCAATTCTCAAGGCAGCGGTTCGGGCAATCAACCGTATGCGGTTGTTAGCTTCGGCTACACAACGAGTCCGGGCACGCACACACTTGGCGTCGTCGAAACCGACGGGCCGTGCGAACCGGATGTCTACGGGCGCGAACTTTGTATCGCCACAACGGACGGATACGTCCTTACCGAGGGGCAGACCACGCTCAATCTCCAGTCCGGACCGAACAACGTCTCGACGCTTGTTCTCAAAGGCGTCATGCAGTCCGCCTATCTCTGCGATGCAGCTTGCGATGGTCAAGCCGGAACGTACGGAACAAACGGATACGCGATCACGGTGTTCGTCGCGGACGAAGCCGGTGATGCGATTCCGTATCAGACAGACACTGCCAATAATCCGGTTCCGTTCGACAACGGTTCGTATCAGATCATCGAACCCGATGGTCAAAATATCGTGACGATCACGCAACCGGGAACGACGTACAGCACGCCGGGTACCGACGATCATTCACTCTACGGAGAGAATATGACGATCACGTGCAACACACCCGGCACGACACAGGTCGAGGCCGTGTTGCTAGCAAGCGGCCCGAGTTCGGGAAGTGTTGCAAACTTCGGTTACAACGTGAAAAACTATCCGGCAGCGGGTAGCGTTCTGGGTTCGGTTGGCGCAGACCAATACTTCGGCAACGTGCTGAGCGTGACTTGCCCGGCGCCAGTGTAGATCAACCGGTGCGTCGATCGACGACGCGCACCGCTTTGCCGGCTGAACGAGGAATAGTGCCCGAGGCAACTGCCTCGACACGCATCGTGACGCCGGCATAGCTCTTGATCGTCGCCGCAAGGGCCTGCGCACACTGTGCGTACAGCTCTTCGGCGACGTTCGTCTGTACTTCCACGCGTAGCGTCACTTCGTCGAGTGCACCGCTGCGTGTGAGCAGCAACTGATAGTGCGGCGTTAGCCGCTCGTCGCGCACGATAAACTCCTCGATCTGCGAGGGGAACACGTTCACGCCGCGCACGATCAGCATATCGTCGGATCGCCCGGTAATGCGTTCCAATCGGCGCATCGGTCGCGCGGTCCCGGGCAACAGGCGCGTCAAGTCGCGCGTGCGGTAACGGATCGCCGGCAGCGCTTCTTTCGTCAGCGTCGTCAAGACGAGTTCACCAAACGATCCATCGGGCACCACCTCACCGGTCTGCGGATCGATGATCTCGGGATAGAAGTGATCTTCCCACAGTGTGAGCCCGTCTTTGGTTTCGAGACACTCGACCGCGACGCCGGGCCCCATGATCTCGGAGAGACCGTAGATGTCGACGGCATCGATGCCGAGCAGTCCTTCGATCTGGGCGCGCATCTCATTGGTCCACGGCTCGGCGCCGAAGATGCCGATCTCGAGGCTGCTCGCACGCGGATCGAGTCCTTGACGCACCAGCTCTTCCGCGATCGCCAGCATGTAGCTCGGTGTCACCATGATGATGCGCGGCTGCAGATCGGTAATGAGTTGCACTTGCTTTTCGGTTTGGCCGCCCGACACTGGAATCACCGTACAGCCTAATCGTTCGGCGCCGTAGTGCGCCCCGAGCCCACCGGTAAAAAGACCGTAGCCGTACGAGATGTGCACGATGTCGCCCGGACGACCGCCCGCGGCGCGAATCGATCGCGCCATCAACTGCGCCCAGGTGTCGATGTCGTGCTGCGTGTAGCCGACGACGGTCGGCTTGCCGGTCGTTCCGCTCGACGCGTGCAAGCGCACCGTCTGCTCGCGTGGCACCGCAAAGAGACCGAAGGGATAGTTCTCGCGGAAATGCTTCTTCTCTAAGAACGGAAAGCGCGGGAGGTCGGCGAGTTCGCGAAGGTCATCCGGATGCGCACCTACGCGGTCAAACGCTTCACGATAGAACGGCACACGCTCGTAGGCGCGCCGCACGGCGGTGCGCAGCCGCTCGAGTTGGAGTGCGGCAAGCGCATCACGGCTCGCGCGTTCGATCGGCTCGAGGTCTGCCGCGCTCACACCCGTTCCATGGCGAGCGCAATCCCTTGCCCGACGCCGATGCACATCGTGCACAGCGCGCGCTTGCCGCCGCCCTCGACGAGTTCGAGCTGCGGCGGTGAGCGCGAGTCGCGCACCGCTCATGCCGAGCGGATGGCCGAGCGCGATCGCGCCGCCGTTCGGATTCACGTGTGCAGCGTCATCCGGACAGGCCCAGTTCACGCATCGTCGCGAGCGCCTGCGACGCAAAGGCCTCGTTGAGTTCGATCACGTCGAAGTCCGCGAGCGTTAGGCCGGTGCGCGCGAGCAGCTTGCGCGTTGCGAAGATCGGCCCGATGCCCATCACGCGCGGCGCGACACCTGCGGTCGCAGCCCCGATCACGCGTGCGCGCGGCGTGAGGCCAAACTTCTCGACCGTCTGCTCCGATGCCACGATCAGCGCCGCCGCGCCGTCGTTGACGCCCGACGAATTTCCGGCGGTCACCGTGCCGCCGGTGCGAAACGGTGTCGGCAGCGCCGCGAGCTTCTCGAGCGACGGTCTCGCGCGGATGTTCGTCGCGATCGACCGATGCCGTCGTTTTGCCGGTGCGTATCTCGACCGCCACGATCTCTTTGGCAAGCCTGCCGGAGGCTTGCGCGGCCGCGGCACGTTGCTGCGAACGCAACGCAAAGGCATCTTGATCGGCGCGGCTCACGTTGAATTCGGCCGCCACGTTCTCACCGGTCTCCGGCATGCTGTCGATGCCGTAGCGTTCCTTCATCAACGGGTTCACGAACCGCCAACCGATCGTCGTATCGTAGACGGCCTGATCCCGCGCGAACGCGGAGCCGGCCTTAGACATCACGAGCGGTGCGCGCGTCATGCTCTCAACGCCGCCCGCAATTGCGAGATCGATATCGCCCGCAATAATCGCCCGCGCCGCGCTTGCAACAGCGTCGAGTCCCGAACCGCACAGCCGATTGATCGTCGACCCCGGCACGCGCTCGGGCAGCCCCGCGAGCAGTGCCGCCATCCGCGCGACGTTGCGATTGTCCTCGCCGGCTTGATTTGCACATCCGAGATAAACCTCGTCGATGGCCGCCGGATCGAGCAGCGGGTTACGCGCGAGCAGTGCGGCGATCGGAATCGCGGCGAGGTCGTCGGCGCGCACCGACGCCAAGCTCCCGCCGTAAGCGGCCGATCGGCGTACGCACGCCGTCGCAGATAAATGCGGCGGTCCCGCTCACGAAGGTTCCTTCCCATCGATGACATTGCCGCGCACGGCGGCCGAGTGGCCACGAAAAATTGCGACGACGCGGCCGTCGTCGCCGGTGATCGTTACGTCGTAGATACCGAAACGCCCGCCGAGATTCGCCTCTTTGCACTCCGCGACGAGCTTCTCGCCTTCGCGTCCTGGCGAAACGAACGTGATCGAACAGTGCTGCGCGACCGAAGCGACGTTGCGCGAGTTGCAGGCAAATGCGAACGACGAATCCGCAAGCGCGAAGATCGCGCCGCCGTGCGCGATGTGATGCCCGTTGACCATCTGGGGAAGCGAGCGTCATCGAGACGCGCGCGTAACCCGGTGCGACTGCCTCGATCGCCATACCCGCCGTCTGCGATGCGCGATCGCGTGCGATACATCGCATCGCGCACACTGCTCCGCCAGCGTCTGTGCGTCGGTCGTCGTCACTCGCCCCTCGAATTCTGGTTTGCGTTTTTCGCCGAAGGCTGCGACGCCCTCAGCATAGTCGCGGGTTGCGCCGAGCATGCGCTGCAGCTCGCGTTCGCGATCCAGTGCCGCGTCGAGCGTGCTCGTCCAGCCCGCGTCGAAGGCGGCCTTGATCGCGCCGAGCGCGCGCGTCGGAGCCTCCGCAAGCGTGCTTGTCAGCACGTTGCAGGCGTCGTCGAGCTTGTCGTCGTCGACGACGTCCCATATCGCGCCCCACGCATGGGCCTGCTCCGCGCTGATCCGCTCGCCGAACATCGCGAGCGCAACCGCGCGGGCGTGGCCGAAGAGCCGCGGCAGCATCCACGTGCCGCCCGAATCGGGCAACAAACCGATGCGCGAGAACGACTCGATGAACGACGCCGAACGCGCGGCGACGACGATGTCGCTCGCAAAGGCGAGATTTGCGCCTGCGCCGGCGGCAACGCCGTTGACGCGCGCAACGAATCGGTTTAGGGCAGCGCACGCATCGCACGAATCAGCGGAGCTATAACTCTGCTCGATCGTCGCGCCCAAATCGCTGCCAGGCGCAACGCCGGGATCGGCGAGATCTTGTCCGGCGCAAAAGGCCCGACCACTTCCGGTCAACAGCACGACGCGCACGCGATCGTCGCTGCGGCCGCCTTGCCGAACGCCTCGCGCGTCGCTTGTGCCATCTCCGCATCGAAGGCATTGAGCTTCTCGGGGCGATTGAGCGTGATGCGCATGATGCCGCCGTCGCGCGTGACGAGGACGCTACTCATACGAGCTGCGCCGCGATCGCGTCGACGTCGAGCGCGAGTTCGTCGCTCACCGGATGGCTTTGACACATCAGCACAACGCCGCTGCGCACCTCGTAGTCCTCCAGTGCGAAATGCACGTCCATATCGACCTCTCCCGTGACCAGTTGCGCGCGGCACGACGAGCAAATCCCGCCCTTGCACGAAAACGGTAGATCGATTCCTTGGCGCAAGCCCGCCTCAAGCACCGACTCGACGTCTTTGCGAATCTCGAACGTGCGTGTTGCACCATCGAGGACGACGCTCGCATGTACGATACGCTCGGCCTGCATCTTCGCGCGTTCGCGGCGCTCGCGTGCGACCTGCGCCATCGGTCACGAAGCGTTCGACGATCGTGTGCTCCGGCGGAAAGCCGCGCTCGCGCAGTGCATGCGCCACCGCGTCCATCATCGATTCGGGACCGCACAGAAACACGTAGTCGGTCGCGGTGAGATCGATCCAACCCTTGCACAGCTCGAGCATCCGCTCGCGATCGATGCGGCCGTTGAACGCGTCGATCTCCTGGCGCTCGCGGCTAGTGACAAAGATCAAGGCCAAACGATCGAGATAGCGGTCTTTGAGATGTTGCAATTCCTCGCGGAACATCGTCGATGACGCCGAGCGATTGCCGTAGACGAGTGTGAAGCGGCTGCGCGGCTCGAGCTCAAGCGTCGTCTCGATCAGCGAGAGCACCGGCGTGATGCCGCTGCCGGCCAGCGACCGCGAGATAGTTGCGCGTGCTCGACGGATCGAGCGGCACGAAGAAGCGGCCCTGCGGCGACGCGACCTCGAGCTCGTCGCCCGCGCGCAGCTCGCCATGCGCCCAACTGGAAAAGATACCGTCATCGACGCGTTTGATCGCGACGCGCAACTTCCCGGAGAACGGACTCGTGCAGATCGAATACGAGCGGCGCTCCTCTTGGCCGGCAATCGCCGCGCGCACGGTGAGGTACTGGCCTTGCGTGAAGGCAAACGCTTCGCACAAGTCCTCGGGTACGCCGAGTTCCACGACGACGGCGTCGCGCGTATCCTTGCGCACGTGCTGGATCGGCAGACGATAAAATTCCATCAGAACGGTTTCACGTAGTCGAAGGGTTCGCGGCAAGCCTCACAGCGATACAGTGCCTTGCACGGCGTCGAGCCGAAATGACTGAGCTCCGTCGTGTTGCCTGCATTGCAACGCGGACAACGTACGATCATCGAAACGACCGGACCAGCAAGCAATGTCCGGCCGCGCGGCGGGACGATGCCGTGCTCGTGCAGACGCGCGCGGCCGCGTGGGGTGATCCAATCGGTCGTCCACGCCGGCGCGAGGCGGCGTTCGATGCGCACGTTCTTCACGCCGTGGTCGTGCAACGCTCGCGTGACGTCTTCTTCAATGACGGCGGTGGCAGGGCAACCCGAGTACGTTGGCGTCAGCGCGACGACGAGCGCGCCCGCTTCCTCGCGAATATCGCGCACGATGCCGAGGTCGGTGATTGTTACCGACGGCAACTCCGGATCGGGCACCGCGTCGAGCCACTCCCACGCTTGTGTTACCATTGCGCACCTACGTACGTGCGCGGCAGCACCTGCATCTCGGCCAGCACGTAGCCTAGGGCCTCGGTGTGACGTCCTTGCTTTCCGCCGCGCTGCATCCAGCCATCGGACGGTTGCGCGAGCGTTGCCGTCGCAAACGCGATGCCGACGCGTTCGAGCCATGCATCCCGCAGCGCTGCCGGATCGAAACCGATCCCGGCCGCGGTCATCTCCGCATCGACCTCGTCGCCGAGAAACATCTCGCCGGTGAAACGCCACAAATCGTCGACGGCATGCTGCGCGCGCTCGTGGCTCAGCTCGGTTCCGTCGCCAAGGCGAATCAACCAATCTTCGCTCCGACGCAAATGATACGCCGTTTCTTTGGCCGCCTTCGCGGCGATAGCGGCGATGCGCTCGTCACGCGAACGCGCCAGTTCTTGCAGCGAGAGATTGGCCCACGCATCGTAGAAATAGCCGCGCACGATCGTGTCGGCGAAATTACCGTTGGGCTGCTCGACGAGCAGCACGTTGTGAAAGTCGCCGCTGTCACGATGGAACGCGAGCGCATCGGCATCACGGCCGGCGCCTTCGATCTCGCCGGCGTAGTCGAGCCAGTTCCTCGCCTGACCGAAGAGGTCGAGCGCGACGTTCGCAAGAGCTACGTCTTCTTCCATAATCGGCGCATGCGCAATCCACGCCGCACTGCGCTGTGCGAGCACGAGCGCGACTGTCACCAAGCCGAAGCACATACTCGACGCGCGCGTTCACAGGTGCTTGACGCCCTCGGGCACGGGATAGAACGTCGCATGGCGGTACGTCTTGTCTTCGGATGGTTCGAAGAACGCTTCGTTCTGCGACGGATCGGTGGCAACGATATCGCTCGACTTCACGACCCAAATGCTGACGCCCTCATTACGGCGCGTGTAGAGGTCGCGCGCATTCTGTACGGCCATTTCGGCGTCGGCCGCGTGCAGGCTGCCGACGTGCTTGTGCGCGAGGCCGTTTTCGCTGCGCACGAAAATCTCCCATAGGGGCCACTCCTTGCTCGTCACGCGACGCTCGCTTCTGCTTGCGCGCGTTTTCTCGCATAGGCGATCGCCGCGTCACGCACCCATGCGCCGTCGTTCCAGGCAGCGTTGCGCGTTTGCAAGCGCTCGCGATTGCACGGACCGTCGCCCTTGATCACGCGATAGAACTCGTCCCAATCGATCGGGCCGATCTCGTAGTGTTGCGTTACATCGTTCCAGCGCAGCTGCGGATCGGGGATCTTCAATCCCAGCTTTTCGGCTTGCGGCACGGTCTGATCGATGAACTTCGTGCGCAGCTCATCATTGGTAAAGAGCTTGATCTTCCAGCGCAGCGACTGCTCGTTGTGCGGCGACGCGGAGTCGGGCGGCCCGAACATCATCACCGCCGGCCACCACCAGCGGTCCAGTGCGTCTTGCGCCATCGCCTTTTGCTCGCGTGTCCCGTGCGCGAGCTTCCACATCACGTCGAAGCCCTGGCGCTGGTGAAAACTCTCTTCCTTACAAATACGCACCATCGCGCGCGCGTATGGGCCGTACGAGCAGCGCGTAATTGGAATCTGATTGATAATCGCGGCTCCGTCAACGAGCCAGCCGATCGCACCGACATCCGCCCAGGTGAGCGTGGGGTAGTTGAAGATGCTTGAATACTTGGCCTTGCCGCTGAGCAGCGCCTCGACCATCGCCTCGCGCGGGGTGCCGAGCGTTTCGGCCGCGCTGTAGAGGTACAACCCGTGCCCCGCCTCATCTTGCACTTTTGCGAGCAGAATCAACTTGCGCAGCAGCGAGGGTGCGCGCGTGATCCAGTTGCCTTCGGGCAACATCCCGACGATTTCGGAGTGCGCGTGTTGCGAAATCTGGCGCGTCAGCGTTTTGCGATAGGCTTCGGGCATCCAGTCGTTAGGTTCGACCTTGACGCCGCGCTCGAGCCGCGCGTTGAACGCCGCTTCGCGCTCGTCACTCGAGCCTTCGACGATGCCGTCGCTGATTGACGTATACATGGTTACACCGCCGCCAACGCCGGCACGTGAGCCGCCGTTGCATTCATCGTCAGGAGATCGTAGGTCGCAACGATTTCATCGCGCTGATTGAACACGGTGACCGACCAGCGTACCTCGCCGTATTCCGGTTTGCGCGGCCGCTTCTCTTTGACGGTAAGGCGCACGTGCATCGCGTCACCGGGATAAACCGGCGTGAGGAAGCGCAGGTTTTCGAGCCCGGAGTTCGCGAGCACCGGCCCAAGCTCCGCACGCACGAAGAGTCCTGCCGCAAACGAGAGCACGAGGTACCCGTGCGCGACACGCCCTTCGAAGAACGGGCTCGCTTTGGCTGCCGCCTCATCCATGTGCGCGTAGAACTCGTCACCGGTAAAGTGCGCGAAGCGCTCGATATCGTCGAGTGTTATCTCGCGCGACGGCGTGTAGAACGTCTCACCGATTCGCAGCTCTTCAAACGCCCGCTCGAAGGGATGACCGTCGGCCTGCAGCTCCGTCGCGCCCGGGTTCCACACGCCGGTCACCGTTGCGATCCGCTGCGGCGTGCCTTGTACCGCGGTGCGCTGCATATAATGGAAGATACCGCGCACGCCGCCCATCTCTTCGCCGCCGCCGGCGCGTCCCGGACCACCGTGCACGAGCGGCGCAAGCGGCGAGCCATGTCCGGTCTGCTCCTTTGCGTCGTCGCGATCCACCACGAGCACGCGACCGTGGAAGGGCGCAATGCCGAGCACGAGCGTATCGGCCGTCGCCGCGTTATACGAAAAGACTGACGCGACCAAACTGCCTTCGCCGCGATTCGCGATTTCGATCGCATCGTCGAGCGAATCGTAGGCCATCAGCGTCGTCACCGGGCCGAACGCCTCGACGCTGTGCACGCCTTTCGCCTGCAGCGGACGGTCGCAGCGCAACACGATCGGCGAGAGGAAGGCGCCGGCCGTAGCATCCGCATCGATGAGCTCCGGTGGCGCGTCCAGGTCGCCATACACGACGACCGCCTCGCGCGCAAGCTCCTTCACCGCGGCCAGTACGTCATCGCGCTGCCCGCAGCTTACGAGCGCACCCATCGTGACTTTGTCGTTGCGCGGGTCCCCGAGCACGGCGCGGTCGAGCCGGGCCACCAGTGCGGCCTGCACGCGATCGATCATGCCACGCGGCACGATTGCGCGGCGAATGCAAGTGCAGCGCTGACCCGCCTTGGTTGTGATCTCGCGCGCGACTTCTTTGACAAACAAGTCGAACTCCGGATCGTCTTCGCGCACGTCGGGTCCCAAAATCGCCGCGTTGAGCGAGTCGCGTTCGGCGATGAAGCGGACGCTGTTTTCGGCCATTGCCGGAATGCGTTGCAGTTTGATCGCGGTCGATGCTGAGCCGGTAAACGAGACGACGTCCTGGCCGGTGAGTCGCTCGAGCAAATCACCCAGGCTGCCCGCGATGAACTGCACGCTGCCTTCGGGGAGAATGCCCGACAGGACGATCTCTTCGAACACTGCGTGCGCAACGTAGGACGTCTGCGTGGCGGGTTTGACGATTACGGGGACGCCGGCAATGATCGCGGGAGCAAGCTTTTCCAACATGCCCCAACACGGAAAATTATAGGCGTTGATGTGCACTGCAGCGCCGCGTAGCGGCGTCATGATGTGCCGCGCGGAGAATGTGCCGCCTTTTGAAAGCGGCTCGAGTGCGCCCTCGACGGCAACGCGCGCATCGGGCAATTCGCGTCGCGCTTTGGACGCAAACGAACGCAGCGTTATGATGCCCCCGTCGATATCGGTCCAACTGTCCTTGCGCGTCGCGCCGGTTTGAAAAGAGAGCTGGTAAAAACGCTCCTTGCATTCTTCTAAATGCGCGGCGAGACGCTTGATCGCGTCGGCGCGTTCGTGAAAGGTAAGCGCGCGTAACGCCGGACCGCCTACGCGCCGCGCGTGCTCGAGGACGCGACCGAAGTCGATCCCCTGGCTCGAGACGCTGGCCACGGCGCGGCCATCTATCGCCGAGGCGACCTCTGTGAACCCGCCCGGCGCCTCGTGCCAAGCGCCCTCAACGTAACTACGCAGCTTCATTTTGCTCCTGCCCCTACCGAACGGTAGGTCAGCCTAAATCTTACGACCCGGCGTCCGGGCCGTCAATGCCCTCAAACGCGATCTGCTCGATCGCCTGGGCGATCGTCGGGGCGGCCATGCGGCCGTCCGGCCGGTACCACTCGACGAGCGAGTTGGACATCCCGAAGATCAGCCGCACGATCAAGGCCGGCTCGATATCTTTGCGCACCTCGCCCGTCGCTTGGGCCTCACGCACCAACTCGCTGACGCGCGCGTCGAAGGTGCGCCGCCGCTCCACGGCGTCGCGCTCGGTTGAAGAGTTGCCGCGCACCCGAAAAAGGACGCTGACCTCGGCGCGCATCGACATCGTGATCTCCGCCACCCGCAGCACGATCAAAGTGAGCCGTGCGCGCGGCGTTCCCACGGTCGCGTCCGGTTCATCGAGCACGCCGAAGAGCGCGGAGAGCGCGCGGTCGAGCCCCCGCGCGAGCAGGGCCTCCTTGCTCGGGACGTGATGGTAGATGCTCGCTTTGGTGATCCCGGCCGCCCGCGCGACATCCTCCATCGATGCTGCGTCGAAGCCGCGTTCCGCAAAGATACGGAAGGCCACGTCGGTGACCGAATCGATGTCGTAGGGGCGCCGCGCTTCCACAGACAACGAGTTCAGCCATGGCTTCCACTCGTCCCGCATCGGCCGCGACTTCGCTCGCGAACGATCGACTCGTCACCCTGCTCGAAAACATGCTCTTGCAACGCGCGGTCGATACGCGCGGCTTCCAGCTCAATCGTCAAGGTAAGATCGGGATCGCGATGGGCTCCGAAGGGCACGAAGCGGTGCAAGCCGGCGCGGGGATGGCGTTCGTGCGCGGCAAGGATCTGCTTTATCCCTACTACCGCAACACGGGCATCACGCTCGCGTGTGGATTTCCGCTCGAAGATATCTTTCGCTCGCAGTTCGCGCGTGCAACCGATACGACCGGCGGCAAGTCGATCATCAACCACGTGACCGGCAAGAAGCAAGGTATCGCTTCGATCTCCTCGATACTCGCCGCGCAGTGTCCGCACGCCGTCGGCGCAGCGTACGCAATCAAGCATCGCGGCGAAGCCGATCGTATGGTGCTCTGTCAGTTCGGTGAGGGATCGACGAGCGAAGGCGAGTGGCACGAGTCGATCAATTTTGCCGCGATCCATCAGCTGCCCGTCGTGTTTCTCTGCGAGAACAACCAGTGGGCGATCTCGACGCCGATCTCCAAGCAAATGGCCAACCCGAGCGTCGCCGCACGTGCGCAGGGCTACGGCATTGAAGGCGTCGTCGTCGACGGCTTCGACCCGGTCGCGGTCTATGAAGCCGTGCACGCTGCGCGTCAGAAGGCGGTCTCGGGCGGCGGCCCGACGATCGTCGAGGCGATGTGCTATCGCTTTCTCTCGCACACGACCGACGACGACGAACGCACCTATCGCACGCGCGAAGAGGTCGCGGAGGCGCGTGTCAACGATCCGGTTCCGCGCTTCGAGCAACGCTTGGTCGATGCGGGCGTCGTGACGCACGACGAGATCGAAGCGATGCGCAAGCGCATCGCCGCGCGCGTCAACGCGACGACCGACGCGGTCGAAAACGAACCGTCGCCCGATCCGTCAACGCTCTATACCGAGGTCTACGCCGGCCCACCCGACGCCTGGGTCTAGCTCCTGTGTCATCCCGAGCGGAGGTGCGGAGCGCTGAAGTCGAGGGATCAGCACAATCTCGCGCGCCGCTTTACCGTTGCTGCGAAGCGAAGGCTCGAAGTTTTGCGCCATTCGCACGATGCGAACTTCACTTGGTTGTGGCGCTAAACTCGTGCAGCAGGAGCGGTACAGGATGTGCCGCGAGGAGCGTCTTCGCTGACAGCGACGGAAAGCGGCGCCGAAGGTTGGCGACAGTCCCTCGATTACGCTCACTACGTTCGCTACGCTCGGGATGACAATAGATTTAGCTTTGGACGATCTCTGAGTCGCGCGGTTTGAGCCCCGCGTCGGTCGCCGCGCTCGATTGGGCTTCGCGCGAGTACACGCGCAGTTCGGCGATGTCGCGGGGAAAGAGCAGTTCGAGCGTCCAGTCGAAGGCGACACGGAGCTTGCGATCGAGTCCGGGTAGTCGCAGCAAGTAGTACGTCCGCCACAACACCCACGCAAGGAATCCGGTGAGCACGCGATCGCCGGGCAGTTGCGCAACCGCACGACGTCCGCCGAGCGAGGCCATCATCCCAAGCGCGCTAAACGAAAACGGCTTCATGGGCTCGCCGTGCAACGTCGCGATCATGATTATTCGCGAGAACCGGGCCTTCGCGAAGTGCGTGCTGCGCGGTCAACGGGTAGTAGCCGCCTTTCCCATCGGGAATCGTCGCACAATCGCCGAGCGCCCATACATTGGGCAGACCCTCGACGCGAAAATCGCGACCGACGATGATCGCACCGCGTTTGGTAAGAGGCAGGACGGAGTCACGAATCGTTGGACTCGACGCGACGCCGGCGCTCCAGATGATGGTTGCGGTTTCGATGCGCCGGCCGCTCTGCAGCACGATGCCTTCGTCGTCGGCGCTCGCCACGCCATCACCGGTGAGTAATTTCGACGCCGCGCTTGCGCAAGAAGTCGGCAGAATACTCGCCCATGTGCGGCGGTAGACCGGGTAGTAACGTTGGGCCGCCTTCGATCAACACGATGCGCACCATCGCCGGATCGATCGATGGATAGAAGCGCAAGACGTTGCGAAAGAGCTCGACGAACTCACCGGTTGCCTCCACGCCCGTGAAACCGCCGCCAACCACCGCGATCGTGAGAAAGCGCTTGCGCAGTGCGGCATCGTCGGTTGGATCGGTGAGTTCGAGCAGCCAGACCAGCCGGTTGCGCAGAACGTCGGCGTCTTGCAGCGTCTTGAGCGCAAAGACGCGCTCGGCAACGCCGGGCAACCCGAACGTTGAGGTCGACGAGCCAAGCGCGATCACGAGCTGATCGTAAACGACCGAATCGGTTATGCCGGTGAGCGTGTGGGTGAAGGTAACGGTGTTTGTCGCGGGGTCCAGCACGTGGACGTCAGCCAGAATGAAGTGCGTGTGACGCAGTTGCGTCCGGATCGGCGTGACGATGTGCCGGCTCTCGAGCTCGCCTGAACTGACTTCGGGAAGCATCGGTGTGAAGACCGAAAAGTTTTCGCGGCTGATCAGTGTGAGCTCGGCTTCGCCCGGGCGCAGCCGGCGTTCGAGACGTTGCGCAACCGCGATACCGCCGAAACCGCCACCAAGAATGACGATGCGCGCAGGACGTGACGAACGGTTCATGTGAATGCTCTTCTCCCATGCACGAAGAGCGCCCCGTCGAGGGCGAGTACCAGTCGCCAGCCGAGCCCCAGGCACCGCAACAACAGCAAGCGCGGCGACGCGCCGGCCGGCCTAGGCACGCTTGCTGCGGCACTTGGCGTCGCGGCACTCAAGTTCAAGACACTGCTCGCGATCTTGCTCAATCTCAAGTTCGTACTGATCGGCGCAAAGCTGTTTGCGGTGAGCTGGACGTTCATCCTTTCGCTTATCTTCTATGTTGCGTTCTTCGGCTGGCGCCTCGGCGTGGTCATAGTGTTGCTCCTCGCAGCGCACGAGCTTGGGCACTACTTCGCCTACCGCGCGTACGGCTTGCCGGTGCGCGCGCCGGTTTTTGTGCCCTTCCTCGGTGCATACACCGCTGGTGCAATCGCGCCCGATCTGGAAGCCGACGCCTACATTGCGCTTGCGGGTCCGGTGACGGGACTCTTGCTCGCGGGCGTTTGCTACGTGCTTGGAGACGCAACCGGCGATCGTTTTTGGCTCGTGTGCGCCGACCTCAGCGCGCTCCTCAACCTCTTCAACATGATTCCGGTGCTGCCGTTCGACGGCGGACGCGTCATCGGCGCGATTTGGCCGCCGCTGTGGATTGCCGGCGCGGTGGTCTTTGTCGCCGCAGCGTTTTGGCTGCACGTCCCGATCATCTTCGTACTGCTCATCGCGCTCTTGGGAGCACCCGCGATGATTTCCGCATTGCGCGGAAACGTCGATCCGCGCGCGGCGTCGATGACCAACGCCGCTCGCGCACGCGTCGGCCTCTGGTATCTCGCAACGATTGTTGGGCTGATCTACATCGTGGGGCAAGCACAAGGCGCACTTCCGGGTATACACCACAGACTATGAGCGAAAACCCGCCGGATTTTGCGATGCAGCGCGCGGTCGAGATCCTCGCGAACATCTACGAACGCGCGCACAAGCAACAAGACACGCCGCCGCCGCCCGCCGATAAGCCAATCTTCATCTTCAGCGAGCGCGTTGCACTCGATGTCACTACGACGACCAAAGCCGATGTGGACCGCGCACTTGGCCTTGGCTTCATGTATCCAACGCGCGGTTGGCACACCTATGGCGTGCGCGGGACGAACAACACGCGCTTACTGCTGAGCATCTTTTATTCGAAAGACCTGATCGCATCCGCCGAGCTTTATCTGCCCAAGGTCGACCGCGCGCCGAAGCTCGAGCCACAAGATGCGCATTTCCGCCTCGTACCGGGTGAGATCGAGATCGGCATGCCGGTCACGTCGCTGCCGGAACATTTCGGCCACATGACGGGTATGCCGACAAAGCTCGGCCCGTACGAGGAGATGTTCGAAGCGCGCTTCCCGGGTGGTGCGGCTTACGCGATGGGCAACGACGGCATCATCGAACGCCTAGCCATCTACACGCTCCAAACGTAATGTGGACATTTGATTGAGCTCAGATTTAGGAACTGGAACCCGCAGTTTGCTTTAGCAAATAAGGGTTGCAGTGACGACAATATGAGCCAATCAAATGTCCACATTCATCATGTTGTCGAATGGGGTAACCGAGTTGGGATGGAAGCCCTTGAGGTCTTTGTTGTACACGTACACGTCGGCAACGGTATAGAGCACGACTTGCGGGAGGTCTTTGGCTAGCTGTTCGAAGAGCACGCGATCGTCGGCATTGCGTTGCGCCTGATCATAGTCGGAAAAGACTCTCTGCGTCGCAGCGTTCGCGACGGGGTTGCACCAGCGCACGACGTTTTGTCCCTTCGGTGGAATCTGATCGCACGCAAAGAGGAACGAGAAATCTCCAATCGGATCGCCGACCCAGTTGAAGAACACCATGTCCCATTTTCCGCCGTAAATGATTCCACCATCGCCGTACGGTGCAAACAGCATTTGCGACGGGTAGCGGCGGATCTCAATGCCGACGCCTATCTGCTGCCACGTTGAACGGAAGAATTCGAGTTCGTTCTCGACGTTCGGAGCCCCGGTTTGGATCACCGTGACCAGGTTCAACTTAGCCCCGTTCTTCACGCGAATGCCGTCCGGACCGCGCTTCCACCCGTCGGCGTCGAGCAACGCATTCGCCTTGGCGATGTTGAATGGCACGAGGCGTATGTTGGGGTCGTAATACGGCGCGCTGCGCGACGCCAGCGTCTCTTGCACCGTCTGAATTCCGTGCTGAAATTTTCGGTTTAGTGTAAGGCGATCTGTGGCAAGCTCGATTGCGTGCCGCACGACCGGATCGGCAAGGACCGGATGCGACAGATTAAAATCGAGGTGCCCGTAGGTGTAGCCGGCTACGTTTAGCACCGCGAAGCCGTCGAGGTTTGTCACGCGGTCGTAGTAGGCGCCCGGAACGTTCGTCCACATGTCGAGTGCATGCGACTGCAGTGTCGTGAGAACCGTGTCGCGATTCGGAATGATGTCGAAGTCGACTTCCGCGAGTTTGGGCTGCCCGCGGAAGTAAAAGGGATTCGGAACCATCACGACTCTTTGCGTGCGATTCCATTCCTTGTACTTGAACGGTCCTGCGCCGATAGGGAGCGCGTTGAACGGCGCGTTGTTGAGGTTCGGATATTGCGCGAGCAGATGCTTGGGAAGAATCGACGGGTTCCCGCCCGCGCTCGAACAGAAGGTCGTGACGAACGGCGAGTACGGTTTACTCAGGTGAAACGTTAGCGTGTTCTTATCGGGTTCGTCGATCTTCGTGATCAGATCCCAGCCAGTCCGACTGGTTACGTTGTTCGCGGGATTCATTATCGCGTGATAGGTAAAGACCACGTCGTCAGCGTTGAGCGGCGTCCCGTCCGACCACTTCAGTCCCTTGCGCAGGTGATAGGTGATAGCCAGGCCGTCTGGGCTGATGCCACCGTTCGCCTTGGTCGGCACTTCGGTCGCAAGCTCAGGATAGGGAAGATTATGCTCATTCCACTTGATCAAATACGCCGCGGTCATCGACGACATGTAGCCAAGCGTCGCTTGCTGACCCAGCAGCGTATTGAGTGTGTTGACGTCTTCGGCGTTCGCGAAACGCAACGTATGCGGGACCGTCCACGAATTGATGCGCCCTCCCTCCCCGCCCGTTTGGCCGGCCTTCGAACACGCGCACAGCGCTAGCGCCACGGCAACAATAGCAAAACGTCTCATATTGAAAGCTCCCACGGATTCCAGAATGTGGAGATGACGGGCGATGGGTCGTAACCCTTCAGGTCGGTATTATAAACGTACGGCACCTTGCGAAAACCGATGATGATCGTTGGTACGTCGCTTGCGAGCTGCTGTTGAAAGATTACATAGCCAGCTTTGCGCGTCGGCTGATCGACGGTGCCGAGCGCATCGCGCATCGCTTTGGTTGCCGTCGCATTCACCCAGAAGAGTGAGTTCTGCCCGCGCGGCGCAAGATTATCGGCAGAATACAGCGGGTCGAGATCGGGATCGGCCGCGCCGGACCACGCAAACGTTGCGGCGTCATAGTGGCCGCCCTCCAGAGTCGCGTCCTTGCCGTTCGCGAACATCTGTGCGGTCGGATAGTTTTTCACGTCGGCTTGTACGCCGACGTCGTGCCATTCGCGCTGCAACACGGCTTGCAACGCCTTGCCGATCGTCGATTCGGTCTGCGTGCTCAAGTTGAACTCGAGCCGAGTCCCGTTCTTGACGCGCACGCCGTCGTGCCCCACCCGCCAACCGTTCGCGTCTAAGAGCGCGCGCGCCTTAGCCGGATCGAATGCGTAGTGCACCGTGTTGGTGGTATAGCCCCATGAATACGGCGGTTCGGGACTGTCGGAAGGCGTATCGGCGCCATGCATGATCTTGGCAATGATCTCCGGACGATTGGTCGCGAAGGCGATCGCGCGGCGGACTTGCAGATCCGACAGTATCGGGTTGCGCAAATTGAAGTCGATGTGATCGAAGACGAACGATGCGACGACAATCGCCTTCAATCCCGAATCCGCCTGCGCGGCTAAAGCCTGGTAACGGGGCCAGTTGATCGCCGTCCCGCGCGCAAGCACATCGATGGCGTGCGTCTGCACCTGCGTTTCCAGCGTGTTCTCGTCCGGTTCGTAGTAAAAGTCGACTTCGTTGAGCTTGGGCTTGCCCAGAAAATAGTTGGGATTGGCAGCCATGCGCACAACCGTGCCGCGCTCCCACTGAATGACCCTGAACGGGCCGCTACCGATCGGCATCGCGTTGAACGGCGCGGTGTTTTGCGTGCCGGCCGCGACAAACGGCGCGAGGACATGTTCCGGAAGAATCGGCGCGTTGCTATTGACACCCCACAGTTGCTGTAAGAATGGCGCGTAGAGCCGCTTCATGTGAATCACCGTGACGTCGGGCGTCCGGCAATCGATCGATCCAATATCGCGGTATCCGTCGGTGACCGCGATGTTCGTTTTGGGATCCATCACGTAGTGCCACGTGAACTTGAGGTCCTCGCAGGTGAGCCGCTTACCGTCTTGCCACAGGATGTTGGGACGAAGTTTGTAGATCAGCGTGCGACCGTCTTGGCTGACGTCACCATTCTGGATCGTCGGAACTTCGCGCAGCGCATCGGGAACCGGGCGTCCGGACGCATCATAGCGCACCGCATACGAATAGACGAACATCGATACGTCGAGCGTGAGCGCGTTGCCGTCGAGCACCGGGTTGAGCGACTTCACGTCATAGTTCGTGCCGATGCGAAGGACACCGGGGTGCGTCCAGGAATGCCGCTCGCCCGCGCTCGTCGTGACGCCGACTTTCGCACAAGCTGTCGCAAGTAGCGTTAGTGCGAGCGCCGCGCAGCCGATACGGCGCTTCAAGCGTTTTCGCCACGCATCGATTCAGGATCGATGCCGTGCAGCGCGCAAAACTCCCGGTATGCTTGCGGTGTGATCTCCGACGGTTTGATCTCGCTGCGGCCGCCCCAAAACACGTTCGTGTATCCAAAGTCGATGCCGGCTTCGCGAAGATGCTCGTCGATTGCCGCCTTGTGCGCGAGCACCTTGTCCTTCTCCATGCCATGCGCCACCGCCATGACGTTGACATTCTTGAACTCGGGTCCGCCTTCGCGCCAGTACGCGTGTGTGATCACGTAGTGCCGGCCGACCTCGCGGCCTGCATCCATCTCGCGACCCGGCGGAACGGCCCAGTGAAACAGTGCATTGTAGCGCGTCACGCGTTCGTCGTTTGCGGTCGCCTTGACGTGCTCGAGAAAGGTTGAGAAGCGCCCGATCACGCGGCGCTCGTTGAGCGAGCGGGCAACGCGCGTGAATTCCTCGAGCGATACATCTGCTTGTTCAGCGCGGGCACGCCACAGATCGCGCACGAGTTCTTCCGGCGCAAACTCACGTTTGAGCGCAGTGAGGACGCGCCAGTCGAGGTCGGAGAGTTCGACGATCGCGGTGTCGGCCGGTGCGGCAAGCGCGTCGGCGCGCGCGCCCGGTTCGAGCCCGCGGCGCCGCACGTGGCCGACGCCGAGCGCAAACACCATCTTGGCGGGCATCAGTCGGAAATGGTCGGCGCCGACTTCACGCGCGAGCAACTCCGCGTGCTTTTGCAGCGAGTAGCCTTGCGGCACTTTTAGCGTCGTCCACAAGCGATACGTACTGCCCGGCGTGGCGGTGTCGGTCGTGCGAATCACGACGTGGCCCGAGAACGGATCTTCCTTGAACATGTAGTCGAACGCACGATCGAGACGCTCGTTTGGAACTTGCCACGCGACGAGCGCGCCGCGAGCAAGGTTCGTCGACATCAAGGTCTGACGGACGCGGCGAATCGTGCCGGCGCGCAGCATCGCGACGATGCGCTCGATCACGATCTCGGGCGCGACACCGCTGCGGGCCGCAATCTCGCCGAACGGATCGAGCTGAAAACCCGCAAGGCGGTCTTCAGAGACCGCCAGGATGCTGGCATTTACCGGATCCGAGACTGCCGCGGATACCGTAGGGTGCGAGGACATCACCCCTACCTTAAAGGGTCAGGTCGCTTGCCCCTAGCGCGAAGGTGTACTGCTGTTCGGCCAAGCGCTCACCGTAGAGCGCCGCAACATAGTCGCGCTGCGCGGTCGCGAGATTCGCCTCGGCCGTGACGATCGCGGTGATCGTCGTTGCGCCGACCTTGTACTGTGCCTGCGTCGCCTGCAGCGTAACGGTTGCACTCGTAACCTCGGCCTGGGCTTGCACGAGCGCCGCCCGCGCCGAGATCAGGTTCGCCAACCCGCCGCGTACGTCGGACTGCACGGTCAAGCGCTGTTGCGTAAGAGCCGCGATTCCTTGATCCAACTGCGATGCCGCCTGCGCTACCGCGAAGTTGGTCTGGCCTTGATCGAAAATCGGGATCGACATCGTCGCACCGAGCGACTGCGGGTTCGAGTACGGCAGCACCGCGTTTGATCCAGTGATTAAACTACGCTCTTTGCCGACGCTTCCGTTTGCGATGATCGACGGGAAACGCGCGAGCTTGGCAAAGCGCAGGTTCTCTTTATCCGACTCAACGATGTGCTCGGCCGACATAAAATCCGGACGCAGTTTCAGTGCTTCGTTGAGCGACTGTTGATAGCTGAGCACGCGCATTTGCGGCGGTGACGTCCCGAGCAGCTGCGGCGAGATCGCCGTGTCGGCATCGAGACCGAGCGTCGTCGCAAACGCTCCTTCTGCCGCAATCGCTAGGCCCTGCGCGGTGATCAGCGCGCCGCGCGCCTGCGCGGTCTGGAACTGTGCCGCGGCAAGATCCGAGCGCGGCGCGGCGCCGGTGCGGATCTGCGCGGTGACAAACTGTTCGTTGATCTCAAACTCGCGCACGAGCGCGTTGTCGGACTGCACGCTCGCGTTGTCCTCGAGCAACGTGTAGTATGCCGTAGCAACGTTGAACGCCAAGGTCTGCAATTGGCGCAGCAGCGTGTCACGTCCCGCAACGTCGCTCTCCTTCGCGCTGCGGATGCCGGCAATCGTTCTACCGCCATCGAAGATTAGCTGTTGAACGTTGATCGTCGCCGATTCTTGCGTCTGCACGGCGGGTGCAGATGTCGCGTTGGGATTCGTATTGCCGCCGGTGCCGAACGTGCCGTACGACTTGGTCGCAGAGGCTTGCGCTGAAACCCCCGGTAGCAGCGCGCTCTTCTCGGCGCCGTACTTCGCGGCAATCGCGTTATACACGGCGCGCTCCGACGCAAACGCCGGCGCTTGCACGACCGCAATATCGATCGCTTGATTCAAGTTCACGCTTATCGGAACGCCCGGCTTCTGTTGCTGCTGCGAAACGTCGGGCGCGGGCGAACCGTAGGCCGGGTATGGAATAGGTGTTCCCGAGGTCGTCGGTAACGGTGCCGGCGTCGGAACGGTGATCGGCGCTTGCGACGTCTGCGCGCCAACCGTCAGCGGCGCGCACGAACCTAGCGCGAGGGCAACTGACAGCGATCGCGCCATAAAGCGGCGAGGCAAGGTCATTTCGTTGGGCTTCCCCCGTTAGGCGGTGCGTTTCCGCCGGAGTTGATAGCGACAAGGCTTCCGTCTTTGAGCGTATCGGGACGCGTGGTAATTACCTTCACTCCCGGCTCTACCTTCGACGAAATGACCTCTGATAGCGTGTCGGTTTGCACCCCGACGCGCACCGGAACCTCCTGCGCTTTATTGTCTGCGCCTACGACGTACACTGCATACCCATTCTCAGTCTGGGCTACCGCTGAACGCGGCACGACGATCGCGTTGTTGTGCGATTGCCGCGGCAGCGTCGCGGTCACCAGCATTCCGCCGCGTAGCAGACTGCCGGGGTTTTCCATTTGAATGCGCGCCAGGTACGAGAGCGTGCCGGCGGTTGGCACGGCATTGACGGTCGAAATGTTCGCGTGGAACGTCTGGCCCGGCAACGAACTCGACGTGAAGCTCACCGCGGAACCCGGATGCACGTAGGGCAGGTCGGTGTCGGGCACGTTGATGTTGATCCACAACTTCGCAACGCGCGAGATGCCGAGTACCGGCGATTGCGGCCCGGCGTACGCGCCCGGATCGAGCAATCGCTGCGTGATCACGCCGTCGTAGGGCGCGTAGAGAGTCGTCTGCGAAACCTGCGTGCTGAGCGTGCGCGCATTGGCTTGCGCGGCGACCGCAGCCGCGACGGCGGCCTTGGTGTTCTGCTTGCTCACCGTGTTGTTGGCCAAACCGATCTGCGCCGTATTGTAGGCTTGCTCAGCCTGCACATACGCCGCACGGGCCGATTCCAATTGCGCTTCGGAAACGTAGCCGTCTTTTTCGAGGGCAAGATCTTGATCGTAGACCAGCTTCGCATTGCGGAGCGCAGCCTGCGCTGTCTGAAGCGTCGCTTGGTTCGTTTGAATCTGAACGGGAAGGCCCACTTGCGAGCCTTGCGCCGTCGCCGATTGCTGTTGCGCTTGCGCTGCGGCTTGTGCGGCTTGCGCGCGCAGCACCGAACTGTCGATGGACGCGAGCGACTGCCCCGCGGTCACGTGGTCACCCACGTTGACGGAGATCGACGTGATCGTGCCGTTCTGCTGAAAGGCGAGCGTCGATTGTTCCAGGGGGGCCACTTGCCCATCTAACGATACATAGGTCGCGATGTTCTGACGCACCGCGGGGGCTACGTCGACGCTCAGCGGCGGCGGTCCATGTTGCGCCGCCCCGCCGCACGCCGACAAGCTCAGAATCGCGCCCAGTCCGAAGGCCGCGGCTCGCTGGTAATGCATGATACTCCCTTTGTGTTTTCGAGCAGATCGCGTATCTATAGGCTGGATACGCGCGACCCGCCCGCTTTGATTCACGATCCTGCCTAGGTTTCCTGACAATATGACCACGTTAGGTGGAACACCGCTAGGACCAAGCTCGGTTTAGGCGTATTCTCCCCGGGCATGAGCGCGAAACTGGAGATCGGCCGCGCGTACAGCCTTCAAACTCGGGTCGAGGAATGGATGACGGCCGAGAAGGCGGGTAACAAGGGCGTGGACGTACTTTCGACCTCCATGCTCGTGCAGCTGGTCGAGACCGCCGCGCTTGCATGTATCGAACCCATGCTTGAGCCCGACTTCGTGTCGCTCGGCACCCACATCGACCTCGAACATCACAAGCCGGTGCCGGTTGGTTTCATTGTCCGCACCGAGGTTGAAGTCGTGATGGTAGACGGGCCACGCTTGAGTTTCGCGGTTGCGGTTTTCGATGAACAGGAAGCCGTCGCCGAGGGTACGCACGAACGTTATCTCATCGAGCGCTCGAAATTTCTCGCAAAGCTCGAAGAAAAGTTGGCCTCCGGATAGGGTAAAATACCCCTCGGTAGCCTGGGTCTCACTGCAGGGGGGGCAAACGGCCTCCCGAACACATTAAGAAGGATTGTCTCGGGGGGCTATGCCCGTTATGCCCGGAAGGGTGGGCTATGGCCCAAAAGTGCGTTAAAAAGGCACCTCGAGCCAACTCGTGGATTCACGAAACACATCTAGGAGGAAACATTGAAGCGACTGAGCACCGGAGTCCTGGCCGCGCTAGTACTAGCCGGTTTCGGACTTAATGCGGTCGCCGCTCCCACCTCCGCACCGCATGGAAACATAGGAACCAACGCGGTCGCGCAGGGAATGGGCGGCACCTCGGCTCCGCCGGCGAACTTCGGTTCCCCGCCGTCGGGGCAGATCCCGATTCTCTTCAACGACCACCACGTCTATACCAAGCCCGATGTCCTCAAGCAGGGCTCGCGTGCTAGCTGCGCTCGTGCGCGGTGGCACCATACTTATCCCGCTTCGATCGATGTTCGAGCAAATGGGTGCGACCGTATCATATGATGCGAGTAGCAAGACGGTGGACGTTAGTAAACCCGGCGCCGACGTGAAGGTCACGGTCGGTAAACCGGAAGTCGTCATCAACGGCGAGTCGCGTCCGCTCGACGTGCCCCCGATCATGTACCAAGGCCACGTGCTCGTACCCGTGCGCGTGATCTCGGAAGGCATGGGGGCATACGTACAGTGGGTGCCCGACCGTCAAATCGTCGTCGTGCGGTACATCCCGCCGACGCCGCCGCCGACGCCCACGCCTGTGCCGCCAACCCCGGCACCGCCACCGCCCACGCCGACCCCGGCGCCGGTTGCGACACCCTATCACGACCTTTACGTTGCGGGTGACTACCTTATCTCGCAAAAGGTCTACGACGAGTTCAGCTCTGGCAATACTGCCAGTGCCAATACGGCAGTTGGCTTCTCATGGAGAATCCATGGTGCCGCGGAATTCGACGCATTTGGTGTGCCGTGGATGCTCGAAGGCAACTACGAACAACTCAACTACCCGCATAACTGCTCCGTTACGTCACTCGGCACGCCGGCGGCGAGCTGCTACGTAACGACGATCGGCGGACTCGGCTCAACGGCCGTTCCGGCGTTCTCGGTCAGCAGCTACAACTTCGAGACACGTTTGGGACTCAGAGTCCTCCAGCCGCGAATCTACATTGGTGTCGGCTATCTCTGGCGCTCGAACAACGCAGGCTATCCGCGCATGTCGAACATCGGCTTCGGCGCTGAGAAGCTTCCGGATCTCGATCGCACCTTCTCGATATTCGGGAACGTGTGGTATTACGGTAACGTGAAGGGCAACTTCACCGATCCGTCGGGTAACGCATACCAACTCTCCTACAACATCCTCAAGGGTGAACTAGGCGTTGTGTACTCGCTCTATCACAGCCCGCTCTTCTTCGAAGGCGGCGCGATCGGCGAGTCGGATCACAACAAGACCAATGCACCGGGCAACGCGTCCAACTTCGGACCATACATCGGTATCGGTCTGAAGATACCCTAAGCTCAACGAGCTAAGAAAAGAGCCTCTGAGAAATCAGCGGCTCTTTTTCTTCTGCGCTACGGACGCGCGCTCGGCGTCGCGGTCGGCGTCATCAGCGGTTCTTGCGTCGGAGGTGGCGCCGGCTGGATGCACGGCGGCGTGATGATTTGGACGGCTGGCTGACCCGGCGCTGGCGTCGACGTCGCGGCGGGCGTCGCATACGAAACGACGGTCAGCGATGTGCCGCTCACACCGGAGGGCAGCGGTGTTGGACACGGCAGCGGATCGGCAAAATAGTGCATAGTAAAACCTTTGGCGATGTCAGCCTTCTCGAGTTTGCCGAAGTACGTCGCCGGGAACCGCTGCGTGAGAAGGTGCATGTAGGTCCACGCCTTGTGCTGCCCATCAACCGTGTAGATCTTCTTGTACATCACGATCGCGAGAAAGTAACTGCGCGCGAGTTGCGGATCGCCCGGATATCTATGGCTCCAATCTTGGAGCGCTTCATCGGCGAATGCGACCTTATTGATGATCGCTGAATCGGTCGTATAGTCGCCCGCCCGAATCGTCTCGTCATGGAACGTATTGTTGATTCCGAGAAAGCTCATCTTCATGCGGCCGAAGTACTCATCGCCTGGCGCTGCGTGGATATAGTTCTCGCACTCCTGATGTGCGTATTTGCTCGTCTTGCTCGCGCAGGCGTCCTTCGGGGCCGCGGTCGCCGACGGTTTGGGCGTGGGCGCGGCGAGCGTAGCGACACCACGAGCGTGGCAACGAGTGCAACAAACGCGGCGCTCAGAAACAATGGGCTACGGTTCACGAAGTCTTCTCCTTACAGCGATGCCGCGGGCGGCATAGCGTCATCGCGGCAGAGGTTTCGCAAGGCCAGGAGCGGCTCCCGCGTAGAACAGCACCCCAGTGCCACCAATAATTCGGATCGCCGCGCTGCAGCTACGCGCGCACGACCGCGGCGACTACGAGCACCTGCACGATTTGCTCTTCGAGCGTATCGAACGTGCTGCGCGCGATCGCGATCTGCTCGTACTCCCCGAGGGCACGTTCCCCGCATACGTCCTGGGCGATGCTACCGTCGACGAACGCTTGGTTACTGATGCAACCGCCCAGCTCGCGCGCATTGCGCGCACCGCCGGGTGTGCGATCGTCGCCGGCGCCGCGGTTCGTCGTGATGCAACGCTTTATAACAGTGCGATCGTCATCGACCGCGACGGCAGTCTCGCCGGCTCGGCTGACAAGCTTTTCCTGTGGCACTTCGATCGCCAGTGGTTTGCACCCGGAGCAGCGATTGCGCCCGTACAAACGTCACTCGGAAAACTTGGCGTGCTTGTCTGCGCCGATGGCCGGATGCCGGGTATCGCGCGTACGCTCGTCGATCGCGGCGCGGAACTGCTGGTGATGCCGACCGCGTGGGTGACATCCGGTCGCGATCCGCAGGTACTCGAGAACCTGCAGGCCGATCTGCTCGGGCGGGTGCGCGCGTTCGAGAACGGCGTGCCATTCATTGCGGCCAACAAGTGCGGTATCGAAATGAACATGGTCGCGTACTGCGGGAAGTCGCAGATCGTTGATGCGTCAGGCGACGTCGTGACGCTAGCATCGCAGACCGAGGAGGAGCTGATCGACGCGCAACTCGAGCTCCAACCGTCGGCACCGCACCGCCGCGTATCGCCGAACCCGTCGGCCCGCACGTCACAACCGGGCCGACCGCTGCGTATTGCGATCGTACGCACCAGCTTGCCCGCCGATATCGGCGCGCGGCTTACGATTCTCGAGAATGACTTTGCTCTTGCAGCGGACGGCAAGGATGATTTTGCAGCGATCGATCTCGCTCTTCCGGCGATACGACTCGATGCTAATGACGCATTCGATCCTGGTGTGCTCGTGGCGTATCGCTTGGCCGGTTATCGCGTGGCCGTGCTCGACGCGCAGGCATCGCATCCATGGCTCGAACGCATCGCGCGCGCCCGTGCCGCCGAACTGCGGATGTACGTGATCGTCTTCGACCGGCAAGCCGGGCGCGCGTACGCCGTCGACCCGGATGGCGCCGTAGTCGCCGGGACGTTCGGCGATTTCACGATTGCGAGTTTCGCACTCGATCCGCAGCGCACCGCGCAGACACTCGTCGCGCCCGGGACCGACGTGGCTGCCGGCGTCGAGCTCGTCCAGTCGCTCTCCGCGCGCGAGACAAGCGCGACGTGAGAGGGCCCATAAAACTCCCGCTGCACGCGCGGCTCGTTCCGTTTTTCACTGCAATGGTTGCGGTGCTGGCGGCACTCGGCACACTCTACTCGCATCACCGTTCGATTCAAGCACTGGCCTTACGTAACCAAGCCGTGTTGCTCACCGCGAAGGCGACCGACCAATACAATCACTACGAGACGACCCAATTGCGCGTCACGCTCTACCAACTCATGAAGCTGCCCAACGCGTTGGCTGACGAAGAGCGCACGTCGATCGGGACCTACGATAAAGCCAAATCGTACGAGGCCGAAGCCGCTTCGCTGCAAGATCGGGCCGTCTCACTTTTGACGTCGTTCGAAACGCTCGAGGTTGCCACGACCCTCTTTGAAATCTCGATTGCCTTCGCTTCGATCGCGGCTCTGACCGGCGCGCGTTTCACCTTGGTTGTTGCCGCGTGCCTGTGTGCCGCGGGCCTTGTCGTCGGGATCATCGGATACTTCCAAGCACATTGAAGCGCCGCCTCGCACTCGTTCTGCTCACACTTGCGCTTGCTGCCGTGCCGCGCGCGCTCCCGATACATCGCGCTGCCGGCGCGATTGCAGGCGCAACACTCCCGTATCTTCCGGACAGCGTACTCCCGACCGGCGTCTATGGATTTGGCGCGCCGTACCGCGATATCGTCAGCGGTCCGTACAAAGGTGAGAGCACGTTAATTGCTGCCGGACCACACGGCCTTGCAGCGCGCACGTTCACGGTCGCACCGGCACCCGACCCGGCTCAGTCTTTTATCGCGGTCGCAAGTTATGACGACGGCGTTATCGTGCACGACGCAGAGGCGCCCTTTCGCGCACGCGCCGCGTTCGGTATCGATGGCGCGCCCGGCGACGTCGCGATCGATCCGCAAGGCCGCCTTGCGTCCGCGGCGACCGACGGGACGACCGCAACGATCGCGACGCTGAGTCCCTGGCGGGTCTATCATTTTCAAAACGTGCCGCTTTGCGACCAGCTCGCGTTCGATCCACGCGGCGGGGCGCTCTTTATCACGAATCGCGACATCGACGGGGCCGGTGCGCTCACGCGGATCGATGCGCAGGGGAATGTTTCGCGTCGCGTGCTCGGCCTAACAGCCGAAGGGCTCGCAATCGACGCCGTGCGCGAACGTGTATACGTTGCGAACGTGAATGACGGTACCGTATCGGTTGTCGATGCAAAGAGCATGATAGAAGTGCATCGCCTGCACGTCATCGATCGGGTCTTCTCGCTGGCACTCTCGAACGACGGTGCGCGCCTGTACGCCGTCTCGAACCAAAGCCTCCAATCGCCGTTCGCCGGGGCGGGCAGCGTCGTTGCGGTGAATACCGCCGACGGACGCATCGTTGCACGCAGCGCGCGTTTGGCGTTTCCGATTGGTATCGTAGCCGATCAGGCGCACGACCGTCTTTACGTCACCGACGAGGACACAAACGCCATCGACGTGCTCGACGCGCGTACGCTGCGATCCGTGCACGCACCATTGCAAACGTGCGACACCCCGTGGAAGCCCACGCTCGACCGCGGCCTCCTTTGGGTTCCGTGCGCGCGCAGCGACCAAATCGACGTCTTCAATTCCACGACGCTGCACCGCGTCGCGGGCGCGCCGTTTGCAACCGGCGGTTATCCGCTGTCGGTCGCCATCTGGCACGGGCGATCATGATAGCAGCAGTACTCGCGTTGCTCTTGCCGGCCCACCTCGACGTGGCCGCGCCGTTTCCGCGCATTACGAGCGATGCCCCGGTCATTGAGCCGGTTGCGCCGGGCGTTGAATACGGCGAATACAATTTGCTTACGGATGCCGGCCCGATCGTGGTGCACGTAGTAGCGGTCGCACCGCATGCGCCCAACATTCAACTCAACAGCGTGCTGGCCGACGACGCGCTCGCGTCGGGCGGCGAAACCGTCTCGTCGATGGCCGCGCGTACCGGCGCGATCGCCGGCATCAACGCCGATTATTTCGACATTGGAAGGACCAACCGCCCAACCAACATCGTCGTCCGCGACGGAGTGCTCGTGCGCTCGCCGCGCAAGCGCTATGCGCTCATCATTCCACGCTCCGCGCCGCCGCAGATCCTCGAAGCCGGCCTAGTCGGAACGGTGCAGTTCGCAGATCACAGCGTCGCGCTCGAAGCGCTCAACGCTGAGCCGGGCCGCGGCACCACGTTGCTTACGCCGGCATTCGGTGCGATCGCGCCGTCGAACGACCGCACCCTTGTCGCGCTTGCGCCGACGAGTGGCAATCCGCCCTTTGCGACCTATCGCGTCAGCAGCGTCGTGGACAATACGGTCGCGCAACCGCCGGGATATTATCTTGCGATCGGTCTCGACGCATATACGAACGCCGGCGTACCCAACGCGGGCGACACGATCGCCGTGAGCGGCGACCTTGGACCGATTGCGCTCGGCGGCGTGCTTGCAGCCGTCGGCGGCGGTCCGCTGATTTTGGACAACGGCATCTGGTCCGATGATCCCGACGGCCCAAATGGTGGCGAATACGCGCAGCGCATCCCGTGTAGCGGGGCTGCAATCGCCGCTGACGGCACGCTCTATCTCGTCGAAGTCGATGGACGGCAGCCGGAACTCTCGGTTGGGATCACGCGCGCGGAGTTTTCGGCGTTGATGCGCGCTTTGGGTGCAGTGCGCGGCATGGCATTCGACGGTGGTGGTTCCTCCGAAATCGCGCTGCGCGTACCGGGAGAACGCGGTGCGACGCTCGCCGATGCACCCTCCGATGGGCGCGAACGCAAAGTCGCCGACGGCATCTTCGTGTATGATACAGCACCGGTAGGACTGCCTGCGCAACTCGTTGCGCAACCGCTTACAGTGCGCGCCCTTCCCGGTGCAACCGTGGCCGTACGAATCGCTGCAACCGATGTCGACGAGCATGTCGTGTCGAACGATGTGCCGCCGAGCGTTCACGTCGAACCGGCCACGCTCGGCACCTACGCGAATGGCAGCTTTACGGCATCACGCGCGGGCGATGGCACGCTCGTAGCGCGCGCCGGCGCGCTTACGCTGCGTATGCCGGTTCACGTGTACGAGGATCCCTCGCGCGTCGTGATCCTTCCGCAGGACCCAAGTGTCGCGCAAGGTGGACGACTCAATCTGCAAGCGCGTGCGTTTGATGCGCAAGGTTATGCAATCGCGCTGCCCGCCCAGCTTCCGTGGCGGGCGCAAGGCGGATCGATCGATGCGACGGGCACGCTTACCGCCGCAAACTCCGATGCGCTGGTCTCGCTCCTGCTCGGCGATCATTTGGCAAACACGCACGTGACGGTAGGCTTCCACGATGCGCTGCTCGATGCGAAGCCGGCGTTCATGACGGTGCCGCGCGGCGGCGCGGGCAACGCCGGTCCGAGCGCTGAGTGCAGCGATTGTCTTGAATTGAACTACGCGCTCGACCCGACCGAGCGTGCGGCCTATCTGCTTACCGATACCATGCTTCCACAACGTAGCATAGCCGTCGCGTTCGACGTCAAGGATGACGGGCAAGGGGCGCTCCTCAAGCTCGCGATTCGCAATGCTATTAATGAAGAAGTCTTGCTCGCCGTTGGCCCGATGGACCATGCCGGCTGGCGCAGCGTGGTCGTGCGATTGCCGCAAGGCCTTGCGCAGCCCGCCCGGTTGGTCGCGATCTATGCGATCGGTGCAAACGCAACAGCGACGCTTGCAGGACGGATCGTGATAAAGAATCTTCACGCCGTCGTGGCAGGCACGAAGCCCGACCGACCGTAACACCCGGCCTATGGGGTTCGAGGATCTTGCACGGCGCGCATTTGACACCGCGGCGGTTCGTGGCGCGCAGTACGCCGACATCCGCTTCGAAATCGTGCGTAGCGAGCGGATCGAAGTGCGCAACGGCGTCGTCGCCTCACTCGCCGACAGTCGCAGCAGCGGCTATGGCATGCGCGCGCTTGTCGACGGCGCATGGGGATTTGCCGCCAGCAGCGATCTCTCCGACGACGGCATCGATCGTTGTGCTGCCCGTGCCGTCGCGATCGCGCGCGCAAGCGCGGCTATTGCACGCAATCAGTTCGGCGCGGCTCCCCTGCAGGCGTACGTCGATAGCTACGCAACGCCGTTAGTACGCGATCCGCAAGACGTTCCGCTCGGCGAGCGCGTGGCGCTCTTGCTCGAAGCCGAGAAGCTCGCGCATGCAAGCGATCGCATCGCAGTCGGACGCGCCTGGCTCGATCTCTGGCGCACCGACAAATTCTTCTTCAGCACGATCGGTTCGGCGATCGAGCAGACCATAATTCAAACCGGCAGCGGCGTCCAAGCGATGGCGGTCGGCGACGGCGACGTGCAAACGCGCACGTATCCCGGCGACGTCGGGCTCTACAAGGGCGGCGGGTGGGAGATCGTCGAGGAGGCCGCGCTTACGAACAACGCGCAGCGCATCGGCGAAGAAGCAACCGCACTGCTCACCGCCCCGCAGTGTCCGAGCGGCACGTTCGACATCATTCTTGGCGGTTCGCAGGTGTCGCTGCAGATTCACGAATCGTGCGGCCATCCCGCCGAACTCGACCGCGTGATGGGCTGGGAAGCGAACTTCTCCGGAACGAGTTTCCTCGAAATCAATCAGCTCGACAAGCTCGAGTACGGTTCGCCGCTGGTCACGATCGTGATCGACAACACGCTGCCGTTCGGCATGGCGACGTGCGGCTACGACGACGAAGGCACGAAGTCGGGGCTCTCCGATATCGTGCGCGACGGCATCCTGCGTGGCTACGAGATGAGCAACGATACGGCGCGTGCAATCGGCCGCGAGAGCAATGCCTGCGTGCGTGCGCAGAGTTGGGAATTCGTCCCGATGATCCGGATGTGCAACCTGAACCTGCTGCCCGGCAATGTCCCATTCGACGCGCTCTTCGACGACGTCAACGACGGCGTCTACATGGAGAGCAATCGCTCGTGGTCGATCGACGATCGGCGCTTGAACTTTCAGTTCGGCTGCCAGATCGGCTGGGAGATCAAGAACGGCAAGCGCGGACGGATGCTCAAGAATCCGACGTACGCCGGCATGACGCCGCAGTTCTGGAACTCGTGCGACGCGATCGGCGACGCGCGCTCGTGGATCGCGTGGGGCACGCCGAACTGCGGCAAGGGCGAGCCGATGCAAACCGGGCGCACGACGCAGGCGGCAGCGCCGGCGCGCTTTCGCAGCGTCAACGTGGGAGTCGGCTACAAGTGATCAAAGACGAACGCGAAGCCATCGCGCGGCGCACGGTCGAACGCACAAGGGCTGATCAAACCGAGGTGCGCATCTCCAGCGGCGACCACGCGCTGACGCGCTTTACGCACGGCATCTCGAATCAGAATCTTGCATCGAGCAACGTAACGATCGCTGTGCGAGCAATCGTCGACGGACGTACCGGCGTCGCCGCCGCCAACGACCTCAGCGACGCATCGGTCGACGCGTTGCTCGCGCGTGCACGTGACATGGCCTCGTTCGCGCCGCGCGACGAAGGCGTCCCAACCCTGCCGGCGGGCGGTCCGACGCAGGCTCCGGCCGGAGCGTTCGTCGAGACCACGGCGGCGGCCGACCCCGCGGCGCGCGCGCGGGTTTGCGATGCGGTGATTACGCACGCGGAGCGCGCACAGTACTGGTGCGCAGGTTATGTCTCGAGCGCCAGTGACGGCATGACGATTGCCAACTCTTCGGGCGCGCTCGCCTCGTTCGACGGCACGAGTGCCGCGGTCAACGTCAAAGTCACGGCAGGCGACTCGACCGGATTCGCCGAGCATTACACCACCGATTTCGGCGCGCTCGACGGCAATGACGCCGGCGTACGTGCAGTCGAACTCGCGCGCCTAAGCGCGAAACCGCGCGTAATCGATCCTGGCGTATGGACCGTGATCTTAGAGCCGGCCGCATTCGGCGAACTCTTCACGTACTTAGCCGCGCACTTCTCGGCGCAGAACTTCAACGACGGCTCCTCGTTTTTCTCCGACGGACTCGATCGCAAGCATTTCGACGAGCGCGTGTCGCTCGTCGATGACTACGCACATCCTCTCGCGCCATCGATGCCGTTCGACTACGAAGGACAGCCGAAGGCGCGCTTGCCCTTAGTCGAAGCCGGCGTCGTTCGTAATATTGTAACCGACAGCTACTATGCAAAAAAACTCGATCGCCCGAACACCGGGCACGCACTGCCGGCGCCCAACGCGTACGGCCCGCAACCGCTCAATCTGGTGATCGCACCCGGAACGCAGAGTACGCAAGAATTGATCGCACAGACCAAGCGCGGACTCTTGATCTCGCGCTTCTGGTACATCCGCACCGTCGATCAAAAGCGTGCGATCGTCACCGGGATGACGCGCGACGGCACCTTCATGATCGAGAACGGCAAGATCGCCGGCGGCGTGCGCAACATGCGCTTCAATCAGAGCGTCGTCGAAGCACTCGGCGCGGTGGAGTTCTCAAACGCGCAGCGGCGCACCGGCTCGTACGGCTATCAAATGGTCGTGCCCGCAGCCAAGATCGAACGCTTCACCTTTACCAGCGCGACTGAATTCTGATCGCTCTGGAGCTGCACCGGTCGCTCGACCACGCTACAACGTCGCAACGACAGCGGCGAGCTTATCGAGAGTTTGCTGGTTGCCTTCGAACTGGCCGCTGGCCCGTGTGCTTTGCATGCTCTCGTTGCCGATAAGCGTGATCTTCGTTCGGCCATCACCGAGATCTTCGAATCGTACCTCGTCGAACACCCCATCGATGGTCTCGTGCTCGACGCCGATTTCTTCCGGCTCCACACGGTTGCCGTCGGAATCAGCGAAGTACAACGAATACACGATTTTTTCATGAGGAATGATCTCGTGAAATTGTCCGCCCGTCCACCCTTCCTGGCCGTCCGGCGAGCGCATGCAGTACAGGAACATGCCTCCAACGCGGAAGTCGCTCCGACACGACGGCGACGTGAAGCCCTTCGGCCCCCACCATTGCTGCACGTACTCCGGCTGCGTATATGCTTTCCAAACGATTTCGCGGGGCGCATCAATGACTCTCGTCACGACCATGCGCTCGATATTACCGACGGCGTCTTTTGCCACGTTGCGCCTCCACTTCTTTCATCCGATGTACGACGGCTTCGAGCTTATCGAACCGCTCTTCCCACAACTGGCGATAGTTCAGCGTCCACTCGCTGACAGTTTTGAGCGACTGCGGCCGCAGCATGCAAACGCTCTCACGTCCGCGCTTGACTTTTTCGACGATCTTCGCGCGAACGAGATAAGCGATATGCTTGGAAATCATCTGCTGCGAGAGATCGAACGGCTCGGAGAGTTCATGAACGGTCGCCGGACCACGGGCGAGCCGGTGAATCATCGCCCGTCGCGTTTCATCCGACAAAGCGGTGAAGGTAACGTTTAACGGATCCACAACCATATGGTAGTTGATTTTTTAGGTGACGTCAAGAGTTAAAGCGCCGCCGGACCGATCAGCGCGCGGAGGCGAGCGCGGCTTTGATAAGCGTTGCGCGGAGTTTACCGTCTTCGAGTTCGATCAGGCCTTTGATCGTGCGGCCGGCTGGGGTGGTCACTTCATGCTTGAGTTGTCCGGGATGGATGTCGGATTCGAGCACAAGACGCCCGGAACCGAGCACGGTCTGTGCAACGAGTATGCGCGCCGCGTCGTAGGGTATTCCGAGTGCGATTGCTGCATCGATCAGCGCCTCGATTGCGACGAAGATAAACGCGGGACCGCAACCGCTGATCGCCGTGACCGCATCCATCAGGGACTCATCGAGCTCTAGCGTGCGGCCGAATGCATCAAACAACTCACGGGTACGGATGAATGCCTCATCGTTGCTGTACTGGGTGCGCGCGAGGACCGTCATCGCCGAGGCGACGCGGGCAGGCGTGTTCGGCATCACGCGGACGACGCGCGCCCGTTCGTCGGTCCAACCACGCAACGTGGCGGTGTCGACCGAAGCGACGGCGGAAATGAGCACCTGATTCGTGCGCAGCACCGGCGCAATCTGCGTGCACACCTCGGCGGCATCCCGCGGCTTCACGCACACGACGACGATATCGCTGGCTTCCGTCAGCTCGCGGTTGCGACCCGACGAAGCGCGGGTCGTTGCGTCGATTGCGCGCACGTGCGGGTTCCGCTCGAACCCGCGCTCGAGCGCGCCTCCCAACGTTCCACGGCCGATGATTCCGATTCGCATGATTCCCTCGATACAAAAAAAAGCGAACCGCCCCGGTAACCGGAGCGGTTCGCTGCAAAACTTGCTAGACGACGCGCGCTACCGAACCGGCATCTCCTGATGCGGCTGCGGCGGGCACGGCAGAACGAATGCGTGCGTCATTGTTCGGCGATCTTACCCCGTCGAGCACGCCACGTCAAGAGCACGCCGACAAGAATTGCGAGCCCGCCGGCGGCAACGACCGCGAGATCGGGAATCGAGATGACTTCGATTGCCGGGTAGGTCAAAACGGCCGGGTGCAATCGCACGCCCCCAAGTACAACGCTACCGCCGTCGGCCGCGACGCCCAGACCGTGCGGAATCGATACGCCGGCGTCATCCTCGAGATCGAAAAGAATAACCGGACCGTGGGCACCGGCAAGCGCCGGCATCGAGGCGGCTTGCGCCTGCGAGAAGAGCACGGCTTTCACAATGCGATGTGCCGCAGGAACGGCGAACGAATCATACGGCAGGTTGAGCCCGTCGATATTCTGCGTACTCTGCATCAAGAGCACGGGCGAAAGAAAGGCGCTCCCGGTTGGCTGCGTGATCGTGAGGTGCGCTCCACGCTGATCGAAGGCCCCAATCGCGACGACACTGCGTGGAACGCGCCGCAAGAACGCAGTTGCCGTCATGCGCCAGGCGCCGATCGGCTGCGCCTTCGAACCACGTTCGAGTAGTACCGGTGCGTCGGCTTGCACCAGCGGAAAGAGCAGCGATCCTCCCACCTCATCGACGTGCACGCTCGCGCCAGGTGCACCGATCACTATACGTGTGTCGGGCCCGAGCAAACCGCTTGCAACACCGGCGAAGGCAATAATCGCAATCCCAAACGCGACAAGCGGCATGCGTCTCGCCTTGAGGCTCGCCCAGATCGCGACCGCTGCAAGCGCAACGTTGTACCAGCCGGTGTGAAAGAGTGCGTTGCCGGGCACAAGAATCTGCGCCGCGACGCCGATTACGACGAGCGCACCAAGAATCGCCACGGCGTTCACGAAGCGCGTACTGCCGCCGCGAGGGTCCTGCGCATCTGTTGGATCGTGAGCGGTCCGTCAAAGCCGCGTTCAACTATGCCGTGACGATCGATCACGACGGTCGTCGGCAGGCCGAGGGCAGCATACACGCGTCCGTAGCGTTGGGAATCGTCAACCCAAATCGGGAACGCGATGTCGAGCGAATGCGCAAACGTCGCGGCGCGCTCCGCCGACTCGCCTTGATTCACGCCGATGACAACGACGCCGTCCTTGGCGAATTCGCGCGCCACGGTTTGCAGATCGGGCATCTCCGCGCGACACGGCGGACACCACGATGCCCACAGGTTCATTACGACGATCTTGCCGCGATACTGATCGAGCGACACCGCGTTTCCGTTATCGTCGCGCAGTGCAAAGACCGGGGCATCTTGCCCAACCATTGCGGTCGGCCCCGACACGGCTGAGCCTGATGGACGAAACAACGGAATCAGAATCAGCAACGCGATCGCGGCAGCGGCCAAGATCAGCAGCCAGCGCAGACGGTCGTTCACCAGTCGCCCATGCGGTCGGAGTCGACCTCGCCCTCAAAAGCGATTATACCGCTTGGCAGCACGGCTGCGAGCAGCGGGATTCCACGAAAGCGCACTTCGCGTTGACGTGCCGCGTCGACGCCCGATTCAAAAAGATGGCAGAAACGTTCGAGCACGTCGGGACTGCAACGTGCGCGCTCCGGCATCACGTTGTAGGTTTGCACGAAACGATCGAAGGCCCGCTCAAAGGCGTCGGGCGCAAAGTTCGATCCTAGGCGCACTTCGCGCCGCACATGTTCCAGGGTCCTCTCCTCCTCTCCGGCGAAACGGCGACCGAGTGTCCGCCATGATTCTCGACGGTCGCGCCCTTGCGACGCAGCTGCGCGCCGAACTCCTTGGTCGTACGAGTGCGCTACGCGATGCCGGTATTCATCCCAGACTCGTCATCGTCTTTGTCGGCGAAGACGAATCCAGCAGCGCCTACGTCCGCAATCTGGTCAAGACCGGAGAGCGCGTTGGTGTCGAGGTTGCCATCGACCGGCTTCCGGCCTCTGCGACATCGCTCGACGTGCGCGCGCGACTCGAACGGCTACACGACGATGCAAGCGTGCACGGCGTGATGCTCCAACAGCCATTGCCGCGCCACTTATCGATCCGCGAGATCGCCGATGCAATTCCCGTGCGCAAGGACGTCGACGGCGCGCATCCGACCAATCAAGGGCACTTGGCCTTTGGCAGCGGCACCGAATACGTGCCGGCAACACCGGCAGCCGTCATGCTCTTGCTCGAACGCAGCCCGCACTGGCCGTTGCGCGGACGTCGCGCAGTCATGATCGGGCGCTCGATCGTTGTCGGCGCGCCGGTCGCCATGCTCATGCTCGGGCACGACGCCACGGTCACCATCTTGCACAAAGAGAGCGCGAGCCTCCAGCCGTATGTCAAGATGGCTGACGTCGTGGTAGTCGCAACCGGTGTCGTCGGACTGATCGGCGGTAACGACATCGCACCAGGCGCAACCGTGATCGACGTCGGCACGACCGTCATCGGCGGCGTCCTTAAAGGTGACGTCGATTATGAATCAGCGGTCAAAGTGGCCGGCGCGATTACACCCGTCCCCGGCGGCGTCGGGCCGGTGACCAACGTTGCGCTGCTTCGCAACGTCGTAAGATCTGCAGAACATATGGCCGGGATGGAGATCGCAAGATGAAGTCTCGCCTCGGCGTATTTATAGCGCTTGGCGCAGCTGTCGGTCTCGCAATCGGGGTTGGCATGCACAACGTCGGAACAGGCATAGCGATCGGAACAGCAATCGGCGTCGCGCTCGGCACCGCCGCCGACGTCAAACGGCGATAACGTTCTCATCCAACCCACGACGAGTAGAATAGCGTTAAGGGCGAGACTACGTTGCGGGTGAGATCGTTTGGACGAGCCGCGAAGCCAGGATGGCGAGAGCGGCGAGCCAATCAGCAGGAGCGATCGCACGATGCGATTGCGACGAGCGTGGTCGAACCCGCGATGTAGTTGAAGCCCGAGAACACTAATTCTGCGAGAAAAACTTCCCGAAGAATTGTTCTTGCGCGTCTCGATAGGAAAGATCTTCGCCGTTTTCTTGGCGCTCGCGTAGCTCTACGCGGCGGCGCTCGAGCAACTTGCGTAGTTGCGGGAGCAGACGTTCGAGGAAATCGTATTCAGCGCGCAGGCGCGCCTTGGTATCGGCAAGTTCGAGCAGACGTTGCTTGACGCGCTCGGCGACTTGAAGCATGTCACCGATCAGATAGGATGTACTCAACGCGTCGTCGTCTGGCAGATCGACCGTGCTTTCTTGTCCCGAGAACTCGACGAGCATGGCAAGATATTCTTCGAAGCGCTCGAGCACCGCCGGTAGCAACTCGTCGACCTCGCGGTCGGAGTATTGCTCGGAATCTTCCAGTTCGTCGACTTCCGCCACCAGATAAGGTTCGCGGCTGACGACCTCGCGGATACGAAAGCGATTGCGTCCGACCGTCGAGATGAAATAGCGGCCGAACGGCAGCGGCTGCACGTCGACGATCTCCGCGATCGAACCAACGTCGTGCGGCAGCACGTTGGGATCGCCGGCTTCCGCGCCCTCTGCAATCAACGCGACCCCGAATCCCTCGCCCGCCTCGAGACATTCGTTAATCATTTGTTTATAGCGCGGTTCGAAGATATGCAAATTGAGCACGGCGCCCGGAAACAGCACCGAGTTGAGCGGAAAGAGTCGCAGTCGGCGGCCCATAGAGGTGTTCCTGTTTCGAGCAGGTTGGCGTGGGTTCCCCGCTAACTGGAGCCGGAGATGGACGATCAGAAGCGCTATCTCGACGCCCTGCACTCGGAGCAACCGCCGCTTTTGCTCGAGCTTCAACAGCACGGCCGCAAGGACGGTATCACGATCGTCACCCGCGAGACGGGGCGCTTCCTTTCGGTCATGGTGCACATGATGCAGGCAAACCGCATTCTCGAGATTGGCACCGGCTACGGCTACTCGACGCTGTGGATGGCGCTCGCGCAACCGCCGCTGGGACAAATCTGGACGATCGATCCGGACACGAAACGCACGGAAGTCGCGCTGTCGTACTTTCAGCGTGCTGGCGAAGATGATTACATCACGATCTCCAACCAAGAGGCGCTCGAGTTACTCGAGAACTTTCAGCAGCGCAATCTCGACATCGTGTTCATCGACGCCGACCGCGCGCACTACCGCGCATATCTCGACTTGGTGGTCCCGATGCTCAAGCTTTCGGGGATCGTCGTGATCGACGATTGCTTGATCGGCGGTCTCGAAGAATTCAACGAATACTTTCTCGCTCGGCCCGATCTTGACGCAACGATCCTGCCTATCGGCGACGGCATCGGCATCGGGGCGCGTATAAAGTGAACGCGCACGCGGCTGGACCGGCCGCGTTCAAATCAGTGATGCGCCGCCATCCGACCGGCGTCACCGTGGTTACCTCGCTGCGTGAGGGAGAGCCACGCGGAATTACCCTCAGTGCATTTGCCAGCGTCTCGGCCGACCCGCCGATGCTGCTGATCTGCGTTAACCGTGAAGCGCGCAGCTATCTCTACATTTCAAGTTCGCGCATCTTTTGCGTCAATCTCCTCCATGCCGCGCAGCGCGATCTCGCCGTTCGTTTCTCCGGGCAAATCAAGGAGCGCCAGTTCGACGACATCACGTGGTCGACCGACGTAACCGGCGCACCCGTGCTCGATGGCACGATCGGGCATTTCGACTGCGCAGTCGAAGCCGAACACCATGCCGGGTCGCACTCTATTTTCGTTGGGCGCGTGCTCGCCTGCGCGGCGCGTGAGGGTAGCCCGCTGGGCTACTATGACGGTGAATTCCGCGACTTCTTCCACCTGGACGAGCCGTGATCGTCGAGACGTTTCCGGTGGGACTGCTCGCCTGCAACGCAACGATTGTCGGTGACGAGACGACGCGCGAGGCGATCGTTGTCGATGGCGGCGACGGTGTTGACGACGTGCTGCGCCGGCTCAAGGCGCTTGGGTTACGCGCGAAGTATCTCGTGCATACGCACGCGCACTTCGATCACATTGCCGACGTCGGCCGTTTGCGCGAATCGACGCGTGCGCTCGCGCTGCTGCATCACGACGACCTGCCGATCTATCACGACCAAGCGCGGCTCGTAAAACTCTTCGGGTTGCCGCCGTTGCCGCCGGTTGTCGCGCTCGACGGCGATCTAGTCGACGGCGAATGCATGAAGATCGGCGATGTGACGTGCGAGGTACTGCACACGCCCGGGCACACGCCCGGCAGCGTTTGCTTTGCCATCGCAAATGGCGCCAACGCCACGAGGCTGCTCACCGGAGACACGCTCTTTGCCGGCGGCATCGGCCGCTGGGATCTCGGTGGGACCTCGATGGAAGATATCGTTGCATCGATCCACCGCAAGTTGATGGACTATCCCGACGCAACGCCGGTTGTGCCCGGCCACGGCTCTTTCACCACGATCGGCGAGGAGCGCGCGACCAATCCCTATCTGCGCTGATGCGGCTATTCGCCGGAATCGAGCTCGATACGACCACGCGCGATGCGTGCGCGCGCGCACAGGATCGGCTCCGCGCGGCAAATTTTGAGGCACGGTACGAGCCGCCTGAGAAACTGCACGTCACGCTGGCCTTTCTCGGCCGTGTTGACGTCGCGCAGCTACCCGAGGTCGAAAGCGTGCTCGACAATGTTGCGGCAGCGCACAGCACATTCGAGCTGACCCTCGATAAACTCGGCGCCTTTCCACACGAGCGACGCCCGCGCGTAATATACGTCGGCTCGCGCGCACAAGGCGCGCCGTTTCGCGAACTGGCGACCGGGCTGCGCGATCGCTACGCAGCAATGGGATTTAGTTTTGACGAGGATGTGGTTGCGCACGTGACGATTGCGCGCGTAAAGGGCGGATCGGCACTACCGTTGCCGCTACTCGACGTAGCGGCGATGCGCCTGCGCGTCGCGGAACTTGCGCTCTTCGAATCGCTACCAGATGCACGCACGACGCGCTACGTTGTGCGTTACACCAGTAGCCTAGCGCAATGAGATCGTGATCTTGCCGTCGGCGTCTTTGGCCGGTTCGGCGGACGCCGCTGCGGCAACGACTGCCGGGCGCGCGGGCGCATCCATCGCGCCGAAATCGGGAACCGCACCGCTGGCCACCTTCGCGCGATAGTCGTCGATCGCGATCTGCAGCGCCTCGAGCGCGCGCTCGGGGTAGTCTTTCTTCTTCTCGGGGTAGCCGCCGAGTTGCGCTTCGACCTCGTCGGCCGTAATCGCAAGCGCTTCGTCGATCGTCTTGCCCGCGCGAGATCGACCACCAGACTGCACGTCGCCGTGCCGAAGCCGCAGCCGGTCGTGAAGTACGAGATGTCCTCGATCACCGCGCCGGGGCCGACCTTCAAGAAGAAGTTGTACATGTCGCCGCACGAGTCGCTGAAGTACTCGCCGCTCGCCGTCGGTTCTTCCATCGTGCGGAATCCGGTGCGGTCTTCGACGAGCGCTTGAAACTTCGGGAAATCCACGGTGTTAGTTGATCCCCTTCAGATTCGAATGTACAGCTCTTGCCGCCGGTTGCGAGCGACTCGGTCTGCTTGTGCTCGCCGCCGAGCGTTTCGTCGATGACGTGATGGATGACCGGGCACACTTCCGGATGCTCTTTCGACGACGCTCGAGTACGGGCAGGTGTGCTCGTGCAGCACGAACCCGCCGTCGATCAAACTGTATTCGGCGACGACGCCGCGATCGCGCAGCATCTGCGTGAGCTGGGCGACCTTGCCCTCGGCATCGGCTTGCGGTGATGCGCGGCTTGATCTTCTCGACCGCGCGCTTCGCGATGCCGTCGAAGATCTGCTCGACGGCCGGTGCGCCGAACTGCTCGCGCACCTCGCGCAGCACGGCGGAGAGCATCTTGTCGTAGGGCTGCGGGAAGAGCGTGTCGGCTTCGGGCGTCAGCGAGAACTCGAGGGTCGGCTTGGTCGGGCCGCGGCGGACCGGCGCGCTCTTCGACCAGGCCGTCGCGCTCGAGCACGACCAGCTGCTGGCGGACCGCGTTGGGCGAGAGCCCGAAGACCGCGGCCAGGTCGGCGGCGGAGGCCGAGCCGCGCTCGCGCAGCTCGGCGACGATCTTGCCGCGGGTCGACTGGAAAAAGCGGTCGACCTGCATGGCGTTCGCCGGTATCCTACCACGCGACCCTAGATAGTAAAGTTTATCCTTGACTTTCTGCGGGCGCCTGGCCTAAGCTATCCAAGCAATATTCTACGAGGAGAAAGCACGTGTCCGAACTGGGACTCCGCATCGCGGGCCTGCACGCCAGCGTCGAGGGGAACGAGATCCTCAAGGGGATCGATCTGCGGTCGAGCCGGGCAAGGTCCACGCCCTCATGGGCCCGAACGGCAGCGGCAAGTCGACGCTCGCCTTCTCGCTGGCCGGCCACCCGCACTACGACGTGACTGCCGGTACGGCGACGCTCGACGGCGAGGATCTGCTCGGCGCTCGCGCCCGACAAGCGCGCGCGCGCCGGCCTGTTTCTTTCCTTTCAGTATCCCGCCGCGATCCCGGGCGTGAAGGTCGCCGAACTTCCTCTACGCAGCGCGCCAAGCGGTGCGACCGGGCGATCTGACGCCGGCCAAATTCCGCGCGCTGATGCTCGAAAAGATCGACGTGCTCGGCATGGACCCGTCGTTCCTGGGCGCTACGTCAACGACGGTTTCTCGGGCGGCGAAAAAAAGCGCCTCGAGATGCTGCAGATGGCGATCCTCGCGCCGAAGTACGCGATCCTCGACGAGACCGACTCGGGTCTCGACGTCGACGCGCTCAAGGACGTCGGCGAGTCGATCAAGCGCTGCGCGCCAGCGACGAAGGCAAGAACACCGGCTTCCTGATCATCACGCACTATCCGCGCATCCTGCAGCACATCGCGGCCGACGTCGTGCACGTCATGATCGACGGCCGCATCGTGAAGACCGGCGGTCCCGAGCTCGCCGCAACGCGATCGAGCGCGAAGGCTACGACGCCTTGCGCGAGGAGCGCGGCGCACTTGCCTAACCTGCTCACGCCGCAGGAGCGCAGCACCGCGCTGAGCGCGTTTGCGCAGACGCGCAGCGGACGCGAAAAGCCGGGACGCTACTGGAAGATCGATCTCGAAACGCTCGCGCTCGGCGCAACGGACGCGACGACGGCGCCGCCGGCAGCGTGCGATCGAGAGCAGCGTCATCGCGCGCGATCGCCGTCGACTTGGAAACGGCGGCACGCGACCATGGCGCGCTGCTCGCACGTGCGTTCCGCGTGGCGATCGAACCGCAGCACAAGTTCGCGCACCTGGCGCTGGCGCACGCCGGCCTCGGCGCGTTCGTCTACGTGCCGGCCGACTGCGCGCTCGACGAGCCGATCGTCGTGCGCTATCGCGCCGCCGCACGACGCAAGCGATCTTCCCCTACACGGTCGTGCTCGCCGAACGCGGCGCGCGCGTTACGGTCGTCGAGCGTCTCGAACTCGGCAGCCGACGCGTTCGTCTGCGGCGTAGCCGAGATCGTCACCGAAGAGAGCGCCGACGTGACGTACGCGTCTGCGCAGTTAGCGCCGGAGACTGCGCGCGTGCTCTTCACGCGTGCGCACGTCCCGGGCGCGATGCGCGCGTCGCATGGGCGAACGCCGAACTTGGCGCGGCGCTCTCGGTCGGCGACGTCGCGGTTTCGATCGCGCAACCCGGCGTGGACGCCAACATCGCGACGCTCTTCTTCCCGACCGGCACGCAGCACGTCGACGTGGTCAGCAACATCGATCACCGCGTCGGCAACACGACGTCGGACACGCTCGTGAAGAGTGCGGCGTCGGGCGCGGTCAAGGGCGCTATCTCGGCAACATTCGCATCGCGGCGAACGCGCACCGCAGCGACGCGGCGCTGCGCGACGACGCGCTGCTGCTCTCCGAAGACGCGCACATCGACTCGATCCCGGCGCTCGAGATCGCGGCCAACGACGTCAAGGCGTTTCACGGCGCGACCGTCGGCGCGATCGACGAGGAGAGCATCTTCTACATGATCAGCCGCGGCATCGAACGCGACGCAGGCCGAGCGGATGATCGCGCTCGGGTTCTTCGAGCCGGCGATCGCGCGCTTCCCGACCGAAGCGCTGCGCGAGGAACTGCGCGCGCGCGCTCGAAGCAAAGGTCGAGCCGCGATGATCGCCGCTCACGCACACCCGCAGCGATCGCCGCCGATTTTCCGATCCTGCACAAGCCGACGTCGCGCGGCAAGCGGCTCGTCTACCTCGATTCGGCGGCGACCTCGCAGAAGCCGCAAGCCGTGATCGACGCGCTGGTCACTACTACACGAGTACAACGCGAACATTCACCGCGGCGTCTACGAGATCGCCGCGCGCGCGACCGACGCGTTCGAGGAAGCGCGCGCCAAGGTCGCGCGTTTCGTCAACGCCGACTCGGCCGAAATCATCTGGACGCGCAACACGACCGAAGCGATCAACCTCGTCAGCTATCGTTGGGGCTTGCAGAACCTCAAGCCCGGCGACGCGATCCTCACGACGCAGCTCGAGCATCACTCGAACCTCGTCCCGTGGCAGCTGCTCGCCGCGAAGACCGGCGCGACGCTGCGCTTCATCCCCGCCGACGACGCGGCGTGCTCGCGCTCGACGATCTCGACGCGTTGCTGCGCGGCGTGAAGCTCGTCGCGCTCTCGCACGTGAGCAACACGCTCGGCACGATCGCGCCGCTCGAACGATCATTCCGCGCGCGCACGCCGCCGGCGCGATCGTGCTGGTCGACGGCGCGCAGGGCGTTCCGCACATGCCGGTCGACGTGCAGGCGCTCGACGTCGACTTCTTCGCGGTCAGCGGCCACAAGATGCTCGGGCCGACCGGGCATCGGTTTCCTCTACGGCAAGCGCGCGCTGCTCGAGGCGATGCCGCCGTTCCTGACCGGCGGCGACATGATCCGCAAGGTCGAGTACGACCGACGACGTTCAACGAGCTCCCGTGGAAGTTCGAAGCCGGCACCAGCAACATCGCCGACGCGATCGCGCTTCGGCGCCGCGTTCGACTACCTGACGAACTCGGCATGGAGCTGGGTTCGCGAGCACGAGCGCGAATTGCTCGCCTACGCGCTCGAACGCCTGGCGCCGTTCGAGCCGCGCGGCTTGGCGATCTACGGCCCGCAGGATCCGGCGATCGCGCGGGCGTCATCTCGTTCAACTTCGCCGACATCCACGCGCACGATCTGGCCTCGATCCTCGACACCGAAGGCGTCTGCATCCGCGCCGGGCACCACTGCACGATGCCGCTGATGGACAAGATGGGCTGGCCGGCAACCGCGCGCGCCTCGTTCTACCTCTACAACCGAAGGCCGACATCGACGCGCTCGCCGAGGGCCTCGAAAAGGCCGCACGCGTCTTCAAACTGTAGGCATGGACGACTTTTACAACGACTACATCCTCGACCACTACCGTAACCCGCGCAACTTCGGGCATCTCGACCGAGCCCGACGCCGCGGCCGAGGATCTCAATCCGCTGTGCGGCGACAAGATCCGCATGGAGTTCGACGTCGACGACGGCAAGGTCGCGACGTGCGGTTTTCCGGCAAGGGCTGCGCGATCAGTCAAGCGTCGGCATCGATGCTGACCGAGTCGATCAAAGGCATGACGCTCGAAGACGTCGCCAAGCTCTCGAAGACGTCGTGCTCGAGAACGTCGGCATCGGCATCAGCCCGACGCGGATGAAGTGCGCGATGCTCGGCTTGCGCGTTGCCAAGAGCGCGGCGCTCGGCGAGATCGCCGGCTGGCCCGACGAAGAGTAGGACGCTGCTCGCGCTCAGTTGGCGCGTTTCTTTACCTGTCTCGTCGCGATCGCGAGCGCGTCCGCCGCGTTGATCGTACTCGATCCAAGCCGCTTCCCCCGGTTTCGACCGCTACGCTTCCTCCTCGGGACTACTCTTCGCTGCGCTCGCTTTTGCCGTGCTCGGTCGCCTGCACTATGTGTCCTCAGGGGACTTTTCGCTCATCGCGATCGTCACGTTCCTCACCGGCCTCGTCGTCGACGCACTGATCGGCGACACTATTCGCGCGGGGATGCGACCGCCGCCGTAGCGAAAGGCGGCCCGATGCAGCACCACCATTTGACGGCCAGCGAATGGGACGAGCTTGCGAACGACCCGGACTTCATCGCGCTGCTGCGAGCGCGACGCCGGTTCATCGTCCCCTCCACGATTTTCTTCCTTGCTCTTCTATCTCGCGTTGCCGCGTCGGCATCGCGCTACGCACCCGCGTTTATGAATCAGCGCGTCCTCGGACCGCTAACGCTCGCGTACGCCTTTGGAATCGCGCAGTTCCTGATGGCGTGGGTGCTCCTCGCCGTCTACATGCAAAAAGCGCGCGGGTTCGACGATCGCGCCGAACAACTGGTGCTGCGCACGCAAGCGAGGCTGACGCGATGACGCAAGCGACGCTCGTGATGTTTGCGGTCTTTGTGGCGATGGCGCTGGTCATCACCTACTGGGCGTCGGGCCGCAGTACGTCGAGCCGCGGGTTCTACACCGCGCACCGCGAGATCAGCGGCGTGCAAAACGGATGGGCGATCGCCGGCGACTATATGTCGGCGGCGTCGTTTCTCGGAATCACCGGACTGATCGCGTTCTACGGCTTCGACGGATTCATGTATTCGATCGGCTGGCTCGTCGCATACCTCACCGTGCTGTTTCTGCTCGCCGAGCCGCTGCGCAACACCGGGCGCTACACGGTCGCTGACGTGATCGCGTTTCCGCTTGCGCGGTCGCGGCGTGCGCGCGATTGCCGCGCTGACGCACGCTGACGATCACGCTCTTCTACATGGTCGCGCAAATGGTCGGCGCCGGTTCGCTGATCAATTTGCTCGTGCAACGGATCAACGAAACCTACGCAATCGTCGGTGGTCGGCCTGTTGATGCTGATCTACGTGCTTGTTCGGCGGCATGCTCGCGACGACGTGGGTGCAGATCATCAAAGCCGCACTGCTGCTTGGTCGCGTCGGTTCGTGCTGAGCGTGCTCGTGCTCGCGCACTTTCGGTTTCTCGCTCGTCGCATTCCTCAACGCCTCAGCATCGGCCGCGTCCGGCGACGGCGCGACGGTCAACCTGCTGCAGCCGGGACTCTTCTTCAGCGGACCACACGGCGCGTTCGATCTGATCTCGCTCGGCCTCGCGCTCGTGCTCGGCACGGCCGGCTTGCCGCACGTGCTGATGCGTTTCTTTACGGTGCCGACTGCAAAATCGGCGCGCATATCGGTCGGCTGGGCGATGGGTTTGATCGGTGCATTCTACTTATTCTGACCACCGTCATGGGCTTGGGCGCCGGAACGATTGTCGGTCAGCACGACATCGGCAAGCACCTTCGCGACACGCAGGCGATACGCTACATCATCCGTCACCCCGGAGAACGCGCCGCAACTCAACGCCGAACTTGGCGCAGACCGGCTACATCGTACCGGAGAAAAACAGCAATCTCGCCGCGCCGCTCTTGGCCGACGCCGTCGGCGGCCCGCTGCTCGTCGCGTTTGTCGCCGCGGTCGCCTTTGCGACGATTCTTGCAGTGGTCTCCGGAATCACTATCGCCGCAGCCTCCGCATTCGCCCACGACATCTGGTACAGTTTGATTCGCAACGGTGCCGGAACGGAGCGTGAGCACATCTTCGTCGCTCGCACGGCCGCGCTCGTCGTCGGCTTCGCGTCGATCTTCATCTCGGTCGGCTTGCGCACGGTCAATGTCGCATTTCTCGTCGGTCTCGCGTTCGCAGTCGCAGCGAGTACCAATGCGCCGGCGCTGATTCTCGCGCTCACCTGGAAGCGGTTTTCGCGTGCGGGCGCGATATCCGGCATGCTCACCGGGTTGATCTCGTCGCTCGCGCTGATGATTCTGAGCCCAAGCGTGATGGGCGCGCACGCAATCTTTCCATTGCTCAATCCCGGGATCGTCTCGATTCCGCTCGGGTTTCTGGCCTCGATCGTAGGCACACTGCTCTTCCGCGACCCCGAATCCGAAGCAATGTTCAATCAGCTCCAAGTCCGCGCAAACACCGGGTTAGGCGCAGAGCTGTAGGCCTTCGCGGTGGCCTCGGACTCCTTCCTCACGAAGACGCTCCTCGCATCACGTCCTGTGATGCTCCTGCTGCGCGAGTTTTGCGCCACAACCAAAGGAAGTTCGCATCCTGCGAATGGCGCAAAACTTCGAGCCTTCGTTCAAAAGCAGTCCGAAGCCGCCGCAAGGCACAACCCGTTGTGGTTAAATATGGGTCGCGGAGTGTTCGGTGATTTGCAGGCCGTACGCGCCCATGCGAAGGGCGAAGTTCACGAAGTAGGTGCCCTTTGACGTCGCAACCTGCGCCGTGACGCCGTAGCTCCCGTCGCTGTTGCGCGCGGCTCGCATGTCGGAGACGTTCACCGTGACGTTCGGATTGATGAACGACTCGGTTGGAAGCCCGCTCGCCAAGTAGCCCGCAGCCGTCGACGATTCTCCGCGAGCGAGTGCATTGATGTACGCGTTGACGATCGCGGTCGCATGCTCCGAGGTGTTCGCACCGGTGATAAGTACCGGCGTTGAGGTCGGAGCGGCAACAACCGGCGGTGGGGTTGCCGTTGCGGATACAACGGCTGCGCTCGCTGCATGTGTCGTCGCCGCCGGCGTCGGTGTGAGCACAATCACGACTTGCGTAGCCTTCGGCTTCGGCTTTGGCGATGGCGTCGGCGTCGCATGCGGCGATGTGCTCGGCAAAGCGCTAGCTCCCGGTGTTGTGCCGGGAATAAACGTGGCCGACGGTAGCGGCGATGCCGTTTTTTCGCGCGCCGGTTTGCGCGACGGCAAAGGCGACGTAGACGGTGAGAACTGACGGCGCCGCGGCGAACGTCGCGGTGGCTTCAGGAAGCGGGGTAAAGCTCGGTACCGGGGTTGGCGCCTTCACCGCGCCTGCGCCGAAGAATTTCGTCAGCAGGCCGCCGAGTGCCAAGCCACACAAGACCACGAGGATCATCAGCGGAATGATCGGGATCCCACCGCGCTTGGGCGGTTCGGGTTCGAGCCGGCGGCGCCGTGGATAATCGCTCAACGGTTATCGATCACGAGAGCGTGCCGGCGATGCCGTCGACGAGCGGCGCGGGCAATCCCTCGAGCTGCGTTGCGTGCTCCTCGGCATAATGCGTCAAGGCTTCCTTAAGCAAGCCCGGATTCGCGCCTGCGTATTCCAGCAGCGCGGCGACTGCGTTCGCGTCCGCGCCCTCAAGGCGATCGAGTGAAGCATTCGCACCCTCGGCGGCGTCTTCGGACGACTCGCCGCGGTCGCGGAATGCGTCGAAGATCGAGGCAACGAGTGCGCTGCGCGCGTTCGTGCGGCATCGAAGACACGCCACTACGAAGGACATCCGCCAGTGCGGCATCATCCATACGCGCGACGTGCTTCTCCACGGCATCGACCAGCGTCTGCGCCGGCACGTTCCCAAAGGGAGGCATCGGATACAACGTACTCCCTCGCGGCAGGCGGCTCCTCGAAGATGCGCCAAAAGATACGCTGTGATTCGCGTTCGCGTCCCGCTCGATCTCCACGCCGTAAGCACCGCCGGCTCGGCAGCGTTTGCGCTTGCGACACCGCTGCGCGTGCGCGAACTGCTGGCGCTCGCAGTGCGCGAAGTGATCGGCGAACGCGCGCCGCATGACAAATTCCAGCGCAACGTGGTCCGCACGCTTGCGGGCCTTGCTGCCGGCGACTTTACCGTCGACGTCGACGGCCGTCATTTCGCCGACGGTGACGCCGTCGTCGTGTGCGAAAACACGGTCTGTGTGCGGTTCTTCCTTAACCGCAACCGAAGCCACGGCAGCCGCGCAACGTTCGAGCTGCAGCCGTAGATTCATCACCGGCCCCCCGTACGTCGCTCTTCGTCCTTCTCGGGCGCAGTTTTCTTTCGCTCGGGCGCCACGCCGTGCTCTATCTGCTCACCGCTGTGGTGGTCATCGGCGCCGAAGCCCTGATCGTGTTCAACTGGCATCCAAAACCGCCGCTCGCAGACTATGTCGCAAGCGTGATCATCGAGCCGTTTTTCGTCGCCATTGTCACCGCGTTCACCTACGCGGATGTGCGCGGTGATCTCTCGGTCGCCGCGACATGGTTGCGCGTGCTGGAACGGTCCTGGGCAGTACTCATCATCGGGCTGTTGGTGCAGCTCATTACCGCGATCGGTTTTCAGTCGATCAGTGCCACCGATATCTTCGATAAACTGCTCGGTGCCGGCGTGATCATCATCGCCGTATCGCTGATTTTTGCCGATGTACATGCGACGATCGTCGACGACGCTGAACCGTGGTGGCTGCTCGTGCCGCGATCGCTCGCCGCAAGCATAACGGTTGCATGGCGGGGGATAGCGTTCGCCCGCGCGCTTATCGTCTTTATGCTCGCCGCGCTACTGCCGGAGCTGGTTGCTATTGCGGTGCAGAGCGCGCTCACGGCGCACCACATTTCCGCGCCGCTCTTCTGGGCGAACGCTGTCTCCGTTGTGCTTCTCTTGCCACCTGTACAAGCGTTTTGCACGCTCGTGTATTTAGATGCGATCGGCTATGAACCGAACCGCTCTTGATGCCGATGATAGTGTAAAAGGTAGGAGATGCATTTCCGGCTTCGGGTCGCGGTCATCGCCGCCGCGCTGATCCCCACGCTCACCCTGTGCGCGCTCGCCGATCAACTCTACGGCGTCGCCGGGGAAGACACGTACCGGATCGGCAAGGCGCTCGAACCAACGCACATCACCTACCGTGGGGTCGAGCGGCTCGGCATCGCATCCAACAGTCAAGGTCACCGCTACGTCGCTGACGTGAAATACACGCGTCTCGACGAGAGCGGCAAAGCCAACGTACACGGACAATTCGTCCAAGAGCTGTTGCGCGACGGCACGTTCGAGGATCGTGGCGATAACGATCCCGATTTTCTTACCGTGCTCAACCAACCATTCGCCGTCCAGCTCGACGCGACGACGCTGCGTGACCTCGAACGTCTGCAAGGTATGGTGCCGTTCGAGGCGGCCTCGCCGCTGGGGGGATCGCGCCTCTCGGGCTTTCTGCATTCCGCTCCACGCGGAAAGGTGCACGGGCATGCGGTGGTCGGCGTGCGCTTCAAGGCCGATGGCCCAATGACCGGCACGCTTCCCGAGCACCCCGATGCGTTGCTTTCGGGCACGATGCACATGGATGGTACCGCGTACTACGCGGAATCGGGAGCGCTACTTTTAGCGCTCGACGCGACGCTGACGATCGATGGCAAACTGCAGAGCGGCAACGATGCCGTTCCGGTGCGCATCATCTATCATCGCGCTATCCGGGCTACGGACGGCGACCCCGCCATGCAACTCGGCTCGCACGCGATTTAGATTGTGCCGACGAGCCGGAGTTCGAGTGGGTGCCGGAAAGGCATTTGCGAGAGGTTGGTGACCGGCGTAAATGCGAGATGATTTTGGTGACAGTCGATCAGCATCTCGATGCCGCGTTTGACGCTGCCGGTCTCTTCGATATACTTCGAAAGTTTTTTCGTAAAGTAGCTGTGCGGATCGTGCAGCACTTTGGCGTAGTAAGGATCGTCAGTTAGACCAACCGCACTGATGCCTTCTTTGGGAACGAGCCAGACGAACCACGGATCTTGATTGCGACGGTACCCGATGAGCACGAGAGGAATTGCTCGCGACGAGTCGAGTTGCGGAAGGAAACTGCAGAGGGTGTACGCGTCGAATGAGATCTCCGTTGGTTCGATCGTCTGGTGCATTTACGTCCTCTCTCGTGTGCCGAAAACAAAAACCGCCGCGTCGCAAAGGCGACCGGCGGCTTTCAAACTGGTGCGTGCGGCACGTCGTGTACCATGTGCAAGGGTTCCCTCGCCGAGGTCGGCGGCCCTGGCGGCCTTTTCAGGATTTTCACCATCGCGGCGTGAAACCGGAGGGAGGCCAGGAGCGGTCAAGTAGCAGCGTATGAGCGTGCTTGCACCACTCCCACAGGGAGTCTACGTGCCATCAGCGGTCCAGCCGGCCAAGCCGTCGCCCAGCCGGGCGTCGAGCAAAGCCGCGCCGAGCGTCGAGAACTTCGATCATATCGTCGACGACTACCAGCGTCGCCTGTACGGTTTTGCCTTGCGCATGACCGGCAACCGCGAAGATGCCGAGGAGATTGTCCAGGACGCCTTCGTGCGTGCGTACCGTGCGCTCGGCAAGATGTCGCTCGAGCAGCGCGCCGATCTGCGGCTCCAACCGTGGCTGTATACGATCACGCTCAACGTGACGCGCAACCGTCTGCGCAGCAAACGTCCGACCAGCGTCGCACTCGATGCACTCGCCGATCCCGACGCCTTGCTGCGTGAGTCCAACGAAGGTCCGCCGCAGCCCGAGACGATCGTCGAACAGAACGCTGAGGTCGCGCTTGTCGAGCAGGCGCTTTTACAGTTGCCGGTGCACTTGCGCGCGGCCGCGACGTTGCGCTTCATCGAAGGACGCAGCCATCCGGAGATCGCCGAGATTCTGCACCAACCGATCGGCACGGTTAAGTCGCACGTCCACCGCGCGGTCCGGATCTTGCGCCGCATTCTCGGTCCGCAAATCGGACGCAACGCCCCCGAAGGAGACCCTATGCATGCGCTGTCGTGATGTCGAAGAACTGTGGGACCAAGTCCGCGACGACTGTCAAGAATCCGTCAAGGAAGCCGTCGATATTCATCTGCGCGCCTGCGACCATTGCCAAGAACTCTACGAGGAGTTCGAAGGCGTAGCATATTGTCTCTCGTGCCTGCCGCAGCCCGAACCGTCGTGCGATCTCGCCAAGCGCGTCGTGGAACACATCGCAATGATCAGAATCCGCGAGCGTACGACGCCGGTCATCCTCGCATCGGCACAGACGCCGATCGGCCGTCTCTACGTCGGATTCAAAGAAGCGCGTATCGCCTACATCGGTATCGATACCGGCGAAGCATTCGAAGCCGTGCGCGCGCGTGTCGAAAGCCGCCTGCGCCGGCCGGTACAGGCCGGTGAGGCACCGCCGTGGCTGAGCCTCACGCTCGAACAATTCTTTAGCACCTGGCGCGTCGACGACCAGATTATGGATATCGAAGATCTGACCCCGTTCGAACAGGCCGCGTTACGGGCGGCGGCGCAGATCCCGCCCGGCGAGGTGCGATCGTATTCGTGGGTTGCCACGCAAATCGGCCGCCCGCGCGCGGCGCGCGCAGTAGGACAGGTTATGGCCCGCAATCCTGTGGCGCTATTTTTCCCGTGCCACCGCGTGGTCGACGCGCAAGGCGAACTCCACAACTACGGCTATGGGATCGAGATGAAGGCGCGCTTGCTCAAGATGGAAGGCTACATCGCGCGCAAGCTGTAACCTAGATGTAGTGGCCAGGCATATCCTCATCGCGGGGTTCGAGCCCCATAGCGGTGATAAAGTCAACCCGAGCGAGATGGTCGCGCGCAGTTTTGAGGGCGCGCTGCTCGCCGGACGCCCGGTCGTATCGCGGGTCATCCCGGTCGAGACGCGTAATATTCGCGAGCGTTTCGAACAGGCGCTGCAGCTCGACCAGCCGGAGATCGTGATCCTCCTTTCGCAGTTTGGCGGCCGCGCGGCACTTTCGCTCGAGCGTGTTGCAGTCAACGTACTCGACTTCGAAAGCGATAACGTCGGCGTCGCACGCAAGGGCGACGTCGTTACGCGTGGCGGCCCCGAGGCGCGGATCTCCAACCTGCCGCTCGAAAAGATCATCGAAGCCTGGGTCGCAGCCGGCGTCCCCGGGTACGTTTCGAACTCGGCCGGCACATTTATCGGAAACCAGGCCCTCTACGAAATGCTCGCTCTCACCGAACACGGTGTGCCGCCGGCACTAGTGGGCCTGATCCATATGCCCTATCTGCCCGCTCAGGCAATAGCCGCGGGCAGCGAGTCGAATCCCTCGATGTCGTTCGACTTAATGAAAAAGGGCGTCGAAGTTTTGGTTGAGACCGTCGTGCCCTGGATCGACCAGCGCGCGCCATCGGCCTCGACTCCGCGTCTTGGTGCAACCAAACCGGGCGCGTGGATACCTCGCGGTGTAAAGGAAGTAGAGCGCTGAGCGACCCTCGTATTGCAGCGATCCCGGACGTCCACGGTCACGCCAAAGGCGAGCACCGTCCCTTCGCTGAGGAGCGGCCAATCGCGTATTCGCCGCGGATGCTCTTTTTATGGCTCTATCACGCGTGCCGGCGAAATTCGCCGCGCTTCTTGATGGTGTCCGACCATATCAACTACCTCACATTTGAAGATCCTGGGGCTGTGCACACCGTGCGGCGCGCGCTCAAACTCGCCCATGCCGGCGATCTTTATGGCGCGGCGGAAACTGCGGGAGTCGACGTAACCCACGCCGCGGTGGTCGGCGAAAGCTTGCGACGCGGCATGCGCTTCTCGATCGGCGCCGAGGTCGACAACGACCCCCGTGCGAGACCGGATGCGCAGAATATCGTCGATGCGATGCGGCCGGACGGGATCATCCGCTCGGTCCATTTCTTGCCGATCGATCATCCGGAAAAGGGCGCCGACTACATGTGGCCCTACGACAATCCGGAGTTCGCGTATCTCTTCGACCACGTCGGCGTGGATAAGATCTGGGAGCTCTACACCGCACGCCTTTTTGAGGACATCGAGAAGCTGCCCGGGCACATTGTCGGTCACTTCTATCGACCGGCAATCTTGGGGCATTGGCCCGACGAGAAGAAACTCGAGGCGTATGAAGATCGCCTGCTCGACCTCGCCCACGCGCGCGGGATGGCCGTCGAAATTAGCACGCGTCAAATCTACCGCGCCGACAGCGAAGAGCATCGTGCCAAATACATCGCTGCGAACAAGCGCCTGATGCGCAAAGCCCACGCGCGCGGCGTTGGCATTGCAATCGGCTCGGATGCGCACAGTCCGAAGGATCAAGGCGGCGCGTTCGACGTCGTCCTGAACATGCTCGACGAGTGCGGAATTAACGAAGTCGTGTTCCCAGTCGCCGGACGCCTCGCGCGCGTGGTGCTGCGCGCAACCCGCGAACATCTCGAAGCACATGCGCAGCGTGCACCCGAACCGGTACAGCCGGGCAGCAGCATCAGTGGCTTTAGCCGCGCCGAACTCGGTCTTCCCGAAGCACCTGAACTGGTTTCGCGCGCTCGCGAAAGCGCGAAAGCCCGTGACTCGGGGCCAAAGAAGCGCGCAAGCAGTCCGGAGCGCACGACCAAGAAACCCGATGCGGCGCCAACGCCGAAGTCAACCTCGAAGCGCACTCCCGAGTCGGCCGCTTCGTCAAAGGCTGCATCGGCAAAGAAGGTCGCGCCGGCAAAAAAAGCTGCGCCGCCACCCGCAAACAAAGTCGCACCCGCGAAAAAAGCGGCGCCCCCAGCCGCAAAGAAAGTCGCGGCTGCGAAAGTAGCCGCGCCCGCAAAAGCGGCCGCGCCTGCTAAGGCGGTAGCGGCTGCGAAGGCGGGAGCCGCGGCGAAAAAAGCGCCGCCCGCGAAGAAGGCGGCGCCCCTGAAGAAAGCGGCACCCGCGAAGAAACTCGTGCCGGCAAAGAAAGTCGCACCCGCGAAGAAGGCGGTGGCCAAAAAAGCCGCGCCCGCAAAGAAAGCGGCGCCCGCAAAGAAAGCGGCGCCCGCGAAGAAAGCAGCCGTGAAAAAAGCGGCACCAGCGAAAAAAACTGCCGCTAAACCGGCCGCTAAGGCAAAAGGATCAGCAAAGAAAAAAACGACTAAACGCCGCTAGGCGTGTGGAGAGTGGCCATGGACATCGAGCGTCAACGCAATATTGCATTCGTGGGCCCGCATCACGCGGGCAAGACCACGCTCGTGGAGGCCGTGCTCGCACGCAGTGGCGCAATCCCTCGCCGAGGTTCGATCGCCGACGGCACGACCGTGACCGACCACGAACCCGAAGATGTTTCGCACGCGCAGACCACGACCGCCGGTTTCGCGCACTGCACGAGCGGCAATGTCGATCTCACGATCGTTGACGCGCCGGGATTCATCGATTTCTTTGAAGAGACCAAACTCGTGGTCTGCGGCGCCGACGCAGCCGTCATCGTCGTCGAAGCCGATCCCGCGCGTGTTGTGCAAACCAAAACGCTCGTCGACTTTCTCGAGTCGCGCACGATGCCGCATTGCTTCGTCATCAACAAACTCGACCGCCCGGGAGCCGATTTCGAAGGCACGCTCGCGGCATTGCAAGCGCTCTATGGACGTCACGTTGTTGCCGAGCAGTGGCCGCTCTTCACTCGAGCGGCAGCAACCGAGAAGAACAGCGGCTTCAGCGGGTACGTCGACCTCGCCGATATGAAGGCCTATGCGTTCGACGCTGAAGGCGAGAGCGAGAGCGCAATTCCCGGCGACACGCTCGAGCGCGTGCGCGCGGCCCACGGCGAGTTGCTCGAAGCGATGGCCGATTTCGACGACCACTTGATGGAAGAATTACTCGAAGGCGTGGAGCCGCCGCTCGACGAGGTCGAGCGCGATTTGTGCAGCGAGTGTTCGCACGATCAAATCGTTCCCGTACTCGTATGTGCCGGCGCAACCGGCGCGGGTGTTCCCGCGCTCTTGCGCGCGCTCGAACGCTGGTTCCCATCACCGAAAGACGCTCCCGTCCTCGATGCCGAAGGCCGCGCAATCGAACCCGATCCGGCCGCGGCGGTGATCGCGCACGTCATCAAGACCGTGATCCATCCGCAATCCGGGAAACTTTCGATCGTGCGCGTCGTGCGCGGAACGCTGAAGTCGGACGCGACGCTCACCGACATCTCGCAAGGCGATGAAAAAGTGCGCTCGGGCGGCCTCTATCGCTTGCAGGGCAAGAAACAAGAGTCGATCGCCGAGGCGGGGCCCGGCGCGATCGTCGCGATCGCGCGGCTCGAGCCGGTCAAGACCGGCGACGTCCTCTCGAGCAACGGACGCGTGTTGTTTCCACGCGTGGCGCTCTCCGAGCCGTGCTTCGCCATCGCGGTCAAGCCGAAGGAACGCATCGACGAAGCCAAGATCTTCCAAATGCTTGCGCGCATCGTCGACGAAGATCCGTCGCTGAAGCTGACGCGCGCCGAGATCACCGGCGAGTTGTTACTGCTCGGCTGCGGCGAGCAACACGTTTCGATCGCGGTCGAACGCTTGGCGCGCAAGTATAAGGTAGAGGTCGAGACCGCACCGCCCGAGATTCCCTATCTGCAAACGATCACGGCGGGCACCGAGGTCCATTCGCGTTACAAGCACCAAACTGGCGGCCACGGCCAGTTCGGCGACGTGTGGCTTCGTTTCGAACCGCGCGAGCGCGGATCCGGCGTGACCTTTGAGGACAAGATCGTGGGCGGTGTGGTTCCCCGCCAATTCATTCCAGCCGTGGAAAAAGGCGTGCGCGAAGCGTTGACGCACGGGCCCAACGGTTATCCGGTTACCGATTTGCACGTCACGCTCTATGACGGGCAGTATCACGACGTCGATTCGAGCGAACAATCATTCAAGACCGCCGCCGGCATGGGCGTGCGCGACGCGCTGCCTAAATGCCATCCGGCCGTGCTAGAGCCGATCTCGCGCGTCATGGTGACCGTCCCTACGCAGTACACGTCGACCGTCATCGCCCAGCTCACCGGCAAGCGGGGCCAAATTCTCGGGATGAACCCGGCCGAGCAGACCGGTTTCGACGTCGTTGAAGCCCACGTGCCGGAGGTCGAACTCGCACGCTATATCACGGAGCTACGGACCGGCACGCAGGGCCTCGGCACTTTCGCCGCACGCCACGAGCGCTACGATCCAGTACCCGGCAACAAGGTAGCTTCCAGGGCCTAGGGCAATAAAGGGCGGGTTTATTTCGCCCTTTCCTCGGGAGGCTTTTCGCTTGGTGAAACGTCTATTCGCCTTTTTCGCCCTGGCCGGGCTCCTTGCCGCGTGCTCGAAAGCCCCTGATGAAGCTGGCGGCGGCGAGCACTCGTGGACCCTTCCGGGCGTACTGCGTGTGGCGATTCAAGATGAGCCGAAGAACCTCAACCCGCTCCTCACCTCCAACACGACCGACGTCTTTATCGCGCGCTTCATGTTCCTGCCACTGATCCAACCCAACGGCCAAGGCGTGCAGCAACCACTTCTCGTGACCGAGGTGCCCAGCACGACCAACGGCGGCATCAGCGCCGACGGACTGACGATCACGTACCACCTGCGCAAAGACGTCAAGTGGAGCGACGGCGTGGCGTTCACGAGCAAAGACGTTCGGTGGACGTGGCAAGCGCTGATGAACCCCAACAACAACATCGTGTCGCGCCACGGCTACGACTACATCAAGTCGATCGATGCCTCGGACCCATGGACGGTGATCGTTCACCTCAAAGAAAAATTCTCGCCGTTCGTCAACACGTTCTTCACCGACAGCGATCAGCCATACGGCGTCGCGCCCGAACACGTGCTGTCCAAGTATCCAAACGTCAACCAGATTCCGTTTAATAGCGAACCGATGGTCTCGGATGGGCCATTCCGCTTCGCCGAGTGGGTTCATAACGATCACGTCGCGCTGGTCGCAAACGACAACTTCTTCTTAGGTAAGCCGGGACTCAAACGGATTGAGATTAAGGTGATCCCCGACGAAAATACGTCGGTCGAGCTGTTGCGTACGCACGCAATCGATTGGATCTACCAGGCGTCGATTCACTTGTATCCGCAAGTGAAAAGCATTCCGGGAACCCAGATCGTCTGGATGCGCGTCAACGGCTATTACGACGTCCAAATCAACACGGCAAGCCCTGCGATGAAGGACGTACGCGTGCGTCAAGCGATCGCCTACGCACTCGACAAGCGGAGTCTCGTAAACGACACGATGTACGGGCAAGAGACGGTCGCGAGCGAAGACATCCCGGATTGGATGTGGGCGTTCGATCCGAAAGTGCGTTCGTTTCCCTACGACATCGCCAAGGCGAAATCGCTGCTGGGCGCCGACCCGCCGTCGATTTTACTCGTGACCGGGAACTCTAACGCAACGTACAAGCAGCTGGCGCTGCTGATCCAAGCGCAGTTGCATCGGATCGGCGTCCAGGCTCAGATCAAGCTTTTTCCGGGAGCGCAGCTCTACGCGCCGGCCGGCGAGGGCGGCGTCCTGCAAAACGGGCACTTTGACGCGGTCGTGGACGGCTGGTACTCGGGCATCGACCCCGACGATTCTGCCCAATTTATGTGCAAGAACGTCCCGCCCGGCGGGTACAACTACACCCGGTATTGTAGTCCTGAAATGGACGCTGCAGAAAACATGGCGCTGACCCACTACGACCAGGCGACACGGAAGGCAGCCTACGCGAAGACGCAGGCGCTGCTGGCACGTGACGTACCGGAGATCTTCATTAACTATCTGCGCCAGATGCACCCGATCAACTCCGATTTCAAGGGATTCGATCCGAACCCCGTCGTCGAGGACTGGAACGCGTGGCAATGGAGCATTTAGGTCTCCCCAACCAACCCGTCGGGCCGATGCCCGAACTCATCTGGCTTCGCAAGATCATCGTCGAGCGCGCGCTGACGCGCGGCGACTACGTGCTCTCCGGCGGCGTGCGCAGCGACTACTATATCGATAAGTTCCGGCTCTTCTCCGATCCCCACGTGTTGCGCCGCATCGCGCGGCTCTTCGTTCCAATCATCACCGAAATCAATCCCGATTTGATTGCCGGCACGGAACTGGGCGGCGTCGTGATCTCGACGGTGGTCTCGCAGATGTCGGGTCTTCCGCTCATCGCCATCCGGAAATCGCCAAAAGGCTACGGCGCGTTCGCCGACGAGTATGTTGAAGGCCCGTATTCGTCCGGCCAGCACGTGCTGCTGCTCGAAGATGTGGTGACGTCGGGACGCGAATTACTCGCCGCGAAGGCGCGACTCGAAGAATTAGGACTCACCGTCACGCCGTGCGCGGTCGTAAGCCGCGGCCTTGCGCCAGTACGCGCGCTGATTCAGTTTTCGCTGCCCCGTGGCGACCCCCAAAACGCGAACTAGCCGGCGCTCTTTGCTTCGGGCTGCTTCCTCTCGCAGACGCTCCTCGCATCACCTCGTGTGATGCTCCTGCTGCGCGAGTTTTGCGCCACAACCAAACGAAGTTCGCATCCTGCGAATGGCGCAAAACTTCGAGCCTGCGTTCGAAAGCAGCCCAAAGCAAAAAGCGCCTAACGGCCGAGCGACGGACCTTTGAGGCTGTAGCGGTGCTGTGGTTAGGCGCGGCAGTCCGAAGTGTGCAAGGGCACTCGAGGACTGACGCAACGACACCGAAGCGCCGTTACGGCCTCAAATGGTGAGTTCTGTGCCGTCATCGGCGATAGCGCAAGGGCCGTGGTAGACGCTGCGAGCGGCGTCTTCTAATTCACCCGGAGCAAATTCGGTACCGTAGTGCGTAAGCACCAGGCGACGCGCGCCGGCGCGTTGCGCCATCTCGCCGGCTTCCACGGCCGAAAGATGTCCGCGCATCGGACCCGTTTCGACCGCGAGCCCAAGCGCCGCTTCGCACAGGAAAATGCTGCATCCGCGCGCGAGTTCTTCGACGTTTGCGCACGGCGCGGTGTCGCTGGAATAGCACACGCTCGCACCGTCCCGTTCGACGCGTACGGCATACGCATCGATGTAGTGAATCGTCTTCGCAAACGTGACCGTCAAGCGTCCGATCTCGAGCGTTTCCGCCGGATCGTACTCGCGAACCTCATAGACCTCATCGAGAAAATCGCTCGGACCTTCGGGCGAAAACGTTGCCGCAACGTCGCGCAGTTGCTTCTCGCCGCCCGGCGGCAGATACACCGGCATGCGGTCATCGCGCAAGAGCGGACCGTATTTCAGGCCATACCGTAACGGAATCAAATCGAGAAAGTGATCGGCGTGCATGTGCGTGATCACGATGCCGTCGAGATCCGGATAGTCCATCACGATGCGTAGGTTGGCGAGGGCACCGGTGCCCATGTCGAGCAACAGATTCGTACCGCGTGCACGAATCAAATGACAGCTGCACGCGCGGCCAGGACGAGGAACCGATGCACTCGAGCCGACGACGCGCACGCGCATCGCGGCGGCCATTACGGTAGCGATGCGAGCACCTCATCGGCATGTTCGTCGACCTGGACCTTCGGCCAGACCTTGACGATTGCGCCCTTTCCATCGATCAGAAATGTCGAACGCTGCACGCCCATCGACTTCTTGCCGTACATGTTCTTCTCAACGATCACACCGAACGCATCGCAGAGCTTGGAATCCGTGTCGGCCAGTAGCATAAACGGAATCTTATACTTCGCTTTGAATTTCTGGTGCGACGCTGCCGAATCGCGGCTCACCCCGACAATCCGCGCGCCCTTCGCTTGAAACTTGCCGTAAAGGTCGCGAAACTGCGACGCCTCGCTGGTGCAGCCCGGCGTATCGTCCTTCGGATAGAAATACAAAATCAGCGGCCCACCAAGCAGCTCGGCCGTTGTGACCGGCTTACCTGCATCGTCCGCGACCGTGAGGTTGGGGAGCTTGTCACCCGCGGCTAGCATTCCCATCCTTTCTAATTGTTTGCCTCGCTAAATTGATCCAGCGGTACCATAAACAACAGGCGGTCGCCCGGTCTGACGTCCTGTTCAAACTTGTGTACCGGGACGGCAACACCTTTGCCGCCGTCTTCGCGCCACACATAGAGTGGAATCCACCGCACCTTGTAGCCCGGCCGTTCTGGGGGCGCCGGAGGCGGAGCGCTTTCGGCGCCCTGAAACCGCTCCGCGAGCTGAAACACTCGCGCAAAGCCGCTATTAGCGAAGATCGCGAAGCGTCCGCGCGTACTTTCAAACCGCGCGAGGCCGGCGATCGTCGGTGCGGTGAGCTCCGTCGTCGAAAACGAGGCGATCCCAAAGTGGCGCTTGATTGACGCGCCGAAAGCCAGGTCGTCGATCCGCAAGACGACGTGCATGTCGGCGTGGGCTTGTTCGCGCGAGCGCGTTCGCGCCCCAAGCGCAACTTCGAGATTAGCCGTGTCGCTGTTGGTGACACCAACGAGCGCCTTCGCGTGCTCCGGCGAGCAGTAGGCGATCGTTTCGTCGTTGGTCGCATCGCCGGTGAGCAGGTCGATCTTCCGATCGCGCGCGAGTTCGATCAAGATCGCGTCGGGGTTGCGCTCGACGACAACCACGTCTTCACCAAGCTCTCGCAAGTAGTCGATGACCAGCGAGCCGACGTTGCCCGCTCCGCACACGATAACGTGGCCCGCGCGATGAATGCGCCGTAACCCGCGCGTACGTCGCAACGCCGCCGCATTGAGTGACGAGGTTAACGTAGCGGTAAAGACCGCGACGATCGTAACGCCGACGAGCATCGTGCTCATCGCAACGAGCAGCGTGACCGCCTCGGCGAACGAGTACTCCTGCGGGCACGGCTTCACGCACGGCGAGATGTCGCCATACCCGACCGTCGTCATCGTGGTCATGACGAAGTAAAATGCGGCAATCGGATTGAGGTGCAGCGCAAAGACAAAGTAGATCGAGAACACGACGTACATGACGGCCGCGACGCTGAAAACCGTCCGCAAAATCGGTTCGGTTCTTTGGATCGAGACGCGCAGGTCGCGAAGCGACTCGCGCATGCGACTGCGCCACGAGGTCTCACGTTTGCGCTCGCCTTGCGGCCACGTGCGCTTGATGTTCGCAATCGGTCCGAACACGCACACGCGCGCTTTTTCGGGAATCGGCGCGGCGAGCGTCTCGCCATCGGCGTGATCTTCGTCGCCATGGCAAATATACGGCGCGCGCCCATCGATGGCGACAATGCGCGCGCGCAGATGGGCCTCCGCGTCGATTACGTTGAGACCGTCGATGCCAAATTGCTCCGCGTCGCGTTCACAGAACCCGAAGAGACTGCCCGTTCCATCCGGATCGCGATCGCGATCGGCTTCGCCGCGCTCGTGGTGATCGTGGCGATGTACCGCCTTGGCGACCAGCGTCTCGAGCGTGGGGAAGGGCAGCGCGTAAAAGCACGACGGATCCACGGCCGAGGCCGCATAGGTAGCCGCTGCGTGCGCGGCCGGCGAGATCGCCGTGCAGTTGTACTTGAGTCCCTCTTGGATCTTGTGGCCGAGTACCGGATTGAATTGACGTATCGTGACGCGCGTGCGTTCGTTGATGTCGCGCGCAATCAACGCGGCCCGCAGATTCAGGCGATCATCCTGCGAGACGGCGACGATGCAATAGTTCGGTTGTTCCGGACGCGCTCCGACCGGCTCAAGGCCCGCTTCGCGTAGACTCGCGGCTTCGGCCGGGTCGAGCGGATAGTGCGAAAACGTATGCGGAAAGTCCGCGCGGAATTTGGCGACCGTCTGCGCGAGCAGATTCGCCGCGCGCTCCTCCTCGTGTTTCCACACGAGGGCAACGCGCTGCCCAGCCGTCTTCAAAATCTCGCGGCAGATTTCATAGGCCAGGTAGTCACCGCCGACGACGATAATGAGCGTCTCGGTCGCCATAGATGAACCCCGATTCGCCAGAGGCCGTCCCCCGCCCGCCGCATCCCCTGACGCTCGACCTTATCGAGCGCTTGCGGGATCGTCCCGGCGCGCGAATCCTCGAGGTCGGGGCGGGGAGTGGCCGCAATTCGCGCGCCCTCGAGGCGGCGGGCTTCCGCGTCGGGTCGCCGCCGGCCGACGGCCTCTACGCGGCCGCGCTCACGACGCACGCGCTGCTGCATGGCACGCCGACGTCCATCGCGGGTGACCTCGCCACGATTGCTACCGCCCTTGAACCCGGTGCGCCGCTCTTTGGGACCTTTGGCTCAACCCGCGATGCGCGAAACGGGGCCGGAACGCCGATCGAACCGTACGTATACGCGTCGGAAGCCGGCGACGAGCAGGGGGTCGCCCACGCCTACTTCGATCGAGCGCGCCTCGGCGAACTGCTCGCCCCACACTTTACGATCGAATCAATGCGCGAGGTCGCAGTCGATAATATAGCCGGAACTTGGGCGCACCAACAGGCGCCGCTACGCGACGCGATCCACTGGTTCGTGGTCGCTACGAAACGAGCTTAGTAGCGCGCGAGCGAGGGTTCGATCCGCTTGGCATACGCGTCGATGCCGCCCTCGACGTTCACAGCTTGGGCGAACCCACATGCAGAGAGAAATGCGGCGACTTGCTCGCTGCGGCCGCCATGGTGACAGATCACCGCAACCGTTACCGATGGATCGAGCTCGCCGATGCGCTGTGGAATTTCGCGCATCGGAATCCAGGTCGACTCGGCGATGCGCGCTATTGCAATTTCGTCGGGTTCACGCACATCGAGCAACACAAACTGCTTACCCTCTGTGCGCCACCGTTGCAACTCCTCGACGCTGATTTCGCCGATCACGCGTGCTTGGTCCCGATCAGATCGCGCATCGGACTCGACGCATTCGCGTAGAGCCGCTTCTCCATCCGCCCGGCGAGATAGGCTTCGCGTCCGGCGATCACCGCGTGGCGCATCGCATCTGCCATGAGCGCGGGATCCTTGGCCGCGGCGATGCCTGTATTCATCAACAGCGCATCGACGCCAAGTTCCATCGCGATCGCCGCGTCGCTCGCGGTGCCGACGCCCGCGTCGACGATGACCGGCACGTTGGCCCGCTCTTTGATGATCGCAATCGTGTACGGATTGCACACGCCCAGGCCGCTACCGATCGGTGCGGCGAGCGGCATTACCGCGGCGCACCCGAGTTCTTCGAGCTGTTTGCAGACCACGGGATCGTCTCCGATGTACGGCAGAACCGTAAATCCGTCTTTGACGAGTGCCTCCGCGGCTTCCAGCGTGCCGCGCACATCGGGGTGCAGCGTTTGCGCATCGCCGATCACTTCGAGCTTGATCAGATCGGTCTCGAGCAGTTCCCGCGCGAGCTGTGCGGTCAGCACGGCGTCCTTTGCATTGTAGCAGCCGGCGGTGTTCGGAAGAATGCGCAACTTCGAACGATCGATGTAGTCCAACAGCGTTTTGCCGCTCGGATCGTCGATGTTGATGCGCCGAATCGCGACCGTCACCATCTGCGCGCCGCTGGCTTCATGAGCGGCTTGCATAACTTCGATCGACGGATATTTGCCCGTCCCAACAATGAGGCGCGAAGTGAACTCGTATTTCCCGATCTTGAAAATGTCGTTTCGCATTTTAGCCCTTAGCCGCCGGCGACGGCCTTGATGATCTCGATCGCATCACCATCGGCGATCACACGTGTTTCGTATTCGGCGCGGCGTACGACTCGGTCGTTGCATGCCACGGCAATTCCAGAACGAGCAGCGCCCAGTTCTGAGAGCAGCGCCGCAACCGTCATTCCGTCCCGTACCTCACGCGCCTCGCCGTTGATCGTAGCCTTCACGAAGTGTAAATTCGGCGAGAGGGCGCGCATCGCCCGTTTCGACAAAACTCGCAATCAACGAGGCGGTGACCGGAGCAAGCAAGATCCCGTTGCGGTAGTGCCCCGTCGCGAGCAGCAGGCCTTCGATCTCGCTTGGCCCGATGAACGGACGTCCATTAGGTGTTGCCGGGCGCAAACCGGCCCAGCTCTCCGTCACGGTGAAAGCACCAAGCGACGGGGCCGCCGCGAGTGCTGCGTGGAGCAGCGAATCGATTCCCGCAGCGGTGACGCGTTCGTCGAATCCCGCGTCTTCGACCGTCGCGCCGATCAGCAAACGGCCATCGGTGCGCGGCACGAGGTATGCCCCCGGCACCCACGTGGAGCGACGCAAGAATCCGTCCGGCACGGCGAGTGCGAGCATTTGGCCTTTTACCGGGGTTACTGCCGGAATGGCATCGCGCGGAACACCGGGAATTTGCGCGGCCCACGCGCCCGCCGCATTGATCACGATCGACGCCGGGGCGAAACCGAGTTCACTTCGCACGCCGAGCACACGACGCTCGTCACATTCGATCGCCACACCGGAAACCGGCGCATGCACGATAACGCCCTCGGCACGACACGCCGCGAGCAACGCGCGCCCTAGCCGCCGATTGTCGACGTAGCCTTGGCCGCCGATGACGAGCGCGCCTAGCACATGTTTTCTGAGTGCCGGTTCGGCAAGCAACGCCGCACGGCGATCGAGCATTTCGCATGGAACGCCGCGTGCTGCAAGTTCATGCGCGAATGCTGCGAGTGCTTCGAGACGCGCCGCATCGAACGCCGCCTCGACGATGCCATCTAACCGAACGTCGACGTTCACGCCACTCGCTTCGACGACATGCCTCACGAATGCCGGATACTGTGTAAGCGAAGCTCGACACAATTCCAGCATCACTTCGTCTTCGATACGCTCGGCATATGGGGCGAGCATGCCGGCGCCGGCCCACGACGCGCCGCGCCCGGGTTCGCCGCGATCGTAGACGCGTACGGTCGCGCCCCGCTGCGCAAGCTCGAACGCGACGGCAAGACCGATAAGTCCACCACCGACGATCAGAGCATCACCACCGCGCTGCATTTTCATGTTTCCTTCTGGTTTTTGTCAGCGAGCAATCGGGCCTCTGTCAGCATCAAACCGCATCCTCGTTCCGTGAGGATGCAACGAATCGCCCTGCTGCTCGCGATGGGCGCGACTGTTCTACTCGCTGCCTGCGGCGGCGCTGGCGGCGGAGGCAGCGTTCCTTGTAGCGACGACGATGATAACGATTGTCCGACGCCGACCCCGCCACCGCAAATCTGCGCATATCCGAGCGGTACGGCGCCCCACATGATCTACCCCGCCGAAGGCGCCACCAATGTACCCGACTCCTCCGAAATCGAAGTTGCAGATGCAGCAAATTCGCTGCAAACATGGCTTCCAGCAAGCGGCAACTTCTACTATGCCTACCTCTTTACGCATCCGGCGACGCAGGTCGATGAATCAAACTTCAATGGACCGCAGTCGACCGGATTCACACAGTACGGACCGATGACGAATCTCATCGAACTAAATTCCGGCCCATTTTACACCGGTGGACCGATCATGCCGCACACACACTACTACGTCTACCTCGAATATTCGTATCAAGATGGAAGCGGAAATCAATGCTACGCGAATGGGCCGATCGGCGACTTCACCACACAATGATGCGGAGAATCCGTCTGACGCTCGCTCACGCCACGATCGTCGTGCTTTGCGCTTGTGGTGGTGGCGGGACCGCTTCGCTGCCGGCGACCACGCTGCAGCCTGTTGCTGAGTGCTGGTATCCAAACGGGACGATGCCGCAAATGGTTTATCCCGTAACGAACTCGACAAACGTTCCAGATAACTTCTACCAAACGGGAATAATCGTCGCGGATACGTCAGCCGCGAACTATGACGGCGGAGCCGGGTTCTACTACCCTGAGTTCTCAACTGGACCGACCGCGCTTGCAAACTTCGGAATGCTTTCCTATGCACTCGGGCGCTTCCAGCCTATTCCAGCTTCAGAACTGCCGCCACAAGCGTCACCGGCATCGCTCGCAAACCCCTACTATGAGTGGGCGCAAATGAATCCGAGTCTTCCGATTCCTGATGGAGACATATTGCCCCACACGCGCTACTACGTGTACCTTCAGCAATATCAGGGGTGCTATGCAGTTGGTCCGATCGGCAGTTTCACGACGCAGTAACTACATGCCGATGTAGACCGGGCCTTCGCCGCCCTGCGGTGGAACCCACGTGATGATTTGATATGGATCCGCGATATCGCACGTCTTGCAGTGCACGCAGTTGGTGAAGTTCACCTGAATGCGTCCGTGTACCGCGCCTTCGTCGCCGTCTTTTTCGAACATCGGCTCGTAGACGGCGGCGGGACAGAAATACGCGCACGGGTTGCCGTACTCGACCGTGCAGCGGTCGCGGCAGATATTCGTATCGGCGATTTTCAGGTGGCTCGGCTGATTCTCTTCGTGAATCGCGCCCGAGTTGTAGACGTCGGTGAGCTTATCGAAGGTAAGGACGTTGTCGATCTTGGCGCGCGGCGTCTCTTTCGGACGATAGCCCGCCTTCTCCATGATCTCGTAGCCGGGCTTTGACGACAACTTGTCGATGAAGCCGAACGCGCGGCCGCCGGTGAACGTGGCAAGTCCCGCGTTAAAGACGCCGGCCCACATGCCATGTTCGAAACCTTGGTGGAAGTTACGCGCGCCGCGCATTTCCTCGTAGGCCCACGAATCGCGGAAACGCTGTTCGTAGACCGAGAGCTGTTCGGCGTCGAACTTCTGGGCTTGAAGTGCGTCCCACGCGGTGTCGGCTGCCATCATGCCGGATTTCATCGCGAGGTGGACGCCTTTGAGGCGCATACCGTTGAGGAAGCCCGCCGAGTCGCCCGCGATCATCAGGCCGTCACTATACGGCCGAATCATTGCGAAGAGTCCACCTTCGGGAATCGCTTTTGCGCCGTAGCGAATCAACTTCGCACCATCGAGCATCTTGCGAATCTCGGGATGTTCTTTCATCCGCTGCAATTCGTTGTGCGGATCGGTCGTCGGATTCTTATAGTCGAGGCCGGTGACGTGGCCGATGTCGAGCACGCGATCTTTCATCCCGTAGATGAAGCCGCCGCCGAACGTTTCGGGCGGCAACGGGTAGCCGAGCGTGTGAATCACCGTGCCAGCTGGGAAGCGATCGTCGGGCAATTGCCACAGTTCTTTGACGCCGGCCGCATAGACTTGCGGCTCTTTGCCGTCATCGAGACCGAGCCGCGGAATGGCCTGCTTGGCGAGCGTGCCGCGCGGCCCTTCGCCAAGCACGACAATTTTTGCAAGCAAATCGGCGCCCGGCTCGTAGTTCGCTTTGGGTTTACCGTCGTGGTCGACGCCCTTGTCGCCGGTGCGTACACCGATCACGCGATCGCCATCCCACAACAGTTCTTGTCCGGGAAACTCGCCGAAGACTTGCACGCCGAGCGCTTCGGCTTGCGCCGCCATCCACTTCGTCAGACGCTGCAACGACGAGACGTATTTACCGTGGTTGTTGAGGGGCGGCGGCGTGAACGGCGCTTTGATCTTGCCGCTCGTTGTCAAAAACCAGAGTTCGTCACGACCGACCGGCGCGTCAATGGGAGCGCCGCGCTCGAGCCAATCGGGCATCAGCTCGTTGATCGCGCGTGGGTCGAGTACGAGCCCCGAGATGCCGTGATTGCCGATCTCGGCGGCCTTTTCGATCACGAGGATCTCGAGCTCGCGGCCCGCTTCCTTTGCTAGTTGTCCTAGACGAATCGCGCCTGCCAACGACGCCGGGCCGGCGCCGACGAAGAGCACGTCGACTTCGAGTTGATCGCGTTGCGCCATGTCTACAATATTCGCGAGAGGGCGTACTTCACCGCTGCGACGTGAGTCGCAACCCGCGCTTCAAACGGGAGCACGGCGGATGGTGTCTCTAGTGTGAGCCCAAGCCGCGCTGCATTGCGCATGAGCAGCTGCGTGAGCGTACGGCCGCCAATTTTCTCGGCTTCGGCATCCGGATCGGGCGTCAGGACGTCGCGTGGATCGATGGGCGTGCCGCTAGCGGCGAGCATGTCAATTAGCCCGCGACCGATGCTCGCACCACCATATTCGTAACAATAGAAACCACTCGACTCGTCGTCTTCGTGCAGATCGATTGCAAGCGCAAACTTCAGATCGCGGTTAGCTGTAATAATCGCCTTCGATTCGGGTGAGCTGCCGCCGCGACCGAACGTGCGATTGACGTCGACGCCGTCGACGCTCTCGCGGGTGCGCGCGTCGTAGCCGGTCGGGTTCGTGCACGCCCACAAACGGTACGAGAAACGCGGATCGAGGTCATCGTTTTCGACTAGCGCGAGCAATGCGTGTGGTCCGGCCGGTTCGTCGCCGTGCACGCCTGCGGCGATGTGAATCGCGGGCAGTGCATGATCGCCGTATTCGGCACAGAGTAGCGTGCGTGGCGCCCCGACGCATGCAACTTCGCGCACGCGCACGTCACGCGCACGCAACGCTTTCCATCGCCGTGCAATGTCCTGGTAGGTGGGCTCTTGTACCGCCATAAACACTCCCTTCCATGAAAATCCAAATCGGGGTGATGGGTTCCGCCGGCGGAATCATCACCGAGGCGGAGCTCGCGCTAGCACGCCGCCTGGGCCGCCACATCGCCGAGCGCGATGCCACGATCGTGACCGGCGCGTGTCCCGGCCTTCCGCACGCGGCGGTATTGGGCGCACACGGCGCCGGCGGAATAAGTCTGGGCGTGTCGCCCGCGCTTTCGCGCGAGGAGCACGTGAAGGTCTATGATTCTCCGCTGCAACCGTACACCGCTATGGTCTTCACCGGATCGGGACTGATGGGTCGCGAGACGCACAACATTCACAGCTCCGATTTCGTCCTCTTTGTCGGCGGTCGCAGCGGCACACTCGGTGAATTCGCGATCGCCTTCGACGAAGGCAAATTGATCGGCATCCTCACCAATTCCGGCGGCATCTCCAACGATTTCACCAATATCGCCGACCTTGTCAAAAAAGAGACCGGCTCGATCATCTTAACCGACGACGATCCGGAGAAGCTTGTCGATCGCTGCTTAGAGGAGTATCAACGCTTGGACCTTCCCTCATCGGTGGTCTTCGATCGTGGCTGAGCTGACGTTTATCGGCGCAGCCGGCATCGTAACCGGCAGCAAACACCTCTTGACGGTCGGCTCGAAGCACGTGCTTGTCGACTGCGGCATGTTTCAGGGCACGAAAGACGTCGTTGCACTCAACGCCCTTCCGCTCCCGATCGCACCCGGCACTATCGACGCCGTGATCGTCACGCATGGGCATCTGGATCACGTCGGCTATTTGCCGAAGTTGATCCATGACGGGTTCTCGGGCCCGATCTTCTGCACGCCGCCGACGAGAGCGGTGATGCAAATCGTGCTCGACGATTCGGCCAATCTGCAACAAGAGCTCCAAGAGCGCGGATACCAACACCAGCGCCCCTACGCACCGCCGTTGTATTACGACGAGCGCGATGTCGAGCGCACGATGAAGCACGTGCAGCCGATTGCGCTGCACAAGCCTTTCGACGTCGAAGGCGCCATGCAGGCAACCTACTATGACGCCGGCCACATCATCGGCTCGGCATTTGTCGGGCTCGAATTCGAAGGCAAACGCGTCGTATTTTCCGGCGATCTCGGGCGCTACGACCGGCCACTGCTGTTCGATCCCGAGGCACTGGGCGCGGCAACCGACCTGATCTGCGAATCGACCTACGCGAATCAGGTGCACCCGCCGCAACCGCTCGAGGACTTGCGCCAGGCGATTCTCGCCGGCATCGCACGCGGCGGTGCAATTGTGATTCCGGCGTTTGCCGTCGAACGCTCGCAAGACATCTTGCTCGCGATCGCGACGCTGCAAGCGCAAGATGCGCAGATTGCGAAACTTCCCGTGCATCTCGACAGCCCGATGGCGGAGAAGGTTGACGCCGTCTTCGAGCACTTCCCCGACGCACACAAACCGATTCCCAACGATTCGCCGTCGACGCCCTTTGGCGTGCGCAACTTTACCGAGCACGTCACGACGCAAGAATCGAAGGCACTCAACGACGTCCAAGGCCCACACCTGATTCTTTCCGCGAGCGGGATGGCGTCCGGCGGCCGCGTGTTGCATCATTTGCACAACAACATCGGCGATCCCAAGGCGACGATCATCTTCCCAGGCTATCAGTCGCTCGGAACGCTTGGATATATTCTCACCCATGGAGCAAAAACTGCCACGCTCTACAACGACGTCATCCCAATTCGGGCAGCCCTCGTGCACCTCTCGGGCTTCAGCGCGCATGCCGACCGCAACGAGTTGCACCGCTGGCTGCAGACATGCACGTCCACGCCGCATCTCTACGCCGTCCACGGCGAGGCACCGTCGGCCGCGGCGCTTGCCGCGATGGCACGCGGTTCGTTTGGCTGGAAGGCCGACATCGCGTACCGAGGAACGACGGTGACACTGTGATGCAGCGAAGTTTCGCCAGCGACAACAACGCGCCGGTCGCGCCCGAGATCCTCCAAGCCATCCTTGACGCGAATGCGGGCGACGCGGTCGGCTACGGCGACGATCCGTGGACGGCGCGCGCGATCGCCAAGTTCCGCGAACATTTTGGCGCGCAGACCGACGTCTATTTCACGTTCAACGGCACGGGCGCCAACGTGGTCGCGCTGAGTTGCGTCACGCGGCCGTGGGAGGCCGTGCTCGCGCCTGCGAGCGCGCATCTCCAAACCGATGAGTGCGGCGCCTTCGAGCGCTTCACCGGCTCAAAAGTCATCCCGGTTCCGACCGCCGACGGCAAACTGCGCATTCGCGATCTCGAGCCGTATCTGCTCGCCGGTCACGGCGAACACTTCTCGCAGCCCCGTGTCGTCTCGATTTCGAACACGACAGAGTATGGTGACGTCTACGAACCGGAGGAATTGCGCGAGCTGTGCACATTTGCGCACTCACGCGGTTTACTCGTGCATGTGGACGGCGCGCGCATCTCGAATGCCGCCGCCGCACTCAAGACGACCCCGCGTGAAATCACCAAGGACGTCGGCGTGGATTTCCTGAGCTTCGGCGGCACCAAGAACGGCTTGATGGGCGGCGAGGCAATTTGCTTTTTCGATCCAAAACTCAGTGACGGCGTCGCGCTCTTCGCGCGCAAGCAGGGCATGCAGCTTGCCTCGAAGATGCGCTACATCGCGGCACAGTTCGAAGCTCTGCTGACCGATGACCGGTGGCTCAAGTATGCGTCGCATTCCAACGCGATGGCGCAACGATTGCTCGCCGGCGTACGCGATATCCCCGGAGTGAAGATCACGCGACCGGTGCGCGCCAACGCGATCTTTGCCGTCATGGATCGCGCCACGATCGCTCGCGTGCAAGAGAAGTTCTTCTTCTACATTTTCAACGAGGCACTACCGGAAGTGCGCTGGATGACCCACTGGGCCACGACCGAAGCCGACATCGACGCGTTCGTGGAGGCGCTGAAGTCTTCCGTCGCTTAGGGTTGATGATTCGTCCAGATTGAGGAGCCGAGACCCGAAGTTTACCGATTAGTAATCGAGGGTTGAGGCGACGAAGAGCTGGGCGAATCAGCGACCCTAAGCGGTCCAGTCGAGCATTGATTCCCACTGCGGTTTCGGGAAGCGTTCTTTACTCTTGATCGCTTCGACGTACTTGCGTTTGCCCGCGCGGTTACCCTTACCGAGCATGATCCCGCCGACCAGGCGTTCTTGCCAAAAGAAGAGCGCGCGATACCAGCGCTTCTCCTTATCGATCTTCCGTGCGACTTCGAGTTCGGGTTGCAAATCGGGCGAGAGTCCGAACTGCGTGATCGTTTGGCCTTTGAAGAGCAGCGACGAATATTCGGGAACGTCGTGATAGACCTCGCTGCCGCCCATCATGTTCTGAGCGACAAGTTTCCCATGCGCACCGGCATTGTTCCAGGTGCCCATGCGATAGCGCATCTCTAGGATCGGATCGAAGAAGTCGGCGATGTCGCCGGCAGTGAACACGCCGCGCACGTTGGTCTCGAGGTGGTCGTCGCACATAATGCCGTTCTTACTCACCTCGATGGGCGTACCGGCTAGCACCTCTGTGTTCATCGTGAGGCCGAAGCCAACGCCGTAGCAGTCGGCCGCGATCTCCAGGCCCGTTCTTGGTGCGGACTTTGGTCACGACGCCGTTGTCTCGGACAAATTCGGCAACTTCCTCACCGTAGTGCATGTGCACGCCGTCATTCTTCGCCGCCTCATCCACGAATTCGCCCGCCACATCATCGAGCAGACGATGGAGAACGTGTGGACCGCGGATTATCCAATGCGTCTCGATCTTGCGCGCAGCGAACGCTTCGGCCAATTCGTAAGCGATGAACGAACCGCCGATCGCCACCGCGCTCTTGGAACGGTCGATCTGTTCGGAGATCGCGCGCGTATCGTCCAGGTACTGAAAGTTATACACGTTGCTGGCACCGGTCCCACCCGGCGCGGGTGCCGGATTCGGGCGCCCACCCGTCGCAATAAGCAATGCGTCGTACGGGTACTCGTGTCCGCCGGCGGTGACGGTGCGGCCCTCGGTATCGACCGTTTCGACCTGCGTTCCAAGCTTCAGCGCAATCCGATGCTCCTCGTGGTCGGCGAGATCGCGCATCATGACCTTCTCTTCAGGAAGTTGCCTGCGCAACATCGGCGGAAGCGAGATGCGGTTATACAGCGGGTACGGCTCGTCGCCGAATAGCGTGATCTCGCACAACGGGTCGTGCTTGCGCAACTGCTCGGCGGCAGTCGTCCCGGCAAAGCCGTTGCCTACGATGACATAGCGTCGCACATCGGACATAATGGTTATATGGACGTTCGGCTGGTGCAACTCCTGGGTTCGTTCATCACCGCGCGCAGCGAGTACGCGCTGGTGCGGCTTGAGTGTGCCATGCACGACCCGGGTCTGCCTGCACCACCGGTCATCGATCGCTTGAGCGATGCGTCCGAGCGAGCGCTCCGTGACGAATGGCCGGCGATCGAACGACAATTGGACGCGGCGCTCGCCTATGGGAAACATTTAGCGCGCAGTACGGGTAAACGATGGAGCGAGGACGCCACCTACCGGGCCTTTGACCGGGCGTTGCGCGAGCTGGACCAATATGCGCGAGCGATCCGTTGGGTCCTCACCGTTACAGAAAGCGAGGATGCCTCATGAGTACCGATGATTTCATGAATAAAGCTATGGAGCAAGCGCGCGAGTTACAGAACCGCATCGCACAGGCGCTCGGCGAAAGCGACAAGCTGCGCGAAACGCTTATGGATCAAGCCAAGCAAAGTGCTGACATTACCAGCGAACAGACCAAGGCTGCGCTCGATAACCTCGAAGCCGCAATGAAGTCCGGCTCGGAGTCTCTTCAGAAATTTCTACGCGGCGATAAATAACTACCCGATCAGCGCCAGTTCGATCATCATTTTGAAGCCTACTTCGAGCGCACGCTCGTCGATGTCATAACGCGACGAGTGCTGCGGCTCGATGCCGAGGTTCGGCCCGCGCACGCCAACCACGAAGTATGCGCCGGGCCGTAACTCCATCATGTACGACATATCCTCGGCCCACATCACCACGTCGTGCGGATCGACCACGTTGTCGGTGCCGATCGTTCGCGCGGCGGCAGCGCGTACGACGTCGTTCATGGCCTTGTCGTTCACCGTCGGCGGATAGCCCCACAGGTATTCGAAGTCGAAGTCGAGCCGCATCCCGGTGCAGACCCCTTCGATCATGCGCTCCATGCGTTCGGGAATCGAGCGGCGCACCTCGTCGTTGAATGCACGCACCGTTCCCATCATCTCAGCATTATCCGGAATGACGTTGAAGGTTGTGCCCGCATGCATCGTTCCGACCGTGACAACAACCGGGTCCTTGGGAGCGATCTCGCGGCTCGCAATGGTTTGCAGCATCGTGACCAACTGCGAGGCCCCGACGATCGGATCGACGGTCACCTGCGGCATCGCGCCGTGTCCGCCACGGCCACGCAGCGTCAGCGTGAAGCGATCCGACGACGCAAAGAACGCGCCGTCACGAATGCCGACCTTACCGACCTCGAGCCCACTGTAGAGGTGCAGCGCAAAGCAGCGATCGACGTGCGGATTCTCGAGCGCGCCGTCGTCGATCATCAGCTTGTTGCCGGCCGGCCCTTCTTCGCCCGGCTGAAAGCAAAACACGATTGTGCCGGCAACAAGTTCGCGATGCTGCGAAAGCGCACGCGCCGCGCTCAGCAAAATAGCAATGTGGCCATCGTGACCGCAGGCGTGCATCGCACCTTTGCGCTGCGATCGATAGGGCACGTCGGCGACTTCATCCATCGGCAGGCCGTCCATATCGGCGCGCAGCAGCGTCACCGGCCCCGGCCGCCCGCCTTTGAGCGTCGCGAGAATTCCCGTTCCGCCGACGCCGGTACGAATCTCGTCGAAATCGCGCGTGCGCAATTCGCGCTCGATGAACGCGGCCGTTTCAAACTCGACCAGCGATAACTCGGGATTCGCATGAAAGTGCCGGCGAAAGCGAACGAGCTCATCAGTGGGCGCCTCAATCGACGATGAAATCATGGCCCTATATCAGTCGACGATAAAAAGCGTCGCACCTGTTTCCGTGCGCGAGCGATGCGAGGACGCGCCATCGGCAACCGCATAGCTGGATCCGGCACCGAGCGTTACCGTTTCGCCGTTCTTCAGCTCGGTAACGATTTCGCCGCTCAACACGAACAGCACGTGTCCGCGCTCGCACCAGTGATCGGCGAGATAGCCAGGCGTGTAGCGAACCATGCGAAGCCTTACCCCATCATGTTGCTGTGTTTTCCAAAACGCGGAACCCGTTTCGCCGGGATGCTGGGTAACGGCAACGTTATCCCAATCGCAGGTCGTGAAATGGGTCGGTAGCGCGAGCGTCCTCATGGCGAACGAAACTGGGCGCGGAACAGATACATCCCCGGGGCGTCAGCACAAAATGAACGCGCCGGTCTGTACGTCGACTTTTTCGCCGACTCGAGCGCAGCCTGGTCGAGACGCTCGTCGCCTGATGGAACCCACACCCATGCGTCATCAAGCTTGCCCGTGGCGGAGATCGCCACTTGGATTATTGTCATGCTGCTTTCACCACGCGATGCAAACGGGAAGTCTGGCGCAACCGGTTTGGTAACGACCGCATCCTCAAAGGGAACGGCGCAATCGGTCGGTCCAGGCTCGTTCGTCAACGATGCAGTGATCAGCGGTGTGTCGGTTGCGGGCGCCGCCGTACTTGCGGGAATGGGATTTAACCATTCGACGCCACCGCGCGACGGTTTTGCGCGATAGGCCAATTTTGGGTCGGTTGAGATGATCGACGCGCCCTTTGTGCCCCAGCAGCTCACCCTCCCCTTCGCATCCCACCCGAACGCAACCTCACCCTTTGTCGAAACCGAGCGCACGAATGACGAAAGTGCGACTACCGGATGCGGGAATCGTACGTAAAGAACGTCGGAATAATATCCGACGCGCGTGAATGTCAAGTACGGATCGCGCCAGCGTTCCGTGTACGCGTTGAGCGCAACATTTGAAAATGGCACGCTAAACCATGCCCCATCCGTTTGAACCATTACTGCTCCTGTGACGGCACGCTCGCTTTCCGCAGACAGGACGAAACTGTAAAGGGCAGCCGGCGCTGGGGCACCATCGGACGAAGCGGCAACGCCGACAGGTTGCATATCGACGCCGGCCGGGCAATATTCCATGATCGCGAGCGCGCGTGCGCTGCAGGCGAGGCCCAGCAACAAACAGGCGACAAGGGCGATAAGCCCCCGTTGAGCCACATGCGTTCGGATCTTCATGGCGGGCGCTTACGCTCGCTCGCCTAGCAGACCTGCGGGAGAGGATTTCCCTAGGGCCGCTCGCACTTACAACTCCCGGGCCCTGCGCCAAACCTCACCCTAGGGAAGTAACCGATGGCAAAAACCGACACGAAGGCCAAGAGCCTGGACCGTCGCGGACTCAGCGACGACCAGCTGCGGCAGATGCTTCGCAATATGCTCCTGCAGCGACAACTCGACAATCGCGGATTCCAGCTCAATCGGCAGGGCAAAGTCCCGTTCGCGCTTGGCAGCGAGGGGCACGAAGCGTTACAAGCCGGCGCGGCCATGGCCTTCGCGCGCGGCAAGGACATACTTGCACCGTACTATCGCGATCTCGGACTCGCGCTCGGCGTCGGGCTTACGTCCTACGAGATCATGCTCTCGATTTTTGCGCGCGCCGCCGATCACAACGGCGGACGACAATTCCCGAACCACTACAGTTCGAAGTCGACCGGCATCATGTCGTTCTCGTCGATCCTTGCGGCACACATTCCGCACGCCGTCGGCGCCGCGTATGCGATGCAGTATCGCGGCGAGAAGGGCCGCGCCGTGCTCACGACGTGCGGCGACGGCACGACGAGCGAAGGCGAGTGGCACGAATCGATGAATTTCGCCGCGATTCACAAGCTGCCGCTGGTGATGCTGGTCGAGAACAACGAATGGGCGATCTCGACGCCACTTTCTAAACAGATGGCGCAACCCGAAATTTGGAAACGCGCAGCCGGCTACGGCATGCCCGGCGCCCGCTTCAACGGCTTCGATCCGATCGAAACGTACGGCGCGGTGCACGAAGCGATGGAGCGCGCGCGCAGCGGCGGTGGCCCGACGCTGCTGGAAGGCATGTGTTACCGTTTCCTTGCGCACTCGACCGACGACAACGATATGACCTATCGCACGCGCGACGAGGTCACCGAGCATCGCAAGCTTGATCCCGTGCCACGTTACGAAAATGCGTTGATCGAAGCAGGCGTCGTGAACGAAAGCGACATCGACGCGCTGAAGAAAGACGTACTGCGCGAAACCAACGAAGCAACCGATAAAGCCGAGGCAATGCCCTTCCCGCAAGCATCGGATCTCTATCTGAATCTCTACGAAGGAGCATGGCAGCCGTGGCAGTGACCACCAGTTCGAAAGTTCTCAACAACGTCGAAGCCGTTCGCGAGACGCTCTACGAGGCGTTGAAAGCCGACGACCGCGTGATCATCCTTGGCGAAGACGTCGGTGCACGCGGCAACGTGTTCTTGATCACCAAGGATTTCATCAACGAGTTCGGGCCGCAGCGCATCATCGACACGCCGATCGCCGAAGCGTCGATCGTTGGCATCGCCGTCGGTATGGCAATGGAAGGCTTGCGTCCGATCGCCGAGATTCAATTTGCCGACTTTATCTATCCGGCGTTCAACCAAATCGTCGGCGAAGCGGCCAAGACGCGTTATCGCAGCAACGGCGAGTACACCTGTCCGCTCGTGATCCGCACGCCCTACGGTGGCGGTGTTCGCGGTGCATTGTCGCACTCGGTGTCAATCGAAGCGCTCTTTTATCACGTGCCGGGACTCAAGATCGTCGCGCCGGCATTTCCCGCCGACGTCAAAGGCCTGCTCAACGCCGCGATCGACGATCCCGATCCGGTGCTCTTTCTCGAGCACAAGAAGACCTATCGCTTGATCAAGGGCGAGGTCCCCGAAGGCCACTACACGATACCGCTTGGCAAAGCCAACGTGCTCAAAGAAGGCACGCAACTGACCGTGGTGTCCTACGGTCTCTACGTGCATTGGGCGCTCGAAGCCGCACGCAACCTCGAGAACGACGGTCTGTCGGTCGAAGTGATCGATCTGCGTTCGATCCGCCCGATGGATAAAACGACGATCCTCAACAGCGTCGAGAAGACGCGCAAGTTGTTGATCGTGCACGAAGACAATAAATTCGGCGGCATCGGCGCCGAGATCTCGGCGATGGTGGCAGAGAACGCGCTCTTTGCGCTCGACGCGCCGATCCGGCGGCTGTGCGGGCCCGACGTTCCTGCGATGGGATACGCGGAACCGCTCGAGCACGAGTTCATGTCCTCGCCCACGAAGATGGCCGATGCAATGCGAGAGTTGGTGAAGTTCTAATCATGGCAACCACAATCACGATGCCGCAGCTCGGCGAAACTGTTACTGAAGGTACGGTTGCGCAGTGGCTTAAGAAAGTCGGCGACTCGGTTGAAAAGTACGAAGCGTTTCTCGAAGTCTCGACTGACAAAGTCAACGCCGAAGTGCCCTCGCCCGTTACCGGCGTCATCAAAGAGGTCTTAGTAAAGGAAGGCGACACCGTGCCCGTCGGCACGGCGATCGCGGTCATTGACGAAGTGGATTCAGCTAAAGCTGAATCTGTAGCGCTTGCGGAGCCCACTTCGCGGGCTCCGCAATCCGCAGATACGCCGCGAACCCTTTCTGAAATGGCGAACAGTGTTCAAGAAGATCCGGTTCCGGGCTTCAATATTCCGCAGCTCGAGCCGAAGAAAGGCAACGGCCACGCGCGCAGCGAGAACGTGATTCCGAGTTCATACGGCGCGCCCGGCGGGCTCGAGCCCGAAGCCGATGCGCTCGCGCAGGACGCGTTGCGCAACGCGTCACCCGCAGTACGCCGGCTCGCACGCGAACATCACATCGACATACGCACGCTGCGCGGTTCAGGCTCGAACGGGCGCGTGACCGCCGAAGATGTCTTGACTGCATCGCGCATGGGACCGGCTGCGGCCGTCGGGCAAGCGATCTCGGTCGGCACCAACTTTGCGGCGACGCCGCCGCCGGCAACTGCGCCTTCCGCGCCCGCAGCGTCGGGAACGTCGACGTATGGCGAGCCGATTCCCGGGACGCTCGTCCCGCTAACCCAGGCACGTAAGATCATCGCCGAGCGTATGGTCGAGTCGATCAAGACTGCGCCGCACGCGTGGACGATGACCTCGATCGATGTCACCGGCGTGTGGAAGTGGCGCGCACGCGAAAAAGATCGCTTCGAGCGCGAGACCGGCTACAAGCTGACGCTCTTGCCCTTCTTCATTCGCGCGGTGGTCGAATCGCTTTCGGCGTTCCCGCTGATGAATGCGAAATTCACGACCGAAGGCATCTACGTCAACAAAGACGTCAACATCGGGATTGCCATCGGCCTCCCGACGACGTTGATGGTTCCGGTCATCAAGGGCGCAGACAAGCTCTCGATCAAAGGCTTGGCGATCGCAGCGGGCGAGCTGATCGACAAAACGCGGCGCAATAAACTCGGCGCCGACGATCTTGCCGGCGGCACGTTCACGGTGAATAACAACGGTGCGAATGGCTCCTGGGCGTCCGCTCCCATCATCAACGCAGGTCAGGCCGGTATCATCACCATGGAAACGGTCGAGAAGCGCTTGCTCGTGCGCGATGACGACTCATTCGCCCCACGCTTTGTGATGAACTCGTGCCTCTCGCTCGACCACCGCGTCGTCGATGGCTACGTAGCGAGCGGCTTCCTTGCCGATCTCAAGAAACGACTCGAACGCATGACCGCCGATGGAGCACTATAATCGTGGAAACAACACACGCAATCAAAGAACTGCTACGACTCCCTTCGCCCGCGCCGATGCCGCTGGGTCTGGCCTCTGACGGCGACACGTTGTGGATGGCCAGCCGGGAAACGCATCGGCTCTACGCGATCGACACAAAAAAGTGGACCGTGAGCGATGAGGCGCAAGCGCCCGGCAGTCCGTTCGGCATGACGATGGTCGGCGATGAATTTCGCGTCGTGCTCGGATTCGGCGAAAAAGACTACGATCGCTATATCTATCGCTTTATCCCGGGTCACGGCTTCAAGAACGATCGCATTGCGTGTCCCGATCTCACCGGTTCACATCTCGGTTTTGACGGTGATACGCTCTTTCTCTCGCAAGCGTCGTACAGCAAAATCGTTGCGCTCGACGGACAAGGCGATGTTATCCGCGAGATCGCGCTCAAGCGTAAGCCGGTCGGTATGACCATTGCCGATGGACTTTTCTATCTCATCACCGGTGACGACGAGTTCGAGAACCTGGAATTCTGGCGCGTCGATGCCCACAATGAGACGCCCGAGGTCACGGTGCTCGCATCGGTTCCCTTCGACGCGCGCGGTCTCACCTACGATGGCACGCGCTTCTGGACGAGTCACCGCGACAATAACGAAATCGTCTGCTTCGAGAAGCCCTAGGCGAACGGTCCGGCGCTCTTCCCGTATTCGTCGTGCCAGTTCCACCACTCGTAGGGCGCGGTTTGCGGGTAGCCCGCAGGCGAGTCTTCCCACGCTTCTTGGCGTCCGAGCGCCGTGAGATCGAGATAGCTCCACGTGCTCCCGAGCGCTTCGTCGCCGCGATTGTTGACGAAATAGGTGCGGAACACGCGCTCGCCGTCACGGATGAACGCGTTGGTTCCGTGCCATTCGTCCACGCCAAAGTCGGCATCGAATTCATCGGTGATCGTGTACCAAGGGAACTTCCAACCCATCCGCGCCTTCAGGCGTTCGATGTCCGCTTGCGGTGCACGCGACGCGTAGACGAAGCTGGTGTCGCGAGCATGCAGGTGGGAAACATCGGCGATCTGATCCGCCATCATCGAACATCCGACGCAGGCATGATCGGGCCAGCCCTTCACCCCTGGTTCAAAAAAGGCGCGGTAGACGATCAGCTGACGGCGGCCCTCGAACAGATCGAGTAAACTAGCCTTGCCGTTTGGCCCGTCGAATTCGTAGGCTTTCTCGACGGCGAGCCACGGCATCCGCCGGCGTTGCGCAGCGAGCGCATCGCGGGCGCGCGTCAACTCTTTCTCTTTTACGAGCAGTTGCTCGAGCGCAGCCTCCCACGCTTGCGCCGAGACGATCGGTGGTGTGTTCATTACGAGATCGCTTTTCATGGTGCAGATTTCCGCTGGTGTAGCGTGAGCGTGTTGCCTTCGGTGTCGTTGAGCATCGCCATCCGGCAATGCGCAAGATCCAATTCCATGATGACCGGGATCTCGCGGGCTTTGACGGCAGCGACCGCTGCGTCGAAGTCCTTGACCGCGAAGAGGATGCCGTTGCTAGGCTGGAACGGTATGGCTGCGTTGCCGCCGCCGCCCCACGACCCGAATATCGAACCGTCGGGCATTTCGAACTCGGCGCCGCGATTCTCGGGATACACGAGGAACGGTTCGATGTCGAAGAGGTCGCGGTAGAACGCGATTGCGCGCACGGCATTCTTGACCATGTAGCCGCTCAGATCCAGGCCGGTCAACCCAATCATGCCAGCACGCGCTCCAGCTTCTCAAAGATTTCTCCCCAGCCGCCCGCGTGGTTATCACGCTGTGTCGCATCGCGGAAGTTCTCGTGGGTGAGCGTCATTTCAGTCTGCGAACCGCGCGGCACAAAATCAAGGGTAAGCAGCGTGTCTTTCACAAGGGCGGGATCATCTTCTTCCCACTGCCAGGTGCAAACCACGCGCGCCGGCCGGTCGAATTCGCGGTAGGTACCAAAGGCGACGAGCTCTTCGCCATCGGGTCTGCGCATCGTGATGCGGTAGTTACCGCCGGCGCGTGGATCTGCGGTGACCACCGACGTGATATCGTCCGGGCACATGAACTCGCCCATGATCTCGGGCGTCGTCCACGCGTCGAAGACGCGCTCGATGGGCGCCTTGAACGTATGCTTCATTACCAATGTAGTCGGGAGCGTCGTCGTGTTGTTCACGATCGTTTCTTCCTTTCAGTCGTGCGTTCGAAGTAGGCATCTAGGCGTTCGAAAGCGCCCTTCCAGAAGCGCCGCTGCTCGTCGAGCCAGGTCGATGCCGTTTGCATCGCGACCGGATCGAGACTGCAGTGGTGCACACGCCCTTCGATCTCGCGGGTAAGCAGCCCGGAGCGTTCCAATACCTTGAGATGCTTGGAGATCGCGGGTTGGGACATCGAAAATTCCGCTGCTATCGCGCCTACGGTAAGCCGCCCGCGCGCCAATCGCTCTACGATCCGGCGCCGCGTAGGGTCCGATAGCGCTCCGAACACAGCGTCGAGGCCCGCGGAATTGTTAACCATCTGGTTATATATATTAGGCGAAACCCCACCACGCTGTCAAATGTATGTTGAAGCATGAGAGATCTGCGCCTTATCCCCGCCTTCGCGGCCCTGGCCACGTTCAGCATCCTCCCCCTCGCCGGCTGCTCGTGGATTGACAGCGACCGCATCAGCTCGGACTTCCACGCGTCGATTGCAAATGCGCCGGCAACGCTCGAGGTCAACAACGCTGTCGGGACGATCGATATCGAGGCTTGGAATAAGCCGAGCGTCGAGATCAACGCGACCAAACGCGGGCCCAACGCTGATACCGTCGACGCAATCAGGATCTCGGTTGAACCGCGTGGATCGACGCTGACGGTAAATACGCAGTTTCCGGAGTCGTCAAGCAACGCCAAAGTCGAGTACACGATTCACGCGCCCGCGCGCACCGCATTGAAGCTTGACCAGAGTCTGGGTGCGATCAAATCCATCGGTTTCACGGGCGACGTGCAAGAGCACACCAGCACCGGCGGCATTGAATCGACCATGGCCGCATTTAGCGGCACGCAACACCTGCGGATCGATGCAAGCGTCGGAGGAATCAGGCTTTCTCTGCCGGCGAATAGCGACGCCACAATTACGGCAAGTGCTACCGTAGGAGGAATCAAGTCCGATTTCCCGCTGTCAATAAATCGCGCGACGGTCGGACAAAACGCGAGCGGCAAGATCGGCAACGGCAGCGCCGTCGCGGACATCACGGTCGCGACGGGCGGAATTGAAATACAGCGCGAATAGCGCCGGAATGCAGCCACCCGATCTCGGAATCGAAACCACCCTCGTCCACGGCGATCGAACTGCCGCATCCGGCCCGGCGGTAACGCCGCCGATCTACCAAACCTCGACCTTCACTTTCGACGATGCCGACGCGATGGCGGTGGCGGCACAGACGCCAACCTTCGAGCGGTTCTACACGCGCTATGGTAATCCGAATCATGGCGCGGTCGAGCGCATTCTTGCCGCAATCGAAGGCGGCGAGGCAGCGATGGTCAGCGCATCGGGGATGGGCGCAATTGCCTCAACTGCGATCGCACTGACGGCATCGGGGGCGCATGTTATTGCGCAACGCATGATTTACGACGGAACGCGCGCGCTCTTCAACGACGTGCTCTCGCGCTTTGGCGTCGATGTTACCTATGTCGACCAGCTCGACACACCAGCGTTCAAAGCAGCACTGCGTCCGAATACCAAACTCGTCATGCTCGAATCGCCGAGCAACCCGCTTCTTGGCATCACCGACATCGGCGCCGTCTCGCGCATCGCGCACGAGGCGGGCGCACTCGTCAGCATCGACAATACGATCGCGACGCCGATCAATCAACGGCCGCTCGAGCTTGGGGTCGATGTGGTGCTGCACAGCGCGACCAAGTATCTCGGCGGTCACTCCGATCTCATTGCGGGCGTCGTGGTGTCCTCGCGTGAACTGGTTGCCCGCATTTGGGAAACCCACCACATTTTAGGCTCGACGCTCGGCCCGTTCGAAGCGTGGCTCTTGCTGCGCGGGCTACGCACGCTCGAGATGCGCGTCGAGCGTCACAATGCAAACGCGCTCGCGGTCGCGCGTGCAATGGCTGCACATCCACGTGTCGCTCGCGTCTACTATCCAGGGCTCGAATCACATCCCGGTGCCGATGTCGCACGAAAACAGATGCGCGGGTTCGGCGGGCTGCTCAGCATCGAAATTGACGGTTCGTTCGAGGATGCACGCCGCACGATCGATCGCCTGAAGCTTTTTCACTCTGCGGTGAGCTTGGGTGGCGTTGAATCGCTCGTGGCGCAACCGGCGGCGATGTGGCCGAACTCGAGCACATCGGCCGAAGCACGCGCGATGGGGATCATCCCGTCACTCCTGCGTCTCTCCATCGGCATCGAACGCGGCGAAGATCTGATCGCAGATCTCGAGCAAGCACTCCAGCGCTAACATGAAACCGTGGGAGCCCGAGACCAACGTCGACGCGGAATTGGCTCGACGCCTGATCGCTGCACCGTTTCCGCAGTTTGCGCAAGCGTCCGTCCGCGCCATCGGAAGCGGCTGGGACAACGCGGCCTTCTTGGTTGAAGAGCACCTCGTCTTTCGCTTTCCGCAACGTGCGATCGCCGCACCGTTGATGAAAACCGAGTTGGCAGCACTGCCGCTGATCGCACCGCACGTGCCGTTTCCGGTACCGGTGCCGCGCTACGCCGGCGAACCGAGCGAGGCGTACCCGTGGCAGTTCGGCGGCTACGAGATGCTGCTCGGTGTAACTGGCTGTTCGCGCGACCTGCGCGATGATGATCGGCGCGCGTTGGCACATGATCTCGGCGTATTCCTCAAAGCTCTACATGCAATCGATCCGCAGCCGCTGCTCGATGCGGGATTGCCGCCGGACACGATCGGAAAGCTCGACCCCGCACGCCTGCGCGTCGACGAGACGCCACTCGAAGGAAGGATGTGCGTCGTGCACGGCGACCTCTATGCGCGTCATCTGCTGCTCGACCAGCACAACCGCCTGCGCGGCATCATCGACTGGGGTGACGTGCACTACGGCTTGGCGGCCGTCGACCTTTCGGTCGTGCATATGATGATCCCGGCAGCTTCGCACGACGCGTTCCTCGCCGCCTACGGGGCGGTGGACGAGCGTAGCTGGCGTTTCGCGCGCTATCGCGCGCGCCACCACGCCAGCTACGCGCTGGAATCTGCACTTGCGCGCAGCGACGCGCGTCTCGCGCAGGCGTGCAACGTCGCGCTTACGTACACGTCGGCATGATCGCGGCCATCGTCGCACCGGCATCGCCCGATACGCCCGTTTACGCGGGCAATCCCGCAACGCACTTCACGATCGAGCAGCGCGTCGAAGGCTTCGATCCCGACGGTAAGGCGCGGTTGCTGCTCGTCGCACATTTCCTCGATGCGCAAAACCAGCCGACGCAGATCCTCGCCAATAGCGATCTCGACTGGTCGGCGGATCGTGGACACGTGCAGTGGCAGAATCGCATGCGCTACGGCTCGCCCGCGGCGGTCGTGCTCGTCGACACAAACGGCCCGGTCGTTGCGACCATTCGCGCCAACAAACCGGCGATCGGAACCGTAGTCGTCCATGCGGATACGCGTTCGTGGACACAACCGCACATCGTCGCGGCGCCACTGGGCCCACACTTGGTACAGATCGGCTGGTTTCCTCGCGCGGCAACGCCGGTCGAAATCACGCGCATCGATGGCAGCGACCGGAGCACGACGCTCGCAACACTGCCGCCCGGGACGTCGACATATCGCGACACAACCGTCGTGCCCGGGAAGCACTATCGCTACGTCGTGACGCGCGAGGGGTCCGTTGTGAAGCTTCCGGTCGTCAACGTGCCCAGGGTGTTGCCGGCGGAGCCGGTTGATCTCGCGTCGGGCAAAGGCATGTGGCTTTGGTGGTCAGTGAATCCGCTCGACGATAACTACTATGCAAAACTCGACCCGAACGCGATCGTCAATCAGGCCGTGAGCGCCGGTCTGCATTACGTCGAGCTGCGCACGACCTACGGTGCGCAATGGTTGATCCCGCCGCAAGCCAAGCCGACGATCGACGCCATCATCGACGGATTGTCCGCACACGGGATCGTGTCGATGGGATGGAGCGTACCTCGCGAGGCGACTTACGAAGACCTATCGACCTCGATGCGTACAATCGACTATCGCACGACGAGCGGCACGCCGTTGCGTGGCATCGCTCTCGATCTCGAGCGAGGCGACGATTTCATGGGCGCGGATCCGAGTGGCCTCGCTGCACTTTGGATGTACGAGCACTATCTACGCGAAGCCGTGGGGCAGAAGTACTTGATCGTCGCGACGGTTGAAGATCCATCGTTCGAGCATCTCGATAGCACGGCGTATCCGTACCGCGAGATCGCGCAGGACGCCGACGTGTTACAACCGATGGCGTACTGGCGCATGATGACGCGTCAGGCCACCTTCACGCCGGCGCTCGTGCACGGCATGATCCAGCGTGCGTATACAACGGTTCTCGCGCAAGCGGGACGCTCGATGCCGGTCTCTATCGGCGGGCAAACAACAAACGGTGGACCCAATGGCTATCCACCGGCCGATGAGATCACGGCGAGCCTTCAGGCCAGCAAGGCCGCCGGCGCGATCGGCGAGTGCTTCTTCGATTGGGACGGCACGCAACCGTATCAGTGGAGCGCGATTAGCAACTTTCAGTGGACGTTGAAGTAGTGCGCGAGATTTGCCTGTTCGTCGACTTCGACGTCGATCTCGCCTTTTGCTGAAGTCAGGATCGTCGTGACGCCGGGTCCGTGTCCGGCGACGAATGAGCTGCCGTGCACCACGATGCCGACCGAGATCGCGCCGCTGCGATAGACTCGGCCGTACGAATTGTCGGCATCGCTTATTGCAACCACGTCGCCCAAGCGCAATTCGCGCAAGCCATACTTCTCGGCCGTCGCATCGTCGAAGGTTTGAATGTCGTAGTCACCGCGCACGACGGTTGACCGTCCGAGTCCCGAACCCATGACCGTCGCCGGCGCAACGCGCGCAACGCGTACGCGCAAGCGGCCACCGCGTAACTCGATGCCCATGCGATGCATCAGATCCGGATCGAGATTGAAGACGCGTACGTCCGGAAGATCGAGCAATCGCAAGCCGAGTCCACACGACCAGACCGTGATATTGTCGCCGATCGTCATGCGTCGCATTACCTCGGGGGAGAAGTCGATCATCACATGCTCGACACCGCCGTGCTTCCCGGTCACACGACCGCGTTCGCCCTTGGCATCACCCGATGTAACCACAGCCTCGTTACCGATGCAGGCAAGGACGTTGAGCGTGGTATTCGCTTTCGTGTCGGGATGCTTAACGGAGACGGCAGGCTCGATGTGATCGGCCATAAATGCAAAAGCCGATGCGCCAACGCGTACGTTGGGCGTGATACCCCCGACCGATGGTACGATGAACGGCTTCCCATCGAAACTGACGTCGTAGAGGCCGGTGTTGACCAGCATAGGCGCAACCTCGCCGGTGACGGCACTGACCACGAGCTCTTCCCGGTTGATGCGTAGAGACAACGGACTCGCTCCATAGGGGCGCGAACGATTTGGGTAACGTTCTTATGCAGATTCGCAAGCACTTCCGCTTCGAAGCGGCCCACGTACTTCCGTATCACCCGGGAAAATGTGCCCGCCTGCATGGGCACTCCTACCGGCTCGAAGTAGCCGTGCGCGGACCTTTACAATCGCAGGGCCCGGCACGCGGCATGATTGCCGACTTCGATACGATCAAGCAAGTGGTCCGCAGCGAGGCGATCGACGTGCTGGATCATCAAAACCTCAATGATTTCTTGGAAAATCCGACCGCCGAACAGATCGTGATGTGGATCTGGCGTCGCCTCGAAGCACACCTCACCGAACTCGACGAGCTGGTACTTTGGGAAACGGCGACCAGTTGTGCGGTGCTACGGCGCTCCGATTTCGGGCCGGGAGCGTGACGGCGAGTGATGCTGCAACTCTCCGAGATTTTCTACAGCATTCAAGGCGAAGGGACGTGGAGCGGTACGCCGGCTGTATTCGTGCGCCTTGCCGGCTGCAACTTGGCCTGTGATTTTTGCGACACCGACTACTCGCTGAAGTTCCTTGCGCCGATCGATGAGGTCGTTGCGATGGTCCGCGCCGAGGGCGGCGATTGTCCGATGGTCATTCTCACCGGCGGCGAGCCGCTCGCGCAAGCTGACACGCCGGCGCTGATCGAGGCGCTGCGACGCGACGGCCGTCGCGTCCACATCGAGTCAAACGGCACGATCTATACCGAACTCCCCGACGACGTGTGGCTGTGCGTCTCGCCCGAAGGAACGTGTCGATCCGCAGATGGCTCGGCGCGCCAACGAGGCTAAACTGATCGTCGACGAGCGCGTGCCCGAGGAGCATCTCGAACTCTTTACAGACAAACCGGTCATTTTGCTCCAGCCGGAAGGCAACAAGCGCAAGAACGTGGAGATTGCGCTCGAATATGCCAAAGCACATCCGGAGCGGTTTCGGCTCTCCCTGCAAACGCACAAGATGATCGGAGTCAGATGATTCTCCTGGTTTGCGCTGTGGCACAAGAGATCGAGTGGCTCGGTCCCCGCGCCGGCGTCGAAACGCTAGTTGCCGGCATCGGCCCGGTCGACGCGGCTGCCCGCGTCGCGCGCGCGCTCTGATCGCACAAAAGTACGACATGGTGGTCAATGCGGGCATCGCGGGCGCATTCGAGGGCGTTGCGCACGTGGGCGACGGTGTCGTCGTCGGCGAGGAGCTCTTCGAGATCCAACAGGAAAACGGCGCGCCGCTCGTGCTTCCGCCGGGAAATCTTGCTCGCCGATCGCGTGCCGTCGGATGCACAACTGATCGAAGCGATCACCGCACTCGGCTTCCCACTTGTGCGCGGCATAACGGTCTCACAGGTCACTGCAACCGAAGCGACCGCCGCACATCTGCGTGCGACGTGGCGCCGAGATCGAGTCGATGGAAGGGTTCGCCGTCTTACGTGCGGCGCAACTCGCGGGCGTACCGGCGATCGAGGTGCGCGGCATTTCGAACATCGTCGGTGAGCGATCGAAGAGTGAATGGAATTTCGAAGCGGGTATCAGCGGCTGCGACGTGTCCTCAACGCGACGCTCGACCTCCTCTACACCATGGCTCATGCCGACTGACGTTCGCACGCTCACCCTCGCATACTCTCCGTGTCCCAACGACACCTACATCTTCGCTGCGCTCACCAACGGTCTGCTCGCAGGAGAGCCTTCGGTTCGCGTACATTTCGCCGACATCGATGAGCTCAACACCGCTGCGGCGCGCGCCGAACACGAACTCACCAAAGTCAGTTACGGCGCAATTCCGTACCTGATGCGCGACTATCGCATTCTGCGCGCAGGCGGCGCACTCGGACGCGGCTGCGGTCCGCTGGTCGTCACCCGTCCCGGCATTGCCACGAGACCTCGCAGGCGTGCGCGATCTGCGCATCGCGATTCCCGGCGAACGCACGACCGCATTCATGCTTTTGCAGCTCGCGCTTGGCGCACGTCCCCAGACGCAGGTGCTACGCTTCGATCAGATCATTCCCGCGGTCGCAAGCGGAGCGGTCGACGCCGGACTCATCATCCATGAATCGCGTTTCACTTACGCTGATGCCGGCTTGTCAAGCGTGGCCGATCTCGGCGCATGGTGGGAATCGGTCTCGGGCATGCCGATTCCGCTCGGAGCGATCCTCGTGCGCAACGATCTCAACGGCGAGCGAGCACACGATATCGATGAGGCGATCCGCGCGAGCCTGCACTTCGCACGCTCGCATGAAGGTGCGATCATGCCGTTCGTGCGCGAGCATGCCTTCGAAATGAGCGACGATGTGATGCGCAAACACATCGAACTCTACGTGAACGACTACAGCGACGACGTGGGCGACGACGGCATCGCCGCCGTTGGCGAGCTCTTCGCGCGCGCGCGCACCGCCGGAATACTGGATACCGATGCAACGCCGCGCTTTTCTCGCTAGTGTGGGTGCGCTTTGCGCTCCCGCGACCGCGCTGCGCGCGGTCCGGGCTTCTGCCACCGCTCTCCCAAGTGCGAATATCACGCTCGGCGACGAAGTCTTCCTCACCCAGACCTGGCGCGAGCTCAACGGCCGGCGCGTCGGCGTGATTACCAATCAGACGGGTGTTACCTCGCGTCTCGTCACGCTCGTCGATGCGATGCGGCGCAACCCCGCGATCAAACTCAGCGCGATCTATGCACCTGAGCATGGATTCCGCGGCGATCGCACCGCGGGCTCCTACGTTCCCTCGTACACCGATGCAGCCACGAGACTTCCGGTGTATAGCCTGTATGGGCCAACACGCCATCCGAGTGAAGCGATGCTGCACGACGTCGACGTGCTGCTTTTCGACATTCAAGACGTTGGGTCGCGCGCGTACACCTTCATCTCGACGATGGCCTACGGCATGCAAAGTGCGGCCGCACAAGGCAAGGAGTTCTGGGTTCTCGATCGGCCCAATCCGGTCGGCAGTACGGTCGAAGGGCCGGTGCTCGAACCCGCTGAGTCTTCATTCATCGGACTCTACCCGATCGCGATGCGTCACGGTATGACAGTCGGCGAGTTGGCGCGTCTCTTCAACGACCACTTCGGCATCGGCGTGAAACTGCGCGTCATCTCAATGCGCGACTACACGCGTACGATGGTCTGGCCCGATACGGGGCTGCAATGGGTTCCAAGCTCGCCGAACATTCCGACCTGGCAAACGACGTTTCCGTATCTGTGCACGGGATTGATCGACAGCTCCGGCGTGAACGGCGGTGTCGGTACTACCAAGCCGTTCTTTTATGCGGGCGGTCCCGGGTCTCGACGGCGATGCACTTGGCCGAACGGCTCAACGCGCTCGAACTTCCCGGTGTCTACTTTCGTTCGGCCGCATGGTCACCGGCGTCGGGTTTCTGGAACGGCAAAGAACTGAGCGGCGTCGAGCTCATCATCTTCGACTGGCATAGTTTTCTTGCGGTGCGCAGCGCAGTCGAAATACTTTGTGCCGTACGCGCGATTGCACCGCGGCTCATCGATCTGAAGAACACCAGCGCGATCGATCGCGACTGGGGCACGACCTCAATGCGTACGCGTCTCGCGGCCGGCGATGCACCGGACGACTTCTTCGCAGCATGGCAGCCGCGACTCGATGAATTTCGCGCACTCCGCTGCGCGCTATCTCCTCTATTAAGCGCTAAGCGGCGCCGGGAAGCTCGTCAACCCGCCGGATGATCGTCAGCGAATCGGCGAGCGGCACGGCACGCAAGGCAGTCACAATGCGATCCTCAAGCGCGACAAAGGTTATACGCGCTTGCAGCTCCGATGCGCGGCGCAGCAGCCCATGCAGCGCCGCGATCGTTGCTTCCTCGAGATTAGGGAACGTGTCCATGACGATAACGATGTTTCTCCGGCCGGCCGCCACGTAGCGTTCGACCTGTGCGAGCAAGACCGCATCGAGCGATTCGCTCCCACGTGCATGCCCTGTGATAAACGCAAGGTTATGCTGAGTCATCGTGCGTTAAGCGTACGCTATCGGCCGCGCACGCGGCATTAGACACTCGGTTAAACGTTGGACGCCCGGACTATACAAGAGCCGGGGGTCTGTCGTATAGTTGGGCATGGCTCGAACGCTGGTCGACCCGCGCTATGACAACGACGCTTGCGGCGTCGGGTTTGTTGCGGCGCTCGACGGACGACCGAACCGCGAAGTTGTCGACCGTGCCCTGGTCGCGCTTACCCGCTTGAGCCATCGCGGGGCCGTCGCCTCCGATGGACGCAGCAGTGACGGTGTCGGTATCCTTACCCAACTCCCGCGAAACTTTTCTCGCTGCCGATGCGGTGGCGATGCTCTTTCTCTCTTCTGATAGCGCGCTGCACGAATCAGTCGTCCTCGAACAGCTCATTGCCGAGCACGGTTTCGTAGAGATTACGTGGCGCGATGTACCGGTAGATGCATCGCTTCTCGGCCCGAAGGCTCGAGATGGACTCCCGAAGATACGGCAAGCGCTGCTAACGGCAGCACCTACGGGAGCATCCATCCACCAACGGCGCCGACGAACTCGAGCGCCGTTGCTCGTTGTTGCGCAAAGCCTTCGAACGCGAATGCCCGTCCGCATATGCGTGCTCGCTCTCGTCCCAAACCATCGTCTATAAGGCGCTCTGCGCAAGCGGCGACCTCGCGGCGTTTTACCCGGATCTGGCAGATCCAGCGTTCGCGAGTGCATTCGCGGTTTTTCATCAACGCTACGCGACCAACGTTTTGCCGCGCTGGTCGCTCGCCCAGCCGTTCCGGCTCCTCGCCCACAACGGTGAGATCAACACGATCTGGGGCAACCGCGCGCGCATGGAGGCGCGGCGTGCCTCGCTCCCTCCTGCATTTGAACCGCTGCTGACGCCCGGGCTTCTCGGACTCCGGCAGCCTCGACGAGGTCACGGAACTGCTCGCGCGTCACGGTCGCACCGTCTGCGAATCGCTGCGCATGCTGATGCCGCCCGTCGCGGACCAGCAACGAATCGCTCTTCCATCGCTACCACGCGGACGTCGTGGAAGCATGGGATGGACCGGCCGCGGTGGCCTTTGCCGACGGCAACTTCGTCGGCGCAGCGCTCGATCGCAATGGGCTAAGACCGTGCCGGTACACGATCGACGATCGATTGATCGTCGCGGGGTCCGAGGTCGGCATCGCCGATCTCGACCCCGAACGCGTCGTCTGCAGCGGCCGCCTCGGGCCCGGCCAGATGATTGCCTTTGACGTGCGCAACGCGCGCGTGCTCTTTGACAGCGGATCTCACGCGCGCGTTCGATGCCGATACCCCATATCGCGAGTTGATCGACGACGAACGGCTCGAGCCGATTGCGGCGAAGACGCTCTCGCCGGAAACACTGGTGGAACTGCAGCACCGCTTCAACTACTCGCGCGAGGACGTCAAGATGATCCTCGAACCGATGGCTGCCGACGCGAAGGAACCGCTCTGGTCGATGGGCGACGACACGCCGCTCGCGCCGCTCGGTCGTGCGCCGCGTCCGATTTACAACTACTTCCGGCAACGCTTCTCGCAGGTCACGAATCCGCCGATCGATGCACTGCGCGAAGCTAACGTCTTCTCGCTACGCACACGGCTCGGGCCGTGGCCGCATCTGCTCGATAAACACGCACCCCTGCCGGGCCTCGTGCTCGATTCGCCGGTGCTCTCGCTCGGGCAGATTGCGGCACTGCGCGGACTCGACCGCATCGCCTGCGTCCTCGAAGACAACGAAACACTCGAGACTGCAATCGAACGCGTTTGCGAAGAAGCGGTAGAACTCGTGCGCCGCTCCGATGCGAAATTGCTGCTGCTCTCCGACCGCATGGCGACGCCCGGGAAGCCGGCGATTCCTATGGCGCTCGCGCTGGGCGCGGTGCATCGCGCGCTCGTCGAATGGGGCATACGTACGCGCACCGGCCTCGCCGTCGAAGCGGGCGATGCCCGCGACGTGCACCACGTCGCGGTCCTCATTGGCTATGGTGCGGGCGCGGTGTGCCCGTGGCTTGCATTCGAAACGATTCGCGCAGTTGCCGGCGAGGAGGGAGAGGCGCGCGCGATTCGCGCGCTCGATCTGGGCATTGCGAAGATCATGTCGAAATGCGGAATTTCGGTGCTCGACAGTTATCGAGGAACGCAGCTCTTCGACATCATCGGCTTGCACGAAACGATTGCCGAGCGATGCTTCGGCGCACCGTCGCCACTCTCGGGGCGGACCTTCGCGCAGATCGAGCAGCAAGTGCGCGAGACCTGGAGTCATGGCGACGGCGAGTTACCCGACTACGGCTGGATTCGGTTCCGGCGGGGCGAGCTCGCGGAGATTCATAGCTGGCAACCAAATACGATTCGCGCGCTACAGAGCGCAACCGGTGTGGTGCGGGGTGCAGCGGTCGAAGACTTTCCCGCCGCTTGGACGAGCTACACACATGCCGTTGCAGATCGTGGCGTGCACGAGCTGCGCGACCTGGTTACGCTGCGGCCCGCTGCTCCGCCGCTCGACGTGCGCGAAGTCGAAAGCGTCGGATCAGATCGTGCGTCGCTTTGTCGCGAGCGCGATGTCGCTTGGCAGCTTAAGTCCAGAAGCGCACCGGACGATCGCGCAGGCGATGAACGAACTCGGCGCGCGCTCGAACACGGGTGAAGGCGGCGAGGACGCGCCGTACGAGAATAAGATCAAACAGGTTGCCTCCGCGCGCTTCGGCGTAACGGCCGCGTATCTCGCCCGCGCGCAAGAGATCGAAATCAAAGTTGCGCAAGGCGCGAAGCCGGGCGAGGGCGGTCAAATTCCTGGCGCAAAGGTCACAGATTTGATCGCGCGATTACGGCATGCGCAACCCGGCGTCACGCTGATCAGCCCCCCGCCGCATCACGACATCTATTCGATCGAAGACCTCGCGCAGTTGATCTTTGATCTCAAGTGCGTCAATCCGCGCGCCGCTGTCGGCGTGAAGCTCGTTTCGGAACTCGGCGTCGGGACGGTTGCGGCGGGCGTGACCAAAGCCTACGCCGATTTCATTACGATCGCCGGCTATGCCGGCGGAACCGGCGCTTCGCCGCTGTCGTCGATCAAATATGCGGGCAACCCCTGGGAGCTCGGCCTGGCCGAAGCGCAGCAAGTGCTGATGCTTCACGGCCTGCGCGGGCGCGTGCGCTTGCGCACCGACGGCGGCATCGCGAACGCGCGCGACGTGGTTATCGCCGCGTTGCTTGGTGCGGACGAATTTGCGTTCGGGACCGCCGTGCTCGTCGCGCTCGGCTGCGACATGGCGCGGCAATGCCATCTCAACACGTGCCCGGCCGGCATCGCAACGCAGAACCCGGAGCTGCGCGCCAAGTTCCGTGGCAAGATCGAACACGTCGTGCGCTTCTTTACCAACCTCGCGCAGGACGTGCGAGCGCTCTTGGCGTCGCTCGGCTTGCGCAGCATCGCAGAAGCAATCGGCCGCGTCGACCTGCTCGATCAAGTACGCGACGACGGCGGGCTCGATCTTCGTGCAATGCTCGCACGTGGTGAAGACGGGCCGATATCGCACCAAGGTGACCGCAACGATCGACCGGTCGATCGCGTGCCGCTGGATCTTGCCTGGATCGAACCTGCGATGCACGCTGTGGAGCAAGGCGCACCGTATCGTCTGCGCGAGCGAGTAAGTAATGCCGACCGAACGCTCGGCGCGCGTCTCGCGGGGCATCTCGCACTGGCCGACTTGCCGGCGACGCCCGACCTCCATTTCGAACTTCACGGAACGGCTGGGCAGTCGTTCGGCGCATTTGCGACCGAGGGCATGACCCTAGAACTCGACGGCTCGGCCAATGACTACGTTGGCAAAGGCTTGAGCGGCGGATCGATCGTGCTACGCGCGAGCGGTGCGGTCGGCCGGTCTATGCAGCCGCAGGTCATTCTCGGCAACGTTGCACTTTACGGCGCCACCAGCGGCGCGCTCTTTGCGGCAGGAAGCGCGGGCGAACGCTTTGCCGTACGAAATTCGGGCGCAACTGCCGTCGTCGAAGGCGTCGGACAGCATGGCTGTGAGTACATGACCGGAGGCACAGTGCTCCTGCTCGGAACTGCTGGTCGCAACTTCGGCGCCGGCATGACCGGAGGCGTCGCGTATGTGTACGATCCTGACGGATCGTTTATGCGCGAGCAGCGCTATAATGCGGAGTCGGTCATGTGCTCGCCACTCGATCCTTCCGACGCCCAAACGGTGCGCGAGCTGCTCGCCGCGCATGTCAATGCGACGCGCAGCCCGAGATCGCGAAAGCTACTCGACGATTGGGACGAAACGGCCTCAGCGCATGCTAGCTGTGCGACCGCGCTAAGATTACACCTACTTCAGGGATTCGGCGCGGAGGCGAATTTGGTGCAGCTGCCAGAGATGGATGAAGCGCTGTAATTCTTCATGCTCGTCTTCGGGAACGTCGATAAATTTCGTACCGTGCGCGAGCGCTTTGGTCGCCGGGACGTAGAATGTCGAAAGCACGGTCGCGCTCATTCGCATCGCGGAGAATGGCGCCGGAGTAGTCTTCACGGTTTCGGGGCGGAGTCCGAACGGCGTCTGTTTGAAGACTTCCTTTTCGATCGTGAGGTCACCGATGAACTCGTCGGGCAGTTGAAAATCGACATCGAGGATCGAGTTCTTCAGAAAATCCTCATCGGTCGAGAGCCGCAAGCCACCAGCCGAGAGGTCGTTTGCACGCCCATGGCGGCGCCCCTGACGGCCGCGCAACGTGTACATCACGTCGAACTCGACGGGCATGCGAAATGACGTCCGCTTTTGCGGCGTCTTTGATTTCGCCGCAGCGTCACCCTTAGGCGCATCACCTTTTTTCTTCTTAGAAAAAGAACACGCGTGATGAGGCGTTGTCGCGGGCAGGCCTCGCTTCCTGCTCACCCAAAAGCTGTCTAGGATGCTCCGGGAACGATTGGTCGACGCGCTGGGCGCGGACGCGGTTAAGACTGCGCCCGAAGACCTGCGCGCCTACGCGTTTGACGCCTACACCGAGGGACAACTTCCGACGGCGGTCGTGCTGCCGGCGAGCACGCGCGAGGTCAGTGCGGTTGTTAAGATTGCGCGCGACTGCGGCGAACCGATCGTAGCGCGCGGCGCAGGCACCGGTCTTTGCGGCGGCTCCGTGCCGATCGCCGGCGGCATCGTCGTGTCGTTTACGCGTATGAATCGCGTGCTCGCCTACGAGCCCGCGCGCCGTCGTGCACGCGTGCAACCCGGACTCATCAATCTCGATCTATCGCGCGCAACGGAACGCGACGGACTCTTTTACGCGCCCGATCCATCGTCGCAGCGCATTTCGACGATCGGCGGAAACGTCGCGACAAACGCGGGCGGTCCGCACTGCCTCTCCTACGGAACGACGATCAACCATGTGCTCGCGCTCGAGATCGTCGACGACCGCGGCGAGGTCTTTACGACCGACATCGATCGCCCGGGTTACGATCTCACCGCGGCATTTGTCGGCAGCGAAGGAACCCTCGGGTTGGTAACTGCCGCGTGGGTGCGCCTCATGCGCCTGCCCGAAGCGGTGCGCGTGTGGCTTGCTACGTTCGCCGATGTGGACTCTGCATCGGATGCGGTCTCGGCAATCATCGCAGCCGGTATCGTACCGACGGCACTCGAGATGATGGATGCGGTCGCGACGCGCGCGGTTGAGGCGGCGTTTGCAGCAGGCTATCCGACCGACGCGGGCGCCGTGCTCTTGATCGAGCACGCCGGTCTCGAAGACGACATGAATGCATACGAGAGCGCGATCGCCCATATCGTGCGCGAACATGGCGCAAACTCGTGGCGAACGGCGCGCTCGCAGGCCGAGCGCGATGCGCTCTGGGCCGGGCGCAAAGGTGCAGCCGGCGCGATGGGCCGGCTTGCGCCGAACTACTATCTTCAAGATGTCTGCGTGCGCCGCAGCGTGCTACCCCAAGCGCTTCACGCGATCGAGCGAATTGCGCGCGACTACCACTTAACGATGGCCAATGTCTTTCACGCGGGCGACGGCAATCTGCACCCGATGATCTGCTACGACAAACGCGACAAAAAGCAGGTCGCCGCGGTGATCGAGTCCGGCAATGAGATCCTGCAAATGGCCGTCGATCTCGGGGGCACCGTCTCGGGCGAGCATGGCATCGGGTTTGAAAAGCGCGAAGCGATGACGGCGATCTACACGACCGAGGACCTTGCCGCGATGGCGCGCGTGCGCGATGTATTCGACCCGCACCAGGCGTTCAATCCTGAAAAGATCTTTCCAGCCGGCGTGCGCTGCGCCGAGGTTGTACCGGTCGCGTGACGATAGAGACAATCGCCGAACTCCTTGCCACGTGCACGCGCGAGCGACGCGCGGTAGTTGTACGCGGGGGCAATACGCTGCGCGGTATGGGGCATACACCGTTGCGCGCCGACGTTACGCTCTCGACCGTCGAACTCAACGCGATCGTCGAGGACGCGCCCGAAGACCTGACGATCGCGGTGCAGAGCGGCGTCACGCTACGCACGCTCGCAACGTGTCTAGCAAAACACGGCACCCACATACCGTTCGATGCACCTCGCGCAGCAGATGCAACGGTAGGAGGAACACTCAGCGCTGGATGGCTCGGGCCGCGACGCCATCTCTACGGGCGTCCGCGGGACTTCGTGATCGGTTCGATTGCCGTGCTGCCCGATGGTTCGATTGCACACGCCGGCGGGATGGTGGTAAAAAACGTGTCGGGCTACGATATGAGCCGCCTTTACGTCGGCTCGTTCGGCACGCTCGCAGTGCTCGTGCAGATCAATCTCAAGACGATCGCCGTGCAGCCGGTTGCGCGCATGTTTCACTTGCGCTTGCCCGAAGGTACACGCGAGCGCGCGCTCGCCCAATTCGAACGTCTTCCGATTGCGCCTTCGGCGGCATTCTGGATCGAAGGTCATCACGGCACCGTCGACGGCGAGGACGGCGATGAGGGTCGCCTTTGCGTGCTGCTCGAGGGATCGCAGAGCGTCGTAGCACGCGCAACGCGCGATGTGCGTTCTGCGATGGGCCGTGCTGGTGTGCCCGATACACGCATCGTGGATGCCGGCGCGCGCGAGTCCTTCGAACGCATTGTCGATGCATATATTGCCGCGCTCGGCGAACGCTCGATCACCTATCGTATCGCCGCTTTTCCCGACGATGTGCTGCCGCGCGTTGACGCCTGCAAGGCGCTCGCCGAGCGGCTCGAACTCCGCACCGATACGATCGTCGACGCAATGAACGGCGATCTGCTCTTTCGCGTTAGCGATCTCGATGCGCGCGCGTTCGGTGCGAAGATCGAGCTGTTCGACGACGCGCTCCACGACTGCGGAGCCGCGCGCGATCGTCATTGCCGGGAACCATCCGCACCGCGCGTCGCTCAACGTGTGGGGCGAGCCGCCCGATGGGCTCGAACGCATGCGCGAACTGAAGGCGCGCTTCGACCCGGCGAACATTCTCAATCCCGGCCGTTTCGTGGCGGGGTTGTGAGTGATTTAATGTTAGGAGATATTGTCTTCGCGCTGCGTACCGTGCTCGGGAGTCCCGAACGACTGCGCGCGCTCTTTGCCGGCGGTCCGAGCACCGCGCTCGAGCTGGTGCGCTTTATGACCCGCATCGTTCCGCTCTCGGCTGCGTCCCTCGAAGCGATTCGCGAACGCGCGCAGATGATTCCCGATGAACAATTGCGCGCCGAGGCACTCTCGAGCGTCGATCGCAAAGCCTATCATGTTGCCGGGGCTTGCATTCTTGCGACCTTTCTTCCGCCGGACGCCGCGCGTAACTACGTCGCAATCGTGGCGCCGCTCGAAACGATCTACGACTATCTCGACAACCTGTGCGACCGTCACCCCGACGTCGGCGTCGAAGCCTATCCGGTGCTGCACCTCGCGATAGCAGATGCACTCAATCCCGGGGCACCATTACGCGATTACTACGCGCGCGGACCGTCCGGTGACGATGGCGGCTACTTGCGCGATCTCGTCGCGCGCACGCAGCGCGCACTCGCCGTTGCGCCGCATCTCGATCTGCTCGACGCCGCACTTCGCGCACGCGGCCACGCTCTACGGCGAGATGCAGACGCACAAGCATTACCCGGCGGGCGAACGCGAGCGACGCTGCGTCGCGTGGTACGAGCGGCACCGCGACCGCTACGCCGACATCGATTGGCACGAGTTTGCGTCGTGCAGCCGGATCGCAGTTTCATGTCTACGGTCCGCTGTTCGAGGCGTTCCGCGATCGACGTGACGCCATCTCGGGGACCTACGACGCGTACTTCCCGTATGTCAGTGCATTGCACGTGCTCCTTGACGCGTTCATCGATCAAGCCGAAGACCGCGAACACGGCGAGCTGCAACTTCAGCCACGTGTACGGCGGCGCCGGCGGCGCTACGCTCGCGCGTCCGGAGCCTCTTTGCCAGCGGCCAAGGCGCGCCTGCGCGTATTGCCCGGCGACCGGGCCCATCGCTTCGTCCTCGACGTGATGACGCTCTTCTATCTGAGCCACCCCAAGGTGGCCGCGCAAGGCCTCGAGCGCGAGGCTCGAGCCCTCCTGCGCACGAACGCTTGAGTGGAGTACCATGGAGGGCCCTTCCCCTGAACCGTTTGATTGCTGTGTTCCTGTGCGCCAGCTTTCTTTGCACGCTGGCCGGACCCGCGCGCGCCGACCAGCGCGCCGACGAGCAACGCCTGCTCGACGTGATTACCGCAGCGGCCGCGGAAGCCGACGCGGTGCGGATCAACCACGAATCGCACTACGCCTCGACGCCCGGTGACTATCATATCGCGCAATGGATGCGCGACGAGCTCGCCGCTGCGGGTTTCAACGCCACGCTTGAAACCTTCACGCACGACGTGCCGTTTCACCGTCAAACCGCGACTCGAAGAATTTGAGTAGCCCGCATTGGATCAAGTACAAGCTCGGTGAAGTGCCGATTCCGCAGGATCCCGACGGCACGCGACACGATGCCGGGCCGCCGTTCAACGCATGGAGCGGCGAGGGCGTTGCGATCGCCAACGTCGTGGACGCCGGAAGCGGGCTGGCAGCCGACTACAAAGCGCTCGCGGCAAAAGGCGTCGACGTACGCACGCGCATCGCGCTCATTCGCTACGGTGCGCAATTTCGAGGCGACCTCGCCAAGCGCGCGCAAGATCACGGCGCAAGCGGCGTCATCTTCTTCGACGATCCGGCATCACCGACCGGCTCGCTAAGTGGTCCCGCCTATCCCGACGGCCCGTATCGGCCGCTCGGCTCGGTGCAGCGCGGCGCATTGATTGAGGGCGTGATCACGATTCCGACGCTTCCGGTGAACGCGCTGGTCGCGCGGCGCGTGCTCGGCAACGATCTCGAACGGCATCAGCCGCGTGCCCTTCCGCCTCACCGTGCACATGGACGTCAAGCACAGCGTAAAGCTCTGGAACACCGTCGGTGTGCTGCCGGGCGATCGATCCCACGCACAGCGTGGTAATCGGTGCACATCGCGATGCGTGGGTGTACGGCGTTACCGACAACGGTTCGGGCACGTCGGTCGTACTGCAGGCGGCGCGCGCGCTCGGCGCGCTCTACCGCGGCGGCTGGCGCCCGCGCTACTCGATCGTCGTCGTCGGATTCGACGGCGAAGAGATCGGCGAAGTCGGCTCCACGTCGTTCGTGCGCACGCACGCGGGCGAACTCTCGAGTGGCTGCATCGCCTACATCAATGAAGACGAGATCACGACCGGTCAAACTCTTTGGTGCTAGCGCTGCCGACGCATTGCCGCGATGCGATTCTTCCGGCAACCGAAGAGATCGCCGATCCCGCGCTGCCCGCGCAAACGCTCTACAATCGCTGGCACGAAGCAGGCGCACGTCATCGCAAGTGCGCGGTCCCGGGCGGCGGCTCGGATTTCGAGCCGTTCCTCTACGAGCTTGGGATTCCAATCATGCAGGTTGGCTTCCACGGCGTATTCGGCGTCTATCATTCGGGCTTCGACGACATGAACTAGCGTCAGACGCAAGCTGATCCGGGTTTCGTCAATCACCGAGCGATCTCGCAGCTCGTCGCGCTGCTCACGATGCGCCTAGCAAGCGGCATCGTGCCCTATCACCTCGCACCTTACGCGGTGACCCTGGCTAACGGCGCGCAAGCGATCGCGGGAACGCGAATGAACGATCTTCAGTGCCGCTCTTTGCCGCAATCAATCGCTTTGGGAAACAGGCGGCGATCACCGATCACCGCGGGATGAACGGCAACGTTGAGATCGACGTCGTGCACAGGCTCGACAAGCTCGCCTACGGGCGCAGCGGCTACGCTGCCGTTCCACTGCCCGCAATCAGCGAGGCGATCAATAGCGGCAACGAGGCCGCGATCTCGGCAGCGGTCGGACGCGCGGTGAACGAGCTCGACAACATCACCAGCACCATCGCTGCGGCGACGATGCGGTAAGAGCGATGCGCGTCGGACTCGTCGGCGCTTCGGGTTTCATCGGCAAGCATCTGCGTGCCGTGCTGACCGGACGCGGCGACGAGGTCGTATCGGCATCGCTGCGCGACCCACGCGCGGCGGCCGAAGCGGTGCGCTCGTGCGATGCCGTCGTCAACGTCGCCGGCGAACCGGTCGCGCAGCGCTGGACGCGGCGCGGCAAAGGAACGGATTCGCACCAGCCGCGTCGAGGGCACGCGAGCACTGCTCGATGCGCTTGCGCGCGGAGGCTCGCGCCCCGCCGCGTACATCTCGGCATCGGCGGTCGGCTACTATCCGCCGAGCGAGACCGCGACCTATACCGAAGCGAGCGGCCACGGTGACGATTTCCTCGGAGAGGTCTGTGCCGCGTGGGAACGTGAAGCCGAACGCGCCGCAACGCTCGACATGCGCGTCGCGATCGTGCGGACAGGCGTCGCGCTCGGGCCGCGACGGCGGCGCGCTCTTAAAGATGTTGCCGTCGTTCCAGCTGGGCTTTGCCGGCGTGCTCGGGAGCGGCAAGCAGTGGCTCTCGTGGGTGCACATCGACGACGTCACCGGCATCTATTGCATGGCGCTCGACGGCGCGAGCGGCATCTTCAACGCAACCGCGCCGCATCCCGGTGACCAACCCGAGTTCACCAACACGCTCGCGACGTACTCCACCGTCCGGCATTCGCGAAAGTTCCGAGCCTTGCGCTGCGAGTGATGTTCGGCGAGGGCGCCGACATACTCCTGACCGGCGCACGCGTGCTTCCACAGCGAACGCTCGAAGCCGGGCTATATGTTTCGCTTCACCACACTCGATGACGCGCTGCGCGATTTGCTGATTCCCGCATGACGATCGCCTACGACGATTTCGAACGCGTCGACATTCGCGCGGGAACCGATTCTCAGTGCCGAGCCGCTCGAAGGCGCTCGCAAGCCCGCCTACAAGCTGCGGGTCGACTTCGGCCCCGAGATCGGCGAGCGCAACTCGTCGGTACAAATCACCGTAGTGTACCGTGCGCGAGGAACTGATCGGCACGCAAGTCTGCGCGGTCGTCAACTTCGCGCCCAAACGCATTGCCGGCTTCGTGAGCGAAGTGCTGGTGCTCGGCATGAACGATCTCGACGGCAACGTCGTGCTCGTACGGCCGCAGTATCCTGTGCCCAACGGCACGCGGCTGTATTAGGGGGAGCCTCAGCTCGCGACGCTTTCTTTGATCTCGAACTCCATCGCCTCGAGATAGCGCTCGGCATCCATCGCCGCTTTACAGCCCGAGCCGGCGGCGGTGATCGCTTGTTTGTAGCGGATATCGTTGACGTCGCCCGCGACGAAGACACCGTCGATGTTGGTCGAGCTCCCGTCGGGCGAGTCGATGTAGCCCATCTCATCGAGATCGAGCTGGCCCGCGAAGATGCGCGGTATTCGGCGTGTGCCCGATCGCGATGAACAGCGCGTCGGCTTCATACTCCATCACGCTGTTGTCGTGGACGTTGCGCAATTTGAGGCCGGTCATGTGCGTATCGCCGAGTACTTCGTCGACGACGGTGTTCCAGATGAAATCGATCTTGGCGTGCGAACGCGCGCGCTCGCCCATGATCTTGCTCGCGCGCAAGCCCTCGCGACGATGGATGACGGTGACACGTCGGCCGAAGCGCGTGAGAAACAGCGCTTCTTCCATCGCCGAATCGCCGCCGCCGACGACCACGATGTGCTTTTCGCGGAAGAACGCACCGTCGCAGGTCGCGCACGTCGAGACGCCGCGCCCGCGCAGTTTCTCCTCGCCCGGAATCTCGAGCCAGCGCGCACTCGCGCCGGTCGCGACGATCACGGTCTTGGCGTGAAATTCTTCGTCGGCGGTGCGCACGACGAACGGGCGCTTCGAGAAATCGACCGCGGTCGCGTCGACGTTCTCGATGCGCGCACCGAAGCGCTCGGCCTGTTCGCGGAACTTGATCATCAAGTCGGGCCCCATGATGCCCTCGGGAAAGCCCGGGTAGTTCTCGACCTCGGTGGTAAGCATCAGCTGCCCGCCGTAGAGACCGCCCGCGAGGACAAGCGGTGCAAGGTTCGCGCGCGCCGCGTAGATCGCGGCGGTCAGGCCGGCGGGGCCGGACCCGATGATGATCACTCGTTCCATGGTTGCGTGGCCTTCGACCCGCCGGCGGGCGGTCCCGGTTGCGCGGAGAAGAGTCCGCCATGGACGGCTGGCCGAGGATACCGCTCGAGGACACGTTCGGCGATGTGTTGCGCAAGGCGATGCGCGGCAACCAGCTCGATGCGCGCGCGCTCGCGCTACGCACCGGCATCGACGCCGATGAGATCGCGAGCTGGCCAACGATCGACGGCACGGCGACGGAAGCGCAAGCGCGCGCGATCGCCCCATCCTGCGACTGAATCCGGAGCGTCTTGCGGCCGCGCCGCCGACGCGTGGTATCCGCCAGACGATCGATGCCCGACGTGCGCCAGCATCCGCAAGATCCCACCCAAAGCAACGGCTACATCTTCTTCCGCGACGGCGGCAAGCGCGCGGCGCTGGTCGATCCGGCCGGCTCGCCGGCGACCTACTGCACGTCGTGCGCGAAGGCGGCTATCATCTCGCAGTATATTCTGATCACGCACAAACACACGGATCATTGCGATGCGACTGCCGATGTCGCAAGGCATTTCCGCAGGCACAAATCGTGATGCATCCGCTCGATGTCCCCGCGATCGGCGCGCTCGGCGCGACGGCGCTTGCCGCGAACGACGGTACAACTTTTCCCTTCGGTGAAGGCGCGCAGATACGTGTGCTCCACACGCCCGGACATACCGACGGCTCGGTTTGCTATCTTGTCGATTCCGTTGTGTTTACCGGCGACATCCTCTTTTCCGGGAGTGTTGGTGGCGCTTTCGGAGATAAGAGCACCTATGCGGATATCCTGGATGGCGTCCGCGCCAAATTATTCACGTTGCCCGGGGACACCGCGATCATGCCCGGACATGGTCCACCCTCAACGATCGAAGTAGAACGCAAGCACGATCCGTTTTTCTAGGGCGAGCCGCTAGGATACATCATAACGGGCCGGGGTCAGCAGCCTGATGATCGCGAGTAAGATCACCGATCCGACGATCGCACACACGATGCTCCATAGGTTGAATCCAGTGATGCCGGAGTGCCCGAAGAGCGAGTACACGTAACCGCCGATAAACGCACCGACGATACCGACGATGATGTCGCCAAGCAAGCCACCCGGCCCACTTGGCACGATTGCTTTCGCAATCATCCCGGCAATCAGTCCCAACACGATCCAAGCAAGAATGCCCACGTTGCCTATCCTCCGATTTCTTGGATAGTGGATTCCCATGCTTGCCGTTTGCGAATCAGCCGTCGCTTGGGTAGAAAGAGCACATGGGAACACCTGACAAGATCAAAGACACCATTCGCAACGCCAAAGACTCGGTTGACGAGGCGATGCACCGATCCACCGCAGAGGCGGAACACATGCGCCGCGACGTCGACGGTGACAACATGACGACCGAAGAAAAGCTGACGTCGCTGGCCAACGAAGCAAAGCACCGCACCCAGGCCGAAATCGACAAAGCGAAACGCGAGGTGCGCGAGCGCACCTAAAGTCTACCTTGAGGCTTGTGGTACCACCAACCGCGAGCCGTCGCTGCTCGAGATGATCGCGCCGCTTCTATGCGGCGCGTCGTCTGTTTCGCGGATCAACTCGAACTGCACGACGACGCTCCCGGATTTCGGAATGATCTCGGTGAGTTGCGTCGGCGAGCACACCCGCGTATCGCAAAATGCTGCGATCCAGCCGTTCGCGACCCCGCTCGTGTTCAGGTGCACGGTCGCTCCCGGTTTGCCCGAAATCGTCAGACGGTACTTCGCGGCGGCCTGCGTAGCAGTCGGCAAATCGGTTCCCGTCCAAGGCAACAGCCCCATCGTGGCAAGTAACAGTGCGAGCATGCAATCCTTTCTTGGTAGCGCCCCTTATGTGCGCAGCTTGTACCCGATCGACATCAATCGTAACGCAATCGCGAACGCAGCGACTGCAAGCAGCGCGATCATGCCGAGCGCGAGCGGGAGCTTCAAATAGCTCTCTCCCGTATAACTATAACGAAACGCATCGATCGTATAGAAAATCGGATTAAAAAGCTCGAGCCGCTGTAGCACCGGCGGCAGCATTTGTGCCGAAGTGAAGACACCACCGACAAAGGTGAGTGGCGTGATTACGAAGGTATTGAGCACGGCCAGATGATCGAATTTCTCGGCCATCAACCCGAAGATCAGTCCGAGCGATGAGAACAGAACAGAGACAATTGTCAGCACGAGGAAGTAGAGCACCCAATCCCGCGGCCAGCTATGCACGAGCACACCGCCAAGCATCGTGATCAGCGCCGCGATAAGCCAGGCGCGCACGAGCGAGCCGAGCACGTAGCCGAGCACCATCTCGAGCGCCGACATCGGCGCGATAAGCATCTCTTGAATCGAGTTCATAAAGCGCGCCTGGAAAATCGAGCTCGACGACTCGCCGTACGACGAGTCGATGGTCTGCAGCATGATCAATCCAGGGATCAGGAATTGGGCGTAGCTCACACCCTGCACGCTCTTGATGCTGCTGCCGATCGCAAGACCGAAGACGAAGACGTACAGCAGCGTGGAAATGATCGGCGGCCAGATCACCTGGTTGATGATCTTGAGGCTGCGAATCATCTCGCGCTTGATCAACGTCCATAGCGCGACGCGATTAAAGCGCTCGATCGCGATCATGCGCGGGTCAGCTCCAAAAAGACTTCCTGAAGGCTCGCGCCGTCAGCGATCAGCTCTTGCGTCGGCTTCTGCGTGATGATCCGGCCGTCACGAATGATCGCGATGTTCTTGCAAAGCTCTTCAGCCTCTTCGAGATAATGCGTCGTGAGAAATATCGTTAGGCCGTCGCCGTTGAGCTCGCGCAGCAAATCCCATAACTCCAAGCGCAATTCGACATCGACGCCCGCGGTCGGCTCGTCGAGAATCACCAGCTTCGGTTCGTGTATCAGGGCACGGGCGAGCGTGAGCCGCCGCTTCATGCCACCCGAGAGCTTTGTATACTCAAGGTTCGCCTTGCTCGTCAAACCAAAACGCTCGAGCAACATGTCGGCGCGCTCACGCACCGCCGGACCGCGCAGTCCGAAATAGCCCGCCTGAAAGATCAAGACGTCACGAATCGAGAGATAACGATCGAAGTTGTACTCTTGCGGTGCGAGACCGATCGCCGCGCGCGCATCGCGCCATTGCGTGCGATTGTCGCGGCCGAAGACGCTAATCGATCCAGCATCGGGCTTGGCAAGGCCGACGATCGCATTGATCGTCGTGGTCTTGCCCGCGCCGTTCGGCCCCAGAAAGCCGAAGAACTCGCCGGCCTCAACGCGCAGCGAGACATCGTTGACGGCGGTAAAGTCTCCATAACGTTTGACGAGATGGTCGATCTGGATCGCAGGTGTTACGGCACAAATCCTTTGAGACGACGGTAGCGGTGGCGACGCAGCGTGGCGATCAGTTCCACACTCCCCGGAATCCCGCAGTCGGCAAGTTGGGTTGCAACTTTCTTCACATCGAAGTCAACGCGACGGTGCTTGACCTCCCAGCCGTCACCGCGTTCGGTGAAAATCGCATAACAAGCACGAGCATCGCCGTCTTTTGGCAATCCCGCCGACGCAACGTTGACCAACATCTTACCGCGCCACACGCGCACGTACGGCAAGGTGCAGGTGTCCGAAAGCGATCGCCTTCGCCTGCTCGTCGCCAATCAGCCGTTCGAGCGTGGCATCATCGGCATCGGGCCACAGGTGCTCGTCGTCGTTGGCGGGGTTTGCGTGCACGACAAGCAGTTGATTGTCGTCGTCACCGATGCGAATCGCGAACGGCAAATCGTTCAGCCACCCGAGCCATTTCTCGCCGAGATCGCGTCGCGTCCATTCGAGCTGCGCATGCTCGGGCGTCTCAAAGCGCTCGTCGCCCGGCGCGGAGAGATAACGATCGGTATTGCCGCGAATCGACTGCGCACCGACCTCTTCTAGACGTTGGAGCACCTTCTTAGGCTTGGGACCGTCGATACAAAGATCGCCTGCCGCGATGATCGCATCCGCACCGCCTTGACTATGCAGGTCCGCCAAACAGGCATCGAGTCCGACAAGATTTCCGTGAATGTCGGAAACAACCGCTACGCGCATGCGGCGGTTAGTCGCGTTTCAGGGCAAGAGCCAACAGCGACGGCGTAATGCCCACCTTTTCGAAATCGTAGACATCGATGCCCTCGACCACAATGCCGGCTTTGCGCATGCGCGCGAGCGAGGTGCGATAGCGCACATCCGCGATCACGTGATGCTCGCCCAAGCAGACCACACCGGCCGCACGATCTTCACCGCGCTCGAGCTCGATCGTTCGGAAACCCTTGAACGCAGCAGCGTCGACCTTATCGGGCGCAATCACAACCGTATCGCGCGCCACGGCCGCTGCGACCGATCGCAAGACACGCACCGGGTGCAAGTGCAACGTTCACCACATCAAAGCCGTGCGCGCGAGCGACCGCCGTGAAGCCGGCGCGGCCGATCTCATTGCCCCGTGGGCCCACACCCACGAACGCGGTGCGCGCGAGCAATAAGATGTCGCCACCGTCGAGCAGACCGGGCGCAGCGACGGTGCCGGCGATCGGAATGTCGAGGCGCGCGCACTCACTTTCAAAGCGATCCGCTTCGGCACGACGCGACATCGCACTCGGCCGCATGATCATCACGCCATCTTCAAAGACTACGGCTGCATCGCCGATTGCCGTCTCGTACGCATCCTCGCCACGTGCGTCGAGCACGATCGTCTCGACGCCAAAATATGTGAGTGTCTTGCGCAGGATCTCGTGCTGCTCGAGTGCGCGCGAATAGACCGCGCCCGGCTCACCGGGAAGGGCGGTCGCCCGCTCGAGCGTCGCGTTTGGCTTCAAGAGGACGGCAGCGCGCAGTTTACCGGTGGGCGTTCCCACCAGGCGCGGGCCGAAATCGATGGTCGTCATCCGCTCCTTACGTCAGGGAAGAGCCTGGTACGTCGACGGATACGGGACTTGCCCGAAGAAATCCGCCATATCGGTCGACCAGAGGTCGGCGACTGAGAGGGAAGGCAGTCCCAGCAGCTCTTCCTCGGTCTTGACGACGCTCGCTACAGAAAGATGCGCATGGCCAACATGGCCGGGTTTCGCGAGCGGCGAGACCACCAGCGCATAGCTGCGCGCAACGTTGACGTGATCGCGTGGGCCCGCGACGCCTTCACCAACGACAAACACTGCCGTCGAGGACCAGTGCGGCGTCCGGCTCAGAAATGCGATCGCCGCCCCGAGTGCGCGGTCCGCCGCAGCCATCCCGCCGGGGGCCGCCGCCGGAAGCCAGAGATAGGTGAACGCCGGCTCTTGATCGTCCTGCACCAGACGTCCCATATCGGTCACGAACTCGCTGACCCGCGAATCGTCGCCGATTGCCGGATTCGGGCCGGGATAGGCGAGGTCGACGTGCCCTTCGAGCGCGGCCAATGCCGGCACGTTGAGCGAATAGAGAGCACGCGCACGCGCGCCGTTTCTTGCCGGCGCTTGCGCGCGGTATCCCGAGAGCACGAGCAATCCGCCGTAGTCGCGATAGGACAGCCCGGCGCGCGCGAGCGCGTTGAACAGATAGCCGGCACGGGGGTAATCTTCCGGATCGTTCCCGCGATCGTCGAGCGGCAGCCGCGACGCATTCACGGGAAGCACACGTTGCGCGTAAAACGATGCCGCGCCACCAAGTGCAGCTTGCGCGTTTGCATCGAGATTTGCATCGGCGACGTAAAAGTTGTCGGCGATACCATAGGCATTCGCAAGCGCGTGCAGGTTCGGCGTTTGGCTTGCACCATCGACGACGAAGGACGCCTCCCCGTTACCGCGGCCGAGGTCGCCGAAGATCGTATCGTAGCTTTCGTCGCCGACGGCGATATAGACGACGTGATCGATCGAACTGCTGCGCTTGCCCGAGAGTAACGGCGGAACAACCGGATTGGGACGCGCCGTAGTACTTTGGACGCGGTCGTAGTTCAGAGCCGACTGCGTTGCCGCAACAAGCGGCAAGGTGCTCGCATCAACGCGTAACAGCGTTTTGAGATCGACGCGCTGCAGTTCGCCCCAGCCGTCGACGCCTTTTGCTGCAGTGATGAAGAGGTACCGCCCGTCGGGCGAAAGCGCCAGTGCCGACGGATACCATGCCGTCGGAATCAAGCCCAAGCGATGCAGGCGCGCCGGATCGCGTGCATCGACAACCGCTACCGCATTCAGCCCGGCGAGTGCGACATAGAGCCGCTTGTCGTCGCGCGAAAGCACTTCCGCACTCGGCTGCGTCCCGTAGGGAGCGCCGACGAACCAGCGCAGATCTAATCCAGCAACGACCTGCGGATCGCCATTCTCGAGCATGACCGTTGCAACACGATCGACATTTGCCATTGCGACGTAGGCATAGCCGCCGCTTCGGCGCGCGACGATGGCATCGGGTCGCGCGCCGCCGACATTCTGCATGCTATCGGGGATTGGATCCATCGGCATGTTGGGAATGGGCGCGACCTGCGTGTCGATGGCACCGCCGGGATCGAGCGTGAACACCGAGAGTGAAGACGACTGCATCCGGTCAGCCGCCGGATTGGTAAATGCCGGCTGTGCAACTGGTGCCGGCAGCGCAGCGTACGTGGAGACACCGCCATTGACGACATAGAGCCGTTCGCCCAGCGGTGCGACACCCGCGGGAAAGTAGCCGGTCCTCGCACTGCCGGCGACACGTCGCGACGCGAGATCGATTGCACTGACCCCGTTGCCGAGGTTACTCGTCACGTATGCGACGCGGCCGCCCGCCCCAAGTGCAATCTTGTCGGGGAATCCGGCAATCGGAACCTGTCCCTGCGGCGTTAGCGTGCCCTCACCGCTTAGACTGAAGAAACGCACGAGCCCGTGCGCACCGTCTGAGACGCGAGGACGATCGTCTGCGACGGATCGTTGGGATCGCTCGCCACAGCAACACCGGTAAACAACGTCAACGCCGAGTCGCGATAGACGCTGACAACGCTGCATCGTTTGCGCATCGACAACGGCGATGCTGTAACCCGCCACGATGTTCGGCGCTGACGGAGGTGCCGTTCCAAGCGCCGAATTCTGTTGCGCGTTGACCACCACGGCGTAGCGTCCATCGGGCGAGACGGCAACCCCGAGCGGATCGGTTCCAACGAAGGTTGCGACGCCGAGCGGGGCGGCGATGCGCCCATCGGGCAGCACGGCAGCGGTGGGTCGCTCGGGGGATGCGCCGGCCGGGCGGGAGGCCGCGGGGGCGGAGTAGACATACTGGGGCGCCGGGCGGGGGGCGGCACCCAGCAAAACGGCGGCCAAAGCCGCCGACATCATGGGTCCTCGGAAGTTCACCCGCCTAGGCTACGGACGCGCGACGCGGGGAACCTGCAGCCTGCGCGAAGACTTAGCCCGGCATGCGATTTGTGTTGGCCGCTTGGCTGGTGACGCGCGCAATCGTCGTCGCGGCGCTTTGCTACGCGACGCCGCACCCGCTCGCAAGCACGGGAAACTGGGATGGCGCCTGGTACGGCTCGATCGCGCAACATGGCTACGGCTTCACAATTCAAACCGGCAAATCGGACATAGCCTTCTTTCCGCTCTATCCGATGCTGGCATCGCTGTTGCTGCATGCTGGAATCAGTTGGCCGCTCGCCGGCGTCCTGGTGAGCAATATCGCGTTCCTGGGTGCGCTTGCGATACTCTATGCGCTCGCGCGCGAACGCTTTAACGTTGCAACCGCACGTTGGACCGTCGCCGTCACGTGTGCATGCCCGATCTCGTTGTTCGCGAGCGTCGCCTATCACGAAGGAACCTTTCTCTTTTTCAGTGCGCTCGCGCTGTGGTGGACGTTGCGCAAAGCACGCGTTGCGGGCGGCCTTGCCGGTGCGGCAGCGAGCGCAACGAGCGCGCTCGGCATCGCTCTTGCCGCGGCGCTCGTGATTGATGCCGTCGTGCAGCGTCGCGGCGCGCGCGCGATTGCTGCCGCGACGCTCGCGTTCGGCGGCATCGGTTTGTTTGCGATCTTCTGCGCTGTGCGCTTTGGCGATCCGCTTGCATTCGTGCACGCGGAGGCGGGTTGGCGGACCGGCGGGATCGACATCGTCGCGTGGCTATCGCGTCTTCCAGCTCGATGCATCGGCTTGTGGCAACAGCAATCTGCTCGTCGCGCTCGTGCCGCTCGGCGCGATTGCGCTCATCGTGCAGCGCAAAGCGCTCGGAACGTTGCTCACGCTCTACGGTTTCCTCGCGATTGCACTCATTTTTATCGCGGGCGAGCCGATCGCGGCCGATCGCTATGCCTTCGCGGTGATACCAATCCTTATCGCTTTTGCGCGCGCGTTGCAGCGCGTGCCGCTCCTGGGCGGCGTGGCGCTATCTGCGTCCCTCGCGCTGCTCGCGTTCGATACCGTCGAATTCGCGCGCTTCCACTGGGTTGCGTAGCGCGATTCCGACACGACCCACACCTTCGCGCGCGGTCTCGATGTCACTATCACCAAACGACAGACGCAACGCCGGCGGCCCGATGCGCGTCGGATAGAACGGCTCCGCCGGCATCACCAACACACCCTCGCGCGCGCACGCGTCGAACGCCGCTTGCGTCGAGATGCGCGACGGCAGCGCGAGCCACACGTTGACGCCGGCAGCCGGCGGCCGCACCTGCGCCCACGGCACCGTATGTGCGCAAGCGCATCGACGAAAGCGTCGCGACGCGCGCGATAGAGCGCGCGCGAATTGCGCAAGTGGCGCGCATAGGCGGGCGCATTCATAAACCGCCAGAGCGCGCGCTGCGTGAGCGTCGAGGTAAATACGTCGGCGCGCACTTTTGCAACCTCGAGCGCTTCCGCGATCGCGCCGCGCGCGTAGAGATAGCCGATGCGTAAGCGCCGGAAAGATCGACTTCGAAAGACTCTCCATCAAGATGACGCGGCCGTCGGTATCGAACGCGGCCAGCGGCTGCGGTGCGGGCGCGTCGTAGGTGAACTGCCAGCCGGTCTGATCTTCGAGGACCATCACGTCGTAACGGCGTGCGAGCGCGACGATCTGCTTTGCGCGACGCGCCGGGAAGCACGGCGCCGGTCGGATTCTGCGCGATCGGATTGACGTAGAACAAGCGCGGGCGATATTCGGCGAAGACGCGCTCGACGTCATCGACGCGCACGCCGTCGTCGTCGCTGCGTACCTCGACGTAGGTGACGCCACGCGCATCGAAGACGCCGAGCGTCCCCGAGTACGTCGGGCTTTCGCTCGCAACGACGCTGCGATCGTCGAGAAGCACGGTCGCAACGAGATCTGCGGCCTGCTGCGCGCCGCTGCACACGATCACGTCGTTCGCGGATGCGCGTACGCCGCGCGAGCGCAGCAAGAGCGGCGAGCGTCTCGCAGAGATCGGTGTCGCCGGTCGACGCAGCGGTATTGCATCGCCTCGCGGCGGATCGTCGAGCAACGTGCGATGCATGGCACGACCGAAATCTTGCAGCGGAAACGTCTCGGGCGCCGGATGCCCGGCGGCAAGCGAGATCGCGCCCGGGTGCGTCGCGCGTGTGAGCTGCTCCATCACGCCATCCAATCGCTGCGCGCGCGCGAAACGCGAGACGTCGGGCTCCCAGCGACGCGCAAAGGGCGATTGCGCTTCGGGCGGCGGGGCGACAAACGTGCCTTTGCCCACACGCGCAATCACGCGGCCGCGCGCGGCGAGCAGCTCGTAGGCCTGCGACACGGTAACCAGCGCGCAACCGAGTTGGCGCGCGAGCTCGCGCATTGCGGGCAAACGTGCGCCGGGCGCAAGCGCGCCCGACTCGATCGCCTGCGCGAACTGATCGGCTAGTTGAACGTAGAGTGGACGCCCGTCTCGATTATCGAGATGTATGGAGGCTCTCGAGAAGTCCATGTACCGACCGTTATGTCCTCGATGGTTGCAGATCCAAGGAGTCGGCGAGGGAGCATAGCCGTGCAGTTCTGTGACCGAGCCGACGACGACGGAGATGCGCCATCGCGGCCATAACCCGAAGGGCAAGCGCATTCGTGGTGCAGTTCATCGTTGCATCCTCAGTCACAGAGCGCTCTACTATGCTCCTTCGGCTGCGCCTCGATCCGCACCACAAATGCAGCTTGCGGTCAGCACAGCGACTTCTTGAGAGCTTCCCTAGATCAACGCTTGTCGAGACGATAGCCGATGCCGCGCACGCTCGAGATCTCGAGCGGCGCGTCAACTTCGAGCAGCTTCTTGCGCAACGCCGCGACGTGCACGTCGACGACGCGCGTCGGAACGCCCGAGATGTCGTTCCAGACGTGCTCGAGAATCTGCGCGCGCGTCAGCAGCCGCCCTTCGGCCTCGCCGAAGAACCACAGCAGACGAAATTCGAGCGCGGTCAGCGTGACGTTGGTGCTGTTGTTCAGCAGGGTGTGGAAATCGCGATCGAGCTGCGCGCTGCCGAGCGCAGCACGTTGCTGCCTTCTTTCTTCTGCGTGAACGTCTCGCGCCGGCGCAAGAATGACGCGATGCGCGCGACCAGCTCGTTGCCGGAGAACGGCTTGCGTGATGTAGTCGTCGGCGCCCGAGGCCCAGGCCCAGGAGAATGTCCTGCTCGCGCGAGTGGCCGCTCACCATCAAGATGAAGGCGTCGCTCGAGTTCGAGAGCGACGTGCACACGTCCAGGCCCGAGATGTCGGGCAATTCGACGTCGAGCAGGACGACGTCCGGCTTGTAGCGTATCGGCGAGTTCGAGCCCTTCGGCGCCGCTCGCGGTGACCTTGACGTCGTAACCGGCGCGTTCGAGAACGGTCCGCTCGAGCCGGGCGACGTCCGCATCGTCCTCGATGATCAACATCTTGGCTTGGGCCATCAGTGCCTCCTTAAGCTCGATTTCTCAGGCCTTATACCGTAGCATCGATTTCTTCTTCGTCGGACTTACCAGCGTCGCGGCGCGCGACGCCGTCCTCGACCGCCGCCGTCGCCACGGCCTTGGCGACCGCATCGACGACGCGCGGATCGAAGACGCTCGGAATAATGTACTCGGCGCTGCGCTCCTCGTCGGTACGATCGCGGCAATCGCGTAGGCCGCGGCAATCTTCATCTTGTCGGTGATCCGGCGCGCGCGCACGTCGAGCGCGCCGCGGAAGATGCCCGGGAAGGCCAGCACGTTGTTCACCTGGTTGGGGAAATCGGAGCGCCCGGTCGCCACGACCGCGACGTACGGGGCCGCGACGTCGGGCATGATCTCCGGCGTCGGATTGGCCATCGCGAACACGATCGGATCGCGCGCCATCGTCTTCGATATCCTCGGGCTTCAGAATTCCCGGCGCGGAGACGCCGATGAAGACGTCGGCGCCGCGTAAGACGTCGCCGCAGCGTGCCGCGGCGATTCTCGCGGTTGGTGTTCTCGGCGAGCCAGCGCCAATGCGCGTTGTCGTAGCGGTCTGTCGCGATTGATCGCGCCGTCGCGATCGACCGCGATGACGTCGCGCACGCCCGCGCGAGCAGCATCTTGATCGTCGCGGTACCGGCGGCGCCGCTGCCCGTGACGACGATCGTAGATCGTGCAGATCGCTTGCCGACGACCGTCGCGGCGTTGATCAGCGCGGCGAGAATGACGACGGCCGTGCCGTGCTGATCGTCGTGCATGACCGGGATGTCGAGCGCTCGATCAGCCGCTGTTCGACTTCGAAGCAGCGCGGCGCGGAGATATCCTCGAGATTGATGCCGCCGAAGACCGGCGCGATGCGCACGACCGTCTCGACGATCTCGTCGACGTCTTTCGTATCGAGACAGATCGGAAACGCGTCGATGTCGGCGAACTGTTTGAAGAGCATGCACTTGCCCTCCATCACCGGCAGCGCACCGAGCGGACCGATATCGCCGAGACCGAGCACCGCCGTGCCGTCGGTAACGACCGCGACGGTGTTGCGCTTGATCGTGAGCTGAAACGCTTTGCTCGGATCGGCGGCGATCGCCATCGAGACGCGCGCGACGCCCGGCGTGTAGACGGTCGAAAGATCGGTGCGCGTCTTCACCGGAATCTTCGGCTCGATGCGAATCTTGCCGCCGAGGTGGGCGAGGAAGGTCGAATCCGAGACCGAGATCACGCGCACGCCGTCGAGCGACTCGACCGCAGCGACGCACTTCGTTACCGATCAGATCGGAACTTACGTTAATCGTGACGTCGCGTATGACTTTCGCGCGCGTAACCGACCGCATATCGACGGCCGCGATCTGCCCACCGGCGTCGCCGATCGCGTTTGCCAAGCACGCCGAATGCACCGTTTTCGTTCGGCATCTCGATACGCATGATCAGAGAAAAACTAATCGCTACCTGTGGCATCTGCCTCAATTCCCACTAATGGTCATCTCCGCGACCCGGAACGACGGGGAGACCGTCGAGCCGTCGAAGCGCAGATCGCTCGCCACCGCATCGACTGCCGCGAGCATATCGGGGAAGCTCCCGGCTACGGTGAATTCGTCGATAGGGTAGGCTAGCTCGCCGTTTTCGATCATGAAGCCGCGTGCTCCCCGGCTGTAGCTTCCGGTCGCGTGCTCGGTCGCAAATCCGATCGTGTCGAGCACCAAGACGCCGCGGGGCGTCGCCGCAATCAGTTCGGCCAGCGTTTCCGATCCCGGCTCGAAGTAGAAATTGTTCGGCGCCGATGCCGCCGCCCGTGGAGTTGCCGGTCGTCTGCGCTCCCAGCTTGCGCGCGTAGTAGCTGTCGTACAGGAACGTTCGCAGGACCCCGGCCGCAAAGACGGGCGTGCGGCGCGTCGCTACGCCCTCGCCGTCGAACGGCGCGCTGCCCAAGCGGCCGGGCAGCGTACCGTCGTCGACGATCGTGACGAGCTCGCTCCCCACATGGTCGCCGACGCGATCGGCGAGCCACGAGTTGCCGACGGCAACGTGCGAAGCTGCAACTGCCGCGAAGATGTCACTGAGCACCGCAGCAGCTACGTCGCGCTCGAAGATGACGGCGGAACGCATTGTCGGTGGTTTGCGCGCGCCGAACATCTCGACGGCTCGTCGCGCAGCGATACCTGCGACCACGCCACTCTCCTCGAGATCGCGCATGAAGCGGCCGGCGGTGCCGTAGTGTCCGGTGCGCTTCGCACCGTTCTCCTGCGCGAGCGGCGCAGTTGAACGCGACGCGCTCGTGGCGGCGTAGGTTCCGCGAAATCCCCGCGAGTTTGCAAGCGCGATCGTGCTCGAACTGTCCGCATAGTGCGAACCGCTCGAGTTGACGATGCGTGGATCGGCTGAGCGAATTGCGCGTTCGAGCGCAAGCGCATCCGCGACCTTCGCCGCGTCATCACGGCCGCGATCGACGCATCGACGAGCACGAGATCGCCGGCGTAGACACCGCAATCTTCGGGCAACCCCGCATATGGATCTTGCGCGACATAGCGCAGTTGGTCCAGACCGCGCGCGATCGCGGCGCGCAACGCATCGGGATGTAAATCGGTGCTTACGACACTTGCACGCCGGCGGTCGCTCCATAAGCGCAGGTGCACGCCCGAGCCCGTCGACTGTTCGAGCTTGCTTATCGTGGTGTCGCGCGCCTCGACGTGAAAGCGCTGGGTTCTGCTCAGCGATGCCTCCGCGCCTTGCGCGCCAAGCTCGAGCGCAAGATCGACAGCTCGCACGACGGCCTCAAGCGACTCATCTTGCGTCATCGGCGGTACCTCCAACCGTGATCGAGGAAATCTTGACCGTGGGCATGCCGACGCCGACCGGCACGTGCTGGCCGCCTTTGCCGCAGGTGTAGTGGCGGCGTGCAAAACGCGCGTCGTTGCCGACCGCGACGACCTTGGTCATCGCATCGGGTCCATTGCCGACGATCGTCGCGTTCTTGACCGGCGTCGTCACCTTGCCGTTTTCGATCAAATAGCCCTCGGCGACCATGAAGACGAAGTCGCCCTTGCTGATCTCGACCTGACCGCCTGCGAATGCCTTTGCGTACAGTCCGCGCTTGGTCGATGCGATGATCTCTTCGGGCGTGGATTCGCCCGCCGGCATGTAAGTATTGCACATGCGCGGCTGCGGCAAGAAACGATACGATTGGCGGCGACCGCTGCCGGTCGATGCAACGCCCATCAACCGCGCGTTGAGCGTATCCTGCATGTACCCGCAAAGCACGCCGCGCTCGACGAGGACCTTGTGCTGCCCGGGAACGCCCTCGTCGTCAACGGTGATGCTGCCGCGCTCTTCGGGCAGATTGCCGTCGTCGTAGATCGTCACGAGTTCGCTCGCCACGCGTTCGCCGACGCGCCCGCTATAAAGCGACGTGCCACGCCGATTGAAATCGCTTTCGAGTCCGTGGCCGACCGCCTCGTGCAACAGCACGCCGCCGCCGCCCGCGCCGACGACGATCTCCATCTCGCCTGACGGTGCCGGTTCTGCATCGAGATTCGTTGCCGCGATGCGCGCTGCGTCAGCTGCGAGCACTTCGGGTCGATGCTCGTCGAAGTACGCAATCGACGTGCGTCCGCCGTCGCCGACATAACCCGATCCACGCTCGCCGCGCACGCTAGCGACTGCCTGCACGCCCAGCGTAACCATCGGCCGATGATCGTGGACGAAACGTCCGTCGCTTGTCGCGATCCATACGTCTTGGAGTTCGTCGGTGAGATTCGCATTGACCGCGATGATGCGCGGATCGTACGCGCGCGCCGCCCCGTCGGCGCGTTCTAGCAGCTCGACGTACTGCGCGGCGGGTGCATGCTCGGCACGTGATTGATCGTAGAGCGCCGGCACGCGTGCGGCTCGCAGGTCGATTCTGCCAAATGCCTGCGCCGGCGCGTTACGCGCGATCAACGACGCCGCCTCGGCGGCACGCAGCAACGCCTCGAGGGAAAGATCGTCGGAGTACGCGTAGCCCGCCGACTCGCCGGTCACGACGCGTATGCCGACACCCTGGACGACCGAGGTCGTGCCGTCGTGAATGTGTTGGTCTTGCAAGCGAAACGCATAGGAACGGCGCCGTTCGCAAAAGACGTCGGCATAGTCGCCGCCATAGCGCAGCGCGCGTCCCAAGAGCTTCGTGAGTATATCGTAGTCGAGCATATCTTCCTAAAACGTTGCGAGACGATCGACCGCTTGCACGTAGGCGGCACGGGGATCGCCGGGTGAATCGTTGATAAGAAACGCAAAGGCAACGCGACCGTGATGCATCGTCGTAACGTAGCCCGCAAGTGAATTTGCGTCATTGAGCGTTCCGGTCTTCGCGCGTACGCGGCCTGCCGCCGTGGTGAAATCGTAGTCGGTGAGGGTTCCATCGCGACCGCCGCCCGGAAGCAGCATGTAGAGCTCCCCACCATTGTCGCGCAGCTCGGCATCGTTGAGAATGCGAGCGAGTGTAATAGCTGCAACGCGATTTCCCTGCGCGAGCCCACTGCCGTCGAATAGACGCAAGCCATCCATCGGAATGCCGCGCGAACTCAAGAAGTCGCGCTCGATCGCGAGGCCGTTTGCGTCGTTCCCGGCCTGACCGGCGTCGACCGCGAGCGTGCGCATCAATTGCTCGGCATAGTGATTGTCCGAAAAGTAGAGCATGTGCTGCACCAGCGTTCGCAGCGGCGCGGAACGATGATCCCAGAGCACGATCGAATCGAGCGGCGCGTTTGCGACGACGGGTCGATCCGCGGTCGCGATGCCCGCGTGCGCCAGCATTCGCTCGAGCGCCGTGCCGACCACCGCCGGGATGTCGTGGACCGGCACCCAGACGTTCGGCTGTGTCTCGATCGTGTCGCCGTCGAGTGAGACAGCGCTGACCGGGGCTTGAAAATCTTGATCGGCATCACTCGGATCCCAGTGCGGATTGATCTCCGGAGCATGCATCTCGCCTGCATCGATCGCAACGCGGCCGTTGACGCGACGCACCCCGCTGCGCGCGAGCAGCTTCACGCCACCTCGCAGATCGTCGCTGCGCAACGACGGGTCACCTGAACCAACCAGCCAGAGGTCGCTGTCGAGCCGCCCAGCCGCGGGCGCACGCGTTGCTGCGAGCACGGTATGGAAGCGGTATGCCGGTCCGAGCAGATTGAGCGCTGCATCTGCAACGATCAGCTTGAGCGCCGAGGCCGGCGTGACTGCGGCCCGCTCGCGCTTCGCATAGATGACCCGGCCGGTCGCATCGATGACGACCAGACTGTAGCGATCCGAAAGCACGCGTGCAAATGCCCCGTCGAGAGCGGTACGCAAATGCGCCGTCTCCGAAGGACTCCACGGCGCGGGCTGCGGCGTCGAGCGCAGCGGTGCTACGGCCGTGGTCACAGACGCCGCCTGCTGCGCCGGCGTGTGCGATAGGACACCGCGCGCGATCGACCAGATCGCAAGTGCAATGACGATAAGCACAACGAGAACGGCGACCCGGCGTTTAGGACCGCGGGAGCGCTTCGATCTTGTCGAGTTTTTCTTGTAGCGTACGGTGTTCTTCACGCAGAGTATCGAGATCCGAGCGCAGCGCGCTCACTTGAGAAGGAACTTTTTGAGCTTCGCGGATACGAATCGCCGCCTCAGTGGCGTCACGCCGCACGCGGCCATCGAAGCCGCTAGTCGTCAAACGGTCGAGAGCCGTTAGCGCGCGCGGATCTTCGAGCCGCTCGGCAGCGGCGATTGCTGCGAGTTGCACGAGAAACATCGGGTCGTCGAGCAGCTGCACGACCGCGTCAACGATTCGTGAGCGCTCGTCGTAGAGCAGTTCGCCCGCGCGCGCAAGCGCTCCGGCACCGGCGCGTCGCAGGCCTTCATCGTGACCGAGACGCGATCGCATCGAGCAACACATCGACCGCACGCGCGTCGGCGAGCTCGGCGAGCCCGCGCGCAGCGCCGGCCTCCACCGTCCCGTTCCACGTGTGCTTGCCGACGGCATCGGCGAGTGCGGCGAAGGCGCGTGCATCGCGCGTCTTGCCGAGCGACGAGAATGCCGCGGCGCGCACGAAGTACGATTCGTCATCCGCGCGCGCTTGCGAGCAACGCCGGTTGCGACATCGGCTTCGCGGAAGTTGCCGAGTGCGTCCGCGACCGCCCGGCGCACCTTGGGATGCGGATGGCGCAGCGCCGCAAGGAGCACGTCGCGCGCCGACGGCGCACGCGTCGCGCCGAGCGCAATCGCAGCTTCGTCGAGGACGCCCCAGAACGGATCGCGATCGAAGGCTGCGCGCAATGCATCGCGCGCCACCTGTGACCCGTCTTTTGCAAGTTCTCGCGTAGCGCGAATACGCGCGACCGGATCGGGCTTCGCCACGCAACGTCGCTGCGGCGAGCGTCGGACCGAACTTGTAGGTGATGTTGCCCAGCAGCCATGCGCCAGGATCGAATCGCACGAGCAACGGCTCGAAGTCGAGCGGCACGGTAACGGTCTCGTGCGCGCGCTCGACGCTGATGCGGATGCGCCGCTCGCCCGCGAGCGGGTCGGGTCCCGCGTTTGCTACGGGCTTGTCCGGCACGTCGGCGCAGAAACCGAAATCGACGTCGAAGCGATAGGCCGGATTGTCTTGATCGACGGTCTGCTTTTGATCGATCGTCACGGTCGCGGCGCTTGCGCTTTGCATCCCACGCGACGCTCACCTCGACGTCGGGATGACCGCCGCGGTAGAACCACTGATCGAAGAACCCGCGCATATTGCGTCCGGTCTCTTCTTCGATCGCGCGAATCAGATCGATCGTCTCGACGTTCTGCTGCGCGTTCTGCTTGACGTAGCGCGCGATCGAACGCCAGAAACGCCCGTCGTCGAGTTCGCCGCGCAGCATGTGCAAGGCCGCGCCGGCTTTTTCGTAGAGATGACGATCGAAGATCTCGATCGGGTCGCGATACCGGTTGCACACGATCGGGCGACGGTAGCGATCGCTGTCTTCTTCCAAGTACCGCGAAACACAGCCGAAGACGTCGTAGAGGTACTCATCGTAGCCGAGATCGGCTTCACGCCAGACGCATTCGAAATAGGTCGCAAACCCTTCGTTGAGCCAGGCTTGCGACCAGTCGCGACAGGTGAGCAGATCGCCGAACCACTGGTGCGCAAGTTCGTGCGAAACGAGCGGGTCGCTCGAGAAGTCGAGGTGCGCGCGCGCGTCGTGCAGCGTGCGATCGGTCTGCGTCGTTGCCGACGTATTCTCCATCCCGCCGAAGATGAAGTCCGTCACCGCGATCTGCGAGTAGCGCGCGTAAGGATACGGCGTGCCGATCTTTGCTTCGAAGGTCGCGATCATTCGCGGCGTGTCGCCGAAGGCGCGTTCGCCGTCGCTCTCGCGGCCGGGCAACACGTAATAGTACACGGGAACGTTACGCGCTCCGGCATCGGCTTGGCGCGCTTCGACGAACGGGCCGGCGACCATCGTCATCAGGTAGGTGCTATGCGGAATGTCTTGCCGATAGGTGAAGATCGTCTTTGCGCCGTCGTCGCGGCGATCGACCAGGGCCCCGTTGCCCAGTGCGAAGAGCCCCTTGGGAACGGCAATCGTCGTTTGCGAGGTTTGCTTTTCGGCCGGGTAGTCGAGCGCGGGAAACCAATAGCGCGCGTTCTCGTCCTGGCTCTGCGTCCACGCGTGACGGATCTTCTCGGGATACTCCGGCGTCGGCTCGACGAAGAACAGGCCGTGACGTGGACGCGTCGTGCGGTAGGCGACGCGAAATGCCGCCCGTTCGTTCGGCGCAAGCGGCGGATCGAACCGCACCTCGAGCTTGTCATCGCGCACGGCAAACGGCAATGGCTTGCCATCGCGCTGTACCGAGGCAATCACCAGATCGACTGCATCGAGTGCTAGACGTGTGACCGGCTCGTCATATGCGCGTACCGTCGTCGTGCAGACGCCATCGAGCGTATGCGCTTGGAGATCGGGCTCGAGATAGAGCTCGATGTGTTCGACGGCGACGACTTTGTCGGGGCCGTACTGCAGACGGGCACCGGGGAGCGCAAAAGCGCGGTGCGTCCCCGTATCATCGCGGAAACTCATGAAGGGTGCGCGTTTCGCCCGTCGGCCTGCGTCAACCCTCCAGTTACGGCGATCACCGCCCCGGTGATAAAATCGCGTTCGGGTGCAATTAAGAAACGCACGACATCGGCCAGGTCCTCAAAACTTCCCGGACGGCCGCGCGGAATCGGGCTCTCCGCAGAACGCGCCTGCTCCCGGCTCTGCGTTTTGTCGCGAATATCGCCGGGCTCGATGGCGTTGACCGTAATACCGTGCTCGGCTTCCTCGACTGCGAGCGTGCGCGCGAACGCGACCAGCGCGCTCTTCGATGCCTGATACAGACTGAAACCACGATACGGACGGGTTTCGCTCGACCCATTGCTGCCGAAGACCACGATTCGCCCGAAGCGCGCTGCGCGCATCGCCGGCAGCACAGCAGCGCAAGCAAGAACCGCGCTGCGCACGTTTGCATCGAAGAGCTTTTCATAGTCGTGGACCTTCAGGTTGACGAAACGCTTGACAATCAAGGTGCCGACGCCGTGCACGAGCGTGTCGAATGGGCCCTCGCTCTTTACGAGCTGTGCCAACGCGGCCGTAATTGCATCCGGCGCGCCCGAGAAATCGAGTTTCGTTGCGCTAGCTCGTGCGCCCGAGCGTTCGATCGCGGCGAGGGTATCCGCCGGTTCGCTCCCGCGGTAGGTGACCGCGACGTGCGCGAACCCATCGGCGGCGAGTGCCGCGGCAATGCCCGCGGTGAGACCGCTCGCGCCACCGGTAACGAGCGCACGGCGTGTGCGCGATATCACCGCAAGGCGCGCATCTGTTCGAGGATGCGTTCGAAACTCGCCGTGTCGACCGCACCGGGGATCAGAAACTCGTCTTCGAAGAGGAAGCTCGGCACACCGGTGATGCCGCGCTCGATGCCATCCACGAGTTCCCGCCGCACCTCGTCGACGCCGTCATCGCTTTCAAGATACGCGGTAAGACCGGCGCGATCGACACCGACGAGTGCGCCCGCGTCCACCAGTACCGCACGATCGCTGATGTCGAGTCCACTGGTGAAATAGGCACGGAAGAGTTGCATCTCGAGCAGAGCGATCTAGATCGCTGCGCCGCGCATACGCGATGGCGCGATGCGCATCGAACGTGTTCCCTCTGATGGCGCGATCCCAGTTGAACGTCAATCCCTCGCGAGCGCCTTCCGTGGTTATGCGCTCCATGGTCGCGTCGAGTTCGCCGCCGAACTTGGCCGCATAGAACTCGCGCACCGGAACACCGGGAATCGGCGCATCCGGATCGAGTTGAAACGGATGCAGCCGAACCGTTACCTCTCCGTCGAAGCTCGCAAGCGCACGATCGAAGCGGGTAATTCCGATGTAGCACCACGGGCAGACGACGTCACTCCAGATGTCGATTCGCACCCGCGGTGCTTCACCTTTTACGTGCGGAAATCCCAGGCTGTGTCGAACTGGCCGCCATCCCGTGTCGTGCCGGTCACGCGAACCGTATGCGAGCCGGGGCCCAGCGGACGGCGCGTCGTGTATTCAAACCCATTGCCGTTGAAGTTCACGTTCGAGGTAATGTCGTAGCCATCGAGGCTGATACGCACCGAATCACGCCGTATCGGAACGGCGAAATCGGCCGAGATGACCGGCAAGCGCCCTTGCGCGAGCCCTTGCGGCTCCCGGTTGCTTAGGTATGCGTTTGCGTTCATCGGGGGACGCGGCCGGGGATTGTAACCGGCGCCACTGCGATCGCCGCCGCGACCGCCGCCGGTGATCGTCACCGTCGACGTGTTGTTATTCCAATCGACGTTGGCACCCAGTGCTTGCGCGACGAAACGCAGCGGCACGAGGGTACGCGAACCCTGGACGAATGGCGGGGAGTCGAGCGTCTGCGTTTGTCCGTTTATCGTCGCGTTGGTCGAGCCGATCTGCAACGAGACATTGCGTCCATCGCCGGTTGCATTGATCTGGCCGTTCTGATAGACGACGCTTGCGCCCAATTGCTCGAAGATGCCGCGCAAGGGCACGAAAACCCGGCCGCCCTGTTCGAGCGGTGGTTGATCGAATTGCATAGGACTGCCGTTGACGACGACCGTCACGCCGGCATTCTGCTGTGCGAGCACCGCCGAGGGTCCGCTCGCTGCGAGAAAGAGCATCGCCGCACATGCGGCACGGAAAGATGTCGTGTTCATGGTTGGGCTTCTATACCCAACCATGAACGCATATTACACGGTAGCGGTAGCGGTGGGCGCCGTAGCCAGCTCGCGCTGCACGGCTTTGAGATCCGCGCGCCGCTCGAACCAGCCCATCCACGTGTTGTAGATCATCGGCACGAGGAAGAGCGTGAGGATGAGCGAGCTGAGCAAACCACCGATAATGCACGGTACCAATCGCTTGCCGCCACTCGCCGCCTTCGGCAAAGCCCGAGAGCGAGCGGCAGCATGCCGAAGATCATCGCGGCCGTCGTCATGACGATCGGACGGAAGCGCGTAGTGCGCCGCTTGTAGCACGGCGTCCTTCACGCGCATGCCGCGTTTGCACAACGTGTTCGAGTAATCGACGAGCAAGATGCCGTTCTTCGCGACGAGGCCGAAGAGCATGATGATGCCGAGCATCGAGATGATGTTGAGCGATTGCCCTTGTCGGGTTGCGAGCTTGCCCATGACCGCGAGGAAGATCAGCGCGCCGATGATCGCCATCGGCACCGAGAACATCACGATGAACGGCTCGAGGAACGAGCCGTACAAGATCGACCATCAACATATAGACGAGCATGAACGAGAGGCAGCAGCGCGATCCCCATGTTGGCAAATCGTCTCTTCCATGAACTGCGTGTCGCCTTGCGCGCGTCAAGCCGACACCCTGCGGCAAGAAGCCGGGTTGCTTCATCCTTTCCTCAAGCGGACTCGTGACGGCACCGAGCGAGTACCCGGGCAACACATCACCGAGCACGTTGACGACGCGCTGGCGGTTGAGACGTTCGATCTTCGTCGGCGCGTTCGTCCAGGTGAACGTTGCAACCGACGAGATCGGGATCAGCGAGCCGTCGTTCGCGCGCACGCGCACGTCCATCAACTGGTCGACGTCGTTGCGCCACAGCCGCGGGAACTGGATGCGCACGTCGACCAGACCGGTCGCTGTGCGTACGCGCGTGGCGACCGCGCCGTCGACCGCGATGCGCGCGACATTCGCAACGTCCGATGGGTTGACGCCGAGCATCGCGCACTTCGCGGAGTCGACATCGACGTTCAGACGCGGCGCACCGTTTTCAGCACTGGTCTGAACGTTTACCGATCCCGGCGTCGCGCGCAGCACGCCGCGACTTTCTCAGCGGCTCCGGCGATTTCGTCTTCGGGACCGCGAGAGCGAGTAGAAGATCGATGCGCCCGAACCATCACCATTGTCGCCGGCAACTTGCAGTTGTCCGCCCGGCACGAGATAGGCGAGGTCGCGAATCTTGCGGAATCGTCTTGTTGGTGTCGCCACGCCGATTGTCGAGCATGTCAGCGTCGAGCTGTGCGTAGTTGCCGCCGGTCGATGAACCCCAACCCGACGGTTTGCGGCCAACGGTCGAACTAACCGATCCTTGATCCCGTCGAGCTTGAGGATCGCGTTCTCCAACCGCGTAACGTACTGATCGGTCGTCGCAATCGGTGTGCCCGGCGGATAGGTCACGGTCATATTGATGTGGCCGGTCTGCGTCGCCGGCACGAAGTCGAAGCTCACGCCGAGTGAGAACATTGCGGCCGCAAGCGCGACCGGCAGTCACGAAGGTTAGAATGGTTAGCGGCCGGTAGGTGCCAAGCAGCGCAAATCCACCCACCGAACCATTGCCGCGTCCGCGCATGTACCATGCGCGTCCGCGCATGTAGCCTGCGATAGCATATACCACTACGAGGCCAACCAGCCAGATGCCGTCGATATAGACCGACGTTCATGCCGCCGCCGACCAGCGCGAGCGCATTGAGCAGCAAGAGCGCACAGGTAAAGATGACAAAGGTACCGTGCTCGAGAGCGAACGGCAACCATCTCGTGCGATAAACATCCAATAGCGCATCGTAGCGGTGCACGAACAGATTGAGGATCAGGATCGCCAAGATCAAGATCCCGATCACCTTGAGCAGGATGATCTGGAAGATCGCTCCGATTGTAAACGCCATCGCAGCGGTTGCCAAGAATGCGACGTTGACGATGAGGCTGTCGAGTGCGCGCAGCCATCCTGGTGTCGCCTCGGTACGTCTGATCACGCTCCACTTCGCGGCGAGCAACGGCGTCAGTGTGAACGAGACGAAGAGCGAGAACAACGTCGCGATAACGATGACCGAGGCGAACTCCTTGAGGTACGCGCCGACGATGCCGGGCAGGAACGCCACCGGCAAGAAGACGACGACGTCAACCATCGTGATCGCGATCGCGGCGTTGCCGATCTCGGTTCGGCCGTCGACTCGCCGCGCTTCATCGGGTCTTCGCCCATATCGCGATGGCGCGTGATATTTTCTAAGACGACGATCGAGTCGTCGACCAAAATACCGATGATCAGCGAGAGCCCCATCATCGACATCGTGTCGATGTGGAAGCCGAACGCGCTGCATCACGATGAAGGTCGCAAGGATCGAGGTCGGAATCGAGATCATGACGACTACGGCGTTGCGCCACGCGTGCAGGAAGAGCAGCATGACGATCGCCGTCAGGAAGATGCCCTCGATCAGCGACTGCCCGACGCCTAGGAGTGACTTCGCGGTATAGTCGGCGGGCGCGTCGATCTCGGTGAACTTGAGCTGCGGGAACTGCGCTTCGATGTCTTTGAGCTTATCGCGCACGAGCGCCGTCGACTTCAACTCGTCGGCATTGATATCGCGATCGATCTCAACGTAGACGCGCGGCAACCCGTTGTAGTGCGAGCGCGTGCGCATCTCAATGTGGCCGTCTTCCACTTGTGCCACATCGCCAATCTTCAGAGACTTGACCGGATACTGCAGCACCGAGGCCGGCGAAAGCGGAATCGCCGCGAGGTCGCTCGCGTGATCGATGTAGGCGTGGATCGCGACCGTCGCCTCACGCGTCGACTGCGTCATGATGCCGCCCGGCACGTTGTTATTGTTGGCGGCGACTGCGTTAAAGATATCTTCGAGCGTCGCCCCGGTGCCGGCCAAGGCAATCGGATCGGGCATGACGTGGAATTCGCGGTCGGCCGTACCATAGACGTCGACCTGCGCAACGTTGGGAATCTGCGCGATCAGCGGCTTGACCTGATTGTTGACCAAGTCCGCGATCTGCGGCTGCGAGAGCGCGGTCGAGTTCACGGCGAGATCGAGCAACGGTTCGCTCGCGCCGTTCTTTTCGACGCTCGGCGGATTCAAATCGGTTGGCATGTAGACGCGGGCGGTGTCGACACGGCGTTGCACGTCGACGGCAGCCAAATCGAGATCGGTGCCCAGTTTGAACTGCACGACGAGTACGGCCGAGCCTTCTTGTGCGGTTGCGCTGACTTGATCGAGGTGATCGAGCCCGTCGAGCTGATCTTCAACCGGCTTGATGACCAGCTTCTCCATGTCTTGCGGAGACGCACCCGGGTACGACGCGGCAACGATTACGATCGGGAACGTCGTTCCCGGCGGATTATTGCTTCTGCCGAGTTGGAAATACGAGATAATCCCGAAAATCACAAGCGCCACGAAAATCATAGCGGTAATGACGGGACGAGTGATGGCGAAGCGCGTTAACCACACGATGGCGTCTCCGATGTCTCCTGGAAGAGCATACGCCATCCACTACGAACGGGCGAGCCCGGGTGTTTCGCGCCCTTACGATTCAGAAGTATCAAAATTTCGGGGCAGGCAACCAGGCCCCCGTAAAGGGCCCCGTGCCATTATGCGGTCACGCCCGCTTTCGCGATAATGCTTTTCATGCTAACCGTGTTACGTCGCTGTGATCTTCAATAGGAATCGCGAGCGCGGCACCACCCGACAGTAACGGCACGATCGGTTTACGCGGAACCGGTGCTCCGGCCAAACTATCGTCATCGTCATCCGTGACCCGCGGCGGCCGAGCGGGCCCCTTGCGGAGCAGACGACGCGCTACGTCTGTCCTTAGCAACCAACTCCAGGGGAATCGCGAACGTTTCTTTCTGCCGCCACGCATATGGTGCAGTATATTGTCTAGCCGACCAAAACGGAAAGAGCCCGAGGCAAACACCTCGGACTCAGTTCGCAAATATGCGCGGGCCGGGACTCGAACCCGGACAAGATTTCTCCCGCCAGCACCTCAAGCTGGTGCGTCTACCAATTCCGCCACCTGCGCACGGGCGTCCATTTTTTACCCGGGCTCGCCCGGGCAACCTGCGTAGTCTATCGCTTACTTCATATTGGGGTCAAGGGCGTCGCGCAGACCGTCCCCGATGAAGTTGATCGAGAGGACCGTAAAGAGGATGCAGAGGCCTGGGAAGACCGCGGCCCACCAGGCGACCTGGAGATTGGCCTGCGCATCGGAGAGCATATTGCCCCACGACGCCGTCGGTGGCTGAATCCCGAAGCCGAGGTACGACAGGGTCGACTCGAGCACGATGACGCTGGCCACGTCGAGGGTAGCCTGCACGACGATCGGCGCCACAGCGTTGGGCAAGAGGTGCCGGAAGATGATCCGCAGGTCGCCGTTTCCGACGGCACGTGCGGCCTCCGCGAACTCGCGCTCGCGTAGCACTAAATACGATGCGCGCACCAACCGCGCGACCGTCGGCCACGACAGTGCGCCGATGATCAATACGATCACCCAAAAACTCAGCGCGGCTTTGTTCGAGCTCGCCGCGACGATCGCGGTCAACACTAAGAGTAACGGCAAGAGCGGAATCGACAAGAACACGTCGGTGATGCGCATCATCACCCAATCGACCCAGCCCCCGTAGTACCCGGCGAACGCACCGACGATAACGCCGATGATCACTTCGAAGAGCACCGTGAAGATACCGATCTGCAGTGAGATCCGCGCGCCGAAGAGCAAACGCGAAAGCAGGTCGCGCCCGACCGCATCGGTTCCCAGCGGATGCCCACCGCATAGCAAATGCGCTTCAAAACACGGCGGTAACGGCGTGCCTTGCCAATTTACGTTATCGATGGCGTTGGGATCGAACGGCGCAAGCAGCGGCGCAACGATCGCGCTGAGCGCAATAAGCGCGAGGACGACGATACCCGCAACTGCAAGCTTGTGGCGGCGTAAGCGCGTCCAAAACGTAACCTTCGAATAGACGGTTTCGTCGTGATCGTCGAAAGCGGAGGTCGTTGCGGCAAATACCGCATCGTCCGGCGGATTAATCATACGACACGCGCGGGTCGAGCCACGCATAGAGCACGTCGGCAAGCAAATTGCAGAACACCACTGCTGTAGCAAGTATCAGCAAATAGCCCATCATCAACGCGATGTCGCTCTGCTGCAACGCGTTGTAGAACATGCGTCCGGCGCCCGGCCACGCAAAGATCGTCTCGGTTACGATCGCGCCGCCAAGTATGCCTGGAAATGAGAGCGCGACCACCGTGACGACCGGAATCAGTGCGTTCTTTAGCCCATGCTTGAAGAGGATCGTCGCCCCGCTCAGCCCCTTGGCAGCCGCTGTGCGCATGTAGTCCATCTTCGTGACTTCGAGCAGCGAGGAGCGCATGAAGCGCGAGTAGAGCGCGAGGTTGAGCAGCGAAAGCACGATAACCGGCATGATCAAGTGCTCGATCCGATCGCCCAAATCGAAGTTGTCGCTCGTACTTATGCCCGCCGAAGGCAAGAAGATCGCGTAGCCGCCCGGTAAGGGAATTGTGTGTACCGAGAAGAGGAGCTGCAACATCAACGCAAACCAGAAGACCGGCATCGACTGCCCGAAGAACGCGAGCGTCGTGATCAGGTAGTCTGAAATCGAATACGGGCGAACGGCAGAAAAGATCCCGGCCGCAAGACCGATGCTCAGTGAAACGACGAAGGCCACGCCCATCAGTTCGAGTGTCGCGGGGAGCCGCTCGGCAATCGCCTGTAACACTGGCTCGGAGTTGCTGGTCGAATAGCCGAAGTCGCCGTGCAAGATCGTGCCGAGCCAAACGATGTACCGAAACCAAATCGGCTTATCGAGTCCGAGGTTGTGCTTGAGCCGCTCGATGTCGGCCGGCGTGATGTGCGGGTTCTGCAGGTACGGCGCCAGCGGGCCGCCGGGCGCGTTGTTCAAGATCACGAACAGAATGATCGAGATCAGCAACAGGAGCGGAATCGCTGCCAGCGTCCGCCGCACGACATAGGTAAACACGAACGGCCGCTAGTTAAAAGGCGCGGGTCTGGACACCTTCACGCGTCGTTAAGCTGCCGCTAACTTCTGGAGTCCCAGAATCTCGCGCGCCTCGGCGGGGCTGGCGACCGGGCGACCGGCCTCCGCGGCGATCCGCGCGACGCGTGCCACGAGCTCCTCGTTGCGCGCCAGGCGCCCTTTGCCGTAGTAAAGGTTGTCCTCTAGTCCGACGCGCACGTGGCCGCCCATTGCGATCGCGGCCATCGCCATTGGGGTCTGCGCACGCCCGATCCCGGCGACCGACCACGTGCAGCCGGGCGGCAAGTCGTCGACGAGATCGCAGAGGTTTTGCACCGTCGCTTCGAGCGCGCCCGGCACGCCCAACACAAAGTCGACATGCTGAGGAAGGCTGATTAGCCCTTCCTTCGCGAGCACGCGCACGTTCGCCAGATGGCCTTTGTCGAAGATTTCGAGTTCCGGGCGCACACCGTGCTGACGCATCTTGGCCAAGATGCCGCGCATGATGGGAAAGCTATTCTCGAATATGTGATCGCCGAAGTTCACGCTGCCGCAAGTGAGCGTCGCCATCTCCGGGCGCAGCTGCAGTGCGCTCGCACGCTCTTCGGGGGTCATACCGATCGCACCACCGGTCGAAAACTGCACGATCAGAGTCGCTCGCTCCGCGGATTGCGTCATAAGCTTCCTTAAACCTGCAGCACATCGTGCGTGTTGCTGCCGTCGTCGTTGCGACAGTGCACGTGGACGATCGACGCGCCGGCCTCGCGTACAGCGCGCGCGGTCTCGGCGAGCTTTGCCGGCGTATACGGCAGGTGCGGCGTCTGATCGAGCATGACTTCGGCGCCGACCGGCGCGCACGTGATAATCAACGGTTGCATGGGCTGCTAGTAATCTTCAGCGCGCCACCTGGATTTCCGCCCAACATGCGGCGAGCACTATTACCACCCGCGCACCGACGATAACCAGATGCACCCAACGGCGTTCAGGAAATCGCTCGAGCGTCCATGAGAAGAGATACACGGCGAGCGTCAGCACCGGAATGCGCCAGTACACCCAATGCCAACCGCGGTCGACCGCGAGTGTAAATAATACCAACAGCGCAAAGAGCGCAATCGCATCGAGTACGATACGCAGCGATCGCATCATGCCAGTTTACGAATCTTTCCGAGAAACGCGATGAGCATCATTGTGTACGCTTTTATCGAGGCGATGAACTCTTGGGTGACGGGCGCGATACGTGGTGCATTCTCCGCCGTCACCTTCACCGTCAGATTGAGTGACGTGATTGGTAAGCGCTGCGATATCGTGATCACCGCGAAGAGCACGCTAGGTGCGACGAAAAGGAGCCACGCGAAGGGGAGGCCGCGCGCCACCCCGACACCGGCATAGATAAACGCGGCAACCAACAACACGATTGAGGCTACGTCGAAGAGTCTTTGGTTCATTCCAACTCCATCGCGCGGTGGGCGGCCGCGATCACACCTTCGTCGATACCGAGCAGTGATGCCAGGGCGATTGCATCGGCTTCTCGCGTGCGCTCGCCCGCGACCTCTTCCAATGTGTAATCCATCGAGGCCGCCAGTGTTTCCAGCGCCATAGCGAGGTCCTTGGTCGCGGGACGTTGCGGAATTCCGCGCAGACCGCGAACCGCGTAGTGGCGCACGCGCGCGGCCGCAGCGACGCCGCCCAAGTGCGTGGCAGCCAATCCGCACGCTCGCTCTTTTTGCAAACGTTCAATCACTGCAATGAGCAGCGCTTTGCCCTCGCGCGGTGTCGTCGTGCGTGCGAACTCGTCGAGCAACACCAGCCGCCTTGCCGCGTTTCCGGCGAGCACATCGCGCAGACGAACGACCTCGCGCGCAAACGAAGAGAGGAGCCCTCCCGTCTCGTTGTCCTCGTCGGCGCCGATGCCAAGCCACACGATCTCAGCGAAAAGCCCGACGCGCACCTCCTGCGCAGGCACGGGAAGGCCGATACGCCGCGCACACCGCGATAAATCCGCACGTGCGCAGCGCAACGCTCTTCCCGCCCATGTTCGGACCCGTAAGCACCGCGATGCCGTCAAGGCGCACGTCGATCGGAGTGAACGCTCGTCCTTGCAGCGCAAGCTCTGCCTCGAGCGGCGAAAAACGGCCGCCGGCAACCCCGAATTGCGCGTCATCGGCGATCGTTGCAACCGCGCAGCGCTGGGTGCGCGTGAAGCGCGCCGCTGCGAGCAGCACATCAACCTCGCCGAATGCGCTGCACGGCTGCATCGAGTGCGGTCGCGTGCGCGCCGATTATCGACGCAAGTTGCGTCCGCACCGCTTCCTCGCATTGCGCGACCGCAATGCCGCAGCATCTCGGGCATCAAGTGCGTCGAGTACGCGCTCATCGGGATCGAGCTCGCAGAGCAGGTACGTCGGTGTCTCGCGCACCACGCGTACGCTCGCCGGCAACGCTCCGTGCAGGTCGGCACGCATGACGATGAATTCGGGCAATGAAAGTTCGCGACCCAACGCTTGCGCGACCGCTGCTGCGGCGCGACCGCGAACAGCCTCATAGGCAGCCTGCGCACGTGCATGCTCGGCACGCGCGGCAGCGAGTTTGGAATCGAAACCGTCGGAAAGATAAAAGCCGTCTCCAGTGCGTCCCGGCTCAAGCGCCTTCGCGCACGCGCGCAACGCGTCGCCGGCAATGTTGGGAAGATCGGCATGGGCCCGGGTAAGTACATCCACGCGTTGCGCAGCATCAAAACAGCGCTGCAATTCAAGCAGATGCGCATCGTCGATGAAATCGCCCATCGAGGCTCGCGCGATTGCCGGGCGCGCGTCGGGAACATTGCGCATCGCGTCGCGCACGCGATCGAGGTGAGCGAGATCGAATGTAGCCGCGATCCGAGCAATCCGCTCGGCGCGCTGCTGTGCGACGCGCTCGTCTCCCAGCATGAACGGCCGCTGTTCGGCGAAGGCGTCTTCACCGTAGACACTCTCCGGCGCAACCGCGGCGCGCAACCACTCGAAGCCAATCGCATGCGCACTCGCCGGATCGAGCAGACCTCCACGCTTTCACGCCGCGCGCTCCGAAGTGTAAACGTCGAACGTCGGTAATCCGGTTGCGCGCGCGACTTCGCCGGCAAATGCACGCGGCTCGAAGGTGCGCTCCCGGCCGATCGATGCGATCGTGGTGGCGATGAGCCGCAACGGCCGGCGGCAACGAATCGCCAAGACGCTCGAAGGCGTACAACGCTGTCTTGCCGGTAAGTGCAATTTGCGTCGGGTCGCGCACGACAACCACGCGCCGTTCGCCTTCGCGAATCAATCGCGCAGCAAGGGATGGCGTGAGCGCACCGTCGACGACCAGCCATTCCGTTCCGTCGTCGACGCGCGGCGTACGCAAACGCAACACCAACGCACGAACGTCGTCAACCGCCTCTTCCCGCGTTCGCAGCGGAAGCCGCGCCGGTCGCGACGACGATCGCGTCCTCGCCGCCGGCAAGCGCGGCAACGCGGTCCACCGCGCCGTCAACCAGCACACGTGGAGCATAGGCAAAGAGGTCGCGGACAACCGCTCGCAACCCCGAAGCACTGGGCGGTCCTATCAATTCGTAGTGCGCACTTGCACGTACCCGCGCGTAGAGCAGTGGGCCGGCCGCGGTCAGATACGGGGCAAGTGCCAGCATTTCGCTCGCAGGCGATCGCGGCAGTACATCCCTGCGCCGTTGCAATGACGCTGCCGGCTTCGAGCCATAGGCGCGGTTTCGCACCTGCATCGATGCTGTCGACGGTTTCGCCGTCGCGTCCGATTGAGGCAAGCGCGCAGACTTCCCCCTTGCGCGACACACGCACCGTAGATCGCGCGTAGCGTTACGGTTTTGCCGACGTTCTTGCCCGTGCCCACGACGACCAGCGAGCGCGCACCACTGTCGTGCCACAATTGCAGAAGCGATTCACCAACGCGCGCGTGCATAAAGCCGCGCTTCCGCTACCCGATGTGGAGAACCTTGAGCGCGATGAAGATCACGCCGGTGAGCGCGAGCAAGATGCCGCCGAGCATCTCGGCTGCGTCCTCGACATGGGTACCCAGGACGCGGCCAAGTCGAAGTCCGAGCAGCGTTGCGGCGACCGCGAACGCGCCGATGACGACGAGACTGATGCCGACGGGAACGCCGACGAACAGAATGGAGAAGCCGATGCCCAGCGAGTCCAGACTGATCGCAAGCGAGGCCACAACCAGGCCCCAGCCGCTGCCTGGGTCGATCGGCGAGCGATCCGAGAGGTCGCTGCGTGCTTCGATGATCATGTACCCGCCCACCGCGATCAACGCACCGAAACCAACGTAACCGGCTGCGTCACCGATCAGTTGTCCGATCACTTTCCCAAGCAATGCACCAAGACAATTCATTAGGATCTCGGCGCAGGGGAAAGCGATAGCGATCCGTAGCTGGTCGCGCTTGGAGCCGCCGCGAATGCCGACACCGATGCTCACCGCGAACACGTCGAGTGCAAGCGAGAGCGCGATGAAGAGAATCTTGATCAGAAGAGTTGGACGCCGGTGAGCGAGTCCCGTTTGGCCAAAAGGTGGGTTACCGCCGAACGCAACTGCGAAATCGTAAACGGCTTGTTGAGGAAGAGATTAGCTCCCGCATTCTTGGCACGGCCGTCCATCGCATAGTTCGTGTGGCCGGAGATCATCAAGATCGGCACGCCGCGCAGGGCCTCTTTCGAACGCAAGCGCTCGACCAGATCCAGGCCGGAGATGCCGGGAAGCATAAAATCGCAGATGATGATATCGAAGGGACCTTGGCGATCCACGGCAACGAGCGCACTTTCAGCGTCGTTGCACATGACCATTTCGTACGGTCCTTTGCGCAAAACCGTATCAATGAGCGTACAGATCGCCGGATCGTCATCGGCAATCAGCACCCGCCAGTTGCGCTGAATCATCTCTTCAGCCATTCGGGTATGCCACTTTAACGCCTTAGGGGGTCGCGTGAGGGTTCGGTAAACTTTCCATAATGGAGGGGGGCGTCCCCCCGGGGCGTAGTGCCCTTCGACATGGCCATTCTCGACCGATTGTTCGCCCCGGGATCGGGGTTTCAGAAGAACTTCTTTTTCCTTGCCAAGCGCTTCGTAGCGGGAGAGACGGTCGATTCGGCCATCGCCGCGGTTCGCGAGCTCAATGCAGCGGGCATGACCGCTACCCTCGATTTCCTCGGCGAGGACGTACTCGAGCGCGATGCCGCGATCAAGACGCGCGACGCATACATTGCAGTGCTCGATCGCATTCGCGAGACCGGCGCTCAAAGCAACGTTTCGATCAAGATGACCGCGATGGGGCTCTTGATCGACGACCGTTTTGCTTTGGACAACCTCACTCGCATCCTGCACCATGCGCAACGCAACGCTGACCCCTTCGTGCGCATCGACATGGAAGGCAGCGCGGTAACCCAGGTCACGCTCGACCTGTTCGAACGCGCCTACGCAAGCGACAAGAACGTCGGCATCGTGCTCCAAGCCTATCTCAAGCGCACACCGCGTGACGTCGCACGCATGATCGAGCTCGGCGCGCGCGTCCGGCTCTGCAAAGGCGCGTACAACGAGCCTGAGGACCTCGCGATCAAAGATATGCCGTCGATCCGCGCACAGTATCTCGAGCTTGCCAAGGAATTGCTCGAACGCGGGAACTACCCCGCCATCGCCACGCACGATCGCCAGCTGATCGACGCGATCCGCGCATTCGTGCGCGAACGCGGCATCGCTCCCGATCGCTTCGAATTTCAAATGCTCTACGGCGTTCGGCCCCAGTTGCAGCGCGACATCGTCGCGGAGGGGTTTCGCATGCGCATCTACGTGCCGTACGGCACGCATTGGGCCGGCTATTTCTATCGCCGGGTCATGGAGCGGCGCGAAAACGCGCTCTTCGCAGTCACCTCGATCTGGAACAAGTAGCGCAGCGATGCGCGCGGTGGTACAGCGCGTGTTACGCGCGAGCGTGCGCGTCGACGAGCGTATGACCGGCAGCATCGAAGGCGGCCTCATGGTGTTGCTGGGCGTGGCGATGGCCGATAGCGAGCGCGACGCGCGTTACATCGCCGAGAAGATCGCAAACCTGCGCATCTTCCCGGATGATGCCGGCTTGATGAACCGCAGCGTGCTCGACGCGGGTGGGGCAATTCTGCTGGTTTCCCAATTCACGCTGCATGGCGATGCCCGCAAAGGCCGGCGTCCATCGTTTATCACCGCGGCAAAAGAGCCGCGCGCGAGCGAACTCTATGAGCTAACCGGTACGGAGCTCCACGCATTGGGGCTCCATGTCGAGTACGGCGAATTCGGCGCCGACATGCAGGTTGAACTCGTCAACGACGGTCCGGTGACGATCTTGCTCGACTCGGAGAAGATCTTCTAAAGGTCGATATCCGCGATGCGTTCGATGCGGATCACGTTATCCGATTCGGTGAGCCGGCCGAGTACGTCGAAACCGCTCGTCATGGCGCCGAAAACCGTGAATGCGTTGTCAAGATGGTATTGCGGCGAGAGCGTGATGTAATACTCGCTGCCCGCCGAATCGCGAATCGGTGAATTCGTCTTGTCGTCGTAATCCAGCCCCATCGAGATAATGTAGCTGTTCTGCTCGAGCGGATTCTCTTCGGCCGGGATCGTGTATCCCGGGCCGGGTGTGTTCTTGGCATCTTGCTCGCCGGTCTGCACGACGAAGTCCGGTACGATACGGAACCACGGATTGTTGTCGTAAAACCCGCGATTCATCAAGTTCAAGAAGTTCGTAACCGTCAGCGGCGCCCACTCCGGATAGAGCGCAACGTAGATATTCCCTTGCGTCGTCACAATGCGCAGACGCGGGTGCAAGCCGCGAGCCGGTCCAAGCATGTCGCGCCCCGTCTGCGGCAGGAGCGGGAGCGGCGAAAGCATGTCATCGGCGCGCGGCCGACCCGGCGGCGGAGAAGTGCGCGGCATTGCCGGTAACGCGGCGAAACGATCGGGCACCGGCGCAGGCGTATGCACGAACGACGGAATCGCGGTCCAATGGTCGTTGAGTTTGCCGCCCTGCAGAAGACGAATCGATTCAGCGGCTTGCTCTTGCACGCGCCATGCCGGATCGTTGAGCAGCGGTTGCAGGTCTGCAACAAGCGCCGCGTCTTTGAGCTTGCCGTATCCGCGCACCGCTTCAATGCGCACGACCTCGTCCGTATCGCTCAGGCCGCCGCGCAGGAACGCGACCGGAACCTTCGTTGCGTAGCGACGAAAGACGGTCCACATGATCCGCTCGCGCACACCGGGATCCGTCTCTTTCGCAAATGCGCCTTGCAGCGCAGTACCGGCCGCAGCTCCCTCGGGGCCGTCTGCGAAGTAGTTCAGCGTGAGGGCCGCCTTTGCGCGCACATCTACCGCTCGCGCGCCGGCCAGGGCGCGGATTGCGGCACCCGCGGCTCGCTGCTCGGCATCGTTGCCTACGAGGTTCTTCGCTTCTTCGTAGCGTCCGATCGCATCGAGCGCAGCGACTACGACGGCGTCGGCGGGGTCACGCGTTGCGTTGATGATCGCGCCCGGGTCGTAGCCCTGGCCAATAAGACCGAGACCGTAGACGCTAAAGGCCCGCACCGCGTCGCGGCGGTCGGTCAGGTGCGCGGCGAGCAATGGCACGCCGGCATCGAGCCGCACCCTCCCGATTGCCAGGGCCGCGCGCGCCGCGGTCACCTCGTCGGGCGAGGCTAGTAGTGCCGCTAACTGGCCGTTTCCCAGCGAACGCTGGGCTTCAAGGCGCACGATCTCCTGGGCAGTGTTGTCTGGGACGGCGGCGAGAAACACCAGTGCCCCTATGGCGATAATGATGACTGAACGTAATCCTGACCGCAATTCTTGTACCGCCCCCCAACCAAAAGAGTCGAACCTGCGTTCTAGTATATGCAAGACGTTCGCCGTCCCTCTGGACGGCAACCCAACAGTGGAAAAGAGAGCAACCATGGCAACCCCTGAAGCACCAAAGAAGACTACCGGTATGTCGGTCCGTGAGGCCGGCCAAAAAGGTGGTCAGACGGTGAAGAAAAAGTACGGGCCCGAATTCTACGAACAAATCGGTCGTAAGGGTGGGCTCGCGACAAAACAGGCTCACGGTCACGAGTTCTACGAGCAGATCGGTAAGAAGGGTGGAAAGAAAGGTGGCGAAGCCACGCGCGATCGCTACGGCCCAGACTTCTACGAACGAATCGGACAAAAAGGTGGCCAAAAAGTCAAGCAGCTTATCGAAGAAGGAAAGCGCGCCGCGGCTGCACAGGAAGCCGAACGCGAGAAGCGCGCGAGCTAGTTTCGCAACCTTGATTGCGGCGAGCGTCGCGCTCGCCGCTGCAGCTCCGTTCTCGCCGATGCGAGTCGGTGCTTTTCCGTTGCAAACGGTGCGCCCATCCGGCTCGCCAACTGCGACGCCCCTCTCTGCCTCGCCCTCGAATATGTTACCGATTGGCTCGCCGCTCGCGTTCGTACTGGACGGCGAGATTTCATCGTCGTCGTCGAAGGCCGGTGACATCGTGAAAGCTCATCTGGAAAAAGCGCTCGTGGTGCAAGACGTCACCGTCGCGCCCGCCGGGACGCCGATCGAGATCAAAATCACGGACGCCTCACCCGCGTCAAATCCAGATATCTACGGATTCGTCGACGTCTACTTTCGCCCGCTCACACTTCCTGATGGACGCGCCGTACCGATGCACGCCCGCATCTCACACCTCAACGTGAACGTTTCCGCGGGCCATGAGTCCACCTCAGAGGCGGAAAACACCATCGGTGATCAGTGGTACCCGACGCTGCTTTTACACGTCTTTCGCAAGGGCCGCAACTTCAAGGCCGAAGCAGGCGCACGCATCACCGGAATTACCGACGCAAGCGTCGTCGTAGCCAAGAACGGAAATGTCGCGATCGAAACGCCGGCGCCGCTCGTACTCAACGCTGAAACGCCGGTGTCGTCGTTCCGCGCGATGCCGATGGCAACGGTCAATGCAACGTATTCGCCGAAGCTCGCGGCGCCCAGTATGGGGCCCGGTCTACCCACGCCTGGCGGAATGCCGTCACCTCGTTCGAAAAACTAGTACAAAAGGAGCCGCAACGTGATTCGTCGTTTTCTTCCCGCGTTTATCGCAATGCTCGCGGTGTCATCGTCGGCTGTATTCGCGCAGATGGCGTCGCCGCCGCCGCTCTCACCGAAACCGCAAGGCGCCGAGGTCGCTTTTGTCAGCGGGGTACAGCAAGACCTGAACTCGCGCTTTGCGACAATCGCACAAGCGCAGAACGCCGGCTATTTCCGTTACACCAACGAAGACAAGACAGGCTCGATCAGCTACGCCAACCTTGCCTGGACCTCGAGCGATCCGCAACATCCGAGCCAGCTTTGGTATAGTGCCGATGGCAAATTGCTCGGCGCCGATTTTTCGCAACCCTACGTTGAGGGGACCAAGCCTAATCTTTGGGGTGTAAACCCGCAGCGCTGGGGACACTTCCGCGGACACATCCACTGGGTGGTCGTCGCCGATGGTAAGGAGACGTATGGTGCCACGAGCGTCGACAAGTGGAAAGCCGCCGGCGGCGATCCCGACAATCCGCAAGCCGCAACCGTCGTCGCACTCGGCAAAGCGAAAGACGTGTCGCAAGTGAAACGCGTTTTTCTCTTCAACAACATTTGGGATCTCGAAGTATGGGTGATGAACAACCCGAGCGGCGCATTCGCCGAAATGAATCCGCTCGTGCATCCAAGCGCAAACGCGCAATCGATGGACTAACGCACGTGGCGACATCCCATGTCGTAGTCGACACAAAGGGTGCAGGACGGATTGTCGGTGTCTTCAATGACCCTGAACGCGCGCAACGCATTTATGAGATCGATCCGAACTACTTCCGCGTGGTTTCGATCGAAGCCGACACGGTAAATCCGGCCGCTGTCGAGTGGCTGCGTTCACCCCAAAAGCGCGAAGAACTACGAAGCGCTTAGGCAGCTCGCCCCTTTACCCGCGTTTGCGCGCGAAGACGCTCCTCGCGGCACATCGTGTGCCGCTCCTGCTGCGCGAGTTCTGCGCAAAAAGTCGCAAAACAGAAAAGCCGCACGGATGCGGCTTTTCGAGTGGTTCCAGGAAGCCGGGGCTGAACGCTTGTCCCGGCTACTCGTTGCTCCAGTAGTCCTTGAGCGCTTTACCGCGTGAGGGGTGGCGCAACTTGCGCAGCGCCTTCGCTTCGATCTGGCGGATGCGTTCGCGCGTCACGCCGAACTCCTGGCCAACCTCTTCGAGCGTACGTTGATGGCCGTCTTCGAGGCCAAACCGCAGCACGAGCACTTTGCGCTCGCGCTCGGTGAGGTTTTGCAGCACATCGGCCATCTTTTCTTTGAGCAGCATGACGGATGCGGCTTCGGCCGGCGCAACGGCTTCTTGATCTTCGATGAAGTCGCCAAGGTGTGAATCTTCTTCTTCACCGATCGGCGTTTCGAGCGAGATCGGCTCTTGCGAGATCTTCATCACCTCGCGCACCTTCTCGGGCGTAAGCGCCATCGCTTCGGCAATTTCCTCGACCGAAGGTTCGCGACCCAGCTCTTGGAGCAATTGGCGCGAGACCTTGATCAAACGATTGATCGTCTCGACCATGTGCACGGGGATACGGATCGTGCGCGCTTGATCGGCCAGTGCGCGCGTAATCGCCTGGCGGATCCACCACGTTGCGTAGGTCGAGAACTTGTAACCTTTGCGGTAATCGAATTTCTCGACCGCGCGGATCAGACCCAGATTGCCCTCTTGAATCAGATCCAAGAAGAGCATCCCGCGCCCGACGTATTTCTTCGCGATCGATACGACGAGACGAAGATTCGCTTCGGTGAGCTGGCGCTTGGCTTCTTCGCCGTCGGCGACGAGGCGCGAATCCGCGGTGCCGTTCTTTTGCAATTCGAGTTCGCCCGCCTCAATGCGCATCGCAAGCGACTTCTCTTGCTCCATCGAGAGCAACGGTACGCGCCCGATCTCCTTGAGATACATGCGGACGGGATCGTCGAGCGAGAGCCCATCGGGAATTGGCTCCTCTTGCTCTTCCTCGGCTGCCTCGCCCTCGGGCTTCTCATCCTTCTGTTCGTCGATGATCTCGATCCCGGCGGCGGTGATCTCTTCGAAAAGGCCGTCGATTTCGTCGGGGTTGACGTCGTCGAGCGCATCGAACGCCAAATTGATCTCTTCGTACGTGAGCGAACTATGCTGCTTTCCACGCGCGATGAGCTTTTTCTTGAGTTCTTCTAGCGTGAGTGTGGGCTGCGCTTCAGCAACCGCGCCTGCGGCTTTCTTTCGTGGCATAGTTTTGACGTCACCCCCTTTCTTCATATTTGAGCCGCGGGCTCGGCCCGCGGAGGTTCCTACAATTAGACTCGTGATTTTCAGTTTACTTCTTTAGCTTCAGCTTAAGGCGTTCGAACTCACCCATGAGTTCGTCGGGGACGGATTGCCCCGATTCGTAGATTTTGTCGATCGAGCGGGAAATCTCGGCATATCGGCTCGCCTCGTCCTCAAGCGATAACCGCTCGACGATGCGGTCGAGATGCGCGCGACGCTCGTCCGAGTCGCCGTAGCGCACTGTCGCGCTGCGGTCCCGGTGCCCGAGAGACGCGAGTAACTCCCGTGCTTCACCATCGTCCTCGCACGCCGCGAGCGCGTCAGCTGCTGTCCGCAGTTCGCTTGCGTGGCCGATAAGGAGCAGGTAGGTACGCCGATATACCTCGTTGCGAAAGCGGTCGGGCGCAATGCGATCCGCGTACTCGAGCACGAGCGCGGGATCTTCGACAGCGATCCCGAGTACATCGCGTTCGAACGAAAGCGATTCCAGCGCTCCAAAACGTCCATTGACCGGAGTATGGCGACTTCCCGCTGCGCTCGCTCCGTCGGAACGTGGTGAAAAATTGGCACTGTTCGCGAGGAAGCGGCTATTCCGAAGGTCATCGACGTTCACCTTCAGCCGTCCGGCGACGTACACGCGCCAGCGGTCCCATTCTTCACGCGGAGTTAATTCTCGAATCAGTGCCTCGGCTTTTCGCGCGATCGTCGACGCGGAGTCAAATCCGGAGCGGAGACGGTCGATCTGCGGATCGAGCTTGAACTCGATCGAGGGCTTGGCCGCGTCCAGCAGGGCCCGGAAGCCCTCAGCTCCGTGTTTACGCACGTAGCTATCGGGGTCGTCGCCCTCGGGCAACGCCACAACCCGGACGCTCAACCCGGTGTGCTCGATTACCTTAGACGCAATATCCACCGCTTTGGTTGCAGCGCTGCTGCCGGCGGCGTCAGCGTCGAAGCACAAATAAATGTTGTCGGCATATTTACGCAGCTCGCTCGCCTGGCGCTCGGTGAACGACGTGCCGAGCGCGGCGACAGCGCCTTCGAAGCCGGCTTGATGCAGCGCGATGCAGTCGAGGTAGCCCTCGACGACGATCAACGTACGTTCGGCTTGCGCGGCACGCCGCGCGATATTGAGTGCGAAGAGATGCTCGCCTTTGGTGTACACCGGCGTGGTGCTCGTGTTCAAATACTTCGGCTCGCCGCTGCCTAGTTCGCGGCCACCGAACGCAATGACCTCACCCGTCGTTGCGTAGGTCGGCACCATCAAGCGATTGCGGTAGAAGTCGTAGTACCCGCCGCGCTGCGACGGCTTCACCAATCCGGCTTTCTCGGCAAGTGGCAGATCGACATCGTGCGCACGCAATTCGTCGGTGAGTCCGTTCCAACCATCGGGAGCGTAGCCGAGGTGAAATCGCTCGACGATCGCCTCGCCGAATCCACGCTTCTCGCAGTATGCACGTGCGCTTGTGCCGGCTTCACCACGCAACACGCGCTCGAAGTACGCTGCTGCGATCGCGTTCGCTTCGTAGATCGCTTCGCGCTCGTTGCGGCGGCGCGCGGCGCGTGGATCTTCGCTTTCGAGTGCGATACCGGCTTTGTTGGCGAGCAGACGCGCCGCATCGGTAAACGGCAGATTCTCGAGCTTCATGGCAAACGCAATGACGTCGCCGCCGACGCCGCAGCCGAAGCACTTGAAATAGCCTTCTTCTTGATGCACGTGTAGTGAGGGCGTCTTCTCACCATGGAATGGGCAGAGCCCAACCAAGTCGCGTCCACGCTTCTTGAGCGAGACGTATTGGCCGATGAACGTAGCGATATCGATCCGAGTGTGGATCTCGCGAATGACGCTTTGGTCGAGGCGAGGCATCGTGGTAACCGTACTATCCTCGCCCCAGGCCGCCGAATCCCTGTGGACGAACCTGCGCCGGAACAGTGAAGCGCATCTTCGATCCGGTCCATCACTTCATCGAGCTCGAACCGGGCGAAGCCCGCCTGCTCGATCTGGCGCCGATGCAGCGGTTGCGGCGTCTGCGTCAACTGGGCCTTGCCTACCTTGCGTTTCCCTCGGCCGAGCATTCGCGATTCACGCATGCGCTTGGCGCGCTCGCGATGGGGACGCGCGCCTACGACAGCCTCATCCGTTACAGCGACGCAGGCACCACCGCCGAGCGCGCATACGAACGGCGGCTGGTGCGCTGCGCGCTGCTGCTGCACGACATCGGTCATGGACCCTTTAGTCACGCTTGCGAAGAAGTGCTCGGCGTACGTCACGAGTTGCGCACGCAAGAGATTCTCGCTCTGCCGGCATTGCGCGACGGCATCGAGGCACTCGAGATCGATCCTGCCGATGTCCTCGCACTGATCGTTGGCGATCCCGGCGCACGCTATCCGGCGCTACGCGAATTGGTCAGCGGGCCCAACCTCGACGCCGATCGTATGGACTACTTGCTGCGCGATGCCTACTTTACCGGCGTTGCCAGCGGGCGCTACGACGCCGACCAGCTGGTCGCGTCGCTGCGACTCTTCGAGCGCGACGGCCGCAGCGTTGTCGGTATCGATGCACGTGGTGTGCGCGCGCTCGAGTCCTTCGTCGTCGCGCGCTACATGATGTTCGCGTCGGTTTATTTTCACCACACGACGCGCATGTTCGAACGGATCTTGCAAGACGTGCTGCGTGAACTCTGGCCCGACCCGCACCGGCTCGATCCGGTCGACGAATTCTTGCGCTGGGACGACTTCCGCGTGCTCAACGAGTTGCGCGACCGCGAGAGTGAGTCAGCTCGCGCCTTGCGCGAGCGTATTCGCATCTATGCGCTCGCCGCCGAATTCAACGCAGACTCCGAACAAGACGCGTTCTTGGCGAGCGATGCCGCGTTACGCGAGACGTTCGGCGACGACGCTGTGTGGGCCGACGAACAATCGCAGGTCATGCACCGCTTGCCGCTGCGCGCCGATCCGGGCCGAGCGACGGTTTGGGTAGGCACGGCCTCGGGACTCGTGGATGCGCGCGAAGTTTCCGACGTTATTGCCAAGCTGAGTGGAAAGGCCTATTGGCGCAAGCTCTTTGTGCGCCGAGATCGCGCCAACCCGCGCGAGGCTCGCAAGATCTGCGCCGAGATCATCGCCCGCTTTCGCAGCGGCTAGGTCAGCGTGCCGAGCGTCGCTTGGGCTGCGGCCAAACGTGCGACCGGAACGCGATAGGGCGAGCACGAGACGTAGTCCAGCCCGAGCTGGTCGCAGAACGCGACGCTCGACGGTTCGCCGCCGTGTTCGCCGCAGATGCCGATCTTGAGATCGGCGCGCACGCCGCGCCCAAGCGCGACGCCCTGACGCATCAATGCACCGACACCCTGACGGTCGAGCACCTGAAATGGATCGTCGCGCAAGATCTTCTTCTCGAGGTACACCGGAATGAAGCTGCCTTCGGCATCGTCGCGACTATAACCATACGCCGTTTGCGTGAGATCGTTGGTTCCGAACGAAAAGAATTCGGCGATGGATGCGAGCTCGTCGGCGACAATGCACGCCCGTGGCAGTTCGACCATCGTGCCGATGTGATACGCAAGTGGGGTCTTGCGCTCCGCAATCACAGCGTCGGCAACCGTTTTCGCCGCGTCGTACGTTACCCGCATCTCTTCTTTTGTCCCGACTCCCGGAATCATCACGTCGGGACGCGCATCGACGCCACGCGCCTTGAGCTCGCACGCCGCTTCGAAGATCGCCCGAACTTGCATCGCATAGATTTCGGGGAAGAGTATCCCCAAACGGCAGACGCGTAATCCGAGCATCGGGTTTTGCTCGTGCAACTGTTGCACGCGTCGCAGCATCGCCATCTTCTTTTGATACTCGTTGTCGTCGGTGCCTTTGGTAAGCCGCAACTCCGTCGTCTCGACCAGGAGCTGCTCGAGCGACGGCAAGAATTCGTGGAGCGGCGGATCGAGCAGGCGAATTGTCACCGGCAAGCCGGCCATTGCTTCGAGAATCCCGACGAAATCTTTTCGCTGAATCGGCAGCAGTTTTTCGAGCGCAGGCTCACGCGCCTCGGCCGTGTTCGCCATGATCATCTGTTGCACGATCGGCAAGCGATCGGGTTGCATGAACATATGCTCGGTACGGCAGAGTCCGATGCCCTGCGCGCCAAGCTCGCGCGCCTTGCGAGCGTCCTCGGGCGTGTCGGCGTTGGCCCAGACCTCGAGCCGACGCACGTCGTCGGCCCACGTGAGAAACACGGCCAGCCAGTCCGGCAGTTTGGTGGGCGCATCGATCAGCGCAAGCTTCCCGAGAATAACGTTGCCGGTGCTGCCATCGATCGTGAGCCAGTCACCTTCGTGCAGTTCGTGTTCGCCGATGCGCGCGATCTTGTTGCGGCGATCGATCTCGAGCGCTTCGCAGCCGGCCACGCACGGCTTGCCCATGCCGCGCGCCACGACCGCGGCGTGCGACGTCGCGCCACCCTTTGCGGTGAGCACGCCACGCGAAGCGATCATCCCGTGCACGTCGTCCGGTGTGGTCTCGACGCGCACGAGGATGGTATCTTTGCCGGCTTCTTTCCACGCGACCGCGTCATCGGCAGTGAAAACGACTTGTCCCGTCGCAGCTCCCGGCGAAGCATTGAGTCCCTTCGCGATAACATCGATCTTAGCTTTTGGATCGAGACGCGCGTGGAAAAGCTGATCGAGTGACGCGGCGGATACGCGCGAGACCGCCGTGCTTCGATCGATCAAGTCTTCTTGCACCATGTCAAGTGCGATACGCACGGCCGCTTCGGCACTGCGCTTAGCGCTGCGCGTCTGCAACATGTAGAGCTTGCCGCGTTCGACCGTAAACTCGATGTCTTGCATGTCATGATAGTGCCGCTCGAGCCGCTCGGCGATATCGCGGAACTGCCTATAGATCTCAGGTTGCGTGCGCTCGAGATCGGCGATATGCTCAGGCGTGCGAATGCCCGCGACGACATCTTCGCCTTGTGCATTGGTCAAATATTCACCGAAAATAACGTGCTCGCCCGTATTGGGATTCCGCGTAAACGCAACACCGGTACCCGAATCATCGCCCATGTTGCCGAAGACCATCTCGACGATGCTGACCGCCGTTCCCCATTCGTCGGAGATCTTGTTGAACCGGCGATAGTCGATCGCACGGCGCGAGTTCCACGAGTCAAACACGGCGCCGATCGCCAGACGCAACTGTTCGGTGACGTCTTGAGGGAAGTCGCGTCCCGCCTTTTCGCGCACCAGTTGCTTGAATGAATCCACCAACGCACGCCAAGTCTGCGCATCGACCTGCGGGTCGTTCTGCGCGCCAAGGGCCTTTTTTCGCTCATCGATCAGCTCGTCGAAGTGCTCCTTTTCGATTCCGAGCACGATCTCCGAAAACATCATGATGAAGCGCCGGTATGCGTCCCAGGCGAAGCGTTCGTTGTCCGTGAGCTTCGCTAGACCCACGACGGTCGCGTCGTTGAGCCCGAGGTTGAGGATCGTGTCCATCATACCGGGCATCGAAACGCGCGCACCGCTGCGTACGGATACCAGTAGTGGATTCGCAGCGTCGCCGAAGGTTTTGCCGGTTCGCGACTCAAGTTCTCGCATCGCGCTGCTGACCTGCGCATCGAGACCGCGCGGATAGGTGCGACCCTCGCGATAGAATTCAAGACACGCTTGCGTCGTGATCGTGAAGCCCTGCGGCACGGGAAGTCCCGCGCGCGTCATCTCCGCCAGCCCCGCGCCTTTTCCGCCGAGGAGATCGAGCATCGATTCATCGCCCTCGTTGAAAAAGTAGACGTATTTTGTCGCCGCGGTATCCGCCGTCGTCTTCGGCATCGTAGTCGCCACGTTTCCTACCTCCGGTTAGCGGAGTTGTACCCCAAAATAGCGCTCGATTGCATCGGCCGCGATGCGCTCCTGGCGCATCGTGTCGCGGTCGCGCACGGTCACCGTGCCGTCGCTCGAGCGTGTCGTAGTCGACCGTGACGCAGAACGGCGTGCCGATCTCGTCTTGACGGCGGTAGAGCTGTCCGATGTTGCCCTCGTCGTACTGCGTGCGGATGCAATGGCCGCAGTGCCGCCTCGATCGCGCCGCGCGCGCTCGACGAGTTCCGGCTTGTTGCGCGCAAGGGAAAAGACGCGCGACCTGCACCGGCGCGATCATCGGATGAAAGCGCAGGACCGTGCGTTCAGTCTCTTTTCCGTTCGGGATCGACGCTCGTCTCGCGCTCGTAGGCATCGATCAGCATCGTGAGCGTCGTGCGGTCCATACCGGCCGAGCTCTCGATCAGGATCGGCGTGTATTTGCGTCTTCGTCGCCTCGTCGAAGTACTGGAGATCCTTGCCCGAGAGCGTCATGTGCGCGTCGAGGTCGTAGGTTCCGCGATGCGCGATCGATTCGAGCTCGCCCCAACCCCACGGGAAGAGATACTCGACGTCGATCCCGGCTTTCGCGTAGTGCGGCCGCTCCTGCGGCGTCAATTCGTAGAAACGCAGGCGGTCGGCGCTTCACGCCGTACTGCGAGTACCACGCCTTGCGCCGCTCGACCCACTCGTGGAACGCATCGAGATCCTTGCCGTCGTCCGGCACGAAATACTCGAGCTCGGCCTGCTCGAACTCGCGCACGCGGAACGTGAAGTTGCCCGGCGTGATCTCGTTGCGGAACGACTTCCCGATCTGCGCGATGCCGAACGGCGGCCGTTTGCGCGCGGTCTGATAGACGTTTTTGAAGTTGACGAAGATGCCCTGAGCGGTCTCGGGGCGCAGGTACGCGAGCGACGCCGTATCTTCCATCGGCCCGACCTGCGTCTTCATCATCGAGATTGAAGTTGCGCGGCTCGGTGAGCTGTCTTTGCTCCCGCAATCCGGACACTGGTGCTTGTCCTTGAGATGGTCGGAGCGAAAGCGGTGCTTGCAGACCTTGCAATCGACGAGCTTGTCGTGAAAAGCGTCGACGTGCCCGGAAGCCTTCCACACGTCGCGGGTGCATGATGATCGACGAGTCGAACGCGACGACGTCGTCGCGCAGCTCGACGGTCTCGCGCCACCACGCATCCTTGACGTTGCGCTTGAGCACCGCGCCGAGCGGACCGTAGTCCAAGAAGCCGTCGATGCCGCCGTAGATCTCGCTCGATTGAAAGATGAAGCCGCGGCGTTTTGCGAGGGCCGTGATTTCGTCCATCGAGACGAGGTTCTGCGGCGTCTGGGTCTCCATAGGGGCTATTACATTTATCAAGCTCCCCGGATTCCCCGCCCGGACGAACCGTCTACATCGGGGATCGCGCCGCGGCCCAGGCTCGGATCGCTGGAATCTTCGCCTGCAAGTACTTCATATAGCCGCCGCCGGCGAGAAAGGTCTTGCGCAAAGGATCGAGCGCAAACGCGAACACCTCGCCGCGATCGGTCGTGACGCACTCGCGTTCGACATCGATCGCGAGCGATTGCGAACGGGCGCACGCGTCGACCTCCTTGCGCGCGAGCACCACCGGCACAAGCCCGTTGTTGTAGGCGTTCTCGAGAAAGATTCGCGCAAAGCTCGGCGCGATCACCGCCGCGAAGCCACGCTCGCGCAGCGCCCACACCGCGTGCTCGCGCGAACTGCCGCAACCAAAGTCGGCACCGGCAACCAGGATCGATGCAGTGGGAGCCGCAGCTAGGAGCTTCGACAACGTAGAATGCCCCGTGAAGAGATGGGGGCCGAGGCCGCCTGGCTCGATCACCGTCAGATGTATCGCGGGAATGATTTGATCGGTGTCGATGCCGTCGAATGGCAGCGACAACGCATTTCCACTTATGCGCATACCGTTGTCCCCATGAGTTCGTCGAGTTGCGAGGGCGTCGGAAGGCGCCCAAGCACCGCCGACGCCGCCGCAACGACGGGCGATGCAAGATGCACCCGTCCCCCTGCTCCCATGCGGCCGGGGAAGTTTCGGTTCGAGGTGGAGACGCAACGCATGCCTTTGGCAAGCACGCCCATCGACATGCCCAAGCACGGCCCACACGATGCATGCGTCCACAGCGCTCCCGCATCTTGGAAGATGTCGTGGAGTCCCTCGCGTTCGGCTTCCCGTTTGACCGCTTGCGAGCCGGGCGTCACGATCGTCGGAACGCACACGCGCCGTCCTCGCAAAATCTGCGCGGCGGCGCGAAGATCGTGCAGGCGCGAATTAGTGCACGAACCGATGAAGACCTGATCGATTGCCGCGTCCTCGAGTGACGCGCCAGGCGTCAAACCCATGTACGCGAGTGCAGCGTCGTTCGCCGCGTCAGGAATGTGTTGGCCCAGCGGAACCGATTGCGACGGATCTGTTCCCCACGTGACGAGCGGAACGATACCGCTCGCGTCGATCTCGATCGTCTTTGCATAGGTGCTCGCGCCGTCCGCATATGCGTACCAACGCTCCTCGAGCGCGAAAGGCGCGCCGCGATCGTGCAGGTACGCGCGCGTGGTGGCGTCCGGGCGGATCAATCCCGTGGTAGCGCCGGCCTCGATCGCCATGTTGCACAGGGTCATTCGCTCGCCCATCGACATCGCTTCGACCGTGCTGCCGCAATACTCGAGCGCATAGCCGCGCGCGCCGCTCGCTCCCAACGTACGCACCACCGTGAGTGCAACGTCTTTGGCGGTTACCGCCCCACGCAACATCCCATCGATCCGCACACACATGACCTGCGGCCGCTTGACGACGACACACCCCGCCAGCATTGCACCGGCTTGCGCGGTCGTGCCCACGCCGAAAGCAATGGCGCCGAAGGCGCCGAGCGTACAGGTGTGGCTATCGCCGCAACAGAGTGTCATGCCCGGACGCACGAATCCCCGCTCGGGAACGAGCACGTGGCAGATGCCGTTATCGCCGACGTCGTAGAGTTCGATACCGTGACGCCTTGCCCACCGGCGAAGATGCCGCGCCTGCTCGGCGGTGGCGGCATCGTTGGCGGGAGAGACGTGGTCGTTTACCGCGACGATCGCGCCTGGATCGTACAGCACGTCGCCAAAGTCTCGTTCGATTTGTATCGCACCGGGCGGCGTCGTGATCTCGTGCGCGACGATCTTATCGATAAAGAGCAGATCGTTACCGTCTTGGAGTGATTCGACCACGTGCGCATCCCAAAGTGCGTCGAAATACGTAGCACTCACGACGCGCACCCCTCGAGCGCGCTCTCGCGGGCGAGTACGAGCAGATCGCGATCGTGGATGCTGGCGCGCTCGGCCGCAAGCCGATCGAAAGCCTGCGTAAAGCGGCGACGGCTCTCGTCGTCGAAGTGCAATCCAAGCTCCTGCGCGCGCGCGAAGAGCGCATGCCGCCCCGAATTGCGTCCTAGGGTCAGCGTCGTCGTGCGTCCGACGGACTGCGGATCAACGATCTCGTAGGTCGAGCGCTCCTTGAGCACGCCGTCCTGGTGAATTCCCGACTCGTGCGCAAAGGCGTTCTTCCCGACGACAGCCTTATTTTTCTGCACGGGCATGCGCGTACCGCGCGCGACCGTCCTCGAGAGGTGCTGCAATGCGCCCGTATCAAAGCCCGTAGAGCAGCCGAAGAGTTCCGCGCGCGTTCGCAGCGCGACGACGACCTCCTCCAGTGCGCAATTGCCCGCGCGTTCGCCGATGCCGTTGATCGTGCACTCGACCTGTCGAGCGCCGGCGTGGACAGCCGCAAGCGCATTGGCTGTGGCCATGCCAAGATCATCGTGGGTGTGCACGCTTACGCGCGTCCGACCGATCTCCCAAACGCGCTCGCGCAGGAAAGCGATGAGCCGCGCCATTTCCGCCGGGGTAGCATAGCCAACCGTATCCGGAACGTTGACCGTCGTTGCGCCCGCCGCGATCGCCGCTGAGAAAATTTGCACCAGAAACTCCGGGTCCGACCGCGTCGCGTCTTCGGCCGAGAATTCCACGTCGTCGCAATACGTACGCGCACGTTGCACCCCGTCCGATGCCATTTCTACCGCTCGCTGCGTGCTAATACCGAGCTTATGCCGCAGATGCAGCGGCGAGGTTGCAATAAAAACGTGGATGCGCGGCCGGCGCGCGCGCTGGAGCGCTCCGGCTGCCGCCTCGATGTCGATCTGCGTGCAGCGTGCGAGCGCAGCCACGCGCGCATGGTGAACGTGTTTGGCAATCTGTTTGACGCTCGCGAACGCAACGCCGTTCGAAATGGGAAACCCCGCCTCGATCGTGTCGACGCCGGCGTCGTCGAGCATGCACGCGATGCGAAGTCGGGTGGCTGCCGTCATTGCTGCTCCCGGCGATTGCTCGCCGTCGCGAAGCGTGGTATCGAAGATCTCGACAGTATCCATGACGGCCTCCCTAACTCAGCGCGTGTACTCGACCCAGTCGACGTGACGCGGATCGGCCCCGCGTACCGCTTGTGCGTACGCGCGCTGCAACTCGTCCGTTACCGGACGCGCAGACGGCAAGATGCGTTCGTCGATCTGCATGATGGGCATCACCTCGGCGGCGGTGCCGGTGAAAAATACTTCTTCCGCGGCGAAGAGCTCGTCAGGCGCGATCGAGCCAATTTCAACCTCGATCCCGCGGTCGCGCGCAAGTTCGACCACCGTCGCTTGCGTGATGCCCTCCAGGACGTCCGCACTCGCATCGTTGGTGCGCAACCGACCATTCTTGACGATAAAGATGTTTTCGCCGGTTCCCTCGGCCACGTCACCGCGGTCGTTGAGCAGAATCGCTTCATCAAAACCGCGGCGTTGCGCATCTTGCAGCGCAAGTATCGAATTCATGTAATGCCCGCTCGCTTTCACGGTTGAGGGCATCGAGCGCGATGGCGTTTTCTGCCAGCTTGACATGGTGACGCGCACGCCCTCAGTGTCGCCGAGCAGCGACCCGGCAAGCGGCTTGAGCGCGATGAGCACGTGGGTCGGACAATGGAACGCCGGTGCGAGCGAGATACCTTTCTCGCCGAAATAGGCCAACGGACGGATGTACCCGGAGGCGAACGCGTTTGCGTGCAGCGTCTCAAAGGTCGCGCGCGTGAGCGTTGCTTCGTCGTAGCCGATGTTCAGCCCGTACACTGCAGCCGACGCGAAAAAACGGCGTAAGTGGTCGCGCAAGCGGAACACAGCGGTGCCGCGACGGGCTTCATAGGCGCGGATGCCTTCGAAAACGGCCGACCCGTAGTGCAGTGCGTGCGTGAAGGGCGCAACGGCGATCTCGTCGGCGTTGGCGAGCGCGCCGTCGAACCACATGCGTTCACGTGCCGGTGCTCGTGCGATCACGGACACATCTCGGTCGTGGTCACCGCGCCGTACGCAGCCGATCCGACGCTTGCGGCATATTTTGCAAAGACGCCGCCGCGAAAGTTTGGCGCGGGCGCGCGCCAGGAACGTAAGCGTTCGTCCATAACCGCAGCCGGCACGGCAAGGTCGAGCGTGCGCGCTTCGATGTCGATGACGATCTCGTCGCCGTCGCGTACGGCCGCGAGCGGGCCGCCGGCCGCGGCTTCGGGCGCAACGTGGCCGATCATCAACCCGCGCGTGCCGCCGCTAAAGCGCCCGTCGGTGACGAGCGCGACGCTTTCGCCCAAACCCGCACCGACGATCGCGCGCGGTGACGCTGAGCATCTCGCGCATGCCTGGACCACCCTTCGGCCCTTCGTACGCGATGACGACGACGTCGCCGGTGCAATCGTGTCGTCGAGTATCGCCTGCATCGCCGCTTCTTCCGAATTGAACACGCGCGCCGGACCGCGATGATAGAGCCGCTCGTGGCCGGCAATCTTGACGACCGCACCATCGGGCGCGAGATTGCCCTTGAGAATCACGAGGCCGCCGTGCGTTTTGAACGGATGCTCGGCGGTTGCGATGACGGCTTGTCCGGGTGTCTCGACCGCGGTTGCGACTTCTTCTGCGAAGGTGCGCCCGGTCGCGGTCATGACCGATGCATCGACCAGATGTCCCTCGGCATAGGCGCTGCCGATCAGGACCGTGCCGCCGGCTGCATCGACGTCGAGCGCGACGTATTTTCCGCCGGGACGCAAGTCGGCGATGATCGGCGTGCGTCGGCTGACCGAGTCGAAATCGTCGATCGCCAGCGGCACGCCGGCTTCGTGCGCGATCGCGAGCAGGTGCAGCACGCTGTTGGTCGAGCCGCCGGTCGCCGGCGGCGAGCGCAATCGCATTCTAGAACGACGCGCGCGTGAGCAGATCGCGCGGGCGCACGTTGCGTCGCAGCAACTCCATCACGATCGTGCCCGCGTCATAGGCCCACTGCTTGCGCGCTCGACGGTCGCGCCGGCGCTCGCGCTGCCGACCGGCGAGAGCCCGAGGAACTCCATCGTCATCGCCATCGTGTTGGCGGTGTACTGGCCGCCGCACGCGCCGGCCCCCGGACACGCGCGATCCTCGATCGCTTTGAGCTCTGCATCGTCGATCTTGCCGCGCGCATGCGCGCCGATCGCTTCGAAGACGTCGACGATCGTGAGATCGCGGCCGTCGAGCTTGCCGGGAGCGATCGAACCGCCGTAGAGCATGATGCGACGGGACGTTCAGACGCGCCAAGCGCCATCGCGGTGCCCGGAATCGTCTTGTCGCAGCCGACCAGCCCGACCATCGCATCGAAGTCGTAGCGCGCCCCACCAACTCGATCGAGTCGGCGATCACCTCACGGCTAACGAGCGAGGTCTTCATCGCCTCGGTGCCCATCGTGATCCCGTCGCTGATCGCGATCGTGTTGAACTCCATCGGCGTGCCGCCGGCCGCGCGCACGCCGGCCTTCACGTGTTCGGCGAGACCGCGCAAGTTGATAGCCGCACGGCATCGTCTCGGTCCACGTGTTGGCGATGCCGACCAGCGGTTTGCGCAGGTCGTCGTCGGTAAACCCGATGGCTTTGAACATTGCGCGTGCTGCCGCTCGTGTGGCACCTTGAGTAAGCGTATGACTTAGCATACGCGGAATTTCATGTCCTCATCGGCGCCCACCCCTGCCGCCGCTGCCGCCGGTGCCTTCTCGCGCATCCAGGGCATCAGCGAGCGCAGCTTTTCGCCGATTCGCTCGATCGGATGCGCATCGGACTTGCGCTTGTAGTCGTTGAAGCGCGGCTTGCCCGCAGCGTGCTCGGCAACCCACTCTTGCGCGAACGCACCGCTCTGAATCTCCGCCAGGATCGCCCGCATTGCCGCTTTGGACTCGTCACCGATCACGCGTGGGCCGCGTGTGTAATCGCCGAACTGCGCGGTGTTGCTGATGCCGTCGCGCATGCCTTCGATGCCGCGCGCGTAGAGCAGATCGACGATCAGCTTCATCTCGTGCATGCACTCGAAGTAGGCCATCTCGGGCGCGTAGCCGGCCTGCGTCAGCGTCTCGAAACCGGCGGTGATCAGCGAGGTGAGTCCACCGCAGAGCACAGCTTGCTCGCCGAAGAGATCGGTCTCGGTCTCTTCGCGGAAGGTCGTTTCGAGGATACCGGCTCGTCCGGCGCCGATGCCGGCGGCATAGGCGAGCGCAACTGCGCGCGTATCGCCGCTCGGATCTTGGTGCACGGCGATCGAGCGCCGGGACGCCGCGCCCGGCTTCGTACTCGCTGCGCACGAGCGAGCCCGGCCCCTTTGGGCGCAACCATGAAGACGTTGGTCGTCTTGGGCGGCACGACCGTGCCGAAGTGTATCGAGAAACCGTGCGCAAAGGCGAGATAGGCACCCGGCTTGAGATGTTCGTGAATCGCGCGCATATAGAGCGCACCATGCTCTTCATCCGGGGCGAGCACCATGACGATATCGGCGAAAGAGACCGCATTCTCAACGGTCTGAACGTCGATCCGGTCGCGCCGAGCTTGTTCGAGCGATTGCGAGCCTTCGCGCAGTCCAACGACGACGCGATAACCGGATTCGTGCAGATTGAGCGCGTGCGCGCGCCCTTGGCTCCCGTAGCCGATAACCGCGATCGTCTTGCCGCGCAGCGCGTTCGCATTCGTGTCTTGATCGTAGAGGGCGTTCATTCCATGGTCTCCCTGTCATCATCGAGGAGTTTAGTGATTTGGGCGTCGAGCCGGCGCAGCGCATCGCCCGGACCCGCAAACGCGAATTCCATGCGATAGTCAGCGCCGCTGTGCTGGGCCGCAACGCTTGTGTACGTGCAGCCGAAGCGGTGCGCGAGGTGAATGATGCGGGCGAGCACGCGCCCATCGTTGGCGGTGACGGTTCTCACGCGGGAATCGTCTCCATCAAATCGTCAACGCCCTTGCCGGACGGAATGATCGGCCAGACGTTTTCGTGGGGATAGCAGGCGCAGTGCAAGAGCATCGCAGCCGGGCGATTGCAACATGCGTTTGATCGCCGGTGCGGTTGCCTCGGCGTGATCGACCAATCGCGCTTCGATGTCGTAGGCGCGCGCGATCGTCGTGAACTCCGGATTGTCGGGCAGAGCGGTTGCGGAATAGCGCGCGTTGTAGAAGAGCTCTTGCCACTGCCGCACCATGCCGAGGTTGCGATTGTCGAGCAGCACGATCTTCACCGGAAGGTCGTGACGGCGCAGCGTTGCGAGCTCGGCCATCGACATTTGGAAACCGCCGTCGCCGACGATCGCAACGACCGTGCGTCCCGGGTGCGCCATCTGCGCGCCGATCGCCGCGGGCAAGCCGAAGCCCATCGAGCCCAGGCCGCCCGAGGTGAGGAAATGCTGCGGATGGCTCGCGCGCACGCGTTGCGCGGCCCACATCTGGTGCTGCCCGACGTCGGTCGTGACGATCGCATCCTCGGGAAGCGCCGCAAAGAGCGCATCGAGGAAGTCGGTGGCGGAGAGATGGCCGTCGCGCGCGTCGTCGCGCGGCAGCTGCTCGTGCCGGCGCGCACGCCTGTTCGCGCCATCCTTCGAAGGACGGGAGTGCCACACGCGCCAGGCGATGATCGAGCGCAACCAGCGTCTCGCGCAGATCGCCGTGCAGATGCACGTGCGCGTGGATGACCTTGTCGAACTCGGCCGCGTCGATGTCGGCGTGCACGATCGTGTGCGCGCTTGCCGCGAACTTCGCGGGATCGCCGGTCACGCGATCGTCGAATCGCATGCCGAATGCGAAGATCACATCGGCATTTGCAACGGCGAGATTCGCGCGCTTCCAGCCGTGCATGCCGAGCATGCCGAGATGCGCGGGATCGCCGGGATCGGCGCAACCGAGACCGTGCAGCGTCGATGCAATCGGCGCGCCGATTCGCGCCGCGAACGAACGGAAGATCTCGGTCGCCCCCGACCAGCGCGTGCCGCCGCCGACGATCAGCACCGGGCGCTGCGCGCGCTGTAATGCGGCAACCGCGGCGTCGAGCGATTGCGCATCGGCACGCGGCCGTTCGCGCGCTAGCGTGCGCTTAGCAACCTCGTTTGTACGCGCCTCTTCCAGCGCGCGTAAGACATCGGTCGGCAGATCGACGAGCACCGGCCCCGGGCGCGAACTGGTAGCGAGGCGAAAGGCCGCGCGCAATGCGGGCTCGATCTGTTCGATCGAGCGCACCACGATGTTGCGCTTCGTGACTTGATGCGTGATCGCGGCGACGTCGACTTCTTGGAACGCGTCCGTGCCCATCACGGCCGTGCGCACCTGGCCGGTGAGCGCGACGAGCGGCACGTTGTCCATCATCGCGTCGACGATCCCGGTGATCAGATTGGTCGCACCGGGGCCCGAGGTCGCGATGCACACGCCCACACGACCCGTCGAGCGCGCAAAGCCGCTCGCCGCGAAGACCGCCGCGGCTTCGTGGCGTACGAGCACGTGCACGATACGATGATCGTAGAGTGCATCGTAGAGCGGCATGATCGCACCGCCGGGATAGCCGAACACGGTGTCGACTCCCAGGCTCTCGAGTGTATCGAGTACGATCGCTGCGCCCGTGCGCGTTTGCACGAATAGCCTCCATTCAAAAAAAAGAGGCCCCGCCGAATCCGGCGGGGCCTCTACTAGTGCGTTTTCGCTACCTTCTACGCAGTAGTCAATCCCAACCGATTCGACGTCGAACGGCTAATAAGGACTACGAGTACGAGAAGGAGCGCGGTCAAAAGCATGTTGGCACACCCTAACATGGGCTGATCAGCCCTGTCAAGAAGGCTCCGCGCTATGGCAGCAACATTCCGTAGCGTCGTGCCGATGATTCCGGCGGGTCCTCGTCTACGCGATGCGTTGACGTTCTTTGAAGAGCGTATGGGATTCACGATCACGTACGAAACGGAGGGCGGCGCCGGCATCCAGCGTGATGCGGTGGCGTTCAACCTGGTTGAGAACGATAACCGAGAGTGGGCGAACAATGCGAGCTTCAGCATCAGCGTCGACGATCTCGACGCGCTCTACGCCGAGTTCAAGGACATCGGCGTGCGGATCACGCCTCCCGAGATCAAGCCCTGGGGCCGGCGTGAGTTTCACATGATCGTCCCAAGTGGTGTCTGCCTGCAGTTTTACGAGGCCGAGCCTCAAACATAGCGCCGCCCACGCCACATGATGCCGCCGCGCGCGTGGCGCACGATCGACGTTACGAAAATCGCCACGACGAACGCTATACCGAACGGTAGGTAGAGCGAAGACGCCACGCCGAGGCCGAGCCGGTACATGCCGGGCCACGCGCCGGCGATCGCCGCAACCATTGCAAGAGCGAGAGCGAGTGCCGCAAGCCATGCGTGCATTGCGAGCGCAACGATCAACGCGATCGGCGTCAACGGTGAGATGCACACGAGCAACGCGATTCCAATCCACGCCCGGGCTTGGTGATCGCGCGCACCAACCCAGAAGTTCTTGACGAAGCCTTCCCAGATCTCGTGCAGCGTGCGGTACATTCGCACGCGCACAAGCCCGCTCGCACCGACAAGCGCTGAGCGAAACCGTCCGTCACGCTTAAAAAGCCGCGCGAGCTCCAAGTCTTCGGCGATCTCGTTGCGCACCGCGTCGTGACCGCCGATTTCGCGATAGACGCGTCGCGACACCAGGATGTATTGCCCGTTGAAGAGCGCGCTCTGGTTTGCCGGGTCGTTGATTGCATCCAGCGATCCGATGGAAAACGCGATGATCCATAGGATGCTCGGCAGAAACAGTCGTTCGGCGGGCGTGACCATAATTTGTTCGGTCAGCACGCTGAGCGCATCGAGATTGTGCGCCCGGGCGTAGACGACCGAAGCGGTCGCCGCGTTGGATTCGTGCATCGTGTCGGCGTCGGTAAAGAGCAACCACTCACCACGCGCGTGCGCTACGCCTTGGTGCAAAGCCCACGGCTTGCCAACCCAATCAGGCGGCAGCGGCTGGCCTTCGATCAACCGCAGGCGCGAATCTTCAGCGGCAATGCGCGCGACGATTGCGGCCGTGTCGTCGTGCGAACGATCGTCGACGACGATCACTTCGAAATGCGGATAGTCTTGCGCGAGTAGCGAACGCACGCATTGTTCGATCTGGCGCGCTTCATTGCGCGCCGGAACGATGATGCTCAGCTCGGGGACATCGAGCGGCGCAGGCGCTGGTTCAATCGCTGCATGCGAGTGAATGGAAATGACGAGGCTGCGAGCCGCAAACGCGAGATTGACGAGAACGAGCAGCGCGAGAACTACTATTTCGATGAATTGCAATTTGCGCCGTGGATTCCGAACGTGCACCACGCAGATTGCGGAACGTGATACCTTCGCATCTCATCCATTCCCATCTCGCCGCCGACGCCGTGGATGAAACGCCACTCGGCGTCGCGACGCCCAATTTCCGGATACGGCGACGGCCGGCACCAACGGCCCGTCGATCTGCTGTCGCACCGCTTCAATGTAGGCTGGAGGCCCGACGTCATGGGTCAAGTCATGCGAATCTCCACAGGCCGATTCAGTTTGCATCGCCGGCATACCACGCATGAGCGTCGCGCGGTCTCGAGCATTCATGATGTGCACATCCAACCGGCACCGAAAATCGAGAGACTCCAGCGCTTGCCAACCAAAGGAAAAGCGTTCGAAGAGAATTGGTACGTTGTCGGCCGAGCCTTCCATGGTGCCACCTCTTGTAAGCACCGCCGCATAGCGCCCGACCGTGTTGACACGAATAACCGTCGGCGGCTGCTTTGCGCCGTAATCCAGGATCCGCACCGCCTGCTCTTCGGGCGAGAGCTGAAAGTTCCAAGATGTGACGGCCAAGAGCAGCATCGTCACGAGACTAAAATTCATATTCCTTGCGGATGCTTCGCGCTCGCGTTATCCGGCAACTCTTGACGTTGAGACGTCCGCGTGGGATTGAGCCCGCGCTGGGGCGCCGCAGGGATGCGGCGCCTCGACATTTGTTGGCGCAAGGCACTCTCCGGCTAGCCCCTGAACATCCTCTGCATGGCTCGCGACTATCACGTCTATTCGCATCCGTCGTCCCTTGCAAAGTGGCGACAGATCGTAGAAATCGCTGCGCTCGTCGTGGCTGCGATCTGGGCTTTTTATCAGTTCGTTTACAAAGAGCGGATCAAGCCCGCTTCCGAAGCCCCGAATATACAGATTTTGCGCTCCGCCACCCATGAGGCGCTGCCCGCGCGCAAAGAGCTCGTCACGGTCACAATCACGTTGAAAAACCTCGGCTCGTCACCGGTGGCAATGGGCGGTCTCATCGTCAACGCGTACGGTATACGCTACGGCGATCGGACCAGCGTCGCGGCTCCGGCAGAACGCACGACCGGCCTGCGGACCGGGAATTACGGGCTCGTCGACTCCAGGCCGGTCCTTCTCTACACCTACTCCGCCGTGTGGATTCCAATGGGTTCAGCACGTGAATTCACCATCTTACCGCAAGACACGTTTACCATTCCGATGTCTTTCGTGATCCACACCAGCTCGTACGACACGCTGCGCTTAGACTTTGCCCGCTGCGATCAACGCGCCGACAGTTCGGCAGTTACGCACTACGAACCGCGACTCCTAAAAGACGGCTCGTTCGACGTAGCCTCGATGATTGCCCAAACCAATATTAAATCCGGTCTTGAATGCGGCGGCACACTGTATACCGGTGGAGAATTCGCCCTCTAGCGTAAGATCCGCAATGCGGGATAGAGACAAGCTGGGCGCTTCGATGGTGTCGACCGACGGCCTGATACACCGTTCGGCTCCGGGTCCGATTCCCGGGGGTTCCAGCCGCGATGCGCCACCCGCGTTGCGAAGTCGCTGCGAATGTGATAGTGTCGGCATTGTATCAGGCCGTCGGTCAAATCGAAGCGCACGAGGCGCCGCAGTAATGCGGCGCCTCGTTCATTTGTGCGCCTTGGGTTGCGTTTCGGCGCGCAGTTGGCCGCAGGCGGCGGCGATGTCGCGGCCCATGTTCTTGCGCACCGTCGTCGGCACGCCTTCCTTGTCGAGCACGGCGGCGAATTCCCAAATGCGCGCATCCGGTGTTCCGGCGAACGGACCATCGGGCGTCGTGTTGTATGGAATCAAATTCACGTGATAGAGATGCCCGCGCATGAGCGCGGCAAGTTCTCGGGCGTGCTCGGGCGTATCGTTGACGCCTTCGAGCATCACATATTCGAAGAATACTTTGCGATTGGTCTTGGCCACATAGCGCTCACACGCAGTCATGAGCTCTTCCAACGAAAACTTGCGATTGACCGGCATGAAACTGCTGCGCACTTTTTCGTTCGGCGCGTGGAGTGAGATCGCGAGATTGACCTGCAAGCCCTCATCGGCGAAGCGATCGATCTTGTCGACCAGGCCGACGGTCGAGATCGTGATGTGCCGATGTCCCAAACCGAGGCCATGCGGATCGTTGAGCAGCGCGACCGCGCCCATCACCGCATCGTAGTTGTGAAACGGCTCGCCCATGCCCATGAAGACGACGTTGGTGATGCGCTTATCCCGCGTCGCCAGTTCGCGCGCGAAGTAGCGCGCTTGATCGAAGATTTCGCGTGAGGTTAAGTTGCGCGTAAATCCGGCTTGTCCGGTCGAACAGAACGCGCAGGCAAACGCGCAGCCCGCTTGCGAGGATATGCAGACGGTCGTGCGATCGCCATAGTGTTCCATCAGCACCGCTTCGACTTCGTTCCCGTCGTGCAGCCGAAAGAGACCCTTGGTCGTCTGCGCGTCGTTCGACTGCTGCACAACGATCGGCTCGACGGAAGAAAACGAAAAACCGCGCTCTTCCAAACCGGAGCGCAGCTCTTTCGGTAACGTGGTCACATCGCCGATCGAGCCGAGCAATTCCTTATTCGCCGCGCGATAAATCTGCTTGAGTCGGTAGCCTTTGAGGTCGAGCGCGCGCGTGAAATCATCCGCGTCGGCAAAACCGGCGCCACGTGCTGCGTCATCAAACCAGATTGTCTGGGGGTCCCGGGTCATACCCCCACTCTATCAGAAGAGCGATGCTTGCTCAGGGGGCTTTTCCGGCACCACGACCGGCTCGTCGAGTTTGGCTCGCACGGCCAGCAGGTCGGCCCAGACGAGGCGCTTGACGGCGGTCAGCTCACCACCGGTCTGGCGCAGGACGTAGGCCGGGTGAAACGTGACCATGAGTGGGATGCTCGACGGGCCTTCGTACCAACGCCCGCGCATCTTCGTGATCTGAAAATCGCGTCCGAGAAACGACTTGGCGGCGGGCGCGCCGAGCGCCATGATCGCGCGCGGCGCAATGATGTCGATTTGCTCGTCGAGGTACGGCCGGCAATTTGCCATCTCGGTCAGATCGGGCGCACGGTTTTTTGGCCCGCGCGGGCCGGGAACCGTCGGCCGGCACTTGACCGTGTTGCAAATATACACTTCTTCACGTGCAAAGCCGATCGCGCCGAGCATCTTGTCGAGAAGTTGCCCCGCACGTCCCACAAACGGGCGCCCGAGCAAATCTTCGGTCTCGCCCGGACCTTCGCCGATTACCATGAGACTCGCACACGGGTCGCCTTCGCCGTAGACGTTATTGCGCCGCTCGTAGCCGATCGGGCACTTGCGACACGCCGCGGTTACCGTCGCAAACTGCGCCAGCAATCGCGCGCGCCGCGCGCGCTCCTCAAGCATTCGTACTCTCGTCGCGCACCGCGAGCACTGCCTCGCCGAACGCGACGATTTTGCACGAGCCGTCGTGGCTTTCGCTGACGTGAAAGCTCAGGCCGATCACGGCGTTGGCACCTAGCTGGCTTGCCCGCTGATAGATGCCATCGAGTGCCTCGCCTCGCAGCTGCTCGGCATCGCTCACGAATTCACCCGGAGCCATCCCAATGAGCATCCCGAGACTTCGAAACGTGGCGCGCAGGCGATTGCGCGGCCGCGACGCAACGCCCGAAACATATCCGTAGCGCTTGATGATTCGATAACCTTCGAGCTCGTCGAAGGTTACGACGGACTCGGGTGCGATCATACCGTGGCGCCGGCGGCAGGCGTCGGGAGCGTACAAGCGGTAATTTGGGCAGCCGTCATGCCGCTGACTTCACCATCGGTGCTCCTGATCCGCCTCGACGCGATCGGCGACGCACTCGCACTGACACCGCTGCTTGCCGCGCTGCGCGAACGCGCAATTCCGGTCGACTTGGTGATGCGCCCAGTCAACGCCGAGATCTTCTCGTCACGCGCTGCGCGCACAATCTACATTGCACCCTTCAGCGTCCGCTCGTCGACGCTGGGAAACCGGCGCGAAATTCGAGCCTTTGGAGGCCGTCTGCGCGAGAACCGCTACACCGATACGCTGATCGCGACTGAGGATCCCGGTGGCTACCGGTTAGCGCGAGCCGTCGGCTCGCAACACCGTGTCGGCTTTGTCAACGGCCTGGGGAAGCCGCTCAAGACGATTTGGGTATCGTTGATTCTCACGCGGGCCATCGTGCGCAGCGCTGGGCTCGACCAACGTGCGCCGCACGAATGCCTCGTACTTTGGAAATTGGGGCGACAGCTTCTCGGCGATATGGAGATCCCGCGCGAAGCCGGCGTGCTGCGTCCGATGGTTCTGGAAAACGACGTGCCGCGCGGCACGCGCATCGCGTTTCAAGTCAGCGACAAGTGGGAGCGGCTCGGCATCGACTTCGCACACGTCGTGCGCGCGTTACGCGCAACTGCGCAGATTGGAACCGTGCACGCGATCGCGGCTTCGAGCGAGTCGGCGTACGCGCAGCGCATCGAAGCTGCAAGCGGTATTGCAGTCGAGCGCTTCGGCGCTCTGACCCCCTGGAAAGAGGCGATCGCAAACGCCGCAGCCGTCGTAGCCCCTGACAGCGGCGCGGTGCACCTAGCGGGCATGGTCGGAACCCCAACGGTTGCCATCTTCCCACCGATCCGTGACTTTGATTTGCAACTTGCACGCTGGGCGCCGTGGGCCGCGCCCTATCGCGCCCTGCGCGCCGACGGCAAATGGCCCGATCAGGTTCCAGCCGCTCTGCACGATCTGCTCGAGCGGTAGAGCACAGCTCCCGCGTCGCGCTTCACTATTGTGTATGTGCGCTCTCTGACCAACTCTTGCAGAGCGGCACCGTACTCTTGCAGGCGCGGCGAGTCCGGGAAGTCGCGATCGATCAGGACGTAACATGCGTCTTCGCCAGCGCCGGGATCCTCGGGTAGAAGACGCGCGTTCGGATCGTCGAGCGCGAGATGAGTATACGCTTCTTCTTGCGTCGCAATTGAGGCATTTCGCGGCAGCGAAGCGAGCACGGCGTCGAGCGTCGCATCGCGCGCTTGCGTCGCGCGAAGATTGAGCCCGGGGTGTAAGGGATTCGCCACCAAGAGTTCTAGCACGCACAGCGCCGTGCAAGCCCACATCCAACGCATCGCGCGTTCAGGCGGAAGCTTTCGCACGGCGAACGCAAACGCAACCAACACGTAGCCAAGCCACGCCCCCGCATAGTGCGTGCCGAGCGTGAACGTTGTAGACATGCGGGAGAGCATCACTTCCGCGAGCGGCGGCAGCGCCAACCACATCACGCGCGAGCGAAACGGCAAGAAGCCGAGCGGCGCCAGAATCAACAGTAGAAATCCAAGCCGCTGCAGTATGCCGAGCGGGAAAAGCGCGCGAACGTCGCCGGCATTCCACGCGTAGAAGCGTTCCGGCGACCAATGCGGATTCGCGACATGGTGCGGCTGAATGCCAACAAAGAACGCGAAGACGGCGAGAAACGCGAGCGTCGCTACGCCAAGCGCGACACGGCCCGGCCAGGTGCGGCGAAAGCGCCACGCGCCCACCGTCGCAGCGATGCCGACGAAGATCGCCTGGTCTTCTTTAACCGCGATGGCGCACAGTGCAAAGATTGCCGCTGGAATGATGCGGCCGGTATCGAACGCCCATAGCATCCACGCCACGGCCGCCGGCGCAAACGCGTTCTCGTGAAAATCGACGAACGCTAGGCCGGCGAGTGCGGGATAGAGTGCAACCACGACCGCGACCCAGCGAGCAATGGTCTTTCCGGAGCGTCCGACGACGAGCGCGTAAGCCGGCGGAATCACGAGCGCGCAAGCGACGGACTGCAACACGATCAGCGCGAGCGGCGAATGCCATACGGTGACGATTGCACCGGCAAGATAGAGGATCGGCGAGAAGTGGAAGGCCCAATGGCTGCCTTCGATCGGATTGCAGAAGCAGCTAAACGCGCTCGCTATCGTCTGCGCAAAAATACCGAAATCGACGAGACTCCGATGTGCGTGATAGCGTATCGCCCCGAGCAGCGTGAACAGCGCCGCGTACACGAGCGTGAGCGCCCACGGGAAACGGTCACGCACGGCGCTGTTGCAGATACGGCCAGATGAACGTGTCGATCTCGCCGTCGAGCACGCCCTGCGCGTTGCCGGTCTCGACGTTGGTGCGGTGATCCTTCACCAGTTGATAGGGCTGCAACACGTAGGAGCGTATTTGCGATCCCCACTCGTTGGCCGCGCGTTCCCCGCGCACCGCCGCCAGCTTCGCGTCACGCTCTTCCGCCGCACGCTGCACGAGTTTTGCGCGGAGAATGTTCATCGCGACGTCGCGGTTTTGCGCCTGCGAGCGCTCTTGTTGCGATGCAACGATGATGCCGCTGGGCTCATGGATGATGCGTACCGCGGATTCGGTCTTGTTGACGTATTGTCCACCGGCACCGCCGGACTTGAACGTCTCAATGCGAAGATCGTCTGGTTTGATCTCGACGCTCGTCGCTTCATCGGCCTCAATCTCGGGAATGACGTCAACCGCGGTGAATGACGTGTGACGCCGATGCGCAGCATCGAACGGCGAAAGACGCACCAAGCGATGCACACCGCGCTCGCTCACGAGCATACCGTACGCATTGCGCCCACGCACAAAGAACGTCACCGATTTCAGCCCGGCCTCCTCGGCTTCGGATACGTCCGCGATTTGCGTCGCGAATCCGTTGCGATCGGCCCATCGTAAGTACATACGCAGGAGCATCGAGGTCCAGTCGGCAGCGTCGACACCACCCGCGCCGGCGTTGATGCTCACAATTGCACTATGTGAGTCATACTCGCCGTCGAAGTTGGCGGCCATCTCGAGTTCATCGATTGCGTGCCCCGCCTGCTCGAGATTGGCATCGATCTCGCCGTCGACCGACGCGTCACCGGCAAAGAGTTCGAGCAGCTCGCGTGAATCGCGCAGCGCGCGCTCCACGCCGTCCATCCGCGCGAGCTCCTCGCGTAGATCTGCCAGCTCCTTCATCGTGCGCTGCGCGCGTTCGGGGTCGTTCCAAAAGCTTTCGTCGCGCGAGCGCAGATCGAGCTCGCTGATCTTGCGCGCTTTCCCTACGTAGTCAAAGACGCTCCTTGAGCGTGGTCAGGCGGTCGTGCAGGCGGGTGATGGTCGTTTGCTGGGAGTCGCTCATAGCGCACCGGGCATTCTCGCACGATGCGCGGCACCCTTGCTGCCGGGGGCGAAGCGCGGGATGGAGAGGCGAGCAACTTACGACGGAGGTTTACCATGTACACGCAGTGGTCGCAGCGTCCGAATCCACTTTCGCAGCTTCTCGAGACGCCGCAATTCGGAGAGGGCGCGTTTGCTGACGGCCCCGGTGCTCTGCCCGGCTACAACTCCGGCTCGGGGAACCTCGACGCGATCTCTCGCATGGTGCAGTCAGCCGAGGAGGCAGGCCAGTCGATGCCCTTCGGACCGATGTCCTTTCTCAATCCGTTCAGCAATCCGATCAGTTCGCCGTTCATGCAAATGGGCCAGCAGGCGGGCTCGTGGATGCAACAAGCCGGCTCGGCAATTTCGCGCTGGATGGGCGGCTCGCCCGACTACGGCGGCGAGCAGTATTTTTCCAATGCTTCAGGTGGATCGGTCGGTGATCCGCATCTCTCGTTCAACGGCAACACGTGGAACGACATGCAGAGCGAACCCGACCTGCTGCACTCGGACTCGATTCGCGGCGGTTACCAGCTTTCCACGCAGACTACGCCGCCCAACGCGAGCGGTGTCACCTACAATCAGTCGGCGACGGTCACGACCCACGACGGCCGTACGCAAATTTCACTGAATAACAACGGCAATGCGACGGTCACCCAGGACGGCGTTGCGCAAAATCTCGCTCCAGGCCAGTCGGTACAACTGGGCAGCGAGACGGTCACGCGCAATCAAAACGGTTCGCTGCAAATCACCTCGCAGAGCGAGAACGGCGGTCAGATCACGACGACGATGACACAGAATGGACAAGGCGTCGATGTCAATGTCGCGGCGAACAATGTCGATCTCGGCGGCGCAATGGTCAACGGCTCCTCGAGTTGCGGTTCACAACCACAACCGCAACAACCGATGCCGCTCGAACCGCTCGAGCGTCCGATCGTGCAACGCTACGCCCCGGATCCGACCCAGTTCGCCTAAGCGGCGCCCGCCCCGTGGCACTTCTTGAACTTTTTGCCGCTTCCACACGGACAAAGCTCGTTGCGCCCGACTTTCTGCTCACTACGCGCGGGCTTTGCCGGTTCGCCGTCGCCTAGATTCGTATGTAACTGCTGCGGTCGACGCGGCGCACCGGGTGCCGGCCCGAGCAGATGCTCGGCCTCCTGCGATGAGAGACGCCCCTGCGGCGCCGCTTGCGGCACCATTGCACCCGCCGGAATTTGCTCGAACTGCGGCTGTTGCGCCGCGGGCTCATCCGGCGGAGGACCGTGCTCGATTACGACGCGGAAGATGCCGCCGATTGCTTCGTCGGCGATGTTATTCTTGAGCGACTCGAAGATTTCGTAGGCCTCTTTTTCGTACTCGACGCGCGGATCTTTTTGTCCGTAGCCGCGCAGACCGATGCCCGTCTTCAAGTGATCCATCACGTAGAGGTGGTCGACCCACTGCCGATCGATGATCGGCAGGAGCAAATAGCGTTGCTCCACCACGCGCATGATCTGCGGTGTAACCTCGTTCTCTTTTGCTTCGAATGCCGCGACGGCACTATCGCGCAAGGTCCGCCGAATCTCCTCGCGGTCTTTGCCCTCAAGGTCGCCAACACTGAGCGCGCGCTTGACCGGGAACACCACATCGAGGGCGTTTAGCATCTCATCGAGATCCCATTCGCTCGGGTGCGCATTCTCCGGCGCGTTGTGATCGACGGCCTCGTCAACCTTGGCTTCAAGCGACTGCAACATGAACGTGCGCGAGTCGAACTTGCCCTCGAGAATCGCGCGGCGATCGCCATAGATGATCTCGCGCTGCTTGTTCATAACGTCGTCGTACTCGAGGACGTGCTTGCGGATCTCGAAGTTGTGGTTTTCGACCTTGCTCTGGGCGCGCTCGATCGACTTCGAGACCATGCCCGATTCGATCGGCTGCTCGTCAGTAAAACCAAAGCGCTCCATCACGCTGGTCAATCGATCGCCACCGAAGAGGCGCATCACTTCGTCTTCGAGCGAGATATAGAAGCGCGACGAACCCGGATCGCCTTGGCGGCCCGAGCGTCCGCGCAGCTGATTGTCGATCCGGCGCGACTCGTGCCGTTCCGTGCCGATGATGTGCAAGCCGCCGTTGCGCGCGATGCCCTCACCGAGCTTGATATCCGTGCCGCGGCCGGCCATGTTGGTCGCGATCGTAACCTGGCCTTCTTGTCCGGCGTCCTTGATGATCTCGGCTTCTTGCTCGTGATATTTCGCGTTGAGCACGTTGCACTCGACGCCCTTGCGGCGCAGCATCGTCGCGAGCAACTCGCTCTTCTCGATCGAACGCGTGCCAACCAACACCGGACGGCCCTTCTGGTGTTCCTTGATAATTTCGTCGACGACCGCGTCGAATTTGGCGCGTTCGGATTTGAAAACGATGTCGGCGTTGTCCTTACGCACCATCGGCTGGTTCGTCGGCACGATGACAACGTCGAGGCCGTAGATGTCGCGGAATTCGCGCTCTTCCGTTTTCGCGGTACCGGTCATACCGGCCAAGTGATCGTAAAGGCGAAACAGATTTTGGAACGTGATCGTGGCGAGGGTCTGATCCTCGCCGCGCACTTTGATGCCTTCCTTGGCTTCGATTCCCTGGTGAATGCCGTCCGAGTAGCGGCGCCCGTGCATCAAGCGGCCAGTGAACTCGTCGACGATGATCACTTCGCCGTCTTTGACAATGTACTGTTGATCTTTGTGGAAGAGATTCCACGCTTTGAGCGCAGCGTTGAGCTGGTGCGCAAGCTCGATGTTGCGCTGATCGTAAAGGTTCGTGATGCCGAGCATCTTCTCGACCTTGGCGACGCCGGCTTCCGTAATCGGCACCGCATGCGCCTTCTCGTCGACTGTATAATCCTCGCCTTTCTTCAGGCGCGGTACGATCTGCGCGAACTTTTCGTAGAGTTCGGTCGACTCTTGCGAGGGGCCGCTAATGATTAGCGGCGTGCGTGCTTCGTCGACGAGGATCGAATCGACTTCGTCGACCAATGCGAAGTACAGCTCGCGCTGAACCAGATCTTCCACTTGCCACGCCATGTTGTCGCGTAAGTAGTCAAAGCCGACTTCATTATTCGTAACGTACGTGACATCGCAGGCGTACTGCGCGCGCCGCTCGGCCGGTTCCAGGCCGTGCTGAATAATGCCAACCGTCAGCCCGAGGAATTGATAGATTTGCCCCATCCACTCCGCGTCGCGCCGCGCCAGGTAGTCGTTGGCCGTCACCAAATGCACGCCGCGCCCCTCGAGCGCGCGCGCATAAATCGGCAACGTGGCCACAAGCGTCTTGCCCTCGCCGGTCTTCATCTCGGCGATCCGGCCTTCGAAAAGCACCTGGCCGCCCATGATCTGCACGTCGAAATGGCGCATCCCGACCGTCCGCTTGCCTGCCTCGCGGACGGCAGCGAAGACCTCGGGCAACATCTCCTCGAGCGATGCACCCTCAGCGAGCCGCGCGCGGAACTCGACCGTCTTGGCGCGCAGCTCTTCGTCGGAGAGTGCCTCCATCGCGGGCTCAAGCGCGTTGACGCGCTCGACCGTGCGCCGGAGGCGCACGATATCGCGTTCGTTACCGTCGAAGAGGGTTCGAAGAAATGCCATAGGGCTTTATAACGTTCTCCAAGGCGAAAAGTTTGCTTCCCAGCGGCCCGGCTGTTACGCCGGGTAAAGTTAACGAGCCGGGAGCGTTACGATAAAGGTCGACCCTTCGTTCTCGCGCGATTCGACCGCGATCGTGCCGCGGTGCACCTCGACGATCTTGCGCGCGACGTAGAGCCCGATGCCCGATCCCGATATACCCTTGTTGCGCGCATTGCTGGCGCGTCCGAAGCGTGTAAAGAGGGTCGTAAGCTCTTCGTGCGGGATGCCGATACCGCTGTCGCGGACCTCCATTACCACGCTCCCGTCGCGAGCACTAACGACGATGTCGACGTCTTCTGTCGAATACTTGAGCGCATTGGAGACGAGGTTGTCGATCACGTGGCGGAAGCGGTGTGGGTCGAGCTCGACCCTGACCGGCGTTTCCGGAACGCGCACGCGTAGCCGCGGATTGTTCGGTGCGGTTGTGGCAACGCACTCGGCAACGAATGAGCCCACATCGACCGTCGTACGTGCCAGCGAGAAACCTTCGGCTTGCGTCTGAGCTAAGATCAGCGCGTCTTCTGAAAGACGCACGAGCCTCTTGGTCTGCGTGTGTACGGTTTCGATCTCATCGCGCGACTCCGAGGCCGTTTCCAACAACAACTCGCAATAGCCAAGTATAACCGTGAGCGGCCCCTTGAAGTCGTGCGCGAGCATTGCAAGCAAGTCGTCTTTGAATTCGCTTGACTCTTGCAACGCGCGGTTTGCCAGACCCATGGCCTCGTAAAGCTCGAGATTGCGTAAGGCCAACGCCAGCAATGCGCCGAGCTCTTGCATAATGCGCAGATCGTCGCGACCGAAGCTCTCGCCATTTGCGCGCCCGACCAACAAGAACGCATCGATCGTGTCGCCGGCGCCGGGTGAGGTCTGCGACAGCGGCGTCACCAGATAACCGGGTCCGTCGATCAGACGCTGAACGCGACGCTCGTCACCGACCAGCGCACTCAACCGCTCTGCCCGATGTTCCATATCGAATCCGCTCTCCGCGATGGTCGCGTCGGCCTCGTCTCCGAAACGACCTACGACCTCGTAGCGCGTGCCGCTCCAGCGCAATACGCACGCGCGATCGGCATGCACGAGCGAGGTCGCGAGGCGGCACATCACATCGGCGAGCGATCCGATCGCAGCATGGCTGAGGATCGTGCGCGCCGCTTCGGCGAAGGTCTCGCGCTCTTGCGCTCGGCGCAATTCGCGCTCGTACGCGTGCGCGTTGGCGAGCGCAATCTCGAGATGCGATCCGAGCGTGCGGAAAAACGTCGAGCGCTCCTCTGCCGGCCAATCCAATCCTCCCTCGGACGCACGAACGACGAAGGCACCCCAGAGCGTACCTTCGAGTCGCAGCGGAACGATCACGCCCGGACGGCCATCAAAGAGCGCATCGCGCGCGACGCGCGGCAACATCGAAACGTCGGAGGGCTCGTCGACCGCGAGAAAGGGTTCCAGCAGCGCCCGGTCGATCGACGCCGCGGGCTCAAACCCGCGCTGTTCGCGGATGCGCACAGCACGGCGCATTACTTGATCGCCCTCGATCGAATACGCTGCGCAGTCGAGCGGTAATTCGTGTGAAACCGTCACCACGAAGACTAGCAGCACTTCGTCGACATACTGCGTATCGCGCAGGATGCGCACGACGCGCTCAAGCGATTCAGCTTGCGTGCGGCGTGCACGTTCGCGTTCGTAGAGCCGCGCATTCGATAGCGCAAGCCCAACGTGAAAGGCGAGCGAACGCAACGCGGCGATATCGGCATCGTCAAAACCACCGGGCCGATCGAACGAGAGCACGAGCGCGTCCTCGACGCGTCCGTCGACAACGAACGGCATCGCCACGGCACTGCGTGCGCCGGCGCCGTAGAGTTCCATGTTGGCAATATCTTCGCGCCGCACCGTCAGACCGCCGAAGACTTTGCGCAGGTCGACATCGAGCGGAACCGGCGACTTGGACGCGCTCGAAAGGCCGCCCTTAACTGCGGCCGCAACGACAACGGCACGGTCTCCCGTTTCCATACGCTCGTATACGTAGCACCGGTCGGCGGAAAACGCTGAGCGGACGCCTTCGACGATGCCGAAGAGTACGTCACGACGATCGAGCGACTTGTGCAAGCGCTCGTTGACCATGGTCAACAGTTGACTATCGCGCGACTGTCGCCGGGCGGCAGCGAGCGCGCGTTCCGAATCGAGAATACGCGCGACGACGGCGCAGTAGACGGTGAGAGACTCGCGCTCGTCGTTCGGCGGCTCGCCCTCGAGCGTGATGGCGACGACGCCGAGGGTGCGCCCGCCCGCCATCAACGGCGCGAACAGGAGATCGCGTTCGCCAATTGTTGAGCTTACGCCGACGAACGCGCGTTGCGCATCGCGTGCGACGAACGAAATGCTGCCGTCCCCAAAGCGTGCGAGTGCGTGAAGAAACAGCCGCCGGAGTTCGGTTGAACCGTCGCGCAACGCAAATCCCACGGAATCGGCGGGCTCGGTCGATCCGACGACACCCTCATCGTCGAAAAGCAATACCGTCGCGACTCCATGCGAAACGCACGAGAGCGCGCCAGCGGCAACTGCCGAGGCTTTAGCCTGCGGCGTCGTTGCATCCGCCAAGCGTGTCAACGACGCGAGGCGATCGACTTGGGCTCGAACCGGGTGCTCCTTTCGAGGCTAGGGTGCCAGACCTAGTCCAATAACCCCACCCGGTGAATTCAACGTCGCCGTCGGGGCTACATTGCCGCTCGCGGTCGGCGCAAATACATAGATGACGCCCGTCCCAGTGGCCTCGTCGGCCACGTAGATGTTACCGGCCTTATCAACCTTTACATCGGTCGGCGCCACCAGCAGCGTATTCTTTCCGGCGATGAAACGCGTCGGCGCGACAGCTCCGTTCGCTCCCGGCCCAAAGATGAGAATCGCGGGACAGTTCGGCGTACAGACGGTTGAGTTTTGATCTGAGACGTAGATATTGTTATTGCTGTCAATGGCGATGCCCGTCGGCTGATTGATACCGCTGGCCGCTCCAGAGATCGTTGCGACCGGCGCCAAATTCTGCGGCGTCGGCGTCGGCACGGGCGTCGGCGAGGGTGACGCCGTTGCGCCGGTCGGTGTTGCGGTCGGCGAGGGTGTCGGTGAAGGCGTTGCCGTCGGCGATGCGGTTGGCGAAGCCGACGGAATCGTGTATTCCGTTACCGATGCGCCCTGCAAGTTCGCGGCGTAGATGTTTCTGTTTTGGTCAACGGCAACGCCGCTGGGAACATTTAATCCGGTAGCCGGGCCTGCTAACGTCAGGTACGGAGAACTGAGTGTCGAGCCGTTAAAGAACTCGATGCCACTGTTGAACGCGGCAGGTTGACTGGGGTCCGTAATGGCGACGAGGAGGACATCAATGCTCGCTGTCTGGCCGCTGAACGTAAAGAGAAGATCGGCAATGCCGCGCGGACGGACGTTGCCAAGCGCAAACGATTGGAAAGGTATAGAATTTCCGGTCGCCAGCGCCTTGAATTCGAGAAGTTCGCCCGAAGACGTACTCGACAACCAGTTCGTTAACCACAGATCGCTCGTGCTATCGAACGCGAGGTACTGCGGCCCGGCAATCGATGTGCTCGATCCCCCAATCTGGTAGAGAGGTCCACCGGTCGATTTCGGATTGGGCGAACCAGTCGCGTAAATATTCACTGCGTTCTGCGTGACATTAGCCGCATACAGTGTCTGCGACGGGAAGTTCGGCCCGACCGAGATCGTCTGGGTGGCAGTCGAGGAGCTACACGCTGCAATCGCAATCGCAGCCGCGAACACTCCCGCAAAGCCGAGGGGAAGCCTACGAAGCATCTTCTCTCCTAAATTGGTGTCCCGAGCGGGGGGAACCGGCCCCAGGTTTGAGCATGCGGGCAACTTTTCCTGGAACGAGCAATGCTCCAGTAGACATCCTGGGACGCGTCGCCTGCCAAAGCTGGATACAAGCTAGGACCGTCGCGATGAAGAGCACGATGATGATCGTCCAACGTACGAGGAGGCGCCTGCGGTAGGCCGGCTTGCTCGACTCGGTGTCGATAATTTGCCTCGGCATCAGCGCTCAGACGGCCATCCGCGTCGGGTGATTGATCGCCTGCGGCGAGGTAAGACGCAACATTTCGCCCACCGTAACGAAGCGATAGCCCGCTCGACGGAACCGCGCGATCACGGTCGGAAGGGCTTCGATCGTCGCTAGCTTTCCGCTGTGCAAGAGCACGATATCGGGCGCGCTTGCATGCTTGAGCATGTCAGCGGCGATGTGCTCCGGTGTAAGCGTGCGCCAATCGCCCGAATCGTCGGTCCACAAGACAACGTGGTACCCGATGCCTTGCAACGTACGAAGCGTCGCCGGCGTGTAGCGCCCATGCGGCGGACGCATCAAAAAGCGTACCGACGGATCGTGCGCAATCGACCACAGTACGTCGCGACCGTGAAACACTTCGTCCTGCACCTGCGCGGGTGTTTCCTGATCGAGATTCGGATGCGAGTAGGTGTGGTCGGCGATCTCGTTACCGTCGGCTTCGATGCGACGGGTGATCTCCGGCCACTGCTGCGCGTCACGACCGATCAAGAAGAACGTCGCGGGCACGCCATACTTCTGTAATTCGTCGAGCAGCAACGGCGTAAATATCGGATACGGACCATCATCGAACGTCAACGCGATCAACCGCGGCCGCGGTGCGCGATCGGCTGCGACCGTCTGATGCACGACACGGTAAAGTCGCGCGGAAAGGTCTCCCGAGAACTCATTGTGCACGTCCATCTGGGGAGTGACAATAGCGGGCACTAGGTTGCTTTCGTGCCGGAAGATTCGGAAGCCGCCTGCGCTGATCGCGAACATGGCGACGATAGCAAGTATAATTTTCAAATTTCGACTCACCGCATATTCGACGGCTTTGGGCTCGCGGCCGCGACAGCTAGCGAGATCCCGGCCGACGACGACCGTTACGTCGCTTGGGTTGGGAGAACTCGTTGCGACCGGCTGAGCGACGACGGCAATATTCGCGAATGCCTCCGGTAGCGCAGCGCGCACCTTCGCGCCCGCAAATGTCACCGTTAGAATGCTCGTCGATCTCGCTCTTTTGGTAGATCGCCGCTCGGCGCGTTGCCGCACGTCACCGATCACGAACCCGGCCTTTTTCAAATGATCTGCGATAGTCTTCGCCGCGCCGGGTATGCCGCTGCCGTTTTCGACATCGACGCGCAACGAACTCGCGGGGATCGCCGCAAGCGCCATGTCATCCGGCGACGCTTCCGGCGTCGGCGGAGCGACCAGCATCGTCTGCACGAGTTTAGCGATCTCCGGCTTATTCGGAACGAGATCATCACCGTCGGCGAGCTCTTCATCGCCGGTGTATGGCGTTTGCCCGAAATGAACGTCGTGCAAGTTCAAACCGGTGAAGTAGGACGCCAGCGTCACGAGCTCCGATTGCGTGAAGTTCGTCTGGACATCTTTGTTAATGACGTTCATGATCGCGCCGGCATGGATAAACGTATTGAGCTTGTCCGCGCGAACCTTGTTCAGGGCAGCAATGATCACGTCGTTTTGACGCATCACACGGCACGGGTCACTGCACCAGTCGTGACGGAATCGGCCGTAGCTGACCGCCTGATCGCCGTTGAGGTGATGGACACCCTCCGTGAGATGCACGTGTAGGTGCCCCCACGAGTCGTCGTAATCGACGCGGCCTCCCGTGCATCCGGTGTGATTCATCAGACAGTCAGAGGTTCTTACGTAGACGTCGACGCCGCCGATCGCATTGATCAGGTCCTTCGTCGCATCAATCGCGCAAAAGTAGGTAGCGGTCGAAACCCGGAATACCGAGGAAGTTCGCAACGACTTTCTGCGCTTCGGCCGGCCCACCGTCAGACTGCGCTTGATTAATTTTGTGCACGCTTCCGTTTGGAAACGTTGCTTCCATATCGCGCAAGATCGAGAGTGCGTAGACACCTTTGTTGTCAAAGTCGAGATTGACGGCCTTGATCATGTCGCTGCGCGATTCTTTTGAAAACTCGATGTCTTTCCCGTTATAGTCGTAGTCTACGCCTTCGACGAGGACGAGCAGGTTCGACTTCCCGAACACCTCTTGTGGTGTGGGAACGAACTGCTGCGCGATCACTTCGATCGGGTTCTTGTGCGTAAAGAGCGCGAAGCCGGCGAGCGCGGAGCCCGCGCCCAATAAAATGAGCCCGAGCACGAGCGCAGTGCGTCGGACCCAGCGCGGCAAACGCTGTTCCAATGGCGGCGTCGGATCGGGATCGAGATGCTTACCCAAGAATTAAACCAGCTCCCGTACGGATACGTGTCCGTAGAAATCGAACGGCCCATGGCCTCCGAGCGTTACATCGACAAACTCGCCCGGGGAGGTGTCAGCGGCGAAGTACACGCCACCGTCAACGCCCGGTGCTTCACCCTCCGAACGCCCGAACCAGACATCGTTCGCACCGAGCGCCGCGCGAAGCGGATCGCTCTTGCGCAGACGACGCCGCTCCTCTACTAAGACGCGAACGCGTTCGCCGATGCGCTTGCCACGCGCTTGTTCTGAAGCAAGGCGTTGCGCTTCTCGCAACCGGACGAGCCGCTTGCGGCGTTCGCGTGCCGGTACTTTCCCAGGAAGCTCTGCACCGGGCGTGCCTTCCTCGGAACTATACTCGAAAAATCCCACGCGATCTAACTGCGCACGCTCGATCCACTCTTGCAGGTATGCCACGTGTTCCTCGGTTTCGCCTGGGAATCCGACGATGAAGGTCGAGCGCATCGTGATGCCTGCAATGCGCTCGCGAAAGTCGTTGATGATTTCCAAGTATCGCTCGCCGTTCGAGGGGCGCAACATCTTGCGCAATACCTCGGGATGGGCGTGCTGCAAGGGCATATCCATGTACTTGCACACCTTCGGCAACGCGGCCATCGCATCGATCAGCTCGCGATCGACGGTAGCCGGGTAGAGGTAGAGCAACCGAATCCACTCGATTCCGTCGACCTCGTGTAACTGCTCGAGCAATTGCGCGAGTCCACCGCGACGCGTTCCGCGGTCGCGCCCGTACATCGAGGTGTCCTGCGCGATCAGAATCAGTTCTTTCGTCCCCGCTGCAGCGAGCGCACGGGCTTCCTTGAGCAACGATTCCTCGCTACGGCTGCGGAAGTTGCCACGCAGCTTGGGAATGATGCAAAACGTGCACGGATGATCGCAGCCTTCGGCGACCTTTAAGTATGCGGTCGCGCGCGGCGTCGTGATCAGGCGCGGGAGAAAATCGTGCTCGGGCTCGGCCTCGAAATCGAGTCGAATCGGCCGCTGGCCGGCGCGGACATCGTCGAGCAACTCGACGATGCTGCGCATACGCGCCGGTGCCGACGACACCGTCGATCTCGGGAATCAACGATTGCAACTGCTCGCCGTAGCGCTGCGCGAGGCATCCGGCAACGACGAGCTGCTGTCCACGGCGTTTGCGCTGCGCGTGCTCGAGAATCACTTCGGTGGATTCGGCCTTAGCCGGGTCGATAAACGCGCACGTGTTGATCACGACCGTATCCGCGTCGCGCGCGTCGGGAACCAGATCGTAACCGGCAGCGCCGAGCTTTGCGATCATGACCTCGGTGTCGACCAGATTCTTTGCGCAGCCGAGGCTGACGAACGAAACTGTTGGCATCTAGCGGTAGTTAATAAACTGCAGCGGCATCTCGAAGTCCGCGGCTTTCAAATCGGCGATGACCTTCTGGAGGTCGTCGCGGCTCTTGCCTGTGACGCGAATCTGCTCGTCTTGATACTGCGCGTTGACCTTGAGCTTGAGCGCCTTGATCCGCTCCATAATCGTCTTGCTCTTGTCCTTCGGTATGCCGTTGCGTAGCGTGATGACGCGACGCACCGTGCCGGTAACGGCCGGTTCGAGCTCTCCGATGTCGAAGGCCTTGATATCGATCCCGCGCTTCACGGCCTTGCCTTGAAGAACGTCGATGACGTTGCGCATCTTCAATTCGTCGTCCGAAACGACGGTGATCTTCTTCCCATCGCTTTCGATCGACGTTTTCGAATTTTTGAAATCGAATCGATTCTCGATCTCTCGCCGCGCTTGATTGAGCGCATTGTCCAACTCTTGCTGGTCGACGCGTGAAACGACATCGAACGACGATTCGCTCGGCATGAAGGCTCCTACAGGGTGAAGCTGCGCTCGACGACGTCCCCGGCCGAGCCGAATGTTCCTAAGCTCTTGCCGTCGACGATGATCTCGACGCCGCCGGCGTTGCCGATCCGCAGCGTCGCGATCTTTCCGTGGAACTGGCGAGCCGTTCCGGCCGGAAACGTACCCTCCATGCTAACACTGCCGTCAACCGTGACCCTAAGCCAGGAGGGCGCGGAGAAGCGCACCTCGAGCGGTGTTGGGGCCGCGCTCGGACTCGGCCCGGGCGGGCTCGCGCTCGGGACTGCCGCTCCGCGCTCGGGACTCGCGGTCGTCGGCAGCGGCGAGGGCCGTGGCGCTCGCCGCTGGACTGGCGACTCGGAGCTATTAGAAGGAAGTGCCGCCGCCGTCTGCCGCGCGTGGAGCGTCGCCTCGTTGAAGACGACGACGGCGATCAAGCACGACCGCGACCAATGATGCGATCCAGATAAGCGGCGAAAGTCCGCGGGCAGGCGCTTGCTCGTCGGCCAGATAGCTCGTCTTCGGCGGCGAGCCTGGGGCGCTCGGTATCGGAGCGGGCGGCGCCGAGGCTGCTCCGTTGAATTCGGCGACGACTTCCTCAGGATCAAGTCCCAGAAAACGGGCGTATGTGCGCAGGAACCCGCGAATGTAGACCGGCGCGCCGATCGAAGCCCAGCTCTCATCTTCGATGGCAGCCAGATAGACCGAGCGAATACGAATATGCTCGGCGACGTCCGAGAGCGTGAGGCCGCGAGCCTCGCGTGCGGCGCGAAACCGCTCACCCAGCGCTGGCATTTGGGGCTTTGAGTTAGTCCCTTTCTCCTGTTATCCTGTGCAACGGAAATGACAAGCAAAACCCGGGTAATCGCTGCGATGAGCGGCGGCGTCGATTCGGCGGTCGCGGCCGGCCTCTTGGTGGAGGCCGGCTACGACGTCATCGGCGTGACGATGAAGATGTATTCGCCGACGCGCGCACCGCATGCCAAGAGCTGCTGCGGCGTCGACGACTTCGACGACGCGCGCCGCAGCGCAGCGGTCCTCGGCATCCCGCACTACGTGTTGAACTTCGAAGAAACGTTTCGGCGTAACGTCATCGACCGATTCGTCGACGACTACGCGAGCGGCCGTACACCGAACCCGTGCGTGTCGTGCAACAACTTCGTGAAGCTCGGCACGCTCGCGACCTACGCACAGCGTCTCGACGCGCAATACGTCGCGACCGGCCACTACGCGCGGCTCGAGCACGACGAGCGTGGTCCGCATCTCTACCGGACGCCAAATGCCAAGGATCAATCATACACGCTCGCCCAGCTATCGCGCGAACAACTTGCGACTCTGCTGCTCCCGGTCGGTACGATGGAGAAGCCAGTAACGCGCGAGCACGCGCGGCGCATGGGACTGCCGGTACACGAGAAAGCCGAGTCGCAAGACATCTGCTTCGTTGAAGGTGGCGACTATCGCGACGTGTTGGAACGGATTGCATCCCGAAATCAATCGCCAAGGTCCGATTGTCGATCGAGCCGGCACTGCGGTCGGTACACATCCCGGCATCGCGAACTACACGATCGGTCAGCGTGCAAAGTTACCGGCAACGAACGACGGCGCGCGCTACGTGACGCGCATCGAGCGCGAGACGAACACGATCGTGATCGGTCGCGAGGATGAGCTACTATCAACCGCGCTTCGCGCCGACGAAGTCAACCTGTTGCAGCGCGAACGCTTTACGAACGGACCAATTCCGGTGCGTGCGATGGTGCGATATCGTGCAACGCCGGTTGCGGCGCAGGCGATCCTCGAGGCGGCGGGCACGCTGCTGTTGCGTTTCGAGGAGCCGCTGCGCGCCGTCACGCCGGGACAATTGGTCGCGATCTTCGACGAGCGCGATGAGGTTCTGGGCGCCGCTACTATTCGCGAAGCACTTTAGGCGGTCGCCAGGGCCATATCGTAGCGCACGTTCCAGTACGTGTCGCGAATGACCGGCGTATAGCCCGCCGTGATGATTGCATGTTCGAGATCGCGGCGCGTGGCTTCGTTGCTCGCGCCGGCGTCGCGCACGACGCGATCTTCGATGATCACACCACCCATGTCGTCGCAGCCGTAGAAGAGCGCAAGCTGCCCCATTTTTAAGCCGGGCGTGAGCCACGAGGCCTGAAGGTGCGCGAAGTTGTCGAGATACAGCCGCGCGACCGCAAGGACGCGCAGATACTCGAGCGCCGTCGCCTCTTTCCCGCGCAGCGGCGTCTTGAACGGAACGTAAAACCACGGGATGAAGGCGGTGAAGCCGCCGGTCTCATCCTGCAGTTCACGCAGCACGTGCATGTGCTCGAGACGCTCTTCGTCGGTTTCGATCGAGCCGTACATCATTGTGGCCGTGGTCTTCATGCCGAGGTGATGCGCCTGGCGCATCACATCGAGCCATTCGTGCGGCGTGACCTTGCGCGCGGAGATACGCTTACGTACGCGCTCGACCAGGATCTCTGCGCCCGCACCCGGCAGCGACTTGAGGCCCGCGGCCTTCAGCCGCTCGAGGACCGCCCGCGGCGCCATCTTCTCGACTTCGGCGAGGCCCGTAATCTCGGAAACCGACAGCGAATGGATGTCAACGCTCGGAAATTCGCTGCGCACGCGTGCGAAAAGCTCCTCGTACCAGGTGAGTGGAAGATCGGGGTTGACGCCGCCCTGGATCATGATTTGGGTCGCACCGAGATCGGCTGCCTTCTTCACGCGTGCAACGACCTGGTCGTGCGAAAGCGTGCGCCCTTCCTTATGATGCTCGGGCCTAAAGAACGCGCAGAAGGTACAGTGGACGTTGCATACGTTGGTATAGTCGATCGTCGTGTCGATCACATACGTGACCATGTTCGAGGGGTGAAGCTGCATCCGGCGCGCGTGCGCTGCCATGCCAAGCTCGTGCAGATCACCCTCGCGATAGAGCCGTACGCCTTCGTCGAACGACAGACGGCCGCCGGAAGAAGCACGCTCGAGCAGACTAGCGAGTGACGACACCAATGGCCTCCGGAAGCGAGTGGGGAACGGCGTCGATCGCGCCGATCGCAAAGAGCTCGCGACAGAACGCGCCAAGCCCGCTCTGCGCGGCTGAGTGGAACGTGAAGTTCAACTTGCCGTAGTACTCTTCATAGAAGCCGGCCGCTCGCGGGCGCACGCGCTGGGCGGCGTCGATCACCGCCGCAGTGTGCGAGCGCGACCATGTGTAACTGTCGGTGAGCGCATGCATGCACTCGCGTATCGCTTCGGGGTTACGCTCGTAGGCGTCGCGGCGCGCAGCCCACACCGCGAACACGGTTTGCTGATGCGTCCACTCGTGCCACAGCGTACCGAGATCGTAGACTTGCTCGCCCGGGAATCGTTCGAGCGCATCGATCGCAGAATCGCCGATCAGCAGTGCCGCCTTGCCCGCAGCCGCTACGTCGAGCGGACGATCCGTTTCGAGATAGTGCGGATGCACCTTGTAGCGGCGTTCGAGCACGACCCGCAGCAGGTTGCGTCCCGTGGCGGATTCGCTTGTGAGCGCGATCGGCACGCCGTCGAGCAGCGCCGGCGGAATCTCCGAGACCAGCACCACCGAGATGACTTCGTCGCGCGCACCGATGCACAGATCCGGCAAGAGCACGAGCTCATCGGCATGTTGCGCCCAGGCAAATGCGCTTATTGGACTGAGGTCGAGTTCACCACCGATCAACATCGCGTTCAGTCGCGACGGCACATCGGCGTGCAACGAACCGGGATAGGCAATCGCGCCGACATCGAATGCCGTATAGATCGGCAAGTCGTTGGTGTAGATAATCCGTCCACACCTAAGCATGCACGAGATCCTTCTCCGGCTGCGGTGGTGCCCAGTCGTGGGGGAACTCATTGTAGGTGCTGTTACGACGGACCGGCGTATATCCAGCGGCTTCGATCAAACGCCGGAACTCGCGATCGTCGACATATTGTCCCGATTGCGTGCCGGCCGAGTGGTAGATCATCTCTTCATCGGTCGAACCGTGCGTGCCGTCCATGTCATCGGCGCCGTACTGCAGCGCGACTTGGCAAATCTTCAGACCCTGGATCATCCAGTACGCCTTGATGTGATCGAAGTTATCGAGCATCAAACGCGCAACGGCGAAGGTGCGCAGGTCGTCGAGTCCCGCTCGTCCAGCCGCAATACGACAATTCGTTGCCGTCGGGATGGAACGCAAGCGGAATAAAGGCGTTGAACCCCGGCGACCGCTTCTGCGATTCACGCAACTTAATGAAGTGATCGACGCGATCTTCCAACGTCTCGACGTGCCCGTAGAGCATCGTCGCATTCGACGCAACGCCTTGACGGTGAAGTTCTTCGTGAATTTCGAGCCAATTCGGACCCGAGACTTTATTCGCACAGATCTTCGAACGCGTCGGCTCGCCAAGGATTTCGGCCGCGCCACCGTTGACATTGTCGAGGCCGGCTTCTTTGAGCGTGCGCACGATGTCCGGGAAGCTCATGCGATGGCGCTTGGCCATGTACTCGATCTCGGCCGCGGTAAAAAGTGAAAGCTGTACGTGCGGCAGCGTCTCTTTGAAGCGGCGCATCAGCGGCAGCCAGTAGTCGAGCGAGAGCTGCCGTGGGTCGTGGCCACCGACGATGTGGAGCTGATTGAAGTTGTTCCCGGTCTCGACGGCTTTCGCGTATACCTGATCGGCGGTCATGCGAAAGACACGTTCGGATTCCTTGAACTCGTCAGCCGCAAACGAGCAGAACTTGCATCCGGCGAAGCAGACGTTGGTCGAATTGATGTAGCGGTTGAGAACGTAGAAGACTTTCTTCCCGCTCTTACGTTCTTTCTGTTTGCGTGCAATACGACCGAGGTTGTGGATGTCGTGCGTGCGATAGAGCGCAAGCCCGTCTTTCATTGAGAGCGGGGTGCCGGCGTCGACCTTGGCTTCGATCTCGACGAGCCGGGGGTCCATCTGGTAAGCCATCGTGACCCCTATTCTAAAGATGAACCGGTACGCCCCTCGAAGACGTTGGTCGGCCAGCAGGCGGCGAGCGTCGCCACTATCGCGCAGCCCCAAAGGAACCCTCCCGCGATGTCGCTGAGGTAGTGCGCCCCGAGCGCAAGCCGCGACCACATGATTGCGACGGCAAGTGCGGCGAGGGCCGATGCAATCCAGGCTCTGCCGGGCAGAGTGCTGCGCGCAATAAAGACCGCCAGCAGCAGGTAGAACGCGATAGCGATTGTGGCGTGCGAACTCGGATACGAAAACGAAAGCTCGTGCTTGATCACCCAATCCGGGCGACGCGGCCGTGCAAAGAAGTGTTGCCACGCATCGGTTCCACGCCACGCGATCAAGAGCGAGAGGATCGCAAAGGTAAGACGCGCGCGCCATGCCGGCGCGGCGATGGCGACAATCGCAAGCGCGATGGCGAGCGGAAGCAACACCGGGAAAAAGCCAAGCCACGTGATCAGCCACGCAAGCGGCGCTGCAACATTAACCCACGCAATCTCCGTCTGCATGAGCCAGCCCGGATCGGGCGCATGATCGACGGCATACCCGAACACGAGGAACAACCCGAACGCTCCGACGGCAATTGCAAGCAGGCCCACGCGTTGCGCGATGCTCAAAACAACTCTTGTTGTGCTTCGTCGGATTTGCCCAGACGCGACGCGATCACTTCCAGCTCGGGCAGACCGAGCAAAATCTTGCGCGGCTTCGTGCCCTCGTGCGGACCGACGACTTTGAACTCCTCGAGTTGCTTCATCACCCGGACTGCGCGCGGATGGCCGATCGAGAATTGCGATTGCAATTGCGCGGTTGACGCATACTGCGTTTCGATGATGAACTTCGCGGCCTCGTAACACAGCGGATCGGCGCTCTTGCCGGAATCCTCGTCGCTCGAGCGGGACGACCTCGACGTCGAGCAGATTCTCGGGCCGCGCCTGTTTTGCCCAGAAGTCGACGAGCCGATTGACCTCGTGGTCGGTGATGAAGGCGCCTTGCGCACGAACCGGCTTGGGCGCATCGATCGGCAAGTACAGCATGTCGCCGCGACCGAGCAGACGTTCTGCGCCATTCATATCGAGGATCGTGCGCGAATCAACTTGCGAACTTACGGCAAACGCAATGCGCGATGGAATGTTCGCTTTGATCAAGCCCGTGATGACGTCGACCGACGGGCGCTGCGTCGCGACGATCAGATGGATACCGGTTGCGCGCGCGAGCTGCGCGAGACGCATGATCGTCGTTTCGACTTTCGCCGGCGCGACCAACATCAGGTCGGCCAGCTCGTCGATCACGATCACGACATACGGAAGCTTCTCGTCAGGATACTTGGCGTTGTACTCTTCGATCTTGCGCACGCCGGCTTTGGCGAAGCGTTCGTAGCGCCCGTCCATCTCTTTGGTCATCTCGAAGAGCGCGCCCGCTGCCATGCGCGGGTCGACGATTACCTCTTTGATCAGGTGCGGAATGCCGTTGTAAACTGTCAGTTCGACGCGCTTGGGATCGATCATCAACATCTGCACTTGATCCGGCGTCGCCGAGACGAGCAGCGACGCGATGATCGTGTTCAGACAGACCGATTTGCCCGAACCGGTTGCACCCGCGACGAGCAAGTGCGGCATCTTGCCGAGATCGCCGAAGACCGGGCGGCCGGTGATGTCCTTGCCGAGCGCCATCCAGAGCGGCGGAATCGTGCCGCGATTGGGTATCGCATCGAGAATCTCGCGAATCGCCACGACCGAGACCGTCGCGTTGGGAACCTCGATGCCGACCGCGGACTTGCCCGGAATCGGCGCCTCGATTCGCACGCTCGTCGCTGCGAGCGCAAGCGCCAGATCGTCGGCGAGCGAGGCGATCTTGGAAATCTTCACACCGCGTTCAGGACGCAGTTCGTAGCGCGTGATCGAGGGACCGCGCTCGATGTGCGTCACCTTTGCGCCAACGCCGAAGCTCGCAAGCGTATCTTCGAGTACGTGTGCGCGGCTCGAGTCGTCGACGACCTGCGCTTGCGGTGCATCGAACAGCGCGAGATCGGGCAAGCGGTACGAACGCGTCGTGGCAACGAGATCGGCGGACTCGTAGTCACCGACGACGGGCGCGGCGCTCATCGCAATGTGCGCAGGCGGCGGCGCCACAACCACCGGCGGCGCGACAACAATAGACCGCGTCGCCACAATCACCGGCGCCGGCTCTTCGTCCACCTCAGCGGTCGTAACGTCGAACGCGACATGTCCTGAGCCTGTCGAAGGGCGCTCGGTTTTTGGGAGCGCGAACGCCTCGCGCAACGAGGAGTGACCTTCGGGGAGCGCAAGCGAGATCTTCGGTATCTTCGGTAACCGAATGCGCGCGAGCAACCCTACCAGTAGCCCGATCAGCTTCTTCAGACTGACTTGCGTCAGCGAAAGCGTTAGCGTCGCCGCGACCACGACCAGGACGATCCATGCGCCGGCCGTCCCGAACAAGCCGTGCAGCGCCGACCAGATGCCCGCGCCGACGATGCCGCCACCGCGGGCCCCCGATGCGCCGAGCGCCGCGTCAATGATAAGGAAGTACGAGAGCGCCGAGGAGCCGAGGGACGCGATCATCCGCGGGACGTTGATCTCGAGGAAGACGATCGCTCCCAGAAGTGCGACCAGCACCGGGAAAAGCGCAGCGCCTCCTCCAAAGAGTTCGCGCAACCCGCCCGCCAGCGCGCGGCCGACGTTGCCCGTTGCTCCCGGAGCCGCAAGCGCGATTCCGCACAGCAGCGCCACGGAGAGTGCGGCGATTCCGACGATCTCGAGATTCAGCTTCCTTGCACTTGCCTTACGGCGTACTCGTGCCATCGGGAATATTACTTCGTCGTTTAACTAGGAGATCACTTGCAGACCCCCACGATCGTCGTCCTCGACGGCGACCAAACCGGACAAGAGTTGCTCGTCGAGTCGCTGCGCGTACTCGATGAATCGGTCATCGACATTCCCCTCGCGTTCGAACGTTACGATCTCTCGCTCGAGAATCGTCGTGCGACGAACAACCAAGTCGTACACGATGCGGCCGCCGCAATGGTTGCGCATCGCTTGGGCCTCAAAGCCGCAACGATCACGCCCGAACAAAAGGGCGACGTCGGCTCGCCCAATGCGATCCTGCGTCAAGAGATCGACGGCAAAGTCATCGTGCGCACCGGGCGCAAGCTGCCCCGTGTGCGTCCGGTCGCCGGCATCAACGCGCCGATCTCAGTCGTACGCATGGCGGTCGGCGACGCCTATGGCGCAAAAGAGTGGCGCGAAGGTGAAGGCGCAGACGAGATTGCGCTGCGCACCGAGGTGATTTCCCGCAGCGTATGTCGCTACGTAGCCGAGTACGCATTCGTGCACGCGAAGAAGATGGGTGCGAAGGTTTTCGGCGGACCAAAATATACCGTCAGCCCGGTGTACGAAGGCATGCTCAAGGAAGAGATGGATGCTGCCGCAGCGCGCCATCCGGATGTCGGCTACGATCCGCAGCTCATCGACGCAACGTATGCGCTCTTGATTTCAAATGCCGGCGACTATCCGCTCGTCATTCCGTCGCTCAATCGCGACGGCGACTGCCTCTCCGATTTCGTGATGCAACTCTTCGGCTCGATCGCCGGCGCCGAATCGATCCTGCTCTCATTCGACGAGCAACTCAAACCGAGCGTCGTCATGGCGGAAGCGCCGCACGGCACAGCGCCGCGCCTGTTCGGGAAAAACGTGGCCAACCCACTAGCGATGATCCTTGCCGCCGGCGCGCTGCTTGGATACGTTGACGATCGCCGCGCATCGAATGCCTCGCGCGCGATCTACGAGGCGTCGCTCGAGGCGGTGCACGAGGGCATCGCGACCGCCGACCTCGGCGGCCATTCGACCACGACCGAGTTCACCGATTCCGTCATTGAGGGGGTCAAGCGCAAGCTCGACGTGTGGTCCACGCTCTAGCGAGTGTAAAGTTTCGCACAAACCGGGACCTCGGATATGTACGGCGATACTCTTTGGTTAAGCAGGCAGCCACGGGGGACCGATTTTATCAAAAGGATGATTCTGGCTCAGGGCCGTCCCGTTCAGAGTATTGAACGGGGCAATCAACGGCGTACTTATCGGCAATCGATCGAGCTTCCGATCGCTGTTGAAATCGACGGTCTGCCGGCGCCCGTTTATGGAACTCTGGTCAACATTTCGGAGACCGGTTGCCGCATTCGCTCGCTGATTCTGATCGACCGCGACCGTGACGTAGGCTTCGAGCTCAAACGTCCGGGGCACACCGCGATCCATCTGCGCGGCAAAGTGGTCTCACGCGCCACCCCGCCTTCCGGCGGCGGCTATGAGTACGGGATCACCTTTAAGCTTACCAACTCCGAGAAGGCCGTCCTCAACAAAGAGATTCAAGAGATGCAGCGCCGCGAGGCAGCGGCGCGCGCCGACACGCGCCCCACCACGACGGGGACCACGACGACGGCGGCAAGCGCAAAGCAACGCCGCGGGAGCGTTCGGACCTTGGTTGGCTTTCCGGTTCGCTACCGGATCGCGGGCCGGCCGGCATTGACCGCCGAGGCCAACGACGTCTCGACCGGCGGCCTACGCCTTATCACGCCGGAGAAGCTCGAGCACGGAACGATGGTCGAGCTGCGCTTCACGTTGCCAAACAGCGTCCTCTGGGTCTATCCGGCCGCCGAGGATCGCACCGAGATCACGCCTTTCGGACCGCGCCGCATTCGGATACCCGACAACCGGCGCTCGTTCGAAGAGATGATCGTCCACGGCCGGATCGTTTCACGCTTTGCCCCTAACCGCGACCGGGAAGTCTATGGGGTTCAGTTCACCGACATCGATGGCTACCAACGCGAAGAGGTCGCGCGCTTCACGCACGCGGTCCAACTCGCAAAACTTCGGGCCGAATAGACCCCGCCAAGGAGAGGGCTACACACCATGAGCTGGATTCCCAAGAAGGCAACCGCCGCATCGCCCGCGCCCACGCGACTCGTGATGCCGGCAGTTGCATCGACGATGACGCCGCCGCGCACCGCCGCCGTTTCACTCGAAATGCCGGTCGTGATGAGCGTGCGCCGTCTTCCGGCGCCGGTCTACGGTACGCTCATGGACATCAACGCCCACGGTGCACGCGTGCGTTCGCTCGTGTTGATGGAACGCGGCACCGAAGTTGAATTCGATCTGAGTCTTGCCAACTGTGCGCCGATCGCGGTCGGCGGTCGCGTCGAACGCCGGCGCAACGCCGCATCGGGCGCACGCTTCGAATATCACCTCTCATTCGACTCGATGCCCGAAGCGCAAATCGATGCGCTCGTGCGCGCCGTGCGCGAACTCGAACGTCGCTCTGCTGCATCGCGCTCGATTCAGAAGTCGCTCGATGAGTTGCCCACGACCGACATGAACCGTCGCGGAAGCTATCGCGCACTTGTCGCCTTTTCTGCGCGCTTCCGTCGCGAAGGCGAAAAGTGGAGCGAAGGCAAGGTCGGCGACATCTCAGCCACGGGCATACGCATGAACTGCGAAGAGCTGGTTGCCATCGGCACGATGCTCGATCTGCGCGTCACGCTGCCCTCGAGCGTGCTCGACATCTATCCTGAAGAGACCGCCGTAATCGACACGACGCAGGCCGTGCCGCGCCGCATCGGCCGCGCCGATATGCGCCGCCCGTTCGAAGAGATGGCACTGCGCGGACGTGTGGTAACGCGGTTCCAGCCCGTGCGCGAGCGCGAATGCTACGGCGTCGCGTTCATCGAGATCGACGGCTACCAGCGCGAAGAGATCGCGCGCTATACCCACGCGATCCAGCTCTCGAAGATCCGCGCCAGCTAACTTCTAGCGAAGCGCAATCAACACAACGCCGGCGAACGCAACTGCGACGCCGGCTTTTTGTATGCGCCCGAGCCGCTCGCCCAAGACGACACGCGCCAAGAACACCGTGCTCGCCGGATAGAGCGAGGTCAACACCGCCGCAATCGAGAGATACCCGGCGAACGTCGCCAGCACGTATAAAATGTTCGCGGTCATATCGAGCAAACCGGTGGCGACGATCAGCGGCAGATCCGCGCGCCTCGGTACGAGATTCGTGCGGGTCGCAAATGCCGCGACCAGCAAGAAGCTGACCGAGGCAATGCGGGCGGCAAGCAGGTTGTGCAAGCCTGCAGCCGGATGCGTGTACGAGAGCAGAATGAAGAATGCGCCAAAGACGAATCCGGTGACGATTGCTTCGCGCACGCCTTTGGTTGAGATCTCCCGTTGCCCGGATGGCTCGAGCGAGAACGAGATCATCACGATTGCGACCAGCGCAAGGAACAGGCCCAAGCCTTCCGTCAGCGACAGTCGCTCGCCACGGAACGCACCAAAGACCAGCGGAAAGGCCGCGGCCAATACCGCGGTGATCGGCGAGACGATACCCATCTTCCCGATCGAGAGCGCGTGGTAGAGCAGCGCGACACCGAGCGCGCCGGCAACGCCGGCGAGCGCGCCGAAGATATAGTCGCTTGCAACCGTGTGCGACGGCGTGAACGGCAACACGATCAGCAGCAACACGAAGCCGGCCGCTTGCGAGATCACCGCAACGGTGAACATCGGCGTGCGGCGCGTCGCAAGCCCACCGCAAAAATCGGCCGACCCGTAGACTATCGCTGCAAGGAGGCTTAGGGCGATGCTAATGGCAGCATCCTAGCGGTGCCGGAAACGATTCGTGCGCGCGTCGCCTGGCGCAAACCCGCCTGTTGCAGTAGCTTGTCCAAGTCCGCAGAACTCTGCGCGCAGCTCGAGCAATCGCCGTTGAACTGCCGTAGCAGCGCCACGAAACTTCCGATCGCACGATTGTCCAGCTTGCGCACGAGGATGTAGGAATTTGGGCTGAGCGATGGGCTGTATGCATCTTCGATGCGCTTGATCACCGCTCCCCAAGTTTGCACGAGCGCGTCCCGCGTCTTTTCGAAGTTCCACTTCAACAAGTCGATCTCGACAGGTCCGTCAAGCGCATCCACGGCTTGATCGAGATCGCTTAGTACATGCGAAGACGAATAGCGCGCAAGGGCTGCCGAAGATACGCCGATGCTTTGCACGATATCGGCCGGAACGTCGTGGTCGCTCGTATGCGTCGGTACACGCACGTTGTGTGGGCCACTGTCGACCAACGCTTGGTCGATCCGCGCGCGGTGCGCTTTGTTGATGCCGGTTTGCTGCAAGATACGATCGAGCGCATCGTAGTCAAATCCGAAGTCCACCGGCGCTACGCTGTTGAACATCTGCACCGTGCCCTCGAAGCCGCCGACGGCTAGCTGATCGATGTGCAATATTCGCGAGTAGTGCTCCCAGCGTCGATTTATCTCGTCGGAGCAGGTCAGAAGCCCCGAATGAAAGCCGGGCTGCACAAGCATGGAACCCGCAGGCGTAGGCAACGGCGACGGCAGGCATCCCGGAACACGGTTCTTCGGATCGTTGGGATCGAAGGCGGGATCGTAGGCGGCTTCGATTGCTTTGAGCGCGTTGGCCCATGCCTGCACGAGCACTCGACGCGTCGCGGTGAAATTTTCCGCGGACATGTCCTCTATGTCGAACGTGCCGTACAGATCCGCTACCGCGGCGTTCAGATCGTCGATTGCGTGCGACTTCGCATAGCGCGCCAGGTCAGCGCGCGATTGTGCAACGCGGGTGGCGGTCCTCTCCGGGACATCGCTGCCTGCACCCAACAGACCGAGCAACAGCACGGCGCCGAGCATGAATACGCGTCACACTTCCATCACGACCGGAATGATGATCGGGCGACGCTTCGTCCGCTGGTTGATCGCGCGTGAGAGCGTGCTGCGAATATGCTCCTTGACCGTGTTGACGTCGCGGATCGCATCGACTGAGACCTCGGCGATTGCGTTGCGCAGCTCGGCACGCAGTTCATCGAGCACGCCGCCCGACTCCGGCAGATAGAAGACCCCGCGCGAGATCAGGTCGGGTTCGCCGATGATGCGCGCCTCCTCGGCATCGATCGCGATGACCACGATGACAATTCCGTCGTTCGAGAGCGCCTTGCGATCACGCAACACCGCTTCACCGATGTCGCCGATTCCCGAGCCATCGACGAGCACGTTCCCGCCATACGTCTTACCAATTTTATCGCCGTAATCGCCGGTGAATTCGAGCACGTCCCCATCTTCAGCGATAAAGACGTTCCCCGATTCGACACCGGTTTGCACCGCGAGGCGTCCGTGTTGCACGAGCATTCGGTACTCGCCGTGGACCGGCATAAAGAATTCCGGGCGCACGAGGTTGAGCATCAACAGAAGTTCTTCTTGCGAGCCGTGGCCGGAAACGTGCGCGCGGCCGTCGGTACCGTGAATGACCGTCGCACCAAGCTTGTAGAGGTTGTTGATCGTCTTGTAGACGCTCTTCTCGTTGCCGGGAATCGGCGTGGCGCTGATAACGATCGTATCGCCCGGAACAACGCGGAAGAGCTTATGGTCGCGCACCGACATGCGCGCAAGGCCGCTCATCGGCTCGCCTTGCGAGCCGGTCGTCATCACCACGACCTGCTCGGGCGGATAACTATCGATGTCTTCGATCTTGATCCGCGACTCGGGCGGAATCTTCAGATAGCCGAGTTCGGTCGAGAAGTGCACCACGTTCTGCATCGAGCGTCCGAGAAAGGTGATCTTGCGGCCGAATTGCACCGCGTGATCGATCGCCTGTTGGATACGCGGCACGTTCGACGCGAACGACGCGATGACGATGCGACCTTTGGCGCGCTGGAAGATCGCGGTGAACGCCTCGCCGACGATGCGTTCGGAGAGCGTGTGGCCCGGACGCTCGGCGTTGGTCGAGTCGGAGAGCATGCACAGTACGCCCTCTTCGCCGATCCGCGCGATGCGCGCGAAATCGGCCGGCCGGCCATCGATCGGCGTTTGGTCGAACTTGAAGTCGCCAGTGTGAAAGACCGTACCCACCGGCGTGCGTAGCGCAAGCGAACAGGCGCCGGCAACCGAGTGGTTGATGTGGATGAACTCCGTCTCGATCGCTCCGTACTTCACGCGATCGCCCGGCTCCACGATGACGAAGTCTACCGAATCACCGAACTTATGCTCGCGTGATTTCGCCTTGATCAGCGCAATCGTGAGCGCCGTGCCGACGATCGGGGTTTGCGGAAACTCTTTGATGAAATAGGGGATGCCGCCGATATGATCTTCGTGCCCGTGGGTCACGAGCACCGCGCGCAGCTTGTGGGCGCGTTCGCGCACGTAGCTGAAGTCGCTAATGACGATGTCGACGCCGAACATCTCCTCGTCGGGAAACATCAGGCCGCAGTCGACCACGACCAAATCGTCGTTGGTCTCGATCACGGTCATGTTCCGTCCGATTTCGCCGCAGCCGCCGAGCGGAACGATGCGAAGGTACGGCTCGTCGGGTGGGGCCGGGACGATCAGGGTGTCAGGATTCAATGTGTTTGGACTTTCCGCTCGCGAGTGCGCGCGTGATTGAGGCTCATGCTCAATCGATACCTCGCCCGGGTCCTGGTGACCTCGCTTACCTTTGGTATTGTGCTCGGCGCAGCGTCGCGGCCCGCAGCCTCCCCCACCTGCCCGCCGCACGCATCGCCGTACTCGGCGCGCGCGCTGCGCCATATCCGCGCAACGCTCCTGCTGCACGTGCTCGAAGCGCGCCGAGCCCGCCTCGCGCTCGCCGGCCGGCGCGGCGACGCACCGGATCACTATCGATCAGTTGCTCGCACTCCCCGATGATGCAGCGGTCCTCGAACGAGGCTCTCACGACGCACAGTTAAAACATTTGGCGCCCAAAGAGTCGACTACGTGCTGGTAGGGGTTCCGACCGTCCACGGCCTGCCGTCAAGCAAGACTTCGACCGAGATGGGCTTCGAATCGCCAGCAAAAGAAAAGCGCAGCGTGTACGGCACGGTTCGCCCTTCGAGCGTATCTCCGGCTACAGCATACAATCTGACGCGTTCGCTCCGCTCTTCGTAAACAAAGCCCTTTTCGTCTTGAGCGATTCGGAATTCCGAAGCACCCGTTTTGAACACACCGCAGAATCGCTCGGCCGCCTCGTCTGAGAGCTGGATGGTCACACCGAAGTGTTTGACCGGCTCGGTCGGCCGCAGCGCATGCAGGCAAATATCATCCAGTGAGGAGGCCGCGTTCCACACTGCTACAATACCTTCTCGCGCGCGCCGATCCACTGCAATCGAGCTGCAGTATCCGTAAGTCCGGCCGTTATGCCAGGAGATACCGAAATCGTTTTCCATCCAGAACAGGCCCACCCGCTCCCTGTCGCCGCGCTTGGGCGTCATCGCTAGCGTCATGGCTTCGCCCAATTTTGCGCTGGAGACGTCCACGCATGCTTGCAGAAACTTCGCCAGATCGGCGAGCGTTGACACGACTGCGCCGCATCCAGCCATTGCGTCGAAGGTCCAGTTCGGTGTTGGCTGCCCGTCAGCAGTGTGGCCCGGTGCGATACGACCACCCACGACCTCATCCCGCGAAAGTGCGAGAAACGTTTCGCTCATTTGCAACGGAGCGAAGACACGTTCTTTTATGAGCTCGGCGAGCGATTGTGAAGCGGCTCGGGCTAGTATGCACCCGAGCAGTCCGGCTCCGAAATTGGAATAGGCAACCATACCGCGCCCCTCGACAATTTGCCCAGAACTTATGGAGCCGACTGCCGACCACAATCGGCCTTCGGTGAAATCCGCGTAGGGGTTTTGACTGTCGCTTTGTTCCATGTTCTGGGGCAGTCGTGGAAGACCGGCCGTGTGCGTCGCGAGATCAAGCAGCGTGATCGACGACACTAGCTCTCCCAGGGCAACCGGCGAATACTTCAAGATAGGATCTTCGAGCCGGACTCGCCCTTGCAGAACGAGTTGCGCGAGCACTACCCCGAGCATGACCTTCGTGAGCGAGCCGATCTCGAAATATCTGTCATCTTCGGCGGGTTCGCCGCTCGTCGAAGAGGCGATGGATAGCGTCATCTTCGATTGCGACGCGGCGGCAAAAGCTATCGTAGTTCCTGGAACGGTGGCCGCTCGCTCTTCACACAGTCGTTGGAGATCGCGCACCAATCGCTTCAGGCTCCGGCTACTTCAGATTTAGACAATTCCATCTCAAACGTCTCGCAGGCCTTAGGGGATACGCGGCGGACTCACGCCACATAGCCTCTTCCCCAACACTCCCGAAAGCCACGACCGTCGCCGGGCGACCAAACGATATGCGAAACGCTCGCAGTGAAGAATGCATCGCATCTGGAAAAAGAGGATGAACGCGCGAAAGAAACGCGTATCGGCGAGGACGCTGTTTATCGCGTCGGCGCCGGCCTGCGGTATAGCGCCGGGTACTCTGATAAATTGAATCGCCAGATCACAGGATTCCCGAGAGACACCAATCGAGTCTAATTGAGAATCAGTGAATGCCTGGTGAGGAAGCCAGTGAGCCGCCTGCGGCGCCCAGCGCTGAAGACGGGCGACCGCTGCTTGGCAGAAACCGCAATCTCCATCGAACAACGCCAACGGGTATGGAAGCGACTCACGAGGCGAGATCATAGATCTCGTCTGACAGTGATTTTAGTCCATCCAATTTGTCGCAATTGGTTAGAATCGAAACTGAAATCATTTTCGGATAATAGATCACATTTATCGCCGTGTATCCCGGCGCTTCTCCGTCGTGCAGTGCTAGGGGCCCGAGCTCAGAATCATCGACGAGCTGGATTCCCGCACCATATCGTACCCCGTTTGAAACAGGAGCACCACCCTCGAATATCCGATAATTCGCGGCCGGATATCGCCCGGTAAGCAGCGCGACGTCCCAATGCGCCAGATCACGAGCGGAAGAAAACATCCCTCCCGCGCCCTCGGCATTTGCAACCGGGTCTTTTACAGGCCGTGCCGTGCCGTCACATTGATAACCCAAAGCGTCACCTCCTTGCCGCACGAAACCCGCGGTTGCGATACCGAGCGGGGCGAGCACGTCTCGCGCAACCGCGCGATCGAACGAAGAGTGAGCCAGTGCAGCTACTTCGTCGGTGAGAACGATATAGTTGTCATTGCGATAGTCCCAGTCGCCGTCGTTGGGCTGCAGCTTACCGCAAAGCGCGTGTACCCTACTTGAAATCTCGATTGGCGACGTTCCGGACCAATCGGCCACGCCTTCGTACCCGACGTTATGCTCGATCAATTCCGTGTAGGACACGTTCCCGAGGCCCTGCGGGCAGTCGCTGACGGGAAGGATCCGATCTTTCGCCGCTAAGTGGTTGCGGGCGAGTTCGACGAGCGTCGCGCCGGCCGTGAACTCCTTGGTAATCGACGCAATACGAAATCGCGTGCCGTCCGCGATCGCGCGTTTTGCGCTGGAATCAGCATAGCCGGCAGCACCGTCGTATACGATTTGTCCATCTCGGCTAACGGCGACCTCGATGCCGACCACATGCCTTTCTGCAGCCCATTGTCGAACGACGCGACCTATGTCTCCTGGCGAGGTTCGGGTGGCCGCATCAATGCCGGAGCACCCAGCCAAGACAGGCAAAGCGATTGCTAGCCCAATCCGCGCAAGCCTCATTTCTGCGGAATCGTAGCTCTCGAAAGACTGGCTCGAGCCAGGACACCGCCGACGCGCGATCCCACTTCCCTCAGTCGTAAGGCGGCGCCCCGAATAGCTGCATCGTCAAATAACGATATGTCCGCAACGATCATCGTCATAGAGAACAGTACAAGACCCATGAAAATAGCGATTCCGGTATGAAACATCACGGCGCCGGCAAACAAGAACGGCTTAACTTTTCTGTTCCACATCAAAAACGGGAACGACATTTGGAACACAAGGGTCGACAACGTCAAGAATGTGACGAGGGGCGCGTTGAGGTAGATCAGCTGCGAGAACGGGGGCAGGGAAAACTCGTCGGTTCGCATGACGTAGTAGATTGCAGTGCCGTCCTCCCACTTGTGCCCGCTTATCTTGTAGAATGACGACCAGAAATAGAGCATACACACTTGAAACACGACAAGCGCCATTGCCCCATTGTGCAGCACTGTTCGTAGGCGGTTTCCCCAAACAAGAATGCGACTTTGCTCCATTCCAAAGGTCCTCATAATGCTCGTCAAAATGTCCGGAGCGAACAGCGCTCCCGATCGGAGATCCGCAAAACAGACATAGAACATGAGGAGCTGGAGAATATTGTGCCCGCCATCGATGACGACCCAGGTCCGATTAAACGCGCCGAATAGGAGTAGAAACGTAGCAACGCACATCAAGCGCGGCAGTATTCCCAGAATCAAACCCAGCGACGCGACGATAGAGAGCCAGAAGAGCAGCTCGCTCCATGCAGCCGATCCACTCAGACTGTAGACGTTAAACGGCGCGGCACCGTGAGTGCGGAAAAATTGCCAATCCAGAAGCCCGGACGGCCCCCAGACGAAAGCCCGGTAGCTATAGTGGCTTGCGAAAAAGAGAAGGCTCATGGTGCCCAGGCCGACTCGGAGAACTCCGGCAGTCAGAAGGCGATGCGGCGTCTCCCAAAAACTTACGAAACGCTTGAGCAAGTCGACGGTCATATTGATACCACCCCGGTTGGCAAGGGTCGCATTGGAAATATCATATCGGTGGGTTTTATGAGACCCTTTGCCTGATATCGCTTCGTAAACCGCGGGAATTCGTACACCTGAATGGCCACTTGAATGCCGCTGGGCTTTTCATCTGCGTAGAGCGGGCCGAGTACGGCGGCGCTGATGCGGTAGAGTATTCTCGGTCCCTCGATCTCGTAGAGGTCCGAGCGTTTTCCGGTCTGGATCGCGTTCATCACATCGTGATTTCTCGCCGCGTCTTGCATGGCATTACTGACTCCGGTCACGAGCATCTCCTGTGCCGACAGGCGATTCTGTTGCCACGCGCGGATCATGGGCGTGGAGATGTCGGCCCACGGCGTCATCTTACCGTCCGCGAGGCGTAGCCGCGCAAGCAGCGAGAAATCGTGATCGATCGGGGTCGGCGCGAAGAAGGACCAATCTTGGTAGAAGAACGGCATGATATAGGCATTCATTTCCGGCTCTACCGCGATGCGGACCGCGTTCGGGGGGGCGTTAAAGAGAAATAGCACAAGCAAATGAAACCCGATCATTGCGAGCATAAACAGAATGCCGACGCCACGAAGAAGCATGTTCACACCTAACGACTGGTCAAGGAGCTCATTGGTCTAAGGTTGCCACTTCTGCCTTGGCCGCAAGGGCTAGCTGAGGAGACGCACCCGCAACGTATGTTTCGGTATTCATCGTGGCGATGACGACAGGGCCTACGAGCCTTGTTACGGTCACAATAAGGATCGTGCTCAGTCCTTTCGATGACAATACCGCTCCCGCGTGACTCGAGGTCGGTTGCACTGCGGTGGACGCACCGGTCACCGAACGGGCTCCCACGTTCCCGGTTACGGCTATTAGCAGCGCACAACACACCGCGGCTACACTAAACTTTGATTTCATAATTCCTCGCTTAAACAAAATACTTGGCACTATTGGTCTAACGTCGCTGCTTCTTCTCCGGTCGTAGAAGCTCGCTTCACCGTCGGACAGCACACGGCGACGACACTAAGTTTCGATGTCATAGTTCCCACGCTCATTGGTCTAATGTTGCCAATTCCGCTTTCGCAGGAGTAGATTCACGAGGCAGACCCGCGTCCGTGCTTATAATATCTCGCGTCGTAAAGTAGATGTCTCCCACGAACATACTTTTCACGAGCGCGGTCGCTCCCGCGTGAGTCAAGGTCGATTGCGCCGGCGCCTGCACCTCGATCACTGAGCGGTCCCCGAAGTTTCCAGTTACGGTAATCAGCATCGCACAGCACACGGCGGCAACGCTAAGTTTCGATTTCATTGGTCTAACGTCGCCACTTCTGCTTTGGCGGCCGTGTCGTCCTGAGGCGGGCGCGAGGTGACCGTACTTGTTACCCATTGGTCTACCTGGGCGGTGAGGACTGCATAGGTGACCTCTGCAAGTTCCGCCACCTCGGTGACATACGTAGACGTACTCAGTCCCCGTGATGATAACGATGTTCCAACTTGACTCAGCGTCGGTGGCATTCCAGCCGGCGCACCAATCACTGGCCGCGCCCCGAGGTTCCCTATGGCCGTTATCAACAGGGCGCAGGACACCGCGACTACACTAAGTTTCGATCTCATAGTTCCCCTCGCTCAAACAAAAGATTGGCCAAATTGATCTAACGTCGCCACCTGAGCTGTATGTGCAGTGGCTAGCTGGGGCTGCTCCGATCTTGGAGCGCGCGCCGATGTTTCCCGACGATGTCATTCGTCTAACGTCGCTACTTCTGTTTTGGAGGCGCGAACCGTCGCGTGGGGCAACGCGGCTGCCACCGCCACCGCGACCCAAGGAATTCCCTCACTCATTCCTACCGATGACGGCACCGTCGGAGCGTGACGAAGGGTCGGTTGCGCAGCTGCCGGCAAACCGATCGCCGAACGCGCCTCGAGGTTTCCGGTTACGGTTATCAGCACCGCACAGCACACGGCGACAAGACTAAGTTTCGATTTCATTGGTCTAACGTCGCGACTTCTGCGTTGGAGGCGCGAGCCATGGCGTGGGGCAGCGGGGCTACCGCTGCCACGACCCAAGGTGCGACGGCGGTGACGATAAAAGGTACTCCCTCACTCATGCCTACCGATGACGGCACCGTCGGCGCGTGACGCGGGATAGGTTGCACAGCTGCGGGCAAACCGATTGCCGAGCGGGCTTCGAGGTTTCCTGATGCGACTATGAACGCCGCGCAGCATACGGCAACTACACCAAGTTTCGATTTCATTGGTTCCTCCGTTATTGATCCAGCGTCGCCGCTTCTGTTCTGGTCGCGGCTACCTGCGGCTGGGGCATTACGGTTGCTGTTTGCAAGAGAACGTTGTAAATCTGCGGAGTGACCACGGTGCTCACAACCTGAGTCACGAATATCGCTTGCGTAACGACCGAGGACGTACTCAGTCCCTTCGATCGCAACGTTGCTCCCGCGTGACTCAAGTTCGGTTGTGCCGCCGCTGGTGCTCCGATCACAGAACGCGCCCCGAGGTTCCCGGTTACGGTTATCAGCACCGCGCAGCTCACGGCGACGAAGCTAAGTTTCGACGTCATTGGTCTAACGTCGCCACTTCTGCTGTCCCGGCGGGTGCTGCCTGGGGTGGCGGAATCGTGATGGCCTTCAGGATTTGTACCGTCGTTATGACGAAGGCCGCGGCGGCCTCGAATTCCGTTGCCGCGACTGCGGCTGTAATGATGGTAGGCGTGCTCATCCCTTTCGATGACGCGGATCCTATCACATGACCTAGGTTCGACTGCATCGCTGCCGGCGCACTGACCGCGGAGTGCGCACCGAGGTTCCCCGTGGCGGTTATCAGCATCGCACAGCTCACAGCGACTACACTAAGCTTCGATTTCATAGCTCCTCCGTAATGCACAAGATGGAAGGATGATGTAAGTGTACACGCGCGACTAGCTCTGTCCGGCACCCGTGCAAACAAATGGAAGATATTTGCAAACGTCTAGAGCCCTTGCACGATATTCGGACGGCGTCTCGCCGTACACGGCCCGGAAAGCGCGCAGAAGCGCGCCCATGCTTCCGAAGCCGGCTTCCCTGCAAGCATCGGATACCATAGCGTCGTCATGCGCGATCAGATCCGAGGCACGCGCAACTCTGACGATTCGCACGTATGTCGCAAACGTGATGCCGACCTTCGCTTTGAAAAATCGGGAAAACGCGCAGCGATCCATAAATACAGAGCCGGCAACATCGGCGAGGCGAATGCTGTCACAGATGTGCTCATCGACAAACGTCGCCGCCGCGAGGACGCGCTTATTGCGGCGTATTGTGTATGAGTATTTTGTCGCTATCAGGGGATGATCCAGCATGCTCGAATAGCGTTTGCGAAACTGTTCCACCGCTTGAGCCACCCCGGGTCGGCGAGGAGAGCGAGTGACACAAAACTATCAGTGCGCTGCCGACGCGTCAACGCTTTTTCTTTCCCACTAGTAATACTAACTAGCACTCTCGCGAATGTTTCTACTTGTCAGCACGAACGGCAGGAGAGAAACCCCTTTTCAAGGATTTTCTTTTTAACATGGCTGGTCAAACCTGGATCGCGTTCGGCGTGGATATGGTGGCGATTCTTTCCGCTTTAGTTGTGACGCCCCGTGGGTCGCTACAGCGCCGACTCTTACTCGTGCTAATCGCACTTTCCATCCTGACGAGCCTCATCCCGGAGCCTTCGCGCATACTGGGATACGCGGCATGCGCGGTTGCCGCTGCACTGACCGGGATATGGTCGACACGTGAACGCAGTACCGCGAGAAAGCGATGGTTAATGTCCGCCGCGACTCCACTCTTGCTACGAGCGCCATTTCGCGGCGAGTGGCGCGTGGCTGCGGGCGGCCCGGATCCAATGCGCAATCATCATCAAGTCGCCACCGATCAATACTTCGCCTACGACTTCGTCTGCGCGAATGGTGTCTCTTGGGGGAAAGAGATTCTGTCGCCCTGCGATGGTGTGATCGCCTGGGCAGAGGACGCGCATGATGACGTTCCGCCGAATCAGCGGCACGCCGACCGCAGTAATCCCGCCGGCAACTACGTTTCCATAGAGACACCGCGCGGTTACGTCATTCTCGCGCACTTGAAGAAAGGTTCCGTCGCCGTGCGCGAGGGCGAGCCAGTTGCGGCGGGAGACACTCTAGGACGCTGCGGGAATTCGGGAAACACCACCCGCTCTCACTTGCACATACATGCGCAAGATCGGCCCAGGCTTGCGGTCAACGTCGCCACTGGGATACCGATCGCCTTTGTGACGGCGAAAGGTCACACGGGGCTGGTAGAATACGGCGACACCGTGAGCGGCGAACCGAACCCTACGTGACGCTGACACTCCCAACCTCTTCTTCGCCTCGCGGCGGAAAGAGTCGCTTCACGTTTGTAATCAGTGACGAAGACACGCGTCTGACAAACGCGCCGAATGCAAAGTATTGGCTGTCGCTAAGCACAACGAATTCCGCCGCGATCATAGTCCAGGAGAACCAGGCGAGCCCCATGAACCACGCGATTCCCAGATGAAAGCCAACAGCCGCGCAAAATACGAATGGCTTGATACGTCTATTCCATATTAAGAACGGGAAGCTGATCTGGAAGAACATCGTGGTATAGCAAAGCGTCGCAACGAGCCATGCATTCGTATAGATCGATTGTGCCCAAGGCACCAAGTTGAACTCTGCGGTTCGCAACACATAGTAGATCGCGGTGCCGTCGATCCATTCACCACCGCGGAGCTTCGCCCAGCCACTCGTGAAGTAGAGAATCGATAGCTGAAGAAGAATCGCAAGCACGCCAAAATTATGTAAGAGCGCAACGAATCGATTCGGCTGCGAGAGATTCCGGCGAAATGAGTCCAGAGAGAAGTAGCGACCGGAGTCGCAGAAGATCAGGTAGATGGCCAGCAGATAGAGCAAATTGTCCCCGCCATCCAGCACGATCGGATTTCTCGAATAGAGCGACCACGTGAAAATGTAAAACAGTACCGCAGAAATTCGCGTACAATAGCCCAAAGTAAACAGCGTCGTGACGATGATCCCCGTGACAAATATCGCAAAGTGAAGCTGGGGCGAAGTGCCAATTTCGTAGAGTGACAGATTGTGCTGAAAATGCATTGCGAGGAAAAACGCCGGATACGGAAAGACTCCGTCGTCACCCCAAATAAATGACCATTGTCGAAAATGAGTGATGTACAAAAAGAAGACGTTCGCGCCGAGAAGAATGCGAACGATCGCGACGCCAACGGCGCGATGCTCAACTGACAACGTCGCTTCGAGACGCTGCAAAAAGGATCGCGCACTGCATAAGATACCGCTCATATTCGCTAATGCCTCGCCCGGATTGAGGAAGGCAGGACAAACGGATCAACATCTTCGTATGGCTGCCATTGGACAGGTAGGACGTTTATCGAGTTGACGTTGCTGTCTTTCTTAAACCGGTTTGTAAATCGCGGAAAGGTTTCCTGATACACGGCTACCTGAATCGCCACAAAATGAGTCTTAGGGTACAGCAGGCGCAGGGTTGCGGCGCCCGTACGCGCCATAATCATGGAGTCGATCGGATCAACCGATGCCGGCAAGGGAAGCTTGTAATATTTGTGCCCGCGCGAAGTGTATTGCGCGGTCGAATCTCGATGTGCGGAGTTCATAAAGTCGGTTACCGCATTGGAGAGCATTAGCTCTATCAGTCCCATCGAGGTAAGCCGATTTTCGGCAACACTCCGGAACATCGGGTCGGAGACATCTATCCAACTAGTTAGTCTTGTTCCGCCGCGAGCATCGAGATATCTGGCTCGGATGAGTAGGCCCTCGCTCTGATCGACCGGGTGAGGTGCGAAGAAGTTCCAATTCTGAAAAAAATATGGACTCACATAGTTCAGCAGTTGTTCGCGCAGATCGAGCGATATTGGATTCGTCGGCAAGTTGAAAAGCTCCAATGCCGCGAAATGGAAAACCAGCACCGCGAACAGGGCGAGTGCGCACAGCCACCACGAGATCCGGATCCAAGCTGGCTCGGCGCGCGTTTGCATTTTTCTTAGGCGTCCTCTCTATTTGAAGCGTTGCGGCGAGAGCAGCACCGACGTGTTGCTCCCACCTCCTACGCTGAAGCGCGTTTGCGCTTCTACATGTCGTACGTGGCGATTCCCTGATCGAATGTTTGAACTGCGAGCTGCACTTTGGAGGGTGCACGGTATGACGTCTTAGCGAGGCGACCCGCAATCAGCGGAATACACGACGATGACTTCGGCGAAATTTGTTGGGTCACCGCGGTGACGGCCTGCACCGCGGCAGCTGTCGCAGCGACAACTGCTGCGGTCGCGGCGATCCACGCGGTAACGTTGGTGGCGTCTTGCGGAGCCTTCTTACTAGAAACGACGGCGACGCTAAGCGGCCTAACTTGGAACGAAGCGCTGGCCTGCGCGTAGGAAACGTTGCCGATTGTAAATCCGAGAATAAGCGCGCAGCACGTAAAGAAAGCTGCTAACCGATGTCTCATGAGTTGTTCCTTTCCGACATTGTTGGGACGTGGTTAGCGTGTTTACTGTCGCAAACGATAGACCTGGCGTTTCGATAGCAGTATTGTTAGTCAAAAACAACACAGCGGCTTTAACCGTTCTTCTCCGTCTCGATAAGGCCCAACGCGTAAGCGCGCGCTACGAGCTGAGCACGGGAACGGACGCGCAGTTTCGCATATAACAAGCGAACGTAGCCTTCGATGGTTGCTCTGCTCTTTCCAAGCCGCACCGCAATCTCTTTGCTATGCAAACCGTTCGCCAGTAAAAACACCGTCGATAGTTCATTCCGAGTAAGAGCTATTTCACCTAAGAGGACGCCCACAAGACCTCGCTCCTGACGGCGATGAAATGACAAAAGGGATTACTGAAAGTTATCAACAAAACTGCATTTTTGTTGATCGAGCGTATCAACCAGCCGTCGTTAGCGTCAAGGCTTTAGCACTAGTATGAAAGGACCATATGAGCGCTGATAAACTTGCTAAACCGAACGAACTCAAGGTTGCGTTAGATACAGTAATCGCACCAAAGAGTGCCTACGAAGCTCTTCGAAGTGCTCCGGTGTGGCGCTGGGCCTTCCTTGTCCTCGTCGTGTTAATCGTCGTCGGCTACGCGATGCAGCGCCCTGCCGCACAGCACGCCGCCGTCGGCTCGATGCAGCACATGCTCGCAACGAGTTCCTTTTTCTCGAAGTTAACCGACGCACAGAAGGCTGACATGCTTGCACGCACCGAGCATCCCGATGCGCGTGATGCGGTCACCGGATCACTTTGGACCATCCTCGCGGCCGCGATCGCATTGGTTTTCAACAGCCTCCTATTGATGGCGGGTGCTGCGATCGGCGGTGGATCCGCGCGTTGGTCGCGGATGTGGGCCGCATCCGTGAACACTGGGATTCCTACGATTGGCATCGCCGCGGTCGTCCTCGGGATTATCGCGATGATAGAAGGTCCCGACAGATTCAACCTCACCACCGACCTTTTGCGCGCCATTCCAAATCTGGGATGGCTCGCGCCCGGTGTTACCGGCGTTACCGCAGGAACGCTCGCATCCCTCAACATTTTTGTATTGTGGGGGTTGTGGCTCAACATGCAGGCGTTGCGTTGGACCGCCGAAGTTCGTGGTCCGATGGTTTGGATTGCACCCGCCGTTATCACAATTCTAGGAGCGCTTGCCGCAGGAAAACTCGCGTCGTTTGCGGGCTAGCTTCCGAACCGGTTTTAGATTAGTCGTTCTTATAGTCACTAGTGCTAAAACGGGGAAGGCTGCAAGCCTACGCTGCGCGCAAAGTACTTTGCGCGAAAGGAGCGTAGAGTGGAACAAAATCTTATCTCGTGTCTAGATGTCCCAGTAGCACCAACCCAAGGTGGACAAGCGACGGTGACGGGGCTGGAGGTCACTGTCGGCGTCGGCGTCGCGATTTGGGCATCTACTGTGTACATATCAATATACGCGGCGACTCACAATACGCCGCCGCCCATGTAAATGCCATTCGGTGGAGGCAATCGCGCCGAGCGCAAACCCTCCACCGATTCACCCGCTTACAATGCGATAGATGACTGTCACAACAATGCCGCCTGTTCTCAAAGCGCTGCTCGAGCGTGTGCACGATTTCGGGTGCTCGACTTGCCTTGGCGACATCGAGAGCCTCGCTCCATATGTCGAAGCGGTGCTCGCAGATGAATCGATCCCGGCGGCCGTTGTTAATGCTGAGCTTAGGACCCTGCTCGAGTATCCCGAGTACGCCCCCGTGGCACGCAGCGGAGCGATTCATCTCAACCCCAACGACGACAACCGCTCGATGCGCGTGCTACTCTCCAGAACCTCCGGCGAACGCGCGGCTAAACCCAAACACGCAATGTCCGACCCGGCGCACTTTCTAATAGGCGCATTCAACGCACCCATTCGGGTCGCCGAATTTGCGCAACAGTTACAAGACGACACGGTACTCAACGCCGGCGCACTCTTGCTCGAAGAGAGAACACGTACGCTCGAACCAAAAATAGCTCACGTGATGCCGGCAACCCTTAGCGTACGTTCGATATTTTCAGACGTCTCGACGTGGACGCTAACCGTGTTTCAAGTTCCAAGCATATCGTTCATATGGCAATATGACATGGAAACTAGGCGTCCCGTCCGGCTGATCAGCGCTGAAAACGCCGCCACAAGGATCGAAGCGGCGCTTCGTCTTTTGAGCGAGTTGGGAACTGCTTCTGCTCCGGTGTTGCTGGAGCTCATGGAACATCCGGCGCACCACATTCGATGGCAGTCGGCGGCAACTCTGGCAAAACTCTACGAACGCGAAGGCATCGTGGCATTGGAAACGCTGACGAGCGATCCCCACCCGCACGTGCGCGCTGCCGCCGCGCGTACGATCGAAAATTATCGCAACCGAAGGCTGAGCCCGCTCGAAGGACAACGCCATGGCGCAAACACTTGAAATATCTGATGAAGCATCGATTAGCCTCGAAGAGTTCATCGCATATACTGCGGACTTTCCAAGCCTACAGGACGAACAGCACTTGCGCGAAATCGCGCCCATGTTTAGGAAACTATTGAACAACCATTCTTTTGTAAGCGAACGCATCAATGACGAACTTCGTAGTTGGCGAGATTTTCAGCGAAATAACGTATACACGGGGCAAGTAATCTTACTGGCTTGCACGCCTACGTACTATCTGCGCGCCAACATCTGGGCGCCCCCGATAGATTACGGCGATCCTCAACTAAACGACGACGGCGTTTTCTCTTACGGCCAACCGCACGACCACAACTTCTCGTTTCTAACGGGCGGCTATCTTGGTTCGGGATATGCCACGACGATTTATGAATGGGAAAACATGCGCGCGCGTCATGGCGAGCAAACCGCCGATATTCATTTCCTCGAAGAGACGACGCTGCCACGCGGAAAGATGATGATCTACCGCCGGTTCCTCGACATCCACAGCCAGGGCTATGCTCCGGACTTCTCTCTTTCGCTCAATGTCCTCCCACACTTTGCTTCGGAGGAGCGGCAATACTTTCTTGACCTCGAGAAGCGGCGCGTTCTAAGAACCGGCCGCGACGGTAGCGGTACACGAGATACCATCTGTGATTTAGCTCGGCACCTCAGCGATCCCGAAACGGTTTCGCTGCTTCACGATATCGCCGCGACGCACCGCGATGGGGAGCTGCGTCGCTCAGCGATCGAAGCACTTACCACGTTGGACGCGGCCGCCGCGGTTAGTGCCTGCCGGCTCGGCCTTGCAAGCGCACCGGAATATAGTGATCCGGTATTCAATCTTCGCGCGCGAAGGGTCCTTGAGACACTGGCTTAGGCCGTTTGGCCCGCCGTTGCCCCGGGAGCGCCGATTTGAAACATTCCCTTTTCGCGGTAGGTAAGGTCGCCATGACGACCAAAAGGAAGCCTTTGACGCGTAGTCCACGTCGTCAAGCGAGGGGAGTTTTGCGCGCGCTTCGTAGTGCTTTTTTTTTGGCATGTATCGTCTCATATCCGTTGACCGCCCAGGCGCAAGGGATGACGCTGCAAGACGCCATCGCGTTTGCGCTCAACCATAATGCGACGGTGGCGCAACAGTACGCGGCCGCGCAGTCCGCGCGACATTCGCTTGCGATCGCGCGCGGCACGGCATACCCCACTGTGAACGGCTCGCTGCAAAACGTGATGGCCAAAAGTTCCAACTATGCCGGCTCCTATGCGATCATCGGTCAGGCGCAAGCCCAGGTCTTCAGTCAGAATACGGCCTCGGTTGGCACCAACTGGACGATCGACACCGGCGGTTTTTCCCTGATACAACTCGCGTCGGCGCGCGCTGCGGCGGCACAAGCCGACGAAACGTTGACCAACACCGAGAACCAGATCGCGAGCACGGTGACCAACGCCTACTACTCCGTAGTTGCGAAAGAAGCAATCGTCAACGTCGATGCTTCGGATCTGAGCTATCAGGGCGTGCTGGTCAATGCTGCAAAAGCCAAAGAACACGCCGGCATGGCCGCCGGCGTCGACGTACTGCGCGCGCAAGTGCAACAAGCCAAGAGCGCCTCGACCCTCGTTGGCGCCCGGGCTGACGTCGAGAATTCCAGCGAGGATCTTGCGCAGACGATCGGCGCGCCGCTCGATCAGCGGTTCATTTTCGCCAAGACCGTCGCGCAACCGAAATTGCCTGCGCAATCGGTCGATTCGCTCGAAGACGTTGCGCTCAACGCACGACCTGACGTCATTGCTGCGCGCGAGGGCGTTGCTGCAGCGCGGTACACGCGTAAAGGTTGGGATCGCGAGCTCTTCCCGCAGATAGCCCTCAACGCGTCGTTCGGCAACGAATTCGCACCGACGACCGCTGGCGAAGTCATCGGCGTTAATCCCGACGGGACGCCGATCGTCGTTCCACGCGGTACGCCCGGCTTTTGGCAGATCAACGCCAGTTCGACCTTCAGCCTGCCGTTCGTCGATTGGGGCCAGCGCCGGACCGAACGCATCAACGACGATGCACAGCTTGCTTCGGCCGAGCAGACACTCGATGCATCACGCATTCAAGTGCAGATCGACATTCGTCAAAACTATCGCGGCGCGCAGACCGCGCTCTCGCAGTTGAGCTATGCACAGGAAGAATCGCAGCTCGGGGCCGAGTCCGCGCGCGTCGCGCAACTCCAGTACGAACGAGGGATCATCGCGCTCTCCGACGTCATACTTGCGCAACAGCAATCCGTGACCGCGCAATCCGACTATGTTGCGGCGGAAGTCTCCTACGTGGAGGCGGTCGTTAAGCTTCGCGTGTCACTCGGCACCTACACGGCGCAAACCGCTGTTGCTGACTTGCAATAAGGAACCGCATGAAACGTACTCGTAACATCCTCATCGTCGTCGCCGCACTGTTGATCGTGATTGTGGTTGCCGTGGTCGCGAGCAAACGCGGCGATAGTGCAGCTACACCGGTCAAGTTGCAAAAGGTAAGTTACACGACGTTCTCGGTGAAGCTGCCGGAAAATGGCGTCGTTTTGAATCGCGGATACGGTTACCGTGCCTTCGCTTGTGGCCGGCAATATCGGGCACGTCTATGTGAAGCCCGGCAGCCACGTCAGTGCCGGAGAATTGCTAGCCACGATCCAGAATCCGACGCTCGACTACAACGCATCGAGCTCGCAAGCCGACTATACCAACGCGGTGGCGAACGTTTCGACCGCGCGCATTCAGGAGCAGAATCAGCGCGTCCAATACCAGGCGCAAGTCGACACGGCCAAGAGCGCCCTCGACGAAGCGCGTCGCGTGTACGTTGCCGACGCCGCGTTGCTGGATCAAAAGGCCATTGCACGCAGTCAAGTCGACGCCGACAAGGCCAAGCTCGAGCAGGCGCAGGTGGCCTACGACCAAGCCGTGCAGCAGCTCAAGTTGGGCGCGGTCTCGGGCTACGGCATGGACAGCGTGCAAGCTGCGCAAGCCAACGCCGAAAAAAGCAAAATCCTCAACGCGCAGAACCAGCAGCAAGTGGCTTTCACGCGCATCGTCGCGCCGATCGGCGGCACCATACAAACCGTCGTGGCAGAGACGAGCAATCCGCTGAGGCCGATGCAGCAAGGCGATGTCGTCACGGCCGGGCAAGGGCTGTTCACGATCGCCGGTGATAACAAGTTCGTCGTCAGGGCGCAGGTCGACGAGCAAGACATCATCAACGTGCGCGTTGGGCAGCCGGCGAACATCACCGGGCAAGACTTTCCCGGACGCGTGATCCCGGGACACGTCGCGCGGATCGAGCCGGTTGCACAGAAGTCGACCGACGCTTCGAGCACGGCGATGCAAGTGCTTGACGACGATCGCCTTGGATCAGTCGCCGGAGTTCCTCAAGGACGGCATGAGCGCGGACGTCGACATCCTCACCAGTAATTTCCCGCACTCGATCGTCGTCCCCAACGATGCCATCAACAAGAACGGGAAAGACGTCGTTCGTCTACGTGGTTCAGAGCGGCATCGCCAAGAAGCGCACGATTACGCTCGGACGTGCCGGCGACAGCACGACGCAAGTTCGTTCCGGACCTGGAACCCGGCGACGTCATCGTCGCGGCCAAGACGCCGGCGCTCATCGACGGCGCTCGCGTAACGCCGTTGCCATCGCCGTCGGCATCGCCGTCTACGTCGTGACGCGCGTCCTCGCGTACCTCGTCGAAGCCGGCGTGTCGCTATGGCGTAACCGCACGCGCTCGATTCTCACCATGCTCGGGATGATCATCGGTAGCGCGTCGATCATCACCGTCTTTGGCTTGAGCAAGGCCGCAACGAGTGGTATCGAGGGGACGTTTAAGTCGTTCGGCACGTTTCCGATCATCGTACAAGTCGACTCGTCGCAAACCTATCCTGAACGAGCCACGCTGCACTACAGCGACGCAGCGCGCGTCGCCGCCGACCTCGGCCCGGCAGTCCTCGCGGTCGAACCGGATTTCACGCGTACGTGGAAGGTCAGCTACGGCAAGGTCAGCGACCACTTCTCGGTCTCAGCCACGGGAGTCTATCCAAACGATGACTCGCTGACGATGAGCGCTGGGCGTAAGCTCGACGCCGAGGACGTCGACTCCGCGGCACGCGTGGTCGTGGTCTCGCAGAGCGTCGCAGACCGGTTCTTTCCGAACGGGGACGCATTAGGGAAAGAGCTCACGATGAATGGCGGGCGCTACACGATCGTGGGCGTTTACAACCCGATCAAGTCGCCCTTTATCACCGCACTCAGCGGCAACGACTTCATCGCGGTGCCGTATTCGACGTTCTATCGCGCCGTAAACGAGCCACCCGACGATTTCTCGATCTATCCCGCGCCGGGCTTCACGTCCGACATGTTGCGCGATCAAGTCGTTGCATCGCTACAGCACATTCACGGTGCATCGGCGCAATATCAGGTCGTCGACGCGGCGGGCTTCCTCAAGGGCTTCGACAACGTCTTAAACATCGCGGGGACGAGCCTGGCAGCGATCGGCGACGGTCGCACTGATCGTCGCCGGCATCGGCATCATGAACATCATGCTCGTCACCGTTACCGAGCGCACGCGTGAGATCGGCATTCGCAAGTCGATCGGTGCGTCGCGGCAGGACATCATCCTCCAATTTCTGATGGAGTCGGTGGTGCTGGCGCTCGTCGGCGGTGGCACGGGGATGTTGCTCGGGATCGGATTCACGGCGCTCGGCGCATTCGCCTTAAGCAATCAGTTAGGCGAGCTCGTCGTCCCATATGTACTCGTCGTATCGGTTGCGCTCGGCTTCTCCGGCGCAGTCGGCATGCTCTTCGGCCTGTACCCGGCGTACCGGGCGGCCACGCTCGACCCGATTGAAGCTTTGCGCTCATGATGTATTTCGAAGAAGCGACGCGGGTGCTCATTGCCAACAAGATGCGTACGTTCCTTACGACGATCGGCCTGATCATCGGCGTCTTCGCCGTGATCAGCATCGAAGTGCTCGGGCACAGCATGGCTGGATCGATCAGTGAGACGCTCGGCGCGCTCGCCGACAACTCGTTCGTGGTTTTTCCAGGCTCGTTTCAGGGCAACTTTGCGCGAGCGTCGATGCGTATCTCGGATTTGAGCAACATCGTTGCGACGGTCCCGAACGTCGCCAGCGGCGTGCCGCTCGGCGGCCAACGAGAGCTCGTGCGCTACGGTCACAATGTCGGACGGTTCACGCTCTCATCCGACTCGAATCCACCCTTCGCGAATCTTCCGCTTGCCTACGGACGCTATCTCAGCGACGACGATATTGCCAATGCAAGCGACGTCGGCGTACTGAGCTGGCGCGCATATCAACGCCTTTTCCCCGATGGCGGCGACCCGAGCGGCGATAGTATCTACGCCGGAACGCACCGCTACGTCGTCGTCGGCGTACTTGCCCAAGCCACGCCAGGGCCTGGTCAACGTACAGCTTCGGCGGTGACGTCTCGATCCCGTACAGCACCTACGTCCGCGAATACGTCCACGGCGACCGCATCTTCGCCGCGCGTTTCACCGTCCGCGACACGTCGAACATCCCTGCAACCGAGGTCGCGGTAATCAACCGCATTCGCGAACTGCGCAAAGTCGGCAAGGACGTGCAGTATCAAACCTTCGACAAGGCCGCGTTTACCGGCGGCATCAACCAAATCTTTACTGCAGTGACGATCGTTGTTGGCTTGATCGGCGCGGTGTCGCTGCTCGTCGCTGGGATCGGTGTGATGAACATCATGCTGGTTTCGATCAACGAACGCACGCGTGAGATCGGCACCCGCAAAGCAATCGGCGCGCGCAAAGGACAGATCTTGATTCAATTCTTCATCGAGGCTGCACTGCTCAGCAGTTTCGGATGCCTGGTCGGCATGGCCCTTGGGCTGATCACCGGCGGCACGATCAACAGTCTCTTCATTGTCAAACTCACCGGCTACACGGCGCCGTTGCCTTACGCGCAGGCCCTCGCCATTACGCTGACCTTTGCCGCGATCGTAACGCTCGCGTTCGGTTCCTATCCCGCCTATCGTGCGGCCTCGCTCGACCCGATCGAGGCATTGCGCTATGAATAATACGCGCGCGATCGATCTGGCGCAGATCACCAAAACCTACAAAACGGGCTCGCTCGACGTGCCGGCGCTGCAAGGCGTCGATCTCCTCGTTGAACGCGGCGAATACGTTGCGATCATGGGACCTTCGGGTTCGGGGAAATCGACGATGATGAACATCATCGGCTGTCTGGATCGTGCCACCACCGGCACGTATCATCTCGACGGTGAGGACGTCTCACATCTCGACGACAATGCGCTTGCGACAATCCGGCTACGCAAGTTGGGCTTCGTTTTTCAAGGCTTCAACCTGCTCGCGCGCACCGACGCGATCAACAACGTCGCCCTTCCGCTCTTCTACGCGGGCATCAACACGCGCGAACGCCGCGCGCGCGCGCTCGCCATGCTGACCGAGGTCGGGCTGGCCGACCGCGCCCACCACAAGCCGAGCGAGCTTTCAGGCGGTCAACAGCAGCGGGTCGCGATCGCCCGTGCCTTGGTTAACAACCCAGCCGTCCTCCTGGCCGACGAGCCGACCGGGAACCTCGACACCAAGACTAGCGCTGAGCTCATGGCCCTCTTCGACCAGTTGCACGACGGCGGCCGGACGATCATCATGGTTACACACGATGAGAACGTTGCGCGCTACTCGCGGCGGATCGTGCGCCTCCTCGACGGCCGGATCGTGGCCGACGAACCGGTAGCAACCAGCCGCACTTTTACAAGTTTTTGAGGAACGCCGCGTAACCGCCTCGCGTTTGTGCTGGTAGGGAAAATCCTAATAAACATCCTTCGGTAGATCGGGAGAACAGTGAGTAAACGAGTCATTCCCACGGTGATCGTGGGTCTTATGGGCGCCATCATCGGCAGCTTCGTTATGATGCTCTACGCGAGCACGCACTTTACCAACGTCGCCGGCCCCAACCATACGCCCCCCGCGGTCGCCGCCGCGCCGCTCTCGGGTGTGAGCGATCAGGACCGGATCGTCAGTGCGGTCAAACGCACCAAGGCGTCGGTCGTCGCCATTACCGAGACGGTCAACGGCCAAGAGGTCGTGCCGATCGACCCGTTGATCCAGCAGTTCTTCGGCCAGCAAGGCCCGGGGATCGTGCAAAAATACAAGGGCCAAGCATCTGGTTCGGGGTTCGTCTACGACACCAAGGGCGACATCGTAACCAACGCGCACGTCGGTCAATCCGCCAAGCGGCGCAAAGCTCTCGAACCTCACCGTGATCTTCTCGGACGGCGCGCACGTTCCGGCGCACGTGGTGGCAGCGAACATCGGTGCTGATCTCGCAGTGATTCGCGTGGACAACTACAAGAAGTTGCCGCCCCCGCTGGAGCTGGCCGATTCCGACAAGCTCGAACAGGGCCAATGGGCAATCGCTATCGGCGAACCATATGAACTGCAACAGACGGTGACGCTCGGCGTCGTCTCGGCCTTTCACCGCGAAGAAAAAGTCGGCGCCGAGGGCAACAATAACGCGTACTACGACTTCAAGGTCTTGCTGCAAACCTCGGCGCCGATCAACCCGGGTAACTCGGGCGGCCCGCTGATCAACATCGACGGCAACGTCATCGGCGTCAACCAGCTCACCGACGAAGCGGCGCAAGGCATCGGCTTTGCGATTCCGTCGAACACCGTGCGCGACGTCGTCCCGCAACTGCTGGCAAACCCGGGCTTCCACCAGGGCACCGACACCGGCTTCGCCGGGTTCGCGCCTCAAGACCTGACGGCCGGAGCTACGCAACCAGATCGGCTACACCGGTCCAGGGGGCACTCGCAGTCGTCCAAGTCGTGCCGGGTAGTCCCGGCCGATAAAGCGGGCGTCTCAGCCGGGGGACGTGATCCTCCAGGCGGACGGCAAGCCGGTCACGAGCGCCGATGCGCTGCGCAAGTACATCGCCTCGAAAAAGCCGGGCGACATGCTGCACCTCGACGTGTGGTCGCAGGGCGTCAAGAAGTTCGACGCGGTCACGCTCGAGGAGCGGCCCGGCCGAGCAAGTAGGCCGCCCCGCAACAGCAGCCCTAACCGCGCAGTTGGGCGACGAGAAAGTAGGCTTTAGCTTACTTTCGTAGCCCCTAAGAGGCGGGACCTGCAACCGGCCTCTTTCCTTTTGGGTTGGAAACAGCAGACCCGGTAATCGTGTATGATGATCGGGTACTACGACTGCGTGCGCCCGTAAGCGGCAAGGCAGATCTTCGCTCCCGTAGCGCATCCCCGAATCCTAGGCGATCGTTGCACTTACCTCGGTGCAGTCTTCGCATCGGCTAATGGTCGCGGCGAGAGATTGCAAGAGAAGCTGGTCCCGAGCTACCGCAGACATTTATCGAGAGGTAAGAATTTCATGGCTAAAGTGGTCGGTATCGACCTTGGCACGACCAATTCGGTCGTTGCCGTGATGGAGGGCCCGTCGCCCGTCGTCATTCCAAATTCCGAAGGGTCGCGCACGACCCCGTCGGTCGTCGCATTTACCAAGACCGGCGAACGTCTCGTGGGCCAACTTGCGAAGCGTCAGGCGATCACCAATCCCGATCGCACGATCTCTTCAATCAAGCGCCACATGGGCGATCCTGATTATCACGTCAAGATCGACGGCAAGGATTACACGCCGCAAGAAATCAGCGCGATGATCCTGCAAAAGCTCGTCAACGATGCGAGCAACTATTTAGGCGAACGCGTCACCAAAGCGGTGATCACCGTTCCCGCATACTTCAACGACGCGCAGCGTCAGGCGACCAAAGACGCCGGCAAGATCGCAGGACTCGACGTGCTGCGCATCATCAACGAGCCGACGGCTGCAGCGCTGGCTTACGGCCTCGAGAAGAAGGGCAACGAGACGATCCTCGTGTGGGACCTCGGCGGCGGCACGTACGACGTGTCGATCCTCGAAGTCGGAGACGGCGTCTTCGAAGTCAAATCAACCAACGGCGACACGCACTTGGGCGGCGACGACTACGATCATCGCATTGTCGAGTGGCTGGTCGGCGAGTTCCGTAAAGAGCAAGGCATCGACCTCTCCAAAGACAAGCAGGCGATGCAACGCCTGACCGAAGCTGCGGAAAAGGCGAAGATCGAGCTGAGCTCGGTCGTAACGACCTCGATCAATCTGCCGTTTATCACGGCCGATCAAGAGGGTCCCAAGCACCTCGACATCACGCTCACGCGTGCGAAGTTCGAAGAGCTCACGGCAGACCTTACCGATCGTTGTATCGCACCGTTTAAGAACGCGATCACCGATGCGAAGATCGACATCTCGCAAATCGACGAAGTGGTGATGGTCGGCGGCTCGACCCGCATGCCCGTCATCCTCGAGCTCGTCAAAAAGCTCACCGGAAAAGATCCGAACCTTACCGTTAACCCCGACGAAGTCGTGGCGATCGGTGCGGCGATTCAAGCCGGCGTGCTCGCGGGCGAAGTTCGCGACGTCGTGCTCCTCGACGTGACACCGCTGTCGCTCGGGCTTGAAACGCTTGGCGGCGTGATGACCACGCTTATCGAGCGCAACACGACGATTCCGACGAAGAAGTCGCAGATCTTCACGACGGCCGAAGATGGTCAAACCTCGGTCGACATCCACGTGCTGCAGGGCGAACGTCCGATGGCCGGGGACAACAAGACCTTGGGACGCTTCCGTCTGGAAGGCATTCCGCCGGCTCCGCGCGGCATACCCCAAATCGAAGTGACGTTCAACATCGATGCAAACGGCATCGTGAACGTCGGCGCCAAAGATCTGGGCACCGGTAAGGAGCAGCAGATCACGATCACCGCATCGACCAACCTCAGCAAAGAGGAAGTCGACCGGATGGTCAGGGACGCCGAACTGCAGGGTGCGGCCGACAAAGCCAAGCGTGAAGAGGCCGAAGTGCGCAACAACGCATCGAGCCTCATCTACTCAACCGAGAAGTCGCTCAAGGAAGTTGGCGACAGACTCGACGTGGATGCGCGCGGCGAAGTCGAGGCGGCGCTCGAAGAGCTTAAGCGGATCAGCGAGAACGGCACGATCGCCGAGATCAAACCGGCGATCGAGAAACTGCAGCAGGCCAGCTACAAGATGGCCGAGCTGCTCTACAAGGCTGCATCGCCGAACGGTGAAGCCGCTGGTGCATCGCAAGAAGGTGCAACCAACGGCGCGGGTGCGCAACCTAACGGCTCCGCGCAACCGGACGACGTCATCGACGCGGAATTCAAGGAAGCCAAGTAAGACTGGTTCAGCATATGCTTCGACAGGCTCAGCATGACACGTGTCACCCTGAGCTTGTCGAAGGGTGGCTGAATCTTCTTACCAGCAACTTATGATGAACGATAACGAAATCTACACTGAAGCGGGTGAGGCGACGCTCGATCCTCCCGCAGGATCGACGACCGATCTGCGTACGCAACTCGAAGCGGCCAACGCCAAGGCCGATGACAACTACCAGAAGTTTCTTCTGGCGATGGCCGATTTCGAGAACTACAAGAAGCGCATGGAGCGTGACATCAGTTCGATCGTGACGCAGCACCGTCGCAAGCTGCTCGAGCGCTTTCTTCCGGTGATCGACAACCTCGAACGCGCGCTCGCCTTCGATCAAGGCGGCGGCGACAAGCTCCGTGGCGGCATCGAACAGACGCTGCGCGGATTCGAGGCGATCCTTGCCGGCGAGGGCGTGAAAGTCATCGACGTCAAGGGCAAGCCGTTCGATCCGAAGGTGGCCGAGGCGATCGGCACCGTGCCGGCGCCGTTTAACACTCCCGATGACACCGTGATGGAAGTCGCCGAAAAAGGCTACACCATCGGCGACGAGTTGCTCCGTCCGGCAAAAGTACTCGTCGCAAAACACGCCGGATGAACTACAAAGACTACTACGCGGTTCTCGGCATTTCGAAGGGTGCGGCTGAAAAAGATATCAAGTCCGCATATCGGAAACTTGCGCGCAAGTGGCATCCCGACGCCAATCCCGAAAACACCAAAGCGGCCGAGGAGAAGTTTAAAGAAATCTCCGAGGCCTACGAAGTGCTCGGCGATCCCGAGAAGCGCAAGAAGTACGACGCGCTCGGCTCGGATTGGCAACGCGCCGCGCGGCAGGCCGAACAACAGCGGCAGTACCACCGCACGTACACCGATTCCGCCGACTTCAGCGGTTTTGACTTCGGCAACGCCGGCAACCCCGGAGCCGCCGGCGGCGCAGGTCCGAGTGGGTTCTCGGACTTCTTCGACATGTTCTTTTCGGGCATCGGCCGACGGCAATCGGCCTCGAGTACGCCCTTCACGCAGCGCGGTCAAGATCTCGAGACCACGATCGAGCTCTCGTTGCGCGACGTGTACGATGGCGGCAAAAAAGCCGTCGCGTTGCAGGTCGAGGATCTCTGTCCAAACTGCGGCGGCACGGGCATCAGTAACGGGCGCTTATGTCCGCAATGTAACGGCACCGGCCGCAATCTGGTCACCAAGAAGTTCGAGGTCTCGATTCCCAAAGGCATCGGCGACGGACAACGCATTCGTCTGGCTGGGCAAGGCGGCGTTGGCATCAACAACGGCGCAAACGGCGACCTGTACCTGATCGTAAATCTTCTCGATGATGCGACGTACAAACGCAAAGGCGACGATCTCTACGTCGATCTTCCGGTTAGCATTTACGACCTCGTGCTCGGCGGCGAGGTGAAGGTGCCGACGATGGCCGGGCAAGTCGCGATGACGATTCCCGAAGGCACGCAAAACAATCGTCTGTTGCGCCTCTCCGGTAAGGGCATGCCCAAGGTCAAAGGCGCCGGCGCCGGCGATCAGTACGTGCGCCTGGTCGGACAACTTCCGCAGAGCCTCAATGACAAAGAAAAGAAACTCTTTAAGGAGTTGGCGGGTCTGCGGAACGGTAAGAAGACTTCGTAACCGCTAGAAGGAGCCTGCCATGATCAAAGATATAGCGTTCACAGCGTATCCGTCGGACAACGTCGGCGCCACGCGCGCGTGGTACGAGAAGATGCTCGGTCTCAAGTTCAGTGGCGCTTACGAAGAGGACGGCGTCGAAAAATTTAACGAAGCCAATGTCGGCCCCGCGTGTTTTGCGTTGATGACCTCCGCGTGGATCGATCGCAAACCAGGAACCGGCGTCGGCGTCGCCTTCGAGGTCGACGACATCGAAGCAACGGCCAAAGCGCTGCGCGATAACGGCGTCAAGGTCGACGACATTTACACTACCCCCGTGTGCAAAGTCACCTCGTTAGAAGATCCCGAGGGCAACAAGGTAACGCTGCACCAGTCCACCCGATAGGTAACGCATGTTCGCTGGCCACGGCTTGATGTGGTCCAATAACTACGGGCCCGATCAGCCGAAGATTCGGCGTAAGATCGACTGGCGGCGGCTCTTTGCGCTGTTTCGTCCATACTGGTGGGAGCAGTCGATGGTGTTCGGCTGCATCATCGTCGCGGCAGTCCTTGGACTGGTCCCCGGCCTTTTGACGGCGCGCATCATCGACGTCGCGATTCCCCAGAAGAACTTTCATGAACTCCTGATCGACGTCGCGATCATTCTTGGGACGGCGCTCGTCTCGATGGGCTTCGGCGTGGCGCAGGGCTGGTTGAACTCGCTGGTCGGTGAAGGGATAATGCGTGACCTGCGCACGCAGCTCGTCGCCCATCTGCACCGCATGCCGCTTGCGTTTTTCACCGGCACAAAGACCGGTGAGATCATGAACCGCGTCTCCAACGACGTCGACAATGTCGACAGCGTCGTGACCGGTACGCTTACCACGATCATTACGAACGTCGTCATGATCCTGACGACGGTCATCGCCATGTTCATTTGGAACTGGAAGCTCGCGCTCATATCGCTTGTCGTCGTTCCGTTTATGATTCTTCCGCTCGGGCCGGTCGGCCGGCGCATGTACGACATTCGCAAGAAGACGCGCGTCCAGCGCGACGCCATCGAGTCGATCACCCAAGAGACGCTCTCGATTTCCGGGATCGGCCTGATCAAGTCGTTCGCGCGCGAGGCGTACGAGCGCGCTCGCTTCTACGACGTCGGTACCAAGCTGATGAATCTTGAAGTTCGTCTAGCGATGGTCGGCCGCTGGTTTCTCGCCTCGATCACGGCGATGGTGATCGTCGGTCCGGCGATCGTGTGGCTCGGCGGCGGGTGGCTCGCGGTACAGGGCATGCTCGATGTCGGCGTGATCGTCGCATTCATCGGCTACATTCAAGGACGGTTGTATGGACCGGCCGCGGCGCTGGTCGGCGTGCAAGTACAGATCGTAAGCGCGCTCGCGGTCTTCGAACGAATCTTTGAATATCTCGACATGAAGACCGAAGAGTACAATCCGCCCAACGCCGTCACACTAAACGACATTCAGGGCGACGTACGCTTCGATCACGTGACATTCGGCTACGATCCCGATCGCGTCGTGCTGCACGATTTGTCATTCGAGGTCAAGCCGGGACAGGTCGCGGCGTTCGTCGGCCCGTCGGGGGCGGGCAAATCGACGATCACCCAACTCGTACCGCGTTTCTACGACCCGCAAGAAGGACGCGTGCTCGTCGACGAGCACGACGTGAAGACGGTGACGCTCGAATCGCTGCGCGACGGTATCGGCATCGTCACACAGGAAACCTATCTTTTCCACGACACGATTGCCGCGAATCTGCGCTACGCCAAACCCGACGCGACCGAGGCCGAGCTGATCGCGGCATCACGCGCGGCCAACATCCACGACTTCATCAGCACGCTGCCGCTAGGCTACGAGACCGTGGTCGGCGAGCGCGGCCACAAGCTCTCGGGCGGCGAGCGCCAGCGCCTGGCGATCGCGCGCGTGCTTCTCAAGAATCCGTGCGTCCTCATCCTCGACGAGGCCACGAGCGCCCTCGACTCGCATAATGAGGCGGCGATTCAAGAGGCGATCGAGGTTGTGATGCGCGGCCGCACGAGTTTGGTCATCGCGCATCGGCTCTCCACCATCATCAATGCCGACGTGATCTTTGTGATCGAGCAGGGCCGCATCGTCGAAAGCGGTTCCCACACCGTGCTCCTGGCACGTAACGGGCCCTACGCGCGGCTCTACCGCGCGCAGTTCCGGGAATCCGCTGTAGCAACGTAAAACCTTGCGAGCGTGCTTTCTGTCCGCGATCTGACTAAAAGTTTCAGCAATACGCTTGCGGTACGAGCGCTTGCGTTCGATGCAAGGCCGGGCGAGGTCGTCTCGATGCTTGGACCCAACGGGGCAGGCAAGACCACGTCCTTCCTCATGCTATGCGGATTGATTCGCCCGGACGCGGGCACGATCGCGTGGAACGGCGAGGCGCTCGGACCGCGGCGGGGGCGCACGATCGCGCTGATCCCTGAAAATCCCGAAGTCTACGGTGCACTTACGGGAGCATATCGTTTTCGTCGCCCGCAGTTGCAATCTCGACGCCGGGTGGGAAGCACGTGCAGAAGTATTGCTCGAGCGCTTCAATCTCGTGGACAAGCGCGACACAATCGGCGCGGCCCTTTCAAAGGGCATGAAGCAAAAGACGCTGATCGTGGCGACACTGATCGCGGACGCACCGGTGCTCCTCTTGGACGAACCGATGGTTGGCCTCGATCCCGCCGGTCAGCGAGAGCTGCGCGAGGTCATTGCGGACCTAAGCTCAAGTGGGAAAGTCGTGATCGTAAGCACGCACATGCTCGAAGCAGCGCGAACAGTGAGCGAACGTGCACTGATTCTCAAGTCTGGAAGCAAGATCTTTGACGGTCCGATTGCCGAGCTCGCCACGGACAATGAGGATCTCGAAAGCGTCTTCCTGCGCATCACCGCATGAGCGCGCTCGCCGCACTTTGGTATCTCGATTCGCGCCGCTTTCGCAGTGCGATCCGTGCGATTGTTCGCAGCCCCGCGCGATTGCTGCTCTGGGTCTTCATCGGACTGTATCTGCTGTTGCAGTTCTATACCCGCGCTTTCCTCACGCATCGCTCGTTCATTCAAACGTTCGACGTGGCCGAGCCGTACGCGACCGCGGTTAGTGGCTTTTTGATCGCTCTCTTCGGCGCGACGCTCGCGTCGGCGACGAATCTTGGGCGCAGCATGGCGTTTGGTGAACCTGTCGACGCACTCTTCTTCTCCCGCTCGGCGATGAGCCAACACGTCGTGATCCTTTGGCTGCAGTTGCGACAACTCGCAACCGGCGTGCCACGTTTGCTGTTCAGCGCGTTCATCGTCGCCATATACTTCGCTCGCGGAAATGCAGTCGGTCCGGTCCTCGGGCTAACCGGTATCTTCTTGCTCCTCGTCGTGCTCGTGATGCCGGCGGCACTCGCGGGGCGGCGCATCCCATATCTCAAATCCGGGTGGTTCGCGCTAGCTCTAATCGGACTGGTCGTGCTCGCAGCGGCGTTGGTGCCGCTCGTCGCACCCTTTCCGAAGCTTGCGACGCTTGCCGAGTCCCTTGGTTTGGGACGTGCAGTGATCGCGCTCTGGCACGGGAACCCGACGGCACTTGGTATTATCTACGGCGCCGTCATCGCCGGATTGGCCGGGACCGCACTATGCGGAAGCGATATCTATCCGGAGTTCTACGCATCGACGCGCATGCTCGAGGCGACCCGCGCGCGGATGCGCTCGGGAAGCGTCTTTTCGATGCCGGCATCGAAAAAGCCGACGCATTCCGGCAGCACACAACTGCGCGGGCCGTGGGTTGAAATCTGGAAGCAAGCCGCATTTTTGCGCCGCCGAAACGGAACGGCATTTATCGCGGGCGGGATAGCCGTTGCGCTGTTCCTCGGCTGCGTAGCCGGCTTACTTGCAAGGAAGTCCGCCGATCTTCCGATCTTCGCGGTGTTACCGCTCTTTCTCGTAGTGCTCGTGATCCAAACCACACGCAGCGTTTCGCTCGCGCAAGACATTGCCAAACCGTTGTGGTGGATTGGCGACGGCAGCGTGTTTGCAAAGCTCTCAGCATGGACGCTCGGAAGCACGCTGCCGCTGATGGGTTTTTTTACGCTGCTCACAATCATGGCATTCGGCCTAGCTGCGCCGAATCTCGTTGTTGTCAGCGTGGCGCTGGTCTGCTCGGCGATCGTTGCAAGCCGGGCTATCGGCGTGCTTGGATATGCGTTGACGCCGTCGATGCTCGACCAACGAGGACCCGGCATGGTGATTCGCGTGTTACTGTTTTATGCCGCGTGCCTGCCGCCGGCCGTGCTCGGCGTGCTCGCCGGTATTTTCTCACGCAGCGCACAAATCGGTCTTCTCGTCGCTTCGCTTGCGCTTGTCGCCGAGAGCGCTGCTTGTATCGCGCTCGCGACGATGCGCTTCAATGGCGGGGCGCTCGAAGTCGCGCTAGCCGAGGCGACCTGACTGAAAGTCCGTGAACGCGGTTTCCAATTCGTCGATGGTGTTCATCACGAACGGCCCGTAACGCACCATCGGTTCCTCGATCGGTTTGCCGGTCAATACGAGAAACTCGAGCGGCTCGCTTACCGGCATTCTCAACCGGAATCACATCGCCGCCGCGATCGAACACGATCGCTGCGCGCGCAGCATATTTGCGTTCGCCACCGAAGCGCGCCTCGCCCGACATCAGATAGACAATTGCCGTCTGGCCGTCCTCGACCGCATGCTCGATGCGCGCACCGGGTTCGAGATGATAGTGCACGAACCCAATCGGAATACGCGTTTGCGCAGCACCCTCGACGCCTTGCGCTTCGCCCGCGATCACCTTCGCCCACGCGCGTCCGTCGTCGCTGCGCCACACCGGAATCTGCGACGCGCGCACGTCTTGATAACGCGGCCGCACAAACTTGTCAGCCTTCGGCAGATTGATCCAAATCTGGAAGCCGTGCTGACGTCCACCCTCGCGCATCATGCGTTCTGAGGGCATCTCGGCGTGCACGACGCCGGCGCCGGCGGTCATCCACTGCACGTCGCCGGCGTGGATCTCGCCGCGATGGCCGGCCGAATCGGCATGTTGATTCTCGCCTTCGATGACGTACGTCACCGTCTCGAAGCCGCGATGCGGATGATCGGGTGCGCCGATCGCCTCACCCGGCGCGTACTGCACCGGCCCGAGTTCGTCGATCAGCAAGAACGGATCGACCTGGAGCACGCCTTGCACCGGGAAAGGCCGGTGCACCAGAAAGCCGCCGCCCTCTTCAAAATCCTGGGCCGGCAGCACGAGAGAAACTTTGCGTTCTGACATAGCACTCCCCATAACCCAAGTGGGGTTGCAGCAGGTTACCTAGGCGACCCCCGCCGGGACTTTCATCTCCGCAGGCGGATGCGGCACGTGAAGTTTGGCGCCGGTCGCGGCCTGCACGTCGTCAACGGTCATACCGGGCGCAACTTCGCGCAAGACAAGTCCTTGCGGTTCGATGTCGATCGTCGCGAAGTCGGTGATGATCTTGTTCACGACGCCCTTACCGGTCAACGGCAGATCGCAGCGCTCGACGATCTTGTGCGCGTTGCCCTTGGCCACGTGCTCCATCATTACGATCACGCGTTTGGCGCCATGCACGAGATCCATCGCACCGCCCATGCCCTTCACGAGCTTGCCCGGGATCATCCAGTTCGCTAAATCGCCGTGTTCGGAGACTTGCATCGCGCCGAGCACCGCAAGATCGATGTGCCCGCCGCGAATCATCCCGAACGAGAGCGCGGAGTCGAAAAACGATGCACCCGGCAGCACGGTTACCGTTTCCTTGCCGGCATTGATCAGGTCGGGATTCTCCTCGCCTTCGTACGGATAGGGGCCCATACCGAGGATGCCGTTCTCACTCTGCAGCGTGACGGTGACGCCATGCGGGACGTAGTTCGGAATCAGCGTCGGCAAACCGATGCCGAGGTTGACGTACTGTCCGTCTTTGCAGTTCCAGCGCAACGCGCGCCGCGAGTTGTGTGCGAGTAAGCGGCATCAGCGTTTCCTCGTCGTGACACGTTCGATGCGTTTGCCTTGCGGCCCGACCTTCACAATGCGTTGCACGAAGATACCCGGCAAGTGCACTTGTTCGGGATCGATCCGCCCGGCATCGACCAACTCTTCGGTTTCCACGATCGTAATTTTTCCAGCCATCGCGCAGAGCGGATTGAACTGGCGCGTTGCCTTATGAAAGACCACGTTGCCAGCCGTGTCGGTCACCGATGCGCGCACGAGCGCAAAATCGCAAATGATTCCGTGTTCCATAACATAGTCACGGCCGTTGAACGGACGCGTCTCTTTCGCCGGCGACGGAATTGCAACGCTCCCGTCAGCCTTGTATTTCCACGGTAAACCGCCGTCGGCAACGAGCGTGCCGACACCGGCAGGTGTAAAAAACGCGGGAATTCCGCAGCCGCCCGCGCGCAGGCGCTCGGCGAGCGTCCCTTGCGGCGTCAACTCGACTTCCAGTTCGCCGCTCAAAAATTGGCGCTCGAACTCCTTGTTCTCGCCGACGTACGAAGCCGTCGTCCGGCGGATGCGCTTGTGGTCGAGCAGCACACCAAGTCCCCAGCCGTCGACACCGCAATTGTTCGACACGGTGACGAGGTCGGTTGCTCCCTGTTCGAGGAGCGCCTGGATCAGGTTGTGCGGAATGCCGTTGAGGCCGAAGCCGCCGACGGCAAGCGAGGCGCCGCTGCGGATATCGGCAACAGCCTCCGCACACGACTGGAACACTTTCTCCATGTGAAGCTATTGCGCCGATGGACGGAACGGCTCCCTCCCCCGTGGAAGCCTTGCGCATGAGTATTGCACCTCCTCACGCCGTCGACGCCGACGAAGAGGCCATGATCATCAACATGGTGCGCGAACTGGTTGCGGAAAAAGTCGCACCGCGCGCCGCCGAGATTGATGAGACCGCCGAGTTTCCGACCGACATCAAAGAGCTTTTTGCGCAGAACGATCTGCTCGGCATTCCGATCCCGACCGAATACGGCGGGCTCGGCGGGTCCTTCGTGACCTACGTGAAGGTCGTCGAAGAGATCGCTAAAGCGTGTGCCTCGAGTTCGTTGATCGTCGCTGTGCAAGAGCTCGGTATGCTGCCGATTCTGATCGGCGGCACCGAAGAACAAAAGAAACGCTTCCTACCCGATATTGCTTCGGGGAAAAAGATTGCCGCATATGCGCTCACTGAAGCGTCGAGCGGATCGGACGCACTCGGCTCGATGCGCACGCGCGCTGAACGCGAAGGCGACACCTATGTGCTGAACGGGCAAAAGATTTGGATCACCAACGGCAGCGTTGCCGACGTGGTTTGCGTTTTCGCAGTTACGGATCCGAATGCGGGCTCGCGCGGTGTCTCGGCCTTCGTCGTTGAGAAGGGCACGAAGGGCTTCATCGTCGGCAAGAAAGAGAAAAAGATGGGGATCCGCGGTTCACCGACCGTGGAACTTGCATTCGACGATTGCGTGATTCCCGCGGCAAACCGTATCGGCGAAGAGGGCGAGGGCTTCAAGATCGCGATGAAGGTGCTCGACAAATCGCGTCCCGGCATCGCCGCGCAAGCGCTCGGCATTGCCGCCGGTGCGCTCGATTACGCGACGAATTATGCAAAGGAACGGGTCGCGTTCGGCAAGCCGATCGGGCAGCATCAGGGCCTCGGATTCATGCTCGCAGATATGAAAACCGAGGTTGAATCGGCCCGCCTTCTTCTCTATGAAGCGGCGCGGAAATGCGACGAGGGCGCACCCGACGTCTCGCTTTGGGCCTCGATGGCCAAGCTCAAGTGCGGCGACGTGGCAATGTCGGTCACAACCGACGCGGTGCAGGTGCTGGGGGGCTTCGGCTACTCCACCGACTACCCGGTCGAGCGCATGATGCGCGACGCTAAAATTACGCAAATTTATGAGGGAACGCAGCAAATTCAGCGCCTCGTAATCTCGCGCGCGATGGTCGGCAAAGCAAAATAGCAACGCTTGGGCAACCCCCGAAGGGGGACGCCCGCTTGCTGCGAACTTCCTGGGACGTTGTTGCGTTTTTAGGACGTAACGGAGCACACCCTGCGGCGTCTAACGCCGCAAGACGTTCCCGTATCTTGCTACGGAAGGAGGTGTACTGTATGAAGAAGACTCTCGCATCGTTCATCGCTGCGGCGTTCCTGATGACCGTCCCGGCGTTGGCTGCCAGCCCCGCCCCGAAAGCGTCGGGTAGCGCAATGAAGACCACGGCCAAAGCCTCGGCAAAGCCCGCCGCCAAGTCGTCGGCCAAGCCTGCGGCAAAACCGGCTGTCAAGCCGGCACCGAAGGCGACCAAAAAGCCGTAACCCTCGTATTTATTCATCCTACATAGCGGCGCAGTCGTACGACTGCGCCGTCGTTTTTTGGTAGCCTAGAACCAATGGCCGACCCGATGAAGCCCGAGTTTACCGCCCAAAATCCGATCGTGGAAGCTGCGACGCGGCTACGCGCGCGCCGCGACATTGGACGCGCGATCGACGCCGGCGACGACGGCGCACATCCTGTCGGCGAAGATGCGGAAGCCACGCTGCGGCTGTTGGTGGCGCGGCTGCTCGAAGGCGCGAAACGCCTCGAGTCGATTCTCGGGAGAGGCGCGGTGAAAATCGTGCGCCTGGAAAAACCGCTGCGCGTGCGGGTGCGCTTCGGCGAGCAGCGCGTGAGTCTCGATCTGGACGAGGTACATCAACTCGTGCGCATCACGGGCCTCGACCTCGACGGTGAGTATCAATTCGATACGAGCGCGTCGGTGCCCGCGCTAATTAACATCTCGAAGATCTCCACCGAAGCTGGGTACGGTGACGCGCTTACCGCTTCTTCTTTGTTGAAGTCGATCGCGCAGGACGCCGAACTGCCGCGGCCTTCCCATCTCGACCGATCCGGCCCGCTGCAGTTATAGTTCGCAGCTTCGCGATGATCGGTGGCGTCGGGCAGATCCGATTCACTGGACACTGTGCGCACAGCGGCGTCGGCGCTTTGCAGATCTCGCGCCCGTGCAGAATCAGCCAATGATGCGCAAAGCGCCACTTGTCACGTGGTACGAGCGCGGTAACATCTTCTTCTACGCCGAGCGGCGTGGTGGCCGTCGTTAGCCCAAGCCGGTGCGAGACCCGAAAGACGTGCGTATCGACGGCAAATGCGGCATCCGCGAACGCGACCGACATCACGACCGAAGCGGTCTTGCGTCCGACGCCGGCGAGCGACTGCAGTGCATCGCGATCGTTTGGGACCTCGCCGCCGAACTTCTCCACGAGATCGGTCGCTGCGCTGACGATGTTCTTGGCCTTCATCCGAAAGAACCCGGTCGACTTTATGATGTGCTCGACGTCGGACACCTTCGCCTTGGATAACGCCTGTGCCGTCGGATACTTTGCGAACAATTCGGGTGTGGTGAGATTCACGCGTGCGTCGGTGGTCTGTGCCGAGAGAATGACCGACACGAGCAATTCGAACGGGTTCGTGTAGTGCAGCGCGGTCACCGCGTGCGGATAGGTCCGCTCCAGAATCGCCAGCTCTTGCTCGGCGACCTCGTGCGAAACGACCTTCTTCGGAAACGGAATCTTCATATTCGGTAAACGGTTTTTGCGGCGGCGGTTCGAATCCCATGCCGCATGACGTTTTCGAGTCCCTCGGAGGTCAACGCGACCGCGATCGCGCTGCGCGCACAGGGTAAGCTCCCGGAGGCCGCCGCAGCGCTGCGCGCAGGAATCGCACAGTATTCGAACGTCATCGTGCTGCGTCAGAACCTTGCGCAGATGCTCTACGAATCCGGCGACGTCGCCGGGGCAATTGCCGAGCATCGCGCGGCGCTCGCGAGCGAGGAAAGCGTCGCGTCGCACATGGCACTTTACGAGCTGCTGCAAATGACCGGCGCTCGCGAAGACGCACTTGCGCACCAGCTCGCGGCGCTTCGCGTGCAACGCCTCTTTTCATACTATGCGACAAACCCGCAGCGCAGCGTACTCTGCTTGTGCGCGCCCGGCGACTGGCAAACCAACATTCCCGTCGATTTTCTTTTCGACCGCAAGACCACTACAGTACACAAGCTCTATCTGATCGACGATCAACACACGGTCACCGACCTCGTTCCTCCTTACGACGTGGTGTGGAACACAATCGCCGAATCTCCGGAAGCCTTGCAGTACCTCGCCGTTGCCAATCACTTCATGCACGCACAGAGCAAACCCGGGCTCAATGCGCCGGCATACGTGATCGGCACAGCGCGGCCGCTGCTCGGCGGGACGCTGGCAAATACTGCCGCGCGCGTTGCTTCGGTTTCGATCGTCGACCGCGAAGCCTTACGCAACGCAGGTGTGTCGTTCGCATTCCCGCTGATCGCGCGACCGGTCGGCTCGCATGCAGGGCACGGGCTCGAACGGCTCGACACAGCGAGTGCCTGCGAAGCGTATACCGTGAAGCATCCCGCCGATCGGTACTTCGTGAGCCCGTTCATTGACTACGCGAGCGCGGATGGATACTTTCGCAAGTATCGCATCGTCTATGTCGACGGCGTTCCGTACCCCGTGCACCTCGCGATCTCCCCGAACTGGATGATTCACTACTACAACGCGCCGATGGCCGAGCATCATTGGATGCGCGACGAGGAAGCGGCGTTTCTCGAAGATCCGCGCGGGGCGTTCGATCCGGACCGATTTTCGACGCTCGTGCAGATCGGCAAGGCCATCGGCCTGGAATACTTCGGGATCGATTGCAGCATCGACCGAGAAGGCAACGTGCTCGTCTTCGAAGCGGATGCCGCGATGCTGGTCCATACCAGCGACCCCGTCGACCTCTATCCTTATAAACAGAAGTTCGTGCCGCGCATCTACCGCGCGGTCGAGGGCATGATCGACCGCCACAAGTCGGAGCCCGCAGCCGCCGATACCTAGAAGACCATGTCGTCCCTGCGCCTCGACGTCGCTGTGATCGGCGGCGGCTTCTCCGCCACCGCGCTTGCCTGTGTGCTTGCAGAGCAAGCGACCCCAGCACAACGCATCGCCTTCTTCAATCGTGCCGATCTCGGTCCCGGAGCAGCATACGCGCCGCAATCCGCGAGCCTCCTGATGAACGGTCCGATTCGTGCGATGTCTGCAGTGCCGGGCGATGATGGGCACCTCATGCGCTACCTCGTTGATGAAGCCGACGACGCGCTGATTTGTCGCGCGCGATTTGGGGCCTACCTACGTGCTACGAGCGCCAACGCGCTCGCCGCGCGCGCGGGCATGACGCACGAGCGCGCGGAGATCGTCGACATCGAACGCGCGAATGACGGCTACAGGCTTAGCGACGATAGCGGCCGTCGTTACGACGCGCGGGCGGTCGTACTTGCGCTCGGCAATCTTCCGCCCAACGATAGCTTTCTTTCCGAGAGCGTGCGCCGGCATCCGGGCTATGCCGGCGATCCTTGGACAGCTGATATCGCGCACTTCGATCCAAACGCCGACGTCGTCGTGATTGGTAGCCGCCTCACTGCGATGGATACGATTGCGTTGCTCGATGAGCGTGCGTTCCGTGGGCGCGTCCACATTGTTTCACGACACGGACTGCTGCCGCTGGTCGAAGATACCGCGATCCGCGGCCTCGATCCGGCGACGCTTGCGCTCGACACGCGTACGCCGTACACCATGCTCCGTTCGTTGCGTAGCGCCGTAAGCAATTTCTCCGGCGACTGGCGCGCGGTGATGGAATCTCTGCGTGCCATCACACCTGCGATCTGGAGTGGCTGGAGTACCCGCGAGCGCAAACGCTTCCTGCGCCACCTGCAATCGATGTGGGCGATTCATCGGTATCGTGTGCCGCCGGCAACCTACGCCGCATTCGCACGTATGAACGCTGAGGGGCGCATCACGATCCATCGCGGACGCATTCGCGGCGGCGCGGCAAATGCGCGCGGCATTACGTTGAATATCGAAGCGCCCGAAGGGCCGATCGAGCTACACGCATCCTATGTCGTGAACTGCACAGGCCCCAACGCCGACCTACGTAGCGTGACGCACCCGTTCGTACGCAACGCGCTCGCGCGCGGCGTCTTCCGCCCCGATGCGCTCGCACTTGGCATCGATGCCGACGACAACTACCGCGTCTTCGATCGCAGCGGTGAGGCGCAACCGGCGCTCCTCGCGATGGGACCGCTCCTACGTGGGCTCTGGTACGAGACGACCGCGGTCAACGAGATCCGCAAACACGCAACCGGCATTGCGCGACTACTTCAGATAGCTCTCGATCCAGCCGGACCACCGCCGGTACACGTCGAGCGAACGAACCGGATCACCCGGAAAGTGTCCTGAGACCGGATAAGCCCAAAACTCCACGGTCGTTCCGCGATCTTTTAACGCGTGGTAGAACTTGTAGGACTGTGTGATCGGCACGCGTTGATCGCCGACGTCGCTGAGGATCAGTGTCGGTGTCGTGACATCCCAGGCAGCGCTGATGGGCGATTGCGCAATGTAGTTTGGCGCGAGCCCTTTCGTGTACGGTGAGCCGTTCATGTTGTAACGCCAGCCCACGCCGTTGTCGGCCAGCGCGTACTCATCGATCAAATCGTTGACCGCCGCACCCGACACGGCCGCCTTCCAAATGTGGTAATGTCCGATCATCCACGACGTCATGTAGCCGCCGTACGACCAACCGGACACGGCAATTCGCGATGTATCGATCTTATAGGCCTGCTCGAGGGCGCTGATGCCCGCCATCACATCGCGTCCCGGGCCCGCGCCGGAATCATTGACGATACCGTACCAATACTTCGCGCCTAAATTGTCGCTGCCGCGGTAGTTGGGATTGAAGACGATGTAGCCGCGCGCCGCCAGTACCTGGTTGAGCCCATTGAACGAAGTGAGCGACGCTGAGTTGGGACCGCCGTGAATAATCAACACCAGCGGATACGACTTCGATGCGTCGTAGCCCGGCGGCAGCGTCACCACGCCGTCTTCGGCGAAGCCGTTGTTCTGCCACGCAATTGCGCGCACCGTTCCCAGGTTGTACGCGGCAATCGCGTCATTGTAGCCGGTCACACGTTGCGGCGGCGCGTTAGCCGAACTCATATAGTAGAGCTCGGTCGGATGATTGGGCTCGCTTCCCGCAAACGCGATGGCGCCGGTTTTTGAAACCGAGGCATCTAGCCAAAAACCCTGGCTCGGCTGCGCGCCATGTAGCTCGACGCGCGTGGCTTTGCCGTCGAGCGGCTTGATCCACAGCGCGGCATCCGTGTCTTTGTGGCCCGAGATCAAGAGGCTCTTCGAATCGGGCATCCAGATGAAGCGCTGCACATTGGTATCAATGACATCCGACGTAGCGTCCGTGCCGTCTCCACCGCTCGCAGGCGCAACGTAGATCTCGTTGACCGCCGAATTATTGCCGTTTTGCGGATACCAATACGCGACGTGCGTGCCGTCGGGCGAGTACTCACCAAAACCCTCGTACTTCCCGTGTGACGTGAGCGGCGCAATACTGCCGCTCGCGACGTCGAGTTTGGCAACGACCGCGCCGTCTGAATCGGCATCGTAGGCGTTGGGCATCTTGGTGAAGACAATCGATTTCCCGTCGGGCGACCACGAGATCGGCGGCCCGGGCGAACTCGGCGGCTGCGCCGAGGGAAGGCTCCACGTGCCGCTCGTCAGGCGTTTGGATTCGCTCGTCCCACCGTTGAAGGTGAGCAGCCAGATGTGATTGCTGGTCGGCGCGGAGCGATCGTTGTAGGCTTGATCGCCGACTACGAACGCATCGAGATGCTTTTCGACATCCTTCTTGTTCGCCGGCTCGTCGGGCGCGACGTACGCAATCGCGCCGCCGTCTGGGCGCCACGCGAATTCCTCCACGCCCTGCGGCGCTTTCGTGAGCGCTGAGGCATCACCGCCGCGCAAGTCCATGACCCACAGTTGCTGGTTGACATCGGTGCCGCTACCGTGGTTTGCGAGAAACGCGAGCTTCGTGCCGTCCGGCGACCACGCCGGCGACGAAAGACCCGTCCGCTCGAAGGTAAGCGCGCGCGTCGACTTGTTCGCAACATCATAAAGCTCGAGCGTCGGCTCGTTCTTGTCGGTCTTGAGGTTCTGATGTGAGACGATAAAGGCGATCAGCTTGCCGTCGGGTGAGATCGCGACATTGGAAACGCCGACGAGCTTTGGAATATCGTCCAGTGTGAACGTGCTCGTGGCCGCCGGGGCATTGATGCCGAGCGATGCAGCGAGCAGTAGCGAAGTAACGAGTCGTTTGATCATGATGCTCTCCTACTTCAGATATTGCTCTAGCCAATCGAGCCAATGCTTTTGGACGTCTTCCGAGCGCACCGGATCCGAGGGAAAGTGCCCTGTCACCGGATACGCGACGAACTTCACCGTCGTGCCATTGTCTTTGAGCGCGTGGTACAACTTGAACGAATTGGTGATCGTGACATTGTTGTCGCCGATGTCGCCCATGATCAACGTCGGCGTGGTTGTCTGCGGTGCATCGGCGATCGGCGACTGGGCGCGCCATTCGGCGGTGTTGCCGGGACTCCACGGTTTGCCCTTAAAGAACGGCACATCGGTATCGTAGTAAAAGGCGATGTTGTAATCGTCGAGCCAATCGTCGAGTGATGCACCGCTTACCGCTGCCTTCCAGACGTGATAGTGGCCGATCAGCCACGACGTCATGTAGCCGCCGTACGACCAGCCCGAGACACCGATCCGCGACGTATCGATCGAATAGTTTTTTTCGACCGTCGCGAGTCCCGCCATCACGTCTTTCCCGGGGCCGTCGCCCGCGTCGTTGGTGATCGCGTGTTGATAGGCGTCGCCGAGATTCGTGCTGCCGCGATAGTTGGGCGAGAACACGAAGAAGCCGTGCGCCGCCATCTCCTGTGCTTGACTGCTCCAACCCAGCGTCGACGCGCCTTGCGGTCCGCCATGGATCAAGAGAATCAGCGGCGCTTTGCCGCCTTTGTAGTGCAGCGGATAGACGAGCACGCCGTCTTCGGCGAAGTCGCCCTTCGTCGAATGCCAATCGACCGCGACCGCACGCGCCACGCCGGTCTTTGCGACGAAGCCGTTCTCATCGGTGAGTGCGACCGGCTTGCTCGCCGGCGAAGCCGCGTAGTAGATCTCGGGCGGGTGCGTCGCCGAAGACGCAGTGAATACAAATGCACCGCTCTTGGTGCTGTTGCCCAGACCGGCTGGTTGTGCATCGCCAAGGTCGATCCGGGTAAGGTGCCCGTGCAGCGGCCAATACCATAGCGCCCCGTGCGCCCTGTCGGGCGTCGCAACCCACATTGCATCACCCCGGCCATCCCACGCCGCGCCGTTAACGTTGCGATCGAGCTGCGAGCGCAGATCGGCGACTCGCTTCCCCGACGCGTCGGCAACGTAGAGGTCGACGCCTTGCGTGAAGTCGCCTTTGGTATTGCGCGAGTACGCAACAAGATTATCCTTCGGTGAAAACGACGGACCATTTTGCAGCGATTCACCCGGCACGAGCCGACTGCGCGCGCCGGTTTGCGCATCGAGGATCTCAACATACACGCCGAGCGAATCACCAACAAAGGGCGTCGAGTAGTGCTCGATAGCGATCGTCCTGGAATCGTGCGACCACGAGAGCGCACCGCCGCTGCCCGGGTCGACGTTGCCGGCACTCCAGGCTCCGCTGGTCAATCGGCGCGCGTTCTTCCCGTCGGCATCGCAGGTCCACACATGCACCGGCGGCGTCGCACTGCGGTGTAAGTAATCGTTGTCCTGCACTTGGAACGCATCGAGATGCTTCTCGACGTTAGCTTTGCTCGGATCGTCGTCTTGTATCGTATACGCAAAGCGCCGGCCGTCGGGACTCCACGCATAGCTTTGCACGCCGTTCTTCGCGTGCGTGATCTGACGGGCGTCACCACCGTCCATCTGCAACACGAAGATCTGATCTTCGGCATCCTTCGGGTCGTTGTCGCTTGCGGTAAAGGCAATCGCATCGCCGCTATGCGACCACAATGGGTCGGAGACGCCCTTGCGATCCCAGGTAAGTTGCCGCTTCGCACGCGTTTGCACGTCGAGTAGCCAGAGTTGGCGGTCGGTGCGATCGGCCTTAAAATCCGGCACGCCGCGAATGTAGACGATGCGCGTGCCGTCGGGCGAAAGCTGCGGACTGCTAAGCGCGACTATATGACGAGCATCCGAAAAATCAAACGCCGCGGCGGGCAACGCGGTCGTGCAGACCGCAAGGCAGAGAAGTGCGCCGATCAAACGCATCGTGGTTCCCCTCTAGTGACACTAGTCGCGCAGGGCGATTGCCTCTCCATCGCGGGCAATCAGTCCGTCCCGCTCCAGTATTGCGACGAGATTGCGCACATCCTCTAGCGAGCGCTCGGGCATTAGTGGCTGCAAGTCGCCATGTAAGTCGAGCAACGAAATGCGTTGCCCCGGCGGTAGCGCGCGCAACCGGTCGACGATGCGCCCACGCGCAAAGCGGGTCGTTCGCTCAAATCGAATCGCGTTTTGTGGAGACGGTGCTTTAGCGTGTTCGCGTCGCGCGTTCTCGAGCGCGGCCGCATCGATCGGCGCGGCGGCACAGGACTCGCGCAGCGGGCATATCAAGCATTTTGGTGCGCGCGCCGTGCAAATTGTCGCACCCAAATCCATCATCGCCGAGCTCCAATCGTGCGCCGCGCCGGGCACAGCCATGCCGCGCGCCTGTTCGTCGAGTTCCCGCGTGGTGGCACTGGCAGGGTGTTCGAGCCCGTAGCGGACCCGATGCACGATGCGCCGGATGTTTACGTCGAGGGGTGCATCATCGATGTCGAAGCCAAATGCGCGAATTGCCGCTGCAGTGTACGGCCCGACACCGGGCAACTGACGCAGCAGATGCGATTCCGCCGGCATCACACCGTCGAAGCGCTCGACAACGACGCCCGCACTTTCGTGCAGTCGCAAGGCGCGTATGTTATACCCCAATCCCTGCCACTCGCGTAATACGTCGCCCGAGCTTGCACGCGCAAGCGCTGGGATATCCGCAAAGCGCGCAACGAACGCTTCGAACTTGGGCACCACCCTGTCCACCTGGGTCTGCTGCAGCATGAACTCGCTCACCAGCGTGTAGTAGGGGTTGCGCACCACGCGCCATGGCAGCTTAACGCGCCCGTGCCGCGCATACCAATCGAGCAATCTCTTATGCACGCAGCGTTGCCATCGCTTCGCCGATGCGCCGGATGCCGACACCGATTTCTTTGCGCGAGACCGCCGTCAGCGCCAAGCGGAAATGGTGGTCGCCGCCGGAATCGGCAAAAAACGCCTCGCCGAACAGGAAAGACGCGCCGAGTCGTTCGGACACGTCGAGCAACGCGCGTGCGCGCAACTCGCGCGGCGTTGTGGCCCAAAGGTAGAATCCGCCGGTCGCGCTAGTCACCCGAACGCTGTGCGGCCAGTGCTTCGCGATCGCCTCGTCGGCCAGCGTGCGGCGGAGCAGTAATTCCTCCCGCAGTTGCGGGACGTGCGCGTCGTAGCCGCGTTCGAGATAGTCCACGATCGCGGCTTGCACGTAGAGGCTCGTGGCCATGTCGTAGGCTTGTTTGCGCAGCAACAAACGTTCGAGAATCATACGCGGCGCCGAGAGCCAGCCTACACGCAAACTCGGTGCTATCGTCTTCGAAAAGGTCGAGAGATAGACCACGTGATCGGGTGCGAGACTAACCAGCGGCGGCAGACCGTGCGTTGCGAGCGGCCCGTACGGATCGTCTTCGATGATCGGCACGCCGGCGCGCCGCGCAATCGTTGCAAGCCGCTCGCGCCGGTCTGCATTCATCGTAGCATTGGTCGGATTGTGGAGCGACGGCATCGTGTAGATGAAACGCGGACGGCGCGTGCGCAGGATCGCCTCAACATGATCGACGCGCATCCCATCTTCGTCTACCGGCACGGGAATTGCACGCAAACCGTTGATTTGGAATATCTGCAACGCACCCGGATACGATGGCGACTCGACGATGATCTCGTCGCCCGGCTCGGCGAGCGATTGTGCCACAACCATGATGCCTTGCGTTGACCCGGTCAACACGATCACGTTTTTGGGCGAGATCGCGCCCGCACCGCGCGCGTTCATACGCGCTGCGACCGCCGCGCGCAGTGGTTCGTAACCTTCCGAGTCACCGTACGAGAGCACGAAGCGCGGATCGCGCGCAACGCGCTCGAATGATTGCGCGAGCTCACCGAGCGGAGAGGGTTCGTCGGGCGCAACGCCCTGCACGAACGAAATCCGTCCCGTCTCTTGTTTTGCTGCTAGCTCGCCGAGGATGTTGGGGAACTCGCCCACCCGCCACGGCGGCAGGGTGATCCACCACGGGACGCCGGCCGCCCGCTCCGGCTGCCCGCCGCGCAACTGCGGCACGACTCGCGAGCCCGAGCCCACGCGCTGCTCAATCAGCCCGTCGCCAACTAATTCGCGGTAGGCGTGGACAACCGTACTGCGATTGACGTTGAGTCGATCGGCCATGGTCCGCTCGGGAGGGAGCCGGGTCGACTCGGGCAGCGTGCCCGCCAAAATCGCCTCACGCAAGTGCTCGTAGATCTGCCGATAGAGCGGTACGATTGAGTCGCGGTCAAGCTCGGGCAGAACCCCGGACCATCCAATGTTGGGCATTGATGGGGTCCATTTTCGATGAACCGGCGCCCAAGGCTTGCCGACAATGGAAGAGTACGGTGCTTGATTATCACGCGGTCGATACGCGCGTGCCCTTTGTGGGGCGCGCTTACGAACTTCGCGCACTTCTCGCTTTTCTGAAGCGGGGCGGAGCCCTCACGATCGTCGGTCCCGGCGGCGTCGGGAAGTCACGCCTCGCGCACGAAGCGGTGACACGTTTCGCGCGCGAGCGCGCAACCGAGTGCGTCTACGTTCCGTTGGCCGGCGTTATGCCCGAAGCGGTCGTTGGTACCGTGATGAGCCATCTCGGTATCTCCCAAGAGCCCGGCCGTTCGCCGCACGAAACCTTAGCGGACCGTCTGCGCGATCGACCCGCGGTCATCGCGCTCGACAATTGCGAGCACGCGCCCGACGAGACGTCGGCGCTCATCGATGCCGTCCGTGCGCTTGGGCACATTACTGTGATCGCAACCAGTCAGCGGCGTCTCGACTACGCAGACGAAACCGTCTTTGAGGTCGAACCCTTCTCGAGCGACGACGGCATCGCGTTCTTCCTTGCACGTGCAGGGCTCGAACCCGCGCAAATCAATGACGCTACGCTCGCAACCGTGACGTCGATCGTCGAGCGCGTCGACGGTCTGGCCGTGGCACTCGATCTCGCCGCAGCGCGCCTCGCGTCGCTCTCCCTCGAATTGCTCGCCGATGAATTGGGCGAGCTGCGTCCTTATCAATTGCGTTCGACACGCGGCTCGGATCCGCGCCATCGCACGATCGGCAACGTCATCTCGTGGACGCACTCGCAGCTCAGTGAGAATGCGAAGCGGGCGTTTGCGCAGGCTTCCGTGTATGCCGACGAGTTCGACGAAGACGATCTCTGTGCGCTCGGAGACCTGACGCGCGACGAGGTGCGGGCGGCGCTCGACGAGCTGGTACTCAATTCGCTCGCGATGACCACCGAGTTTGGTTATCGCATGCTGTTGCCGATACGCGCGGTTGCGACGAGAATGCTTGCCGGCATGCGAAATCGCAGAGCGCTCGACGACGCATTCGCGCTCCGAATGAATGCGGTTGCATCGGCACTGTGGTCGCAGATTCGCACCGGCAACGCGGCGGCCGCGGTCGCTCGATTGCACGTACGCTATGCGGACTTGTGCGCGACACTCGCCTGGGCGCTCAAACGTCCGCAAGATCGTCTCGGTTCGATCGACGACGTGCTCTCGGCAATGATGCAGATCTGGGCCGAAGGCGGGCGCTTCAGCGAGGGGATGCGCTGGATCGAGCGCTTCGAATCCGTCGCGCAACGCCTGAACGCGCAATTGCGTGGCCGGATCTACTTCTTAGGGCTGGCCGTGATGAACGCCGCTTCAGACTATCACCGCATGGTCGAGACCGGGCCGCTCACGATCTCCGCGTTCACAATCGCGGGCGATCAGCTCGGGCTCGCGCGCGCCTACAATGCGCTTGCGGTCGCTTCGCTCAACACCGGCCGCTTTGAAGATGCAACGATGTACGTCGAGACATCGATACGCTTCTACGAACAAGTGGGGCACAGCCGGGGTATCGCGACGGCGCGTATCAATCAGGCCAACGTGCTCTACGAAGGTTTCGGCGAGCATGTGCGCGCGCTCGAGATTCTGCATAAAGCGGTCGCAACACTCGAGCTCGAGGGACCGCCCGCGCTATGCGGCATCGCACTCGGTGACGTCGCCGAGGTCGAGTACGCGATGGCGGAGTACGACGCGGCCGTTGGTCATGCGCAGGACGCGATCGCGCGCTTTGAAGAGAACGCGAGTCCCACGATGATCGCGTGGGTGCACGAAACGCTCGCGCGTGTCTGTCTTGCCCGCGGCGACCTCGCCGGTGCAACCAAAAATCTGCTCGTCGCGAGCGATCTACTGCGGCGCTTGCCGCAGCCATTGTATATCGCGCGCCTCGCCGAAGTTACCGGCCGCCGTTTGCTTGCGGGCGGCAACGCGCGCGCCGCAGCACTCGCCCTTGCAGCGGCCCGCCGTTATCGCAGCGAGCGCGCGCTGGTCTCATTCGGGATGTTCGCGGCCGAGGTGACCGCCGACGAGGCCGCGATTTTGGAACAACTCGGCCCCCAAGACGTGGGCGAGGTCGCCCGGAACGCCGCCGCGCTCGATCTCGCGCGCATCTGTCCCACCCTCTCGGAGATGCTGAGCGCGGGATAGGTCGGCGCCGCCTCCGGCGAAACCTGGTATAGTGGGCGGGCTTCCCCCCATCCTCACATTTCAGGAGCATAGTGCAGTGGCTGAACACCAGGTTGATGCGGTCGTTATCGGTGCGGGCCCGGGCGGATACCATGCCGCAATCCGGCTCGCGCAACTCGGCAAGAGCGTGATCTGTGTCGATCGCGACGAAGTCGGCGGTGTCTGTTTGAACTGGGGCTGCATCCCGACAAAAGCGCTGCTCCACGTAGGCGAGGTAATCCGGCAGATCGATCATGCCGAGGTAATCGGGCTAAAGGTTCCCAAGGCCGCCGTCGACCGCGAAGGCGTCGCGAAGTTCAAGACCGATGTCGTCAACGCGAACGTTGGCGGTGTCAAGACGCTCTTCAAAGGTAATGGCGTCCAATTCGTCTACGGCGACGCAAGTTTTAAGGACCCAAACACGATCGTTGTAAAGACCAAAGATGGCACCGATACGATCAAGGCCCAGAGCGTCGTGATTGCAACCGGTTCCGCACCGATCGATGTCAAAGCCTGGCCGCGCGACGGTGAGTACATCATCAACTCCGACGATGCCGTGCAAGTAAAACGCATTCCGAAGACGATGCTGATCGTCGGTGGCGGTGTCATCGGCCTCGAATTTGCAACCGTTTACACGCGCATCGGCGCGAAGGTGCTCGTCATCGAGGCGCTCCCGCAGATTCTCACCGGTACCGATCTCGAAATCTCCAAGACGCTCGGTCGTATCTTGAAGAAGCAAGGCGTCGAGATCATGCTCGACACCAAGGTCGGCAAAATAGAGAAGAGCGGCAAGACCGTCAAGGCAACGTTCAACGGAGAAGGTACGAACGGTAAAGACGAAACGCGGGAGTTCGATATGGTGCTGGTCGCCGTCGGACGCCGCCCCGTTACCGACACGCTCAACCTTACTGCGGCCGGTCTCGCAGCCGACGACAAAGGCTTCATCGCGGTCGACGCACAGTGCCGTACGAAAGTGCCGCACATCTTTGCGATCGGCGATGTCACCGGTCAGCCGCTGCTCGCGCACCGCGCAATGAAACAAGGTGTCGTCGCCGCGGAAGTGATCTCCGGCGACAAGTCTGCCGCGTTCGATCCGGTCGCCATTCCGAACTGCGTCTACACCGATCCCGAAGTTGCGACCATCGGCTACTCGGAAGAGGAAGCGAAGGCCAAAGGCTATGAGGTACGCATCGGCAAGTTTCCGCTGGCGGCAAGCGGACGCGCGCGTACTATGAACGAGACCGACGGTTTGATCAAGCTCGTCGGCGACGCGAAGACGGATCTCTTGCTCGGCATGCACATCGTTGCGCCACAAGCCGAGTCGCTGATCGGTGAAGGCGTGATCGCGCTCGAAATGGGCGCGACGATCGAGGATATCGGGCTCTCGATACACCCGCATCCGACGCTCACCGAAGCGATCATGGACGCCGCCGAGGCCGCACACGGCAAAGCGATCCACATCTTGAATCCCAAACCGAAAACTCCGGTGGGGGCAAAGTAGTCATAGGAGTCAATGGGGTCCGCCGCTAGACTGCTCGACCTTGGCGTACGTCCCTACCGCGAGGTGTGGGATATTCAGCACACGCTGCACCAGGCGGTCCGTGAGGGGCGCGAGCCTGACACGTGGATTCTTGTCGAGCATACGCCGGTAATCACGCTGGGCCGCCAGGCCAAGCGTGACAACGTTCTGCTCTCGCCCGACCTGCTGGCCGCGCGTGGGGTCGATTTGGTCGAGATCGAGCGCGGCGGTGATGTGACCTATCACGGCCCAGGGCAGCTGGTCGTCTATCCGATTCGCAAGCTGGAACGTTTTCGCGAGGTCGTTCCCTTGGTACGGTCCCTCGAGGGTGCCGTCGTCGCGGCAGTCGCCCATTATGGGATAGTCGCCGAACGCTGGAGCGAGCACGCCGGGGTATGGGTCGGGCGCAACCAGATCTGCGCAATCGGCCTTGCAGTGCAAAAGATGGTATCGTTGCACGGCATCGCGCTCAACGTCTCTACCACGCTCGATTACGACCAGCTGATCAATCCCTGCGGGTTGACCGAGCGGGGCATCACATCGATCGCACGCGAGACCGGCCGCGATGTCACAATTGACGAGGTCAAACCCGTCTTGGTTAGGGAGCTGGAGCGCGAGTTTAGTATCACGCTTCGTCGTGCCGCATAATATGGCGATTGAAATCAGCTTAATCGACGATGACAAACCGGCACGCGTGCGCAAGCCGTCGTGGCTGCGCGTCGCATTGCCGGCGGGCGAAGACTACGAGCGCGTGCGCGCCAAAGTCAACACGCTGGCACTCAACACCGTGTGTAAGGAAGCCGCCTGCCCGAACATCGCCGAATGCTGGGGCGCCGGTACGGCAACGATCATGATTCTGGGCGACACGTGTACGCGCGGCTGCCGCTTCTGCAACGTGAAGACCGGAAACCCTAAAGGTGTTGTCGATTGGATGGAACCGATCCGGGTCGCCGATGCCGTGCGCGATCTGGGTTGGAAGTATCTCGTGCTTACCGCTGTCGACCGTGACGATCTCGCCGACGGCGGCGCGCTCATTTTTGCCAACACGGTCCGTGCGATTCACGATCGCGTTCCGGGTTCGAGGGTCGAGATCCTGAGCGGCGACTACCGCGGCGATCTCCGCGCGCTCGACATCGTGATGGACGCGCATCCCGACGTCTTCGCGCACAATCTCGAAACCGTGCGCCGGCTCACACCTAGCGTACGCGACAAGCGCGCGACTTACGAACAGTCGCTGCGCATCCTCGCGCACGCGAAGTCACGCGCACCCGAACGTTATACGAAGACGTCGCTCATGATCGGACTCGGCGAGACTGAGGAAGAGCTTGAGCGATCGATGGACGATGCACGCGAAGTGGGTGTCGACATCTTCACGCTCGGACAATACCTGCAGCCGACAAAGAAGCATCTCCCAGTCGTAGAGTTTGTGACGCCGGAGAAATTCGATCGCCTCGGGGCGCTAGCCAAGACCAAGGGCTTCCACCAAGTGGTATCGAGCCCGCTCTCACGTAGCTCGTATCACGCTGAACAGGCATTCGAAGGATAGATGAGCAGCTTTTTCATTTTCCGTCCGATCTTTGCGGCGGTTTGCTCGATCATCATCTTGATTGCGGGGTTGGTGGTGTTGCCGACGCTCGCCATCGATCAATATCCGCAGATTGCGCCGCCGGTCGTGACCGTCACGGCGAGTTACGTCGGCGCGGCCCCGCAAGCGGTCGAAGCGCAGGTCACCAATCCTCTCGAGACCGCTGTGAACTCCGCGCAGGGCCTGCGCTATATCAGCTCGACCAGCGCCCAAGGCGTCTCGACGATCACCGCTACGTTCAACCTCGGCGTCAATTTGGATATCGCCGCGGCCGACGTGCAGAATCTCGTCCAGTCCGCGGTCGGACTCTTGCCGCAAACCGTGCAGCAAGTCGGCGTGACCGTTTCGAAAAACTCCGGCGCGTTTGTCATGGGTGTCGCGCTGCGGTCGAACAACCCAAAGTACGACAAGCTTTTCCTCAGCAACTACGCCCAGCTCAACGTCGTCAACGATCTTTCGCGCATTCAGGGTGTCTCGCAGGTACGCATCTTCGGCCAGCGCCAGTACGCGATGCGCGTCTGGCTCAACCCGGTCAAACTCGCCGGTGAAGGCCTAGCGACAACCGACGTCGTCAACGCGCTTCAAGAGCAGAACGTCGAGGTCGCTGCCGGCAGCGTCGGAGCTGCGCCGAGCGCGCCCACGCAACGCTACACCTACGCGATCGACGCGCTCACCCAGCTCTCGACGCCCGACCAGTTCGGCAACATCATCCTGCGCGCGAACCCTAACGGCGGCTTTACCCGTTTGGGCGACGTCGCGCGCATCGAACTCGGCGCACAGGACTACTCGATCGATCTGCGTTTCGACGGCAGCGAACAAGTCGTCGGCATGGGCGTTCTTCAGTACCCTGACGCAAATGCGCTGCAGACGGCCGATTTGGTCAAGCAAAAGCTCACCCAGCTCCAAGCCAATTTTCCGGAAGGCATAACCTGGGAAGTTGCCTTCGATACAACTTCATTCGTACGCGAATCGATCAAGGAAGTCGTCACCACGCTCGTCCTTTCGGTCATCCTCGTCATCTTGGTGATCTTTCTCTTCTTACAGGATCCCAAAGCGACGCTTATTCCAGCCGTGACGATTCCAGTTTCGCTGATCGGCGCGTTCTTCGTGATGAAGATCTTCGGCTTTTCGATCAATACCGTTACCTTATTTGGATTGACGCTTGCCGCCGGGCTCGTCGTCGACGACGCGATCGTCGTCATCGAGAATATCGCGCGCCATATGGAAGCGGATCACACGTCGGGCACGGCACCGACGATCACTGCTATGCGCGAGATCCAAAGCGCCATCGTCGCCTCGTCGCTGGTGCTGTTCTCGGTCTTTTTCCCGGTCGCGTTCTTCCCCGGCACGACCGGCCAGCTCTACAAACAGTTTGCACTGACGATCACGGCGGCGATCACAATCTCGCTCTTCCAAGCGCTCACGCTTGCGCCCGCACTGGCCGCGCGTTTGCTCACCGGCGAGACCGAATCGAATTGGGGTTTCTTCCGCTGGTTCAATTTGGGTCTGCACAACTTCCGCGATTGGTATGCGCGGACGCTGCCGAAACTCTTTCGCCTGCGCTGGCCGGTGTTCGGCGTCTTCCTACTTGCACTCGGCCTCACCGCATTGCTGTTCCGCTCGACGCCGACCGCATTCATTCCCGATGAAGACCAAGGCTACTTCATCACGATCGTGCAAGCGCCTGAGGGAACCGCGCTTGCTACGACCGAGCAAATCGCGATCAAAGCCGAGAAGATCATCCGCGCGCAGCCCGAAGTGCTGCACGTCTTTAACGTCACCGGATTCGGTTTCACCGGGTCGGCCTCGAACCGCGGTATCATCTTCACGCTGCTCAAACCCTGGGGCGAACGAAAAGGCCCGCGAAATTCCGTCGGTGCGTTACTCGGCCGGCTCAACGGCGCATTCTACATGCAGGTCCCCGAAGCGCAGATCTTCTCGCTGAATCCGCCTGCCATCAATGGCGTCGGGAGTTTCGGCGGCTATCAGTTCGAGGTCGAGGATCGCGCAAATCTCGGGTTGCCCGCGCTCGCCGGTGCGTCCTATGCGATCATGGGTGCGGCTGCGCAGGATCCGCGTCTCTCGCAAGTTTTCACCCAGTTCCGAATCAACTCACCGCAACTCGAAGTCAATGTCGACCGCAATAAGGTCCAATCGTATGGCGCAAATCTGAACGACGTGTTCAACACGATGGAAGTCGACCTCGGCTCGCTCTTCGTCAACAACTTCACCTACCTCAACCGCTCGTGGCAGGTGATCGTGCAAGCCGATGCGCCATATCGCGGCGATCCGGCGGCGTTGCAATACTTGTCCGTGCGTTCGGGAACGACCGGCGCACCGATAAGCCCGACGTCGAACACCAATGCCACCGGTGCCGGGCTAACGCCGCTGAGCGCAATGGTCAGCGAAAAGATGGAACTGACCGCGCCGATTATCACGCACTACAACCTGTATCGCAACGTCGAGATCAACGGGAACGCGGCGCCCGGCCACGGCTCGGGCGAAGCGATCGATGCAACGCAGCAGATCGCAGCAAAGGTGCTGCCCAAAGGCATCACCTATGAATGGTCGGGTCTGCAGCTCGACGAGATCGCAGCCGGCGCGCAGAGCGCGTTGATCTTCTTACTCGGGTTGATCTTCGTCTATCTCGTCCTCTCGGCGCAGTATGAGAGTTGGATCGATCCGCTGATCGTGCTGCTGGCCGTGCCGGCAGCGTTGCTCGGCGCACTCACGTTTATCAACCTGCGCCACATACCGTTGCCCCTGCTCTATGCCAACGTCGCGCAAGACGTCTACGCTCAGGTCGGTTACGTCATGCTGATCGGTCTTGCAAGTAAGAGCGCGATTTTGATCGTGGAGTTCGCCAATCAGCAGATTCGCGCGGGGGCCGACGTAGTCACGGCGGCGCTTCGCGCCGCGCAGACGCGGCTTCGCCCGATCCTGATGACGTCGATCGCGTTCATCATCGCCGTGATACCACTCGTTTTTGCAAGCGGCGCCGGCAGCAGCGCACGCCATTCGCTCGGCACGGTCGTTTTCGGCGGCATGTTGCTCTCGACGTTCCTCAATTTGGCGATCACGCCGGTGCTCTACGTCATCATCAAAGGACTTGAAATGCGCGGGCAGCGGCACTCCAATGGTCGACCACGCAGCGATGTTGTAGACACAGCGAAAATGCCTAGTCCGGTGGCCGGAGACTAGAGAAAAACGCACCCAAACGGGTCCCAAACTGCGAGGGTTTTAAACTTCTTAACCCCGAAGTTGAGGCCAGCCGGAAGCTGATACTTTTAATAGTCCGGACCTCGAGTTTGGAGAACGTCTATGCTCAAAAGCCTCACCCGGGCGAGCGCAGCACTAGTTGTTGCTGTCTCGTTCGGTTTTTCCGTCGTGCCCGCAGCGGCCGACCAAAGCCAAGCGCTCGCAACCGGCGTTGTAAGCGGCGCAAATACGGCGATCCGCAACGCCATGGATGCCAAGAAAGCACAACCGCAACCGTCACCGCAGACGCAACAACAGGACAATCTGCAGCCGACCGTCGCGCAAGTGCCTCCTGTCAGTCAGCTCCCCGTCGGTGGCCAACAGCAATTGGGTCTCCCGACCGGGCTCACCTATTTCTATGACCTTTCAATCGCATATCCGTTCGGAGATATCGGAACCGCTCAAGGTAAGTGGTCGCAGGGCGGTATGGACGCCATGCTCGGGTACGGATTCAATCCGACATCGCGCGCCGTCGCATCGTTCTACCAATTGCAGCACTATCCGTACGGCTTCAACAGTGGAACCGTACCACTCTATCTGCCGCCGGGACTTCCCGCAGCGGGCTGCGTCAACCTCAACGGCACAACTGCCAACGGCTGTGGTGCGCAAAATCTCGACCTGACCACCAAAGATTCGTTCTTGCTGCTTAGCTATGAAAAGCTGTTGATACTCGGCGTCATCAAGGAAAAGTATCCGGTTCCGCTTGTGATATCGCCGACGTACGTTTCGCGCTGGTCACAGATCAACCAGTCCGGACAACCCGGCAGCGACGTCGTGCCGTTCGTCAATCCGAACAACGGATTGCCGGTCACCGGCGTGCCGACGCGCAGCGCGCAATACTGGTCGGTTGCGTTCACGATGCCGTTCCTGAAGTCGCCGAAATTCTTCGGCACGTTCACGTTGGCACCGACGTGGCTCAACCACCTCAACGGCGTCAACCTGCAGAACACGGCGCAGCTCTACCAGATCCTGTATCTCGAATACAGCGTTAACAAGAACCTTCGCCTCTTCTACGAGCCGCAGAGTTCACGTGACTATCTCCCGACCGATCCGTACGCACAGCACCTCATCGCGTACTTCCTCGGCGCAACCGAACGCTTAGGCAAGAGCGCGTACGTACAATTCGTGCTCAATAGCGGCGGACCGACGAACTACAGCCCCTACGGTGTGAAGTACTTCCAGTGCTACGCGTTGCCGTGCAGCGCGAATACCGTTCCGGCAGTCGGTGGCCTCAAAGCCACGCAATTCCAGCTTCAATTCGGCGTCGGTTCACCCGCCGTTCTGCCGTTTTAAGGATAGGCGCCATGATGAAAAAATATCTCGCACTACTCACCCTTGTTGCCGTCGCGTCGCTCGCGGCGTGCGGTAACGGCGGCGGCGGCAACGTACCGCAACTCGTTAAAGGCACCGGTCCTTCAACGGCACCTACACCGGCCGGTGGCCCGTTGCTCGTTGGCGTCGGCGATAGTTTGACCGCCGGCGAACAATCCGATTCACTGCTCGGGCAAGCGACAACGTACTCGGGCTCCTCGTATCCCGGGAATGCGGTCTATCCGACGCAAGAAAGCGGGTTCTTCGCGGATCTATACGACTGCCTCACCTCGACTGGCGGCGCGTGCAACCACACACCGTACAGCCCAAACAATCTCTCTGTCGTCACCGGCGTTATGCCGCTCATCGCTCCGCCTGGCGTCGGCACGCAGATCGTGCTTAACGCGGCGACGCTGTTTGCCAATACGCAATCGAGTTGTTCGGCGTTCAACCAATCAGGGTTCGGCGCATCAACTTGGCAAGGCACGCGCCTGAGCCCGAACACCGGCATCGGTGATCTCGCCGTTCCGGGCATCACAATGCACGAAACGGTCTATATGACCGGTCCGTACGAAGGACCGCCGGTGCAATCGGGAAGCAATTGCGGTTACGCAACACTGCCAAACGACCCAACCTCAGGCGGTTTGCAATCGCTGGTGCAGGCAGAAAATCAGTACTTCCTGCCGGTGCTTGGCGCCTATCAGACCGCATACGGCAGCAATCTCACCCAGCTCAACGTGGCCGTCGGCATGCAGCCGAAGCTCACCACGGTGTGGCTTGGTGCAAACGATCTGTTGAAGTTTATCTTCTCGGCCGGAACAGCACCGGCGAGCGATACGCCGACGCAGATGGCAGCCGATCTCACCCAGATCGTCAAGGCACTCACCGCGAAAGGATCCAAAGTCCTCATCGCGGATTTACCGACGATGTTGCCGACGACCGGCAATCCCGTTCCGCAGTTCTTCCCGCAGGCGAAGCTTTCAGCGGATCTGCAATCGCTCGGCGTTCCGGCAGCCGCAGCTAACGCAGCGGTGGCATATATCGGAACGACCTATGGTGTGACCGCGGGCGGATATCTCACCGAGACCGGCTTCCTCGATGTCCTCGAGCTTTGCGCTGGCGGCTCGCCGAAATGCGTAACGCCTCCGCTCGATCCGAGCGGCCCCGGCACCGGACTCGGCTCCGTGTACCTCACGCCTGCGTTTGCGGCGGAAGTGCAAGCGGTCAATGCCGGCTACAATCAAGCTATCGACGGCGTTGCGGCGCAGTTTGCGGCCGCAGCTCCGGGACAAGTTGCACTCGTGCACATCAACGCGCTGTTCCAGCAAGCCTCGACAACCGGCGTGTCGCTTCCGGGACTTCCCGGACCGCTCACGCTGCAATTCGGTGGTGGGTTAGTGAGCTGGGACGGCTTGCATCCGTCGAACGCGGGCTACGCGGTCATTGCAAATGACTTCATCGCAACGGCAGATGCAGCACCTGCGAGCGGCGGCCTCGGCATGACGATCCCGGCGCTCAGTGCAGCGCAACTTACGGGAATCGCCGGAACCGATCCGTACGATCCGTATGTGCTCAAAGCTGGCAACCCGATGTCACCGTTTCCACTACCATAGGCTACGTCGGTCCCTCGACCACGAAAAGGCCTCGCACATTTGTGCGAGGCCTTTTTTTAGTTTATCCCGAGCTTGTCGAGGGACCGGGATGACACACCGTTACGCGTATATGCCGCGCAACTTGAGCGCCTTCACGACGCGGTCGATCGCGAGTGCATAGGCCGCGGTGCGGAAGTTAGAACCGCGCGCGTTCTTGATCTTGCGCAACTCCGTCAGGTTCACGAGCAGCACGTCCTCGAGCTTCTCGTTTACCTCGGCTTCCTTCCAGAAGTACCCCATGCGATCTTGAACCCACTCGAAGTACGACACGGTCACGCCACCCGCGTTGGCCATGATGTCGGGGATCACCACGATGCCGTTTTGCTTGAAGATGCGGTCGGCTTCCGGTGTGGTCGGGCCGTTCGCGCCTTCGACGATCAGCTTCGCTTTGACTTTTGACGCGTTCTCGGCAGTGAAGACCTTCTCGAGCGCAGCCGGTACGAGCACGTCGCAATCCGACGTGAGCAACTCGGCATTGCTGATGCGATCGCCACCCTTGAAACCTTCGAGGCTGCGGTTCTTCGAAGCATGCTCGACTGCGCCGAGCACGTCGATACCGTCTTTGTTGTAGAACGCGCCGGTCACATCGGAGATACCGACGACCTTACACCCGCGTTCGGCGAACAGCTTGGCCGCGTAGAGGCCGACGTTGCCGAAGCCCTGTATGATGACGCGCGCGTTTTCGGGCGTCAGGTTCATCTCCTGCATCTCGTCGAGCGCACAGATCGTCACGCCGCGTCCGGTCGCCTCAACGCGACCGCGCGAACCGCCGATCTCGAGCGGTTTACCCGTTACCACGCCCGGAACGTTTTGACGCACGTGCATCGAGTACGTGTCCATAAACCACGCCATTACTTGCGGCGTCGTGTTGACGTCGGGGGCAGGAACGTCTTTATCGGGACCGACGACTTCGACGAGTTCGGCTGCGTAGCGGCGCGTGATGCGTTCGAGCTCGTTCATTGAAAGCGTAGACGGATCGCAGGTTACGCCGCCTTTGCCGCCGCCGAACGGCAGATCGACAACTGCGCACTTCCACGTCATCCAGAACGCAAGCGCCGTCACCTCGTCGAGCGTCACGCCGGGATGGTAGCGTATACCACCTTTGGCTGGGCCGCGCGCGAAGTTGTACTGCACGCGATAGCCGGTATAGACTTCGAACTCACCGCTGTCGCGTTGGAACGGGATCGAGAAGATAATCTGACGCGAGGGATGCGTAAGTATTCGACGCATTCCCGAGTCCAGTTCGAGAAGATCGGCCGCTTCGTTGAAATAGGCAATGCCGTCTCCAAAAACCGAGACTTCGCGCACCGCAGTGGTCATAGAATTTTTTTAGCCTCCAGAGGAATCCAAACCCATAAAACTACGGGAAATCGCGGAAAAGTCCCTTGAAAATTCGGCACGCTATGCTTGCCAAGCGGACTAAAGTCTTAAGGTTTCAAACGTTGAAGAGGAAGTTTACTACGTCACCCTCTTGCATAACGTAGTCCTTTCCTTCGGCGCGGACTTTGCCTGCGTTTTTCAAGGCCGCCATAGTCTTGTATTCGACGTAATCGCCGTACGAGACGATCTCCGCGCGGATGAAGCCGCGCTCGATGTCGCCATGGATCTTGCCCGCGGCTTGCGGCGCTTTGGTGCCCTTATCGATCGTCCATGCGCGCACTTCTTTTTCGCCTGCCGTCAAGAACGTCATGAGGCCGAGCAAATCGTACACGCGCAGCGCAAGTTCATCGAGGCCGCTGCGCTCGATGCCAAGCTCCGCGCAGAATTCTCGCGCCTCTTCATCGGAAAGACCGGCCAACTCTGATTCGATCTTGCCGCTCAGCACGACGACGGCGCTGCCATCGGTCTTGGCTACGGCTTGCACCGCGGCCACCAGCGGACCAGGATTACCGATCTGCGCTTCATCGACGTTCGCAACGTAAAGCAGCGGCTTTCCCGTCAGCAAGAACGATTCGCGCGCGACTTCGCGTTCCATGCTCTGCACCGGGAAGCTCCGCGCGGGCTTACCGGCCTCGAGCGCGGCAACGAGATTCTTTGCCGCATCCATTGCGGGACGCTTCTTCGCATCGGAGCGTGCCTCGCGCTCGAGTTTGTCAAGCCGCTTCTGCATGGTGGCAAGATCGGCAAGCGCAAGTTCGATCCCAATAATCTCGATGTCACGTGCGGGATCGGGGCTTCCCTCGACGTGCGTGACGTTGTCGTCTTCGAAGCAACGCACAACCATCGCGATCGCATCGGTTTCTCGAATATGGCTAAGGAAGGCATTGCCCAATCCTTGACCCGTGGAGGCACCGCGCACGAGCCCGGCAATATCGACGAAGCGAACGGTTGCGGGGACGATGCGCTCGCCGTGTACGAGCTCTTGCAGCACCCGCAGACGGTCGTCGGGTACTGCGACTTCCCCTACATTCGGTTCGATCGTCGCAAACGGATAGTTTGCCGCCAGCGCTTGCGCGGAACGGGTAAGAGCATTAAAGATGGTCGACTTGCCGACGTTGGGCAACCCGACGATACCGCAGGATAGGGCCATGGGGGCAAGAGATTTCCGCGAGGGTGTCGGATACCATGCTATGCGCCAAATGAAGGTCGACAAGCTCGGGATCGACCTCCTCACCCACGATCCGGTCGTGATCCTCAAGGACATGGACGGCTCACATTACCTGCCGATCTTGATCGGCCCATTCGAGGCGACCGCGATTGCTCTCGCGCTCGAAGGTGCGGCGGTACCGCGCCCCCTCTCACACGATCTCATGCGCAACATTCTCGAATCACTTGAAACGGCACTCGAACAAGTGATCATCCACGATATTCGGGACTCGACGTTCTACGCGAAGTTGATCTTGCGCTGCGACGGCGAATTGCAAGAGATCGACGCGCGTCCGTCTGACGGGATCGCGCTCGCGCTGCGCATGAAGGCACCCATCTACGTCACCGACAAGATCGTGCTCGAGGAATCGGCGCCCGACAAGAAACCGGTTGACGATTCCGAGATGTCGCGCTTCAAGAAATTCCTCGACGACCTCAAACCGTCGGATTTCAACCGCTAAACTACTTTAGCGTTGCTTCCCACCACGCGAGCATACGTGAATCGATATCGCGGCGTTGCGCGATCTTCGTCGGGCCGTGGCGCGCGCCGGGATATACGTAGTAATCGACTTGCTTGCCCGCATTGGTAAACGCGTTGACCAGCGAAATCGAGTTCATCAGGTGTACGTTGTCGTCGGACGTCCCCTGCAGAAGCAGCAAGTGCGCCTTGAGACGACTAGCCGCCGGTAGCACCGAGGTGCGATCGTACGCGGCTGCGTTCTTCTGTGGCATTCCCATGTAGCGCTCGGTATACGCAGAGTCGTAGAAGCGCCAATCAGCGGGCGGCGCACCGGCGATGCCCGAGGCAAATGCATCGGGTGCGTGGGTAAGCGTGAACGAAGTCAAATAGCCACCGTAGCTCCAGCCATAGAGCCCCAGCCGCGTAGCGTCGACGAACGGCTGCGATTTCAGCCATGCGACGCCGGCCAGTTGTCCCGCCATCGCGATCTCGCCCATGCTCGAGGAGAACATGCGCGGATTGGCAGCGCGATCGTTATTTGAAGCGGGGCCATCTACCGTAAACGATAAGAAGCCGTGCTGCGCAAACAGCGTCGGAAGCAAGCCCGGCCATGCATTGGCAGCGGTGCCGCGCGCGACGCCAAGCGGTCCGCCATACGTCGTAACGATGACCGGATACTTTCTCGACGGATCGAAATCGCTTGGCACCGTCAGTAACGCATCGAGCGGTCCCCACTTCGACGGTATCTCGATCAGCTTCGTCGTTGCCAGATTGTACTTTGTAAGGTCCGGCGTCTGAAACAGCGTATCGGTTCGCGATCCGTCGAGCGAGCGGCGCACGATCGACGGCAGCGCTGATACCGCGGACGACGTTTCGATAAAATAGTCGCCGCTGCGCTCCGGCATCACCACCGTGTGCGCTCCCGGACCGGGTGTGAGATTGCGCGGCGATCCTCCGGCGAGCGGAACAGCAAGGAGCGATTCATCCCGCCGCGTTGGATAGAGCGCACTCACATACGCGACGTTGTTGCGCTCGTCGATGCGCCGCACGGACTCGACCGCGAAGTTGCCGGTGAGACGCTTTGCCGTTCCCGAAGCCGCGTCGACACGAAAGAGCGCTTGCACGCCGCCGCGTGGCGAGAGCCACAGAAACGACTTGCCGTCGTGCATGAAGCGCGGCGGGGGAACGACCTCGACGAAACGCGGATCCGACTCTGCTAGTACCGTGCGCGCTGAACCATTTTGGCGCGGGAAACTCTCGAGGCGCAAATTGCGTTGCGGACGATCGACGATCTCGTCGAAGACTGCGCTCGAGTCGGGCGTCCAAGTAAACGAGAGAACGTACTCGTCCTTGGGGCCGCCATCGTAGAGCAATCGCGACGCCGCACTCTGCGTGTCGACGAGGTGCAACGACACGCGCGCGTTCTTTCCGCCGGCAAGCGGATAGAGCTGTTCCTCGACCGTGTTGACCGGCGTTACGAGGTAATCCTGAATCGGAAACGGCGCGATCGGTGATTCATCGAACGAAAGATAGGCGATCGATGCACCGTCGGGAGACCAGCGAAACGCTTCCTCGACGTTCATCTCCTCGCTATAAAGCCAGTCGGGGTCGCCGTTTATGCGCTTCTTCGATCCGTCGGTCGTCAAGCGCTTCGGGGACCCACCGGGGGCAATCGAGCACACATAGAGATCGTTCTCGCGCACATATGCGACGCGCGTGCCGTCCGGTGACCACTGTGGAGCATCCGCATCGCGATCGATAACGCGATCCTCGCCTCCATCCGCTCTTGCAACGTGCAGCGCGCCCGCGTTGAGAAAGGCGACGTGCGATCCGTTATCCGACCACGCAATCTGGGCGATCGCACGCGAGCGCGATCCGCGTGCTTCCGACTTCGCAGGGATCAGCTTGCTATCGCGATCCGCGCGCATATCATGGACGAAGAGGATCGGCGGATCGCCTTCACGCGTCCCCGCGACCGAATAGGCGTAGTGCGACCCGTCCGGCGACCAACTAAACGCACGTGGCGGTGTGCCGGTAATCGGGTGCACGGCGACGATATCGGCGACAGCGAGAACCGGCTTGGGCTCACCGGCCGGGGTTCCTCCCATGCGGCCGCAGCCAGCGACGGTGACACCAAAGATGCACAAGGCGAGTAATCGACGCATGGTGCCCGCTTTCGAGGGTCCGCTCCCCGTACCTCGAACCAACCGCAGGCAAAATCACTTCCTAAAGAACGGAGATTATGGAGACGACGGAACGCGCCGACATCGGCGTTTTTGGTGGTTCGGGATTCTATTCGCTGATCGAAAACGCACGCGAAGTTTGGATTGAGACGCCGTATGGCGCTCCCAGCGACAAAGTTGCGCTCGGCGAGATCGCCGGGAAGAAGGTCGCCTTTCTGCCGCGTCACGGCAAAGACCATCGCTTTCCGCCGCAGTCCATCAACTATCGCGCGAATCTCTGGGCGATGAAGATGCTCGGTGTCAAATTCATCATTGCACCCAACGCGTGTGGCTCACTCAAGCGAGAGGTCAAGCCGGGCTCGATGGTCGTCTGCGATCAACTGGTCGATCGCACCAATGGTCGCAAAGATACGTTCTTCGACGGTCCGATCACCACGCACGTCAGCTTCGCCGATCCCTACTGCCCGACGCTGCGCCCGATTGCAATAGACGCACTCAAATCGCTTGGCATCGAGACGCACGATCGCGGCACGGTGGTCGTGATTGCGGGCCCGCGCTTCTCGACGCGCTCGGAATCAAAGTGGTTTCAGAGCCAAGGCTGGGAAGTGATCAACATGACGCAATATCCCGAAGCGTATCTCGCGCGCGAAGCAGAGATTTGTTTCGTCAACATCTCCCTGATCACCGACTACGACGTCGGAATCGACGGCATTGCGCCGGTCTCGCACCACGAAGTGATGGAAGTCTTCAAAAAGAACAACGACCGCGTGAAGAACGCCATCGGTAAGATCGTCGAGAAGATCGACCTCAACGCCGATTGCTCGTGCCATCACGCGCTCGCTGGATCGAGAGGTTAGGCCGATGCAACGCGGTGGACCGAACGTCAATCTCGCCATCTACGGACAGGCGTTCGTCCACCTCGTGCGCCATCCGTCGATAATCGCGTTGCCGCTCTTAGCGGCAATCATCGACATGTTCGTTTCCTACTGGCAGACGCTTTTTACCGATCCGCTCGGTGGCGCCGGTGCCGGTCTGTTCCAGTTCGTGATCCAAATCGTCTACCTCTTCGCCTTCGGCGGCGCAGTAATCCAAGCCAACAACATCGCGCGCGGCCACAGTGCGAGCTTCGACGAAGCGTGGGAGGAAACGCGGCGTAAGGCGGGAGGCATTCTGCTCGCGGCGATCGGTTTTCAGTTTGTCACCTTCGCCGCGGCGTATATCGGGCAATTTCTCGGCATCGGGAGCATCTCGCTCGCGCTGCAACTTATCGCCTACTTCTTCTTGATTCTGACGATACCGGCGGCATCTATCGGCGGTCTTCCGGGAGGACTCGCAATCTCCGGCTCGATCCGGGCAGTCCGCGCCAACTGGCCGGCGTGCATCATTCTAGCGATTGTCTTCGTCGCGCTCTGGATCTTCGCGCCGCAATATCTTTTGATTCCGCTCGCGCCATACGGCGTGATTCCGACGATGATCGGCATCGCCGTGTTCCGCGCGCTCGCGCTTGCGTACCTGGCGTTCCCATTCGCCGTCACCTACGATGAAACGGCCTTCAGGGGTCGCTACTAAGCCTTACCACTGAGCGCCATGCGCACGATCTCGCTTACCATCGTCGGGCTGACGTTGGTGCGCGCCAGACGCTGCGCATCGTCGAGCTTGTCGATCACCGCAATCGCGTCGGGCGGCGGCAGCGCAGGCAGCTTGCGCAACTCATCGGCGTAATCGATGCTGATCAGCGGCGCGCGGTCGCCCGCACTTCCAAGTGCCGTCCAATCGCGCACGAGCGATTTGATCACATCGAGCCCTTCGTCCAGCGTTTCACGATTCGCCCAGCCTTCTTCGGGCGTTTCGCCCTCGATCACGCGAAAGAACCACGTAGCGACTTGCGAGCGCAACGTCTCGTCTTCATCACCCAAGGCCGCTACCGCTCGGGTGACGCCGCCTTGGCCGAGCGACGCGCCCAGTTGCGCGTGCTCTTGGTCGTATCCCATGCGCAAGAGAATCTCGCGGACTTGTGCTTGCGCGAGCGCTGGAAAACGCAGGTCCACGACGCGTGAGCGAATCGTGGGCAAGAGCCGCCCCGGCTTCGCCGAGGTGAGAATGAGCACAACACCGCGCGGCGGTTCTTCGAAGAACTTCAAGAGCGCGTTTGCCGCGTGATGCGTAGCGAAATCGATATCGCCGAGCAAGAGGACGCGCATACCTCCGCTGTATGACTGCATCGAAAGCTGGCGCACGAGATCGCGCGCGGTGAGGTCTTCGCCTTCGTAGAAGCCCATCGCGTTGTCGGCATCGCCGATCTTGAGGATCCCGACGTGCTCGAGAAAATCGGGATGACGCGCGCCCTCAGCGGTGAAGAGCTTGCACGATGCACACGTGCCGTCGTAGCCAAGCACGCCGTCCTTGGGCGCGAGGCAGAGCAGTGATTGGGCAAGGCGCGCCGCAAACGTTTTCTTGCCCACCCCGGGCGGCCCCGAAAACAAATATGCGTGTGCGAGCGTTTGCGGCGTCATGCGGCTGAAATAGACCTTCGGTCCTTCAGCTCCGATAACGTCGAAGTGCAAATCGCTCATACGAGCGCCTCGAGTTTGCGATAGGCTTCGGCGGCTACTTCTTCGGGCGGCTTGGTCGCGTCGATCACTTTGAAGCGGCGCGACTTTTGCGCGAGGTCGAGGTATCCGCGCCGAACCCATTCGTAAAAATCGGCACCTTCTTGCTCCATGCGATCGCCTGCGCCGGCGTCTCGCGCGGCGACGCGTTCGCGCGAAATCGCAACCGGAATATCGAGCACGAAGGTAAGGTCGGGTTCGAGACCGCCCGTCGCCGTGTTACCGAGTTCACGCAGAAATTTCAAATCGATACCGCGCCCGTAGCCCTGATAGGCCAGGGTCGAGTCGGAAAACCGGTCGCAGAGAACGATTGCTCCGCGCCGCAAAGCCGGCTCGATCAGGTCAAGCACGTGCTGCGCCCGCGCCGCACTAATTAGGAGCGCCTCAGTCAGCGGCGCGATCGCGAGCCCGGGCTGGAGGAAGATTTTTCGGATAGCGTCACCCACCGGCGTCCCGCCCGGCTCCCGGGTCACGATGGTTTCCTTGCCCGAAGCGCGTAATCGTTCGGAAAGAGCGGCTACGAGCGTACTCTTGCCGCAGCCTTCTATGCCTTCGACCGTGATGAATGTCACGGATCGGTATTCGACGGAGCGGCTTTGTATGTCATCTCCAGGGTCAATGTTCGGCGATATCGTCGAGTGGTTTCTCGGCCGAGCCGGTGATCGGCGTCAGTATAAGCGGCGCGCCGGCGCGTTTCACATGTGGTACCAGCCCAACCCGAACGATCCGAACCTGCTCAAATCCGGCGTCGGCCTCGAGCTCTCGCCGAATGGCGCAATGTTCATCCTGCAAGAGCCAGTGAGTGCGCAGCAGTTCAACATCATCGCACGGATTCGCGATCGCAACATTCCGTTGCGGGTCAAGCACGTGCGCTCGGATCAGGTGCAGCATCAAGGATCGGCGTGGAACCGCTACATGTGCGAATTCGTCGGCATCGCTGCCGATGATTGGGACGCGATCATTCGCTACGTCAACGACGAGCCCGAGAATAGCGACCGGCGCAAGATGCAAAACCAGGAGCCGAGCGAGAAGGTCGACGACGCGTATCGCTTGCTGCCGATGGCGCTTCAGGAAAAGATCATGGCGATGCTGATCGCGCAGAACAAACTCGAAGCGACAAAGCCTGGGCAGACGCCGCTGCTCAAGCTCTTCTACGGCGGGCTCGTGAATCGCGCGGGACAAAAACCCGCGCACCGCTTCAACGTGCACAGCCGCATCAAGCGCGGCGATGAGATGCTCGCCTTCGACACACGCTTTCTCGTCTCCGAAGACGGCGAAATTACGGCGTTGTAAGCGATGCTCGCGTTACTTGCTCTCGCGCTGGCCGGAAGATGCGCGACGTTCGTTCATGATGCTCGTCCGCCAGCCAGCGTCCGCAGCACTCCAAATGGACCGATCGTCCGAACACTCTCGAACGGCACCGAACTGCACGTCGACCAGGATCGCGCCGGGTGGCTGCACGTATCGGCACCGGCGACCGGTTGGATTGCGGTTTCTGCTACCGTGGTTTACTGCGGATCAAAAAGCCTAGACGACCAAGACGCGGTCATGGCTGCTCTTAACAAGTTCAGCGCACTGGCCAAAACAGACCAGCTCGCCGCCGACACGCTCATGCGCTATCAGGTGTTCGGAGCGGCGGATGGATATGCGGGCGAAACCGCAAGCGACGCACTGGCGGCGTTGATGGTGGCCAATCCAAAACTTCTGATCTCGGTTTTAGATCAACTGCCGGACGCGAAACGCGAAAATCTCTTGCGAGGCTTGGTCTTGACCGGATCGGGAGACCCCGCGCGCGTTCGCTCCTTCAAAAAAGCAACGAGCGCCGAGCCCCTCCATCCAACGTCGATTACCTGGAGAAAGCTCAGCGCATCGTGCGGAACGGATCTGTCTCGGCTTCCGAACTGCTAGTCCGCTACTTTGAAGATCCTGACGCGCCGGTTCGGTTCAAGGCCGGTGCTACGCGATTGCAAGCGGTACTTCTCGGCGAGTTGATGTTGCATGCGACGTACGTACGACGTCTGCGGTGAAAGTTCGATCGCTTGATTGGTAAGCAGCACCTGATAGACCGCCTCCTCGGCTTCACGTAGTGCGATCTCTTCGTGATCGATCGAGCCCAGGTTGAAGACGTCGCGCAAGGCGCACTGAATCTGCGTCGTCGTATTGGTCTTGATCGAATAGATCGGTACGTTGTCCGAGGCGATTTGCTTGAGCTTCGGTTGGCCCTTACGCTCGAGTGTCTTGAGCGTTAGCACGACATCGGCATCGTCCCAGTTGCGGGCAATCGCCGCGTTGATCCGAAGGTTGTGCACCGCACGCTCGATTTTGTTGCGCGAAACGCCATATGGGAAGATGTAGAGCGGCTTGTCGACGCCTTCGTCGTGCGGATCGTGATGGTGATCCATCGCCTCGGCAAGCTGCGGCATCGATTCTGTGTCCGCCTCTTGCACGACCGCCACACCGCCACTGGCAGTACGCTGACGGATCTCCGGCTGCGGCTGGTAGCCGCGCAACAGTGCGTCAACGACGTCCGCGACGTTCTTGTGTATTGCGAGGCGATCCCGATCTTGAATCTCGACCAGTAGGTCGAAAGTCGGCGGCGCCTTGCGCTCGAGCACGGTCTTGCGCGTGCCGCGCCGGCGCGCTTCCTCATCTGAGAGGGTTACCGCGCTGATGCCGCCGAGCAGATCCGACAGCGTCGGATTCATCAAGAGATTTTCGAGCGTCTGTCCGTGCGCCGTACCGATCAGCGTCACGCCGCGCTCAGCTATCGTGCGCGCCGCCGCAGCCTCGGCTTCGGTCCCGATCTCGTCGATCACGATGACTTCGGGCATGTGATTTTCGACGGCTTCGATCATCACCGCGTGCTGTAGCGCCGGATCTGCGACCTGCATGCGCCGCGCGAGGCCGATTCCCGGATGTGGAATATCCGAATCGCCGGCAATTTCGTTCGACGTATCGACGATTACGACGCGTTTGCGATCCTCCGATAAAATGCGCGCGCATTCGCGGAGCATCGTCGTCTTGCCGACACCGGGTCGACCGAGCAAGCAAATCGATTTGCCACTTCGCAGGACGTCGAGCACGATGTCGATCGTGCCGTAGACCGCGCGACCGACGCGACAGGTCAAGCCAACGATTTTACCCTGACGATTGCGAATCGCGCTGATGCGGTGGAGCGTCTGCTCGATACCGGCACGATTGTCCGCGCCGAATTGCGAAATGCGCGAGCACACGTGTCCGATGTCTTCGTTGGACACCGGCGTCTCGGAGAGATAACGAAAATCGTTCGCAAAGCGCGCCTCGGGCGGGCGCCCTAAGTCGAGCACGACTTCAATGATGTCTTCGAGATTGGGGAGTCGGACGAGCGACTGTCGGATGGGAAGTGGGAAAATGTCGAGGAGTTGGGAGAGCTCCCAGCTCGGGGAAACGGACTGCGCTTTGACGGCCAACGCGGTTCCTCGCCTCCAGTGAAGGTTTGTGCATAGTTACCCACAGCGTCCGGGCGACCCTCCCACATCTTGGGTCGAGTTCCTGAACAACCACTAGGGAACGGGGTGACCCGGGCTACCTTGGCGCGCCTTGAACGTAAAGTGGCGTCCGCCGAAGTTTGCGGTACCGCTGATCCACTGCCCTTCCAGCGTGCCTCGCACCGTCATCGGCCCGATAACGAGCGTGATGTAGCCCTTCGTGTCTACGCCGCCGCTGATTCCAACGTTGCGCCGATTGTGGAGCGGTCCACCCGGCTTGATTGACGTGTCATCGTACGAACCGGTTACCGTTCCATGATTGAAGTTGAGCACCATGTTCGCCGAGTAGGGCTGCGCGGCGCCGCTGCGAGGAGTCGTTTGAGTGTTATCATGGCGCTATTTTACCTTATTCAACGACGACGCGGATTTTGCGTAGCGAGTCGTCGTTCGGGCCTTGGATACGCACGCCGGCCTTGAGCTCGAGGCGTAAATAATCAACCAGTTCGGGTGTGATCTCTTCGCCAGGTGAGAGCACCGGTATGCCGGGCGGATATGGAGAGATCGTCTCGGCGCAGATGCGCCCGGCGGACTTGCGAAACTCGATCGACTCCGTATCTGCCAAGAACGCGTCGCGCGGCAGCATGCGCATCGGCGGAATCTGCGGCATATGATACGTTCCGCGTTTGAGGCGCTGCTCGAGAATGCCCGACGGCGCGTACATGTCGAGCGGACGATCCTCGCGCGCCATTTCTTCAAATGCCGTTACGAGACGATCTGCCGCCTCGCGCGTCGTGCCAATCGTAAAGAGCGCAACGACGTTGAATAAGTCGGCAAGCTCGACTTGAATGTTGTGGCGTCCGCGCAGGATTGCTGAAGCTTCATAACCCGTGTAACCCAAGCCGGTGACGCGCACCGTCATCTTGGTCGGATCCAGGTCGAAGACACCTTCGCGTCCCTGGATCTCTTCGCCGAAACAATAGACGCCTTCAATCTGATTGAGCCGATGACGCGTCTCTTGGGCAAGCTCGATCGTCTGCGAGAGCAATGCCGCACCTTGCGTAGCCATCTGCATCCGCGCCACGTCGAGCGACGCGACCATCGGCAAGTTCGGCGACGTCGAAAGGAACATCTTGAGCACGGCTTTGAGCCGGTCGAGCCGTACGCGATCGCCGATCTGATGCAGCATGGCGCATTGCGAGAAGGCCGAGAGCATCTTGTGCGTCGAGTTGATGCTCAAATCAGCGCCGGCTTCGGTCGCCGAGAGCGGCAGCGCCGGATGAAACTTGAAGTGCGGCCCCCACGCCTCGTCGACGAGGAGCAGCTTGCCGGCGTCGTGTGCGATACCTGCGATCGTCTCCAAGTCGGCGGCGACGCCGTAGTAGGTCGGCGAGACGACGTATACGGCTTTGACATCGGGATGCTCTTCGAGCGTACGCGCTACCGTCTCCGGCGTAACGGTGTGGTCCATGTGCATGTCTTGGTCGACGGCCGGCTGCATGTAGATCGGATGTGCACCGCTCATCACGAGTCCGCCCAGCATCGACTTGTGCGAATTGCGCGGCACGGCGATCTTTTCGCCCGGGTTCAGCGCGGTCATCATCATGCATTGATTGCCGCCGGTCGAGCCGTTGATCAAGAAGAATGTATTGTCGGCGCCGTACGCGTCGGCTGCAAGTTCTTGTGCTTCTTTGATCGACGCGGTCGGCTGGAGCAAATCGTCGATGCCGGGCATCGGCGTCAGATCGATCGCGAGGATGTTGTCGCCGACGAACTCGCGGAAGGAAAGCTCCGAGCCGCGTCCTTGCATGTGCCCAGGCGTGTGAAACGGCAAGACGCCCGAGTCGACGTAGTCGAGCAGCGCTTGAAAATACGGCGTCTTGGTCTGGTCTAAAAGGCGCTTCGGCCTAGGCTGGGCGCGCGCAGGAGCGTCTTTAAGCAAGGACTTCGAAGCCGAGCCGATCGAGCATAGCGAAGTCATCTTGATCGTTGCGGCCGCTTGTCGTCAAGTAGTTTCCAAGCACGATGCCACTGGCGCCGCTGCGCATGCCGAGGTCCTGGAGACCCTGTAGCGTGATCTCACGGCCTCCGGCAAAGCGCACGAGCGCGCTCGGCAGCGCGAGGCGCGCCATCGCAACGAAGCGCAGCGCCTCCACCGGCTCGACCAGCGAACGATCCTGGAACGGCGTACCGGGACGTGGATTAAGAAAGTTTATCGGCACTTCTTCGGGAGCGATACTTTGCAGCGTGCACAGAAAGTCGACGCGATCGTCGGTCGTTTCGCCCATGCCGATGATGCCGCCGCAGCAGACCTCGAGACCGGCCCCGCGTACGAGTTGCAGCGTCGCCATCCGTTCGTCGAACGTGTGCGTCGTGCAGACGTACGGGAAGTAACGCTTCGACGTTTCGAGATTGTGGTTGACCTTGTCGACGCCGGCTTCGACGAGCTGCCACACTTGGTCTTCGCGCAGGATACCGAGTGAGACCGCGACTTTGAGCGGCAGCTCGGTTTTGATAATGCACACGGCCTCGCACACGCGCTCGAGCAGCTTCGTCGAGGGGCCGCGTACCGCAACGACGATGCAAAACTCGCCGGCACCGCGCGCGTGCGCATCGCGCGCGGCTTCGACAAAACCTTCGACGCTCGAGAGCGTATCGGGCTCAACATCGCTCGCAAAACGCGCGCTCTGCGAACAGAAGTGGCAGTCTTCCGAACATCCGCCTTTTTTTGCGTTGTAAAGGACCTCGACGGCGATGCCGTTACCGCAGTGCGCCGTGCGTACCTCATCGGCCAGTGCCAAGAGATCAGGAACTTCACTCTCGGGCAACTGCACGAGCGCCTCGAGCAGTTGGCGATCGGCGGGAAGCTTTTGGTCTACGAGGCGCATGCGCGCGGCGGCAATCGTGGGGTGCAACGGAGCCTCTTTGCTGGTTAGTGTCGCGACACTCTATTTGAACAATGAATCGAAGACGTGCGCGCCGGCTTTTACCGAGGCGGCTTCGTCTTCGTCAAACGGCAGAATGCCAAGAATCTCGGCCTTTCCCTGCAACGTGCGCGCGACGTCATCGCGGTAGCTCTGCTCGGTCGGACCCCAGCGCTCGACGAGCACGGCGCCGACGAGCTTGATCCCGGCTTGTTGACACTGCGTCGCGGTCAGCAGCGCGTGATTGACGCATCCGAGTTTGAGGCCTACGGTGAGCACCGTCCGGAATTGACCGGCAACGGCGATGTTCCCAAAGTGCTCGCGCGCGTTGAGCGGCACCATCAACCCGCCCGCACCTTCGGTGACCAAACCTTCACCGATATGCGCGACTGCATCGACGAGTTCGCCGGCGTGCACCTCGGGTTGACCGTACGCGAGCGCGGCCGACCATGGATCGGCGGCCTTCTCGAAACGTGCGAGTTCGAGCGAACGCACGCCGGCGAGTTTGCCGGCGCGCGCGGCATCGCCGGGAATTCCGGGAGCAAGTCCGGTCTGCACGAGCTTGACGATGACCGGCGTGATGCCGTGGTTCTTTAGGGCGAGGGCGAGCGCCGCGGTAACGCGCGTCTTCCCGACGTCGGTGTCGGTACCGGTTACAAAGTAACGATGCATTCCGCAAGGCCTCGCAGGAGCAGGTCGATATGCTCGCTTTGGTGATCGGCACGCACGGAGAACCGGATCCGTGACGTACCCGCGGGAACCGTGGGCGGCCGGATCGCCGGTGCGTAGATCCTCTTGCTTTCGAGCCGCGCAGCCATTTCTACCGCTCGCTCTTCGCTCCCGAGCACGAGCGGCACGATCGGCGAGAGGTCATCGATCGCGGGAAAGCCGAGCTGGCGCAGACCCTCGCGCAGACGTCGCACGTTGCCATGCACACGTGCGCGCAACTCCTCGCCGTCGCGAATGAGCACCAGAGCAACGCGCGCCGCCAGGGCGAGCGCCGGCGGCATCGCCGTGTCGAAGATGAACGAGCGCGCGGCATTGGTGAGCAATTCGATCAGCGGGGCGGGACCGGCGATGAAGCCGCCCTGGCCCCCAAAGGCCTTTGAAAGCGTGCCCATCACGACAACGCGCGGATCGTGCAGTCGCGCGCGCATGACCGGCGCCTTGCGCACCCACCAAGCCAAGCGCGTGCGCCTCGTCCAGCAGCAAGACGTCGTCGTCTCCAAGTTGAGCGAGCATCGCGGCCACATCGACCGCATCGCCGTCCATGCTGAAGATCGACTCAGTGACGATCAGCGCCGAGCCGCGCGCGCGCGCCGCGCGGTGGGAGCGATCGCGTGATCGTAGATCGACGCGCTGGTTGCGCGTGCTGCGGATCCCGTCGATCAGCGACGCGTGGTTCAGACGATCCGAGTAGATCGTATCGACCGTCCGCGCAAGCACGCTGATCGCACCAAGCGCCGCGTGATATCCCGAGGAAAAGAGCAATACGCGCTCGCGACCGACCCAGGCTGCAAGTTCTTCTTCCAGCAGCGAATGTTCGCGATGGCTCCCACCGAGCAAACGCGCACCGCCCGAACCGACGCGCGTTGCGCGTCGAAACGCTTCGACGACTTGCGGATGCGTGGCGAGCGCGAGGTAATCGTTCGAGGAGAAATCGAGCAGCCCGGAAAGGCCATGCGTGCGAATCGTACGATAGCGTCCGTCAGCCCGGATCGCGTCGAGCAGTTTCGCCGCGCGGTCGAGATAGCTCAACGCGTACGCTCCAGCGCCTCGTCGAATGCATCGAAGAAAGCGTGAATCTCGTCGTCGCGTCGAGGAGAGCGGCGGCACGAGTTGTACGACCGCGCCGATCGGCCGGGTAAAATGTCCGAGGTCGTAGAGCGCATGTGCGACGGGCCAGGCGCGCTGCGCGTCGCGTAGCTCAATCCCGATCATCGTTCCGACTTGGCGAATCTCTGCGACTCGCCGCATGCTCCCGCAGCGCCGTGGCGCGCTCGCGCGCCGTCGCTTCGATGCCGCCGGCGCGCTCGAACGTTGCTTCGCGCGCGAACAGCTCGAGTGAAGCGAGCGCCGCCGCACACGCGATCGGGTTGCCGGCGTACGAGTGCCCGTGAAAGAACTGCTTGCGCTCCTCGGGTGCGCCGAGAAAAGCATCGTAGATGCAATCGCGCGCGAGCACGGCCGAGAGCGCCAACGCACCGCCCGTGATACCCTTGCCCAAGGCAGATCAGGTCGGGACGCAGCTCGAGTTGCTCGAAGGCGAACATCGTACCGGTGCGGCCAAATCCGGTTGCGATCTCGTCCACGATCACGAGCGGCGTGCACGCGCGCAGCGGCGCGTAGTGCCCCGGCGAAACGAGGCGCATGCCCGCGGCGGCTTGCACGAGCGGCTCGACGATAATCGCCGCGACGTCCGGCGCATCGAGATCGCGCGGATCGTCGTAGGCGCGTGTTTCGAAGGTAATCGCGCCGTAGTTCGACTTGAAGACGGCGATGTCGGAAAGGCTCATCGCGCCGGTTGTGTCACCGTGGTACGCGTCGACCAAACGCAGAAAGCGCGTACGGTGCGGTTCGCCGGCATTGCGCCAATACTGGAGCGCCATCTTGATTGCCGCCTCGACCGCGCTTGCACCATCGCTGCCGAAGAACGCGTAGTCGGTCTCGCAATATTCGCAGAGCGCTGACGCCAGCGTTTCAGCCGGCAGGTTCGAAGCGCCGAGCGTCGTCGCGTGATCGAGTGTGGAAGCTTGGAGCGCGATCGCATCGACGATCGCGGGGTGGCAGTGCCCGTGGACGATCGTCCAGATCGAACTGACCGCGTCGAAGACGCGTCGTCCGCGCGCGTCGATCAGGCTCGTGCCATTGGCGCGGACGAACGTCCTCTCGGCCGAGTCGAAGGACTGCATCTGGGTGAACGGAAGCCAGAGGCGGGACACCGCTTGCATCATGAGTCGAACGAGCTTCGCGTGGATACGCCGGTAATCATCGTCGGAGGAGGGCCCGTTGGGCTCTCGCTTGCGCTGGGTCTTGCGCGCTACGGATCGGCTTCAATCGTGCTCGAGCGCAATGCCGAGCCCGTAAAGGAATCTCGCGCCGCGGTCATCTGGCCGCGGACGCAGGAGATCCTCCGCGACTGGGGAGCGTATCGAGCGCTGCGAGAGGCGGCGCGCTTCGTGCGCGTGCTGCGCGGCACCAACGCACGTACGCAGGCGACTTTCGTAACCATCGACTTCGGCGCGATCGACGATGTTTTCGACGATCCGGGCTCACTGCATGTTGCCGCAGAGCCACACCGAACGCATCCTGCGCGAGCTGGTGCGCGCACAGCCGCTGTGCGATCTTCGCACCGGCGTGACCGTGACGGGCCTAACGCAAGATGCAAACAGCGTCGAGGTTCGTTACGAGAACGCCGGCAGTCGCCGGAAGCCTGCGCGGACGATTCGTGGCCGGTTGCGACGGCGCGCACGGCGTCGTGCGTCAGGCGCTCGGTCTTACGCTGCAAGGCATGACCTATGACGCACGCGTCGTCTTAAGTGACGAGATCGTCGACGCGGAGATTTCGGCCGATGTCACGGCGCGTGTCCGTTTCGATCTACCCGGCTTACGCGGCGCAATTCGTTTCAGTGAGCGGTCCTGGCGAGTAATGGCTTCAGTACCCAAAGATCTTTCGGACGAAGACGTTCTTGCGCCGCTTGCGCACCAGCAGCGCGTGCGCGACATCTTCGGCGACGCACCTTTCGAAACGCAGTGGAGCAGTATCTTCAAGATCCATCGCCGCCATGCGCAGCGCTTCGCCGTTGGTCGTGTGATGCTCGCGGGAGACGCCGCGCATCTCAACAGTCCGGCCGGAGGTCAGGGAATGAACGCAGGGATCCAAGACGCCGCAAACCTTGCCTGGAAGCTTGCCCTAGCGACACGCGCGGAACATTGCGCGCCGGCACTCATCGACAGTTACGACCGCGAACGGCGCGAGATCATCACCGATACGGTCGAACGCGTCACCGATCGACTCACACGCGTTGGCATTACCTTTCCGATGCGTGCGCGGCAATTTGCCATTCGTACGTTTGGCGCGCGCGATTCGCGTGCGCGGGATGCAGCGCAAACTCTGTCGCGGGATCGGGATGCTGAACGGCCGGTACGCAAACTCGCCGATCGTCGACAACCGTCACCCGCTCGCCGGTCGCCGGCTCGACGATTTGCGCCTGCCGGACGGATCGCGTCTGAGCACGCAAGCGCGCCGGTGAAGCGGTCGTCATCGTCGTCGGCGATCTATCCCTTGCATTGCCGCACTTGTTCATCGAGACCCCGCCCAAGCGTTGGCACGTTAAGCCACCTGTTGTCCTAATCGTGCGACCCGATGGTTGCGTCGCTGCCGTCGTCGAGAAACCGACGATAGAAAGGGTCGAAGCGGCATGGCGCCGCGCGTTCTGCGACGCGTTACCGCTTCGGGTGCCGTCATAATGGCGACCAACATTCGCGGCGCGGTAGCGCGCATTTCGGTCGGGGCTTGGTTCGAGCTCTACGACCTCTTCATGACCGCCTACATCTCGCTCGGTCTCATCAGAGCCGGAATCTTCACCGCCACGTCGTCCTCGCCGTTCGCAATAACCGGTTTCGCGAGCTTCGTCGCGTGCGGCTTTGCCGGCATGTTCTTCGGCACGATCATTTTCAGCGGTATCTCCGATCGCTTCGGTCGCAAAACGGCCTTTGCGTCTTCGCTCGTGTGGTATTCGTTCTGCACGCTCGTGATGGCGTTTATGCCGTCGGGTCCGTTGATCGATCTCTGGCGCTTTCTCGCCGGTCTAGGTATCGGCGTGCAGCTCGTCACCAGCGACGCCTATGTGTCCGAGATCGTCCCGAAAGAAGAACGGGGCAAGTGGGTTGCCTTCACGCAAGTGATCGGCTACACGTCGATCCCGGTCGTCGCACTTCTCGCCTATCTGCTCGTTCCGCATCAGATCTGGGGCTTGGACGGCTGGCGTTACGTCGCGCTGATCGGCTCGCTCGGCGGCGTCGTCATCTGGTTCGTGCTGCCGGGACTTCCCGATTCTTCCCGCTGGCAAAAGGCGCACGAAAAGATCGTGCACACCGGACCAGGCTTTGTCATCCGGACGCTCTTCGATTCGACCTATCGCTCGCGCACGCTGATGATGATCGTCTTCAATCTGTTGCAGTCGATCGGCTTCTATGGCTTCAATTCATGGGTGCCGATCTTTCTTGCCACCCAAGGAGTCGAGTTCACCCACTCGCTGCAGTACTCGTTTTTCATTGCGATCATCAATCCGCTCGGGCCGTTGCTCGCGATGATCTATGCCGAACGCTTCCAGCGCAAATGGCAAATCGTCGTACTCGCGCTTGTCGTCGGCGGGGGAGGGCTTTGCTTCGCGCTTGCGCGCACGCCGATTCCGCTCGTTCTCTTCGGCACGATCGTCGCGCTCGCCAATGCGTGGTTCTCCGCCACCTACCACACGTATCAAGCGGAGCTGTTCCCGACGCGCATCCGCGGTCAAGCCGTGGGCTTCGTCTATTCATGGAGCCGGTTTAGTTCGATCTTCGTGCCATTCATGATCGCAGCGGTGCTGCGCGCGAACGGGACGCTGGGTGTCTTCGCGTTGATCTGCACGGCGATGATCGTCGTTGCGCTCGATATCGGCATCTTCGGACCAAAAACCAATGGGCGAGACCTCGACGAGCTTGCGCCGCTGGAGGCGAACGCCCAGTGACGAAAATGATCGCGCTCGGAAGCGCTTTTCTTTTGCTCGGAGCGATCGGCATCCTCATGAATTTCAGGATGACCGCGTCGCGTCCGAATCCGATCTTTGCTTTTGGCAACGTGCTCTTCTTCATCGGCCCGATCGTGCTCGGCATGCGCACGATAGTGCACACGCTGCACGACCTCGACTACTTTGTCTTTGGCTTTGCAATCGTGGGAATCGTGGTTATGGGTACCGGACTTTTATTCGGGCGTCGCGCGCGTAGCTAGACGATACAACCCGTAAGCGGCGATAAAAGGAGCGACAATTGCATGTTCGCGCACAGCAAGTATGCCGCCGGAGCAAGCGCGACCAGCATCAGCAGCAAGAACGGCGGAAAAGTTATCCCGCTTCCGCGAAGAGCCCAGGCTGCGATCGCAAAAACCGTGGGTAGTAGCAGCAAGCCAAGGTCCCGGCCGACGAACGCCATCAAGAAGAGCGCGCCTTCCGAGTCGTTGGAGCCCCAGCGTGGGAGCCGGACAGCTGCTGAGAAGAAAACCAGAAAAGCTTTGATTTTGTTCGGATCGAGGAAGCGAATCCCCGAAGTTTACTATATGGTAAATGAGGGGTGAGCTGACGAAGAGCCGGACAAAACTCAGAGCTTTTATTCTACCCGCTCGTCGATTGAGACGTTATACAGGAACAAGAATTTGCCCCACTCGCCCGGCAGCGTGTTGCGCTTGATCTGAATCCACGGAATGTACTTGGGCTGACGCGGCTTGCGTTTGAGCGTCATGTTCGCCTCGTCGGGCGTGCGGTTGTTCTTGCGATTGTTGCAGCGCATGCAAGCGCAGACCAAATTCTCCCACGTCGAAGGACCGCCGCGGCTGCGCGGCACGACGTGATCGACCGTCATGAGCTTCTCGCCACGCGTTCCGCAGTACTGACAGGCATGATCGTCACGAATCAACACGTTCTTCTTGGTCAGCGCGACCTTTTGCATCGGCCGGCGGATGTAGTACAGCATTCGGATGATCGAGGGCATACGCATTTCGTAGCGCGTCGATGCAAGCACGCGGTCGAGATTGTGGACGATTTCGGCCTTACCGGCGAAGATCAACTTGACCGCACGCTGAAAGCTCGTGATGTTGAGTGCTTCGTACGTGAAATTCAAGACGAGAACGTCGCTCACGCCGACCCCTTCAATGCGTGAAAGCGAGGCACTTACATGCCTCGCTTTCTAACAAATGTGAGTCGCGTTTCGGTCAGCATCTGAGTGATTGCTAACCTTTCATCGGGCCGCAACCTTTCTTTGACGCGTTCGAATGCCACGGTCGCAACGTCGATCGCAGCATCGGCCGCTCTAAAGTCGGGTTCCCTTCCGTCGTTATCTGCGAGATAGGCGTGCGCCGCCAGCGCGAGCGTTGCGATCACTTCGGTCAGCAACGGCTCGAGCGGTGGGATCTGTCCCTGAAATCCCGACGTCTGTGCGTCGGGTGCCGCCTGCGAGTTCATTGGTACTAAGAGTTACGCGGCGGACGAGGCCTTCCCTACCGGATTTTGGCGCGTGCGCGCGCGCTCGACCATAGTTAGAAAGTACGCGTGGACCCGCGGATCGTGGGTCAATTCCGGGTGAAACGAGGTACCCAGCACGTTGCCCTCGCGGACCATTACCCCATGGCCGTCGCGCGACGCAAGCAGTTCCACACGCGGACCCACGCGTTCGATCCACGGGGCGCGAATAAAAATCGCGGGAAACGCCTGCGCTCCAAGCGCCGGAATTGGCAACGCGATTTCGGCCGAGTCGTTTTGACGGCCGAACGCATTGCGTCGCACCGTGATGTCGATGAGATCCAGCGTCGGTTGCTCGAGATCCGCAACGTCGTGCGCGGTAACGATCATTCCCATGCACGTACCCCAGAGCGGCATGCCGCTGCGCACGCGCTCAACGATCGGCGTCGCAAGACCAAAGCGGTCGAGCAGTTTCATTACGGTCGTCGACTCCCCGCCCGGGATCACGAGACCATCGATGCGCTCAAGGTCGCCGGCGTTCTTTACGGGGATCGCGGCCGCGCCCGCGCGCCCGAGCGCGGAGAGATGTTCGACCACGTCGCCTTGCAGCGCGAGAACGCCGACCGTGGCTTTAGTTTCCACGCGTAGAGAGCAGCTCCGATTGATCGAGTTTGCGCACGTCGATTCCCGGCATCGCGTCAGAGGTACCGAGCGAACGCGAGGCCTCGGCGACGACCTTCGGATCGTTGTAGTGTGTCGTCGCATCGACGATCGCGCGTGCGAATTTCTTTGGATCCTTCGATTTAAAAATGCCGCTGCCGACGAAGATACCTTCGGCACCGAGCTGCATCATCAACGCGGCATCCGCCGGGGTCGAGACGCCGCCCGCGCAGAACAGCACGACCGGCAACTTACCCGCCTGCGCCACTTCTTTGACGAGCTCGTAGCTCGCTCCAATGTCGCGCGCTCGCGCCACGAGTTCTTCCTTGCGGGGCGACGCTCAACTGTGCGATCATATCTTTGATCGCGCGAATGTGCCGGACGGCCTCGACGATGTTGCCGCTGCCGGCTTCGCCCTTGCTGCGAATCATCGCCGCGCCTTCGGTGATGCGACGTAGCGCTTCACCCAGTCGCGAGCGCCGCACACAAATGGCGTGGTGAAGGCGTGCTTATCGACGTGGTAGAGGTCATCGGCCGGCGTGAGCACCTCGGACTCATCGATGTAATCGATGCCGATCGATTGCAGTACTTGCGCCTCGGCGAAGTGGCCGATGCGCACCTTGGCCATTACCGGTATCGTCACGGCGTCCATGATGCCCGCAATCAACTCGATCGAACTCATCCGCGCGACGCCGCCGTCGGCGCGAATGTCGGAGGGGATGCGCTCGAGCGCCATGACGGCGACGGCCCCGGCCTCCTGTGCCACGATGGCTTGTTCGGGAGTCACGACGTCCATAATGACGCCGCCCTTGAGCATCTGCGCGAGCCCGCGCTTGACCGTTACGGTCCCAGTTGCCTGATCCATGTCTCTATCGTAACAGGCCAAACCAATGGAGACATTAGTGATATGTCTGGGGCGAGGAGGCTGGGCTCGGAGAAGGTGAGCCTGATTTGCTTGAGTCTTCTTCGAACGTGGTCGCGCTTGGGGTCGGGCTTGGCAGCTTCGTCTGGTCCCAGATCGGCACGTTGGGGTTCGGGGTCCACGTCGGCGTCGGCGTTGGAGACGGCGCCTGTGAGGGCGTCGGCAAGGGCTTGGGCGGCACGCGGGGATCGGGGAAATGCGGATCGGGTGCGGCAGCGAGGGCCTGCGAATTCTTCCAATCGGGACCGAAGGGCCCGGTGGTTGCCTCGGGCACGGGCGTCACGATCGGCGTCGTGCTCAAGCTCCCGTTTTCGGCGGCCTCGATCATCACGCGATCGCCCATGTGTTCGCCGAGCAAGATCGCGAGCAGTAACACCGCGACTCCTGCGGCGAGGAGCGTAGTCGCAAAGCGATTCGATCGATTGAGCATCTAGCGGCCTGCGACTTACGCCGGCACGACGTCGAGTTTGGCCGCGCGCGCTCGCCGTTCGGTTGGGTGGCCGACGAGCTGGACCTCGCGCATCTCACCCGCCTCCATATTCACGCGTGTAGTGTGCCCGCGAAACTCGACCATTACCGGACGCGCCGCATCGAGCATGTTGCATACGAAGATGCGCACGGCATGGTGCTCGTCTTCAAAACCCACAGCACCAACTTCGACCGGCGAGATCGTTAACTCGTCGCTTACGTCACGGCCCGCGTAGATGCAGGTGAACGGTTCTTCTGCTGAGAGTTCGGGCATGTCGCCGTAGATACGGTCGTGCACGAGATCGATAACGTAGCTGCAACGTTTCCCGCCCCAGTGCACACGCGCGGCGGCGACCCATTGCCAACCCTTGGGGCGCAGCGGTACGAGGTGCGGGCGGCCGCTGGTGCGATAGCCGTCGAGGCCACCCACCGTTTCTGCAACCGCCCATAGATATTTCGCGCCGGTCCACGGCGAGAGGTACATACCTCGATTAGCGAGCGATCCGCCATCGAACCATTCACCGAATTCGCCCGGCACGGTGTTGCGCGCACTGCCGACTTCCATCGCGGCGTAGACGGAGTCTAAGAAATGCACGCTTTCGTCGACGAAGCCGTCGCGCGCAAGGGCGACCGCAAACCAAAGTGTGAGGTCGGGCCAGATCCCGCCGAGCAGGCCAAATCCGTACGAGGGGAAGTACCAGGCATCCGCCGTCGAGATCGTGCGCAGTCCAACCGGCGTTACAAAATCTGCCTCCAGCAAGCGGCGCAGGATCGAACGCCGCTGCTCGATTCCAGCAACGCGGAAGAGCACCGGGAAGATCTCATCGGAGGTGAAGTTATCCTGATAGTTGCGATCTTGATCGTAATTCAACACGAACGCGCCCGTGTCGTCGTTGAAGAGATAGTCCATCATCGCTTCGCGTAGCGCCTGCGATTCGTTGGCATACTTTTCCCAGTTCGCCCAGTCGCCCGCCACCGCGCAAAGCATGGCAGCCGCTTCAAACGCAAAGACGCCCTCGGCATTGATCTCGGTCACCGCGCCATCGAGCGTATAGTACGGGATGATGTTGCGCCACGACGAGATGCCGTACATATCTACGCCCTTGGCCTTGCAGAAGATCAGGCCCTGATCGTCGCGCTGCGTCAGCATGTAATCGGCGAGTTTGGTGATGAGCGGTAAGCGATCGCGCACCCACGTCTCGTCGAGTGTGGCATTGTAGTGGTGCAGCATTGCGATCAGGTGGAGCGGCGTATCGTCGTTGATGTTCAGATCGTAGGCGGTCTTGTAGCCATTGACGCCGCGCACGTATTCAATCATCAAACCCGACTCCTCGACGGAGCGATTGAACACTTCGAGCGCATCGCGGCTAAACTCGGGCCAGAGATAGTCGAAGCCGTGCACAAACCACGACGTGTCGCGCGAGACAAGGATATCCGACGGCGGCGAATTGGTCGAGCCCCAACCCTGCGGATAATCCTTGACGATGCGAATCATGTTGGCTTTTGCCCACGCCACGCCTCGACTGATTACGGGCGAGGGCGTCATGAATCGCGCGTCCGCGAGGCGGCGTGCGTAGAAGCGTTGCGTGTCGTGCAGCGCGCGCTCATCCTTGAGCAATTTCTCGAGGCGAGGCAAACTTTGCTCGGTTCCATCTTTGTGGAAGACGACGGCAAGCCGCAGCGACTCGCGCGCGCCCGGAGCAATTTTAATGCGATACTCGAACGCGCCGTAGATGCGCCGACCAACCATCGTCGAGCTCTCTGACGCACTGTGTCCAAAGCCGGGAAGACCTTCGGGCAACAGCGATCCGCGGCGCATATTCTCGGTTAGCACTTGCTCGCGCAGGGACAGCTCGACCGCGCGCGGCTCGCGGGAACCGCCCCACCAGCGCTCGGCGCCACTGTCGTTACTCTTGGAACAGATGAAACGGTCACGCGACCACGCGGTCACCTCGTTCTCAGGCTCGCCGTAGAAACGCTGACCGACGAGCATTGCCCATGGAAATACCGCCACTTCGATTTGGGTCGTGCCGGGGTTGTAGAGCGTGACGTCCACCACAAACGACACGGTGCGATCGAACGTCTCGCCAAAGGGCACGAAGAATGCTTCCGTGACGTGCACGCGATGTTCGAGGGTAAATTCGGCGATCTGCGCGTAGGGAAGAAAGGTCAGCTCGCGCGTGATCTGGTGTGGAAAGAGCGTGTTGCCGCTCTCGATGACACGGTAGGCAATGGAATGCGTGCCGAAGATGATCTTGTCGGTGTCGGCATCCCAGAGGCCGCGCACCCCGCCCTTTGCAGTGGATTGTGCATAGGATTTATAGTTCCCGAGCAGCAGGCCGTAGGGTGTTTGTGATTCGGGGACGACGTACGCGCAAAACTCATTTCGCTGCGCGTCATAGATCGGGCCCATACTGAAAAGGAGCTACGCCCTTGACCGGAGCGCACCTTTCGCCGGAAACTGATGCGGTGATAATTGCCTGCCCGGCAAAAATTAACCTGACCTTGGAGGTGCTGGATCGCCGGCCGGATGGCTACCATGCGCTGCGCAGCGTCATGGTGCCGCTCGAGCTTGCCGATGAGCTGCACATCGAACCATCGTCAGCTTTTGCTTTTGCATGCAGCGATCCGTCATTAGAGGGCGAGGAAAATCTTGCGGTGCGAGCGGCTCGCGCGCTCGATCCGCTTCCGGCCGTGAAGTTGACACTGCGCAAGATAATCCCGATGCAGGCAGGGTTAGGTGGCGGATCGAGCGACGCGGCAGCCGTGTTACGCGCTGCGATGAAAGGCGCACTCGGGGGCACATACAGCGCCGACTGGCTGCAGATCGCGCGATCGCTCGGCTCCGACGTGCCGTTTTTTCTCGCCGATACCGGAGCGCTGGTTGAAGGTACCGGTGAGCGCGTGACGGCTGTCGGGGTACTTCCGCCGTGGCACGTACTCATCGTCAAGCCGCCCGTTTCCGTATCGACTGCGGCAGCATTTGCGGAACTCGACGCGGTCGCGCGTCCGTCACGTCCGCGAAACGCGTCGATTTCGCTTGCCGCGCTCACTGCGTTGCAAGCCGGCGACTTCGACGGCGTAGAAGGCGCGCTGATGAACGATTTTCACGACGTGATCGCAACGTCGACACCGGAAGTTGCGCGCGCGATCGATGCGTTGCGCGCCGCCGGCGCGCAAAACGCCTTGCTCTCGGGGTCAGGCTCGGCGGTCTTTACACTCGCTCGCGATGCGCAAACGATCGCCGCAATCGAAGCGCGCTTGGAGCTGGATACGGGCTATCTGCGCTTTCCAACGGCCTTCGCACACGGGCACTCGTGGCGATGACGACCGCGGTTGTGCTCGCAGGCGGGGCGGCCGACGAGGTGGCCGCCCTCGAACCGGGCGTAATCAACAAAGCATTCGTGCACATTGCCGGCGTCACGCTCGTGGAACGCACGCTTCGCGCACTGCGTGCGAGTTCAATGATCGACCGCATCATCGTCGTTGCACCCGCAACCGCGCATAACGATCCGGCACTCGCGCTCGCCGACGAACGCCGCCCGGATGGCGCCAAGATTCGCATCAGCTTGCGCAACGGACTCGATGGGCTCCCGCCCGACGATATCGTGCTTGTGAGCACCTCGGATCTTCCGATCCTTACGCCGGCCTCGATCGATGACTTTATCGAACACGCGCAAGAGCTCAACGCGGATGTCGGGTACGGCTGCGTGGAACGCACGGTGCACGAAGCGATTTATCCAGACGTTCCGCACACGTGGGCGCGTCTTCGTGACGCGACCTACTGCGGGGGCGGATTAATCGCGATTAAGCCGCGTGTACTTCCTGCGCTCGAAGGCTTTATCGAAAGGCTCGGCGCGGCGCGCAAGAATCCGCTGCACTTGGCATCACTCTTCGGCTGGGACGTGCTCGCGCGCTTTGCGCTTGGGCGCCTTTCGATTACAAGCGCCGAACGGCGAGCGTCACAACTGCTCGGCGCGCCCGTGCGCGCCGTCGTTTCACCCTATCCCGAGACCGGCGTCAACGTCGATCGCGTCAGCGATGTTGCGCTGGCGGAGTCTCTGGTGTCCTCCAGCGCTTAAACAACTCGTGCGGGATGCCGAATTGGTCGAGCGCCTTGCCCACTGTATGCGCGATGATGTCATCGACGGTTTGGGGAGCCGAATACATCGCGGGGATCGGTGGCAAGATCACCGCACCGATCTCGGCGAGCTGGGCAAGCGTGCGCAGGTGTCCTAGATGCAAAGGCGATTCGCGCACGACCAGCACCAGTTTGCGCTTTTCTTTTAAACAGACGTCGGCGGCGCGGACGAGTAGATTGTCGTTCATCGAGTAGGCGATCGCGCTCGCGCTCTTTATCGAGCACGGGATGATCAACATCCCATCGGTGACAAACGATCCGCTCGAAATCGCCGCGGCGAGGTCGTCGCCGCGATGGACGACATCGGCCAGCGACTCAAAGTCCTCGGCGGACATTTCCATCTCGAGTTCGATCGTGCGACGCGCAGCATCGGAGATAACGACGTGCGTCTCGACGCCGCCGATCGCGCGCAAAGCCTGCAACGCCATATAACCGTACGCGCTACCGCTCGCGCCGCTAATCCCGATGATAATGCGCCGCATGATTCTCCCTTATACGCCGGATGCAGGGGCGCCTGGTGCGACCTTTAACTGCTAGTCAGCGGCCTGCAACATGAGGATGCGTTGTACCGCTGCAAGTTTTTCGGGATGAGCCACAAGGAGCGATGAGCGACAAAAGCAGAGCTTTACGAGCGAAGAGCGACGAGGTCGCTCGCCCGAAAACTTGCGCCCGGAGGGTCACGGGCAGCACGGGCGCACTGGCTTCGTTGCTTCGTCGGTCACAGAGCTACGGCTATGCTCCCTCCTAGCGTCTCGCCAATTGCACCCGTGGTGCCCATGACGGTGCCACGCATCCTCATGCTGCAGGTCGCTCAAACGTGAACGCCTCGCTAGCCGCTACTTTTGTTGCCGACCTACACGCCTGGTTTGCTACCGGAGACGAAGCGCCCCTGATCCGGGCGCTGCGCTCACCGTGCTCGGGCGTGCCGCATGATACTGCCGCAGCCTATGCGACCGCTGCGACGCGCCTACCACCGCTCCTAGACGCGATTGCTCGCGGGCTCTTAGCGGTACCAACCGCAGAACGCGATGCTTTACTACACTTCAGCGAACGCATCAATGCAATCGATCGCGATACCGACCTCTACCGGCTCTTTGCGCTCGAGCCGTGTGTGGATCGCGACGTTTTCGATGATGGCTCAGCTTTCGATCTCACCTCGGCACAATCGCCGGATGCGAGCGCGGGCGTCCGCGCGCGCCAAAAGCACTTTTCCGCCTCAGCCCTCAACGCCTATGCGCAATGTGCGCGCAAGTGGTACTACCGTTACGTGTGCGCGGCCGTTGAAGACCAGCCGTCGTCGGCATCGGTCTATGGAACCGCAGTGCACGCAGCGCTCGAAGACTTTCACGGCGAATTCCCGCAGCCGAACGAACGCGACGAGGCGCAGATGCGCGTGCGAATCGCAAGCTACGTCAATTGGGCTTTCGAGCGATTCCGCAATCAATTCGACACCGCCGTCGAATTCGAACTCCAACGGCGGCGCGCACTACGGACGGCGGAGCGCTATGTCGATTGGCTCCTCGCCGAAGCGGCCCGCGGCCCGTTCACCGTCATCGGTCGCGAGATTCCGATCAACCTCGAACTCGATGGCTTCGATTTCGTCGGATTCATCGATCGCTTGGATCGCGACGATAGCACCGGCACCGTCAGCATCTTCGACTATAAGACGGGTTCCATCGCGACGAGCGCGTCGGAATACCGCGAGGAAGTGCGCCGCTTCCAAGACTTTCAACTGCCGTTCTATTATTGGGCGCGCACGGCGGCCGGCGACCGCGTTTCCCGGCTCGCGCTCATTCCACTTAAAGATGCGTTGCTCGACGTCGTGCCGATCTCGCTCGAAGTCGTAGCGGTCGCTACGCCTGTCGGTAAGCGCAACGGCGCTGCGTCCGGGACGATCGCCGTTGCAGACCTCGAGCGGGCGCGCGCACGCATGATCGACATCTGTCGCGAGTTGAGCTCCGGCTCACTCGAGCGCTTTCCGGTTACGACCGATCCGGATGCCTGCACGTATTGTGCCTATCGTGACGCGTGCGCCGATCGCCCGCACGACGAACGAGAGCGTTTCGGACGATGATGACCGTCGAATTTACTGCTGAACAACGCGCGGCAATCGACGCGCCGTTTGAAGCCTCGCTCGAGATCGCCGGCGCAAGCCGTACCGGCAAGACGACGACGTTGGGCGCACGCGCGGCGCGCTACCACGAGGAGCACGGCTCTGCCTACTTCTTTGCGAAGCACCCGTGCGAACTGGTCGGTCTCGCGAGTATCGTGCTCGAAGCCGCCGGAACACCAGTGCAAATTGCCGATGCCATCGAGGCGCACCGTGCGTTCGCGGCCGGTGCATCGTCGCTCTTTGATCTGACCTGGCCTGAACTGCGGACCGGCGCGATCGATCCCGAAGTTGCTGCGCTGCGCGGACCGCAATGGTTTCTCGACGCCGCATATCGTCTGGTTCGTAAGCTGCGCGACGGTGGCATCGATCCGCACACCTTTCTCGAACGCTCGCTCGCCGGCGCAACCGACTTCTATGCCAAGCCCCCCAACTTTGCACACGCCGAATTGATCGCGGCAACAAAAGACGCATATCGCGACTCCCTCGCCGTATCGCCAGAAGAGCTCCAGCGCCAGTACCGTCGCGAGGTCGACCTTGCGAAGATCGTTCACAAGCTCTACGAGCGATATGTTGCTTACGTGAATGCGAGCGACACGCTCATAGAGAGCGACGCGATTGCCAGGGCCGTCGATCGCCTGCGCGAGCGCCCCGAACTCGCAAGGGCGGTCCGGGAACGATACGCCCACGCCTTCATTGACGAAATGCAAGAAGCGACACCGATGCAGCGCGCCGTGCTTGACGCGATCTATGGGACGCCGCTAGGTGGCGTGAGTTTCGCAGGGGACGCGCGAGCAGCTACAAGCCGTTTCAAGGGTGCGCGTCCCGAGATTGCTCTGGCCGGCGCTTCGCAGACAATCGAGTTGACGCCGACTGTCGCGGCGCCGGTAGTCATGTTGCATCGCGCGAAAACCCTCGGAGAAGAGGCCGCGTATGTTGCGCAGCACGTGCACGATGCGCTCGAACGCGGCGTGCCGCCGGGAGAGATCGCCGTGCTGTTTCGCAGCTGCGCCGACGTGCAGGTCTATCTCGACGCGTTGCTCGATTGCGACATCCCGGCTGCAATCGCCGGCGACGTGAACGTTTTTGCCGAGCGTCACGCACTTGACGCGCTCGCACTCCTTTGGAACGTGTGGGATCCATTTCGCCACGAGTGGTTGCTGCGCACGCTCTCGAGCAAGGCGCTCGCACTTTCGGATGCATCGGTCGCCGTGTTGTGCGCCGATCCACCCGATCCACAGACCGCACTCTTTACACCCGATCCCGAACAGGCGCCTACCGAACGAACGAGCCGGTGGAACCCCAAGCGCGACGTACGTCTTGGCTGGAACGTGTTACGCGGCGAGACCGACGTTTCGCTAAACGAGGGAGCACGCGCGCGCATCCGCCAATTCCGAGCGCTCCGCGAAGGTTGGGTGCGCGCAATGACCGCGCTTCCGCTGGACGAATTCGTGCGCAGAGTGTGGTCGGAAGGGCTTGCACGTGACGGTGCGCCGAATTCGGCACGCGCGCGCGCACAGCAGCACATCCTGCGTCAGGTGTTCGACCGTTTGCTCGAGTTGCGGCGTCTGCAACCCGGGGCGACGCTCGGCGATCTCTTGACCGACATCGCGGAACGCGCCGAGAGCGATTGCGAATCCTGCGACGTTGCACTCGATCCCGCGTTCGTGCAATTGCTCAGCCTCGACGCCGCGCGCGGCCGTTCGTTTGCATTCGTGGCCATCCCCGACGCACGCGCCGGTTCGTTTCCGCGCTGGTACGTACCCGATGCATTTTTATGGAGCCCGACGCTCGGAATGATTCCACGCGAGAACGCGGGTTCGGTCAACGCCTCGCGAACCGCAAAGTTCAGCTACTATCTCTATCGCACGAAAGCTCGCGAAGCGTACAACGCACAAGAGCGCAGCGCATTCGAGTACGTGCTCTCACGCGCACGCGCATCGGTACTGGTCACCGCGTGCGGATCACCGACGCGCGGCATCACCGCGCCTGAGTTTCTCGAAGAGCTGCGCCGCAAATGAATCTGCGCAACATCGATTTCGAGACCTACGCGGCGGAAGTGCTGCCGCTCACCGCCGAACTGTGGGCGGGCGGGCGTCCGCGGACACGCTACGTCGAGCACATCGGCGAGATCGCGCGCTGCGGCTACGGCAGGCGGCACTACCGCACCGTCGGCTTCTATGATGAAAAGCAATTGCTCGCGTCGTTCAAGCGCTACGAGCGCACGCTACGCGTAGGATCGCAACGGCTGCGGGCGACCGGCATTGGTGCGGTCTTTACGCCGCCCGAATTTCGCGGGCGCGGCTATGCGAGCGCCATGCTCGCCATGGAGCTCGATCGGTCCCTCGCCGAAGGCATCGATATCGCATTTCTCTTCTCGGACATCCGGCCAGAGTTCTATGCACCACTCGGCTTCGTGGCACTGCCCTCGCGCTCGATGAGTCTGCGCGCGGATAGCCTGCCTACCACGCGTGTGGAAGTTGCGCGACTCGACGAACGTGACTGGGTCGGTGTCGCACGCTGTTTCGATTTAGGCGAACGGCATCGCAATTGGGCGTTTTTGCGTACGCCACTGGTTTGGGAGTGGCTGCGTCTGCGCATGCGCCAGGGCTCCGAACATCCCGACAGCGTCGAAACCAACCTCGTCGTGCGCCGTGGTCGCGCGATTGCCGCATACGTCCTCGGCGCCCGCGCGCCGCAGCACGACGCGTATATCCTCGACGAGTTCGGTTTTGCCGACGCAGAAGCAGCAACGCTCGTTCCGGCCCTGCTGCGAAGCGCCGCCGGAGATTTACAACGCGTCACCGGCTGGCTACCAGTCGAAGCAACGCGTGACGTGCTTCCGCGCGCATCGGTACGCAAACGGAGCAAAGCGGTATTTATGGTGGCTGCTCTCACCCCCGCGGCGAAACGATGGGTGAAGCTCGCCGCCGAAGCGAAGCTGGACGGCGTCTGGAGCACCGATCACATTTAAATTCCGGGAGAACACATGCTATCACGAGGCGCGCGTATTCCTGACGTTACGCTTGTCGATAACACCGGAGCGAAGGTTGCGCTTGCATCGCTGATCGATCGGCCGATCGTGCTCTACTTCTATCCGAAAGACGACACGCCCGGGTGCTCGACCGAGGCGTGCCGTTTTCGCGATGAATACGAAGCGTTTGTCGCGGCCGGCGCCGACGTGATCGGCGTGAGTTCGGACGATGGACGCTCGCACGCACGCTTTCGTCAGAAGTACAATCTTCCGTTCCGCCTCATGAGCGATCCGGACGGCAGCGCGCGCAAGGCGTTTGGGATTCCGAACACGCTCGGCATACTGCCCGGACGCGCAACCTTCGTGATCAACCACGACGCCAAGATTCTCTACAGCTTCAATTCGCAGTTCTTGCCGCAGCGTCATGTGAGCAATGCGCTCGCGGCGCTACGCGTCGCGACGTGAACTCTCGAACAGACTGATCTGCTTCGCGCCGCCGAAGCTGATCGAAGCGACGCGCAGGCCGAGTAACCGGATCGGCGTACCGGCGAGATGCGCGCGTTGTAGGCAATGCAGTGCGGCACGATAGATCAATCGCGCTTCGCGCGTCGGCTCGACAAGGTGCGTCTGCCGGCCAAAGACGCGAAAATCTGCGCGTTTGATCTTGATGCCGACGGTTGACGCGCTACAATCCTCGCGCTCGAGCTTCTCGGCAAGTTCACTTGCCATTTCGCGTAACACCTCGATGAGTTTTCGCTCGTCGCGCACGTCGTACTCAAACGTCGTCTCGGACGAGATCGACTTCGTCTCGCGCTCGGGCTCGACCGTGCGTGTGTCGATGCCGCGCGCAAGATCGCGCACTTGCGGGCCCCACGTTCCAAAGAGCGCGCGCGCTCGCGCATCGTCGAGTGCTGCAATCTGTCCGATCGTGGTGATGCCGAACGTCTCGAGCCGTGCGGCCGTTTTCGGGCCGACGCCCCACAAGCTGCGGGCCGGCAGCGGCGCGAGAAATGCCGCCTCGTCGCCCGGCGCAATTGCGAGCAAGCCGTCGGGCTTGCAACTATCCGAGGCGATCTTCGCCACGAGTTTGCCGGCTGCCACGCCTGCACTTACGGTCAGGCCTGTCTGCGCGTGCACTTCGCCGCGGATCGCAGCCGCGCAGTCACACGCTTCGTCGAACGTCATATCGCTCAGTGCAACAAACGCTTCATCGAGCGAGAGGCCTTCAACCGCGTATCCGCGTGCACCGAAGATCGCGAAGACTTCGCGCGAGATCGCCTTGTAGCGCTGCATGTCGGGCGGAACGACCACGAGTTGCGGGCACAGTTCGAGCGCGCGGTAGAGCGGAATCGCCGAGCGCACGCCGTACGGGCGCGCTTCGTAGGTTGCGGTTAGAACGACCGCGCGGCGGTGGCGCCCTGCAATTGCAACCGGTTTTCCGCGCAGACTAGGATCATCGCGGACGGCGACGCTGGCGTAGAACGCGTCGATATCAAAGTGCGCGACGAACGCCATTCTCGATGGCCAAGACGGTTTGCATGTTCTTGAGGTCGTCTTCGAATTCTCCGGGCGTCTCGAGTATCGCCATCTTGTGGCGCACCGAGCCGTGTGCGAGCAGGGCGCGAAACCCGTCGAAGCCGATCAGCCCTTCGCCGATGTGATAGTGACGGTCGCGACTGCCACCGAGGGGCACTTCCGTATCGTTGAAATGAAACATCGGAATGCGATCGAGCCCAATCTGCTCGTCGGCTTCGGTAAAAAATCGATCGACGCCGCTCTGCGAGTTGATCTCGTAGCCGGCGGCCCACGCGTGCGCGGTATCGAGGCAAACGCCAAGTTGCGGATGATCGATCGTGCGAATGAGACGGCCTAGTTCTTCGAGCGTTCCGCCGGCGAGATTTCCGGCTCCGGCGGAATTCTCGAGTACGAGCATCACGCCCGGCGCAACATCTTCCAGCGCGGCCTCCAGCGCGCTGCAGATCTGCGCAAAGCCTTCGCCGCGATCGCGCGTGCCGTACGAACCAAGATGCGTGTTCACGTAGTCGATCGAACCGGCCGCGGCGACTGCAAGGTCGCCACGCAACAGGCCGAGCGATTTGGTCACAATCGTGGGGTCGTCGCTGCCGAGGTTGATCAGGTATGCCGTGTGGATCGCGCTGCGCTCGATGCCGGCTTCGCGGCGCATCGCTGCAAAGGCCGTGAGTGCCGGCCGGTCGACCTTCGCGACACGATAGCTTCGCGCGTTACTCGAGAAGATTTGGATCGCGCTACAGTGGAGTGATTTTGCGTAGTCGATCGCTTTCGCGTAGCCGCCGGAGACGCGGACGTGAACCCCGAGAAGCATCGCCTACAGTTTAGCTAGGTAAAGAAAATGCGTGTACGACAGCGGCAGAATCGGATCGCCTTCGCCGAAGGTCTCGCGAAGCCGCGATTCCAGGCGGTCGAAATACTCGGTTGCATGCGCGCCGAATGCGTCGCGTACGATCTTGCGCGAACGTTCGTAGCGCAGAAACTTGTTGAGCGTCACGATCGTGCTCCACGGAATCACGCGAACGCCGGTCTCACGGAAGCCTGCCGAATAAAACTCTTTGAAGCCGCCGCGCCATGAGGCCGTGAGCGGTGCAATACCCATGTCGCGTGCTATGGAATCGCGCAACTGCTTGACCGGGTCGTCGCTCATCAGGCTCTTCCACCAGATCGCAACAATGCCGTTCGGACGAAGCACGCGCTTGATCTCGCCAATCGCCTTGAGCGGATCGGCATGGTGAAATGCTTGCGCGCTGATCGCGACGTCGAACGAACCGGCCGCGAACGGGAGCTTTTCGGCCGATCCCCGCACCCACTTTGCCTGCGGATAACGCTCGCGAGCGACTGCCAGCATCGCTTCGGACGGATCGACGCCGGTAACATTGTAGTTGTTCTCGATCAGCGGCGCGCTCCCCAACCCCGTCCCGCAGCCGATGTCCACGATCGCATGTTTCGGCAACAACCCAAAGGCGATCAGATTGTTGTAAACGTCGTTCGCGTATCCTACACGGCCCGCATCGTATTCGGTGACGAGTTGATCGAACGAGGTCACTCGGACTCCTGTTGCAGCTCTTCTGCCGAGGCTTCCGGCGCGGCTGGCGGGAGAATCAAGTTAAGCTCCAACGGCTGCCCCGGCTCGAGTTCAAGCTGCGGCAGATCGTCCAGCGAGCGCAGTCCAAACGATTCGAGAAAGAGCGACGTCGTCTTGTAGGTCATCGGGCGGCCGACGACATCCTTGCGACCGGCTTCGGCGATGAGTCCGCGATCCAAGAGCGTGCTCGTGACGCTGTCGGAGTTGACGCCGCGGATCGCTTCGACTTCACCCTTGGTCACCGGCTGCATGTGCGCCACGATCGCGAGCGCTTCAAGCGCCGGAGTCGAGAGCGTCGTCTTGGGCGGCAGCAGATAGGCCTCGACGACGTCGCGCACGTTTGAGGCAGTCGCAAAGCGATAGCCGCCCGCGACCTGCGCGCAACACGACGCCGCCATTGCTATAGCGCTCCTCGAGCGTCTGCAGCGCGAGCGCGACGGCACGCTCGTCCTCGCCGGTGAGTTTTGCAATGCGTTTGGCATCGAGCGCCTCGCTCGCAACGAACAGCAACGCCTCGATCGGGGCTTGGACCCCTTCTGCGGCAGCGCGCAGTTCCAGCGCCTCGGCGCTAAGTTCTTGCGATTCGTCGGTCAACTCTTGCGTGTCCACGGTTACCCTTGTGCGATGGATTGAGAAAATGGAAGGAGCATGATGTCGTCTTCGAGATCCGGCTGCTCGAAGGTGATGCGGTGGCGCCGCACGAGTTCGAGGATCGCGAGGAAGGTGACGATGATCACCTCGCGCGTCATCCCGAGTTCGTGACAGAGACCGAAGAAGGACAGCTGCCCCTGCTCCTTGATCTTGCGCGAGATGTAGTCCATCTGCGCGAGGAGCGAGACGCGCTCCCGCACGACCTCGCGCTTCTCCGGCCGCGCCTGTTGCAGCATAAGGATGAACGCGCGCTTGAGCTTCTCGGGATCGATCCGATAGTGCTGCACGAGCTCGCTCGTCGGATCGCCGGAATCGCGGTAGTAGAAGCCGCTAGCCTCTTCCTGCCGCGCGCGAAGTTGGACGCCCAGTTCGCGATAGCGCGAGTACGCGATGAGCCGGCGGCGCAGTCGCTCTTCGACTTCCTCGGCGTCTCTTCGGTCTCATCGAGAAACTCTTGCGGAATCGGCGGCAACAGCGCCTTCGACTTCAGAAAGACCAGCGTCGCGGCGATCACCAGATACTCGGCCGCGACCTCCATGTCGAGGTCTTCCATCATGCGCACGTACGCCAAATACTGCTCGGCGACCGAAGCCAGCGGAACGGTCGCGATGTCGAGCTGCTGTTCTTTGATGAGACTCAGGAGCAGATCGAGCGGCCCGTCGAAAACGTCGAGCCGAACGTGAAGGGCGTCGCTGTCGGTCAAGAGCTCTGCGGTTCAGCCAATAGTGCGACGGCGGTTTCGGGAAAGAGGGCTGGGTTGGCAGCCACGTATTCGAGCGCCATATCGACCAGACGCTTTTCGTTCACGTACTTCAGCGCCTTGCGCGCGGTGCGCACCTCGAACCAACGAGCCTCATCGACCTCGTGATCGTGATTGGCGGTGTCGCCCGAAAGGTAGCGCATCAGGAAAAACGTCACGCTCTTTTTGTGCTTGGCCTTGCCGACGTAGAACCAGTATGAAATCTCGGAGAGCCGGGTCAGGATCTCTGCCCAGCATCCCGTCTCCTCGCGAACCTCGCGCAGCGCCGCTTGCTCGTTTGATTCACGCGCCTCGACGTGCCCCTTGGGTAGCGTCCAGATGCGCGGCGAGCCGCGCCCGATCAACAGCGCATCGAAACCGGACTCGCGCGGCCGCAATACTAAGCCGCCAGCCGACACTTCGTACTTGATTCGCATGTCGATAGACCCGTTGCGGGAGACAGGGAAGGGGGCTTTTGCGTGCCCCCCGATTACCCCCATTATAGCTTTCGGGCCCAAGAAGCGCCTGCCACAAGGGCGACCCTCTTTTGCCTCAGCTCTTGGGCAGGACGGTCACCGCCGCGTGCGCTGCGCCATAGCCTGGGCGTAGGCATAGATGTCGACCACGCGCGTCATGTCGGCCCCTGGAATTCCGCGTAACAGCGCGTGGTTCGTGTGTCTTGGGAGCGTCACCGCTCCAATGAACGTCTGACCGTCGCGGGCCACGAGCGTGACCGCCGAGGCGCCGGGCGTGAGGTCCACGCGAACCGGGTGTCCACCGTAAACGGTAGACGCGCACGCGCAAGCCAAGGTCGCGCGCAACTCCCGTCACCTTCGGCGCTGCGGCGACCTCGGGTCCGTCCGGGCTGATCGTGGTGGAAAACGTAGTAGAACACGCCACGATGCCGCGATGTTGGCGTTGGCGCGGGCTGGGGGTCGGGCGCGACGTTCGAGAGATCGGCTACGATCGTCGTCGAGCCTTGCTTGTGCGTGCGCGCGATCGCGTGTGTGCTCGCACGCTTGCGATGCTGCGCCGATTGCGGCACGGATGCGACGGCGACGTCGTCGGGCACGACGTTGTTTGTCTCGTCGATACGCGTCGAAAGGCTGAGCGTAAGCCGATCGTAGAGCGACATCACATTGCGGACGTACGCTTGCGTTTCGCTGTATGGCGGAATACCGCCAAAGCGCTCAACCGCCGCAGGGCCCGCATTATATCCCGCGAGGGCGAGTCGATAGCGCTCGGTTTGCGGGTATGCGGCATATCGATCTAGCAGGCCACGCAAATACCGCGCGGTGCCATTTAAATTGTCGTGCGGCGAGAATGCGTCGACGCCGAGTCCAGCGGCCGTGCCCGGCATCAGCTGCCCGAGACCGCGAGCGCCAACGGGTGAAACCGCGTATGGATGCCACGACGATTCCGTCGCAACAAGCGCAACGAGCAACCGCGGATCCAATTGGTAAAAGAGCGATTCAATGCGAACGCGATCAGCAAGCGCGCGGCTCTCCCAAGTTGAAAGATTGGGATTGAACTGCGTAAGTACGCGCGCGTACTCTGCGAGATGCGAAGTCGTAACCGGGGTCGAAGCGGCCGACGCGGGCAACGCTGCTGTGCTAAGCAGAACAGCAAGCGCACCGGCGGCAATATGCCGCGAGCGAGCAGGTCCCATGCGTAGCTAATCGGTTGCGTTTGTCGAAAATTCGAGAGCTCTCTCGCTATTCTCATCTCACGGGCCAGATAGCGCCTGTTCACCCTCTCTCGCTTGCGGAGGGACACGAGCGTCGGAGCGAACACCCTGCGCAGAGCGGCGTGGCTCGCTTGCACAAGTTCTCGCCCATGGGCGCGCAGTAACGCGAACGCATCGAGCGCGCTTTGCCCGCGCACCCCGGCGTCGTAGAGCGCTACAACGCCGGCACGATAGGCTGCCGCGTACGCTTGTCCCGGCAGTAACGACGTGCAGCCGCTCGAGCACCCGCAGGCCGTTCGAATCGAGGGCCGGCGCATCGCTGAATCCACAAAGCAGCAAAATCTTGTCGGCGCCGGGATCGGCGATGCCGGGGAAGCGCTTGAGCACCTTGCGATCGCCCCATTCGTCTTTGCTAACATCGAGTGCAAGTTGCGCAGATGCAAAGACCTTGGCCGCGCGATGCGGCGGTTGCATCCCGCCGTCGCGAATCGCAGCCTCGATCTTCTTCGGTCCGGCGGCGACGAGCTTGACCGGCGTGATGCCGATCGCTCTTGCGCAAGTCCGCAAACGTCTGCCCACGCCGCGCATCGTCGACCAGGTACGCGCTATTCTCCCACACGATCAACGCGAACGGCGTGCGCGGTTCAGGCAGCTCTACGGGACCGTACTGCCTCCGAAGCGCAGCCAGCACCCGGCCCACTTGCACGATATCGCGCCTTCATGCTATCGTCGGGTCCATGTCCAACCTGCACATTATGTGTCAGATGTGTCTCGTCCCCGGCGCCCATCGGCGTAGGTTGGCTTCTCGCATCTCGAAATAGCGCAGCGACACGATTTCGATAAACGAAGCCCTCCGCCGATCCGGCGGAGGGCTTCTTGCTTTCCCATCTCACCAGGAGGCAGACCATGAATCCAACCCGACGCGAGGCACTCGGCCTCGCAACCGCAACGATCGCAGCGTTCGCCTTCCCCGGACGCGTGCGCGCGGCCGACAAACTCGACGCGCTCACCGTCGACTACGCGTACTACAATCCGGTCAGTCTGATCCTCAAGCAAAACGGCTGGCTCGACCGCGCACTCGCCGCAAACGGCACAACCGTCTCGTGGGTCCTCTCCCTCGGCTCGAACAAAGCCAATCAATTTCTCGCTTCGGGCTCTACGCAGTTCGGCTCGACCGCCGGCAGCGCGGCGCTGCTCGCGCGCGCGAACGGCGTACCGCTGCACACCGTCTTTCTCTACTCGCAGCCGGAGTGGACCGCGATCGTCGTCGGCAAGGATTCCAAGCTCTCGTCGCTGCGCGATCTGAAGGGCAAACGCATCGCTGCGACGCGCGGCACCGATCCGTGGTTCTTCTTGCTCCGTTCGCTTGCATCAGTCGGATTGACATCGAACGACGTGCAGATCGTCGAACTGCAGCACCCCGACGGACGCGTCGCGCTTGAACGCGGCCAGGTCGACGCGTGGGCTGGGCTCGATCCGCATATGGCCGCATCGCAACTCGATGCTGGTTCGCGCCTGCTCTATCGGAACATCGCCTGGAACACCTACGGCGCGCTCAACGTGCGCGAAGACTTTCTTGCCGCACATCCCGACGTCGTGCGTACGGTGTTGCGTGCCTACGAACTCGGGCACACCTACGCTAAGGCGCATCCTCAAGAGACGGCCAAAATTCTCGCTGACGCTATCGAACGTCGATCTCAAGGTTGCACAACTGGTGATCGACGACCGTACGCGCTTCCCCGATCCGGTGCCGGGTAAGGCGTTTTTCGATGCCGTTGGCGGCACGATCCCGGTGATTCGCTCCGAGCAACTCGTTGCCGACGTCGGCTCGGTGCAGAGCGCACTTGATTCGCTGGCCGATCCCGCGCCTGCGCGCGTCGCGCTCAGCCATGCGTAGAACGCTTCTCGCATGGATCGTGCCCGCGGCGATTCTCGCATTGTGGATCGTCGCGGGGCGCGCGCACTGGTTCGCACCCGATCAGCTTGCACCGCCGGCACGCGTTCTGGCAGAACTCGGTTCGCTTTGGCAGCGCGGACTTCTGCAACAAGACATCCTCGCAAGCGCTGCGCGCGTTTTCGCCGGATTTACCATCGCGCTGGCGTTTGCGGTTGCGATCGGAACGTTCGTCGGCTTGAATCGGACGGTCGAGCGCGCGATCGATCCGACGCTGCAAGCGATTCGCGCGGTGCCGTCGCTCGCGTGGGTGCCGCTCTTGTTGCTGTGGCTCGGCATCGGCGAATCGGCGAAGATCACGCTGATCGCCATCGGCGCGTTCTTCCCGATCTACGTGAATCTCGTCGCGGGGATCCACGGCGTCGATCGCAAGCTGGTCGAGGTTGCGCGCATCCTCGGGCTGCATCCCGTTGGCGTTGCGACGCGCGTCGTCTTACCGGCGGCGTACCCGTCGCTCCTGGTAGGCGCGCGCATCGGGCTGACGCAAGCGTGGCTCTTTCTCGTCGCAGCCGAATTGCTCGCCTCGACGCGCGGGCTCGGCTTCTTGCTCACCGAGGGGCAGCAGATTTCGCGTCCTGACGAGATTCTGGTTGCGATTCTGTTGCTGGCAATTGCGGGCAAGCTCTGCGAGTCGGGTATGCTCGCGGTCGAAAGGCGCACGACGGCCTGGACGGACGGGCTGCGATGAGCGCGATACGCATCGAGGACTTGCAGGTCAGCTTCGGCGAGCTGCGCGTGCTCGAAGGACTGACACTTACGGTTGAGCGCGGCGAGATCGTCGCCGTGCTCGGCCCGAGCGGCTGCGGCAAAAGCACGCTGCTGCGCGCGATCGCCGGGCTCGACGTGCACCCGCTCGGCACGATAGTAGTCGAAGGCGACGTCGGCTATGTGTTCCAAGAGCCACGGCTCTTTCCGTGGCTTAACGTTGAAAAGAATGTGCGCTTCGCTGCGCGCACGCCGGACGAGCGCGAACGCGTCGACGAGGTGCTCGAGCTCACGGGCTTGCAAGACGCGCGTGCGACGCTTCCCAAGGCACTTTCGGGCGGCATGGCGCAACGCGCCGCGCTCGCCCGCACACTGGTGCGCAAACCATCCGTGCTGCTCCTTGACGAGCCGCTGGCCGCACTCGACGCGCTGCGTCGCATGCAACTGCAAGAGGCGCTCGCCGAAATCATCGCCACTGTCGGCGCAACGGCGATTCTGGTAACGCACGATATCGAGGAGGCGCTCTATCTTGCCGATCGCATCGTCGTGCTTGGCGGATCGCCCTCGCAGATAGCATTCGAAATTACGATTCCGCCACACAAACGCCGCAACCGCGACGCCAATCTCACCGCGGAACGCAGCACGTTGTTCCACGCACTATCGGGAGAGAAGGTCCAACACTTCGCTACAGCCTAGAAGGCGATCATGGATGAGACTTGGCTCGTAGCGCAGGGAAGCGACGACGACGGTCCTTTCGGAGCGAAACTCAATGCAAGGTTTGAAAATCCTGAAACGCGCGTCGGCCTTCCAATGCGACTATCCATTGTTATTGAAGGATCCAGCGCTGTCGGACCCCTCTTGCGCGATGAACAATATCGCGGATCAATTGAAGATAGCTTCTACGGATATGCTCGCCGAAAAGGGGGCGCACTCGTGGCGACAGTGGCGCGAGCGACGCGATATACCTACGTGATTCAACTCCCGTCAGGAGAAATCGGGGAGTCGCCGTTTTCGGTTCCGGAAACACTTCGGCAATATCTCAAGGCCAACACTTGCGGCGATGCCAATTGGGATGAATACTGCGGATTTCTTCACGCCCGGGTTAAGAAGCCCGGACTGTTCGAGCGACTGCGTAACGCTATGAGAAGGCCGCACTAGTAGTGATCTTTCCACCAGCGTCCTCACGCGGGATATATCTCGAGTGGGGATGTCATGGTGAGATGCCGGCCTGATACACCTGGCATCGAGGGTTCGAGTCCCTCCATCTCCACCCCGGTTCCACCCAACCGGGCAGTGTGGTACGCTGGTCTCGTATCGGGCCGGCACCTCACCAGAGGGAGAGCCGCTTCAGCAATGAAGCGGCTCTCTTATTTCCTAGTTCGGAACCCAGCGCAAGTCGGGTTGGCGGGCGGCGCGGGTTTCGTCGACGCGGCCGACGACCGTGTTGACCGGCGCGGCAAAGAGCGCGTCGGGATTCGTCTTAGCCTCCGCAACGATCTCGCGCAGCACTTCGATGAAATAATCGAGCGTTTCTTTCGACTCGGTCTCGGTCGGCTCGATCATCAAGCACTCCGGAACGATCAGCGGGAAGTACATCGTCGGCGCCATCATGCCGTGATCGAGCAGCGCCTTGGCAAGATCGAGCGCCTTGACGCCCGTCTCTTTCTTCAGCTCTTGCGCCGACGCAACGAACTCGTGGCGGCAGATTTCGGGATACGGCGTCTCGAGAAACTCTGCGACCTTCACGCGCACGTAGTTGGCGTTGAGCACCGCGAGCTGCGAGACGCGATGCAGCCCATCCGCGCCGTTTGCGTAGATATAGGCAAGCGCGCGCACGGCGTGCGCGAAGTTTGACCAGAACGAGCGCATCGGCCCGATCGACTTCGGCCGATTGAAATCGAGCGAAAACGTAAAGCCGTCCGACGGTGCACCGGAGCCGTTGTTCGCTACTGCGCGTACAACCGGCGTCGGGAGATAGTCCACGAGATGCGCGGCTACGCCGACCGGGCCGTGGCCCGCGCCGCCGCCGCCGTGCGGAATCGTAAACGTCTTATGCGTGTTGAGGTGCATGAGATCGAAGCCCATGTCGCCGGGACGCACGTTGCCCATGATCGCGTTGGCGTTCGCACCGTCGTAGTACATCAACCCGCCGACGTCGTGCACCGCGGCCGCGATCTCGGCGATATGATCTTCGAACAAGCCGAGCGTGTTCGGATTGGTCATCATGCACACGGCCGTATCCGGTCCGAGTACCTTTTGAATCTCTTCGACGCTGACGCGTCCGCGCTCGTCGCTCGGCAGCGAGATCACCTTGAAGCCGCACATCGCAGCCGACGCCGGATTTGTACCATGCGCCGTGTCGGGCACGATCACTTTGTCGCGTTGCGTCTCCCCGCGATCTTTGAAATACTTCTTCGCGATCAGAAGCGCTGCGAGTTCCGCGTGCGCGCCGGCCGCCGGATTGAGCGAGAACGCCGCCATGCCGAACAGCGATGCGAGCGATCGCTCGAGCTCGTACATGATCTGCAGCGCACCTTGCGCCAATTCGTCGGGCGTGTACGGGTGCAACTGCGCGAACTCGCGTTTCGTCGCCATCGCATCGTTGATGCGCGGGTTGTATTTCATCGTGCACGAGCCGAGCGGATAGAAGCCCAGATCGATACCGAACGTGCGCTGCGAAAGCTTGGTGAAGTGGCGCATCACGTCGAGCTCGCTGTTGTCGGGCAGCGGCAAGTCATCGCGCAACGCCGACTTCGGGAGAAATTGGTCGAGTGGTTTGCCCTTCTCTACGTATTGGTTAGCGCGCCCGTCTTGGCCGAGTTCGAAGATCAGAGGGCTGGCGGTGCGATCAAACGCTTGCGTGGACACGGACAATCTCTCCAAGAGCAGTAGCGAGATTCGTAATCTCGCCCGAGGTGGTGAGTTCGGTTGCGTTCATCAGGATGCAGGTCGAGAGTTCTGGATACCAGCGTCCGAGATCGACGCCGCCGAGGATCTTGCGTTCCTGCAGTTTTGCCAGAACCTCGCGCGCGCTCTGATGCACGTCGACGACGACTTCGTTGAAAAACGGTGCGCTGAACTTCAGATCGACACCGTCGAGTTTTGAAACGGCGGTCGCGAGTTCACGCGAACGCTCGAGATTGAGCGAGGCAACGTCGCGCAAACCGGTCTTGCCCATAAGCGCGAGATAGATCGTGGCGATCAGCGCACAGTGCGCTTGATTCGTGCAGATGTTCGACGTCGCGCGTTCGCGACGGATGTGCTGCTCGCGCGCCTGCAACGTCAGCACGTATGCCGTGCGGCCCTGGCCATCGACACTCTTGCCGACGAGCCGTCCCGGAATGCGCCGCAGGTGCTCTTTAGTCGAGGCGATGAAGCCGACGTACGGACCGCCATAGGCCATCGCGACGCCGAAGCTCTGCGCCTCGCCGGCGACGATCTGCGCACCCCACGATGCCGGCGTCGCAAGCGCGCCAAGCGAGATCGCTTCGGTAACGACTGCAATCGGCACCGTCTCGCTCGCCGTCACGGCTGCGAGCGCATCGGGCGAAAGCGTGTCGACGTTCCCGAAGAAGTTCGGCGACTGCAGCGCGACGCACGCATACTCTTTCGATGCGACCGCTTTAGCAAGTGCCGCGAGGTCGGTCGTTCCGTCGGCCGTTACCGGAATCTCGTCGACCTCGACGTCGAGTCCGTCGCAGTATGTCGTGAGGACTGCACGATAATTCGGATCGATCGCGCGCGAGACGAGCACTTTCTTGCGGCCGTTCTCGTTGAGCGCCATGATGGCGGCCTCGGCCAGTGCCGTCGCGCCATCGTAGACCGAGGCGTTTGCGATATCCATGCCGGTGAGCAAACAGATGTAGGTCTGCCACTCGTAGATCGCTTGCAGGTAACCTTGCGAGACTTCGGCCTGATACGGCGTGTAAGCGGTGAGGAACTCACCGCGCATCGCAAGCGCGCCGATCGCCGGCGGCGCGTAGTGGCGATACGAGCCCGCACCGAGAAACGACGTGTAGTCGACGCCGGTATTCTTGGCGGCAAAGTGTTCGAAGCGCCGCGCGATTTGGTATTCGGGCAGCGCCGGAACGACGTCGAGCTGGGCGCGCAGCGCGATCGAGTCCGGCACTTGCAGCAAGTCGTCGAGCGACTTGACGCCAATGGCGCCTAGCATCGCTTTTATATCGGCCGCTGTGTGTGGAGTATACATGTTAGAAGGCGCTCCGCTCTAAGCTCCGCGCCCCCCACTTCGTGGGGCCCCCGCGCCAGGGGGTGCATTTAGCGTGAGTTGCGAGCATGTAATTCCCCTGGGGCACCCCCAAACGTCGTTCTAATCGTGAGCAATTTTTCCATAATCCTGTGCGGAGAGAAGTTTGCTCTTCTCGCCGGCATCCTTGAGTTTCAGTTTGAAGAGCCAACCTGCGCCGTAAGGATCGCGATTGACGGCGGCGGGATCGGCTTCGAGCGACCCGTTGATCTCGAGCACTTCACCGCTGACCGGCGTGAAGAGATCCGAGACGGCCTTAACCGACTCGACGACGCCGATGTTCCCGAATTGGTCGATCTGCTTACCGACGCGCGGCAACTCGACGTAGACGATATCGCCGAGCGAGTTCTGCGCGTAGTCGGTGATGCCGATCGTGGCGGTGTCGCCGTCGATCTTCACCCATTCGTGCTCTTTGCTGTACAGCAGATTGTCCGGGTCCGCCACTCGAATTGCTCCTTACTTGGCGCGTTTATAAAAAGGTAGAGGCTCGACGGTTGCTTCGTGCCGCGTGCCGCGAATATCGACCTCAAGAGTCGTTCCTTCGGTTGCGGCGACCTTGGGCGCGAGCGCGGTCGCGATGTTCTGGCCGCCCACCGACGGTGCCATCGATCCGCTGCGGATTTCGCCGACCGGTTTTCCTTCGAAGTAGACGGCATACCCTTCGCGCGCCGGCGCGCGGCCCTTCATGACGAGGCCGACGATGCGATCGTAGGTGTCACCTTGCATCTGTTCGATCAAGCGCGTTGCGACCAATGAACTCCGGCTTGCTGGTCTTGAGCGCCCACTGCAGCCCGGCCTGCACCGGCGTGATCGCTTCGGTCAGCTCGTGACCGTAGAGCGGCATGCCGGCCTCGAGACGGAGCACGTCGCGCGCGCCGAGTCCGCAGGGTTCGAGGCCGTCCGACGCATGATCGCGCAGCAACCCGGCCCAAATTTCCGGCGCGTGTTCGCCGAACACGAAGAGTTCGAACCCGTCTTCACCGGTATAGCCGGTGCGCGCGATTACCGCCGGACGGCCGTAGACGTTGCCCTCGGCGCAGAAGTAGTACTTTAGCGATGCAATATCGACGTCGACGTGCGATTGCAAGATCTCAAGCGACTTCGGACCTTGGATCGCAATCAGGGCGTTACGTCCGTGCAGATTCTGCATGTGCACGTCCTGCGCGCGGTTGGCCTCGAGATGCGCCCACATCTTGTCGGCGTTCGCGCCGTTGACGACCAGCAACCAGCGATCCGCGAGACGATAAAAGATCGTATCGTCGTGCGCGCCGCCTTGCGGGTTGCAAAAGATGTTGTAGCGCGCCTGCATCGGCTTCATCGATTCGATCGCATTGATCGTCAGCGTCTCGGCCCACGAAGCGACGCTCGGTCCCTCGAGCACGAATTGTCCCATGTGCGAAAGATCGAAGAGCCCGGCACGATGCCGCACTGCGTCGTGTTCCTTCAAAATACTCGAGTACTGCACCGGCATTTCGAAGCCGGCGAACGGTACGAGTCGCGCATTGAGTTTTCCGTGCTCATCGTGGAGCGCCGTGCGGCGCAGGTCGGATGAGGTGCTCATTTTTTTGGCGCCTCCTCGGGATAACTGTTGAGAAAATTCAACGTTGCGTGCGCAACGAGCTTGCCGTTACTCTTCACTTCCACTTCGCCATAGCAGATCCGCCGGCCGGCGCGCAGCACGCGCGCTTCGGCGATTAGATCGTGCGGCGGCACCGCCGGCGCAAGGAAGTTGCATTGCAGTGACGAGGTCACCGTGTCTTGTTTGCGCCCGTAAATCGAGGCAAGCGCCACGTAGAAGACGGTATCGCAAAGACTGACGATCGCGCCACCGTGCACGGCTCCGGCTCCGTTGGCGATTTCCGGACGGTAGGGCATGCGCATCGTTGCCTTCCCGTGCTCGACCTTTTCGAGTTTGAGATCGAGCAGCGCGACGAAGTGCGACTTCTCTTTTTCCCAATGGTGCGGTGCCGAAGCAAAATCAGTGTACATTGCAGCCTCTAGAATACCGGGCCGGCAGCGGCCAGCGCACGACGTAGGTAGAGCGGCAGCGAAAAAAGCCGTTCGTGCGTTTCGCCGTCGTAGAAGAAGTTTTCACCACGCAGCTGCGCGCAATAGGCATTGACGGATTCCGGATCGAGCGCCACCAGATCGGCCGTGTCGCTGCAGGCGAGGAAGGCCCAGTCGGTATCGAACGCGGGTACGTAGGTAAAAAACGAGACAACGTGCTTGTAATACCGGCGCAGCGTCCGTGACATCTTGCAGTGCAGCGAGTAGTTGTGGAATGCTGCGGTGCTGGCTTGCAGCACGTAGATGCCGCCCGGCGCCAAACGCGACTTGATCAGCTTGAACACGTCTTCGTTAAAAAGGATGTTGCTCGGTGAATCCTCCAGCGGTTCTGTGAGATCCGAGATGATCACGCCGTAGCGTTCGTCGTGTTCGCGCATGTATGCGAGCGCATCGCCGATAATGACGTTGGCACGCGGTTCGTCGAACGCGCCGTCAGCCCACTCAGGCAAATACTTCTTCGAAAGATCGACGACGAGACCGTCGATATCGACCATCGTGCAACGCTTGACCGCGGGATGACGCAACACTTCGCGCAAGGTCGCACCCTCACCGCCGCCAAGAATCAGTACCTCGCTGCGATCGGCGGCAGCGGCCATCGCCGGGTGGACGAGTGTCTCGTGGTAGATCTTCTCGTCGCCCTGCGAGCTTTGCGTATCGCCGTCGAGGATAAGCATCTTGCCGAAGACCGGCGTCGAGATCACCGCGACCTGTTGAAAGTCGGAGTGCCCCGAAAAAAAGACCTTGTCGATGGCATGGTGATGGGCTTCAGTCGGAGCGGATTCCTCGACGTACCACTGCCACTGTTCGGTTTTCGGCATAGCGGGCACCAGGCTTCGCCATTAGCGAACGACGCCCCCGTGGCTCGACCCTACGTTGCGATCTCGTAGAGGGCAAAGACGTACGAGTCGCCTGCTGTAAAGGTCAGCGGCGTACTCGGGTTCGGGAAGGTCAGGACTTGGTTGCCGTAGGCTGCGGCGCCGAGAAACTGCGCGTACCACGCACCGTTCCCCTGCGGGAACGTCGCATCGTTGGTATAGACTGCGCCGAAGAAGTTGTTGTTCTGCGGCACGACCGTCGTTGGAATCGTCAGCTGGAACTGCGGATAAGCGGGAAATGTCACGGTTGCACTTGGCTGCACCAAAACGTAGAACAACACGGTAGCACCGGATGCCGTGTAGGCGGTAATTCCAGCGGGCACACTCGGGACCGTGGTCGATCCGGTCACGGTCATCGTTCCGCTGCCCGATGTCGTCGCCGGGAAGTTGAGCGCTAAGCCATAGCCGGCGTTGGCAATGTTCGCGCTGCTCGGCGAAGCCATGCCCACCGGCGTCACGGTCGACGGCGCACCGGTTGGAACGTAGGCGGGAGTGGGTGTGGCAGTAGGACCGGTCGTCGGTGTCGTGGTGTTCCCGCTACTGCTGCCGCATCCAGCGGCGAGCGTGAGTGCCGCTACGGCAAGGAGCGCGCCAAGAATCGTGTTACGCATCGGGGGAGAGCTTTGGACTTCACGGCGCTCGTCCTGCGAGCGCCGTGAAATCTGTGCGTTTTCTTAGTGGCAGGAGACCGCAACGATCTGCTGCGAGCCGGCCCGGCCCAACCGTGCAAAAAGGACCATTGCTTTGCAATGGTCCTTGCTTGACTCCTCGGAGATGAGCTTATGCGGAGAGAGCGGTCGTTTCGTGATCGCGGGTGACGACGTGCGTGAACGCGCCGCCGGTTTGTGCGATTCCGCGCTTTACCTCGGTAGTGAGCATCGTCTTCGCTTGTAATGCCTTGGCGGCAAACTCGCAGGCGAGCCATGGATCGGTGTGATCGCCACACGTGTAAAAGTCCATTGCGGCATAGCCGGTCTCCGGCCACGTGTGGATTGAGATGTGCGACTCCGCGAGCACTACTACGCCGGAGACGCCCTGTGGCTCAAACCGATGAAATGCGACTTCCATAACCGTCGCTCGCGATGCCTTGGCCGCTCCGATCATCATCTCGCGGACCGCATCGACGTTGGTGAGGGCGGCTGCGTCGCAGCCCGACAACTCACACACGATGTGCGTACCGAGTGCCTTCAATTTTTCCGGTCTCCTTGACCTCGGGGGAATCCCACCTCCGGACTTGTCGGCTGGCGCCTGCTGTGCAGCGTCACGTCCCCGACCTATCGACGAACTCTTGCCGGCGCTTTTCGGTGCACGGGCGATTCATCGCGATGGCGCGAAAAGGGCGCGCCTACCCCCTACCGTGGACCTTCCGCTTGGGGTTCAGCCCAAGCTCAATACCCCAGGTCCGGCGAACATGATAACCCCCCACGCCCCCCCTGTAAAGCCCTTCGGGATAATAGTTCCTTAATAGATGGCGCGTGACGGCGCCACGGCAACTTCTGCGCGTTCCACCGCGCGCCCGCACTGATCGCAGAACGCCGCGACCGTCAGATTGTGGTCGCACGCAGTGTGGCTGATCGTCGAGGAGTCGGCACCCTCGGTCCATTGGCGCCCCCAGCTGCGCAAGGCCAACACGATCGGCGCGAGCCCGCGGCCTTTTTCGGTGAGGAGATACTCGTAGCGTACCGGGCGTTCTTGGTAGGGCCGACGTTCGAGAAGACCTTGCTCGACCAACTTCTTCAGCCTCGAGGTGAGGATGTTGTCGGCGATTCCCGTCGTCTTGAACTCTTCGAAACGGCGCGCTCCCATCAGGGCGTCGCGGATGATGAGCAGGGTCCACCACTCGCCGACGATCTCCAAGGTCCGCGCAATGGGACACGGCACGAGTGCAGATAAATTGGCACGTTGCATGCATCGAGCATAGTCACTTGCATCACGCAAGTCAAATATGCTAGGCTTACTTTCACGATGCAAGTGACTGGAAAAGGAGCCGCAAGATGTTGGACGCACTCGAAACCGTACTGATTGGTGCAGCGCTCGGAACGCTACTGGCCACGGTGGCCGCCACCGTGCGAAGCTCGTTGCTTGGACGCATGGCGTTCGGCGCCGTAGCGGGGGCCTGGATCGCCCTAGCGGTGGTCGTCACTCTGGCGCACTTCGGCGGTTCGCCTTTCGTCCTGCCGGCGATGTTCGCGCTCCCGCTTGCCGTCGTTTGGTTGCTGACCTCGTTCTCGGCAGGTTTTCGAAGCGCGCTTGCCAGCATCCCGGCGCACTACATCATCGGGGTCAACGTTTTCCGGGTAATCGGGCTGTTCTTTTTGGTTTTGCTCGCGGAGGGACGGCTGGCCGGCCCCTTCCCGTACTTCGCCGGGATCGGCGACATTATTACCGGCCTTTTCGCGCTCCAGACGGCTCGCTTCGCCCAGTACGCGCCACTCAACCATCCCCGCATCCTAGCGTGGAACGCGTTCGGCATGCTCGATCTGCTCAACGCGGTAGCGCTTGGCGTGCTCTCGCAGCCCGGCCCGACCCAGATGATTCACGTCGGCGTCGGCTCGGCAGCCATGACCACGCTTCCCTGGTCGCTGGTCCCGCTCGTGCTGGTACCGATCTACCTCATCGGCCACGCAACGATCTTCGCCCGAGCCCTTGGTCGCCAAGAAAATGCAGTTACCACTTAACTATCTTGACTATACGGGTGGGCGTGATACCCTCGTAAGGCCATGTCTACGCCCATTCAACTCCCTGTCTCCGAGGACTATCGCCACGGCTTCCACGACACCGAAGAAAACTATGTTTTCAAATCGGATAAGGGGCTGACGCGCGAGATCGTCGAGCGCATTAGCGCGATGAAGAACGAGCCAGATTGGATGCGAGAATTCCGTCTCAAGGCCTACGAGATCTTCGTCAGCAAGCCGATGCCCACGTGGGGCGACACCGAATTGCTCAACGCAATCGACTTCGCCGACATTCACTACTTCGTGAAGTCGACCGACAAGACCGAGCGTTCATGGGACGACGTGCCCGACGACATCAAGCGCACATTCGACCGCCTCGGCATTCCTGAAGCCGAACGCAAGTTTTTGTCGGGTGTCTCGGCGCAGTACGAATCGGAAGTCGTCTATCACAACGTCAGCAAAGAGCTCGAAGCGCAAGGCGTCCTCTTCTGCGACATGGATACGGCAATCAAGCAGTACCCGGATATCGTACGCAAATATTTCGCAACCATTATTCCGGCCGCCGACAACAAGTTTGCTGCACTGAATTCCGCGGTGTGGTCGGGCGGCTCGTTCGTGTACGTGCCCAAAGGCGTCGAAGTGAAGATGCCGCTGCAAGCCTACTTCCGCATCAACGCGGAGAACATGGGACAGTTCGAGCGCACGCTGATCATCGCCGACGAAGGCGCGAAAGTGCACTACATCGAGGGCTGCACGGCACCGAAGTTTTCGACCTCTTCGCTGCACAGCGCCGTGGTCGAACTGATCGCGCTCGAGGGCTCGTCGATCCGCTACACGACGATCCAGAACTGGTACCGCAACATTTACAACCTCGTGACCAAGCGTGCAATCGCGCAGAAGAACGCGACGGTTGAGTGGGTCGACGGCAATCTCGGATCCAAGCTCACGATGAAGTACCCGGCGATCTATTTGATGGGCGAAGGCGCGCGTGGCGAGATCCTTTCGATGGCGTTCGCCGGCGAAGGCCAGCATCAAGATGCAGGCGCGAAAGTGATCCATGCCGCGCCGAACACGACGTCGGTTGTGACCAACAAGAGTGTCAGCGCACACGGCGGCAAGACCACGTATCGTGGCTTGGTCGAAATTTTCCCGGGCGCGATTGGCGCAAAGACGCGCGTACGTTGCGATGCGCTGATCATGGATGATCATTCGTCGAGCGACACCAAGCCTACGATGAAGATTCACGAGCAGCGCTCGACTGTCGAACACGAGGCGAGCGTCTCGAAGATCGGCGAAGATCAGCTCTTTTATGCGATGTCGCGTGGTCTGTCCGAGGCTGACGCAACCGCGCTGATCGTTAACGGCTTCTTCGATTTCTTCGTCAAGGAATTGCCGATGGAATACGCAGTTGAATTAAACCGTCTCGTGAAGATGGAGATGGAAGGCGCCGTCGGCTAGACGGCCAAGTCGGGCAGTGATGGAACGCCACATCGCCGCCACTGCCGACATCGCCCCAGGAACCTCGAAGCCGTTTACCGTCGATGGAGTGCAGATTCTCGTCTGCAACGTCGGCGGAGCTTTTTATGCCATCGATGACGTGTGCACGCATGACGGTGGCCCGCTCGACCAGGGTACGCTCGAGGGATACTGCGCGGTCTGTCCGCGACATGGCGCAACGTTCGACGTGCGCGACGGCGCACCGACACTGCCCGCCGTCATGCCGATCGACACCTACGCCGTGCGTGAAGCCGACGGCCAGCTTTACTTGGAACTGTAATGCGCACCGTTCTTGGCGCCATCGGCATCGTCGTCGCGGTCATTCTTCTTCTCGCCGGGCTCTATGCCGGGAACATTGCGGTCGGCATGCACTCCACCGCGACCGTTTCCGGTACGATCGCCGGCACCGGTGTTCACGCCCCGGTCCAGATTCTGCGCGATGGGCGCGGCGTGCCGCACATTCGCGCAACCGACGAATACGATGTGTTCTTCGCAGAGGGTTACGTGCAGGCGCAGGATCGACTCTTTCAGCTCGATTTGCTGCGCCGCTTCGTCTACGGCGATCTTTCCGAAATCCTCGGGAACGCTGCGTTGCGATCCGACGAAAACGCTCGCATCGTTCCGGTGCGTGCAATCGTGGAAGCCCAGTGGGCGAAGCTCAGCGCCCGAGATCGTTCGATGTTGCAAGCCTTTACGGACGGGGTCAACGCCGCGGCCAAACGGGAATCGACGCCGGTTGAGTTTCGCGTGCTCGACTACGATATAACGCCGTGGCGTCCGCAGGATTCGCTCGCCGTTTCATTTGCAACCGTCCTCGATCTGACCGACAACTGGAACGACATCGCGGCGCGAATCGGAAACGAACCGCCGCTGACCGATCCATGCTTCGATGCGCCGGTGACCGAGGGACTCGTGCACATTGCCGATCCCAAAAATTGCTCGCCGGCGGCCGGCCGCGCGGCGCTCATCCGCAGCCTGCTCGACACGCGCCCTCCGATCGGCAGCAACAATTGGGCTGCGGGCGCCGTGCACACGACCACGCATCGCGCGCTGCTGGCGAACGATCCGCATCTCGATCTGGCGATTCCCGGTGTGTGGTATCTGGTCGATATGCAAATGCCGGGCTTTCACGTTGCCGGCGCGGCGCTCGTCGGCACACCCGGTGTCACGCTCGGTCACAACGATCGCATCGCATGGGCCGCGACCAACGGCACCGTTACGGCGCTCAGCGTCTTCGCAGCCCCCGCGAACGTCAATCCGGCCGATTGGCAGACCGAGACGTTTCACATGCGCTTCGGCCGCGATGTCACGAAGCGCTACTATCGCACGCCGCGCGAATTCGGGACGGATGTGCTCGTGCGCGGCCAGCGCAAAGCGGTGCTCGTGCGTTGGAACGCCTATGCGACGCCGCTCGCCCCGCTCGGAGCCTTCACCGGATTCGACCGCGGAACGAGCATCGAGGACGCGCTCGTATCGCTGCGCGGGTATCCCGGACCAACGCAGAACTTCGTCATCGCCGACACGAGCGGTCGCGTTGCCTATCAGCTCGCGGGCCAAATCCCAAACGATCCGGTATGGTCGCGCGACATTCATCCGGCAAGCGATCTCGCAAAGACGTATCCGAACATCGCATTCGAGGCGCTCCCGCACGTTGCGCCGTCGCGCGATGCGGTCGTGTGGACGTCGAACAATAAGATGTACGGACCGTCGTATCCGCTACGTCTGAGCGCCGCGTTCGGTGCGCCATGTCGCGCGCATCGCGTCGCCGAGCTGCTCCGTGCGCACAAGACGTACGACGTCGATTACTTTGCCTCGATGCAGATGGACGTGCTCTCGATCTGCGAACGCCAGCTCGCATCGTACGTTCCAAGGCTCGCGGCGTGGGACGGGCGCTTCACCCCCGATTCGCGCGATGCGACCGACGCGTACCATCTCCGGCTCGCGCTTGTGCACCAGTTCGGCGGTATGTCCGCAGCAATGATCGGCACGCGCGCGAAGCCGACGGCCGTCACCGCGCTCGCCGCCGTCATCGACCCATCTCCGGAACCGTGGGGCAGCGCCGGCGCGGTGCAAGTCAAACATCCCCTCGCGGCGCTCGGTGCTTCATTCTTAAACGGTACGAAGCTGGCGGGCAACGGAGACGCCTATACAGTGCACGTGCAGAACACCGGATTCTCGCAGAGTTTCCGCGCGGTGTGGGATGTCGGCAATTGGGACGCCGGCGGCATCACGATTCCACAGGGTGAATCCGGGCGCCCGGGCAGCGGGCACTACACCGACGAAGCCGCCGACTGGGTCGCCGGTCGCCTTCTTCCGCTACCGTATTCCAACGCCGCAGTCGATCAGGCCGCCGTCGATCGATTGACGCTCGCGCCCTGAGCGCGCAGCGCGTACGCATACGCGAGCCACGGTTCGAGCACCAAGTTAATGAGAAAGTGCGCAACGATGCACGGCAAGAGCGCGCGCCCCGAAAGCAGATAGACGACGGCGAGAAGCGCGCCGAGAATGCTCGTAAACGAGACGGCGCCGATGAGCGCGCGCCTGCCGCCACGCAGGCCCCAGATCGCATGCGCGACACCGAAGATCGCCCCCGAGGCGAGCACTTGCACGACGTTGCCCTGTCCGGCACGCATCAGTAGCGTCATCACCACACCGCGAAACACCACTTCTTCCACAATCGAGGTCGGGACCGCCATGATCGGGCCGAGCAGCCGAAACGCGGAGACATTGCGCAGATAGCGTGTGAGATCGAGCGCGCGCGCCGTGTAGATGATGGCCGCAGCCGCAACCGCCAGCGCCGAAACCCACCCGATCGGCGGGATCTGATCGGCCCGCAAGGTCACGTCTCGCCAAAAGACGCTCGGGTAGAGCAGGAGGAAGGCAAGCTGCAAGCCCGCCAAGATGCCGAGAAAAATCCAGGTCCGCCGAACAGCAGCCGGGTTAAGTTCCGCCACCTAGGAGCGGTTCGGGGATTCGCCGACGACCCCCGGCGTTGACACCCTGTCCGGGCCCTGGTATCGTATCCCGGTTATGTACGCGATCATCCAGACCGGCGGCAAGCAAGTGCGCGTCGCAGAAGGCGATATCATTCGCACCGACCTCATCGACCTCGAGGCCGGAGCCGACGTCACGTTCGATCAGGTCGTGCTCGCGAGCACCGGCAGCGACGTGAAAGTCGGATCGCCGACGCTTTCGGGCGCCACCGTGACCGGCACCGTGCTGCGCCAGGCCAAGGACAAGAAGATCCTGGTCTTCCGCTATAAACCGAAGAAGCGCGTTCGCAAATTGAACGGCCACCGCCAACGCTTCGCCGAAGTCAAAATCACCAAAATTACGCTGTAAGAGTGTGGTTGAAGTAACTTTCTACCGGGACGGCCGCGAGCGGCTGTCCCGGTTTTTTGCATCCGGTCACGTCGAGCTTCCGCAGAGCAGCTCGGACGAATATTCATTGGTCTGCGCGGCGGTCTCGGCCGTGCTTCAAGCGGCGCGCGCCGGACTTGAAGGGCACGCGAAGATCGATACCGGTGCGAAAATGCACGGTGGGCACCTCGATGTGCGCGTGCCTGAAAACAACCGCGATGACGCCGGGGTCGTGGCGATCGTGGCAACCGCCGAGATTGCGCTCGAGCAGATCGCCCGCCAGTATCCGCAGCACGTGCATGTAACACGCACCACGCAAACCGGGTAAGATAGGGAACGTACCGAAGGAGAACCTCATGTCAGACACGTTTCGCACCACGCCGCCCGACCAGCAGTGGTCCGCGTCAAATACCGCCGGCAACGGCTATCAAGGCGCCTTCGGCAGCGAGCCGCAGGGCGACACCGAGAATGACGTCGGCAAGGCGCTTTTGATCGGTCTGCTCGGCGGCCTGGTCTCGGCCGCAGGCTATATGGTCTATCGCCGTTTACCCGATGAGCAGAAAGAGCGCTTGCACGCGCAGGTGCGCACGCAGATCGCGCAGCGGATCACCGAGCTCCGCCAAAACTTCAATATATAAGATATAGTCGTTCGCGTGTCCCATTTTGAAACTGCCGCGGCACTGCAGAGTGCATGCGGCAGTTTGCGCTTATGGTCGCGCTTTACGCGCACGCACTACAACTCTTCAATCCGGCGCTCTCCGACGATCGCGCGTCGTTGCTCGCACGCGCGACGATCCATGAAGCCGACGCGCAAGGACTCGACGCGCGACTCCTCGTGGCGCTAATCGCGGTTGAATCGTCGTGGCACGACCAGGCGGTTTCTCACGCCGGTGCACGCGGACTCGGTCAACTCATGCCGGGAACGGCAGCCGGGCTCGGCGTCGATCCCGACGACCCACTCGACAACATCCATGGCGTAGCGATGTATTTGCGCGGTCTAGTCGGACACTACGCACATCTTGGTCGCGACGATTGCTTTGTCGATGCGCTCGCGGCGTACAACGCCGGCGCGGGCGCCGTGGACCGGTACGGTGGCGTACCGCCCTATCCCGAAACGCGCGCCTACGTGCGCGCGGTCATTGGGCTTTGGCGTCGTCTTGCGGGGGATGGATCTCGCTCGGCGACGGCGGCATCGGTGGCGGGGTCACCGCCTTGGCGTCGCTGACATCGGCCGCGCGCTCCATCTCGGCAATGAATGAGTGTGACGTATTCTGGACTTCGCGCATGACACGCCCCGCCTGGCGCATCATCTTGGGCAGTTGATCGGGGCCGAAGAGCAGCAGCGCGAGCACGCTAACGACCATGATATCGGGGACGGAGAACATTAGAATTTGATCTTCGCCCGAGGCCGCCGCGGTCCGCCCAAGCTCACCACAGAAGCCATGGGTAGGGGTTGGCTGATGTCACTTAAAGGAACTCCTCCCGCGGCTGTGCAAGCAGGCTCGTCCGCAACCGTGAAGATCATCTACACGCGAGGCAACCGCACGGAGACGCTCGCCTCACTGGCGACGCTCCGCAAGATCCTAAGCCGCTTCGTCGCCCACCGAGTCTTCTACGAAGTCTCGAGTCGCAGCAAGCGCGGGCATGAATTTTTCTCTGCAAAGAACGTTTTTGTCGTCGGCTCGATCGAAGTTACGAACTACGAGCACCTCAAGATTTTGATCTTCGATGCAAACAACGCATCGCACTCGATCGAGATTCTCAATCCGCAGACGATGCGCATCTACGACGAAACGCCGGGACGCGGTTTCGCCGTGTCATTCATCAGCGAAAGCGAGAACGGCGTGGAGACGCGGTGCTACATTCGCGACGAAGGCGAAGACGAGGAGCGGATCAAGGAAATGACTGCGCTCGAGAAGATCACGCTGCCGCAACTCTTCGAGTATCTCGAAGAACTCACAGCAGTCGAAGCGACCGGGAGAACCATTTAGAGCTTTAGCAAGACTTCGGTGACGTCGCCGGGCGATATCTGCATCGCCGCAAGCACGCCCGGCGACCGAATCGCGTCTGCAGCAATGCCGAACGCCAAGTGCTTGGGCAGCAACTTTTCGCCTTCAGGAACGCGCTTGGCGGCTTCATTCCACACGTTGAACGCTTCGCGCGAAAGCCACACGCTTTTGCTACCGTCGGGAACCTTGAAAGCCAGCGTATTGAAGCGCAAGAGCGCCGGGCGCTCGCCGCTTTGCGCATTGGGCTCGGGAACGCGTGATGCGGTCAACCGCGTTCCGGCATCTTCGGGCAACGCGTAGTTCTCGAGCTTCTCGCGCGGTAGAACCTCGACCAGTGCTTCACCGAGCGTCGGTTCTTCGAGCAGCGCGACGAGCAGTGTGCGAACGGTAATGAACGGTTCTTTCAACTCGCCCGCCAACCGTGCGGCGTTACGCATCAACGTCAGGATCTCGTCGGAAAGGAAGATCTGCTCGGTCTCCGCCATACGACTCGTATGCTCACCATCGACGTTGTCACCCTCTTTCCCGAGGTCTTCGCGCCGTTCGTCGGGCTGTCGATCGTTGGCCGCGCAGTCGAAGCCGGGACGATCGCAATTCGGTATCATCACCTGCTCGACGCACTTCAAGGCAACGAACGTGCGGACGACACGCCGTTCGGCGGCGGTGCGGGCATGGTGCTACGCATCGAGCCGGTAGCGCGCGTTCTCGATCGATTGATCGCCGAGGCGCCCGACGATGAACGCCGGACGATTGCCGTGCCGAGCCCCGTGCGGCCGGCCGTTCAGGCACGATGACGCGGCGCGACTCGCTGCGACTCGATCGGTTGGTCCTTATCTGCGGACACTACGAAGGCATCGACGAGCGGTTGGCCGCCCTTTATCCAATCGAGGAGTTCACCGTAGGGGACTTCGTTTTGACCGGCGGAGAGCTCGCGGCGCTTGCGATGCTCGATGCGACCGCCCGGTTGGCTCCGGGGGTCATCGATCCCGAGTCGGCCGCCCAGGAGTCGTTTGCCAACGGCCTGCTGGACTATCCAAGCTACACCCGGCCCGCGGTCTTCCGGGGGGTCGACGTGCCCCCGGTGCTGCTCTCGGGCGACCACGCCAAGATCGCAGCGTGGCGCCGCGAACAGTCCCGCGCCCGCACCGCCGCCCGTCGTAAGGACTTGCTGGCTGACCCCGACCCGTGATACTATCCCGAGGTTGTCGCGGGGCCACCCCGCGCTGTCTTTGCATCTGCCGCCATAGAGAATTGTGCCATGAACGTCATCGACGTACTCAATAGCGAACAACTCAAGGACACGGTCCCCGAATTTCGTTCGGGCGACACCGTCAAGGTCTATTCCAAGGTTGTCGAAGGCGGCAAAGAGCGCGTCCAGATGTTCGAAGGCGTCGTGACCGTCTGCAAAGGCGGCGGTGCCAAGGCATCGATCACGGTGCGCCGCGTCGCTCACGGTGTCGGCGTCGAGAAGACGTTCCTCGTGCATAGCCCGCGCGTCGAGAAGATCGAAGTCAGCAAGCGCGGCATCGTGCGCCGCAGCCGGCTCTACTATCTCAGCGAGAAGATCGGTAAAGCCGCACGCATCAAAGAGAAGAAAGCGACGAAGTAAACAGCCGCGCGTCCTTCGCTGTTCTTCGGACCTGCCTCGAGTGGCTCATCGTCGTCGGGCTGGTCGCGCTGCTGCTCTTCATCTTCGTCATCCGCACGCTCTACATTTCCTCGATCTCGATGATACCGACGCTGCAGATCGGCGACGTCTTCCTTTCCGATCAGCTCGCCTACCGTTTGCATTCTCCGCAGGACGGCGAGATCGCGGTCTTTGCGCCGCCCGTGCGCAGCGCGAGCAATGAATTCATCAAGCGGGTCATCGGCGTACCGGGTGACACCATTCGAATTTCCGACGGTATCGTCTACCGCAATGGCAACCCGCTCGAAGAACCCTACGAAAATCAGCCTCCGAGCTACGACCTCGAGATTCGAAACTACGGCATCTACGTGAACGGTAAAGCTCTCAATCCTGCGCAGGCCGACGTGCCCGCGCGAGGAATCTGGCAGGCACCCGACCGTATTCCGCGCGGTTATTACTTCATGCTCGGCGACAACCGGAACTACTCCGACGACTCGCACGTGTGGGGATTCGCACGGAGAACCGCTTTTCGCGGGCAAGCGTTCATGATTCTTTGGCCACACGTGAAAGTACTATGACACCTTACGATCTTCTCGGCTTCGTCGCGATCATTCTGGTCTCGCGCATAGCGCTCTCGATGCGTCCGGTGACGGCCGCATCGAACGGCCGCAGCGTTGCTATCGCGCGCGAGTATCTCGATCCGTTCATTTATGCGGGCATTGCGGCGTGGCTCTTGATCACGTTTGTCGCGCGGACGTACTACATTCCGTCGGCTTCGATGGTTCCGACGCTGAAGTCCACGACGTGCTGCTGGTCGACAAGTTCGAGTATCGTTTCCACGCACCGCACGAAGGCGACATCGTCGTGTTCCCGCCGCCGATCCCGACGCCGGACGACTTCATCAAGCGCGTCATCGGCCTTCCCGGTGAGCGCTGCATGTCGCCAAAGGCATCGTCTACATCAACGACGTTGCGCTAAACGAACCCTACATCGCCGACAAACCGAGCTACGATCTAAAGATCGAGAACTACGGCATTTAGGTCAACGATGGATTCGGCTGGCATGCGCTCGACCCGTCGCAAGCAAACGTGCCGCCGAAATCGCACTGGACTGCACCCGATACGATTCCGCCGCACTGCTACTTCATGATGTTGGCGACAATCGCAACGACTCCGAGGATTCGCACATCTGGGGCTTCGCGCAGGATGCGGGAACGTTCGCGAGCGGGCCGCGGACGGGCGAACGCGCCGGCTTCACCGGGCGCGCGTTCCTGATCTTCTGGCCGCTCAACCAGATGAAAATCCTGAAATAGTCGCGAAGAGCACCTCCCGTGGTGCGGTTCATGCACTGGCGCTCGCTTGCGAGCCTCGTGCTGCAACTTGCGATCCTCGGCGTGCTGATCGCAGCATTTTTCATCCGCTTTTGGCAAGTCTCCGGTCTCTCGATGTCACCGCACATCACCTCGGGCGAATTCGTCCTCATCAACACGCTCGCGTATCGCTTCGCACGCCGGCACGCGGTGATATCGTCGCCTTCCGGCACGACGACGCAACGCCCGAACTCTACATCAAGCGCGTGATCGGACTTCCGGGCGACCGCATCCGCATCGATCGCGGCGTCGTCTACGTCAACGGTGCGCGTTTGAACGAACCCTACGTGCAATTCCCCGACGACCGCAGCGATCCCGAGATGCACCGTGCCGCCCGATGACGTCTACGTGCTGGGCGACAACCGCGCCGAGAGCGAAGACTCACGCGCCTTCGGGCCCGTCCCCGACGAGCGCGTTGATCGGGCGAGGCGCTCGCCGGCATTTGGCCGCTCCCGTCGGTCGGCGCGCTATGAAAGAGCGTCTCGACAACGTCGTTCAGTGGTATCCGGGCCACATGGTGCGCGCGATGCGCAGGATCGGCGAGTATCTCAAGCTCATCGACGTCGTCGTCGAAGTGATCGATGCGCGCGCGGCGCGTAGCGACGCAAATCCCATGCTCGACAAGTTGATCGGCAACCGTCCGCGCATCGTCGTGCTCAGTCGCGACGATCTCGCCGATCCGGCAGCTCACCAAGCACTGGATCGCTGATTTTGCGGCGCGCGATCGCGAGGCGATCGCGATCGACGCTCGCGCGCAGCAGAGTGTCTCGCGCATTCTCGCGGCGGTAACCGCGCGGGCGAAAAACCGCGGCGGCATGTCGCGCGCTAATCGTCGTGGGCATACCGAACTCCGGAAAATCGTCGATCATCAACGGGCTTCTCGACGCGGAGCGGCGAAAACGGAAGACCGCGCCGGTGTCACGCGACAGTTGCAGTGGTTTCGACTGGCGCCGAACATCGAACTGATGGACACGCCGGGTATTCTCGTGCCGAAGATCGCGAGCGCGCAAGCGCAGTGGAAGCTTGCCCTGATCGGCGCCGTACCGCGCGAGCGCTACGATCCCGACGAAGTGAGCACCGAGTTTCATCATTGGCTTGTGGACAAGAGTGCTGGGCGCACCAAGGTGCCCGATCTAGCGACCTTTGCGGCACGCGCGGCTTCGTGCGCCGCGGCGGCGAGATCGACGAGCACAACGCGGCGCAATCCTACATCAAGGCGTTCAACGACGGAGTTTTTGGCCGCATCAGTCTCGAAGCTCCGGGCGACGATGACGAATAAGCAACGCAAACACAAGAACGCCTACGAGCGCGAGCGCCGGCGTCTGCATCGTCTGCACCGGTTCGAGAATGCCGCACGCGAGCGCGGCTTCCACTTCATCGGCGGCGTCGACGAAGTCGGGCGCGGCCCGCTCGCCGGTCCCGTCGTCGCGGCATGCGTCGTTGCGCGCGAACCACTGATGCTGCGTGGTCTCAACGATTCGAAAGTCGTGACGCCGCCGCGCGACGCGAACTCGCCGAAGAAATCAGCGAATGCGTCGTAGCCTAGGCGATCGGCGTGGCAAGCGTTGCAGAGATCGATCGCATCAATATCTATTGGGCGAGCGTCCTTGCGATGGAGCGCGCGATCGCGGCGCTTGGCTGCGCCCCGGAATACCTGATACACCGACGCCGTGCGCATCCGCTCGTACGTCGGACCGCAAGAGCCGCTCATTAAAGGCGACGCCCTCTGCGCCGTCGTCGCGGCTGCGTCGATCGTCGCCAAGGTCTATCGCGACGACCTGCTCGTCGAACTCGACCGCGAGGACCCGCGCTACGGCTTCGCCGACCACAAGGGCTACGCGACCCCGGCACATATCGAGGCGCTCCGCGATCCACGGTCCGAGCGTGCACCACCGCGCGGGCTGGGCGCGGGTCAAGACCGCTCAGCTCGAACTCTTGTTCGGCCAAGACCCCGACGCAGTGGATTATAGTGAAGAATTCGAGCGCCAGCTGGAAGGGGCGCAAGGGTGAGGAACTGGCCGCGGCGTTCCTAGCCGGGCACGGCTACCGAGTCGTCGCGCGCAACGTCCGCGTGCCCGGCGGCGAGATCGACCTCGTCTGCGTCGAGTCGGGACCCTGGTTTTCGTCGAGGTCAAACGGCGCGAGGGACCCTCTTTCGGCTCGGCGCTGAGTGCAGTCGATGCACAAAAACGCCGAAAACTACGAGTGATCGCGTCGGACTATGCCCAGATCGTTGCCCCGATGGCGCGGGTTCGCTTCGACATCGTGACGATAGACGGTAATCGCATAGCCGTGCATCGAAACGCTTTCTGACCCATGGATAGATCGGGCTAGTGGATTCACTCCAAGGACGGACTCTCGGCGGGCGGTACGAAATCGTCGAGTTGCTAGGACGCGGCGGAACCGCCGACACCTATCGCGGTCTCGACAAGACGCTACGTCGAGACGTTGCGGTCAAGGTGCTCGTCGAACGTTCCGACGAAACCAACGCACGCCTCTTAATGGAAGCGCGTGCGATGGCGCGTCTGAACCATCCAAACATCGTCGCGGTGTACGATGCCGGCGAAGACAACGGCATTTCGTACATCGTCATGGAGCTGGTACGCGGTAAGACGCTTTCCGCGCTCGAGGGCGGAGAACTCGGCTATAAACAGGCGCTCGGCTACATCTACGAAGTCCTCGAAGCGCTTGAATACGCGAACTCGCAAGGGATCATCCATCGCGACATCAAGCCGTCGAATATCATGATCGTCGAAGACGGCAAGCACACCAAGCTCACCGACTTCGGTCTCGCGCGCCGCGCAAGCGAAGTGACGCAGACCACGCGCACCGGACAGATCGTCGGCACGATCTCGTATCTCGCGCCCGAGCGTTTTCTGAGCAAACCGGCCGACGTCCGCAGCGATCTCTATTCCGTCGGCATCGTGATGTACGAAATTTTCACCGGGACCCTGCCGTTCCGCAACGACCGCGACGATATCGTTGCAACGATGTATTCGCACGTACACGACCTCCCGACGCCACCGCGCGAGATCAACCGCAACATTCCCGAGGCGCTCGAAATCGTGATCATGCGCGCGATCGAGAAAGACCCGGGCCGGCGCTATCAGAACGCGAGCGAGTTCACGGCAGATATCTCAGCCTTGCTCGGTCCGACCGCGCAACCGCATTCGCAGCTGGCTCCGGTACCCGACGCAAAGCCGCTCAAGACGTTTTCGCCCTCGTCGGGCGGAACGACGACCGATCCAACGCTGCGCCAAGCGCTCGACCGGGCGCTCGCAAGTTCACGCAACCGCAGCGACGCGCTCGAGAACGTGCTCAAAGGCATGATCGCGACGCGCCGGCGCGACTACGATGAGGCGCGCGACGCATATCTTTCTGCGATGCACGAGCTTTCTGCGATCAACAACGAAGTGGAGTACGCAAAGACTGCGCTCAAGTTCGCAACGATGGTTTTGCAAAAGGCGACCGACGGCAAGCGCGATCGCAACGAGCTGCGCGATGGCGTCAACCGCCTCAACGAAGCGCTGCGGATCTTCCACGAGTTCGGACTGCACGAGCAGTATGCGCACACCGAATACATGATCAACGCGCTCGAACGCACGGCGATCGGGATTATTTTCTAAGACCCTTGATGAGCGAACGCAAGCCGGAACTTCGGCGGTCGGTCACGCCCTGGGGTTCATTCTCATGGGGCTACTCGGACGTCGGCGCGGACATCTTCGTCGGCTTGGGCCTTGTGCTCGGAGCTGCGGCCGGCGCTTCGAACGTCGCCTTTCTCTTCGCCGGAATCGTCTATGTCTGCATCGGCCTCGCCTACACCGAGCTCGCTTCGACCTATCCCGTCGCTGGCGGCGGTCAGTACTTCGTCACGCGCGGGCTCGGCGATTTCTTTGGCTTCATCGCCGGCTGGGCGGTGCTGCTCGATTTCACGATCGATATTGCGCTCTTCTCTTGGAGTTGCGTCGACTACCTGAGCGAATTGCTGCCCGTGCTCGGCGTCGCCCATGCACGCATGGGCGCACTTCATCGTCGTCGTCGGGCTGATCGTGGGCCTGTGCGTGCTCAACATCATCGGCGTGCGCGAGTCGACCGCGTTCAACGGCTTCGTCAGCGCGCTCGACGTGGTGAGCGAGACAGCGATCCTTTCGCTCGGCTTTTTGTTTGCGTTCAGTCCGCAGTTGCTGATACACACGATGCAGACGAGTTGGCCGTCGCCTTTTGATTTCATGAAGGGCATCTCGCTTGCGATCGTGTCGTTCGTCGGCCTCGAATCGATTTCACAAGCCGCCGAAGAAACGCAGCGACCTGCCTCAGTGATCCCACGCACGTCCACGGCCTTGATTCTCACGATTCTGATCTTCGCGCTCTCCTACGCAAACTTGGCTCTCGGCATGCACACCTGGCATCCGATCCCGCTCGACGCGCACGGCCACGCGCAGATGCTGTGGCAGTACCTTGGCAACAATGACAACAACGGTAAAGCGGTCGCGCTGATCGCGCGTGAGGTTCCCTATTGGGGCGCACTCGCCGCCTTCTACGTGCCGGTGCTCGGTGCGATCTTGCTCTTGATCTCGTCCAACTCCGGCGTCTTCGGCAGTTCGCGAATCGCGTACGCGATGGCCTCGAACGGTCTGCTACCGTCGCTCTTCCAGCGCATTCATCCGCGCTTCCGAACGCCGATGGTCTCGCTCGTCGTCTTCACTGCGGTCGCGCTGATCGAGGTGATCTTTGCGGCCCTGCCGTCGCTCAGTCCGGCGATGGCGACCATCTACGCAAAGCGATTCAACGGCGAGAGCGGCATCGATTTTCTGGGCGATCTCTACGCGTTTGGCGCGGCAACGAGCTACTCGTTTGTGTTTGTCGCGCTGGTTGCGCTGCGCCTGACCGACCCACTCAGCCCGCGCAAGTTCAAAATTCCCATCAACATTCCGATGACGTTCCGCGGCGAACGCGTGGAGTTTCCGGTCATTGCCGTCATCGGCTTCATCGGCATGAGCGCGATTCTCGTCTTCACGTTGATTACCCATCCGATCGGGCGCATCGCGGGCCCGTCGTGGATCGTCTTCGGTATCATTCTCTATTTTCTCTATCGTGCACGCAAGCGATTACCGCTCCTCGGTTCCAAGAAGCGCGACTGGCGCGGCCAACAAGTCGAGATTCTGCGCCGTGCAGGCGAACTCGAGCTGATGGACGAGTACGTTGCAAACGTGCGAGCCAGTGACGAACGGCGCGCCAAGGGCGGAGGCGCGGTCTAGTGTTCGCCGTTCGCACGGTGCTCTCGGTCGCAATGATCGGGATCGGCGCGATCATCATCGTCCGGATGGTGCCTTATCCGATTAACGCGAGTTTTACCGGCATCGTGCTCGGCATTGCGATGATCGCACTCGGCGTGATTCGACTGCGCACGCTCTTTGGGACACGACGCGCATGATCTACGAAGACGCCACCGTCCATATCACCGTTGCGGGCGTGCTCATCGCGCTCATCATCGGCTTTGCGATCGGCTCGACAATTTGGTGGATGCTCCATCCTCCGGCTTCGTTCGTGCAGAAGCTTGCAAAGGAAGCCACGATCGAACTCGAGCGCATGGTCGGCTCGATCATTGTCGTCTTCTCTCCGGACATTCTTTCGAGCCACATGATGGCATTGGCGGCCAAGCTCGCGCGTGGCGAGCGCTCGGAGCTGCTCGCGATCTACATCATCGAAGTCCCGTACACGCTGCCGCCTGATGCCGAGATGGCGCTCGAAGAGCGCGCCGCGCTGGATACACTCGGCGCAGCCGAGCAGATCGCGGGTCAAAGCGGCGTTTCGATTCGCACGGAGATCCTCAAGGCACGCTCGACAAAACAAGCAGTGCTGGACCTTGCCAAGCGCGAACGGGCGAACCTGATCATCCTCGGTTCTTTCCGCGAAGGAAAGTATACCGGAGCCCCACTTGGGCGCACGATCGAAGAGATCGCAGCCGATGCGAAGTGCGATGTCCTGATCGGCGTGGAGGGGAAGCACGGCACGCTGCTCTACGAAGAACCAGGGGCCGGCACGGCCAACTTGTAAACGGAGGGTCCATGCACCAACGCAATCTCGCACTCATCCTCGTCACCGCTGCGCTCGCAGCGCTGACCGCACCGCTTACCGTTCGCGCCGCGCAGACCGCGCCGGCTATCGACGCGTTCAACGCATCCTTCGCGCAGGTAACTTCGTACACGTACAAGCTGCACTCACACGAGGTGAAGGGTACTGACACGCAAGACCGCGTCTATCAATACTCATTCATGAAACCACACTTTGCCAAAACGCTGATCGAATCAGGCGCAGACCAGGGCGCGGGCGGCGTGTGGGCGGGCGGCGATCAAGTCAGAGGCCATCAAGGCGGATTCCTGTCCGGCATCCATCTCAAGGTCGATCTTCACGACGGGCGTGCAACGTCACTGCGCGGCTACACGATCCCCGAAGGTCTCGCGCAGAATATCGTCGCGACCTATACGAACGTCAAAGGCGATCTCACGCAGACGCCCGGCGGCACGGTCGGCGGCGTCGCTACCGATCTGCTCACGCTCAAGGTCGCCGATCCGGCGAGCAACGGCGGCGTGACGGAGCAGCGAATGTATATCTCGCAGGCCACGCACTGGCCGGTACGCAACACTTTTTACGCCGGCACGACGATCGTGCTCGATCAGTCGTTCACCGACTATAACCTAAACGCTGGGCTCACGCAGAACGACTTCCCGTTCTAGCGTCTGAGATTCTACTCGAAGACGCTCGAAAGGCCGCATCGTGCGGCCTTTCTTTTTCTCTTTTGTCATCCCGAGCATAGCGAAGCGTAGTCGAAGGACCCCAGCGATCTACGTTTTGCGCAGCCTTGTGCGCAGCCAGTACAACAGAGCGGTGGCAACCAACGGTACGATCGCGAGCGTGAACCATCGGTTAGCTTGGATTCCGACGTGATACGCCGCCGCCTCTGACGCGGCAAAGGCAAACGCCGCAACAAGTATCGTGTCTGCGATGCACCAGCCGATCCCCGATCTGTAGCTTCGCCAGACGGCGATTGCCATTGCGAAACCAATGAACGGAATCGACGGCGCCCAATATGTCACCTCGACCGGTCCGATTAGCGGACGAAGATCGGGCAAATGGAAACCGCATAGAATTTGCGCAACGGTTATCCAAATGCCGACGACCACGAAGATCGTGCCATTCAGCGGCCCTAAGATCCGCCACCCAGCGAGGTTCCAGGGTCCCGCTCTCTCCCTTGTAAGGCCGAAGAATCTACTCACCGGGCCGGCTGCGTCTTCAGGCTCGTAGCGATCAAAGAGCTGACCTTGGATGAATCGCGACTCCGGGCGCCTCCACGCCATAATGCCACAATAGAGGGCGAAGACGCCGAAACCGACGAGTAGCGGACCCATGACGACGAGCGCAGTAGTGCACTCCATATTCATTTCTACTCTCGAAGCGTTATCGAGTTACGCTTTCGCGAGATAGCGCTTGCGGAGTTCGTCCAACACAACGGCGAGCAGAATGACGACGCCGAGCACGACTTTTTGCAGGTACGAGTCGACGTGGATCAGGTTCATCGCGTTGTAGAGTAGGCCGATCAAAAGCGCGCCAAAGAACGTGCCAAGGATCGATCCCTGTCCGCCCATCAAGCTCGTGCCGCCGACGACGACCGCGGCGATTGCTTCGAGCAGTTCATCGTGCGTGCCGGTGTCGGGCGAGCCCGATGAGAAGCGTGCCATATAGAGAAAGCCGACGATGGCGGCGCACATGCCGCTGACCATGTAGACGATCGTCTTGACACGCGCGGTCGCGATGCCGGCAAGCCGCGCCGCTTCCTCGTTGCCGCCGATAGCAAAGACATACCGTCCGAAACGCGTACGCGTGAGCACCACCGCTGCGATCGCGACGACCGCGATCATCCACAGCACCGGCACCGGCAAACCGAATACTGCGCCGGTTCCGATCGCTGAGAAGATCGGATCGTTCACCGCGACCGGCTGGCCACCGGACGCGATGTATGCAAGCCCAAGCGTCACCTCGAGCATTGCAAAAGTCGTAATAAACGGCGGAAGATTCAACTTCACAACCGGCAGCGCATTGATCCACCCCGCCGCTGCACCTATCGCGAGACCCGCAAGCAACGTGACCAGCACTAGCCCCACGCCGCCAAACGGCAGATGGTTGGCGACTTGCGCCATCACCACGCCGGTCAGCGCAACGAGTGAACCAATCGACAGATCGATCCCCGCGGTGATAATGACGAATGTCTGCCCGACGCCGAGGATACAGTTATAGGAAATCTGCTCGAGGACCGTCACCAGATTGCGCGGACTCAAGAAGGCACCCTTGGCCGCCGCGTTGACGACGCCCATCAGGATTGCAACAACGATCACGAGGACCGTATTGCGCAACCAGAGGTTCTTGAGGATTGCCTTCACGCAGCTGCCCCCGTTGCCGCGGCGATCACCGCTTCCGGTGTTACTTGATCGCGCGTAAATTCGCGCACGATTCGGCCATCGCGTATGACCAGGATGCGGTGCGACATCCCGAGCACCTCGGGGAGTTCGCTGGAAACCATGACGATGGCGGCTCCGTTCTCGAGTAAGGTTTTCATGAGCGCGTAAATCTCGGCTTTCGCACCGACGTCGATGCCGCGCGTCGGCTCGTCGAAGAGAAAGACGCGCGCTTTGCCCAGCAGCCACTTCGCAAGCACGACCTTCTGCTGGTTGCCGCCGGAGAGGTTGCGCACGAGTTGCTCCGGACTCGGTGTACGTACGTGGAGTTCATCAATCATCGTACGTGCGGTCTCTTCTTCTCGCGCGATCGAAATCATATGCTCGCGATTGACGAACTGCGCCAGATGCGCAAGTGTGATGTTCTCGCGCACGCTCATCCCGAGCACGAGGCCCTGACCCTTGCGATCTTCGGTAATAAACGCAATGCCGGCGACAATACCGTCGTGCGGCGAGCGCAGGATCGCGCGTTTGCCGTCAATTGTGATGACGCCGGTATCGGGAATATCAGCGCCGGCGATCGCGCGCACAATCTCGGTGCGGCCGGCGCCGATCAGCCCCGCAAGCCCGACGATTTCGCCGGCGCGCACGTTGAAGCTCACGCCGTTGACCCCGGGCTGGCGGACCAGATCGCGCACGTCGAGCACGATCTTTGCATCCGGCTTAACCGGCTCTAGCGGCGCGAAGTGCGTGTCGAGCGGTCGCCCGACCATCGCGCGTATCACGTCGTTCGCGGGGAATTCAGCGGCCGGGCGCGTCTCTACAACCGCGCCGTCACGCAACACGATGATACGATCGGCGATCTTCGGCAACTCGTCCATACGGTGAGAGATATAGATGATGCCCGCGCCGGCAGCTTTGAGGTGCGCGATGAGCGCAAAGAGTGCATCCATCTCACGGTCGGTCAACGCAGCCGTCGGCTCGTCCATCACGATGATCCGCGCGTGCTTCGAGAGGGCTTTCACGATCTCGATCAGCTGCTGTTGCGCAACCGAGAGTTGTGCAGGGGTACGATCTAACGGCAGGTCGATGCCAAGTTCGGTCAGTACGGCTTGCGCGCGCCCGCGCGCTGCCGCCTCGTCGAGCATGCCCTTACGCGTCGGTTCGTTCCCGAGTACGATATTTCGCAGCGCCGAAAGCTGCGGCACGAGATTGAATTCCTGATAGATCATGCCGATGCCGAGCCGCTCGGCGTCATGCGGCGAGCCGATTGCGACCTCGCGGCCATCGATCGTAATCGTGCCAGTATCAGCGCGTTGCGCTCCGGCCAGAATCTTCATCAACGTCGATTTGCCCGCGCCGTTCTCGCCCACCAGCGCCAGCACTTCGCCGGCGTACAGCGTCAACGAGACGTCGGAAAGCGCGCGGACACCGGGAAAAGATTTCCCGACGCCACGCATCTCGAGCAGTGGAGCGGACTGACTCAACGGGTAAAGGTGCCGACCGGAACGTGCACGACTTTCGGCGGCGTCTTGCCGGTGAAGAAATCGTGGATAGCGTCGATGGTCATCGCGCCGATCTTGTCGGGGTACTGAATCGCATCGCCGTACATCGTGCCCGCCTTGATCGCAGCTTGCGCTTCAGGTCCCGCATCGTAGCCGACAACCGCGATCTTGCCGGTCACCCCGGCAGCCTTGATCGCGCTCACAGCACCAAGTGCAGAATCATCGTTGATGCCGAAGACAGCGTTGACATTCGGATTTGATTGCAGGACGTCGCTCATCGAACTATCGGCCTTGGCACGTTCGCCACCGGCGTCGATGTCAGCAACAACAGTTGCGCCGGGACAATATGCTTGCAGACCGTTCTTAAAGCCCTTTACGCGATCTTGCACGCTCGTAACTTCGGGTTCATCGAGAATCGCAACCTTCCCGCTCTTGCCGACGGCTGCACAGACGAGTTTCGCGGCCTGCATGCCGCCTTGCACGTTGTCGCTTGCGATGTGCGCAACGACCGTACCCTGTTTGCTCGTGCTCGCGATATCTGCGGTAAATACCGGAATGTTCGCCTTGTTCGCCTCAGCGATTGCGCTACCGATCGCGGTAGAGTCATATGGCGTGAGCACGATCGCATCGACCTTGTTCGAGATGAAATCTTCGACTTGACTTTGCTGTTTAGCATTGTCGCGATTCGCATCGACGACGACGATAGTGTAGCCGTATTTCGCCGCTTCGGCCTTCATGCCGCCCTCCATGCCCTGGTAAAACTGCGCCTCGCGGTTTTGAATCGACACGCCGATCGTCTTTGTCGCTGGTCCGCCCGATGGAGCGGATGACGGCGACGACGACGCACTCGAACTCGATCCCGAATTCGAACAACCGGCGGCGAGTGCGGCGCACAGTGTTGCGCAGAGTAGGTGGGATGATTTCAATGTGGTCTCCTTTAGGTAATGTACGGAGTCTTGACGGGTGGACATTTACGCACGGGGTTCGGTTGCGCGTCGACTGCGGTGTCGAAAAGCCAACAGTCCCCTAGCACCGAACAGTAACAGATCTGAATTGATACGCCGCTGCGCGCGGCGCTGACAGCGCTGTAGGTGCGCGCGTCGCTTAGCGCTGGAAGAACTTGAATGAAGATGACGTCATCGTGCGCCATAATGACACGGTCGCGCACGGTCGATGAGAAGATCCCATGTTTGCGTTTGGCCGGATGGATATCGCAGCAGGCTGCCATAAGCTCACGAAGTGTGGCGTAATAGTGCCCCTTGTAGGCTACGGCAAACGAGCGGACAATCGCCGGCCCCACGCCGGCGTTGCGAATCTCATACGCGAGTCTATTGGTACCGCTCTCGGTTGCGTTGCTGGTATCGTACTCGATGTACGGCCAAACGCTCGACTTGAGGAGCTGTTCTTGCGTTTGGTCGGCCCGCAACGCCACGAAAAGCGACGCAGCCGACACGATAATCGCAGCAGTGGCGATGATAATGTCGAGCGCGAATTGTCCGGTTTTGCGCGGGCGATCGGGGGTCTCAGCCATGAGCAGCCCGTTTTCCCGTAGCGAAAGAGCGCCCCTCGTTGTCCACAATCAGCGACCTTCGGCTTGTGCAATCTGTGGAGAAGCGCGAACGAGGCGGACCAAGCCGAGCGTTGCCGCGAGGGCCACGGCCGACCAAACGGCTCCGGGCACGACCTCTCCGTAGACGAACGCACCGGTCGCAAAGAGCACCCCATAGATTGCGACCAAGCCAAGGATCCACGAGGCGAATGCTTGGGTTGGTGAATCAGGTGACGGAGGCAGGCCGCCGGCCGCCCGAACCCGCTGCCAGCCCGGACCCATGGGGCGGACTTTGTCGTAAAAGCGAGCGAGCGTCGCCTGGTCGTCGGCCGGCGTAAGAAACGTCACGACCAGCCACACCGCGGTCGTGACCGCAACGGTGACGAGCAGCGTGGTCGTGCTGCTCGCAGCGTGCCCGAACTTCCCTGCGGTAAAGAACGCGAGCGCGACCACGAACGACGCGCACATCGCGCTGATCTCGCTCCATGCATTGATGCGCCACCAATACCAGCGCAACAAATAGATCAGTCCCGTACCGGCCCCAATCGAAATCAGTAGGTTGAATGCATCTTTTGCCGTGTCGAGCAGGTAGGTGACGCCGATGGCCACGACCATCAACAACACCGTGACGACACGCCCGACGAAGACGTAGTGATGCTCGGTCGCGTCCGGACGAAAGAGCCGACGATAGAAATCGTGCACGAGGTACGATGTGCCCCAGTTGAGGTGTGTCTCGATCGTCGAGCGATAGGCAGCAAACAAACCGGCAACCATGAGCCCCGCAAAACCCGCCGGCAGAAACACGAGCATCGCTGGATAGGCGATGTCGTTCCCGAGCAACTCCGGCGCGACGTTCGGAAAACGCGCGTGGATGTCGGCGAGTGACGGATAGACCAGCGTCGAGGCGAGTGCGACGACGATCCACGGCCACGGACGCAGCGCGTAGTGCATCGCCTGAAACGCAAAGGTACCAAAGAGCGCGTCGTTTTCGCTGCGCGCCGCAAGCATACGTTGCGCCACATAACTTCCGCCGCCGGGTTCCGAGCCCGGATACCAGGCCGACCACCACTGCACGGTGAGCGGGATAACGAAGATCCCGAGCGCGGTGGGCCAGTCGCCAAAGTTGGGCAGAATCGAAAGCAAGTTTGGATGCGCGCTCGCCACGCGCGCGATCATTCCGTGCAACCCGCCGACGCCCGGCGCGTGAATCGCGTAGTACGCGGCAGCAAACGATGCGGTGATCGTGATGCCGAACTGAATCGTGTCGGTCACCATCACGCCCCATAATCCGGCAGCAGCCGCGAAGATGATCGGCACGATCGCGCACAGGAGCAGTGTCTCGGTACGCGGCCAGCCAAAGAGCACGCTTGCGATCTTTACGGCGGCCAAATTCACGCTTGCGATGATGAAGCAGTTGAAGAACAGCCCGAGATAGATCGCGCGCACGGCGCGTACCGCGGTAGCCGCCTTACCGGAATAGCGCAGTTCGTAGAACTCGAGATCGGTTAAAACGCCGCTACGCCGCCACAATCGCGCATAGAAGAATACCGTCGCCATGCCGGTTAGCAGAAACGACCACCATGCCCAATTTTCGGCAACGCCACCGTCGCGAACGAAGTTCGTAACGAGGTTCGGCGTGTCGGTCGAAAACGTCGTAGCAACAAGCGAGATCCCAATCAACCACCACGGCGCTTTACGGCCTGCTGCGAAGAATTCGGCAGTGTTCTTGCTTGCGCGCCGCGCCAACACTATCGCCGGAATAAACGTGATCCCAAGCGAGACGACGACTATCCACCAGTCGAGCGGGGTGAGATGCACGCGCTAGTCGGGCAACAACGTGAACGTCACGGTGCGATCGGCTTCGCGGTGGTTGGTCCAGAACCGGCTGCCGTCCCACGCAAGACCGCGCGCGCGAAATGGCACGGTTGCGAGATCAGTCGCGGTGCCGTTGCGCAGGTCGATACGTGAGATGAAGTAGTTCTCGGTATCCTCGTCATCGGTGCCGAGCAGCATCGCCGCGTCGTCGATCACGGCAACGCCACAGATCTCGTGCGGCGCGTTCCATGTATGCGCAACGTCGCCATCATCGCCCAGCAACAATAAGCGCTTGTTGTACCATTGACCAAGGAGCACTCGTCCGCCGTAGAGCGCCAGATGCGACCCGGTATCGTCGGGACACTCGACCGCAAATTCGTCGAAGCCTTCGCCCGGGATGTAGCGGTGCACGCGGCGATTGTCGTCGCTGCCTTCGCCACACGTCATGAGGATCGCGCCGCCGCCGAAGTTCATGCCCCAGGGCATCCCGGGCGGCTCGATCTCGCCGGTCTTGCGCCAACCCTCGCGCTCCATGACGTCGACGCGACGCGTGGCGCGGGAGCTAATCCATACGTCCTTGCCGCGGACAGCGACGGAATGCGGTTCGGGTGAAGCGGAAACGAGACGGTCGAGTTCGAGGATCGGCTTGAGCATGAAGGCGGAAGTTCTCGACCCGACAAAAAGCTCCGCCATGCGCGTACGGATTATCGAAAAGCGCACCGGAGCGGTGCTGGCAGATGCGACCGGCGATAAAGTCGCACAGGTCGAAGGGAATTGGTATTTCGATGCTTCGACAGTGAGCAAGAAATTGCAACTCTCGTCGCACGACTACACCTGCCCGTATAAAGGCAAGTGCTACTACGCCGACTACGTCGACGATCCAACGCGCGTTATCGACGTTGCGTGGGTCTACGGCGATCCGAAAACCGGCTGGGAGCAGATCAAGGGAAAGTACGGATTCTACGCGGGAGAGCGGAGCAACACACGCGAGGAAGTCACACCCTAGCGCTCAGTCGTCGAGGCGAACGAGCACTTTCCAGTTGCGCTGCATAACGTAGAACAAGAACGCGGTGCTGATGCCAAAGAGCAACATACCGTCACCGGCCTCCGCAGCGCCCATTAAGCGCCACTCCGGCCGCAGAAACAATCCGGATGAACCACGCGTCGTGAACGAGTCGACGGAATAGAGCACCGCATCCGCCGGTGTTGAAATCGCGCCGAGCAGCATATAGCCCGACGCCCAGATGATCGCTTCAATGGCGTGCAACGATGCGAGCAAGAGCGCGACGACGACGATGGTCGTTATCGCGCCGAGCGTGGTGTCGAGAAATTGCTGGCGCATGTTTACAAACGACGCACGAAATCGCTCGATTCCGCGCATGATAACCACCACGCCTACCGCGTGAATCGTAATCGTGATCGCAAAGAGCAGCAGGCTGCACCACCAGCTCGCGGTCCATGTGCCCCATGTTTGAAACATCTCGATACGGCAATCTGCGCGGCGCGCAGCGACTCCTTTGCCGGGCCACTCCTGCGCGTTTCGGATAGGGGAATTGTGCCGTCGGGGACTATGATGTGATGATGCCTGATCGTCGCGACTTCTTGATGACGCTCGGAATGGCTGGTGCCGTACCGGCTCTACTCGGCGCAGCACCCGGTGTGCAGGCGCCACTGCGACGCGCACTCGTCTTGAGCGGCGGCGGCGCGCTCGGCTCGTACGCGGCCGGCATCATTGGATGCCTCGCAACCGCAGCCGGCGTCAAAGACGGCACCGCACTCCCACCCTACGAAATCGTGTGCGGGACGTCGATCGGCGCGCTCAATGGGTGGTTTGTTGCCACGGGCCAGTACACAAAACTGCACGATCTTTGGTACGGCGTCAGCGCCGAGCACGTGGTGCAACTCAAGCCGCAGTTCGCAGCGCTGCGCGATCCGGATGCCGGCGCAGGCAATCGGGCAATAGCCACAATTAACCTGGCCTCGTTGACGAAGGATCAGAGCGCATTCTTCGATTCGAAGCCGGTGCTCGATTGGGTAACGCGCAACCTCGACCCGGAGCGGCCGCTGATAATGCCGCTCGTGTGGGCGACGACAAACCTCACCATGCAGCGGCCCGAGTACTTCTACATGCGACCAGCCAACGCACCCACCGGACTGAGAGATACAATCGTCCGCAACCTGCAGGTCGCGCTCGGCCCACAGACCGTCGTGCGCGAAGCAAGTGCCGACCTCTTCCACAAGCAGATGTTCGCTTCGTTCGCGGTTCCGCTGCTCTGGGAACCGGTATTATTGCCCGGCCCGGATGGAACGCTCAACCACTATTGCGACGGCGGCGTCGCGGCAAACTCGCCGGTCTCGGTCGCCCATGCTGTATCGGCCGGAGCGGACGTCGTGTTGTTGAATCCGCCAATGGAAGAGATTTCGAACTACGAAAATGCAATTGAAATCTCCGCCGGTACGTTCAGCACGATGCAGCAGAAGATTCTTTCCGGCGACATGCGCAGCGTCTACTTTCAGTCGGTTGCAAAGCGCGCGTTTTCACGACTTTCAAACTCCGATATCGCGACAGCATCCGGAGGCGAACCACAGCTTGCGGCATTCGTGGAATCGTTGCCTCCGACCGAACTCGCCTATATCCGTCCAAAGAAGAAATTGCCGGTCGGCGGAGCCGCTTTCGACGACGAGCAAGCTATCGGTGAAGCCTACCGGATCGGTTGGAACGACGCGATTGCAGGTTTCACGCCCTACGATTGGCAAACGTTCGACGCGTGACGAGCGTTCGGGGATGGGTGATCGCAGCGGCGGTTTTTTTCGGTGCATTCTTGCTGTGGAACGTTCTCTCGGCAGCGCTCACCGCGCTGCTTCTTTTGTTTACGGCGATCTTGCTCGCCGCCGGCCTTCAACCAGCCGTTACGCGCGCGAGCAAACGCATGCCGTTTGGGGCAGCGGTCGGCACCGTTTTTGGCGCCACGCTTATCGTCGTCGTGATCTTGGGTTTCGTGTTACTCCAGCCGCTCGGTGCAGAACTCGTGAAACTCGTAGCAGCGATGCCGGGATACGCAAGCGCGTTGCAGGAGCAACTGACGGCGGCGCAGCGCTTCATCGAGAACGATCAGACCGCGCGGCAGATTGCAGCCGTTCTCGCGAATAGCGCGAGCGGCGCTGCGGCATATCTCGGCCCCTACGTCCTTAGCGGACCGAAACTCGTCGCGGAACTGGCCGGCGATTCGATACTGATCGTGCTGCTTGCGATTGGCTGGATGCTCTCTGCGGGAGAACTCGAGCGCTTCGTCCTGAGCCTAATGCCGGCACATGCGCGCACCGATTGGAGCAATGCGCTGGCCGACATCGGCAGCAAACTCAGTGCATACGTCCAAGGCGTAGTGCTCAACGGCGCAGTGGTTGGTGTAGTTATGGGAGCGACCCTCGGGATTCTCGGCGTCCCGTATGCGCTCTTGCTCGGATTTGTTTCGGCGATTTTCCAGGCCATCCCAATGGTTGGCGCGGTGATCTCAGGGCCAATCGTGCTGATCGTCGTGCTGGCCACAAGCGGGTGGACGAAGATGCTGATCGCGCTCGTTGTGTTCAGCGTGGTGCAAATCCTCGACCAGAACATTCTTTCGCCGATCATCTTTGGCCAGCGCGTCGAGTTGAGTTTTCTGCTGATCATTCTCGCGACGGTCATCGGCGGAGCGTTGCTTGGCATCCCCGGCGCGTTTCTCGCCGTTCCGGCGGCAGCCGTGCTCCAAGTTCTGATGGTGCGCATCGTCGCGCCGGCGATTAGGGCTACAAAAAGCTAAGCATCGCTTACTTTTTCGTAGCCCCCGCGACGGACTTAGGGAAGCGGTGAAGCCGGCGGACCCGCGCCGGGCGGCGGCGACATGAACAACTCGCGACGTACCTGCGGCAGATTTGGATTGCGAAGATGTTTGCCGTCCGCGAATGTTATCGCGAGTGCGACACACTGCGGCAGTCCTGTTTGCAATGGAAAAACATTCTCACTAATGGCGTACTTGTGCTTGATCTCGGCGCCCGGCGAGAATGTGCCGACATCCTTCGCTTCGGCAACGAGGCGGCCGTTGGCGACCAATCCCCACACAACGTCCTTTATGACGTGGTGTGTGATGTTCGTGAAGTCAACGTACATCGTCGGACTTGATGTGGTCATCGGCGGCTGATAGAAGCCGTAGCCGTAGGGATCTCCCCAATAATAGGGACGTCCCCCATACGGATAAAATCCAGGGACGTAACCGGAATACGACGTCGACACGTTTTGCTGCGCATCGCAGCGACTTACTTTGAAGAATTTCGGGGTCCATACGATGTAGCCCGGGTGTTGTTGCGCAGCGACGGGCGCACTGAACGCAAGAAAACCGAGGGCGAGGACCAGAGCAATATAGCGCATGAGCATTCTCTCCTCTAGCTGTTGCGCGATCTCGACGCAGTATGGTCGTGATATGCTCGCACTTTCATTCTGCGCCGGGATGCTCGGTATCGAGGGCTATGTTGTTCGCGTTGAAGCCGATAGTTCCGCCGGATCGCCGGCCTTTACGATCATCGGTCTGCCCGATCGTGCGCTCGGAGAAGCACGCGACCGCGTGCGCGCCGCGATTTTCAACTCCGGCTTCGCCTACCCCGCAGGCCGGTTGCTCGTCAACCTCTCCCCGGCCGACGTGCGCAAAGAGGGGCCGGCCTTCGACTTGGCCATTGCGCTCGCGCTGCTTGCAATCGACGAACAGATCGATCGCCTCGCGGTCCAGGGATTCATTGCGCTCGGCGAACTTGCACTTGACGGTTCACTGCGCCCGGTGCATGGCATATTGCCGATGGTACTCGGAGCGCGCAGCGCCGGCTTTCACAAGCTCATCGTGCCGCAACGCAACGCCGACGAAGCTGCACTCGTCGATGGCATCGAGCTCTACGCTGTCGACTCGCTGCAGAGTGCGGTTGCCGTGCTGCTCGGCAACGGTGTGCAGTGGCGGCGCCGTACGCAAGCGCCGGCGCTCGATCCCGCCGATGCGCTCGTGCACGGTGACTTGGCCGATGTGCGCGGTCAACTCGCGGCGAAGAGAGCGCTCGAAATCGCGGCGGCCGGCGGACACAACCTGCTCTTCGTCGGACCACCCGGCTGCGGCAAAACGATGCTCGCGCGACGTCTGCCGTCGATTCTGCCGCCGATGACGCTCGGTGAAGCGCTCGACGTCACGAAGATCTACAGCGTCGCCGGATTGCTCACCAATCGCGCCGGCGTCGTAAGCACGCGGCCGTTTCGTTTTCCGCATCACACGATCAGCCAAACCGCGCTCGTCGGCGGCGGTCCGCTCGCAAAGCCCGGCGAGATCAGCCTCGCGCATCATGGCGTGCTCTTTCTCGATGAATTGCCCGAGTTCGGTCGCGGCGCGATCGAAGTGATGCGTCAGCCGCTCGAAGAGGGCACGGTGACGATCGCGCGCGCCGCCGGCACGTTCACGTATCCGGCGCGTTTTCAACTCGTCGCGTCGATGAATCCGTGTCCGTGCGGCTATCGCGGCCTGCGCGGCGCGGAGTGCCGCTGCGACGACGCGAGCGTCGCGAAGTACATCAGCAAACTTTCGGGACCGCTGCTCGATCGCATCGACTTGCAGATCGAGATCGCGCGCGTGCCGTTCGACGACATGGTGCGGCGCGACGGCGCCGAGCGTTCGCCCGTCATTCGCGAACGCGTCGTCGCGGCGCGCTGCGATCGCGCGCGAGCGCTTCGCCGGCACAGCGATCGGCAGCAAACGCCGAGATTCCGCGCAAGTCAGATGCGCACGTATTGCCCGCTCGACGACGCGGCGATGCGCATCTTAGCAACTGCCAGCGCCAAACGGCAGTTCTCGGCGCGCGCGCTCGATCGCATCGCGCGCGTCGCGCGCACGATCGCGGACCTCGCAGACGTCGCGCACATCCGCGCCGAGCACATCGCCGAGGCGATCCAGTACCGCAGTTTAGAGCGATTGGACGGCCGCGCAGCCTAGCGCCCCACCCCGCTGAAACAACGGGAGGGTCCCCGTCGTAGCTGCCTGTAGAATGCGTGCAGCAATGAATGGTCCATCCCGCACCCTGGTGGTCGCGACGCTGGTCGCCGCCCAGGTCACCATCCTCGGTCTGGCAGCGTACAGTATCCGCGGAGCCGTCGCCGGCGATGCCTGGGCCGGCGGCAACAACGGCACAGCTTTCGCCGCGAAGACCTTTGCGCCGATCGCCGCCGGCAACGCCCCGCGCGTGACGATCGACGATCCGAACTCCGGTGTCACGATCGGCGCGTCGGCTGACGGCCTCGTGCACGTGAAGGACGACACGACCTTCTCTGGCATGACGGTACGGAGCCCACACGATTATCCGCAACTGACCGTTACGCAAGACGGGAGCGGCGTGCACATCTCGCGTCCCGCGTATCACTACAGCTGGACCATGTTCCTCGGGTTTTCGGCATCGCGCCAGCACTTCGAAGTGCAGGTGCCGGCCACCGCCGGCGTCATCGTCGATGCTTGCGACAACGCAGAAATCTCCGATCTGAAAAGCGGTGTCACGGTAAAAGCGCTCGATGGGCGCATTGAACTGACACGCATCGAAGGCGCGGTCGCGGCGCACGCCGACGATGGCCACATCTTGGCAGAGGACGTCACGTCGCCTTCGCTCGACCTGACAAGCAACGACGGCTGGATCGAAGTCCGCAATTTTACCGCGCTCACCGGCGGCAAGTACAACGTTACAACGCGCGATGGGCATATCAAGGTCGCGTTCGCGCCCGGTTCCGACGTTACGGTCGATGCGTCGACAAGCGACGGCAGCCTGCGCGTTGACGGCGTTCGCCAACACGGCAACGATGGCGCTGCGCAGACCATTCGCGTCGGCAGCGGCGAGTCGGCGATGCGCGTCCATTCCGATGACGGCTCGGTGACAATAACCACACGATAGCGGACCAAGGTAGTTCGAATCTCCCGTCGCATGAGAGGCGGGATGAAACTTTTGCTCGCCGCACTGCTCGGTATCGCGGTCTTTGCTCCCGCAACGGCACGGCCCGCGTTTGCCGACACCCCGTCGCCCGTAGCATCGCCGACGGCAACGCCCAGCGTGTTGGATCAGACGATCGACGTTGACGGAGTTCCGATCTCGATACGCGATCTAGCCACCCTTATCGCAGGGCTCACGCTCGTGTACACTCCGGCCGGGCCGCATCCCAGCTCCACGCTTGTCACGAAGCCGCAAAGCGAAATGCCCGCTTACGATCCGGATTGGCACTACGTCAGTTACACGATGCTCAACGGCCAACCGGTGCTGACCATCTGGACTTCAGCGCGCCTCGGCGGGAAGGCGCCATTCTCGCTGATCGAGAGCACCGGTATTTTCGGTTTGCTCGATGCCGGCTTCGGCAGTGCGGCCTTGCAGACGCTCTACGTTAAGGAAAAGGCGGCCGACGCCGCCCTTGGTCCCGACGCGGCCAACCCGATCCTCAACCGCCGCAAGATATCCGACCAGCTCGCGTTGATGGTCGATAATCTTATCCGTATGATGCACGACGCGAAGCATCAGCGAGCGTCCCTCGGCGCGTAGCTTAGGGCTGCGACGAAGGCTTCGTGTTGGTAGTGGTGGTCGTCGTCGAACTGCCGGTCGTGCCGCCCTGACCGTTGGATTGTGTCGACGTGGTCTGATTCGTCGTCGACGTCACGGACCACGGATGCCAGACGAACAGCGCCGCGACGATCGCGACGGCCACAAGCAAGACAATACCGAGCACCGCCGCGTTGCTGCCGGTGTCTTCGTGCACAATAACTGGGTCGCTCATTGCGTTGTTTCTCCTCGACGTTGTTGACGAGGTTGTTCCCAACGCTTGGACGCACCAATCAGCAAGTAGGCGGCTAGGGTCCTTTGCCTACTTGATGTCTCCGCACGAGACATATGCTGTAACCTCATCCGCGCTCTTGTGGACGTTGATTGCATACTTCCCACCGGCGACGTCGTCAAGCTGTACGTCGGCAAGAACCGTCTCGCTCTTGCCGTCGACCGCCGGCTTGAGCGGCCACTGTGGTGTCTGATTCAGGATGTCGCACGTACCGCGATGGATGTACGCGGGCTGCGAAACGCCACTGGGGGCGTTTGCGATGTTGAGCACAACGTGCAAACCATCGCTTTGCTGTGTGAGGATCGCTGTGCCGCTTTCACCACTGCCGTGCCTTGCGGCCATCTTAATAGTAAGCGAGCTAACATCGCTAGCGAATGCGGACGAGACGCATGCGAGCAGCATGGCTGCGCAAAGTACGATCATACGACGTGCCATCATGACCTAGAGTAGCAAGGGCACCTTAAGGACGCAAGGTCCAAATAGACTACGGCGTGACGGTCGGATTCTTATCTGCGAATGCGCCGCTTGGATTGGGTTTGACCCAGACGATTAGATCCCACTGCGTCGGAAACTCGAAGATCGTCACGACGTTGCTCGCGCTCGGAACTTTGCCCGCCTTGACGAGCGTGTTCGCCGACGGATTTGTCAGGCTTCCACCGGCCTGCGTGAAATCGGCGTTCATCATGTATTGATCGTAGATCATCTTGCCGTCGGCCTGCGCCACATAATGGATGTGCCCGTCGAAATCGACCCAGCGTCCGGGATTGATGCCCCACAAATTCGGGCGCGGCTCTTTGTTCGGACGCGGCACGGAGAAGTCTGCGCCGAGCAGATTCCCGTTCTTGTCGTACCAGAGTTGGCTCGGGTGCGTCGGATCGGCGTTCCACTGCTTGTTTGCATAGCTGATCGCGCCGGTATCGTCTTCGCTCGTGTATCGCACGTAGCCAGCCTTCTCCGCATCGCTCGCGCGCGGAAAGCGCGCCATCAAATCTTTTTGGATCGACTGCACGAAGGCAGTCTCGCTCGCGCTCTCGGGCCCGTTGTACGTCGGCCCTTCGTCCGCACGTGCAAGCGCACCAAAGGCAAGCACGAGAATTGTTGCAAAAGCTGCGATTCGTAACCTGACCATATGCCCCTCCCTCTTCGTATCGTGAAGGCCTCCGCGCAAGGCTTTGTGACTTCCTATGTGACAAGAACATGGCCATGTTAGCGAGCCTCCGGCGCCATCGCAACTATCGCCTCTATTTTGCCGGACAGTTCGTCTCGCAGATCGGGACGTGGCTGCAAACCGCCGCGCAAGCATGGCTGATCCTCGAGCTTACACATTCGGCGCAGGCCGTCGGCGTACTGGGATTCTTCTTTTACGGGCCCTACGCATTGCTCGGCTTGGTCGGCGGCGCCTATGCGGATCGCTGGGATCGCCGCAAGATCCTCCTCATCACCCAGATTGCCATGGCCGCGTGCGCCCTATTGCTGGCCATTGCGGTGTACGCACACTTTGCAAGCGTCTGGTTCATCGACGCAATCGCCCTCGTGCGCGGCATCATCCTCGTTTTCAACAGCCCGAGCCGCCAAGCATTGATGGTGCAGCTGGTCGGTCGCACCGAGCTCGGCAATGCGATCGCGCTCAATTCCAGTCTAAATAACGCGACGCGGATCGTCGGGCCCGCGCTCGCCGGTGTGCTGATCGAGACCACCGGCCTCGGCATGTGCTTCTTGCTCAATGCGATCAGCTTCATCCCCGTCATTTGGGCGATCGCGGCAATGCGGCCAAGCGAGTTCCATGCACAGGCCGCGTTGCGCCGCGGCGGAGCGCTACTCGACTCGATTCGCGCCGGGCTGCACTACGCGCGCCATACCAAGACCGTGGCGATCGTGCTCGCAATGATGTTCGTCGTTTCGTTTCTCGCAATCAACTTCAACGTGCTCCTGCCGGTGCTTGCGCAGCAAACGTTGCACGGCAGCGCACAAACCTACGGCTGGATCGCGGCGGCGTCTTCGGTCTGGGCGCGATGATCGGCGCGCTCGTCGCTGCGTCGCGCGCTCGCGCATCGCGGACTTGCTCCTATCCGCGTGCGCAGTCTTCGGTGTCGCGCAATGCGTGCTCGCGCTGCAGACGCAGCGTTCTGCCCGTAGCGCTCGCGCTGATCGTCACCGGCATCGCGTACACGATCTACACCGCGAGCACGAACGCGCTCGTCCAACTCGCGACGCCGGGCTTTCTTGCAAGGTCGCGTGGGCGGACTCTACAACTACGTCTTCCTGGCGAGCGGTCCGATTGGCTCACTGCTCGCCGGTTGGCTCTGCGAACGCGGTGGAACGGCGCTCGCGTTTAGCATCGGTGGTGCGGCGACCGTCGCGTCATGGCGCTCTTCGGATTGGTAACGCGGCCGTGGCCGATGCCGACCGGAACGATGAACCGGCGCGGCAAGCGTCCACTCAGGGCGTAGCGTCGAGCGCGGGGACGGCGTCGCCGTCGAGAAAGACGCGCAATTCGCTCGACGAGAATTGCACGCCGCTCCAGAACGGGCCGAACTCGCCATACCGCGCGCTCGTCTCATCGAAGCGCATGTCGTAGACGAGCTTCTTGAAGACCAGCGGATCGTCGGCGTAGAGGTCGACGCCCCATTCGAAATCGTCAAACCCGATCGAACCCGAGATCACTTGCGTGACCGTGCCCGTGGTACATGCGTCCGACCTTGCCGTGCTCGGTCATCATCTTCGCGCGCGTCTCGAAAGGCAACATGAACCAGTTGTCCTCACCGTCGCGCTTCTTGTTCATCGGATAGAAGCAGGCGTAGCGGCGGCGCGGAATCTTTGCCCACAAGCGCGGCCCGACGTACGGGCTCTCGGCCTGCTTGCGCACGAGTTCATCGAACGCCGCGATCCACTCCGGCGTCTGCGGCGTCAAGCCGCGCGACTCCAGCTCGGCGTGAATCTTCGCGGTCGCATCGTACATGCCGAGTTCCAAGCACCGACACGTACGAGCCGAGCGCTTGCAAATACTCGCGCACTTCGAGTTTGTCGACGAGCGTCTGCGCGTACGCAAGCCCATCGTAGGTACGCGCGTAGTGCGTGATCATCAGGTCGCCTTTGTGGCCGATGATCTGCGCGAGCCCGACGTCGCCGTCCTTGCCCGACTGCAGAGTGTTCGACGAGATCGCTTGCATGCGCGGCATATTTGGCGCGCCGTTTCTCGGGAAGGCCGTCCCACGCGCGGCGGTCGAACGCAAACATGCGGTGGAGAATCCACCAGCCCTCAAGCGACTCGGGTACGTTCGGATCGCGCATAATTTTGGAATCTATGCTCCTCGTTTGAGTGCTTTGACGCGCAACATCTCGGCCTCGACTTCGGCCACCAGCGCTTCGGGCCGCTCGCGGTATTTCGCCCACAATTGCGGCATGTGCGCGATGTCCTCGAGCACACGCGTGTAGACACTGTTGACCGGCGTCTGGACGCCGTGAATTTGCCCCGCTGCAGCAACTGCACCGTTGAGCCAACCGACCTCACTTTGCGGCTTGCCCGCGCGGAGATCGAGCAACAGCGAAGGCGGCTTTGTACCGCGGCCGCCGGCGATGCTCGCACCCATCACCGTACGCGCGACCGGACTCGGTAACGACGCTGACGCGAGCAATGCGCGGACCGGATAACGCGGCAGGTCGATCGGCTTGATCTTCATCGCGGCCATCACTGCGCCGCACTTCGCGAATCATGCGAATCTCGAGCGTAAAGATCTTCTCGAAGTGCACCAAACGCGCCGGCAACACGTTGAGAATCGCACAACTCGCGTTGGCGACAACGTTGAGTGCAAGCTTGCTCCACTTGAGCGCGCGCCAATCAGAGAGCACCGTCACGCGCATCCCGCTGCTGGCAAACGTTGCCGTGAGCCAATTGAACGCACTCTCGCCCACCGGCGCGAATGCGAGGCCGCCCTCTTTCGCTGCACTTGCATGACCATCGCGATTGCGATCGACCGGCACGGTGAGCGCCGCAGCGACGACGTTGTTCGCGCCGAAGGCCTCGGCAAGCTTTTCTTCGTTAGTCACGCCGTTTTGCGGCGAGACGAACACGCACTTCTCGGGATAGGCGATCGCCTTGCGCAAGGTTACGATTGCGCCGTCGGTGTCGTAGGCCTTGGTCGTGACGATCGCGACGTCGGCATCGTACGGCGTCACCGCATCGAGCGCGCGCGGTGCGTAGCTAACCTCAACGCCGATCGACTCGAGCTTGTCGCCAAGATAACTTCCGACTGCGCCGCGACCGACGATGTAGACTTTCATCGCGCGCGATCCGTGCTGCCGAAGCCGCCGTCGCCACGCACGCTCTCGGGCAACTCGTCGACGACGTCGAATTGCGCGCGCGAAACCGGCGCAACGACGAGTTGCGCAATGCGATCGCCACGCTTGATCGTGACGGGAAGCGAACCGAGATTGGCGAGGATAACACCGATAGGCCCGCGATAGTCGGCATCGATTGTCCCCGGCGCATTCAAGCACGTGACTCCATCGCGCAACGCAAGCCCACTGCGTGGCCGCACCTGTGCTTCGAAGCCCGGTGGCAGAGCGATCGAAAGTCCGGTGGGCACGAGCGCGCGCTCACCGGGAGCGAGCGTCAGCGCTTCATCGAGCGCAGCGCACAGATCAGCGCCCGCGGCAAGCTCGCTCATGTAGGAAGGGAGCGGCACATCAGCCGCGCCGGGAAGTCGTTTGAGCGCTACCCGCACGAGCGTATCCATCGTGGGGGTCATTTAGAAAGAAGTTGCGATAACTCTTCCCGGAAGCTCTCGATGTCGCGGAACGAGCGATACACGCTCGCGAAGCGGATGTACGCAACCGGATCGAGCGTCCGCAGCGCCTCCATCAACTTCTCGCCGACCATCGTTGAAGGAACCTCGCTCTCGCCGCGCGCGAAGAGATCGCGCTCGAGGTCGGCAGCAACGGCTTCCATTTGATTTTCGGAGATTGGCCGCTTTTCGCACGCCTTGCGTAAACCGCTGAGAATCTTCTCGCGGCTGTACTGCTCGCGTCGTCCGTCTTTCTTGACCACGAAGAGGCGGGGCGCTTCCATGCGCTCGTACGTGGTAAAGCGGTGCTTGCAGCTCGGCGCCAAGCACTCACGCCGCCGGCGGACAACAGTTTCGTCGTCGCGAGAGTCGACCACGCGGGTTTCGCTCTTGCGACACGTCGGACAAATCAGCTCGTATACCCCGGGACTATATATAGTAGGTGTCCGTATTATACGGCACTATCCCTAGTAAACGCAAAAAGGCCGCCCGGCATCCCCCGCCAGCGGCCTTTTAAAGTGTGAGACCTCCGCGCGCCGGCGCAACGCCGGCATGGGCCAAGACTTAGGACGCGGCTCCGATTTTGAACATTTTCGTACCGCACTCCGGGCACTTACCCTCGGTCGCGGGGCGGCCGTTCTTCATCGTGATCTGTACGGCGTCTTTGATCTGACGCTTAGTCTTACACTTGACGCAATAGGCTTCTGCTGCCACCTGAGGATCCTCCAGAGCTTCGGGCTGATGCGGCTGGCCCTATTCGGGTACACCCTGGGGCCTCCTACCGTGGGCCTAGGCGAAGAGCTCCCTCGTCGGGATGGGTGACCCATGGATGCTCCGGAGTATACCACCCGTACGGTGTTCGAAACGCTCCGCGGCGATCGCGGCCTGGCCTGGCAAGGTGAGGCTCTCTGGGCGCTCGGTAGCCTCGAGGGGCTACGACGGCCGAGTGTGGCAATCGTCGGCACGCGGGCTGCCACGCCCTACGGCAAACGCCTCGCGCGCGCATTTGCCCGCGACCTGGGTACCGCCGGGTGCTGCATCGTCTCCGGCTTGGCACTTGGGATCGATGCATCTGCCCATGAGGGCGCGCTCGACGTGTCGGCACCGACCATTGGCGTGCTGGGCAGCGGACACGCACGCTTCTTCCCGCCCCGCAACCTCCAATTGGCCGAGCGGATGCTCGAGCACGGCGCAGTGCTCTCGCCGTTTCCGCCCGAGCAGTGTGCTGAGCCGTGGCACTTTCTGGCTCGCAACGCAATCGTTGCGGCATTCGCCGACGCTGTGGTCGTTATCGAAGCGCCCGCGCGCAGCGGTGCACTGAACACCGCGAGCTGGGCGGCACCGCGCATCCCTGTGCTAGCCGTGCCCGGTGATGTCGATCGCGCCCACGTCGCCGGTTGTCACGCCTTGATCCGCGACGGCGCGATCCTCGCGCGAAACGCCGGCGACGTGCTCGAAGTGCTGCGCCTGGACGCGCAGGCGTCCCCACCGCCGATCGAGCGCGACGGGAATGCCGGCCAGCTGCTACGCGCATTGCGTGGCGGTGAGAGCGATCTCGACGCGCTGGTTGCGATCACCGGCATCGCGCCGGCGCAAGCGCTTGCCGAACTCGCGATGCTCGAGCTCGAAGGCGTGATCGAGCGCCGTGGCGCGACGCACTTCGCGCGAACGGCCTAGCGGATGTACACGAGATAGACGAGCCCGCAGAAAACGCCGATAAAGAGCACGATCGCAACGCTGATATAGAGCTGCCATCGCGAGCTCAGCGGCACTCTGCCCGTCATTAACTCCAGTTCGTGCTCGTCCCATCGCTCTTGCGCCTGCTGCTTGTAATAAGCCAGGCGCGCTGCTTTTTCGTCGTCGGACATTTCCGGCATCGTAGGAGTCTTTGGTATAGTCGAGGACATGCACCTGCGCTTGATCGCCGTCGACAAGATTCGCACGCCGTACATCGCCGACGCTTGCGCCGAATTTCGCAAGCGCCTGCAGCCCTATTTCAACTACGACGAAGTTGAAGTACGTGCCGCGCACGGTGGCGATCCGCAGGCGGCGATGCGTGAAGAAGCAGAGCGTATATCCAAGCATTTGCGGCCCGACGATCGCGTATGGCTATTGGAGCGCACGGGAGCCGCATTTTCGAGCCCTGAACTCGCGCGGGCAATCGACGACACGACGCGCGCTGGGGTCTCGCGGCTGACCTTTGTCGTAGCCGGAACCTATGGCGCTGACACGTCGTTGCGCGAACGCGCCGACGTGCTCTGGTCGCTCTCACCGCTGACGTTCTTGCATGAGTGGGCACGCGCAATCGTGCTGGAACAGCTCTACCGCGCGGCGAAGATCACGCGCAATGAACCCTACCACCACTGACGCGGGTTCAGCGGGAGGCGCTGAACCGATGCTCCCCGACGATGCGCTCGACGCCTTCGCGCGCGCGCTCGAAGGCATTGCGGCGCGCGAGTATCCCGATGCATCGCCGACGCCCGTCACCTTTGAAGCTCCCCGCCGTCCGGAGTTCGGCGATTTCGCAACCAACCTCGCGTTCACGCTGGCGAAGGTCGCGCGCCGCTCACCCGACGACGTGGCGAATGCACTGATCGCGAAGCTGCGCGAAGGTTCGCCAGCTGTAGCCGCGCGCTTTGCGTCGATCGATGCGGTAGCGGGATTCATCAACGTGCGGCTTGCTCCGCGCGTATGGCACGCGCTGGTCGCGCAAGTGCTGCGCGACGGTACCAACTTCGGTCGCGCGCTCCCGCGCGGCGAGACGATCTCGCTCGAATTCGGCAGCGCCAATCCGACCGGCCCGCTCGTCGTCGTGCAAGGCCGCACGCTCTCGATCGGCGATACGCTTGCACGCGCGTTCCGCTTCTGCGGATACGACGTGTTCGCCGAGTGGATCATCAACGATGCCGGCTCACAGATGGAGACGCTCGGGCGTTCGCTCTTCGCGCGCTACATGCAGCACTACGATCCGTCGTATCCGTTTCCTGAGGAAGGGTATCCGGGCGAGTACCTGATCGCAATCGCCCAGGGCATCGTCAAGCGCGACGGCGAGAAGTGGCGCGATTTAAACGAAGCGCCGATCGCGCAGTTCGCGCAGCTTGGGCGCGACGCGATCGTGGCCGAGCAGAAGGCGACGGCAGAACGCTTCGGAGCGCACTACGAACGCTGGTACAGCGAGAAGGCCGATCTGCGCGACAACGGGCGCATGGACGAAGATCTTGCCAAATTGCGCGGGATGGGCCTCATCTACGAGGACGACGGCGCGCAGTATTTCAAGACCTCTGAGTTCGGCGACGACAAGGACCGCGTCATCATTCGCAGCGACGGCAACCCGACGTACTTCGCGCCGGACATTGCCTATCATTACGAAAAGCTCAGCCGCTCGGATCGTGCGATCAATATCCTTGGCCCCGACCACCACGGCTATATCGGACGCCTGAAAGCCGCGGCGGCCGCGATGGGTTTTCCGGGCCGGCTCGATATTCTCATCGCGCAACAGATCACGCTGCTGCGCGGCGGCGAGCAGGTCAGCATGAGCAAGCGCGAAGGTAACATCGTTACGCTCGACGAGATCCTCGATGAGGTCGGCGTCGACGCGGCGCGCTTTTTCTTCACGATGCTCGCGACCGACTCGCCGCTGAGTTTCGACTTAAAGCTTGCCGTCGAAGCGAGCAGCGACAACCCAGTCTACTACGTGCAGTACGGCCACGCGCGCATTGCCTCGGTCCTGCGCCGCGCCGATCCGGCTGACGTCGATGCCGCACGTAACGCGTCGCTCGCGACGCTGACGCACGGTGCCGAGATCGCGCTTTCACGCCGCCTCGCCGAGTTGCCTCGTGTCGTGCAGGGCGTCGTTGACAACCTTGCGCCGCACCGGCTCACCAAGTACGCGCGCGACGTCGCCAACGACTTCCACCAGTTTTACACCGAATGCACGATCCTCGTCGACGAGCGCGACCTGCGTTTGGCGCGGCTTGCTCTCTGTATCGCGACAAAATCGGTGCTCGCGGAAGTTCTCGCGCTCATCGGCATCAGCGCCCCCGAAACGATGTAGCGCGGCTACTTTAATGCCGCTTCGAGGCGCGCCCCGTCGGGACGTCCGAGGCCCGTCACCGGATCCCAACCAATGCCTGCGCTGTATGCACCGTTGCTTCCACTGGTAATATCCTCGAGCGGTCCGGGCGAACGCGGGTACCCTGCGAGATCGTAGATCTTCGTGTTGATAAACCCAACCGATGTACCGAGCTGTTGATTCATCAACGCGATGAGTCCGGCCCAGAGTGGTGCGACGGCACTTGTGCCACCAACGACAACAGTCGATCCATCGACGCGCACGCTGTAGCCGGAGTTTGGATCGGCGTCGGCGCTGACGTCCGGAACGCCGCGGCCGCCATTCGGATCTGAAGGCGCCGGAACTTTTGCGCTGCCTTGCCACGACGGCAAAGCGAACACATCACTCACGCCGCCGCCCGAGTCGCTCCACGCGGTCTCGGATGAGATCGCACCGTTCTTTGCAGTTATCGTTGTGCCGCCGCAACCGAGCACGTGCGGACTCGATGCCGGAAAGTCGGCGTGCGGCTGCCCATCGCTCACACCGTCGCTCGATCCACCGTCGCCGGATGCAACGCATACCGTCACGCCCATGGCTGCCGCTGCGGCGCACGCGTCGTCGAGCGCGGTCATCGCTTGGCTCGTCCAATTGGATTCCGCGTCGCCCCAGCTGATCGAAAGCACCGACGGTGCATAGGTCGTGTCGTGTACTGCCGCTCCGACCGCGTCGATGAAGCCTTGATCCGTGTTGGGTGCAAAGTACACGACGATGCGTGCACCGTGCGCGATCGTGCCCGCAACTTCGACGTCGAGCATCACCTCGGTATCGGCATCTTGATCGGCGCCGGGGTTGTTCGTTGCACCATCGACGCTGACGACCTCGACTTGTGCTTGTGGCACGCCGAGCTGCGTGCAGTACGCGGCGAAGTCGCTCGCGCCATATCCGCCTCCGAGCTCAATGATGGCGATCGTTTCGCCGCTGCCGTCGACACCGCTCGGAAAGTCGTAGAATGCTGCGACCTGCGGTGGCGTAAACGACGCCGCGGCACTCACGGCGACGCGCGACCGTGTACGCGCCTGCGGCCGCGTATCTAAACCCACGACCGCTTCGACCACATTAGCCAGACTTGCCGGCACGGAGATCGTGCCGGTACGCCCACGAAACGTCGTCGCACCCACGCGATAGGTGCCGAGCGTTACGCCGAATGCGTCGGACATCTGCGCAATCGTGCCTTCGACGCGCAGCGCACGTCGCGCGGGATCACGCTCGGTGATGGTCAACCCGGCATCCTGCGCAAATGCTGCGACGCGGTCGAGGTCACTGTCGCCAGCGCCATAGGCAGCCGCAAACTCCTCGCGCGTGAGGTGTCCGGGCAACGGCTTGCTGGTATGCTTCGAGCGAACGATTATCGTCGCGCTGATACGCTCGTTCGAATCGGGAACCGCGACGAAGTCTCCGGGCGGACGCGTACGCGTGCTGCCCGGCACAATCCAACGGTCATCCATATCGGGTCACACCTTTCCCGTTATACCTGCTGGTTCTACCCGTCGCGCGTTAGCTCGTAACCCTCACGCGCGATCTAAGCGTGCACCGAGCCACGGCGTTACAAAGTAGCGCCAGAGGATCTTAATGAGCGCGGCTGCCGGTATTCCAAGCAAGAGACCAGGAATGCCGAACAATTCGCCGCCCGCGAACACTGCAAACATCACGCCGATCGGCGACACGCCAACCGACTCGCCCATGATCTTCGGTACGAGCACGTTGTCGCTTATGCGCGCCATCACGAACATGACGATCTGCACCTCCAAGATCATCCAACCGCCCTGCGGTGCGCACAAAACGATGGCGATCGCCTGCGCGATCAACATCCCGATCACGGGAACGGCGTACGCGACTGCGGTTACGATCCCAAGAATCAGCGAGAACTTGAATCCAATGAGCGCGGTCAGCACCGTCACCGCGACGCCGGTGATCGCGCTCACCAAGACCTGGCCCGAAATAAAGCTTCCGAACGTCTCGGTGATTTCGAGTGCGAGCTTGCGCGCCGTGAGTCGGCGCTTGGCCGGGAAGAGCGACGTAAATGCGTTGACGATCTGCGCGTCGTTGAGGAGGAAAAAGAACGAAAGCACGATCGAAGAGAAGGCGACGAAGAACGCGGTCGCGGCACCGATGAGGATCGCGCCGAGTGAGGTAAGCGACGTCGTCGCCAGCGACGAGAGGCTTTGTCCACCCATTTGGCCGATGTCAAAGGCGCTATTGGGAACATGTAAGCCCGGGACGCGCGTCTGCAGCCAATCCTGCGCTTCGTGCGCCCACGACTCGACGGCTGCGACGTACGCGGGTGCATTGGCTGCCAACGTTTGCAACTGCGCGATGGTCAACGGCACGACGACCAGCAGACCGACGACGATAATGATCGACAGCACGACGAAGACGATCGTGATCGCAAGCGCCTTTGGTACTTTTCGCTGGGTTAGCGCCCGGACGACCGGCTGCACGCCGAACGCGATAAAGGCCGCGATCAGAAAAATCGAGACCGTTCGCGGAATGTGCGAAACAAAGACGTAGAGCGCAACGAATATCGCAAGCCCGACAAAGATAAAGAACAGGCGCCGCCAGCCGCTCGGGCTTATAGCGTTTTGCACAACAACCGGCGCTCAGTACGATACCCGGCGCGTTCGTAGAGCGCGCGCGCAGCGGTGTTCTCCTCGGTGACCATCAACGCCATGTAGGGAGCGCCGCGCTTGCGAGCCTCATGCTCGGCCCGTTCCAGCAGCGCCGAGCCGATACCCGTTCCGCGCGCGTCGCGCTCGACGGCCATATAGACGATAAACGACTGATCGTCGCCGGTGACTTCGTCGGGGAGCGAGTCTAGCGTCAACATGAACCCCGCGGGACGCTCGTCCAGTTCGGCGATCAGCGCCAGGTGTTCGCGCTTCTCGACGATTGCGAGCAGCCGCTCGAAGTTCTCAAGCACCGCGGCCGGATCGACGCGCCGTATTGACGAGACGCTATCCATCGCCGTGCGTTTGCCAAGCGATTCGATGAACGGGCGATCGCCCTTAGTTGCGGCGCGAACCCGGATCGTCAATTGCTTGCCCCGCCTTGCACAACGGGCAGTCGTCCGGATCGAATGACTCGATCGGCATGTCGAGCAGCGCGCGCGCCGGCACCCCGAAATCGGCCTCGCCGCGCTGCACGATGATCCCGACACCCGCGACTTGCGCGCCATGCTTGCGCACGGAATCGATCACTTCGCGCACCGAAAGTCCGGTCGTTACCACGTCTTCTACGACAAGTGCGCGATCTTCCGGCGAGAGTTTGAAGCTGCGGCGCAGCATCGCTACGCCGTTTTCTTTCTCGACGAAGATCGCATCGGTGCCGAGTTGGCGCGCAACCTCGTAGCCGAGCACAATGCCGCCGACGGCGGCGCTGACGACGATTGTCGGTGCTACCGCGCGAAACGCAGCCGCGATCGCCTTGGCCACTGCTTCGACTAGCGGCGGGCTTTCGAGAATGCGAAACTTTTGGATGAAACGATCGCTGTGCCGACCTGAGCTCAAGCGGAAGTGTCCGTGCAACAGCGCGCCGCGATCGCGCAGCGCCGCTTCCAGATCGAACTCAGACAAGCGCGCGCATATCGTCGAGCACGGCACGCGCCGCAGCTGCTGGATCGGCAGCTTGCGTGATCGGACGACCGACGACCAGATAATCGGCGCCAACGGCGACGGCTTGCGCGGGCGTCATCACGCGCTTTTGATCACCGTGCGCCTCACCCGCCGGACGAATGCCCGGCGTCAGCGTGAGAAAGTCGAACCCGAAGAAGCTCTTGAGATCGGCAACCTCGTGCGCGCTGCACACGACGCCCGAACAACCCGCATCGCGCGCAAGCGCAGCCAGACGCGTGGCGTTCTCTCCCGGGCCGCCTTGCAGTCCGAGTTCGCCCAAGTCCTCGGCGCCGTGGCTGGTGAGAATCGTAACGGCAAAGACGTGCGGCGCGGTGATGCCCAGTTCGCCCGCGCGCGCTTGCGCCGCCTCGACGGCAGCGCGCATCATCTCCACGCCACCGAGCGCGTGCACGTTGATAATGTGCGTACCGGGCCGCACCAGTTGCGTAACCGCGGCACCGACCGTACGCGGGATGTCGTGCAGCTTCGCATCGATGAAGAATCGCACGTCGCGCGCTTCGCAATACGAGAAGATGCGCTCGGGATAGCCGCACAACGACTCGAGGCCAATCTTGAAGATCGGGTCCAGCTCGTAGAGTTGGTCGATCAGCCGTTCGGCATCATCGGCCGACGGAACATCGAGCGCGACGACCAACTGAGCCATGCGTTTAACCCTCATCTCCTTCGTATTGATAGGCATTCGAGAATCCCACGTTTGCCTTTCCGACTATCTTAGCCAGCGACCGAAGGTTGCGCAACCGCAAGTAGTCCGCGAGCTCCTCGACGATCCGCACCGGAATCTGCGGATCGGTGAAGTTCGCCGTGCCAATCGAGATCGCGCTCGCACCCGCAAGGAAGAACTCGAGTGCATCGCTGGTTGTTTCGATGCCCCCTTGGCCGATGATCGGAATCTCCACGGCACGCGCCACTTCATACACGGCAAGCACCGCGATCGGACGAATTGCTGCGCCGGAGAGGCCGCCCGTGACGTTGCCCAAGCGAGGACTCCAGCGGTCGACGTCGATCGCCATGCCGCGCACCGTATTGATCACCGCGAGCGCATCGGCACCCGCGGCCTCGGCTTCGCGAGCGATCGACGCGATGTCAGTCACGTTGGGCGAAAGTTTGACGATCAGCGTCTTGTCGGTTGTTGCGCGCACGGCGCGGATCACTTTGCCGGTGAGGTTCGGGTCGCAGGCAAAGGTCTCGCCTTCGCTTGCTACGTTCGGACACGAGATGTTCACTTCAAGCGCGTGGATTTCGTCGCGCGCGGCGAGCCGTTCACTGACGTAGGCATAGTCGTCGACGCTAAACCCCGCGACGCTGCCGACTACCGCGCACGGACGATTCGCAAACTTCGCGACGTCGTGTTCGAGATACCATTCGATACCGGGATTCTGTAAACCGATCGCATTGAGCATGCCGGCCGGCGTATGCACGAGACGCGGCGTCGGATTACCGAGACGCGGCAAGCGCGTGACGCTCTTGAGGACGACCGCGCCGATGCGCGAAAGATCGACGAACGGTGCAAACTCTTCACCGCTGCCATAGCATCCGCTACCCATGAAGGTGGGGAACGGCAGCTCGAGCGCACCGATGCGCACGCTCAGATCGATCCCGCTTACATCTACCATCGCAGCTCGTGCGCCCAAAAGACTGGGCCCTCTTTGCAGACGCGCGCGTAGACGACGTCACTGCCGTCACGCTCCGCAGGTGGAAAGCTCGGTGCTTGCGCTGAGCTGCGTATCAACGGAACCACGCAGCCCCAACAGCCGCCGACGCCGCATGCGAAGGTCTCTTCGAGCGAGAGCTGCGCCGGTACGTTCATTTCACTTGCGACGCGCGCAACCGCGCGCAGCATCGGCGTCGGGCCGCATGCCAAGATCAAATCCGGGACGTCTTCGGTTTGCGCAAGCAACTCGGTGATGTAGCCCGCATGACCCATGCTCCCGTCGTCGGTCGCACAGAGTATCTCGCAACCATCGCGCGCGAAACGCTGGCGGTCGACCAGCAACTCGGTCGTGCGCGCACCGTAGTACAAACGGACCCGCGATCCGGCTCGAAGCAACGCTTGCGCGGGAAGCAACACGGACGCGATGCCGACGCCGCCAGCAACAATCACGACGTTGCGAGCATTATCGAGTGTAAAGCCAACGCCAAGCGGCCCTGCTAGCTCGATCTGCTCGCCGGCGTGCAATGCCGCGAGTTCGGCCGTGCGCTTTCCCACCACGAAAAACATTACACTTGCTCGGTTACCGCTCGCCTCGTAGATGCCGAGCGCGACGGCTGCGCGTTCGCCGGTGGGCGGCGCGACCATGACAAACTGCCCTGGTTGGGTCACGCTTACTAGCTCCGGCGCGTCAAATCCTAAGAGGACGACACCCGGTGCAAGCTCTTGCCGATCCAGAACAAGCGCGTGATGGATTGATGCGGATGTCATGACGCCGGCCATATGCGTGGATGCGTTTTCGCCAAATTTTAAAAAAAGTCTGCGCTAATAGGTGAACCGCACTGCTACATTAGCCGTTATATGGTATAGAGAGTGAAAGCTCGGAAAGGAGGGTCCGCAGATGGCAGGTCTCATGGTCTTTAAATCTCTGGCCGACGCGCTTCGCGCAGGCTACCAGGTCTACGATCGTACTGCGGACGGGTATCTCGTACGCACGAGAACAGCGGCAGGATGGGCCATAGCGTTGGTATCCTGCAAGTAACTCCTCCGCGAACGAGCAAAACGTCCTTATAAATTAAGCCTCCGCTCCAAACAACAACGCCGGTTCTTAGAACCGGCGTTGCTGTTTCTTTACGTCTCGCGGGCTAGCGTTGATCGGGCGGTGGAACCGGCCGCTCGATCTCGGGCGTCGAGCCTGGACGCCAGGCGTACGGGCCAGCCGGGGCTTGCGGCGGCACGCCCGCGCTCGGGCCTGGCGGGACGTTGGGCGGCGGGCCCACGTTGGTTGGCTGGCTCCACGTGGTCGCGGCGCCGAATCCAGGCAACCGCGCACCGTTGAGCACCGCGTTGATGATCTGGGCGATCCCAACGAACATCGGGATCAAGCCACCGAGCAGCCACGGACCGAACGGATTCCCGCTCAAGGGGCCGATCGTGCTCAAGCCGAGCAGCAGGGCGAACCCGATGCAGGCGACCTGGATGCCGCGGCGCAGTTGCCGCTGTGCGTAGTAATAATCTTCGTATTGCGGCGGATAGAAGCCGCGTTTTCCGGGCGTGAAATTCGGCGGGGGCATCGCGCCCACGTTGGGCGGTGTCAGATCGCGCGGCATGCCCGCCGGCGGCGGGGCCATGCCCCGGCGGATCATCTCCATCCGCTCGGTGTGCGCGTGGATTTTTGAAAGCATCCATACGCCCATCGGCGCGCCGAAGATCACGAGTATCGCGACCAGCGCGACGAGGTTGTCAGTATCGTGACTCATTGTCTGCAGGCTCCGTTCGTCATTTAGAGACGCGGTCCCCAGCCCTCAAAGGTGGGGCGAAGAGCTTGCGCGGAGTCTGTACCGCCGGCGGGAATCGTCGGGCGGGAGCCGTGAGGGAGCGTTTTGTTCAGCGTCGTTGTCAGGACCATGGTGGGGTTGGGCCTCCGTATTCTTTCCTGCCACAGATACGGCCAGGCGCCCGCGGTGTTTCAGACCCAGGTGCGAAACACGGCCCGCCCCTGCCGGGTAGGTGAGGCGTGGCTGCAGCACTGTTGGAGGCGCGCCGTATAGATACGACGGTCCGCCCCGGCCCCGACGACGGCGAGCTGGTGGCGATGACGCTCGGAGGCCGCTCCGAGGCTTTTGCAACGCTCGTCGAACGCTACGACCGGGCGGTGTATCACCTCGCCTATCGCACGCTGCACGACGTCGAAGAGGCCAAGGACGTCGCACAAGAGGCGTTTTTCAAGGCCTATCGCTCGCTGCGTACGTTCAAGCCGGGCGCGAAGTTCTCAACCTGGATCTTTGCGATCACCTATCACGCCTGCTGCGACCGATTGAACCGCCGCAAACGTTATAGTAATGAGGAAATGCCGGAACGGGCCGATGCGAGCCCCGGGCCGGAAGCGCAGGCAATCGCGCTCGACCAAGCACGCCGCCTGCACGATGCGATCGATGCCCTGCCGGAGAAGTACCGTACGGTCATCACACTCTACCATCTGCAGAGCAAACAGTACGACGAGATTGCCGAAGTGCTGGGGCTGCCGATGGGTACAGTAAAGACACATTTATTCCGGGCCAAGGAACATCTGCGGAAGATCCTTCGCGCGGAGGAGGTAGCCGAAAATGAACTTTAACGACGACGATGCGCTGGATGCTGCGCTCTTTGCTTTACCGTTTGAAGAGCCGCCCGTCGACCTTCGCGCCGCCATTCTTTCAGCTACGATCTACCGCCCGGCCCCGATCTTCTCGCTGCGCGAAGTCATCACGCTCGGCGCGCTCGTTGCCATAATCGTCTGGCTGGTCACCGCGGTCATCGGCGGCGGCGCCTCACTCTTCGTCCACTCGTTGCAAGCTGTCGGCGCAGCCACGCTGCACGCCAGCACCAATTTGACGCTGCTCGGATGGATCGCAGCCGGCGCGGCCACCGCGATTTGGCTCTCGATTTTCACGGGATTCCAACGGCGTCCGCAGGGCAAGACGGCAGATCGCAGATAACCCTGCTCACATGAGTGAGCCGGAAAAGCGCTTCAAAGTCCTTGTCATCGAGGACGACGCAGCGATCAGCCGCGTGTTGCACCTCGAACTCGAACACGAAGGCTACGACGTCGAGAGCGCGCGCGATGGGCTCGAGGGTCTGGAAAAGGCGCTCAAAGAGCCCGATCTCGTCATTCTCGATTTGATGCTCCCGCGCATGGACGGCATGGAAGTGTGTCGCCGTATTCGCGCCAAGAGCCGCGTGCCGATCATCATGTTGACCGCGAAGGATCGCGTGCCCGATCGCGTGAGCGGCCTCGACATCGGCGCCGACGACTATTTGACCAAACCGTTTGCGACCGAAGAATTGCTCGCGCGCGTGCGCGCGCGGCTGCGCGAGAAGCAACCGCAGGGTAACGTGATCTACTATCGCGATGTGGTGATGGACCGCGACCGCCACGAAGTCACCCGCGGCGAACGGCCGATCGCGCTCACCGCGAAGGAATACGCGCTGCTCGAATATCTCTTGTTGCATCGCAACAAAGTGCACACGCGCGACGAGTTGTTCAACGGCGTGTGGGGTAGCGATTTTCTCGGCGACTCCAACCTCATCGACGTGTACATCCGCTACTTGCGTGGGAAGATCGACGAAGGCTTCGACGAGAAGCTGATTACGACGGTGCGCGGCGTCGGCTACACGATCAGGGATTGAAACTCTCGCTTCGGTGGCAAATCGCCGCCGCGTATGCCTTGCTGCTGGTTGCCGCACTTGGCGCGACGAGTGCCGTAATCGTCTGGCGCTTCCAAGCGATTCTTTACGACGAAGCACGCTCGCGCGTCGACGCCACGATGTCGGAGATCGTAAGCGCCGCGCACCCACTCAACGTCGGCAACACCGACGAATCGCTGCTCCAAATATTCAACGGCAACAACCTTGCGACGTGGCAGGGCCCCACGACTTCGATTCAAGTCGACACGATCTTCGGCTATCCGATCGCGCGCTCGCCGAATCTGGGCGGAACGATCATTCCGAAGAACACGACGATCAACGCCAAGCATCCGCGCGAATTTCGGACGGTGACGATCGACGGGCGTCCGTATCTCATCGAGGACCGCCTGTTGCGCAGCGGCGCCTTCTCGGTCGTCGTCCACGTCGGTGAATCGCTCGACGAACTCAACCGCACCTTCGCGCAAACCAGCCGCACGATCGTCTTGATCTTGCTCGTCTCGGCGATTCTCGTCGTCGCGCTCTCGATTCTGATCGCGGGTCGCGCGCTTGCGCCGATCGAACGGCTCTCACGCGCGATGCGCCAGATTGGCTCCGAGCGGCTCGACGAACGATTGCCGGGCGAGCAACGCGGCGATGAGATCGGCGAACTCACTCGCAGCTTCAATGATCTGCTCGCGCGACTCCAGGAAGCGTTTGCGCGCGAGCGTCAGTTCATCTCCGATGCATCGCACGAGTTGAAGACGCCGCTCACCTCGATCAACTCGAACGCGCAACTGTTGCTGCGTTGGGGCGATCGCGACGAGACGATCCGGCGCGAGAGCCTTGAGACGATCCAACACGAGAGTGGCGCACTCGCCGAGATGGTCAACGGCATGCTGACCCTCGCCAAAGCCGATCGCGGCGATACGATTCCGAAAGAGCCGGTCTCGCTCTCGCTTGTCGCACAGGAAGCCGTGCGCAATGCCGCGCCGCGCGCCGCCGAAAAGCAACTTGCACTCGAATTCGATGCACCCAACCCGTCACCGATCGTCTTGGGCGATCCACACCTGCTGCGTCAGCTCGTCAGCAACTTGGTCGACAACGCGATCAAATTCACGAGCGAAGGCGCAGTACGCGTGGAGATCGGCGAGGACGAGAGCACCGCGTGGATCGATGTTGCCGATACCGGCCCGGGCATCTCCGACGACGAACTTGCGCACATCTTCGAGCGTTTTTATCGCACCGACAAAGCGCGATCGCGTGACGTGCCCGGAACCGGTCTCGGCCTTGCCATCGTGCGTTCGATCGCGCGCGTGCACGGTGGCGAGATCAAGGCACAGCGTGCTCCAAGCGGCGGCGCACTTTTCCGGGCTCGGCTTCCGAAGATCGGGCCGAACCTCACCCAGTCTTCATGAAGCGGTGCACGCCTGACGACTATCATCAATGGTAATGGCGACCACTTGGCGGCGGGGGCTCGCAGGGCTCCTGTCTGTTTTTGTGTTTATGGCCGGCATGTCGGCACGCGCGCATGCCGCCAATGCGCTCATCCCTACGACGCCTGCGCCTTTTGTCTGGATTCAGCTCGACGGCGGCGCGGTGACGATTCGCACGTGGGATCGCCCCGCAATCCAAGTCCAATCCGACCCGTCGGTAACGTTGAATCATGCACCGCCGCGCGAGGTGGGCGCACGCGCGCCGCAACAGATTCCTCTGTGGTCGCAAACGATAAGAACGCCGAGCGGCGATCTTACGCTCGCGCCCGAAGCGTTCATCCTTCCGCCGTTTCCGCCGGGTGAACACGATGCGCTGGTCGTTCGCGGCGAAGGCGACGTTACGCTAACGATCCCGGCGCAGACGCCGCTCGTGCTCGCGAATGTGCGCTCGGGCTCGGTGACGGTCGACGGCTTTACCGGAACGGCGCTAGTCGCGCACGTCACCGCGCGGCGAAGTGCATTTGAACAACGTCTCGACGACGGCGGCCGTGCAAGTCAACAACGGTCCGGTGTTCATCGCAAACTCGGCCTTTCCGCGCCTGCGTCTGCGAACCGGACGCGGTAACGTCTTTATGGGCAACTGTCGCGCCAGCCAAATTCAAGTCACGAGCCTGGCCGGCTCGATTCTGTTTGACAACGGCATGTTCGATCCGGGTCTCGCTCACTTCGAAACCGATCGCGGCAGCATTGCAATTGGTGTGACCAGCGGCACGCAGATCGACGCGCACTCGAGTGCCGGGCGTATCTTCTACGACATTGGAAGCGACGGCAACGTCAACCGCAGCCCGAACGACGCGGAAGCGCTGCTCGATGGCGGCGGCCCCGTCGTCACCGCGTCAAGCGTAAACGGCGCGGTACTGTTTTATCGTGGATCGTTGCATCAATATCCACAATTGGAGCGCATCATCGGGCCGAAACTCCGCGGCGCGCAACAGGAACCACCGTTCGGGCAGCAACAACCGCGCCAAGAACTGCGCCACCGCATTCCGGATTAGCCGATCAGCTAGAGATATTGCCGTGCTTCTCGTCCCAGCGCTGCCGCAGATATATGGTAACCGTTGTTAGCACGAATATCCCCCCAAGTATCGCAAACGGAATATACCTCAACCATATCGCAAGTACGAACATAATGGCGACCAACGCTATCATGATTTTGAGCCAAATCGTCATAATTACAACAGAAACCTCCGCATCATGGCCATGTCGAGTTTGAACGTGTGTTGCGGCAGTACGGCTTCGACGGCGTAACCGCAGGCTTCGAAGAACCGCTGCGCGCTGCGGCCTTGCGGTACCATAGCCGTCATCTTGTGGCAGTTGTAGTAATTCGCTACGTCGGCCATCTCGGCCAGAATCGCGCGGCCGAGTCCTTTGCGACGGTTCGACGGCGCGACGACAAGGCGCTCGACGTGACCGAGTGAGGCCGCGACGTATAACGTGCCAGCCGCGATAGTCTCCTCGCCTTCAACCGCAGCAAAGCCATACGATTGCTCGTGCCAAACGACGGGAAATTCGTAGAATGCGCGCATCGCCTCGCGTTCATGCGCACGAAAAAAATCTAGCAGCGCATGCGTCTGCACGCGCACAATCTCAACCGGCAACCGCTGCGACCTCGGTGTCCAGATCGATCTCGAGTCCGTCGTATGCCGCGATCGCGCGAAGACCGAGATCGTCCTCGAGTTGCTGCGCGAGTTTACCCGGCTCGGCCTCGATCATCTTGGTGCCGAAGTGCTGGAAGATCGCGACGCGCGGAGAGACTTCCTCTACCACGCGGCGCGCATCGTCCCAGGTGAGGTGATCGACGTTCATCGCGTCGGAGAAGCGCAAGACATTCACGATCAGCACATCGGGATCGTGGGCCTTATAGTCGGCGGCGAGCCCTTCGAAGTAGCGGCCGCACGGAAGATAGGCAACCCGCAGACCTTCGAAGGAAAAGTGCATGCCGTACGTCTCGACCGCGTGATGGTGCTTGATCGACGTGCGCATCTCGACATCGCCGATGCGATAGGGGCCACTCTGCGGTTCGAGCACCTCGATCCGTTCGACGAAACGTTGCGCGTACGGCAGTACCGTCGGCTCATCTTCGAGCGCATCCTTGGGTGCAAGCAACATCCCGCGCTTGTGAAAGCCGCCCGAGGTCATCGCTTCGATCATCGCGGTCGCATCGGCGGCATGGTCGAGATGTTTGTGCGAGAGGGCAATCGCCGAAAGCTCGCGCGGATTGCATGGTGGAACGTGTGAAAGCGCGCGCACGAGCGCGCCCGGTCCGGGATCGACGTGAATCTGCGTCTCGCCGAAACGCAACCACATCCCGCCCGAGGCACGAAATTGACGCGCGACGACGAAGCGTGCACCGCCGCTGCCGAGAAAGAGCACTCGCGAGGCCATGCCTACGCGATTATAGGCAGTTGTGCGAAATTCCCGGCGAGGATCTTCTGCGAGGGACGGCCGAGCCAGCGTTCGAGCACGGTCGCGTAGACGCTGCGGAAGTCGGTCGTGAAGCGCACGTTGCCGATGTTGGTGTTGCCCAGGGCGGGATTCGCCCCGTAGAGGCCGCCCTTGACGCCGCCGCCGATCACGAACAGCGGCGCGGCCTCGCCGTGATCGGTGCCGCGGCTGCCGTTTTCCGCGACGCGCCGGCCGAACTCGCTGAACGTCATCGTCAGCACGCGCTTGTCGTTGCCGTGCGCGGCGAGGTCGGCGTAGAACGCGGTGATCGCCTCGGAGAACTCGCCGAGCAGCCGGTCTTGCGTCGCCTTCTGCTTGATGTGCGTGTCGAACGAGCCGTGCTGCACGTAGAGCACGCGCGTGCCGAGTTTTGCTGCCGACGATCTGCGCGGCGAGCGCGAGGCTGCGGCCGATCGGCGTCGCCGGATACGTCGCGTCGGTTTTGTAGCCGGCGACGAGTTTGCGGCAACTCTTCGCGCCGCGCTGCGCGTGATCTTCGATCTCCGCGACGTGCGCCAGATACGGCGAGGGAAACGGCACGTTGTTGTCGCCCACGAGTTCGGTATAGGTCCGTTTCGAGACGGCGTTGCGATCGCTGAGCAACCCGTAGCCGTTTAGCTTGCGATCGCCGGCACGTCGACTTTGTTCGCGACCAGCACTTCGGGCAGGACCTGCGCGATCGCGACGCCGTTGAAGAGATTGTTCTTCGGCAAGATTCGCGTCGTCGAGATAGCGCCCGAGCCACCCGGTGTGTTCGTAGCGATCCGGCGCGGCGGTCTGCCAGATCTCGGTCGAGCGGAAGTGCGAGTGATCGGGATTCGGATAGCCGACGCCCTGCACGATCGCGACCTGGCCCTTGTCGTACATCGCCTTGAACGACTTCATCTGCGGGTTGAGCCCGAGTCGTTGTCGATCGCGAGCACGTCGTTCTGCGGAACGGCGAGCGTCGGGCGCATCTGGTAGTAGTGCGGCTTGCCGTGCGGCACGACGGTGTTGAGCCCGTCGTTGCCGCCTTGCAAATTGATCACGACCAGCACGCGATCGTCGCCACCCGGCAAGCCGGGCAGCGGCGTTTGGGCCAGCGCGCGGCGAGCACGTGATCCATGTTCGCTACGACCGTGAGGCCGGAGAGCGGCTCCGAGCAGAAAACGTCCGCGTTTCATCAGTCATCATCATGCGAGCTGGTAGGCGGGCATCGCCATCGTGAGATAGGCGGCGCCGCGGATGCGTTCGTCGGCGTTTTCGGCCGAGAGGCGGCCGAGCGCCGACGTGCCGGCGCCGTTGAGATAGGCGATCAGCTGCTGGTAGGCCGGGCCGACGCGTCGCCTTGCAGAATCGTCGCGACGAGGGCGCGCGAGGCGTTGGTCGCATCCATCGGAACCTGCGCCATCCAGGTGGATTGCTGCATGTCCGGCGCGTTGACCATCACGCGCGAGTGAAGTTCTCGCGCGTGATCAGCATCTGCGACGTGAGCCAGTTCGCGCCGCCGGGCCAGCCCTTGACGTTGGGCGGATAGAACAAAATCTGCCCCATCGCGTTGCAGCGCGCCGGCGTACCGTCCATGATTTTGTTCAGGCCCAACTGTTTGTACGCGCCGACGACGAACTCGACCGGACTCTTGACGAGCGCGCGGTACGCACGGTCGGAGTAGAACACGTTGCTGCGCAGCAGCATCGACATCACCGGGGCAAGTTCGAAGTCGGTTGCGCGCGATCACGTCGCGACGGCATCGACGAGCTCCGGCTCGGGATCGTTGTAGACGAAGAAGCTCAGCAGCGAGGTCGCCCAAAACGTCTCGGCGGCGCGCTGCGAGAAGATGATCTCGACGATATCGTGGCCGTCGAAGTTGCCGGTGCGTGCGAGAAACGTCTTGGTGCCGTCGTCGTGGGTGCGTGGGTTAGAGAGAAACGCGCCGGTCTGACGGTCGATCGTCCAGCCGGTAAACGCGCGCGCCGATTCGCGGATGTCGTTCTCGCTGTAGTTGCCGATCCCGAGCGTGAAGAGTTCCATCAGCTCGCGCGCGTAGTTTTCGTTCGGGTGTGACTTGTTGTTCTCGGCGTTGTCGAGATAGAGCAGCATCGCCGGATCTTGCCTCACCGCGAGCGTCAAGTCGTGCAAATTGCCGAGCGCGTACTGCCGGAAGAGCTGATTCTGTGCGAGCACGAGATTCGGCCACATGCCCTTCTGATCGCCGCCGTCGTGAAGTGCCCGTGCAAGACAAAGCGTCATCTTCTCTTGCAGCGGCGCGGGCGTGGTGAGCATGCGGTTGAGCCACCACAGCTGCAAGTCGCGAATGTTCCCAACCGCCGCTTGGCGACGGGTTTTTGCCGCGTCACGCTTCGACATATCGGTCGCGCCCATCATCGCGAAGCTGCGAGGATCGGGATACGCCATCACGCTCGGCGCATCGTTCGGCGGCGCGGTGAAGTGGATCAAGGTCTCCGCCGCATCGTGCGCATTCATCGCGGCGAAGCGCGCAACCTCATCGGGTGAGCCGCTGAAACCGGCGCGCCGCAACAGATGCGCGGCGAGGCGGTCGTCCCATGGACCCGCATAAGGCGCAAGCGCCGTCATAATGTCAAGCCGCCCCGTCGGGCGCACGTATCCCGAAGCCATACGGCTATTGTAACGAGGGGAGACGGCCAAACGTCATGAGGGACGGGTTAAGGGCAAGCAGGCGCGAATCGCGCCCCTCGTGAGCCTTCTTGAAACCAGCCTCGACCGGCACGGCGAAAGCTTCGCGCGCAATTCCCAGCGCATGATGGCCCTCTGCGACGAGCTGCGCGAGCGGCTGCTTGCTGCGCGCGCCGGCGGCGGCCCCGATGCCACCGCAAAGCATCGCGCGCGCGGCAAACTCACCGCGCGCGAACGCGTCGATACGCTGATCGATCCCGGCTCGGATTTTCTCGAGTTCTCGGCGCTCGCGGCCGTACGACATGTACGGCAACGACTCGCCGAGCGCGGGCATGATCACCGGCATCGGCTGTGTCGAGGGCCAGCAGTGCGTGATCGTCGCCAACGATGCAACGGTCAAAGGCGGCACGTACTACCCGATGACCGTCAAGAAGCATCTGCGCGCACAGGAGATTGCGCAAGCAGAATCACCTCCCGTGCATCTATCTCGTCGATTCGGGCGGCGCATTCTTGCCGCTGCAAGCCGACGTCTTTCCCGACCGCGACCATTTCGGACGCATCTTCTACAATCAAGCGCGCATGTCGGGCAAACGTATCCCGCAGATTGCCGCGGTGATGGGTTCGTGCACCGCAGGCGGTGCGTACGTACCGGCGATGAGCGACGAGACCGTGATCGTGCGCGGCACCGGCACGATCTTTCTAGGCGGCCCGCCGCTGGTCAAAGCAGCAACCGGCGAAGTCGTCACTGCCGAAGAACTCGGCGGTGCGGACGTGCACACGCGCATCTCCGGCGTCGCCGATCACTTCGCAAACGACGACCTACATGCGCTCGGCATCGTGCGCGAGATCGTGCGCAACCTGCATCGCGAGTTGCCGCAGCAATGGGACAAGACGCAGGCGCAACCGCCCGCGTACGACCCGCGCGATATCTACGGCATCATCCCGTCGGACAGCCGCACCAGCTACGACGTGCGCGAAATCATCGCGCGCCTAGTCGATGCATCGGAATTTCACGAGTTCAAGGCGCGCTACGGCACGACGCTCGTCTGCGGGTTCGCGCGCATCGAAGGTCATCCGATCGGCATCATCGCCAACAACGGCATTCTCTTTTCAGCGAAAGCGCCCTCAAGGGCGCGCACTTTATCGAACTGTGCGTGCAGCGCGGTACGCCGCTGCTCTTCCTGCAGAACATCACCGGCTTCATGGTCGGCAAACAGTACGAGAATGGCGGCATCGCCAAGGACGGCGCAAAATTGGTCACCGCCGTGGCGTGCGCGGAAGTGCCGAAGTTCACCGTGATCATCGGCGGCAGCTTCGGCGCGGGGAACTACGGCATGAACGGCCGCGCGTACTCGCCGCGCCAACTCTGGATGTGGCCGAACGCGCGCATCAGCGTGATGGGTGGTCCGCAGGCCGCGGGACGTGCTCTCAACCGTCAAAGGCGAGATGACGCCCGAACAAAAAGCGAAGTTCGAGGCACCGATCCTCGAGAAGTACGAGCACGAAGGCAGTCCGTACTACTCGACCGCGCGACTGTGGGACGACGGGATCATCGATCCGCTCGACACGCGCCACGTGATCGCGCTCGGCCTCGATGCTGCTGCAAATGCGCCGCAAGAGCCGACGCACTACGGCATCTTCAGGATGTAATGTGCGCGCTACGCGCGCTCAGGGAAGCGGAAACGAATTCGGATAGAGCTTGAAGTAGTTCGGTCTCTCGACCCACTTGCCGTTGAAAAACGACACCGTGGCCGTTGCCTTAGGTTTCGTCGGACAGCACATTGGCGCAGTGGCATTGTAGTACGGGCCGCTCAACGTCAGCGTATCGCCGTTTGATCCGTGGACGATCTTGATCGAAAGGTCGCAGCCGTTCTGCACGGTAGCGGCAGGCACAACGTTGTTCTTCTTCGGGTCGTAGGTGAAGATCGTGAGATCGGCCGAACCGCAATCTGCGCCGGTCTGATGCGTGGAAACGACGAGCTGCTCGATCCCTTGGCCCATCAGTTGCGCCGCACCGACGATCTCACCCGACTGCGCCGGGAACCACATCGACGCGTCACTCGTCCGCTCGACTTTGTCGAACGGGCCGCCGTTCGCCGGCGATTGATACTTCAGTTGATAGCTCGAGTCGTTGATCGCATAGATTGAGACGTACCATTGATAGAACGACATGCCGGCCGACGTGCCAACGAGCTTTTTGCTCACCACGCCGCGCCACTGGCTGTGCATCGCCTGTCCCGCCAAATACACGACTTGGCTCTGCACGATCGTGCCGGGCGGCTGCGGGCTATAGGTGAAGTGTGGCGGTTCTTCCGCGTGCGCGGTCGTGCCGAACGCAAAAAGTACGGCGAGCGTTAAAGTGCTGAGACGGAATCGCTGCATGGTACCCCCCAAAGCGTGCGCGTATACAACGGAACGAAACCACTGCGAAGGAAGTTCTGCTCCGAGGTCGTCCCGGGCCTGGTTGTGATGCGACCAAAACGCGCGCCGCGTTCGAGCGCACGAGCGATCCGGTCGGCGATCAGCGCGCTTTGCAGCCCACGTCCGCGAAAGGCCGGCGCGGTCGCGGCCCCGTAGAATCCCCCGATCTCGCCAAGCACGTCCATGCATCCCGATGCGGCGATCGCGCCATCGATGCGAATCTCTAGCGCCGTCGACGCCGGAGAGGTGGAGACAATCAATTCGATGGTCAGATTCGCTTCATCGCACGCCGCGCCGTCCATATATGCGCTCCCGGTTGCGCGGCACCACTCGCCGACATCGCGCATCTCCGTCACGCGCGGATCGCGGCGACCGCCGATGGCGAGCAGATCACCGCTCAATGCATTCTCGTCGTCGAGCGCCACGTACCCAAGTTCGGTGAGCGCGCGAACGAACGCTGGATCCGTGTAGGGCGCTACGTGAACGAGCGGCTGCGCACCGCGCGTACGATAGAACGCCGTCAGCGCTTCGGCTTCATCGCGGCCGGCGCGCTCCCACATACCGATGCAGGTCGCCTTCGAGAACGGCGATCCCAGGCCCGAAAAAACGGCGATGCCTCCACCGATTGGCATTGTGGCGCCGTGCAATTCGGGAAATCGCTCGTGCGCGTGACGAGCCATTCCCTGCATCGCCGCAACCGCAGCTCGCTCAATTGCGTCGCAAAGTGCGCGGTCGATCTTCACGTGCGGGCTATATGCCCGCGTACCACTCGTATCCTTGATCTTCCCAATAGCCGCCGCCGCCCGCGGCGATGTTCTTGTAGCTCCCGACGACTTCGATCCGCGAAACCCACTTCGCGCTCTTGTACCCGAGCTGCGTCGGAACTTTCAGGCGCACGGGACCGCCGTGATCGGGCGGGAGGGGACGGTTGTTCATGCGCATCGCGAGGATCGTCTGCGGGTGGCGCGCTTGGTGCAGGTCGAGGCTTTCGTAGTATTGCGTGCCTTGGTCGTCCTTATCGAGGCAATGGAAGACCACGAAGCGCGCGTCGCCGCGCGGCTCGACCAGATCGAGAATTGCGCCAAGACGTATGCCGCTCCACTTCGCAACGACGCTCCAGCCTTCGACACAATCGTGTCGGGTGATTTGCGTCGAATTGCACAGTCGCTCGAGCATCGCGAGCGGAAAGACCCCGCGACGCTGCACCGCGCCGTCGACGATCAACTTATAGTCACGAAAGTCACCGCGCAGCAACGCGGTGTAGTTTGCATCCGACGGTGTCGGCAAGCTGTCGAGCGGGAACTCCGGACTGATGTCGCTTTCCTTGTACTCTTTGGCCATCCCGTGCGTGTCGATGAGCGCGTGATTGAGCGATTGCGCCGAGCCGAGCAGGTTGTGAAAGCCGCTATTGCCGTTGAGCGCGGTGCCGATCGGCGCACAGGCGGCAAGCGCCGACGACATCGTCGTGGCGACGAAGAGGCGGCGCTTCACGGTCCGACTCCGTCGCCTTTGCCCAGGCGATACCAACCGGTGATCATCGCGTTCATCTGATTGAGCACCCCTTGCGTCAACACTTGGAACGTGTGCACGAGGAAGAACGCGATAAGTGCAAACATTGCGACGAAGTGCCACAGCCGTGCGAACTGGCGTCCCCCGAAAATCCAGGTGAGCGGATGCGCGATCGCATCGATTCCGGGCGAGAGTGCAATACCGGTCAGCACGATCACCGGCGCGAGCACCACGAATACGAGCGTATACGCCGCTTTTTGTAATGGATTATAAATACCGTGCGGCGGCGGCTCTTTGCGCAGCTTTAAATAGTATGCTTGCATCGGCCACAGCTTCGGAATGTCGCTTGGGCGCAGAAGCATGTTCTGCAAACTGCCTTTGATCGCGGCCGAGATCACCCACGCGAGGCCGCACACGATCGCGATCCACGCAAAGAACAGATGCCAGCGCCGCCCGTCGGCTAGATCTTGATACGCGGGAATCGTGATCCAGCCGGGGAACGCGCGCGGCGATTGGCCGCCCATCCCGTCGTCGGTATAGCCGAGCCACCCCGTCGTCTTGAAGGCGTGACCGAAGATCGTCGTCGTGCCGACGCCGTCCGACGGTGACGTAATATCCAGCACCCGATGCGTAGCATTTGTGGTGTCGGAGGCATCCAGAAACGGCGCCGCATTGAAGATCTGCAGCCCGCTCGATACCAAGGCCGCGAAGGCGATCACCCAGACCCAGTGGCTCGCGCGTGTCGTGACCGCATAGCGATAGATCCGTTCACGGGCTTTCATATGCCTAGTATAACGCCCCCCAGGCGGCCTTGGATCAGCGGTCGAAATCGCCTCTCTCGCATGGCAACGATCCAGATCAAGAATGCCGACGGCGTGGCGCGCGTCACGCTCGCCCGCCCCGAGGTCCGCAACGCCTTCAACGCCGAGGTCATTCGCGAATTGCGCGACGCCTTCACCGCGCTTTCGGGCGATGACGCCGTTCGCGCCGTCGTTCTCGCCGGCGAAGGCAAGACGTTCTGCGGTGGCGCCGACATCAACTGGATGCGCGGCGCGCTCGAACTCGGCTACGAGCAAAACGTTGCCGACGCCGAAGCGATGAGCGATATGTTCCGCGCGATCGATCGCTGTAGCAAGCCGGTGATCGGCCGCATCCACGGCGCTGCACTTGGCGGCGGTGCCGGATTGACGGCTGTCTGCGACATTGCCATAGCCTCGTCTGAGACGATCTTCGGTTTTACCGAAGTCAAACTCGGTATCATTCCCGCGGTAATCTCGCCGTTCGTTCTCGCAAAGATCGGCGTCACACACGCGCGCGCGCTTTTCCTCACTGGGGAGCGTTTCGACGCGCAGCGTGCACGTGCGATCGGACTCGTGCACGAAGTCGTCGCGCTCGATGCGCTCGACGGCGCCGTCGAACGGATCATTAGCGAACTGCGCACCGCCGGTCCGAACGCCGTTGCCGCTGCGAAAGCGCTGATCGCGCGCGTGTCGGCGGCGACCTACGATGAAACCCGCGCGATCACGGCGGCTGCCATTGCGAAGCAACGCGTGAGCGAAGAGGGGCAGGCCGGGCTGCGCGCGTTTCTCGAGCGCACGAAATGATCCAACGTCTGCTCATTGCCAACCGCGGCGAAATCGCCGTGCGTGTCGCGCGCGCGGCACACGAGATGGGCATCGCAACGCTCGGTATCTACTCGCAGGCCGACGCCGACGCATATCATCTGCAATTTATGGACGATGCACGCTGCATCGGGCCCGCACCCGCGACCGAATCCTACCTTGACATCGACGCAGTGCTGACCGCCGCGCACGAGATGCGCGCCGATGCGGTCCATCCCGGCTACGGCTTCCTCTCGGAGCGTGCTACGTTTGCACAAGCGTGCATCGACGCGGGCTTGATTTGGGTGGGACCGCCACCGAATGCAATGCAAGCCATGGGCAGCAAGATCGAGGCCAAACATCGTGTGCGCGCCTCTGACGTGCCGACCGTGCCCGGCTACGACGGCGACGACCAGTCTCCCAAGCGCTTGCAAAAGGAAGCGGCTGCAATCGGCTTCCCGCTCTTGATCAAAGCCAGTGCGGGCGGCGGTGGCCGCGGGATGCGCGTGGTCGAATCGCTCGCCGCGTTCGATGAATTGCTCGCTGCAGCCAAACGCGAAGCGCTCGCTGCATTCGGCGACGATGCCGTACTGCTGGAACGATATCTTCGCGATCCGCGGCACATCGAGTTTCAAGTGCTCGCCGATTCACACGGAAGCACGATTCATCTCGGCGAACGCGAGTGTTCGATTCAGCGCCGGCATCAAAAGGTTGTCGAGGAGGCGCCGTCGGTCGCGCTCTCGCCGGAACTGCGCGCAGAGATGGGCGCGGCGGCCGTGCGCGCCGCGACGCTCGGTCGGCTACGTAAACGCCGGCACGTGCGAGTTCATGCTCGATAGCGACGAGAAGTATCTATTTCCTCGAGATGAACACGCGCTTGCAAGTCGAGCATCCGGTGACCGAACTGGTCTACGGCGTCGATCTCGTGCAGTGGCAACTGCGCATCGCGAACGGCGAACGTTTGACGATCGATCAAGCCGACGTACGGCCGCGCGGCTGGGCGATCGAAACGCGCATCTACGCCGAGGATCCGGCAAATCACATGCTGCCCTCGACCGGCAGAATCTCGCGCTGGGACGCGCCGGAAGGTCCGGGCATTCGCGTCGACGCCGGTGTCACGACCGGAAGCGAGGTCAGCGTCTACTACGATCCGATGCTTGCCAAGCTGATCGTCTTCGGCAGCGACCGGCCGCAGGCGATCGCGCGGCTCGAACATGCGCTCGATAACTTCGCGATCGACGGCGTGCGCGCGAATCTTCCGCTCTTGCGTTGGATCGTGCGCGACGAATGGTTTCGCGATGGTCGCACGACGACGAGCTTTCTCGCGCAGCGCCTCGACGAATCGATCTTTGCCCCGGGCACGATACCGCCCGATGACGCCGTCTACGAAATCGCGCGCCGACTATTGACCGGTGACGCGCCATGGCGCGTCGGCGGGGTCGGCGTGCCGGTGTGGATCTCCGCGGGTGCAAGTACGTTTCGCGTCTGGGCTTCGGTGCTCGGCGACGGGCGCTGGCAACTTACCGGCGATATCGAAGGGGAGTTGCGTGCACATCGCGTCGGCCAAAACATCATCGCGACGTTCGGTGGCGCGCAGCTCGCGCGCACTGACGTCGCGTTTGGCGACGTTGCGCCGCCCACCGCGCAGTCGAGTGGGCTGGCGGCTGCGGCCGGCGTGGGCGATGGCCGCGTGACCGCGCCGATGCCCGGCAAGATCGTTAAGATCGCGGTCAACGCGGGCGACAACGTCGAAGAGCATGCGCTCTTGATCGTGCTCGAAGCGATGAAGATGGAGCACCGGATCGAGGCATCGTTCGCCGGTGTAGTCGGCGCCGTGCTCGTGAAAGACGGCCAACTCGTGACCGGCGGCACGCCGCTCGTGGAACTGCGCGCTTCGGCAAAGGGGTCATAACGAGTATGCCACTACCAAAATCCGCAACGATCGTTGAGATGGGTGCCCGCGACGGACTCCAGAACGAGCACGTGACGGTTGCAACAACCGACAAGATTCGCTACATCGATCTGCTCTCGCAGACCGGGCTGCGCTGGATCGAAGCGACGTCGTTCGTGAGTCCGAAAGCGATTCCACAGCTTGCCGACGCGAGCGAAGTGTTCACCGGGATTCGCAAAGCACCCGGTGTGCGCTATCCCGTGCTGGTGCCGAATCTCAAAGGCTATGCGCGCGCGCGAGACGCCGGCGCCGATGCGATCGCGGTCTTTACGGCTGCGTCGGAGCATTTCACCAAACGCAACATCAACATGACGATCGACGAGTCGATCGCGACGTTCGCCGATGTGGTTGCCGCAGCAAAGCGCGACGGCGTGTGGGTGCGCGGCTACGTTTCAACCGCGTTCGGCTCGCCGTTCGGCGATGCGGTGACGCCGGAGATGGTAGTCGACGTGAGCCGCAAGTTGATGGAAATGGGATGCGACGAGCTTTCGATTGGCGATACGATCGGCGTCGGCGTGCCGAGCCAAGTTGACGAACTGACACCCGCGCTGCTCAAGGTCGTACCGCTCGACAAATTGGCCTATCACTTCCACGATACGCGCGGCACTGCGCTTGCCAATCTCTACGCAGCGTTGCAGCACGGCGTGCACATCTTCGATAGTTCCGCGGGCGGCCTCGGCGGCTGTCCGTATGCGCCCGGCGCCACCGGCAACGTCGGCACCGAGGACGTGCTCTATATGTTGGATGGGATGCACATCGAGACCGGGGTCGACCTCGCGAGGGTACGGACCGCCTCGCGCTTTATCCGCGGCGTGCTCGACCATGATTTGACCAGCAAAGCTTTTCAGGCGATGGAAGCTGCCGATACCCGGAGGACGGCCAACGCATGACGACCGACGCACAAACGTGGGCACACGCGTGGAACAGCCATAACATCAGCGTCGTGCTCAGTATCCTTGCAAAGGACGTGCAGATCGACCAACCCCAGAATCCGAAGCCGCTCGATTACAATGGCGCACGCCGCTTCTTCTCGAATACGTTCAAGGCGTATCCAGACTTTCACGTCGACGTCCGACAGTGGATTGCGCAAGGGAACTCCGCTGTTTCGGTCGAGCAGGTGACGGGCACGTGGAGCGGCCCATTTGTGAATCCTGCGACGGGCACAAGCACGCCAGGCAATGGACGCCGCTTCGATCACCCGGGCGCAATGGTGATCCACTACGATGCGCAGCATAAGATCGATCGTATCTCGATCTATTGGGATACGCTAACCGTCGATCATCAACTCGGAATCACGCCGCAGTGATTCTTCGCGCCGGAGTTTTCTACGACGGAACGCTTGCCGAACCGAGGAAGAACGTCGATCTCACGATCGAAGGCAATAGCATCACGGCTATTCGCAATGCCGCGCCGGATACGCAACCGGATTTTACCGCCGCCTGCATTACGCCGGGGCTTGTCAATGCGCACGTGCACATGATCGGCAGCGGCGAAGCCAACATGACCGCGACGCTCGCGCTAATGACGCAGAACCAAGCGATGCTTGCAGCCGTCACCAATGCCGCAAAGTCGCTCCGCGCGGGCGTTACGACCGTGCGCGATTTGGGCTCAAATCTGGGCATTGGGCAAGCCTTGCGCGATGCGATCGACGCCGGCACCATTCCTGGTCCGCGCATGCGCGCCGCGGGACGCGCGCTGTGTATGACCGGCGGCCACGGCTGGTGGATCGGCCGCCCCATCGACAGCCCGTGGGACGCACGCAAGGCCGTGCGCGAAGAACTTCTCGCCGGCGCGGATTGCATCAAGATGATCGCAACCGGCGGGGTACTGACCAAAGGTGCAGTCCCGGGCAATGCCCAGTTGCTCCCCGATGAACTCGAAGCCGCGATCAACGAAGCCCATCGGCACGGATTGCGCGTGGCCGCGCACGCCATCGGCACCGAGGGCATCAACAACGCGCTACGCGCCGGGATCGATTCGATCGAACACGGCCACATGCTCGACGATGAATCGATCGAGCTCTTCAAGACGCACAACGTCTATCTCGTTCCTACGCTCGCCGCGCCGACGTGCATTCTCGAGCACATCCACGACGGCGGCCAGCCGGCGTTTGTGATTGCGAAGGCCGAACAAGTCAATGAGGCGATGCTGCGTAATATCCGTCGCGCCTACGAAGCCGGCGTGAAGATCGCCGGAGGCTCGGATGCCGGGACGCCGTTCAACGATCACGACAATTACGGGCGCGAGGTCGAGCTGATGCACCAGTTGCTAGGAATGACTCCCCAGCAAGCGCTCCACGCCGCAACCAACGTTGCGGCCGAGTTAATCGGTTTGCATCGCGGCGTGCTCGCACCTGGGGAACCGGCCGACGCCGTGCTTTTTGCACGCGATATTAATGAAGACATCCGCACGCTGCGCGAGCCGCAACTTGTGATTAAAGCGGGAACGGCAATCACGCGTTAGCATGGAAGATCTGCGCGGGCTTCGCCTGGCCGTACTAGCATCGATCGCGTGGCCGGCGCCGCCGCCCGGGTATGGCCCGTGGGAGCAGATCGCCTATAACATCGCCGAAGGCATGCGTGCGCGCGGGCTCGACGTCACGCTCTTTGCGACTGGAAACTCCGATTTTGCGGGCACGCTGGCGTCGGTCGTGCCGGTCGGGCTCAACCAAGACCCAGCCCTCAACGGTGAAGTCTTCACCGCGCTGCACATCGGTGAGTTGTTCCGGCGCGCCGGCGAGTTCGACCTGATCCACAACAACTTCGACTGGAAGCCGATGACGTACGCGCTCGCAACGAGCGCGCCGCCGCTGCTCACGACGATTCACGGCTTCTCATCGCCGCAGATTCTCGCAGCATATTATGCCAGCGCCCAGCGCAGCTTCTTCTGTTCGATCAGCGATGCGGATCGCGATCCGGGTCTCGCGTATCTTTCGACGGCGTACAACGGCATCGATCCGAGCCAGTTCACCTACCGCGAGCATCCCGGCGACTATCTCGTGTTCCTCGGCCGCTTTCATCCCGAAAAGGGAACGCATCTAGCGATCGAGATCGCAAAGCGTGCCGGCGTGCGCCTGAAGATGGCCGCGATTCCGCACGACGAGACCTATTTTCGCGAACAGATCGCGCCGCACATCGACGGCGATCGCGTGCAGTTTCTCGGCGCCGTCGAACGCGAAGCGCGCGACGAGTTGCTCGGCAACGCGCTTGCGCTCGTGCACATGACCACGCGTCCGGAACGCTTCGGACTGACGATGATCGAGGCGATGGCCTGCGGCACACCGGTGCTCGGCGCCGCGATGGGTTCGGTTCCCGAGATCGTCGTCGACGGCGTTACGGGCTTTGTCTGCGAAAGCGTCGATGACGCCGTTGCACAGGTGCCGCATTTACAGTCGCTTCACCGCGCGGCATGCCGCGCGCGCGTCGACCGCGAGTTCACCGTCGAACGGATGATCGACCGATACCTCGCGGCGTACCGTCTCGCATTGGCGCAGAAGCTCCCACCTCCGCCAACCGAAGACCAATTACGCTGGCGCGAGCGCGACTGGTGGGATCGCCCGATGGCCTATACCGATATTCCGTCGAAGCCGACGTCGCTTGGCTTCTGAGCGCGATTACTCCCATCGTTCGTTGATCGACAAGCTCGGCATCAAGCCCGAGCATCGCGTGTGCTTGCGCGGCGTCACCGACGCGACGTTCATCAAGCTCGTCACCACGAGCGTCGATGCGCCGCCGACGCACGCTGCGCGTGGCCGGTTCGACATCATCATTCTCGAAGTGAATGCGCCGCGCGATCTCGCCGCAATCGCACCACTCGCCGCGCATCTCGAACCGAACGGTGGGCTGTGGATTCTGCATCCGAAAGGCAGAGGCGCAGCACCGCCCGACGCGCAGGTTCGCTCGGAGGCCATCGCGGCGGGATTGGTCGACAATAAGATTTCGGGCTACAGCGATACCCACACGGCGACGCGATACGTGATTCCGCGAGCGCGGCGTGATATGCTACCACAATAACATTCGGGAGGTTGTTACGATGGTACAAGCTCTAGCCAATCGCTGGTGGATCTTCCTCATCCGTGGTCTCGCGGGCGTTATCTTCGGCATTCTGGCAATCGTGTATCCGGGCGCTGCGCTGGTAGCGCTGACCATACTCTTCGGCGCCTATGCGTTTGTCGATGGCATCTTCGCGCTGGCTGCGGCGTTCACGGGCATCGGCGGAACGCGCTGGTGGGCGCTACTACTCGAGGGCATCCTCGGCTTGGTCGTAGCGTTCTACGTGTGGACGCAACCGACGTTCAGCACCGTCGTGCTGGTGTACGCCGTCGCTTTCTGGGCAGTCATCACGGGCATCATCGAGATCGTTGCCGGGTTCCAACTCCGCGATGTTATCAAAAACGAATGGTTGTATATCCTGGCCGGCGTCGTCTCGATCATCTTCGGCATACTCGTATTCCGCGACGTCGATGCGGGAGCGTTCGCCATCGCTTGGACGATCGGGATCTATGCCATCATCTTCGGCGTCATGCAACTCGGCCTGGCCTTCCGGTTGAACGGAATGCGCACGGCGACCAGTTAATCCCAGCCCACCTTCGCGTGCGCCGCTTTGGCGCGCGCGATTGCGGGCTCATCAACCGGGCCGTCGACCAGCATCGTAAAGTGCCCCATCTTACGCCGGTCGACGGCATGGTGTTTGCCGTACATGTGCAGCACAATCGACGGATCTTGGAGCAACTCGGCCTCGCCCGTGAGGTGGTCGCCCTTGCCGGTACCGAGGATGTTCATCATGATCGCGCTGCGCTCCATCTTCGGCTCGGCAAGCGGCAGATCGCAAACGGCGCGCACTTGCTGTTCGAACTGCGAACACTGCGTCGCGTCGATCGTGTAGTGTCCGCTGTTGTGCGGGCGCGGCGCAATCTCGTTGACCAGAAGCTCGCCGCTCGCAATCAAGAACAGCTCGACACAATACGTTCCGACAATGCCGAGTTTCTTGCCGATCGTCGTCGCGATCGCTCGCGCGCGCATGCGTGCGTTATCGCTGATACGCGCCGGCGCAACCGTCATCGTAAGAATTCCGCGATCGTGCGTGTTCTCACCGACCGGATAACATACAACTGAATTGTCGGCTGCGCGGGTAGCAATGACGCTCAGCTCGCGTATGAAGGGCACGACCTTCTCGTAGATCAGCTGCGCGCCTTTGCCCTTGGAGAACGCCGAGCGCGCCTCGTCGAGTGAGGTCACGCGCCACTGACCCTTGCCGTCGTACCCGCCGCGCACGGTCTTCAGAATCGCCGGAAACCCGATCGACATACTAGGTCCCGAAAGGTCGTCGAGGCGATTGACGTCCGCGAAGTCTGCCGTCGCAATGCCACACGATCGCACGAAGCGCTTCTCGAGCAGGCGATCTTGCGTGATGCGCAAGACGTCACTCGACGGTGTCACGCGAAAGCCGTGCTCCTCGAGATATTGGATCGATGCGATCGCGATGTTTTCGAACTCGTACGTGACGACGTCGGTGCGTTCACCAAGCCGCTGGATCGCCGCCATATCGTCATAGGCCGCCACGATCTGCTCGTCGGCGACCTGTCCCGTCGGCGAGTGTTCTTGCGGATCCAGCGAAACCACATCGAAGCCCATCCGCTTCGCGTCGAGCGTGAACATACGCCCGAGCTGGCCACCGCCAATGATGCCGATCGTGCGAATCACGGAGTGCTGGATGCAGCCGCGTCGTGCATACGCTGCACGTAGGCACCGAGCAAGGCGGCAACCGTTTCATCGCGCAGCGCGACGATGCGCGCCGCGAGCAATGCCGCATTCACCGCTCCGTTGATCGCCATCGTCGCAACCGGTACGCCCGGCGGCATCTGCACGATCGAGAGCAACGAGTCCATGCCGTGCAGCGTTTTTGATTCCACCGGCACGCCGATCACCGGTACTAACGTCTTCGCGGCAACCATCCCGGGCAGGTGCGCCGCGCCGCCGGCGCCGGCGATGATCGCCTGCAAGCCGCGCGCTCGGGCGCTCTCCGCATACGAGAACATCTCATCAGGCATGCGGTGCGCCGAAACCACGCGCATCTCGCAGGGAATCTGCAGTTCCTCAAGCGTTTCGCGCGCCGGCAAGAGCGTGTCCCAATCTGACCGGCTCCCCATGATGATGCCGACCAGCGGGTGACCTGTGGCTTGCGTTGCTTGCGTCACGTGCAGGCGCTTCGAGTCGCGGCGACGGACACCCTACGACAATGTCACCAATGCCCGTGTTTTTGCTCGGCGTGAACTATTGGCCGCGCCGTAGCGCGATGTACATGTGGGAGCGTTTCGATCTCGGCGAGATTCGCGAGGACATGGCGCGCATCAAGAGCTACGGTTTCGAACTCGTGCGGTTCTTTCTGCGCTGGGACGACTTCCAGCCCGCGCCTGACCGCATGGATCCAACGATGTTACAGCGCTACGACGCGGTGATGCAGACCATTGCCGACGCCCGGCTCCGCGCGATGCCGACGCTCTTCTGCGGGCACATGAGCGGCGTGAATTGGCTGCCGGCCTGGTCGCTCGATCCAAACACGCCGCACGGGCGTTTCCGTACGCTTTCGCACGATACGACCTCGCCGTACGGCATCGGCGATTTCTACCACGATCCCGCACTGCTCGACGCGCAGGAGCTTTTCGCGCGGGCGGTCGGTGAGCGCACGCGCGACCATCCCGCGCTCTATACCTGGGATTTGGGCAACGAGTTCTCCAACCTGCGCGAGCCGCAAACGCCGGAGCACGCTGCGCAGTGGAGCGCGCGCTTGACGCATGCGCTAGTAGAGACCTCGAACGGTGGCGTCACCGGCGGCACGCACGGAGAGGACGTCGAACGCGACCGGCACCTGCGTCCATCGTCGCTTGCGCGAACCCTGGACGCTTGCAACGATGCACGGCTATTCGGTCTACGCAACATTTTCGCGCGGGCGGCTCGACACCGACGTCGTGCCGTTCTACGCGCAATTGATGCAGTCGTTCGCGCGCAAGCCGTTGCTCTTTAGCGAATTCGGGAACCCGGCGTGTCCGCCCGACATGCGCGTTTCCGGTGCGTTTTCGTGTCTCGACGAGGACGAGATGAGCACCTACGCGCAAAGCGTGCTCGAGCGGCTGCATGCGATCGGCACGATCGGCGCGATGTGGTGGTGCTGGTCGGACTACGTTCGCGCACTCTACGATGTACCGCCGTGCGACCAGGCCCAACACGAACGGCACTTCGGCATGATCCGTGCCGACGGCAGCGAACGGCCGGTCGCGCGCACGCTCGCGCGCTTTGCGCAGCAGCGACGCGACGTATTGCCTGCGCCGCCGCCGATCGCCGAGGAATCTGCATTTTACGCGCAACTTCCGGGAGGCATCGATGCGCTCTATCGTCGTTACCGGAGCTAGCTCTGGGATCGGTGCGGCGCTTGCGCGCCGTGCGGCAGCGAGCGGATGGAGCGTGCTCGCAATCGCACGCCGCGGCGAGCGCCTAGATGCACTCGCGCGCGAGATTCACTGCGAGACGCTGGTCGCCGACGTAATCTCGACGCAAACACCCCAGGCAATCGTTGAGCACGCGATGCGCGCATTTGGGCGCATCGACATCGTCGTGAACAACGCCGGATCCGCACACGCTTCATCGTTGCTGGAGGAGAGCGAGGCGCAGATCGAGCGCCAATGGCAGTTGCACGTCGCGGCTCCGCTTCGCATCGCGCGTGCAGCGCTGCCGGAGGTCGAAAAGGTCCGCGGCGGTTTTGTCTTCTTCGGCTCAGGACTCGCGCGTGTGCCCTCGCCGGGTTACGGTGCGTATGCGCCCGCAAAGGCTGCGATCCGCGCCGCAGCTATCCAACTGCGCCGCGAGTTGCGCGCACGCGACGTCTTCGTGACCTACGTCGATCCGGGCGTCGTTGACACCGAATTCTCGCGCGCGTCGGGGATGGAAGAGCGGCCGGCAGCCTGGCACGCAAAACCCGACGCGGTCGCGGCCGCGATCTTGCGCGGCGTCGAGCGGCGCGCCGCACGCGTGAACGCGGTACCGTGGCAAACCGCAATGACCGTACTCGGTGAATGGTTGCCGGGTCTCGCCGATCGGGCACTTACCTCGCTCGTAGCTCCAGCTGAGAGGCATCAACGATGAGCACGCTCGCAGCCGCGCTCGAACCCGTACAACGTCGCATGGAGCGCGTCAAACTCTCCGAATCCTTCGTGCGCGAGTTGCTCGTTGCCGGCACCACGATCCAATTCAACGAAGCGGCGATGCGTTGGGCCGGCATGCCAAACAAGAACGAACGCGCCGCGCTGCACGAAGTGCTCGAGGCCCTGACGCAAGCCGGGTTCTTAGAAGCGCTCGGCGACGAGCGGTGGCGCGTCTTACGCGGGGCGGAGTAGTCGCAAGCGCTTGACGCCAATCGCTGCAAAGAACAAGATCGTCGCGAGCAGTACGATCGTCGCTCCGCTCGAGCTGCGCAAGAAATACGAAAGGTAGAGTCCGCCAACGGTGCTCGTAATACCGAGCACGACTGCAAGCGCCATCATCGGCGTGAAGCGATTGGTAAGCTGATATGCGGCGGCCGCCGGTGTCACAAGCAGCGCCGCGACTAAGATGATGCCGACCGATTGCAGCGCTACGATAATCGTTAGTGCCAGCATCACGAGCAGCACGTATTCGATCGCCTCGACGTGCAGCCCGCTCGCCTGGGCAACCACCGGATCGAACGTGGTATAAAGCAGGCCGCGAAAGAGTACGACGACGGTCAGCCCGATGAGCAGGCTGAGAATGCCGATAAAAAGCAGATCTTTGGTGCTCACGCTCAGGATGTCACCGAAGAGAAAACTCTGCAGATCGACCGCGTAGTTCTTCAAGCGGCTCATCAAAAAGACACCGAGCGCAAATGCGCCGGTAAAGAGCACGCCGATCGTAGTATCGAGCGAGATGTTACCGCGACGATGCACGAAGCCGATGCCAAGCGCCGTGATCACGGCGACGATCGCCGCGCCGACGTAGTAGTCGAGGCCACGAATATAGGCGATCACGATGCCGGCAAATGAGGCGTGGGCAATGCCGTCACCGATAAACGACAATTTGCGCAGCACGACGTACGTGCCCATCACCGAGCACAGCAATCCGACCGCGATCGCTGCAACGAACGCGCGCTGCATGAACGCGTACTGGAACGGTACGAGTAAGGCGTCCATCAGAGGCTCCGTGCGTGGCCGTGCGTGTGCGTATGTTCGCGAATAGAGGCGTACGCGCCGGACGCAACGACCTCTTCGGGCGTGCCGATTGCAAGCACGCGCCGGTCGAGCACGAGAAGCCGGTCGAACCACTCGCCGACCCGGTCGAGATCGTGCGTGGTCATCAGCACCGGCATGCCGTCGTCGACGAGCGAACGGACAACCTTGCGCAGCGCTTCTTCTGTTTCTGCATCGACACCGGTCGTCGGTTCGTCGAGCAAGAGCAACTGCGGGCGTTGCGCGATCGCGCGCGCGACGAAGACGCGCTGCTGCTGCCCACCCGAGAGCTCGGCGATGTGCCGCCCACGCAGATCGAACATGTTCACCGCGCGCAGCGCCTCCTCGACCGCGCCGCGATCGAGTTCGTTGAAGTGCTGCCAAAAGTGCAAACGCGGGAAGCGCCCCATCGCGACGACATCCCACACCGTGGCCGGGAACGACCAATCCGCGGCTTCGATCTGCGGTACGTACGCAAGCGATCCCGCGGGAATCTTCTTCGGCGTCGTGCCAAGCGCGGTGATCTCGCCGCTTGACGGCGTCAAGAGGCCCGCAATCGATTTGAGCAGCGTCGACTTGCCCGATCCGTTGGGCCCAACGATGCCCATCGCTTCGCCAAAATGCACGTCGAGCGTCACGCCATCGAGTGCGAGCGTCCGGTCGTAGCGAACGACCAGGTCCTTGACCCGGACGGCCTCGGCGGCCTGCGCGTTCATTTCAGCGCACCAACGATGACGTTGGTGTCGTAGGTCAACATCGAGATGTAGTCGCCGACGCGCGGATTGGTTCCGATCGAATCATCGTAGAGATCGGTGACAACACGGACGCCGGCGTTGCTCGCGATCTGTTGCGCGAGCTTCTTGCTATACTCGGGTTCGCTAAAAATCGCGCGCACGTGATGCGAGCGCGCCAGATCGACGAGATGGGCGACCTGACTTGGATTGGGATCCTGGCCGGGATTGGCCTCGATGAACCCGAGGGTCGTTATGCCGTAGCGATCGTTATAATATTGCCATGCGTTGTGGAAGACGATCATGTAGCGTTTGCCCGGTGGCACCGTTTGTATCTGTTGGCCGATCCAAGAGTTGAGCGCTTCGAGCTTGTTCTGATAGGCGCGCGCATTCGCACGATACTGTGCGGCGTGCGGCGGATCCACCGCAATCAGCGCATCGCGAATCTTGGCGACATAGACCTTGGCATTTTCCGGATCCATCCACAGATGCGGATTGTCGTTCTTGACTGCCAAACCGTCGGCGCCGATGACCACGCGCAATCCGGCCGACGGCACGTTCTTGAGCATTGGAGCAAGCCACGATTCAAGCCCGGCGCCGTTCTCAACCAGAATCTTCGCCTGCGAGAGGGTGACCGCGTCTTGCGGCGTCGGCTCGTAGTCTTCGGGCGATGCGCCAACCGGGACGATGCTTTGCACGCGCACGAAATCGCCGCCGACGCCTTGCACGAGCGAGTTAAATGTGGAGATCGTTGTGATGACCGGGATTGGTCCGCTCGCCGCGTCCGAGGCAGCAGTGGTCGTCGTTGTCGCGCTACTGCACGCGGCGATTGCAGCCGCGGCGGCTAGCGCACAAAGCTGTTTTAGCGGCATGCCTTACACCGTCCGAAAAACTCCATCGTGTGTTCGTCGAGCTCGAAGCCGTGCAACGAGCGCAGCGAGTCGGAGAATTGCTCGATCGCCGTGCAGTCGACGTCTTCGACTTTGCCGCAGGCGCGACAGATCGCGTGATGGTGATGCTGCTGCTCGGGCTCGCAGAGCATGTAGGTCGACTCGCCGGCCGGATCGACGCGCACGCTCACATCGCCTTTTGAAAGCAGATGCTCGAGCGTACGGTAGACCGTGGAGAGCGAGACCTTGGCTTGCGTGCCCTCAAGCGCGCGGTGGATCTCCGCGGCGGAGATGAAGCGTTTGCGCGCGCGCAAGATCGTGGCGATCTGCTCGCGCGGTCGCGTGACGTAATCGGACCGGACTCCCATGCCCCTTCTATTTGCGAATGATTTGCAAAATCATCTGCGGCTTCGGGGTCGGACTCTGCTGGGAGGCGCACTCGACGATCGCCGCCTTGGCATCGGTCTCGTACTTCTGCTCCCAGAACTGCGTGGCTTCGGGGAAGCTGGGCAGCGTGATCCCGGCTTGCGTGGCAAGTGCCTGAATCTGCGGGGTGAGCGTGGCGACGAGCGCCGGCGGCTTGGGAATCGACCCGGCCTGGGCGAGCTTCGTCCAGGCGCTTGCGGCCGCAGCCGCCATCAGCTTCTTATCTGCGGCGGGGCAGGGCCCGGGGCTGCTGACCGTATTGTTGCGCTCGCCCAGCACGTCGGCCCAAGCGTCCAAGGCGTAGAGCCGCGCAGCGAAGGGGATGTACTCGTCCTGGGAACAGACGCTCGCCAGAATCACCCGCTCGGACTGCACGTCGCTCTGCGCTTGTGCGATTGCAGTCCCACGCGCGGTCTGGCCGCTCGGACTCGCCGGATGTTGCGCAAAGTTTCGAAATTGAGCGTCGATCGCGTTGATATGGATGTCGTTACAGCGCGAATCTTTTGAGGCGACGGTCGCGCTATCGAGCGCGACCGCGAAGAGAACGTGAAGCATGTTGTGCGTCTAGTGCTGGAAAAGGACGAAATTTCCCGCCACGCCGGACGTGGTGTTCGTACCTACGTCCGCGACACCGAAGATCGCATACTTGCCGCTGATCTCTGCAACGCTGAACACCGCAACCTTTCCATTTGACAACGTTGCAAAGAGAACGCCGGGATACGGTTGCGAGACAATGGTGATGGTGAGGCAGTTCGTTCCCGTTGCGGGGACGTTGTTCAAGATGTCGGTGTAGGGGCAGAATTGCAAGCCGGTCGAGATCGGTGTTGCGGTAAAGGGCTGAACCGTTGAATTGCTGGTGCCGCCGTTTCCGCTAACTACAAAACCGTCATACGACGCGCTAATGAGCGCGGGGATGCTGACGCTCGCCGAATTGGCGAAGCCAGCCACCCCGACGACCGACTGACCCGTGCCGCCACCGCCACCGCCGTTTGCGCCGACGACCACGCCAAGATTATTGAACCCAAGCGTCGGCTGGTTGGTCGAACCAACTGGCGGAGCGTACACGTTTGCGCTGCAGGTCACGGTCCCCGACGTGGTGCTTCCCTGCGAATTACCGTTGATATCGTAGGCGGTACCCGAACCGACAAGCGTGGTTGACGTGAGAGTCGCCGTGCCAACGATCAGTGCTTGACTTGGACTCGATCCAGCAGCCGTAAAACCATTGCCCGTCAAACTGATCAGGTTGATGGGAAATGCGCCCGATGCGGTCGCGCAACTCGGGTTTGCGACGCCGAGTCCCGCGCCGCCGGTGCTCGTTGATCCATCCCACGGCGAGGGCGGGGACGCGTTGCCCGAATCCTCGAGCATCACCGCACCATTGGGTAATTCACGAAAGAGCACGATGTCGCCGATCGGATCTGCCGAGCTGCCGCCATTATTAGTAATCGTCCCTTTGATGTCGCCATTGGCGAGCGGAACGATTGTGCCACTAAGTGTTACGGGCCCACCCGTCACGTTGGTGGTGTTCACGGTAAACGTGTCGGCAACGTGATCGACGCTGAGGGTGGCCGAGAGCGAGTTCCCGCTGAACAATTCGTAGTTCGACGCCGTCGTCAACGTGACAGCGGCCGTAGCTCCAGGTGCAACGGTAAGCGTAAACGTTCCGAGCGCGAGCAGTGCGCCGGTTCCGCTTGCTCCCGCAAACGCCGCGACCGAGCCGACGACCGATCCGTTGGGAAGATTGGCTGTCGTCGTGCACTGCAATCCGGTCGAGACGGCGGTGCATGTGCTGGTGTTGATTGTCACCGGTGCCACAGCCGGCGCGAGCGCGGCACCGTAGGGGCCGCTAAATGCAAGGACCACCGACTGGGTGGAAGTGGGGAGCGTGTTCCGATGGCGGCTGGATCCTTTTGCTGCCGCCACCGGGATAATAAAGGAGAGCTGTTCCGCGGTATGACCGCCGTTCGAGGCCGCCTGAGCACCGCCGGGCGTGGGTGGCGCGCTGCCGCCGCCGCATCCGGCAAGGAGCGCAACGGCCGACAAAAGCGCTATAAGACGAGGTAATACCGCCATGGGTCCCTCACCAATCGAAAGCCAGCAAGCTAATGGCCACTTTAGTCGGCTTTGGAAGGCGTACCTTGTCTTTGACAGGTGGGAAGCCCGGGGCGTATAATCCCTCGCGTTGCCCTAGACCCGTGTGATCCTGAGCTTGTCGAAGGATTGGGCAAATATTTGGGGATGTAGCTCAGCTGGTAGAGCACTTGCTTCGCATGTAAGGGGTCAGGAGTTCGAGTCTCCTCATCTCCACCAATTGAAAAACCCGCGCCATACTTCGGCGCGGGTTTTTCGCTGTTGGACAAGCGTGATCGCAAACTATGCGATCAATAGAACCACAGATGGTAGCCGTTCGAGTCGTGTTGAATCCGAGCCGTTGGGTGAGACGGCTGACTCGTAATGCCGGTCTTTCGCACGTCATACGTATCAGCAATCGTCGGGCCAGAGCAGTCGGCGTGAGCTTTGACTTCCGCGCGAATCTTGATCTCCGATTTCTTGTTGATTCCCCAACCAATCGACTGCCCCGGCTTCAGAAAACCAGGCGTGCCCGGATAGATCGACCATGGCGATAGGGCGTCCGAGAAATACACCGTGATCCACGCGCACTTGTCAGTCTTATTTGTAAGGCCGACGCTTTCAATGTAGGCACTCGCCGGCGCTGCACTAAAAAAGGCGTATCCCAATAGCAGGATTGAAAACGCGAGCAACCGTTTCATATGTTTCCTCATTTCAGCATCGGCTTTGTTTTTGTCAGGAAGCCGTGAAACAACTGCTCGGATAACGCCTTGTGCGCGAGAGAAGTTTCACTTGTAAAAACGGGCGTTGACCCCTTATATCGTAAGTTGGCCTAAGTCGGCCAAACGGCTGGAATACCAGCTTGATGTGGGTGTACTCTAGCAGCGCTTCCCGCAGGTTTCCGCTTTTGGTTTGACCCACACGCGCAACGTATTCGCATTCGTCCACGAGGCTTCGCAGCCGTTGTTCTTAGTGAAATTGTAATGCCAGTTGAGGTCGCCGAACCCGCCGTCGGAGGGCCAGAAGCTGACCACGCAATTAGACGAAGACCCGGATCTTATCGACGCGAGGCTCAGTTCGCCCTTGTAGGTGCATCGGTATTTGCTAGCGCCGTTCGCCCCGCAGTTTCCCACGTGGCTCACGAGCTTTAGGTCCGTTAGGTTCACGTACAGGTCCGCGAGCGCGGCGAGCGGGGCGATGGCGACGGCGAACGCGAAGAATGCCGCCGTTGTTCGTGCGATCATCAGACGATTGTGACCGGCTAGACAGGCGTCGTCAAGCGTGGCGCCGTTCCCGATGAGCGAATCGAAGAAGCAGAGTTCAATGCGCTCATCGGCGAAACCAATTGACGGTGAGCGATTGGAAGCATGACGGCGTTCAGGTAATTCCCGGAACGAACCTCGATCCAAATACGGCACAGACCCCGGGTATGGAGCGTAAGGCAGCGATCGATTTCGCTCGCGTCGGAGCGCAGAAGCTCTGGGCCGGCACGGTGCACATCCACCCTGACGCCAAGACGGGGGCGCACCATCACGGCCCGCTCGAAAGCGTCATCTACGTCGTCAAGGGCAAAGCGCGCATGCGCTGGGGCGAACATCTAGAGTTCACGGCGGAGGCGGGGCCGGGAGATTTCATCTACGTGCCGCCGTACGTTCCGCATCAAGAGATCAACGCGAGCCCAACCGACGAACTTGAGTGCGTGCTCGTGCGCAGCGACGGCGAAGCCGTCGCAATCAATCTCGATATCGAGCCCATCGAAAAGCCCGAGACCGTTCTCTGGATCGACCCGATCCATCGAGGCTAGCTAAATGAGCGCAATTTATGATATCGCCGTCGCGAAGATCGACGGAACGCCGGGCACGCTAAAGGAATTCGCGGGCAAGGTCTTGCTCGTCGTCAACGTCGCATCGCAGTGCGGATTCACACCACAGTACGAGAGCCTCGAACGTCTCTATCGCGACAACCGCGAACGTGGCCTCGTTGTGCTCGGATTTCCCGCCAACGATTTCGGCGCGCAAGAGCCGGGCGCAAACGAAGAGATCGCCCAGTTCTGTTCGATCTCGTACGGCATCAATTTTCCACTCTTCTCAAAGATTTCGGTGCAAGGGGAGACGCGGCATCCGCTCTATCGCGCGCTGATCGACGCTGCGCCGCGTGCAACGGAAAAGCCCGACGGCTCGTTCACCAAGCAAATGGCATCGTATGGGATCTCACGGAATGACCCAAGCGACGTCTTCTGGAACTTCGAGAAGTTCCTCGTCGCACGCGACGGCACGGTGGTTGGGCGCTTCACATCCGACTTCACGCCCGATGATCCGTTGCTTGCCGATGCGATCGAGGACGAGCTCAAAAAACCCATCTGATCGGAGAATAATGAAGCAGCGACTCACGCTCATCGCCCTGATCCTTTTTGCAGTCGTGCAATTCGCGGGGAGACTCCCCGCGCAAGCCGCTAACGACGTTACGATCACCGCAAAGAATTTCAGTTTTTCGCCGGCCGTTGTTCGCTTGAAAAAGGGCGAGCCCGTCACTTTCCACCTTCGTTCGGCGCAAGGCGTCCATGGATTGAACGCCCCTGAAGTTGGCATCAACAGTATGGTGCTTACCGCCAAGGAGCAAATCGTTCACGCAACGCCGGTGAAAGCCGGAACGTTCGTCGTGCACTGCAGTATCGTGTGCGGCACGGGTCACGCGCAAATGGCGATGACCTTCATCGTCAAGTAGAACCGCCTGGAGTGTTTCCGCCGTGGAGTTGTCCGAACGTGACGGCGAGCATCACAGCCATAACCAACGCTCCCAATCCCACGGCGAGACTGTCGAACGAACGCACCTCGAAGCTTCCGACATACAAAACGAGAACGTAAGCAACAACAAAGTTGAAGAAGCCCCAAAGGACGTTGATCGTCGAAGAAGAGAGCCCTTTGCCGGGCGGTTTGGCAAACGGGCTCTGAAACGCGCGACCCATCAAGCCGCTTATAAAGTGGGGAATGCCGTTGGTAATGAACATCCCCGCAAAGAAGTAGGAAACGTACTGAAGCCACATGATAGTCACCGGCCCATCGAATAGAATTCAGGATTCGGCCGCATGTCCATGAGACCGGCCATGCGATTCGAAAATCCAAAGAACGCGGCAATCGCCGCGATGTCCCAAATGTCATCGTCAGAGAATCCCGCTTCGTGCATCTCCGTGATGTCTTCGTCGGTAGCCGCAAAGCTAGGTTCGTTCACGTAGGAAGCAAAGGCCAGCATCGCGCGAAGACGGGGCGCAAGATCCGCAGTCTGCCAATTGTTGGCGATCTGCTCGGCAAGGATTGGGTCCTTCCCGAGAATCCGCAGCGCGGCACCGTGCGCGGTCATGCAATACTGGCAGCGATTTTCGCTGGAAACAACGACGACGATCGCTTCGCGCTCCGCGCGCGTGAGGTTGCTCGGGCCCTTCATCAGCACATCATGGTACGCCATGAACGCGCGGAAATGCTCGGGCCGTTTCGCGTATGCGCGAAATACGTTCGGTATGAAGCCGAGCTTTTTTTGATTGGACTCGTAAATTTCGCGAATGTCGTCGGGGGCGTTCGCTTCAGCGGGTTCCCCGAAGCGCGATGCAGGCGTGCGACTCATGCGCAGGCCTTCGCAAAGAGCTCTCAGGATGCCTCGGCGGCCTTTTCGGGATAACGCCGCCGGAAGGGCCGAGCCTACACTTGAGGTGTTATGAAGGCTCGAATTGATGCGCGAGTCCTGTTGTCGCTAGCTTTGGCGATTGCGGTAGGCACCTCAGCATACGGTCCCGCCGGTGCGACGGGAACGGCACGCATTCAACAGCGCGACGGCGCGACCAAGACCTATACCAACGTTCGGATCGATGTGACCACCGAAAGCATGTCGATTACTTCGAGCGACGGCCAAGGAATGCTCGTGTTCGGCAAGGCGGCATGCACGAAAGTCGGCGAGTTGTTGCGGTGTCTGCCGTACGATGCAACGCTGCATCAGCGCGGTCAGTCGTCGCATATTCCGCTAAAGTCTGGAACGGTGTGGGTTAATCCGAGCGGCACCAGCCAACAGCTCTCGCATTCTTCGATGCAGCTTCCGCCACACGGCGTGCTGCTCTCGATTCAAAGCAAGGCCGGAACCTACATCTCGCTCACCGGCGTGATCGATCGGATTCAAAAATGAACGCTCAACGCATTGCAGCTATCGCGCTGCTCTTCTTCCTCGTGCCCGTAACGAGTGATGCACGCGGGTTTAGTGGCGGTGGTGGTGGTCGCGGCGGTGGCGGCTTCGATATGCACGGCGACACCGCAGCCGCGCACCCGCCGCAAACCGCCAGCCACTCGAGCACCGGGCCGGCCGGTACGAGCCGCACGACAACTGCGACGAATACGGGCGGCGGCTATTCGCGTAGTACCACCGCCACGAACGGAAACGCCAGCCGCACGAGCACCGGCAGTGCGAGCACCAACGGGAACTACTCGCACAGCAGCAGCGGTACGAACGGATACGCGAGTCACAACAGTAGCACCAGCGGAAATACGAACAGCGGCAACTACAGTCACAACGGCAGCGGTAGCACACCGTACAGCTCGTATTCGGATTCGGGCAGCGGTAACACGCACACGAATACGTACAGTGGTTCGGGAACCGGCACCAACGCGTACGGCCAAACCTATCACTCGAGCACGTATGCAAACAACGGCACCGTGTATCACGGTGCGACGGTGACCAATCCGGTGTACGCCGGCTACCCCGTGTACGGCTGGAACGGCGGCTACCCGTGGTACGCCGCACCATACTACTATGGCGGAGGATTCTGGGGCCCGTTTGCTATCGGCGCCACATCGGCTGCAGTGTACGGCTCGATCGTCGCGGCGAACAGCCAGGCGATTACGTCGTACCAAGTCGAGCCGAGCAGCCCGGGCGCGAAACTGCTGCAGAGTTATCACCTGACGCAGACTGCGTGCGGTCCGCCGGGCTTAGTGGTAATCTACGGCCCGAACAACAGCGTGATCTGCGCGGATCCGAACAATCTCGTGTCGGCCGGGAACTACAGCGTAGACTCAAAGACCTTGACGATCGTCTCGGAGAAACCCGCTTAGCTCTTCTTGTCGCGGCGCACGAGCACTTTCTTTCCGCGTATCGTTGCGCCGCGCAGCTTGCGAATGATGTCGTCGATTTGCGATTCCGGAACTTCGACAAGCGAGAACCGGTCGGTAATGTCGATCGCGCCGATCGATCGCGACGAAATGCCGGCCTCGTTCGCGATCGCCCCGACCAAATCAGCCGGCCGAATTCCGGCGGCGCGCCCGACGCCAACGAATAACTTCGCAATTTCTCCGCCCGCCAATTGCGATGTCGCGGCACTGCGACGACGGCCGTCACGCGCCGGCGCCGGCGTCAGCGGCGCAGTTGGAATGATGACGTCCTCTTGTTCCGCCTCGGTGCGACCCTGATCCGCAAGTTTTACCGCGGCTGCAGCCAGATCGAGCACGTCGTATTGCGACGCAAGCCCTTCCACGATGCCGCGATAACGCTCCAGGCCGCCCGCCTCGAGCGCTTCTTCGAGCGAAGCCCGCGTCAACTCCAAACGGCGCTCGCGGAGATCGTGCACGGTGGGAACGGCTTCAACGCGGATCTTCCGCTTGGTGTGGAGTTCGATGTTGTGCAGCAGCCGGTGCTCGCGCGGCTCGGCAAGCGTAATTGCGACGCCTTCCCGTCCGGCGCGGCCGGTGCGTCCGATCCGGTGCACGTAGGCATCCGGCGACGACGGCACGTCGAAATTGAACACGTGCGAGAGATGCTCGATGTCGAGGCCGCGGGCCGCGACGTCGGTCGCGACTAGTAACTCTGAGGTTCCGTCGCGGAAGCGGCGCAACACGCGGTCGCGCTGTTCTTGCGAGAGGCCACCGTGAATCGCTTCGGCTTGATAGCCTCGCGCCGAGAGCGTCTCGGTGAGTTCGTCGACTTCGGTACGCGTTCGACAGAAGATGATTGCCGAGGTCGGTGATTCCATATCGATCACGCGCGCGAGCGCAGCAACCTTGTGCGGCCGCCCGACGACATACGCAACTTCGCGCACGCGAAAGCTTTTGCCGGCCGCAGGCTGTTCGCTCGCTATCGTCACATACGCGGCGTCGCGCGTGTAGCTCTTAGCGATCTTCTTAATCCGCGCAGCCATGGTTGCCGAGAACAACGCGGTTTGCCGCTCGGCGGGAACGGCGGCGACGATTGCTTCCAATTCTTCGGCGAAACCCATATCGAGCATTTCGTCGGCTTCATCGAGGACGAGAAATTCCACGGTGCCAAGTGCAAGCGTGCCGCGACGCACGAGATCGAGCGCGCGACCCGGCGTCGCAACCACGACGTCGACTCCACGGCGTAGCGCGCGTATTTGTTGCGACATCGATTGTCCGCCATAGACCGGCAGAACGCTGGTCCCGAGCAGCCTGCCATACTTGTGCACCGCCTCCGCGACTTGCATTGCGAGTTCGCGGGTGGGCACGAGGATCAATCCGCGAACCGCTCGCGCACCATCGCCCGACTTTCCGATGCGCTGCAACAGCGGGAGCGCGAACGCCGCCGTCTTGCCGGTTCCGGTTGCCGCTTGCCCGAGCACGTCGCGGCCTTCGAGCAACGGCGGAATCGCTTCGCGCTGAATCGCCGTCGGTTCTTCGTAACCAAGCGCGGTCGTGGCTTCCACGATTGCCGGATTCAGGCCGAGGGAGGCAAAGTCGCTTTTCACCGGAGCGTTAGCCGCCAATATAGCTCATTTCTACTTTAGATGCCTTCGCAGTCTCGCTGGTACGAATCTCGGAGTAGCGATCATCGCGGTTGCGCCAAAGCGCGGCGACGGCGTCACGGATCTCTTCATCATTCTTGCCGCTGCGCAGCAACGATTTTAGATCGTGCCCTTTGTTCGAAAAGAGACACGTATAGAGCGTTCCGTCGCTCGAGAGGCGCGCGCGCGTGCATGAGCTGCAGAATGCTTCCGTGACGCTGGAAATAACACCGAACTCACCGGAGCCATCTTTATAGCGCCAGCGCTTTGCGACTTCTCCAACGTAGTTCCGTTGGGCGGCCTCGCACGGAAAGATTTCGTCGATCGTGCGTACGACGTCGGCGCTGGGAACGACGTTGTCCATCTTCCATCCGTTGGTCGTACCGACGTCCATGTATTCGATGAAACGGACGATATGTCCCGAGCCTTTAAAGTGTTGCGCCATATCAACAACGTGCGCGTCATTGATACCGCGTTTGACCACCATGTTGATCTTGATCGGCGCGAAGCCCGCGCCTGCTGCCGCGTCGATCGCCTCGAGAACGCGAGCAACCGGAAACGCGACGTCGTTGATCGCGCGAAAGGTTGCATCATCGAGCGAGTCAAGACTCACGGTAATGCGCGTGAGTCCAGCGGTCTTGAGCGCTTTCGCCTTTGCCGCGAGCGACGAGCCGTTAGTGGTGAGCGAAAGGACGACGCCCGGCATTTCGGTTGCCAGCATTTCGATGAGCCGCTCGATCCCATTGCGCATGAGTGGTTCGCCGCCGGTGAGGCGAAATTTCTCCACGCCCTGCTTGTGAAAGATCTTTGCGAGGCGAACGATCTCCTCGAAGGACAGAAGTTCAGCATGCGGCAGAAACTGATAGCCCGGGCCGAACACGTCTTTGGGCATGCAGTAGACACACCGGAAGTTGCAGCGGTCGGTTACCGAAATGCGAAGGTCGCGGAGCCCGCGACCGCGCCTGTCCTCAACGCTCATCTGTATGAGCAAAGTAGACGATTATGCCCGAAAGCGTCAAGTTTCTCTCCTACACCTTCGTGCAGGTCGTCCTGACCGAGACGGGCTTGCCGGACGCCTCGGCAAACGACTGGTCGACAATCGTCTTGGTGTCGCTTACCTTTCTCAGCGTACGGAGATGGCTCGAGGTCAACCCGTGCAGCTTCTGGTACACGCGCTCGGTCCACACGAACGCGTTGCCGGTCCAGCCCGGTGATGCGCTGACGTCGTAGGCGCCAAAGTCATCCATGCTGATATCGAGCCAGCGCGACGTCGTTCGATCGTAGGTCACGTAATCGGTGTTCGCGATCGTGACCGGATTCCACGGCACTTTGCCGGTGATCGTCTTGGTAACGAGCCAGTAGCCGTCCGGGCTGATTGAGGTCGTTGCCGTGGTGGTGAAGGGCCGTGGCCGCCGCGAGCTATCGACCGCGCAGTTCCACATTCCAACTTGAAAGCTCATCGTCGAGAAGTCGGGCCGCAGGTCGCGAGGAATCGGCGTCGCCTCGACGCCAAGCAACGTTGCGAGCGCAAGGCCCAACATGAAGCACTTCGTCATACTCTCAGGATACGACGCCATCGCTTCACGTGAACGTGAAATGCGGGAGGCTGCCTTCTCGTTGTCCAAGAGTTACGTAATTCTATTACGAGTGGAGGATGAGTTCATGCCCGACCTATCAATGTTCGGGAACAGCGCCAACGCGCAGAAGTTTCCGGCCGGCCACCAGTTCTTCGCGGCGGGCGATGCTGGCGACGTCATGTACGTCGTGCTCTCGGGCGAAGTCGAGATCGTGATCAACGACAAAATCGTCGAGACGGTGCGGGGCGGCGGCATCTTCGGCGAGATGGCGCTGATCGATCACCGCGAGCGCAGTGCTACCGCGCGCGCGAAAACGCCGGTTGAAGTCGCTGCGATCGATCAGAAGCGCTTCATCGCGCTCATCGGCATCCATCCATTCTTCTCGATCGAGGTCATGAACATCATGGCCGATCGCTTGCGCCTGCTCAATCAAGCGCTTTATTAACCCCAGCTGCGTTCATCTTGCGCCACGCAACCGGCGATGCGCCGAACTGCGCAATGAACCAGCGCGTAAACGAACCGGGCGAGGCATAGCCGAGCAGCTCCGCGATCTGGCCCATCGAATACCCGGCGGTCCCGATATAGCGCAACACCAGCTCGCGCCGCACGCTGTTGACGAGATCCGAGAAAACCACGTCCGAGGCCTCGAGATGGCGCTGCAACGTGCGCACGTTCATGTTGAGTTGTGCTGCAACGTGTTCGATCGTCGCGCGGCCGGCCGGTAACATCAGCTGAATCACCCGCCGCACGTCGAGCGCGATCGAGCGATCGTGCGCGCCGGGAATCGTTTCGACAAATTCTTGCGCGTAGCGTGCCAGCGCCGGGTCGGCTAGCGGATTAGCGAGATCGAGATCGGCGGCAGGACAGACAAGCCCGTTGAAATCGCTGACGAACTCCAAGCGTCCCTTGAATATGCGCCGATGCACTTTGAGATCGGGCGGAGCATCGTGCATGAAATTGACGCTGTATGGGCGCCACCGCGCACCGAGCAGCGAACTGCAGAGCCGCGAGAGCACGCCGAGCGCGAGTTCATTGGCCTGACGCATTGAACCCGCATACATGGCGAGGACCTCTTGCCGCAAGATCACCATCTTGCCGTCGTCTTCAATATGAATCGCAATCGCCTCATTGACGAGGTGGCGGTACTCGATCACTGCGATGAGTGCGTCGCGCAGCGTTCGCTGATGCTTGAGCAAAAGGCTCACGACGCCAAAGTCGGCAAGTTGCCGCGACTCCGCCATGCGCAACCCAAACGTGGGTGAGCCACTCAAGCGTGCCGATTCCTCGAGAAGCGTGAGCACCTGCGTGGCCTCGAAGCGCCGCTCGCTCTCGCCGAGCATGGCGCGACTCAGCCGCAGCTTACGCAAAAGCGGATCGGGATCAAACCCGAGTTGCTGGGCGACCTCGAAGTAGTTTGTGAGTGCGGCTGCGCGTAGGAACGTGGTCTTGCCTCCTTGAGCCCCTGTCATGAAATGTACATGGAGTGGCATCAAATGAGAAGCGGGTGGCCCTGCAATCGCCTAGATTTCCAGGGATGGCAAAAGCAGTTCGTTTCTACGAGACCGGTGGCCCCGAGGTTCTGCGCTATGAGGATGCAGACGTGGGCGACCCCGGGCCAGGCCAGGTACGCCTGCGGCAGGTCGCGGTCGGCCTGAATTTCGGGGACACCTATTTCCGCAACGGCACCTATCCGGTGGCCCTGCCGGTCGGCATGGGCGTCGAGGCGGCGGGTGTCGTGCAAGCTGTCGGACCCGACGTCAAAAGCGTTGCGACCGGCGACCGTGTCACGTACACCGGCTTCATTAATACACTCGGCGCGTACAGCACCGAGCGTCTGATTCCGGCCGCACCGCTGATCAAGCTCCCCGAGACGATTTCGTTCGAAACGGCCGCAGCGATGACGATGCGCGGGCTTACCTCGTCGTACCTGATGCGCCGCATCTACGACTTCAAACCCGGCGACACGATCCTGCTGCATGCCGCCGCGGGCGGCTCGGGCTGATCGTCTCGCAATGGGCCAAGCTGTTGGGGTTGCGGTTATCGGCACGGTCTCGAGCGACGGAGAAGGCCGAAGTGGCACGCGCGCACGGCTGCGATGACACTATTAACTACACGCCATGAAGACGTTGCCGCGCGCGTACGCGAGCTGACCGACGGCGTCGGCGTCAAGCGTGGTGATCGACAGTGTCGGCAAGGATACCTTCACGTCTTCACTCGATTCGCTCAGCCGCCGCGGCCTGATGGTCTGTGTCGGCACGGCGTCGGGTTCCGATCCCGCCGTTCAATCCGATTCTACTCGCGATGAAGGGCTCGCTGTATCTGACGCGTCCCGCGCTGGCGGACTACATCGCCGATCCCGCCGAAAAGGCGGACGCTGGCCGACGGAATTCTTCGGTCACGTTGCGCGCCGGTCGCATCAAGATCGAAATCAATCAGCGCTACGCGCTCGAGGACGCGGTGCAAGCGCACCGCGACGTCGAGTCGCGCAAGACAACGGTTCGTCGGTCTTCGTTATCTAAGACACAAGGAGCCATGCGTGTCGAACAACTCAACTACGCCATTGGCGCCGAACTGGTCGGCGTCAACCTCGCCGACGCGATCCACGACGATGGTCTCTTTGCCGAGATCCGTGCCACCCTGCTCAAGCACCGCGTGCTGTTCTTGCGCGATCAGGACATTACGCCGCGCGAGCATGTCGCATTTGCGCGCCGCTTCGGCGAGCTGGAAGACCATCCGGTCGCCGGCAGCGACCCCGAGCATCCGGGCCTCGTGCGCATCTATAAGACGCCGGATCAGCCCAACGACCGCTACGAAAACGCGTGGCACTCGGACGCCACATGGCGCGAGGCCCCGCAGTTCGGCGCCGTGCTGCGCTGCGTGGAGTGCCCGCCCGTCGGCGGCGATACGATGTGGGCGAACATGGTGCTCGCCTACGAGAACCTGCCCGCGCACGTGAAGGAGCAGATCGCCGACCTGCGCGCGCGCCACAGCATCGAGGCGAGCTTCGGTGCGGCGATGCCGATCGAGAAGCGCCTTGCGCTCAAAGCGCAGTATCCCGGACGCCGAGCATCCGGTCGTGCGCACGCACCCGCAGACCGGCGAGAAGATGCTGTACGTCAACGCGTTCACCACGCACATCACGAACTATCACACGCCCGATCGCGTGCGCTTTGGTATGGACGCGAATCCCGGCGCGGCAGATCTCTTGCGCTATTTGCTCAGCCAGGCCTACATTCCAGAATACCAAGTGCGCTGGCGTTGGCAGCCAGGCAGCGTTGCAATCTGGGATAACGCCCCCACGCAACACTATGCGGTGATGGATTACCCGCCGTCGCACCGCAAGATGGAGCGCGCCGGCATCATCGGCACCAAGCCGTTTTAAGGAAGCTCGACCTCGATCGTCCCATCGCGAATCACGACGGGGAACGTCCACGCGCGCACGCCGGCCACGCCTTGCATGCAACCGGTGGCGAGATCGAAGTGCAAACCGTGCGCGCGACAGTGGATCGTGCGACCTTTAAGACGGCCGGTCGAAAGCGACGCGCCCGCGTGCGGGCACGAGTCCTCAATGGCATACACGTCGCCGTCAACGTTAAAGAGCGCGATCTCCCATTTTTCGACGCGCACGAGCCTGCTCGTGCCGGGCGGTAGATCTTCGAGCCGCGCGACCGTCACGAATCCCATCATGCTTCGGCCGCAAAGAGGTCGTGGTAGCGCGCGCGTAACTCGCGTTTGAGGAACTTGCCGACGCCGCTACGCGGAATCGCTTCGAGAAACACGATTCGATCCGGCACCTGCCACTTCGCAAGTTTCTTTGCGAGCCACTCGCGCAGGGCGACTTCGTCAGGTGGGTGGCCGTCACGTAACACAACCGCAGCGACCGGCCGTTCCTGCCACTTCGCGTGCGGCAAGCCGAATACGCACGCCTCGCGCACCGCCTCGTGCCCCATAATCGTGTTCTCGACCTCGACCGATGAGATCCACTCGCCGCCGCTCTTGATGAAGTCTTTGAGCCGGTCGACGAGATCGAGATAGCCGAATGTGTCGACGGTGCACACGTCGCCGGTGTGAAACCATCCATCCGGCTCGAAGGCGGCCGCGCTTGCTTCGTCGTTGCGGTAATACGACGTGGTCACTGCGTGCCCGCGCACTAAGAGTTCCCCGCGCGCAACGCCGTCGGCCGGCACGTCTGAGCCCTCTTCGTCGACGAGCCGCCACTCAACGATCGGCGAGAAGCGCCCCGCTTTGAGTCGCTCGCGCCGCTGGAAGAACGGATCGTGCTCGAGTTCGGCGATGGGCGCATTCACCACGCCGATCGGCGACATCTCGGTCATACCCCAGGCGTGAATCGCCTCGATGCCGAGCTCGCCCAAATCCTCAAAGAGCGATTTTGGCATCGCCGCGCCACCGATCACCACACGACGCAACGCGGGCAAACGCGATTTACGTTCGCGTAAGAGGTCGCGCACCGCCATCCATACGGTTGGAACGCCGGCTGCGAACGTGACGTTCTCGCGCTCGCACAGCTCGATTACTCCGGCCGCATCGAGCCGCTCCATCGGCAAGATGAGATCCGCACCGGCGAGCGGCGCCACAAATGGAAGCCCCCACGCGTTGACGTGAAACATCGGTACGATCGGCAGGACGCGATCTTGCTCTCGAATCCCGAATGCGTCGGGAAGTCCCGCCGCAAGCGCGTGAAGGTACGTCGACCGATGTGAGAAGAGTACACCCTTCGGATCGCCGGTCGTCGCCGATGTATAGCACAACAGCGCTGCGGCATGTTCGTCGATCTTCGGCCACTCGTAGCTCTCGAGCCGCAAATCGAGCAGCTCCTCGTAGTCTAGGGCAGCGAATGCATCGCTCGGCTCACCCATCGCCACATACGTGCGATTCGCATTCGGACGCAACGCATGAAACGCTTTCACTTGCTCGACCAGCGAGGTATCGAAAAACACGACACCGTCGCCGGCGTGCTCGAGCACATACGCGGCTTGATCGGGAAAGAGCCGGATGTTCACCGTGTGGAGCACGGCACCGATCATCGGAACAGCGTAGTACAGCTCCATGTGCCGGTGGCCATTCCATGCGAACGAGGCAACACGATCGCCAGGACGTACGCCGAGCGCGCGCAATCCGTGCGCCAGTTTTGCTACCCGCTTCGCAAAGTCGGCATACGTTATACGCGCAAAGTCTCCGCCGTCGCGCGAAACGAGGCCCTTACGCGGATGCGACCCCGCGGCATGCGAAAGAATCGACCCGATTGCCAGCGGACGATCCGCTGGCATGGTCGACATCAGGGTTGACAAGGGGATCGCCTCCTACGCGAAAACCGAGCTGTCTTTCGCGTAGCTTCGCGAGGCGAGGAAGTAGAAGATCGCAGCGACGATTGAGGCTACGGGCAACACTTCGAGTGCAAGGCGCAAGCCGTAATGATCCGAGAGCACGCCGGCCAAGATCGGGCCGGGTGCGAGCCCGAGCAGGTTATCGGCGAGTACGATCGTCGCGATCGCCGTCGCGCGAATCGCCGGACTCGTCACTTCGGTGACGATTGCCGGTCCAACGCCCGAATGTCCACCAACGAACAGCGCGCCCACAAAGAGGAATGCTAATTGGAGCAGACCCGGCGGGAGCGTGAACGCGGCTATGAGCAGCGCCGCGGAAGACAGACAGTACAGCGCCGGCATGATGCCACGAGCTGCGGGATTGCGCGAGGTCAGCGAATCGGTAATCCGTCCGCCGAGGAACATGCCGAACGCCATCATCAGCACGATCAGCGCCGTAAGGCTGGCGGCCTTATCGGCCCGCATGAAATACGTCCGCGCGAGGAAGCTCGGCATCCACGCGATGATCACGCCGGTGATCATGTATTGAAAGCCGCTCGCGAGATAGGTGAAGCCCGCAGAACGATTGGGAAACACGTTACGCAGCACGGTGGTCCAACGCGTATCGACCGTCTTCGAAACACCTTGCGCATTCGTCTGCACGAGTTCGGGGTTCTTGTAGTCCTTAACGACGAGACGATAGAGCAGCGCGAAGATCAGACCTGGTATCGCAACGATAAAGAACGCTGCGCGCCATCCGATGTGCACCGAGATGATGCCGCCGAGGAGCACGCCGAGCACCGAACCGATCAGTGCGCCGGCGAGAAACAGACCAAAAACCGTCGAGCGCCATTTCGCGGGAAAGACGTGCGCAAGGATCGCGCCGCCGGCGCCGCCGTAGCCGGCTTCTGCAGTCCCGACCAACGCACGCGAGAGGAGCAGCTGACTATATTGCGCGCTGAGCCCGCACGCAATCGTGGCGAGGCTCCATACCACCGCCATAAGTGTGACGCTCTTAACGCGCCCCCACCGGTCGGCCAGCATTGAGATCGGAATCGCAAAGAGCCCGGTGACGAGAGCGACGACGCTCACCAGCGCGCCTAGCTGCGTATCATTGAGCAGCCAGTCGAACTTGATGAACTGAAACGCCGGGGTGATTACCTGTCGCGAGAGGTAGTCCGCGATCATCAGGCCGATCGTCAGGGCGAGCACCGCCCATGCGTAACGGCTTGGGCGCGCCGCCTCGTTAGCACGCCCCGCCGTCTCGCGCTCCCCAGGTTGAGGAACAGTCATAGATGCGTTATTCACTGTCGCCGCCTAAGTGTGCTTCGTGTGCACGGGAGCAAGGTTGAACGACCAGTTGAACTTCGCCGCCAAGCCGGCCGCCCGGAGGTTCTCCGGCGGTGCGACCGTATCGCTGCACGTGCATTCCTTATAGTTGAGGTTGGTCAGGCTCACCGAGAAGTTCTTCGTGAACTGTTTCGCGAGACCAAAGGTCACGACGTTGTAGAGATTTTGCGTCGTGTTGTTGCGGAAGTATTCGGCGCTGCGCGAGTAGCCGACAAATCCAACGAACGTGGGGTTCTTTGCGAAGATCGGTGCCGTCGCGGTGATCGAATACGGGTAGATCACCTTGCTGCCCGTCCACGCGCTCGTGCCGTTTGCGTTGGGATTGTCGGTCACCATCGGCGGCGTCGCGGGACGCGGAATATACTGCGCATCGAGCGAGGCGGTAAAGAGCGGGCCGATTCGAGTACGCGGTCCGAATCCATAGGTTCCGCCGAGTGCGAAACCGTGCATGTCGCCGGCGTTGGGATTCGGTTTGCCCCCACCGCAAGAAACTTGGTTTAAGCAGAACCCGGAGACGAGATAGCGCTCGTGATCCAGGTAGTAGAGTCGTCCAACCAGTCCGCGCGCGATCGCATAACTGAATCCGGCTTGGTCGAGACGATCGCCTGCGTCGCCGCTAACGAACGTGCCCATCACTTTGGTGCCGGGGACCACCATATACACGCGGTCGAGGTTGTAGTCGAGCACATCGTGCGTGTAGTACAGCGCGAAGCGATTGGTGAAACTGTAGTGGATTCCGTAGTCTAGACGCCAGTCGTGCGCCCCGGGGTTATTGGTTTTGTAGCCGACCGGTACCGTACCGGGCTCGGGCGGTCCAAAGGCATCGCCGGCGGTATTCACCCAATAGACGGGCGCCGTGTTGATCGTAAGCTTCGAAAGGAAGCTATTGTCTGCGAGCGCCGGGGCGGAGACAGACAGAGCTAGTACGAGCGCGCATAAAACGCGCCCCAGTGGATTTCGCGACATGGACTCTCCTTAGTATCGTTCCGAGATCGAGGAAAACTTATGCAAACGAGGGGCTTTTGCGGGGCAGATTCCCGCGCTGACCCGGCGCGCGGTTGGGCGGCATGCCCAGCTCCTCGAGGGTTTCCTCGAGACTGTTGTACCAGGTACCGACTTTGTAAATTTCTCGTGCCTCTCGACCGTTGGCGATATCGCGACCGAGTTCGCGCGCGATCCGCACGAGCTGCTCGACCTGCTGGACCGACGTGCGGCGTTCGCCTTTGCGACCCCACAGGTTGTCCTCGATGCCGCAGCGCACGTGCAACCCGAGCGCAATTGCCATCGTCATCATCGGTGTCACGTGGCGCATGAGCGTCTCGAGTGTCAACACCGACCCTTCGGGCACGCGACGTATGAACTCGAACATATCGGCGGGATGCGTTCCCGATCCGCCGCCGCCGACGCCGACGTAATTGAGGATCAGCGGACCTTGATACTGTCCGCGACGGATCAGACGCTCGACCGTTTCTAACTGCCCGATGTGCGTGAGCATAAAGTGCGGCTGAATGTCGCTCTCGCGCAAGCGCTTGAGGTGCTCCAAATAAAACGACGGCGACGCTTCATAGTACAACTCCTTATAGGCGTTGTAGATCGCGGGATTTTCCCACGACGTTCCATCCATGTCGCCGTCCAACATCAATTCGGTGATGCTGAACTGGCACGTATTGACGGTGACGGTAACTTGGTCCGGCTTGGGCGTCAGATCCGCAAGCATGTGGCGCGTATCGTTATCGAGCCACTTGGCGTTCTTGCCGTCGCCTTCCGGAGCGAACGAAATCGAGCCGCCGACCTGCAGTACCATTTCGGGCACCGCTTGGCGCAAACGTCCGATCATTTCATTGAACATCGACAGGCGCTTCGAGCCTTTTCCGTCGAGCTCGCGCACGTGAATGTGCAGCACGGTCGCGCCGGCATTCCAGCAGTCGACGGCCTTTTGCACTTGTTGGTCCATGGTCAACGGAATGTCGTCGCTGTCGCCGGGCAACCACTCGGGCCCGTACGGCGCGACTTGGATGACGAGCTTCTCCTGATTTTCAGGAAGTAGCGAGTCGTCAAAAAATTGCATCAAGATCTCCGCTCAGATAAAACGCGTATCTGAGACAAAACTAGCTTATGGAGAGCTTAATGCTTTGACATTTTGGGACGCAGTTATTACAATTTGGGACACGACATGCGGCTCTCTAGTGCGGCGCCAGAGATTCGAAGCGCTTCGCTTGCCGAGTTTTCGACCGTTGCGGCCTCACTCGGACTAGACGCGAGAGCAATGGTGACTGCGATTGGTCTACCAATACGTTGCTTGACCGACCCTGACCTCCGCATTCCCGCTATCGCCGTGCAGACGCTGCTCGAGGAAGCCGCAGCGCGCGCGAATGTCGATGACGTCGGAATACGCCTCGCCGAAAAAAACGGGCTCTCAACGCTCGGGCCGCTCGGCCTCTTGATGCGTGAACAGCCGACATTGCGCGATGCAATTGCTGCACTCAACCAGTATCACGATTTGCACACCTCGGCGCTGTCGGTACGGATCGAGGACGAAAGCAACATCTCGATTATCAAACCCGTGCTCGACGTCGGCGGTCTCGAGGTGAAGCGTCAGGCAACCGAGCTTGCGCTGGGTGCGCTATATCGCATCGTGCGCGTGCTGCTTGGCGACAGCCGCAAGCCGCAATCCGTGTGTTTGATGCGCTCCACTCCGGTCAATCGTGACGTCTATCGCCGCGTGTTTGATACGCATATTCAGTTCGACGCCGACTTCTACGGCATCGTCTGCGGCACGGTAACGATCGACGCGCCGATACCCCGCACCGATCCGATCATGGCGCGCTACGTGAGATCGTACGTCGAATCGATCGCATCGAGCCGCAGCACGAGCGCGAGCCGTAAGGTACGCGAATTGCTCTACGTGATGATACCGTCGGGCCGTTGCTCGGCAGCCGAGGTGGCAAAAGAACTTGGGGTCGATCGACGCACCCTGCATCGCCATCTCATTCGTGAGGGCGAAACGTTTTCGCGCATACTTACCGGCACGCGAATCGAGATGGCGAAACGCTTTCTCGAGAACCGCGACCGCTCGCTCACGTCAGTAGCGGAAATGCTCGGGTTCTCGGCACTCAGTGCGTTCATGCGTTGGTTCCGGACCCACTTCGGGTGCACCGCGACGGCCTGGCGCCTCGCGAATTGAGCTATGACGTACGTCCCCAGGCCTGCGCGCCGATTTTCCATTCGTCACGTTGCTTGGAGAACGTGTACGCCATCGTTCCGGTCCTTGCGCTGGTCTGGCCCTTAATCGTCACCGTTAGCGTGGCCGAGATGACGGCATACGCGTGAGGCCCCTCGACATTCCAGAACCCCAGCTCGTACGCCAGGTGCTCGTAGGTCACGCCGTGATCCTTGCGCCATTTCTCTACATCGGCAAGCCACTTGGCCGGAGCACCCGGATGCAACCAGCGGTAGGGCGCAATGCCATCGATGATGATCGCGTCTTCGTCAAAGACGCCCAGGAACAGTTCGTTGTTTTGGGTGTTGAAGCCGTTGATGTGCTTCTCGATGAGGGTCTGGATTTCTGCCGGCACGGTAGCGGTCACCATCATGCTCCTTTAAGATCGCCGAGCCAGCGCAACGCGCGCAAGCTCGGAAGAAAACAATATTCGCCGCCGCGCGTGATCACAAATCGCGGCAGACCTTGCAACGTGCGTCGCACCGGCCGGTGCGGGATTGCAAACGTTCCGGCACCGTTGTTTGCGCCGGTCGTGGGATCTTTTTCGTGCGATCCGCCGAAAAATGCACTGTCGTTCATCCACTCGGATTGTACGAACTCGAACTGGCGCCCGAGGTGCGCGCCGACGAACGCGAACATCAAGCCGCGTTCGGCGCCGTCATCGTCCAATACGCCGTCGGGAAGGACCGGTCCGTAGGCCGAGCCGCGGCGAATCATCCGATGGATCCGCACAACTCCCGCGATATCGGTGTCGCGCGGGTTCATGCGGCGAATATGACATCCAAGCGGCGTCTTGTAGCCGATTGCGTCATCGGCTTTGAAGAGAAAGTTGTTATTGCGCGCGGGATCGTGACCGGTCGCGGCATCGTCGGCCGAGGGTGAGAGCGCGAGCGGCGCGCCGCTGCGCCAGCGCCCCATCATCTTTGCCGCGAGCAACTCCTCGTCGTGGGCGTCGCGCGCGACTTCTTTTAAATAGCGGCGAAACGCGGCGACGCGCTGATGCAGCTTGCGAAAGACGATGTAACTTCCGTTGCGGCCTAAAATTTCCGGCTGCGGGATGATCGGCGTATCGCTCATCTCATCGGGATAGCCGAGCACGAATTCGCCCGGCCGCAGCGGAACTTCGTGCGGATTCGTTCCGGGCACGCCGCTGCCCTCAATCGCCGGATGACTGATGCCGTCCTTGAAGCCGAAGTGCTCTTTTTCGTCGGCCATCACGTGACAAGGCTGGCGCCAGATCTCGCTCACGCCGGGCAGCGCCGCAATTGCCTGCTGCGCGCGCGCAACCGCCACTTGGAGCTGCGCGTCACTGGTGGAAACGGCGGTAAGCACCACGTGCACGTCGGGCGAGCCGAGCGGCGCCTCCCAATTTTCAGGAGCGCTTTCGCCGACGTCGCCGAGCCGTTTTGCACGAGCCGCCATGCCCCTCGCGAAATTGCGGCGAAAACGAGTCGAGCGACGCTTGCGAAACGCCGAGCGCCCGCAAGCCCGAATAGCTCAGCGCCGCGCTCACCCACGTGTCTCGTCCGGCGCTCGCGGGATCTGCTGCGGACACCACCGCGCTGCTGAGTCGACGCATCAACTCGCGCCCGGCATCACGGTCATCGATACGCAAAATCATGTACGTCGCGTCAAACGGGCGATCGGACGCGGACGCAACACGCCGGCCTGAATGTCTTCGAGCTCGAGTGCCGGCGAGACGCGTCATTTGGTGGCGATGTTCCGCCAGAAGTTCTGCAGGCTCTCGTCGCCACCGAACAGATTCACGAAGAGCGTCGAGTCGGCCATGATGATGTCGCCCGCGCGCTCGCCCGACGGCGGCATCCACAGGAACATGTTGAACTCGCGTGTTGCCCGCCGCGGTGAACGGATGCGGCCGGTCCAAATTCACCGGTTGCCGCGCTAACACGTGGATGGATTTGTTGTCGACACCCGTCACTGCGTAGTGCGGCAGATGCTGGTGAAAGACGAAGTTCGTGACACCATCGAGCCAGCCGCGAGTATCGAGATCGGTCGCCTTTACGAGAGCGGCACCGGCGTGCGCGTTCCTTCCACTGTTGCGGGCCGTAGGCCCCATTGGTTTTCAACCGGTACGCCGAGCCCTTTGAGCAAGTCCGCGCGTGTAGGTACTGAAACGCTGCTGACGACGGCACGAGCCGGTCGCCGTGATGACGGTATTCCATGTCGCGCTGCTTGAAGTCGTTCGTGGCGCCGACGTCGTGGTGCGGACCGATCAACAACACGGTGCCTTCGCGTTTGAGAAACTCTCGAAGCGCGGCGACCTCGTCGGGCGCTGCGTCCTGGTTGGTCGCGATATGATCGAGGCCGAAGATCAGCAGGGTGTCGGTATCGGTCAGAATGCGTTCGTCGATCGGAAGCCGTACGCCGGCTTGGTCGACACGCTGATAGCTCGCGACCGGCGATCCGCTTGCCTCGCCGGCTAGTTCTTGAAACGGCACGAGTCCGAGATGAAAGAGCTCGAGCGTTCCGGCAATGCCTTGCTGGAACATCTCGTGAGAAAATTGTTCCGTTTCGTAGTTGGGCCAGCCGACGCGCCGCACTTCGCTGATCGTCGAGAAGCGGTTGTCGAGATGCGTGAGATCGCGGTTGGCCTCCCACGGATAGCTCCACGCCCAGTACACGCTGAGCCGGCGCTTACCGCGTTGATACGGGCGCGCAACGTGGAACTGGTTGTAGGTGCGACCGGTGATCACTGCATTTGATCCAGCATCTCGCCGAACGCCTTTTTTATGTGCAACGCCTTCTTGATCTCATCCGCGGTTACGTATGGATACTCGCCATACTCTAGGAAGCTCGGATGATGATGCTCGCGTACGAACTTTACAAATGCCGGAACATTGGTCTTCCAATCTTCCGGGAAGCCTTCCAAATTTTCGAACGAGGTGCTTACGCCGATCGATGTAAAGAGCGCGACCGCATCGTCGGTGTACTTGTCGAAGTCGGTGTCGAATATGCCTTGATACATGAAGTAGGTCTCGCCACCGATCGGAAACATCACCCACTTGAGGTAGTGCAGCTTGAGCGGAGCGAGCAACGTTGGATTGGTTGGAAGCGTTTTCTGGATCGTTTCCGCATACCCGCGCATCGCAGCCTCTCTCCCGGGCTTCAATTTCGCAATGATCGTAAAGCCGTAACACGCGGGCGTGCGAGGAAACACCGGGCCGTACTGCCCCTTTTCAAGAGTAAAATATCCTTCTTTCGGGATCGCCATTGCCGCAGGTGTGGTCCAGTCGCCAAAATCAGTCGACATGTTCTCTCCTTCGCTCTATCGAAGCCAGCATATCGTTGACTTATGCGCATAGCCATCCCAAAATAGCAGTGTGCTGATCGCCTGTCTGTTGTGCGTAGCGATTGCCGCAACGCCGTCGCCCTCACCGCCGCCAGTGGCTGCTCAGCGTGACCCGTGCGGCGGCGCACAGGAATTGCTCAAAAAGTATCTCGCCGCATCACCCTGCGTTTTTGTCGCGGGCGAAGCAAGCGTGCAGCTCACCTATGCGACAACGAAGATTCCGGCCGGCGTCACACTGGATACCGGAAGCGCAAACGCAAACGTGAGCGGCACCCGTTGGGGATTGGGCTATCCGGGAACGCTGGTCAACATCGGCATCACGCAGAATGCGCAAATCGCGTTTATCCCGCCCTCCTTTTCAACGGTAACCAGCGGGCAAGGCGTCACGCTGGCGGCCGGATCGACCGACATGGAGTTCTGGTATAAACAACTCGTCTACGTCGACAGTGCCCGCGGTATTCTTGGCGGCGTGCTGCTGATTTACGCAGCTCCTACCGGATCGGCTGGGCTTGCAGCGCCTGGCCCGGAATACACGATCAATCCGCTGCTCAATATTGCAACCAACAAAGCGCGGAACATGGGCGTAAGCCTGGCTTTTCCGGTCGTTAACGCGTCGAGCGCATCAACGCCGAATACCCGAACGTGGACGTTTATTCCGCAGGCTGTGCCGTATTGGCGCTCGCCGGGCGGCACGTTGCTTGCACTCGTCGTCTCGCACAACTTTTCGAGCAACGTAACGCCGCTGCTTATTAACACCGCACAACTGGTGGCGCACCGGTTTCAGCTGCAAGCCACGTACGGCGGCGTGAATAGCCCGCTCGATTTCACCAATCCGATTGAAGGCGTGGCGCGCGCAACCGGAACATCGTACTCACGCACGCTCACGTTTGGATTCAGCTATATGGTTGACGCACCATGACGACGGCACAACCGTTCGACGTTGCCGTGATCGGCGCAGGGCCGGCTGGCACCGCTGCGGCGTTGCGCGCCGCGGACCTCGGAGCCCGCACGGTGCTCGTCACGCGCGGCGCCTTCGGAGGCATGGCTGCAAACGACGGCCCGATACCCGTACGTACGTTGGCGCACGCCGCACGGCTCGTGCGCGAAGCACGACAACTGCAGCAGTACGGCATCGCCGTTGGCAGCGTTTCACTCGACTACGCGCGGTTGCTCGCACGTGCACGCGACGTCGTGCGCGAAGCGGCAGAACATTCCACGCTGCGCGCGCAAATCGATCGCGCCGGCGTAACCGTCAACGAGCACGCGGGAACGGCCCGTTTTACCGATGCGCACACGCTCGAGAGCGACAGCGCGCCGGCGATCCGCGCGGAGAAGATCGTCATCTGCGCGGGCGGGATCAGCCGCCGTCTCGATCTTCCCGGTTTCGAATATACGGTGACGCCGGCCGATGCTTTCGGTTTAACGGAAGCTCCAAAATCGCTACTCGTCATCGGCGCTGGCGCAACCGGAGCGCAGGTGGCATCGATCTTCAACGCCTTTGGCACGCGGATTACGCTCTTGCAGGCCGGCCCGCGCATCCTGCCGACCGAAGACGCGCTTGTCTCGTCAGCAATGGCCGAGGCCTTTCGCGAAGACGGCATCGTGGTGCACGAAGACTTTGGTGCAATCGATCGTTTCGAGGCTACTCCCGACGGGGTTCGCATGTTCTTTAGCAAAGGCGGCGTGCAGCGCAGCGTAGAGGCCCAACTCGCGGTGAGCGCGGTGGGGTGGGTCGCCGACACGGCGGGTCTCAATCTTGAAGCCGCGGGGGTCGCGCTCGATGAGCGCGGGCGCATACGCGTTGACGACGCACTGCAAACCTCAGCCGGCCATATCTTCGCTGCGGGCGACATCACCGGCCGCATGATGCTGGTGCCACAGGCAGTTCAGGACGGATTCCTTGCTGCGACGAATGCGGTGTGCCTGGAACGTCTGGCGCGCAACGCAAGCGCCGATCCGATCGGCAGCTTCACCGATCCCGAGTACGCGCAAGTCGGCTTAACGGAAGCGTCGGCGCGCGCAGCGCATGAAGTGCTCGTTGCGGTCGCGTCTTACCAGGAGACCACACGCCCGATCATCGATGGGCGCACGCGCGGCTTCTGCAAGCTCGTCATCGACTCGCAAACGCACGCGCTGCTGGGCTGTCATATCGTCGGGGAGCGCGCCGTCGAAGTCGCGCAGATGGCGGCCATCGCGATGACGGCAAAATTGGCTGTCGAAGATCTCGCGCGCATCCCGCTGTCTTTCCCTACGTACGGGAACGTGCTGGGCCGCGCCGCGCTGCGCGCCGTGCGGATGCTCAACGATCGACCTTCCGCGACACCTATTTCAGAATATTGATCGTCCGCGCAGCGACGACCGCGATCGTGATCAGCGCGATCGCACTCTGAAGAATCATCAAGAGTTTAGCGCGCGCCGTCAGCGGCATTGCCTCGGTTGGACTAAATGCGGTCGAGGTCGTGAATCCGAGAAACAAGTAGTCGACGATGCCGGGTTGCCAGTTTGGCGGAACGTGTTCGGGATCGTCCATCGCGGGAAAATCGAAGTCGGGGTAATGCGTCGTATTATTAAATCTCGCGTCGGGGCCGCCTCGATCGATCAGCCAATACAACAGCGTGAAGATGAGCACGTTACCGGTCCAGATACAGACCGAGGTGTAGAACAGCGGCACCGGCTCGAGCGAACCCGGGTTCTCGACAAGGCGATAGGCGACCACCAGCAAGTTGCAGACGTTGGCAAGCAGCGCGATTCCCACCGCAAAGAATTCCGCGATTCGCTCGAAGCGCTTCCAGGCCGCGCCGCCCTTCGTGAGCGCGACGAGCACCATCGGGGCGACCATGAGCCCGATCGCTCCATACGCAAACCAGCTCGACGTGAGCGCGTAACGGCGCGGCAGCAGCGTTATCAGCGCGGCGATCGCAATCACGACCAACACCGCGCCGAGGCGTGATGCTGTGCCCTCTTCGATTGGCGACTCTTTCACTCGCTCGTTTCCATGAGCTGCGCGACGGCTTGCATCGGCGCGAGGCTGACACGAATGAGCCCGCGCTGCGGCCGGTCGAGGTCGAGGACAAGTCCAAACACGAGCGCGACCATTACTGCGAAGATTGCTTTGAAGACGAGTGCGCGTTTGCCTTCGCGTCCGAATCCGTACCCCATCATCGCCGAAGCGATAAAAGCAATAAGCAGCAGCCAGCCGATCACAATGTCGGGAATGTGGGCATTGAGAATCGCCGCTTCCTCGCGACTGAGTGCAACAACGTCGCTCAACGCCGCGATATACAGCGGCACGATGGTCGAGTGCGGATCGCGTTGCGCGGCCGCGATTGCGAGACGCCACATGTGCCGCTGGAGCGTCGTCGACTTCGTATCGGCAATTTGGCGCTGCTGCGGGTTAGCGTCGGCCTGTGCGTAGACGAGGCGCTCGTCGATATACGCGAGCAAATCCGCGCGCTCGGCAGAGGCCGTCTTTACGTCGAGCACTTGTGCGCGCAAGAATGCCGAGTTAATCGCGTTTGCCTCACGCAACAGCGCCGAGCGCCGGCCGTCATAGCGCCCAAGTGCGAGCGAGAACGAGAACCCTAACAATAACGCGAGCACGGTAAACGCGCTCGTTTGCACGAGAATCGAGGGATCTCGACCGTTGTGTACCGGTCCTCTGCGGCGACCGAGTTGGAACCCAACTTCGCTCATCGCAAAAATGAGCAGTGCCGACACGAGCATGATTGCCCATGTCGGCACTGGATCCAGGATGTTGGTCACGAGTCCTTAAAGCGCGCGCTGCCCGACGACGCGTCCGACCTGCGGCGTCGAGTCTGGGCCGTAGCCCCAGGCGCCGTTGAAGCTGTTATTGTCGTCGTTGAACCAGAACGAGAACCATCCGGTCTTCCCCGCGCCCCGCCACGTTGCACGGACTTTGGTCCGGGTACGGAACCGGCCCTCGATCTTGTAGGTGCCGGAGTTACACACAACCGACGGTCCCGATTGCGAACACTTCATCGGACCGCCAAAGTACGCCGGACCACCCGCACCGGCAACGTTCCACTTTCCCTTCGCGGTGATCGGCGACGGCGGCAGCACTTTGTTACCCACAAACGAGCCGTTTGGCTTTGCGTTCCGTTATAGCCCCAGGTGCCGTTGAAGCTGTGTCCGTTTGGACTCACGTAGATCGTGAGCCATCCTGCGCCGCCGGGCCCATGCCATTTTCCGTTGATCTGCGTGTCGCTGACGAATTCGCCGGTGAACCCGTTCGTTGTCGTGGGACTGTTCCCGACGATCCCGTTACCGGATTGCTTCAGATTGACCACCGATGACGTGGTGCCGTTGTTACCGCTCTGCTCGATCTCCCATTTTCCGGTGAGATTCGGCTGAGCGCGCACGACGGTCAAAGACGTTGCCACCAATGTAAGCGTGGCACACAGTGCAATGAGAAAACGGTTCATTCGTTCACCTTTCTAAGCATCATGAGTCTAAGCCATTACCAGTTCTTCTTTTTCGGGGGCGTGGTGCAACACCGGCGGCTTCGCGTTGCCGCCGTTCTTGCTCAGCCAATCGCATGCGCTGATGACGTCTTCCGAGAGCGTCTCGGCCATGTTGCGATTGATATGCGGACGAACGACGATGCGCAGGCTCGTGACCTCTTGCGCGTTGGGCGGCATCGAGTATGCCGAGAGCACCCAGCCCTTCTCGCGCACCTTGTTCGAGACGTCGAACTCGTTGAAGTTCTTGACCTTCTTATCGAGGGTGAGCGCGACCACCGGAATGCGCTGCGTTTCGTTCATGATCGTAAAATATCCGCTGTCTACCAGCTTCTTGCGCAGCAGACTCGCGTTGTCGACCGTATGGCGCATGACGCGCTTGTAGCCGTCGAAGCCGAGGCGCAGGAACTGATAGTACTGCACCACGACCTGGAAGGCGTTGCGGCTGAAGTTGAGCGTTGCCGTGGGGATCTCGCCGCCCAGGTAGTTGACGTAAAAGACCAGATCTTCGTTGAAGATTTTGCGCTCGCGGAAGATCACCCAGCCGATACCGGGTGGCACCAAACCGAACTTGTGCCCCGAGGCATTGATCGACTGCACGCGCGGCAGGGCGAAGTCCCACTTGTAGTCGGGATAGAGGAACGGGTTTACGAACGCGCCCGAGGCGCCGTCGATGTGCATCGGTACCGAGTGGCCGGTGCGCTTCTCGTATCCGTCGAGCCACGCGTGAATCGCCTCGATGTCGTCATCCTCGCCGGTGAACGTCGAGCCGGCGATGGCCACCACCGCGATCGTGTTCTCGTCGACGTACTTCTCGAGGTCATCCGCGGTCAACCGATAGTTGCCGGGCCTGCAGCGGCACGATGCGCGGCTCGACGTCGAAGTACTTCATGAACTTCTTCCAGACGATCTGCACGTTGCCGCCGGTCACGAGGTTGGGGCGTGTGGTATCTTTGCCGGCCTTCGTCCGCGCCTCGCGCCAATTCCACTTGTGCGCAAGACCGCCAAGCATGCACGCTTCCGACGAACCTATCGTGGCAGTGCCGTACGGCTCCGTATCTTTTGGACCGTGAAACAACTCGTGGAGCCAGCGCACCATGCGCTTCTCCATGGCGTAGCACTGCGGATACATGTCGTGATCGATGTAATTCTTGAACATGTTGCGGCGCGCGATGTCGATCGCTTCCTCTTCCGCAAAGGTGGTAACGAACGACGACATGTTCTGCGCGGGGTTCGCATCGGTCCAGGTATCGCTTACGGTGATCGCCTGCGCTGCGCGCGCCGACATGCCGGTTCGGGGAAAAACATTTTCCGGGATCGGCATGTTGAATTCATCGTAGGCCGTCGCTTTCTCGAACGACGGCAGGTCCGAATCTTTCGTTACAGACATTTTGGGTTCTCCTTCACGTCATGAACATGACGATGAACATGCCGCCAATGGTGAGTATGGTGTTGCCGACGGCGTAGGTGACGGTGTAGCCAAGACCAGGTACCTGACTTTGGGCCGAGTCGCAGATCATGCCAAGTGCAGCGGTCGTAGTTCTGGCGCCCGCGCAGGCGCCGAGGTTGATCGCCGGATCGAAGCGGAACACGTATTTTCCGAGGAACATCGCGATGATCAGCGGGACCGACGTTACGACAATGCCCCACAGAAATATGCCGATTCCGAGCTGTTGCAGACCCGCGACGAACTTCGGACCCGCGGTCAAGCCGACCACGGCGATGAATACGTTGAGGCCGAACGTGTTCATGAACCAGAGTGTTGCCGAAGGAATCTGTCCGAACGTCGGTCGTGTCGCGCGATACCATCCGAATATCAGACCGAAGATCAGCGCACCGCCTGCAGTCGAAAGCGTGATCGGTATGCCGCCGATCTTCAAAACGACTGCGCCGATCAATGCACCGAGCGTGATTGCCAAGCCGATGAATGCAATGTCCGCGACGTCGGTCGGTCGATCGATCACACCGAGCGCCTTGCCTGCTGCGGTTGTATCCACCGTGCGGCCGACGATCTGGATTACGTCACCGCGGTACAGCTTCGTGTCGGCAAGGATTGGGATGGCGGTTTCGGTCAGGCCGCGCTTGATGCTACGGAGGTACACGCCACGCGTGCCGGGCAACTTTCCTAGCTCTTCGAGCGTCTTACCGTCGGCAGCTTTGCTCGTAATGTACACCTCGACGCCTTCGATCGGCGCCGAGAGCAGCTGCGGGTCGTCGACCTCCGGACTCGCGCGGCCGACGAGATTTACGACCTCTTCACGCGGGCCGACGACGGAAACGACGTCACCGGTTTGCAGCACGAGGTCGGTCGTTGCATCTTGAACCGTGCCGTTGCGACGTATGCGCAACACGTACATCCGTGCATCGCCCCCAAGCATCGCCTCGACCTCGCCGACCGGTTTCCCGACAACCATCGCATCGGGCGCGATCTTGAACGCGCGCACCTCGTAACGCTGCCACGAATCCTTCAGACCACCGAGTGCGCGCTCACCGCCGTTGCGCTCTTCGTAGTCCTTGCATGCCTTTTTCAGATTTATCCCCAGCAAAAGTGGGCCGATCTGCGCGAGAAGAATAGCCGAGCCGACCGTGCCGAAGATGTAGGTAACCGCATAGGCGGTCGGCATGATATCGAGCAGCGCTTTGGCTTGATCGGCGGGGAGGCCAAGGCGATTGATCGCATCGATCGCAAGTCCCATCGACGCAGAGATCGTTTGCGCTCCGGCATAGAGTCCGGCGCCTGCACCCGCGTCGTAGCCGGCAAATTTTGCCACCACGATGGCGGTGCCAATGCAGAGGATCGAGACGATCGCGCCAAAGATCGCTTGCGGTACGCCGTCCTTCGTGATGCCGCGCACGAACTGCGGGCCGACTCCATAGCCGATCGCAAACAGAAAGAGCAGGAAGAAGACCGACTTTACGTCGCCCGAAATCTTAATGCCGAGCTGACCGATCAAGATCGCAGCAAGCAGTGTGGCCGTCACCGCACCAAGGCTAAAACCCTTATAGCTCTTGGTACCGACCCAGAAGCCAACGCCAATTGCGAGAAAGAGCGCGATCTCGGGATACTGCCGTAACGTCGCTACGAACCAATCAATGGGATTCATGATGATGGTTGCCATCCTCCGCCTAACGCGAGATAGAGTTGCACGAGGGCTAGCCGCTCGTTGAGCTGCCCCGATGCAAGATCCGTTTGGGCTTGATACGCGCGTGTCTGCGACTCGAGCACTTCAAGGTACGACGTGTAGCCGTTGTCATAGCGTTCCACAGCTAATCGGACCGAGTCGAGGGACGCTCTTTCATTGAGCTCCAGCTGCACGGTCCTTGCACGCGAGTCGTTGTATGCGGTAACGTCGTCGGAGACTTCTTCGAAGGCGCGGTGCACGGTTTGCAGATATTGAATAGTGATCTGCTGCTGCTGCGCCTCGCTCAAATGGATCTGCGAGTGGATCTTGCCACCGTTGAAGATCGGCTGCACGAGTTGGCCGACCACCGAGAACAACCCGAGCGGGCCGTACCACACGCCGTTCGAGCTCGCGAGCGATGCGAGAGCCGGCGGAAGGTTAGAATATTCGCCGTTTGTGACCTGACCGCCGATCGCGGCCGATCCACCGAGCGTGATCGATGGATACAGTAACTTCTTCGCGACGTCGACGTTGCCGGCAGCGGCGGCGATCGCATACTCGGCTTGCGCAATGTCGGGACGCCGATGCAATAAGTCGCTGGGCACACCTGTCTGTGGGACCGTCGGCATCGCTACCTGTTTCGTCAACGGCAATCCGCGTTGGATATCATGCGGATAGTCGCCCGTCAGCACCGAGAGTGCGTTCTCCGTTCGCGCGATATCTTGCGCAACGGTCGGGAGGTTCTGCGTCACTTCGTAGAGCGATTGCTGGGCTTGACGCAGATCTTGCATCGAGGACTCGCCGCCCTGCACGCGCAGGTTCATCAGCCTCACGTTTTCCGTGCGCGCCACGATCGCTGCCTGTGTGAAGGTCAGTACGTCGTCGAGCTCGCGTAGTTGGAAGTATGCGCTTGCCACTTGCGACACCACCGTGGCCAATACCGTGCTGGTCGCAGCTTCGGTCGAGAGCAGTTGGTTACGCGCGGAGCCCGTTGCCGATGCGAGTTTGCCGAAGAGATCGAGCTGGTAGCTCGCGCTGATCCCTGCTTGGGGATAGAACGCGCTCGACGGGACGTTGAGCGGCCGGTTGCCGGTTGTTGCTTGGTACGGCGCCTGGGCCACGCCGTTGACGAAGACCGACTGATCCGCAGCGGTTATGCCGAGTTGCGCTTCGGATTCCAGAATTTGCGTGTAGGCAACCTCAACGTCGAAGTTCTTTGCAAGCGCGCGTTCGATGAGCCCTTGCAGCACCGGGTCGTCATAGAGCTTACGCCACGGCATGTCGCCGAGCGATGCACTCGTCGACGCATCACCGCGGTAGACGGAGGGCATCTTTGCATCCGGCGGCCCCGACGGCGTCGATGAGCAAGAAGAACCAAGTTCGAGCAGCGCGATCAGCGCAGCCAGGACCTTGAGCTTCATATTGGTTCCGCAGTGGGCCCGGAGGGTTCCGCCGCTTCGTGTTTGCCTTTTTTCTTTTTCTGCCCGCGTTCGATCAGCTGCTGGAATACTTCATAGAGCGTCGGCGTGAAGAATACGCCAAGCGCAGTCGCGGCAAGCATCCCAGCAAAGACCGTCGAGCCGAGCGAATGCCGCGACGCGGCGCCCGCGCCGTGCGCGAACATCAGCGGAATCACGCCGATGATGAATGCGAACGACGTCATCACGATCGGCCGGAAGCGCAAGCGCGCGGCGTCCGTCGCCGCCTCTTGAATCGAAGCTCCGTGCGATCGTCGCTCGCGCGCAAACTCGACGATCAAGACGCCGTTCTTCGCGGCCAAGCCGATGACCAAGATAATGCCGATCTGAACGTAGATGTTGTTATCGAGCTTCCAGAGCAGCACCGAGAGAAACGCGCCGAAGACGCCGGTCGGGATTCCGAGGATCACCGCCGCCGGCATGTACCAGCTTTCGTATTGCGCCGCCAGCGCGAGAAATACGAGCAGTATCGAGAAGACGAAGATGATCGTCTGCGTGTTTCCCACCGAGACTTCTTGATATGCCGTGCCGGACCAGCCGTACCCGTAGCCGGCAGGTAGCGTCTTTGCCGCAACCTCTTGCATCGCGGCGATCGCCTGACCCGAGCTATATCCGGGAGCGTTCGCACCGAAGATCTCGATCTCACGATTCGTATTGAAGCGCTGGATGAAATCCGTGCCGAGGCTGCGCTTCACGGTTGCGACCGACCGTATCGGTACCATTTGTCCCGAGCTATTGCGCACGTAGATCGAATTGATGCTCGCAGCATTCGCGCGAAAGTCCGGTTCAGCCTGAATCATCACGTCCCACGTGCGATTGAAATAGGTGAAGTCGTCTACGACCAAGCCGCCAAGATAGGCTTGCAACTGCTTGAACACATCGCTGACCGCAATGCCGCGGCTCGCGCTGTTCTCACGATTGAGGCTGAAGTCGAGGATCGGCACGGAGGTGCGCGACGTGTTGTTGATCGCGGTGACTTCCGGGCGCTTGCGCGCTTCAGCAACGACCTTGTCGGCCACAGCCGAAAGCTCACTGACGGTATGGGCACCGCGATCTTCCAGTTCGAACGCGAAGCCGGAGGCATTACCAAGGCCCGGAATCGTGGGGGGAACGAATGGGAACGACGCGGCCTGCGGATACTTATCCATCGCTTTGTCGATGTCGCCGATGATATCGTGGAGGGAAATGTGCTCCGCACTGCGTTCATCCCACGGCTGGAGCACGACGATGAAGCTCGACGAGTCGGGCGACTGCACCGACGTCAGCAAATTGTAGCCGGCGAGCGAAATCACATCCGCGACGCCGTGAACCTTTTTGACGTCGTCTTCCATACGACTGAGAACTGCGTAGTTGCGATCGAGTGACGATCCGTACGGCAACTGCACCTGCGCGTAAACGACGCCTTGATCTTCCTCGGGGACGAACCCGCCGGGAAGTTTCATGCCGAGCAGTCCGTCAAGCACGTAGAACACGGCGAGCAATCCCAGGCACAACACGATCCGCGCCATGAGCCAGCGTAGTCCGCCCATGTACCCCGAGGTCATCTTGGCGAAGCCCTTATTGAAAAACTCAATCATCGTTCCGAGGAATCCCGGTAGCCGCGTACGCTTGGTCAGGATCATCGCGCAGAGCGCCGGCGTCAGCGTGAGCGCAACGACGGCGGAAAGATTGACCGAAATCGTGATCGTGATCGCGAATTGCCGATAGAGCTGACCGGTGATTCCGCTAATGAACGCCGACGGCAAGAAGACCGCCGTGAGCACGAGCGAGATGCCAAGAATCGGGCCGGTCAGCTCTTTCATCGCCTGCTCGCAGGCCGCGACCGGCTCCATGCCCGTTTCGATGTGATGCTCGACACCCTCGACAACGACGATCGCGTCGTCAACCACGATGCCGATCGCGAGAACCAATCCGAAGAGTGTCAGCGTGTTGATGCTGAAGCCCATCGGAAGAAAGAAAATGAACGTGCCGATCAGCGACACCGGAACCGCGAGCATCGGGATGAACGAGGAGCGGAAGCTTCCGAGGAAGATGAAGACGACGATGATGACGAGCGCGATCGCCTCGAACAGCGTCTTGAGCACGTCTTTGATCGAATCTTTGACGAAGAGCGTGCTGTCGTAGGCAACCGAGTAGGTCAGGCTCGGCGGGAACACTTTGGCAAGTTCGTCCATGCGGTCGCGCACCGCTTGCGCCGTTCGCAACGCATTCGCATCGGGGGTTTGGTAGAGAATGACGAGCGTTGCCGGGCTTCCGTTGATCGAGCCGAGCGTCTGATAGAGTTGCGCGCCAAGTTCCACGCGCGCAACGTCGCGCAGGTGCAGAACCGAGCCGTCGGGATTCGCGCGTACAGCGATGCTACCGAACTGTTGCGGGTCGGTCAGCCGCCCTTGCGCATCGACCGAGAGCTGGAACTGATTGTTTTTCGGCGCTGGGAGTGCGCCGACCGCGCCGGTCGGAATCAGCACGTTTTGCGCGGTGATGGCATTGGCCAAGTCGCTCGCCTGCAAGCCCAGTTTGGCCAGGCGATCCGGCCGAACCCATGCGCGCATCGCATAATCCTGTTGGCCGATCATATTCGAGCCGCCGATGCCGGGCACCGAAAGCAGCGGATTGATTAGGTTGAGCGTCGTGTAGTTGCTCAAGAACAGGCGGTCGTACGAGTTGGTCTTCGAGTAGAGCGCCACGACCATCAGGATCTGCGGCGACTTCTTCTGCACCGTGATGCCGAAGCGATTCACCGCTTCGGGGAGCTTGCCGGTGGCCTGCGCGACGCGATTTTGCACGTCGATCAGCGCCTTTTGGATATCGGCGCCGACCTTGAACGTGCAGTTGAGTGTGTACTGTCCGCTCGACGTACTGGTCGATTGCATGTAAATGAGGTTGTCGACGCCGACGACCTCGTTCTCGATTTGCGTGGCAACCGACTGCTCAACCACCGTGGCACTCGCGCCGATGTAGGTCGTTTGCACTTGAATCAACGGTGGCGAGATCGGCGGAAACTGTGCGATCGGGAGCACCAAGATCGCGACCGCGCCCAGTATCACGATGACGATGGAGAGAACCATCGCAAAGATCGGGCGGGTGATGAAAAAGTGTGCCATCCGTTATGTCGGCTTAATGACGACTTTCGCGCCGGGCTGCACTTTTTGCGTGCCCTCGACGATGACGCGGTCGCCCGCCTTCAGCCCGGATTGCGACGACGAACGACTGCTGGTACTGTGGGCCGAGCGTGACCGATTTCAGGACGACTTCGCTTCTTGTCGTCGACGACGTAGACCGTGTCGACGCCCTGCGACTTCGTGATCGCAGTTTGCGGAACGAGCACCGCATTGCTTCTGTTTTCGGTGACGACACGAACGCGCACGAAACCGCCCGGTCGCAACAGTCCGTCGGGGTTCGGGAAGCGCGCTTCCACCGCGATCGTGCCGGTCTTCGGATCGACGGTGGGGTTGAAGGTGTAGATCTTGCCCATATACGCATAGGTTTTGTCGTTGGCCATGACCAGGCGGAGGTCTTGATCGGCCAGACCGCGGACGCTGGCGCTATTGCGATTCGCGAAGAGTGACAAATACGTCGGTTCATCCACCGCAAACGTCACTTTGATCGGGTCGATCGCGCTGATCGTGTCAAGCACTTGCGTGTTGGGTCCGCCGACCACGTTGCCGACGTCATAGTTGAGGAATCCGATCAAGCCGGTGACCGGCGCGCGAATCGTGGTATAGCCGAGGTTGATCTTGGCATCGTCGACGGCTGCCTGGCCGCCCAAGACGGCGGCTTTCGCGGCGGCAACATCGCCCTTGGCGATCTCTTCGCTTTGGATTGCATTGTCGAGGTCTTTTTGCGGAATCGCTTTATCCGCAGCTAGCGGCCGATCGCGCGCAACCGTCGTATTCGCACGCTGCAACGCGGCCTCACGCGAGTACTGGTTCCCTTGCGCGGTCGCAAGCTGTCCCTGCGCGGCCTGCAGCGCTGCAATGTACTGATTCTGCTGTGTTTGGAACACCACGTCGCCCTTATGAACGAGCGCGCCTTCCTTAAAAGGCGCGCGTTCCAGAGTTCCTTCGACGCGAGCGCGCAGCTCGACGCTGTCGATCGAGCCGAGCGCACCCTCGTAGTCATTGCTGATGGGTACGGTTTGCGCACGCACCGTCGCAACCACGACCTCGGCTGGAGGTGGCGAAGCGTTGGCTTCGTTTTCCGTGTTGCCGTGGCCGCACGCCGCAAGGCTGATGCCTGCTGCAAGCAACGCAGCAGTAGGGAGTCGCATCATCCCTTCTTCCAGCGCTCGAGCGCCGTCTGCGCGACATTGATCAGGTCGGCGCCGATCTCTTCGTACGCGCTGTCGGGGAGATTTGCGAGCGACACGCGCACCGACCAATCCGGCGCCGCGAAGCCGTTGCCGTTCATCAGCACGATCGAATGATAGGTCGCGAGCGCGAAGACGATCTGTAGCGGATGGTAGTTCTTGACCAGATATTCCATGAAGTCTTTGCCGTACTTGAGCTCGGCCCACTTCATCAGGTCCAGCGTCGAGTAATAGCCGGCGCGATCCGCGTCAATCGGTAGCTGCTCGCCGATGCCCTTCCACAGGAGCGCGAGGCGATCGTTACAGATCTTGCGCGTGAGGTCGCGGTAGGCGTGCTTCGTGTCGAGCAGATCAAAGAGCGCGAAGAACGTCATCATCACTTGCTGCGGCATCGACAGTCCCGCGGTGTGATTGAGCGCGATCTGCCGGCTGTCCGCCACCATCCGATCGATGAATTTGATCTTATCGGGCGTGAGCGTAAGCGGACCGTAGCGCTTGCGCAGCTTCGCCTTCTCAGCCTCGGGTAGATTGGCGAGCCGCTCGTCGATGATGTTATCCTGATGAAGCGCCACGACCCCGAGGCGCCAACCGGTGCAGCCGAAGTACTTCGAATAGGAGTACACGGTGATCGTGTTGCGCGGCGCGTGTTTCATCAACGATTCAAAACCCGGCACGAACGTGCCGTACACGTCGTCGGTGATAATGATGAGGTCTTTGCGCTTTTCCCGAACGAGCTTCGCAAGTCGCTCTAGCGAGGATTTCTGCATGCCGTACGACGGCGGGTTACTTGGATTGACGACAAAGAACGCCTTGATTGACGGATCGGCGAGTTTGTCGATCTCGCTGTCGGGATATTGCCACGAGTGCATGCCGTTTTCGTACGTACTGCTCGCGTCGATCTCGACGACGTCGAACGCGTACCGATCGAGATGCGCCATCTCGATATATGGCGTGAACGTCGGCACGGCGAGCGCGATCCGGTCGCCGCGGTTGAGCAATCCGTTCTGCTGCAGCGAATCGAAGATGTAGCACATCGCCGCCGTGCCGCCCTCGACTGCAAAGATGTCGTAGATGCCCGGCGGCGGCGTATCGCCGCACATCTCGCGCACCAGGTACGCGCGCGCGACTTGTTCCATGTGCCGCCCCATACGCATCGGCACCGGATACATGTCGCCGATGATGCAGTCCGCGAGTTCGTGGACCCACGCGTCTTTTTCGAACTTCAGCTTGCTGACGCCGTATTCGATGCCGGCTTTGAGCATCGCGGCGCCGGGTTCACTCGCGTGCTTCGCGATAAAGGCGTCGAAGCGCGCGCCGATCCCCTCGCGGCTCGGCATCCCGCCCAGATCCGGCAAGTCCCACACGCGTTTTGATTCTTCGATGCCGAAGCGGCCGAACAACCAATACGCCTCACGCGGCGTCGTCGCGATCCAGTTCGGGTTCCCGCGCCCGGCGTCGTAGAAGGCGTGCGCGCTGTCCGGATCCTTGGCAATCTTGATCAGGTCGTCTTTGAGCTCGAACGGGCTCAAGGTTTCGAATTTGCGGAACCGCTCAAGCGGATCTGCGCCGGTGGTGGGCGTTGTCATGGACGTCACTCCTCGTGCTAGTGAGGAAAATATACCGGGAATGCACGGGGGTGCGGCATCCTAAAATGGCGTCACCGGCGCACGAGACTGTCCATTTTTTCTGTCCAGGACAACAGCAAGCGCGTTTAGCTCGCGGCCAACGACACAATCGTGAGATTGGTTGTATCGAGTTGGTACTCACCAGCCGCAACGGTTGTATTGGGCTGTGCGCAAATGACACTGTTCTCGGGGCCGAAGATAATCACGAGGCCCGGCGGACCGCATTGCGTTTGCAACAGTCCGTAACTTTGCAGCACTTTTGCACCGGGACTGTCCGCATCAACTTCGTACGATTTTACTTCTTCGTGCGTTTCCGTGTACGTGTACGCGCCATAATATGGACCGTAGTAGCCGGGGCCCCATGGACCCCAGAATCCGCCGCCCCAATATCCGTACGCCGGATACCAAATCACGCCACCGTTCCAACCCCACGGCGGAAGGGGCGGAGCGATCGGCGCGACCGGCGGCCGACTCCCGATGCCGCCACCGTTTCCGGGCCGGTTTCCACCAATTCCGCCGCCGGCTTCGCCTCCGCCGCCCGGACGAATTCCGGAACCCGGGCCCGACGGCAATTGGCTCGCCGACGGCGGCCGGCCGATGTCGTTGTTGAAATTGTAGCCGTTGCTCGGACGCGTCACCGGGGCGGCTGGTCGCTGCGCGGGCATCGGCCGTGACGCCGGACGTGCTCCGCCGCGCATGCCTCCACCACCACCGCGCCCGCCGCGCGCGAGTGCCGCTTGCGCGCCAAGCGCCTGCGCAAGCAACGTTGCAATCACGAAAAGGACGACTGCACGTTTGTTCATTTTGTATAACTATCCAACGTCCCGGACCACGTGACGTAGGTTCCCTTCGGACTCTTCAGGCTGCCGAGCACGCCGTTCGGCGGAAGCTGCGTCGAAGAATACTTCAGCTGCTGCTTTTCGTCGGTCCGGTTGAAATAGACGGTTCCCCGGTCGAAATCTAACCACTGCGTACCGTTTTGCCGAAGCCGGACGCGCTGGGGAATGCAGCGCAAAACGCGTTCCACAAACGAGCACGCAGCCTCGTCGATAATCAACGTGCCCTTGTTGTTGCTGGTAGTTACGAGCAACTCTCTGCCGTTGACGGCAAGATTGACGTTATCGTAGAGTTGCACCGAGCCGTCGGATTGCTGCACGCGCATAGTGCCTTTGGCCTGCGCGAAGATCGGCACTGCACACATCATGATGAAAACGACGATGAGCTTGCCATGGCGAGTCGACATGCCGTCCCCCTTTGGTACCCCAAGCATAAATTATAGCCTTGCAACGCTGTTAGCGCGTATCCAAATCGTGCAGCGCGCAGCGCGCACGAGCAAGTTCGGCTAATTCGTGATGTTGCCGGTAACCGTATCCGAGGTGCTTGCGGGATTCACAAATATCGGCCCGGTCGCATTTGGCAACGCAACGCCAAGTGGATTTAAGCCGATGACGTTGCCGACCACCGTGGTGAGGCTCGTTCCGGCGTCGAGCGTCACGCCATAGCCACCGTTACCGCTGACGAGATTGCGCATCGGCTGATTCTGATTTCCAGGACCGCCGATCACGTTCTTTGTCGCGCTCCCACCGATATAGATGCCACCGAGCAAGTTTGGCATCGCGGAAAAACCGAGCACCGCCGTCCCGATGTACGTGTTGAAGATCGCGTTCGCATACGCGCTGCCGATGATCGCGATGCCGTAGCCCCTATTTCCCGAGAACGTGTTTTGCGGAATGACCGATACGAGATAGCCGCCGATTACATTATTATTTGCGCTGCCGTCGATTAGTACTCCGTCGTTACCGTTCGGCAAGAGCGCAAGACCCGTTGTATCGAGCCCAACGATGTTCGGATCAACGGTAACGCCCGAAGCGCCGCCGCCGATCTCGAGGCCGTTGTTTACATTGCCCGAGAGCACGTTGGTGCGCACGGTCTGATTCCCGCCGGTCGCGGTGATCAGGACGCCGTCGTTTCCGTTTGGCGCTGCACCTTTGAATGCCAAGAGGCCTCCGAACGTATTAAAGGTCGTAAATCCGGCAACCGTGCCAGTCACCTCGATCCCGTTCTTCGCATTTCCTGCGGCAACGTTGCCGAGTGGGATAACGCCGCCGACTTGCGTATTGCGCGACGAACCGTCGACGAGAATGCCATCGCCCTTGTTGGCAACGATCGTCGCGTTGTCGGCGCCGATGCCGAAGAAGTTTCCCTGCACGGTCACGTTGTCGGAACTGGTCACGTGGAGGCCGTTCCCGCCGTTGCCGCTCACCACGTTGTAATAGACGAACGGATTGTTGTTTGCCTGACAGCCGATCAATGCGTTGAGACCCGCGCCGACGAGGGCGACGCCGTCGCCGGCATTGTCGAGCGGTGCATCCCCGCTCGCGGTCGTGCCGATGAAGTTTCCATTGAGCGTGTTGTTGACGGAGAGCGTGTCGATTAAAACCCCGTCGGCAGCATTGCCGGAGATCAAGTTGCCGAGCGCCGGAACGACAAACGTCGGCGTCGTCGTGCCCTTGTTGCCGGTCGGATCGTTGCTCTGGCCCGCAGCATTCATGTAGACCGTGCCGCCGATTCCGTTCCCGGTCGATGCGGCGGTCATCCAGATGCCGTTTTGTCCGTTGCCGAGTGCAGCCGTACCGGCGGGATTCGTGCCGATGCGATTAGCGGCAATCGTGTTGGTCGCAGCATTGTGCAGCGATATGCCGTTACCGGTGTTTCCCGAAATGACGTTCTGCGCGATCGTATCGTTCGAGCCGGTGACATAGACGCCGTCGCCGCTATTGCCGGCTGGCGCGCCCGCGAGATTGACGCCGATGTAATCGGACTTGAGCGTGATCGAGGAGCCGTTGATTGTCACGCCGTTACCGGTTGCGCCATCGACTGCAATCGCGAGGAGCTGCGCGCTCGTCGTATTCGTCGAGAAGATCAAACCCGCGTTACCGTTCGCGTCGATCGCAACGACCGGTACGCCGCCGCTATAGCCCGGTGCGACCGTGCCATCGATCTTCACGCTGGTCGTAATCGCCGGGAGCGCGCTCGCAAGCACGATGGTACCGGCGACCGAAAAGGTGATGACGCGTGCACTCCCGGTCGGCGCTGCGTCAACAGCGGTTATTGCCGCGCGCAGTGATCCTGAGCCCGAATCGTTGAGATTGCTGACCACAAACGCGGCCGGCGTCGGCGTAGCAATCGGCACTGCGGGTGTTGACGCCCCGCCGCCACCACCGCACCCTGCAAATGCGCACAATGTAAACATCGGCAAAGCGGCACGGAAGCACAGCAACTGCATGAATCACACCCTCCGAGCGTGCGAAATTCGGCGGAGTGCAGTCCTAGTGCTCTATTAAGACGAAGTTTACGCCGCTGACGCTTTCCACGCCGAAGATCAGATATTTTCCGTCGATCTGCGAAACGTCGAACACCGCTCCGTTTGAACCGATGCTTCCCAAAACGATTCCCGGCTGCGGCTGCGTTGTGAACGTCACCGTCTGGCAGTTTGAGCCGGTGCCAACCGTGCCGGCTTCGAAGTTCGTATAAACGCACCAATTCAACGTGTTCGAGCCACCCGGGGTGGCGGCGATCGCGCTGCCGCCTTTGACGATGTTGGTGGGTGAGATCACGTTGTAGTAACCCAGAAAGCCGTCGTAGGTGCCGGTCGTTAACGCCCCGAGGTTGATCGTCGAGCCGCTCTGCACGGTGAATCCCATAAAGCCGTTGGTTATCGAGGTGGAACCGTTCGGGTTCATATTGGTGCCGATGACGACGCCTTGCGCGTTGTAACCAATCTCACCGGATCCGTTCGAGCCGGAGCTCGCAGCGAAGATCCCACCACTGCACGCGCCGGTCGTGCCGTTTTGCGATCCGATGAGCGAACCGCCGAGTGTGTAGGCCGCGCCGGAGAATGCCAGCGTGGCCGTGCCTGAGCTCACGGAGATTGCTGCGGTGCCGTTTTCAAACGCCGGCGCCTGGTTGAAGTTGGGATTGACCTGAAACTGTGAGCCTTCGACCGAAGCAACGCTGACTTCAGGCGAGATCGAAGCAGTTGGACATGCGGTGAGCGCAGTACCGACACCCCAATCGGCACCGCTCCCGACGTAGCCGGCCGCCGCCGGCGTGCTCGTGCCGGTTGAGAAAAACACCAGTGCATCGCCCGGAAGTTCGCGCGCGTAGACAACGCTGCCAACCGCCGTGTTCGTATCCGTCGAGGAGATTACAACGATCTTTTCATCGCCGTTTGGCAAGTTGGTGATGTTACCGCCAATGCTCGTGCCCGACGTTGTGTTCGCAACCGCAATCGTGTTTGCGTTGTGATCGACGGCCGCTAGGCTAATGTTCCCATCGAGGTCCATCGTAAAGTACGCGATCACACTGCTTGTCGTGATCGTGACCGCATTGCTACCGGTCGGGCCGATCGTTGCGGTCGCTTCACCCCACGCAATCGGCGTGCCCGTTGCGTTCTGGCCGGTGAAGGCGACGACAGCGAAGATATAAGAGCCGTACGGTATCGAGACGTCGATCGTGCAACTGACGCCGCCACTCACACTCGAACACCCGGGCGCGGTCGCGCTCACATTTGCGATCGTCGGGAGAATCGGCGGATTCGAGACCGTGCCATTTGCGTTCTCAGCCGCAATCTCGACCGATTGCGTGCTCGAAGGCAAGTTACGGCGTCGCGCACTGCCCGAAGCGCCGCTCGGCACGAACACCGAAAGGGCGGCGGATCCGGGCCCATTCTTTGTGCTCCCGGCCGGAAGCGAGCTCGCGCCGCCTCCACCGCTGCCGCCGCACGCGGAAAGACTCAGGAGGCCGATGAAAAGCCCGCAGAGCAGACGCACAAATGCAGCCATGATGCCCTCCAGAAGGCCAGCGGTTGATTGCTTCGATTTATATTGCTCTGGGTCATCTTGCATTTCATAGGTAGGAGGTCCCGACTCGATGATTTGTTGTCGCCACGAGCACTACGCACCGGCGCCGAACGGCGACCGCGGCTTCGAAGTCGACGGCGCCAGGCTAAAGTATGGGCGGGGCGTCATTGCCGAGCTCGGCGACGCGGCGGCAGCGATGGGCATGCGACGCGCGGGCGTCTTCGTCGACCCATTTCTGCTCGACGGTACTTTCGTTCATGCCGCGATGCACTCGCTGCGCGACGCCGGCATCGATACCGCGCTCTACACCGAGATCGAAATCGAGCCCACCGACCGCTCGTTTAAGAACGCTGCCGCATTCGCCGTCGACGGAAAGTTCGATGGCTTCATTTCGATCGGCGGCGGATCCACGCTGGATACAGCTAAAGCCGCCGACTTGTACGCCACGTATCCGGCGCCGTTCATGGAATACGTGAATGCGCCGATCGGTGGCGGCAAGCCGGTTCCAGGCCCGCTCAAACCGCACATCGCGTGTCCGACGACATCGGGCACAGGCAGCGAGTGCACCGGCGTTGCAATTTTCGATCTGCTCGAGATGCGCGCAAAGACCGGTATCCGTGCACGCGAATTGCGTCCGTCGCTCGGCATCATCGATCCCGATGCCACGCGCACGCTACCGGCGATGGTCGTTGCGTGCAGCGGCTTCGACGTGCTCAGCCACGCGCTCGAATCCTACACCGCGCTTCCGTACTCGCAGCATCTGCGGCCCGAGCGCGGTGTCGCGCGCCCACTTTATCAAGGTGCAAATCCGTACAGCGATGTCGGCTGCATCGCTGCGCTTGCGATCTTGGGAAAGCACATCGTGCGCGCGGTCAACGATCCGAGCGACGACGAAGCGCGCGAACGTATGATGTTCGCCGCGACGCTCGCCGGTATCGCGTTCGGCAACGCCGGCCTTCACCTGCCGCACGCGATGTCGTACGCCGTTTCGGGGCTCGTGCGCGACTATCACGCACCGGAATATCCGGGCGACGAACCGATCGTGCCGCACGGTATGGCCGTCGTGCTCAACGCGCCCGCGGTCTTCCGTTACACCGCACAAGCTTGTCCGGAACGTCATCTCGAGGCCGCAAAACAACTCGGTGCTGAGGTGCGCGGCGCAAGCCCCGATGATGCCGGCGACATTCTCGCGGGACGAATCATCGAATTCATGCGGGCAACCGGGATTCCAAACGGTGTCGGCGCGGTCGGCTACGGCGCGACCGATCTCGACGCGCTTGCCGACGGTGCCTTTCCGCAGAAGAGTCTGGTCAACAACGCGCCGCGCGAGACCTCACGCTATCAATTGCGCGAGCTCTTCGCCGGCGCGCTGCAACACTGGTAGATCATCGCAAGCGGAAGATCGCAACCGCATCACCGTACGAGTAGCCGAGCTGGAAGTTGCCGCCTGCGGCAACCGCGATATACTGCACGCCGTCAACTTGATACGTAACCGGCGGAGCGTTGACGCCTGCGCCTAGCTGATAGCGCCAGACTTTTTGTCCCGTCGTCGCGTTGAACGCATCGAACCAGCCATTGCCCTCGCCCATGAAGACGAGGTTGCCGCCGGTCGCAAGCGCGCCCCCGATCAGCGGTTGCGGTGCAAGATATTGCCACGCGATCTTTCCCGTGTCCATGTTGACCGCGACGAAGGGTCCGTTTTGAATGCCGTTCTTTTTCACGTTGAGAAACGCGCTTCCAAGACGCAGTTGTCCGGTGCCGCCGGTCGGTTCGTTGGTCGAGAACGTCATCAACTGGTTCATCGCCAGCACATAGAGATCGTGCGTCTGCGGTGAATACGCCGGCGGAGACCACTCCGCGCCACCATTGGCGCCCGGGAGCATGTCCACGCCTTCTTTGGTCGGCTGCGAGAACATGTTCTTCGACATCATCACGTACGGATCGGATTTGCGAATCAATTTACCGGTGCGCCGATCGACGATGAAAATCCAGCCGACTTTGCCGGCTTCACCGGCGGCCGGAATCGTCTGCCCGTTCTGATGGACGTCGAAGAGCACCGGGTTGCTCACCGCGTCATAGTCCCAGACGTCGTGTTTGACCTCTTGCAGATACCACTTGAGTGCACCGGTCGTGAGATCGAGCGCGACGATCGAGTCTGAGTAGAGATTGTCGCCCATGCGAGATGCGCCGTAGAGATCGGGATTCGGATTTCCCGTGCTGAGAATCAAGAGATTGAGCTTGGGATCGATGGCGGGTGTCGTCCACGACATTGCGCCGCCTTCTTTCCAGGAGTCACCGGCGTAGGTCTTCGGATCGGTCGACCACCACTGCCACTTCTTATCGCCGGTGTTCGCATCAAACGCCGCAACGAAACCACGAATGCCCCATTCACCGCCGGCACTGCCGACATAGACGGTGCCCTTGTAGATTTGCGGCGCCATCGTCTCGGAATAGCCGACGTTTGGATCCGCCAGGTTCTTCTGCCACAAAAGTTTGCCGGTCGTGGCGTCGAGCGCAACGAGATTGTCGTCAAGCGTCACCACGTACACCTTCCCATACCCGACGGCGGCGCCGCGATTGACCGGACCGCAGCAAATCTGGTAGGAGCCGAGATTATACGTCGTTTCCCAAATGCGCTCGCCCGTCACCGCGTTGAGCGCGATGATCTTCATCTTATTGCCGACGACGGGCGTCGTGATGAACATCACACCGCCGACGACGATCGGCGTCGTCTCAAAACTCGCGGTCATCCCGGTCTGAACGATTGCAACGGGAGCGAGCCGTGACACGGTGCTGACGTCGATTTGCGTCAGCGGCGAATAGCGCTGGTTTGAGTAGGTGCGGCCGTGGAGCACCCAGTCGGTCAAGTCCGTGTCGGCATTGCCCATCATCGCATCGGAGACGTTGACGTTACCGGGTGCTTTGCCGTAGTCGAGCGTCACCGGTGCCGCGGCACGCACGATCTCGTTGGTATTCGGCGCACCGCTTGCGCCGGCTGCGGCGGATGCTCGCGCCACGGCGGTGGAAAGATTGATGCTTCCCACGTTGGTTGCGTCGAGCGGACGATCGCCGGCTGGATAGTTATTCTGTTGCAGCACATACGCGGTCACCGCGTAATATTGCGCCGGCGTCAAACTTCCCGGGGCGCTCAGCGGCATCTGCTTGCTGATGAAATCGAACATCTGCTCGCCGGTGCCGTAGGACTGCAGCGTCGCTGCAAACCGCGCACCACTCAGCGAGGGGCCACTCTGTCCCTCGAGTTTTGCACCGTGACACGATGCGCAACTTGCGGCGTATACGGTCGCACCGTCGGAGGCTTGTGCAGCGGTAAAATAGCCCGCAGCGGCGGAGGCGCTCGGCGCGGTCGATGCGCCGGATGTCGTCGACGTGGCCGACGGGGAGCAGGCGGCAAATGTAAGGGTGGAAATGATGACGCCCGTCGCCATCAATACACGAACATGCATCAGCGATACCTCGTAGCTAGATTATACAGCTACACAGCTTCTAACAATGCAACCGTGCCCTCACCGCCGTCAGCGCAGATGCTGACGACAGCACGCGAGCCCGGCGCAAGCACCGCAAGCTCCTTGACGGCTTGGCTCAAAATCCGTGCTCCGGTCGCGCCAAACGGGTGGCCGAGCGCAATGCTTCCGCCCTGAGGATTTACCCGCTCACGCGGAAACGAACCAAAGTCGCGATCGACCCCGACGCGCTCGCGCAAGAAATTGCGGTCCTCGAGTAACGCAATGTGTGCCAAGACTTGTGCAGCAAACGCCTCGTGGATCTCCCAGAGTGCGATGTCGTCGAAGCGCAAATCATGTCGCGCCAGAAGCCTCGGAATTGCGTAGGCGGGCGCCATCAGCAACCCTTCGACCCAGAGATCGATCGAGGCGATTTCCCAATCGACCACTTTGACGCGGGGCGAATCTTTCGGTAAGCGGGCGAGGCCGGCGTCCGATGCGACCCAGAGTCCGGCGGCGCCGTCGGTGAGCGGTGACGAATTACCGGCGGTGATCGTACCGTGCGCACGATCGAACGCGGGCCGCAGCCGCGCGAGTTTCTCGAGCGAGGAATCCGCCCGCGGAATCGTGTCGCGCGTGACGCCGCCAAACGGAATCACCAGATCGTTGAAAAAGCCGCGTTCCCAGCCCGCAACCGCGTTGCGGTGACTCTCGAGCGACCACGCGTCCTGCTCCTCGCGCGAGATCGTGCCCAGGGCGTGCACGCTCTCCTCCATGTGCTGACCCATGCTCTTGCCGGTCGAACGATTCGCAACAGCCGGAATGTAGAGCCCGATTTTGGTGCGTCCGAGCGCGGCAACGCGTTGCAGCTTCGCTTCGAGGCTGCGCGCTTGCAAAAAGCCGCGCAGCCAGTCGGAGAGCGACTGGGAAAGCCCGACCTGTACGTGGCTCAAGCTCTCGGTGCCGCCGACGAGCGCAAGCGATCGCGCGTTGTTATCCAGCATCGATGCGGCTTCGAGTGCACCGATCATACTGGTCGAACACGCCATCACCGTCGAGAATGCGGGGATCGTGGCATCGACCTTGGCGTCGAGCAGCACCTCGCGCGCGATGTTGCTCCAGGTGAGATTCGGGAGCACCGTGCCCCACACCGCGAAATCGGGCTTTGCGCCGTGCAATTGCGCGATCATCGCTTGCACGACGGGAATCGAAAGCTCGATCGCGTCGTACGCCGCAAGCGGTCCATCGGACTTCGCAAACGGCGTACGCAGACCGGGGAGCAACCAGATATCCCGATTCATTACCCTCTATGAATCAGGATACCCGGCGTTTAGTGGCAGGAGACCGCGATGACCTGTTGTCCCGCTTTGAAGTCGACGCTGTTGCCGCCGCCAAGGGTTCCTGCGGGGATGTTGACACCGCTCCCCGTGACCGATCCGCTCGCACCCACGAAGAACCACGACGGGGTGTTGCTGTTGCCCTGCGATCCGTAGACGTCGAAGTTGCAAGTCGTGTACGTGCCAGTCAGGCTCGTGTCCGAGAGGGTTATCTGTGGAATGGCGGTCCCGAACGCGATATCTGTGGTACCGGCGTTATATACCGAGAGATAGATGATCGGTGTGTAGGCTGCCGTCGCATTGTCGGCCGGCAAGCTATTCGGCGTGACGTCGATGACGCTCTGCGCGCCGTTGAGCGCGTCGCTGAACTGCAACGTCCCGCTTCCTGACGTCGGCGCCGCGAATTGCACGGTGACGCCGATACCATGGTACGCCGCCAAATTTACGGCGCCCGGCGTCGTTCCCGCGGCAAATGAACCGTTGGTCCCCGAACCGCCGAAGGTCCACGTCTGCGCAACCGACGTCGGAGCAGTTGACGGCGAGCTACTTGGCGATGTGCTTGGCGATGTGCTGGGTGAGGAGCTTGGCGATGTGCCGGGTGAGGAGCTTGCCGACGCGCTTGCGCTGGGCGCCGAGCTCGGCAAAGGTCCACTGCCGCCACCGCTACTGCCGCCGCATCCCGCGACGACGAGCGCTAGTGCAAAACTCCCATAGATAACAAATGAACGTTGTAAAATTTGCTGCATGCGCAGCATCGTACCAGCAACGCGCTACAACGGTGTTACAAGTTCGGCGAGTTTTCCCGATGGCTGCGATTGCAGTTCTTTTGCGAGCAACGCTGAGAATTTACGGTACGAGCGTCGCGCCGACGCGCTGTCGCCGGCGGCGAGGCTTGCGCGAATGAGCATCTCCCACGCCGATTCATCGAACGGATCGAATGCGATCAAGCGATCCGCGTGCGCGCGCGCGCCGGGCGTCAGGCCGCGCTCGATCGCCGCAGCTGCCAGGAGTAGCTCGGCGCGGCGCGAGAGCTCGAACGCATATCCCGAGAACGGCACGACCCATTCCCAGGCGCGCATTGACGCGGGAATCTCATACGCGTGGCCAAGGGCGTACGCGCCGAGACGTTCGCGCAGTTCCTCGGAAAGCTCGGTTGTGTTGCCGGCGATCTTGAGCAGCTCGTCGAGTTCCGCCACGTCAACCCGAACGTACGGCGCAATTTGATAGTCACCCGATTCAAGGAGCGAGATGATCGCCGGGTCGTTCATGCGCGTGCGGATTCGGCTGAGATAGACACGTAGCACCGACGGCGTGCGCTGCGCGCTGTGCGGCCAGATCGCGTCGAGGAGTTCGGCGCGGCTGCACGGTCGCTGCGCCAACGCAAGGTAGAACAATAACTCTCGTTCGCGCCCCGAAAGGCGAATCGTCGTAGGACCCACCGTGACGGTGCCGGTAAGAATCGAGACCTTCGGCACCTCGCGGTCGCGCGTACGACGAAGCGACGGCTTATCGCGAAGACGTTGCACGAACGGCTCGAGAAGTCCAAGATCCCCCGCGCCGCGACGAAATGCCGCGACGGCGCTGCGCAAGGCCGTGGAATCGGTACGCCCAGCCCACTGCTCGGCAAGTGCAGCCATCTCACTACGGATCTGCGGCTCGCTTTCGGCCAGCGCAATCGCAGCGATCGCGCAACACGCCGGCTCGTCAGCACTCTTCGCGGCCTCGAGCGCCGCGTCGGCAAAGCGCGAACGTTCGGCGCGCGGAGCGCGGCCGCATGCAATCAACGCGGCGTAGTGACGAAAGCGAAAGCGTTCGAACGTCTCTTCGCGCAGTGCGAGCGAGATGTCGCCGCGCACCGCGTTGCGGAGTACTTCGGTCCCTTGGGCCGTGTTCGGCGCAATTGCTCGCTCCAGTTCGCGCGCGTATTGTGCGACCAGCGAATCTTCGCCGGCAAACCACGCGCCGAACAGTGCCTCTTGCATCGCGAGTGCACGAACGACGGCTACACCCGATTCGTTCGCGAGCGCGATCGCGCGGTCGAGTATGGCACGCCCCTCGGCACGCTCCCCAGCAAAATGCTGTGCGCGGGCGACGATCTCTTCGAGGCCGATCGATCGGGTCGCGAGCACCTTATCGAACGAAGGCGCCGCCTCGTTCCAGAGTTCCATTCCGCGTGCAAATTGCCCGCGGCGTGTTTCAACCGCCGCGCGCAAGAGTACGGCAATGGCACGATAACGCTCGGGCAAGTGCTCGTCGCCCCACGTAAACTTGTCTAGCTCCGCAAGCGCGTCGTCGTGCCGGCCGAGATTGGTCAGGATATTGGCGAGCCCGGCCAAAGCATTGACGCGCGTCTCGAGCGGTGTACGTTCGTCCAGTCGCTCGCGAACCGCCAGTGCTTCGTAGAGCCACTGACGCTGCGAAATCGAGATCGAGCGATTCATCAGCGCGTTCGACCAGATCGACGGGTGGCGCAGCAGCACCGTCACGTCGAATCCGCTCACAATCTCTGCAAACCGGGGCGACGCTTCGTCGGCAAAGAGCATGCGCTTGCCCTCGAGCAGATCCGCGGCTCGATCGTTGTCGCCGGCAATTTGGAAGAGCTGCGCGGATCGCAGCGGGTCGACGGCCGCCAGCCGTTCGGCGCAGCGCACCAAAAGCTCCCGGCAACGTTGGGCGAAGCGCTCTCGAAGCATCGCTTGCACGAGCGGATGCGCCTCGTACGTTCCCCCGGCGAGCCGATAGATAAACGCCGACGCTGCCGCAGCCGATTCGAGCGCTCCGGGCGCTTCCGGATCGTCGAGCACCAGCGCAACTTCCTCACCCGTCACGTTCGGAATCGCAGCAATCGCAAGCAGCCGCTGCAACTGTTCCGGTTGCAGTGCGGAGAGCGCCTCCTGCGCGAGATAATCGTAGAGATCGGCATAGTCGAGCGAACCGGCCTGCTCGAGTGCAACGCCGAGGCGTTTCGCGCGCGCGAGACGTTCGAACAGCAGCACAGCAACAGGCCAGCCGCGAGTAATCTCCGCAACGCGCTCGATGGCTCCGATAGCAACCCCGCTATCGCGGAACACTTCGCGAATCTCGTCAGTATCGAACGCCAAATCGGCTTCACGCAGCGTCAGGAGTTCGTGCGGCGGCGCAAAGCGTCCCAATCCAATCGGTGGGCTGCGGCGCGAACAGATCGCGATACTACGATGCGCCGGCGTTCTCGCCAGCAGGCGCGCGAGAACATCCATGATGGGTGCGTCTTCGACAACGTCTTCCAGGTTCTCAAAAACGAAGGTAGCGTGTTCGTATTGCCGGTCCCAGAGGGAGGTTACGAATTCCGCCCACGATGCGGCATCTCCGACCGCCGCGATGCGTTGCTCCGAAAGTCCGGCCTGCGCACGGACATCGCCGCCGACAAGTGCTGCGGCAGCGCGTTGCGCGAAGTCAACGACGTCGCGCGTTTCCCGGCAATCGCAAACCGCCGAAATGCCGCGCGTTCGACCGAATGCACGCACGACGCTGCTCTTCGCATATCCGGCGGTGGCAATCGCCGCGAGGATCTTCGGAGAGCGCGCCGCTAATAGACTCTCTAAGCGCGGACGCGCGAGGCGCATCAGTCTGCTAAGACCACCTGTTAGGTATTGAACAGGCCGAGTACGGCCGAGGCGTTGACGTTGTTCTTCGCCTGCAGCGCAAATTGAATGCTCTGCTGCAACTGCGAGAGCGTCGACTGCGTCACGCCCGTACCATAGTTCTCGTCGGTGATGTTCGACGCGGCCGTCGTCAGGTTGTTGGCGTATACGTCATTCGCTTGCGCCGCGTTCTGCAGTGCATTTTGCTGCGCGCCGAGCTTCGCTTCTTGGGTCGTCAGCGTTTGCAGCGCGTTCTGGATCTGCCCGATCGCCTGCGTCGAGCTGAGGCTGCTGCTGAGATCGATGTTGCTGATTTGCAGCGTGTTCGAGCTGACACCCGGAATGTTCACGTTGGTCGTCGCGCCCTCGTTCGAGCCCGACTGCACCGTGAGCGCGCTGTTCTGCGCGTTCGCCGGCGTTGCTTGCGCGATTTGCACGGTGGCAGTTTGGCCGACGTCGGCGAGCGAAATGTTCCCGACCTTGATGTTGACGTTTTCGAAACCGCTGATCGTGCCGCCCGCGGCAACCGGACCTGACGATGCGGTCTGGCCGGTAGCATTATCGAGCACCGTTGCGACCGCGGCCGCTTGTCCGTTGTTGTTGACGACTTGAATCTGTACGGTCGAGTTGGTGGTTGACGTTCCACCGAAACCTTGTGCCGTGCCAGTCGGCACTTGGCCGTAATTCCCATTAGCGGCGGCTACTTGCGCGACCACACCACCACCCTGTTGCGTGATATCGTTGTTCGTAACTTTAGCTGTCGTCGACGATCCCGCTTGCGAGCCCGCGAATTGTCCGTTCAGCAATTGCTGTCCGTTGAAATTGACCGACTGCGCGATCGTGTTGGCTTGTTGCACGAGTTGATTGGCCTGCGTCTGCAGATCCTTGCGATCCGCCGGACTCAGGAACGAGTTGACACCCGTCACCGCCAGATTGTTGAGCTGTTGCAGCACACCGTTGAGTTGCGAGAGCGCGCCCTGCGCGACGTTAGTCGCGTTGTAGACGTTTTGGATGTTCTCGGAAGCGGTGCTCGAGGCAGCCGCTTGCGTATTCAACGTCGTGGCAATTGCGTAACCGGACGCATCATCGGCAGCGCTATTGACGCGCTTGCCGGTGGAAAGCTTGTTGAACTGCTGCAGCAGACTTTGTTGGGTCTGCTCGGTCTGGATAAGCGAAGGCCCGTTCAAGCTAGAGATGGATGCCATAGCCTCCAAATTATACAGAGGTTGCCCCTCTGCCCGCCTGTCCGGGCAGCCCGGCGAGGATCAATCTTTACACTTGATTACTCGTAGCCGACCTCGTCGATCGTGTACTCGATCGGGCCGGCCGGCCGGTGGACGACCACCCGCTCACCCACTTTATGGTCGGTGAAGGCTTTGGCGATCGGCGACTCCCAGCTAATCGTTCCGTTCGCCGGATCGGCCTCGTCTTCGCCGACGATCCGGACTCGCAGCTCCTGGCCGGCCCGGTCGTGGGCGCGGACGCTCGCTCCGAATTCCACTACGCCCTTGGGGTGCCCGGACGGATCGACCTCGACCGCCGAGTCGATCCGCTCCTGAAAGTATTCAGCTGCCTCATCGTCACCGGCGGCGACCGCGCGCGAGAGATCGGCGCGCAAGAGCGTTAGCCCCCGTGGGGTTACGTAGTTTGGCAGCGTGCTGGCGGGACGACGTTCGATACGAGGTTCCGGAGCGTCGGTATCGTCCTTTACGAATGCGCGGCTCATGGAGTTACCTCCGCTGCTCGGGCGCCTTGTGGCGCGAGCGAGATATTTTCGAGAATTTCGCGCTTGGTCTCCGGCACTCCCCGCCAGACGACGACGAGGGTCACGATACACAACGCTGCGTAGATCGTGAACGTGATCGAGGCCCCCAACGCCTGCACCATTGTAAGGAAGAACAACGATACGACGAGGTTGGCCAGCCAGTTCCCGAGCGTACAGATACTCATACCCAATCCGCGCGCTTCCAACGGGAAGATCTCCGAGAGCAACAACCACACGATCGGACCGAGACTGTAGGCAAAGGAACCGACGTAGACCATCATGCTGGCGAGCGCAATGCCGGCAAGCGAGCCGCCGAGATGGGGCTGTGCGAAAGCGAACGCCAGCGCTGCAAGCGCGACGAACATCCCGCTGATTCCCGCGTAGAGTAGCGGCTTGCGACCGATACGATCGACGAAGAAGATTGCGACCAGCGTCAGGAGCACGTTGACGATACCGACAAGCATCGTCGCAAGGATGGCGGCGACATTCGACGCGATGCCGGCAAGCTGGAAGATGTGCGGTCCGTAGTAGATGACGGTGTTGATCCCGGTGACCTGTTGCAGCACTGCGAGCGAGAAGCCGAGGACCAGCGCATTGCGCACCGCGGGAGCGCGAAATACGGCGAAGCCCGAGCTACGAACCCGCAACGACTCGGCGATGGCCGTCTCTTCGACCGCGATGTCGGCGTGGCCGGCGATACGGCGCAAGACGTCGCGCGCCGGTTCGAGCTGCCCGACCTTGAAGAGATAGCGCGGACTTTCCGGTAGCGGAAGCATCCCACCGATCAACACCAGCGCCGGGATGACACCGAGTCCAAGCATCCATCGCCACGCGCCACCAGGTGCAAGCGCGTAGTCGACGATATATGCGGCGAGAATGCCGATGGTGATCGCGAACTGGTAGAGCGAGACCATCGCACCGCGCACGTCGGGCGGTGCAACTTCCGAGATATAGAGCGGAGCCACGACCGAGCAAAAACCGATCGCAATGCCGACGATGAGCCGTCCGGCGAGCAACACGTCGTCCGACGACGCGATTGCCGAAAGCACGGCGCCGACTGCAAAGATGACCCCGGAGACGAGCAGCGTGATGCGCCTGCCGCCGCGGTCGGCGAGCGTGCCTGCAACCGACGAGCCGAAGATGCAACCGATCAGCACGACGCTGATGGTGAGCTCTTGGAGCTTAGTGTCGAGGGAGAAGTCGCGCGTAATGAACAGTATTGCGCCCGAGATCACACCGGTGTCGTAGCCGAAGAGCAGGCCACCGAGCGCGGCAATCGATGCGACCAATAAAACAAACGGCCTCATTTGCGAGTGAGTTTCGGGGGCGTGCGACGAAGGCCCCGCCATGCAACAAGCTCTCGTCGTGCAGCGCGCCGGACGGATCATTCACGAATCCTACGACGGCGGCTTCACCGCAGCGACGCCGCACGCGCTCTACAGTGGAACGAAGAGTTTCTGGGGGATCGCTGCACTTGAAGCCGTCGCAGCCGGGCTCTTTGCACTCGATGAGCCGATTCGCAGCGGCTACACCGTGCGAATGTTGCTCGATATGACCGCGGGCTACGGCTTCGGCGGACTCGGAAGCGCGGTGCCGACGTACGAGCACGCCCTCGAGATTCCACTCAAGAACGCGCCGGGATCGAAGTTCACGTACAGCGGCATCCCGCTGCAAGTCTTCGGCGCGTTCTTCGCCGAGCGTTTGCACCCGCAGTCGCTCACGCCGCACGAATATCTCGAATCACACGTACTCAAAGCCGCCGGCGTCACCGTCGCGTCGTGGCGCACGCTCAAAGATGGCACGCACCCGTTGCCGACGGGCGCCTTCTTACGCGCGCATGATTGGCTTGCGTATGGCACCTACGTGCTCGCCCATCGCAAAAAGTACGCGCAAGCCTTCGCCGGTTCGCCGGCCAACGCGCGTTATGGTTTATGCTGGTGGCTCGCCGATAAGAAGATGCCGCCGGACACGTTCTATGCCAGCGGCTCGGGCGGCCAAGGACTCTACGTCATTCCATCGCTCGAACTCGTCGCCGTGCGCTTCAGCGACGGCGGTTCGCCGAATCACACCGGCACGGTCAAAAAGATCTCGTCGATGACGTGATGCTCGTAGCCGCCGTCCCAGTCGAGAATCGCCCAGTGGTCGTCACCCCGCAAGAACGTGCACTCGGCCTTCGCGTTGAGCGCTTCCAGCACGTCGCAAAAGCGATGTGCCGGCCCGTCGAGATTGAACGTATCTTCGGAGCCGACGATCAGGTGAATCTTGCCTCGCAACGTCGACCCCTCCGCGTCCCATACGCGGTTCACGATCGCCGCGAGATCATAGTGTGCTTCCCAGTACTGCGCCACACCGGCATCGATTGCGCCGCTCTTGCGATCGAAAAGGTGCGCCGGGAATCCGTCCGCGGTACGCGGGCTGAAGACTGCCTCAAATGACTCGAACTGACCGAGGTACATCCCACCGTCCGCGCCCTGTGCCATGTCGTGCAAGTTTTGCGGGCGCCGGTATCCACGCAACCAATACAGCTGCCCGTTACTGCGGTAGTAGAAATTACCGGGCCGCGCCGCGGTAAGGTCCGGTCCTGTGAAGTCGTGAAAATCGACCGGGTCCGGTGCGTACGCCCATGCGCCGTCGAAAAGCTCGGGGTAATTGACTTGCTGCCACAGTGCAGCCCACGCGCCCGAAGAATGGCCGCCGATGTAGCGACGTGAGGTACGAAAATTCTTATCGACGTACGGAATCACTTCGCTTGCGAACGCATCGCCCCAAGGCCCCGTGTTCGCCGAGTTCGCAAACTCCGAGTACACGTACGACGCCAGCATGGGGTCAGCGAAGACGACGATCGCGTCATCATGTGTTGCAAAGGCGCGACGCCAATCGCCCCACGTCTTGCGCGCCATAAAGTCGTACTGACTCCCATAACCAAAAAGCCAATAAAGTACCGGATAACGGCGCGTCGGGTCGACGTCATATGAATCCGGCAGCAGCACGTCGGCACGTAATGCGACTGGCTGCTTCCAAAATGCGCTCAAGAAGTCACTGTGCACCTCGACCTGGACCATGCGACTTGCTCGCGCATTCGCGGTCGCAAGCAGGAGCGCGACGGCAAGCGCGCTTACCAGGCGGGTATAAAAAATGTTGCCGGGCATGTGTCTTGGTTCGTCGGCGTGTCCATCAGCGATTCGGGTTTTGGAAACGCGTTGACCTCGTCGGTAGGGATCGTGATCCAGAACTGCGTCAAGACCGCCTCGCCTGCCGCGTTCTTCGCGCACTGCAGTTGCAACGCGGTCGGATGATCCGTCGCGAAAGCGCTCGCGAAACGTGCGACGACGTCGCGGTGCTGCACCTGGTGGCCCGCCTGGCTGACCAGATATGACCCAAACGCACTCGAGGCGACAGCCTCGCGCATCGCTAGCTCGGTCTCGAAAAACGGCGTCGGATCAAAGCCAAAGCATTGCACGTGCTTGTCGTACTCATGGGTCAAAAGGTCGTGCGCGAAATGCGGCATCACCGCTTCGAGTTGCGCCGTCAAAGCCGGATCGAGCGGCGGCGCATCGTCACTGTGATGGTAGTAGTCGCAGCCCTTCCACCACCATTGCGGATCGACGACGCCCGTTGCCGCGAGGCTGCGCGGCGTCGACGCCCAGAGCCCGTGCAAGCCGATGAGCGGCGTCCGGGGCTGATCCGCGCGACAGCCGGTTACCGTGCTACAGATCCCCGGCTGCCACGTCAGCGCAAATGTGTAGTGATCGAAATCACCATGCTGCGCCGGCGCGGCCAGCAGCGCGAGAATCCATGCAAGAACGAGCATCAGCTACGGCGTTACCGGTTTCGCTCCATCGATCTTGAGGCCACCGAGCGATTTGACGTAGTCGTTGTACTTGGTAAACGCGGTGGCATAGAGCGCATCCCAACGCGCGGCATAATCGAGCTGCGCCGCGGTGGGCGGGGATGCGGCACCGAATCCGGTACGCGGGATCCATTCGCGTAGCGAGCCCGGATGTTCGACGTTGTCTTCGCCGTTCTTGAAATTCGCGGTGAACCTCGAGAACACGTCCTGCCACTGCGCTTTGGCTGCAGCGACTTTAGGATCGCTCGCGTTTGCCTTATCGAGCGATTTCTTGATCGCGTCGAGGTTGTTTAGCGCTTCGTCGATCTTGCTGTACCGTTGGTTGTACTTCTCAGCGAAGTCGTAGGCAGACTGAAGTTCCGCAGCGGTCCACGAATCGCGCGGATCGGGCTTCACGGCAACCGTTTGTGAAAGCGTGGTGCCGTCGAGTTGCAAGCGGACCGTATACGTGCCGGGCAATACATTCGGACCCGTGCGCGGACCGCGGAACTGCGGTGCGCCGGCACCGTTCCATGGCGTCGGCCCAGCTTCGTGCAGATCCCACTCCATACGGTTGATGCCGGTTTTGTTCGGCACGTTGGAGACGTCTTTTTCATCGACTTTGTGCGTCCCGGAGATCGAGCGCACAACCTTCCCACTTGCATCGAGAATCTGCAGCGTCGGATTCTTCTTCTGCGGTGCAGCGAGGTAGTAGCTGATGATCGCGCCGCTCGGCGGATTGTCGGCCGAGAAGTTCGTGTACGCGCCGTAATCGCCGTTCGAATGCTGATGATACTGGTATGCCGTGCGCGGCTTGAAGAGCATCACGCCGGCCTTCTCGGCTTGCGGAAGCTGTTGCACCGGCGTGAGATCGTCGAGCACCCACACGTCGCGCCCATGCGTACCGACGATCAAGTCGTTGAACTCCGGTTGCACGCGGATGTCGTAGACGGCCGTCGGCGGCATGTTCAAGCGAAAGTTCTGCCAGTGCGCGCCCTTGTCGTACGAAATCCATAGCCCGTTCTCGGTACCAACGTACACGAGATTGGCATTGGTCGTGTCGGCGCGGATGCCGCGCGCGTACTGATTTTCGGGAATGCCGTTGACGATCGGGGTCCACGTCTTCCCATAGTCGTGCGTGACGTAGATGTACGGCTTGTAGTCGCCGAGCATGTGGTTATCGGCGATCGCGTAGACGGTGCCGGCTTCGAGCGCCGACGGTGAAACGCTCGCCATGCGCGCATACTGCGGCGCACCGCTTGGCGTGACGGTCGTCCAATTCGCTCCGCTGTCGCGCGTGAGTGAGATGACGCCGTCATCCGAGCCGGTCCAAATCTCGCCCTTCGTGAGTGGCGAGCCTTCGATGTCGAGCAAGTTATCCGAGTACTCCGCGCCCGACACGTCTTGCGCGAGCGGGCCGCCCGCGGGCAACTGATGATCCTTGACGTTGCGCGTGAGATCGGGGCTGATCGCGGTCCAATGTAACCCGCGATCGGTGCTCTGGAACACGACGTTGCCGCCGAGCCACGCGATACGCGGATCCCACGGTGCGAAGTTGATCGGTGAATCCCAGTTGAAGCGATACTTTGCGTCGCGCGAGTCGAACGGCCCAAGCGTGCCGCCCATCGCGTCCCACGGGCGCACGGAGAGCGCGGTCTGCGTCTTCGTATCGTTGACGAGCGTCACACCATCTTCGAGATCGGCCCAGATGTAACGCGGGTCCGACGGATCGGGCCATGCCCATTCGCCGTCGCCGCCGACGACGTTATACCAATCGCTGTTGAGGATGCCGTCGCCCGAGAGGGAGTTCGAAGGTCCGCAAAACGCTTCGTTGTCTTGCAACGACGCGCAGATTGAATACGGATTGCTGCCGAGGCTGTAACCGACGTGGTAAATCTGGCCGATCGGCAGATTCTGCGCGAACGACCAATTCTTGCCGCCGTCAAGCGTAATCGCGTATCCGCCATCCGCCCCGATGATCTGGCGATCGGGGTCATTCGGCGCGATCCACATTGCGTGGAAATCGACGTGCACGGATTTGGCGACCTGTTCGAACTTCTTGCCGCCGTCTTTGCTCTCGGCAAGATCGTTCGAAATCGCATAGACGTCGTCCGGCTTTTTCGGGTTCACCTCGAGATGCGAGAAATAGAACGGACGCTGATTGACGATCGAATCGTTCGAGATCATCTTCCACTGCGTGCCCGCATCGTCACTGCGCCACAATACGCCGCCTTTGGCCTCAATCGTCGCGTAGACGCGCTTGGGATCGCTTGGCGCAAGGGCGAGGCCGATGCGCCCGGTCATGCCGGCCGGCAGACCGTTGCCCGTGAGTTTCTTCCAGCTCTTGCCGCCGTCGGTCGACTTGTACAATCCGCCGGCATCGCTGCCGCTCGTGAACGTCCACGGCACGCGACGGAACGTCCACATTCCGGCGTACACGACGTTCGGATGCTGCGGATCCAAGATGAGATCGCTCGCTCCCGTCTTTTCATCGACATAGAGCGTCTTGCTGAACGTCTTGCCGCCGTCAAACGTCACATACACGCCGCGATCGCTCGAATCTTTGAACGGATCGCCGAATCCGGCGACGACTACGTGATTCGGATCTTTCGGATCGATTGCGATACGCGAAATGCTCCACACGCCTTCGAGCCCGACACGCGTCCAATGCTTCGCACCGTCAGTCGTTTTGTACAGCCCATTGCCGTAACTGACGTCGTTGCGCGGATTGGCTTCACCGGTTCCGACCCAAACAACGTCTTGATTCTTCGGATCGATCGACACCGCACCGATCGCCGAGACGTCTTGTTTATCGAAGACCGGGGACCAGGTCGCGCCGCCGTTCTCGGATTTCCAGACGCCACCACCCGCCGTTCCGAGGTAGTAGAGCTTGTCGTTCTGCGGAGTGCCGGCAACCCCGGCGATGCGGCCGCCGGCAACCGCCGGCCCGACGACGCGCATCGTGAGACCACCGAATTGCGAGGCTGCTGCAAGTACGAGGGCTGCGATCATGGCGTCACCGTCATCGCACCATCGATCGGTTTGGGCAACTGCTTCGAGAGCGCTTGCAGCGAGGCGACGAACGCGTTGTACTTGGAGAACGCTGCGTCGTACATCCCGTCGAACTCACTTGCGTAGCGTAGCGTCTCCGCCGTCGGTGGCTGCGCCGCGCCGAAGCCGGTGCGCGGCACGTCTTCACGAAGCGCGCCCGGGCGCTGGATCGAGTCTTCGTCGTTGTGATAGTCCGCCGTGAACGCGTAGAAGATTGCATCGCGCTGCTTTTGCGCCGCCGTAACTTGCGAGGCCAACGATGGATTGCTCTTCGCTCCGTCAGCAGCCGACGCAAGCGACTTCTTCATCGTGTCGAGGTTGTTGAGCGCTTCGTCGATCTTGCCATATCGCGTCGCGTACTTCTTGGCGAAGTCGTACGCTGCTTGGTAGTCAGCCTGCGCCCAATTATCGCGCGGATCAGGCTTCACGTCGACGTTTTGCGAGAGGGTCTGTCCGCCGAGCAGCAAGCGCACCGTGTAGCTTCCCGGCACGACGACCGGTCCGGTCTTCGGTCCGCGATAGCTCTCTTTTGCTGCCCCCATCCACTGGGTTGGGCCGTCTTCGTGGAAATCCCAAACAAAACGATTGACGCCGGTCTTGTTCGAAACGTTGGGCAGGACTTTGCCCTTGACTTTGTGCGTACCCTTGATGGTACGAACGACCTTTCCGCTCGCATCGAGGATCTGAATCTGCGGCGGCGAGCCCTGCGCCGCAGATTGATAGAAGTCGATGATCGCACCGTTCGGTGGATTATCTCCGGCGAAACGCGTGTACGCGCCCTCGTCGTTTGAATGATAGTGGTAGTCGTACGCCGTCCGCGGGGCAAAGAGCATGGTGCCCTTCGCTTGCGCATCTTGCAGATTCTGCAATGACGTTGCATCGTCGAGAATCCAGAATGCGCGACCGTGCGTCGCGATGACGATGTCGTCGAACTGCGGTTGGATCCGGATATCGCGCACCGAGACCTGCGGCAGGTTCAACCGGAAGTTCTGCCAGTGCCCGCCGCCATCGTATGAAATGAAGATACCGTTCTCCGTCCCGGCGTAAACGAGGTTCGAATTGTGGAGGTCGGGACGAATCGTGCGCACGTATTGATCTGCCGGTAGACCGTTCGTAATCTTCGTCCATGTCTTGCCGTAGTCGTGCGTGACGTATACGTATGGTGCATAATCACCCGAACGGTGATTGTCGGCGTTTACGTAGGCCGTGCCGGCCGTTGCGGGCGACGGCGCCGCCGCTTCGACGCGTGCGTATTGCGGCACCCCAGGCGGCGTGACGTTCTGCCAACTGGTACCGCCATCGCGCGTCAGCTGTACGAGTCCGTCGTCCGTTCCAACCCAGATCTCGCCCTTATTCAGCGCCGAACCTTCGATGTAGAGAATCGTGTCGGAATACTCCGCACCGGAAACGTCGAGCGCGAGCGGTCCCCCGGCGGGCTTCTGATGATCTTTGATGTTGCGCGTGAGGTCGGGGCTGATAGGCGCCCAGTGTTCACCGTGATCGGTCGTTTGGAAGACGACGTTGCCGCCGTACCACGCGGTGTGTCCGTCCCACGGTGCAAATGCGATCGGCGAATCCCAGTTGAAACGATACTGCGCGTTGCCCAGATAGAACGTATTCTCCGAAGTCGTCTGATAGGGCATGATGAAGCGGCTGCTCTGCGTTTTGCGATTGAAGATCGAAACGCGACCGTCTTGCAGATCGGCCCAGATGAGATTCGGATCGATCGGATCGGGTATCGCCCACATGCCGTCGCCGCCGACGACATTGATCCAGTGCTCGTCCTTTATGCCTTCGTTGTCGAGTGAGTTCGAGGGCCCACACCAGCCGTTGTTATCTTGCCATCCGCCGCAGAGCGTGTACGGATTCTCGTTCGACATTCCGACGTGGTAGATCTGACCGATCGGCAGATTGCGTGAGAATGACCACGCCTTCCCGCCGTCGAGCGTCAGCCCGAAGCCGCCATCTTCACCCGTAATGATTCGATTCGGATCGTTCGGCGCGATCCAGATCGCGTGGTAGTCGACGTGCACGTCGCTTGCAATCTCTTTGAACTTCTTGCCGCCGTCTTTGCTTTCAGCCAGCATTTCGGAGACGGCATAGACGTGATTTGGATTTCGCGGATCGACCGCGATGTGGGAGAAGTAAAACGGGCGCTGATCGACGAGCGTGTCGTCACTCATCATCTTCCACGACGCGCCGTCGTCGTCGGTACGCCACAGAATTCCGCCTTTCGCCTCGATCAACGCGAAGACGCGCTTGGGATCACTCGGTGCGATTGCCAGACCAATGCGTCCCGTCTCCCCTGTCGGGAGCCCAGCGCCGGTGAGTTTCGTAAAATGACGTCCACCGTCGGTTGACTTGTACAGGCCGTCGTCGTTGCCGCCGCTCGTGAAGGTCCAGGGCTGGCGGCGAAACTCCCAGATGCCCGCGTAGACGATGTTTGGATTTGCGGGGTTCATCGCAATGTCGCTCGCGCCACTGCGCACGCCGACGTAGAGCGACTTCGTCCACGTCTTGCCGCCATCGAACGTCACATAGACGCCGCGGTCGCTTGAATCACCGAAGACGTCGCCAAGCGCACCGACCACAACGTGATTCGGATTCTTCGGATCGATTGCGATCCGGGAGATATGCCGCGTGTTCTCGAGTCCGACGCGCGCCCACTTCTTGCCGCCATTCGTCGTCTTGTAAAGTCCGTCGCCGTAGCTTACGTCGTTACGCGGGTTCGATTCGCCGGTGCCGACCCAGACCACGTTCTCGTTCGTGGGATCGATCGCGACAGCACCGATCGCCGATACCGCCTGTCCGTCGAAAACCGGCGTCCAGGTTGCGGCTCCATTGTCCGATTTCCACACGCCGCCCCCGGCAGTCCCAACGTAATAGAGTTTGTCGTCTTGTGGTGTACCCGCAACCGCCGCGATACGACCGCCTGCGAGCGCCGGTCCGACTTGCCGCCAGGTCAAATTCGCGTACGGCAGCGCTGCTGCAAGAACGAGAGCTGCAATCATTGGATCGTCACCGCCTTGAGTTTGAGCGTGGTGAGTGCACTGTTGAGTACCGGAAGCTGTTGCGCAACGAACGCGTTATAGTGCGCGGTCGCGGTCGTGAGTTCGCCCTCGGCGCGATGCGCGTAGTCGCGCAGCGCCGGTGTGATCACCGTACCGGCAAAGAACATGATCGTCTGTATGTCCTCACGCACCTTGCCGGGCAGCTGGATCGAGTCTTCATCGTTCTGATAGTTCGCGGTCAACTCATCGAAGACGGCCAGGCGTGCAGTCTCGACACCTTCGAGTTTCGTTTGCGTAGCCGTGTCGCCGGCTTTCTTCGCCGCCGCGACACCCTCGTCGATTGACTTCTTCACCGTGTCGAGGTTGTTGAGCATCGTATCGACTTTCGAGTACAGCGCTTCGCCCGTGCGGCCGAAGTTATATGCTTCGACGAGCTGCGCTTGCGTGTAGATCGTGCGCGGATCGGCTTTGACCGTGAAGGGCTGCGTGAACGTTTTGCCGCCCAAGGTCAAGCGCGCGGTGTACACGCCTGGCGGCACACCGGGTCCGCCGTCGGGGCCTTGATAGGCCTTCTTTGCAGCGCCCGTCCACTTCACCGGACCATCGATCGTCCAATCCCACACGAATCGATTCAAGCCGACTTTGTTGGGAACGTACGGTTCTTGCTTTTTCTCGACTTCGTGCGTGCCTTTAAACGTGCGCACGACCTTACCGGTGCCATCAATAAACTCGAGTGTCGGCGCGGTCTTCTGCTCCGCGTTGAGATAGTAGTTGATCAGCACGCCGCTCGGCGGATTCTCGGCTGCATAGTTAGTGTACGTTCCCTCGTCATCTGACCGAGTATTGTACTGCCACGACGTACGCACCGGGAACATGTACACACCGGCCGCAATGGCGCTTTGCAACTGCTGGATCGGCGTCATGTCGTCCATGATATAGATCGAGCGACCGTGCGTCGCGATCACGAGATCGTCGAACTGCTGCTGCATCCGGATGTCGTGAACCGAGACGGTCGGCAGGTTGTTCTTGAACGCTTTCCACGAGGAGCCCCCGTCATAGGAGATCCAGAAGCCCTCTTCCGTTCCGAGATAGACGAGGTTCGGATTGCGAATATCTGCGCCGACTGAGCGCGCCCATTCATTGCCGGGCAAACCATTTGCGATCGACGTCCACGTCGCGCCGAAGTCGTGCGTCACAAAGACGTACGGCTTGCTGTCACCGGTGTAGTGGCCGTCGTTGATCGCGTAGGCCGTGCCGTCACGCAGCGGCGATGGCGCGATCGAGGCAAAGCGTCCGTATTCGGGCGCATTGGGCGGCGTGACGTTTTTCCAATGCTTGCCGCCGTCGAGCGTAAGTTGAATCACGCCGTCGTCGGTACCAACCCAGATCTCGCCTTTGCGTACGCGCGATCCCTCGATGTCGAGGATCGTATCGCTCTCTTCCGCGCCCGAAACGTCGTGCGTGATCGGACCCCCGGAGGGTGCTTGATGTTCTTTGACATTGCGCGTGAGATCGGGGCTGATCGCCGTCCAGTGCAAGCCTCGATCCTTGGTCTGAAAAAGTACGTTGCCGCCGACCCAACCGATGTGACCGTCCCACGGTGCAAACGCAATCGGCGTCTCCCAGTTCCAACGCACCTTGGCGGTGCGGGTGTCGAAACTTTCGAGCGATGCTTGCAAATATGGTTCGATGAACCAGCCGTCTTTGGTCACCTTGTTGATGACCGTAACCGCGCCGTTCTCCGAGTCGGCCCAGATGTAGTTGGGATCGACCGGATCGGGCACGGTCCACTCGCCATCGCCGCCTGCAACAGCGATCCACGCTTTGTTTTGAATCCCCGACGGATCTTGCGTGTTGTTCGGTGCGCACCAACCGTTGTTGTCTTGCAAGCCGCCGCACACCCAGTACGGATTCTCGGTCGAGAGACCCACGCGATAGACTTGCGCAATCGGCAAGTTCGCCGAGAAGAACCAGTTGTCGCCGCCGTCGAGTGTCAGCGCGTAGCCGCCATCTTCACCGGTCATGATGCGGTTAGGATCGTTCGGTGCGATCCAAATGGCGTGATAGTCGACGTGAACGCTCTCGGCAATCTCCTTGAACGTCTTGCCGCCATCGGTCGATTTTGACAGCGCTTCCGAGACGCCGTAGATAACATCGGGATTCTTTGGATCGACGGCGATGTGCGTGAAGTAAAACGGACGCTGATCGACGAGCGTATTCTTCGAGACCATCGTCCAACGATCGCCGCCATCATCACTGCGCCAGAGAATGCCTTGCTTCGACTCGATCAACGCGTACACGCGATTGCCGTTACTCGGCGAAATCGCAAGCCCGATACGGCCGATCGTGTCGGTCGGCAGTCCATTGCCCTCGAGCTTTTTCCACGTCTTGCCGCCGTCACTCGAACGATAGAGACCATCTTGCAGACCACCGCTGGTAAACGTCCACGGTCGCCGCTGGAATTGCCACATCCCCGCATAGAGCACGTCGGGATTCCGCGGATCCATCGCGAGGTCGGATGCACCGGCTTGCGGACCGGTGTAGAGCGTCTTGGTCCACGTCTTGCCGCCGTCGTCGGTCACGTACACGCCGCGGTCGGGACTGTCGGTGAAGAGATCGCCTTGCGCCGCGACGACGACGTGATTGTGATTGCGCGGATCGACAACAATGCGTGAGATCTGTTTGGTCGCCTCGAGTCCCATCAGCGTCCACTTGCCGCCGCCGTCGGTCGACTTGTAGACGCCCGCACCATAGCTCACGTCATTGCGCGGATTGTCTTCACCGGTGCCGACCCAGATCGTGTTGTTGTCGGTCGGATCGATCGTCACGGCGCCGATGGCTGCGACGGCCTCTTTGGCAAAGACCGGGTCCCAGGTCTGCCCCGAATTCGCGCTTTTCCACACCCCGCCACCGCCGCTACCGATGTAGTACAGCTTTGGGTCGGTCGCCGAACCGGCTACGGCTGCAACGCGACCACCGGCGGTCGCGGGTCCGATCTCGCGCCACTGCATGTTGCCATACGCGGGTCCCGGCGTAGGCGTGGGCGACGCCGACGGCGAGGGGCTTACCGAGGCACTTGGCACGGGGGCTGGCTCGGCGCCGGCGGGCAGCGCGGCAAACGTGTAGAGAGCGGCACCGCAGAGAGCTGCGGCAAGCGAACGGACAAACACGGCCTGAACGACCTCCAGAGGCAATCGGGGGCAAGAATTATTAGTTGCGGTCCGGCGGCAAGACCCGAAGTCCTGCGCCGGCTCAATCAAAGTCCCATCAACGCTGCGCGCTCGCGCGAGCGTTTGGTGACGAGAGCTAATTTTTGTCTTTGCTGTTGATAGCCTGGTAACGCGGCACGTTGACGTGATAGGCGTACCACTGCGAGATCGCAATGCCCGCACACAAGAGAAGAAAGACGGCGATCATCCACCAGTAGCGCTTCACAAGGGTTTGACTTCGTCTGGTTGAACCCCGAGCCCTCATGAGCCGATGCCGCGCCCTGCTCCTTGCGGGACTCTGCTTCATTTTAGGACTCGGGACGCCGGCTGTTTCAAACGCCGCGACGTTGCCCGTGCCCGCGACGCCTGCGAGCATCGCCGCGTATGCCGCGGTCCTTCGTCAATACAATCCCGAAATGCCGGAATGGCAAAGCAAAGACCTCGCGCGTCATCTGTTGCTGACGGCTGTGCGCTGGAAGGTCGACACGAATATGCTCGCCGCGATCGTTACGGTCGAATCGAGCTGGCACACCCGCGCGGTCTCGTATGCCGGCGCGATCGGGCTCGGGCAGCTGATGCCCGGCACGGCCGCGACGCTCGGCGTGAATCCGCACGATCCAGCCGAGAATCTGCAAGGCGCGGCGCGCTACCTACGCGGACTACTCGAGGAATTTGGCGCGAATCGCAATCGCTACGAGTTGGTCTTTGCCGCGTACAACGCGGGACCGCTCGCAGTGCAACACTACGGCGGCATTCCGCCCTACTCCGAAACGCAACGCTACGTGCTCAAGGTGTTGCATGCGTGGAACGAACTACGCAGCGCGGTGCGTCTGCCACGCAGCGTTTGGACGGCAACGGCGCCGCGGCCACACGCCGCCGACGTTGATTACTGGCTAAACGACGGGCGTTAACGCTCGCGAAGGATCTGCTCGACGGCGCTTGCGATATCGCAGGCGCCGTTTATTTTTATCGCCTGCGCACCGGCGTTACGTGCGGCCTCGACGTCACTGTCTTTGTCACCAACGACGACGATCTGCACGGGAGCTATGCCCCATGCGTTCGCCGCATCGAGAACCAACTTCGGCTTGGGCTTACGACAATCGCAGTCGACATCAGGCGCGTGCGGGCAAACGAACCACCCGTCGAACGGCCCGAGCAACGCTTCGACGCGCGCGTTGACCGCGCGCATCTGATCGTCGCGGATCATTCCACGTCCGACACCACTCTGATTGGTCAGCACGCCGACTTTCAATCCCGCAGCACGAAGCGCATCGAGGGCGCGTTTTGCACCCCCGATCGGTTCGACACGTTCCGGATCGCCGTTATACGGAACGTCGACGATGATGGTCCCGTCGCGGTCGACGAGAACTGCTCGCACCTCAGGTTGACGTACGTAGACTTCAGCGCCCGCTTCGAGGAACTCTTGGCTCTTCTCGGCCATGCCGTGTTCGGCGTATTCGCGCACGTCCTGCGTGATCTTCATCGAGCAGAAATGCGGTCCGCACATCGAGCAGAAGTGCGCGACCTTCGCGCCCGGCGCCGGCAGCGTTTCGTCGTGGAATTCGCGCGCCGTCTCCGGATCGAGCGACAAGTTGAACTGATCTTCCCAGCGGAATTCGAAGCGCGCCTTCGAGAGCACGTCGTCCCAATGGTGTGCGCCCGGGTGGCCCTTGGCGAAGTCGGCCGCGTGCGCGGCGATCTTGTAGGCGATCACGCCGTCCTTGACGTCCTTCTTGTTGGGCAAGCCCAGATGTTCTTTCGGCGTCACGTAGCAGAGCATCGCGGTGCCGAACCAGCCGATCATCGCGGCGCCGATCGCGCTCGTGATGTGATCGTAGCCCGGCGCGATATCGGTCACGAGCGGCCCGAGCGTGTAGAACGGCGCTTCGTGGCAGATCTGCGAGCTGCCGGTCCATGTTCTCCTTGATCAAGTGCATCGGCACGTGGCCCGGACCTTCGATCATCACCTGCACGTCGTGCTTCCACGCGATCTTCGTGAGCTCGCCGAGCGTGTCGAGCTCGCCGAACTGCGCTTCGTCGTTGGCGTCGGCCGTGCAGCCCGGACGCAAGCCGTCGCCGAGCGAGAACGTGACGTCGTACGCCTTCATGATCTCGCAGATCTCTTCGAAGTGCGTGTAGAGAAAATTCTCTTGATGGTGCGCGAGACACCACTTCGCGAGAATCGAGCCGCCGCGCGAGACGATGCCGGTGATGCGCTTCGCCGTCAGCGGGACGTAGCGCAGCAGCACGCCGGCGTGAATGGTGAAATAGTCGACGCCTTGTTCGGCCTGTTCGATCAGCGTGTCGCGATAGATCTCCCAGGTCAGCTCTTCGGCTTTGCCGTCGACTTTCTCGAGCGCCTGATAGATCGGCACGGTGCCGATCGGCACCGGCGCGTTGCGCACGATCCACTCGCGCGTCTCGTGGATGTTCTTGCCGGTCGAGAGATCCATCACGGTGTCGGCGCCCCAGCGCGTCGCCCAGGTCATCTTCTCGACTTCTTCTTCGATCGTCGATGCGACCGCCGAATTGCCGATGTTGGCGTTGATCTTCACGAGGAAATTGCGGCCGATGATCATCGGCTCGCTTTCGGGATGGTTGATGTTCGACGGAATGATCGCGCGGCCGCGCGCGACTTCATCGCGCACGAATGCCGGCTCGACGCCTTCGCGGATCGCGACGAACTCCATCTCCGGCGTGATCTCGCCGCGACGCGCGTAGTGCATCTGCGTCACGTTCTTTCCGCTTTTCGCGCGACGCGGCGTGCCGGTCGTATCGCCGCGCGCATCGATCCAAGCCGAACGCAGGTGCGGCAAACCGCGTTCGCGATCGAGCACAACGTCGGGATCGGTATACGGCCCGCTCGTATCGTAGACCGTGTGCGCCGTGCCATCGGTGAGTGCAATTTCGCGCACCGGCACGCGGATCGATGAATCGCTGCCTTGGATGTACCGCTTCATGGGGTCTCCCTCTCCTATCCCAGCATTACCTGGGTAGTCCGGGGCTACGAAAAAGTATGCGTAGCGTACTTTTTGTAGCCCTTACGGTCGGCCTTCAGCCCTCTCAGCCCGCTGCCGCGAGCTCCCGCATGCCGATCACCCTACGCGCTACGGGAGGTGCAAGCCTGTGCCAAAATCGGCAAAATCCGTGCATAGGACACCTGAACCGGGGCTTAAGGCTGAAGGGGGTAAAAGCAACCAATCGAACGGGTGACCTCAGACATCTTGTATTGCCCGAGGAGCACCGTTATGAAGGCCTTTAGTGCCTCACTTCTTACCGTGCTGTTGGCGCTTTTGCCGCTCACGGCGTCGCCTGCTGATTCCAGCAAGACGTTGCAAAACGTGAAGGGCTCTGTGACGTACGGAGCCGGGAATCCGCCGTCGACCAAGCTCGCTCCCAAAGCCCAGACGGCGCTCAACGACCGCGATTATGCGCAGACGGGTCCCGACTCGCTCGCGACGCTTACGCTTCCGGACAGCTCGCAGATCGAGATGGCCTCGAACGCAAACGTGCGGGTCGATTCGTTCAACCAGAGCGACATCGCTCACGCGCATTTTACCGTCGTCGGCAAGATGCGTTTCACCGTCAATCACCCCTCGGGCGCGCAAGCTGACTATCACTTCTCGACACCGACCGGCGAAATCGCCGTCCGTGGTACGGTCGGCGACATCTTCGCCAATCCGGCGGGCGGCCTGCAAGTCAACGTCTACGCGCTGAGCACTCCGTCGCTTCCGGTGCAAGTCACGCTCGTGAACGGACAAGTATTTACCCTCGCCGCCGGTCAGTCACTGGTTGCGACCGCAGCTGCGGGTGCGGTTACCGCATCGGTGACAGCCGTTTCGCAATCGATGTTCACGCCGTTTAGCGAACTCGGTGCACCTGCGAACGCAAGCTCGATGGGCATTACCGGCGCATCTGCCGGTGCAGGCGGCGCCGGTGGCGCGGCGGGTGGTGCTGGCGCCGGCGCAGCCGGAGGCGCGGGCGGTGCAGCCGCTGCGACGACCGGCGCAGTTGTGGCCGGTGCGGCCGGCGCGGCCGCCGCCGTAACGACGATCGCGAGCAGCAACAGCGCGGGCTCGCCGTCACCGTCGCCATCGATTGGGCCGACGCCGCAAACGAGCACGACGCCGTCGCCATCACCGACCCCGACCGCGTCGCCGACACCATCGCCGACGCCGACGGCATCGCCAACGCCGGTGCCGAGCACGACGTCGGTCCCGATCACGATCTCGGGCAAGAGCCCCGCGCCGAAGACGCCGCCGCCGGCGCCGCCGGTAGGGCCGCCTCCGGGCACCGGGCCGAGCGGACCGCACTTCCCCGGCGTGCGGCCAACACCGAAAGCGCGTTAGCCAACGCTCCTGCGGTACCTGATCCTCGGCGGCGCCCAACTTGCTGTGGGCGCCGCCGCAATTTTTGCCAGGTATGCGCTTGCTGGGGCGCCCCCACTCGCGGTCGCGGCCGCGCGCCTCTGTATCGCCGCAGCGATACTCGTTATTATTGCGGCGCTGCATCGCACGCGCGAAACAACGACGCCCACGCAACGCAATCTGCTCCTGTGCGCCGGCGCAGCGCTCGCGATACACTTCGGCACGTGGATCGCATCGCTCGAATTCACGACGGTTGCGATTTCAACGCTGCTGGTTTCGATGACGCCGCTCTGGACCGCACTCTATGACGTGCTTGTCCGCGGCCGGCGCTATCCGCTCATCGTGCCGCTGGCGTTCCTTGCGGGCATCGCGGGACTCGCGATGATCACCCATGGAGCGCACAGTCCGCCGCCGCAACCTGGCCATGCGCTGCTCGGTGCCGGGCTGGCGCTCGCGGGCAGCGCGGCATTCGCCGCTTATCTTTTACTTGTGCGCGAAGTGCGTGCCGATCTCACGACGCGTTCGATCGTCACGATGACCTATAGCACTGCAGCGGTGCTTTTAGTCGTCGCAGCGGCCGCCGCGCATCAAGCGCCGCCGAACGTGCATGCATACGCTGCATGGGGCGGCATCATCGCGATGGCGTTGATCTCACAACTGCTCGGCCACACCGGAATGAACGCCGCGCTGCGCTGGTTCTCGCCGAGCGCGGTCTCGTTCTCGACGCTGCTCGAGCCTGATCTTCGCCGCGGTGCTTGCACTGCTGATCTTCGGTGAGACGCTCTCGGCGCTAGCCGTCGCCGGTGCATGCCTGCTCCTGGCTGCGATTGGCACGGTCATTTGGATCGCGCCGGATGCGTGATTGGATCGCTCCATCAGCAAGGAATCCCCGCCAATTACGGAATGGCAGCGGGCTATGAGAAACGATCCGGATCCGCAAGAGACCCAAGAGTGGCTCGAATCGATGCGCGCCGTCGTCGCGGTCGAAGGGCCCGGATCGCGCGCGCGGATTGCTCGAAGAGCTCGTCGAGGAAGCGCAGCGCGGCGGCGCGCATGTGTCGCTCGGTCTCGAGACGCCGTACGTCAACACGATTCCGGTCGAGAAGCAGCCGCCGTATCCCGGGCAATCACGAGCTCGAAGCGCGTCTGCGCCACTACGTGCGCTGGAACGCGATGGCGATGGTCGTGCGCGCCAACAAAGACAGTTCGCGAACTCGGCGGCCACGTCGCGACGTTCGCATCGGCGGCGACGCTCTACGACGTCGGCTTCAATCACTTCTTCCGCGCGCCGTCGGAAAACTTCGGCGGCGACATCGTCTTCTTCCAAGGTCACTGCTCGCCCGGCATCTACGCGCGCGCCTTTCTCGAAGGGCGCATCACGCGAAGAGCAGCTCGAAGGCTTCCGCCAAGAAGTCGACGGCAAAGGCATCTCGTCGTATCCGCATCCGTGGCTGATGCCGGACTTTTGGCAATTCCCGACGGTCTCGATGGGTCTCGGCCCGATCATGTCGATCTATCAAGCGCGCTTCATGCGCTACCTGCACGATCGCGGACATCGCGACACCGACCGGACGCAAAGTGTGGGCCTTCGTCGGCGACGGCGAAACCGACGAACCCGAAACGCTCGGCGCGATCTCGCTCGCCGGACGCGAAAAACTCGACAACCTGATCTGGGTGATCAACTGCAACCTGCAGCGGCTCGACGGCCCGGTGCGCGGCAACGGCAAGATCATCCAAGAGCTCGAGCGCGTCTTCAACGGCGCCGGCTGGAACGTGATCAAGGTGATCTGGGGCAGCGGCTGGGATCGAACTTGCTGCGCAACGACCACACCGGCCGGCTCGTGCAGCTTGATGAACGAAACCGTCGACGGCGACTATCAAACGTACAAGTCGCGCGACGGCGAATACGTGCGCGACCAGTTCTTCGGCCGCTATCCGGAGACGCGCGGCGCTCGTCGCCGACTGGACGCGACGATCGACATTTGGGCGCTCGATGCGCGGCGGCCACGATCCGCTCAAGGTGTACGCCGCGTACAAGGCCGCGTCGAACACACCGGCGAGCCGACCGTCATTCTCGCCAAGACGATCAAAGGCTACGGCATGGGCGAGGCCGGCGAAGGCATGAACATCGCGCACCAAGCACGAAGAAGCTGGACGTCGAAGATCAATGCGCGCGTTTCGCGATCGTTTCTCGATTCCGATCTCGGACGACGAGATCGAGAAGAGTCCCGTTCTATCCGGCCGCCGAGACGACAGCCCCGAGATGAAGTACCTGCGCGAGCGTGAAGCCGCGCTCGGCGGTCAGCTCCCGGTGCGCCGCCGCAACGTCGAAGCGCCGTTGCCGGTTCCGGCGCTCGACGCGTTCGAGGCGCTGCTCGCAAGACACCGGCGATCGCGAGATCTCGACGACGATGGCGTTCGTGCGCGTGCTCAACGCGATCATGCGCGATCAAAGCGTCGGGCCGCGCGTCGTGCCGATCGTCGCCGACGAATCGCGCACCTTCGGCATGGAAGGCATGTTCCGCCAACTCGGCATCTACTCGTCGGTCGGACAGCTCTACCATCCGCAAGACGCCGAGCAGCTGATGTGGTACCGCGAGGACAAGCACGGGCCAGATTCTGCAAGAAGGCATCAACGAAGCCGGCGCGATCTCGTCGTGGATCGCCGCCGGCGACGTCGTACTCGACGCACGGCATGCAGATGATCCCGTTCTTCATCTTCTACTCGATGTTCGGTTTCCAGCGCATCGGCGATTTCATCTGGGCCGCCGGCGACATGCGCTCGCGCGGCTTCCTGATGGGCGGCACGTCCGGCCGCACGACGCTCAACGGCGAGGGCCTGCAGCACGAAGACGGCCAGAGCCACAGTCATGGCCTCGTTCATCCCGAACTGCGTCGTCTACGATCCGACCTACGCCTACGAGCTCGCGGTGATCATGCAGGACGGCCTGCGCCGCATGATCGGCGAGCAAGAAGACGTCTATCTACTACCTCACGCGTGATGAACGAGAACTACCACGCATCCGGCGATGCCGGCGGGCGTCGGAAGAGGGCATCATCGCGCGGCCTCTATCTGCTGCGCGACGCGGCGAAGGCAAGAAGGGCGCGCCGCGCGTGCAGCTGCTCGGCTCGCGGCACGATCCTGCGCGAAGTCGATCGCCGCGGCGAGTTGCTCGCAGAAGTACGGCGTCGTCGCCGACGTGTGGAGCGCGACGAGCTTCAACGAGCTGCGCCGCGACGGTCTCGCCGCGCGAACGCTGGAACCTGCTGCACCCGACCGAGAAGCCGCGCACGTCCGTAGGTCGCGCGAGCGGCTCGAACGGGCACGCCGGATCCGGTCATCTGCGTCGACCGACTACATGAAGACGTATCAGCGATCAGATCCGGCCGTTCGTCGACGACGCCGTTCGTGGCGCTCGGCACCGACGGCTATCGGCCGCAGCGACTACCGCGCGCAAGCTGCGCGCGTTCTTCGAAGTCGATCGCCTCTGGGTCGCGCTCGCGGCGCTCAACGCGCTGGCCGACGACGGCACGATCGAAAGCGAGCGTCGTCGAGCAAAGCGATCGCGGACTTCGGCCTCGATCCGTCGACAAGCCCAACCCGATGACGGTGTAGGCATGGCCTGACAATCGAGGTCAAAGTTCCCGACATCGGCGACTTCAACGACGTGCCCGGTGATCGAAGTGCTCGTTGCAGCCGGCGACACGATCGAAGAAGAACGCCGCTGGTCACGCTCGAGTCGACAAAGCGACGATGGAAGTTCCCGTCGACGCTCGCCGGCGTGGTCAAAGACGTCAAGGTGAAAGTCGGCGACAAAGTCAGCGAAGGCACGGTGCTGATCAGCGTCGAGACCGCCGACGCCGCGCGGCCGGCTCCCGCCAGCCCGCAGCAGCGCAGCCGCCAGCGCCCGCGCCCGCTCCGACAGCGCGCAGCCGGCACGCGGCACCAGCGGCAAATGCGCCCGCGACGGTGACCGAATTGCCCGTTCCCGACATCGGCGGCTTCACAGACGTTCCGGTGATCACGTGCTCGATCAACACCGGCGACACGATCGAAAAAGACGCGCCGCTGGTCGAACTCGAGAGCGAAAAAGCGACGATGGAAGTGCCCGCGACGAGCGCCGGCGGCAAATCCGCGACGTGCAAAGTGCGCGTCGGCGACAAAGTCTCGCAAGGCGACGTGCTCGCGATCGTCGAGAGCGACACGTCACCCTGACGCAGCGAGCCGCTGCCGAGCGCGTCGCAGCGGCGCCGGCGAACCGCGGCGACGCAGCAGCTGCCGCCGGTCCGCTCCACTCGCCGCCGCAGGCTGCGCCGCACCGGCGCGCTCGGACGGACACGCGCGAAGGCAACGGCCTGATCGTTCATGCGAGCCCGGCGATCCGGCGCTTCGCGCGCGAACTCGGCGTCGACCTGCCGGCTCGTGCGCGGCAGCGGACCCAACGGTCGCATCACGCGCGAAGACGTGCAAGGTTTCGTCAAACGCGCACTCGCTGGCGGTCCCGCGACGACGGTCGCTTCGCTCCCGGCGCCGGGATGGCAGCGCTGCCTGCCGTGGCCGAAGGTCGACTTCGAGAAGTTCGGTCCGATCGAACGCATGCCGCTCACGCGCATCCAGAAGCTCTCGGGCCCGAACCTGCACGCAATTGGGTGCTGATCCCGCACGTCACCAACTACGACGACGCCGACGTGACCGATCTCGAGGCGTTCCGCAACGAGATCAACGGCGAACAAACCAAGACCCTCGACAGGCTCGGTCAAGTGGTCACGATGCTCGCGTTCCTGATCAAAGCCTCGGTCGCGGCGCTGCAAAAGTTCCCGGACGTCAACACCTCGCTCGACGGCGACGAGCTGGTCTTCAAGCAGTACTACAACATCGGCTTCGCCGCCGACACGCCGAACGGGCTCGTCGTCCCGGTCCTCAAGGACGCCGACAAGAAGGGCCTGCTCGAGATCGCGCGCGAGACCGCCGAACTCGCGGCGAAGGCGCGCGACGGCAAACTCGGCATGGCCGAAATGCAGGGCGGCACGTTCACGATCTCATCGATCGGCGGCATCGGCGGCACCTACTTCACGCCGATCATCAACGCACCCGAAGTCGCGATCCTCGGCGCGACGCGCGCTGCGACGAAGCCGGTCTGGGACGGCACGGCGTTCGTGCCGCGCCTCATCCTGCCGCTCTGCGTCAGCTACGATCACCGCGTGATCGACGGCGCCGGCGCTGCGCGCTTCCTGGTGTACGTCGCGTCGCTCCTACACGATTTCCGCCGCGCGTCCTTGTAGGAGATGGACGAGCCTTCGGGCCCCATTCCATTTCTGACCGAGCGTATCGATGCGGTCGAGCGCGAACGCGACGAACTGCTCGAGCGCGCGCAACGGCTCGAACTGCTGCAGCGCTCGTTCGTCGAGATCATCGCTTCCCCGAACGAAGCGGCGCTCGCTGCCGCAGCGATGCGCGGCGCGTGGCTCGGCCTCGGGTTCTCTCGCGCGCTCTGGTTTCGTATCACCGGACCGCGCGAAGTGAGTGCGCTCTACGAACTCGACGGCGAAGACGTACGCGAGTCCGAGTACGGCGGAACGCTGCCGCCCGCATCGAGCCTCGCACGCATCGCGAGCGGCGATAGCGATATCGCCACCGGATGGGCCGACGACGCCGACGCACCGCTCTTCGATACGCGCAGGCGTTACGTCGCGGCGATCGTGCGCCCACCCAAGGGCGACGTATTCCTATTTTACGTCGACGGCTCTAACGACCGAGCCGCAACCTGGAGCGTCGGCTCGATGCAGGAACTTGCGACACACGCGACCTTTGCGCTCGAGCGCATGCGACTTGCTGCAGCGCTCGAAGAGATGGCGATGCACGATCCGCTCACGGGGCTTTTCAATCGGCGCGCCTTGATGGATCGGCTCGCGACGGAACTGCGGATCGTCAGGCGCACCGGAGAGACGCTTGCGTTTGCGATGCTCGACGTCGATAATTTCAAGCAGATCAACGACACGCGGGGACACGCCGGCGGCGATGCCGCGCTGGTGACGATCGCGGGGATTTTGCGTAAGTGCACGCGTGAGATCGACACACCGGCCCGTTTCGCCGGCGACGAATTCTCGTTGATCTTGCCGCGCACAGACCAGGAGTCTGCCAAAGCGGTGATGGAGCGCATTGGCACGGAACTCCGCGCGGCGGGCCTTTCGGCTTCGATCGGCGTGGCCTTTACGCCACTCGGGATCGAGCAAGAAACGCTGATGCGGTGGGCCGATGAGGCCGTCTACGCCGCAAAAGCTGCCGGCAAAGGTGGTTACCGGTTCGCGAGCGACTCGTAGCGCGCGCAGATCGCACGGGCGCGCGTGAGCACGGGCTCGCACAGCGCGATCGGGTCGACGAGTTCGATGAGTACGCCCCAATATACCAAATAGCTGATCGCGCTCGCCTCACCGGAGAATTCGATCTGCAACAGCCGTTCGCCATCGCGTTCGATCCATTCCGCCGGCCAATAGCTGGTGATCATCTCGATCGCCTCACCGTCGGCGCGCACGAGCACCGGAAAGCGCGGCTGTTCGCCGCGGAAGCGTAAGGCCGACTCGCGCCAATGCGCGTCGAGATCGAATGCGGGATCGCGCTCGAAACGATCGTTACACTCGCACACGTCGCGCATGCGGTCGACCCGGAAACTGCGGTATCCATCGGGCGTCCGCGCCACCAAGTACCACACACCGGCCTTGGACACGAGCCCGTAGGGATCGACCCTACGCGACGTGCGTGCCATCTGACGATCTTCATACACGACGTCGAGACAGCGATCGTCCCACACGGCACGCCGCAGCAGCGCTAAACGCTCCACCGGCGGATCGCTCTGATACCAGCGCCGCTGATCGATGTGAATGCGGCCGCGCGCCTTTTCGGCAGCCTTGCGCTGCACGTCGGAAAACCCGCCGCGGAGCTTTTCGAGCGCGCGGTCGAGATTTGCGCCGAGGCCAAGATCGGCGAGAATTGCCGAGCCTGAAATGAACAGCGCGCGGACTTCGTCCTCGGCAAAGTGCGTGAGTGCTTTGCGGTAGCCGTCGGCGAGCGCGATGCCCCCTTCGGGTCCGCGTTCGGTGTATACCGGCACACCCGACGCCGACAGGGCATCCACATCGCGATAGATCGTGCGCTCGGAGACCTCGAGCCGCACGGCCAATTCGCGGGCCGTCCGACGCTGCGCAGACTGCAGGAGCAGCAACAACGAGATCAGCCGGTCCGATTTCATAGGGTGAGCCTCCCAAACCTGACAGCAGATGTCAAGTAGCCCCTGCTAGCATTTTACCTATGACGACCGATCAAGCGACCGCAGTGCGCGGGATGGACTGCGTGTGCTATTTGACCAAGAATTTAGCTCGGGCTCGGACCTTTTACGAAGGCGTGCTCGGCATGATCCCGGCGACGCAAGGCGACACGTGGGTTGAGTACGAGTTCAACGACGGCTCGACGTTTGCGCTCTCGAAACTTCCCAACGGCGATTGGTATCCGACCGGCGGCGCGATGTTCGCGGTGCACGATCTGCACGCCGCGCTCGAAGGCGTGCGCGGTTCGGGCGCGCACGTATTCAGCGAAGCGCTCGAAACGCCGGTCTGCACCATGGTCTGGTGCAACGATCTTGAAGGCAATAGCTTCGCGCTGCACAAACGCAAACACCTATGAACGATAAAGTGAAGGGGATCGACGCGATCTATTTCTCGGTTACCGACGTGCCGCGCGCGGCGGCGTTTTACAAAGGGCTGCTCGACGTCAAAGATACGTCGTGGGAAAGCGAGCACGGCGCCGAGTGGATCTTAGACGACGGCAGTGCGTTCGGAGTCGGCAAACTTCCAGGCGCTCCGCACGTTCCATCGGGAACCGTGCTCTTCGCCGTAGCGAATGTTGAAGCGCTCATTCCGCGCGTGACCGAACTCGGCGGCAAGCTCAGCGGCGACCTGCGCGACCTGGAACCGTGCCGCCAGCAGTGGTGCCTTGACCCCGACGGCAACGCCTTTGTATTACATCAACGCAAGATCTAGCTACGTTGATGCGATGCGCGGTTTGAGTGCGCGTGTCACGATGCGCGCCCCGAGCAGGCCTAGAAGCGAGATGATCGCGACGTAGAACGCATCGTCCATCGAACGCGGATGCCGCAGCGCGGCGACGGTCACGCCTATCAGGACGCCGATCCCGCCTGCGAGCATGCGCGCCGCGTGGCGCACACCTTCGTAGCGCAACTCGCCGTCGAGGCGTGACCAACGTGCACGCACGCCATGCATGTACAGGATTCCCATGATGGTGAACGCGAGTCCCTGTACGAAAAAATAGATGAGGAAGGCCCAGACTTTATCCGGCTCGCCTTGCACGTGCGCGAAGACCTGCACGAAATAGACGATGAGTCCTAACGAGGCGAGCAGCGCGAAGTTTAGCAAAATGGTGTACGGACGTACGGTGAAGTAATACGAAAAGAGCCGTTGGTGCGTGTACCAGATCGATGCAATCACACCGAAGGTCCAGATGTACGCAATCAGCCACCACGGATTGCGGAAGAGATCGATCAAATGGCTCGGAACCGCGAGCGTTAGGCTGAGAAGCGCGAGGCTGAACCCGATCACAAGGTCGGAGAACGACTCCAACCGGCGAATCAGGCGCTCCTGGCGTTCCTCGTGGACCACGCGCTAGTTTTTAGAATTCGCGCGCAATTGGCGTAACACGTACTGCAAGATGCCGCCGTGGCGGTAGTACTCGGCTTCGTCGGGCGTGTCGATGCGCACGCGCGCCTTGAACTCCACCGAACGGCCGCTGTTGCGGATCGGTCGCCTTTACGTGCACCTGCATGCGCGGCGTGATGCCCTTCGCGATACCGGTGATGTCGTACATTTCTTCGCCCGTCAATGCGTAGGTCGAGCGATCCGCGCCGGCTTCGAACTCGAGCGGCAGAATGCCCATGCCGATCAGATTGCTGCGGTGGATGCGTTCGAACGACTCGGCGATCACCGCCTTGATGCCGAGCAGATATGGACCTTTCGCCGCCCAGTCGCGCGACGAACCCGAGCCGTACTCCTTACCGGCGAGCACGATCAGCGGCGTACCTTCGCTCTTATACTTCACCGCCGCGTCGAAGATCGACATCTGCTCGCCGGTCGGGAAGATGGCGCGTGACGCCGCCTTCGACGCCCGGCACGAGCAGATTGCGCAAGCGTACGTTCGCGAACGTACCGCGCACCATCACTTCGTGATTGCCGCGCCGCGCGCCGTACGAGTTGAAGTCGTTCGGCTCGATGCCGTGCTGCCATCAGATACTTCGCGGCCGGCGAGGTCTTCGCGATGTTTCCGGCCGGCGAGATGTGATCGGTCGTCACCGAATCGCCGAGCACCGCCAGCACGCGCGCGTTGTTGATATCGGCTAGCGCCGCCGGTTCCTCCGGCATGTCGTCGAAGTACGGCGGCTGCTTGACGTACTCGATTTCGGATCCCAGGCGTAGCGTTCGCTCGGCGCCACTTGCAATACCGCCCAGTTGTCGTCGCCGTTGAACACGTCGGAGTAGCGCAGCTTGAACATGTCGTCGTCGACGCATGCGGTGACCGTCTTTGCGATCTCGTCGTTGCTCGGCCAAATATCTTTAAGATACACCGGCTGACCCGCGCGATCTGTGCCGAGCGGTTCGGTCGTAAGATCGACGTCCATGCGGCCGGCGAGCGCGTACGCGACCACGAGCGGCGGCGACGCGAGATAGTTCGCGCGCACCTGCGGATGAATGCGCCCTTCGAAGTTGCGATTGCCCGAGAGCACCGCAGCGACGATCAAGTCTTGCTCGGCGACCGTTTCGGCGACGTCGGCCGGCAAGCGGACCGGAGTTGCCGATGCACGTCGTGCAGCCGTAGCCGACGAGATTGAATCCGAGCTGATCGAGATACGGCTGCAAGCCCGCTTTCACGAGATAGTCGGTCACGACTTTCGATCCGGGCGCAAGCGACGTCTTCACCCACGGCTTGCTCTGCAGTCCGCGTTCGACCGCGTTCTTCGCAAGCAAACCGGCACCGATCAGCACGGACGGATTCGACGTATTCGTGCACGATGTGATCGCCGCAATCACGACCGAGCCGTCGGCGACATCTTTCTGCGTGAGCGCGATCGTCGCAGTTCCGCTGCCGCCTTCGTTGGCCCAGCCCGCGACCGCACCATTCTTACGGTCGCGTGCACCCAGCCATTCGTCCATCGCGGCGTTGAACGTCTTCTTCACGTCGCGCAGCGGCACGCGATCCTGCGGACGGCGCGGTCCGGCGAGATTCGGTTCGACCTCGACAGATCGAGATGCAGCGACATCGGTGTACTCGGCATCCGGCGTCGCGTCGGTACGGAAGAGGCCTTGCGCTTTCGCGTACGCTTCGACCAGCGCGATATGTTCGGCGCCGCGCCCGGTGAGGCGCAGATACTCGAGCGTGCGATCGTCGATCGGGAAGATCGCGCACGGTCGAGCCGAACTCCGGCGACATATTGCCGATCGTCGTGCGATCCGCAACCGGCAACGACGAAAGCCCCTTGCCGAAAAACTCGACGAACTTGCCGACGACGCCCTTGCGGCGCAACATCTCGGTGATCTTGAGCACGAGATCGGTCGCGGTCACGCCTTCGCGCAACTTGCCGTCGAGACGAAAACCGATGACCTCGGGGATCAGCATCGTGACCGGCTGTCCGAGCATCGCCGCTTCGGCTTCGATGCCGCCGACGCCCCACGCGAGCACGCCGACGCCGTTGACCATCGTCGTGTGCGAATCGGTGCCGACCGCGGTATCGGGATACGCGACATTATTCTTCGGATCGTAACCGATGCCGGCGCCGCCAGCGCCGAAGACGACGCGCGCGAGATATTCGATGTTCACTTGGTGCACGATGCCGGTGTCGGGCGGAACCGCGCGGAAACCGTCGAGCGCGGCTTGGCCCCACTTCAAGAACGCGTACCGTTCGCGATTGCGCTCGAACTCGAGATCGGCGTTTTTCTGCGGTGCGTCATTCGTGCCGAAATAGTCGACCTGCACCGAATGATCGATCACGAGTTCGACCGGCTGCAGCGGATTGATCGCTTTCGGATTGCCGCCCATCGTCGCCATCGCATCGCGCATCGCGGCGAGATCGACGACGCACGGCACGCCGGTAAAATCTTGCAGCAGCACGCGGGCCGGACGAAATGCAATCTCCTTTTCCGACGCTGCCTTCGGATTCCAGCGCGCAAGCGCCTCGATATCCGCGCGCGTTACGGATCGTCCATCTTCGAATCGCAGCAAATTCTCGAGCAAAATCTTCAAACTATACGGCAGGCGCGCAAGCTTGGTAAGCCCGGCCTCTTCTACCGCAGCGAGACGAAAATACGGATACGCGCGGTCTCCGACGTTCAGCGTGCCGGCCGCGTTCAAGCTCTTAGCGTTACTCATGGCAATAGGTGTATTTTCGGATCGCGTTGCGTGTAGCCTTCGATTGCGACGCGAACTTCACCTGACAAAAGTCGCCAAAGGGGGTCGCCCACGAGCGTAAGGCGCCAATGCGAAAGCTCGAGCGCGTGCTCGAACTCGGCACGCGTGCTCGGGATCTCGCGCGCGACCCGATCGAGCGCCGAGCGCGGTACGAGCAGGCTCTGGGGCAGCTCGTTTTCGCGGGCGATCTCGCCGACCACAACACCCATCAACGACGCCACGGTGTCACGGCTCGGCCCAAGCGGCCGCTGCGGCCGCTCCGGGAGCGCATCTTCGGGGATGGCTTCGGCGCGGGCGACCGCCGCGACGATCGCCGGACCGAGCGTGCGCCGCGCACCCGCATCCAGCCGCCGCAGTTGTTCTAAGTCCTCGACGCGCTTGGGGCGCAAGGTCGCGAGCCCGGAGACAACGTCGTCGGGAATGATGTACTTGGGCGGAAGATCGCGTGCGCGCGCTTGTTCGTCGCGCAACTTCACAAGTTCGCTCAGTGCGCCGAGTTCGCGACGATTCATGCGCATCGCGCCCGGCATGCGCAGGTACGCGCGGCGTTCGTCGCTGCGAAAGCGTTCGATGTCGCCAAGCGCCGCGCACTCCTCGAGCGCCCACTCCAACCGGCCTGCCGCCTCCAACCGCGTCCGTAATTTCCGATGCATCGGAAGTAGATGCGCAACGTCGTCGACGAGGTAGTCGATTTGTTTGTGCGAGAGCGGCCGTGCCGACCAGTCGCTGACCGTCTGGCTCTTTGCAAGCCGCACGTCCTCGAGTTCGCGTACCAGGTCGGCGAGCGAGATCTGCATCCCGTAGCCGAGAAACGCGGCGGCGATTTGGCTGTCGAAGATGTTGGACGGAACGCGATCGAAGCGATCGGCGAAGATCTTGAGGTCCGACGAGAGCGCGTGTCCCACCACGACGGTCGCTCCAAGCGCATCAATCAAGGGACGGAGGTCGGGAACTGCGAGCGGATCGACAATTACCGCTCCGTCATCGAATGCAAGCTGCACGACCATGAGACGCGGCGCATACGTGCGCTCGGTATGAAACTCGGTATCGAGCGCGACGTGGGTACTTTGTGCGACGCGCTCGCAAAGCGCGCTCAACTGGGAGGCATCGTCGATCATAGCGATCGCATCGGTCGTCACGGCGTCGGTGTCACTTTCACGTGGTGTGGGAGGCGCATATGCGGACGGTGTTCCATCCAATAGGTATGGGCGCGCGCTTCGTAACGGTGTACGACGACCGTAACGCGGTCGCCGAAGATCGCAAGGAGCGTGCAGATCGGTACGGCGATGGCGCACATCGTCCAGACGTGGCGCCAGATCGGTACGCGAAAGGTCGCGGCACTCGCGGTCGCAACCGTTCCGCCGAAGCCGGGAATAATACGAACCGCCAACAAGAACGCGGGCGATCCGACGGGGAAGCGCTTGATCCACGCGGGAACCCGTTCGAGATATGCATCGAGATCGAGCATCTGCGAAGCGTGCCGATTAATCCAATAGCCGAAGAGCGCGGCGAGCACGAGACCGATCGTGTTCACGATTGAGCCGACGACGGGGCCGAAGATCGCACCGTTCATGATCGCGAGCGCATCGGTAACCGAGAACGGCGCCGAAGCCACGACGGTGAAGACCGCGATTGCAAGCGGATAGGCGGAGAGTCCGAGCGAGCGAATCTCATGTTCGACCAACGGCTGAAAGCGAATGACGAGCGCGGCCAGTGTAAATGAAGCGCCGAGCATCGCAATCGCTCCCAGACGTTTGCCAACGCGGTTCAAGAGGCGGGTACGTTACGGATGGTGCTACGGGCGATAATCACGATGCTCTGCGGAGTTGGTCTCTACGCCTCGCTTTTCATGCTGCGCAAGGGCACGGCTGCGGCCCGCGGGGAGCTAATCGAGCCAAGCGTGGTCCAAACGCCGCGGGCGCGCCTCCTCGGGGGCGTCCCCAACGCCCTCTTCGGTGCCGCGTACTACCCGGCGCTTGCCATCGCCATCTGGTTTGCCCATGCCCACCTCGCGCTTGCACTGCTGCTCGTGCCCGTGCTCGCTGCCGCGGCCGTGTCGGTCGTGCTGGCATACTCGTTGCTCTTCGTCACGCGAATGCCGTGCAAGTTCTGCTGGACGTCCCATATCGTGAATTGGACGATCGCAGCTTGCACGGCATTGCTTCTCATCGATTCGCGTTGATCTAGTACGCGGTACTCGAACTCCAGGTCGTGCTGAAGTACGACTGCAGCGTCGAGATGACCGATGCGCTGGTCACCGTCATACCCCAGTCGATGTAGTCGGTCGCAGTCGTGCTCGACGTCGTGGCATTGGCTGAGCCGAACCACGCCGTGCTCTGATTGCTAATCAACGTCATCTTCTCGCTGCCGCTCGCCGGATTGAGACGGATCTGGACGCCATCGGCTTTCATGGCGTTGAGCGCCGACTGTTCGGTCGAGTTGCCGCTCTCGTCTGAAGAGAGCACGATGACTTGCACCGTTGCGCCTGCCTCTGCCGCGTTTTCGAGTGCGGTCACGGTACTGGTATCGCTGCCGAACGATTCCGACATGAACTGCACGGTCACCCCGCTCTTGACGCCTGCACCGTTGATGAAGGCATCTTCGCGCGCGATCGCGTTGGACTTGAGCGTATCGAGATTGGTCGAGCTCGTCGGGCTGAGATTGAGCGCGTTCTCAATCGCCGCGTAGTCGGCGGATACGCCGTCGGTTATCGTCACGTCGGTCGTGTCCCAGTTACGACCGTCGAGATACGCGACGCCGTCGACGATCGCGAGCTTGGCGTGCAGTGGATTGTCGCTCGGTGATCCGGGATCCCAGACGATCGTCGCGCCGTCGGACTGCAAAGTCGAGGCATCGCCCGAGTCGGAACTCTTCTCCTCATTCGGCAGCACGACGGTGACCTTCTCACCGTTCTTCGCTGCGGCGTCGAGCGCACTGAACATGGCGCTCGTAAACACGTACGCGCTCAGACAGACGTTGTGACCCGACGTGATTGCCGTGGTGACCGCTGTAAATGCCACGACGGAAACGCTCGCGGTCTGGCCCGATGCCTGGGTTTGTAGACACGAATTGGCAGCCGGCGTCGCCGTAGGCGTGGCGGTGGGCTTCGGCGTTGCGGTCGGCGACGACGTCGGCTTTGGCGTCGCGGTCGGCGTCGGACTCGGGCTCGGCGATGCCGTTGCGCTTCCCGAAATCGAGACGTCGTCGATGTACGAATAGATATAGTCCGACGCATAGCCGTCGGCGTGAACACCAAGATACAGCCACACGGTTTGACCGGCATAGGCGCTTACGTCATAGGTTCGTTGCGTCCATGCGCTCGTGGTCGTCACTTCTTTATCGAGTTGTGCGATCGTGGTCGAACTGCGCGATGACGACTTGAGCAGAGCAACCTCTTGATACGAATATTTTGTCGAGGTCTCGGTCGTGCCCTCGTACACCCAGAACGTTAGTTTGCCGTCGGTGGGAATCGTAACTTCTTGGCAAAGGCCGGAGTCGCCATTGATCTCGGGCGTCGAGACCTGGCCGTTGAGATCGCTATACGTACCACTATGCGCGCGATATGTATTAACGCGCGCGTTGACCGTACCACATTGCTGCCAATACGTGTAGCCGCCGGATTCAAAACCACCGTCTTGCAAGGTACCGCTTGCATCGAGCGGCTGAACTGCGGCCTTGGTAACCGAGGCGTCGTGTGCCGACGATCCCGTCGGCGGAATCGAGGTGCTGCCGCTACCACACGCGGCGAGCGATAGAACAATAAGCGCAGCGAAACCCGCGCGCTGGCGAAGTGTTGCAATCATGCAGCTTAGTCTGCCGGATCGATATTAAGATCACCTTTACGCAGCTCTTCGATCATTGCACGATATTTTGCATCGTTTGTTGCCATCAATGAATCGCCGCGGCGCTGCCGAATGCGATCCGTATAGTGGTAGCTGCATTGCGCTTCGCTGCGACCGTCATACTGGCGCGGCCATCGTCCGAAGGGCCCGAGGTACTCATGCTCCGCCGCAGCGATGCAAGCCCCTTCATGCCCGGGCTCTACGTCTTTCCAGGCGGTACTGTCGACGACGACGACTACACGCAGGGACCTGTCGTGGGCTGGGGCGACGCGCGCATTGCAACAGAACCGCGCAACGCGCATGCGCTGGTGCGCGCCGGCGCACGCGAGTTGCACGAGGAGGCCGGAATAACGGTGGACCCGGCTTCGCTCACGCTGTTCTCGCACTGGATTACGCCGACTGGCATTCCGCGGCGCTTTGACACCTACTTTTTTATCGCGCAAGCACCGGAAGGCGCGATCGGTGTCGCCGACGCCGTCGAGACACACGATGCGCGGTGGCTGACGGCGGCGCACGCACTCGAAGCGCATCGCGACGGCAGATTTCCCTTGTTCTTTCCGACGATCAAGCATTTGGAACGGTTAGCGCCGTTCGCCGGGGTCGAAGCCCTGCTCGCGTTTGCACGCGATAAACCGATTGTCACGATCCAACCCGAAGGCCCGCCGGCCGAACCAATCGAGTTGCCGCGTGCACTGGAGGGACGTTGGTGAGTCGCGTTGCGCTCGTCCGCGCTCCAAACCCGTCGCCGATGACGCTCACCGGGACCAACTCCTATGTCATTGATGCCGGTGGCGGCGAAGCGATCGTCATCGATCCAGGGCCCGTAATCGAGCGCCATCTCGATGCACTTGTCGTAAACGCCAGTGAGCGCGGATTGCGCATCACGACCATCGCGGTGACGCACGGACATCCCGATCACGCGCCTGCCGCCGCGCCGCTGAAGGAACGCACCGGCGCGACCGTGTGGGTGCATCCCAACTCCGATGTTCCCCACGATCGCACGTTTGCGCTCGAAGGTGTTTTGTACGCCGGCGAACTCGCGCTGCGCGTGATCGACACACCGGGTCATACCTTTGAGCACGTTGCGCTCTACGAACCGTCGGAGGGCGCGCTCTTTACCGGCGACGTGGTTCTGGGCGAAGGCACCGTCGTGATCGCGCCCCCCGGCGGCGCAATGCGCCCGTACCAACGCACGCTCGAACGCCTACGCGATGAGTTCGGCGATGCCGCGCGCATCTACGGTGGACATGGTCCCCCCGTTGAGGATGCGCGCGCCAAAATCGATGAGTACATTGCGCACCGCAAGATGCGTGAAGCCGAGTTGCTCGCGGCGCTGCGCCGCGGACCGATGACCATTCCACAGCTCGTGCTCGCGATGTACGGCACTACGCGTCCCGTTCTCTGGCCGGCAGCGGCGCGGCAGCTCTTGGCGTATCTGATCGCGCTAAGCGATGAGGGAACGGTTGCGGCGCGTGCACTCGATCGCTCGATGACCGAACAAGAGCAAACGATCCTCAATCCGGCGTGGGAGACAATCGTTGGAGCAGAACACGCGCCGGTCATTCGCGCCGAGCTCGGCGCAATGCTGAAACTGGATACGCTCTACGAGTATGCGCTTACGGGATCGTCATGACGATCTTGCCGAACTGCTGCGCGCTCGCCATGCGCTCCGCAGCCGCGACCGCATCATCCATCGCGTACACGTGATCGATCGCTGGCCGAATCTCGTGTTTGGTGACAAGCTCGAGCATCGCGCGAAAATCTTCCGGGCTCCCCATCGACGTGCCGCGGATGTCGAGATGATTCCAGAATATCGGGAAGATCCGAATCGTCGATTCCAAGCGCGTGCCGCCGTAGAGCACGACGCGGCCGCCGGGACGCAACAGTCCCAGTGCCTTGTTCAACGTATCGCCGCCGGATGAATCGACGACGAGATCGACTTCGCCGCGCTTGATCTTCTTGTTCCAGTCGGGATCGGTGTAATCTATCGTTACATCCGCGCCAAGCGCACGCGCGCGCTCGAGCTTCTCCTCGCTGCCCGAGGTCACGATCGCGCGCGCGCCCGTTGCCTTGGCGAACAGCAACACAAACATTTGGACACCGCCGCCGATGCCGGGGATCAAGACCGTTTCGCCCGCGTGCAACTGCCCGCGCGTAAACGTCGCACGATACGCCGTGAGTCCCGCTAGCGGGAGCGCCGCGGCTTCTTCGGTCGAAAGGTGGGCGGGCTTCGGATACACGTTGCCCTTCGGAACGCAGACGTATTGCGCGAAGGTGCCGTCGTGCGGCATGCCGAGGATCGAGGCGTTCGCCGCCCAGATGTGCGGACTATCACCCCAACCGAGCATCGGATCGATCACGACGTGCTCGTCTTTACCCTCCAATATTCCGGATCCATCCGCACCAAGCGTACGTGGGAGCTCGATGCCCGGATAGAGTCCCTGCGTGATAAAGACATCGCGCCGGTTAAATGCAGCTGCGTGCACGCGCACGAGCACCTCGCCATTTGCGGGCATGGGCGGCGCGATTTGCTCGACGCGCAAATTCTGCGGACCGCCGATCTCATGCAGACGAACGGCTTTCATCGTACTCATTCGCGAACGTTTGCGGCACAAACACGCAAAATCTTGCAACGCGATAAGGATTCCATAATGTTTACCAGGCAACATGGTGCAATGCTTTCGAACGTTCGTCATCGTGCGCTCGCCGTTTTGGCGTTGCTTTGTGCCCTGGCTGCCTGTGGCGGTGGTGGTGGTGGTGGTGGTACACTGCCGAGCACACCGCAGTCGACGCCGACGACAAATGCACCGCAGCCCTATACACTCAGCAGCATCAGCGGTGTAGGCAGCGTTACGAGCGGGTCGGCGACCGCCTACGCGAGCGCGGCGGTGACGGTCTCCGCATCGGCGACGTCGCCAATCGGCGTTGCCGTCCGTCGGCGCGCCACCGACTCACAAACCGCGCTGGTGTATTTCGGAGTCGCAGCAAGCGCCGGCACCGCCGTGGTCACGGAGTTCAAAGCTTCAATTACGCTCAGTGGCACGCCATCAGGCCCGGTGTCGCTCTCTGAATTTGAAAACGGCGCGTGGATCGGCACAAACGCTACGGTGACCCAAGCCGCTTCAACCGTCTCGTTTGACTACACGCTCGGACCGGCCGCGGTCGCGCCCGTCTATTTTGCACTCTACACCGGGCAACCGCTCCCGACCCCGTCGCCGAGCCCTTCGCCGTCGACGTCGCCTAGCACGTCGCCGACAACCTCGCCGACCGCATCGGCGACGAGTTCCGCAACTGCATCACCGACAGCCTCGCCCACCTCGTCGGCAACGCCCCTTGTCGGCACCGCGTGCCTGCAAACTCCCGACCCGACGACGACACCGGGCATTTCCAACGTGGGAGCGTCATTCTTCTCGACAATCGTCCCCAACGGGCACACGATCTGCCTGAGCGCGTGGGATCTCTCGAATGCAATCGATACCGCGCTCGAAACCGCCGCGCATAATGGAGCCAATGTCGTCGTCATCACGCCATGGAGCGAACGGTCGTCGAACGGACCCGACGTGTCGGCAATCATTGCAGCGGGCGGAAAGGCGGTGTACGAATATACCGGCTCCCTGAGCCCGGTGTCGCCCAGCCCCTCGCCACCGGGGAACGCAACGACCGCGTATCAGTTAGCCCCGATGGACATCCACGCCAAATTCGCACTGGTCGACGGACGTGCATACGGCGACGGCCACAACTGGCTCACGAGCCCCGTACAAGATGTCGTAACGGCAGACGGAAATGACTTCGCAGCTATGCAAACGGTCCTGAGCAATCTTGCAACCACTCCGTCAAACGGAACGTTCACGACCGATAAGCAGCTGTCGCTGCAAAACGAAAGCAACTATCTACAAACGCTCCTCACGAACGGCATCACGACCGGGAACGAATACGATTTCATCACCGAATCATTCAGTACGGTCCAGGTGAGCGGCGAATACAACGACGACGTGTACGACGGGATGTGCGCGATCGCGCAAACCGGCGCAACGATGCACGTGGTCGTCGAGGAGTTCAGCGGCTACAGCACCGCAGCCCAGGCGGCCTTGCGGAACCTCGAGCTTATCGATGCGAATGCGTCGGTGCGTTCGGATAGTAACGGCCACGAGAAGATCTCGATGTACCGCCCGAGTGTCGGCGGTACACCGTCAAGTGCGTGGTTCGGCTCGTCGAACGCGACGTCGACCGATCTGTTCGACTGGGGCCTGGACACGAGTGACGCCGGCATGCTCGCGGCCCTGCAAAGCTATTTCGATAGCGAATACAACACGCAAGCAAACCCGATCCCGACCGCATCGCCCGGCGTCACGCCTGCGCCCTGCTCCACGCCGCACCCATAGACCGCGCACGTTAGCCGTTACCGCTGCTAAATATGTTCGGTAAGGATCATCCGAAAGCCGAACGGTTCCACGAAGAGGCGGTCGGTGGGGAGTGACATTCCGCCGAACCCGAGATAGGGATCGCCTGCCCCGAACTGCGTAAAACGTCCCGCCGCGTCGCCGAAAAGGTTTGTACCTTGCAGCGTTAGATCGGCTGCGCTGTTGATCTTTACGCCGACCGACGCGTTGAGAAACGTAAACGAACCTTGGTTGAGCTCGTTGTTGGTCCCACGGAAGATGCCTTGCATGGCGGCATGCCAGTCGCCCTGCGCCCAGTCGAGTTCGAGCGACCCTTGCTGTTGCGGAATGCCGAGAAATTGTGTGTTGTCGACCAAATTTCCGGCCGACGTGGGGTTCGAGAAGTCGGCGTTCAGATTCTTAGGATAGGCAACATTCAGCCCGTACATCGCCGTCAGGAAGAGGTGCTGCGGCGCGAAACGCTGGACGAACCGCGCTTCGATGCCTTGATACACCGCATTGCCAACGTTACTGTTATATGAGATACATCCGGGCACGGGGGCTGCCGGCGTCTGACCGACGCACGCGCCCGAATCGGCAAGCGCGAGCGGATAGTAGATCTCGACCGGATTGCGTAAGTTGGTCTGATAGAGCGAGAAGTCGAGCGTCGCCGAAACAAACTGGTGCGAGACGCCAAGCTCGTACTCGGTTGCGTGCTCGGGCTGTTCGTTCGGATTACCTTGACCTAAGAAGACACCATTGTTGTCCTGCGGCAAGTCGACGAGCGGGAACTGGTAACGTTCGATCAGGAGCGGCGCGCGGAAGCCGGTGCCCAGCGAGAAGCGCAGCGACGTTTTCGGAGCGAGTTCGTAGATCGCGCCGAGCCGCCCGTCGAGATTCGCTCCGAACGACGTGTAGTGCGACTCAAAGACGCCGCCGTCGATGCGCAGCTTCTCGGCCGGCTGAAACCCGCCGCGCGCATAAAAGACATTGATTGTTTGGCCAAGCGTCGGAATCGTTTGACCGGGAAACTCCAAGTCTTCGTAATCCGTGTAGCCGCCGATGGCGAACTGCGACGTCGCGAAGTTCCGTTGCCAATTCAGCCCGCCGAAGTAGCGGTGATCGAGGTGCGTGATGTCATACGCCGGATCGTTTGGGTTCCCGTCGATCGTCACGCCGTTGTCGCTCTCGTAAACATTCGCGGTCAGCTCGCCCGCGCCGAGTGGCGTCTCGCTGCGCACCTGATAGGCACGAATATTCTGCAAGAACGAGAGCGCGCCGGGCCCGATGAATTGGCCGTACATCGGCGTGCCGACATCGAATGCGTTGAAGTCGATCCCGTTGACCGACGAGCTTTGATCGCGCACGTCGCCCAGCAAGAACACGCGTGCTGTGATATTTGCGTTTTGCGAGAACGTCCAGGTCACATTTCCCAGTGCCGCACGCGACGCGACCGTTGAACCCACGTGCTGGTCGCACGGCTGACAGGTCGGATCGGTTGTCGAGTAGAGCGGAACCGTTTGGTTCGTGTAGCCCCCCTCATGCTGATCGTCCAGCGCGAAGGCATACCCCAAGCGGTCGTGCGATCCGGTTGCATTTATCCAGAGCTCGCTCTGCCCGAACGAGCCCAACGATTCCTGAAAATTGAATTGCTTCGTCGCGGTTGGCTGCAGCGAGACGAAGTTGATCGAACCGCCGAACGTGTTACTGCCGTTGCTATCCTCGGGGCCAAGACCTTCGCTCACATCGACCGCAGCAAAGGCCGCGACCGGAAAGCGCGACAGATCGAGATCGCCGGTATTGCCGTCGTTGAGTAATTGTCCGTCGAGCGCGATCAGCGACTCCGACGGATCGGGACCCCGCAACGAGACGACGCTAATCGCCGACGCGCTTCCACCGTCAGGACGCGTGAACGTCGCGCCCGGCAGCGCCATGAGCGCATCGACCACGCGATTGTCGCCGAGCCGATCCATATCCGCGCGCGTGACCGTTACCGAGGGAATCACTCCGCGAATCGGCGTCAAGCGTCCGTCGACGGTCACGGTGCCGATCGTTCGCAGTGTCGGTGCATCGAGCGGCTCGAGCGTCACGTCGACCGCCGCTCTGTCACGCAAGAACAGATCGATTGAAACACCATGATAGCCCTGCGCGGTCGCATCGACGTTGTACGACCCTCCCTCCGGCGAGAACGCGACGTTGCCGGAGTTATCCGTGGCCTTCGTATAGGTCTTGGAGCCGCGAAGAGCGACCTGGGCACCCGCGAGCGGGGTTCCCGTCGGCGTGTGCACGTGCACCGTCACGGTGCAACAAACGGCCAGAAGCAAAGCATGCATGGGGGCCCTCGCGTTCGCGCGAACAGTGCAAAAGCTCTTCCGAAAGGGACCTATGTCAAAAAAATCGGCCGCCCTCACAGCCTTTTTCAAAGGAGCGGCTCGGCTCCAGCGTGAGTTCAGGCTCGAAGTCGGACCGGTGCGGGCTACTGGTGTGCCCGCGATCTTGATCGGCGTATGCGGCATCGTCGCGGCGTCCGGCGTAGCCGCATTCCTCGCGCGCAGCGCAGAGCGCTTGCCCGAAACCTTGAGCGAGGCCAAAGGGTTGGCACAGACGTTACGCGGCGACCGGCCGCGCCTCAACCCGTAAGATAGAGAGATGATCGATAACGATTCGCTTACCGCGCTGATCCGAACGGATCTGCCCGACGCCCAGGTCGAGATCGTCGACCGCACCGGGACGATGGATCACTTCAACGTCACCGTGCGCTCGCACGCATTTGCGGGGCGGACGCTCATCGAACAACACCAGCTCGTGTACGGCGCGCTGCGCGCGGCTCTCAAAGACGGCCGTGTTCACGCCGTCGAACTACGCACACTCGTCAGCGAAGGCTAGAACAACGATGTCGGATAAATTCAAAGATGAAATCGCCGCGGAAGTCGCGGCCAACAAAATTCTGGTCTACGGCAAAGGCACGAAGACGGCTCCGCGTTGCGGCTTTACGCTCGAGACGATCGAGTTCTTCAACCACTTCGGGTATCCGTTCGAGGTTGTCGACGTCCTCGAAAACATGGAGAAGCGCGAAGTACTCGCCGAAATGACCAATTGGCCGACGCTGCCGAAGGTCTTTATCGACGGCAAGTTTTACGGCGATACGGACATCCTCGGCCCGATGGCGCAGAATGGCGAACTGCAAACCGTGTTACGCGATGCGTTCGGCGGCGAAGCGCAAACCAAGACGACCATCAATCTGCGGTAGTTCGTATGGCGTTCACGACGCTGGTTGACGCGGCGACGCTGGCGCAGCACCTCGACGATCCGAATTGGGTCGTCGTCGATTGCCGTCATGCATTGAACGACTTCGCACTCGGCCGGCGGCTCTATGACGACGCGCACATTCCCGGCGCGTTTTTCTCCGATGTCGAGCATGATCTCGCCGGCCCGCACACCGGCAGCAACGGACGCCACCCTCTCCCCGATCCGGACGTCTTCGCCGCGTATCTGCGCAACGTCGGCGTCAACGACGGCACGCAAGTCGTCGCCTATGACGCGGGTGGCGACATCTTTGCGGCGCGTTTGTGGTTCTTGTGTCGCTGGATCGGACACGATGCGTGCGCCGTACTCGACGGTGGTTTGGCGGCATGGACCGCGTCGGGCCATCCCACGACGGGAGCGCTGCCTGCTGCGCGTAAGGGAACGATCGGAGCACGGCCACGGCCCGAACTGGTCGTCGATGCCGCCTACGTGCGTGCGCATCTGGATGACGAGCGCATGCAGCTCGTCGATGCGCGTGCCGCCGATCGCTTCGCCGGTCAGAACGAAACCATCGATCCCGTTGCGGGTCATATTCCCGGCGCGCGCAATCGCTTCTTCAAAGAGAACTTCAGCGCAAATGGGCGCTTTAAATCGCCGCGCGAACTCGCCGAGGCATTTCGCACGCTTGGCAAAGTCGAATCGATCGTTCACCAGTGCGGCTCCGGAGTATCCGGCGCCGTAAACATGCTCGCAGCAGAAATTGCCGGGTTGCACGGTACGCGGCTCTACGCCGGATCGTGGAGCGAATGGATCGCCGATCCGTCGCGCCCGCTCGCTACCGGCCCCGCATAACGCGTCGGCGCAAAAGCAACTCTGCGGCGATCGCGATCCCAAGCAGCGTAGCCGCCGCCAGCACCACGAGAGCGTGCGTTCGATTCGCCGTCCCCGCACACGCCGCGTAGCCGTCTTCGAGTTCGCTCTGCGCGCACGCATACGGAAGCCAAGCCTTCCCCATCCCGCCATCTGCACGCGTCCATGCGTCGAACGCATCTTGCCACACGGCTCGCGTGTTCGCATCGTTGCGAATCGCTTTGGCGATTTCCGCGAGCGAACTCGGCGTAAGGCCGTGCACGCCGTACATCGCGTCGAAGCTCGGCTCCGCGATCCAGGTGCCCGTGGCGAGCTCGTAGGTGTACGGGTGCACGTCGAGCAGACCGCCGTCTGCGGCAACGTCGAGCACGAAAAAAGCGGGATTGTTTCGATAGATCGGCGAGACCGATGAGGCGACGAGCGTCGGCACGCCGCCGGCGATGCGAAAATCGTACCGGTGCGTGTGGGCGCCAACGATAAAGTGCAGCGCGCTCGCGCGAGACGCGAGTATTTGCATCAACGCTGCGTTGCTTGATTGGGTGAGAAACGGAACCGCGATCGCGCGATGCACGATCGTCGTTCCGCGCGGATCGTTGCCGGGCGGAATGTGCATCAACACGATCGCGCTCGTGCCGGGTGAAAGCGCGTCGAGTTGCTGCCGCAGCCACGCGAGTTCGGTGCCGCCGGGATTGTGCACACGCGAGTAACAGCCACCGCCGTACAGGAACGACCAAAAGACGCTGTTGAGCACGATCGCGCGTTCCGCGCGGATCGGCAGACGCGCCGTATAGTGGCCCCCGCCGGGGGCGCCCGTCTCGCTGCGATAATCGCCGCACGGGTCATCGTTGTTTCCGAGCGTGACGAGAAACTGCGCGCGCGGGGAAAGCGATGTGCGAGCCCCGCCTTCGAGAACGGATCGAGGTGGATATCGTTCACGACCAGCCAGTGCTGTACGACCAGCGCGAATACGAGACGGATCATGGTGACGGCGAGGGAGCCGGCGATGGCGTTGGCGATGCAGTTGGCGAGGGCGTCGGGGACGACGTCGGCGGTGGAGACGGATGCGCCGGCAGATCGTGCAAAATCTGCGGCATCGCACATGCGGTGTAGTCGGTTGCGCTCAATGCGACATTGGCGCACCAGAACGAGCGCCACGTCATATCGGTGAGCGGCGCGACGCCGTCGCCGCTCTGATAGTACTCCTCGTACCGTCGACGCACGCGCTCGTCACCGAAGATCGCTTGCTGAACGTTCGAGAGATGCGCCGCATCGATCGTTCCACTTCCGTAGGTACTATCGAAATCATACTCGCGATGCCACGTCCAAGCGTCCTTGATCTTCGAGAGAATGTAGACTTGGGCGTCCAGGACCCACGCGGCGCTCGTATCGACGTCGACAACCGTGAACGCCGGCGCATTCCCGAAAATCGGACTTACCGCGGGAACGATCAGCATCGGCGCACGCGGTGTACTCGGATCCGGGCCGATCACACGGAAGCTATTCATATGCGTGTGTCCGGCAATCGCCATGACGACGGCCGAACGCGAATCGAGCGACGTCAACAGCTCGTTATTGAAGCGATCGGCGAGAAACATCACCGGCGCCGAGCCGCTTTTTGCGCGCAGCGTGGAAAAGACGTCGATACCAGGTGGAATGTGCATGATCGTCCAGACGGGCGTGCCCGACGGAAGCGCTGCTTGTGTGCTCCGCAACCAGGTAAGCTCGTCGCCACCGGGATCGGCCTTCGGATCGCCGCAAGCGTTTTTATAATTGGCCGACCAAAACACGTCGTTGAGCACGATTGCCTGAGCATTTCCGGCCGGAAGCGGCACGCTGTAGTAGCCGCCGGTAGAAAATTGACTGATGAATGCGGTCGGGTCCGCAGTGCCCACCGTCGCGGCAAAATCCGCGCCCATGCGAGCAAGAAACGCGTCGTGCGGTGTGCTTTGATAGTCGCCGCAGTAGCCGTCGTTGTTTCCGATTACGGGCAGCAACCGCGAGCGCGGAAAAGCGGTCTGCAATTCCCAAGCCAGAAAGCCGATCGTCTTATCAACGAATGCACGATACGCGGTGTCGTCATGTACTTTTGCGGTGCGGTCGAATTTCGCGCGAAAATCATGGCCGAGAAAATCGCCCGAGACGATAACGACGCGTGGATCCGGCACGGCTTGGCGCACGCCGTCGAGCGTCGATTCGAGCAACGCGTCATTCGTGTCACTTCCGGGTCCCGCCGGCGCCGTCGTTTCACCCGTCGTGAAAATCGTGCGCCACCTATCTGGTGGTGCCGCGGCGAGACGATCGACGAGATGAGGCTGCGTAAACGGATCGAAGTGGAGATCGCTCAGGACAATCCAAGGTTGCGCCGCAGCGAGCACGAACGCGAAAACCGACGCAAGCATTTACGTACGTTTTTCCGAGAGGTACAGCCGATGTCCCGCTACTGGTTGTTCAAGAGCGAACCCGACGCGTACAGCTTCGAGCAACTGCGCAAAGACCATACGACACCATGGAGCGGCGTGCGCAATTTTCAAGCGCGCAACAACATGATCGAGATGGCTCTTGGCGATCTTGGATTGTTCTATCATTCAAGCATTGCCGAACCGGCTGCAGTAGGGATCTGCAAGGTCGTGCGTACCGCATACCCCGATGCGACGGCCTTTCAACGCGGTGGCGAGTACTACGATCCGCGCAGCACGCCCGAGAAGCCCAAGTGGATGAACGTCGATGTGGAGTATGTCGAGCCGCTCGAGCATCCGGTCACGCTCGCGCAGATGCGCGCCGAGCCGCGCCTGGTTGGTATGGCGCTGCTCAAACGTGGGCAACGCCTCTCCGTGCAACCGGTGATGCCGCACGAATGGAAGATCATCTTGGAAATAGCAAAAGGGGCCCGCTAGCGCGAGCCCCTTTCTTTTTTACCTAGACGAGCCGCGCGTTACGGACCGCCGATGGTCTTGGTGAGCATGAAGCTATACGTCGCCGGTCCAACCGTATTACCGATCGTACCGCCGAGCGTTCCGTTGGCCAGCGGGTAGGCAATGCCGCCGCCGACGGTTGGGAACAGGCCAGTCCATGCGTTGAAGATGTTATCGCCCGACACTTGGATCGATATCGTCTTCGTGACCGGATAGCGGATCGACGCGTAGCCGATGCCGAACGGCGGCAGATTGTAGCTGTTGTTCTTGCCGTACAGCGTCTCACCGAGCAGCAAGTACACGCCGTTCTTGGTCGTGTAGTTTACGCTGGCGTCGCCTTGCAGATACGGAATCGCCGTATTGGAGAATCCGCTTGCACCGACGGTGCTCGTCGCGAACGCGCCGCTCTGGTTGCCGTAAACCGAACCGAACGTGTTGCCGGTGAAGTTCGAGCCGGCGATGATCGGCAGGTTCACATTGTAGTTCACCGGGATACATCCGCCAGGCGCGGTAAATGCCGGACCTTGGCAGTAGAAGTTCGCCGGCAGATTGTATGCGTAAGCGTGCTGGATCGCGCCGGAGATATTGTATCCCAGGCCCTCCGGCACGACGCGCTTGATCTGCAGTTCGATGCCTTCGTAACGTGAGTTGGCGAGGTTCGTATTGAACGCTTGTGCCACCGGGGTCGCGCCGGCAACGCCGGCGGGACATGCGAGTCCCGACGAGTTCGCCGCGCACGTTCCAACCGTATATGTTTCGCCGAGGAACCGATTGAAGAGGTTGGTCATGTATCCGTCGATTGAAATGACGGTGACGTTGTCCTTCAAACGGAAGTCCGCGCCGAGGTCGTAACCCCACGCCGTTTCCGGCAACAGGTTCGGGTTGTTGAGATTGAACGTACAGATGGTGGCACACGATGCGGCGGACGGGACCGTATTGACTTTGCTCAGCAAGCTGAGGTACGGCGGTGCAATCGACGATCCGGCAGATGCACGGATCGAAAGATTGTTCTTCGGCCGATACGTCAATGCGATGCGCTCGTCGAGGTGTGCGTTATGGTTGGTCGTGAATTGCGCGTTCGATCCGTCGATTGCGCACGACGTGTTTGCGCCGGCAGCCGTCGTGCACGCGAAGGGGAACGTATTGTTGTACTGATTGTCGTAGAGCGCGAACGTTCCCGACAACTGCGGCGTGAAGTTATAGATCATCCGCGCAAGTGACGTGGTGAAGACCTGGCTCGTGCCGACCGGGTTCGTCACCGACGGAGCCCCAAGCGGGCTCGCCGGCGGTTTGAACGTGTTCGTACCGGTGACGACGCCAGGGAAGCTCGCCGACTGGCTACCGGCGGCCGACGATGCGTTGGTCGAGTCTATCGACAAGGTCACGTCGTTGCCGTCGCCCCAACCGTGATCGTACTCGAGCGTCAAGCCGGTGAGGCGGTCTTCTTCCCACTGGTTGTACCAATCGAAGAATGCCATTGATTGCTGTGTACCGTTGTAGACATTCGGTGCGCAGGTTGTCGCGGCGCACGCCGCGCTCGACGACGGATTGACACCGTAGAGCGTGTAGTCTGCGATGACCGGAACGCTCGGATTCGGATTGCCTTCGTAGATCAGCCGGTCGATCGACGCATGGTAATACCGCGCGAGGACGGTGTCTTGCCCAAGCAGCGTCCGGATTTCGGCTTGGAAGATCGGCTCGTTGTTGATCTCTTGCGCCGTCTGCGGGTAGACGCTGTTGGGGATGTTGACTTGCGTACCCTGCGTGAGCCCACCACTGTAGGTGGCCGCGGCCGCGCCGTAGGTTGGGCTCGCGCTGCCGGCGTGATAGTACAGGCTGCCGACGGCGTTCGGGCTGAACACCGAGGGAATGAGTTCCGATGTGTTTGCGTTTTGATCGGCGTACGTCTGCGAACCGAGATAGCTCGCAGTAATCGTCGTAGCATTCGACATCTTGTAACGCAACTTGAACAGCTCGCCGGTGGTATTGTACCAACCTTGGTACACGTAGCAGCAGGCGAGCAAACCGTAGACGTGGTTGTATGCGGTCGTCGTTCCCGGAAGGAACCCACCACCCGGGCCGGCCGCCGTAGCCGCGGTCGACGGAATGTACGTCGGGTTGAATGAAACGACCGTGCCGGTCGTGCCGTTCCAGCCCGCGACGCCGTTGTTGCCGTAGGTCTGGAAATAACTTGGAGTGCCGTTGAGCGGGCTCGCATCATTCACGCCGGCGATATCGACCACGAAGCCGAGACGTCCGATCGTGTCCGCGACGCCGAAGTTGTAGTAGCTGCCACCATGCGTGGTGAAGCCGATCGTGTAGTCCGGCGTGAACTCCGCGGTCGGATCCTTGGTGCGGAAGTTCACCGTACCGTTGATTGCGTAGTTGGTCTCCGGGGCGGTCGCGCCCGGGCCCTTGATGACTTCAATGCTTCCGAGCAAGTAGCTGCTGAGGAAGGTCGTCACGTAGTCACCGAAGTCGCCGACGGCGAGCGGATGACCATCAATCAACGACGCCGTTTCAAATGAAAGGCCGCCGCGGATGTTCGGTACGGTAACCGCGCCGGGTACGGCGCCATTGGCGCTCGAGGTCGGGAGCGAGTTCTGCACGCCCGGAATCTGGTTGAGAATGCGGCCGACTTGCGGCTGCGCCTGATTGACGAAGGCCTGCGAGCTGACCACCTGGATCGACGCGGGCGACGTATTAAACGTTGCCTGACCGTTCGCGCGGACCGTCGCAATCGTGCGCAATGACGAGAACGTCTGCGGGTGGATCGTCACCTGCACGCTCTCGCTCTGGCCGCCGATCACGGCGAAGTCGGTTGCGGTCGCAGTTTCGTAGCCTGGCTTGGTTATCGCCAGTACGTAGACACCCGGCGCGATGCCGGAGATCGAAAACGCACCAGTCGAGTCGGTCATGCCCGTATAGGTCGCGGCTCCGCGCAAAACGACATTTGCGCTCGTGACCGGGGCACCGGAATCGTCGGAGACGGTGCCTTGCACCGTCGCGTTTGCATTCTGGGCTACGGTGAGCGGGGCGTTCGGCGTTGCCGCACTGACGGGTCCAACAGTGAACGTCGCGATCATTAACGTAGCCAGGATGCTCGTGAGCTTTCTCACACAGCCTCCAATAGCGGTAAAAGGAAAAGAAGCAGTGCTGCGGGGTCTTTTGAACGCAGCAACACGCCCCTAGTGTATGGGTCAATTGTTAAGGGATAGTTATGGAGCCCTTCTGGGGCTCGCTTTGCGAACCCCAGAAGGCTGGTCATCTGCACGCCTACCGCCGGTGCATCGTCACCGTGTAGCGTCGCATTGCATCGGTCGCCGTCGTCCCTGGGAAAGCCGAGGACGGGATCAGCTGGACGTTGCCAACGTAGATGAAGTTCGCGAACTTGTTGGCGTTATTCGCGAAGAACGACCAGTTGCCGAAATAGAGCGTGATCGTTTGGCCGGCGAATGCGGACAGGTCATATGGTCCGCGTTGCGTCCAGAATCCGCCGCCGATCCAGTCGAGGAAGTGGCTGGAGTCGCCGCCATATGCGGCCGGCCAGCAACCGCTGGTCGTCGCCTGCCCTGGAGCCTGCCCGATGAGGGGGTCGGCGTAACAGTGGTTTTCAACGAAGAGCGTTTGCAGTACGTTCGTCCCCGTCGAATCGAGAACGACGGCATCCTCGTCGGCATCCTTGAAAGTGAATTCCGTGTTTCCTTCCCACTCCCAGAAGGTGAGGAAGAATCCGGCGCTTGGGACCGTGACCTGCTGACAGATGCCGAACTCGCCCTTCGGCGATGCAACGGTCAGGGAGTTGATCGTCCCGACCAACGCGACGCTTGTGCCGAGCACGCCCGGCACCGTGCCGACGGTGACGCCTGCCGGCGGCGACGGATTGTCGTTCGGGGGCGGCGTGACCGCGGCCGAGAGTCCCGTGAGATTACCCGCCGGAATCGGTGTCGTCGCTGCGCCCGGCGATTGCGTCGGCATCGGACTTTCCGGAATCGGGGTCGACTCATTGACGGCCGCAGTTAGCGCGGTGTGCGCGTAGCTGCAGTTCGTCCAATTCGTCAGCCCGTTTGCGAACGCACCATTCTTAACGGCCGAGACAAAGAGCTGCAGCGTCCCGGTGTTTCCGAAGGTGTCGGTGAAGGTGATCGTTGCCGAGCCCGGCCCAGCCGCAGTGACTGTAAATGTCACGCTTCCGGTCGAACTAGCTTGCGCACTCGCTGGAACGGTGGCAACCGCCGTATTCGAACTGCTTGCGGTTACCGTGCTGTTCGGTTGCGTGGTGATCGCGACGGAGAGCGTGCCGCCGATGCCAACCGTCGCCACCGACGGTGCCGGCACGGGCGATGGGAAGGTGTTCGATGTGGTAACCGTTACGGTTCCTTTTTGACCGATCGAATCGGTAAACGTGACCGTCGCGGTTCCCGCCTTGTCCGCGGCGGTGAGCGTAAACGTGACGCTTCCGGATGCCGGAACCGCGGTCGACGCCGGCGACACGGTGACGATGGTCGTGTCCGAACTCGAGGCCGTCAGCGTCTGGCCCGACCGGCTCGTAACGGTGACCGTCTGTTGCGTTCCCTCCGACATCTGCAAAGAGCTCGGTGATGCGACGGGCGCCGGCGGAGGCGGCGTACCAATCTGTTGACCTTGATAGACAACTAAATATAAAGACTGTCCGGAGGCAAGCAAAATCGGCGTGGCACTCGACGGCAGCGTCACCGTGACCGCGCCGGATGCGTACGCTCCGGGCGTGCTGTTAGCGACCCACTGCGTGCCGTTCCAGTACGCGAGATAGACGCTGGTGGTGGGCGCTTGCGCAAAGCCCACGGAGATCGAAAGCGTTTTGATCGTCGCCGTCGAGGTCGCAGTAACCGTGTAGTAAATGAGGGCCTGATTCGGCGAACTTGCGGTCGCGCGCCGGACGGCGGAGGGAATCGCGCCGACCGATGGTGCCTGCGCGGAACCCGACACGGTTACCGTCCCGCTACCACTAATGTTCACCGTGGAGTTCACACCGTTGACGGCGTTGACAGTGTAAGTGCCGGCGCCTATGATGCCGCCGGTGGTCGACGGATAGTTGAACGTCGGATTGGTTCCACCCGAGCATGCAGCCACGGCAGCGAGAATCGCGAGTACAAGAAAGAGACCTGGACGCTGCCATTTGGACGTGGTACGCACTGGAAATCCCCCTATGAGCTACTACGGCTGCGACGAGCTAGCGTGTTCACCGTTGCCGGTGTTGATTTTTCCGAACGTCTTGGTTAGTACGAAGCGGTAGACCGCCGGACCGAGCACGTTGCCGTTGGTTGCCGCTACTGCCGGCAAAGCAACGCCGTTGAGTATCGGCTGCGCGGCGAGCGGTGCGTTCACACCGCCGCCGAGGACCGGGAACAAGGAATTCAACGAATTGAAGATGTTGTCGCCGGTAATTTGAAACGAGAGCGTGCTGGAAAGCGGCACGCGCACCGTCGCGTAGGCAATGCTAAACGGCGGTTCGGCATACGAATTGTTCTTGCCGTACAGCGTCGTGCCGATCGCAGCATAGATGCCGCTGGTCCACTGGTACGAGACCTCGGCGTGACCCTGGAGATACGGGATGCTTTGATTCGAGAAGCTGGTGTAACCATAGCCGGTGACCGGATTGCCGCCGTTCGCGGTGAAATTCTGACCCGGAATGATGCCGAGGTTTTGGTAATACCCGCACTGCCCAGTCGTCGTACTAAATCCGTAAAAACACGCGGGCAGGTTGTAGGCGTACGCGTGCTGGATCGCACCCGAGAAGCTGAAGTTTAGGCCGTGATCGACGATGCGCTTCACGGATAGCTCGACGCCTTCAAAACGCGCGTTATTCAAGTTGAACCACTGGCTTGAGTAAAGCGGCGTGCTCGGATGACCGTTGGCTCCGCAATTCAGGCCCGCCGTATTGCTGCCGCAGGTTCCGAGCGACTGGTACGTATTGATGAAGTGGTTGAAGAGGTTGGTCTGATACAGGTCGGCCGAGACGTAGATCGACGGCTTCTGGATCAACACGTCGGCGCCAAGATCGATTGCAGCCGCCGTTTCCGGCAGCAGATTCCCGTTGTTGAGCTTCACGGTCGCGACGTTGGTGGTGGTATCGACACTCACTGCTCCCGCCGTTGCATTCGCCGACAGGATCGAGAGATAGGGCGGCGCGATTGCCGATCCGGCGGCGAGCCGGAAGATCGTATGTGGATTTGGCTGATATGTCAGACCGAGACGCGGATCGAAGTGCGAGCTATTCGCAGTCTGAAACTGCCAATCGGGGCTGTTGTAGGCGCAGGGCGCAGTCCCAATTGCAGCCGTGCACTGCGGATTCGCAAAGGTATACGTGTTTGTATACTGGTTATCGTAGAGACTCAGCACCGCGCCGAGTTTGCCGAACTGCGCGTTGTCACGTGCGCGAATCGTGGTGATCGTCTGCGCCGATCCCACCGGCAGCGTCGTGCTCGCGTAATATGGCGGAGCTGTGAGATCGATCGTCCCGCCGCTTGAATCGAAGATCGTGTTCGACTCGATCTCGTAGTCGGTCGAGCTATCCGTCGACGAGTCCCACGAAAGCGAGAGATTGTTGTTGGAGCCGATCGGGTGGTCCCACTCGAACGAATAGCCGTTGAGCCGATCGCTCTCGTTCTCTTGGAAGTAGTCGAAATAGTAAAGCGACATCGGCGTGCCGTTGTAGGTGACGGGTTGTCCGGCGGCGTTGTTTCCCACGCCGTACAAATCGCCCGTGAAGACCGTTGGGATATTCGGTTCCTGACCTTGTTGCACGAGACGCACGATGCTGGCGTGATAGAAACGCCCAAGAATCGTGTCGTTTCCCAGCGTCGTGCGGACCTCGCCCTCGAACATCGGCTCGTTGTTGTTCGTCACGACGGGTTGGCCGCTCGTAAAGATATTTGCGATCGGCACCGCAAAGTTCGGCGCAAGAGCGGTTCCCGTGTAGGAAGCACCCGGAGTAAAGAGGCTCGGCGTCAGCGACGAGTTGTCCCCGTTTTCGTCGGCCGTGGTTTGGCTGCCAAGATACGCAACCGTTGCGGTCGTCGCGTTCGAAAACTTGTAACGCAGCTTGAGGAGCTCTGCCGCGTTGTTATAGTAGCCGCTGATCGTGTAACAGCACGCGATCAGCGGGAAGTGGTTGAACGCGCCGCTCGCAGTCCCGGGAACCTGGCTTTCCGATTGCCCGATTGCGGTGATCGGGTAGCCTTGTCCGGCCGGGACGTTTCCAATGGCTCCATCGCCGCCCTCATTGGTCGGATCGTACCAGACCTTCGCACCGTTGAGGACCGAGGGATCGTTGTAACCGGCCAGTTCGAAAACAAAGCCGAGACGCCCGACCGTGTCGGAGAGGCCGAGGTTGTAGAACGTTCCGCCCGTGCTCGTGTAGCCGAAGGTATAATCGGGCGTCGCCGTCAGCGTCGGATCCTTGGTCCGGAAGTTTACCGTTCCGCCGATTGCACTGTTCACGTTTGGCGCCATCGCACCCGGGCCTTTGATCACTTCAACCGACCCGAGGGTAAAGCTGTTCAGATAGGTCGATACGTAGTCGCCGAACGACGCCGTAGCAAGCGGATGGCCGTCGATCAGCGTCTGTGTTTCGTAGCTGAGGGCTCCGCGAACGTTCGGAAACGTGACCGCGCCCAGTGCCGCGCCGTTCGCGTCACCCGATGGAAGACTGATCTGCACCCCCGGGATCTGGTTGAGCACGCGACTGACCTGCGGGTCGGCCTGGTTGATGAACGTCTGTGCATTGACGATATTGATCGACGCAGTCGAGGTATTGAACGCGCCACCTGCGCTGGCGCGAACCGTGGCGATCGTGCGCAAGGACGAGAAGGTCGCCGAGTGCATGAGGACCGGGATGCTTGCGACTTCACCCGAGAAAATCGCTAAGTCCGGTTGGGTCGCGGCATCGTATCCCGCCTTCTGCGCTGTGAAGAGATAAACGCCCGGTGCGACGTTATCGAAGATAAAATCGCCTTTCGCCCCGGTCGTAGCGACGTAGGTCTTGGGACCGCGAATCGTGATAGTCGCTGCCGCGATCGGCGCGCCGGTTTCGTCGTTGACCGTTCCCTTGATCGCCCCAGTCGTTGTAGACGTCGCCTGCGCCACAACGGCTCCTGCTGCGGGCGGCGTCGCGGCGCTTGCCGGCACGAGCCAGGCCACGGAAAGCAAAACAGCAACCAAAGCCCGGATGAATCTGCGCACGCGGCCTCCACCTCAAACGAAAATACGAATCATCATGCCGCAGCAAGAACCGCGACATACGAACCTCCAACGAGCGTACGCGCGCGGAAGTTAAGATGTCATTATGTTCAGACTTTATGTCGACTGCGCCTGCGCCAAAAAAATGCGCTGTGCCTGAATTGGCATCTCTTCCACCGGAATTTGCATGCGAGAGTACGATCCGTCGGAATCGAGTACGCGGCTCTTCACGTTATCTGCGAAGAGCACCGAAAGAATCTGGCTCTGGAGCGTCTCGGCAATCACCGGATCCATAACGGGGACGCCGAGTTCTACCCGCCGATCGAGATTACGGCCCATCCAATCGGCGCTCGACATATACACCTCACGATTACCTCCATTTTCGAAGACGTAAATGCGTGAGTGCTCGAGGAAGCGGCCGACGATGCTGCGCACCCGAATCGTCTCGCTGACGCCGGGGAGGCCCGGCCGTAGGATGCACATGCCGCGGATCATCAACTCGATCGGTACGCCGGCCTGCGAGGCGCGATAGAGTGCACGAGCGATTTCCGCGTCGGTGATTGCGTTGAGTTTCGCGCGGATCCCCGAAGGTCGTCCCGCACGCGCATGTTCGGTCTCACGATCGATCATCGCCAGCATCTCGCGCCGCAGGGTCGTCGGTGCGACGAGCAGGTCTTCGTAGTCGGTGACGTTCGAGAAGCCCGTGAGCGCGTTGAAGAGCTGGGTGACATCGCCACCGAGTTCCCGGCGGCACGTGAACAAGCTCAAATCGGTGTAGAGACGCGCAGTCTTCTCGTTGTAGTTGCCGGTACCGAAGTGCATGTACCGGCGGATGCCATCTTCTTCTTGGCGGACCACCATCAAGGTTTTTGCGTGGACCTTCTGTCCCGGGAAGCCGTATACGACGTGCACGCCCGCACGCTCCAAGCGCCGCGCCCACTCGATGTTGTTCTCTTCGTCGAACCGCGCCTTGAGCTCGATGACGACGGCAACCTGTTTCTCGTTCTCGGCTGCTTCGAGCAATGCACGCACAATCGGTGAGTTCTTGCCCGAGGTGCGATACAGCGTCGCCTTGATCGCGAGCACCTGCTCGTCTTGCGCCGCCTGCTGCAAGAATTGCACCACCGGATCAAACGACTCGTAGGGATGCTGGAGCAGGATATCGTTCTCGCGAATCAGTCCGAACAGATCGACCTTGCCGACCAAGTTGCGAGGAATCGCCGGAAGGAATGGGACATCGCGCAGCGTTTCGTAATCGGGCAGCCCGATGATTTGCCACAAGTCAGAAAGCGCGATGATCCCGTCGACTTCGTAGCAATCGACTTCCGCGAGATCGAGCGCGCGCAGTAGAAAGTCGCGCATGTATTCCGGCATCCCACGTTCGATTTCCAAGCGCACCGGTTCGCCGAAGCGCCGCCGTTGCAACTCGGACTCGATCGCGCGCAACAAGTCGTCGGCTTCGTCTTCCTGCAAGTCGAGATCGGCGTCGCGTGTCACGCGAAAGAGATAAGCTTCGCGTACCGTCATGCCCGGGAAGAGCGCATCGAGATGATGCGCGATCAAATCCTCGATCAGGACAAAGTGGCGCTCGCCGTCCGGCGCGCCTTCGAGCGGCACAAAGCGCGGCAACGTCGGCGGGATCTTCACGCGCGCGAAGTGCAACTCGACGCCTTCGGCTGTTGGCTCTTCGAGCTCTACTGCAAGCGAGAGCGACAAATTTGAAATATAGGGGAACGGGTGGCCCGAATCGACGGCGAGGGGCGTGAGCACCGGGAAGAGCCGATCGTCGAACACGCGCTCCATTACAGCTTGCCGATCTTCGGGAAGGTCGGAGATGCGCAAGACCTTGATGCCTTCGCGTTCGAGCGCCGGCAACAGGTCGTCGTTGAGCAATCGCATCTGCGTTGCAAGCGAGCTGCGCAAACGCGCGGAGATCGCGGCGAGATGCTCGGCCGGCATACGACCGTCGTCGGAACGTCGCACGACTTGCGCTTCGATCTGCTGTTTGATCGCCGCAACGCGAATCATGAAAAACTCGTCGAGATTCGTGCCGTAGATTGCAACGAACTTGAGTCGCTCGAGCAATGGGTTACCCGCGTCAAGCGCTTCCTCTAAAACGCGGTCATTGAACTCGAGCCACGAGAGTTCACGGCTAAAGTACAGTGAGGGGTCGTCGATCGGTACTGACACCCGTTCGAGCGCAACGTCTTCTTGCTGGAGCATCTTTCGATGGTTTCGCCTTGCCGGCGACAAAACCCAGCGTAATGTGGGCTGTTCTCTCTGCCGACACCCTGCGCCATGCGGCCCTTGCGTTCGCGGCGCTGGCGCTCGCGTGCCTGATCGGAGGACCGTTCGGCCTGCTCAGCGCGACGCGCAGCTGGGCGCGATCGCCGATTCTCGCCGCGGCGGCGCTCGGACGAACCTTACCCAGCATCGCCGTGCTTGCGCTGCTCGTGCCATTGCTTGGTGTCGGAGCCGCACCTGCGATCGTCGCGCTGACACTGCTCGCGCTACCTCCGATCGTTATTAATGTCGACTTAGCAATACGTAATACGCCTTCTGCTGCGCTCGACGTCGCGACAGGCCTTGGCATGTCGGCCACGCAACGCTTTGCGCGTGTAGTCGTTCCGCTCGCGATGCCGGTTGCGCTCGCCGGTTTGCGAACAGCAGGCGTTGAGGTGATCGGCAGCGCGACGCTTGCAACGTTCGTGGGCGCCGGTGGTCTCGGCGACGATATCGTGCGCGGCTTGCAAACCGGCGATCCGGCGCTGCTCGCTGCTGCCTCGGCAATCGTTGCCGCGATGGCGTTGCTGGTTGAGGTGCGCCGATGAAATTCACACGCGCGCAGGCGATTGCAGCCATGTCGTCCTTTTGCGCGCTGCCGGCGTGCGGCGCGCGCAACACGATCGCCGTCGGGTCGAAGAACTTTACCGAGTCGATCGTCATCGCGGAGATCTACGCACAAGCGCTCGAACGCGCCGGACTGCGCGTAGCGCGGCGGCTGAATCTCGGCTCGACCCAAATCGCGATGGCGGCCATCTCGCGCAACCAGATCGATGTGTATCCCGAATACACCGGGACTGCACTGATCAGCGTGCTGCACCACGCGCCGATCGCGGATCCCGCAGCATGCTACGCATTCGTGCGCGACGCGTTCGCCCGCGACTACCACATCGTGTGGCTCGATCGCTCGCCGATGAACAACTCGCAGGGTCTTGCGACCACGCGCGCCATCGCAGCGCGCTATCACCTGCGCACGCTTTCCGATCTCGCGCCTCTCGCGCCGCGCCTTCGCTTGGCGACTATCCCCGAATTCATTACACGGCCCGACGGACTTCCCGGCTTGCAGCGCGTCTACGGCGGATTCCGGTTCGCATCGGTCCGCACGTACGATATCTCGCTGAAATACGAAGCGCTACTCGAAGGAAGTGCCGACATCGCAACCGCGTTTACTACTGATGGCACAATTGCCACCAACCGGCTTGTCGTGCTCGACGACGACAAGCGGCTTTGGCCTGCCTACAACGTGGCGCCGCTCGTGAGTGCAGCCGCTCTCACGCGAGAGCCACGCATTGCAAAAGCGCTCGATGCGATTGCGCCCTCGATCACGACGAGCGCGGCGCAAATGATGAACGATCAGGTCGAGGCGCACGATCGCGATCCCGCCGACGTCGCGGCGGCGTTCCTGCGAGGTACGGCGTGAGCGGCGCATCGATTCGGTTCGAGGGCGTAAGCGCGAGCTATCCGGGCGCGGCGCGGGCGGCGGTCGACAACATCAGCTTAGATGTAGCCTCGGGCGAATTCATCGCGCTCGTTGGTCCGTCTGGTTGCGGCAAGAGCACGCTGCTGCGCACGGTCAATCGTTTGGTGCCGATCGATCAAGGGCGTATCGAGCTTGACGGCGTCGACACCGCGACGCTCGATCCGGTCATCCTGCGGCGCGGCATCGGCTACGCGATTCAGGCTGTTGGCCTCTTCGCGCATATGGATGTCGGGCAGAACATCGCGATCGTCCCAGAATTGCTCGGGTGGGATCGCGCGCGCATCGACGCACGCGTCGACGACATGCTCAACCTCGTGCGACTCGATCCCGCAACGTACCGGCATCGCCGGCCGCGCGAACTCTCCGGCGGCGAAGCGCAACGCGTCGGCGTTGCCCGCGCGCTTGCCGCAGAACCGCGGGTGCTCTTGATGGATGAGCCATTCGGCGCACTCGACGCGATCGTGCGCCGGCAGTTGCAACGCGAGTTACACGAGATCGTGCGGAGCGCGGGCACGACCACGCTCTTCGTGACGCACGACGTCAAAGAGGCCGAACGTCTGGCCGATCGCATCGCCGTAATGCGTAGTGGCAAGTTCGAGCAAGTTGCCCCACCCGCCGAGATTCTCGCGCATCCGGCGACCGACTTTGTCCGCGAGCTCTTCAGCGACGAATGAGCTACCTGCTCGCGCACCCCGCTCACGTCGCCGCGCTCGCGGGAGCTCATCTTGCGCTGGTCATAATCGCGCTCGTTTGCGCCCTTGCAATCGCGCTTCCGACCGGCTTTGCGCTCGCGCGTCGCGAAAACGCGTCGCGCGTCGTACTCGCATTGCTCGGCGCGCTCTACACGATTCCGAGCTTGGCGCTGCTTGCGCTCCTGGTCGAGGCGCTTGGACTTGGGCCGTTGCCGATCTTCGTTGCATTGGTGGCGTATGCGCAGTTTGTACTCGTGCGCAACGTGCTGGCCGGCGTTCGCGGCGTCGACCCCGCGCAACGCGATGCCGGCATCGGCATGGGCATGTCTGCGATGCAGCGCATCGTGCGCGTCGAGTTGCCGCAAGCGTTCCCAGTGATTCTCGGCGGCGTGCGCGTCGCGACCGTGGCAATGATCGCACTCGCGACACTTGGCGGGTACGTCGGCGCGGGCGGTCTCGGCTCGCTGATCTTTATCGGCTTTACCCTGCACCACAACGACGAGATTCTCGCCGGAAGCATCGCGGCTTGCGCGCTGGCAATCGCGGCCGACGCGTCGTTGCGACTGCTCGAAAAATTGGCGAAGCTCTGAAGAAGTCCATGTGCCGATCGTTTTGGCCCCGACCGCTTCAGCTCCGAGAAGTCGGCGAGGGAGCATAGCCGGGGTGTTCTGTGACCGAGCCGACGACGATGGAGATGAGCTGTCGCGGCCAGAACCCGTAGGGCAAGGGCAATTCCGGTGCAACTCATTGTTGCATCCTCAGTCACAGAGCGCTTTGCTATGCTCCCTCGGCTACGCCTCGATTCGCACCGGAATTGCTCCTTGCGATCGGCACAGCGACTTCTTCAGAGCTTCGCTAGCGCGTGCGAACTAACAGATGCACGGCAAAACGCGAGCCGGGGTCGGTCCACGTCTTGCGCAGTTCAAAGCCGCTTGTGGCGGCGAGCGTCGTGATGCCAGCCTCGTCGAACTTGTACGACGACTCAGTGTGGATCGTCTCGCCGCGCGAAAAGCGCACGTCCAAATCGAGTGCCTCGATGTGAACCTGCTGCTCGAGCAGTGATTCCAGGTAGGAGTCGACCGCACCACGCTTCTCGTCATAGCGCGCCACGTGTTTGAAAGTATGCAGGTCGAAGGTTCCGCCTAGCTCGCGATCGATGCGCGCGAGCAGGTTGCGGTTGAACGCCGCAGTGACACCGGTCGGATCGTCGTAGGCGAGTTCCAGTGTCGCTGCATCCTTCTTGCGATCGACGCCGAGCAACAGTCCGTCGCCGGGTCGTAGGGCATGTCCAATGAGCGCGATCAAACGGCGCGCTTCGCGCGGCTGATAGTTCCCGAGGTTCGATCCCATCAGCATCGCGAGCACGCGACGTTCGAACGACAGCGCACCCGACCGCAACACGGTGAAGTAGTCGCCCGCGTAGGCGCGCACGCGTAGATTCTTGTAGTGTTCGACCAATGCGATCGACGACGTGCGCAACGCATCGATCGAGATATCGATCGGGCTGTAGCGCAACGTCGGTTGTGCGCGCAGTGCCTCTTCGATCAAGACGCGTGTCTTGGTCGCACTTCCGCTGCCCAGCTCGAGAAATTCGACCGGCTCATCGAGCAGACGCACGATCTCCCAACCCCACTCGCGCAAGATCTCGCTCTCGGCGGTGGTTAGATAATATTCGGGAAGATGCGTAATCGCATCGAACAGCGCAGACCCAAGATCGTCGTAGAAGTACTTCGATGAAAGGTGCTTCGGCGTGGCGGTCAATCCGTCGCGCACATCCTGAGCGAATCGGTGACTCGCCGCAGCGGCAGTCAGCTCCACGATCTCAAGGCGATCCCGTGGGACCGTCACCCGCTGTTGCATACCCCCCACTATACCCAATTCGTGAAAGTTTAGTTCCAGTCGAGGAAGCTAAACTTTGGGGCAGACGCCGTGGATCGCGGTTTCGGCGGCGGGATCTTCGGGAGTGTTCTTGGGCCGAATGTACATGGCCAGATAGGTCTTGTCGTTGAGGTGCGTTGCGACCACGTCGATCTGCTGTTTGACCTGCTGCCCGCCGGGACTCGCCTGGCCCTTATACTGCTCCGTCTCACCGAGCAACGAATAGTAGTACGCATCCTGACTGCCGCAGATCCGCACCGGCTGCTGCTTGAGGACTTCCGCATCTTTGACATTCGAACTCGTGAGGATAGTGTCGTATTCGATCTTGCCGGGCAATGCCATCAGCACAATGCCGCCGTGCTTTTGGCCGCCCCAGACCTGCCCAAACGGACCGACGGAGACCATCTTGGTGTAGCCCGGTGGAGCTTGAAAACTCGTCGCATCGGTTGCACTGCCACATGCCGCAACTGCAACAACAACGGCGACGCCCACCAACCAGCGATGCATGTTCATGTGCGGCCTTTTCCACGCTCGTAGCCCGCGATCCGTCCCCAGCGCTCGAAGATCAATGCAATATAGTCACGCGTTTCTTGATACGGCGGCACGCCGTGATAGTGCGCGACGGCTCCAGGTCCCGCGTTGTAGGCAGCGAGCGCGGTGGCATACGGGTCCGCGTACGTTCCGTCATATGCGCGGACGTAGGACGCGAGCAGGCGAGCAGCACCTGGGATCGCGCGATATGGATCGAATGGATCGATACCGTACGCATCAGCGGTTTCAATTTCAAATTGCGCGATACCGATCGCACCGGCCGAAGAGATCGCCGACGGATCGTACGCACTCTCCTGGAGGATCGTCGCGGCGAGAAATTCCGGCGGCAGTGACGTCGCGCGAGCGGCACGCACCGTCGCCACGGCGAGAGCGAGCGAGCCAATCGCCGTGATCCGTGGATTTGTGCGCATGATCGCGCGTGCGATCGCGAGTTGCGGCGAAGCAAGTCGAGCGCCATCTTGGATGGGACGAGCGCCAAAGAGTACGTCGACATCGCTTGGAGTGGGCCAGCTTAACGCCGTGTTAATCGCGTATTCGACATTGGCAATTGCCATCGGGTGCGTCGGCGTAGTACGGTCAGAGGTAGAAGCGCTGCATCCGCACAAAAAGGCTGCAACGGCTAAAACGATGACCGTCCTCGGACGAAGGAAGCGCACACATGGCACTTGCACTCGCAATGCTGATAGTACTCGTAGTGGGAGATTTTGCGTCGACGTTCTTCTATCACGTTCCGCAACATCTCTGGTTGACGTTGCACCTGCGCACCCATCATGACCGCCGCCGCTCCTACTGGGATCACGCCGTGCTCTCGACCAACGGCGAGGTGTTGCTCGACGGATTCCTCGGAGCCGTGCCCTATCTGATCGTCGCCGCGTTCGTTTGGCAGCTCTCCTGGCCTGGTGCGCTGCTTGGCCTGGTCCTGGGGCAACTCCACGTCTGGTGGCGCCACACCACCGAGCTTGGTTGGAAGACCCCAGGGTGGTTGCTGGCGGTCGCCCGGCCGCTGCAGATCGTCCTCCCCGAGGACCACGACGGCCACCACCGAAACCCCGATATCGAGTTTGGCGACATCTTTCGCTTCTATGACGCACCGGCTCGATTTCTGCTGGCCAAACTCGCCCCGACCTCCCGCCGCACGCGCAACGCTGCGCTGCGGCGTTCGAAACGGGCTCCGGTGCGCGCCTAGACGATAGCGGAGACTGAATGACCAAACGGGCCCTCTTCCTGATTTCGGACACCGGCGGCGGCCATCGAAGCGCGGCAAACGCGATCACCGCAGCCCTGGACGAAATCAAAGAGCCGTTTGCATTCGAGCACCGCATCGAAGACGTCGCCGCCCACTGCGCGTTCCCGCTCACCCAACTTGGTCTGGGCTACAGCATGGCGCTGCGCTATGCCCCGCCGGTCTACGGCGCGCTCTACTACGCGACCAACGGCCGCCGCCGCTACCGCGCGCTGGTGCGTTTCTGCGAGCCGCTCTACCGCGAACGCCTGCGCGACCTCTTCCTCAGCTACAAGCCCGACGTCATCGTCTCGGTCCACCCGCTGCTCAACCACGCCGCGCTGCGCGCACGCGCCGACGCCGGCATGCAACACGTTCCGATCGTCACCGTGATCACCGACCTCGGCAAAGTCCACGAGTCGTGGCTGATGCCCGACGCCGACGCGGTGGTAGTGCCGGCGCGCGAAGTCTACGAACGCGCACTTTCGCGCGGCATCTCGCCCAGCCGTCTGCGCTTGCTCGGGCAACCGATCCATCCCGCAGTTCGACGACGTCACCGGAACCAAAGGAGAATTGCGCACGCGGCTCGGCCTTCCGAACGACCAGCTCATCGTGATGTTGATGGCGGGCGGCGAAGGCGGCGGCAAGCTCCTCCCGACGACGCTGGCGCTCGCGAAGGCGCGCTTGCCGATTCACTTGCTGGTGGTTTGCGGACGCAACGAACCGCTGCGCGAGAAGCTCGACGAGATGTCACGCTCGTTGCCGACGCCGATGACCGTGCTCGGCTTCACGAACAAAATCCCCGAATATTTCCGCGCCGTCGATCTGCTCGTAACCAAAGCCGGTCCCGGGTTCGCTCGCAGAAGCCAATGCGGCGCAACTTCCCGTCGTCGTCTACGATTACGTGCCGGGCCAAGAACGCGGCAACGTCGAGTTCGTGCGCCACAACGGTCTTGGCGCGGTCGCAATTCATGGCGCCGGCGAAGTGGTGCGCGCCGTTCGCTCGATGATCGACGCCACATCGACTCGATGAGATCCGTCGCAATCAAGAACTGGTCGCGCCGGTACGCAGTTCGCGCCGCATCGCCGCGCTGATCGGACAGATCGCAGATACGGGGACGATCCCGCGCAAGACGATATGCCTGCGCGTGCGCTCGCTGTGGCGGCAACGTCTGTAGTCACTTCGTTCACCAAGCGCCTACGATTTGTTCGCAACCGCTCGTTACGCAAAACAAAATGGGCTGGCATTTCTGCCAGCCCATTTCTATGCTCTAGAGCGATGTGCTAAAGAGCGTTTGCCAAGGCGAATCCCTTAGGCGTGCCGATACCTGCGGCTTGGTTATATTGCGACGCGTTGCACGTGTACGCAATATTGTTACCGGAGGTGCACGGCGTGTAGTACGTGCTGTAGCCGGTTGACGAGAACAGGCTGTACAGCGTTTGGTTGAGCCAGCCGAGTTTGGTGCCGTGGAGTTCGTCGGCTTCGATGAACAACGCCACCGATGCCGGTGACGACCACGACGTGCCGAGGTATTCGGCCCACGCTCCGCCGGTGTATACCGCTACGTAATCAAAGGGTAGCGAGATGTCGGGTTGGTTGCGACCCGTGGTAAGCATCCCGGCGATCCCGCTCTGCCAGCTCGGAAGTGCAACCGTCGTGGAGACGCCGCCCCCGCCGTAGCAGACATCCTTGACACCGCCGTTGCACGACGCATCACCGGCCGTCACCGTTTCGAGCGCGCCTGTGCTGCTGCTTTCGGTGAAGTTGACGCCGCCAATCGACGTGAAGTACGGATCGCCAGCGGGTGCGCTAACGCCCTTGGTATTGTCGTTGCCGCACTCGTCGGAGCCCGTGTCGCCCGACGACGCCGAGAATTCGACGCCTTCGGCTGCGCCTTGTTCCGCGATCGAGTTGGTTGCACTCTCGAACGACGGATCGCTCGATTCGCAACCGCCGAACGAGGAGTTCACGGCGCTGGCCTTGCCGTCGCTCAGCACCTGGTTGTAGGCGTCCTCGATGTTTTGATCCGTGAGCGAACCCATATCGTAGACGATGATGTTCGCGCCCGGAGCAAGACCGGAGATCGTTTGCACGTCGAGGTCGGTCTCGGGATCGTCACCGCTGCCGCCACCGTTGACGGCTTCGTTGGTGATGGTACCGGTTTGCTTGACGCCCGCCGCGGTGAGATACGTTGCCACGTAGCTCGTGTTGACCGGATCGTCGATGATGACCGCCGCAGTGTAGCCTGCGCCGTTGCAGCCATGCTGCACTGGGAAGTCAAACGGCTTGGCAACGCCGGTTGCGAGCGTTCCGCTCGAGTTCGTAAGAGGACCGCTGTCCACTGCAGCGCCGTTGCACGCGGTGCCCGGCGAGCTCGTGGGTGACGCGGTTGGTGACGTCGTCGGCGACGCCGACGGCGTCGGAGTCGGCGAGTGCGTCGGCGTTGGTGTCGGCGAAGGCGTCGCCGATGGTTTCGGCGTCGGCGTCCGGTGCCGAGCGTCACCGCCGTCGTCCTGTTGTATCTGCGTTTCCGCGATCACGAGGTTGCTAAGCGACGCGGTGCGCACGTACGACGCTATCGACGACGGTACCGTTGCCGGTTTGACGTTCGCGTAGCGCTGACCGTACTTACCCTGTTGCACGCTGTGCATCTCGGTCGTGAAGTAGCTCTCGACGACCGAACTTGGCGCGGTCGCATCGACGACCGTGCGGTTCGAGTAGCGATGCGTTACCGTGAATCCGGCAGTTTGCAGCGCGTTGACAACGGCTTGTTCTTGTTGCGCCGTCGGTGCGTACATACTGTTGAACTGCGCGGGGGACAGGAACTGATGTCCGCCATTCGGACCGCTCTGCGCGGCAACGAATGCATCGAGCTGCGCTTGATTGTTGTAGCGCAGGGTGAGCGTGATGGATACCGCCGAATTAGTCGGCCGGCGACCGACATCCGTAAACGCGAGCGCTCCGCTCGTTTGAGGAACCGAAATCAGCGCCGCGTTCGAAGCTTGATTTTGTGACAACGGCGCGGTGTTCGCGCCGGCTCCCGGGAGAGAAGATGAGCCGCCACCGCAAGCGGTGAGCGACATCACAAGGACTACACACCCAGCCAGTACCCTGTGCGAAATATGCATAAGCCTCCTACCACAATAAAAGCAAAATGCGCGCGGACAATGTCGCGTGATGCTGATAAATCTACTTGGTAAATGCCGAGAAAGACAACAGGCTAGCTTGGAAATCCAAGGGTATTTTCTGCAACAGCCATCAGCTCGGCTAGCCCATTTGCACTAGTTTGTGCAAATTTTGCTCCCGTGCTAGGTGCGCTTATCACAAGAAGAGCCCCGCAGCAACGCTGCGGGGCTCTGTGCTACGCCGAGAATAGCGATGCGCTAAAGTGCGTTCGCCAGTGCCCAGCCTTTAGGCGTTCCGATACCTGCGGCCTGATTGTATTGCGTCGCACTGCACGAGTACGCAATATTGTTGCCCGAGGTACACGGCGTGTAGTACGTGCTGTAGCCGGTCGATGAAAACAGGCTGTACAGCGTTTGGTTGAGCCAGCCGAGTTTGGTTCCGTGGAGCTCGTCGGCTTCGATGAATAACGCCACCGATGCAGGCGAGGACCACGACGTGCCGAGATACGACGCGAACGCGCCACCCGTATACACGGCGACCGGATCGAAGGGGAGCGAGATGTCCGGCTGGTTACGGCCGGTGGTGATCATTCCCGCGATGCCGCTCTGCCAGCTCGGCATTGCAACGGTCGTCGAGACGCCGCCGCCACCGTAACACTTGTTGCTAACGCCGCCGCTGCACGAAGCCTCACCGGCTGTTACGGTCTGCAGCACACCGGCGCTGCTATAGGTGAAGTTCACGCCGCCAATCGACGTGAAGTACGGGTCACCGGCGGGTGCGCTGACGCCCTTGGTATTGTCGTTGCCGCACTCGTCGGATCCGGTGTCGCCCGCCGACGCCGAGAACTCGACGCCTTCGGCTGCGCCCTGTTCCGCGATCGAGTTGGTTGCGCTTTCGAACGATGGATCGCTCGATTCACAACCACCGAACGAGGAGTTTACTGCGCTGGCCTTCCCGTCGCTGAGGGCTTGGTTGTACGCATCTTCGATGTTTTGATCCGCGAGCGAACCCATGTCGTACACGATGATGTTCGCGCCCGGCGCAAGACCCGAGATCGTTTGGACGTCAAGATCGGTCTCCGGATCGTCACCGCTACCACCGCCGTCGACGGCTTCGTTGGTGATCGTACCGGTTTGCGTAACACCCGACGCCGAGAGATAGCTCGCGACGTAGCTGGTGTTGACCGGATCGTCGATGATGACCGCCGCGGTGTAGCCCGCGCCGTTGCAGCCATGCTGCACCGGGTAATCAAACGGCTTCGCGACGCCCGTCGCAAGCGTCCCGTCCGAGTTCGAGAGCGCTCCGTTGTCGGCAGCCGCGCCGTTACAACCGCTGCCCGGCGTGCTCGTCGGCGTGGTCGTCGGCGAGGAGGTCGGCGAGGTTGTCGGATGGGTCGTCGGTGTTGCCGTCGGCGCCGTGGTCGGCGTCGCCGTCGGAGCCGTTGTCGGCGTTGCCGTCGGTGACGGCGTCGGCGTGCTGGTGCCACCGCTCAGCGCGAGCGATGTCGAATCAACGAAGAAGTTCGTGACGCGCGTGCCGGTTTGCACGCCGTAGAAGTTGATCGTTGCGTTCGATCCGGCATAGGACGAGAGGTTGACGCTCTCTTTGACGTAGCCGCCGCCGGTGTTCGTCGTGTTGTTGAACGTTTGTACGGTCGTACCGTTGACGGTCACATAAAACGTGTCTTTTACCGTCGTCTTGCTTTCGTTCGTACCGACGAAGAGATAGTAGCTGAGCGTCGCGGTGCAGCCGGCGGGAATCGCGACGGTCTGCGAAACGCCCGGATCGGTTACCGGTGACGAGTAGCCGTCGATCCACGCAAACCAGTTGCCCTGATACGCGTAGGGCGAATAGTCGGTGATGTCGCCGTTGGGATCGCTCCAACTGACGTCACCCGATTCGAAGCCCGGATTGAGCAGCAATTGCCCAGTGCAGCCGCTTGCCGCAATGCGCATCGCCGCAGGGGCTTCACTCGGATTGCCCGCGCCACCCGGCTTCGACATCGTCACGTCGATGTTTTGCGGATTACGAATCACGCCGCCGTCTTGCTCGACCTGCGTTTGGGCAATGACGAGGTTGCTGAGCGAGGCCGTGAGCACGTATGGTGCAATCGATGACGGCACCGTGCCCGGCTTGACGTTCGCATACCGTTGGCCATATTTGCCCTGTTGTACACTGTGGATTTGGGTCGAGAAGAAACTCTCGACAACCGAGTTCGGTGCAGTCGCATCGACAACCGTTCGATTGGAGTAACGATGCGTAACCGTGAAGCCCGCAGCTTGCAGCGAGTTTACAACGGCTTGCTCTTGTTGCGCCGTCGGCGCGTACATGCTGTTGAACTGCGCGGGGGTAAGGAATTGATGCGCGCCGTTCGGCCCGCTCTGCGCCGCAACGTATTGATCCAACTGCGCTTGATTGTTGTAACGCAGCGTGAGCGTAATCCTCACTGGTGAATTCGCTGGACGCCGCCCGATATCGGTAACGGCGAGCGATCCGCTCGTTTGCGGTACGGAGATCAATGGCGCGGACGGAGCCGATTGATTCTGTGAGGGCAGCGCGTTACTTGCGCCGGCACCTGGGATGGACGATGAGCCACCACCGCAGGCGGTGAGCGACATCACAAGGACAACACACCCAGCCAGTACCCTGTGTGATATATGCATAAGCCTCCTACCAAATAAAAGCAGCAAAACGCGCGCGGGCAATGTCGCGCGATGCTGATAAATCTACTGGTAAATTGCTGGCGAATACAATAGGCGAGCTTTGCCGGTAAGGGGTATCTTTTGCACCCGCCACGTGTTGTATGCGTTATACCAGCGAAAACTAGCCTATCTGCGCTAGTTTGTATCCAAAAAATTGGACGGTCGCGTGGCGTGGCAACGAGATGTAGCCTACGTTTGTTCGATGAGCTTGCGCGACATCCACAGCAGCACGCGGCGCGGTGTGATGCGTACGAGCAATGCCAACAATTTATTGGAGAGACCGGGAATCTCGAGGTCTTTACCCGCGAGCATCGCACGATAGCCGGCTCGCGCAACCGATGCCGCATCCGCCATCGGCATTTTGAAGAGCAACGTCTGCTTCATATCGGCGCGATCCGCGAAGCCCGTCGCCGTTGCGCCAGGCGCGAGGCAGGTTACGGTAACGCCGCTTCCGCGCGATTCCTCAGCGATCGCTTGCGAGAACGAGAGCACGTAGGCTTTCGCCGCGTAGTACACCGCCGCGAACGGCCCCGGCAAGAACGCCGCGGTCGAAGCAACATTGAGAATCCGTCCCGCGCCGCGTTCGCGCATCGCCGGGAGATACAGGCGGCACAACTCGGTAAGCGTTACGACGTCGAGCAGCACTTCTTCGCGCGTACGTTCGGCGGGGATCGCTTCGAAACGCCCGTTGCTCGCAAAGCCCGCGTTGTTGATCAGGATGTCACAGGACGGTACGCGCTCGTGCAGACGCGCGGCGGCATCCGGCACGCCGAGATCTTGCGCGATCGTCGCGACGTTGACTGCGTATTGCGCGCGGAGCTCGCCGGCGATGACCGCGAGCTTATCGCCCGAGCGCGCGACGAGCACGAGGTCCGCTCCATCGGCCGCGAGCAGCTTGGCAAACTCGAGTCCCAAGCCACCCGAGGCGCCCGTTACCAGCGCTTTCACGGTGCGATGTTACGAACCGAGCGTCGTGAGTCCGCCGCGAAACGCCATCGTCGCGGCGCCCACTTGACCTGCGTCGTTGCCAAGTTGCGCGACAACGATCCGCGTGGTGCCGCGTGGCACCATCGTGGTCAGCTCGTCGACGCGTCCGCGCACTGCGTCGAGCATGAAGTCCGCAGCGCTCGAAACGCCGCCGCCGAGCGCAATCACCTCGGGGTTGACGAAGGCGATGACATTCGCAAGCCCGATCGCAAGATCGGCGGTGAAGTTCTTCCACGCGGCCAGCGCATGCCAGTCGCCGGCCTGCGCCGCCTTACGAATCTTCTTTCGAACCGAGCTTGTCGCGGTCCATGTCGAGCAAGGTGCTGCGTGGAAACGACGGCGCGACCGCAAAAGCATGACGGATCAGGCCGGTTCCTGACGCCTGTGCCTCAAAGCAGCCGATCTTTCCACAGCTGCAGACGAAGCCGTCGCTCGGACGAATCTGATGGTGGCCAACTTCTCCCGCGCCGAACCGGTTGCCGAGAATCAGGTCACCATCGGCAACGATCCCGCCGCCGATTCCGGTGCCCAAGGTCAGCAGCACGAAGTTGCGCGTGCCCCGTCCCATCCCGTAGGTGTACTCTCCGAGCGTCGCGCAGCGCGCGTCGTTGCCGACGAAGACCGGCATGTCGAAGTGCGCGCGCAGGGTCTCGCCGAGCGGCGCATTCGTCCATTTGAAGTTGGGGCTGTACAAGACGGCACCCGAGCGCGGCTCGATGTTGCCGGGCGAGCCGACGCCGATGCCGACGACCTCTTTGGCATCCGGGTCGTTCAGGGCTTGCCCGATCGTGTCGAACGAGCACGGCGTTGACGGCATTAAAGGAGAGGTCTTCTAAATCGACCTCGTACTGGCGATGGATCGTGCCATCTTCACCGACGACGGCGGCGGTAACGTGCGAGCCGCCAAGATCGACACCGACTGCTGTGCGCAAGTAATCATCCCCCGCATAAAACGCTGGAACCGGGCGGATAAAGTACTCCAAACCACCAGGCCGCACCCGCAATGTGTAGCGAACTTCGCTCGAATCATGGAAACGATCGACCTCATCACCCTGCGCGACTTTACCAAACGCACCGGCCAGCCCACGCACCCCGAGCTGCTCGACGCGCGACCGATGGAGCACGTCAACGAGATCGAAATCACCGAAGAGCACATTACGATCACGTACGACGAGAAGACCACGCGCTTCTACAACGCAAACGAGATCACCAAACGCGAGTGGGTCTACAAATATAATGATGACCCCGAATTCGTTCGAGCGATCGGCAAAGTCATCGACCTCGCGCGCAAGCATCTCAAAGATCTTCCCGAGAACATTACGTGTCCACCGGGCTGCGCGCAGTGCTGTTCCGGCTACGAGCCGTTCGTAAGCCGCGCTGACGTCGAGCGTATTGCGAAGCATCTCGGCATGACGTACACGCAAGTTATGGACGAGTACATTGAAAAGCGTCCGACTGCCGACGGCTTCCATGTGGGATGGGTGCGTAAGGTTACCGACGATCTCGCCGACCGATGCGTCTTCCTGATGGGGAGCAAAAGCGGCAAGCACTACTGCGGCATCTATTCGGCGCGTCCGCACGATTGTGCGGATTTTACGCCGATCGGTTGCGACGACGTTGACGAAGACCTTTCGCACCGCGGCGCCCTGAAGATCGGTGCCGCATTCAAACCGAACCCCCGCAGGCGCAAGCGCAGGTAACCGCACTTGTGCGACGGTAGGTAGCGTCATGACGTCGTTACTGATCCGCCGCGCCGTCGCGCTGTGCGCGGCGCTAATGTTACTTGGGATTTCCGATTCGCAGTATGCCGGTATGCAATGGAGGTCCATCGGGCCGCTGCGCGGTGGGCGCACCAAGGCGATTGCAGGCGTACCGAGCGCACCGAATCGCTTTTACATCGCTGCGGTCAACGGTGGCATTTGGCGCACCGACGATGCCGGTCGTACGTGGCGACCGATCTTCGACGATCAGCCGACCGGTTCGATCGGCTCGCTTGCCGTCGCACCGAGCGATCCAAGCGTGATCTACGCTGGCAGCGGTGAAGGGTTACAACGCCCCGATCTCTCGGTCGGCAACGGCATCTACAAATCCACCGATGCCGGCAACTCGTGGAAGCACCTCGGGTTGAACGACGGACAGCAAATTCCGCAGATCGCCGTGGATCCCAGCGATCCGAACCGGCTGTTTGTTGCCGTGCTCGGACATCCGTACGGTCCCAATCCCGAACGCGGCGTTTATCGTTCTACCGATGGCGGCGCAACGTTCACGCGCGTGCTCTATCGCGACGACAACACCGGCGCCTACAACGTACGCATCGATCCATCCAATCCGCAGATTTTGTACGCGACGTTGTGGGCGGCGCGACAAGCGCCGTGGGAGGTCGGGGGATCGTTCGAACAACCGGGCAGCGGGATCTTCAAATCGACCGACGGCGGCGATCATTGGACGCGCTTGCTAATGGGACTTCCGGCGGCAATGGGACGCGCCGAGATCGCGATCGCACCTTCGAACACGCAGGTCGTGTACGCCTACGTCGACGGGTATGGCGGCACCGGCGGTACCGTGTTCCGCAGCAATGATGGCGGCGCGAATTTCGCCGCGACGAGCGACGATCAGAACACGATTGGCGAACGCGGCGACGATCTCGTCGCAATCGCGGTCGATCCGAAGGATCCACAGACGCTGTACCTTACGAACACCTCGACCTATCGCTCCACCGACGGCGGCAAACATTTTGCCGCGATCAAAGGCGCGCCGGGCGGCGACGACTATCAGAACGTTTGGATCAACCCGGACAATCCCGACATCATCGGACTCGTGAGCGATCAAGGCGCGACGATCTCGGTCGATCACGGCGCGACATGGAGTTCGTGGTACAACCAGCCGACGGCGCAGATGTATCACGTGAATACGGATAACCGGTTTCCTTATCGCGTGTGCGGCGGCCAGCAAGAGTCTGGCTCGGCGTGCGTGCTCAGCCGCGGCGACTGGGGTGAAATCACCGAACGCGATTGGGAAACGGCCGGCGCAGAAGAGTACGGCTATGTCGTTCCCGACCCGCTGCACCCCGGCGTGTTCTACGGCGGAAAGGTCGACAAATTCGCCGAGAGCACGGGACAACAGCAAGACGTATCGCCCAATCCGCTGCGCGGCAAAGGCTACCGCGTCGTGCGCACCGAGCCGATAGCCTTCGACCACTTCGACCAGTCGCTGATGTACTTTGGCGCGAATCGCGTGTACGCGACGCGTAACGGCGGCCAATCGTGGCACACGATCAGCCCTGACCTCACCCGCGCACATCCCGCGATCCCCAGCGTTATCAGCGCCTTCGAATCGAGCGACCCGCAAAAAGGCGCGCACCGCGGGGTCGTCTATGCGCTCGCGCCATCGTATCGTCATCCCGGTACGATTTGGGCCGGGACCGACGACGGCTTGATGTGGATCACACGTGACGGCGGCGCACATTGGCGCAACATCACACCGCCCGAGCTTAGCGCCTGGAGCAAGATCTCAATCATCGACGCCTCACGCTTCGACGACAACACGGCGTATATCGCGGTGAACCGATTCCGCCTCGACGATCTTCATCCGTGGGTGTATCGTACGCACGACGGTGGTGCACACTGGACGAAAATAACAAACGGCCTGCCGAGCGACGAGCCGGTGAACGCGGTGCGTGCGGATCCAACGATCGCGGGGCTGCTTTACGCGGGAGGCGAGGGCACCGTTTCGGTTTCGTTCGACGACGGCGGACACTGGCAGTCGCTGCAACTGAACCTTCCGCATACTTCGATGCGCGATCTCAACGTGCACGGCAACGACCTCGTCGTCGCGACGCATGGACGTGGCTTTTGGATCCTCGACGACATCGAACCACTGCGCGAACTCGCGCACACGAGCGCGTGGAACGGTCCGCATCTCTTTGCACCGATCACCGCCTATCGCGTTCGGCGCAACGTCAATACCGATACGCCGTTGCCTCCGGAGGAGCCACACGGCACGAACCCGCCCGACGGCGCGCTCTTCTACTACGCGTTACCCGCATCTGCGGCGCACGTCGCGATTTCCGTCTTCGACGAGCATGGCACGCTGATGCGCCGCTATTCCAGCGACGATCCCGCTCCACGCCCGGTGGAATTCGACAAGCCGACGTATTGGGAGCAGCCGTTCGTACGACCCTCGACCGATGCGGGCATGCACCGATTCGTGTGGGATCTGCGCGAACCGTCGCCGGAGTCGGTGTCGGTCGATCTGCCGATTTCCGCAAATGATGAAGACACGCCCCGCGTGCCGCAGGGCGCGCTCGTTGTTCCCGGGCGGTACGTGGTGAAACTCGACGTTGACGGTGTCGTGCGTTCGCAACCGCTACGCATCTTTATGGATCCACGCGTGCAGGTAGCGCAGCAAACGCTCGAGCGGCAGTATGCAATGGCGCACGATGTTGCAACGTTGCTCGATCAGACCTATGATGCCCGTACGCGCGACCTGGCGCGCAAGGATGCAAAGGATGCCGCCGCCTTGAGCCGCATAAACGGGGGCCTAGGTTTCCTCATCGATCTCATCGACGGCGCCGATGCGCCGGTACCGCAAGGCACGACGGAGGCCTATTGCGCGGCACGTGGGCAGGCACTCGCGGCACTAGGCGCCGCAAATACGCAGAATCCGATTTCGTAAATAAGGAGTCTCGCATTCATGAAAAACATTAAGCTCGCCATCCTCGGCACGGCACTCGCGGGCGTGCTCGCGGCAACCGCGTCCGCCGCGACCCCGACCACCATCACAATAAAAATGGTGGCCCAGAATGACAGCGGTGAGAACGGAACCGCGACCCTCACGCAAGTCGCCGACGGCACCCGCGTTGAGGTCAAGCTCGACGGCGCGCCCAAAGACGTCCCGCAACCGACGCACATTCACGTCGGCAACTGCGGACACATCAACAAAGCGCCGGAATATCCGCTGACCTCCACGACCAACGGCGTGGCCGTTTCGACGGTAAAGGGCGTTTCGCTCGCCGATCTCCTCAAGGCTACCTACGCAATCAACGTGCACAAGAGCGGCACCGACATCGCGACCTACGTGTCGTGCGGGAATATCACGGCGCCAGCCAGCGCGATGTAACTAGGCAAGCAGTGATGCATATCGGGCGGCGTCCACATTGCCGCCCGATATCACAATGCCGACGCGCTTTCCGCGTATGGGCATGCGTTCGTTAAGCACGGCCGCAAACGCCGCTGCACCGCTCGGTTCGACCACGAGCTTCATGCGCTCGAAGAGCAAGCGCATCGCCTCGACTAATTCGTCGTCGCTCACGGTTGCGATACCGGCAACATGCGCTTTGATGATCGGAAACGTCACCTCACCGGGCGACTGCGTTTGCAACCCGTCGGCGATCGTCGTGGGCACGTCGATCGTTACGCGTTCGCCGCGCGCCAAAGACTGTTGCACGTCGTTGCCGGCCAGCGGCTCGACGCCCCAGATCTCGATGTCGGCATCGAGCCCATGCGCCGCGATAGCGCATCCGGCGAGCAGTCCGCCGCCGCCGAGCGGCGTCACAATCACATCGAGCGGGCCTGCATCGTGCAACAGTTCGAGCGCCGTCGTGCCCGCGCCGGCAGCGATGCGTTCGTCGTCGTACGGCGGCACGATCGTTGCGCCGCGCTCCTTTGCCAGAGCCTGTGCGATCACCGCGCGATTCTCTTCCGAACGCTCGTAAAGGACCACCTCGGCCCCGTAGCCGCGCGTCGCGGCGAGCTTGCTCTCCGGCGCATCGCGCGGCATCACGATCGTCGCCGGAATGCCGAGCAGTTGCGCTGCGAGCGCGACGCCCTGCGCGTGATTGCCGCTCGAGTACGCGACGACGCCGCCCCGGCGTTCGCGCTCCGAAAGTTGCGCGAGGCGATTGTAGGCGCCGCGAAACTTGAACGCACCCATGCGCTGCAAGTTCTCACATTTGAAGAACAGCTGTGCACCGGTGCGTTCGTTAAACGTCGCCGACGTCATCGTCGGCGTGTGGTGGGCAACGCCGCGAATGCGGTCGGCCGCCTCTACGACGTCGTTAAAGCTAAGTGACGGCATTAGCCGGCTTGAAATTCCACGCCGTAACCTTACCCTGATCGTCCATCGCGAGATCTTCGAGATACGTGCGCTTCTCGAATTTTACCGTGAAACAGTGGTAACCGGGCCCCGCCTGACATGGCGTCGTCTCCTTGACCGATTCGAGCTTGCCTTGCGCACTGAGTTCGTCGGCGTACTCAGCAACCCTCACGCGTGAGATGTTGACGCTTGGCGCGATATCATTTTTTACCGGGGTCAAGTCATTGTTCATCACCGCGCGAGTGATTTTGTCGGCCTCGCGCTCGTACTTGTTTTCAAACGAGCATCCGGAAAGGAGCAGCGCCGCGGACATCGCGAGCAACACAGCGTAAGAGATTTTCACGTCGATACGACCTCCTGAGTCACGTATGGAAGAAATGTCAACGCCGGATTCCACTCCTGCGCGAGCCGCACGCTCCATTCGCTCTCGAATAGCGCGATCGGCTGTCCTTCCCAGTCTTCTACGAGCTTGGCGTTGGTCGGCAGTTGCGCGCGCGCCGCTGACTCAGGATCACCACCGACCCGTAGCGCGAGCGTAAGCGGCAGGTTCGAGAAGTGAGTCTTCACGCCGTATTCCGATTCGAGACGATACTTTGCGACCTCGAATTGCAGCTCGCCGACCACGCCGACGATCGGCTCAGTACGCGTCGAGCCCCACGGGTAGAAGATCTGCACGGCTCCCTCCTCGCGCAATTGCGCGATGCCCTTACCGAACGATTTGTAGCTCGCCGTATCGATACTACGGACTGACGCGAAATGTTCCGGGGCAAACGCGGGGATCGGCGGAAAGACGACCGGCGCGCCCTCGTAAAGCGTATCGCCGATGGCGAAGACGCCGGGATTGGCCAAGCCAACTACGTCGCCGGCGTACGCGGCCTCGAGCGATTCGCGCTCGTCGGCAAAGAGCTTCATCGCGCGCGCGAGGCGCACGTCCTTGCCGGTACGCTCGTTTCGTACGGTCATATCGCGCTCGAACTTGCCCGAACATACGCGGACGAAGGCGATGCGGTCGCGATGGCGCGGATCCATGTTGGCCTGTATCTTGAAGACGAACCCGGTGAAGTGCTCGTCGTTCGGATCGACCACACCGCGGCCCACAGGTGGCGGGCTCATTGCAATAAACGCATCGAGAAAGAGCTGTACGCCGAAGTTCGTTACCGCCGAGCCGAAGAACACCGGCGTGGTCTCGCCGCGCAGCATCGCCTCGCGATCGAACGTTTCGCCGGCTCCTTCGAGCAGATCTAACCCGTCGACAAACGACGCAAACGTCACCTCATCTACCAATTCGCGCACCTTGGGATCGCGCGCGTCGGCCGTTTGCACCGCCGCTTTGGTTGCGCCGTGCGCGCTGCGCTCGAAGAGATAGAGTTCGCGCGATTGCCGATCGTACACACCGCGGAACGTCTCGCCGCTGCCCAGCGGCCAATTCATCGGATACGTCCCGATGCCAAGCACGCTCTCGAGTTCGTCGAGCAATTCAAGCGGGTCGCGGCTTGGACGATCCATCTTATTGATGAAGGTAAAGAGCGGAATCTTACGGTCGCGGCAGATCGCGAAGAGCTTTTTGGTTTGCGGTTCGACGCCTTTGGCCGCATCGATCAGCATGACCGCGGCATCGGCCGCAAGCAGCGTGCGATACGTATCCTCACCGAAATCCTGGTGACCCGGTGTGTCCAGCAAATTAACCGTATAGCCGTCGTACGGAAACTGTAGCACGGTCGAAGTGATCGAGATGCCGCGTTCGCGCTCGAGGTCCATCCAATCGCTCGTTGCCGCGCGCTGACGCTTGCGTGCCGAGACCTGGCCCGCAACGTGAATCGCACCGCCGTAAAGCAACAGCTTTTCGGTGAGCGTGGTCTTTCCCGCATCAGGGTGCGAGATGATGGCGAACGTGCGTCGCCGGCGAACTTCGTCGGTGATACTCATGAGTGGTCCGTGATGTCGTAGATGCGCAGGTCCGTAGTCGATCCGCTCGTGCGTAAGAGCGCAAGCGTTCCGTCTATCGTATAAAGGGTCGTGTGGGGCGGCACGCGCAGACGGTCCGAACCCCGCTCCACCAGCAATTCGTCGTCGCTGACCAAAATCGTGCACGGCCCGTATCTCAGACGCGCGCCGGCCCGCACGGGTTGCGCCCCAGCCGGAAGACGCGCCCTCACATAGGATGCGGCACCGCTGGTCTCCGAGCGCTGCGTGAAGCAATCGGGGAGCGCCGAGAGCGCCCATGGCGCATTTCCGGTGACGCTATCCGCACGCGGCGGAGGCGCCGTCGCTTTCCAAAAGTTGACGTGTCCCGGGAGGGCGAGATGCGCGCGCATCGTCACGAACACCGCAATCGTCAGTACGATCACCGTTGCTATTGCATAGTATCGCAGCATGATTATTGCAACGTGATGCGTGCCGCACCGACCGCGTAGTCTGCCATGCCGTAGTACACGTCGAAAATGCGCGGCCCCAGATCGCTGCGCTCGTCGATCGCCGTCGGAAAGACCACGTTGTCAACGATACCTTTGCGCTCGAGGTCGGTTTCGGGCGCGAGCACCGGCTGCGGCGAGCGGTAGATGATGCGATCCGGGCGCTCGAGATCGTGGATCACAATACCGGCGCTATAACGAAACTTTGGTCTCGCGCCACTGTTGTCGAGCAGATCGACGCCGTGATAGAGCGAGAACCAACCTTCCTTGATGCGCACGGGCGGGGTCCCAGCGCCGACCTTGATCGACCCCCACTGATCGTCGGGCGAAAGCACGATCACGCTTTCGCCTACATCGAGCAACGCTTTCGGATCGCGCAGCGCCCCCTCGAGCGGCACGTACGCGATACGAATCGATTCGCGATCTTCGTACGGCAAGCGCTGGATCAGCGGAATGGCAGCACGTCCGTCGACGGCGGAGAGATGCAACATCGGGCGATGATAGAGGGCGAGCGATTTGACGCCGCGCGGTGAGAGCACCGGCTCGGGAAAGAACGCTGCATCTTTGTCGTCACCGTCGACCATGCCGGGTTGCTCGAAGCGCATCAATCCAAGGCGCTCCCAAGTGTACCCGTCCTGCGAAAGCGCAAGCGCGATGCGCGGTCCAGCCGGCCCAAACGCCGTGTACGCCATCACATAGCGGTCGAGCACGGGAACAAAGGTCGTGCGCGGATCCTCACAACCATAGCCCGGAGAAGGCCGCTGCTCGTACGGCGCTGTCGGCTCGAGCGCAAAACCATCGCGCGCGACGCTAAATGCGCCGTTCTGATAGTCCACGCGCACGCGGCCGACGCGTGAGATGTTGCCTTTTGCAACGTCTCGCGGATAGATCAATAACTTTCCGTCGCGTGTGCGCGCGCCCGCAGGATTGAGCGTGCCTTCGGCTTCGCGCGGATCGCCGTCGGGCACGATAACGGGTCCGAGTCGCTCGACGAGTGCGTTGATGGTTTCTATGGCAACACCGTTTGCGTGATCTCGTCGCCGCTCGGCGTTACAACATCGACGTGAATGCCACTGCGATAGACCGAATTCGGCACGATCCACAGTGTGTACGTGCGGTAGTCGCTTGACGGTTCACCACCATCGGCGGGCGGCTGCTCGAACGCAACGACACGTACGCGTTCGTCGTTGGCTCGAATCGATTCGATCACTTGGCGGTAGCCGCTGCGCGTGTGCGGCCCCATCAGCAACACAACTCCAAACTCGCCCTTGAAGCGCACGGGAGCTTTGATACCCAAGTGCGCAAGCGCACTCGGGTCGCGAACAACAACGATCTGATTCCCCCCGGGCTCGGTGGTCGTGCCGCCGGCGAGCGTTTGGACACGCACTTCGCGGCAACCGGTCAGGAGCAACAGTGCCACGAGGGCCAACCAGCGCTTCACGGCTCCTGCCTTTCGCGCGTTCGCGGGCCAGACATTCCTTCTGTCACCACATTCTCTCGGTAGGCGTTGTAGAATAAGTCATGCTGGCCTTCGTGCTGGCGGCGGTGGCGGCAACCACGGCGAGCGCGCCTAGTCCGTCACCCACACCGCTATTGCAAACGATCATTACGGTCAAGTCGTCGCCGCTTTGTGGCGCCTTCGCGGCGCACACCAACGCGGCGATTAGTTCGGCGCTGGCCAACGACGCGAGCCTCGGCACGACCATTCTTACCCTGCGCTCGCCCGACTTGGCCGGCTCGTCACTCGATCGCACCTCGGAGATCCATCGCCTCAATACGCTCTCGGATACAATCTACAAGCAATATCGAGCAGGCGAGCGTGAGGTCAACGAGCTTCGCGACCTTGCCAACAAGGCAACCGACCCCGATGAAAAAGCCGCGCTCAAGGATGCAGCCGATGCCCTGGGCGGCGCACTCTATCGGCAGCACCTGATGCAGCGCGACCTCGACGGGTTGGTCAATTATCTCTACGCCTCGGACATGATGGCGAGCGACGATGACACGACCCGCGACCCCGATATGCCGCGAAGGCAATTCCTCGAAGACGTCCCCGGCGCCCACCCGATCAACGGCAGCTCACCGGTGTGGACGCCCTACGACACGCCGCTCGCCGGGACCGAATCGTTGACCGACGATGTCACGTTGGCCCGCGCGGCATCCCAGGACTTCGTCACGCGGCTTCCCGCCGTGCGGCATGACGAACTGACGGCGGTCCCCCGCATCGAAGCCGCCGCCGATAAATGCTAGGCAAGGGCGGCCCTTCGCGCGGCTCCCGACCATTGCGATAGGTTCGATAGCGTAACTCGCCGTACGCTTGAGGTCTTCATGAAGATCCTGCGACGCCTTTCGGCCGCTTCGGTGATCGTTGCGCTTGGCACGGTGATGCTCGGCAGTTGGACACGTATCAACGGCGCCGGCATGACTTGCCCCGATTGGCCGCTCTGCCACGGCATGTTGATTCCCTCGATGGCGGATGGGACCGTCTGGGAATGGAGCCACCGGCTCTTTGCGTTTTGCGTCGCGCCGCTCGTCATCGCCGTAATGGTTGTAGCATGGCGTCAGCGCGATCGAGCACCGTTCATCACGCCGACACTCGGCGTCGTCGGTGCGCTCTTCGTCGTGCAGTGCATCCTTGGCGCAGCGACGGTGCATCTCTCGAACAGCCCGATGTCGGTCGTGCTGCACTGGGGCACGGCGATGGCCTTCATCGCCTCGCTGTGTGCGATGATGCTGTTCGCCTCAACGCCGGAGGAAGCGCGTGCACCCGCTCTCGCGCGACGCTCCGAGATCACCCTGACGGGGATCCTGGCCGGAACGGCGCTCGTCACCTTTGTCACGATGTGCGTCGGTGCGTACGTCAGCTCGAGCGGCGCCGGACTTGCCTGCCTCTCGATTCCGGAATGCGCCGGCAATGTCGTCGTGTATTCGCAAGGGCAATACGCGCAGATGTTGCATCGCTTCATCGCCACCGCCACATTGCTATGCGCCGTCGGCAGCTTCGCCTTCGCTTGGATGCGTCCGGCCTCGATGCGCGTACGCGTCGCGGTCAGCGCCGGTTTAGGATTGGTCTTCGTGCAAATCGTACTCGGCTTGCTCAACGTCGCATTGCGCCTTCCAATGGACCTGCGTGAGGCCCACGCGTTCAACGCCGCGCTCGTCTTTCTCGCGTTCGTCGTTGCCACGCTCTTCGCCGTGCTCGATCTGCGCGAACCGGCCTACGATACGAGCAGCGCATCGTGAAGGCGATCGCCGACTACTACGAGCTGACCAAACCCCGCATTATCGTCCTGCTGTTGATTACGACGGCGGCTGCGATGGTGATGGCCGCGCGCGGCGTTCCGCCACTCGCGCTAACGTTTTGGACGCTGTTTGGCGGCGCGCTCGCCGCCGGATCGGCCGGGGCGCTCAACTGTGTCTTCGACGCCGATATCGACCGCGTGATGTCGCGCACGATGCAACGGCCGATTCCGCAAGGCCGCATCACTCCGGTTGCCGCGACGATTTTCGCAGTGACCCTGGGCATAACGGCGTTTGCGCTACTCTTTTTCCTGGTGAATCCGCTCGCCGCGTGGCTCTCCCTCTCGGGTAACGTCTTTTACGTCGGCGTCTACACGATGTGGCTCAAGCGCCGAACGGCGCTTAACATCGTCATCGGCGGAGCGGCCGGCGCAGTGCCGCCGCTTGTGGGTTGGGCCGCAGTAACGAATCAGATCGGTGGACCGGCACTCGGCCTCTTTGCGCTGATCTTTCTGTGGACGCCGCCACATTTCTGGTCGCTCGCGCTGATGACCGAGACCGACTACGACAAAGCGCACGTTCCGATGATGCCCAATGTGGCCGGTGAAGAACGCACCAAACGCGAGATCATCTACTACACGATTCTCCTCGTAGTTGCATCGCTTGCGCTTTATCCGCTGCACGTGATGGGCGCGATCTATACCGGGGCGGCCGCGGTACTCGGTGGAATTTTTCTTTACGACACGATTCGCACGTGGAAAGATTCCGGCACGTTCTGGGCGCGGCGCACGTTCAAGTTCTCGTTGCTCTACCTGGCGCTGATGTGCCTGGTCATGGTGATCGACAGAATCATTGCGTAAGAACGCTGCGCTTCTTCTGACCCTGGCGCTGGGGGTATTTGCCGGTGCGCTCGATCTCGGCGTGCTTTCACCAGCGCTCCCGGCGATCGCCCGCGAGTTTACCGTTCCGACCGGTGACCTTGCTTGGGTCTTTACGCTCTATCTGCTCGTGACGGTTGCCTCGATTGCTATCGCAAGCACGCTCGCCGATCGCTACGGTCGCCGGGTCGTCTACATGAGCTGCATCGGGCTCTTCGCGCTCGGCAGCATCGTCGCAATGATTGCCCCGAACTACGGCGTGCTGCTCTTTGCACGCGCGCTGCAGGCGCTTGGCGCGGGTGGCGTCTTTCCGGTCGCGACCGCTGCGATCGGCGACGTCGTTGAACCGCAACGCCGCGGCAGTGCGCTCGGTGCAATCGCGGCGATGTGGGGACTGGCCGCGATCGTCGGTCCGCTTTTCGGCGGTATCGTGACGCACTATGTATCCTGGCGTTGGATCTTCGTACTGAATCTTCCAATCGCCGCGATAGTGCTCTACCTTGCGTACCGCAATCTGCCGCGCGCTGCGCCGCGGGTGCGCGGTCCCCTCGATGGCCTCGGGCTGACGCTGCTCTGCGCCGGACTGTTGCTGCTGATGGACGGGCTGACCACGGCGCGCGCGATCAGCGCGCTGCTCGGTGTTGTGGCGCTCGCCGGCTTCGTGTGGTGGGAGCGAAACGCAGAATATCCGATCGTGCCGCCGCACTTGCTCACGCGACCGCAACTGGCCAAGACCTATACGTTAGAAGTGCTGATCGGCGTGCTCGAGGGCTCGCTCTTCTTCATTCCAACGGTGCTCGTCGGTGCGCAAAATCTTTCGTACGCGCTCGCCGGAGCGATCGCAGCGCTCGGTGCCTTCATGTTTGTGTTGGTGATTCCGCTCGCGGGCCGCGCGCTCGATCGGCTCGGCAGCCGCAACGTGCTGCTTAGCGGTGCGCTATTGACCGAAGTCGGACTCGGCATCTTCGCGGTCGGCTTTCAATCGTTGCCGCTAACCATTGCAGCGATGATCGTTGCCGGCGCCGGATTCGGAGCGCTGCTCGGCGCACCGACGCGCTACATCATCACGAGCGAAGTCGAGCAAGCGCATCGCGCTACCGCTGTTGGACTGCTCAGTCAGGCGTTGATCGTCGGGCAAATTCTGGGGAGCTCACTTGCCGGTGGCGTCATCGGCCTCGCCGCGAACGAATTGCACGGATACCGCGACGCCTATCTGTGCTTCTGCGGCGTTGCCCTAGCGGCGCTAGCAATCGCCGCCACGCTCGACTCGCGCAAACGAGAGCTGCGCCCGCAGGCGACAGAGGTCTATTCGCACGAAGGGTGAGTGTCGTACCTCGTAGGTATGATGCATAAAGCCGGCCATTTGCCTACAGGAGGCGAGGAGCGATGAGCGACAAAAGCAGCGCTTTGCGAGCGAAGAGCGACGATGCATCCATGCGGCAAATGCGTCGGCCTTTCAGGTCGCGGCGGCGAAAATGCATCGACTTCGTTGCTCGTCGGTCACAGAGCCATTGCTATGCTCCCTCCTCGCGTCTCGCCGCTGCATTTCGGCGCTCGCGACTTTATGCATCGAACCTACGAGAGACGACACTGACGTGGCTGTGACAAACAATCAGCCGCCGCCCCTCCAAGACTACAACCTCTACACCTCCGATCGCGCACTGCGCGACGCGCTCGACCGTACGGCGCCGGGAATCGACGAGACAGAAATGTCGCAACTCGGCGCGCTGGCCGGCGACCCTGGCACGATCGAGCTTGGCTTCGATGCCAATCGCAATACGCCCGAACTGCGCACCCACGACCGTTTTGGCGAGCGCATCGACGAAGTGCATTTCCATCCGGCATATCACGCGCTGATGTGCGTTGCGGTAACAAGCGGACTCCATGCTACGCCGTGGGTCGATACACAACCGAACGCGCACCTGCGCCGCGCCGCGAAGTTCTTCGTGTGGTCGCAGGTCGAAGGCGGCCATCTCTGTCCGATCTCGATGACGTATGCGGCGGTACCCGCGCTCGAACAGGCCCCGGTGCTCGCGCCGCAATGGATCGACAAACTTGCCGCACGTTGCTACGATCCGCGTCTCGTGCCGGTGGCGGAAAAAGAGGCCGCGATCGTCGGCATGGGGATGACCGAACGACAAGGCGGCAGCGACGTGCGCAGCAATCAAACCCGCGCGCAGCGCACCGGGGCCGACGGCGAGCACATCCTCGAGGGGCACAAATGGTTCTGCTCGGCGCCGATGAGCGACGCGTTTCTCGTCTTGGCGCAGACTGAGCCGGGACTGTCGTGCTTTCTGGTGCCGCGCGTGCTGCCCGACGGCTCGCGTAATCCGTTTGCGATCCAGCGGCTCAAAGACAAACTCGGTAACCGCAGCAACGCGTCGAGCGAGGTGGAGTTCCACGGTACGCACGGCTGGCTCGTCGGCGAAAGCGGGCACGGCATTCAAACGATCGTTAACATGGTCAACGCGACCCGCCTGGATTGCATCATCGGTTCGGCGGCGCTGTTGCGGGCGGCGCTCGCCCAAGCGATCCATCATGCGACCTATCGCCGTACTTTTGGCGCCGCGTTGATCGATCACGTATTGATGCAAAACGTGTTGGCCGATCTCGCGCTCGAGTCGGAAGCGGCTACCGCGCTGTTCGTCCGATTGGCGCAGGCCGTCGACGATGCACCCTACAGCGCACACGCAGCTGCGTTGCGCCGTATCGGCACCGCGGTCGGCAAATTCTACGTCTGCAAACGCGCACCGGCGGTCGTCGGCGAGGCACTCGAATGCCTCGGCGGCAACGGCTACGTCGAAGAATCGATCATGCCGCGCCTCTATCGCGAAGCCCCGCTCAATTCGATTTGGGAGGGCAGCGGGAATATCAATGCGCTCGACGTGCTGCGCATCTTGCAAAAGCAGCCCGCAGCGGTGGAAGCGTTATACGAGGAGCTTACGCCGGCGCTGCGCGATCCACGTATCGCTGTGGCCGCACGCAAACTGCGCGACGATCTCGCCGATGAAGACGTCGAGTGGCGCGCCCGATCGCTGGTTGAACGCATGGCGCTGCTCTGGCAGGCAAGTTTGTTGCTCGAGCAGGCGCCGAACTATGTAAGCGACTCGTTTATCGCAAGCCGTCTAACATCCGGCGGCGGACGCACGATCGGCACGCTTCCAATAAAGACGGCGTTGCGTGGCATTGTCGATCGCGCGGCACCCCAGTATGAAATCCCGGCTCTTTGACGAGCGGACGCGCCAGCTTGCGAGCCGGCGCTGGACCGAGGCGGAGCGGCGTGTCGTTTGGCGCGGACTCACCGGGCGCTTGTCGATTGCAATCGAGCCGTTCTTAGGCACGATCTTCATGGCGTTGCTGGCATGGGGCATCGTCTATCGCTCGCAGCACGTCGCAACCGAACACGATCTCTATAAGATTGCGTGGATCTTTTGGATCGGCGCTATCGCCTTTGCCGGCTACTTCGTCGCGGTGCTGATCGCGCCGTTCATCGCCTATCTGCAGACCTACAAGCCAATTTACAAGGTCGACGGCTTCGTACGCTACCGGCCACCCGATGCACGCTCCGGCGAAGACGGCCAGGGCTACGTCGCAGCGCTGTTCGAAGATCGCACCGTCGCGTGCGAGTGGGAATATTTCGGCAGACGAACGCTCGAAGACGCGACGATCGCCGCGATGCTTGAATTTTCGGCGTATGCGGGAATCCATAAGATCGACGGCCTCAACACCGGTCTGCTCCCAGACGAATTGCCGCTACTGGCAATTGGGATTGCGCCCCGCAAGGGCCCGCACCCGGACGATTAGTCAGTACAGCTGCGCAGAAGTAAACGCACGGTCCTCACTTAACGCCTCGCGTCTCGGACAGTTAATGTCAGGCTCCTCGCGGCTTCGGCTAACCCGTTCGGGTTCGTACGTTTACTTCTGCCGAGCCGTCACTGGGGCATTTTACCTAAATCAATGCGCAACGAATGACTAGCCGGCCAGACGTGCTGGTAGCCCGACAGGAACGCCGAAAAGCCGCCGATCGCGAAGATCATCAGCACGCCGATCACGAGAATGACCTTTGTTACAGTGTTCAGTCCTTGCGACTGCGGGACGTGACTGAAGTCGATCGTATCCTGATCTTCGACCATCGTTATGCCGCCTTCGCGAAGTTACCGAGTACGCCCGCGCCGGCCAGGATCGCGATCACCGCGCCCAGGCACAACAGGCCAAGCATGATCTTGAACACGTGATTCTCGATACCCGGTGTCTTCCAGTCATCGTAGAGCGCTTTCGCCGAAACAATCCCGACAATGATGCCGCCGATGATGGCGATCGTGCGTTCGATGGTAGCTGCGTCTAAATGCATGTGCGCGCCTTTAGATGAGATAGAAGATTGAGAAGAGCACGACCCAGATGACGTCGACGAAGTGCCAGTACAGCGTGCCTGCGGTAAGGCCGAAGAACTTGTCCTTCGTATAGACGCCGTGGATCGATTGTAAGAACAGGATGATCAAGTACAGCACGCCGACCGAGACGTGGAAACCGTGCATGCCGGTCAAGGTGAAGAACGAGGCGCCGAAGATGCCGCTGCCAGCCCAGGTGACCTTTTCATCAAAGATCAGGTGGTTGTATTCATACGCCTGACCGCCGAGAAAGCACGCGCCCAGCACGATCGTCGCCAGCATGAAGAGCGCGTAGCGATTGAAGTTGTCGTGCTTCCAGTTTTCGAGCGCGTAGTGCATCGTCGCACCGGACCCGAACAATATGACCGAGTTCAGGGAGGCGAAGGCCACGTCGAGGTGTTGAATGCCCGGTGGCGGCCAGCCTTGTCCGCTGTTGCGCATGTAGAGATACGCAAAGATGAACGACGAGAACAGGATGCAGTCCGAGATAAGGAAGAGCAGAAAGCCCTGAAGACGCAGCGCACGCGTCTCGATATAGAGCTGATCTGCACCGCCGTGATCGGCAGCCCCGCCATGCGGAAGTGAAGCAACCGCCATTTAGTGCGCTCCCACGTGAACGGGTGTGTCGGTCAATTCTTCTTCGAGCCCGCGATACGGCAGCGGATGTCCGAAGTCGTACGGCAGACCATAGACGGTCGGGATGTTCTTGAAGTTGTAGTAGTGCGGCGGCGAAGGGATCTGCCATTCGAGTGTGCGTGCGCCCCACGGATTCGGACCCGCCTTCTTGCCGTTGCGAATGCTGTAGAGCACGTTCACAAAGAACAGCAGAATCGCGAACGTCATAACGTATGACGAGATCGATGAGAAGTCGTTCCAGAACGTGAACTGCGGATCGTACTCGGGCACGCGACGCGGCATACCGAGCATCCCGAGCCAGTGTTGCGGTAAGAACGTGCCGTTGAAGCCGAGCAGGAAGAGCCAGAAGTGCCACTTGCCGAGCGTCTCGTTCATCATGCGGCCGCTCATCTTCGGGAAGTAGAAGTACGTCCCGGCGAAGACGCCCATCAGCGAGCCGCCGACGAGCACGTAGTGGAAGTGCGCGACCACGAAGTACGTACCGTGTACGTGCAGATCGAACGGCACCGCTGCGAGGAAGATGCCGGTGATCCCGCCGAGCGTAAACAGCCCGACGAAACCGACCGCAAAGAGCATCGAAGTTGTGAAGTGAATCTTGCCGCCCCACAGGGTCGCAGTCCACGAGAAGATCTTTACGCCGGTTGGGATTGCGATCGCGAAGGTGAGCAGCATGAACGGCAGCTGCAAAAATGGCGCGAGTCCCGAGGTGAACATGTGGTGCGCCCAGACCATGAAGCCGGCAAGTGCGATCGCCATCGACGAGAACGCGATCATCTTGTAGCCGAAGATCGGCTTGCGCGCGAAGGTCGGGAGAATTTCGGAGATCATTCCGAAGACGGGCAGCACCATGATATAGACAGCCGGGTGCGAGTAGAACCAGAACATGTGCTGCCACATGACCGGGCTGCCACCTTTAGTCGGATCGTAGAACGGCACGCCGAATTGGCGCTCGATGAAGAGCGCGGCGAGTGCGGCAGCAAGCGCCGTCGTCGCGATCATCAGCAGCGGCGCGGTGGCGAGCTGCGCCCAGCAGAACAGCGGCATGCGCGTGAACGTCATGCCCGGAGCGCGCATTTGGTACATCGTGACGACGAAGTTGATGCCGGTCAACGTCGAGCTGACACCGACGAGGAAGATCGCGGCAGCCCACATCGAGGTGCCCGGACCCGCTTGCAGCGACATCGGCGGATACTCGGTCCACCCTGCGACCGGCGCGCCCATCAAGAACGAGCTGAACAGCATCAGTCCGGCAACCGGGAAGATCCAGAAGCTCAACATGTTCAGCCACGGAAACGCAACGTCGCGCGCGCCGATTTGCAGCGGCATGATCACGTTGCCGAACCCGCCGGTGATCAGCGGAATCATGACCAGCCACACCATCGCCGAACCGTGGACCGAATAGACTTCGTTATAGACGTCCGAGCTGACGAATCCACCGTTTGCGTGCAGTAACTGCGTGCGAATGACTTCGGCGAGCATGCCCGCAAGCATCAAGAACACGAAGCCGGTGATCAAGTATTGAATCCCGATGATCTTGTGATCGAGCGAGAAGACATACCGCCGAACGAATCCTTGTGGCTCCGGATGGATATGGCCGGCGATACCGCCTACGTGTTCTGCTGTCGCTGACATGTTGTGGTGTGCTCCCGGTTACTTCATCGAATCTAGGAATGCGACTAGATCCGCGATGTTCTTATCGGAAAGGCCGTTGGAGGTCGCGTTGGGCATCACGCCCAGCGGACCGGTAAAGCCTTGTTGGAGAATCTTCGCGGCGTTGGCCGGCGTCGCCGGATCGCCGTTGACGAGTTTCGGATGGCTTGGATCGTGCAATACGTTCTTGAGCCCCGGACCGACGATCTTCTGCGAGAACGGGCCGAGCGCATGACAAGCGCTACATTTTTGCGCAAAGAGCGCTTGCCCGGCTTTGACGTCACCACCGGTCAGCGCAATCGTACCGCTCGTGCTCGGCAACGCGTTGCTTTCGTGTGCGTTGGCAAGCTGCGTCTTGTGATACCACTTCTGGAAATCGGCCTGCGACTCGACGACTACGTACTCGGCGCCGGGGTTGGGCTTCCCGCCTTCGCCCGGGACGTCGGCGTTCATCAGCCCGTGATCCGTGCCGCAGAATTCCGTGCAGATGATTGGATAGCGACCGATCACCGTCGGCGTGAAGCGAATCGTGTTGATCAGACCCGGGATCATGTCGGCCTTGAGCCGGAACGCGGGAACCCAAAACGAGTGAATCACGTCCGACGACGTTGTATTGAGCACCACCGGTACGTTGATCGGAAGATGCATCTCGCCGGTGACTTCGCCGTTGACCTGCGGATAGCGGAAGGTGAAGTACCACTGATGACCGAGCGATTCGACGACGAGCCCATTGGCCGGTTGTGCGAGCTGAATCTGCGCCCAAATACGAATGCTCAGAACCGAAAGCAGAATCACGAACAGGGTCGGTATCAGGGTCCACCACAGCTCGAGTGTGCGGTTGTCGTGGACCTGCGCACCGATTGCATCGGGACCGTCGCCCGCTTTCACTCGAAAGGCGATCGAAAAATAAACCAGATAGCCGCCGACAAACAAGAACAGCGCGGTGCCCGATGCCGCCATAAAACGTAAGAGTTCGTCGACCTGCTCGCCGGGTTGTGCCCCGACGATCGGCATGACCACTTCAATAGGTGTGGTCGCCCAAAAATAGATACCGAGCGCCGACAAAATCGCCAGCACCGCAGTAACAGTCCAAAAGCCGCGACCGAGCGTTACGGACGCTGGAGGATTCTCAACCAAGGATCTCTCTCCCTAACCTCGCGAGTCTACCATTCACTATACGCATCGGCACCCTTGCCGGTCATCGACCTTTAGCTGCGTTCCTCGCGCCCTTTAGGCGCACGAGCGGCGAACTCCCCGACCAGCCAGTCGATATTAGTGATCGCGGTTCCCACAACCACGGCGTCTGCGCCGGCCACGAACGCGGCGGTAACTTGGTCGGGTTGGCGGATACCGCCCTCGCAGACGATGAAGGCGTCGAGTTCGGCCAACTCCCGAATCAAGGCGAGCGCCGGCAAGGCCACCCCTCTCGTTTCATCAGTATACCCGCAAAGTGTGGTCGCGAGGATATCACTTCCCGCCGCCATCGCGGCCAACGCGTCGCCTGCCGTCGCGCAGTCGGCCATCGCTCGGGCACCCGCATCATGGATTGCCGCAACGACCGCTTCGACGCTCGAACCGTCGGGCCGCACGCGCGCGGTCGCATCGAAGGCGACGATTTCGACGTTGCAAGCTGCGACCTCGCGTGCGTCGGCAACGCTCGGTGTGATGTACGGCGCAAATCCCGGATAGTCGCGTTTGATCAGTCCGATTATCGGAACGTTAAGCCGTGCGCGCGCGGCACGAAGATTGGCGAGCCCCTGCATGCGCACGCCGAGCGCACCGTTTGCCTGCGCCGCCGCAGCCATCGCCGCGAGCACCGATGGCTCGTCGATCGCAGAACCGCTCCGGGCTTGAACTGACACGATGAGACCGCCACGCAATGCTTCGAGCGCGTTCACGCGCGCCTCGCCAAGATCAGCGCGCCCTCGGCCGGATCGGTCGACGGTTCCACGATCGCACAGTCGGGCAACAGCGCGCGCGTTTGCGCGTACACGCGCTGCTTTAAACCGGCATTGCCGAAGAGTCCACCGACGAATGCGATTTCGCACGGACGCTCGAGCACGGCCGATGCTGCGAGCCTTGCAAGTTCGCGAGCGGTGGCATCCGCCATTTCGTCCGAGGTCAGCGCAACCGCGGCGAAGGAGGCGAATCGATCCCGGCCGATCTCGCCGCTGTAAAATGCGCGCACCAGTATGCGCAAACTCGCCACATCGAAATATTCGAGGAGCGGACGGACCAGCGTTGCGTTTTCGGTTGCACGCGCAAGAAACGTGCGCGCGATCCAAAACGCACTGCCTTCATCGCCGAAGAGGTAACCCCAACCACCGCTCGTCCGCGTCTGCCCGTCGCGTGCGACCGCGTAGGCAACCGACCCGGTGCCGGCGATGACGACGACGCCGGGCTCGCTGCGGAAGGCGCCGGCATGCGCGATGGGTGCATCGTGCAATAAGATGAAGGTTTGCGTCGGCATGCGAGGTGCTTGGCCGTAGATCCGGCCCTCGTATCCCGAGACACCCGCCACAATCGCATCGAACTGCGTCTCCGGCGGAAGGCCCGCGGCGGCAAGGGCGCTCGCGAGCGCACCTTCGAGCGCGTTGCGCATCCGCGTCGAATCGGTCGTTACCCCGATCTCGTCGGCAGCACCGGCGCCTCCGCGTGCGAGCACGCGCGTTTCGTTGCCGATAACGGCCATGCTCGCCGTCTGTCCTCCGTCGATGCCGGCGTAAAGCATTATTGCACTGCCAACATCGCGCGTGCATACGCGTCGGCGGCGGCTTCGCGCGCCCGGCGGCTACGTTGAAGGCGCACTTCGCCGATTGCTTCGCGATGGTGATAGAGTTCGTGGAAGATGCAATGCGCGATAAACTCGTCGCGCAGCATCGCATCGAGTTGCGCGACCACGCGCCCGTTGATCCGAATCACCGGACCGTGCGGATCGTACTCCGAGCGCAGCTCGGCGCGCCCCCAATCACCGAGATCGCTATATTCAATCGCCACACCGTACGCGTGCGCCATCTCGAGCGCGTTCACGGCGCTCTCCGCAAATCGACACCGTCGGCCATGAGCGTGGAGCGCAAGAGATCGGTGTCGATCTCGCCCACCAGCTCGCCACGGTCGTTAGCAAGCGCCGCCGCCGTGCCCGCAGCTTGCCCGAGCGTCATTACGGTGGGCGTCAGCCGCGTCGACGCAAGCGCTTCGTGCGTCGTCGAGATGCAGCGGCCCGCTACGAGCAGTTGCTCGCGATTGATCGGCACGAGGCAACGATAGGGAATCTCATAGCTTGAACCGGGCGGCGGCCAGTGCGTCGTCGTGCCGCTACCCGACGGATTGTGAATGTCGATCGGATATGCGCTGCGCGCAATTGCGTCCGGAAACGTGCGCGCTTGCAAGACGTCATCGGCAGTTAACGTATAGCGGCCTTCGATACGCCGCGATTCGCGAATGCCGACCTGCGTGCCGGTCGCAGCGATGCGCGCATTCTCAAATCCCGGTACGCGTTCGCGAAAGAACTGCGCGAGCTGCATCACTTGCTTGCGCGCTTCGACTTCGGCGCGCGTCAGGTCGACCGGGTCGAGCGGATCGACGTTGGTGACGCGCGTCATATTGACCGTCACCTCGTCCGGATACGGCGAGATGAAGAACGAGACGAGTTCGCGCGGAATGTCGACCAGACCGTCGGCCTGCGCTTGCTCCCACAATTCGTAAAGCCCGGCAACCGCGGTGAGGGCATGCGCGGTGCGTTCGTGCGCCTTGAGTGAGGTGCGCATTTGGTCGGCATGCATTCGCACGTAGGTCGCCGTTTTGGCAAGATCGACGTGACTCATGCGAAACATCAGGCTCGCCGGTTGCACGCGACCGCGCTCATCTCCCTTTTGTGTCGGCACGCCGGCAGATGCGGCGACATACGCGTCGGCAGTCGTGTCGATAACGACGCGGCCGCGATAGCTGCGCCCACCGCCGACAGTTGCGACGCTCGCGCCTACGACGCGTTCGCCTTCGACGTGCGCGCCCAAGAACCAGGCGTGGAGCAAAAGCTCGACCCCGGCTTCATCCATCATTTCAAAGAGCAGCGCTTTGTGAATCTCGGGATCGAACGGCGTGATCGTCGGAACGTAATCCGACGAATCGACGATGTGGCCGGGCGATGCCCCGCGCCGCATCAAGCGCTCGACGATCTCCTGTGCGATACCGCCAACGATGCGCTGCGTTCCCGAATGAAAGCTCATCCACGGGCCGACCATCGCTGCCGTGGCCGTTCCGCCCAAGAAGCCATAGCGTTCCACGAGCAACGTCCGAGCGCCGTGGCGGGCCGCGGCTAGAGCTGCCGCGCATCCGGCATTGCCGCCGCCGATAACGAGCACGTCGTACGCCCCTGCAATACTCACCACGCAGGGGTACGCCCGTTACGACAAGTATTCCGCTGCCTTAATGCTGCTACAACGTGTGAAGCCGCTCGAGCGGCTCCTTGCCGAGACCAAAGACCAGAGCCACAGCCTTAAGAAGACGCTCGGGCCCGTTTCGCTGATTGCCATGGGAATCGGCGCGATCATTGGCACCGGCATCTTCGTCCTTACCGGCGTCGCTGCGGCCAAATACACCGGGCCGTCCTTGACGGTCTCGTTCATCATCGCGGGATTTGTGAGCGCTTTTGCCGCGCTCTGTTATTCGGAAGTAGCAAGCCGCATCCCGATCGCCGGTAGCGCATACACGTTTGCGTATGCCTCGCTCGGCGAGTTCATCGCCTGGATCATCGGTTGGGACCTCGTGCTCGAGTACGCGCTTGGCGCCGCCACGGTCAGCGTCGGCTGGTCTGGATACTTCTACACCGTCGTGAAGAACATTACGGGGTTTCAGATCCCACTCTCGCTGATGCACAATCCGTGGGACACAGGACCCATGGGCGAGCCGATGCACGGAATCATGAATGTGCCGGCATTTGGTATCATCTGTCTCATCGGAGTTTTGCTCTATCGTGGAACGCGCGAATCGGCGATTGTCAACAACGTCATCGTGGCGATCAAGGTCTGTGTCGTCCTGTTCTTTATCGCGATCGGTGTCGGCCATGTGAATTCCGCAAACTGGTCGCCCTATTTTCCATACACGCTCGGCGGAACGTTCTTCGGCGCGTTCTTCGTCTTCTTCGCCTACATTGGCTTCGATGCAGTATCGACCGCAGCCGAAGAATCGGTCAATCCGAAGCGCGACATGCCAATCGGCATCATCGGAAGCCTTGCCGTCTGTACCGTACTGTACATTATCGTCGCAGCGATCCTGACAGGGCTTGTTCCGTACAACCATCTCAACGTACCGCAACCGGTAGCGTATGCCATCGATCAAATCGGCATGCCGTGGGCAGGAGCGATTATCGCTCTTGGCGCGATAGCCGGGCTCACGACCGTGTTGCTAGTTATGATGTTCGGGCAGACGCGCGTCTTTTTCGCGATGTCGCGCGACGGTCTGTTGCCCGCATTCTTCTCCAAGGTTCATCCGATATTTCGGACGCCATCGATTACGACGATCATCTTCACTCTTCTTATCGCGCTAGCTGGGTCGTTGACTCCGATCAGCATCCTGGGCGAGCTGACGAATACCGGCACGCTCTTCGCATTCGTTCTCGTCTCGATCTCGCTGCCGATCTTGCGCAAGCGCTATCCCTCAACGAGCGGTTACCAAGTCCCTGGAGGACCGCTTCTCATTCCGGTGATCTCCGTGATTCTCTCAGGCCTCCTGTTTCTCGCACCGGTCTGGTCGCCGCTGCTGGCAAAGGGCCTCGGTCTTGAAATCGACGTAAAATACATCCTCGGCTTCCCGCTGCCGATATTTGCGTTCCTTGTTTGGATGATCGTTGGTTTGATCGTGTACTTTACCTACAGCCGTTCGCACAGCACGGTCGGCAAAGAGGAAGCTACGACGGCGATCTTGCCGCCACCGATAAGCTAAGCTGCGCGCGAAACCGTAAGTATCGCAACAGATTCGCCGGGGTCACACCCGGCGATTTCTTCTTCTGCGAGCGCGCGTGCCTGCTCCGCGCTGACCATCCCACGCAGATCGGCGATATGTCCCCGGTGCACGAGGTAGATATCCGGAAGCGCGCGGCCAACGTCGCCGAAGCGCGTGGCATTTTCGATCGCGCACGCTAGTGCACCGTCGAGCGCCGCGACCGTGGTGGTCTTTGCAAGAGCGTTCTTGAGGACAAGGCGCACGACGTCGCGCTCGTCGATGACGCGAACGTTGCCGTCTGCGCGCTCGACGCGCAAGGTAAGCGGCGCCGCCGCATCGACCATTGCCGTCGCGCCGGATGCGATCGCGCGCACCCGATTGTGCTGCGCGTCGATCTCGATCGAAACCTCGACGCGATCCGGGGCCGCTCCCGCCGCAATGACGCGCTCGGCCGCCTCACGGCGAATGCGCACGATATCTTCGGGCTGCGGATCGACGATCGTCCGCTCCACCATGTCGCGCACCAGCGCCAGCGCCACGCCGATCGGCGATATTACTTCGGCGTCGCGCGCGATACGATGTTCGAAACCACCGTGCTCGGCAACAAACGGGACCAGCGCCGCCGCTGCGCCGCCGCCGCCGACCAACACAACATTTGCGCGTTCGAGTTCGTACTCCGCGATCAAAGCATCGATCGTCGGGCGGACCTTTGCCGCGGCGAGTTCCAGCAAGCGACGCGCGTGCGATTCGGCATTGCCGCCTAACTCGTTCGCCAGCAGTGCGAAGGCGGCACGCGCGGCAACCGCGTTCCCATGCGCAAACGCATCCGCGGGTACGTAGCCAAGCAAGTTACTCGCGCAGGTCGGTGTCACCGTCGCGTAGCTTCCGTCGCGCAGCACGAAGCGCAGATAGTCGGAGCGATCGCGCTCCGACGGCGCAAAGCGCTCGACGCGCGCGCCCTCGAAGTCGGCGGAATCGCAAAACGCTGCGTAACGCACGCCCGCAATGTGCGCGGAGCGCGGCCCGACGTCTACGATGCTCCGCGCGTCGATGCGCGCGATGCTCCCGCCCGCGATGCCGAGCGTCCGCGAATCAATCGTGTGTAACATCGTGCGATGACCGCCGATGCGCGCCGAACGTATCTGCGGGCGGCCGCCGCGGATCACGCAGCAGTCTACACTCGTGCCACCGACCTCGAGAAAAATTCCGTCGGTTACGTTCTCGTAGAGTAACGCACCCGCAACTCCCGCTGCGGGGCCCGAAAGCATGGTGAGGATCGGGCGCGTAAAGACTTCGCGTACGTCCATCACGCCGCCGTCGCTGCGCATGATCATAAGCGGCGCTGCAATCGCGGCGCGTTCGACGGCGTCGCGCGTCATCTGTGCGGTGCGCACCATCTTCGGTAGGATCGCTGCATTGAGCGCGGCGGTTCGCGTGCGCGCTCGCAGCCCGTACATCGACGTCACGTCGTGTCCACTGGTTGCATGCATACCGCGCAGCCGCGCGGCCTCGACCGCGTTGCGTTCCGCCGCCGGGCGGTCGACGCCGAATGGTTCGCTGATCGCAACTGCTTCGACGCCTTCGCCCTGCAGATCGGCCAGCGCGCGTTCGAGCGCAGCTTGATCGCCGGTACGAACGAACCGTGTGCGCGGCGCAAATGCAATGCCCGGAGCCAGCGCAACCGGGCGAAAGCGTATCTGCGCGCGCGCGAGCCATCCTGCGGGTGGAACCAATCCAACCACGCCGACGCGCGCGACGTCGCCCTCGAGTAAGGCGTTGGTGGCCTGCGTCGTCGAGTGCGCGATGAACGCTACGTCGTCCGGCGCAACCGCGCTCTCGATCAGAATGCGCTCGATACCGTTGACAATGCCGGTTGCAACACCGTCGGGAGCGTCGTGAGTGGTCGGCACCTTGACCCGTGCGACGAGGGCGCCGCTCGCTGCGTCGATGGCGACAACGTCGGTGAACGTCCCTCCGACGTCGACGCCGAGACGGAGTTTGCTCATCGGTTAGTGACCTGCACTAGGGATTGGTGCTACGCGCCGCGAGTTGTGCGACCGAAGCGATGATCGCGTCGCGACTCGCGTCGCTGCCGTGCGCGCCCGCAAGCATAACGACGACGATAATGGTACGGCCGTTCACGTTGGCCACGCCCGCATCGTTGGTTGCGATATTCGTACTGTCACCGCCGGACAACGTGCCGGCGACATGCGCCAAGGTGACATTCGCGGCAAAGCCGGCGCGCAACCGTGCGCGAGCGGCGCTCACGCCGCTTAGCTCGGTCATCAAGGCTTTTGTCGAACCGGCGGTTAGTAATTTCCCCTGCACGATGTCGCCAAGAAGTCCCGCAAGCGCGGTGGGTGTCGCATAGCCGGAATCATTGGGCACTAGAAAGATAGCCTGATAGCCGATCGTACGCAACTGCGCGTTCGCGGCTTCGCTGCCGCCGAGTTGATCGAGCAGCGTGTCGGCCGCGCTGTCGTCGTCGTTGTTGAGCATGCGCGAGAGCAACCCGTGCACGTCGCGCGTCATGGCGAGATGCCCGGCGTCGATCGCGCGATAGACCAGCAATGCGATAGGGAGATGCTGCACGCCCGCCATCGGTAAGTTTGCGTCACCGTTCGTTCCCGAGGTTGCGCCGGTCGTCACGTCGACGATGGTCACACCCAGGATTCCACCAAGTGCCTTTGCCCGCGCCGCGGCGTCGCCGAGACCGTTCTCGAGCGCCGCGCGCTCGGAGATCGGTGCCGGCGTCGGCGTAAAGATCGATGGTGGCGGAGTCGGGACGGGTGGAATCGCCGCGAACAGTAGGCCGATCATGTAGCGATCGTTGCTAACTCGTCATACAACGCGGTCATCGTGAGAATTCCGCCGAAGAACTGCTTGAGATTGAACTTTTCGTTGGGCGCATGAATGTGGTCGTCGGGCAATCCGACCCCGATCATCACCTGTGGAATCTTCAAGACCCGATCGAAGCTCGCGACCGGTCCAATCGATCCACCCGTGCCGATGAAGACGGGGTCGCCGCCAAACCCCGCTCGCATGGCGGAGAGCGCGGCCTTCGCCGCCGGATGATCGCGCGAAATCACAACCGCCGGCACTTCGCCTCCCGATTCTACCTCGACGCGCACGCCCCGCGGTGCGCGCGCTTTGATCGCCTCGGTCACCAACTCGCGCACGTGCTTGGGGTCTTGCGTCCCGACCAAACGCGCCGAAATCTTCGCACGTGCAAACGACGGAATGATCGTCTTTGCACCCGGTCCCTGGTATCCGCCGTAGATGCCGTTGCATTCGAGCGTCGGTCGAAACCAATTGCGCTCGAGCACGGAGCGGCCGGCTTCACCTACCAGCTCGGGCACCCCGAGTTGTGCGGCTTCACGTTTCGCGTCGTAGGGCAGACGCGCCAGCTCCGCGCGCTCTTCCTCGCGCAGCTCCGGGACGCCATCGTAAAAGCCCGGTACGCTGACACGTCCCTCTTCATCTTTGAGCGCGGCGATGATGCGCGCCAGTGCTTCGATTGGATTTGCCAGGATTCCACCGTAGTAACCCGAGTGCGCATCGTCGGTCGGGCCGTGCACGGTGATTTCCCAATGCACGAGGCCGCGTACACTGGTTGTCAGCGACGGCACGTCTTCGGCAAACACGGCGGTATCGCTGATGACCGCAACATCGGCTCGAATCAAATCGCGATAGCGTTCGAGCGCGGCATCGAAGTTCGGCGAACCGATCTCCTCTTCACCTTCGATGACAACCTTGACGTTGATCGGCAGTCGTCCGCGCGTTCGCATGTGCGCTTCGATAGCGGCGAAGTGCATCAGCACTTGGCCCTTGTCATCGACGGCACCACGGCCGTAAATTTTCCCATCGCGCACTTGCGCTTGGAACGGTGGGCTCTCCCACAGCTCGAGCGGATCAACCGGCTGCACGTCATAGTGACCGTAAATCAACACGGTCGGCCCGCCTGGGGCGCCGAGCCACTCACCGAACGCGAGCGGATTGCCGTCGGTTTCGAGCACCCGAGCATCCAAACCAATCGAACGCATCCGATCGACCAACCGCCCACAACACACGCGAACATCCTCGCGATGCGCAGGGTCGGCCGAAATCGACGGGATTGCGATCCACTCTTTGAGTTCGTCGAGATTCGCATCGCGATGCGCATTGCAGTACGAGGCGAGGTCCTGATCGATCGTTGTCACGTTTAATCCTATAATGAAATGTCGTAGGTTTTTCCGCCGCGTTCGATTTCGAACGCATGCGGTTTGCCGTCGTAGCTACGCTGTTCGGTTTGATAGGTCCCATATTCCCACCAAAACCGGCCATCGATCTTCTGGAGCACGTCGCCGGTGCGCAGGCCCGCGTTGTAGGCCGCGCCGCCGGCTCGCGCATAGATGCGCATATTGCCGTCGATGGTCTTAAAGATCGCATAAAGGTAGCCCGGTGAACGCTCCGGCGCAAGCGCGACGCCGCTTGTGAACAGGGCCGCGGCACGTGGATCGCTCGACGCCCACGCTTGCATGCGCGCGACGCCGTCGGCGGCAAGCGGTACAACATCCATCGTTGCGATCTGCAGCGCGTGATCGTGCCACTCATCGATGATCCATCCGCCGCAGTCTTCGAGTCGCAGTCCCACGTCGAGATCGGTCCCTGCGGTTAAACGGAACGTGCTCGCGCTCACGAACACATAGGTCGTGTACGGCTTCGCCGAGCAGTCCGATGCATTTGGATCACCGTGCCAGGCGAACGCGCTCCAAGGCGCGCGGTTGAGGTTCGTCACCACCGCACGCGCCGCAGCCTCGGCCAGTGCGGAACCGTCAGTGTCAACCGCGATACGGTCGGCTGCACTCGCAGGTGCATAGAGCCCAAGCGGCACCGCAGCCTGCACCGGCGCTACGAAAGCGAATGCACGTACGCCGAAGAGTTGGGGCGTGGCCAGCACAACGGCAATCGTCGCGAGCGTTGCGACTACGACCTGATAGGGCAGCGTGCGCTTGGTAATTGTGTCGATCGGCGTGCCGGTAAAGTTCGCCACCCAGACGTTTGCGGTGTTGGTGGGATCGCACACGTTTTGCACCTGGACGACCGCCATCACCGCCGCGACCAGCACGACAGGCGGCAACACGTGCGTGGCAAGCAAAACCGTAAACACGGCGATACCCACGCCGAAGGGGTTTAGCGGGCCGCGATAGAGCACGAGCGGACTCAAGAGCCCGAAGATTACAACGTAGGCAATCGGATTATTCGCCCAGCCGTGCACGAGTGGCGTAAGTGCCGCGGTGAACTGTGGCGTCTTGGTCGCGATGAGCAGCATGCCGATCCCGATAAACAGCAACACTGCGGGCGCAACGTCCTCGACGCCACGAATCGCCGCTGCAATCAACGTTTCGATCGTACGCGTACCTCGCGTGACCAGCGCGCCGAAGATGGCCGAAAACGCGAAGGCAAGAATCGGATCGAGGTGCAGCGCAAAATAGAGCACGAGCGGCAGCAACGGCGTTATGAGTGCGATCGCCGGTACGCGCGGCGCCCTTTCGTCGTCCTCCACGTCGACCGCCCACGTTGCATAGTCGCGCTCGCGCGCAAACGAAACGACGGCGTAGGCAACCAGCGCAACCGCATCGATCGCCGCGAGTACAAGTGCATAGTGCGTCATCTGTGCGGGGACGACACCGAAGAGCTGCGTGTAAAAGCGCCAGTTCGTGATATTGAAGATGAAGCCGAGCGCGAAGGCCATGAGAAACAGCGTCGCCGCCACGACACGTGGGACGCCGGTCGTCATCATGATCGGGAGCACGATCGAACCCACCATGATGATGGCTCCCAAGCCCGAGAGCGATGTGAAAAGCAGCGCGACGACTGCGCAGAGGACCAGCGCAAGGGCGAGCGGCGCTTCACCGCCGTATTCGGCTGCGAGGTTTACCAGCGCACGTGCGATACCGGTGTCGAGTGTCACGCGTGCGAGCAGCGCACCAAAGATGACGGTGACATAGACCGGCGCAAGTGCGACCGAGCCGGAGGTCACGATGTCGCCAACTTGGGGAAGCCGCACGCCCGCGACGAGCGCCATCGCGACCGCCATCAGTGGTATGGCGAGTATCGCCGGCATCAGGCGGCGATACATCAGCAACGCAAAGAGCACGAAAACCGCGAGGACACCCAGCGCAGCGATCACGGTGTGCTTCCGAGCACCGTATCCAGCGGAGGCAGCGGTTTCTTCGGCACGTAGTCATCGTAGACGACGCGCTCGATCGCATCGGCGCGTTTGATCGCAACTTGCGCATCGAGATTGTAACGCTCAAGATTGCTCGCGAGATGATCCTCGCGGTCTTCGTAGCGCCATGCGTTCGCATAGAGAATTGCGAGGCGCTCGTCCGTGTCGCGCTGCTCCCAAAACCAATAGCGGCACCAGAATAGATCGCGCAGCGCATCCTTGGGACTGGCCGACGCATCCGCGTAGTAGTCACGCACTTCTTTGGCGATCTGATAGCGGCGTCCGAGCGCATCGTAACGCTGCGCTGCGAGGAACATTACAGCCGCCGCGTTCGCGTGCAGCGGCGGCCTCGCGTCGATCAGATCTGTCGCGACCTTCTCCGCGTCGAGCCGGAATTGGCGTAGATCGACGTTGCTCAACGTCGTCGCCACGGGACCGAACGGATCGGCCCACGCAAGCATGTCGCTGAACTCGGGCAATCGCGTCGTCAGCGCACCGAGCATCGTCTCGTCCTGCGCGTATCGTGGATCGTCAACGCCGAAGAATGCGCTCGGAAAGTCGCGGTCGAATCCGTCAACCGTGCTCCACGCGTCGGCGGCGGCATAGAGCACGGGATACCAGGTCGCCTCAAAGAGCGTTTCACCGTCGTCGTTCCACACGGTATCGAAGAGCCCGAGCACGCGCGCGCTTTTGCCATCGGCAATGAATCGCTGCGCGTTCGGAAGCGCGTTGCCGAAGCTTGGGAAGATTCGGCTCCAATTGTTTGCACCGGGCGCCACCATCTGCTCGAAGCCGCCACCTGCGATGGTAGTAATAAACGGCATGAACGTCTTGAGCGCATCGTAGTGCCAGTTCACGATGACGGCGTTGCGTGGCAGCAACTTCATGATCGACGGATCGGCCTCGATGCCGTCATCCCACAACATCACGCGCGCACCTGACGGTGCGATCAAGGCGTTCATCTCATTGATGTGCTGTGCGTACACCGCACTGCGGCCGCCGTTAGCATTCACGTACGTAGCACTCGTACCTTCACCGAGCGTCGCCGTTTCATCCGAACCGATGTGAAAGAACGGCGGATGCGGCGCGGCTTCGAGTTCCTGCCCGATGATGCGCTTGAGGTAATCCGCGGCGAGCGTGTTGCCCGGATCGAGTAGAAAGCCGTGCGGAAACTCGGCCGCGCTCGCGTATTGCTCGAGTCGCAGCGTGTTGTGCATGTGGGCAAACGTCTGCTGATCGGGAATCAACGTAACGTGAAAGCGTTTAGCATATGCGTCGAGTTCACGAAGCTGCGCCGGCGTGATCCCGTCGGGCCACGCGGGAAGCGGGTCGGTCGGCGAGGCAAAAACGTGCTCCATGTACGGCGAGTAGCCGTTCATCTTGAACGCCGCAATCGTGCGAATGCGCTCTTTGAAGTAACGCATCGTTGGGAGTGGGCCGCGCGACACGTCGTCGGAGAGGACGCGCCAACGAAGCGCGGGCTGATCCCTGATATCCACGCAGGGCAGCCGCCAGCGAGCGCCGTCGCGTACCGGCAACTGCGCCAGGGTCATTACTGCATAGAACGCACCGTCTTCGTCGCCGCTCCAGATCTGCACGCCTGAAGGCGCCACCGTCAAACGATATGCTTGCGGCGGCATCGACGGTGCACGCAGAAACTGCACTGTGGCACGTGGCGTGGTTGCGACCTGCGCGACTCCAAGCGCATTCCAACGCTCGCGTAAAATATCCAACGCGCCCGCATCGATCTCGGCGGGGACCGATCGCGGCGGCGCGATCGAACACGCGGTTGGAAGACGAAGCGAAACCGGCCGCGGGATAACGTGAATCGCAACGGCAGCCACCAGTGCAGCGAACATACGTCCGCGTTAGTCGCGCCGCCGCGCTCTTCCCGCAAGGTGCGCATAGCAGCCAATCGAAGCAATACGCATGACGACTTCGCGAACGCTCAGCCTCAGCGCCGCGGCGCTTACGTTTGTCGCCGCGCTCTGCGCCTTTCCAGCTTCAGCGGCCGACGATAAGTCGCTCCAGAACATGAAAGGCAGCGTCAGCTACGGCACATCGAACAAGCAGACGCCGCTCGCGCCGAACGCAACGACCGTGCTTGACGACAAGGACTTCGCGACCACCGGTGCCGCATCGCTTGCGGCAATCAGCCTGCCGGACAGTTCGCAAGTGCTCGTCGGCGCGGACAGCAACGTACAGCTTGCGGCGTTCAATCAAGTCGCCGGCGCGAATGCGAAGTTCGTTGTCGTCGGCAAAGTGCGCTTTGTCGTCCGGCATCCGCAGGGAGCGAAAGCCGACTATACGTTCCAGACGACAACCGGATCGATCGCGGTGCGCGGAACTGAGGGCGATATCGAGCAGAGCGGTTCAGAGCTACGCGTGAACGTCTATGAAGTCTGCGATCCGAGCGAACCGGTCACAATTACAACGTCGAACGGCCAGCATTTCCAGCTTGTCGCCGGTCAGTCGCTCGCGGCACAGCTCGTCAACGGCATCGTGCAAGCAAAGGTCGAGCAGCTCACACAAGGGCTCATCGATCGATTCTCACCCGACTTCGGCGTGCCGACGAGTTGGGACGCGGCCAAAGGCGAGATCGTAAGCGCCGCACAGAATCAAGCATCGAGTGCGATCGACAATGCGACCGGCGGCTACGGAAGCCAAGTGACGGGCGCCGTCAGCAGCATGTTCGGACACAAAAAAGCCACGCCGACGCCATCGCCGGCGTCGACGTCATGCTCTCACTAGGATAACGTTCCGCTCGACTGCATCGCCTGATCTCGCGCATTGAGCGCTGCTTCGGCCTCATCGAGATACTTCGGCAGCATGTCGAGGTCGAAGACCCCGTCCGCGCGATCGGCCAGCTCGACGGTTGTGAGATCGGCCGAAGCGATGGCTTGCGTCTGCGTGGCGTCGAGCGTCGCGCTCTCGTAGACGCGAAAGACGACCTGATTTGTAAATTCCGTGCGAAGGATGAGTGCATCCAAACGCTCGCCTGTCGGGCCGGCGGGGTCGAGCCGAACGGATAGTCCAGCGAGCCGTTCCCCCAAATACGCCCGCACTTCCTCGTCGGTGAGGTGGCGCTGCTCCATCTCCGCATAGCCTGCGAAGCCGGGGAGCTTTTCTTTAAGCACCTCTGTCGCGTCCATCCGCGCCTGATACGACGGGTTTCCCGGCGGGGCCTCGGGAACTCCCTTCCACCGATGGCTGCCATACTGGTCATCGCGCTAGCGGCTCTCGCAAGTGCGGCGATATATTATGCCTGGGTCTTCTCTCGGCGGTACGTGCTCGCACGTCAAGAACACCGCCGTGTTTTGACGCTCTTTTCGCGTTACGTGCCCTTGCAAATTGTCGAAGACTTGATGGCGCGCAAAGATCAGCGCCTCTTCGAGGCGCGCGAGTACTACGCGACGGTCCTGTGCGCACGCATCCGCAATTTTGCGCTCTTCGCTGAATCGCTCTCCCCAGCCGAGACGCTGCGCTACCTCAACGAATTCTACACAATCGTCGGCCAGGCGGTACAGCGCCATCGCGGCATCATCGTAAGCTTACACGGTGAAAGTGTCGTCGCCGTCTTCGGCGTGTTGATCGAGGAGAAGTTTCAGGAGGAGCGCGCACTGCGCGCAGCGCTCGACATCATGCGTGTCGTTGACGCAATGGATGCGCGCTGGCGTTCACAAAGCCGTCGATCGATCAGCGTCGGCATGGGCGTGAACTCCGGCAAGATCGTGGCCGGCGATTCCGGCTACAAGGATCGGCGTGAGTTCGCCATCGTGGGAAATCCCGCCGCCGTTGCGGCGCGACTCGAAGCAGCCTCGGAGGATCTTGGTGCAAGCATCGTCGCCTCGGAGGTGACCTATGACGCGGTGCGCGAGCTTTTTGTCGGCGTGCCGACGTCATCGCTGCCGCTACGCGGGTTACGACGCTTGCAGAACGCGTACATCATTCGGGGATTGACGAAGCGCGCGACCGAGGAGCGGCCGCTCACGCTCCCCTCACAACGCTCATTTAACGAAACCCTCGTGCATGCATACGAAACAAACGATGCGCAGGCAGTTGAGCCCGATAGTTATATTGCTCCGCAAACGCCGGCGCCCCAACACCAGGTCGACGAGCGCGTAACCGGCGGCGCCCCCGCGCCCGCGCCGTTCACGCATTTCTCGCGCTTTGATGACGATGCTCCCGCACTTCCCGAGCCGCCACCGATCGTGGGCCACTACGAGGACGATCAAGGGCCGCCCGTTCAACTCCCACCTTGATGCTCTTGGCGGCCGTTGTATTCGCGGCAGTACTTCACGGTTCGACTGATGCCGATGTACTCTGGATTAGCGCGCCGAAAACCGCCCCCAAGCCGCTCAACGAGGTCGTCGTTACCAACAAGAATCGCAGCTTCATGCCGCCGTTAACCGTCATACCGGCTGGTTCGACATTGCGGTTTCCCAACGAAGATCCGTTCTTCCATAGCATCTACTCGACGTCGCCTGCGGATCCGTTCGACATCGGCTTCTACGATACCGGACCCGGTAAGATCGTGTTCTTCCCCAATCCCGGCATCATCGATGTGCACTGTCACATTCACGCATCGATGCATGCAACGATCATCGTTGCAGACGGCCCGTACACGCAAAGCACGAATGGAGCGTATACACTTGCGGGCGTGCCTGCGGGCAAGTATGCACTGCACGCATGGACACTCACAGACGGCGAGCGCACGACCACCGTCGACGTTCCTTCGGAGAACGCCGAGCTTACGCTGGATGTACGGTAAGGCGCTGGCCGAACTGACGAATCTGTTCGCTCGGCGGGCGAATCGTATCGGTATCGATGAGCGTGATGATTGCGGCAATGCAGCCCTCATCCCACTGACTCGCAGCACCTTCGATCAAACGGCGCCGCGCTTCAATCAGCGCTAGGGCCTTGCGATAAGGGCGATCCGTCGTCATCGCATCGAACGAATCGGCCACGGCGATGACGCGAGAGAGTAATGGAATCGCCTCACCAGCGAGTCCCCCCGGATAACCGCGGCCGTCCCAGCGTTCGTGGTGATGTAGCACGCATGGGACGATCTCCGACATCGCCTCGACCTCACTCAGAATGTCGCGCGCGATCGATGGATGGTGGTTGATGATTTCGCGTTCGAGTTCGTTGAACGGGCCGGTCTTGAGCAGCACCGCATCCGGAATGCCGATTTTTCCGAGATCGTGCAACAGTGCACTCCAGCGAACGCGCTCGACGAGCGGTTTTGCTAGCTTAAGCTGTTGGGCGATGGCTACCGCATACTCGGCGACGCGATACGAGTGTCCCGCGGTGTAGGGATCGCGCTGGTCGACGATCGACGCGATTCCTTGCATTGTTTGCAAGAACGTATGCTCGGCCGCACGGCCTCGGCGATTCAGTTCGCGCTGTGCCGCCGTCGCAAACGTAAGCAACGAAATGAAAATGACGCCGCACGCAATCAGCGTCGATGCGACGACGAACTGCGTCTCCTGGAGAGATTGCGCTTCGATCTGGCTTATCGAGACGTCTACCGCGGCGACCGCGAGATATTTTCCACTCGCTCCAGCCAACGGTACATACGCCGTGACGAGCGACTCACCCGCGACTTGGTGAGCCGGCGACTGCACGACGCTCTCGAGCCCAATTGCTTCTTTGGCGTAAGCTCCGATCGAGGGACCGCTGGCCGGCGCAAGTGGCATTCCAGCCGATGTATAGAGACGTACGCCGCGCACCAGTGGATTGAAGTTCTCGACGTCCTTCGCCGCCGCACCAATGTTTATATGGTGCTCGATTGCCGGCTGCAGAGCAGCACTCGCTTGACCGACGGAGGTGGCGATTAGGTCATTCTTGAGCGTCTCGAGATGCGCACGCGCAAAGAAGTACGACAACGCAGCTGCGACGCCGATCGCACAGACGAGCAGCACCGCAGCAAAACGCGCGACGAACCCCGAGCGCACCGCGCTATTTTACGAAACCGCTCGGGTAAGGCGGGAACACGTTAAGCGCCTGCGCGAGGATTCCAACGTGAATCGTTTCGACGCCCATGATCGAAGCCGCAACTCCCGCGAGATCGCGATCTTTGAATTCAGGGATCACGGAGAGGTATGTACTCGCTGCTTTCTCCTCGACGACTTGCGCGAATGCGAGAATGTCGGCTTGCGTTGCGAGCTTAGGGTAGTCAAGATGCAGCGTCTTGTCGGTGACCTTTCCGCCGCCGCTTTCAACTGCTGCCGCGAGTGCGGTCAGGTGCGTCTGATGATCGCGCCGAAACAGTAGCGCAACTTGCAAGATTTGCGGCGAAAGCAGTTTTGTCGAAGCCGCATCGTCGTACGCCTTGATCCCTGCGCGTTCAACCTCGATTGCAGCGTTGAGCGTATCGAGATCGCCACGATCCGCATTGGCTGCGCGTGCGACAAGACGATCCAAAAGGACGACCGCGCCGGCGCCCAGCGCCGAGGCAACAAGAAAACGTGCGCGTGGTATGCTCATACTCTTTGTATCGGCCCTGAGGGGCCAAAGTTCACAAAAGGCTGAGCAGGCGCGGCAACGCATCTGCAGCGGTGCCGCGCAGCACGCAATCGACGCGATCGCTGATGGCCGTGTTCTCAGGATTTATTTCCGTTACAAAGGCTTTACCGCGCAGCGCGAGCGCGGCCGCCGGGTATACGACAGCGCTTGTTCCGACCACGAGAATCACGTCGGCACGGTCGGCCGCTGCGCACGCGCGTTCCCAGGTCGTGCTCGGTAGCGATTCACCGAACCATACGATGTCTGGGCGTAAACGCCCACCGCATGTGTGCTCTATTCGCTCGAGATCGAGACCTAACGAGTCGAGCGGCTCACGCGCGTCGCACCCGGTGCAGCGCGCGGTGCGAAGCGCACCGTGAAGCTCGAGGACGTTCCGAGAGCCTGCGCGCAGATGCAGCGAATCGACGTTTTGTGTCGCGAGCGTGAAATCGGCATAACGATCCTCGAGCGACGCAATGGCGTAGTGTCCGGCATTGGGCTGCGCGCGGCGGTGCGCGGCGTTACGTTCGTTGTACCACGTCCACACGAGCTGCGGATTTCGCTCGAAGCCTTCGGGTGATGCCAATTCTTCGACACGATGCGTGCGCCACAAGCCGTTGACGCCACGGAAGGTCGGGAGCCCGCTCTCCGCTGAGATCCCCGAGCCGGTTAGCACCAATACCGAGTGCGCAGCGTGCAGACGCTCGATCAAATCCTGCATGGCGGCAACTTCGCCGGGGCGAAAGGTAGTGGCCTGTGAACCGTCAATCGCGCGGCAGACGTGCCATCGTGTGGCCGGCATACTTGGTTGCAGCCGTCTGCTTTGCCGTGGCCGTCGCGCTGTCGCTGGTGAATCTTTCGCTGCTCGAGCAGCTCCGGACGGCACAAGCATCGGCGTCTCGTGAGGCAGCGCGCACGAGCAACGTCACGCGTTCGCTCGCAAGCGAGCGCACTATGCTCGAAGACCTGATGGACGAGGACGCGCAGCGATTCAGCATTACGAACGGCCAAGTCGTGATCGTACGCGATCGCGTCTATATCACGATGCACGATCTCGCGCAGCCTCCACGAGGCAAAGTGTACGAGGCGTGGACCGAAGCACGGAACAGTGCCGTGCTCGTGCCCGCATCAACTTTTGTTCCCGACGCGCACGGCGTCGCGGTGCTTGGTCTCGCCCCCGCCGCCAAGGACACCGGCGCCGTTGCGGTCAGCGTTGAACCGGAAAGCGGTAGTAAGATTCCTACCGGCAAGATGCTGGTGCTCGTACGGCTCAATTGATGGTGCGCACCGAGCGTATGACGAGCGGTCGCGAGCGAGATGCCCTGGCATTTCTCGCGCGCTCACCGTACGCCAACGTCTTTCTGAGCTATCTGGTCATGTTCGATCTTGCGACCTCGACGCGCAACGCGCTCCATGTTGCACTCGACGACAACGATAATATCAAGGGCGTTGCGTACTTCTCGCGGCAGGTTGCGCTTGCGGCGGACAGTCCCGCCGCGATCGAGGCCTTCGCACAAATCGGTGCGACCCATCGTGGCGAGAAGATGATCGTCGGCCCACGCTACGAGGTCGCGATGTATTGGGACCTCGTGCGTGAAAAGCACGATCGACCCCGCTTGATCCGCGATCGGCAGTTCGTCATGATGCTCGACCGCTCGATGCTGCTTCCCTACCATCATGCCGTCGTTGCGCGACGCGCACGCATCGACGAATGGCCGGCCGTCGCCGACAATTCCGCCTCGATGATCGCAGCCGAACTCGACTACGATCCCATGCGTTCGTCGCCCGAATTCACTTCGAACGTGCGCGCGATGATCGATCGTGGACTGTGGTGGGTGGGCGAGTCACTTGGCCGCCTGTGCTTTTTCTGCAACGTCGGCCCGTGGAGCCCGCTAACGGCGCAGTTGCAGGGCATCTGGGTACCACCCGAACTGCGCGGCAAGGGCCTCGCAACCTCCGCGCTCGGTGCGGTCTGCGATCGCGTGCTCGAAGCCTCGCCGACGCTTTCGCTCTACGTCAATGACTTCAACGATCGAGCGATTGCGCTCTACGAACGCATCGGCTTCAAAACTGTCTCAGAATTCCAGACGATTTTGTTCTAGCTATTGATCGTGGTGCGTAAATTTGTCGCTGACGTTGTGAACGCCGGACTCCACCGCGCGTTCGCCGGCGGTGACCATGTTGATGATCCAGCGAATCGTAGCCCAAATACCGATGATCGCAAACACGAAGATGACGACGAACACCCAAGCTGCGGCCTCGGCCATGTGAATGACCCATTGTTCCATAGTACTTTAGCGCTTGGCTAGTGTTGCGGCGAGACCTGCTGCATTGCGCGCGGCCGTCCCGTAGACGGAGAGCTGCGGATTGGCACCGATGCTGGTGGGAAATACCGATCCATCGAACACGTGCACGTTGTCCAATTGGTGATGGCGTCCGAGCCCGTCGACGACCGATGTTCGCGCATCCGCGCCCATGCCACAGCCGCCCATGACGTGCGCGCTCACCACATTTGCGCGAAGTATCTCCATCGGCAGCGCGTCGATCGTGCGCTCCGCGTCTGCGAGCGACGTGACCGGGTGTGCATCTTCGTGCACCGGCAGCACCGTGCGAGCGCCGGCGGCAAACTGGATCTGCGCCATCGTCTTGAGCGCTCGCCGTGCACCATCCCACACGTACGGCGTGATCGGATAGTCTAGGAGCGGCGAGCCATCGCTGCGCAGGCTGACCGTTCCTCCCACGCTCTGCGGATGAAAGCCGTCGCGCATGAGCGCAATGATGACCTGCAAATGCGGCATATCGGCAAGCAACTGCGCGTGCGTCGTACCGAATCCGGGCGTCGTCGTAGCTAAAAGCACGGGATGTACCGGAGGCACCTCGAGCTTGTAGCCGATCGGACCATTCAGCGGCTGAGTCTTCAAGAAGTGATCGCTGTACACCGATTGCGGCGCCCCCGCGTAGGCTGCAACGATCTCCGGCATGACTGCGGCCGAAATGACGACGGGATGCAAAAACGTGCGCTTTCCAAGGTTACCGTACGGATCGGGCGCACCACTGCGCAACAGGAGCGCCGGACTATTGATTGCGCCACCAGCGATGACAAATTCGCGCGCGAACACGCGCAACGCCGGAGTGCACTCCAGCATCGACGCCTTGCGACCATCGAAATGCAGGCGCTGGGCGCGCGACTGCACGATCAGCGTTGCACCGTGGTCGAGCGCGCTTGGAATCGTCGTGACGAGCATCGACTGCTTCGCGTTCGTCGGGCAGCCCATGCCGCAATAGCCGAGGTTGTAGCAGCCCTTGACGTTGCGCGGAATGATCGCCGTCTCGATGCCGAGCTTTTTTGCACCGCGCGCAAGCGCCGCGTTGTTCGGATTTGGCGGCTCGTCCCACGGATGAATCGAGAGACGCTTCTCCATGCGCTCGAAAAACGGCACGAGTTCCGCCGCGTAGTTCTCGAGACCGAAGTGGTCTTGCCAGTAGGTGAGCGTTTGTCCGGGCGTGCGAAAGCTGCTCGTCCAGTTCACGGTCGTCGAACCACCGACCGCACGCCCTTGCAGTATGACGATACCTTTGTCTTTGGTGCGTCGCCCCGCCGATTCTTGATACAACTGCGGATACGCTTCGCGCTCGAGCATGTGGAAATCGCGCGAGGAGCGCAGCGGACCCTCTTCAATCATGATGACGCTCAAGCCGGCATTCGCGAAAATCTCGGCTGCCGTTCCGCCGCCGGCACCGGTACCGACAATCGCGACATCAGCGTGAAGTTCCGTCGATCCGCTCAGCGTCGCGGCGTCGATAACCTTCCAGCCCGCTGCGAGTCCGTGCGCGATCGGATCTGCGATCATATGATGTGCGGCGGACCCGAGTAGCCGATACGCGCCCATGCTTCATTATTACCGTACCATCCCGCCATCACGAGTTGATGCAGCGCAGCATAGCCACTCCGTAAGAGTTGTGCGTTGCTCGTGCGCCAGCGCTGCAAGAATGCGGCGATGTCATTGTCCGAGGCGAGGTTCCACGGCCCGACGCCGGCTACGATGCGTCGTGTAAGTGGGAATTCGAGCAGTCCGAAGAGCTGGTGCACTTCCCCTTGCACTGCCGGCGGAAGTCCCGCGATCGCGACCGCGACGCCGCGCACCGCCGCATCCAGCGCTTCGCCGCGATTCGGCAACGCGCCATCGAGCATCACGCGCGCAATCGCGCGGAGCATGTCTTGGTGCGTGCTCGGGGGGGCACAACCGCCGAGCGCGAGCAGCATCGCACCGCCCGCACCGGTTTGCAGCAGGCTACGGCGTGTTAACGTTTGCGAATAGCATTCGCCGGCGGTATTCCGAGGGCGATTGACCCATGACATCTTTGAACGCACGTGAGAAGGTACAGCAACTCTGGTAGCCGGTCTGCGTGGCGAGCGCGGAGATCGCACCGTCACGCTCTTCGAGGTGCGAAAGAGCATACTCGATGCGCAACGTCTTGACCAGCGTCGAGAACGTGATGCCGACTTTCTCAGCAAAGTATCGCGAGAACGCGCAGGGCGTCATGCCGGCAAGCGCCGCTGCGGTTTCGAGGCGAATCGGCTCACCGATGTGCCCACGAACGTAGACCGCGGCCGCCAAGGTCCGCGGATAGTACAGGATCCGGCGTTGAACGTCGTCGGCCAAAAGACGCGAACGAAAGGCCTGGGTCGTATCGAGCACGATGCAACCTCCGGGAATTGTATACGGTTACCGGGCTAGCCCATTTGGGCTAGTCCTCCTGCAGTCCTTTTGGCCGTCCGCTCGGCGGGTCCAGACCGCCGCCCTCGCCAATCCCAGGCACAATGCCCGGCCCGATCGATCCCGCTCCCGCCGACCGGCGCGTTCCGCTCGCCGCGGAAGAGGCGAGCGTGGACCGGGTCCTCGAGCGTGCGCGCATCGCACTCGAGACCGACGCCGCGAGCGCCGTCGACCTCCTGCTCGGCCTGCGCGAGCGGCTCCGCAGCGACATCGATCGCCTCTATGCCGAGATTCTGCTCGGATCGAGTTTTTCCGAGTTGCGAGAGTACGAAACCGCCGATGCGCACTTCGAGCGGGCGCGGCTTCTGCTGGATCGCCGTTCCCTCGCCCAGGTCGCATCATTGTCGGCCGCGCGCGGTCGCCGTTATATCCGGGAAATGCGGATCGGCGATGCATGGCGCTGCTACGAAGCGACGCTGGTCGATCGGCGGGTCGACGGCCGGATTCGCAGCGAGCATCTCAAGAGTGAAATCCATCACGCCGAATCGCGCAACGCCGAGCACGCTGCGTCGCTCATGAAGCTCTTGACGCTCATCGGTAATGACGTCGACGCACACGTTGCACTGTGGTATCGAGCGGTCGCGGATCTCGGGCTGGTTGCATGCGAAATCCCGGCTCCCGCCGCCGTTGCCGCCGTTGCCGAGGCACTCGAAGCGCGTCCGAACTGGTCGGTCGGGTTCTCCGCCGAACACTTTTACGCGCTGCGCGCGCTCGCGTGGTGTAAGGCGCTGAGCGGTGACGCGCTCGGCGCGTTTCGCTACCTGCGGGACGCAGGCGCGCTAGCGGAGTCGCTCGGCAACCTTCCGCTGCGCGCGATCATCTTACTCGACCGCGCTCAGTTCGCTCGCAACGCGCACGAGGAGCATTGGTGCGCGAATGAAGTCGCAGCCGCGATCGATGTGCTGCGCGATGTCGACTGGCCGCACACGAGTACCTACGAACGCTCGGTGTTGCCGCTGCTTGCGGAAGTGCTCGCGCCAACCGACGCACCGAGCGCTGCCGCAGCGCTCGCGCGGTATTCCGCGCTCACGCAGGCGCGCGATCCGATCGTACTCGCGGCGCGCGGCATCGTTCATGTCGCAGACGGGCGCAAGCGCGAAGGCGTGCGCGACCTGAGCGCCGCCTACGACGCTTTCGAACACGCCGGATCGGAGTGGCGCGCCGGCAAGGTGGCACTTGCACTCGCTCGGGCAACCGGAATCGACCGTTGGCGCCTGCTCGCCTTGGAGAACCTGGAATTTTATGCGTCGTCGTGGCTGTTTGCACAGGCCTGCGATCTCGCCGAGTCTGAGGCTCCCGCCGAAGGTATGTCACTGACGCCGATGCAAGACCGTGTCTTTAACATGATCTGTCAGGGACTCTCGACCGAAGCAATCGCGACGCGCATGGGGCGCAGCCCATCGACCGTACGCAACCACGTGAAGTTGATCTTCAAGGCGCTCGGCGTGAACTCACGCGCAGCGCTGGTAGCGAAGGCAGCGCGCGAAGGGCGGCTGACGTGATTCCCGGCGCACACGTCGTGTTGCACCTCGGCCTGTGCAACGCAATGCTCAAGGTCCCGGAGCAAACGCCGATCACCGCGCACATACGCCTGGTCGACCGGCTCAACCATCCGCACGTCGATCAGGACGTGAGCTTCACGCGGTACGGCGGGCAATCGGGAGAGGTCACGTTCAATGCGCCGCAAGGGATGTTTCGCGTGCAGATCGCGGCGCCAAAGTATCGCTGTTACGCAGAAGACTATCTCTTCTTCATCGCCGACCACAACCGCACGATCACCGAACAGCTGAGCGATGGAACACCCGTTGTCGAGCACCCGATGCTGATGACGGGCACGGCGCCCCAGTCGTTCTTGTATCTCAATCCGACGTACGTATTGTTCCCAAAAGATACGGCCTGCGACAAGCCGGTCCCAGATCCGCTTCCCGCCAAGATCACGATCGAGAACGATCAAGACTCATTCTACGTAAAGATGTTCTCGGATCCGCAGCTCGTTGCCGAAGGCCCGGTCGTTGTCGCGCTCCAATTGGAAACCGCAACCGGCGAGAACCACTATATACGTTTGAAGATTCCGTTCCCGCAAGGCTGGGACGGCGCGCCAAGTGAAGTGCAGTTCAACGTCACCGACGACGAAGTCGATTGGCTTTCGGGGCAGCCCACCGGCGTGCTGCTCTGTCCGCGGCTGTTCAGAACGTCGGCGGGCTAGTCTAACAGGCTAAATCCCGAAGATGAAAAGCGTGTAGGTTTACCAGTTACCTCGCGTCCCAATGATGATGTCGCTCGGCAGCGTTTGATACGACCACTGCAACCGAGCGCCGAACGGCCATCGCTCTCGGTTGCCGTTTTCGGATAGTCAATGGTCCGAACCGCGGCTACGCTGATGTTCGACGGGAGAGCAGCATTGAGCTCGAAATCGAAGGCGCCCGCTGGCGATAAGCTTCCGACACAAGACGTCCTGCCGTTTCCGCCGACCCCGTCTGCAAGCATCGCGGGACGCACGATGCAGGAGTCGGTTTACAAGCAGCGCGTCGAGCCGCTTCGGCTGCCAGATGATGCGCCGAACATCCTGATCATTCTCATCGACGATGCCGGTCCCGGTCTGCCCGATCCCTTAGGCGGCGAAGTACACACGCCGACGCTTGAGCGCGTGATGAACGCCGGTATCGCCTACAACCGCTTTCATACGACGGCGATGTGTTCGCCGACGCGAGCGTCACTCTTAACGGGCCGCAATCACCACCATGTCAGCGCCGGCCAGATCGCTGAGCTTGCGAACGATTGGGACGGGTATGCCGGTATCCAGCCAAAGAGCAGCGCTATGATACCCGAGGTCCTCAAAAACTACGGTTATAGCACGGCGGCTTTCGGAAAATGGCACAACACGCCCGCTTATCAAACGACGGCTTCCGGGCCCTTCGATTATTGGCCGACCGGTTACGGCTTCGAATATTTCTATGGCTTCCTCGCGGGCGAAGCCTCGCAATGGGAGCCGAGCCTCGTGCGCAACACCACGTTGGTCGAACCGCCCAAGACTCCGGAACAAGGCTATCACCTCAGCGAAGATTTAGCCGACGATGCGATCGACTGGTTACGCAAACACAAGGCGTTCCAGCCACAAAAGCCGTTCTTCATGTACTGGGCGACCGGTGCCGTTCACGGCCCGCACCACGTCGCCAAAGAATGGGCTGATAAATATAAGAACAAATTCGACGACGGTTGGGACGCGTATCGCGAACGCGTCTTCAAGCGAGCGAAGGCCAAAGGCTGGATTCCCCCAGAAACGCAGCTTACGCCCCGTCATCCAACGATGGCCGCGTGGGATAGCATCCCCGAAAACGAACGGCCATTCCAGCGACGGCTAATGGAAGTATTTGCGGGGTTCGGCGAACACGCCGATACGCAAGCGGGTCGCGTTCTCGATGAGGTTGACAGGCTCGGATACGGCGACAACACGCTGGTGTTCTACATTTGGGGTGACAACGGGTCGTCGGCCGAAGGCCAAAACGGCACGATCAGTGAGCTCCTCGCGCAGAACGGTATCCCGACGACGATTGAACAACACATCAAAGCGCTGGACGACCTCGGCGGCCTCGACGTGTTGGGGTCGCCGAAGGCCGACAATATGTATCACTCCGGCTGGGCATGGGCGGGCAGCACGCCCTACCAGGCCACCAAACTTATCGCCTCACACTTCGGTGGCACGCGCAATCCGATGGCGATCAAATGGCCTGCTAGAATTCGCACAGACACTACGCCGCGACCGCAATTTCATCACGTCAACGACGTGGTTCCGACGATCTACGAAGTGCTGGGTATTACGCCGCCGCGCGTCGTCAATGGTATTCCGCAAGATCGTATCGATGGGGTGAGCTTCGCGTACACCTTCGATGACGCAAAAGCTAAAGGCCGCTTGTTGACGCAATATTTCGAAATCTTGGGGAGCCGTGGCATCTACCACGACGGATGGTTTGCCTCGGCTTTTGGTCCGCGCGTTCCATGGGTTCCAGGCACGCCGCCAGGCATGGCGACGTGGACGCCCGACAACGACAACTGGGAGCTTTACAATCTCGAAGAGGACTGGTCGCAGGCCAACGACCTCGCAGCGAAAATGCCAGACAAAGTCGCGCAATTAAAAGAACTCTTTGCCATCGAATTTGCGAGAAATAACGGCTTCCCGGTCGGCGGCGGACTCTGGGTTATGCTGCACCCCGAAGCTCGCGCCGCGTCCCCCGCTACGGAGTGGACATTCGCCGGGCGTATCACTCGCATGCCAGAGTTCGCTGCTCCCGCGCTCGGTAACAGACCAAATCTCGTGACAATCGACGCAAGCTTCCCCGCGAAGCCCAACGGTGTGCTCTATGCACTTGGCGGGTTTTCGGGCGGCCTAACCTGCTACGTACAAGACGGCATCTTGTGTTACGAATACAACCTCTTCGAGATCATGCGAACCCAAATCAAGTCGAAGGCGCAACTGCCGGTCGGCAAGGTGCAGGTTGAGGTTCTAACCACGTACGTTAGCGCGCCGACCGCCGGCGGAGCGCTTGCCGTGTCACTCAAAGCCAACGGCGCCGTGGTGGCCCAGGGCCAGGTTCCGGTCTCTGCGCCGCTCGCGTTTACTGCAAACGGATGCCTCCACATCGGGACAAATCTCGGTTCGCCCGTTTCGCTCGACTATTTCGACTCAGCGCCGTTTACGTTCAACGGCACGATTGATCAAGTACACGTGGCATACGTTTAGGAGCGGCTACGGAAATTGGCGGGGGGAGCGTGTAGGAATCGAACCTACCAGCCGCCTTGCGGCGGCCTCAGCGATTTTGAAGACCGTGCGAGCCACCAGACTCGTACGCTCCCACCCCAGTCCTTCGAGGCGCGCTGCGCGAGCACCTCAGGATGACGCGGGCGACTCAGTTCGTGTTCTGTTCGCCGACCGCGGTTTCGTAGAGGAACCATATGCGCCGTTCGGTTTCGTCGATAAAGACCTCGAGCAGCGAGGCCGTCGCGACATCACCGGCCTCGTCGACGGTTCCATGCAGCGCGCGCATGCGGCCGAGCAGATCTTTGTTATCTTCAACGAGCTGACGCAGCATCGCGTGCGGCGGGACGAACTCGCGATCGTCGTCATCGACGCGCGTGATCTTCGAGACTCTGGCCCACGCTTCGTAGCGTCGGTTGCCCGAGCTTACGCGACCGTTCGGCGAGAACGTCGATCATCGCAAAGATCTGCGTCGGCATGCTCGTCGAGGAGCTCGTGATATTCCTTGTAGTGGCTGCCCGAGACGTGCCAATGATAGTTCTTCGTCTTCATGAAGAGCGCCACCACATCGGCGGTAAGGGGGAGCAGCGCCTTCCCGATCTCTGCGCGAGCGTCCTCGGCCAGATCGGACGGGGTTCCCAGGCGCGCTTGGAATTCGGAGAGTGTTGTCGTAGCCATATGGCCTAAACCCCGCCCCCGCAGACGGCGGTTGCGCTAGCACGTACACGACTTCGGTCATCATACCGTCCATCATGTGAATCTCGTTGTGGCAGTGCAGCAGCCAGCGACCCGGCGGCGCGGTCGCGTCGAAGATCCACGTCAGCGTCCCGCCGTTGGCGCGCACCAGCGACATGTCTTTATCGAGCGGATGCGCGAGCGTCTTGCCGTCCACTTCGACGACGCGGAACACGTGCCCATGGAGATGCATCGGATGATCCATGTCGGTCGTATTCTTGAAGTGCACGAGCACGCGATCGCCACGGTGCACGTGAATCGGCGGCACGTTCGGCCAGGTTGCGCCGTTGAGCGTCCACTTCGATGAAGCCCACGCGCCGCCGCCAAGCGTAAATGCGCTGCGGATATTCACGCCGCGCGTATCAACCGGGCTTTGCGTGAGCCGCCAAGCTTTTCATAGGTGAGAAAATCGACCCCGTCGAGCGATTGCGGCGACGAAACGCGGCGCGGCTTTTTCGTACCCTTCCGTGTAACACGACCATCGCCTGCTGAAAAGCGAGCGGATCGCTCGAGAGCCCTTGCAAGAGCCACGCGCCGGGCTTTGTCACCTCGAACCACGCATCGTAGCGCTCGGCCACGCCGATGCGTAGCGCGTCGAATTCCATCGGCGTCGGCACCGGATTGCCGTCGGCGTGCGTCACGCGTAACCGATGTTGCGCCAGGCGCACGTAGCGCGTCTGCGTCGCGCTCGCGTTGAGGACGCGCAAGCGTACGCGATCGCCGACCTTAACCGCCAGACTCTTCGTGCCCGGATACGTCGCACCGTTGATGCAATGCGCGACATAGCTCACTTCATCGCCCATCTTGTCGTCCGGCTTCATCTGCAGCATCTCGGGCGAGTCCATCGGATCGATCATCGGCGCATGGCTCGTCCCTGCCATCGCCGCGCGCACGCTGGACATGTCCGGCACGTCGTGAAAGATTACGGCGCATTCAACGTTCGGCCGGTTCGTCGCGCGGATCTTCGATCACGAACATACCGAAGAGCCCGCGCAAGACGCCCAGATCATTCGCGTGATCGTGATACCAGCGCGTGCCGGCCGGTTGCGGCGTGAACTCATAGGCGAAGCGCGCGCCATGTCCAACCGGTGTCTGCGTAACGCCCGCCACACCATCCATCGCATTCGGTAAAATCACGCCGTGCCAGTGCACGCTCGTGGCGATCGTCGACGCATTGACATACTCGACGTGTACGCGTTGTCCGCGGCGCACACGCAACAGCGGACCCGGGATACTGCCGTTGTATCCGATTGCCTCGACGGTGATGCCGGGCGAAGGCGAAAAGCGCATCGGCGTTGCCACAAGCCGGAACGATACCACATCACTCGCAAGCGCGCGCGGCGAAAGCGGCGCGAGCGCGAGCGCGCTCATCGCACTTGCCGCGCGCGAGAGAAATGCCGTACGCCGCACTTATTGTCCGATGACGATCGGTTGGTCGATGGTCTTACCGTCGTACACGATGTGAATGGTCCACGCTCCGCCCATCTCAAATTGAATACGCCCGGTGTAGACGTGCGGATCACTCGTCGCCTTGAACGCGACTTGTGATGAATTCATCGCCATCTTGCCCATCGACATCGATGCGACTGCGGTCACACTTTTCGGCGGCGTTCCTGAGAAACGTATGGTGACGTCGGCAAAGTCGCTTGGGTGTTCGGGCGCTATGGTGATCACGGGTTGATCCGCTGACGGGCCGCCGTCTAAGCCCGACAAGTAGTCGGCGATGTCACCGGCCTGCGCTTCCGTGAATCCATAGTTCGGCATTGGCGCGGTCGGATGCACGATTGCGTCGATAATCTGCGCACGCGTTCGGCGATGCTCGATGCCGATGAGGGCAGGAAAGCCTGCAGCGCCTTGAAACTTCGCGCCGTGGCAGCTCGTGCAGCCGTTTTGCGCGACGAGTTTTGCGCCGGCGTTACTATCGGCCGTTGCGCGCACACCCATACACAAAGTAAGCGCTACCGCGCTCCCAGCCAGGATTGTAAACCATTTAAAACCGGCCATATCGCTCGCTTCGCAGGATGCGCGTGCGCTCCCCGCATAAGCTGGCAGGCACAGATTCATGATGTTTTATGAGGCCGAGGCAACCGGGGACGGCGGGCTGCTGCAGCGGCTGCTTGGCATAACCTACGAAATCTTGCACGCGCAAGAGATCGCCCCGGCGCTCGAGTCGATCTCGCGGGCGGTCACCGATCTTTTCGGGTTCAAGTACGTCACGATCGTCGCCGCCGATGCGCCGGGCGGTGAACTCTACCGGCGCGTGCTGCTCGGCTTCCCCGACGATGTCGTGCGCGAACGCCTTGGCGAGCATATCGACCGCAGTTCGGTGCTGGAGATTCTTCCGCCCGAATCCGAAGTGCTACCGTACTGCTTCTACAATCCGGCTGAGCGTGAGATCTATTGGAAGCAGAGCATCTATACCGGCTATCGCCCGCTCAACGAACCGCGCAGCGCACCCGATGCCTGGCACGAGCGTGACACACTGACGCTGGTGTTGCCCGATCCCGACGGCAACATGCTCGGCTATCTTTCGGCCGACGCGCCGCTGGATGGGAAAGTTCCCTCGATTGAAACGCTGCGGCGCATGCAGCTCTTCACCAACCTCGTCGGACTGGCGCTCGCGAGTTCGCGCTCGCATGCCGTAGAGATCGAGCAACGGCAAAGCCTCGAGCGTAATGCACGTCTGCAAAACGAGTTTTTCAGCATGGTCTCGCACGAAGTGCGTTCCCCGCTCGCGGCGATCCGCGGTGCGACGGCGCTCTTACAAACGCACTTCGAAACGCTCGGCCTCGAACGGCGCCAGGAGTTGCTCGGCGTGCTCTCGAGCTCGACCTCGCGGCTCTCGTCGATCTTCGAAGACTTCTTGCTGCTCTCGCGCATGGACGCCGGCCATCTCGCACTGCGCGTCGAGAAGACCTCGCCGGTCGGCATCATCGAAGAATCGATGGCGCGCATGCGCAGCGAGTATCCCGATCGTCTGTTCAATGCAGCCTATCTCGACCCGGTCCCGCACATGCTTGCCGACGAAGGACGCGCGGTACAAGTACTCACGAACTTCCTCTCAAATGCGGTCAAGTACAGCTATCCCACAAGCCCGATCCACGTCAACGTGAAGTCGTTTGAGGCGCACCTGCAGATCTCGGTCATCAACGAGGGTCCCGGCATCAGCGAGGAAGACGGTCTCAAGCTGTTCACCCGATTTGGCAGGGTGTCGTCGGGCGAAGGCTCGACCGGCCTCGGCCTCTACATCTGCCGCGAGCTGATCGGCATGATGCACGGCGAGATCGGTTTCGAAAGCGAGCCCGAGAAGCACACCTGCTTCTGGTTCACGCTGCCCCGCGCGTAGGTCTTAACCTTAGAAGTAGCTTTATTTCCCCTTCTATGGTAGAACCGGGAGCGTGAAGACCCGCCCCGATATCCGCAACGTCGCCATCATCGCCCACGTCGACCACGGCAAGACCACCCTCGTAGACGCCATGCTCAAGCAGAGCGGCGTCTTCCGTGAGGGTCAGCACGTGGAGACCCGGGTCATGGACTCGAACCCGCTCGAGCGCGAGCGCGGGATCACGATCCTCGCCAAAAATACGGCCGTCCGCCACGGCGACGTGAAGTTCAACATCGTCGATACGCCCGGCCACGCCGACTTTGGCGGCGAGGTCGAGCGCGTACTACAGATGGTCCAAGGCGTGCTCTTGCTGGTCGATGCGGCTGAGGGCGTCATGCCCCAGACGCGGTTCGTGCTGCGCAAGGCGCTCGAACTCGACCTCAAAGTGCTGATCGCGATCAACAAGATCGATCGCAAAGACGCGCGCCCGACCGAAATCGTCAACGAGGTCTTCGACCTCTTCATTGAACTCGGCGCAAGCGACGAGCAGGCCGATTTCCCGGTCGTCTTCACCAACGGCAAACTCGGCATCGCGAAGCGTACGCTCGAGGACGAGTCCAACGATCTCGAGCCGCTCTTCGAGCTGATCAAGCATCATGTGCCTGAAGCGCCGAGCGAAGACGGGCCGTTCCAGCTTTTGATCTCTGCAATCGATCACAACAAGTACGTTGGACGCATCGGCATCGGGCGCGTATTTCGCGGAGCTTCAAAGATCAATGCACCGATCGCGAAGGTCGATCGTGAAGGTAAGGTCGTCGGCGGTCTGCGACTGACGACGCTGCTCACGTTCGCGGGGCTCGAGCGCATCGAAGTCGAGGAAGCCGCAGCCGGCGATATCGTCTGCGTTTCGGGCATCGATGACTTGAACATCGGCGACACGATTGCCGATGCGCAATCGCCCGAGGGCATCCACGCCGTAGCGGTCGACGAGCCGACCGTTTCGATGTTCTTCTCGGTCAACAACTCGCCGTTTGCGGGCAAAGAAGGCAAGTACCTCACCTCACGCCAGATCCGCGACCGCTTGATGCGCGAACTCGAATCGAACGTGGCGCTGCGCGTTGCGGACACCGAATCTGCGGATACGTTTGAAGTACGCGGACGCGGCGAGCTGCATCTTTCGATCCTGATCGAGACGATGCGCCGTGAAGGCTATGAACTCGCGGTTTCCAAGCCGCAGGTCATCATCATGGAGCGCGACGGCAAGCGGTGGGAACCGGTCGAGTACGTCGTCGTCGACGTCACCGAGGTGTATTCTGGCGCCGTGATCGAGTCGCTCGGACGTCGCAAGGCGATCATGTCGAATATGATCAACATCGGCGACTCGCGCCGGCTCGAGTACACTATGCCGACCCGCGCGATCTTCGGCCTGCGCGGCGAATTGCTTACCCTCACGCGCGGTACTGCGGTGATGTCGCATACGTATTACGATCATCAAGAATGGCAGGGCGAACTCCCGGGCCGCAACGTCGGCGCGCTGGTCGCGACCGATACCGGTCGCGCGACCGCCTACGCGATCGCCGGCGTGGAGCAGCGCGGGCGCTTCTTCGTCGATCCCGGTGAGGATATTTATATGGGCATGGTCGTCGGCCGTGCCAATGACGACAAAGACGTGGGCCTCAACGTCGTGCGCGAGAAGAAATTGACCAACATGCGTGCTTCAGGCAGCGACGACACCGTCAAACTTCCGCCGAAAGAGAACATGTCGCTCGAACGTGCGATCGAGTTCATCGAAGACGACGAACTGGTCGAAGTGACGCCGCAATCGATTCGGTTGCGCAAACGCGTCCTCGACGAAGGCGACCGGATCAAAGCGAAAAGGCGCGAAAAAACCAGCGTCTAAGCATGCGCCGTTTTGCCGTGCGCCAATTCGGGAATCGTTGAAGCATGGCAATAAAGAAGAAATCTACGAAGAAAAAGACCACCTCGCTGCGCAAGGTGGCGAAAAAGGCTGTGCCGGCGGCGAAGAAGGTCGTGCCCGCTGCGAAGAAGGCCGCAAAGAAAGTCGTGCCCGCCGCGAAAAAGGCGGCCAAACGCGCACGGACGATCGGGCAGACGATGGAACGCGTCGGGGTCGCCCTTGAACGCGGTGCCGACATCGTCGAAGAAATCACCGCATCCGGTAAGAAGGCCTCGAAGCGCAAGGCCTCGCGCTAGTTTAGCGCAATGCCGGCTCGCGCGCCGGGGTTGGGATGGACCCAACCTCGACGCGGACCGATGCGGGCGTCGGCACGACGACCGGAGGCGCCGGCGCCTTCACCATTGGGCGGCGGACCATGAGGAGCGGCAGCAGTGTGGTTGCGATCGTCCCGATCGCAAAGAACTGCGTCGTACTGACCGCCGCGAGATTCGCCGCCTGCGCGGCGGCGAGCTGACTTAACACCGCCACCGCCTGCGACCCGTGCGCTGCAACGGCTGACGCAACGTCGGCGCGGCTCAAGTTGATCGTCCCCGCGATGCTGCTCAGCGCGGTGTTGAAATTGCGGTCGAGCAGCGTGGCAGCCAGGGCCGATCCGACTGATGCACCGATCTGTTGCATCAAGCGCGTGAGCGCAAGTGCGGAAGGCACAATCGCGTGTTCGATACCCTGGAGCAGCACGACCGAAATCGGTACGAATACGAAGGCAAGGCCGATACCGCCAAGCGCCTGCGTGACAACGAACGTGCCGAACGTGGCATTGGTCGTCATCTCGAAGGTCTGCCACCACGTCGCAGCGCCCATCACGAAGATGCCGGCGGCGGCAACGATGCGCAGGTCCAACTTGTGTCGTGAGACGACCCAGGTCGTGACCGGATAGAGCAGCGCCAGCATACCCGCCCGCACCATCAAGAGATAGCCCGCCATCGTTGTGGTGAAATTGAGCGAATTCTGGACGTACTGCGGCTGAATGAAGATCAAGGCGTACATCGTCGCGCCGATCGCGAAGAACACGATCGAGCACGACCAGACGTTACGATCGCGGAACACGCGTAGTGCGACGGCCGGCGTCTTCGTCCCCCAGAGTTCCCACGCGACGAACGCGGCCAGTGCGAGCACCGAGACAACGGTGCACAGAAAGATCGTGGAGTCGTCGAACCAGCCGTTGCGCTCGCCCTCGTCTAACACATATTGCATCGTGGCAAGGCCCACCGCGAGCAGCCCCATACCGATGCCGTCAATCGGAATGCGCTTGGGCGCCTGCGGATCCCGTACAAAGAGCAACACCAGCAGCGCAGCGGCGATGCCCGGCAGTACATTGATAAAGAACACCCAGCGCCAAGTGAGAGCGTCGGTCAGGATACCGCCGAGCGTCGGACCGATCGTCGGTCCGATAACGATGGCAAGCGCAAAGAGCGATTGGCTCTTGCCGAGTTGCTCGGGCGGAAAGGTGTCGCGAATGATCTGTTGCGCCGGCACCATCAATCCGCCGCCGAATGCGCCTTGAATAAAGCGCAGCGCGATCTCGGTGTTGGTGTCGCCCGCGAGCCCGCAAAGAATCGAGACCAGCGTGAAGCCCGCAATCGACATCGCAAAATAACGCTTACGGCCGAAGATCGACTGCAGCCACGGCGTGAGCGGAATGACGATCACGTTCGCAATGATGTAGGCGGTGATGAACCACGCGCCTTGATCTTGCGAGGCGCCGAGGGTGCCGTCGATCGAGGGCAGCGCGACGTTGACGATCGTCGTGTCGGCGAGCTGCATGAGGGCTGCGAGCATGACGGCGGCAACGACCGCAACGCGACGTGCGCCGTATTCGACCACGGTGGTCACTGGTGGTTCCTTTGTTAGAGGGTGTTAAGCGCTGACGAGGGCCGGCTCGAGCGCGAGCAGGTCGGCGTTTTCATCAGCGATTTGCTGGAAGACGCGCCAGGCGGCACGTTCCGGTTCGCGCAGGCCGAGGATATCCTCGACGGTCTGGCCGTGATGGGCAATCTTCGAGGCCGCGTAGCAAAAGCGCGCCCACGTGTCTTGGGTGCCGCCGGCCAGCGCTTGCCGGTAGGCGCTCGTGACTTCGCTCGCTTCCTCTGCAAACGAGGTCGAAAGGCCCGCTAGCGCCATCGCATGGCTCCGGAGGGTGTTGAAGGACCGCCGTGCCTCCTGCGTGGCACTAGACGGCTCCCGCTCGTCTATAGTAAAATACATCTTGTACTATATATAGTACAAAGGATGTTTTACTGTCAAGCATGACCCAAGAAGTTTCCGAAGCCGCCGCCACCCCTCGCGCGCACTGGTATCCAGAGCGCGACGATATCACTATTTATGGCATTTTGGGGGCGCTCAGCGACCCTACCCGCCTCGCGATTGTGCGTCAGCTCGCGGAACATGAAGAGAAGTGCCCGTTCGATTTTCTCGACATCACGTCAAAGCAAAACCTCACGCACCACTTTAAGGTTCTGCGCGAGGCCGGCGTGATTATGGCGCGCTACGAAGGACGTCAAAAGTTCATCTGGCTGCGCCGCGATTTGATCGACGACATGTTCCCTGGTCTGCTCGATGGCGTCCTCCGAGCGGTCGAAAACACGCCGGTCCTTCCCTAAGTGCTCGCCGGGTTCGGGGCGCGCGTACACCTTTTCGTGCGGCCTGAAACGCGGCAGCGTTTCACCGCACTCTTTAGCGACACGCTTGGCTGCGACGTGCAAGAACTCGATTTCGGACTACCCGATCCGATTCTACTTGTTAAATTTCCCGATGGCAGTGCGTTTAGCGTCGAATTCTCCGATCTTGTCGCGCAGCAAACAGACGCACCAATCGACTTTGCGCACGCGTTTCGTGGAGCATGGATCGAATTTCGAACCGGTGACGTGGTGGCAGTCCATGAAGCGCTCGACCGCGCGGGGATCCCGAGCTTCTCGCATCCCGCAAGCCCACATCGCTATTTCAGCGCGCCTGGCGGGCAGGTGTTCCGTATTCTCGACCTCGCGTACCGCGGACCTTAGGTAACCGGTGTTCACGCGCGGCGCGTTTCTCGCTTTAGCGCCGGGACTCGTTGCAGTGCAACATTTTAACGCACTGACGCCGCCACCGGAAGAAACATTTGCGCCGGACGTCGTCCGCGGCGACCTCGACGCAATATGGACGACGCTCATCGCTGTCGGAGCGCAGCCGTTTCGTACGTCAAATCCGGCCGACGTGGAGGCGCTCTATCATAAAGCACGCGCTGCAATAACCGCGCCGATGACGGTACGTCAAGCATGGCTCGCAATAGCACCCGTGCTCGGCGCCCTCAACGACGGGCATGTCGGTTTGCTCTTTCCCAATCCGTTGAACAGTGCGCCACAACGCTTTCCGCTCCGCTTCGCGCTCGCGGCCGACGATACGCTCATCGTTATCGGCGACAGCACGAAGACCGTCCCGATCGGCAGTCGCATCGTCTCGGTCGACAACATTGCGGCCAACACGTATCGCGATACGACGCTTGCCGCCTTCGGTGGACAAACGCAATCGCTGCACCGCACGCGCGTGAGCATGGCGGGAGCGTGGACTGCGGTTGCACTCTTTGGCGAGGGGCCGATCTACCACGTGCGCTGGACGACGCCGGACGGCGCGACGCACGAAGACGATCTCCTCGCATCGCCGCCGATGCGCAGCAACGCGCTGACGGCGTTCCAGCCCTACACCTATCGCACGCTCAAGAACGGAAGCATCGGGTATCTCGACTATCGCTCGTGCGAGGACCTCGAAGCATTTAAAAAATTCTGTGCCAACACGTTCCAAACGATTGGTATGAATCCGATACGCGCGCTCGTGATCGACATTCGCCGCAACGGCGGCGGTGACAGCGAGCTGAACGACGTGCTGTGGTCCTACCTCACGACCAAGCCGTTCAAACAGTTTGGCGGGACGATCGAAAAGTCGAGTGCGTGGCTCAAGGGCCGGTACGGGCCAACCAAATACAAAGAGATTTACGGCGACGCGTTATGGGATGCTCCCGACGGCAAGATCATCGAGTCGGGAGCCGATCCGAATGCCGATCTGATCCGTCCCGGTCCGCTTCCGCTGCGTTTTCACGGGCCGGTCTATCTGCTGATCTCGGCACAGACGTTTTCGTCCGCGATGGCCTGCGCGCTCGCGGCAAAAGATTACGGTCTCGCAACGATCGTCGGCGAAGAGACAGGCGAACCCGTCAACTCGACCGGCGAAACGTTCGCGTTCAACGCGCCGGGTACGGGCTTGCGCGCGATCTTCACCACAAAAGTGTTTCTCGCACCGAAGCCGCATCCCAACGACCAAGGCGTCGTGCCCGACATCCCGGTAACGACAACGCCCAGCGACATCGCCGCCGGGCGTGATCCGGTTCTCGATAAAGTGCTCGCGCTGGCTTCGACAAGCTCAGCCTGACAGATTACACCGTGGCCGGCACCTTCGGTGCAGTGTTGAACGTGAGATCGCCGATGATGTCGTTGAAGCCCACGTTCACAGTGTCGCCGTCGTTGATCTCGCTCGCAAGAATCTTGCGGCCGAGCGGCGTCTCGACTTCCTTTTGAATCGTTCGCTTGAGCGGACGCGCGCCGTAGGTCGGATCGTACCCGGCCTTGACCAGGTGACGTTTCGCGGCGTCGTCGAGCACGAGCGTGATGCGCCGTTCCGCCAGACGCGACCGCAGTCGCGCAAGTTGGATGTCGACGATCTCCAGCAGCTCGTCCTCGGAGAGTGCATGGAAGACGATGATTTCGTCCACGCGGTTGAGGAACTCCGGACGGAAATGCGCGCGTAATTCCTCGAGCACGGTCGCGCGCATGATCGCCTCTTCCGCGCCGCCGACCTGCCCCTTGTAATCGAGGATGCGGTGGCTGCCGATGTTCGAGGTCATGATCACGATCGTGTTGCGGAAATCGACGGTGCGGCCTTGACCGTCGGTCAAGCGTCCCTCGTCGAGAATCTGCAAGAAGACGTTGAAGACGTCGGGATGCGCCTTCTCGATCTCATCGAAGAGCACGACGCTGTACGGACGGCGCCGCACCGCTTCGGTGAGTTGGCCGCCTTCGTCGTACCCGACGTATCCCGGCGGTGCGCCGAGCATCCGCGCCACGCTATGCTTCTCGCCATATTCCGACATGTCGATGCGCACGAGTGCACGTTCGTCGTCGAAGAGATACTCGGCGAGTGCGCGGGCAAGCTCGGTCTTGCCGACGCCGGTCGGGCCGAGGAAGATAAACGAGCCGATCGGACGATTCGGATCGGCCAGGCCCGAGCGCGAACGCAGCACCGCTTCGGCAACGGCCGTTACCGCTTCGTCCTGACCGATGACGCGCCGATGCAGCTCATCGTCGAGATGCAGCAGCTTCTGCTTCTCGCCTTCGAGCAGTTTCGAAACGGGAATGCCGGTCCAGCGCGCGATCACCTCGGCGATGTCGTCCTCGCTAACTTCTTCCTTGGACAGTCGCCCGCCATCGGCTGAACGCAAACGCTCTTCTTCCGACGCCAGTTCTTTTTCAAGTTGTGGCACGCGACCGTACTTCAACTCGGCGACGCGATTGAGATCGTATTGGCGTTCGGCCTGCTCGATCTGCACCTTCGCCTCGGTGATCTGCTCGCGTAGTTCGCGCAGACGCACGGCAGCGTTTTTTTCCCGGTCCCACTGCGTGCGCAATTTGACCTGCGTTTCGCGCAGCTCGGCCAACTCGCGCTCGAGCGTATCGAGACGCTGGCGGCTCGGCGCATCGCTCTCCTTGCGCAGCGCTTCGCGCTCGATCTCGAGCTGCAAAATGCGGCGCGAGACCTCGTCAAGCTCTTGCGGCATCGAATCGATCTCGGTGCGAAGCTTGGCCGCAGCTTCGTCGACCAAGTCGATCGCCTTGTCTGGCAGGAAGCGGTCGGAGATGTAACGGTTGCTCATCGTCGCGGCTGCGACCAACGCGCTATCTTTGATGCGCACGCCGTGATGGGTCTCGTACCGGTCGCGCAACCCGCGCAGGATCGAGATCGTATCCTCGACGCTCGGCTGGTCGACCAATACCGTTGCGAAGCGCCGTTCGAGCGCGGCGTCTTTTTCGATGTACTTTCGGTATTCGTCGAGCGTCGTCGCGCCGATCAAATGTAGTTCACCGCGCGCAAGCATCGGCTTGAGCAAGTTGCCCGCATCCATCGAGCCTTCGGCTTTTCCGGCACCAACGACGTTGTGCAACTCATCGACGAAAAGCACGATCGCGCCTTCGGAGTTGGCGACGTCTTTGAGCACGGCTTTGAGGCGCTCTTCGAATTCACCACGATACTTGGCACCGGCGATCAGCGCGCCCAGGTCGAGCGACACGATGCGCTTGTTCTTTAAGCCTTCGGGCACGTCGCCGCGCACGATGCGCTGCGCCAGGCCCTCAACGATCGCCGTCTTGCCGACGCCGGGATCGCCAATAAGCACCGGATTGTTTTTCGTCCGGCGCGAGAGCACTTGCACGATGCGACGAATCTCGTCGTCGCGACCGATGACGGGATCGAGCTTGCCGCGCTCGGCCTCGAGCGTTAGGTCTCGCCCGTAGCGTTCGAGCGCTTTATAGGTGCCTTCGGGATCTTTGGTCGTCACGCGCTGGTTGCCGCGCACGTCGCGCAACGCTGCGAGCAATTTGTCTTTACTCAGGCCAGCGTCGCGGAAAAGTTTGCCGATCGCTCCGCCGGCCTGCGCCATCGCAAGTAGTACGTGCTCGACGGAAACGAAATCGTCTTGGAGTGCGCCCGCTTCGCTCTCGGCAGCGGTCATGATGCGGGTGAGTTCGGGGGAGATCGTCACCTGCGCCGAGTCGGCGTTCGGACCGGAAAGGCGCGGCAAATGCGAAATCGCCTCATCCACTTTGCGCCGGAAGGCCTTAACGTCTACGCCGGCCTTGGCAAGGATATCGGGCGCGACACCGCGCTGTTGATCGAGCAGCGCCGCCAACATGTGCTCGGGGGTCGTCTGCGTGTTACGTTCGTGGAGCGCCAGCGAATACGCCTCATTGAGGCCGTCCGCAACGCGCTCGGTCATCTTATCTACGTTCATGCTTCACCTCGTAGAACCGCCGCTCGCTGACCTTGGTTACAGGGGGCCCCTGCTGTCCCCATGACTTGACCAACTAGCCTACATATGATAGCCTGGCTACACAAAATAATCTCTTTCGGAGGCTCTCTCGAATATGGCTACTTTCGCTCTCGATCCCGCCCACTCGTCGGTCGAATTTACGGCCCGGCACATGGTCTTTTCCCGCGTCCGCGGCACCTTCCCCAAGTTTACTCTGGATCTCGCCATTGACGAGACAACCAATCTGCCCACGTCGGTGAGCGCGGTGATCGATGCGACCTCGATCGATACCAACGTCGCCGATCGTGACGCACACCTGAAGTCGCCGGACTTCCTCGATGTTGAGAAGTACCCGACCATTTCATTCCTCTCGACCCGCATCGTCGGGTCACCTGATGCATTTACCATCGACGGCGACCTCACGATTCACGGCGTCTCCAAGCAGGTAGCGTTGAAAGCAACGGTCGACGGCCGCGGCAAAGACCCGTGGGGCAGCGACCGCATCGCATTCAGCGCGACCACGACGATCAACCGTAAGGATTTCGGGCTCACCTGGAATCAAGCGCTCGAGACGGGCGGCGTGCTCGTCGGCGAAGCGATCGAGATTGCGATCACGCTCCAAGCAGTTAATGCACAGGTCGCTGTTGCATAGGAGCGCATGAAGATTGCAGCAGGGGCGGTGCGCGCATTCTATCTCTTCGACGTCGCCGACACCATCAATCTTGCCGCGTTGCGCACGGTTGAAGGCGAAGGGTTCACACCAGCCGACATCCCCCTGCGTCCGCATCAAAGCAGCGGATCTCTGCAGTTTCCCACTCCACCACTGGTCGCTCGGTTTGCCGAAGGCAAACTGGGCGACCTTTCGTATTCACTGCGCGCCAAATTCTTCGACTATGGTGTCATCTCGCTGCGCTACGACTTTCCGTTCGCGGGCGCGTGGGAAGACCTCGAAGAGATTGCGTCGCGCATACGCCGCAACGAGGAACTGCTTGCAGCGGCGAACCAAACCGTGGCGCGCATCTGCGACGAGCTGAACGGCGCGCTCGACGATCGCCACGCGCCGCTCGTTGAAGACTATCTGATCATTGAGGTCGATCGTTTTGAACCGCGCCTCGACGCGGAACTGCTGCTCCACGACCACTCCGAAGCGATGGCAAACATCTTGCTCGGCGAGTCGGGTTCGCTCTCGCAAGGCGAGATCGAAGAGTCGTTGCGCACGCGATTCTCGTATTATGCGGACGACCTGACGATCGTGCAGTGGGACACGGCGTTCGTCTACGACCGGCGCGAATCGAGCGATGCGATCGCCGACATCCTCGAGTTCGCAAACTCCCAACTTTTAGAGCTACGGACCTACGACGCGCTGCTCGACCGCGAGCTCGACACGATCTATGCCGAGCAGCCCGGTCAGCGCGCGCGCTCGGTGCTCGGGCGGCGCGAAGCCGACCTCGCGGCCAACGTTCGCTACCTCATCGTGGACGTACTCGAGTTGATCGACCGCTCGAGCAATGCGCTCAAAGTGGTAGGCGACGCGTACTACGCGCGCATCTATCGCGCTGCCGGCACGCGCCTCGGCTTGGCCGATTGGCAGCGCCAGATCGACAGCAAGCTTGCAAGCGTGGGCGATATCTACCGCTTCTTCATCGATCAGGCGCGCGGCCGGCGCGACGACTTCCTCGAAGTAATCGTGATACTCCTGATCGCGATCGAGGTCGTCATCGGCGTCGTCACATTGGTTCGCCACTAGCTACTTGAATGCATCGATCTCGTCAAGGTACGCGCGCTTCGAGACATCGTCGATAAACGATGCCTCAAATGAATTCTTAGCCAGGGTTATCAGCTCGTCATCGGTGAGCGCGAGCGCCTTCGTGACACCCGTGAAATTCTCGGCAACGTACCCGCCAAAGTAAGCCGGATCGTCGGAGTTGACGGTAGCAAGAAGCCCTGCGTCCAGCATCTTTTTCAACGGGTGGTGCGCCAGGTCCGTAACGACGTGCAACTTAACGTTCGAGAGCGGGCACACGGTCAGCGGAATGCGTTGACGGCGCAAACGCTCAACGAGCTGCGGATCCTCGAGGCTACGCACGCCGTGATCGACGCGCGACACGCGCAGCAGATCGAGCGCCTCCCACACATATTCTGGTGGCCCCTCCTCGCCGGCGTGTGCAACGGTGAGAAATCCTTCGGCGCGTGCACGATCGAACACCGTGGTAAACTTCGATGGCGGATTCCCGATCTCGGCGGAATCCAGGCCGACCGCGATGATGCGGTCGCGATACGCAGCCGCGGCATCGAGCGTAGCCATCGCCGATTGCACGGAGAGGTCGCGCAAGAAACACATAATCGCGTGCGACGTGATGCCAAGCTTCATGCGCGCCGCTTCGCGGGCCGCGGTAATGCCCTCGATGACCACGCCAAACTCGATACCGCGATCGGTGTGCGCTTGCGGATCGAAGAAGATTTCGGCGTGCCGCACACCCTCCGATGCCGCGCGCGCGAAATAGGCCATGGTCAGGTCGTAGTAGTCGCGCTCGGTGCGCAGCACACGCATCCCGGCATAGTACACGGCGAGAAACGACTGCAAGTCGGTAAATTGATACGCCGCACGCAGCGCATCGATCGATGGATAGCCCGGATCTATGCCGTTGCGGGCGGCGATACTAAAGATCAGTTCGGGTTCGAAGGTACCTTCGATATGCAGGTGGAGTTCGGCTTTGGGAAGTCGCTTAAGGTCGATCATTGCGTCTCCGAAGCATACGATAATCGCCACTGCGCACCGTTATCCCTCGTCCGTCGAACCATTCGAGCAGCGGTACTGCATACTTACGTGATGTGCCGAGTAAATCGCGAAACTCCGCCATGCTCATCTTGCCATGTTGCACGATAAACGCGTCGACGCGCTGATGTGCCTGCTCGATCTGGCTTCCGCGATAGACGACGTCAGCGACCTTGACCAGCACACCACGCGCGAGCAACGTGTCAAACGCCCTGCCGATGCCAACGATAGCCGAGGCCTTGACGCGCGCGGCGATTTCATCGAACACTGCCGGCACGAATGGCGCTGTCGCATCGAACGGCACCTGCGCCTCGAAAAATCCACGTTGCTCTGCCGTTAGCTTCGGTTGATGCGCGGTCGAGGCGTAGTAGCCTTGGCGCTGGACGATGCGACCATCCTCAACCAGCGCTCCGAGCAAACGCACGAGCAACGGTTCCCCGATCCCGAGCGTTCGCGCGAGGACCAACGACGTGAGCCCCATCGCCCACGATTCGCGCTCGTGAGCGGCGTCCAGCTCGCCGATCGTGCGGCTCGCAAACTCCGAAAAAGCAGCGCCGTCAACGTACGCAACTGGTCGCGCGAGTGCCACCGCCTCTCCGCTTTCGAGCAACGCGCTCACCGCATTTAGCGCGACATCCTCACGCACGTTGGCCGCGAAAGCGAGCGCGCCAAGCTCTTGCGCCTGCACGCCGGCTTGCGCTAAGAGCGTAGCAATTGCATCCTGCGCCGGCGCTGTATGCCCAGCGGCCGCGTCGTGCTCCAGCGAGACGATCTCGCCCCCGCCGAGCAACGTTTTCGGTGAGAGCCTCCGTACGACAAAACGCACGCCGGGAAATGCGAGCACGGGTTCGCGCAGTGAGAGCGTCGTGCGCTCGCCGAATGCGAGCGTTCCAAGGACTTCGGCAGAACCAATGTACGCGCGCACGGGCATGCGGCGTCGAAGCAATGTCTGCGCCTCCGGCAACGCCTCGAAGCGTACCGTAAACTCGCTGCGCGCGGAAAACGATGGATCGGCAATCACGCTGCCGCGCGCCAGGCGCTCGCGCTCGATTCCCGGAATGCTGAGCGCAACGCGTGCGCCGCCGGTCGCAGCGTCGCGCGATTCACCGAACACTTGCAGACTGCGCACCCGCGCGGTCGCCCCAAGTGGCTGGACCGCGATCGTATCGCCGACGGCAAGGCGACCCTGCATTAACGTACCGGTCACGATTGTGCCGCGCCCCGGCAACGTGAAGACCCGGTCTACCGGAAGATATGCCGGCGCATCCGGATCGTGCGGCGGCAACGACGCGAGCTGCGCATGCAAGAACTCCTTGAGCAGCTCGAGGTTTACGCCGGTGACCGTCGAGACGGCAAAGATGAATGCATCGCGCGCAATAGTATCGGCGAGCTGCCGGTGCACGCTTTGACACGCCGCACCTTGCTCGTCTAGTGGCACCAGATCGATCTTCGTTAGCGCAACGACGATGCGCTTGACATTGAGGTAACGCAGAATCTGCAGATGCTCGAGCGTCTGCGGCATCACGCCGTCGTCGGCAGCGATCACGAGCAGCAGTACTTCCATACCTGCAGCGCCGGCCAGCATGTTGTGCAGAAAGCGTTCGTGCCCCGGAACATCGACGATCCCCGCCTCGATGCCGTCCGCGAAGCGCAGATGCGCGAAGCCTAGATCGAGCGTCATGCCGCGCTCTTGTTCTTCGAGCCAGCGATCGGGATTCGTACCGGTGAGTGCCTGAACGAGCGACGATTTTCCGTGGTCTACGTGACCCGCCGTTCCTACAATGTGCATTACGTTACCGGAGGCAAGAGCGTACGCAACTTACTCTTTCTATATCCATACGTCGCGTAAATGGCGATGCCGATCGCGAACCAGACGCCGAAACGAACCCACGTCGGCAACGAAAGACCGGTGATCAGGTACAAACACAACACCGCACCAGCGACGCCGAAGAACCACACGAACGGCGCGCGAAACGGACGGGGTGCATCGGGACGAATGACGCGCAGTACTAAGACGCCCGCACAGACGATTGCAAATGCCGAGAGCGTGCCGATGTTGACAAAGTCCAACAGGTCGGCGATTGGCAACGTCGCGGCGAGAATCGTAACGACGCCGCCGGTGATCACCGTCATGAGCGCAGGAGTGCGAAAGCGCGGATGAATGCGCGCCACTCCCGGCGGCAGCATGCGGTCGCGCGCCATGACATAAAAGATGCGAATCTGTCCGAGCAGCGAGGTGATTGCGACGGTGGTGTTGCCCGCAACGCCGCCGAGCGCCACGATCCAGAAGATCCACGGATTGCGCGTGGCCGCTTTCACGGCGTCGAGCATCGCCGCGCCACTGCTGACCTTTGCGGCGAGCGTCACGCCAACCGTGCACACCGCGAGCGCAACATAGAGTAGGCCGCCGATGACCAGCGCGAGGATGATAGCGAGGGGCACATGACGCTTTGGATCGTTTGCCTCCTCCGACGCGACCGTTACCGTGTCGAAGCCGATGTAGGCATAGAACACGAGCGCCGTTCCGGCAACGACTCCGTGAAAACCGCTCGGCGCAAATGGATGGAGAAACGAACTGTGAATTGCGGTCGCCGTCACAGCAATGAATACTAGCATCGTGACGATTTGAAACACCACGAGCGCGCCGTTGACATTGGCCGATTCGCGAATGCCGACCGCGACCAGGAGCGTGATGACGACCACCACCAGCGCGGCAACAATATCGATTTGCCCGTGGATCACGTCGCCGTTCTGCGCCCAAGCCGGCAGCGTCATACCGATACTGCCGAGCAATTGCTGCGCGTACGCCGACCACGACGACGCCGTCGGCGCGACCGAGAGTCCGTATTCGAGAATTAAATCCCAACCGATGATCCAGGCGACGACTTCGCCGAGCGTCGCGTAGGCGTAGGTGTACGCGCTCCCCGCGACCGGCACCATCGAGGCAAATTCGGCGTAGCACAGCGCAACGCATAGGCTCACGAATCCGGAGAGTGCGTAGGCAAGAATGACCGCTGGGCCGGCAGCGTGGGCACCCGCGCCGATCGTTGGAAAGATCCCGCCGAGCATCGTACCGAGGCCAATCGCCGTTAGCGCCGGCCAGCCCAGCGAGCGACGCAGCGACGGGCCATCAGACTCGCGCGACGTCCACGCGAGCGGTTGCCGCGCGAAGAGCTGCTTCACGCGTTGGCTAGTGCGTGAACGATCGCGCCGTCATCTTCCGGCGCGACCGTGCGAAGATCGAGAACCACACGGTGGTCCTCGATACGCGCAACGATCGGCGGCGTCCCCCTGCGCAAACGCGCCGCAACGCGGTCGGGCTGAGTGGACGGAATCGCGATCCCAACCGATGGAATGACGGCTTGCGGAAGCGATCCGCCACCGACGCGACTTTCCGTTTCAAAAACCTCCGCGCCGGCGATTTGCGGCGCAACGCGCGTTGCGCGTTCGCGCAACGCCTCGGTTGAGATCGCGAGCATCCGGTAGAACGGGATCTGCTCGCGCGATTCTTTGGTCGCATACAGCCGCAGCGTCGCGCCGAGCAGCGCGAGCGTCACCTTATCGACGCGCAGCGCGCGCACGAGCGGATTCGAGCGCAGCCGCGCAACGTGCGACCGCGTCCCGACGATGATCCCGGCCTGCGGGCCACCGAGCAACTTATCACCGGAGAACGCGACCAGCGACATGCCGTCGGCAATCGCATCCTGCACCGTGCGCTCGTGCGGCAAACCGTACTCGCGCAGATCGATGAGTGCGCCGCTGCCTAAATCTTCGACGACGGCAACGCCGACGCGGCGACCAAATGCCCCGAGTTCCGCAGGCGCAACATCGTCGACAAAACCTTCGATCGCATAGTTCGACTGGTGCGAGCGCATCAGCAGCGTGGTGCGCGGTGTGAGCGCGCGTTCGTAGTCGCGCAGATACACCTTATTCGTCGTGCCGACTTCGACCAGCGTCGCGCCGCTGCGCGCGAGCACGTCGGGCAGACGAAACCCGCCGCCGATCTCGATCAATTGGTTGCGCGCGAGCACGACTTCGCCGGTCGCGTGCGAACGTATCAAGGATCAGCAGCATCGCCGCGGCGCAGTTGTTGACCACGAGCGCGTCCTGCGCGCCCGAGATGCGACACAAGAGTTCGCTCGCGTGCGCGTAACGCGAGCCGCGCTCGCCGGCACTGAGATCGAACTCGAGATTCGAATACCCTTGGGCCACATCACGCGCTTCATCGAAGGCCGCGGCTGCGATTGGCGCGCGGCCAAGATTCGTGTGCAGCAGTATCCCGGTCGCGTTGATGACGCCCCGGAGCATCGTCGCGGCATGTTCCGCCGCGCGATCGACGAGCCGCGCAACGATCGCCTCGAACGGAGGCACCCGCTCACCGGCACGTACGCGATCGAGCTCCGCTGCAACAAGGTCGCGTAACGCATCGCGCCCCACGAGCAACTCGTAGGGCGCGACGGACGGATCTTCAAGCAACCGATGCATCGCCGGGATGGCGCGACGGTCGCTCACGCGGGTGCTACGCTACGTGCTTAGCAAGCATGCCCGATATGACGTTCTCCGGAACGTATCCGACGATGCGATCGACCGGCTGGCCACCCTTGAAGAGAATCAGGCACGGAATGCCGGAGACCTGATACTGTCCGGCGATGTTCGGGTTGTCGTCGGTGTTCAGCTTGACGAACTTCGCCTTGCCGCTGTTCGCGGCGGCGACCTTCTCGACGACCGGCGAGAGCATCCTGCACGGGCCGCACCAGGGCGCCCAAAAATCGACCAGCACCGGCTCTTTGGAGCCAAGGACTTCGTCCTGAAAATTCGTCTGACCGACGTCTGCTAATGCACTCATGTGTTGAATTACTACCTCCATCGCTCCTAAACCCCTGGGGCAGCCGCTAGGGTTGCTGCGCCGCCGTTGGGCTACTCGATTTCGGCCGGTTCGCCGGTGATGTCGGTGACCTGTTCGGCCTGCTTGCCGAGGTTGGTGATCGCGATGACTTCGTCGCCGTCGCCGAGGCGCTGGAGGCGAACGCCCTTGGTCGAGCGGCCGGCCTTGCGAATCTCGGCGACCTTGAATGCGGATCACCTGATTGCCGCTCGTGATCATCAGCACCTCGTCGTCGGGCGCGACCAGGATCTGATCGACGACCTTGCCGATCTCCTCGCGCTCGCGCGCAAAGGCCTTGACGCCCTTGCCGCCGCGCGACGTGTGGCGGTAATCATCGATCGGCGTGCGCTTGCCGAACGCCTGCGACGTGACGAGCAAGCACTTCGCTGCGCTCGTCTTCGATGACGTCCATCGCGACGATCGTGTCGCCGGCGTCGAGCGTCATCGCCTTGACGCCGCGCGCGTTGCGGCCCATCGGGCGCACGTCGTTCTCGTTGAAGTGCACGGCCATGCCCGCGCGAGCTCGCGAGGATGATGTCGCGCGTGCCGTCCGAGAGATCGACCGCGAGCAGCTCGTCGTCTTCGTCGAGATTGATCGCGTTGAGGCCGTTGCGGCGCACGTTGGCGAACTCGTCGAGCTTGCGTCTTCTTGATGACGCCGTTGTCGCGTGACCATCACGAGATACTTCTCGTCCTCGAACTCGTCGATCGGGAAGACCGCCGTCACTTCTTCGCCCGGCGGCAGCGTGAGCAGGTTGACGAGCGCCGTGCCGCGCGCTGTGCGCGTGGTGTCCGGAATCTCGTAAGCGCGCAGACGATACGACGCGGCCCTTGTTCGTGAAGAACAGCACGTGATCGTGCGTCTTCGTCACGAAGAAGTTGCGGACGACGTCCTCGCGCTTGAGGTTCGAGATGCCGATCACGCCGCGGCCGCCGCGATTCTGCGTGCGGAACGTGTCGACCGAGACGCGCTTGATGTAGCCGCCGACCGTGTACGTGACGACGACGTCGACGTTCGGAATGAGCTGCTCCATCGAGATTTCGTCTTCGGCGGCAGCGACGTCGGTGCGGCGCTCGTCGCCGAAACGTCTTCTTGAGTTCGGCGTCTCGCTCTTGACGATCGCGCGATGCGGCGCTCGCTGCGCAAGATGTCTTGCAGCTCGGCGATCGTCTTGATGCAGCTCGGCGTACTCGTCTTCGATCTTCTGGCGCTCGAGGCCGACCAGCGTGCGCAGACGCATGTCGACGATCGCTTGCGCCTGGATGTCGGTGAGCCCGAAGCGCGCCGAGAGCTTCGTTTTCGCGTCGTCGATCGTCTGGCTGCCGCGCACGATCTCGATGACTTCGTCGATGTTGTCGAGCGCGATGCGGAAGCCTTCGAGCAGATGCGCGCGCTCTTCGGCCTTGCGCAGATCGTAGCGCGTGCGCCGCGTGACGACGTCTTTGCGGTGCGCGATGAAGTGCTCGAGCATCTGCTTGAGCGAGAGCACCTGCGGCTCGAGCGCGACCGATCCGTCGGCACGCGGTTCGCCGACCGGCACGAGCGCCAGCATGTTGAAGCCGAAGCTCGACTGCAGCGGCGTGTGCTTGTAGAGCTGGTTGAGCACGACGTTCGGCGTCGCGCTCTTTTGCAGCTCGACGACGACGTTCATGCCTTTGCGATTGCGAGAGATCGTCGAGGCGCGCGATGCCGTGAATGCGCTTCTCGGCGTGCGCTTCGGCGATCGCTTCGACGATGCGGTTCTTGTAGACCTGATACGGCATCTCGGTGATGACGATCTTGTACTTGCCTTTTTCCTCGACGATCTCGGCCTTGCCGCGCATCGCGATCGAACCGCGACCGGTCTTGTAGGCTTCGCGAATCGCCTCGTGTCCCAAGATCACGCCGCCGGTCGGAAAATCGGGACCCTTGAACGATGGCGGCCAGATCGTCGTCGGTCGCGTTCGGATCGTCGATCAAGGCGCGATCGCATCGCAGATTTCGCTGAAGTTGTGCGGCGGAATGTTCGTCGCCATGCCGACCGCGATGCCGCTCGAACCGTTGACGAGCAGCTGCGGCAGGCGGCCCGGCAGCACGGTCGGCTCGGTCGCCTTGGTTGTCGAAGTTGGGAACGAAATCGACGGTCTCTTTATCGATGTCGGCGAGCAGCTCGAGCGCCAGGCGCGCGAGACGCGCTTCGGTGTAGCGATAGGCAGCCGGCGGAGTCGGGATCGATCGAACCGAAGTTGCCGTGGCCGTCGACGAGCGGATAGCGCAGCGTGAAATCTTGCGCCATGCGCACGAGCGCGTCGTACACCGACTGATCGCCGTGCGGATGATAGCTCTTGAGCACCTCGCCGATGATACCGGCGCACTTGCGATGCTGCTTGTTCGGGTCGATGCCCATCTCGCGCATCGCGTAGAGGATGCGGCGCTGAACGGGCTTGAGACCGTCGCGCACGTCGGGCAGCGCGCGCGAGGCGATAACCGACATGGCATACGAGAGATAGCTCTCCCGCATCTCGTCTTCGACGTTAACGTGATGAATGATATCGTTGTGCATTATTTAAAAAAGCCGCGCGCAAGACGCGGCCAAGACCCTCTTCCTTACTTTCCTTATATGTTCGCTTTTTAGGGTGGGTCTTCCCACACCGGAATGCCCTCGTCGTCGACGCCTTCGACCGCGAGGTCGTCGAACGAAATCGCCCCTTCCGGGAGCGGCGCCGGCGCCGGTTCCGAGGCGAACGCGTCGGCTTCGGTCCGGGGCTCGCGGCTGCAGCGAATGCCGGATCGAAGTCCGGCTCCGGAGCGTTGAAATCGACCGCAGGACGCGCCTGCGAGGCGGCGGCGCGCGACTGCCCGGGCTGCCCGCATCGGTGGAGCGGGGGTGGGGCCACGCCGCGATTCGACACCTTGTCCGATTCGCGTTTTGGCGGCCTTGGCCGCGTTTGCAATGAGCGCGAGATGATCTCGGACGGACTGCTCGAGCTCGGCTTCGAAATCGCCGCTGGACATGCCCGAGAGCTTCGCCGCACCGGTGCAGCAGACTTTCCCGACGCAACGCGCCTTCGAAGCCTTCGCCGCGCAGTTCGCGCGCGCACTGCAGCCGGGCGACGTTGTCGCGCTTTCGGGCGAGCTCGGTTCGGGCAAAACAACCTTCGTGCGCGCCGCCGTGCGAGCGCGTCACGGCGAAGACCAAACAACCAGCCCCACGTTTACGTTTTGGCACCGTTATCCGGGCGAACCAGCCGATCGATCATCTCGATCTGTATCGCGTCGAAGAGCCCAGAAGAACTCCACGAACTCGGACTGGAAGAGGCCTTTGACGGGCGTTCGATTGCGTTCGTCGAGTGGTGGACGCGCGCGCCGTCGTTGCTGCCGCAGCGCCGCTACGAGAGTGCGCATCGCCGGAGCCGGCGAGCTTCCGCGCACGGTCGAGGTTCGCGCGCCGGATGATCGTGCTCGGGCTCGACGGCGCGCTCGGCGCGTTTTCGAGCCGCCCTCGTCGCGCGACGGCGACGTAGCTCGCAACGCAGGTCGCTGGCTGGGAACGTTGCGCTCGAAGCTGGCCTCGGTGCCGTGGCAGCCAGCGTCTCCGCGACGCGCAGCTCGAGCCGGCGCAGCTCGACCGGCTCGCCGTCGGCGTCGGACCGGGCGGCTTTACCGGCCTGCGCATCACGATCGCCTACGCGAAATCGCTAGCACAGGCGTGGGAACGCCCGCTCGTGCCGGTCTCGTCCTTCGATGCGCTCGAGTTGGGGCTCGATCTTCCGCACGCGCGCTCTGCGTCGTGGTCGGTCGCACCGGCGTCATTTCGGCGCGGTATCGCGCCCCCGCGGGCACCGCGCGCGCCTCGGGCCGGATCGATGAGGTGCTGGCCGAGGTGCTCGGCTCGGCCCGAGCCGGGCAACCTCGCAGTCGTCGGCGCGCCGGAGGACGTTCGCAGAGCGCTCGCCGAAGGCGGGTCGGTCGGTGGAATCCTTTTCGCCGCTCTATGCGCCCGCCCGCCGCGGCCATCGCGCTGCTCGGCGCGAGCATGCCCGCCGCCGCGAGCGTGCACGAAGTGCGCGCCGATTACGGCGAACTTCCCGCTGCGAAGGTTCCGCGCTTGAAATGAAAGCCGAACTCTCGCACGCGCCCGCCGAACGCCCCGAGCCGTTGCACATCGCGCCGATGGCGCACGGCGACATTGGCGACGTGCTCGCGATCGAACGTGCATCGTTCGTGACAACTTGGCCGGCTGACGCGTTCTACAATGAGCTGCACACGAACAAGCTCGCGCACTACTACGTTGGGCGCGTCGGAGACAAGATCGTCGGATACGGCGGCATTTGGGTGATCTTCGAGGATTCGCACATCACGACGATCGCGGTCGACCCCGCGTTTCGCGGCCGACGCTACGGCGAGACGCTGCTGCTCTATTTGCTCGACCAAGCGATCGAGCGCGGCGCGTCGTGGATGACGCTCGAGGTGCGCGAAAGCAACGTCGGCGCGCAGCAACTCTATCGCAAGTACGGTTTTACGACGGTGACGACGCGTAAGGGATATTACAGCGACAACAACGAGAACGCGCTCGTCGATGTGGGCCGGTAATCTCAAGGGCGAACTCTTCCGCGCACGCCTCGATGCGCTGCGCGCCCGTTTGGCATAACCGATTTTGATAGCAGCACTCGACGGCGTCTTTCGTCGGAGAGAACCTCGAGGGCGCGGTGATCCCTCTTAGGAAAGCCGCAGCCGGCAATCTTTCGCCAAGTGCCCGCGATGTCAGTGGAAGCAATCCTCGGGGCTCGTGATCACCGTGCTTACCGCGCGCGACGGCAGCATCACGCTCGTCGATGAAACCGCCCCCGCCGGACGCAGGCGCCCACCGGACTCGTCGACGAAGATATGCGCGAGAGCGGCCTGACGTTCAATCAGGACAGTCACGTGAACGTCGCCGCCGTGCTGCAAGCACCCGTCACCAGCGGATGCAAGAGCAGCTTTGGCGCAGATTGCTGGCTCTATCACTACGACCGCGGTGTCGTGCTACGCGCGGATTTTGCTCCGAGCGGCAACGCCGACGGCGTACTGCGCGAAGTCACGCTCGCGGTATCCGTCGCTTTTGCAATCAGCTTCATTTCGATCAGTGACCTACGCCGAGCTCGCGCGTGCCGTGCGCGCGCATCTCGACCAAGACCATCGCTATCGTCACTGCGTGCGCGTTGCACGCAGCGCCGACATCCTTGCGCAGATTCACGGCGTCGATCCGCGCAAGGCGCGCCTTGGCCGCAATGCTGCACGATCTCGCTCGCCTGTACTCGACGCCACGAATTGCTCCAAGAATGCGAACGTCGCGCGATGTCGATCGACGCATTCGAGCGACGCAATCCGATCGTCTTGCATGCGCCGCTTGGTGCTGCACTTGCACGCGAGCGCTTCGACGTGCGACGACCCCGACGTGCTCTCGGCAATCGCCAAACACACGCTCGGCGCGAGCCGAGATGTCGCCGCTCGATTGCGTCGTGTACCTCGCCGACGCGCTCGAACCAGGCCGTGACTACGCCAATCGCGCAACGATCTGGAACCTCGCGAAGCGCGACGTACGTGCGGCGATGTCGGCGGCGATCGCCGACTCACTTGTCTATCTTGTCGCGCAAGGGCGTGAGCCCGCGCCGCAGACGCTCGCCATGCAGCGCGTCTTTTCTACCGAAGTTCCAAAGGGAGTCGAACCATCACTGAACTAATCGACGTCATTCGTGACGCCGCGCTCGAAAAAAAGGGCGAAGACTTCGTTACCATCGACGTAACCGGCCGCACGATTCTTGCCGACACGTTCGCAATCGTCACCGGCCGTTCGAAGATTCAAACGCGTGCGATCGTCGACGCGATCGTCGAGGCCGCCGCAGGCCAACGGCCACCCCGTCAAGCGCATCGAGGGCCATGCCGATGGCGGCTGGATCCTGCTCGATTTGGGCAATGCCATCGTCAACGTCTTCACGCCGGAACAGCGGCAGTTCTACAATCTCGAACGGCTGTGGAGCGAGGTCGAGAAGCGCCAGGCGCACGGCTCATGAGCAACAAGATACGGGTCGTCCACGAGACCAAGGCCAAGCGCTCGAGCCGGGAGTTCTGGAAGCGCGCTCTTCATCTGGGCCTTCATCGCACTCTTCGCCTTCAGCGTGGCCGGCGGCGTGATCGCGCTCACCGTCACCAACCGGTGAAACCCTCGAGGGGCGTGCCTGATACTAGGGAACGGAGGACCGCCGTGAACACTAAGACGTTTTTCAGTGCACTGGCCGCCGTGCTACTCTGCGCCGGCGTCGCAAGTGCTGCCCAGCAGCCGATTCAGGATGGCGCCGGCATGTTCTCGAGCGCGACGGTTTCGCAGCTCGATCAGCAGATCAGCGATTTCACCGCGCAAACGGGCAAGCAGATCGTCGTCGTGACGGTGCCGTCGCTCAACGGCAAGCCGCTCAGCGCAGGCGGCCGAAGCGGTCTTCCAACAACAAAACATCAACGGCATGCTGATCTTCATTGCCAAAGACGATCGCCAAGACTTACTTCTTGCCGGACACCGCGACAGCGCAGTTTTTCCCAGCGTCGACGATCACCTCGATTCGTCAGTCGATGGAATCGCTGTTCAAAGCGCAGGACTACGACGGCGGCATCACGGCGGCGGTCACCGGCGTACTCGGTATCTTTCGCGCGCACTTGAACACCGCTCCGCAAAACGGTGCGGCAAACAATTATCCCGTTGCAGGCCAGCGCCGCAGCGCGTTGCTCAACGCACTATCAGGTGGAATTCCACACGTGTTACTTGGATCATCCTCATCGTTGTCGGCTTCCTCATCGTGCGCTCGCTCTTCCGCTCGATGAACGGGCCGCGTTATTACGGGGGCGGCCCCGGCGTGCCGCCGGGACCGGGTGGTCCCGGTTATGGCGGGCCCGGTTACGGCGGCCCCGGTTACTACGGCGGCGGCGGCGGATTTTGGAGCGGATTGCTCGGCGGGCTCGGCGGTGCGTGGCTCGGCAACGAGATGTTCGGCAATCGCGGCACGACGATCGTCGACCAACTGGCGGCAACGTCGTCACCGACCGATCAAGGCGGATCGTGGGGCGGCGGTGACGCCGGCGGCTGGGCCAACAACGCCGGGCAAGCCGACACGGGCGCCGGCAGCGGCGGTGATTGGGGCGGCGGCGGATTCGGCGGCGGCGGCGATTTCGGCGGCGGCGGATTCGGTGGCGGGGATAGTGGCGGCGGAGGTGGATGGTAGACTCGTCGGAGGCCCACCGCTTCGCTCGCCTTTTCTCTGTTTAAGCTCGCTGCGCAGTGGGCCGTCCTCCTCGCCTACCGTGCACCTCTGTCGCAATGAGATTAGCTCGGCGAAGAATATAACGTTAGTGTGTCGGGATCCACATCGTACTGGCCCGGGGCGACGAGCGCGTTTGGAAACGCGCAGATCTCGCTCCCATCCGGACCGTAGATTTCTACGAGATTCGGCGGTCCGCACGGCGTTTGTGTAAGCTCGTACGCCTGCAGCAATTTCGCGCCGGGTGATCCCGTCGTAACAACGTACGATGCTGCGCCGAGACCGTACGCAAGCGGTCCCCAAAAACCGTTGCCCCAGTAGCCGTCAAAACCGATCCACGCATAGCCTCCATTCCAACTCCACGGCTGATAGTTATTCGGATTTGGAACCGGGCGCGTGCCGCCCGACGGCGGATTTGCGATCGGCGTGCGTGCGCGATACGGGGGAAGTGGCTGCACCGGCCTCCGCGTTACCGGTTGCGTATGCGTAACCGGCGCGGGACGCGAGACGGGGGCGGGACGCGAGACCGGCGCCGCATGCGCAGAACCACCGCTACTGTGGCTGCCGCCGCTGCTATGGCCGCCGCTGCCTCCACTACTGTGGTTTCCGCTTCCACCGCCACTCGCGTAGCTCGATGATGCGGCGGCGGAAAGCGGGAGTGCGACGCCCAGCGCGGCGGCGAGGATCGATGCAGCTATTTTCATGTCGGCGTACCTCGATGTGCTCTACGATACGCCCCTAACTTGATAACGACTTACGGGTGCGGCGGATGTCCGTGCGAACCGCGGTACTCCCGATCGAACTGGCTGGGATTGTGATGGAAGTCGTTCTCGTGAGCGCGATAATATTGCGGATCTTGTCGCTCGTACCAGCCTTGCGCCGTCGTGTTGCTCACGTACACATGATTGCGGTGGTTGTCAACGTAGTAGTATTGATGGCGGTTCGAATCGTAGATCAGCGTGCCGACAATTGCGCCGATGGCAGCAATCGCGGCAGCAGTCGAGGCGGTATCGGCGAGCGCTACCACCGGCGTCGCGATCGATCCGCTGATCGCGACGCACAAACAGAGCGCGGTGCCGCGAAGAATTTGCGTATGATGTATCATGCGTGCGTCATACCCGGATAGCATCAACCGCTAACGCACGCTCGATGAGGAGGCGCCCGCTCGATTTTGCAAAACGAGTCGTCCATGCGACGTTTTCTTTGCTTCATGCTTGCAGCGTGCTTCGTGTCTTCGTCAGCCGCGCTTGGCGCATCAACTGCCACTGGTCCGGCACATGTCGACGCGCCATATCTCGGGTCACTTTCGTGGCGACTGATTGGGCCGATGCGCGGCGGACGCGCGATTGCGGTGACCGGCGTACCCGGTGAGCCGGATCACTATTATTTCGGCGCGGTCGACGGCGGCGTGTGGGAGAGCACCAACGCTGGTCGCACCTGGAATCCAATCTTCGACAGCCAGAACATCGGCTCGATCGGCGCGATCGCGGTTGCAGCGAGCGACCATAAGACGCTCTACGTTGGCAGCGGTGAGGCCGACATGCGTTCGGATATCGCATACGGCAACGGCATGTACAAGTCGACCGACGGCGGCAAGACGTGGGCGCATATCGGACTCGAGAACACGCGCCAAATCGGTGCGGTCGTCATCGATCCGAACGACGCGAACGTCGTCTATGTCGCGGCGCTCGGCCACGCGTACGGCCCAAATGCTGAACGTGGAGTTTTCAAAACGACCGACGGCGGCAAGACGTGGAACAAAGTACTCTTCAAGGACGAGAACACCGGCGCAATCTCGCTTGCGATGGATCCGCAACATCCCGACACGCTCTACGCAGATCTGTGGCAAACGCGGCGTCCACCGTGGAACACATATCCGCCTTCGAACGGACCCGGGAGCGGTCTCTACAAAACGACCGATGGCGGTGCACACTGGTCGCAACTGACGAGCGGGCTCCCAGCAACATTCGGCCGCGTAGGCCTGGCAGTCGCGCCGAGCAACCCGTCGCGCGTGTACGCACAGGTCGACGCATCGACCGATATTGCGCAAGGCGGCGTCTATCGTTCCGATGACAGTGGCGCAACCTGGACGCACATGGATGGCGGCGCAGCGCAGCGGCGTATCTGGGAACGCGGCTGGTATTTCAGCGGCATCACCGTCGATACGAAGAACGCCGACGTCGTGTATGTGATGGATACCGCGACGTACCGTTCCGACGACGGCGGCAAAACGTTCAACGCGATCAAAGGTTCGCCGGGCGGCGACGACTATCACACGCTGTGGATCAATCCCGACGATCCGACGCACATGGTTCTCGGCAGCGATCAAGGCGTGCAAGTTTCGGTCGATCGCGCACATACGTGGAGCACCTGGTATAACCAGCCAACAGCGCAGCTCTACCACATCATCGCCGACAATCAGTTCTTCTACGGCGTCTACGGAGCGCAACAGGATTCGGGTGCAATTGCATCGCCGAGTCAATCGATTCAGCAGAACATCAACTTCACGGACTGGCGTCCGATGGACGTCGGCGGGGAGAGCGGTACGGTCGCGGTCGATCCCGATCACACCGGATGGCTCTTCGGCAGCAATCCCGAGTCTCACGAAGATCTCGCCACCGGCTGGGAGCAAAACATCAGCGCGACGATCGCCTATCCCGACACCGTGTGGCGCAACACGTGGACGCTGCCGATTGCGGTCTCGCCGGTCGACAAGGCGCTCTACACGTCGCATCAGCAGATCTTCCGTTCGCGCGACCAAGGCAAATCCTGGACGATCATCAGCCCCGATCTCTCCGGTCCGGCAAGCGAAGATCGCCCGGCGAATCTCGATCCGGCGACGCTTGCTGACAGCGGCGGCTTGCCGCGCCGCGGCGTCGTGTACGCAATCGAACCGTCGCCGTTCGATGCGAAGACGATCTGGGCCGGCACGGACGACGGCCGGGTGTGGATCACACGCGACGGCGGCGCGCATTGGAATAACATCACGCCCCCGGAGTTAAACGCCTGGAGCAAAGTCGGCACCATCGACGCATCGCGGCTCGACCGTAACACCGCCTACATTGCAGTCGATCGCCACCGCCTTGAAGACTATCGTCCCTACATCTACAAGACGAGCGACGGCGGCGCGCACTGGAGCGTGATTGCAAACGGAATTCCCGACGGCTCCTTCGTCAACGTGGTTCGCACGGATCCCGAGGTGCGCGGCTTGCTCTATGCCGGGACCGAGCGCGGCATGTACATCTCATTCGATGACGGCGCCAACTGGCAATCGCTGCAGCGCAATCTGCCGGTGACCTCGGTGCGCGACATTGATGTACACGCGGGCGATCTCGTGATCGGCACGCACGGCCGTTCCGAGTGGATTATGGATGACATCGCGCCGTTGCGCGAGATGGCGCGTGCGGTAAGCACCGGCGGCAACTATCTGTTCACGCCGCGCGCGACGTATCGCGTGCGCCGCGCAGGCGATGAAGGCACGCCGATTCAGCCGGAGGAGCCGCAAGCCCCGAACCCGCCGATCGGGATGTACATCGACTACTATCTGTACGGCTCGCCGTCAACGTCGGTGGTTATCGAGATTCTTGGACCGCGTGGCGCCGTAGTGCGCAAGTATTCGAGCGCCGACAAGCCCGTCTACATCGATCCCATGGCGCAAGAGATTGCGCCGCGCTGGATTGCGCAGCCGCTGATCGTCGACACCGATCCGGGCGCGCATCGGTTCGTGTGGAATTTCACAACGCGTCACGACCAAGGCCCACTCGCGCCGCCCGGACGCTACACCGTACGGCTCTCAGTGGGTGGTGCGACGTACGAGCGTCAAGTGTCGCTCTTGCGCGATCCGCGCATCAGCGTCACGGATAAGGCGCTGGCCGATCAGTTCATCCTCTCGAACGCAATCGGCGACAAGATCGAACAGGTCGATGCAGCGCGCACGCATGCGCAAGCGGTGCTCAAGTCGGGCAAGCTGAACCCGGAACAAACCGCGCGCTTGCAGCGCGAAGTGCTTGGCATTCGTGTCGCCGGCAACCCCGACGATTCGGTCGGTAAGCCGTCAACCGACTTCGCGACGCTACGCTTCCTCGGGCAACAGTTCGAATTTCTGTACTACGCGGTGCAGAGCGCGGACGCGGCGCCGACGCACGATCAGCACGTGGCATTCACCAAACTCTCGCATACATTGGATGGAACGATCGCCAAGCTAGCCAGCATCGCCGGCCCGAAATAAAAAAAGTGTCATCCCGAGCGTAGCGAAGCGTAGTCGAGGGACAGCCCTTCGACTACGCTGCTACGCAGCTACGCTCAGGGTGACACTGGGTTATTGCAGCGCGCTGTCATACCATCTGGCAAGGTCCGCCTTGAACGTAACCAGCGCTTGCGGATTCAGATAGACCATGTGTCCCGACGGATAGAATCCGAAGGTGAGGTTCTTCTGAAGCGCCGGCGCAAGGCCCATGTGGTTGAGCGTATACTCCGTCGCGAAGTAGGGCGTCGCGAAATCGTAGTATCCGTTCCCCGAAAAGACCTTCAAGTGCGGGTTGGTCGTCATCGCCCGTGCGAGATCCGGCGTTACGTTGGCCGGCGGATCGTCGCCGTTGTGATGCATGTCCCACCGCGCACCCAGAACCGGGCCATACGAAGTCGGCCGGTACGTGAGGTTGGTCTTGTATCCGAGTGTCTGCGTCATGTAGTTCATGCCGAGGCCGACGAACGCACCAGAGATACCAACGTCGGACGGATCCCACTGCGGTGTATCGTTGTTCGCTGCCAGGTCCCACGTCGTATAGCGCGCGTCGTAACGTCCCACAAGGGTGTCTTGATCGCGCAAGAGCGCTTGCAAGAAGCGGAAGTACGGAATCCGCAAGTTTGAGTTACGGATGTAGTCTTCCGGCAAGCCGAGGTACTGATGCAACCGCGTAACGTCGGAGTTAAACGCCGACTGGTTCAAGTCCGAACCTGCCGCAAGATCGTGCAGGTACTGACCGGACGCGTATGCTTCGACGCCTTTCAAGAAACTCGTCAGGCTTTGGCCTTGTCCCGCCTTGTGGTGGAACCAGGCTGCTGCAGCTTCGGTCGGCAGGTAGCCGACGTAGGCCCAGTCGCCGCCGCCGATTTGCTGGCCGCCGCCGAGTCCACCGAGTCCGAAGTTAAGAATCGACGAGAGCAGCACGACGCCGTTCATCTGCACGCCGGCATTCTGCAGCATGTTCACGAGTACGCAGTCGCGCGTCGTGCCGTAGCTCTCACCGAAGAGAAACTTCGGCGAATTCCAGCGGCCGAATTGCGTGATGTAGCGCTGGATGAATTGCGTGAAGGCGCGGCCGTCTTGATCGACGCCCATGAACTCCTTCGGTTCTCCGACGCCGAGCACGCGGCTCCAGCCGGTGTTGGGCGCGTCGACGAAGACCAAGTCACTCTTGTCGATCAGACTGTAGTTGTTCTCGATCAGTTTGAACGGCGCGTTCGGAATCGACTTATCATTTTCAGTCTGCACGCGCAATGGAGCAAACGAGCCCATGCGCAGCCAGATCGTCGAACTTCCCGGACCACCGTTGTAGAAGAACGTAACCGGCCGGTTCTTCGCATCGGCGCCGTCTTTGGTAAACGCGGTATAGAACATCCGCGCTGTGAGCTGATCCTTGTCATTGCGTAACGTGATCATGCCGGCGCGCGCGGTGTAAGGAATTGCTTGACCGTTGACGTGTGCAACCGCGTGCGTGACCGAATCCGCGGGAGCGGGCGGGACGTACGGCGGCTTGGGGTCAGGTGCGGCCGCGAGCAGCAATGCAGCGCCGAGGCAGGCCGCGAGTATGCGGATTTTCATCATCGCGTTCTCCTAATGTCCCGTCGCGCTGTCATACCAGCGCGACAGGTCGGCTTTGTATTGCGCGAGTGCGGGCTCGCTCAGATAGATCATGTGCCCTGCTTGATAGTAACCGTAGGTAATGTTCTGCTGCAGCGTCGGGTTGAGATTGAGGTGCCGCAGCGTGTAATCGGTTGCGAAGAACGGTGTCGCGAAGTCGTAGTACCCGTTGGCCGAAAACACGCGAAGGCTTGGGTTCTGCGACATCGCATCCGCCAGGTCCGGAGCGGTATTGGTCGGATAGCGATTGTCGTGCGCGAAATCCCACCCGTCTTGGCCCGCAGCGAAGATGATGTCGTAAATCTGCGTGCGATACGGTATCGGCGGATTGTACTTGAGGTCTTCGCGCAGGTACCGATTGATCGCGGTCGTGTACGGGCCGTCGATCGTTGAATCGGTCGGATCCCACGCTGGTCCTTCGATCGCCGAACGGTCGAGATTCCACGTTTGATAACGCGAGTCGAGTCGACCGACGGTATAGCCCGAGTTCCGAATCACTTCATTCTGGAATCGGTCGTACGGAATACGGATGTTCGAGAGGCGAATGTAGTTCTGCGAGAGCCCCGTGTAGCGGCTCAGCTTGCGAATCACGTCGTCGCGCTCGCCCGCATTTAACTTATCGCCCTTGTAGAGCGCATCGAGATATTCACCCATTGCGAACTGCTCAACTTCGCGCACGAGTGACGGCAAGTCCGAGGGGCGCGGGTTGATCTTGTTGTGATACCACGCCGTCGCGGCTTCTGTCGGCAGGTAGAGCACGTAGGCCCAGTCACCGCCACCGATCGGATCGCCGTTGCCGTAATCGAGTCCGAAGTTCAGAATCGACGACTGCAGGATCACGCCGTTGAGCGTAACGCCGTGGTTGAGCAGATAATCCGAAAGCACGGCGGAGCGCGGCGTGCCGTAGCTCTCGCCGAAGAGAAACTTCGGTGAGTTCCAGCGATCGAACTTCGTCACATAGTTGCTGATGAATTGACCGAACGCCGCAACGTCTTGATCGACGCCGAAGAACGTCTTCACGTCGACGCCCGGCATGATGCGGCCGAAGCCGGAGTCGGGCATATCGATGAACACCAAATCGCTCTTATCGAGCAAACTGTACTGGTTCTCAATGATATGGTACGGCGGCGGACCACTCGGCGTTGCATCGGCCGCAACCACGCGAACCGGGCCGAACGAGCCCATCCGCAACCACATGGTCGAGCTTCCGGGGCCGCCGTTATAAATGAACGTGACCGGCCGTGAATTCGGATTCATACCGTCGGCAGTGTACGCGGTGTAAAAGACTTGTGCAGTCAACTTACCCGACTGATCGTGTAATCCGATCAGGCCGGCCCTCGCGGTGTACGCGATTGGTTTTCCGCCGATCGTGACCGAATGATTGGTCACGGAGTCTTGAAAAACGCCCGGTTCGGCGGGCGCCACTGCGGGTGCGGGAGCCGCTGGTTTATCCGGTGGCGCATCCGCGGCTCGCGCAGTCGCACTCGTCGTGACGAGCGCCGCGAGCATCAATAGAGAAAGCACACGGTTCATAGTGCCTAGATAATGCGGAGGAGCGCGCCTTCCTTCAGGCCACGATCATGGCATCACGTCCGATTGGGGCGCCATCCGGCGTCACGAGCGTCTCTTCCGCACCAAGGTCGTCGGGAACGCGTAGTGTGGTCGTGTGTTCGTTCTCGCAAATGACTTCAACCCGCATTTCCTCGAGAGGCTCGTCCTGCGAGAAACTTACCGGGTTGCCGCCTTGATCCACCACGAACGAACGCGCGCCGGCAGCGCCGAGCAACGCATCGCACTGCGGACAGCGGCGTTCACGCAGATGAACGAGCGCCAGAAACGGCATGTGCCGCCTGTTCGTAGAGCCGCTTTTTCAACCGCACGACAGCCCGCTCGATCGAATCGAGATACGGCAACATCGCGCCTTTGATCTTCTTGAGGCGCTCCTCGCCGGACGCCGTGATCGCATAGATCCGGCGCGAACGTTTGGTGGGATGGTCCCAGGTCGCGGTAACAAATCCGCGCTCTTCCAGCCGGCGAAGCAACGGATAGATCTTGTTCGTGTTGACGGCAATGAGGTCGCCACAGACGGCTTCGATGCGCTGCATCAACCCGTAGCCGTGATCGGGATGCTCGCGGATCAAGTGCAAAAGCAGCACGGGAAAGATCGTCTTGCTCTTGATCGGTCCGCGGATAACGTCGTCAACGCGACGCGTTGCCGGATTGCCGGATGCGAGTGGATCACGCATGCGCGTGCTCGCGCTGCACGATGCCCGCGTAGACGCGATCGATTGCGTTATTGTAGCGCTCCTCAACGACACGCCGCTTGATCTTCATCGCCGGAGAAAGCTCGCCGCCCTCAACCGTAAACTCACGCGGAATCACCACGACGTAGCGGATCTGTTCGTAGCTCGCGAGCTCCTGCGTTTGCTTGCGCACCTCAGCAGCGATGAAACGCTGCACGTCCTCGCGCGCCGATAGTTCGTCGGTCGTTGCGATCGGCTGGTTCAGCTCTACTCGCACCAGATCCCAGTTAGGGGTTATGAGTGCGATTGGAAACGGGCGCCCGTCGCCAACGACCATCGCCTGTGAAACAAACACGGAGCGTTTGATCGACGCCTCGACGCGCGCCGGCGAGACGTACTTGCCGGTCGCGGTTTTAAAGACTTCCTTTTTACGATCGGTAATGCGCAAATAGCCGTCGGCATCGATCTCGCCGATGTCGCCGGTGTGGAACCACCCGTCGGCCAGTGCCACAGCGGTCGCTTCGGGATCGCGATAATAGCCCTGCATGATGTTGCGCCCGCGCGCAAGGATCTCGCCGTCGACGGCGATCTTCACGTCGCAACCGGGAATCGGTTTGCCGACCGCACCATACTTATTGTCCGATGGACGGCTCACCGTAATAACCGGCGAGGTTTCGGTGAGGCCGTAGCCCTGCATGATCGGCACGCCCATCGCAAGGAACGTCATCGCAACGTCCGGGTGGAGCTTCGCGCTGCCGCTGGTAAGATATTCGACCCGATCGAGACCGAGGAGCGGGCGCAGCTTATCGAAGACGAGCCGCTTCGCAAGCGTGTACTGCAATGTCAGCATGGCGCCCGGTTTCTTGCGGGCACTGAGCGTTTCCATGTACTCGCGCCCCACGCGCAACGCCCACGGGACGAGCTTGGCTTGCAAGCCGCCGTGTTTCATCGCTTTACCTTGCACGCCGGCGAGGATGCGATCGAAGATGCGCGGCACACTGGTCATATAGCGCGGCCGCACGTCCTGCAAATCGGTCAACAGGTCGTTCGGATCGTGCGTGATGTTGTAGCGTACCTGCTCGAGCAAATAGATGTAAATCATCGTGTGCTCGTAGATATGCGAATACGGCAACACGGAAAGCACATCCTCACCCTTGTGCATGCCTTCCATGCCGTACTCGAGCGCCGACTGCGCGTCAAATCCCAGGTTGTCGTGCGAGAGCATCACGCCTTTGGGGAGGCCCGTCGTTCCCGACGTATAGATCAATACCGCAAGGTCATCCGGCTTGAGAGCAACTTCATATTCGCCGGGCAGTTCTGGATGCGCAGCACGTACCGCCGCGCCCGCGCGTTCGAACGCTGCGAGTGAATCATCACCATTCGACTCAAACACAACCGCGTGCGGCAGCGTCAGGTTTGCGACACGCAAACGCTCGAGCGATGCAGGCGTATCGATGAAAAGCAGCTTGGCTTCGCTGTGCTTGAGGATATAATCGCTGAGATCGATCGCCTGCGTCGGATAGATCGGCACGACCACACAGCCGGCAAAGAGCGTCGCGAAATCGCAGATGATCCAGTCGACGCTATCGTGCGCGATCAGGGCAACGCGATCGCCGTGTTGCAAACCCGCGTCGCGAATCGCGCAGGCAAGATCGAGCACACGCTCGAGCACGCGCTGCGAAGGCGTCGGGGTCCACGCACCATTGACGCGCTCGATAAGCGTGTCTGGACGAGGATCCGCCAAGGCGCGCCGGATCAGGTGCGGCAGCGTCTCTTTCGGTGGGAGGGGCAGGGACATGTCGCCCGGGTTTCGCCGACCGAGGGGTTGATCATTCTATCAAAGATGAAGAAACGGCAGCGCGCGATCCAGGCGGCTTTGTGTCATGCCCGCGACGTCGAGCAACTCGTCAAATGTCGCAAACGCGCCGTCGCGCTCGCGAATCTCGACGATGCGCGCTGCAACGGTTGCGCCGATACCGGGCACTGTCGCGAGCTGAGCAGCCGGTGCGCTGTTCACATTTACGATTGCATGTGACTTAGTCGTACGCGCGCGAGGAGCTCGTGGCCGCTTGGCGGTCGCAGCGGCGCGAGTAGATTCACCAAGCACTGGCACGACGATCTCATCGCCGTCGCTCGCATGCGCGGCAAGATTCACTCCTTCCGGGTCCGCGCTCGAGCGAAAACCGCCCGCCGCGCGTACGGCATCGTCGACCCGGCTGCCCTCAGCGATTCGATAGAGCCCCGGCCGCACGACCGCGCCCACCACATAAACGACCGTCGCATACGACGCGGGGACGGAGGGCCGTCCGGCGCGGTGTGGCGGGGACGCGGTAGGCGGTCCCGCGCTCGTTGTCAGTGCCGGCCGCGGCGCCGGGTGCCACACCGCAAGCGCGATCAGACCAACCACGGCAACAACGAGGAGCGTTCGGAGCATCGCGTCGTCCTTCACGCACGAGATTCCGACCGGAAAGGTGGCGGGCGCGGGGCCGTCCCATTACCATCGTCTCTATGGCCGAGTCCTACGATTTCCGCGGGATCGAACGCGCCTGGCAAGAGCGCTGGGAACGCGAGGGTATTTACCGCACGCACGATGATCCATCGCGCGCGAAATATTACACGATGGAGATGTTGCCGTATCCGTCCGGCGACCTTCACGTCGGCCACGCGAAGAACTACGTGCTCGGCGATGCTATCGCACGCTCGATGCGCATGCTCGGCTACAACGTCCTGCATCCGATGGGCTGGGACGCTTTCGGATTGCCGGCGGAAAACGCCGCGATCCAACGCGGCATCGACCCTGCCACCTGGACGAGTTCGAACATCGAGAACATGCGCCGGCAAATCCGCTTGATGGGTACGAGCTACGACTGGACTCGCGAGATTGCAACGTGCCTGCCCGATTACTACCGCTGGAATCAATGGCTCTTCTTGCGGCTCTACGAAAACGGACTCGCCTACAAGCGCGAGGCGCCGGTCAATTGGTGTCCGCACGATCAAACGGTACTCGCCAACGAGCAAGTGATCGACGGGCGCTGTTGGCGATGCGGTCACCTGGTCGAACGACGTAACCTTTCGCAGTGGTTTCTGAAGATCACCGACTTCGCCGAACGGTTGTTGCACGGACTCGATCGCTTGGAGGGCTGGCCTGAACGCACGCGCACATCGCAACGCAATTGGATCGGGCGCAGCGAGGGTGTCGAATTTGCCTTCGCCGTTGACGGTCTAGATGCGCGGATCGACGTCTTTACCACGCGCATCGACACCGTCTACGGCGTAACGTTCCTTGCAGTCGCGCCCGAGCATCCGCTTATCGAGCACATCAAGCGCATCGTCTCGCCCGCGCACGTCGCAGCCATCGAGCAATTCGCTGAAAGCTTGCGTTCGAAATCTGAACTCGAGCGCACGAGCCTCATGGAGAAGGCAGGGCTCTTTACAGGCGCATACGCAATCAATCCGCTTTCACACGAACGCGTTCCGATTTGGGTGACGAACTATGTGCTCGCCGAGTACGGAACCGGCGCGGTCATGGGCGTGCCCGCGCACGACGAGCGCGACTTCGATTTTGCAAAGAAGCATGCGCTACCGATCGCCCAGGTGATCGCGCGCCCGGGCGAAGAGGTCACGGCGCCGCTGGAGGAAGCGTTTGTCGATGACGGCCGGCTCATCGCAAGCGACGACTACAGCGGCATGTCGAGCGAACACGCGCGCATTGCGCTCGCCGAGCGGTTGAATGCGATGGGGGTCGGCCACAAAACGATCAACTATCGGTTCCGCGATTGGCTCGTCTCGCGCCAGCGCTATTGGGGCACGCCGATACCGATCGTCTACTGCGAACGTTGCGGCGAAGTCGCCGTCCCCGACGACCAGTTGCCGATTCTCTTGCCGGCCGACGTACCGATTACCGGTGAAGGCTCGCCCCTTGCGCGCGATGCCGCGTTCATCAACACGACGTGTCCGAAGTGCGGCGAGCCGGCGCGACGCGAGAGCGACACGATGGACACGTTCTTCGAATCGTCGTGGTATTTTCTGCGCTACCTCGACCCGCGCAACGTCCACGCGCCATGGGATACCGGCATCGCCAAGCACTGGATGAACGTCGATCAATACATCGGCGGCGCCGAGCACACCGTGTTACATCTGTTGTACTCGCGTTTCTTCTACAAATTTTTCCACGATCGAGGCTGGGTCGCCGGACACGACGAGCCATTCGAGCGGCTGTTCCACCAGGGCATGGTGCTCTATAACAACGAGAAGATGTCGAAGTCGCGCGGCAACGTGATCGGCATCGACGAAACCGCGGATACCAACGGCGTCGACGCAATGCGGCTGTTCCTGCTCTACGTGACGCCGCCGGAAGACACGAGCAACTGGACCGACGAGGGCATCAGCGGACGTGTGCGCTTCCTCAACCGTGTCTGGCGCGCGTGCGAGCCGCATCTCGAGGCGGCACGCGCCGTGTCGCCACGCACGCTGCCGCCGATGCAGACGCCCGAAGAGCGAGCCTTGATCCGCACCGTCCACCTGGCGGCGAAGTCAGGCATCGACGAAGTTGCGTCCCGCCGCTTCCATTTCAATACCACGATTGCGAAGCTGGACGAGCTGGTTAACGTGATGACCGCCTTCGCCAACACGGCGTCGCCCGCATATCTGTACGCCGTGCACGCACTGCCGCTGTTGATCGCGCCTTATGCACCGCACATCGCCGATGAGCTTTGGTCGCGCATGGGGCACACCGAGTCGGTGCATCTGGAGCGTCTGATCGAGCCTGACGACGAAGCGCTTGCCGTCGATGAGATAACCCTCGTCGTGCAAGTCAATGGAAAAATTCGCGCGCGCATCGCGGCCGCGCCGGGCATTGGCGAGACCGAAGCAATCGAACTTGCGCTGCGCGATGCGAACGTGCGCTCGCACCTCGACGGAAAAGACATTCGCAAACGGGTGTACGTTCCCGACAAACTGGTTAATCTTGTTGTAGGATGAACGCTGCAGCCCCGCTTGAGGCTCGTGTCTGTGTCGTCGGCGGCGGCCCGGCCGGGATCATGCTCGCGTTTCTGCTGGCTCGCGCTGGATGTTCGGTCGTCGTGCTCGAGAAGCACGAGGATTTTTTGCGCGACTTCCGCGGCGACACCGTCCATCCGTCGACAATGACGGTCCTTGACGAACTCGGTCTGCTGGATGATTTCCTCAAACGCCCGCACAGCGAGATCGTGGAAATCTCGGGACACATCGGCAAAGACACCATCGTCATCGGCGATTTTCGCCACGTACCGGCCAAGACGAAGTTTCTCGGCATCATGCCGCAATGGGATTTCCTGAACTTTCTCACCGAGAAGGCGCGTGCCTATCCGGGTTTTCGCTTGCTCATGCGCACGGCGGGCACCGATCTGATCCGCGAAAACGGGCGCGTAACCGGCGTGCGGGCGAACGGTCCCGACGGCCCTCTCGAGATTCGCGCCGACGTAGTTGTCGGCTGCGATGGCCGCTCGTCAACGCTCCGTGACGCATCGGCGCTCGCACCGCGCGATCTGGGTGCGCCGATGGACATCCTCTGGATGCGCCTTTCAAAGCGAACGACCGATCAAAACGCGGCACTCGGTTTCATTGGCGCCGGCTCGGTACTCGTGCTTATCGACCGCGACGACTACTGGCAATGTGGCTACGTCATCGCAAAGGGTAGCGCTGAAGCGGTGCGCGCACGCGGCCTGGAGGCGTTTCGCGCCGAGCTTGCAAGCACCGCACCCGTCATCGCCGATCGTGTCAATGAAATCACGAGCTGGGATCAGGTCAAGCTGCTCTCCGTCGCGGTGAATCGTTTGGATCGCTGGTATCTGACCGGGTTGCTCTTCATCGGTGACGCAGCGCACGCGATGTCGCCGATCGGCGGCGTCGGTATCAACCTCGCGATCCAAGATGCGGTCGCAACGGCGAACATTCTCTCGGCCGCGCTAGCACGACCCGGACCAATCGCCGACGACGTGCTCGCAGCCGTGCAAAAGCGGCGCACATTTCCCACGGTGATGACACAAGGTTTGCAGCTGCTCATCCAGCGCGGCATTATCGCCAATGTCTTACGCTCGAAGGCGCCGCCCAAACACGCGCCCGCGCTCTTACGCTGGCTGAGTTCGATTAAGGTCCTACGCCGGATCCCCGCCTACATCGTCGGCATCGGCTTCCGCCCCGAACACGTCAATACCGTCGATTGTGGGCGATAATATCGCGCAACAGGCCGGGCGCGATTCTATCGGGATGCGAGAAGTCGAGCGTCGCGCTCAGATGCGCGGCATAGGCCGTCTTGCCATTGCGCGCGTCCATATTGATTTTGGTCGGAATGGCATCGTAGGGACGTAGATCCGCGGCCGTTCCGAACGCCGCGTAGAGCGGGAGCGCCATTGCATCGTAGGTCGAGAGCGGTTGCATGCCGAGGATCAGTTCGACCGTGCGCAACAAGCTCGCGGTTGTGTAGTGCGCGCTTTGCACGCCGCCGCGCGTGTAGGGCGATGCGATATACATCGTCGTACGCTGCGCGCTGACGTGATCCGCACCATCTTGCGAGTCGTCCTCAACGATGAAGATCGCCGACGATTTCCACACCGCCGAGTGCGAAATCGCCGCAACGATCAATCCGACGGCGTAGTCGTTTTGGGCGATGTAGACGGCCGGTGTCGGCTTGCCCGATTTACTCCCGTAGGTATGGTCGTTCGGCAACCAGAGATATTCGAATTGGGGAAGATTCCCGTGCTGTACGAAGGCGTCGAATTCGCGCTTCCATTCGCGGTAGCGGTCGACGTCGCTGTAGTCGAGATTCCAGCTCACGTACTTTCGGTCGTAGCGGTCGCCAAGCGTCGGCGCCGTGACCACTGCGGAATTGGCAAACCGTCCGCTCGCATCGATCATCTCACCGTAGTCGCGGAATGATACGTGCGCACGCGCGGCTGCATCCCAGATGTAGCCGTTGTGCGGGGCCGAGGCGCCGAATCCATCAACCACGTCGTCGCCGTCAGAACGGCCGCCGTACGTCTGCGGCCAAGTGCGCTCGACATAGTCGTTCGCGTACGCAGCCGTCGACCAGTTGTGTCCGGCGTCGCTGACTTCGCCGTTCGTGTAGGCGTTGTCGAGCAGGCCAAAGCGCTGTGCGATCGCGTGCTGGTTCGGCGTCACCGTGCGCCCGAAGAAGCAGAGTTTTGCATCGCCGTTTCCGGCGGCGATGTCACCGAGAATCTGGTCGTACGTTCGGTTCTCTTTGAGAATGAAGAACACGTGCGCAATCGGGCCACCGGCGCGGATCACGGTATCGGCTGGCGCAGTCGCGGTCCAGCCGCTCGAGCCTTGCGGGTTTCCGGCGCCGGCGGCGTCGGCAAGCGCGTACGCCCGGATCGAACCGAACTCGATTGCGGCAACGTAGTCAACGTTACTACGGCTAAACACATTGAAACGCGGATTCGGCGGAACGGCTTCGCCCTTGCCATCGATAACATAGAGTCGCGTGCCAAGCGGCACGATGTCGGTCGGATAGCGGCCAGCGTCGATGCGCCCAATGACCTTTCCGTCGCGCACAGCCGCCACAGTATTCGCTGCACCGAGACTCACGAACAACGTCCCGTTCGACCACGCGAGCGCATTCGGTGAGACACCCGCGAGCTGCATCACGCCGAGTGCATCGCCGACGAACACGTCGGCGATGCGGCCGCCATCAGCAACGCGGAAGATTCCGACGCTGTCGTTGTCGCTCTCGGCGACGTAGAGCCGATCGCCGACGGTCAAAAGGTCGCTCGGGTGCAGACCGGTGGCAATCGTCCGCACGCGAAGCGTTTGCACGTCGATGGCTTTTACGTCACTGCCGGAGAGGTCGGCCGCGAACAGGGTGCGGCCATCGCGAGTGAACGCAAGTCCGCCGGGATGCGTTCCAACATGAATCGGTTTCGCGCTCGCGACCGTGCGTAACGATCCGATTCGGACGTTGCCGTCATCGTCGGTCGCGACAGCAATCGTCTCGCCCGCGCGTGCGACGGCGACCGGGTAGGTATGCGGCGCCAGCCGGATCTTTTGCACGGTTCGCGCTGCGGTGTCAACGACGAGAAGTGACTGATTTCCGGCACCCGCGACCAACACGCGATGTGCGTCAAGCCAGATTGGACGACCGAACGCTGCCCAGAGCGGAATCGATGCGATGAGTCGGAGCGTTTGCGCATCGTAGAGCCCAAGCGTCGCCGGATTGAATCCGGCTTCGACGACCGCGATTTCGCGGCCATCGGGCGAAGCCGCCGCGCCCTGCGGCATCGTATCGGTGCGCACCGAGAGCGCCGGGGCCGAGTGCAATACCCATCCGCTGGGCAACGTAAGAGCCAATACGAACGCGAGAAGTAGCCGCATACGCCGTAGTATAACGCGCGGCGGCGTGTTTTATGCCGGGACTAGTGCCTTGAAGTAGTCATAGGTCTCGCGCATCCCGTCGATGAGCCTGGTCTGCGCTTTCCAGCCGAGCTCTTTTTTCGCACGCGCAGGGTCGAACTGCGCGTCACGCGCGTCGCCGGCGCGCTTGGGCGCGTTGGTGACCCGCGCTTCGAAACCGCTGATCTCAACCAACGCGCGATAGATATCATTGACGCTCGTGCGAATGTTCGTGCCGATCGCGTAGCATTGCCCGGAGCCCCGCTCGAGCGCGAGCACGTTGAGCTTCGCGACGTCCTTGACGTAGACGTAGTCGCGCGTCTGATCGCCGTCCCAATCGATGCGTATGCCTTCGTGCTTGAGAAACTTGCCGATGAAGATCGCGATCACGCCGGCTTCGCCGTTGGGATCCTGGCGCGGGCCGTAGACGTTCCCGTAACGCAAGGCCGTAAAGTCGAGTCCCTTTTCCTTTTTATAGAAGCGTAGGTAGTGCTCGGTCACCATCTTGGTGATGCCGTACGGAGACTCGGGCCGCTGCGGCGTTAGTTCGGTCATCGGAAGATGGTCGGGCGTACCGTAGGTGGCGCCGCTCGACGCGAAGATCACCTTCTTCACACCGGTTTTTACGCTCGCGTCGAGGACGTTGAGCGTGCCGAGTACATTGACGTCGGCATCGTACTTGGGATCGCGGGATGAGATTGCAACCGAGTGCTGCGCCGCATGGTGGCTGACGATCTGCGGCTTAAACTCTTGAAAGATCCGCATCACGCCTTCATCGCGGATGTCCATGTGGAGAAAGCTCGCGCGTTCGGGGACGTTGATCCGGCGGCCGCCGCCATGCTCCCACAATGAATCAAGAACGAGCACCTCGTGACCCGCGGCGAGATACGCGTCAACGATGTGTGATCCGATGAATCCGGCCCCGCCGGTCACGACGATACGCACGGCTGTTTTCCTTACATGACTTGTCATGGCCGCGCACCGGCGCAGAGGCCAGGGATGATCACAGGGTACACCTCGGCTCGCGTGCTTCGCGTGGGCGTGCTAGGCGCCCTCGTCGCTGTCGCTTTCATTTTTTCGTGGTGGCGCGAACGTACGGTCGCACCCGTACTTGAATCGCGACTCACGCGGTGGCACGGGACGGTGCTCTATGTGCGCGGTGGCGAGGCCGGTCTCCGGACCTACACATTTGCGATTGAAGGCGGCCCCGTAGCACTCGTGTCATTGCCCGATCAACTTTCGAGCGGAACGCTTGCAATGCTCCGCGGACGTCTCGAACCCCTCGACTCGGAACGTAACCCGGGAGAGACGAGCGAGCGTGCGATCGAAGGTGAACACGGCATCGGTGCGCGCATCGAGCATGCAACGTTACTTGCAACTCTCGGAGTTGACAATTCCTGGCGCGCACAAATCGCGCGCATGCGCGAACGTGCGCACGATGCGCTGCGCGAACGTTTGGGCGAGCCTGCAGCGTCAATTGTAGCCGGTGAGTTGTGGGGCGAGCGAGCGCAATTGCCGCCCGATCTGCGCGCGGAGTTCCAAGAGACGGGTACGGTGCACGTACTCGTTACTGCCGGATTGCACGTCGGACTCGTTGCACTCGTTGTGGCGTGGTGCTGCGCGCAACTACGCGCACCGCGCGTGGCCGGGTGCGCGGCGGGTATCGTGGCCGTGTGGGTCTTCGCTGGGTTTAGCGGCCTCGAATTGCCCGCGCTCCGTGCCGCTACGATGGCGACCTGCGCGCTTACCGCACGAGCATGCGGTCGCGCGGCGTTTTCATGGAACACGCTGACGATCGCCGCAGCGGTAGTGATCGCGGCGATTCCCGGAAGTGTTGCCTCGCCATCATTTTGGCTCTCGTTCTGCTGCGTCGGCGCGATCTTTGCGCTCGGAAACGGCATCGACGAGCTGCTGCATGCGCACATTCGCTTGCCCGAGCGCCTGCGCGAAGCGCTGGTGCTCACAACTGCAACGCAACTCGGAACCTGGCCGATCACCGCGGCGATCTTTTTGCAGTGGTCTAGCTACGCATTGCTGGCGAATCTCGCAGTTGTGCCTTGCGTACCGTTCACGATGCTCCTCGGCGCATCGCAGCTTGCTTTCTCCTGGTGCGCACCACTTGCACAGGCCTGTGCAAATCTCAACGGTTGGATTATCGCCTGGATCGTCGGCGTTGTGCGCACACTCGGCGCATTTCCCGGCTCGACGCTGGTCATGACGCCCGCACCACTTTGGTGCATCGCGCTCTATGAGGCCGCACTACTTACTGCTCTCCCGCTGGTGCGTCGCGGCGGAACGACGTTGGCACTCACCTTTGCACTAACAGCGACGTCGCTCGTACTCTGGGCGCCCCAGGCGTTCGCGTCGTACCTTCGCATTACCGTGCTCGATGTCGGCCAGGCCGACGCGATTGTGATCGAAACGCCCGCTCACCATGTAATTCTGGTCGACGCCGGCGGCCGGCTTGAACGCGGCCCACAGGGGAATGATTCGAGCGCCGAGCGCGTTGGCGAGCGCATCGTCGTGCCCTTTCTCATTCGCGAAGGTATCCATCACGTCGATGCGTTGATCGTCAGTCACCCACATGGCGATCATGTTGCTGGCTGTGCGCCGGTATTGCGCAAGTTACGCGTCGCGGAGATTGCCGACAGCGGACAAACGTATGGCGGCCACGCGTATCACGATTGCCTCGATAATGCGCATGCCGACGGCGTGCCAATCGTCTATCCGCGCGCCGGCATCGTCTGGCAAACGAATGACGGCGTAACGCTGCGCTTCATCGGACCATCGCTGCCGTTCATCGGTGGCAAAAACGCGATCAACGACAATTCGCTAGCATTCATCCTGACGTACAAGCATTTCAGGATGCTTTTCACCGGCGACGCCGGCAGTGCCGCCGAGCAACGCTTCCTCGCCGAAGGCATCGATCTACATGCAGATGTCCTGAAAGTCGGCCACCACGGCTCAGCCTACGGATCGTCGCCGGAATTCATCGACGCGGTGCATCCGCACTATGCGATCATATCCGTTGGCCGGCATAATATGTTCGGTCATCCCGCGCCGTCGACTATCGATACACTGAAACGTTTTGGAGTAAACGTTTACCGTACTGACGAGAATGGAGCCGTTGCCGTCTCCAGTGACGGGGCAAATGTCAGTATTACGCACATGTTGGCGCTTAACGCGCACTGACCAAAGGTCTCGCCGCCGTACACGCGGGACCTTTTGTGCTTGCGTCAAAATGGAGGGGACGGCCATGAGCGCACCCGCATGAAAGAGGAGCTTATGAAAAAAGCGTTTTTTGTGTTGCTAAGCCTGCTTCTTCCGTTAGCGCTGATTCAGCCGGCCTTCGCGACCGGAAGAATTTGGGTCAATAACAAAACGAGCTATTCGGTGAAAGTCGACATCGTCTATATTAGCCACCTTTGCAGAGACGATCATCCGACCATTGCGCCCGGCGGCACGTTCTCGGTCAATACCGGCGCCTGCTGGATAAAACATATCACCGTCACAGGCGCACGTGGAAACCAGTGCGGCCCCGGCGTGGGCGCCCTTTCATCCTCGACCTTTGACATCATCGAAAAGCCATATCCACCACACTGTGAAGTGCACGGACGAAGCTAAACGAAACGCCTCGCTTTGCAGCGAGGCGTTTTTGCTCTCTACTTTGCCGTAAAGCCGCAGTGCAACTTACTGTAGCCGAACGCCTTACCGGTCATGATGACGAACGTGGTAGGGTTACCGGGCCGCCCTCCCATGAGCTCGCACTCCTGGCCATCAGCCGAAAAATTCACCTTTTGCGTCAGACATGCACCAATGCCGACGCGGAAGGTGGTTCCCGGCGCGATGGTCGGGTGATCGTTTCTGCAAAGGAGCGTCGCGTACGTGATCGTCCCCTTCACCGTATATGGCGTATCGTTTTTTGCGGTAACTTCGCGGCCGGCGTCGGCCGGTAACAGTAAAGTCATCGGTAGCAACAAACTGAGGACTACGAGGAAAAACGCCTTTTTCATAAGGTCCCTCTCGCTGTAAGCGACTGCGCATCGCGCTGGGTGGGGACTTCCCGCCGTGAACTGCGAAGCCTGTGCTTCCGGCTGCCGCGGCTACGATGACCACAAATGGGACAACACTGCAACTCGAAACGATCAACGAACTCGTGTGATGTCTTGCACCCAGTTTGTCTCCCACGTCTTGCCCCCGTCTGGCGAATCCGCTTGCTCCCAATGCCCCGATGTCGGAGTGATTTTTGACCAGAGGAAGCGCGCCCGAACGCGCTTTCCCCTGACCGTATCGTTGCCATAGAACGTGCCAACGCCATTGTGGAAGCTTCCAATCATGGGCGGATCCAATGGTTGCGATGGTGTCCTGCTGTCGAGCCACCAGATTGACCACTGCTGCGTCTTCGCGTCGAAGGACCGCAGTGCGACTCCGCGATAGGGTGCGCCCGGAACGTTGAGCACCGTGTCATCGACATTGCTGTAACCGCCCATAAGCGATTGATTGGACAATGTGCCGTCGAATTCAATCCACTCGTGACTATTGGCAAGTCGCTGCTTCAGTTTTCGATGATGCGCGTGCCATCGACCGACCAGGAAGTCGAAGGCGTGAAGACCGGGCGCCGCACTTCGCGCGGCTAACTGTCCAGGCGCTGCCAGACACAGGCACAGCAGCGCGATCACGACTGAACGGCGATGAATCGTCATGCGCTCCATTCTACGAGAGGATTGGACCCTCGTATTGGACCAATGCGAGGCATTATGAGGGTGCCAATCGATCTCGAGCCACTCTTTCCTGACCGTAGCTCGGGCGAACCGCTGCGCGGTCAGCTCGTTCGCCGCTTTCGCAACGCAATCAAGACTGGATTTTTCCCCGCGGCCTCGCGTCTTTTACCGAGTCGCGAGTTAGCCGGCCACCTCGGGGTTTCGCGCAATACCCTCACCTCAGCGCTCGACCAGCTGATCGCTGAAGGCTATCTCGAAGCCCGGATCGGCTCCGGTACGTTTGTCACCAAGACGCTTCATGAAGCGCGTGCCCGTTCGGTTACGACGCAGCGACCGTTACTGCGAAGCCCGGGCACACTCGCCGAAGTCAAAACGAAACTCGACCACGTCGGATCGTCATTCGGGCCGCTGCGCGTCGGCGCGCCGGATCTCTCGGCGTTTCCGAGACAGCTGTGGCGGCGAATCGAACGCGAGAACCTAGGACTCGTTGACACGCACTTCGACTACGGCGAGCCTGCCGGTTTGCTCGCGCTGCGCGAAGCGATCTCTCGGCACATCGCGCAATTCCGCGGCGTCGTTGCCGACCCGCAGCAAATTGTCGTCGTTGAAGGAGCGCAGGGCGCCCTGCATTTGGCGGCGTTTGTCTTGCTCGGGCGCGGGAATCGCGTGGCGATTGAAGACCCGTGCTATCAACTCGCTCGCGCGATTTTTACGGCACACGGCTGCACCCTGCGTGGAATCAGCGTCGACGACAACGGCATCCGTACCGACGAACTACCCACGGAAATCGCGCTTGCATACGTAACCCCAACGCATCAATTCCCACTCGGTGGCTCGTTACCGCTCGCGCGGCGGACGCAGCTTCTCGAGTGGGCTCGCGAGAACAGTAGCTATATCGTCGAAGACGACTACGACAGCGAGTTCGACTCGCATCCGCTGCCGGCGCTACAGAGTCTCGATCGCGACGAACGCGTCGTCTACATCGGGACGTTTAGCAAAACGCTCGCGCCGGGCCTACGTCTCGGCTACGTCGTTGCGCCGCCGCATCTCGCAGAGATGTTTTGCTTTGCCCGCGAGCTGATGAGTCTGGGTGCATCCACGCATCTGCAAGCAACGCTCGCATCGTTTATCACGCGTGGTCATTTCAGTCGACACGTTCGGCGAATGGCAAAGATATACGAACGTCGTCGCCACATTTTCGTGAGCGAGTTGGGAAAACGGCTACCGCCCGGGTGTCGAATCGGCCCAGCCCAAACCGGCCTTCACCTTGCGGTTCATGGGTCAGCCGATTTCAATGACGTCCGTGCTGCAAATTCCATGCCGGACGGGCATCGCGTGCTACCGATTTCGTCACTCTGCGTCGACCGCACGGATTGCCGTGGCCTTGCTATGGGCTTTAGTGCCGGTAGCGACGACGCCATCGCGAGTGCTGCACGCTCAGTCGCCACCGCATTCCACTAACGCGCCCCCACGGCTCGACATCGACGTTACTTCGGAGCCGGTGAACCGTCCGACCAGCGAGGGGCCAGGATGACGATCGTCACCGGTTCATACGAGCGAAATGTCGCGGTCGCCGGTGAGAGGATCGGCGACCCCTCGAAGCCTGCGCCCCATGCGGCCAATTTATCTTTAGCGACGAACGGCATGATGTGTGGGCGCCACGGACCCTTGACTCCATCGTTGAGGTAGCTCTCCTTCGAGAGCATCAATGCGAACCCGCGCGGTTCGGTGAACTGACGGTCGGCGTAGGCGGCCTCGGACTTCTGTGCAATCTCTTCGCGCGTGTCACCCGCCAGCGCCCATCTCGCCCGGGCGATGTAAAACGGGAGCACGCTTGCTACGGCCGCCGGGTTTAGGCAGGCCGCTCCACGCCCCTTAGGATTCCAAAATTCGGGATCGTCGAGACCCGCACTCCACATACGCCCGACCAGGCAGACCCAGCCGTTGCTCCCCTTCGCTGCAACGACGTAGTCGGTCTTGGTCATCACGAGCACCTCGGCGTGGGCGGAGATCGATGCCGGTGCCGCGCTGCGTGCCATCTCGATTTCAGCATCACGGGGCATCATGTACTTGGGAGAGTCGGCGCCATCGTCGGATACGGATTTGGCGAGGCGACCTGTCCGAACGCTTGCGGTGGAGAACGCAAACGAGAGCGCAATGGCCGCGCAAGCAAAGGCGATCTTCATGGAGCCTCCCGTCCATTTCGGCGTACTTGCCTTTAACAACGGGGCTGGCAACCTTGTGACAGCAAGCGAAGACGTCGCCGCCACGACTAGTGGCTCGTATAGGTATACTTGCCGGCGTGACCATCGAGTTCAAATTGATTGATCGAGACTGCGCCATTTCGTCTGAACGGCAACCGTTTGTCGAAAACAATGGGCTGTCGACAGTTTGACGTCATCGTGACTTCCACGCGAACCTGATCCACGTAAAACGGGAAGCCGCGTTTCACTTGGGCACCCGGCGCTACGCACCAGGAATGATCCGTTGTCGTCTTTTTGTTACTGCAATCAAGTGTGCCGCCAGGCGTCAACGAAGTGGGCTGACATTTGGCAACGAAATGAACCTCTGTTACAAAAGCCCAACCATCCGTCGTTCGATTGTTGAACCAGACATGGCTTTCATCGGGGCTTGCGGCACCGACAGGAATTGCCACGAGGAATGCCATCAAGAGACCGAAGACAGCGAATGATCTTGGGAACGCCGGCGAAAGGCGCATGTAGAGCTCCTTGCATTGACCCGAGTGAACAAAATGGTCGCTACGCGCTGATCTCTGCAGCACTTTCGGCGCGCGCTCGTGTCCCCGGAAGAATGATGCCGGTCAGTTGAAGCGGGTCGTACGCGCTGATCTCAGTCAAAGCGGTATCATCGGCGCTTCTCCGAGACGCTCGAAGCGCGTCGAGTGCTTCCGGCAGCGCAAATTGTTCGCCCACAAATCCGTTGACGAAACGGCCGCCGCGAATTTCGCCGCGCGCCTCCATCCGGCGTAGCGCAACGAGAAGATCGCGCCAGCGGGGCGCGAGCGTTTCGCGCGCAACGACGTCGCGGAAGAGCACGCCCCACCGTTCGAGCAGTCGTCGCGCGAACAAATCCGCGTCGATGCTTTCGGTTGCCGAGTCGAGCAGCGACCAGCGTCCGCTCGACGACCTCGGCCGAGCGCGCAGTCCCTTTTCACCGAGACGGCGTTTCGCATCGATCAGCGAGCGCAGTGCGTCGAATCCATCCGCCGTCACGAGCCCAGCCGCGACGAGTTGCCACAGTGCATCCTCGACTTCACTCGCGAGGCGCTTCGAGCCGCGAACGATCTCGCTGAAAAATGGCGCACCGCGGCGCCGAATCTCCTCGAGCACGTCATGCGCGGCATGCGAAAGGCTCGATGCCTTATACTCGTCGCGTACGATCAGCGCCTCGGCGTTTTCACGGGCAAAGAGCGAGATCGGCGCGAGTTTGGTCGGTCGCACGGATCGGTTGCGTTCATCGCTCGGCTCAAGCGCGGGATGGGCGCGAGAGGCGTCCCCACATCACTTCGCCCGAATAGCACAACTGGTCCAGATATTCGCGGCGGTATCCGGCAATGCGGGATGGCAGAATCTGCGCTTCCCACGCGGCGGCCGGAATTTCATAGCCTTCTAGCTGCCGAATAACTGCCAGCGTTCCATCCACGCCGTGCAGCCGCGCGCCGGGCGCAACGTGCTGCCAGCGATGCAAGAAGCGCACGTACTCGAGCGAAGAGACAGGTTCGATTTCGCGTCGCAGCGCGCCGAGTGTGCGGCGATGGATTCGAGCGAGCACGCGGCGATTACACCACTCCTCCATCTCTGTGCTGCGGAAACGTCCGCGCAAGAGCTGGCCTTGGGTCTCGAGCCGAATGAGCGCGGCGTCGATCGTTTGCACATCGATGCCGAAGCGTTCGGCAAGTTCCAGATTCGTTGCGGGTCCGGTCGACTCGAGCCACCCGCGCAGAATCTCGGCTACCGCAGCCTCATACGTCTCCGGCACGTCGCTGTGCGTCACCGCATCGATTTGCGGGCCGAGCGTCGCGTCCGGGTACGCCGCCCGCGCAAGATCCAATCGCTCGGCGCTCGTCCAGAACGCACCTGCCGAAGTACGCAAGGTCGTCGCGCGGCGTTGAACAACGAGTGCTTCGTACCATGCGGCCCACTCCGCAACCGGCGGCAACACGACGAGCGTCGCCAATGCGTCATGCAATTCGTCGGCGTCGCGCACGACCGGCCACGATTCCTGCGCAACTTCGGCAATTGCCTCGGCGCTCAAAATGCCGGCACCATCGACGTCGCCGCGGATCGTGCGCCGCAGTTGCACGGCACGCGCGCGGCGCTCTTCGAGCGGGGCGTCATCGAGATACGCGTACGGGTTCGCGTTCAAAATCTCGTGACAGAACGGCGACGGCTCCGGCGTGTCGATCGCGACCGTCCGAATTTCTCCGGCTTCGAGACTGCGCAGAACGGCCAATAGGCCGTCGAGATCCATCGCTTCGTGCAAACAATTGTCGATCGTTTCGCGCACGAGCACATGATCGGGAATACGAATCGGTCCGGTGAGATTTTCCGCGCACGCCGCTTGATCCGGGAAGACCGCGGCGATTAAGTCATCGGCACGCATCCGTTGCAGTTGCGGTGGGACTTTTCGGCCGCCGCGCATCCGTATGATCGCGAGCGCGCGCGTCGCGTTCCAACGCCAGCGCGCCGCAAACACCGGTGCTGCCAACAGCGCTTGCGTCAGGACGTATTCAACACTTGCCGACTTCACGTACTCGAAGATGATCTCCAGTGGAAACGCGTGCTGATCGGTAAGCGAGAGCACGATACCGTTGTCCGTTGCTGCGGCCTGGAGTTCCAAATTGAAGGAACGGCAAAAGCGCTTACGCAGGGCGAGACCCCACGCGCGATTGATACGTGCCCCAAACGGCGTGTGCAGGATGAGCTGCATGCCGCCGCCTTCGTCGAAGAATCGTTCGGCAACGATCGTGCGATCCGTCGGGACGACACCGAGAATCGCCTTGCCCGCGCGCACGTAGCCGACAGCTTGATCCGCCCCGGCCGTATCGAGTCCGCAATCGCCGATCAAAAACTCGCGTGCTGCGGCATCGTCGCGCTCGTCGATCGCCGCGCGAACCGCCGCCACTTCACGCGAGAGCTCGATCGTCCGCCCTAGGCCTTCGCCGTTCCAAAATGGGACGGTTGGCGGCGCACCGAGCGCGTCCTCGACGCGCACGACGCCCGGCTCGATGCGTCGGATTCGCCACGATGTCGTCCCGAGCATAAAGATGTCGCCGGCAAGGCTCTCGATCGCGAAGTCTTCATCCAGCGTGCCGACGATATGCTCGTCGGGCTCGGCGACCACGTTATAGTTTGCGTTGTCCGGAATCGCGCCGCCCGACATGATCGCGGCCATGCGTGCGCCGCGCCGTCCGCGCAGCCGCCCGTTGACGCGATCGAAGTGCAGGTACGCGCCGCTGCGTCCACGCGACGTCGCAACGCCATCGGCGAGCATGTCCACGACGTCGTCGAAATCTTTACGCGCCAGCTCGCGATACGGATATGCCGTGCGAACCGTGTCGAACAACTCCGCCACGTCCCACTCGTCGCTCGCGCATGCAGCGACAATCTGCTGCGCGAGAATATCGAGCGGCGACGTGGGAATGGTGATGGCATCCAACGCACCGGTGCGAATGGCGCGGACGAGGGCCGCGCATTCGAGCAACTCGTCGCGCGTCGTCGGAAACAAAATGCCGTGCGGACGCGCGCCAATCCAGTGGCCCGATCGGCCGATGCGTTGGAGCGCGACCGAAATCGAGCGCGGCGTCCCGAGTTGGACGACCAGATCGATCGATCCGATGTCGATGCCAAGCTCGAGCGAAGCGGTCGCGACGACGACGCGAAGTTCACCCTGCTTGAGCCTATGCTCGGCCTCAAACCGCTTCTCGCGTGAAAGGCTTCCGTGGTGCGGCAGAACCATGCCTTCGCCGAGGCGCTCGGTCAATGCAAACGCAACGCGTTCGCTCATGCGCCGCGTCCCGACGAACACCAGCGTCGTGCGATTGGCGCGGATCAGATCCGCGACGCGATCGTAGATCTCGCCCCACATCTCTTTGCTGGCAACCGGACCGAGTTCATCGCGCGGTACTTCAACCGCGATCGTCATCTCGCGCCGGCTGCCGACGTCGATCACTTGCGCGACCGGACTCAAAAACTTGGCGACGTCGTCCAGCGGACGCACGGTGGCCGAAAGCCCAATCCGCTGCGGCTTCGCAGCGCCGGCGCTTTGGACGAGACGATCCAGACGCGCGAGCGTCAATGCCAGATGCGATCCGCGCTTATCGTCCGCCATCGCGTGTATCTCGTCGACTATAACGGTACGAACGTTGGTGAAAAGCGCGCGCGACTTCTCAGCCGTGAGCATAATAAAAAGCGACTCGGGCGTCGTAACGAGAATGTGCGGCGGCTTCCTGAGCATTCGCTGCCGCTCGGCAGCGGGAGTATCACCTGTCCGAACCGCGGTGCGGATCTCGGCAAGCGGCAAGCCTTGCTGTTCTGCTAATGCGACGAGTTCGCCAAGCGGCAGCTCGAGGTTCTTACGAACATCGTTGGTGAGGGCTTTGAGGGGAGAAACATAGACGACGAGCGTCTCGTCGGCAAGCTCGTTCGCGGCCGCGCGCCGTACTAGGTCGTCAAGGCAAAGCGAAAATGCTGCGAGCGTTTTCCCGGAGCCGGTGGGCGCCGAGATCAACACGTCGCTTCCCGCGCGAATGGCAGGCCAGCCGCGAAGCTGCGGCTCGGTTGGCTTGCCATAGCGGCCGGTAAACCAGTCGCCAACGAGCGGATGGAATCGATCGATCACACGACATTGAACCCTGGCGAGACCGCAGCGTATGCGTGGCTCCAGGAGCACACGGGATAATCCTTTAACCACGCGGAGATGCGCAGGCTCTCGGCCCTGATCCTTGCGATCGTGACGATGGGTGCTGCGATCGCGCCCAGCAACGTCACGGACTTGCGCGTGCGATGGCAACTCAAGCTCGGCTCGGTCGCCGACACAGCACCGCTCGTCGTAGGAAGCACGCTCTACATCACCGCGACGGACGGCACGACCTATGCCGTCGACACCACGCACGGGCACATCCTTTGGCGGTTTGCAACACAGGGCCCGAAGATCACCACGTCCGTCCCCGCGTACGATCCGGCGACGCACGCGCTGTACGTGCCGGGCGTCGATGGTATGGTACATCGGCTCGATCCCTGGAGCGGAGCCGAGCTGCGAGCCGGCGGTTTTCCCGAGCAGATTACGCTTGCGCCGCAGACCGAAAAGAACGCATCACCTCTGCACGTTGCCAACGGCTATCTGTACGCGCAGACTTCGGAGTACATCGGCGATGCGACGCCATACGTCGGCCACGTGGTCGCGATTCGTCTCAGCGACGGCAGTAAGCACGTCTTTAACGTACTGTGCAGTTCGCATCACGCGTTGATCGAACCGCAGACGTGCGATGCGCAACGCGCGGGGATGTGGTCGCGCGCGGGCGTCGTGGTCGATCCGGACGCATCGATGGGCGGACGCATCTACGGCGCCACCGGGAATGGCCCGTTCGATCCAAGCACCGGAAACTACGGCGATTCAATCCTGTCACTCAACGACAACGCGACGCAGTTGATAGGATATCTGACGCCGCCGAACTTCAACGACCTCGAAGCGGAGGACCAAGACGTCGGAAGCTCGTCTCCGGCGATGCTGCCGCGTCAAGAGAAGAGTGCGACGCCGCTAATGGCGGTCCAAGGAGGCAAGGACTCAATCTTGCGCCTGTTCGATCGCACGCATCTCGTCGGACTGCATCCGCCGCTGCAGACGATCGCCCTCGGCTACCTGCTCTTTTCGATTCCGGCGCGTGGACCGATCGCGCCGGCACAACCAACGTGTTCATCGGTATCGCCGACGGCGTGCACGCATATCGTCTCGTGACGAAGAACCGCATCAGCCGTCTCGTCACCGCGTGGCATACTACACTCGATCTGGGCAGAGAGGCCGCGTCGCCGGTTGTGAGTGACGGCGTGCTGTTCCTTGCAACAAACAGCGGGCTTCTCGCGCTCGATGCGCAAACCGGCCAGCACCTGTGGACGAGCGACGCGATCGGTCCGATCCATTGGCAGAGTCCGGTCGTCGCCGGCGACACGGTCTACTGCGCGGACCAGAATGGGATGTTGACCGCTTTTTCACGCTGATATGATCGTCGGATGAAAGCTCACGTAGGTCAGACGGTCATAAGGCTGTTGCTTCTGCTAGCCGTTGGCGTCGCGGCTGCGTGCAGCCACGGCGCTGACACCGGCACACCGAACAACGGGGCATCCCTACACGCTCGCGCTGCTTGAGCGTGCGATAACCACCGGCGTTGATAACGATGGCCAGCCGCTGAATCCCGTCATGCCGCGTTGGCGACTATCCGGTCCCGACCTGGACGACGTTGCAAACTACGTGCTCACGCAGCTGAAATAGTATTAGCGTTGGTTTAGTCGCAAGGCGCGAACGAAGCGCTCGATTTCGTCGCCAATCGCCGGCGAGATATCAACGAATACCACGCTGTGGTGGAATTCGCGAAATTGCTGCGTCGCATGCACCACTTTTCCGCGCAGTCGCATGGGGCGCCCCGCCTCATCGTTCGGTAACGCGAACTGCATATTCAACGTGCTGCCCTCGGCAATGCGCTTCTCGAATGCGAGGCGCATGCCACCGCGACTCAAATCGAGTGCGAGCGCATTAATCGCATCCTTCGTCCCAACCATAGAACATGTCACATTGAACTCGGTTTCGACGCGAATTGCGCTATCGGCTGCCGCGCTCTTCGAATGTTCCTCTTCGAGAAAACGCTCGAGCACGACACTATCGCCCGGCGCAAATTTTGCAAACTCGACGCCGTATTCGAGGGAATCCGCCGAGCTTCCGGAGTTATGGCGGATCTTTCCGACGACAGGGACATTCCTTTCGCCGGTCGGTAGTTTGAACCGGATCTCGGAGCCCGTCAAGAGGATGCTCGCGGACCGCAAACGGCAGCCGCCAAGCGAAAGATCGATAACCGTGACGCGCACGGGCTTCGGATAACCGTCGACGGTGGCCTCAACCGCCAGTGCGAGGCGAAGCCGGAATGAAGGGCTCACAATGTAACTATGTTCGGCGACCTGAGGCCCGTAGATTAATTGCGGCGGCTCGTGTAGATGTAACGGCCTCCGTGGCCGTCGAAGGCGCAACGCGAGGAAAGCCCGACTGCGAACTCCAAAATCCGGACGGTGTTTAGTCGCGCCGAGCTCCGTGCGCTTCCGCTCTTTTCCGAGCTGACCGACGCAACCCTCGACTTCTTGATCTCGCACAGCGCGGACATTCGCTTGCTCCAGGGCGGGTACGTGTTGCACGAAGGCGAAACGCACCGCGCGCTGTTCGTACTGGTGTCCGGACGTTTAGACGTCACGAAATTTGTCGATGGCGAAGAGCGTGTTATTGGCACGCGCGACCCCGGCGAAACGTTTGGCGAGCTCCCATTAATCCTCGATGCGCCGTTGGCAGCGAGTTTTCGCGCCACGCAAGACGCTCGCGTCATGCGCGTCGAGGCCAGAGATTTTCACACCGTCACCGCGTCAGCTCCTCGTCTTCTCTCGAGCGTTGAGGCTGCCACAGCAAGCCGCGTTGAGGGACTTGCGGAGCTCGTCGCATCGCCTTCGGAGCCGACGCTCGCGGTGATAGGTCCGCAATGGGACAACAAGACACACGAGCTTCGGGAATTCTTAGAACGCAGTTCCATCGACTTCGACGCGATCACTTCGACCGATGATCGCGATGGACAATACCCGCACGTTCGCCTTCGCGATGGGGCGACGTTGATAGATCCATCGATGCGAGAGCTTGCGGAGGCGCTGGCGCTCAACGTCGCACCTAGACAGGCGACCTACGACGTAGCGATTATCGGCGGCGGCCCGGCCGGTCTCGCCGCCGCCGTGTACGGTGCGTCAGAGGGACTATCGACGCTTCTAGTCGAGCGTGAAGCGCCAGGCGGCCAGGCCGGCACGTCGTCGCGGATCGAAAATTATCTTGGGTTCCCGTACGGCGTCGCGGGCGGCGATCTAGCGCATCGAGCGCTCGAGCAAGCACGACGCTTGGGCGCGGAGATCGTTGTAACACGCAGCGTGCAAGAGATCGATCCAAATTCGCGCACGCTGGTCTTGGACGGCGGCGAATCCGTGGCAGGGCGAACGATCATTCTCGCAACCGGCGTGTCGTGGCGACATCTCGACATTCCACGGCTCGACCGCCTGCGCGGGCGCGGTGTATATTACGGCGCTGCGCCCGATGAAGTTCGCACGCTCAACGGAAAGGATGTGTTCCTGGTCGGCGGTGGCAATTCGGCGGGCCAGGCCGCGGTGAACCTGGCGAATTTCGCACGTTCGGTGACGATTTTGATCCGCGCAGATTCACTCGAAAGGAGCATGTCGCGTTACCTTATCGACCAGCTAAAGACGAAAGACAATGTGCTAGTCGAAACGCACACGGAGGTCGTCGACGCGACCGGCGATAGTCACCTCGAAGCGATCGGCAAAACCAATACGGTGACCGGTTCAACGGTGAGCTGCGCAGCCGATGCGCTCTTTATTATGATTGGTGCCGACGCCGAAACCGAATGGCTGCCGTTGCAGATCGCTCGCGGTCCGGGCGGCTACGTGCTCACCGGCGCCGACGTTCTAAAGTCGGGTCAGTGGGAGATGTCGCGCGATCCGTACCTCTTGGAAACCACGGTACCGGGGATCTTCGCCGTGGGTGACGTTCGCTCGGGTTCGATCAAACGTGTCGCAGCCGGAGTCGGCGAGGGCAGCATGGCTATTGCGCTCGTGCATCAATATCGCGCTGCGGTCACAACGGAACCCGCGTGAGCGTTGCGGATGGCGTGAAAACGGGACCGTATGCGCGGATCCTCTTTGGCCTTTCCGCGATACTCTGGGGCGTCATCTTGTTCATGTGGCACGATGCCGAGGCTTGGGAAGATCTGCCGATCGCGAAGCTTCCGTTCGGTACGATCATCGGCGACGTGCTCGCGCTCACACTCATTGCTGGTGGCCTGTTGCTGCTGTATCCGCGCACGGCTCGCGCAGCCTCGATCGCGCTGCTCGCCGTCACGGCGGTGTTCGTTCTCGCGTGTGTTCCCGCCATCATCAAATATCCGACGACCTATTTTACGTACGGCAGCTTCTTCGAATTTTTCTCCTTAGTGTGTGGCGCGCTGGCGCTCTACGGCGCCACCGACGCAAACGTCGCGCAATCGGCGAGGCTCGCAAGCGCGTCGCGCATTTTGCTCGGCGTGTGCGCGATCTCATTCACGCTCGCGCAAATCATCTACCCGAAGATCACGGCCGACTTGGTGCCAACGTGGATTCCACCAAGCCAAATCTTTTGGGTGACCCTTACCACAGTCGCGTTTGGACTCGCGGCAATTGCCATGTTGATCGATCGCCAGGCACGGCGCGCAACGTATCTGATGGCGCTGATGCTCGTGCTCTTTGGTCTGCTCGTATGGGTACCAATCCTGATCGCACATCCCGACAAGCATTTCAATTGGTCCGAATTCGCCCTGAATTTCCTGATCGCCGGCGCCGCGTGGCTCGTGGCCGACCTCCAGCCGAAACGATGAGGCACCGCACGATCTGCGGTGCCTCATCGTTCAATTGAGGGCTAATCAATCGATGTAAAGAGCGTACAACGGTAATAGCTAGGATATGCTGGGACGAATGTTATTGGGCATTTTTGAGATCTTGTGAGATACGCTCGTCAATCGTCGCCAAGAACGCAGCGCGCTGACCTTCGGGGAGTACCGGCGCGGCGCCAAGCTCAAACGCGCTCATCACCGCTTGATGGTACCGGCCCACATCGCCCGAAGGACCTCGGCGCACGCGTTGGTCAAGTAGCACGCTGCGAAAGAGTTCGTGCCACGACGGATCGGTCGCATCGCGCACCTCCGGAACAGCGTGCGAAAAGCGGAGCACCAAGGCCTCGACGACCGGCTCGATGTGCGCCAGCGGTCCAAGCGCGCGTTGCGGAAGGCGCGGAATCGCGAAGAGCTCCGCCGCGACGACGTGATCGAAAATCGATGCAAACGCTCGGAGTCCAGCCGCGTAGCAATGCTGAGCTTCGTTAGCTTGCGCACGAGCGTCATGCGCTGCACCGAGCACGATCAGTGCCGCCGCGGTCAACCCGGTAAACCCGGCGCGCTGTGCAGCTTGGGCGGCCGGCTCGACAAAAGCGATCGCAGCCCGCGCGTCTCCGGCGACGAGCAGATAGCGTGCAAGAGCAACGGTAAGCGCGATGGCCTCAAGCGATTTCGGTGCCAAGTCCTGCAACAGCGTGCCCGCCTCCCACGCGCCTCCGGTCATCGTGCGGATACGCGCGAGCAAGATAACGGCCCACACGCCTTCGGGACGGTGTCGCTCGAGCGCGAGCGCAGCTGCGTGCGCCGTCTCGTCCGCGCCGGCGTAGTCGCCGGCCAGCGCGTATTCTTGCGCGCTAAGCAAGTTCGCGATCGCGAGCATACGCGGATCGCGCGAGTGCAGCGCCTCCCTGCGAAGGTCGGCGATCAACGCTCGCGCTGCCTCGCTGTCACCCATGCGCAGCGCCGTTTCGGCGCTCGCCGCAAGCGCGCGTCCGCGAAGCGAGCGGCGCGATGCGCCCGCGTGTCCGAGTCGCGCTGCGCTGACCCGCATCGAGCCGACGTCATTGTGTGCGCGGGAGATCAAGAAGCGCAAAAACTCGAGTTCAAATTGCGCGATCTCGTCGAAGGAACCGCTGCCCTGTTTTACACGTCGCTGCGCCTCGCCGACGAGTGCGTCAATCTCCGAAGCTTCGCCCCCGTGCAAAAATAGCGACTGGGCGACGAGCGAGAGCGCCGCCGCTCGTTCGCCTTCGTCGACGGCAACGAGCGCGTCAGTCGTAAGAAGTTCGCCGGCGTCGGTGCGAGCGCGCAATTCCATCAGCTTGGTGCCCGGTCGCAGGCCCGGCCCGCGAATCGAGTAGATCGCTCCCGCCACCGACGGGTTCACCGCCGCGATCGACTGCGCGAGCACACCCAGCGCGTCGTTGGCATCGACATTGTTCGCATCGAGCATCCACTCGATACGCGCCGCGATCACAGCAACGGCGTGGGTTCGCAGCCGGTGAAACTGGCGGCGCGACACGTGGAGTTCCTCCGCCGCGCCGGACTGCGTGAGCGTTCCGTCCAGGTCGCAGTCGAGGACCAGCTTGTACAGCTTGCGATCGGTGGGAGAGTTTCCAAAGGCCGACTGCACGACGATGCGCAGCATCGTGCCTGCGTTCGGCATTCCCATGATCGTGCACAGTTCACGGGCGAGTGGGAGAGCGGCGAGACGATCCGAGCTGCGAGCAAAGTGCAGCATGAGGCGGACGAGCCGTTCCATGCGCGTTCTCACCCGCGTATCCTACGTGCCTCTGCCATCAAAGTGCAATGAACGGCATCACAAACGCTTGAGAGATGTCACTTTTGAGGCCGTCTAGGACAACACTGGACAACCGGCGAGTTGCCAAGGCAACATAGGAGCATGGCACGTGCATCGATCCACGCCGACGTGGTTCCGATCGTGGGCGGCGAGTTCACGATGGGCTCGGTCGATTTCTATCCCGAAGAGCGCCCATTCCGCCGCGCGCGCGTTGCGAACTTTGCGATCGACCGTTATCCGGTTACCAACACCGATTTTGCGCGCTTCGTCGACGACTCCGGATATGTCACCGTTGCGGAACGCCCGATCGATCCGGCCCAATATCCCGGTGCAATAGAGGAACTGTGCGTACCAGGTTCGCTGGTTTTTCGCGCGACCAGCGGTCCGGTCGATTTAAACGATTGGTCGCAATGGTGGGAATGGACGCCGGGCGCAATGTGGCGCCGGCCGCTTGGACCCGATTCATCGCTCGACGGAATCGAGGATCATCCGGTCGTACACGTCGCCTTCGAAGACGCGGAAGCATTCGCGAATTGGGCCGGAAAATCGCTTCCAACCGAAACCGAGTGGGAGTATGCAGCGCGCGGCGGCCTCGAGAAAAAGCACTTCACCTGGGGTGATGAGGCTACGCCCGGCGGAAAGATCATGGCGAACACATGGCAAGGCGAGTTCCCGTGGCAGAATCTCGAGCTCGATGGATTCTCGCGCACATCGCCGGTCGGCGCGTTTCCACCCAACGGCTACGGCTTATATGACATGGCCGGCAACGTGTGGGAGTGGACGACAGACTGGTATACCGCGCAACCCGGAGCAGTCAGCGCGAAGCCGTGCTGCGGCGGCGGTTCGGTCGACCAAAGCTACGATCCAAATCAGCCGAACGTTCGCATTCCGCGTAAAGTTGTAAAAGGCGGCTCGCATCTGTGCGCGCCCAATTTTTGTCTCCGCTTTCGTCCTGCAGCGCGATCGCCGCAGATGGTAGACACCTCGATGAGCCACCTCGGCTTTCGCTGCATCACAAGGCAGACATAAAAAAGAAACGCGCCTCCGTGCGCGTTTCTCTTTTCGCTTTGCCGATTAGCCCGAGATCAGGCTCAAGGTCGACGGATCGACGTTGTACTGACCCGGTCCAACTTCGTCGTTCGGATAGGCGCAGATTTGGCTGCCGTCCGGTCCGAGGATGTCGACGAGGTTGGGCTGGTTGCAATCGGTTTGCGTGAGCCCGTAGTTTGCGAGCAACTGCGATCCCGGCGACGACGCCGCTACTTGATAGTAGCCGTTGCCCGGATCATTGTACGCGAGGTTGATCGCGAACGCGCCCCAGAAGCCGCCGCCCCAATAGGCACCTGAAGGAGCCCAGGCGATACCGCGGTTCCAGTACCACGGATTTACGTCGCGCCGTGCGACGACGAAGTTCTGTTGTGCGTAACCGCCACGACCGTAGTTGTTCTGCACGTACGCGCGAGACTGGTAGCGTGGCATCGGCTGCACGTTCCGTTGCGCGTCGTACCGCTGAACCGGCTGCGCGTTGTAGCGCTGTTGCGGTGCAGCGTTGTAGCGCTGTTGCGGCTGCGCATTGTAACGTTGCTGCGGCTGCGCATTGTAACGTTGCTGCGGCTGCGCATTGTAGCGCTGCTGCGGTGCAGCGTTGTACCGCGGTTGCGATGCAGCGTTGTAGCGCTGCTGCGGCTGCGCGTTGTAGCGCGAGGCCTGTTGTGCTTCCCGGGGCGCCTGCGCTGAGCTGCGGCTTGACTGAGATGATTGATGATCATTGTGCGGGTCTGCGAATGCCGCGGCGGGAAGCGCGGCGAGCAGGCAGGCGATGATCGGGATTTGGAGTTTCATGGTGCAATCAGCATATGCTGGGAACCTGATACGCTGTGGCTTCGCGCTTGAGAGCTAGCTACGTATAAGATGAAGGACCCCTAAGAGCCTGAATCCGCGATGATCGCTGCACGTAGCTCGTACGTCTGGCCGGAGGGCTCGAGCATGAGGTGATGCCGCAGATAGCCGGCAAGCGCTTCGTATGCGGCAAGCGCTGCGCCGCGACGTCCCATCGCAACAAGCGCTCGCATGGCCAAGCGCGTCGCGCCTTCATGGGCGCGGTCGGTTTCGACCAGCCGCAGCGCATACTCGAGCGCAGCCGGCAAATCCTTGCGCACGAGTTCGAACTCCGCCAAACGCTCGAGCAGAACAGCAAACGCATTCCCGCAACGAAGGCGGAGGGGATAGATCCACTCGGCTTCGTCACCTGCGAGATATTCGCCCGCGTAAAGCGCGACGGCCTTTTCCATTTCTACTATCGAACTGCTGCGGCTCGCCGCGAGCAACGTGCGCGCGTCGGATTCGATCGCGATCGTAGGATCCCACGCATAGGCTCCCCCGTGGCAACGAATACCATCGACTTCCGGCGAAAGCGCGCGCAGCGCCGCACGAGCGCCGGCTGCTGCAATATGCAAGCGATGCGATGCCGTCTCCGTATCAAGTGCCGGCCAGAACGCATTGACGAGCGCTTCGCGTGACGCAGCCGCCCGCGGATAACTCACAAAATACTGAAGGAATTCGCGTCCCCGCTTAAACGCAGGACCGCTACTCCAAGCGCTTTCCGACCCGAACGAAAAAGTGCCGAGGCAGCGTACGCGCAGCACCGGCCCTGCTAACAGCATCTTGCCCCTCCTCACGTTATCCCGATTTTCGCGTCGGTGGGTATGCCGTGTTTCCAGACGGTAGCAGATGCGAGCTTTCGTAGTCAATACAAATAGTAAACAGTACTCATTTTTATGAGCCATAGTGACGTGCGCAAGAGATGCAAGAGAGAGTTTGGCGAGAGCACGGACACTTACGATAACTCAGTGTTAATCGGAAGAAGGACGCTTTGAATGAGCGTATCTCTTGCACCGTCACGGCGGAAGCTGCGCCGGACGGCACGATCCAGGCGGCGCTTCGCGCCGTCGACGGAATCTCCGCATTTCGTTTTGAGCGTGCGGTGTTGATGCTCACGATGTGGTATGTCGACCGAGAAACCGTTCGCTTGAGCGTTGTGAACCCACGCACCGGAAGCATCGCATATCTTCAAGGTGGCCTGCCCGTGCTGGAACTCGCGCGCGAGATTGGGTTGGAACTCGTCCGGTGAATGCAACCTACCCCGCGCTTGAAGTATCTCCGGCCTACCAAAGCGCCGCCGAAGAGCTGACCGACCAACTCCTGCGACTGCAGCTGCTCCTCGAACGCGCCGTTACACGCTTGCGCGAACGATTCGCGCCGGATCAGCGGCGCGGTCTCGGTAGTGTCGCTATTTTCGACGAGGAGATCGATGCATTGCTCGGAGCCGTACCGCAGTGGCACGACGCGACGGGCGCCGATGCGATCGCCACCGCGCACGCGCGTTGCGTGACGCGCGCGCAGACCAGTGTAACAGAGGGATTCGCATTTCCGCTCGACACAATCCGCCGGCGTTTTGACCTCGACGATCTCGAATTCGACGCGTTTCTGCTCTGTCTCGCGGCAGAGCTTCATCCGAGCTATGGCCGCGTTTACGCCTACCTCAATAACGACGTTACGCGCACGCGTCCGAGCGTTGCGCTGCTGGTAGATATTTTGTCGGAGAGTTGGTCGCAACGGCTTGCGACGCGCCGAACCCTCGCAAGAACGTCAACGCTCTTTCGTCTCCACCTCCTCGAGTTGCGCCCGGCATCCGACGACGTTTCCGCCGAGATCTCGGTCGATCCGGGGATCGTCGCGTTTGCGCTCGACGACACTGCCCCGTACGCGGCAGAACCGTTGCTCGAAACGCTCGCGCTCGACGAACTCCTCCTTTCGCCGGGAGAGCGCGAGTCGCTCGAAGCGCTGACGCGGTCACTTATCCAGAACGCTATCGATACATCAAAACCGACGATCGCCGTCATTTCCGGTGCGCCAAGTTCCGGACGACGCACGCTCGCGCGCGCGATCTGCCGAGAGATCGGCCGGTGTTTGCGTGTTGTGGGTGAGGCAGTTGCGCCGCAGGAGGCGTCCGATCTCGCGCGAGCCGTTCGCGACGCGCACCTGTGGCAACAGATTCCCGCCATCCGTCTCGCGACGGTTGACGAGCAGATCGACCTCGGCGTCGTCCTGCGCGCGCTGCAGCGGTTGCCCGTCCAGCTTGCGTTCCTCATCGTCGACAGCGACGCGCCACCGCGCCTTCATCGCGATGGATATGCGCATGTCGTCAACGCGCATCTTGGTACACCGCCCGCGTCGGTGCGCACATCGGGCTGGAAGCGCGCGCTGCGCGAAGAGGCCGCAACCGCGAGCGACGACACGGTACAAACACTCGCGGCAGTGTATCCCTTTAGCGTCGCGCGGATCTACGCTTCGGTACGCGACGCATGCCTGCAGCTCGCCGACGACGGCGCGAAGGCACTCGGGATCCGCGAGCTAGCCGCTGCGGCGCGCAATCAAACCTCGCACCACCTCGACACGCTCGCCCAGGCGCTTCCACCACGCTACGGCTGGAACGATATCGTACTGCCCGACGACGAACGCGCGCGTTTGCGCGAAATCGCGGACGCGGTTCGCAACCGCGAGCGTGTCATGGAGCAGTGGGGCTTTGGCGAGAAAGTCTGCACCGGGCCCGGCGTGAACGCGATCTTTTTCGGTCCGTCCGGCACCGGGAAGACGATGGCCGCTTCGATTCTTGCCGCCGAGCTCGGCATGGCCATCTACCGTGTCGATCTCTCGCGTGTCGTGAGCAAATACATCGGCGACACCGAACGCAATCTCAATGCGCTTTTCGACGAGGCGCGGCGCTCGTTCGCAATGCTGTTTTTCGACGAAGCTGAAGCGATTTTCGGCAAGCGCTCCGAGGTCAAAGATGCGCACGACCGCTACGCCAACATCGAAGTCGCCTATCTCTTGCAACGGATGGAAACGTTTGAGGGCGTCGCGATCCTCGCAACCAATCTGCGCAAGCACATGGACAATGCGTTCCTGCGCCGGCTGCAATTCGCGGTCGAATTTCCGCTGCCCGGATACGAACAGCGCTTGCAGATCTGGCGTCAAGTGTGGCCGGCCTCGGCGGAGTTAGCCGGCGACATCGACCTTGCGTATATGGCCAATCGCTTCGAGCTTTCGGGTGGACACATTCGCAACGTCGCGATGATGGCGGCGTATCTCGCGTGCGAAGAGAACCGGCCGATCGGCATGTCTCATCTCGTCGCCGCAACAAAGCGCGAGTTCCAGAAGCTCGGTCGCGGAATGCGCGTCGATGATTAGCGACCTCGATGCAGCACTCAAGGCGATGTTAAGCGGCGAAGCGCCGCTCGGCTCGTCGCTCGCATCTGCGACGATCTCGTTTGCCGTACCCGATACGACGTGGCAAGGTCAGGGCACCGGGATGCAGGTCGACTGTTACCTCTACCGGGTGATCGACAATCGCGAACTGCGCTCCAATCAGCGCTTCACCACGATCAATTCCGACGGCACCACGACGACGACGCTTTTTCCCTCGCGCGTAGAGTGCTCGTACATCATCTCGGCGTGGGACAAAGGCTCGGAAGTCGAGGGCATGGAGAAAGAGCCCGACGAGCACGCGCTGCTCAGCGACGTGATCTGGGTCTTGTGGCGCAATCCCACGATGCCGTCAAAATATCTCACCGGATCGCTCACGAGTGCCTTCTTAGCGATTCCAATCGTCGCTGACGAGAGCGAAGACATGGCGGCGAAGCCGGATTTTTGGAGCGGCCTCGATACCTACGTTCGCCCCGCAGTCACGTGCCGCATCACGATCGAAATGGATCTCGAGAACGCGACAACCGGCGCGCAAGCGACGATGATCGGTTTCGTCGCCGAGCAACTCATGACCGGGATCGACGACCAACAGCAACCGGCGATTATTGCGGGCACGATTCGCAATGCGGCTGCGCTCACAGTCGTTGTCCCCAACGCCTGGATTCAACTCGACAGCTCGGCGCAGACGTATCTCTCCGATACCAACGGCCGGTTCGTCATTTCAAATATCACCTTGGGGCCGCACACGCTTACCGTGCGCGCAGTGGGCTACGCACAGGCCGTGCGCAGCTTCAACGTTCCCGATCCAAGCGGGATTTACGACGTCAGCCTAACTCCGATTTGAGGTGGAATCATGACCGTGACCTATACGACGCCCGGCGTCTACATCCAAGAGCAGCCCGCAATCGGCCCGATCGTCGGCGTTGGAACGAGCACGACTGCCTTTATCGGCGCGGCGTTGCAAGGCCCGTCGTTCACGCCGACGATTGTGACGAACTGGACGCAGTTTGTGAACACGTTCGGCAGCTACATGATCAACCCGCCGGGCTTCTACATGGCCTATGCGGTGAAGGGTTACTTTGACAACGGAGGCACAACCGCGTACATCGTACGCGTCGGCACATCAAAGACCGCGTCGCTGGCGCTGGTCGATCGTGGCGGTGCGCAAGACGCACTCGTCGCTTCCGCGCTGGTCGACGGTGTCGCTGGAAACACCATTACGATCGCGGTCGCGGAGACGCAGATCGTTCCGCTCGCCAACAACTGTGTTGTGACGCGCGCCCACGCCTCGATCACCTCGGGAGCCGGGAACATCATCGTGCTTACGAACTTGAGCGACGCCGTAAACTTTTCGCCCGGCGATGCCGTCGTCATCGAAGGGACGACCGACGGCGCAACGATCGCTCGTATCATCGGCACGAACCTCGTGCTGCAGACGAACCTCTCCGGCTCGTACTCGTCGGGAACCGTGCGCATCGGCGACCTCGCGGTCGCGCAGACGACGCTCCGGGTTACCAACGGAGCGGGACTCGAGCCGGGCAGCATTATCGAACTCAATAACGGCACCGCCCATGAATACCAAACGATCGCGGTAACCAGCGGCGCGTTCATCACGCTGCAAGGCGCGGGACTCGCCAACAGCTACGGCATGGATTCAGGCGACGCCGCGGTAACGATCGAGTCCTTCGAATTCACGCTTACCGACACGAGCCCGCCCAACGTCCCGGAAGTCTGGCAGAACCTCTCGATGGATCCGCGACACAGCCGCTATTGGGGATCGATGGTCACTTCGCTCTACATCAGTCTTGCGTTACCGTCGACACCAGACACCGACACGCCTCCGAACAACCTGCCCGCAACGCTTGCGACGAAGGCACTCGCCGGCGGTACGGCTGACAACCCGTCGAGCTTGGGACTCACGCAATATCAGACGGCCCTCACCGCGATGGTGCCGTTGCAAGACGTCGAGCTCGTCTGTGTACCGGATCGCACCGACCAGGCCGTGCAGCAAGCAGTCATCGCACACTGCGAGACGATGATGGATCGCTTCGCGATCTTGCATACGAAGCCAGGGTTGGCTGCGGACGCGTCAGCGGCCAGCCCGCTGATGGTGCAACGCGCGTGGTGCTCGTCGCAGGGCGGTTACGCGGCGCTTTACTATCCGTGGATTCTCATCAACGATCCAAACAGTTTGACCGGCAACGACACGATACTCGTTCCGCCCTCCGGTCACATCGCCGGCATCTACGGGCGCGTCGACAAGCTCGGCGTGCAGAATGCGCCGGCGAATCAAGGCATCATCGACGCCGTCGGCTTGGAACTCAACGTCGACGGCACGACGCAAGGTTTGCTCAACGTTGCCGGCATCAACGTCTCGCGCATCTTCCCCGGTCAAGCATTGCCGCTCGTGTGGGGCGCGCGCACGACTACGCCGGTCGCGCAAACCGCTTGGACATACATCCCGGTGCGGCGTCTCTTCATCTTCGTCGAGACCTCGCTCAAACTCGGGCTGCTTCCATACGTGTTCAACACGATCGACGAGAGTCTCTGGAAGCGCCTGAGCCGCACGATAACCGATTTCCTTACGCGCGTGTGGCAAGCGGGTGCGCTCTTCGGCACGCAAGCATCGCAGGCGTTCTACGTTGAGATCGACGACGAAAACAATCCACCGGACTTGATGGCCCAGGGTCAAGTGAATATCACGATCGGTATGGCGCCGGTCTATCCCGCCGAGTTCATCATCGTGAAGATCGGGATGTGGCAAGGCGGCACCAGCGTCACCGAGCAGTCGTAGGAGTAAAACAATATGTCGACAGGACAACGCGTCGATCCGTTTCGCAATTTCAACTTTCTGGTCGAGATCGACGGCATCACCCAGGCGAGTTTCACCGAGTGCAGCGGTCTCGAGTCCACCACGGAGGTCATCGAAACGCGATCCGGCGGCGACAGCACCACGGTGTACAAGCTTCCCGGGCAAGACCAGCTACGCCGACATCACGCTCAAGTGGGGAATCACTTCCTCGACCGAGCTGATGACGTGGCGTCAAAACGTCATCAACGGCGTGATCGCGCGTCAAAATGGTTCGGTCGTGCTCTACGACCTCACCAACCAAACCGAAGTCGCGCGTTGGGATTTCTTCGCCGCGTGGCCGACGAAATGGGACGGCCCCTCGCTCAACGCCAAGGGCAACGACGTCGCGATCGACACCATGGTCATCGCGTGTGAAAAAATCGTGCGGTCCTTCTAGCCATGGTTACAACCGAATACGAATTCGAGTTGCCGAACGGCTACGTCGACAAGAGCGGAACGCTGCACCGCACCGGTGCAATGCGTCTCGCAACCGCGGCCGACGAGATACTTCCCATGAAAGACCCGCGCGTGCAAAACCTTCCGGCGTACCTGATCGTCATCTTGCTTTCGCGCGTCGTCGTGCGCTTGGGAACGGTCACGCCGATCAATCCCAACGTCATCGAGGGACTCTTCAGCGAAGATCTCTCGTACTTGCAAGAGATGTACAACCGCATCAACGGGCTCTCGCGACGCCAGCTCGCGGTGCGATGTCCGAAATGTTCGGAGTCGTTCGAAACGGAGCTCCCGAGTTTGGGGGGATTCTAGGCTACCCTTTGGACTGGGTCTACCAGGAGGTAGCCGCATTGAGCGTGCGCGTGCACTGGACCTACGAAGACCTTTTGAACATCGATCACGCCGAGCGCCGGCGCTGGATCGACGAAGTGCTCAGATTGGAAGCGGTACGGCAGAGTTCATAGATGGAGAAAATCGTAACGACCCTTGGAGAGTTGTTCGTGCGCGAAGCGCAACGGCTTGTCGCGCGCCGCGTTCCGTCGATCGCGTGGCTTGAGTTGATCGAGCCGATGGTCGATCGCGCTCGCGAGCGATCAAGCGTCGCCGATCGTTTCACGCGTCACGACGCCGTGCCGCAAACGGCCAAGCCGCTACGCGACGATGCACGCGAGGAGCTGCCACTCGACGATGTCACATCCGAAGGCGCGCCGCTGCCGCCGGCAGCGCGCGACCGTTTGCGCGATATCGTCGGACCCGCAGCGGATGCAGCACGCGTGCATACTGGCACGCAGTCCGACGCGTTCGCGCGCAAAGAGCGCGCCGATGCGGTGACGATCGGCCCCGAGATGTACTTTCGCGCGGGCGCGTACGCACCGCAAGATCCAGCCGGCTTCGCATTACTGACGCATGAGGTCACCCACGTTGCCGAGTGGCTGCGTCCCGGCGCCGCATGGCACCGCGCGACCGACGCGGGCGTACGAGCGGAAGAGCGCCTCGCCCACGGGCGCGAAGGCGCCGTGCTCTCCGCGCAGCTCTCTCCCTCGCTCGCGCGATTGCCGTCTGTCGTGAAGCACGCTGGCGCAACGCCGCGTGCGGCTGCAGCGCCCGCAGCGAGTGCACATGCAGCGCAGCGTACGATGAAGGCCGAAAGCGATCGCGCACCAGTCGACGCACCCGCACAAGTTCCCGATGCAAATACGAACCTCGAGGTAATCCGGCGTACGCTCTTTCGCGACCTGATGAGTCAGATTCGCGTTGAATTCGAGCGAGGTGCGTAATGAGCGGCGGCAACTTGCAACTCGCAAAGGCGTTCATCGTCAACACCACCACCGGGGCGCAGATTCCCGTGATGTACAATCCCGAGCAGTTTTCTCTCGATCAAGGCAACAACTTCGCCGAGATCGGGATTCCCGGATTGAACGCGCCACCGATTCAGTACGTACGCGGCAAAGGGCGCGTACTGAGCATGGAGCTTTTCTTCGACTCCTACGAGCTCGGCCAAGACGTGCGCTCATTCACCGACGCGATCACCGGGCTGCTCGGCACACTGCCGAATACGTTCGCGCCGCCGATTCTGCTCTTCGTGATGGGTAGCTTCAGTTTTCGCTGCGTCCTTGCGGAAGCGCAGCAACGCTTCACGATGTTCGCGATTGACGGAACGCCGGTGCGTTGCACGCTCAGCGTACGCTTCCACGAATACGTCGACGTGACGATCGCGATCGAGACCGGCGTCTTCCTCGGGCCGCCGATGGTCTACAACGTCGTGCAAGGCGACACGCTCAGCTGGATCGCTACGCAGACCGGTGGCGATCCCTCGACGTGGCGCAATATCGCGAGCGCCAACAACATCGAGGATCCGTTCAATCCGCCCACCGGCAAACCGCTGGTCATTCCGGGAAATCCAACGCAATGATCCAGAGCTACTTCGCGCCACGCTTCAACGTCGTCGTGCAAGGTATCACGATGGCGGCGAACATCACGCAGCAAGTGCTGAGCGTGACCTACGAAGGTTCACTCGACCACGCCGATATGTTCAAGATCGTCTTCTCGAACACCAACGGTCAGTACACCGATCTCTCTCTCTTTAGCCCGGGCGTCGAAGTCGAGCTCTACATGGGTTACGGCGACAACCTGACGCCGATGATGCTCGGCGTGATCACCACGATCGAGCCCAACTTTCCGGAAAGCGGTCCGCCGACGATCGCCATCTCCGGCTACGACAAGTCGTACAACATGCGGCACGGTCAAACGATCCCGCGTCAATTCGCGTTTATGACCGACTCGTTGATCGTTGCCGAAATCGCGCTCGAGAATCTGCTCATTCCCGATCTGCGATCCCTCGCCGTGGTTCCACGAGAGCCTGACGCAAACCGGAACGGACTGGGCATTCATCAAGGGGCTCGCGACCAACAACTTGTTCGACGCGTACGTCTACTGGGACAGCCTCTACTTTCAGTTCCCGATTCAACTCGATGCCTACGTGCTCGAATGGGGGCAGAGCCTGCGCAGCTTCTCGCCGCGGCTTGCAACCGCGACGATGGCGGGCCTGCAAGTCATTCGCGGCTACAACGAAGAGCTTGCACAGGCGATGATCGGCGTCGCAACCGGCGCGCTGCTGAGTCTTGGTGACATCATCAACCGGCTTGGCCCGGCGACGCTCGACATGTTGGCATCGCTCGGGCGGCGCTGGATTCACAGTCAAAAGATCACCTCGCCGATCGATGCCCTGGCGCTTGGCAAAGCGCTCTTGCAGCAGCTGCTCGATGGGCTCTACGAAGGCACCGGAAGTTGCATCGGTATTCCGGCTCTGCGCGCCGGCAGTTACATCCAGGTCGCCGGCGTGGGGCAGCGCTTCGGCGGCGTCTATCGCCTGCGCAAAGTCACGCACACGATCGACGACAACGGCTACCTGACCGAGTTCGACATCACGCAGCAGGCCGAATCCTCGCTGCTCTCGCTGATTCGCAAGAAAACCGACATCGATCTCACGTCACCACGCGACCACACCGAGAAATTCTACGGCGTCTACGTTGCGAAAGTGCTCATCCCGCCCTCGATCGTTGCCGACGCCGATCCCGCCTCAGCACTCGGCGCGCGCGTCAAGGTCTCGTTCCCGTGGCTTTCCGACACCAACGTGAGCGGATGGGCGCGCGTGTGCGTGCCGCAAGCCGGTGTCAATGGCAGCGGCGTCTACTTCATGCCGAGCGTCGGTGACACCGTCATCGTCGCGTTTCAAGACGGCGAGATCACGATGCCGGTCGTGATCGGCAGCGTGTGGGACGGTCCGTCCCCGCCGGTGGTCTATCCTCCGTTGCCGACCAACTTCGTTTCGGAGATCAAGACACGCACCGGACAGACGATCAAGATCGACGACACGCCCGGCGCCGGCGGCATAACCATTTCGACATTGCAGGGCGGTAGCTCGGTCACGTTGACGATGGACGGCAACATTACGATCAACGCGGTCAACCAGCTGAACCTAAACGCGAAGACCTCGATCAACCTTACCGCACCAAATGTCGCCGTCGCCGTTACCGGCGCGATGACGGTTACCTAGTGCGAGGAGACGATATGACGAGTTTCTACGGTCAAGGCTTCAACTATCCGGTGTCACTCGACATCACGCACGGCATCTTGATGTCCTCGAATCTCACGAACATCGAGCAGTCGATCTACGTCATCTTGGGCACGCAGTACGGCGAACGCGTCATGCGGCCGACGTTCGGCTGCAACCTCAAGAGCCTGGTCTTCGCGCCGAACAATCCGCAAACGGCAGCGCTCGCCAAGCAGTATGTTACCGACGGTCTGCAGACAGTGGGAGCCGCGCATTACGTTGCAAAGCGTGACGGTTACCAATCGCGGCTGAAGATCCGATGCTCCTGATCAACATCCAGTATGCCATTAAGGGCAGCCTTGCGCCGCAGGCGATGATCTATCCGTTCTACCTGGAGCAATCCTGATGTTGTACGATCCGAATCGCGGACTGCTCGTTCCACCCAATCTCGACGACCGGACGTGGTCCGATTTGGTCAGCGACGTCGTCGCGCTCATTCCGCAGTACGCGCCGCAGTGGACCAACCAGTCGCCGAGCGACGTCGGCATCACGCTGGTCGAACTGTTCGCATGGCTGGTGGAAGGTCTGACGTACCGGCTCAACCAGGTCCCGAACAAGAACTACGTCGCGTTCCTCAACATGCTCGGCATCGAACGGTTGCCGCCCGATCCCGCGCGCGCCGTTTCTGAGCTTTGCCGCGACGCCGGCGCCGTCATCGTTGCCCCAGGGCACGCCAGGCCCAGACCGCCGCGACCGAGACGCAGGCACCGATTATCTTCGAAACCGACGCGGACGTCACGGTCCTGCCGATCAACCTGGAATCGGCGTTGCTGATTTCGAAAGTCGTCTTCAACAAGTACTCAAACGTCTCGAGCAACTTCGTCGTTCCGCCGGCACCCGGCGCGACCATCAACGTGCAACCAAGTCAGTCGGTGCAGCTCTGTCTGGGCTTCGACAACCCGAGCACCGCGACCGATCAACCTGATGGTGCGCTTCTTCGCCCCGATTCTCAATCCAGCCGACGTAACCATTACGTGGTTGTACTCGCAAGCCGGGGTCGAGCCGGGCGCCTGGACGGCGCTCACCGTTCCCGCGCTGCGCGGACGGCACGCGCGGTCTGACACAGGACGGACCGTGGCGCTGAACGTGCCGGGCGATTGGGCAAGCGAAGCGCCGCCGAGCTGGACGACCGTCGTCGCGGCCTCGAGCGGCGACACCGTGACGAGCGCCTACTACTGGATCGGGTTGCGCATCGCGCAACCTCTCGGCGACGACGCCGCTGGCCCTCGGACTTTCGTCGATACTCTTCAACGCGGTGTCGTCGTACAGCGCGCTCACGATTCCGGCACCTGAATCGCTGGGCAACGGCGACCGGTCTGCCGTTCCAGGTCTTCTCCCTGGCGAACGGGCCGCTGTTTCAGATTCCCAACTCGTCGACGCCCAACGCCGATCTCGTCGTGCAAGTCAACGGCGTCACCTGGACGCAGGTCGACGACTTCATTCCGACGGACCGGGGCCGTACTACCGCGTCGATCCGGTCGCAGCCCAGATCAGCTTCGGCAACTACAGCTCGCTCACGAACACCGGCCACGGCACCGTTCCGCAGACCAGCGACGTGATCGCGGCCACGACCTATCGCTACGTCGAAGCCGGCGCCACCGCCAACGTCGGCGCGGACGCGATCGTCACGCATGCGCACGCCGGTCGCCGGCATCACGGCTGTCACGAACCTCTTCTCCGCATACGGCGGCTCCGACGAGCAATCGATGACCGACGCATTGCGCCGCGGACCCGAGATGTTGCGCAACCGCGGTCGCGCGGTCACCGTCGAGGACTACAACTATCTGGCGATGCAGGCGAGCACGGAACTCGCAAACGTCTGCGCGCTCGCGCCGACCAATGCCTACGGCGCTACCACCTGGGCAGATCTCGACCGCAGCCCCGGGCACGTCAACGTCATTATTCTCCCCGCGGTTGGTCCAGCGGTCAGCGCGACGCCGCAACCGACACCCGAGCTGACACAACAAGTGATCAACTACCTCGACAGCCGTCGCGATCTTACCGCATCGCTCAATGTAACCGGCCCGAAGTACGTGCCGGTCATCGTCGCCATCTCGGCAGCGGCATGGGCGACGGCCGTGACCTCTGGGCTGATCGCAAGTCCGACCGACATGCAAACGACGATCGAAAACAAGATTGCGCTCTTCTTCCATCCGGTGGTCGGCGGTTCAAGCGGGACCGGTTGGCAAGCCGGACAGAACGCCTACATCGGGGATCTCTATCAATTCATCACGCCGCCCGAGAACGTCGGGTACATTTCGCAACTGACCATCGTCGCGGGAACCGCACTCTACGGCACGCGGCCGTTCATCGCGGCTCCCGCCGGCGCATGGGTCCAAGTAGCCGACTTCGAGACCCTCTGCTACGGCTCGACGAATTTCACGTTGGTTTCGTCGACGTCATGACGCGGACAACCTGATGCCGATCACCAGCAGTTACGTAAAGTATCTTCCCGCCATCTTGTGGGAGAGCGATCCGCCGCCCAATCAATTTAGCGTGGGCACGATGCTCTGCGCCTTCGAGAAGATTCTCACCGGCATCAATGACAACGTTGCGATCGAGCACGGCAACAACGCAGTGATGACGATGGTCACCCAGAGCGTCAGCGCCAATCCGTTGCCACAATCCGTCATGATCACGCCCGGAAGCGGAAGCCAATTTCTGGCCGGCAACAGCTACACGTACAACGGGATGATCCCCGAAGTCATCACGATCACGGCCGTCAACGCGAACACGATCACTGCCGTCTTTCATCAAAACCACGCGGCAAACCAAACGATCGTCAATTCGAGCGGCGCACACGATCCGATCCAAACCGTGATCGCGAATCTCGTCGAACTCTACGGCGCGTGGACCGCACCGTCCGATTTCTTAGACTGGCTCGCGCAGTGGATCGCTTTGCAACTGCCCGCGTCGTGGGACGAATACCAGCGGCGATCCGCCATTGCCAGCATCGTCGGGATCTACGCGCAACGCGGCACCAAGCCCGGGCTCTACGAATTCTTCAAGCTCTACGCGCTCGCGAAGCGCCAGCCGCGTCTCGTCGTCGATGATGGCAGCCGACTACTCTTCATGTTGCCGCAACCCGGACTCATCATGCCCGTAACGACGCTCGTCTCGCGCCTGAGCCTCGTTTCGCCGCAATGTATGGCGCTCGACGGGAACGGCTATATTTACGTCGGCGATCTCGGCACGACCGGCCTCGTCACCAACGTCCCGCCATCGCTCTGGCGCCTTTCGATAACCGGTCAGTACGACATATCGTGCGGCAAGGGCGCAGTGCCTACCGTTGCACCGAACGCACCGATGCAGCAAACGTTTCAACCCGGATCGCTTACGCTCAACGCGCCGCTCGCCGTCGCCGCCGATCACGCGAGCAACTGCGCCTACCTCATCGACCTGACGGTCGAAGCGCTGTTGTATCGCCTCTCCGCGCCGCAGATTGGCACGATCACGCTTACTGGCACGCCGACGAGCGGCGAGTCGGTTGTCGTTGCGGTCGATGCAGTTCCATACACGTTGAACGAGGCCGCCGTCACGCTTGCAGCACAAGCGTCAACGTGGGCGACCGCGCTCAACGGAATGACCCCGTTCAATAGCGCCTACACGGCGACCGCATCCGGCGATGCGATCGTCATCACGCCGAACAGCGGCATGCCCGGCAACGATTTGACGACATTAGTGTCCTCAACCCACTTGACGCTCACCGGCACCGGCCCGCGTTTCGGTGAAGCAACGACGTTCTCGGTGCCGTCGACCGGCCTCGTCTTGCCAACGTCGATGGTCGTCGCGAGCAGCGGTCACCCGCTCGTGCTCGACCGCGGCGCAGGTTTTGCCAATCCGAGCAAAACGGCGATCGTCGACATTGCGGTCACCGGCGGCGTGTACGGCGGTCCGACCGCGCACAGCTTCGCGCAAATCGTCGAACCGCTCTCGCTTGCGCTGCGCGCGAACGGCCACGTTATTGTCGGCGACGCGGTCAATCAAAGCTCCGCCGCTCCCGCGCTGCTCTACGACGTCGATCTCGCTTCGTCGACGATCACCAACCTTTTGGCCGCGGTCGCATCGGCAGACAATCCGCTCGTCGCGCCGACCGGCGTCGTCGAAGTCGACGCCGAGCATCTCATGGTGCTCGACGCCGGATTGCGACCGTATCGGCCTAACCTTTCGCCGACGCCCTTTACCGAAATCATCGCACAGCAGCCCGCGATCTACAGTGTCGATCTCTCCAAAGCGCCGCCGGTAATTACGCGAGTTTCCGATCAGCAATCGCTCGTCTATCCGCGCCACATGGGCGGCGCTAGCGACGGTACGCTCTACGTCTGCGACTCGGGGTTGCCTGTGCTCGCCGGTTACAATTCGCAACAATGGCGCTCGATGCCGCAGTCGTTCTCGGTGATCGTAAACTTTCAAGGCGATCCCGCCGTCGCGGCATTCTCAGCGCTGCTCGGCGGAACGCCGACAGCCGGCGAGCACTGCATCATTACGATCGCCGGGGTTAAATATACGTTGCCCGAAACGCCGGGAACGCTTGCGAATCAGGCCGCCTCGTGGGTAGCGCAGCTCAACGGCACGACGTCATTTGCCGCGCTCTACATCGCGCAGAGCGTCGGTGCGCTGCTCAGCATCTACGCGGTTCCGGGTACGACGGCTGACAGCGCCGTCTTAACAGCGACGTCATCCGCGCATCTCCAACTCATAGGAAATCTGTTCGCCGCAATCACGCTCGGTGGAACACCGACGACCGGCGAGCACTGCACGGTAACGCTCGACGGTGAGCCATACCTCTTGAGCGAGACAACGGGCGATTCACTTGCGGCGCAAGCTGCAGCGTGGGCAACGACGCTCAACGCCACCGGTAGTTTCGCCGCCGACTACACTGCAACCGGCGTAGGAAATGTACTCGCCATTTCCTACGTCGTCGATAGCCCGATCGCGAGCAGCAACCTTCCCGCCGTGCTCGCCGGCTCAGTCCACATGACGCTCGCGCTCGAAACCACGGACCTTGCGATCGGCACGGTCACGCTTTGGGGCGCACCGACGACCGGTGAGAACGGGATCATCTGGGTTGCCGGCGGGCAATACACCTTGGCTGAGAGCAGCGGCAATACCGTGAGCGCGCAGGCCGCAGCGTTTGCCGCGGACCTCAACGTGAATGCGACGTTCAACATTTCCTATTCGGCGACCAGCTCGGGCGCCGTCGTCAACATCTTTGCCAAGAAAGAGACCGCCACCGGTATCACGCTCTCGGCAGTTTCATCTGCGCACCTGCAACTCACCGCATACAGCGAATGGCAAAACCGGATTCAATTTCTTCAAAGCATCACCGACGTCGTCAACGACGAGATACCAGCGCAAGCCAGTTGGTATCTGCAATCGGAGCAATCACAAGCCTAGCACTCGCGCACAAAAAGGAACACGATCATGCCTGTAACGCCTCCAGAACCACTCGTACGAACCAATTATCTCAGTTGGCCGCCGGGCCCGTACATGGCCGAAGCCGATCCCGACAATCCGTCGTACGATCCATCGCTCGTCATTCCGGCGGGCGGCGTTCCATCCAACGGCAACATGGCGACCGACGAAGAGCAGTACATACGTCCACTCGAACGCGTGCACGGCATGGCGTTGCACGCCCCGGGCGTGGGATGGGGCATGGACATCGCATGTACCTTAAATTCGCCCGGCGTAGCCATCATGGCGGGCATCGCGCTCGACGCGAGCGGAAAACACATCTACCTCGCGGAGGGTGGAAACGCCGAAATCGGACCCGACGCCGACATTCCCGGCACACCCGCCGACCTCGCTCCGGTTACCGCGTCGGGTGCGATGCTTCCGACGGTCGGCTTCACCGGCACGTACTACGTTGCCGTGCAGTGGTGGGAAACCTGGGACAGCGCAGCATACGCTTCCGACGGCGTCAACCAATATAACGATACGCCATGGCTGCAGCTCATTACGGCGGGTGAATACGATCCCGACATCCACGTGGTGCTCGGCAGGCTCGTCCTCGACGGCAGCGGCAACGTCACCGGTGTAAGCTACGGCGACGTCGGCGGATTGCAGCGCACGAACGTCAGCATCCCAGTACAGAGCGTACAACTGCAACGTGCCGCAAACAGCGGGTCAACCGGCGCACATAGTGTGTCGTGGGGCGAGGTTCGCGCGCGCGAAGGCGGCGGCATCGAAATGATCACGCAGAACGCCGGTGACCAAGTCAACGTCACAACGCCAGGCGGCGGAACCTTCTCGTCGATGGCGATCGCGGCGAGCACCGCCTACTTCGGCGAAAAGTCGAATCCCAGCATCGTGCTCGATACCGGCGAGGCGACGCTCAAGGTTGGCGCACCTGGAAACTACGGCGATGTCTACGTTTACGACGCCAACAATCATCTGAGCGTCTCGTTGATTGGCGATACGGGACACGTGGTTGTCGGCGGCTCCACGCTCAACGGCGAAGTCCGCATGCTCGATTCAGGCGAAAATCAAACAATGACGCTCGACGGAAGCAACGGTTCGGCGGTCGTCCAGAACTTGACCGCGTTCAGCAACAACACGATCAACGTCAATACGACGTTCTTGCGCTGCCATGGCACGGATTTCTGCCTTGATGGCCGTTCGCATCAAAACAACCGCGCGCTGGTCGACGACAACCAATTGCTGGTTATCAATTACAACGGCGACTATCGCAATGGTGTCGAGATCAACGGTGCAGGCCTCAAGGTCGACGGGAATACTACCGTTGAGGGCAACCTCAATGTCGATGGAACGATCTTCGATGGAAACGGTACGCCGCTCGAGGGGAATCCGGCGCGAAAACTCGCTATCACCGGCGCGATGATGGTTGGTAGCGATTTCTCCGGTCAAGTTTCCTCGGCGACGACCGACATCGATCTCGGCTCCGCAACGCAGTTTAGCGCGCTTATAATTCCCAGCTACCTTCAAGAGTACGTCGACATCTCATACAACGCCGCGACCGCGGTCGAAGTGCTTCAAGTTGACGGCAACGGGACACCGGTAATCGGAACGCTCGGTATTTCGGGGGCCGGCGATCCGAATCTTCATGTCGTGGCCTTCTCGGGCTTCGGTCAAGTGATTACGTTCCGTGCGCGGGGCATGGACGACAGTATCATCATATTTGCGACCGGCATCGTGTACTTCGAGTAATAACGGAGAGAGAGAATTATGCACAGCAACAAAGGTCCCCATTTAGGCTACGCGGCCTACGACAAGACAACCGGTCGGATCGTCCACACACATTCACGATTCAGCGTACCGGAGAATCGTTTTGTTGAAATGCCGATCGAGGAATTGAAGAAGCGCTTTTCGAGCGACATGCACGTCGTCAGCAAGCTGAGCGACAAAGATCCGAAGAACCTCGAGTTCATCAAAATCGACCTGGGCGATATCGGGCCCGCCACGGGTGGGCTCATGGTCGACACGGCAAAAAAGAAACTGGTGAAGCGACCGAGTCTTGCACTAACGGCAAGCAAACGCGAGATCGCCGGTGACGGCAAGGACACCGCCACCATCGACATCGCCGTTGTCGACGCGCACGGCAAACACATCGATGGTGCGTCGGGCACCGCCAAAGTCACCACCACACGCGGAAAGCTCTCGGCCCGCGGTGGCATCGTGAAACTGGCGAAGGGCCACGCGAAAGTCACCTTAACATCGGCGAACGAAACGGTGAGTAAAGTTCGCGTCTCGGTGATCTCGCCTGACAAAAGCTTTGGCTCGGCATACCTCGACGTCGAATTTGTGTAGGGTTGAGGACCAGCTCATGCATCAAAAAGACACGGTCCGCAGCGCATGGAAAGCCGCGGGCTTCTACGACGACAACGATTCCAAGCTTGCGCAGTTCATGAAGCTGCTCGACGATCCGACCCAATGCTGGCCCGAGATGATCGACACGGCGAGGCGAAACTACGCCGAATACAAAGCCGGGCTTGCCAAAGCGATCCTTGCTACCAACGACAAGCTCACGCATCTCGCGATCATTCGCGCGGCAATGCCCGGCGCCGACGACGAGATGAGCGTACTCAAGGAGTACATCGCTTCGAGCGATCCGTCACGCGACGAAACCGAGCTCAAAGCGATCGCGCTCAAGAACGTCGCCGCGTTGAACAAATCGCTCAAGAGCAAAGCGAACTTGACACCGGCCGTCGCGGCGATGCTTGTGAAGAAGGCTCCGGCGACATAGGCGATGGCCTCGCAGCCCGGCCCCGCGCCGCATGCGAGCGAGGCTTCGCACGCCCCGCCCAAGCCGCACCTTGCGGAATCGCCTGAGGTTGCGACTGGAAACGGTACGCCGATGCGCCACTTGCAGCGCTCGATCGGTAATCGTGCGCTGGCAAAGCTGGCGCACTCGGAGGGACGACCGCTCGATCCAACGGTGCGCGCCGATCTCGAAACACAGACAGGCGAGGATCTGCGTACGGTTCGCGTGCATCACGACCGCGAGAGCGCCGAATCGCTCGGCGCACAGGGTTTTGCGTTCGGCGAGCACGTCGTCACGCGCGCAACGACCACTGACGATGACGTGAGCCGCAAACTGCTCGCGCACGAGGTCGACCACGTGGTCGAGCAACGTCAGGGTCGCAAAGAGATCGCACGACAAAAGCAGCCCGAAACGCCCAACCATCAGGTGACCTTTAACGACGACGGCGGCGAACGAAACGTACTCGTCGACGGTGTGCGCGTGCTGCACTACCAAATTCCGGAAAACCAGCGCGACATCGACGTCGGCATCCGATGGGGATCCGAGAGTCCGCAACTTATCGAGCTCGGCGTCCGACGCAAATCTACGGTTGGTGCGCTCCTGGATCAAGGCGGCATCGAAGAACTCAAGAAGCGTGGATACGAAGTCGCCGCATACGATCAAATGATTCCGACGGACTTCGGCGACCACGGTGAAAGGGAACTAAAACTTCCGCCGCCGTCTCAGCCAAAGCGACGTCCGCCAACGCAAAAACCAAAGCCACCCGTAGACAAGAAAACGCCGCCGGTCAAACTCCCCGACTTGCCAAAAGTCGACGAGGTGAAAGCCGAAGACGCACCGCCGGTCGACGTTGCGCCATTGCCGGTCGATACGCAGGGCGCACAGCCTGCTACGCTGCCGCAACCGACGCCAAAGGACCTTATCGATCAGCGCACGAGTTGGTGGGGCAATCTCGACGAGGACGCGCTCGGCGCCGATTTGCTCAAGCAAGCAATGAACGCCGATCCGGACTACGCGCAACATGTCCTCGACGAGGTCGGGAGCACCGATCGCGACGACGTTTCGCTCGCCTTTGCACAAGCCGCGACCGACGAGCAACTGCAAGCGCTCGCTGCGACCGAGAAGGGGCGTCGTCTGCTCGATCGACTCTTCGACGAGCTGACCGACGGCGAAGTTTTTGCCGACGAGCAGCAGCAAGCCGATCGCATCCTGCGCATCAAGACGCATTCACTCTTGAGTGAGGATCAGTTCGCCGCCGGCGTGACACAAGCGCAATCGCGCACAGGCGTGATCCTGCCGTACCGTAAGACCGGTCTCACCGTCATGACACCGTCGCCGATTTACGCGCATCGCATGCCCGACGGCAAGATCAGCGTGCACGTGCGATTCGACATCTACGGAACCGACTACGCGCGCGATCCCGACTTACGCTTGCCACAACGCATTTGGGACGAAGTGATTCTCAACGAGAACGACGTCGTCGGCGTCAAGCTGTACGACGAAGGAGGGACGATCGAGTTCATGCCCGCGCTCAAGCTGCTGCAGTATTCAAACGAAGCGGATCGCATCGCATACGAGAAAGCGGGCGAGGCGTTTGCGATTGGGCTCACGTTCGGCGTCGGTGGCGAAGCGGCGGCCGGCGGCGAAGCGGCCGAAGGTTCCACGCTCGGTACAGGTGCACGTCTCCTTGCGGGAGCGCGGCGAGGTCTCGCGATCGCCGATCGCGTCGCGACGGCGATCGACATCGGCAACAGCATCCTCCAAGAACACCGCGGCTGGATCATTGAGTCCGCTCCGAAGGAAGGCCGCTGGTTCGTTACGTCGATGGACCAACTCACGTCCTACGTGCGGATCTACGGTGTCGTGCGCGGCGGCGTCGGCATTGTACAACTTGCCAACAACCTGCGCAAAAGCTACCGCAACTGGCGCGCCTTCGCTGCTACGCTCAAAGATCTCTCGGAAAGCGAGCGGGCTGACATCGAGAAGATCGGCAGCGACACCGAACACCTGCTGCAAGAACTCGATAGCGCCACGAACGTGGAGGACATTTCGACGGCGCAGCAGCGGCGCTATCCACCCGACGTTGCACGCAAACTCGAAGCGACGCCCGAAGGACAAGGCGACGTGCTTCCGATGCGCAAGAACGTTGCCGCAAACGAGGACGTCGAAGCGGAGATTCCGCAGCACATCCAACAAGAGCCCGATCAGCAGCAGATGTTGCGCGCTTCCGGCGATCTCGAAACGCGCGCATCGGCAACGCGCGCACCACGCGGGCCAAAGGGACCGCTCGCAAAGCCCGGCGGCACGACGCGCACCACGACGCCGGCAACCGGCGGACGATTCGGCGGCGGCGAGGCCTTCGGCAGCGTGACACCATCGCCACGACCGCAACTACGCCGCGTGTTACCCGTGCATCTCGACGAGCCGAAGCTGCTTCGCCGCGGGATAAACAACTACGGCGCCGGTGAAGCGATTGATTTTTTTCGCAACAACCGAGCGCAATACCCAAAGCATGTCCAAGACATGATTGCCGCCGTCACGGTGCCGACGAAGAGCGCGAACGAAGCGATCGACGCGGCACTTCGAGACTTTTACGCACAACAGGCCAACAGCGCGCTCGGTTTTCCCGCGACGAGCCGCCAAGTCGCGCGGCCCGCGCCGGTTCCGGGCGGTCGCATTCTCGAACAGTCATCACCGTTCACGTCATCGGAGAAAGGGCACGCGCCGAGCCGTGCAAACCCCGGCACCGAAGTCGAGGCGGGCTTTACGCCGACGCCGCTCGGCGATCTCAAGAATCTCAACCTGGTCGGCCACACCAAGAGCGGCGAAGTCGTCAAGCTCGACGACTTCAATTTTAACGCTCGCTCGGGCGAAGAGATCAAAATGCCCGGCGCGTTGGTTTCTGATCCGCGGTACGCCGCGAACAGTCAAGAAAAAATTATCGACGAGTTGCGGCGACACTACGAATTCACCAGGGACTGGGGCTTCAATCCTTACCGTTGGACGCTGCTCAGCGAAGAAGACTACGACATCGTGCGCGAACTTGCGCGCGAGAATCTCCCTTCCGATTGGGACCGTTACGTCACGATCTCATGGATCGGCGCGGGCGCTCGCTAGCGCATGGGAAGCGAAACCGCCAAGAGCACCGAGAGCCCGACGAAGGCCAAGAGCGAGGACCGCAGCCGCCGCGCGCCTGAGGTGGCGCGCAAGAACGTAGGTCCGCTTCCGTTTCTTAACTTGCAACGTGTGCTGGGCAACCGTGGCACGGCGACGCTGCTAGCGCCGCCGCCGCAAGGCGGCGACCCGTTGCCTTACGCCGCCCGCGACATTTTTGACGCAGATACGGTTGATGTCGCCGACCGGATTCGCATTCATGCAAGTCAAGATGCGGCTGCGTGGGCCGACGCCGTCGATGCGGAAGCTTTTGCCTTCGGCCATGACATTATCTTTGCCGCCGGCGCATTTTCACCGGGAACGACAGCCGGTCGCAAACTGCTCGCGCACGAAATTGCGCACGTCTTACAGCAGACGACCGAAGGCCTTCCTGCGGCGACGTCTGCGCAAGCCGAAGCCGATGCCGACGCATTCGCCGCCGACGTGCTTGCTGGGCGTCCTGCAAAAGTTACACGCTCGACACCGATGCGAGCCGCCCGACAGCCAAAAGATAAAGCAGAGACACAAGTACCGGCGCGCGGCACCTTTTATGTGTATCGCCAAAGCGACGGCGCCTTCGTCTATGTGTACAACATGGAAGACGTGAAGACGTGGCCGAGCGAGATTCAGAAAGCTTTTACGACGTACATCCTGGATGCGTTTCCCGGAGCCACTGCCGAGATCGCACAAGCCTATCTTCGCGAACATCCCGACACGCACGTTCAACGCTCCGCTACAGCGCCGGATCCGAATAGAAAAACCGAATCCTATCGAGCAACGCCCCAGTTCCACGCGATGGTCGAGCGCTGGATGAATGAATTTCATCCCGAACTCAGATCGGTTCCGGTTCCGACCGGCAACCGCAAGATCGATGACAATCGGCCACCGTCCGCGTCCAGCGGCGCAGACCAGCCGCTCGAGGTTACCGTCACCGGACCGCCGCGCCCCGGAAAAAAGCAGAGCGATGCACCGCCGCAATCCGGCGAGCCGTCGAAAGATCCGACGCAGCAGAAAAGCAGCAATCCCGACACCGGCGGCGGCAGCATTTACGGCCAACCCAAAGGCAAACCCGACGGCATTATCCAGTACGAGCCGCTCGGCGAAATGACAATAACGCCGAAGCTCGACGTGTACGTTGCACACTCGCGCGTGACGCCACGCGTGCACTTCGAAGGCGGAAACGAGTGGCGGTACGTGCTCAACATCTTCCCGAATCATGCGAATTTCATGTGGACCGTCTACAAAGATGATGATTCGATCGACACCAACCTCGTCGAGACCGGGAGGATCGAATATCCCGTAGACTTCGAAGGCCCGGGAATCTACACAATCACCGTCGTGGTCAGCAGCCGTGAGTTCATCGACGGTAAGCGGTTGACCCTGAAGTCGCCGCCGCTCAAGGTCGTCGACGAAAAGGACGTTCAACGGGCGATCTTTGAGTCGAAGCTGGTCGGCGCCGATCGCGACAAGCCGTTCGAGCGCGATGCCTTTGGCCAACTGAAAGTTAAGGCCGGCTGGGTGCCGCTCTCAATTCAGAGCGAGATCGACGGGCTCAATGCAGAGATCGCGGCGATCGAGCGCATTCGGAAGGATGGAAAACTTTCCGACGCCGATGCAAAGAAGTACACCGACTTCTTCAACGAGCAGCTCGCCGGGCTCAAGACGATCCAACAGCACGTCGGCCAGCGGCCCTACGTCATCGCGGCGACTTTTCTCAACCGCGAGGATTCGTCGTCGTTTCCGATGCGTACGTTCATGAATCAGACCGGGCGCGGCGAAACGGATGACAAGCACGCATATGTCGATGTGGAGCTCTACGACTCGACCCTCAGTCCCGGCGAACCGCGCCGCGCGAAAGGACACGGGGAGTCTAGCAAGACCACGACCGACGATCCCGCCGCGTACGCCGCAGCAGAGCTGAGCGCGGTCGAGGACGCGATGGGAGAGTGGCGCCACTACAACGAGTATCCCGACGGCACGATGCACGCCGGCGTGCAGCTCCTCGAAGGTAACAAGGACATCCGCGAGTGGGAGATCGACACGCACACGCGCCGGAAGACCGCACGCAAAGTGCTAACCGGTGTCGCCGCGGTCGGTGGCGTTGCGCTGCTGATCGCGTCGCCGTTCACCGGCGGCGCGAGCGCGTCGGTCGGTGTGCTGTTGCTCGAGGGCGTTGTCGCCGGCGCGACGGTCGCGCTCGTGGTTGACTCGATCAACGAGCGCATCAAGACCAACACGTTCCACTTCGATGCGCGATTCGTAATGGACATGACGGCCCTCGTTACAACGTTCGTCGGCGTCGGCGGCGCAATTCGCGGACTCACCGCGCCAATCGGCGCAGCCCGCAACGGCATGCTGATCTTCAATCTCGGAGCCGGCGCGACGAACTTCGCCATGATGACGATCGAGACGCAGCACTTGATCGATCAAGAAAACGCTCAATTCACCGCACAAATCGCCAATGTCACCGACAACGCGACAAAAGCCGACATGGAAGAGAAGCACCGCGCGCGGCTGGCGGGAATCATGGGCAGCGCTTGCGTCAGCGGCGGCATCATCATCGTTGCGACGGGCTTGGCGGCGAAGCAAGGGCTTGAGAGCGAACCGCCGCCGGGGCTACCGGCGGGTCAACGGCCTCCGCCCGAAAAACCGCTCACGCCGGAACCACTCAAACCTGCGACGCCACCACCGCGCCGGCTACCGGCAGCCGAAGTGCAGAATCCGCCGGCGAAGTTGCCGCCGACGGGCGAGAATGTCGCGCCAAATACACCGCCTCCGGACGTACCCCCACCGCCGTCGCCTCCGCCGCGCGGACCGGCTGCGGATGATACGGTTACGCTCTACCACGGCACGCGACAAAAAGGCTACGAAGGCGTTTCCAAAGGGATCGACGTCAAACATGCGCCGGGCGAACATCAGGATTTCGGCCAAGGTTTTTACACCAGCGAGGACGTTGCGGTTGCCGAGCAAGCCGCGGGCATGCGCCCCGAAAAAGGCGGGACAGGCATGCGTCATGTGCTACGCTGGGACATTCCCAAGAGCAAACTCGGCAAGATCGTCGACGTGCGACCGGGTGGCGCAGATCGCGCCGCATATGAAGCGTGGCTTAAAGAACCGCCGTCGTTTGCGAAAGAACCAGGTTTTCCAATGCAACCGGGATTTCGCACCAACGAAGAGTACCTCAGCGGGCTCGGTGTCGAGCAACGCGGCGCGGAATTCGAGAAGTTTCTCCAAGCCAACAAACTCGGCGACGCCGACACCATCTTCGGCGACATCGGTACGCCGACAACGAGCGGCGCGGCCGCGCTTCCCGATCGCGTCAGCACGCAAGTTACCGTTCGTTCTCAAAAAGTTGCTGACGAACTCAACACCATCACGCGTGGCGGAGGACCGCCGCCGAGCGGCGGCGGCCCGCCACCACCGCCAATCACACCAACACCGCCGCCGAAACCGCCGCCTCCACCGGCTGCACCGGTGATTCCAATTCGCCGCGGCGCCGCTGCAGCCAACGACAACGCGCATGTCGAGGTTGAACAGCCGCAGTTACAAGAGCAGCCGATTGAACAGCCGCTACAGCGCGCCGCGGGTGACCGCGAAACATATGCATCCGCATCGCGCGGTCCGCGCGGACCGGGCGGCCCAAATGCGCCAAAGCCGCCGCCGGCGAAACCCGCAACCGGCACAACGCGCACGCGCTCCGAACCCGGTCGCTTCGGCGGAGGAGCAGCTGTCACGCCAGCCCGCCCAACTGCGCGGCGCGTTCCACCCGAACACCTCGAAGAACCGCAATTGCTTCCGCGCGGTATCGACAACTACAGCGTCGGCGACGGTTTTGCGTATCTCCAGAGAAACAAGGCGAGCTATCCGCGGCACGTGCAGGACATGATTGATGCGGTCACCACGCCGCGCATGGCGCGCAACGTCGAGATCGAGCAGGCGCTCAAAGCCTACTACGCGCAGCAAGCAAACGTGGCGCTCGGTTTTCCCGCGACGAATCAGCAAGTTTCGCGGCCCGCGAACGTACCTGGCGGTCAGATTATCGAAGAGACGTCACCGTTCACCTCAGCCGAGAAAGGGCACGCGCCAAGTCGCGCAAATCCCGGCACCGAGGTCGAGGCCGGCTTTTCGCCGACGCCGTCGGGCGACCGCAAGAATCTCAACCTCGTCGGCCACACGCGCAGCGGCGAAGTCGTCAAACTCGACGACTTCAACTTCCGCTATCGTTTTGGTGAAGAGTTAAAGATGCCCGGCGCGCTCGCGACCGATCCGCGCTTCGCCGTAACCAATCGGGACAACATCATCAGCGAACTGCGGCGCCACTACGAGTTCACGCGGGATTGGGGATTCAATCCGTATCGCTGGACCCTGCTCAACGAAGAGGACTACAACATCGTCCTCCGGCTCGCGAACGACAATCTCCCTCCCGATTGGAGTAGCTACATACGGGTCACGCACATCCAATAGTCATGGAGAAAGATCATGGCCGGTTTTGTTCTCACCAATAAGGCGACATTCAAGTGCGCGCACAGTGCTCCCGTTACCGTCGCCGACGGCATTACGATTTCCGCGCTTGGAACGCATTTGACGATCAACGGTGCGCAGCCGATCGCCGCCGGTGCGACGATCGGTGGATTCATCACCGGCATCTGCGCCTATGCTCCGGGCGGCGTAGCGACCCCGTGCCTCACCTTTGTGCTTGCCACGCCGAGCGAAACGCATCTGGTCGTGGATGGCACAACGGTCTTCACTTCTGCCGACGCGGCCACGATAGCACTGATACCAAGCAGCGGAAATGCAATTCCCGGACTGACGATCGTAGAGTCAGAAGTACTCGTCAGCAGCACCTAGCCGGCGCCGTGCCGAGGAGCCCGCTTTCTGCTGAAGAAGCCACAACACAGTGTACTCCGATGAAAGGAAAACACCATGAGCGTCGTTTTTCGTTTTCTTTCAGCTCTGATCGTCTTGCTAAGCGCGTCGTCGCTCGCCGCAAGCGCGGCTCCTGGACCGATTGTGATTCAGCAATGCTTTATTACCGTGCCCAAGCACTTGAGTCAGAAAGCAAGCGGTACGCAAATCACCTATATCAACCAAGGGCATGTCAACGCTACGAAGGTCACGTTTGCGGTAGGCTACCGCAACTCGAATGAAAAGTATTTGCGTAAGGTTGAGGATGTCGGAAGCTTCGCACCGGGCGTGCCCGTCGATCATCACTTCGATCTCTACAACGACGTCCAATTCGGCGGTAAGACGACGACGTCGTGTTCGGTAGTCAATGTCGTCTTTGCTAACGGCAAGACCTGGCACCCGTAACCATGAACGCTGCTTCTCGTTTTCTTTCAGCGCTCATCATCGCCGCCGGCGCGCTCTCGATGGCTGCAAGCGCGGCTCCCAATCCCATCGCCGTTCACCAGTGCTTTGTCACCGTGCCTAAGCACATGAGCAGCCGCGCAAGCGGCACGCAAATCGTGTACGTTAATCAAGGGCACCAGCCCGCAACCAAAGTCGTCTTTGCGGTCGGCTATCGCAATTCGAGCCAGAACTACTTGCGCAGAGTCGCCGACGTGGGCAACTTTGCGCCGGGCGCGACCGTCGACCACCACTTCGATCTCTACAACGACGTGACGTTCGGCGGAAAAACCACTACCACGTGTTCAGCTATTTCCGTCACGTTTGCGAACGCGCACGTCTGGCACATGTAGCTACGGCGGCGTGAAAAAACAAAAAGGCGATGCAGTGCATCGCCTTTTTGTTTCGAATACACGGCTTATGAAAATCCTTGTTGTAGGCGCCGGCGCGACCGGCGGCCTCTTTGGCGGCCTCTTGGCGAAGGCCGGTCGCGACGTGACCTTTCTCGTGCGCGCCAACCGCGCCGCGCAACTGCGCGCGAACGGACTGCAGATCAAAAGCCCTAACGGCGACGTGACGATCGTTCCGCAGATCGTCGAAGCGCACGAACTGAAGGCGCCGTTCGACCTCGTCCTCCTCGGCATCAAAGCCTATGCGCTCGAAGCCGCAATCGAGGACTTTACACCGGCCGTCGGTCCAGACACCATGATTCTGCCGATGCTCAACGGCATGCACCACATCGACCTGCTCGTGCACCGCTTCGGTGAAGCACCCGTGCTCGGCGGGCTTTGCGTCGTTGCCAGCATGCTCGACGAACAAGGCCGTATCGTACAGCTCAACGAGATGCAAGAATTGACGTACGGTGAGCGCAGCGGCAAGATCACACCACGCATCGAGGAGCTCGATGCGCTCATGCAAGGCGCCGGATTCGGTGCCCACAAATCCGAACACATCGTGCGCGACATGTGGGAGAAGTGGGTCTTTCTCGCCTCGCTCGCGGCGAGCACGTGCCTCTTGCGCGGATCGATCGGCGCGATCGTTGGGGCCGCCGGTAAGTCAACGATCTCCGCGATCATCGACGAGTGCGTGGCCGTCGCGCATGCGGCCGGATATCCACCTAGCGAGCAGTTCTTATTGGCAACACGCGCGCGCCTCACGGCAGCCGCCTCACCACTAACCGCCTCGATGTATCGCGATATGCAAGCGGGCAGTCCCGTCGAAAAAGACGCGATCATCGGCGACCTCATCTTCCGCGCGCGCAACCTCCCGCACGCCCTCACGAAGGGCGACCTACACGCCGGCATCGACACAACGCTGCTCATGGCGGCGTTCGTTTCACTCACCATGTACGAGCACGCTCGGGCTGCTAGCGTAAAAGGATCGGAATAAGACGCACATCTTGCACGCCCGACGTATTGCGTGCAATAACGCGTAGCGTATAGGCGCGCTTGTATTGCGGCACGATGTCGAGCACGTGCTGATCGAACGTGAATTGTCCGAATGCGATGCGCGTCGCATTGAACGAGAATGACTCGGTGCGGATCTCGATGCTTGCCACGTTGGTGGTCGTCGCGATGCGTCCGGTCCACTCCGTGCCTGGCGCGATCGTGGTCTCGTTGGTTTCAAAGGCTAGTATGCGCGGCGCATCGTTGGGCGCGTTGGGTAGCGCCGCGGGCCACGGCGTTTGCGCCGCGGTCAGGAGCATCGCTGCCAGCGCGACCCATCCTCGCATGATGAAGGGGGCGCTTCGCGCGTTTGGGTGAAACCACCCGCCAATGCACGATCGCCCGGCGCCAAGTGCGCTCTACGATTGGTCGATGGCGCTTGCGAGCTTGTGGTGCTCGGGCGGTATTTTGCTCGATGCGTGGTACCACTTTCACGAAACCATCGAGACATTTTTCGAGCCGGCACACGCCTTGCTCTATTTCGGTTTGTTTGCCGCCTACGCGTTCACCGGCATTGCAATGTGGACCAATCATCGCCGCGGCTTTGCCTGGCGCAACGCGCTACCGCAAGGCTATGAAGCGACACTCGCCGGGTTGATCGTCTTTCTTGCGGGCGGCGTGCTCGATCTGCTCAAGCACGCGCTGTGGGGCTTCGAGCAAGGCTTTGATGCATTGCTGAGTCCGACGCACCTCGTGATCGGCGCCGGCATGTTTCTGATCATGGCGGGTCCCGTGCGTTCAGCACTCGTGCGCGAGCGCCAGCCGGCAACGCTCGTCGCGCAGCTCCCCATGCTCCTCGCGTTCGCTTCGATGATGGAGCTGGCCCATTGGGGTCTCCAGTTTATCTTCTTAAGCGAAGCGGAGCGCATGAACGCGCCGCTCGACCCAGCGCACTTTCCCCACGATACGCTCACGTTGCTTTCGCTGCTGTATTACAAGCAAGGCATCGGATTGCTCGCCGTTATAGTACAGAGCTTGCTCGTCGCGGGCTTCGCGCTGTGGATTGCGCGGCGCATTCGCTTGGCGCCGGGAGCGCTCACCGTACTGCTCGTGGTCGGCAACATCTTCATCGCTGCAGCGCACTCAAACTATGCCGGCCAATTCATCGCGGTCGTGTTTGCGAGCGCGTGCGCGGGTCTCTTTGGCGATCTCGCCGGGCGGCGCTGGAACCTGGCTGCGTTCGGCATGCCGGCGATCTATTGGTCTGTGCTGCTAAGCCTGCTGGCCTTCACGATGGGCGGCCTCTGGTGGACGCCCGACGTCGTCGCCGGTTCGATCGTCTTCGCCGGAGTCGCCGGGCTCTTCGTCAATGCACTCGTATATAAAGAACAAAGCCCGCCGCCGTGAAGCGTCGGGCTTTGATGTAGTCTCCAAGCGCTTTGGCCTGTCATGAACCCATTGCCAGGCCCCTACTGACCGCCGCGTCGTTGGATCTGACCCCCGCCACTTCGGCTGCTGTACGACAGTTGCCGTCGGACGTGTGGTGGTCGCGCTCTTTCTACAATTTCGCACTTCGTCGTTACTCGAAGTGTTTGCATGTTAGCAAGCGAAAAAAGCCCGTGCAAGAGCAAATTTCCCGAACTCACAACCTATTCGCAAGAAAGTAGAGTTATTCACACCTTATGCCCACATTATCCCTGGATTCGCTGCTCGAACGGCCCTTACGAGCCGCAATTCTGGCCGCAGCGGACAGCACGGCGGTGCAGAAAGCGGTCAGCCGCTACGGGATGCGCATGGGTGCCAAGCGCTTTGTCGCGGGCGAGACTGCGGCAGAGTTCTTGTCGGTCACCCGTACGGTGAACGCGCGCGGCTTCGCGGTCGCGTGTGGAATTCTGGGAGAAGGTGTGCGCGATCGCGCGGAAGCGACGCGGGCGGCCGAACAGTACTGCGAACTTTTGCGCGTCTTTGCACGCGACGGTCTCGACGCCAACGTCGCGTTCAAGCTAACCCACGTCGGCCTCGATATCGATCCGGAACTTGCCTATGCAAACGCGGCACGTATCGCGCAGACCGCGCGCGAATGCAACACCACGATGCGCCTCGACATGGAGCAATCGCGCTACGTCGACGCGACGCTCCGCATCTATCGCCGTTTGCGCGAGCAGTTTGACAACGTCGGCTTCGTGCTGCAGTCGTATCTCATGCGCAGCGTCGACGATCTTCGCGGACAAAAGCCGCTTGCACCGAACGTTCGCATCGTCAAGGGCGCATATCTCGAGCCACCGGCGATCGCCTTCGAAAAGAAGGCCGAGGTCGATCAGAACTACTTGCGGCTCGCCCACACCGCGCTCGAAGGTCCGGGCTACGCCGCAATTGCCACCCACGATCCACGCATGATCGACGCGGTCGAGCGCTTTGTCAGCGAGCGCGACATCCCCAAGCGCGGGCGATTCGAGTTCCAGATGCTCTACGGCATCTCGGCACCGCTCGCGCAGTCGCTGCTCGAGCGCGGCTATCGCGTGCGGCTCGCCGTCCCTTTCGGAAATTACTGGTTCCCGTATCTGATGCGACGGCTTGCCGAACGCCCGGCGAACCTGGCATTCTTTCTCAAAGGAGCACTGACGCGCGGATGATTGCCCCAACGCTCATGACCGGTGTCTGGTCAGCGGTGCTGACACCGATCGACGAAAACTACGCACCGGATGCACCTCGCGCGGTCGAGTACTATCGCGATCTGCTCCACGACGGAATCGACGGCATCAACCTGCTTGGCACGACCGGTGAAGCGATGTCATTCGGCCGCGAGCAGCGCTTGCGCTTGATGGAAGCGGTGGCCGCGGGGGTTCCGCGCGAACGCACGATGTGTGGAACTGGCGCGAGCGCGCTCGCCGATGCGATCGACCTTACGCGCGCCGCGAGCGAACTCGGCTTTGCCGGCGCGCTGATCATGCCGCCGTTCTTCTTCCGCGATGCCGGCGACGACGGCATCCTGCGCTTCTTCGACGCGTTGCTCGGGCAAACCGGAACGCTGCGCTCGACGATCCTGCTCTACAACTTTCCGAAGATGAGCGGCATCACGTTTCACGCCGACCTCGTCGATCGCCTCATGGCAGCATTTCCCGGGACGATCGGCGGCATGAAAGACAGCTCGAATGACATCGCGCTGCAGCGCGAGGTCCTGGCGCGACATCCCGATCTGCGTGTCTTTCCTTCAACCGAGGAGACACTGGTCGATGCAAAGGGTCGCGGTATTGCGGGATGTATCTCGGGAAGTGTCGCCCTCTGGCCGCAGCTGGCACGCCAAGCGTACGCGAATGCAGATGCCGCTGCCGGCGCGCAGGTGCGCGATGCACGCGCGGCACTGGGTGGAAAGCCACTGATTCCACAAGTGCGCGAAGCGGTCGCGAAGGCTCGCAACGACGCTGCGTGGCTGCGCGCAATGCCCCCGAACTAGAGCTGTTGCGCCCGCCTTGCGATCCAGCGATAGAGTACGACGGGAACGGCGACGAACGTGACGATGGCCAGCACGTTTGCGATTGTTCCGAAGTTATCGCCAACGACCGCAAACGGATTCGAGGGGTCAGCGGCGTGTAACCAGCCACGCTGCGCTGCCACAATAACACCGGCGTAAAAAACACCCCACAGACTTTCGCCGACGATCAGACCGCAGGCGATCAGCACGCCCAGGCGCCGGGCTGCATCGGGGTTGGGTCCGCGCGAAACCCAGTGATTGTAGAGCGCGCCGAATACTGCGCCAATAACTGCCGGCGCAGTCGTCTCGGGCGGAAGATAGACACCCAAGCCAACCGCAAGCGGCGGAAAGCGAAAGCGGCCCGTCATCCTCCCGATCTCGTCTATCGCAATGACGATGACGCCTATTCCCACGCCGATGCCGATCAGGTTCCACGGGGCGTTATGCGAGATCACACCCTTGGCCAGGGTGGAGATGAGAACGGCTTGCGGCGCCGCGAGTCCCTTGCCTCCAAATCCGTAGGCGGCGTTAAGCACAACCAGGACCGGAGGAATGACACTTGCGCCAAAGATAACGCCAACGACGAGAGCGACTTGCTGCTTCCACGGCGTTGCGCCAACGAGCTGTCCCGTTTTGAGGTCTTGCAAGTTGTCGTTCGATATCGTGGCCACGTTAAGCACGATCGCGGTGACGAAGAGTGCATAGGCGATCAGTGCCGGTGTCGTCGCCGGATCGGCCTTGGCGATGAGCAACAGCAAGAGCGAAACACCGACGACAGTGAGAATCGCCATGCCCGATACCGGCGAATTCGACGACCCGATCAATCCCGCCATGTAGCCGGTCACGGCAGCGACGAAGAGCCCCGCGATCACGATGTAGACAATCGACGCGAGAATAAGGGGGACGATCATCGGTTGCAGCACGCCGCCGGCAAGAAATGCGTAGAGCAAAATGGCAATCGGGATGAGGCAAGCGACCGACACCATCACCACGACGTTGAACGGAATATCTTGCTCGGTGATATCGAGCGTATCGCCGCGGTCGCGTGCCGCCGATGCGCGCATTGACGACGTTATGCCGCTTGCAATCGGCGCCACGAGTTTGATCAGCGTCCAGATGCCCGCCGCACCGATGAGCCCGGCGCCGATGAAACGAACGTCGGTCGATCGCACCGTGTTTGCGATGTCGCCGAGTGCGCCGGGCATCGGGTGCATCGCCGTAATCACCGGAATCAAGATGCCCCACGCAATGAACAACCCGCCGAAAATCGCCATGCCGACCGTCAGGCCGATAAGGTGTCCGGCGCCGATGAGCGCGAGCGAAAGATTGAAGCCCATACCGGTAATTGCGGGCCCGATGCGCAGGTAGCCGGCGAAGGAGCCCTGCAGCAAGCGCAGCGCGATGCCGAGCTGCACGGCCGCCGATGCGATCGAGCTGACGATGAGCGCACGCAGGCCCAACGCATTTTCCGGTGCAGCCTCCTCGGCCCGCGCGCCCGCGCCGACTTCAAGTACCTCCGCGGCGGCGACACCTTCGGGATAAGGCAGATCCGAATTCGTCACGAGCGCGCGCCGGAGCGGCACGCTGTACATCACGCCGAGAATGCCGCCAACGGCACAGATGCCGAAGGATTCCCAAAACGGAAACCCGGTCCACCAGCCGACAATCACGAGGCCCGGCAAGACAAAGATTACCGACGAAAGCGTGCCGGCTGCCGAGGCAACCGTTTGCACGATGTTGTTCTCCCAGATCGTCGCGGTTTTGAATCCGCGTAGGATTGCCATCGAAATAACGGCCGCTGGGATCGACGAGGCAAAAGTCAATCCGACTTTTAGCCCAAGGTACACGTTCGCAGCCGTAAAAACCAGCGTAATCAGGCCGCCCAGTGCGAGGCCGCGAACAGTTAGCTCGACGCGCGATGGCCGCGCGGCTCTTACGGTCGTTTGCACGTGCTTTCGATTGCACGTGCGTTCGCGTCACCCTTGCTTGGGCGGGCAGGAAAAGCACCAAATTCTCGCGGAGGCATGATCATGCCGCGACTCATTGGCCGGGAATCGGAATTAGCCGAGTTGCGCGCAGCGTACGCTACGGTCGCGAGCGCGCCGTCGGCGCAGACACTGGTGATTTCGGGTGCAGCGGGCAGCGGCAAGATGGCGCTGACGTATGCGCTCGAAGAGATCGCAACCCCGAGCGCGCTCGTAATCCGGATCGCCGCACTGCCGTTCGATCGCGTTTTGCCCTTCGCATTGCTCGAGCGTCTTGGCAACGATCTGCACGAGCGGCTCGATCGCACGACGCAAGAACGGCCCGTCGTGCTAGTCATTCGCGACGCGCAGCTGGCCGACGATGAGAGTCTTGCAACGCTTGCAGCGTATCGGCGCGCGCTTGCGAATCGGCCGCTTCTGCTCGTTATCGTGCACACCGACGACGACGAGCGCGGCCTGCCGATCGATGCCGACACGCACATATCGATCGGTGAACTCGATGCGTCCAGCGCGCTCGAGTTGGCGCAGGAATACTATCCGCAGGCGCATCAGAGCGTGCTCGATGCGATCGTCGCGAATGCGCGCGGCAACCCCTACGAAGTCGTTACGATTGCCTCCGCGGCTGCGCGACGTACGACGACAAGTGCTGCGGCGGTCGATCTTTCGGCTCGCTCGGCGATTGCAAAGGAACTTGGAACGTTGCCGGCACAGCAACGCACGGCGCTGCAGTTGCTCTCGCTTCTGTCCGAGCCGGCCGCGCCCACACTCTTCGAGGTCGAATCACCCGATGCGTTTTTCGCGCTCGATCACACGCTCACGAACGCAGCAATATCCGAAACGATCGCGATGAAGATCCCGCTACGGCGCCGCATCATCGGCGCACTCGAGCGACGCGGCGTGCGCACGCTACGCGAACGTCTCGTGTTTGCCGAGCAAGCCGCTTCGAGCGGTGACCGCGTACTTGCGCAGCGGGTTCTGTTGGATCTCGCTTTCGCCGCTGCAGCGCAGCGGAACGCGCGCGCACTGATCTGGGCCTCGGAGCGCCACCTCGAGATTGGTGAGCCGCCCGACGATCGTCTCATCGCCTTCTACAATAGCTTCTTCGCAGCGTTGATGGAAATGCGCGCCTTCGCGCGCGCCGAAGCGGTGGCCGCGCATGCTTTGAGCGAGGCGCAGCACCGTGGACTTCGCGGTTTAGGCTCGCTCGCGGCGCACTTGGTGCAAGCGCAGTGGACGGTCGAGCGTCCGGACGCGGCGCGGGCGAGCTACGAGCGCTACGCGCGTGCGTTCGAGGATCCGCGAGATCTCGAAGCGTTACGCGAAGCCGCGCCCTGGCTTAATGCGGTCTAGCTGCGGCCTTCGCTGCGATTGACAAAGACCGCGATGCGCCGCCCGTCGTATCCGTGCAGCGGTGCAACGGTCACGTGCAGATGCGAGACGACCGCCGACATGTTGCCCGGAGCGCGCGAGGTGCGCCACGTTGCGGTGAGGGCGCGAACGACACGATCGATCGGGCCGGGCAATTCGTCGATGCGTGAATCCGCCGCATAGAGCGGAGCGAGTGGATCCTCGCCGCCCGACGGACCCGCCATCACGACGCGATACGAGTCGTCGAGGATAAAGCAGTAGGGAACGGGCGCCTCGGGCGCTGGGGCGAGAGTTTCTTTGACGGCGAGCGGTCGTGCGTACATTGTCTAGGCATCCTCCACACCCTCAGGCTAGCAATTTCATCCCGCCGAACTCGTCCGGGGAAATACCTAGTTTTCGTCCAAGGCACGGGGCGTGAGCAGCCTGTTCGGACGGGACACCGAGCTCGCGCGGGGTCGCGCCGTCTTAGATTCCGCTGCGCAAGCGCGGATCGTGCGCGCCTTGCGGGTCGTCGGGCCAAGTGGGGTCGGCAAGACCGCACTGGCCGAAACGCTCGCGCAAGAGGGCGCTGCGGCGGGGTGGCTCGTTGTCTGGGCGCCGAGCTTCCGGATTCACGCGGCGCTCTCGCTGTTCGCGGCGCGCCGGATCCTGCAGTCCCTGCTCGATGCCCTGGGTGAACGCGCCGGCCGCTACTCGTCGGGGCTCACCATCGACCGCGAACGCCCTGAGGATTTTGAGGAAGCCTTCCTTCGCGTCATCGAAGGCGTGACGCTCGACCACCGCGTGCTCGTCATTCTCGACGATGCGCAGTGGACCGACCCCGAAAGCCGCGCGTTGATCGAACGCACCGCGACCGCTCTGGCCGATCGCGCTATCGTCGTGCTCTCGACGGAGCGCTCCGACGAGCGCGGTCCAGCACTTTCGCTCGCCGATCAGGCAATCGCGCTCGACGATCTTTCCCTCAAGGCCTCGCTCGAGATCGTGCGCTCGATCTACCCCGGCGTGAGCGACGAAGTGGCGTCGGGCATCGCAGCCGAGACGCGCGGCCTCCCCGCCGATATTGTCGCAGTAGCGTCTTCCGCGCGCGACAACCTCGCGACAACGCTGCGCGAAGTGAGTGCCAGTACACGACGCGTCGTCGCGCGCGACCTATCGCTGCTCGATGCACGCGTGCGCGAATTCTTGCAGCTCTGCGCGATCATCGACGACCCGATCGAACTCACGCTCCTCGAACAATTGTGGCCGCGCGAAGACATCTTTGTTCTGGTGCGGCAGCTCTCGGGTCGCTATCTCGTGGCGAGTGAAAGCGCGCTGCGCTTCGTGCACTCGAGCGTAACGGATAGCATTCTCGAAACGATTCCGATTGCGATTCCGCTGCGTCAACGGGTTATCGATGTGCTCAAGCGGCTCGAGTCGCCGCGCCTGGAGGATATCGAACGGCTGGCCAAGCAGTGCGCGGCTTGCGGCGACAAGGCGGGCGAGCGCGAAGCGCTGATCAAACTTTCTGAGGTCGCAGCGGCGAAGTCGATGCTCTCCCTGTCGGCAAGCGCGCTCGAACGCGCACTCGCAATCGCTTCGCCGATGACCGCGCAGATCGTTCCAACCTACGAGCGGCTCGCGCAACTCTACAACGGCATGGGGCGCGAACCCGACGCGATTCGCATCTGCCGGCGCGGCATCGCCGAGGCCGAGGCGGCCGGTCTCGAAAGCGGGATCGGCGCGCTTGCCGCCTCGATCGCCGTGGCGCAATGCCATTCCGGATTCACGGACGAAGCGCTTGCAACAATTGCGCGCTACCAAGACGTCGTTTCCGACGCTGAACGCGCCAATCTGCTGGCGGCTGGAGAACTCGTCGCCATGCATCGGGTTGATGTAGAAAGCGCGAACGACTTTCGCGAACGGTTCGAACGCTGCGCCGCCAATGCGGCTCCGGTCGTGGCGATTCGCCATCACGTTATGGGTGCGCTGCTCGCGACACGCCTCGGTGCCGAGCAAGAGGCGCTCGAACACATCAAGCGCGCCGATGCGACAGCCGAAGGTGCACCGGCGATCTTCGGTGTGATGCCCTTAGCCGCTAAAATGTCGTGCACGCTCGGTTTCCGTGGCGTTACGCCGACCGAGCAGTTCATCGCTTCGCTCGGCCACGAAAGCCGCCCGCCGCTTGCGACTGGATTTCAGGCTACGCTGATGATCGCGCGCGGCGAATTCGCCGATGTCGAAGAGCTGCTGGCCGACAAACTCTCAACTTCGAGCGACTCTTCGAGCCGCCGCATCATCATGGGCGCGCGCTACAGCGCCGCGGCGTTTCACGAACGCAACGCAGCCGATCCGGCTTGGCAACCGGCACATCAAGAGGTCGCCGCGTTCGAGGCGGGCGAGCGCGCGCCGACGCTGCTCCCAATCGTAATTGCGACCTTGACGCCGCTCGCAGCACAGTCGCCCGCGCGCGCTAAACGATTGCTCGAAAAAGTTGCAGACGTCGCGCGCCAACCGTACGGCATGCAGGTCTTCTTATATCCCGAATTGCTTGCACTCGTGGCGCGAACGCTCGACGCAAAGGACGTGCTCGAACGCATCGCTGGAGGCGCACTGTGGTCCGACGATCAGCCCTGGAATCGCGGGCATGCGGCACTCGCGCGCGGACTCGCAGCCGCAGCACTCGGGCGCGCCGATCATAAGGAGTTTCTCAACGAGGCACGCGAGCGTTTTGCGCTTCTCGGCGCGACCTACTTCCTTGAACTGGCTTCGAAGACGGCCGGCGCCGCCAAGGTCGGCATGGGTGATGGTCGCTCGCGTCCGAACAATACGACGCGGCGCGAAGTCGAAATCGCCGGACTGGTTTCGGAGGGCCTCACGAATCGCGAGATCGCCGAGCGGCTCGTGCTGAGCGAACGCACCGTCGAAGGACATATCGCTAACCTGTTCGCGAAGGTCAATGTAAATTCGCGTACGCAGCTTGCGACGTGGTTTATGCGTTCTAGCTCTGTTGCATCATAGCGAAGCCGCCCACGTGATGGGGCGCATCGGGATGCGCTTGATGAAACCTCGCTGCTTCATCTTTGAGATGCGCATCGACGTATGAAGCCATCGCGTGGATGTCTTCCGTGCTCGGGGTCGCTTGGAGTCCGACCGTCTTTTGGATCAACTTGCCGAGCGCGGCATAGTCGTCTTTCTTGATCGGATTCCACTCATTGTAAACGTCCGGCGATGTATGCAGAACGTGAAGAAAACCTGCGGCTGCGGCATGCCGCTGTACGTCGGTCATACCAATATCGTTCCCGTAGACCGCAGCGAGTCCTTGCTTCGTTAGGCGTGCGCAGTTACCAGGCGCAGCGCAAGCGCAGGCTCTTCGGACGCGCTTGCAATGCTAGCTGCCTGCGTCTGCAGCACCTGGCGCAACGCGCGACGTACCGGCTCCTCGAGTAGACCAAACGGGTAGGAGCCTTCGACAAAACTCCATAGGTCGTCGGCGCTCAGTTTGCCGCTGACGCGAAATTGCTCGACTGCGACGCCCCCAAACCCCGCTCGCTCGAGCAGCGCCTGCAATTCCGCGTCTCGTTCCATCGGTGCACGTTTGGGAATGCGCGGAGTAAAGTTGGGAAAACGGTCGCGCACCACCCCAACCGCTTTCGTTAGCAGGCTGAATACCGCGCCGCCGGCAAACGGATCCTCGACGACGAAGGCGAGCAGCCCTGGCCTGCGCAGCGACTCGCGCGCGCGGACAAGCACCGCTTCGAGCTCCGGCATCGACATGAACGCTAGATGCGACGTCACGGCGTCTTGGGACTTTTGGTCCATATCGACCTCCATCGCATCACCGTGTACCAAGGTTGCGCCGGGTAAGCGCTCGCGGGCCCGCGCGAGGTCGGCTTCGCAGAGGTCGATGCCGGTGAGCGTTACGCCGGAACCGTACGCGCGGGCGATTTTCACCAGCAGCGCGCCGTCGCCACACCCGATGTCGAGAATGGCGCGCGCATCCGGAGCCAGAGCTTGCATGCGCGAGGCCAAGAGCTCGTAGGACGTCTGCCCTTGCGAGGTGTGCAAACCAGATACCAGTGCTTCGGTCGAGCCAGGATAGGCGCGGTGAAACGCGATGACGTGCTCGTTCCATTCCTGCGCGTTCGCCGCGTCACCGGCAAGCGCCCGATCCAGATAGCGCGTCACGCTTCCCCCTTATGTATGTGCGAAGAACGGGTTGAGTTCGGCGCGCGCGCGCGGCCCGAGCGAACCACTGAAGGCGTACGTCTCTAGTCCCGGGGCGACGGCGCGCACTACACTGATAGGGAGATCCTTCGGCGATAGGTTGACCGCGACGGCGCTCGCGATGCGGTAATCGCGCAGCGCATCGAGGACGCGAGAGAGATCGTGTGCGAGATCGTCGCTCGTGCGATCCTCGAGATCGCGTAACGCGATCGGATCGCTTGGGACATCGTAGTACCACTGGCCACTCGGCACTGCGCGCAACCGTCGTCCATGCGTGCCCATATTGCCGGGGGCTTCGTCGGCGCGCAAAATGTCTTCGCGCGCAGCCTGAATGTCGACGACGCGGCTTTGCACCGCCTCGGTGAGCGCGCGGGTCAACGCATGCGCGGGCGAAAGCGCGCAACCTAAACCCATGTGTGCCATCGGCAACGGTGCCTGCGGTTCCGTCACCGATGCGAGGACCGTCAGCGGCAGCGCCGCTTCGCGCAGCGCGAAGGCGCGCACGACCAGGCCGCATGCGCGGATTTCGCGCACCAACGCGTCGACGTCTTCGTCACCGGATGGCAAGATGATCTCCGGTGCGAGCGCGCGATCCGGCGTATCGTAGCCGAGATAGAAGCGCGGCACGAGCGACGAGCGCACGTGATACATCGTCCACGCATGCCGCTCGATCAGTTCGCACAGCGCGTGGTAGATCGCCTCGGTAAGATTGTTGCCCGACGCGAGTCCGTTGGTCGAGGTAACGTCGATAAGCTTCTCGCCGAACCACGGGCACTGCACCATCGCGAGCGGCACCGGAATCACGTCGCCCGAAAACAACTCGGTCCCGAGCACACAGGTGACGTCACGGTCGGTATTCCCGCGTATGCCGGCCGCCTCCAAGTCGATACGCTCGCCGACCTCGCGCAGCGACACATGCAGCGTCGGCAGATGCACTACCGCGCCGATCTGCCGTTCCGTTGCCTCCATCACCGCGCTCACCATCGCCCCCTCGCGCGTGAGCCCCTTGCCGTTGTACACCCCAAGCAAATCGGGTGAATGCGGCACGAGTGCGGAGTACGTGGGAATGGCGGTGCGATCGAGGTACGTCGTATCGGCCAAACGCGTGATACCGTAGCGCCGCCGTAGTTCCGGAATCAATGCAAAGGTTTGCGCGAACGGCACAGCACGGTCGTAGGTGCCAGGCGCCTTGCGAACCGATGGCGGCAGTACGATCGCCTTTACGGCGCGCTCGCGCCAACGCAAGAGCGTGCGCAGGGCGAAACGTGCATCGGAGCGTTTAAGATCGCCATACCGCTGCGCGATCTGCGCGATCGCGTCGCGGGCCGCGGCCGGCGCGAATTCCGCAACGTCGTCCCAGGTGCGATCCATATAAAAGATGCGTCGCGCGCCCTCAATCAGCGCGTTATGCTGAGTGACATCGAGCAATCCGCGGCGATAGGCGATGCGCGCTACATACCGCACGTTGACGAGCGCGACGCTGAGCGCCTCATGGCGCTCGGGATGGGTGAGCACCGCGACCTCATCGTCACCGTCGACTGCATCGTGCACGTACCAGCCGGCGATTGCGCCGAGCGGCGTGAATCCGTACTGCGCGCACTCGGCCGCGCGCAGCGCGCCCATGCTCGCCGCACCGAACATGCGCGCGTGGGCAAGCGATGCATAACATTCTTTTGGTGACGGGGCAAGATCGTGGTGAAAAAGGCCGTCGATCAAGAGCACCGCGTCGTACTCTTTTGCGGCGCGCTCGACGTCACCGCGCGCAGCTGGTGGCAAGTACGTGACGCCTTCGATCCGCGGCCGATCCTCCGGCGGAAGCGACGGTCCCGCGAAAACCGCCACGGAAAGACGGTGAGCGTGCATCGCTCACGTCTTACGTTGGGATTACGGGTTCCGCCTGCTCTGCAAGTATACGAGCAATCGCGGCTTCGAGCCGCTCGAATCCCTTGCCGCCAGCTTGGAAATGTCTGAGCTGATGTTCGCGATTGAACACATAGAACGCGGGCACGAATTGATTCTCAAAGCGCTCCACGATCGCGTGGTCGTTGTCGATCGCGACCGGTTGGGTAAGCTTCATCTCTTCGAGCGCATCCTTGCTCACCGCATCAATATCGAGTTCGTCTTCCGAGCGCGGCTGATGAACCGAGACGAACTGCACGCCTTGCTTTGCGTACTTCTCGCGCCAAGCATTGAACTGCTCGGCACTCTCATGGCAGAGATAACAGCTCTTGGACCAAAATGAAACGACCACCGGTTTATCGCGTAGCGCTTGCGTATCAATGCCGCCGTTGAGCCACGCGGCAGCCCCCTCGAGCGAAGGAAGAGGGCTGCGCATGCGAAGTGCCATTGCTAGACTTTTTGCAACAGACTCTTGCCGGGCTTCCATTCAGCCGGGCAGAGACCACCGGTCTGCAGCGCCTGCAGGATGCGAAGCGTTTCTTCCACACTGCGGCCGACGCTGTCATCCGTCACGACTGCATACTTGAGGATGCCTTCGGGATCGATGATGAACAGGCCGCGTTGCGCGACGCCCGATGCTTCATCGAGCACGCCGTACACGCGCGCCGTCTCTTTGGTGAAATCCGCGACGAGCGGATACTTGGTACCGGCGATGCCGTTCTTTGTGCGTTCCGTGTTCAGCCAGGCCCAGTGCGAGAACACCGAGTCGGTCGAGCAGCCGAGAATCTCGGCATCGAATTCCTTGAACTCATCGGCACGATCCGAGAGCGCGGTGATCTCGGTCGGACAGACGAACGTGAAATCGAGCGGATAGAAAAAGAAGACGAGCCATTTGCCGCGATAATCGGTGAGCTTGATCTCTTTGCCGAGATCTTTCGCACCGGTCGCGTCTTTGGTGCTCGCGAGTTTGAAATCGGGAGCGGCTTTGCCGACTTGCGCCAACATGATGTGTAAGGTACTTCCTTATCCTAAAGAGTGTGCGTGCAACTCATCGCAAGGACAAGCCTATCGGCATTACCGTTGCAGCAACACGACTTTAACCACACCAAGCGCCCGCCACGGCCCACCTCCCGGCTGAGATGTACGTTACACTTGACATATAGTCACGTGTACATTACATTATGTAACATGAACACGACAAATCCGACCACCCGAGCGCACCGACGGTACCTCCGCGAGTTCTGGACCGCGATCGCGGCCTACGCCGTCATCCTGTCAGCTTCGGTCTACGGACTCAACCATGGCATCGCCGGTCCGGCCAAGTATCTGGTCGCCGTTCTTCCCGCGATTCCGCTGGTCGCCGTCTTCATCGCCGGCGTACGCTGGCTGCAGGCTACCGACGAATACCAACGCCAGACGACGATCACCGCAATGGCGATTGCGGGCGCCGCAACCGCGCTCATCTGCGTCACCTATGGATTTCTCGAAAACGCAGGTTTGCCCAGAATGTCGGTGTGGATTAGCTATCTACTATTCATGTCGATCTGGGGCGTCGCGACACCGATCCTGCAACGGACCCCGCGATGAAAAACCGCATCAAAGTCTTGCGCGTTGAACGCGACCTTTCGCAAGCGCAACTCGCCGATGAACTCGGTATCGCGCGTCAGACCGTGATCGCGCTCGAAGCCGGCAAGTACGCGCCAAGCCTGCCACTCGCATTCAAAATCTCCAAGCTCTTCGCGCGGCCGGTCGAAGACATCTTCGATCCCAACTCCACCGACTAACTGGAGCACACCATGAATCGCTTCTCTCGCGCACTGTGCGCAGCAGTGCTCTGCTTCACTGCGCTCTCTCCGGCAAACTCGCAGGCAACCACCCTCGACGCTCTGCCGCAACCGACAGCAACGTTCGATGTCGGAATCATTCATGTCGCGCGCTACGGCAGCGGCCCGACAAACGTGATCTTCATTCCGGGCCTCACCTGCGGCCCGTGGGAGTGGGCGCATCAGATCGCCTTCTTGTCCCAACACGACACTGTGTACGCACTCACGCTTTCGGGCTTCGACGACATTCCCTACACGCTAAGCGGCGATCCATTCGACGCGTTCTCGCGCGATTTCTGGACGCTGTTGGACACGCGGAATATCGCGCGTCCGGTGGTGATCGGGCATAGCCTGGGCGGAACGCTCGCGATCGCGCTCGCCGAACAGCACAGCGATCGTCTCACCGGGATCGTCGCACTCGACGGCCTGCCGGTCTTCCCGACGCTGGCGCAAGCCGACGCCGCCACGCGTTCCAAGTTCGCAAAAGGCGCCGCCGCGCAAATCGCGGCAGAAACGCATGACCAGATCTTGGCTTACGAAAAGCAGTACATGCAAACGGCTACGACCGATGCGTCGCTCGTCGAACCAACCGCGGAGCTCGAAGCGCGCAGCGATCCCAAAGGCATCGCCGCGTGGATCGATGCCGACCTCACGCAAGACCTTCGTCCGAACCTCGCCCAGATTACGATTCCGTTCGTCGAGTTGATGCCGTACGCGCAGCCAAGCCCCTACACGCAAGCACAAACGCTCGCCTTCTATCAATCACTCGTTGCCGGCGCGCCGCACGTGACCTTGGTGCCGATTCCAAACGCGCGCCACTTTGCGATGCTCGATCAGCCCCAGGCTGTCGACGACGCAATCGCGGCGTTTCTCAAACAGGTGCAGGCGCCGCGGTAAGCTGGGCGTAGCGCTCGCGCACACGTACAGCTTCGATGTGGTCGTATGCGCGGGACGCTTCGCGCGCGAGGTCTTCGAGCAATTCGACCTCTTCGGAATCGAGCTGCGCGCCGTTGTAGTGCGGTCCGTAGAGGGTGAATGAAACCAGTTCGTGACGCACGGTGACGGGAACAGCGAGTACGTAGTGCTGAGCCTGCTCGCGGTCGAGGTGGCCGCGTAGTTGTTCGAGCCAGACGCGCTGCTCGCCCGATTGCAGGATCCGCACCAGCAGGTGATTGCTATCGAAGCCGGGCGGTGCGACTGTCGTGTTGGTAGAGGTCGCAATCCCTTCGAAGCGACCCCCATCGTTCGAGCGCCGGTAGAGCGCGGCTCCGCCCAATTTCAACGCGTCGACCGGCACCTGCACGAGACTGTCGCTGACTGCTGACTCTTCTGTTGCGTAGGGCAACGCGCGAGCCGCGCGGCGAAGATAGTCTTCGGCAGCGCGGCGCTCGCGAAAGAAAACAACCTCGACGGCATTTCCAATCGTGCGATTGATACGATCGAGCAAAAATCCAATGGCGATCGTCAGCAACAGCTCGACGCCCGTGGCAAGGCGTTCGCCCGCGATCATGTGTCCGGCAAACCAGTCCAAGAGCGAGACGAACGAGATCACAAAGACCGAGAGTATGCCATAGACGAGCGCGCGGTTGAGGACAAAGTTTACGTCGATCACACGGTGCTTGAGCACGGCGTACATCACGCTGATCGGCATGATCACGACAGCGAAACCCACGATCTCTGCCACGGAACGCGGGACGGACGGTATGAAGTAGATTGCATACGCCACGAAGGAGACGATCAACCCCAACGTCAGGAAGCCGAAGCGCTGCCGCATCTGCGGCGTGGCGTGTTTATACTTCTGAATCAAGATAAACGTTGCAACCGCGAATGTCGCGAGCGGCAGCCAGGTATCGAGCGCAGCACTCCACGACGGGTACGTGCCTTGCTCGTAGTCGACCCACTCGTAGATGTAGGCGTTGAACGCGAGGGCAATCGCAACCCACAAGCCGCGATCGAACGCTTTGTTGAAGCCGGTCAATCGGTCATCGGGGAAGCGCAGGATGAACGGCAAGAGCGGCAGTACCGCAAAGTTTCCCCAGACGGTGTTCAACAGGAAGCTCAGCACCGTGAAGGTTCCGCCGTGCAAGTAGCTTTGATAAAAGGCTATCGACGGTTGGGTCGAGAGAAAGCCAGTCGCATAGGCGTAAAACGACCACGTCATCACGTTGGGCCGCAAAAACACGAGCACGAATGCGATCGCCACGAAGATCGTTGCCGGGATCATCGCGAGGATTCCAAGAATTTGCGCGAGGCGCGTGAAATCGGTGAAGGCAATTGCGGTCATCGTCACGCTGTACGTGGACCCGTCGGGTCGACTCAAGGTGAACGTGCCACGTTCGCCCGCGCGCGGGAACGCGAAGCGCGGATAGTCCTTACTAAACGGCGCTACGAGGAGCCGGTCGCCCCGGCGAATGCCGGCTAGGTCTGCGGGCGAGCCCGGCGCTACTGCATCGACGACTCCGGCAAGTGAACGCCCCGCATCAACACCATAGGTCCCGCCCTTCCACGTCCCCGCGTAGTCGGAGCGCCCGACAGGAACGTAGAAGATCAGCACGACGAGCGCGGTTACGAGTACGAGAACGATGCGTTGAAATGTTTTCACGTCGGATCGGGGCTCGACACCGGCTGCACGACAATCTGCGGAACCGTATCACTACCGAGCGTGATCCCGGCTTTGTTGAATGCATCGGCAAGACGAAGATTGATCTCGCGGCGCAGTTCGAATTGCCGAAGCGGCGCCGTTCGCATCACGCAACGCAATGTGGAACCACCCGACGATAGGCTTTCGACGCCGATCCACTCGACCGGTTCGATGACTGCATCGCGCCAGGCCTCATCGTCTTTGAACGCCTCCAGCGTGGTTTGCAAGACGTCAAGTGCTTTGCGCAAATCGGCCTTCGCGCTTACGGTCGTGCGATAGTCCACGCGCGACCAGTTGCGCGAGGAGTTCACTACCTGTGGCACGTTGCTGTGCGGGATCGTAATCAGGTTTCCGGTGCTGTCGCGCAGTTGGACGACGCGAAGCGTAAGATGCTCGACGATCCCGTTGAAGTCGCCAATTGCGACGAAGTCGCCTTCGACGTACTGATCTTCGAAAAGCACGAGCAGCCCGTTGAGAAAATCACGCACGAGACTCTGCGCCGCGAAGCCGATCGCCAGCGCCGCGATGCCGCCGATCGTAACCACCGACGCAATCGGGACGTCGAGGACCGAGAGCGTCAATAAAATTGCAATGAAGTAGATGATGGCGCGCTCGAAACCAACGAGCGCCTTCGACATCGTCGGCACGCGCAAGAGCGAGCGCACCTGCTCCTCCGGTGTGGTTCCGAACGTCGCCCAACCGCGCACGGTGTGATAGATTGCGACGGAGAGTACGCGCTCGATAAGAAATGCGGCGATCCAAATCCCCGCAATGCGACTGCCCGTGCGCAAGATAAAGCGACCGGCCGAGACCGTTTGCGGAAACAGCGTAAGTGCGACGCGCGATAGCAATCACCCACACCAGCGTCAAGACGCCGGGCGCGATCGCAGCGCTAAGGGTTGCGGGCCGTAAGCGGATTGCAATGATTCCCGCGAGCGTCAGCAAGACGAGCCCGATAGACGCCGTAGACGAGCAAGGATGCGTTGCGGTGGATCTGCTCGGGTTGGCGACGTTGCAGTGCGAGCACGACCGATTGCTGCAGCGCCTCCGCCCAGCGTGCGGCGAGATCGGCGGCTGGAAGATTCGCCTGGAGCGCGTCCTCGGACGTCACGGTGAGAATGGGAAACGGGCTGCGGTGACGGTCGTCGGTTGCTACCAACACGTACTCGCCATTCTCATGCACGGGTTTGATTTCGAGCGTCTTCGGATTGTAAACCGTATTATCGCTATCCGGCTCAACGGTGAGAAGTTGTGCGATCGCGCCGTTGATGAGAAACACGCGCGTTCCGATCGGCATCGCGCCGGCCGGCGGGCTGGCCAGCGCGGAGACCCGGAACACCGGAATTCCGTCGATATCGATCGGCAGCGTCTCGTACAGCGACGGCTTCGCGCTCGGGCTCGAGGGAATGAGGCCGGCCGGCACCTGCGCCCGCGCATGCCCGGTCCACGCCGCGCATACGAACGCGGCAAGTACGGGTATTAATAGGTAGCGAAGCGAACGCATCGCGACCAGACTTCATGACACTTACCGATCTCACCCTCACCGCCGACGTCGAACGTGAAACTACGCCGATTTTCGAGCGCGTAGCCAACGTCATTCCGCGCGTCGAGTGGCCGCTGCACGCTCCCTACGTCGCCGCGATCAACCGGCTCAAGCGCGAGCGCAACGCCGTGATCCTGGCGCACAACTATCAGGTGCCCGAGATCTACCACACCGTCGCCGACATCGTCGGCGATTCGCTCGCGCTCGCAATGCGGCCGCCGAGACCGATGCCGACGTCATCGTGCTGTGCGGCGTGCACTTTATGGCCGAAACGGCCAAGCTCGTCAATCCGAGCAAGACCGTACTCGTCCCCGATCTGTTGGCCGGATGCTCGCTTGCCGAATCGATCACCGGCTGCCGACGTGCGGCTGCTGCGCGAGACGTATCCGGGCGTTCCGGTCGTCACGTACGTGAACACGTCGGCGGCAGTGAAAGCCGAGTCGGACGTCTGCGTCACCAGCGGCAACGCAGTCGAAATCGTCGAGGCGCTCAACGTGCCGCGCGTGATCTTCCTCCCCGATGAGTATTTGGCGAAGTACGTCGCGTCAAAGACGACGACCGAGATCATCGCGTGGAAGGGCCACTGCGAAGTGCACGAGCGCTTCACCGGCGCCGACATTCGCCGCTTTCGCGAAGGCGACCCCACGCTGGTCGTGATCGCGCACCCCGAGTGCCCGCCCGACGTGCTCGCCGAAGCCGACTACGTCGGCTCGACGCACGGCATGGTCGAATACGTCGGGGCGCATCAACAGCGCCACGCGTGCTGTTGATGACCGAATGTTCGATGGCGGACAACGTCGTCGGGCACGCTACCCGAGCGTCGAGTTCGTGCGCCCGTGCAATCTGTGTCCGCACATGAAGCGCAACACGCTGCCGAAGATTCTGCACAGTCTCGAAACGATGCAGTACGAAGTCACCGTCGATCCGGCGATTGCGCAGCGCGCGCGCGCGCGGTCGAGCGGATGCTCGAGATTCGAAGCCGCTCCGCGCCTCGACTAACAGCGTGACGATGCAACCGCACGGCGGACGTCGTCGTCGTCGGTGCCGGCATCGCCGGCTTGATGGCCGCGCTGAAACTCGCGCCGACTGCCGGTCACCGTGCTGTGCAAGACGGCGCTTGGGCAGCGGTGCCGCGACGGACTGGGCGCAAGGCGGCATCGCCGCGGCGATGGGCGCCGACGATTCGCCGTCGCTGCACGCAATCGATACGCAGCGCGCAGGCGCCGGCATTAGCGACGCACGCATCGTGAAGATTCTCACCAGCGACGCGCCGGCACGCATCGAAGAGCTGCTCGAACTGGGCGCTACCTTCGATCGCGACGAGTCGGGCGAACTCGCACTCGGGCGCGAAGCCGCGCATCAGCGCCGCCGCATCGTCAAAGCCGGCGGCGATGCAACCGGCCACGAGATTCTCAACACGCTCATCGCGGCGGTGCGCGAATCGCCCATCGATCGACGGTCGTCGAAGACGTGACCGCCGACGATATCATCGTGCACGATGGTCGCGCGCTCCGGCATCTATGCGCACACCAACGGCCGGTGAAACGCACGCGTATCTCGCGGGGGCCGTCGTGCTTGCAACCGGCGGCATCGGTCGTCTGTACCGGTACACGACCAATCCGGTCGAAGCGACCGGTGACGGCATCGCGATGGCCGCGCGTGCCGGCGCAACGCTCTCCGACATGGAGTTCGTGCAGTTTCACCCGACCGCGCTTGCGATCGGCGCGCGATCCGATGCCGCTGGTCACCGAAGCGGTGCGCGGCGAAGGCGCGATCCTCGTCAACGATTTGGGCGAACGCTTCATGCTCGCGATTCATCCCGATGCCGAGCTTGCACCGCGCGACGTCGTCGCGCGCGCGATCTTCGAGCAGCAGCAGCGCGGGCGTCTCGTCGGGCTCGACGCGCGCGCATCGATCGGCGAAAAGTTCCCTGAGGAATTTCCGACCGTATTCGGCTTCTGCCAAGCGGCCGGCATCGATCCGCGCATGCTGCGCATTCCGGTTGCGCCGGCTGCGCACTACTTCATGGGCGGCATCGCCGTCGACGAATGGGGCCGCGCGTCGCTGCCCGGCTTGTGGGCGTGCGGCGAATGCAGCGCAACCGGCGTGCACGGCGCCAATCGCCTCGCGAGCAACTCGCTGCTCGAAGCGCTGGTCTACGGCTCGCGCGTCGCCGACGAACATCGCAAGTTCGCCGCGAAACCAGCCTACACGATGCGCCACCCGACAGCGCGTCTATCGGCCGCGCCCGAGAGCGACAACGGCCAAACGGTCACAAGCGATCGAGCGATCTGCGCAACGTGATGTATGCGAACGTCGGACTCGTCCGCAACGAGTTCGGGCTGCGCGAGGCGCTCTCACGCATCGAAGAACTCGAAAGCAGTTTTCCCGGCGCAGCGAATGAACTGCGCAACCTGCTCGTCATCGGCCGGCTGATCGCCGAAGCGGCGCTCGCGCGCAAAGAGAGTCGCGGCAGCCACTATCGCTCCGACTATCCCAGCAACGGATGAATCGCTTGCAAAACGCTCGTTCACGCGCCTCGTCCGCGTCTAAGCCGGATCGGCTCGCTGGTCGAGCCGCTCGTCCACGTTGCGCTGCTCGAAGATCTCGCGCACGGCGGCGACATAACGACCGATGCGATCGTCGCCGCCGGAGTTACGCGCGACCGCGCGCATCGTCGCGCGCGGCGCACGGCGTGATCGCCGGCCTCGATGCTGCGCTGCTCGCGTTCGAACTGCTCGAACCCGGCGCGACGCACGCAACGATTCGCATCGCCTGACGGAGCCGCAGTCGCGCGTGGGACGCGTCGTCGCCGAACTCGAAGGACCGGCGCGCGTGCTCCTCACCGGCGAACGCACGATGCTCAATCTGCTCTGCCGTCTTGAGCGGCATCGCGACCGCTACGCGCAAACTCGTCGACGCCGTCGCGGGGACGCGCGCGCAGGTGATCTGATACGCGCAAAACGACGCCCGGACTGCGCGTGCTCGAAAAGTATGCGGTTCGCTGCGGCGGCGGCGGCAATCATCGCTTCGGACTCGACGACGCGGTCCTGATCAAAGACAACCATCTCGCGCTCGCCGGTTCGATTCACGAGGCCGTCGCGCGCGTGCGCGAACGCAACGGGCACATGGTGAAGGTCGAAGTCGAAGTCGACACGCTCGAGCAACTGCGCGAAGCACTGCGCGAACCGATCGACGCCGTGCTGCTCGACAACATGGAACCGGCGACGTTACAAGAAGCCGTGCGCATCGTCAACGGAACCGTGCTGACCGAAGCCAGCGGCGGCGTTCGTCCGGAGACGATTGCCGCGATCGCCGCATCGGGCGTCGACCTGATCTCGGTCGGGTGGCTCACGCACAGCGCACCCGCACTCGATCTCGGCCTCGATATCGCGGTCTAGGGTTTCGGGGGGCCGCCTCGGCCGCCGCGCATTCCTGGACCGCGCATCATGCCGCCGTGTCCACCCGCCATTGCGAGCAGAATCCGTCCCGCATCAGGCGTGCGCGGTTTGTGGCTACGACGCGGTCGCGGCGAGCCGCTTGGTGACGGCCAGGGGTGCGCGGTTTTCATCGCGGCGCGGAACTGCGTATCCGCATTGATGATCGCCGTTTTTTCGCCGGCCGAAAGTGCGGCATCGAGTTTGGCGACCGCAGCCTTCGGGTCGGGGCTAGCGGCGATCGCCAACTCTCCGACGATCGAGGCATAGAGTTGCTTGTGTGCCGGCGCTAAGGGCGCCGAGGACTTGCGCGCGGTACTGCTTGTGGAGGGCTTCCATCTGTTGGAAGTTTGCGCGCATTTGCGGCGACGGAGTGTTGCCCGGGTCTTGTTGTGCAAGGGCAATCGCCGGCACTGCAAACGCGAGTGCGAGTACGAGAAAAAGACGTTTCATAACTTCCTTTTACATCCGCCCACCTTGGAATTGCTGAGAAGCGAGGCGGGCATGGGTTGGACACAGAAGCGACAGCTCTATGGCAGATCCGACGAAGCAGCCGCCGACCACGCCGCGCGAAGACCAACTACGACAGCGAGACCCCGGCACGCCTGATCGACTTCATGTCGAAGGGCTGGACCGAGGCGCCGCTTCGCGCCGGCGCGCACCCGCAACTCGCGCGCTTGCAGTCGCGCCGCGACGCGCTCTCGCGCTGCGTATCCGGGGTGCTACTTGGTCATTCCGGCGGGGCAAGAGCACGTCCGCGCCAACGACACGAATTTCCGCTTTCGCCCGTCGAGCGACTTTGCATACTTGATGGGCACGGGCGAACCGGGTGCATTGCTGGTGCATGGAGCCCGAAGGCGCGTCGCATCGCACGCTGCTCTTCGTGCCCGAACACAATCGCGGAAAGGCCGAGTTCTTCACCGATCGCGTCTACGGCGAACTTTGGGTCGGACGGCATCGCGGACTCGACGAAAGCCAGATCTTCTTCGGTGTCGATCGCTGCCGGCCGCTGCAAGAGATCGGCACTATCTTGACGAGCTTCGTCGAACGACCGCATTCCGTGCGCCTCGTGCGCGGACACAATCGCGCGATCGACGGTGCGCTCGAGCCAAGCGACAACGACGACGAGTTCGGCGACGCATCTTTCGGAGATGCGCCTGGTCAAGGACGAGTACGAAATCGCCGAGCTGCGCAAAGCGTGCGAGATCAGCAAGCGCGCATTCGAAGACGTCATTCGCACCTTTCCACACGCGAAGAGCGAGCGCGAAATCGAAGGCGCGTTCTGGAACCGCGCGCGCATCGAAGCCAACGACGTCGGCTACCTGACGATCGCCGCCGCCGGGCACAACGCGTGCACGCTGCACTGGAATCGCAACGACGGCGCGGTCGACAAAAGCGCGCTGCTGCTGCTCGACGCGGGCGTCGAGTGCGATTCGCTCTACACTGCCGACATTACGCGCACGTTGCCGCTCGGTGGCCGCTACTCGCGCGCACAGCGCGCGGTCTACGACATCGTCTACGAGGCGCAGCGTGTCGGCATCGACGCCGTCGCACCCGGTAACGATTTCCTCGAACCGAACCGCCGCGCAATGCGCGTGCTCGCCGAAGGCCTGATCGACCTCGGTGTTCTCACGTGTTCGCTCGACGAAGCGCTCGATCCGGAGACACCAGTACTACCGGCGCTACACGCTGCACAACGTGAGCCACATGCTCGGCATCGACGTGCACGACTGTGCGCATGCGCGCGCGGAAAATTATCGCTACGGAACACTGCGCGAAGGCATGGTGCTCACCGTCGAGCCGGGTCTGTACTTCCAACCCGACGACGAAACGGTGCCGGCGGAACTGCGCGGCATCGGCGTGCGCATCGAAGACGACATCGTCGTCACTTCGGGAGGACGCGAGAATCTCTCCGCGATTCTGCCATCGAAGGCCGACGCCGTCGAACGCTGGATCGCTGATCTGACCGTTTGATCTACAAAGATCAGGTACTCGTCGTCGAGCCGACCGGCATCGAGACAGTGCCTGACGCGTCGCGTCACGGAGCGGCGCGCGATCTCTTCGGGGTGTGGTTCTCGGCGAATGCCGAGATCGCCACCTGGATGGTCGGCGTCTTTATCGCCGCGATATTCGGCGCGGATCTGCGCAGCGCCATCTTCGGGATCGTACTTGGGAACCTGTTCGGTTACGCGATTCTCGGCGTGCTTGCTACATCTGGTCCGCGTTACGGTGTGCCACAAATGCTCGCTTCGCGCCTGGCGTTCGGCAAGCGCGGCAACGTGGCGCCTGCCACGCTGAGTTTCTTGGCCGGTGTCGGCTGGTTCACGATCAATACGATCTTCGGTGCGTACGCGCTGCAAACGATCGCGCATCTTTCGTATGGCATCGCACTTTCGATCATGCTCGCCTTGCAGATCGTCCTCGCGATCTACGGCTACAACCTCATCGGCGTCTTCGAGCGCGTGAGCGCGGTACTACTCGCGGCGGGCTTCGCGTTGCTCGGCGCGGTCACGCTGCCGCTGGCATCCTGGGCGCCGGCGCACGCACCGTTTACCGGGTTCATGTTTGCCGCGGCGCTCGCGTTCGCGTATGCGATGGGCTGGGTGCCATGCGCATCGGACTACTCCCGCTATCTGCCGTCGCAGACCAATCCGCGTGCGGTGTTCTGGTATGCATTCGCAGGGTGTGCGCTGCCCGTGTATCGCGCTCGAGATCTTAGGCGCAGCAGCAGTCACCGCATCGCACGTAAACCTGCGCACCGACGTGCCGACCGAAGCAATATCGCAGCTCCTCGGCTCGGGCATCGTCGCGAAGCTCGTGCTCGTAACCGTTGTGCTCGGCACGCTCACCGCGAACTGCATGAATCTCTATTCCGGCGCACTTGCTGCACTCGTGGCGTTTGACGTGCGCGTGAAGCGCGCGATCGCCGCAGTCGTCGTCGGCATACTGGGTGCAGTGCTGGCGCTCGGCGGTGCAAACCCGGCACACACCGCCGAGTTCTATACAAACTTCTTGCTCTTGCTCTCGTATTGGGCCGCGCCGTGGGCCGGCGTCGTGCTCGTCGATCAGTGGCAGTCGGGCGACCTGCGGCGCGATCCGCACGCGGTCTCGCCGTGGCGGGCAGGTACGCCGGCGTGGATCGTCGGCGTGGTGGCATCGATCCCGTTCTGGAACCAAGCCTGGTTTACCGGAGTATTTGCACACGCGTACCCGCAATTCGGCGACCTCTCGTACTACGTGGGATTCGTGCTGGCTGGGGCTGCGATGGCCGCACTTAGCCGGTTTGTACCACGCGCTTGACACAAACCCGAGATTTTGTATTAACATATAGATACAATGAAGGTGACATGCTAAACGTTGATCACGTTCGCAAAGATTTCGGTTCGGTGCACGCCGTAAGCGACGTGCACTTCACCATCGGTGACGCGACGACGTTCGGATTGCTCGGGCCCAACGGCGCCGGCAAGACAACGACGATGCGCATGATTCTTGGCATTCTCATTCCTGACGCCGGCCGCGTCACATGGAACGGCGCCGCCATCGACGACGGGAGCCGTCGCCATTTCGGCTACTTGCCCGAGGAACGCGGTATCTACGGCAAAATGAAAGTGCGCGAGCAGATCGCGTACTTCGGCAAGCTCCATGGGCTACGCGACCCCGATTTGAGCAAACGCGTCGATCGCTGGATCGACCAGCTTGGGCTTTCGATCTACGCCGATCGCCCCTGCGGTGAACTCTCGAAAGGCAATCAGCAAAAGGTACAAGTCGCCTGCGCCGCGGTGCACGGGCCGCAGTTGCTTGTACTCGACGAACCATTCTCTGGCCTCGATCCGGTCAACGCCGACGTGCTACTCTCCGTGCTAAACGATCTGCGCCTCAACGGCACGACACTGATTCTCTCGAGCCATCAAATGTGGCAGCTCGAAGAACTGTGCTCGCGGTTCTGCATCATCGCCGGCGGCGCAAATCGCGTCGATGGAACGCTCGCCGAACTGCGCTCCGCGTGGCCGACGCGCGTCGTGCGCGTCGCGCCCGCCAAATGAAAGCTCCGCGCGCTGCTCGAGCGTGTCGACGGCGCAAAGCCGCTCGATGTCGCGTCGACGGCGCGATCGACTACCAAGTCCCGGCAACACCGACTTCGCGCGTTGTTGCGCACGCTCGTCGACGCGGCGCCGATCACGAAGTTCGAAGCAATCGAGCCTTCGTTGCATGAAATCTATCTGCGTGCCATTGGGGAGAATGCGGCATGATTGGCGATCTCGGTACGGTCTACGTCGCGGAGATCATGCGGCGTATCAAGTCGCGTCCGTTTCTCGTCGGCCTGTTCGTCGGTATCATTGCGATCATGATCCTGCTGAAGCTCCCGTCGCTCTTGACTGGAGTGATCAACAATGCCAAGACCGCGATCCTAATCGGCGACCCAGCCCTCACCGCTCGTGCCAAGCCGCTGCTCTCGGATGATTTCAAAATCGTCGGATCGCAAAGCAGCGGTCCGGTCGACGACGCATTGCTCAAGCGCACCCATGCAAGTGCCGCGATCGAGTTGCATAGCGACGCTGCAGGATTACACGTTACGGTGTACGCGCACGATCCGGGAGGCGTCGGGCAAAGCGAAATGCGGCGCGACCTGTTGCCGTTGCAACTCCAGCTGACGACGGGACGGAACGCCGCAGGCGTCTCGAAGATCACGTCGATTCCCGTAACGATTCAAGCGGTCGGCTCGAGGTTCGCGTCGGCCGATCAAGCGACGGCGGCCAAGGGCATCGCCTATACCTTGCTCTTCCTCCTCTATCTGCTGACCATCTTGAACAGCCAGCTCGTAATGAGTTCGGTCGCGGAAGAGAAGACGAGTCGCATCGCCGAGCTTCTGATCGCCTCGGTGAGTCCGAGCGCCTTGCTCGCCGGAAAAATTCTCGCATCCGCGACACTGGGATTTCTTCAACTTGCGTGTATGGATCGCGACTGCGGTCTTCCTCACCGGCGGTTCGAGCTCGTCGCAGGGACATGCATCGAGCGATCAGTTGATGTCGTTTACCAATGCGCTCGACGTGCTCACGCCCGCCTTGATCGCCGCGTTCCTGATTTGGTTTATCATTGGATTTCTGCAGCTCTCCACGCTCTTTGCGGCTGCCGCTTCACTGATCAATCGCACAGAAGATCTTGGCAGCATCTCGTTCCCGCTGGTGATGCCGATCGTCGCGGCGTTTCTCATCGCGATCACCGGCCTCGCGGCACCCGACACGCCGCTGGTCGTGATCTGTAGTTTCGTGCCGTTGCTGGCGCCATTCGTCATGTTCGTGCGCATCGCGGTCAGCAACGTGCCGCTCTGGCAAATCGCGCTCTCGCTCGCGATCAACCTAGTGGCGCTCTACCTCATCGCGATACTCGCAGGTAAGATCTACCGCGTCGGCATGTTGCTCTACGGGCGCGCACCGAGTATGCGCCAAGTCTGGAGCGTAATCGTCTCGTAAATCGGAGCTTCAGGAATGCCTGTTCGACCGAACAGTCAGTGTACGGTTCAACCGCGGGGCGGGTGTCCCCAACCGGATTGCACGTATGCGCCGTCGATGACGATCGCGGGCACGGTTGGATCGTTGTTGGTGTAAGCGAACATCGCCGCGCGCACTTTGCGATCGTTCTGCGCATCGTGCTTCGTGTAGACGATGCCGTGCCTGTCGTAGTACGCTAGCGCATCACGGCAGTACGGGCACGTGGGACTGATATAGAGCTCGAGCTTCGCGCCGACCGGCGGATGCTCGACGTCGATGGCCATAACGAGATTTTGGTTCTCGGCGCCGAAGAGGGTCCCATGCCGCTTTTTGTGGTTCCGACGCCGCTTGGAAATCTCGGCGACGTCACGCAGCGGGCGCTTGAGACGCTGCGCGATGCCGACCTCATCGTCGCAGAGGATACGCGCGTCGCGCGCAAGCTTCTGAGCGCGCTCGGTATCGCCTCGAAAGAACTGTGGAGCTATCGCGAGCAGAATGCCGGTGCGGTAACTGCCGGCATTCTCGAACGCGCGCGCGAGCATCGCGTCGTGCTGGTCACCGACGCCGGGATGCCCGGCATCTCCGATCCCGGCATCGAACTGATCGCAGCGGCCCGCGACGCGAACATTCGCAATCGACGCGCTCCCTGGGCCGAGCGCCTTGCTCGGCGTCGCGGTCTTGAGCGGCTTTTCGTTGCGTCGCTTTATCTTCGAAGGCTTTCCGCATCGCTCGGCTTCGGCGCGGCGAAAGCAATTCGCCGACGCACTTCGCACCGGCGTGACCACGATTTGGTTTGAGTCACCTCAACGCATTGTGGCGACGTTGGCCGATTTGGCGGAGGTCGCGCCCGACGCACGCGTTTTCGTGGTGCGTGAATATACGAAGAAGTTCGAACAACAGGTGCTCGGCACGCCTGCGGCTGTTGCTGCGGCGCTCGCGCAGCCCGTTCGCGGCGAGATCGCATTCGTGCTCGCCCCGTACGCGTCGGCGCAAGCGGAGCAAGCACCCCGCGACGTCGACGCCGCGATCGACGAGCTGCTCGCAACCGGTGCGAGCGTCGCCGACGTGGCGCGGCGCCTGGCCCACGACGGGCGCGGGGAACTCGGCGCGAGCTCTACACGCGGGCCAGCCAGCGGCGTTCGCCGAACAAGCATCCCCGCAAATGAGCCGCGCGTTTTACGTCACCACCCCGATCTACTACATCTCGCGGCAACCCCCACATCGGCCACGCCTACACGACGGTCGTGGCCGACGTGCTGGCGCGCACCGCGCGTGCCGCACGGTCCAGCCTGGATGCTCACCGGCACCGACGAACACGGACAGAAAGTCGCAAACGCCGCAGCCGAACACGGCAAATCACCGCAAGCGTGGTGCGACGAGCTCGTCGCCGCGCTGGAAGTCGCTCTTCGCCGCCTACCACGTCGCAGTACGACGATTTCATCCGCACGACCGAGCCGCGCCACACGACCAAGGTGCAACGCGTTTTCGAACGCTTGCGTGAAAACGGCGACATCTATCTTGGCAAATATGAGGGCTGGTACTGCGTCGACGACGAGACGTTTTGGCTCGAATCGAAACTGGTCGACGGGCGCTGCCCGACGTGCGGTCGCGAAGTGCAGTGGATCTCCGAAGACGATTGGTTTTTCCGCCTCTCCAAATACCGCGACCGTCTGCTCGACTACTTCAAGGCGAATCCGGAATGGGTGCGTCCGCAGCAGCGTCTACAACGAGATGGTGGCGATCGCTCGAAGAAGGTCTCGAAGATCTCTCGATCTCGCGCACCAATCTTGCGATTGGGGTATTCCGATCCCGCGATCGGCGGCGGCGTCATCTACGTGTGGTTCGATGCGCTGCTCAACTACATCACGGCGATCGATTGGTCCGAAGACGAGGAACGCTTTGCGCAGTTGTGGCCGGCGAAGGTGCAGCTCATCGGCAAAGAGATCGCGCGCTTTCACACGATCATCTGGCCGGCGATGCTGTGGGCGCTGGGCTGAAGCCGCGCCGGAGCTGGTCTTCGCGCACGGCTGGATCACGGTCGACGGACAAAAGATGGGCAAGAGCCTCGGCAACGCGGTCGACCCATTCGTGCTGGCGGAGCGCTTCGGTGCCGACTCGATGCGTTATTTCTTGCTTGCGTGAAGCGCCGTTCGGCAGCGACTTCTCGTATCTCGGAAGAGAAGATTGCGCAACGCCACAACAGCGATCTCGGCAACGATCTCGGCAACCTGTTGCAAGCGCACGCTCTCGATGTTGCAGAAGTACCGCGACGGCATCGTGCCGCACCGCAGCGACGAATGCGCGTGTTCGGCAACGCTTCCGCCGCTGCCGCAGCGCGTGCGCGAGCTGATCTTCGCGCCTCGACTTCCGCGGCGCGCTCGAGGCGATCTGGGAGCTGGTCACCGCGCTCAATCGCGCGATCGACGAGCGCAAGCCGTGGGATGCTTGCCAAGGACGGACGCGATCGCGAACTCGACGCGCTGCTCTACGACCTGTGCGAAGGACTGCGCTGGCTCGCGGTGCTGCTGCATCCGTTCATGCCCGAACGCGCGGCGCAAATGTGGGCGCAACTCGGATTGCGTGAGGGCATCGCCGACGATTGGTTGCGCGCGTTGCATTGGGGCGGCCTCGAACCGGGAACGCAAACGCAAAGTTGGCGACGTGCTTTTCCCGCGTATCGAACTCCCGGAAAGCGCGCCGGTAACATGAGCGAACGCAACGCGCCGAGCCGCGCGATCACCGTCGGAGGCGGTATCGTTGCAATTGCCGGGCTCGCCGTTGCGCTCACGCTCTACGCGCGCGTTTTCACGCAGGTCGACTGGGCACTCACGCTCGCGGCCGCTGCCGCAATCGCCTTCGTCGCCGCAAACGCACTCCCAGTGCGCGGATTGCGCATGCGCCGCACGGGCCTCTCGGCCGAAGCGATCTTTCTCGATCTGCCGATTGCTGCTCCGCTCTTCGCACTCGGCAGCAACGTCGGCCCCACGGCGTGTGCGCTTGCCTTCGCACTCGGCTTCGGGTGCGCGTCGGTCGTACGCAACGCGGCTCCGGTCGCCGATTTGCCGCGCCATGGCGTGCTGCGGATACTCGCCGCGCTCGCCGTGCTTCCGCTTGGTCTCAACGCGGCGCAAATGCAGACGCCGGTCTATGCAGCCGTCGTCTTCGGTGCGGTCGTGACCTTTCGTATTCGGGATCTCGGCGCCGGCCTCGGCGTATACATTTCACATCTCGCGCTGATGCGCTTGTGGACCCGGCTTGGCCGCGACCCGCGGACGTGGGGCATTATCGCCGGCGGCGTAATTTGGGCAACGGTCGCGCGCAACGAAATCGTACTTGGCGAGTATCCGCTCGCGATGGCGCTCTGGTTGCCGGTCTGCCTTTGTGCGTTCTTGCTGCGACACGATCGACAAGCAACAATCCGAGCTTCACCGTCTGCGTCTCGTACGCGACGCCGTTCAAGCGATGCTCGGTGAGCGCAATCCGCTTCCGCAAATCAATGCGATTCTCGCAACCTTGCGCGTTCCATCGTTCGACGAAACCGTCTCGGTGTACTCGGTGACCAGTGCGCGTACCGATTCGTGGCGCGTGATCACCACGGTCGGTCCGGCTTTGAGCTCCGCCGGCGACGAACTCGGCCGCCGCATCTTGGCGCGCCTGAAATTCGGTGATGCTCCATCGACGACGCTGCGCGACGACTACTACACGACGTACGCCTTTGCCGCGAGCCTCGCCGACGGCGAAGTGCATGGTGCGGTGACCGTGCACCGCCGCAACGATCGCCCGCTCTCGAACGACCAGATCCAGCAGTTTACCAATGCCGCCTTCGAGCTCGCACCGCTGTTGCGCGACATGCGCGCAATCGCCGCAACGCAGAGTGCAGCCACCATCGACGGCCTGACCGGTCTCGTCAATCGCGCGACCGCGATGGATCGTTTGCAGACGATGCTGAACCAAGTCTCGATCACCGAGTTCGGCGCGGTACTGCTGTTGGACATCGACCACTTCAAATTGATCAACGACCAGCTCGGCCACGCTGCCGGCGATGAGTGTCTGCGCAAGATCGGCGACATCATTCGCGCGGCGGTGCGTGGTGGCGATACTGCAGGGCGCGTTGGCGGCGAGGAGTTCCTCATCATCATGCCGGGAGCGTCGCGCGACATTGCGCTGGCCGTGGGCGAGCGTCTGCGCGTCGCGGTATCACTCGGCGGCATGCGCTACGGCAACGGCGAATCGGTCACGGCCAGCATCGGCGCCGCGGCGGCGCGGGTCGGTGACACGCCCGAGACGATCCTCGCGCGCGCCGATCGCGGCCTCTACGAGGCCAAACGCCAAGGCCGCAATCGTTTGGTGGAAAACTTAGAGTCAGCCTGATGCTGGACCATCGACCCTCACATGATTGATACACACGCACATATTCACGATGCGAAATTCGACGAGGATCGCGCGGCGGTAATCGATCGCGCGCGTACCGCTGGGGTCACGACGATGATCACCGTCGGTTGCGACGTGGCCGACTCGTTTCACGCACTCGAACTTGCGCGCGAGTACCGCCTGTACTCATCGGTCGGTATTCACCCGCACGAAGCCAAGGACGCACCGGCCGACATTCCGGCGATCTTTGAATCTTTTCTGCGGGATCCGCGCGTGGTGGCAATCGGCGAAGCGGGGCTCGACTACTACTACGATCACAGCCCGCGCGACGTTCAGCGCCGCGTATTGCGCGAACAGCTCGAGCTCGCGCGCGAAGCCGGCTTTCCGTTCATATTCCACCAGCGCGACGCGTTCGATGATTTTCTCGAGGTCCTGCGCGAACAATGGTCGTCGCCGATGCGAGGTGTCGTGCACTGCTTTACCGGTAATGCCGCACAAGCCAAAACGTTGACGCAAGAGTTTGGACTCTACCTCGGCATCGGCGGCGTCCTCACGTTCAAAACGGCGGAGTCGCTGCGCGAGGCGGTGCGCGCCGTCGGACTTGGTGCGCTCGTGCTCGAGACCGACTGCCCGTACCTCGCACCGATACCGCATCGCGGCGATCGCAACGAGCCGGCGTATGTTGCACTCACCGCGGCGCGCCTTGCAGAGGTGCTCGACTGCGGCATCGACGAGGTTGTTTCTGCGACCGACGCGAACGCGCGAAATTTATTCTCACTGAAAACAGAATAGCTACCTGAGGAGCCGGATGCACTTTCTACTCGCCCTGTTAGGGGTGATACTTCCGTTTACGGCGGCAACGCCGTTTGCGACGCAAGCGTCGCCGCTCGTTTTGCACGTCGACGCGTCGCTGGCGGCGCGCGGTATCGCTTACGTGCATGAGGCGGTTCCTGCGAAGCCTGGCGCGATGACGCTGGTTTATCCCAAATGGATTCCCGGCGAACACGGACCGACCGGCCCGCTGAACAACCTCACCTCGATTCGCGTCAAGGCCAACGGCGTGTCGCTCGACTGGCGGCGCGATACCGTGGACCTCTACGCATTTCACGTTGACGTTCCCGTAGGCGTATCGTCGCTCGACGTGACGTTCACCGTCCTGATGGATGCGCCGGGTGACATCATGTCGACCCATAACGTGACGATCATTAACTGGAACCGCTACATTCTGTATCAGGCCGGCATCGACTCGCACGAGTACTACGTCAAACCGTCGATCACCGTGCCGGGCGGTTGGGAATTCGGGACGGCGTTGCGCGATCCGCAACGCGCCGGCAACGTCGTGACCTTCGCGGTGACGCCACTAAACATGTTCATCGACTCACCGCTCGACATGGGACAATACGTGAAGAAGTGGATGCTCTGGCAAGGCGACGGCTCGTACGTCGAACTCGACGCCTTTGCCGCGCGCCCGCAAGATCTCGAGGTTCCCGATAAGATGGTCGACGCGTACAAGCGCGTCCCGGCCGAAACGTTTGCGCTCTATGGATCGCGGCACTTCGATGACTATCACGCGCTGCTCACCTTGAGCGACGAGATCGGCTTCCAAGGCATCGAGCATCATCAGTCAAGCGACGATCGTGCTCCCGACGACTTCCTGACCAACCCGCAAGAGGCGCTTCTAGGCGGGGATTTGGTAACGCACGAGATCTCACACTCCTGGAACGGCAAGTATCGTCGCCCAGCCGATCTCGCGACGCCGAACTTCCAAGTGCCGCAACAGACCGATCTGCTCTGGGTCTACGAGGGTATGAACGAGTACCTTGGTCAGTTGCTTGCGTTCCGCGCCGGCATTGTCGACTACAAAGACTATCCGGAGCACCTCGCGGCGACCTACGCGGAGATGGACACGGAGACGGGCCGCGACACTACGCCGATCATCGATCTCACCGCCGGTGCGCCGTATTTCTTCGAGGCACGCGGCGACTATCACGCAATTCGGCGCAACGCGAGCGATTTCTACACCGAGGGCGAGCTCCTCTGGCTCGACGTCGATACGATCATTCGCGAGCAGTCGCACGAGACAAAGTCGCTCGACACGTTCTTGCACAAGTACACCGAACCGTCAGTGACGGGGCCGATCCTGAAGACCTACGATCGCGCCGAGATCGAAGCGACGCTTAACGAGGTCCAACCCTACGATTGGCATGGCTTCTTCGACAAATACGTGTACGCGGTTGCCATGCATCCGCCGGCCGACGAGATCGAACGCTCGGGTTGGCGCTTCGTCTACACCGACAAACCCAACGCGTTCATCCGCGCGGGCGAAACCCTGCGCCACTCGATCAATGCCTGGTATTCGATCGGCACGCAAATCAACTCGCGCAGCGGTCGCGTCAACGACGTGCGCGAGAACTCGCCGTCCTGGAAAGCCGGACTCGCCGTCGGGGAAACGATCGCAGCCGTCAACGGTCAAGCCTTCGACCCTGACGTCTTGGCATATGCCTTGAAGCGTGCAGAAAACGGTGGACCGTCGATTACGATGGTCGTATCACAGGACGGCTGGTTCAACACGGTGACCATCGACTATCACGATGGTCCGCGCTATCCGCACCTCGAGCGCATCCCAAGCACGACCGATATGCTCGGCGAGATCATGAAGCCCCACGCTACGCGACCATAGGTTGCGCAGTAGACCAGCGTTGTTCAAAAACATCCCGTAGATGTGACACGATTGCGGGCGCGTCGGTGCGCGCGCCCCAATCGAATTGATCGGGATGGTCGAATGCGACCGTCGCATTGGTTGAACCGATCCACCCGCGCGTACCGTCGACGAGGGCAAGTTTCTCATCTGCATCGCAAACGCGTACGCCGACCCCGTCGGCGGCTAACTTCTTGAGCGCACCCTGTTCGTTTGTGTTGCCCTGCAGGTCGCGCGCATTAACCAGCAAGCGCACGTGGGCGCCGGCACGCGCGGCACCATCAATCGCGTCGTAGACGCGATTGTTTGCGCCGAACGATTCACTCTCGACGATCACATCGGACTCGCCGTGCGCTTCGTGCAGCAATCGTGCCTCCGAGGCCAGCGACTCGCGCTTTGCAACAGAGAAGAATGGGGTTGGCGGATCCTCTTTGCCACCGGCAGCATCCGCGACGATCTGCGCATCGCTCGGAAAGTCGTCACGAACGATTGTATCGGCGCCGTCGTCGGGCCAGTTCCGATCGTCGAGAAACAGCGTCCCGTCGATCAATGCGGCTTTGCAATGCAGCATCGCATCGGAGGCGTTCTTGTCGGGATGGACGAGTTGCGCGTCGGCTCCCGCAGCACGCAGCTGCGCAATCGTGGCCGCGTTGGCGGCGCCGACGCCTCCATCATCCTTATAAATGTAGCCCTCGAGGCGCACACGCACGTGCGCACCGGCTTTTGCAGCGGCCGTGAGGCCGTCGAGCACCGATCCGGCGGGCAACGTGTATGCCATGAGCGAGACGTCGTGCGCGCCGTGGAACGCGGCAAGCAGCTCGCTTGTCGAACTGAGTGTGATCATCAGCGCCACCTTCACGACGAAGGTGGGTCATAGCTAGAGGAGAAGTGGCTGACTTCGCATGGCAACCCGGGTACCCGTTCCTCCCTCCTCGGACAAAGGCGCGTACGTTCGCGAGATGTTCGCGCGGATCGCTCCGCGCTACGACGTCGCCAATCGTGTGCTCACCGCGGGCATGGATGAAGGCTGGCGCAAACGCGCAATTGCACTGCTCGCCCCGGCACACGGCGGACGTATCCTCGATCTGTGCTGTGGAACCGGTGACGTCGTCTTCCATCTGTTGCGCATCGACCCATCGCTCCACGTCGCCGGCATCGATTTCTGCGCGCCCATGCTCGTTGGTGCGCGCGCGCGCGCACAACGCGAGTCGCGCGGCGATGCTACGTTCCTTGAAGGTGATGTCATGGCGCTTCCGTTTGAAGACGGGAGCTTCGATGGCGCAACGATGGGCTTCAGTTTGCGCAACGTGGTCGACATCGACCATGTATTACGCGAGATTCTCCGCGTCCTCAAGCCCGGCGCGCGCTTTGTGAACCTCGACGTGAGCAAAGCACCGAATCGGTTGTTCAAACGTTTCTTCGACCTCTACTTTTATAATGTCGTGCCGTGGATCGGCGGACTGGTCGGCGGTTCGCGTCAAGCCTACACGTATCTGCCGAACTCGCTCACCAATCATCCCAATGCCGGTGACTTGCGCGAACGCTTTACGCGCGCCGGTTTTGCCGATGCCGGATACGTGCCGCTGATGGGCGGGTCGATCGCGATTCACTACGGAACGAAACGCTGATGGCGAGCACCTTGCGCAACGACGAGCCGAATCTGTACGAACTGGTAGAAACGTTTTTCCGCGCGACGTTCTCGACCGACAATCCGATTATCACCGAGGCGGTGCGGCGCATGCTCGCCGCGGGAGGTAAGCGCTTGCGGCCGCGCTTGACGTTGCTGGCTGCTTCGGCCTGCGGTGACGATCCGGCGCAACATCTGCACCTTGCTGCCTATATGGAGTTGATTCACGTCGCGACGCTGATCCACGATGACGTCGTCGACAACGCGCAGACGCGGCGCGGCGTCAACGCAACGGCCGTTGACTTCGGCAATCGCGTCTCGGTGCTGGCGGGCGACTACCTCTTCGCGTGGATCTTCAAGAACGTCACCGCGAACTATCCGCATCCGGTGCCGAACATTCTTTCAGCAACGCTGGCCGATATCTGCGACGGCGAGGTGTTGCAACTGCAAGCGCTGGGCAACCTCGAACTTCCACTCGACGACTATGTGGAGATCGCGCGCAAGAAGACGGCGTCGCTCTTTGAAGCGTCGGCAGCGTGCGGTGCGATCATGGGCGGCGGCGATGTGTCCACGATTGCAGCGTTGCGTGGATTCGGCGATGCGTACGGCATCGCGTTTCAAATGAATGACGACCTGCTCGACATGACCGCGGACGAACGCTCGCTCGGAAAGCCGGTCGGAAACGATCTGCGCGAGCGCAAGGTTACGGTCCCGTTGGTCCTGGCACTGCGCGGCGGGAATCGGGAATTTTTCGATCGGGTCACACGTTTTTACGGCGGATCCGAGCATGACGGCATCCCGGAACTCGTGGCCGCCCTCGCGCGAGAAGGCGGCCTCGAGCAGACGCAGGCCGAGATCGCCCGGTACGTCATGCGTGCCAAAGCCGCGCTAGAGCCTTTGCCCGCGACCCCGGCGAAGGAAGAGTTGACGCGGCTGGCCGACGCGCTCGCCGCCGTATAGGAAAGGAACACCATGCTTCACCCCCTCCTCGCGATCATCGACGCACCGATCATCATCGGTATCCTTGTCGTCGGCGCGATCCTGTTCGGCGCGGATAAGCTGCCCAAGCTCGCTCGCAGTGCCGGCCAGGCCAAGAAAGAATTCATGATGGGCCAGATCGAGGCCGACGAGGCAACTGCGAAGGCACGCGAAGAAGCGCGCGCACGACTCGAGACGCAGGGTGCCGAAGAGCACGCAGCCGCCACGACCGCGGATAAAGGGTCGCCACCGGCCTAATGCAGCTCGAGACGCGGCCTCCGGAAACCGGGGAGACCGCCTGGGATCAAAAAGAGATGCCGTTTACGGAGCACCTACGGGAGCTCCGTACGCGTCTATTGATCTCGATTGCAAGTGTGGTGGGCATTGCGGTCGTCCTTTTCTGGCCTTCGCAATTCGCGATCACGTGGATGGTCAAATCCTACTTTCACGGCATAGAGCTGCACGCGTTCGGTCCCGCTGACGTCATCTTCACCGAGTTCAAATTTTCGCTCGTCGGCGGCATCGTGCTCGGCCTTCCGGTCTTGTTCTATCAGGCGTGGATGTTCGTGGTTCCGGCAGTTCACCCGCGCACGCGGCGTATGGTCTATAGCTTCATCATTCCGTCGTTGCTGCTTGCGGCGACCGGACTTGCATTTGCGCATTTCGTCGTGATTCCGCGTGTCGTCGCGGCGCTCATCGGCATCACAAATGCCGTCGCGACGCCGACGTTTGGTGTGGGGGAGACGATCAATTTCGTTCTTATCTTGCTCGCGCTCTTCGCAATTATCTTTCAACTGCCGATCATTTTGATCGGCCTCGCGCGCCTGGGTATCATCAACGGCGCATGGCTTGGAAAGTACCGCCGCCACGCATTCTTTGCGATGGTCGTTGCGAGCGGCATCGCCGCTCCTGACGGTAATCCGCTGACCATGGCCCTGCTTGCGCTCCCAATGTATGTTTTGTATGAGGTTTCTATCTGGATCATCCGTATCTTCGAATCATCGTGGTCCAGAAATTAGATAACTACTACACCGACTTCGTGCGCACGTTTGGCAGCGTGCTCTTCGCGGTCAGCCTCTTCGTGGTATGGGGCATCTTGACCCTGATCGGCGTACTCGTCGACCAGGGTAAAGACCCGGGCATTTACTTCGGCAGTTATCCGGCCCCGATCGCGCGCGCAATCCTGCGCTTAAGCTTCGACAACATCTATCACTCGCCGTGGTACGTCGGGATCATCGGACTCATACTTACTTCATTAACGGTCTGTACGTTCAAGCGCGTGATTCCGGCGCGACTTCCACCGCTGCGGGCGGTGAAGATCGACAAAATTCCCTTGCACGCGAGTTTTGAATTGACCGGTGACGAGCGCAGCGTGCGCGAACGCGTCGAAGCGTTCTTTCGCTCGCGTGGCTGGCAGCTGCGCAAACGCGAGTTTGACGGCACCGAGTGGACCTTCGCCGACAAGTACAACTGGGCGCGCCGCGGCGTGCTCGTGGCGCACATCGGCTTCGTGATCATCGCGGCGGGAACGACGCTGTACTGGGCGCGCGGATTCTCCGGCGATACGATCGTGGTCACCGGACAGTCGGCCGAGATTCCGCAAACCAAAGCGATCCTGCGACTCGACAACTTCGCGTACACGATCACACCGGTACTTACCAAGGGCGGGCTGGTCTATCAACCGACCGACTACGTCTCGCACGTCACGGTGACCGGCAACGACGGCGTCCCCAAAGCGATGACGGTGCGCGTCAATCACCCGATCGACGTCGATCAAACGCTGTACTATCAAGCGAGCTACGGCTTCGCCATGCGCTTCAAGGTGACACACGACGGCAAGGACGTGCCGGCACTTTCGCAACGCGTTGTGCTCGAAGGAGACAACTTCGACATTCCCGGCACGCGTCTGAACGTGACCTACGACCGGTTCGTGCCGACGGTCGATCGGCAAAGCGGCATGCCCTCGGCCGATCCGCGCGTGAACGACCCGTCGGTAATCATGACGGTCTCCGAGAGCGGTGTGCAAGGCGGAAGCGCTATCGTGCCGCTACATAGCTGGGTCGATTTGGGCGGCGGCTGGAAAATCGTGCCGAATACCTATCTTTTGTACAGCGGTTTTCAATACCGGTACGATCCGGGTGTGCCGCTGGTCGGGATCGGCGCGCTTGTGCTCGTTGCGGGACTCCTGATCTCATTTTATTTCTTACCAGCACGGCTATACACGCGGATCGATCCCGCGCCGGACGGCCGCTGGACGGTTGGTATGGCGGCAACGACCGTCAAAGGATACGACATGTTTGAAACGCAGTTCGGTGGGCTCGTCTCCGAATTCTCGGCGGAGGCATCATGAACGGACACCTGCAGGCCGACGAACTGCTCTTGATCGTCGCTATCGCGTGCTACATCTTCGGCGCGCTCGCACTGTTTGCGTATTTCTTCTCGCGTGAAGCGTGGTTGCGCAACCTCGGCGTGCCGCTTGCAATCGTCGGTTGCGTCGCGCAGTTCGCACAACTCTTCGTGCGTTGGGAATTGACCGGCATCTGGCCGCTGCTCAATCTGTACGGCTCGCTCTCGCTTTTTGCGGCGATGTCAGTTGCGATCTTCCTCGTCATGGCGTGGCGCTACAACGCGTGGTACGCCGGCGGCTTCGTGCTCGCCATTGCAGCAATCGCACTTGCCTACGGGGTCACGTGGAACGAAGGGACGATGCCGGCGGTTCCGTCGCTCCAGTCGTATTGGGCGAAAATTCACGTGCCAATCGTGGTGTCGTCATACGCCGCGTTCTTGGTCGCGTTCGTCTTCTCGGTGATCTATCTGATCAAATATTATGCCGAGGCGAACATCGCAAAACGCGTGAAGACGGTTGCGCTGGCCGGTACGGGCATGACGATGCAGGTGCGCGGCGACACGCCCGCGCTCGCCGTTGCGGCGCAGGGTGGTGATTCGACGGCCAGCTGGCTGCAGTCGTTGCCGTCACTCGCGCAACTCGATGTGATCGTCTATCGCGCGGTTGCGATCGGCTTGCCGCTGATCACGATCGGCATCATCACCGGGGCCGCGTGGGCAAAAGAAGCGTGGGGCGCCTATTGGCAGTGGGACCCCAAGGAAACTGCCGCGCTAGCAACGTGGATCGTATATTTGGCCTACATGCACTTGCACACGCGCAACAACTGGCGCGGACTGGGCACGAATTGGGTCAGCGTCATTGGCTTCGCCGTCGTGATCTTCACCTACCTCGGCGTGAACATCTGGATCAGCGGCCTGCACTCATATAAAGTCTAGCGCCGCAGGTGCGCTTCGATGAACGACGTGATACGATCGACTGACGCTTGCACGGTCGCGGGAGGCGTTTCGACGACGCCGGCATCGAAACGATGGCCGACCCCTGGGTACACGACGAGATCGATATCCACCCCGGCATCGCGCGCGCTCGCAACGAGCGCCTTACACGCCGGCGGGGACACCGTCGTGTCGTTTGCACCAACTTGAATCAATAACGGAACGCTCGTCCGATACGCAATCGAAGCCCTCGGCGCCGGCGTTCCACCTGGCCACGCGCCGTAGCTGAGCTGACAATAGCCGTAATCGGCGACCGCGACGGCAAACGGCGCATGCGGTTTGTCCACGATCGCGGCGAGAATCGCCGTACCCCCGCTCGAACGCCCGAGCAGTCCGATCGAATTGGCACGCGCGAACGGTTGCGCCGCAAGATATGTCCGCGCGTCGAGGAGATCACGCGACTTTACGGTGCGCGCGTCGATCCGCCAATGATTCTTCCACGATGAGTGGCGCGACATATAACTATCAACGATGAGCGACGCGTAGCCGAGACCGCGCAGGCGTTGCGCCCACCACCGTTCCCAAAACCCGAAACCCTCGATCCCAGCCGTTCCGGGCGATATGATGACGACCGGAACCGGCACTGCGACATCGGGGACGGTCAACTCACCGGTCAGCTTCGTGCCGTTTTGCGACGATGGAAACGTGACGACGGAATATTGCGCATTCTCTGCAATAAACACCGCGACCGGGTCAAAGAAAACGTTGCTCGCATAGGCCACGAAGTATTCGTGCGCATTAGAATAAAGTGCCAACTCGCGACATGGGCCTTGGCCGCCAACGATCAGCAGCGGCGTCGCGCTGCGATAGAGTCCGGGCGCCGCTGCGCCGCCATGCGGCGCACCGGCGGTGCCCGACGCGTGGACCGGCAGCGATCCAGTCCAATCGCCGTAGCGGCGCGCGCAATCCGGACCGAACGCAATAGCGGAGCGAAAGAGCGGCGGATGCGCAACCTCGAGCGCATACGGTTCGACGATCGTCGCAAGCACGCTGGATGCTCCGCTACCGTAGCCGATGAGCGCGATGTCATCCGCGCGCACGCCGGGCCGCTGACGTAGCGTCGCTGCTGCGCCTACGGGATCGCTGGTTACGAGCAGCGTTGCGTAGCCGGCATGAGCGAGCTGCGCCTGCATTGCTCGGCCTTGCGGCGATGCATCCGGATCGAGAATGACGACCCCCGCAGCCAAGCGCCCCGCCGGGGCTACGGCGGTGAAGACGAGCACGGTTGCTACGAGCAGCGCTATGACGACCGGCCGGGGCATGTGAGAAGTATAGTCCCAGCATCGCCACGGCGTCACGTCTGCTAGTCTGATGGCGTCCAGGGAGCGGAGGAGATTCACCAATGATCAAGTGGTTTTTCCGAAAATGGCTGGATAAGTTCGAGCGGGAGTGGGGCTATAACGTCGACTACATGCGGGAGGTGCTCGACGCGGGCGGCTTCGAAGCGCTCAAGCCGATCATGGCACTGCAGAAAGTCTCCGCGTATCGCGGCGATTGTCCGCGCGACGCACTTTTTGCCGCGTCGCTGGTCGCAGGTCGCGCCGGCGACTGCGGGCCGTGCCTGCAACTCGGTGTGAAGATGGCCGAACGCGCCGGCATGCCGCCCGAACAGATCGCTGCGGTGCTCACGCAAGACCGCGACGCGATGTCCGAGGACGTGCGCGTTGCCTACGACTTTGCGCGTGCGGCGCTCGCGCGCGACGGCTGGGACATTCCCGCACGTGAGGCCGTGGTGAAGCGTTTCGGCAAGCGCGCCTTGATTGCGATGTGCTACGGGATCGCGGTCGCGGGATTCTATCCGGCCTTCAAATATGCGCTCGGCGCCGCACACGCGTGCCAACGCATCCGGGTCGGAACGGCGGAGGTCGTGCCCGCGCCCGTATGATCGACACGGGAACGCTCTTTGAGCGTGAGCGCGCGCCGCTCGTGCGGCATGCCTATCACATGCTGGGTACGATGAGCGACGCCGAAGACGTCGTCCAAGATGCGTTCGTGCGCTGGCATCGTGCCAAACGCGACAACGTACGCGATCCGCACGCATTCTTGCGCGCGACCGTGACGCATCTCGCTCTCGATCGGCTGCGTGCGCAAAAACGTTCGCGCGAGGACTACGTCGGACCGTGGTTGCCCGAACCGATTATCGTCGACGAAACCATGGCACCAGAGCACGTCATTACGGTCGCCGAAGATGTTTCGTTTGCATTTTTACTCGCGCTTGAGCGGCTCTCTCCGCTCGAGCGCGCGGCGTTTCTGCTGCACGACGCGCTCGATGTGCCGTTCGCGGAGATTGCAGCGACACTCGAGCGCAGCGAAGAAAGTGTACGCCGGTTAGCATCGCGCGCACGCCGCGCGATTCACGAGAACGCGCCGCGCCGCACTGCCCCACCGCCGGCGGCTGACGAATTGCGCGCGCGCTTTACCAGCGCAGTCCTCTCCGGCGATGTGGGCCGGATCACGGCGATTCTCACTGACGACGTCAAGCTTCTCGCCGATGGCGGTGGCAAAAAGCCGGCGGCGATCAATCCACTGCATGGCGCCGATCATGTGGCACGCTTCCTCAACGGTGTCACGCGCAAGGGCGTCGCCAATGCCGAGGTGCGTCCTGCTACGATCAATGGCCTCGTGGGCTTCCTTTTATTGGACCGCAGCGGCGCGCTCGATGGCCTTTGGGCGCTGGAAACCCGCGGCGAGAAAATTTCGGCGATCTATGTTACACGGAACCCGGAAAAGCTCGAGGCGGTCGCCAAAGCGACGGGTCTCCCGATCGGTTGACTTTCCCGATAGCATCAGAGTGGAGGGCGGCCGTACAATCCTTGGGAAGTGGGCTAGCGGGCTAGCCACTGACTTGTGCTTTTCCGGAGTGTGTACGTGTCCAGTAAGATTTATAGCGCCTACGACGATCCTGGGACCGCCGACGAGATCACTCGCCGCGGGTTCATGGCGAAGGCCACGCTTGCAATCGGCGGTATCGTTGGGCTTGGGCTCGCGATTCCGATTGTCGGCTCGCTGATCCCCGAGGCCGGCGGCAACAAGGGCACGTGGGCGCCGCTTACGGCCGATGAATATGCATCGTTGCAAGCCGCGACGAGTAAACCGGTCAAGCTCGAGTTTCAACTCAAAGCGAAAGACTCGTATCTACCCGAGCAATCGTCGGGCGAGTACGTCTGGGGCATCAAGACCGACAAACAAAAGTTCGATTCGGCGCGCACCGATCTGCCCAAAAGCGGCACGCTGCCGTACTTTGACGGCTCGTACGATCTCGTCACCATGAACTTCGTGATCCTCAGTCCGATTTGTCCGCACCTCGGCTGCCGCCCGGTGTGGAACGACAGTGCAACACGCTTCCAGTGCCCGTGCCACGGCTCGCAGTTCGAATTCAGCGGTGAGCACGTCGCCGGTCCGGCCCCGCGCGGCATGGATCCGCTACCGCTCAAAGAGCAGAGCGGCGTCGCCAACATCATGTGGATCCGCTATGAATCGGGCGTGCCCGATCGCGTGATCATTTCGTATACCTCGTAAGGAAGGATTCGTAGAGCGATGCTCAACTGGCTCGAGTCGCGCACCGGCTTCGTTTCGCTAACGAAGGAATTCCTCACGGAAGACGTTCCGGGTGGCGCAAGTTATTGGTATGTCTTCGGCAGCGCGACGCTGTTCGCGATGATCCTGCAGATCACGACCGGCATCTTTCTCACGTTTTTCTACGCACCGTCGGCTGCGACGGCGTGGGAATCGACGGTCGCGATCTATCAAAATCCGTGGACACACGCGCTGCTCTCAATCCACTATTGGGGCGCATCGGCGATGATTGCGCTCGTCTTCTTGCACTTGCTGCAAGTTCTGGTGTGGGGCGCGTATAAGTCGCCGCGCGAACTGCAGTGGATTGTCGGCGTGCTGCTGCTGCTAGTCACGCTCGTGCTCGGCCTTACCGGCTATCTCTTGCCCTGGGATATGGATGCGTATTTCGCCTCGCAAGTCTCGCTGAATATCGCCGGCTTGCCGCCGGGCGGCGCTCTGCTGCAAGCAATCGCGCAGGGCGGCAACGTGATGGGTACCAACACCATCAACCGGTTCTTCGGACTGCACGTATGGTTGATGCCGGCAGCACTCGTTGCGCTGGTCGCAGCGCATCTCACGATCTTCCGCCATAACGGCTCGGCCGGTCCCGTCGTCGACGACCCGCGCAAGCTGAAGTCGGGACGCTTCTGGCCGGATCAGATGTTCATGGATGGCGCCGCGTCATTCTTCGTGTTCATCATCATCTTGGCGTTGGCAATCATTGCACCGCCGTATCTCGATCAGAAAGCCGACCCGACAAATGCGGCGTTTCAGCCGTATCCAGCGTGGTACTTCCTTTTCTTGTTCGGGCTGCTGAACTTTGTGCCGTGGCTCTTCAGCCAGATCCCGTTCCTTGCGTCGATAGCCAATTCGCCGGGAGTAGAAATGCTCGCCGCGATTGTCATTCCGACGATCGGATTGCTGATCGTGCTGCTACTACCGTGGCTCGATCGCAGCACGACGCGCTCGTTTGCATCGCGCGGCACGATCCTGTGGTCAACGTTTTTCACTGTCGTTGCGATCGTTGCACTCTCGATCTACGCGCAAGTCGGCATCCAAGCCAAGGAGGCTGCCGGACCTCCCTCACTTCCTCAGGCGCAAGTGCTCGCCGCGGCAGCGCAAGCCGAAACCGCCACGTCAACCAGCGGCAGCGCAGCGAATCCCGCGCTTGCTGCTGGCGCGAAAGTGTTCGCTACGAACTGTTCGAGTTGCCACGGTACGGCCGGCCAAGGCGCACCAGGCGTGGCGCCGCCACTCGCGGGCAATCCGTTTGTCACCGGCGATCCGAATGCCGTGATCAAGGTCGTCTCTAACGGGCTCAAAGGGCAGACGATCATGGGGCAAACCTACGGCGCGCCGATGCCAGCCTGGAAAGGCACGCTCTCGAAGTCGGATATCGCCGCGGTCATTACTTACATTCGGGGTGGGCTCGCGGGCAATAGCGCCTCCGCGGTCGACGCATCGCGGATCAAATAGTCCCGGTTGCGAGCGCCCCGCAGCAACCCGTAGACCACGGGCAGCACGACGAGCGTGAGCACGAGTGAACTGAGCAGACCACCGATCACGACGGTGCCGAGTGCCTTACGGTACTCGGCACCCGCCGAATCGCCAAGCGCAAGCGGCAACATGCCGAAGATCATCGCGCACGTCGTCATCACAATCGGACGGAACCGCCGCTGCGCAGCCTGTGCCGCCGCATCGAACGCCGTGGCGCCTTCGCGCAATGCACGCTCGGCGAAATCGACGAGCAAAATGCCGTTCTTTGCTACGAGGCCAACCAGCATCACGATGCCGAGCATCGAATAGAGATTCAAGCTCTGCGAGCGCACGAGTGCGAGTAAGCCGAACGCGCCGACGGTTGCAAACGGCACCGTGAGCATCACGATCAGCGGCACGCGGTAGCTGCGATAGAGCACCGCGAGAATCGCATAGACGAGCAACATCGAAAGGCCCAGCGTTTCGAGAATCGCAAGCATCGTTTGCGCGAGTTGCTCTAAATCACCACGCGGTTCGATGCGCGTGTTCGGCGGGAGCACCGACGCAACCTTGCGCGCGATCGGCGCGACCGCCGTGCCGACCGCAACGCCGTCGCGCGGATTCGCGCTCACCGTGACGATCGCCGCGCGGTCCTCGCGTTCGAGCACCAACGGTTCATCAGCGATCCGTTCGTCGAGCAATGCGGTAAGTGGGACGAGCATCCCCGAACCGGCGCGCACGTCGATTGCGGCTAGACGCATCGCGACCGCCGTGGCGCAATGCGTCATCGCGAACGAGCACGTCGACGAGACCATCGCGCGTGCGCGTGCGCGTTGCGAGTTCGCCGCCGGTCGCCATTCGGGCCGTTTGCGCCGCATCATCGGCAGTAACACCGAGCTGCCGTGCCCGCTCTTCGTTGACGCGCAGTTCGAGATGCGGCGCGACGCCAACGTCGCTGCGTCGCACATCGGCGAGCAACGGATCCGATTCCAGCAGCGCGCTGACGTTGCGCGCGGCCTGCGGCAGCTGCGCGGAGTCGCCGGCAATACGGTACGCGACCGGTGCGCGTACCGCCCATACCGCGGCCCGCTCGCTCGATCGCGGCCCCCGGCACAATTCCATCGAGGGCGCGCCCAGCCGCCTCGACGCCCGAGCCGTCGGATGCAGGATCGGCTAGTTCGAGCGTTACCTCCGCAAGATTGCTTGCGAACACATCCTGCGTGCCATCGAAGGCGATGCCGGCCGTGGTCATTGCATCGCGCACGCGCGCATCGCCAAGGAGATGATTCGCAAAGCGGCGCGCATCGGCGTCGGTGCGTTCGAGTGACGTGCCCGAGGGCTCGCGCAAGCGTCAACGTGAGCGTGCCGCGATCGGTCGGCGGCGAAAACTCGGTCGGTACGAGACCGAGCCCGAGCGGCGCAAACGCGAGAACACAGATCGCAAGCCCGGCGGCAAGCACCGCACGCCGATAGCGCCACGTGAACGGCAACAACGCTTCCACGTACACGCGCTCTACTGCGCGCTTCACCTCGCGCAAAGCCGTCGAGCACCTCATGATACGCGCGCGCAATCGCCGTTGAAATCGGGCGTGCGCAGCGTCCACGGAAGCCGCCGCGGTTGACGCTGCATGCTCGCCCAACGCGCACAGAGCAATGGCGTCAGCGTAAACGAAACGAGCAGTGAAAACGCGGTCGAGATCACGACCACCGCGGCAAACTGGCGCATGAACTCGCCGACGATTCCACCGATCAACGCGATCGGTGCGAAGACCACGACATCGACGAGCGTGATCGCGATCGCGGCCGGTCCGAGTTCGCCGCGCCCGGCCAGTGCCGCGGCATCACCCTCCAAGCCCCGCGCGCGTGCTCGCGCAATCGCCTCGATGATCACGATCGAGTCGTCGACCAGAATACCGATCGTGATCGAGAGTCCCATGAGCGAGAGCACGTTGATCGAGAAGCCGAGCGCCCACATGACGATACAGCACGCCAGGAGTGAGGCTGGGATCGCGAGGGCGGCGACGGCAGCGTTGCGCCAGGCGTGCAGGAAGAGCAGCATCGTAAGCGCGGTCAACACGACGCCTTCGAAGAGCGTGCGCTGCACGCCGGCGATTGCCGCGTCGGCGAATGCGGCGTCGCTGTGCACCTCGAGCGATGCGCACCAACGGATCGCGCACGCGCAACGCGGCGCTGTACCTTGCGAACGGCCGCGATCGTGCGCATCGTATCGGCGCCGGCGGCGCGGGTGACGAGCAAGATGACCGCATCGTTGCCGTCGTAGCTTGCGATCGTGGCCGGATCGTAGAAGCCGTCAGAAATACGAGCGAGATCGCCGGCATAGACGGTGCTTGCCGGAACCGATCGAGACGGGAATCGTCGCCAGGTCCGTAGCGGAAGTCGCATCGGCACGCACGCCGACGCTCGACTGCGTCCCGCCGCCCCGTTCGAACCCGCCCGGAAAACGTCGCTCGCGCTTGTCATCGCACGCAGCACGTCTAGATCCGTTGCACCGAGGGCCGCGAGCGCCGCGCGCCGCGGTGCAACGATAAACACGCGTTGCCACTCACCGCCCACGCGCACGACGCCAACACCCGGCGCGGCGCGCAGTGCCGGTAAGATCTCACGATCCAAAACGCCGCGAGTTTCGCCCGATCGTAGACCGCCGACGACACCGCGAACTCGATCACCGGAATCTGCGTCGGGTCATCGCGTACCACGATCGGCGGCAAGAGATCCGCGGGCATGTTAGCACGTGCGGCGTCGACCGCCTGTTGCACATCGCTCTGCGCTTCGCGCACGTCGACCCCGAAGCGAAACTGCGCGACGATTTGCGCGAAGCCGTTCTGCGAGGACGCGGTCACCCGTTCGATGTTGGGCACGGCATCGAGCGCATCTTCGATCGGCTTGACGACGAGCTGCTCCATCTCGCGCGGGGCAGCGCCCGGATACGTCGCAGTCACGGCGATACTTGGGATCTCGACGTTCGGCAAGAGTCCGCGCCCCATGCTCGCAAGCGCGACCCAGCCGAGTAGCGCGATCGCGAGATAGAACAACGTGACGGCGATTGGATGCGCGAGGGCGGCGCGCGTGAGCCACATGCCTCCAGAATGCGCGTTTGGGTATCGCAAGTGCTCCCGGCTTTTCCGCCAGATTACTCCAAGCTGGAGCAATATCGTCATCGAGCCGGCTTTTGCGCGCGGCCGCGCAGCGCGTAGGCTAATGACATGAAAGTCCTGATCGGAATCGGCGCTGCTCCTCGCGCAAATGATGGCGCCCCCGGCCGCCATGACCGATGCCGCGCTTGCGCGCGCGCAGGCCGGCGAAAAACTCAATCTCGTCGTGCGCGTCGACAACTTTTCCCGCCACACGATCGACGGGCACGTGCTCAATCGCATCAACGACTCGCTCGTATACGCTGACCAAGAGCACGATCGCGATCTATGCGCCGCAAGAGACCGCCTTCGTAATGGGCTCGGCCGACGACGTGCATTCCGGAGCCGTGCTCTACGTCTACGCCGTCGCAACGAAGCCGCGCGCAGCCGACGCGACCAAGATCGTCGTCGTCACCCCATACGTAACCGTGAAGTAGAATGGTCTCTGCCCTTGGGAGCAGCGTCGCGGGCTGGCTCGCAATCGCGCTCGTGATCGCAGCAGCGATCGTCGCAGTTACGCTACGCCGGCTGCGCAACACGCCGTCGCTCGTGCTCCGCATGCGCCCGCACTACGTCCTTGGCTATGCCGCGCTCGTGCTCGCCGTGTTGCACGTGTACTTCGCGATGGGCTCGATGCGCGGCGCAGATTCGGGCGGCGTATGGGCGGCGACGGCTGCACTCTTCGCGCTCGGCGCGCAGACGTTCGTGGGTGCGAGCCTCCAAGATCCGGGTGGCTACCGCCGGCGGTTGCGCGCGTGGCATATCGGGATCCTCGCGACGCTCGTCGTTCTGCTGGTCTGGCACGTTACGGCAAACGGCGCCCTCGGCCGGTAGCATCGTCGTTGACGCCCCATTCGGTCCGCCACTTGCCACCGCGCAACAACGCGATCGATTCGCGCAGCCATCCGATCTCGCCACGCAGACGCGCGATTGCATGCATGAGCGCAAGCTCGCCCGCGCCGCTGCGCTCTTCGCGCTTGCCGAACAACCGCTCTAGGCGCCGCTCCTGCGCCACCATCGCGTCCAGCCGCGTCGTAAGATGTTCGCGCGCCGCGTCACGCGGGAGCTGTCCGAGCAGCACGCACGCGACCTCGAGCGTCGCATCGGAGATCTGCACGTCACTCATCACCTCGGTCATCAGCGCATCGAACCGGCGCCGTCCAGCCGCGGTCAGCGCATACACGGTCTTCGTCGTACTCGGCCCGCGCGATGCGCTTGCACGACGCTCCGAGATCGAACCAGCCAGTGCGAGCTGCCTGAGCTGCGCGTAGACATTGCCGCGCCCGAGATTGCGATAGAGCGACCCATGCATTTTGACCGCGCGACTGAGGTCATAGGCTGACATCGGCGTGCGTCGCAAGATGCCGAGAATCAACAGCTCGCGGCCGGCCTCAATCGCCATGACATGCCGGGCCGTCGATCAAATACAACGCGCCGGTTCCGCGTGAGGTGATCAGCGACCGTGAACGCCCGTAGGTCGGGTCGAAGGCAGGACGCTTCAAGGGAGCGACAAGCCAGATACGTTCGTGCGTGCAGATCACGCCGCGTGCGGAAACGCCTTCGTCGCTCTTCTTCGCGCCGGGTGGTGCGAGCGCATAGACGTGCGGCTCCGTGTAGAACACGAGCGCGTTCGCGCCACGAAAGCTTTGAATCGCCACGATGTCGCCCGGCTTGCGCTGCGCCTCGATAATCGCTGCAAGTTGCGGAATCGGCTTGAACGGCTCCGCGTGCGGTAAGCCTTCGATGGCAAGGATGTCGACCGCAACGACCATGGCGGCGCCAAGTACGTACGGCGCAGCCGCAATCGTCGAGCGTCGCGCGAAGAGGACCGCCGCGATGAGCGAACCGATTCCGATCGAGGCACCCATTTGAATCAAGTCGGGCGCTACCGCCAGTGCCGAGCTTCCAAGTTTGTTGTCGCGTACAAAGAGCACGATCGCAATCGCGCACAGTCCGATGAAGATCGGGACGCTTGCGGCCGAGACGACGATCGCGCGGCTCGCGCCTTTGACGACGACCGCGTCGAAAAGCAGCGCCACGACGAGCGCAAGCGCGGGCAGTTCGAGCGCGACGTAGTTCGGCAATTTCGTCTGCGCAAAGCTAAAGAAGACCAGCGGCACGACGATCCAGGTAAATGCGAGACGCCAGAGCCGCGCGAAGATTCGGCGGTGTGCTCGTCTTGCGTAGCGCCGAGATGCCGTAGGCGATGCCGACGGGAAAGAACGCGATCCACGGAAAGAAGCCGAGGATGATCACCGGCAGGTAGTACCACAACGGCCCGCCTGATTCTCGATCACGCCGGTGTAGCGGCCGATCGTGTAATGCCCGATCATGCGGTCGAACGCGATGTGCACCGCGCATAGCACATAGATCGCAAGCATCCACGGCGCAACGACGACGACGAACGCGAGCAAGACCGCCGAGCCATCCGCGCCACGACGGCAAGCGCTGCTCGTCGTGCCGGTTGTTCCAGATTGCATACGGTACGATCACCATGAGCGCGATCACCGGCGCGACGAGACCTTTCGCCAAGAACCCGAAGCCGGCAGCAATCCACCCGTAGATAAAGTAGCGGTCACGTCCCGCTTCGAGCGCGCGAAACCAGCAAAACACCGAGAGGGCGACGGCCAGATCGAGCAGCGCGTCCATGATCGCGAGGCGGCCGATGACCGCTTGCATGAGGCAGCTCGAGAGAATGGCGCTGGCATAGATCCCGACGCGCGTGCCGGCCTGACGCGCGACCGCGTACCCGATCATGACGCCCATGAGAATCGTCGCGATTGCCGCGGGAAGCCGCAACGCGAAGGACGTGACGCCGAACGCTTTGGCAAAGAGCGCGCCGATCCAGAAATAGAGCGGCGGCTGCACGAACCACGGCTGCCCGTTGAGATGCATCACGATCCAGTCGTGCGTCAAGAGGATCTCGCGGGCGACCTCGCCGTAGGCGGTCTCGCTGTTGTCCCACAGCGTGCCGACGCCGAGCCCTGGCAGCGTGATCAGCGCCGCGACGAGTGCGCCGACAAAAGCCGCTCGCGCCGGTCTCTCCATATATGCGGACGGGTTTGGCGCCCCGATGCGGAAGTCATCCGTTGCCGATGCTTCCGATTGCCCTGCGTGCCGACCGCCGTCGAGCGCTAATCGTCGGCGGCGGCAACGTCGCCCTCCGCAAAGCCGAATCGTTGCTCGACGCCGGCATTGCGATTACCGTCGTCGCGCCGTCGATCGACGAGCGCCTACGTGCGTTGCTCGATCGTCCCGATGCACGAATACGCGATCGCGCATACGAGCCGGCGGATCTCGCGGATGTCGATCTGATCGTTGCCGCGACAAACGACGCCGGCGTGAACGCGCAGGTCGTTGCCGATGCGCGCGCCGGTCGCATCCTGGTCTGCGATGCCGCCGATCCCGAAAACGGCGACTTCACCATGCAGGCGACGGTACGCGTCGGTGACCTGACCTTCACCGTCGATTCGGGCCGCAGCTCGCCGGCATTCGCCACGCGCATCGCGCGCGAGCTGCGTGAGCGGTTTGGTCCCGAGTACGATGCCGCTGCGCGCACGCTCGCACGGCTGCGCACCTATGTGCGCGCGACGCTCGATCCGGCGATGCGTCAGCGCGTGATGCGAGAGCTCGCCGAGCGGCCGGTCGAAGAGCTTGCGCGCATGAATCCGGTGCAAGCCGAGCACGCCGCCGAGGAGACGATCGAGCGCCTTGCGCACCCCGACGCGATCGTCGAGCGCGGGGCCCGAAGAGTGGTGACGTGCGCCTCGCGGGCGAGCGCACTCGCGATGACGCAAACACGATTCGTTGCCGCAGCGCTCGCGCAACGCGGCATCGCAACGACGATTCTCAACGTGACCACAACCGGCGACCGCGAAACGGATCGGCCCGTGAGCGAGCTCGGCACGATCAACGTGTTGGTGAAAGAACTCGAGGTCGCGCTGCTCGACGGCCGCGCCGACTATGCGGTGCACTCGGGCAAGGATCTACCGGGCGCGCTCGAGCCGAATATGCAACTTGCCGCGATATCGCAGCGTGAAGATCCGCGCGACGCTTTCTGCAGCGAGCGATACGCAAGTTTCGAAGCCCTCCCGAGCGATGCGACGGTCGGTACGTCGAGCGCGCGCCGGCGTGCACAGTTGCATGCGCTGCGCCCCGATCTGCGCTACGAAAATCTCCGCGGCAACGTCGACACGCGGTTGCGCAAGTTGCGCGAAGGCCACTACGACGCGATCGTGCTCGCGATGGCGGGGTTGCGCCGGCTGCGGTGCGCACGCGACGCACACGGTGCCGTTCGATACGCAGGTGGTCGTGCCGGCGGTCGCACAAGGCGCGCTCGCCGTCGAAACGCTCGCCGGCAACGCACTCGCCACGGAATTGTGTGCTGCCGTCAATCACGTGCCGACGCAGTGGTGCGTGGAAGCCGAACGTGCGGTACTGCGTACGTTGCGTGCGGGGTGCAGTGCGCCGCTCGGCGTGCATGCACAGCTCGATCAGGGCTCGATGACGATCGACGCGGCCTTCGTCACCGCCGGCGGCGCGATGCTTCGTGAGCGGCGTACTGCAATGGTCGACTCGCTTGGCGATGCAGTCGCGCTGGGCGAGGCAGTTGCGAAGACGCTTGCCGCAGCCCTCGCAGTTGCGCCACGGGTGCTGCTGCCGCGCACGCAGGACCGCCCCAGCCGGATCGCCGCGCAACTGCGCGGGCGCGGGGTCGAAGTGGTCGAACTGCGCGAAGGCGAAACGGGGACGGACCTGATGAATACGATCCCGCAGATGCTGCTCTTTCCGTCCAGTGGTTCGGTCGCAGCGGCACGTCCCTACCTTGAATGGCTGCGCGGCCAGGACGTGCGGCCGCTCGTCGTAGCGATGGGCGCACAATCCGGCGCGGCAGCCAGCGCCGCGGGCTTCGCGCCCGACCTGATCGCCCCCGAAGCCTCGATCGAAGCGTTCGTTGCCGCAGTGGCGCAGCGGTTGGAGCCCGATGAACGTTCGTCCGCGACGTCTGCGCCGTACGCCGGTGGTGCGTTCGCTCGTGCGCGAGCACGAAGTGCGCGTGGATGCGCTCGTGATGCCGATGTTCGTCGTCGCGCGCGAGGCCGACGCCGGCCCGATTTCGTCGATGCCCGGTATCAAGCGCTTCACGGTCGCGCAAGCGGTGCAGAAGCGCGCGAACTCTACGCGCTCGGCGTGCGCAGCGTGCTGCTCTTCGGCATTCCCGAGCACAAGGATGCTGTCGCATCGAGCAACTACGACCCGCAAGGCGTCGTGCAGCGCACGATCGCGGCGATCAAAGAAGCCGTACCGCAGATGTACGTGATCGCCGACCTGTGCAACTGCGAATACACCGATCACGGTCACTGCGGCATTCTCGACGAGCGCGGCGACGTCGACAACGACAAGACGGTCGAACTGCTCGTCCGCACGGCGATCACCTACGCGCAAGCCGGTGTCGACGTCATCGCGCCGTCCGACATGATGGACGGTCGCGTCGAAGCACTGCGAAGCGCGCTCGATGCGCGCGGCTTCATCGGCATCTCGATCATGGCGTACTCTGCGAAATATGCCTCGGCGTTTTACGGGCCGTTTCGCGAAGCGGCCGACTCGACGCCGCAGTTCGGCGACCGCCGCAGCTATCAGATGGATCCACCCAACGCGCGCGAAGCGATGCGCGAGATCGCACTCGACATCGAAGAAGGCGCCGACGTCGTGATGGTCAAGCCGGCGCTCGCGTATCTCGACATCGTACGCATGGCACGCGATGCCTTCGACGTGCCGATCGCCGTCTACAACGTCAGCGGCGAATACTCGATGGTCATGGCGGCAATCGAGCGCGGGTGGCTCGAGCGCGACCGCACGATCGACGAAGTCCTGGTCTCCTTCGTCCGCGCCGGCGCCGACATCATCATCACGTACTTTGCCAAGGAGTATGCGCAACGTGCAGCCACACGCACCGCACCCTCAGCGTGACCTCGCCATCGTGATCCTTGCCGGCGGTCGCGCAACGCGCTTTCCCGGCAAACTCGAGGCACCGCTCGACGGCGAACCACTGCTAGCGCGCGTGTATCATCACGTGCGCGACATCGCGCCCACGATGATCGCCGGACGCGACACGTTCTCCGGTCCGCTCGATGCGTTGCTCGACTGTCCGATTGTCGTCGACCGCTGGCCCGATCGAGGACCGCTCGGCGGCCTGCTCTCTGCCGCGCACGAGACCGCCGCATCGCGCATCTTTGCACTCGCGGGCGACGCGCCGCTGGTGACCGCGGACATCGTGCAGACGCTGAGTGACGTATGGCAAGACGGCGACGAAGCCGTGGTCCCCGAACATGACGGACGATCGAACCGCTCGCGGCGCTCTACGATCGCGACGCGCTTCTGCGCGAAGCATGGGACGTTCTGCAGAGTGAGGATCGCTCGATGCATGCGCTGCTTGCGCGCCTGCGCGTGCATCGCGTCGCGTGCGATGCAGCCGTCTTTGCGAACATCAATACGAGCGCTGATCTTGCGCGGCTCGTGGAGACCCGATGAACTTCGAACGCTCGATTTCGGCATTTGCTCGCGCCAAGAACGTCATCGCCGGTGGCGTGAACTCATCCGTGCGCGCGTTCAAAGCCGTCGGCGGCACACCGGTCTTTATGAAGAGCGGTTCCGGCGCGATGATCTGCGACATCGACGGTCACGAATTCATCGACTACGTGCTGTCATGGGGTCCGCTGATTCTCGGGCACGCGCATCCCGCGGTGGTCAAGGCGATCCAAACTGCAGCGACGCGCGGCAGTTCGTTCGGCACACCGACCGAAGCCGAGAGCGAACTTGCCGAGTTGATCGTTGCGATGGTGCCGAGCGTTGAGCGCGTACGGTTTACATCGAGCGGCACTGAGGCGACGATGAGCGCGGTGCGTTTAGCGCGCGGCTACACCCGTCGTGACAAGATCATTAAATTTGCGGGCAACTATCATGGCGCAGCCGATCCGTTCTTGATCTCGGCAGGATCGAGCGCGCTGACGCTCGGCGTTCCGAATTCGCCCGGCGTGCCGAAGGGTACCGCCGCGGACACGATCGTAGTCAACTACAACGACGCCGGCGCGGTCGAGCGCGCGTTCGCCCAGTACAGCGGCGAGATCGCCGCCGTCATTGTCGAACCGTGCGCCGGCAACATGGGCTTGGTCATTCCGCACCAGGGGTTCCTCGAACGTTTGCGCGAGTTGAGCACGCAACACAAAGCGGTCCTGATCTTTGATGAAGTCATGACCGGTTTTCGTGTTGCGCGTGGTGGCGTGCAAGAGCGCACCGGGATCATGCCCGATCTGACCACGCTCGGTAAAGTGATCGGCGGCGGCTTGCCCGTGGGTGCTTTCGGCGGTCGCGAAGAGATCATGGCCTATCTCTCACCGGATGGTCCGGTCTTTCACGCGGGTACGCTTTCCGGAAACCCGCTCGCGATGGCGGCGGGCATCGCAACGCTGAAAATCGTGCGCGACGACACCACGCTCTACGACCGTCTCGAAGTGCTGACAAAGCTCTTGACCGATGGCTTGCGCGAAGTCCTTACAAAACACGAGGTGCCGCATCAAACCGCGTTCGCGGGTTCGATGTTCGGCTATTTCTTTGCACCGGCGCCCGTCACCGATTTGGAGAGCGCGATGAAGTCGGATGTCGCCCTCTATGCGCGCTACTTTCACGCGATGCTCGATCGCGGCGTGTATCTCGCGCCCTCGCAGTTCGAAGCCGGCTTTGTTTCGAGCGCGCACACCACGCGTGATATCGAGCGCACCCTCGCGGCGGCCGATGCAAGTCTTGCCGAAGTTCGCGCCACGGTATCATGATCGATCCGGCAACGCCTCGGCTCTACGCCTACCACCGGGCCCTGCGCGAAGCGGCGGCGGCCGGCGAGACGACGATCACCTCGCAAGGGCTCGCCACCCTTCTGGGCCACACGATTTCGAGCACCCAGATCCGCAAGGACCTCTCTTCCCTCGGGCCGCTCGGCCGCCGCGGCCAGGGCTATGCGATCAATCCGCTAGTCGAACAGCTGGCCTGGGTCTTAGGATTGGAGCACGAGTGGCGCATCGCGATCGCCGGATTCGGCTATCTGGGGCACGCGCTCGCAACCTTTATTACGTCGCGTGAGTCGCGATTTAAGGTCACTGCGATCTTCGATCGCGCGCCCGCGCTGATCGGTCAAGACTGGAACGGTATCACGGTTGCCGATATTACTACCATGGAACACGACATGCAGCGCGCCGACTGCAACATCGGCGTGATCGCCGTTCCTGCATCGTCCGCACAGGCGATCGCGCAGCGCATGGCTTCCGCCGGCATTCGCGCTATTCTTAACTTTGCGCCGACGACACTGCATGTGCGTGCAGCCGTGCTCGTGCGTAACATCGATCTCGCCGGCGAACTCTCGATGCTCACGCACTGGTTGACGCTCGCCGACGCCCAAGCCGCCGCGGAGGCCGAAGCGTAGTGCCGCTCGTATGCCTTGGGCTCTCGCATCAGACTGCGCCGGTTGAGGTGCGCGAGCGTCACGCATTTCCGCCATCGCGCGTCGTCGAGGCGCTGGTTGCGCTACGCGACTACTCATCCGTCAAAGAAGCCGTGATGTTGCAGACGTGCGGCCGCCTGGAGATCTACGCCGAGCTCGACGACTACGAACTCGGCGTTGCGCAACTGCGCTCGTTCCTTGGCAACTTCGGTCACGGCATGGCCCGCGAGCGTTACGATCTCGACTCGTATCTTTACACGCTGCTCGGTCGTCAAGCGATCGAACATCTGTTCCGCGTTTCGACCGGTCTCGACTCGATGCTGATCGGCGAAGCGGAGATTCTCGGCCAAGTCAAAGACGCGTATATTCAAGCGCAGCAAGCAAAGTCGCTCGGCAAGACGTTGCATCGCCTCTTTCGCGAAGCGCTCAACGCCGGAAAACACGCGCGCTCGCAAACGCGAATCGGCGACGAGTCGGCCTCAATCGCAACCGCGGCGATCGATGCGGCGAAGCAACAGCTTGGCCCGCTCGACGGTAAATCTATCGTCGTCATCGGCGCCGGCAAGATGGGTCGCACCGCGGTGCGCCGTCTACGCGACGAAGGCGCCGATCGTTTGATCGTGACGAACCGTACGATCTCGCGCGCGCAAGAATTGATCGCCGAGGTCGGCTTCGGCGAAGCGATCGAGATGCCGGGTCTCGTCGATGCACTCGCAGCGGCCGACGTTGTCGTTACATCGACGGGTGCCTCGCATTTCGTCGTCACGCACGAGCACGTCGCCAAGGCGATTGCGCAACGGCCGCAGCGCCGGCTCTTCATCATCGATATCGCCGTGCCGCGCGACACCGATCCCACCGTACGCGAGATCGACGGTGTCACGCTGGTCGACATCGACGGCCTCAAGTCGGTAATCGACGAAAAGCTCGAAGTACGCCGCGAGGCAATTCCGCACGTGGAAGAGATCATTGATGAGTTCATGGCGCGTTTCGGCGCGTGGTATCAATCGCGCCTTGCCGCGCCGGTAATCGCCTCGATCACGCAAAAAGCCGAAGCGATCCGCCTCGCGGAACTCTCGCGACTCTTTGGACGCACGCCTGAATTGACCGAACGCGAGAAGATGCTGATCACCGGCATGTCGATGACGATCGTCTCGAAATTCTTGCACTCGGTCGTCGTAAAGATCCGCGAGAAGGCCACCAGCAATCAGGCGGAGGCAATCACGCAAGCGCGCATGCTCGACGAGCTCTTCGAGCTCAACCTTGCCGATCGCATGGCGGAGCTGTTGCCGCCGACCCTCGTCTCCGACGCGGATGAGTAGTGGTCGGGTTGTTTTAGTCGGTGCGGGACCCGGCGACCCCGGCCTTCTGACGCTACGCGCCGCTGCCGTGCTTGCAGCCGCTGACGTCCTTCTCTACGATGCGCTCGCGAGCGATCCGATCGTAGCGCTCGCGCCGGCTGGCTGCGAGCGCATTTTTGTCGGCAAGCGTGGCAGCGATCACGCGATGGCGCAGGAGGCAATCGAAACGCTGATGATCGCCAAGGCGCGCGAGGGCAAGTACGTCGTGCGACTCAAAGGCGGCGATCCGTTCGTGTTTGGCCGCGGCGGTGAAGAGGCGCAGGCGCTGCACGCTGCGGGCATTCAATTTGAAATCGTTCCCGGCATCAGCTCCGCACTCGCCGCTCCCGCGTACGCCGGCATTCCCGTCACGCATCGCGAGTTCAATCCAGTGCTGACGATCGCGACCGGCCACGAAGATCCGGCGAAGCCGGAGAGCACGCTCGATTGGGCCGAACTCGCGAATCCCCACCGCACGCTCGTGCTCTTGATGGCGATGGGCAACCTCGCGTCGATTTGCGAACGGTTGATCGCACACGGCCGCGCACCGCAGACACCGGCGGCGGTAATTCAAGACGGCACCCGTCCAACGCAGCGCACCGTGACGGGCACGCTCGCTACGATCGCCGCCGTGGCGGAACAGGCCGGACTGCGCGCGCCTGCGATCGTCGTGGTCGGCGACGTCGTGTCGCTACGCGACGAGCTGCGCTGGTACGATACGGCACCGCTCTTCGGCAAGCGCGTCTTGATCACACGTCCTACGCAACAGGCGCAAGACTTTGCCCGTGCGCTCTACGCACGCGGCGTCGAGCCGATCCTCGCGTCGACGATCGCGATCGTTCCGCCCGACGATGCGATGCCTGCACATCGTGCGATCGACGATCTCGCGAGTTATCGCTGGATTGTCTTTACCTCACAAAACGGCGTCGATGCGTTCTTCGACCGCCTTGCGAGCCTCGACGCCGATGCCCGTTACATTGGCGCCACCAAAGTTGCGGCAATCGGCAGCAAGACGGTCGAGCGTCTGCGCGAGTATGGCATACGCGCCGATCTTCTCCCGGCGGTGTTCGTGAGCGAAGAGATCGGGCGCGCATTGATTGAAGCAACACACAAGGGCGATCGCATTCTGATCTTCCGCGCACAAGACGCGCGCGACGTTCTGCCGGAGATGCTCGAGGACGCAGAACGTAAGCCCCACGTCGTCGCCGCCTACAAGACCATCTTCGACGTCGATCCGCAGTTCGCAAAAAAAGTCGCGCGCGCCGATGTGCTCACCTTCACGAGCGCGAGCACGGTGCGCGGCTACGTCGAGCTTCTTGGCGGCGCCGAGCCGGCGCGCGACGCCGCGCGCAACAAGCTGATCGCCTGTATCGGTCCGATCACGGCGGAAGCGGCCGACGAAGCCGGCCTGCACGTTGACGTTGTCGCCGACGTGTTTACGACCGACGGGCTCCTCGACGCGCTCGAAGCGCATCTCTCCCTCTACGCGTGAGCCCAATTGGCTGGATCTACGGATTTCTGCTTGCGGCGCTCGTCGCAGCAGGTGCATACCACTCTCGGCTGCTAACGCGCGGCGGCCAGGTGGCGGCGACCGTAATTGGCACGATCAGTTTTGCCATCGGCGGTTACTGGGGCGCGTCAGTCCTGCTCGCTTTCTTTCTTCCATCGGCGCTGCTTTCGCGCATTGGCCGCGGTCAAAAGCGCGCGTTGGTCGACATTGGAAAGCAAGGTCCGCGCGATGCGCTGCAAGTACTCGCGAACGGTGGCGTCGCGGCGGTGGCCATGCTGCTCTCGCTGCGCTTCGGGACAACCATGCTGACCGCATTCGCCGGCGCGTTCGCGGCGGCATCGGCCGACACATGGGCAACCGAAATCGGTACACTCGCGAAGGGCGAACCGCGCTCGATTCTTACGCTCAAACCACTTGCGCCGGGGCTTTCGGGCGGCATTACGTGGCAGGGTTCTTTAGCACAAGTCGGCGGCGCCGCGATTGTCGCGTTAATTGCGATGCAGTTCCGCGTTGTGCCGTTCTGGCCCGTGCTCATCGGCGGCGTCGCGGGCTCGCTCGCCGATTCGTTGCTCGGCGCAACGCTGCAAACGCTGCGCTATTGCCCGCAATGCCAACGCGACTGCGAGACGAATCCGCATGTCTGCGGCACGCCGACCACCGTGCGCCGCGGCTTGGGCTGGTTTGACAACGACGCCGTCAACTTCGCCGCCACGCTCTGCGGGGCACTTGTAGCAGGAGTACTTGTATGACCCAACTCATCGCGCGCTTTCCTATTGCCTCAACCATCGTGCTCCTCACCTTCTCCAACCTTTTTATGACGATCGCCTGGTACGGACATCTCAAGAATACGAAGACACCGCTCGTCCTGGCGATTCTCGCGAGTTGGTGCATCGCGCTGCTCGAATATTGCTTTCAGGTTCCGGCGAACCGCATCGGCTACGGAGCGCTAACACTCACGCAACTCAAGATCGTCCAAGAGATCATTACGCTGGTTGTCTTTACGATCTTCGCGTTCTTCGTCTTCGGACAAGTGCCGAAGTGGAATTATTATGTTAGCTACCTCTTCATCATTGGCGCAGTCTACTTCGCGTTCAAGGCCTAGGAAGGACCTTACTTCGCGCGGGACCAAATCACGAGTACACGGGATGGAGCTCCCGGTTAACCGCCACTGCGGCTGATGGCTCCTACAGAAGGTTACTCACACCTTGGTAGGAGTTTTTTCATGCAATTCATTGCGCAATCCACGAATATCTGGCTCGTCGCCGCGCTCTGGGTGACCCTCGCAGCCCTCGCAGCACTTGTCGCGATTCGCGTCAAGATGCCGGCGGCGCTCGTGGAAATCATCGTCGGGGTGCTCGCCGGCGCACTGCTTGGTCTTAAGACGAACGCCTGGATTGATTTTGTCGCCGGCTTCGGCGCCATTCTGCTGACGTTTTTGGCCGGCGGCGAAATCGACCCGGTCGTTTTGCGCAAGCAGCTGTTTCCATCCTCGGTGCTTGGTGCGGCGTCGTTTCTCGCACCGTTTCTCGGCTCAATGGCGTACGCGTTCTTTGTTGCTCACTGGAACCTCGACGCCGCGAAGATCGCGGGGATCGCGATGTCGACAACATCGGTTGCGGTCGTGTACGCCGTGATGATCGAATCCGGCCTCGCGGCCAAAGAGTTCGGTCAACTGATTCTGGCTGCGTGCTTCTTTACCGATCTCGGAACCGTGATCGCGCTCGGGTTGCTCTTTGCAAATTACAACCTGTGGCTGATCGCGCTTGTCATCGGGATTGCTATCGCGATGGCATTCCTCCCGAGGTTGCTGCCTCTCGTGATTGCGCGCACCGGTCGATTTGTCAGCGAGCCGGCGTTGCGTATTCTCTTTGCGGTTATCTTTGGGCTGGCCGCGCTCGCGACATTTGCAAGAAGTGAAGGTGTGCTGCCGGCCTATTTCTTGGGCCTGGGGTGCGCCGGTATGCTGACGGCACTCCCCGACGTCAAACGCCGCTTGCAGACGATGACGATGGCAATTCTCGCGCCCTTTTATTTCATGAAGGCGGGCACGTACGTTGAAGTCGGTGCGGCGCTCGCCAATATCGGACTCATCGCGACGCTTTTCCTGGTCAAGGTTGGCGCCAAGGTCATTGGCGTGCTGCCGCTCGCGCGCGGCGTGTTTCGCTATCCCGCGGTCAGCGCCAACTACCTTACGCTGATGATGGCAACGGGCCTCACCTTCGGAACGATTTCGAGTTTGTACGGGCTCACCCATCATCTGATCGATCAAGCGCAATACACCGCGCTCGTTACGGTCGTGATTCTGACCGCCGTGATCCCAACGGCCGTGGCGCAGATACTGTTCAAGCCCACCGAGGAGCCGGATGAAATGGAAGCGGACGTTCCCTAAGCCGGCGCAGCCTCAAGATTGTGTTGCGTCGCCGCGAGCATTGTGGCCAGCGCGAAAACGCCGAGCGCAAGCGCGAATCCGACAATCGCCGTATAGAGGCCGACGCGGTTAGCCGCGATGCCGACCGCTAACGCGGGCAGGCTGAATCCCAGGTAACTTGCGACGAACAGAACCGAGAGTGTCTCGGCGCGGTGTTCGGGCGGCGCAATCGCGTTGACGATGTTGAGGCCGGCGAGGTAGCTAAACCCGTTGCCGAGCCCGGCGATAATGCATGCGGGCGCGAGCAAGAAGTAGCTATGGTCATGCACGCCAAGCAAGAGCGTCCACACCCCGGCGCCCAGCGCGAGCATCGCCACGATGATCGCGGTGCGATTGCTCAAGCGGGTGCCGATTCCCGCGGCGAGCACAGTGCCTATCTGCACGCAGAGTATGACGAAGGAGCCAATCAGGAGATTGCGCACGTTCAGTGCGCTCTCTACGAACGACGGCACCAGCGATGCGAAGAGCGAAACGACCGCCCAGCCGATGAACGACTGCGCCGACGCTAGCAACATTGGTCGCAGAATCGTCCGCGGAATCACCGGGAGCCCGCGATGCGCCGCGGAGTGCGTGTGCATAGCTGACGGCACGGCGCGAATCACCAGCACGAGGATGGCTGCTAGCGCGATGTACACGATGAACGTGAGTTGGGTGGGAAGTGGAGCATACTGCGCGAGGACGCCGGCAATCAGCGCACCGATCGCCGAGCCGGTCGAGAGGCCAACGACCGCGACGCTGCCGGCGCGATTCTGCATGCCGTCGGGCATCCATTCGCGGATCGCCGCCGTCGCAGCGGGCGTCCCGACACCGATGGCAACGCCCTGTAACACGCGTCCGGCAAGCAACCACCACAGATTCGATGCCAGCGCGAGCGTCAGCGCGCCGAGCACCGCGATGCCAAGTGCGATGATCAGTGTCTTACGCCGGCCAATGTCATCGGAGATGCCGCCGAAGAAGATCAGCGACGGAATCAGGGCCGCAGCGTAGATTGCAAAAGCGAGGCTGATTTCACCGGGCGTCAGACCCCATTGCGTGCGATAGAATTCGTAGAGCGGCGACGGCATGAAGGCACCGGCAAGCAGCAGGCCGAGGGTCGCAGCTGCGACAGGATAGCGTCCGGCAGCGGGATTACCGCTTGCCATATTTCTTTTCGAGATACTCGATGATCGCGTCGTCATCATCGGCGATTTTCACGTCGCCGTCGATCATCGACGGAATTCCGGTCACGCCGAAGAGCTGTTGCAGGTTGGTGCGCTTTCCGTGGTCCTCGGGTTCGTTGACGATCTTATAATCGAGCAGCAGATCGGTCATCTTGGCCCGCACGCGGGCGCAATAGGGGCACCATTCGGCCTGGTAGAGCACGATGTTCGTATCGATCATGGATCGGAGCTTGCGCGGCCCGGCGCGACCGCCCCTCCTGGTCACGACCGGGCGGTGCGGGCCGTTCGACCAGCGAAGGGATTCTCGATAAAATGGTGAGCATGGGCACCGTTGCTCCACGAAACCGCCTGCTCTACCGGGCGCTGCTGGCATCGCTCGCACTGCATCTCTGTCTCCTCGCGCTCATTCCGCCGTTTGCAAGCATCGCGGGAGGACAGAGCGTCGAGCTGCTCTCGTTCGTGCGCGTCTCGACCGTGCACATTCAAACACCAAAACCGGTGATCCAACCACCGGCGAAGGCCGAGCAACAAGGTGCGGTTCCGGTGATCTCGCAAGCGCACGCGCATACGATCGCCTTGCGTCCAGTAAAACACGCGCCTCCCAGCTCCGCACAACGTGAAGTTGCACCGGTGGTAGGCGCGGCACAATCGGGTAGCATCGCGCAAGTCACGCGTCCGCCGCTCGCCGCAAGTCCGAGTGCAACGCCGGGAACGCCGGACCAAAGCGACACCGCCAACCGTCAAGCAGTCGGCGGGTACATGCCTCTCGGCGCCGACGAGCCGGCGCCGGTTCTCGATCCCGCAGTGCGCAAAGAACTGCTCGCGCTTGGCGTGCACGTGACGTTGACGATCGTCGTTGACAGCACAGGACATACCAAGAGCGTTGCATTTGCGCCGCCGCTCGACGACAGCGCCGAAAAGCAGATACGCTCGTTACTTGCGTCGGCGCAATGGGACGCGGCGGTATGCGGCGCCGGCATGACCTGCGAAGCGCAGGCGACGATCAAACTGTAACGATCGAAGCGCGCGCACCGATCTCGCGCGCCGCAATCAATGCACCGTCACCGTCCGCGAGCGGCGAAAACCCCAGGTCGGCAAAACCCGCTTCGCCCGCAACTACGCCCGTAACAAAGAGCAACGCCGGTGACTTTGTTGCGCGCAAAAGCGTGCGAGCGTTGCGCAACTCGCGCACGCGGATTGCGCGTTCGTTCGAGAAACGTGTCGCTACCAACGCCAATCGCACACCGGCGAACGCGCCCTCGACGCGCAGTACACCGCGATCGCGATCGAGCACACCGCGCGCGGTAAACGACGCATTCCAGAATAGTGCCTGGCGCCCTCGGTAGGCGTAATCGTATGCAAAACGTGTCGCAAGTGCGAGCGCATCGCCCTCTTCAATGCCGTGTACGCAGAAGATAGCGGGCATTTGCGCATCGACCGCTTCGGCGACGCTGCGCATCGCGCCCGGCCGGCCCAGATCGCCGTTGATGGCAATGACCTGCGGTTGTGTTACAGAATCGATTTTCCGAGCGCCGAGCAGATCAAACCGACGGCGAGCGCTGCAGTTTGATTGCGAGTATCGAGAATGGGATTGATCTCCACCATTTCGATCGATCGCAATTGTCCCGATTCGTAGAGCATCTCCATTGCAAGATGCGCTTCGCGAAAGCTCAGACCGCCCTTGACCGGCGTGCCGGTGCCGGGCGCTTCGCTCGGGTCGATCGCGTCCATATCGAACGAAACGTGAATCGGGCGGCCGCCGCCGCCAACCGTCTCAAGCGCCTGCGCCATGACCGTCGTCATCCCGTGCTTATCGACATCGGTCATCGAGAAGGCGCGCACGCCGGACTCGCGCAGCAAACGTTTCTCGACCTCGTCGACGTCGCGCAATCCGATCTGCGCGGTGGTTTTTGCGTCGGCAAGTCCATTCTTCAGCGCAAACCATAGCGGCATGCCGTGGACGTTGCCGGTCGGCGAGGTCTCGGGATTGTTGATATCGGAATGCGCGTCTATCCACACCAGACCCGGTGGTCCCGAGTACGCGCGCGTCAGTCCGGCAAGTGTGCCCATCGCGATCGAGTGATCGCCGCCGAGCACGATCGGTAAGCCTCCGCTTCGCACGCTCTCCTCAACCAATCGCGCCAACTCGGCATTGACGCTCTGGATCACCTCGAGGTATTTCGCCGACGCGCTATTCACCATCGCCGATTCGCGAATCGGCACCGGCAGGTTACCGTGATCCAGCACCTCGGAAACGCCCAGCTCACGCAAGCGTTCGTGCAATCGCGCATAGCGAATCGCCGACGGTCCCATATCGACACCGCGACGACTTGCGCCAAGATCCATGGGCACGCCGATGATATCGACGCGCGCGGTGCGGCTGTGCTCGGCGCGGGCTACCATCTTGCAGTGACCCCTTCGGTCGGTCGATTCGGAAAGATGCGTTTCATCAGCCAGGTGATACCGTAACTTAGCGGATTGGCCAGCGGCTTGCACCAAGCCATGCCCGGTGCGTATCCGTCGTCGAGATCGAGCGCGTAGAAAAATGCGCCCCACCTCCGCCGCGCTTTCGCAGTCCACCGGCGTCCACGATCCATGGAGAAGGCATCGCGCCGAAGCAAGGCGTCGACGACCGCGTGATCGTCGGGCGCGGCGGCGACGATCTGCGCAAACGCGTGATGACCCAAGCCGAGCGCGCGCAAGAACTCGGTGTCAACCGGCGATTGTCCGTACAAATATGCGCCGAGCGTACCGTTGAGTGACGCGCGCGTCTTGTCGATCAAGCGCGGCAGCCACATGACGCCCTCGATCTGTTCGTTCCAACGACGCGGCGCCTCGTGCCGCAAATCCAGGACCTGCATGTCGCGCGCTTCGGTACGAAGGCTTGCGCCTCCCGGAGTCGTAGCTTAGCGGCAATGAAGCACTGGGCCGTAGCCGTGCTGCTAGCAGCGGTCTGCGCGTTTGCGTTCGCCGGGTGCGGCCGCCACCCCGGGCCGCAACCGGGCCAAATAACGCTCGGGATGGTTACCGACGTCGGCGGACTCGGCGACCGCTCGTTCAACGACTCCGCGTATCGCGGCTTGCTCCGCGCGAAATCCGAGCTCGGCGCCTACATCCAAGTGCTGCAATCGCGCTCGGCCGCCGACTACCAACCGAATCTGATCGTGCTGACCAACCTGCACGTCGGCATGATCTTTGCGGTCGGATTTCTGATGGGCCTCGACCTCGATTCGGTCGCGAAGCAGAATCCGACGCAACATTAGCGATCATCGACGCCGTCGTCGACGATCCGAACGTCGTGTCGATCACGTTTCGCGAACAAGACGGTTCGTTTCTGGCCGGAGCGCTCGCAGCGATGGTCAGCAAGACGCAGCACATCGCGTTCTTAGGCGGACAGGACATCCCGCTGATCCGTAAATTCGAAGCCGGCTATATCGCCGGTGCTCGTGAGATCGATCCGACGATCCGCGTTGACGTCAAATACGTCGGGAGCTTCGACGATGTTGCGGCCGGACAAGAGCTCTCCGACATCCTTTATAACGGAGGCGCCGACATTATCTACGCCGCGGCAGGCAAGGTCGGCCTCGGCACGGTCGATGCGGTCAAGAGCACGCGAAGGCGTGCTACATGATCGGCGTCGACTCGGATCAAGACGGTCTCGTGCCGGGCAAGATCCTCACCATCATGGTCAAGAAGGTCGACGTCGCCGTGTTCGACGGTCGCGCAAGCACTGCGCGACGGCAAGCCGATGCACGGGCATGTCGATCTTCGGCCTCAAGGACGGTGCGATCGGTCTGACCGACTTCAAATACACGAAAGCCGCGATCGGCCGGGCAAATCTGCACGCCTCGACGTGCGTGCAGGCGGCGATCATCGAGCGGCAAGATCGTGCCGCCCGACACGCGCGAAGCTCTGGCTTCCTTTAAGCCGGTGACGCTCTAGTGCAAGCAAGAACCTGTCGCTCTCGTCTGCGCGGCATCCGCAAGAGCTTTCCCGGCGTCGTTGCCGTCGACGGCGTCGACCTCGACCTATACCCCGGCGAGATTCACGCGCTGGTCGGTGAGAACGGCGCCGGAAAGTCGACGCTTGCGGCGATCGCCTTCGGCGAGTTGCAGCCCGACGAAGGCGAGGTCGTTACGCGCGGTGCGTCGGGCTCGTGCACCAGCATTTCGAGCTGATCGAGCGGCTGCGCGTGTGGGAGAACGTGCTGCTCGGACGCGAGCCGCGGCGCGGCTGGCGGATCGATCGAGCCGCGGCGCGCGAACGCGTGCGCGCGCTCGCGGCGCGAACACGGGCTCGAGGTCGACCCGGACGCGTTCGTCGAAACGTTGCCGATCGGCGTGCAGCAGCGCGTCGAGTTGCTGCGCGAACTCGAACGCGAGCCCGCCGTGCTGTTGCTCGACGAACCGACGGCCGCGCTCGCGCCGACCGAGATCGAACGCGTTCTTCGCGCACGGTCGTCGCGCTCGCACAGCGCGGCACGGCGATCCTGATCGTCACGCACAAGCTGCAAGAAGTCATCGACTACACCACCCGCGTCACCGTGATGCGTCACGGCAAGATCGTCGCGCGCGCGCGCACCGCGCGAGACGAGCGTCGAGATTGCGCGCGCGATGGTCGGCGGCGACCTTCCCGCAGTCGTCGAGCGCGCCGCGACACAACGCGTGCCGACGCTGCACGTCAAAGATCTCTGCGCCGGTAGGTGGCGCAACGCAACTCGACAACTTCTTTCTCGACGTGCGCGCCGGCGAGATCGTCGGCATCGCCGGCGTCGAAGGCAACGGGCAGACGACGCTCGCCGATGCGCTGACGGCGGCATGGTCGAGTGTCACCGGCACGGTCGAGCGCCGCGGCATCGCTCGGCGTCGTTCCGCAAGACCGGCACCACGAAGCGCTCGTGATGAATTGGTCGATCGTCGAGAATACGTTGCTCGGACGCCAACACCGCAGGCCGCGCGGCGCGGCCTTGCGATCGATCGCGCCCGCGCGCAGCCGCGACACGCAGAGCATCGAGCGCTTCGACGTGCGGCCGCCAACCTCGAGCGTCGCCGTACGTACGCTCTCGGGCGGCAACCAGCAGAAGATCGTCGTCGGGCGCGCGCTGATCGACGAGCCGGATCTCGTCCTCGCGTACAACCCGACGCGCGGCATCGACGTCGGCGCCGCCACGCTCGTGCAATCGCGCCTGATCGAAGCGCGCAACCGCGGCGTCGCCGTGCTGTTGATCTCGTTCGAGCTCGATGAGATCTTCGCGCTGGCCGACCGCGTGCTCGTGATGTACCGCGGCGCCGTGTTCGGCGCGTTCGATCGCGCGCAGTTCGACCGCGCCGAGATCGGCGCGTTGATGGCGGGCTCGCAGTGAAGCGCATCAAACGCATGCTCACCGGGCCACGTCGGCGCGATTCGCGTTGATCGTCGTCTTGGTGTCAGCTTGCGATGCTGCGCCGCCGGTGTGAGCCCGATCGACGGGTTTCGCGCGCTCTTCGACGGCGCGTTCGGCGGACGCAACGAGATCGGCGAAACGCTCGTCGCGACGACCGCGCTGCTCTTTCCCGCGCTCGGCATCGCGCTCGCGTTTCGCGCCGGACTCTTCAACATCGGCGCCGAGGGACAACTGCTGATCGGCGGACTGTGCGCCGGCGCACTCGGCGCGCGTGCTTCGTGCCGGGTCCGCTCGGTCATCATCGTCGTTGCTCGCTGGCCGGCGCGATCGGCGGCGGCGTGTGGGGCGGCATCGCGGGCTTGATGAAAGCACGCTTCGGTGCGAACGAAGTCATCGCAACGCTGATGCTCAACGTCATCGCGGCGTATTTGGCGCTCGAACTCGTCAACGGACCGCTAAAGGCCCGCTCGCGGCACGGCGGCGAGACGCGTGGCTCGACCGCGATACTGGCTGCCGACGCTCCTGCCCGACACGCGGCTCTCGATTGCGTTGCTGCTCGCGCTCGCGCTCGCGCGTCGTGCTGCAATGGGTCTTCACCCGCACCGTGTTCGGCTACGAGCTGCGCGCGAGCGGTGAAGCGCCCGAAGCCGCGCGGCGCAGCGGCATCGATCTCAGCCGCATTGACGCTGGCTCGCGCTGACGCTCTCCGGCGCAATCGCCGGCCTCGGCGGCGCGACGATCGTCACCGGCGTGCTGCACCGCTTCAACACGCAACTCTCAGCCGGGGTACGGATTCATCGCGATCGCGGTTGCGCTGGTCGGCGACTTGCAGCCGCTGTGGATCTGCGTCGCTGCGTTCGGGTTCGGCATCCTCGAACGGGCGCGCTCGCGATGCAGGCCAGCGCGCAAGTGCCGAACGATGCGATCCACGTGATCGAGGGCCTCGTCATCTTCGTGCTGGCGGCACGGCGCTACGTCGCGTCGCGCGTCGAAGGAGGCGCCGGTGTGACCACGCTGCTCGTCACGCTCGTCGTGCTCACGCTGATCAAAGCCACGCCGCTGATCTACGCCGCGCTCGGCGGCGTGATCTCCGAACGTTCGGGCGTCATCAACATCGGGCTCGAAGGCATGATGGCGGCGGGCGCGTTTGTCGCCGTCGGCGTCTCGGTTGCAACGCACAGCCCGATGCTCGGGCGCGCTCGCCGGCGTCGTTGCGGGCGCGCTGCTTCGGGTATCTGCTCGCGTTTGCGGCGACGCGCTTCGAGGTCGATCAGATCGTGGCCGGTACCGGGCTCAACATGATCGCGCGGGCGGCGCGGCGTTCGGGCTCGTCGTGGTCTTCAACCAGCCCGGCGCGAGTCCGCAAGTCGCGAGTCTGGGAAGCCGTACTGGATCCTGATCGCTGGCGCGTTTGTCGTCGCGCTGTTCCTGCAGTGGCTGCTCTATCGCACGCCGTGGGGTCTGCGGGTGCGCGCGTGCGGCGAAAATCCGCGCGCGGTCGTCGCCGCCGGGCTCGATCCGCTGCGCACGCGCTTCTGGGCGGTCGTCATCGGCGGCGCGATCGCCGGACTCGGCGGCGTGTTCCTCTCGCTTGGTGAGTTGAATCTCTATTCCGACGGCATGACCGCCGGACGCGGCTTCATCGCGCTCGCCGCCGTGATCTTCGGCCGCTGGACTCCGTTCGGCGCAACCGGCGCCGCGCGTGTCTTCGGCTTCTTCGAGGCATTGCAATACACGCTGCAACGCGTCGCGTGGCTCCCAGCGAATGCATGCAAGCACTGCCGTATCTCGCCGCGCTCGTCGCGCTCGCCGGCCTCGCCGGTCGCGTGCGCGCCCCCGCCGCCGACGGCGTTCCGTTCTAGTGTTTTAGTATTGTAACGATCGGTCAAAAAATGCTTGCGTCCTGTGATATACTGCGAAGAACGTGGGCGATTCGCGAGCGATACGATACGTCATTGCTATTGTCGCTGGGATCCTAATGCCGTTCCTGGGGATCTTGCCGTCGCCTGCGCGCGCGGCGTTGTTCCCCCACCCATGCAATCGCTTCGAGCCGATCTTCATCGGCTCGTTCTTCATTTTCCGGCATCGAGCGCGCGTCGAAGTGATGGACCTCTCGACCGGCTACCACGTCGGCTACAACGCCGCGGCTGCGATGCCGGCGGCGTCGACGATCAAGGTGCCGGTGATGGTCGAGGTATTCCAGCCAACTCGAGGCAGGCCGATTCGACCTCGACCACCACGTCACGTTGCTTGCGAGCGACAAGGATTATGGCTCGGGCGAGCTCTGCGACGCGCCGGCCGGCAGCACGTACTCGGTCGACGAGCTGCTCAACAAGATGATCGACATCAGCGACAACACCGCGACGAACATGCTGATTCGGCTCGTCGGTCGTGCGCAGCATCAATCGCACGATGGTCGAGTCTCGGCTTGCAGCGCACGCGTCTGACCGGGTACGTGCGCACCGAGCTCGTGGTCCGTGCGCCAAGCGCTCGAATCGTCACCCGCCGACATGGTGCATTTGCTGACGATGATGGCGAAACGCGAACTCGTCGACGATTGGTCATCGAACGAAATGATCTCGATCCTGGAAGACGATCAGATCAATACGCTTGCTTCCGCAGCCGCTACCGCAAGGCATCGCGATCGCGCACAAGACCGGCAGCTTCTTCGACACGTTGAACGATGTCGGCATCGTGTACGGCGACGCTCCGTATGTGATCGCGGTGATGACGACACATCTGCCATCGCTCGACATGGGACGCACGTTTATCCGCGCACTCTCGCTGCTGACGTTCCAACATGAAGCGCGGATGGCGAATGGCGCAGCATCGCCGGCTTCGGCGCATTCGACGCGACCAACGGTGTCTAACGTCCCCCGACGTCAACTACTGGCAACACAGCAGCGCCGCATCCGGCGGCCCAAATCCATAGCCTGTCGTCCCCAGCGTAGCCTTTGCTTTTGTCATCCCGAGCGTGGCGAAGCGTAGTCGAGGGACGACAAAGGGGCGCTAGACGCCGGCTTTGGATTTCGATCCGTAGGTTGCGGTGAGCCATTGGCTCCACGCCGGATCTTGATTGTGCACGGCGCGTTGATACGTTTCGGAGAGCATGCGGGCGACGGGACCGATCGAGCCGTCGCCGACGATGCGTTTGTCTACTGACGCGATGTGCGCGATGCCGGCGGCGGTACCGGTAAAGAAGAGTTCGTCTGCGGCATAGAGTTCGCCGCGATCGACGGACCGTTCGATCACCTCGAGCCCTTGTGCTTGCGCGATGTCCATGATGGCGCGGCGCGTGCACCCCTCGAGCACGTTCTGCGACGGATCGGGCGTCAACAATTTACCATTGCGCACGAGAAACACGTTTTCGGCTGAGCCTTCAGCGACGTGCCCATCGTGCGAAAGCAAAATCGCTTCGTCGTAGCCATTGACGATCGCTTCGCTCTTGGCAAGGGCTGAGTTGACGTACAATCCCGTGATTTTCGCGCGCGGCGGCGCCATCGTATCGTCGGCGCGGCGCCACGAACTGATGCAGACGTTGAGGCCCTTCGTCGTGTCCAAATACGGGCTGAACGGAACCGGCACAATTGCAAACGCATCCGGCACGTTATGCAAACGCACGCCGATATCTTCGGCCGCCTTATATATGAAGGGACGAATGTAGATATTGGTCTCAAAACGGTTGCGCGCGCATAGCTCGGTCGTGATATCGATCAATTCGTCCACCGAGTGTGGAACATTCATCATTAGAATTTTCGCGGAGGTTTTCAAACGGTCGTAGTGCTCGCGCAGCAGCACCAAATACAGTTCGCGTTCGGGCTGATTCCAGTAGCCTCGAATGCCTTCAAAACAGCCTGTGCCGTATTGCAAACCGTGGGTGAGGAGTCCGACTTTGGCTTCGTCGTAGCGGCAGAACGTGCCGCCCGCATAGACGGTAATTGACGAGAGATCCACGGCCTTTAAACACTCCTTAAACGATCAGAGGTTGCTGTTTCCGGGTTGGCGCACCTCTACCGCGCATGGGCAAGGTCCTCGACGTCTTTCTTACGTTCCTTCGTTTGGGCTGTACGTCGTTCGGCGGCCCTGTCGCGCACCTAGCATATTTTCAGCGCGAATTCGTCGAGAGGCGACGCTGGCTCGACGATGCAGCTTTCGGCGAGTGCGTCGCGCTCACACAGCTTTTGCCCGGCCCGGGAAGTTCGCAAACCGGCATGCTCGTGGGCTGGCTTCGAGCCGGGCCGGCCGGTGCGCTCGGCGCGTGGCTCGGGTTCACGTTGCCGTCGGCCGTTCTGATGACCGTCTTCGCCGTTGCACTTCCCCACACGAACGTCAACGCGGGCTGGCTCCATGGCTTGCTGCTCGTTGCCGTCGCAGTCGTCGCCGCAGCGCTTGTGTCGCTGCGTAGTTCGCTTGCGCCCGACCTCGCGCGATCGCTGCTTGCACTCGCCGTCTTCGCGGCAATCTTGCTTGCACCGCCGCACCCGATCGTCACGCCGCTGGCAATTGCAGGCGCCGCGATCGTTGGCTTGTACTTGCCCGGCGCGCGCATAACTACGGAACCAAAGCTAGATCTGCATCTCTCACGAAACGTTGGGATCGCCGTGCTCGCATTGCTCGTCGCCACGTTCGTCACCCTCGGCATCTGGGCAGCCTCAGGCGCGCATTTTGCGATTCTTTCGAACACACTCTTTCGCATCGGAAGTTTAGTTTTCGGTGGCGGCCATGTCGTGTTGCCCTTGCTGCAAACGCAAGCAGTCGCTGCCGGCATCGTCGATAGTCGCACGGTTCTCGCCGGCTACGCAACCGCGCAAGCGATGCCCGGACCGCTCTTTAGCATCGCATCGTACATCGGAGCGAGCGCGTGGAACGGATCGCTCGGCATCGCGGGTGCGATAGTGGGAACGATCGCCATCTTTGCGCCGTCGTTTTTCTTGCTGGCCGGCGTCGCGCCGTTCTACCGGCAGCTCGCATCGAACGAACGCTTTCGTGCTGCGCTTGCCGGCGCAAACGCGGGTGTTGTCGGCTTGCTCGCAGCCGCGTTCGTGACACCGATCTTTGTCACCAGTGTACGCACACCGCTGGATGGCGCGGCCGCGCTCGTGGCATTCGCGGCCATCCAGTATGCAAAGGTCCCTGCCTGGGTTATGGTGATACTTGGCGCACTCTTCGGCTACGTTGTGGAGCGATGATGAATCGACGTTGGATCCTTCTGCCTCTCGTGTTGTGCGCGATCGCCGCGGTCGCTACGCGCACGATATGGCTTCCGACCGATTGGACACTTTCCGCGCCCAGCGGCGCGGTAAGTACGACCGGCACGATGCCGCAAGGTCTCGCGCTTTCACCAGATGGTTCGAAAATTGCAATCATCGAAAGCGGCGTCAATCCGGCGGCGTTACGCATTCTGAGCGTGCCGGACTTGCACGAGATAAAGGTGATTCCGCTCAAGGACGCATTCGGAACACCGGTCTGGGTCGACAAGACGCGCTTGCTCGTGCCCGGCGCTTCGACCGATGCGGTGCTTCGTATCGATATCGTTACGGCGAGCATCGATACGCAGCCGGTCGGCAAATATGTTAGCGCGGTCGCACGCGCGACCGCTGGAGCAGTGTTTGCGACCGCCGACCTCGACAATACTTTGGTACGCCTCGGAACGACGACACCGGTGGTGACTGGAGCGCATCCGGCGGCGATTGTGGTTGCGAGCACAAACGTCTACGTTGCAAATCGCGGTGAATCGACGCTGACCAAGATTGCCGCCGAGGGAACGACCAAGGCGATTGCCGTCGACCTGCACCCTGTTGCACTAGCGCTCTCTCCCGACGGTTCGAAACTGTACGTCGCGTGCAGCGATGCCGACGCTATCGACGTCGTCGATACGTCGAGCGACGCGATCGTCGCGCGCATCGATGTCAGCCTTCCGCAGGGGCGCGGTGCGTCACCGAACGCGCTCGCCATTGCCGCTGACGGGACGCTGTACGCCTCGCTTGGCGCAGAAAACGCCGTCGCGCAGATTCGCAATAACGCGGTCATTGCACGCGCACCTGCAGGCTGGTATCCAACCGGCGTCGTCGTTGATAGCCACAACGTCTACGTTTCCAACGATCGCGGCGAAGGTTCGCGCGCGAATCCGGACTTTCGACCCGAACATCACAAAGATCCCGAATACGTGGGCGCGGCAATGACCGGCTCGGTGCGCGCAATCGCCGTAGCGAGCTTCGATGCAACGAGTACCGCCGAGGTCAGCGCGAACATGCCGACTCCGGTTGCGACACCGGCGCAAACCGTCTTGCGCGCCCGCGGTCCGATCAAGCACGTCATCTACATCATCAAAGAAAACCGCACTTACGATCAGGTGCTCGGCGATCTGCCGATCGGCGACGGCGACCCGAAGCTCGCGTGGTTCGGCAAGGACGTGACGCCGAACGACCATTCGATCGCGATGCGCTTCGGCGTCTTCGATCGTACCTTCACCGACGCGCAGGTTAGCGCCAGCGGTCACAACTGGTCGACCGCTGCATTTGCCAACGACTATCTCGAGCGCTTCTGGCCACCGAACTACGGCGGACGCCGCAAGGTCTACGACTTCGAAGACGGTGCGGTGGCGAGCACTCCCGGAACCGGCTACATTTGGGACGACGCCGACAAGCACGGCGTGTCGTTGCGCGATTACGGCGAGTTCGTCACCGACCCAGCTAATGCGGGCGGCTTGTACACAACGCGCATGACCGGACTCATCGGCAAGGTCGACGGGCGCTTTCCGGGCTTCGATTTGCAGATCAACGATGAAGCGCGCGCCGACGAATGGCAACGCGAGTTCAAGGAGTTCGCGAACAACGGTAAGCTGCCGGCATTGACCATCCTGCGCTTGCCCAACGATCACACATCGGGCACGCGACCCGGCACGTGGACGCCGCAAGCCTACGTTGCCCAAAACGATCACGCGCTCGGGCGCATCGTCGATATCGTCTCGCACTCCCGCTACTGGGGTAGTACGGTGATTCTTGCGATCGAGGATGATTCGCAGAACGGGCCTGACCACGTCGACGATCAGCGCACGACGTTCTATCTCGCTTCGCCGTACGCTGCGCCCGGCGTTCATCATGCGCAGTACACAACGTCGAGCGTCATGCGCACGATCGAGTTGCTGCTCGGACTGCCGCCGATGACGATCTACGACGCGCTCGCGCCCCCGATGTACGACGCGTTTGCGCTGCAACCCGATATGCGCCCGTACAACGTCATCTCGCCGCAGATCGATGATACCGCGAAGAATGCGCCGCATGCGTACGGCGCGGCGGCTAGCATGCGGATGGACTTCCACGACGCCGATGCCGCCGACCCGCGCGTGCTCAACGATATCCTCGCGCATGCAGCAGGACACACGAAGCCGTGAGTCCGCTCGCGCTCGCCGGCACAACCTTTGCCGCCTCGGCGGTAGAGTGCGTCGAGGCGGCGACGATCGTCTTTGCGGTCGGCGTGACCAACGGTTGGCGTACGGCGCTCGGCGGTGCGATTGCCGCGATAGCCGCGTTGATCGTGATCGTCGGTGTCGGCTCGCCGCTACTCGCTAGCGCCGCGTCGGTCCGGATAATTGAAGCGATCGCCGGCGTCTTCATGATCTTCTTCGGCGCGCGCTGGATGCGCAAGGTTGTGCTCCGCTACGCCGGGAGAATACCGATGCATGACGAGGGCGCGATCTACGAACGCGAAGTCGCCCGATTGCGCAGCGAAGATGTGCAAGGTTTTGCTGTCGCATTCCAAGGCGTGTTCGTCGAGGGCCTCGAGGTCGCGATCATTGTCATGACGTTTGCGGCAACGTCGCCCGGCCTCGTGCAGTGGGCGTGGGGCGGCGCGCTCGCGGCGTTGATCGTGGTTACGCTCGCAGCAGTTGCCTTGCGCGCGCCGTTCTCGCGCGTCCCGGAGAATTTGCTCAAAGCGATTGTGAGCGTCATGCTGCTCTCGTTCGGCACCTTTTTTGCTGGCGAGGGTCTGGGACTGCGGTGGCCCTGGGGCGATGCCACGCTGGCGGCGCTGGTGGTCCTGGTGACGCTGGTCACCGCTGCGCTGGCGTTCATTCTACGAAAAAACATTCCGGCGCAAACGACGCCGCGCTAAGCGGGTATTCAACTTCAACGACCGAAAAACCGAAGTTCGGAGGTGCGGCGTCATGGGCTCAACCATCTCTCGGCAAGACTTCCTCAAGGTGGCGGGCATTGGGGTCGGCGCAGTCGGCCTCTCGGAGCTTGGCTTCGATCTCGCAGCGGCGACGACGATCACCCAGCAGCTTCACATCGCGGGCGCGACGGTCGGCCATTCGGTCTGTCCGTACTGCGCGGTCGGTTGCTCGATGATCGCGTACACGCGCACCGCGACGCGACGGCACCGTCAAGCTCCTGCAGATCGAGGGCGACCCGGACAGCCCCATCAACGAAGGTCGCCTCTGTCCCAAGGGCGCGACGGCGATGCAGCTCGCGGTCTCGAACCGCCGCGTCGATACGCCGATGTATCGCGCCGCCGGTGCGACCGAGTGGCAAAAGATCTCGTGGGACGACGTGCTCAATCGCATCGCGCGGCACATCAAGGACTCGCGCGATCGCACCTTCGTGACGATCGATAAGAAGGGCAACCTCGTCAATCGCACCGACGGCATCGCGTTCGCCGGCGGCGCCGACGTTTTCGAGCGAAGAAGGCTACTTCGCCGCGAAGGTGATGCGCTCGCCTCGGCCTGACGTCTATCTGGAGCAGCAAGCCAGGGTTTGACACGGTCCGACGGTGGTCAGTTTGGCCGCCACGTTCGGACGCGGAGCAATGACGAACCACTGGCGCGACATCAAGAACGCCGACGTCATCTTTATTGCCGGTGCCAATCCGGCCGAAGCGCATCCGGTCGGCTTCCAATGGTTCATGCACGCCAAGCTCGACCCGACGAAGGGCCGGGCAAAGGCGGCGGCGCGAAGATCATCCACGTCGACCCGCGCTTTTCGCGCACGTCGGCCGTGGCGACCTGTACGTGCGTATCGCGCACCGGTACGGACGTCGCGCTGTTCGGCGGTCTGATGAATTACGTGCTGCAGAACAACAAGTTCCACGACGAGTACGTCCGCAACTACACAAACGCGTCGTTCATCGTCAAAGAACAGTACGGATTCTCAGACGGACTCTTCAACGGGTACGATCCGAAGAAGCGCAGCTACGAAGTCAACGACTGGAATTACGAGCTCGGACCCGACGGCTTCGCGCAGCGCGACATGACGCATGCAGCACCCGCGCTGCGTTTTTCAGCTCTGAAGAGCGCACTACGCGCGCTACACGCCGGCAATGGTCGAAGCGATCACCGGCATACCGCAAGCCGATTTCCTGAAGATCGCCGAGATCGTCGGCGAGATGGGTCGCGCCCGACAAAGTCATGACGATCGTCTACGCCGTCGGTCTCACGCAGCACACGACCGGCGATCGCAGATCATTCGAGTCGGGCTGCGTTGCTGCAGCTGCTGCTCGGCAACATGGGACGTCCGGGCGGCGGAATGAACGCCGAGCGCGGGCACGCCAACATCCAAGGCAACACCGATCACGCGATCTCGTGGGAGTATTCTGCCGGGCTATCTCAAAGTGCCGATGCCCGGACAAACGAGACGATCGACGACTACGTCAAAACGAGCGCGTCGAAGAAACTCGGATCCGAATTCCTGGAACTATCTCGGAACGAACTACAAGAAGTTCTTGGTCAGCTTCGCTCAAGGCGTGGTACGGCGACAACGCGACCAAGGACAACGACTTCGCCTTCAGCTATCTGCCCAAGCCCGACGGTAACTCGTCGTGGATTACGATCTGCGATCAGGCCATCCAGGGCAAGATGGAAGGCGTCTTCCTCTCCGGGATGACCGCGACGAGCATCGGTCCCGGATTCAATCAAGTGCTTCAAGGGCTTTCCAATCTCAAGTGGCTAGTCGTCATGGACGCATTCCCAACGACAACCTCGGAGTTTTGGCACACGGTCGCCGATATCGATCCGGCCAAGATCCAAACCGAAGTGTTCCTGCTGCCGACGACGCACTGGATCGAGAAATACGGCTCGCTTCACCAATAGCGGCCGCTGGATGCAGTGGAAAGACGCGTCATTCCGCCCGCAGGCCAGTCGATGCACGATCACTGGATCACCGCCGAGATCTTCCAGCGCGTCAAAGCAGCTCTATCAAAAGGAAGGTGGCAAGTTCCCAGGACCCGATCATCGCATCTCGACGATGGAGTACAAGGATCCACGCAAGCCCGACTTCGACGAGCTCGCTCGCGAGGTCAACGGCAAGGATCTGAAGACCGGCAAGCAGACTCGCTGACATTCGCGACGCTTGCCGACGACGGTTCGACCACGACAGGCGATTGGATCTACGTCGGGAGCTACAGTCCAAAGGGCAATCTGATCGAAGCGCCGCACGGGCGTTTCACGATCCGGCGAAAAACGATCCGACCGGAATGGGCTTCTATCCGCAACTGGTCGTGGAGCTGGCCGCTCAATCGGCGCATCATCTACAATCGCGCGTCGGCCGATCTGCAACGGCAATCCGTGGGATCCGAAACGCCCCGGCATCACATGGAACGGCGCAAACTGTGGGTCGGCGACGTTCCGGATTATCCGCCGACGATGAGCCCGCATGATCCCAAAGCGTGGCTGCCGTTCATCATGAACGGCGAAGGCACGGCCGGCTCTTCTCCAACAGTGTGTCGACGGTCCGCTTCCGGAACACTACGAGCCGATGGAATCACCGGTGCAAAACGTGCTCCATCCGAGCGTTCAAAACGATCCCGGTCGTGTACTTGTACGACAAGAAGGCCGGCCGTGCGAATCGGTTCGGAACGAGCGCCGACTTTCCGATCATCGCGACGACGTACCGGCTCACGGAACACGAGCACTACCTAACGCAATGGGTACCCATTGCTCGTCGCGCTGCAGCCGGAACCGTTCGTTGAGATGCCGCCCGGACTCGCGCAGAAAACGGCATCAAGAACGGCGACCTCGTCACGGTAAGTCGAAACGCGGACAGATGGTCGTGCGCGCGCTCGTCACCAACCGCTCGGTCAGCTCGACGCTGGGCAGCACGAAGGCTGGCAGGTCGGTATTCCGATCCACTGGGGGACGGTCGGCATCTAGCCGAGAAAAACCCCGATCGTCCGAAGTACTGGCTCGCCAACGCGCTGACGCCGTTCGTCGGTGATGCCAATTCACGAACGCCCGAACCAAGGCGTTCCTCGTCAGCATCGACAAAGCGTGATGCTGCAGCACGTCCTCGCAAACGCTGGTCGGAGCGGCGCGAACGCGGAAGCAGCTCGCGCAGCGCTGGCCGCTTTGCGGCTGAAGTGCTGCGATTCTACCTCGCGTTGCTCGACGTGCAGAGTAGCGTGCGTTCGCAAGCGGCAAGCTCGCAGCGCCCGACCGCGAAGGACGTCGGCCGCGTATCGCCGTACAGCACGTCCTTCCACGCGTGGTCGAAGTAAGCGTGACGACGGACCCCCGCCCTCCAACAAGGTGTACTCGAACGCTTTCGATTCGATCGATTTTGAGACAAACGATCCGCGCGTGGTTGCACGGCGAAACCGCTCGACGGCTTCGACCGCTATCTCGCGCGCGCATCGCAACGGCACCCGTGCTCGAAGCGCTCGGCGAACGCGCCGGCGAAGCCTCAAGGACCGCGCAACGAGCGCCTTGTCCGATCTGCGGCGGCCTTCCGCAACTCGCCTACATCGCACCGTCGAACGAAGATCTCGTTACGCCACACCGTCACTTAGAGTGTTCGCGCTGTGCATGGACCTGGACGTTTCCGCGCATGACATGCGCATCGTGCGGCGAGACCGAAAGCCAATTTGCTACGACTTCAGTGAGATCGGTACGACTCGAAGCCGAGCCTTCCGAGAACACCGTCGCGGTGCGGATCCCGACGCAGCGCCGAATCAGACGTCATTACCACCGGAAGCCGCACTTGCCGCACGTGCGCATCGACGGATGCAGGTCGTGCTCGAACTATCTCGTTGCCGTCGACTCGAGCGTGACCGTCCGCCGTGCCGGTCGTCGACGAGATGGCAGCAATTCCCGTACTACGTCTACGCCGGTGAGCGTGGGCTTTCTAAAATCGTGCCAACTGATGGGGTTTTATGACGAGCCATGGCCGAACAAGTTGGATTCTTCACCGACACCAGCGTCTGCATCGGATGTAAAGCCTGCGAAGTAGCGTGCAAGGAATGGAATCAGCTCCCCGGCGATCCACCCCAGTTTCTCGACGGCTTCGACAACACGGGACAGCTCGACGCGGAGAACTACCGCCACGTCAAGTTCATCGATCTCGTTCCCGAAGCGCAACGTCATGATCGGTAACGGTGCGGCGTGGCTGATGATGTCCGACATTTGCAAGCACTGCACGCACGCGAGCTGCATGGAAGTCTGCCCGACCAACGCGATCATCAAGACCGAATACAACACCGTCTACATCCAGCCCGACGTCTGCAACGGCTGCCGCGACTGCATCTCGGCGTGTCCCTACGGCGCGATCGGTTTCAACGAGCAGACCGGCGTCGTTGCGAAGTGCACGTTCTGCTACGACCGGCTGCAGACCAATATGACGCCGGCCTGCGCAAAGGCCTGCCCGACGCAATCGATTCAGTTCGGTAACGCTCACCGATCTGCACAAGAAAGCCGACGCGCGTCTCGCCGCGCTGCAGATCAGGGCTACGATCAGGCGGAACTCTACGGACGCGACGATTCGGTCTACGGCGGCTTGGACGCGTTCTTCTTGCTGATGGACAAGCCCGAAGTCTACGGCTTGCCGAACGCCCAGAACGCTACGCTTCCGGCGCGCAACAACCTCGGCGGCTATCTCGGCGCAGCAGTCGCGGCGGTCATCGGCATTTTTGCCGGAATCGTCGCCTTGCGCAATGGCGGAGGTGACGCATAATGGCCGAGCACTTTTCCGCACCACCCGGCTGGACGTGGTACATTGCAGTTTACTTCTTCCTCGCCGGACTCGCCGGCGGCTCGTATGTCCTCGCGACGATCATGCGTTTGCGCGGCTCGCCGCAAGACGAGCCGGTCGTACGCATCGGTTTCTTGGTTCCGTTGCCGCTCGTCGCAGTTTGCGCGCTCTTTCTTACGCTTGATCTCGGCACACCATTGCGGTTTTGGCACATGCTGATCAACACCACGCCGGGGGATGTGGGACTAAACTTCAAGTACTTGTCGCCGATGTCGGTCGGCGTCTGGGCCCTTTCAATCTTCGGCCTGTTCACGTTGCTTTCGTTTCTCGAAGCGCGCGGCAACCTGCGCCGTTTGCCAAATGCCGTGCCGATCGTCGGTTCGCTCTTTGCGCTCTACGTTGCATCGTACACAGGCGTACTGCTGAGCGTCTCAAATCAGCCGGTGTGGAGCGACACCTGGGCGCTCGGCGGCCTCTTTCTCGCGTCGGGCCTGAGCGGATCAGCGGCGCTGCTCGTGTGGCTCGCGCGCTACGTGAACGGCGCGCCCGCGACGGAAGCGCGCCTAAGCAAAGCCGACGGATACTTCGCGTTGCTTGAACTCGCGTTCATCGTCGCGTTTTTTATTACGATCGCCATTGCCGGCACGATTGGAAAAACGATCTCGGGATTCTGGGCGGTCTTATGGATTCTCGTACTGCTCAGCTTGTTTCCCGGAATCCGCGCTGTATTCGCGCGGCGCGCAGCGCCTGAATCGGTGCTCGCCACTGCCGTCGTGATTGCAGGCGTTTTGCTGATGCGCTTGGTCGTCGTCTTTAGCGCGCAAAGCTAAGCTCCGCATCGCAATAGAACACCAAACTTTGCATTGGCGCACCAAGCGCCAAGGTCTTACTGTGCGTAGGTTAAAGTACCTAAATAGCACTCGCTATACGACGTACTGTATTCAAGCTTTTTGTAATGGGGGATAAACGCGCATGGCTTCCAATCCCGCGTCCTCGGGCAATCGCTGGGGAATTTTGATTGCCGGCATCGGTGTAATGCTGTGCCTTGGAACGGTCTACTCCTGGAGTATCTTCACTCGTCCACTGCTTGCCGCGTTCGGATGGAGCAACGCCGACGTGACATGGGCGTTCGCCGTTGCGATTTTTTGCTTCGGCATCGGAACGGTCATCGGCGGACGCTGGCAGGATCGCTCCGGTCCACGCATAGTCACCACGGTTGGCATCATCATGTGGGGCATTGGCCTCTTGCTCGCCGGTCTCGGAACGGTCGCGTTCGGCAAGTGGTGGCTTTACCTGTGCTACGGTTTGATCGGCGGCATCGGCGGCGGCATGGCCTACGTTACGCCGGTCGCGACCGTCACCAAGTGGTTCCCCGACCGGCGCGGCATGGCCACAGGCCTAGTCGTAATGGGATTTGGTCTGGGCGCATTCTTCTACAACCAAATCGTTCCGCGCATCGCTGGGTTTGCGGCGGCTGCGAAGCAGGCCGGCGTATATGCCGAGGCGCGCGCAGACGCGATTAAAGCGGGAACTGTCGCGACGTTCAACCCAGCGCAATACGCGCTCACGCCGGATCAAGTCCATGCAGTGATGAACATCTTCACTTGGTCCGGCGTAGTGTTCATTATCGTCGGCGGCATCTGCGCGTGGCTGATCAGCAATCCGCCGACCGGGTTACACGGTGCCGGGAGCTGTCGCTGCGGCCGCCGCAAGCGGGCCGAGTTATACGCCGTCGCAGGCGTTGGGCATGCCGCAGCTCTATGCGCTGTGGTTACTCCTCTTCCTCAACGTCACCGCCGGTATTCTGATCATCTCGAATGCAGTCCCGATCTTCAGCGATCTCACCGGCCTGACGGCGGCGATCGTTGCGCCGCTCTACGGGCTGCTCGCGATCTTCAATGGGCTCGGGCGATTCTTCTGGGGATCGGTTTCCGATCGCATTGGACGCGGGCTCACCTACACGGTGATGTATCTCATCCAAGCGGTGATCTTCTTCATCCTCGGCGAGCTTGCACGACCCGTGGCTGGTCGGCATCGGCTTTCGCCATCGTGCTCGCCTGTTACGGCGGCGGGTTTGGCGTGATGCCGTCGTTCACGGCGGACTTCTTCGGGACGAAGTACCTGGGCCAGATCTACGGCTTCATCCTTACCGGCGTGGGGCATCGCCGGCCTCGTTGGCCCGCTCGTCGCAGCTTGGGTCAAGGATCACACCGGTTCGTTTACCGGCGCGATGCCGTGGGTTGCGGTCATGCTGATCGTTGCCGCGATCATCCCGTTCTTCATCAAGAAGCCCACGGAGCAACCGAAGCCCGCAACCGCGTAGTCTTGGGTACGTAGTCTAAAGGCAAACGCGGGGGCCGGCGACGGCCCCCGCATTCCAATTGGAGAGCTCTCGTGAAGACCACCGTCGACTTGACCTCGGTACTTCGTCACGACGCCGTTGACTTTAGCGAACGCGTCGGCATGCTGCCGAACGTCGCGTCGGAGCGCACCAAGAATCTCACAGGGCGCATCAGCGGCGCGAAGCCGGTCGTGAGCTGTGCGCCTACTGCGCCGTCGGGTGCAGCACGCTCGCCTACGTCAGCGACGAGGGCAAGCTGCTCGACGTCGAGGGCAACCCCGAGAGCCCGATCAACGGCGGCCACCTCTGCCCGAAGGGTTCGGCGATCTTCGGGCTGACCGTCAACGACGCGCGCTGGACGACGGTGAAGTACCGCGCGCCGTATCCGACGCTATGAAGACGTCCGCTGGAGTGGGCGCTCGACCGCATCGCGGAATTGTCAAGAAGACGCGCGAGGAGACGTTCGTCAACGAACGCAACGGCAAACGCGTCAATCACACGCTCGGCATCGCGTCGCTCGGCGGCGCGACGTTCGGGATCGAAGAGAACTACCTGCTGGGCAAGCTGATGCATCGCTCGGCGTCGTCTCGATCGAAAACCAAGCCCGAATTTGACATAGCTCGACGGTGCCCGGTCTGGGCGCCTCGTTCGGTCGCGGCGGCGCGACGACGTTGCTTCCGGATCTGGTCAATGCGGATTGCATCCTGATCGAAGGTTCGAATTTTGCCGAATGCCATCCGGTCGCGTTCCGCTTCGTCATGGAAGCCAAGGAGCGCGGCGCGACGATCATCCACGTCGACCCGCGCTTCACGCGCACGTCGGCGGTCGCCGATCTCTACGCGCCGATCCGCAGCGGCACCGACATCGTGTTCCTCGGCGCGCTGATCAACTAGCTGCTGACGAACGAGCGGTACTTCAAAGAGTACGTCGTGGCGTACACCAACGCGCCGTTCATCGTCCGCGAAGACTTCCAAGACACCGAAGACCTCGACGGCCTGTTCTCGGGCTATGATCCCGCAGCGACAGGTCTACGATTTCAGCACGTGGACCTGGGAGCGCGACGAGAAGGGACACGTCAAGACCGATCCGACGCATGCAGCACGCGCGCTGCGTGCTCAACCTGCTGCGCAGGCACTTCGCGCGCTACACGCGCGGAGATGGTCGAAGACGTCTGCGGCACGCCGCGGCACCTGTTCGAGCAGATTGCGAATTGCTCGCCAACAACAGCGGCCGCGAGCGCACGACCGCGTTCGCGTACGCGGTCGGCTGGACGCAGCACACCGTCGGCGTGCAGTACATCCGCACCGCCGCGCATCCTGCAGACTGCTGCTCGGCAACATGGGCCGGCCGGGCGGCGGCATCATGGCGCTGCGCGGTCACGCCAACATTCAAGGCGCGACCGACATCCCGACGCTCTACGACTTGCTGCCCGGCTACCTGCCGATGCCGTCGGCGCTGCGCGACGAGCAGACGCTCGCCGAGTATCTCAAAGCGCAACCAAGACGACCGGCTGGTGGTCGAACACGCCGAAGTACGTGGTCTCGCTGCTCAAGGCGTACTACGGCGACGCGGCGACGACAGAGAACGACTTCTGCTTCGAGTACCTGCCGCAGATTGATCGGGCGACCACTCGCGTGTTGCCGACGCAGATCGCGATGAAGGACGGCAACGTCAAAGGCTACTTCGTCATCGGCAAAACCCGGCGCGTCCGGGCAGAACGCCGAACTCGCCCGCGCCGCGCTCGAGCGCTCGAGTGGATGGTCATCATCGATGCTACGAAACGAAACCGCGTCGTTCTGGCGGCGCGAGGGCGCCGATCCGGCGAAGATCGGGACCGAAGTGTTCTTCCTGCCGGCGCAACCGTGCTCGAAAAAGACGGCACGATGGTCAACACCAATCGCATGCTGCAGTGCGCACGACAAAGCCGTCGAGCCGGCCGGCGAAGCGAAGAGCGATCCTGGTATTTCACCTGGTTCGCGAACGCCTCAAGGAGCTCTACGCGGATTCGACCGATCCGAAGGATCGTCCGATCCTCGACCTGACCTGGGACTACGCGCACGACGACGAGCACGAGCGCGAACGCGGCGAACCGTCGGCGCTCAAAGTGCTGCAAGAGATCAACGGCTACTACAGCCGCCGACCGGCGAGCAAGTCGCCGCGTTCGCCGATCTCAAGGACGACGGTTCGACCGCCTGCGGCGGCTGGATCTACACCGGCGTCTGTCCCGACAAGGAGACGAATCGCGCGCGCAATCGCGATGCAAGCGGCCCGTACACCGCGCCGACTGGGGCTTCGCGTGGCCGGCGAACCGGCGCATGCTCTACAACCGCGCGTCGGCCGATCCCGACGGCAAGCCGTGGAGCGAACGCAAGAAGTACATGTGGTGGGACGCGCGAGGCGAAGAAGTGGGCCGGTCGTCGACGTGCCGGACTTTCCGCCGCCAAAGCGCCGGATACGCCCGCGAACCCGGGCGCGACCGGCATCGACTTGCACTCCGGCAGCGATCCGTTCATCATGCAGCTCGACGGCGCGCACAGATCTTCGTGCCGCCGGTACGCTCAAAGACGGTCCGTTCCCGGCGCACTACGAGCCGCTGGAGTCGGTCGTGCGAGAACCTCCTCTACGAACAGCAGAGCAATCCGGCGTTGCGCGATGCGATCGCGACGACAACCGCTACAACAAGCCGGTAGACGAAGATTATCCGCTACGTGCTCACGACGTACCGCATGACCGAGATGTCGGGGATCATGACGCGCTACGTGCCGTGGCTCGCCGAACTGCAGCCCTCGGCGTTCGGCGAGATCGATCCGGAACTGGCGGTGCACAAGGGCATCAAGAACGGCGACTGGGTGACGGTCTCGACCGCGCTTGGCGAAATCGAAGCGCGCGCGCTGGTCAGCGGACGCATGCGTCCGCTCCGGCTCGGCAAAGGGCAAGCGCGTGCATCAGATCGGCGTGCCGTACAACTACGGCAGCTGGTCGCGCTTGCACGCGGCGACTCGGTCGGGGCGCTTGATCCCGATCTCGCTCGATCCCAACGTCTCGATCCACGAAGCGAAGACGATGACGTGCAACATCCGGCCCGGACGCCGGCCGCATATCGCGAGGGCCCGCGCGACGAACCGGTGCCGGCGACGAACGCAGCGACTTCGGGCAACCCGAGGCGCGTGGATGAGTGGCGGCACAACAAACGCGAGCAACTGCACAGGAAGGCGAAAAGAAGTAATGGCAACGGGTTTCTTCACCGACACGACGCTGTGCATCGGCTGCAAGGCGTGCGAGGTCGCGTGCAAGCAGTGGAACGAGCTGCCGGCCGACGGGTTCGAGTTCACCGGCAACTCGTACGACAACACGTCGGAACTCGCGGCACGACGTGGCGGCACGTCGCGTTCGTCGAGCAGATGTCGGTCGACGAGGCGGTCTGCCGATCGTTGGCTGATGATGAGCGACGTGTGCAAACACTGCACGAACGCCGGCTGCATGGAAGCGTGTCCGACCGGCGCGATCATCCGCAACGAGTTCGACGACGTCTTCATCCAGCCCGACGTCTGCAACGGCTGCGGCTACTGCGTGCCGTCGTGTCCCGTTCGGCGTCGTCGACCTGATCGAGCAGGTCGACTCCGGAGGGAACGCGCTCAACCTCGCCTCGCTCGTCGAGCGCGCAACGACGATGCAAGACCGCGCTGCAAGCACGGCGGCGTCGCCGGCAAGTGCACGCTGTGCTACGACCGCCAGAAACTCGGCTTCGTGCCGGCCTGCGCGAAGGCGTGTCCGACCGAGTCGATCCAGTTCGGCGACGTCGACGAAGTTGCGACGAACGCGCGCGCAAGCGCGTCGAAACGTTCAGGCGACGCGGCGTGAGCGCGCACCTCTACGGCGTCGACGATATCGACGGCGGTGCGGCGACCTCAACGCGTTTTTCTTGCTCACCGACCGGCCCGAAGCGTACAACCTGCCCGCGCGGCCGGTGCTGCCGTCGACGCGTCAGCCGGCCGGCTATTCCGCCGCAGCGATCGCGGCAGCCGGGCTCGCGCTTGCCGGCTGGATGATCTTCCGCAATGCATGACCTAACCGAACCGCCGGGCCGCGACGACGTCACGCCGACGCCGACACTACTACGACCGGCCGCTGCTCAAGAAGCCGCACTGGGACGATGGAACGTCATCACCTATCTGTTCCTCGGCGGCGTCATGGGCGGGTCGGCGTCATCTGGTGCCCGACGAGCGACAAACGCGAGAGCGATCGTAACTGAAGCGCACGCTTGCCGTGACGTCGCTCGTGCTTTCGGTCGCGTGTCCGGGCGTGCTGATCACGCACCTCGGGCGGCCCGAGCGCTTCCTGCACATGCTGCGCATCGTGAAGTTCAAGTCGCCGATGTCGATGGGCGTGTGGGGACTAGTATTTTACTCGAACTGCGCCGGCGCGAATGCGCTACGAATCTTCCCCGGTTTCTTCGGTCGCTCTGCAGGCGATCTTCGGCGCGTTTATCATGGGCTACACGGGTGTACTAATCTCCGCGACCGCAAACCCGTTGTGGAGTTCCGGTAAGCGCCACATTCCCGGCGCGTTCGTGTGTTCGAGCATGAGCTCGGCCTGTGCCCTCTCGAGTCTGCTCAGCACGCTCATGGGGAATAACGAGGTCGTACATCGGCTCGAGCGCCTCGAAATGCTCGCCGCTGCCGGTGAACTTGCGGTGCTCATGCACTTCGAGCAAAATAGCGGCGAGTACGGCAAAGCGCTGTTTGCAAGTTCACAAGGCGAGCGCCTGCGCAAGTACACGGTCCGCAGCGGGATCCTCGCGCCCTTCGCGCTCAATCTCATCGGACAAATCGTTCCGCTGCCGAAGGCGGTCAACGCCGCACGAACCGTTATTTCGTCGGTGCTCACCCTGGTGGGAGGGTACATGTTGCGCGATACCGTGGTCCGCGCCGGGAGAACGTCGGTCAACGATCCGCAGGTGGCATTCAAGCAGCCCACGTGATCGACGACAACATCACCGAAGATCCGCGCCCCGGACGAACTACCGAAACCGAGATCGTACGCTACGACGGATCACGCGGCGCGCGTACCTACGACAAGGTCGTGACCGAGGAACCGCTCGAGCTGCGCCTCATCGCGGGCGGCGTGACAAAAACACTCGCGGTTACGATGCGCACGCCGGGAAATGACTTTGAACTCGCCGCCGGTTTTGTTTCGAGCGAACGCATCGTTCGCTCGCGTGATGAACTCTCGGGCGTGAGCTACTGCGTCGATCCTACGATCGACGCCGAGCAGCGCTACAACATCGTCAATGTCGAGCTCACCGCTCGAGCGCTCCCCGATCTCGCCCAGTTCGAGCGGCACTTTACGATGAACAGTTCGTGCGGTGTCTGCGGACGCGCAAATCTCGAAGCACTCGCTGACCTCGGCGTAGAACCCGTCGACGATAACCTTCGCATGCCGATCACGCGGATCTACGAACTCCCCGAACGGATGCGTGAAGCACAACGTATCTTCTCTGCGACCGGCGGGTTGCACGCGGCCGCACTCTTCGACGCTGACGGGAAGACGATCGCGGTGCGCGAAGACATCGGACGGCACAATGCCGTCGACAAGCTCGCAGGCTGGGCGATGCTCGAAGGGCGCGCGCTGGGCGGATCGATCCTCTTCGTCAGCGGCCGCGCGAGCTACGAAATCTTACAGAAGGCGGCTGTCGCACGCATCCCGATCGTCTGCGCCGTGTCGGCGCCGAGCAGCCTTGCCGTCGATCTCGCCCGCGCCTTTAACATCACGCTGGTCGCATTCGTGCGCGGCGAGCACGCCAATATCTACAGTGCTAGCGAACGAGTAGACGATCGAGCGCGGCCACAACATCGCCAATAGCCGCGGGACGCATCAACGTCGTCGCCGCGCCGAGGCGGGGTGAAATGCTGCTCCCGATCGCAACCATCGGGACATCGTGTTCGCGGCTGAAGGCACGGAACTGCACCGCGGCTTCGTTTGAAAGCGATTCGGGCGTCGCAAGCACGACGGCTTCGATCGCCTGCGCATCGGCCATTGCGAGCGCCTCTTCGATGTTCGATGCAATCAACACGCGATAGCCGGCTTCTTGCAAACCGTAGGCAAGGAACGAGCGGTCGCGCTCTTGATCGAGCAGCATGACCGTGCGTGGCGCATAGCGGCGATCGGCGCGCCGCGGCAGAACCACGGTAAAGGTACTTCCGCGCCCTTCCTCGCTCTCGACCGCAATCGTACCACCGTGCAGCTGGACGAGTTGTTTGGTGAGAAACAGGCCAAAGCCGGTGCCGGAAATACGCATCTTGCGCGCGTTCGACGCGCGCGAAAAGCGATCGAAGACTCGCGAGAGCTCGCCGGCCGGAATGCCGATACCGAAATCGCGGAGAACCACCGTCACGCTATCCTCGTTGCCCGTGATCCGCACGAACGGATCGGGCCCGCTCGGCGTGTATTTTATCGCGTTGTCGATGAGGTTAGAGAAGACTTGACGCAACCGGTCATCATCGCCGGTCACGTGCGTATTGCCCTCAACGGTCAGCTCGATCGTGCGACGGTCCTTCTGCTGGGCAATGATCGAGCCAATCAACTCGGCCAGGTCGGTTTCGGTGAGCTGGAGCGTCACCTCGTTGCGTTCGAGGCGCGAGAGGGTTAGCGTATCGGTTGCGAGCTCGGAAAGCTGCATCGCCGAACCTTTGATCGTCTCCAGAAAGTCGCGCTGCTCTTCATTAACCTCCCCGACCTCGCTGGTCAGGTCGGCAAAGCCAACGATTGAGGTCAGTGGGCCGCGGAAATCGTGCGCGAGCATCGTAATCAGATCGCTCTTGGTTTGATTGAGCTCGAGCACGGCGCTACGCCGTTCCTCAACCTCGTTGTAGAGCGAGACGTTGCGCACCGCGACCGAGAAGTATTCGGCGATCAGATCGAAGACGAAGAGATCGGTGTTGCGAAGCGTACGCCCCGAGCGCGGGCGAATCTCGAGCACGTAGGACGCTTCGCCGAAGCGGCCGCTGTAGGCAATCGCGCGCGCGTGCAACTCGTCGACGACACGGATACGCTGGCGCACCGCCTTGTCGACAAGGGGATCGAGGATCGCGTTCGTGAAATCGGCCGCGCCGAGCTGCTCGACCACGACGCACGTGCCATCCGCGGCGACCGCGAGCAGGCGTGCCTCTGCGCCGAGCAATTGAGCGATTGCCTCGCGCACGGTCGTCACGACGTTGGTCGCGTCGAGCGTGGTAAAGAGCCGGCGCGCCGTGCGCGTGAGCGCGAGCAAGCGGTCGTGTTCCTCTTCGAGCGTCGCGGTTCGTTCGACTTCGCCGGTGATGTCGCGTTCGGTAGAAATCCAGTGCGTAACGACCCCGTCGACGCTGCGAACCGGATGCAATGAGACCGAATTCCAATAGGTCGAGCCGTCTTTGCGATAGCTTGCAATCTCGGCTTGCGTCGGCGTCCCATCTTCCAGCGCGGCACGGACCTCGCGCATGCCGTCATCGTCGGGCATCGCTTTGCGGAAGTACGAGAGTTCCTGACCGATCGCTTCTTCGCGCACGTACGCCGTCTGGCGAGTAAACGCATCGTTCGCGTACGCGAGCACGAATTCACCGGCGGCGCTTACTTCGTATACCAGAATGACGTCGCCGGCGACGTTGACTGCGCCCAGTAAGCAGCGCGATCTCGCGTTCCTGCGCTCTGCGCTCGGTCATGTCAAAAGCAATCGCGTGCACGCGTTCGCGACCGTTCTCGTCGACGACGTCGATGCGCAGCTCGACCGGATAGGTCGTGCGGTCGCGACGCTGCAGGTAGCCCTCGCGCACGATCTCCTCGCTAAGCGGCCGCGCACGACGATGTCGTGCAAGCGTCGTTTGCGTCAGCGACGGGATCACCTCGAAGACCGGCATACCGACCAATTCCTTGGTCGAGTATCCGAGCCGCTCGCTCGCACCGCGCGATGCAAAAAAGATTTCTTGCGTCGCAGCGTCGATGGCGAATACATCGGCGCGTGCCGCATCGAAGAGCCCCAGCATGCGCCGGCGGCTCTCGAGGAGATTCATCAACGCATCGGCCAGCATCTCGAGTTCGCGCAACTGCGCATCGCTCAAGGTGTGCGCACGTTCGTCGAAGACGCAGAGCGCCCCGATAACGAGATCACCGGGCGCTACGAGCGGCATACCGGCGTAGAAGCGCACCTGCTCCTCGCCGATCACCAGCCGATTCTCGCGAAAGCGTTTATCGGCCGAGGCATCAGGGACTACGAGCGGTTTTCCGGATGCAACAACGTGCGTCGAGAACGAGTCGTCGCGAGCCATCTCGCGCACTTCGATCCCCTTGCGGGACTTGTACCAGACGCGATCCTCGTCGACCAGCGTAACGGTTGCCATGCTGCAGCCGCTTATTTGACGAGCAAGATCCGTGAAGGCTCCGTACGCCGTTGCCGCCTCGCTGGAATCGAGAATCTGGTATGCGCGCAGTGCGCGCAGACGCTGCGCTTCTTTACTTCCCCGAGCCCGCTGGATCATACGCGGCCCCTCTTTTGAGCGATGAACGCGCGCACGTCCGCAAAAGAACGTGCGTTGAGCACATCTTCCTTTGTGAGACCGGCCCGCCGCGCCTGTCCAACGCCGAGTTCGATTTCTGTCAAGTCCTCGACGCCGTGCGCATCGGAGTCGACCGTGAAGGTCACACCGAGCGCTTTCGCGTGGCGAGCAAGGGGCGAGGGGAGGTCGAGCCGCAGTGCCTGTCCGTCGATCTCGAGCGCAGTGCCGGTGCGGGCAGCGGCTGCAAAAACCGCATCGTAATCGAAGTCGTAGCCCGCGAAACTTCCCAACATACGCCCGGTCGGATGTCCGATGATCGTCACGTAGCGGTTCTCGCAAGCGCGAATGAGCCGCGCAGTCATTGCCTCTCGCCCGATGTCGAAGGCCGAGTGCACGCTGCCGATGACGACGTCGAGTTGCGCCAGCACCGCATCGTCGTAGTCCATCGTTCCGTCCGGTAAGATATCGACTTCGCTTGCGCACAGGGTGTGTATCCCGACGCGCTGTGCGATCTCTTGCGCGGCGGCGCACTGCTCGCGCAACCTCTGTGGATCCATCCCGTAACGTTTTCCGCGACCCCACGAATGATCGCTGATTGCGTGGTACTCGTAGCCGCGCGCTTTTGCCGCTGCGATCATCTCTTCGAGCGAGTTCCGCCCATCACTCCACGTGCAATGCATGTGGAAATCGCCGCGCATATCACCGATCTCAAGCAGCGTGGGTACTGCGTTTGCGAGCGCGAGGTCGATCTCGTCGAGTCCGGTGCGCAACTCCGGCGGAATATAAGCCATGCCCAGCGCTTCATAAACACCCGCTTCGTCACTGCACGTAATCGCGTCGCCGGTTTCCAGGTTAAGGATGCCGTTTTCGCTTACACGCAGGCTCTTACGCACGGCATATTCGCGCAGCTTGATGTTGTGCTCGCGCGAACCGGTAAAGTGTTGCAGCAAATTGCCATAGAGATGATCGGGGAGCACACGTAGATCGATTTGAAAGCCGTCATCGAGCCAAATGCTCGTCTTCGTTCCGCCCTCGGCAAGCACCGCACGTGCACGATCCCACCTGGCAAAGTAGTTTGAGATCGCGATGGCCTCGCTCGACGTGCATACCAGATCGACATCGCCGACCGTCACTTCTCGGCGGCGCGCACTACCGGCATAGACCAGCCGATCGTGCGGCGGCCCGGCGCGCAGATATTCCATCGCGTCGTGCGCGATCCGTAGTGCGTGCGCGAGTGGCGTACGGCGCTGGCGTCCCCGGTACGCGAGAATGCCGCGTTTCCAATTCTCGATCGTCTTGGGCCCCATCCGTGGCACGCCAGCGAATCGTTCGCTCTCGATCGCGGCCTCGAGTTCGGCCAGCGACCCGATTTGAAAGTCGTTCCACAATTGCGCCGCAGTCTTCGCGCCGATGCCGCTGACGCCGAGCACCTCGACGATCGTCGGAGGAAAGATCGCGTAGAGCTCGTCGAGCGCGTCGGCACCGCCGCGCTCGAGCAGTTGACTGATGACCGTCGCAATCGACTTTCCGATCGACGGCAGCTTCGTCAATTCGCCTGCAGCCGCAATATCGCGTAAGGGCGGCGCGTTTTCAACCGACGCGGCCGCCTTCTCAAATGCCGTATATTTGTAGAAGCTCTCTCCCGCCATTTCCATGAGCGTGCGGATCTCGAGGAGCTTCTGCGCGATTTCGCTGTTGGAAAGCATCAATACGGACCCTTGCGGAGACTTCGCCCCGGCGGCGAAGAGGTCCTCGATGTACATCCTGCGCATGCGCGATGCGGCGTACGTCCGGGACGGCGAAACGATCGTGGCACCGACGAGCCTTGACCTGAGCGCTCGGGAGCGTATGACGCACCCGTGCGCGAGCGTGCTCGAGGCTGAGGCACTTGCGATGATGGCAGCCGCGCTCGCGCGCGCCACCGCAGGATCGGTAACGATCGGCGAATACGATCCGCGCGTGCAGCCGGTCCATTGCAAACGCATTGCGGCATTCGTGCCGCACGATCCCTTGCCGCTCACCCAAATCGACGCGGAACGCTACATTGCCTATCGCGCGGCGCTCTGGGACGTCGAGCATCGGCGTGGCGCGTGCTCGCGCACGGGCATTGCTGCGCGTCTGGACGGTATGCACGAAGCCTTTGCGTATCCCGTCGTGGGCGCGCTCGTGCCCGCACCGCGAACTGCTCGTACTCGACCGGCCGCAACCGACATTCGTTCCGCAGATTCTCGACGCAGCCGCGAGACTGCGCCGTGTTGATCGTGCAAACGGGAGAGAGCGCGTGACGACGCAGGCGCTACGCGCGATCGTGGGCGCGCGTCTACGCGCGGAACGGCGCACGCTTGTCTTCGCTTGTGCAAGCTCGGCGATCGTCGGCTATTTTGCTACGCAGAGTCTGGCCGGACCGATGTTCTTTTGCTCGACGATCGGCATTGCGATCGCGCTCTTGCAAGGCCCGGACGACACGCGTATCTCGACACCAACGAACGCAGCGCACCGCTGTTTGGGCGCGAACTCGCGCGCGCAAAGGCGCTCGCGCCCGCTCACGAGCGCTACGATTGCGACGCTCGTCTATTGGCTCGCGCAATTCGCCAGCGGCTTTGCCGCGCACCGCGGCCTTCCTTGCGCTGTCGCTCGCATGCGTCCTGGCTGCGACTCGCTCGTTGCGCTCAACGCGACGACGCGTAGCGGCCTCGCGTCGCGCAATCGCGCTCGTGCTCGTCCGCGATAACCGTCGTCGTCGCGTTTCTCACTCGCAAAAAGTGGCGGTGCCATCGGCACCGCCACTGAGCTGGTATTTCTGCGCGGTCGTCGGCTTCGTCGCGCTGACGACAATACGGCGAGTCTTTAGCGCGCTACGAACCGTTATAGCCTATGCCGACACTGCGGCTCCGGATGCCGCGAGCTTTTCGAGCATCGTGCGGTTGAACTGCGGGAGATCCTCGGCGCCGCGCGTGCTGACCCAATTCGAATCACCCACGGTCGGCTGATCGCGATAGAGACCGCCCGCGTTGCGAATGTCGTCGGCAATTGAATGCGCGCCCGTAATCTGACGACTGCGCACGAGTTGCGACGAGATCAGTACCTGCGCACCGTGGCCGACCGAGAAGATCGGCTTCTTGGCGGCATCGAACTCGCGCACGAGACGCTGTACCTCAGCGTCGGTGCGAATCCGGTCGGGCGAGCGTCCCACCCGGAATCAACAGCGCGTCGAAATCTTCCGCCGTGCAATCCACGGCCAATTCCTCGGCGCGAACGCTCTGGCCGTCGTCCAAACCACGTTTGCCGCGGATCTTCGTTCGCGCACGCTCGTCGACGCCGACGATCGTCACGATCGCCGCCGGCGTCCTCGAGCGCCTTGCGCGGCTCAAATAAATCCGCTTCTTCGAATCCATCGCCGATCAGCGCGGCGATACGCTTTCCATCAACACCTTGCATCGTGGGCCGACCTTTCGCTCCGGTCGTTAGAGTGTCCCACCCGTCTGCTGCACGGCTGCCCGAAGGAGGTAAGCAAGCTCGACCTCGATCTTGCCGAGCGCGTCGAGCACCTCATCCTGGGCCAGCGCCGCGAGCGCGGGGTTGCGTTTGGTCATATCGCCCTCGGGCACGCGGTGGCGCGGATTGATCTCGCGCATGTAGATGCGCGCATCGTAGCGCACCTGTCCCTCGGGCAGAAAGTAGAGCGGATCGAGCCCGAAGGCGTAGACCTCGAGCGAGAGGATGGCTGTTTTCTGCAAGGAACTCGATCGGCCGCGTGCGCAGCGCACTGAGCCAGACGCGCAAGGGCGGAGACGCCCAGCCGCTCCTCGCCTCGGATCACCGCCGGCGAAGACGTCGGGGGCGACCCCGATCGCCTCGGCCAGGTGCTCGTGGCTCACCTCACGCTCGGCCGCTAGCGCCGCCAGACCCTTGCCAAAGGCTGCACCTCCCGCGGTTCCCACGCGTCCATTCCACGCAGGCTGCTCGGCATCGATCATTGGGCCACGGGCTCCGTGGAAAGATAGACGCCGTCCTGCTCGACGCGCACGTCGAAGCGTGGGATCAATGCGAAGTCGCCCATCGTCAAGCTGCCCGTGCGCAGGTCGAAGCACCACGCGTGCCACGGACACGTAACGGTGAGATTTTCAATCCAGCCTTCGGCGATCGGACCGCCCTGATGCGGACACGCGTTTTCGAGCGCATAGTAGTTACCGCCAACGTTGAAGAGCGCAATCTCGTAGCGGCCGACGTTGAAGGCACGTGACTTGCCCGGCGGCACACTCGTGAGGTCCGCTACGCGAACGAATTCCATTGATAGTGTCAGTAGAGCGCTTTGATCAGTCCGCCGTCAATCGCAATCGTCTGTCCGGTGACGTAACGCGCCGGCTCGCTGCACAAGAACGCGACCAGCGGCGCGAACTCCGCCGGCGTCGCGACGCGCCCAATCGGCACGTCGGTTTTTGCCGCTGCGCTCATCGCCGCATCGTCAGGATAGAGTTGCCGCAAGCGGTCGGTATCGACGCGACCGGTCGCGATCGAGTTGACCGTGATGCCGTCTTTGGCGACCTCGATCGATGAGGTCTTGAGCGCCGAGACGAGCGCCGTGCGAAAAGCATTGGACAACGTGAGATTCGGAATCGGCTGTTTGACCGACGACGACGTCAGCGCGACGATGCGTCCCCAGTTGTTCGCGGTCATACCGGGAAGCACGCTGTTGGTCATCTCGAGCATGCTGCGCAGCACGTCGCGATAGCCAACGTCCCAGTCATCGAGCGTCAAACGACGTAAAGACGCCGGGTTTCGGGCCGCCGCCGTTGAGCACGAGAATATCCGGATTGCCGAATGCATCTTTCACCCCGGCCAAGCATCCGCTCGATCGCCGCCGAGTTGCTCAGATCGACTTCGAAGTGCGCGCGCATCGGTCGCGCCCGCAAGCTTGGCGCGGTCTGCGACCGACTCGAGCTTGTCGCGCCGCCGCGCTGCTACCGCGAGCGACACGCCTTCGGCCGCGAGCGCGAGCGCGATCGCTTCGCCGATCCCGGAACTCGCGCCGGTTACGAGCGCGACGCGTCCACGAATGCCTAGGTCCATGTCACCACCGCATTTCCTCCGCTCACGACTCACCGCGACCCGTTCTCCGCTCGCGGGCACATACTTCCTTGAAAGCAGCGCGGCGTACGCGGTTGCGCCGGCCGGCTCGGCGGCGATACGACCGTGCTGCCAGAGCGCTTCGCGCGCCGCGCGGATCTCGTCGTCGCTCACCAAGATCACGCCGTTCGACGAAGCGTTGTGCGATCGGATAAACGAGCGTGCCGATCGCGCCGGCCGCGAGTGCGTCGTTGGCGATACTTCCGGTCGGCGCGTCGACCGGCTTGCCGGCGCGCAGCGCCCAATCCAGCGTCGGCGCTCCCTCTGGCTCGACCGCGATCACGCGCGCGCGTCCCGCGTACCACGCGCGCTACGCCGGCGATCGAGTCCGCCGCCACCGACCTGTACCAACACCGTGTCGATCGCGGGATCGGCCTCTTCAAGTTCCTTTGCCGAGCGAGCCCGGCGCCAAGAATCGTCGTCGGATGATCGTAGGCTTCCACGATCAGCGCATCGCGCTCGTGCGCGTCAGCATGTGCAGCGCGTCTTGCATCGGGATAAACGCCGGGCACGATCACCAAGCTCGGCGCCGCTGCCCGAATCCGCTCGATCTTTGCCGGTGACGAAACGTCGGGCACGAAGATCTTGCACGCGATCCCCAACTTCGCCGCCGCGTATGCAACCGCGGCACCATGATTACCGCCTGACGCTGCAACGACGCCACCGGGCGGAATCGCGTGCGTCAGGAGATTTGCAAAGGCGCCGCGCGCTTTGAACGAACCGCTGACCTGCTGCAACTCGAGCTTGAGCGCAACATCGTCGAATTCCAGCAGTGGTGTCCGCCGAATGTAGGGGCGAATGTACGGCTCCATCGCCGCAATGCCGTCACGATCGATCTGCGTGGATTCAGTCTGCATGCGACTACGCTATCGCCCCGGCGGTTTGCGCGAGCACCCCGCCCAGCGCGTCGTAGGCCGCATCGAGTTCGGGTAGCGCAAGATGCGCGAAGCCGAGACGAAAGACGCGCGACTCCTCGCCAAACCACGTGCCAGGCGAGACGCGCACGCCCAGCTGCGGGAGCGACGCGTAAAACCGTTGGACTGCGCCATCATCGAAGACCGTCGCGCCGCAACCGAATGCAGCAAATCGCTCCGGCATCGGGGCGAACCCACTCGATTAGTTCCGCATTCGCTTCGACGAAGTGTTGCGTCTTCGCGAGACAATCTGCGAGTATTTGGCGACGCTCGCTCAAGATGCGATCGCGCAGCTCGAGCACACGTAGCGCCAGCAGCTCTTCGATCGCCGGCGCCGACACGACGGTATTGAACTTGCCGCGTATCAACTGTTCGCGAATCGTTGGATCTTGCGTAATCGCCCAGCCCAAGCGCAATCCCGGAGCCCCGTGGCATTTCGAGAGCGAGGCCGCGGTGACGACGCGCGGGCCGAGCACGAGCGCGCTGCGTGCGATCGGATCGTCGCCGAACGCAGCTTCGCGATACTCGTCGTCGACCAGCAAATACGCGTGCGGCGCACACTTGCGCATCATCGCGACGATTTCTTCGAGCACGTCGAATGGAATTGCGACGCCCGAGGGGTTCTGCGGCGAAGCAAGACAGACGAGTTTGGTTTTCTCGGAGAGCAGCGGACGCAAGTCGACCGCATCGAGCCTATATCCGTTATCGAATGAAAGCGGAAGCGCTCGGATCGTTGCCCCAATCGCTTCGAGCGCGCCGAGCGCCGGAGGAAAGATCGGCGTTGTAATAACCGCTTCGTCACCACGCGCACACAGGATGAACGCAAGTAAGAAGAGGGCGTGCATGCCACCGATCGTGATGACCACATCGTCGGGAGTTACCCCGTTGATCTGTGCAACCGCGGCTCGCAACGCCGCATCGCCTTGCGCCGAGCGATAGCCAAGCGCGGTTTGCGCAAGTTCTGCTATCGTGTTCGCGTCCAGCAGCTCCTCGAGTACGAGATTTGGGCCGTAGCTGCCGCCCAGATCGAAGCGCGGATTGTCGGCTACGAGCGAGATGATTGCGTTGGGCGCGAAGCGTGACATCAGATGGCTCGCTCGAGCCCGCGTTTGAATTCGGCGATGCGCGCTTCATCGCGTTTGTAAAACGTCCACTGTTTTATCCGTTTTGCCGTGACCAGTCCCGCGGCGGTGAGCACCCGCATGTGCTCGCTTGCGGTCGGCTGACTCACGCCGAGCTTCTCGGCGATAAAGACGCCGCACACGCCGTCGTCGACGAGATCCCCGTCGACTTGTTTGCGAAAGTGCGCGCGCGGATCTTTGAGCCACTCGAGGATCATCAAACGGCGATCGCTGGCGAGCGCGCGCAGCACGGATTCGAGGTCGGCGGTATTTTGGCTAATAGCCATATTGCTAATTTGCCATTAAACGAATAGCATGTCAAGCATGGCAGCAATAACACGCATCAGCCCCGGACCACGCATGAGCCAAGGTGTGGTCCACGCAGGCGTACTCTATACCGCCGGACACGTCGACGCGACCGCAGGCAATGTCGCCGGGCAGACGCGCAACATCCTCGCGAAGATCGATGCCCTGCTCGCACGGGCCGGGACCACAAAAGCACATCTGCTCTCGGCCAACATTTGGCTGGTCGACATCGCGTCGTTCGACGAGATGAACGGCGTTTGGGACGCTTGGATCGATCCGAATAATCCGCCCGCACGGGCGACCGTCCAGAGCGCGCTTGCCCGCCCAGAATATCTGGTGGAGATCGCGGTCCTTGCGGCGGTCGATGGCTTCTGATATGCTACGCCGGTCGCCGGGACGGAGCGCGGGCTCTTGGCAAGCCGCCGCCCTGTACCCGAGCGAGACTATCCTGACTATAAGGAGCTTCCGTTCGTGCCTCTCACAAAAGAACAAAAAGCGGAGATCGCCGCCAAGTACGGCCGTGGATCGAATGACACCGGTTCGGCCGAAGTGCAGATAGCAATCCTCACTGCATCGATCAATCAGCTCACCGATCACCTCAAGATGCATAAGAAGGATCATCACAGCCGCCGCGGCCTCTTGCTGCAGGTTGGCCAGCGCCGTCGTTTGCTCAGTTACTTGCAATCGAAAGATCTCGAGCGCTATCGCACCCTGATCGGCGAACTCGGCCTGCGCCGCTAAGTACGATCCGTTACTTCAGCAACACGGCACGCGCGTGACTTCCACGCGGGTGCCGTTTTGTTACGCTGAATTCGCGCGTGAGCTCGGCGACGATAAAGAGTCCGCGTCCCGATTCGCTCATCACGTCGATTGGGAGCATCGGTGCACGCTCGAAGCCCGGGCCTTCATCGATCACATGGAGGACGACGTCGCCGCCGCTGTGATCGAGCACGAACTCTACAGCGCCTGCGGCGTGACGCACGACGTTGCCGGCGAGCTCGCCGAGCACAAGCTCGGCAGTCTCCAAGCGTAACTCGGAGAGTCCAAAGCCGATGAGCAACGCGCGAAACTCGCGTCGCATGCCGGTGAGCCCGTCCGCATCCAAACTCGCAAAACTCCAACGCCGCATGTTGCCGACACGTTGGTCGCTCTGCATGCGCAGCGTGAAGATCGCTACGTCGTCACGCGCGCCGTCGACCAGCACGCGCTCGCCGATGAATGCCGCGGGATACACCGCGCGGTCGATCTGCGGATCGGTTAGCGCGGCGCGGAGCAAACGCGCGCCGCCCTCGAGATCCCGCGACGATTCGATCAGGCCGTCGGTATAAAAGACCACGAGGTCTCCGTCGCCGACGCCGATGCTCGACGCGTGGATCGACATACGCTCGCGCAAGCCAAGCGGCAGGTCGACGAAGGACAATTCCTCGAGGCTTCCGTTCGCACGACGAATGTACGGCGGCGGATGCCCGGCGCTGGCATAGACCATCGTATTCGCGATCGGATCGATCACGCCGATGAACGCGGTCACAAAGCGGTCGGGCTCGTCATCCATGCGCAGCGCACGATCGGCGGAGTTAAGCATCAGTACCGGATCGGCGTGCACTTGCGCGATACCGCGAATGATCTGGCGCATGTTGCTCATCGTGACGGCGGCATCGAGCCCGCTGCCCGACACGTCACCAATCGAGACCACCACGCGGCCGTCCGCGAGCGCAAAGGCATCGTACCAATCGCCACCGATCTGCGCTTCGGTTCGTGCCCGGGACGTAGATGGCGTCCATCTCGATGCCGTCGGCTTGGGGCAGTCGCCGCGGGAGCGAGGCCGCCTGCAGCGCATCGGCAACGCGATGCTCGTGTTGATAAAGCTGCGCATTCGCAATCGCGAGCGCACACCGGCGCGCCATTTCTTCGAGAAATTCGAGATCGGTCGAGCCGTACGCGTCGCAACCCAGCGTGCGGACGAACGAGATTGCGCCGATCACTTTGCCGCGCATCTGCATCGGCACGACGATCGTTTCGACCGGTGTATCTTCGGTTGCATCGATAAAACTTGCCGCTCGTGCGTTGCCATACATCTGCGCGCGGATGCGCGACACGGAGACCTCTCGCCGCTCCGCCTGGTGGGCGAAGGCGCCGGTGCGCAAGACGCCGTTTACCAGCAGATCGACTTGCGCGGAGTCTGCCAAGAACGGCACCGCCGAATCACAGATGTGCCGCAGCGTGCGTTCGAGTTCGAGCGAGCTGTTGACGATCCGTCCCAGTTCCGCCAAGTACGTCTGCTGCTGAACGGCGCGCTTTTGATCGTGGATGTCGGTGCTGGTGCCGAACCAGCGCACGATCTCTCCGGCTTCGTCGCGCATAGGCTTCGCGCGCGAGAGAAACCATCGCGCGCTGCCGTCGGGGGCTAGCAGGCGATGCTCCATCTCATACGGCTCGCCCCACGCGAGCGATCGCGTCCAACGCTCGCGCGTTGCGGGCCAATCCGCCGCGTGCACGAAGCCCTCCCAAACATCGCCGAGACATTCGTGAAGCGAAAGCCCGGTATACGCAAGCAATGCATCGTTTGCATAGTCCTGCTCCCCGCGCGCGGTGGTCGACCACACGATATCGGGAAGTGCTTCGGCAATAATGCGAAGCTGTCGATCGCGCATCTCGTGCGCAACGCGCTGATCGTGCACGTCGAGCGCGGTGCCGATGCGATAGAACGGGAGCGATGCGCGGCCGAAGTGCACCCAGCGCAGGATGTGCCAGCGAAACATTCCGTCGGCGCGGCGGCGAAAGCGGAAATCGACCTCGCGCTGCCCCGAACGCAACGCGCGCATGAGCATCGGAAGATCGAGCGGATGCACGAGTGCGTTACGATCCTCGATCGGCGTACCCACCGGCAATCCGGTGTAGTCGAGCCACGCGCGATTGACAAATGTTAGGCGCTCGTCGCTGTCGGTCGTCCAGACGAGTAACGGTAGCGCGTCGGCAAGGCTGCGCAGTCGAGCGTCGGAGTCGTGCTCGGGATCGGAGCGATCGCAGACGGCGAGCCATTCGCGAAGCACGCCAGCGGCGTCACGCATCGGCACGAATGTTGCAGAAAACGACGCGTATTCATTGTGTGCTGAACGCAGTCGGCAATGTATCTCGTAGGGTTGCTCGCTGCGAGTTCCGGCTTCGACGTCGGCGAGCGCCTGTGTGATGTCTTGTGGATGGACCGCCAACTGCCAACCGTGACCGAGCGAACGTTCGAGGTCGAGCCCCGTAAACGCAATCCACGCCGGATTGACGTAGTGGCACTGCGCATCGGCCTGCGCGAGAAGCGCAATGCGACTCAGGCGCTGCGCGTACGTGCGGAGCGTCGATGCCTCAAACTCGCCCGTCGCTCTCGAGGTCATGCTGCTGCCCGTGATACTACCCACGAGCAACCTAGCTAAAACGTGTGCGGGCTAGGAACTCTTTCGGGCGTAGGCCCTTCGGACTGCATCCTTGATAGCCGACGTTCCCATCCCGTAGTACTCGATCAATTCGGCCGGATCGCCGGACTGGCCGAAGCGATCCTGCACCCCCACAAATTCGATTGGAGTCGGCGCCTTCGCCGCGAGTGTCTCAGCAACGGCCGAGCCCATGCCCGCGTGAACCTGATGCTCCTCGACGGTCACCACCGCGCCGCACGCGCGTGCAGCGGCGACGATCGTATCCTCGTCCATCGGCTTGACCGTGTGATTGTTGATAACCCGCGCTTCGATGCCGTCTTCGCGCGCGAGTTCATCGGCAGCAACAAGCGCGTTGTATACCAAGATACCGCAGGCAACAATTGCGACGTCGTTGCCGTCGCGCAACGTCTGTGCCTTGCCGACTTCGAACGGCGTCGCCTCGGTTGTGATGATCGGCGATTTCTCACGTGCAAAGCGCAGATAGACCGGGCCGAACCGCTCGCTGAGCGCGATCGTCGCCTTTTTCGTCTGTACCGAGTCGCACGGCACCACAACGGTCATGTGCGGAATGACCCGCATAATTGCGATATCTTCAATTGCTTGATGCGTTGCGCCGTCGGGGCCCACCGAGACGCCGGCGTGCGCGCCCGCGATCTTCACGTTGGTCTCGTTGAGCGCCATGATCGTGCGTACTTGCTCCCACGAGCGTCCGGGATTGAACATCGCATACGAAGCAATCCATGGAACCTTGCCGACTGCGGCGAGGCCGCCGGCCATTGCAACCAGCATCTGCTCCGCGACGCCAATCTCCAAATATTGCGCCGGATACGCTTTCTTAAAGCCCTCCATGCGCGTCGATTCCGCGAGGTCGGCGCAGATCGCGAGCACGTTTTTGTTGCGACTCCCCGCCTCGATCAGCCCCTCGCCGAAGCCGTTGCGCGTGGGGAGCGACTTGAGTTCGGCAGCATTGCGGTAATCGACAAGCGCCATCGCCTTTGCAGCTTGATCGAGCGTGTCGGTACTAGACATTGGCAAGCAGACTTTCGCGACTCGCAGCGAGTTCTGCCAGCGCCGTATCGGCCTGTTCCTTGTTTGGCGGCTTACCGTGCCAAGTGTAGTCACCTTCCATAAAGCTCACACCCTTGCCCGGCACCGTGTGCGCGATGATCACCTGCGGCTTGCCTTTGACGGCTTTGGCACGTTGCAGCGTGTCGACGAGGTCGCCCATGTCGTTGCCGTTGCACTCGAGGACTTCCCAATTGAACGCGCGGTACTTATCGGCGAACGGTTCGAGCGGCATGATCTCTTCGGTGCTGCCGTCGATTTGAATGAAATTCCGATCGATGATCACGGTGAGGTTGTCGAGCTTGAATTTCCCCGCGGTCATCATCGCTTCCATATGTAATCCGCATTGATGCTCGGCATCGCTGCACACGACGTAGACGCGCCAATCCTTGTTGTCCATCTTCGCGGCGAGTGCCATGCCGGTGCCTTGCGCGAGCCCTTCCCCGAGCGGGCCCGAGGTCGTTTCGAGCGCGGGAAGTTTGACGCGTTCGGGGTGCCCTTGCAAGCGCGAGCCAAACTTGCGCAACGTGAGCAACTCTTCAACCGGAAAGTAGCCGAAGTTGGCCATCGCCGAATAGCGCACAGGCGCGATGTGCCCGCATGAAAGCAGCAGGCGATCGCGGTCGTCCCAGTCGGGGCGCTTCGGGTCGTGACGCATGATGAAGCCGTACAGGGCCGTGAAGACGTCGGCCATGTCGAGCGAGCCGGCCGAGTGACCGGAACCTGCGGCAAGGAGCGAACGGATGATCCCGACGCGTACGTCGTTGGCCCGCAATTCAAGCTCTTTGCGGCGCTCGGCGGTCAAGGTCTGCATACGCCCGTTATACCAGGGGCCTCGCGCGGCCACCTACCCCTTTGTACGTTGGTCCGCAGTCGTGCCCTGGTGGCAATCCAAGCAGAGCGTCTCGAGGTTCTTGAGATGATGCAGGCAACTCAACACCGTGTGCGCGCCGCGGGCTTGCTCGATGTGGTTGACTTCGAGCCGGTCGGTTTTGCGCAAGCTCTTGTACTTGGGATGCGAGCGGGGCGGCGGCTTATGCCCGCAGCGCGTACACCGGTACTTGTCGCGCTTCTTCGCCGCGCGCCGCGCGAGGGTCCACCAGTGGTTTTTCCAAAATGCGTCGCCGCAGCGATCGCTGCACCACATCTTGCGCCGCGGTGGAAGTAGATCGCCGCACCACCGGCACGCGCTATCGTTGTTGAAGGCGAGCGTGCACGTAGCGACTAGACTGCGAGAGCGATGCGCGGGCTGGTTTCGATCCATTGATTGAAGTCGATAGCCGTCATCGGCTGCGCAACCGCAAAACCCTGCATGTATTTCACGCCGGCAGCGCGACACGCCGCACGATCCTCGGCGCTTGCGACGCGTGTTGCGATCACGTCCCAACCGTAGACGCGCGAGAGCGCCACGATTGCATCCAACCCTTTGCCGCGCGCGCCGCCGGAGGGCAAGAGCGCGCGCGATGGCTTGATGAAACGCGCCGAGAGCGATTCGAGCAGCTTGAGATCGAGTTCGGTTTCGCCAAAACCGTCGAGGCCGACATAGAGCCCGCAGCGCTCGGCAGCTTCGGCAAAGCCGTGGTACGAGTCGAAATCGCCGAGAAACTTCGACCACTCTAATTCGAGCGCGAGCATCGAAGTGTCGCAGCCGCTCGCATCGACCGAACGCAGCACGTTGCCCAGTATATCGTCGGAGGCTTGCCCGATGTTGACGTGTATACGCTGCACGCCCTGCGCACGCCACACGTGCGCGCTCGCGAGCGCGCGCCGCGTCACCCAGGCGTCGAGGTGTTCGATCGAGCGTCGCGCCCGCGCGGCTTCCATCGTGATGAAGGCGGATTGCACGCCATCTTGCGGGTGTAGCGAACGCAAGAGCGCTTCGGCGGCGACGACAGTACCGGATTCAACTTCAAAGATCGGTTGGAAGCACAGGAGAAACTCGCGCGTGAACGCCTCTTCCACTTCGATCGCGAGCGGCGCCCAGTCCTCGGGCGAGTCGCCCGGATGGAAGACGCAATACGACTCGCGCTGCCGTTTGGCTTGATACATGGCGAGATCGGCATGATGCAGCCAATCTTCGACGCCGGTTGCGTGTTCGGGAAAGAACGCGACGCCGACACTGAGCGAAACCGCACCACCGCCGTGCACGATCTCGAGATCGCGCACGCTTACAGCAAGCCGATTTGCCGCCGCACACGCTTCCTCGGAGCTGCGCACCACGGGCAGAATGACGGCGAACTCGTCGCCGCCGATACGCCCGACAAATTCGTTTGCGCGCAGCGCTTCGCGCAGCGTCGTGGAGATCAACTTGAGCACCATGTCGCCGTGCGCATGACCGAACGAGTCGTTGACGCCCTTGAATCCGTTGAGGTCGATAAAGAGCAGGGCCGCGTGCGTTCCGTTGCGCTTCGCGGCCGAGATCGTCTCACTCAAACGATTCATCGTCGCCCAGCGGTCGGGAAGCCCGGTGACGTGATCGACCAGCGAGCGGGGATCGCCGACGTGCCAAAGCTGACGCAGCAGTTGCGTGAATACGTCAAGCAACGTCTCGGCGTCGGCTTCGAAGGTGGGGCGATCGATGCGTCCCGTACGCTCGCCGAGCACAAGCACCCACTCGCGATCGCCGGCGTAGAGCATCGCGCAAAGCGCATCCGCCACGCTCGCCGCGCTGCGCAGCAGGGTCGTGCCGTGCTCGTGGATCTCTTGCTCGTCGCCCATTTCGATGCGCGCCTCGAGCAGGCTCGGATCAGTTGAGAATGCGCACTGCATGACGTCGTTCTGCACTTCGAAAATCGCCGCGACGTCGGCACCGGTTATGCGTGCGGCCTCTTCGAGCGCCTCCACGATAACTTGGGGCAATTCGGTATCAAGACGCTTCAAAAACGAGCGCATTTGAGCGAGACGCTCAACTGCGCGCGTGGCGCCCTGCGACGGTGCGGCATCCCCGCCGTCCACAAAGGACCGAACGAGTCCAAATATATCGTCAAACACCGGCCTGGCTCTTCTTCGGCCTCGGCGGACACTTTCATGTAAGCGCTCGGTTAATGGGGCTAATAGCCTAGCGCGGCCCCCGACGGGCGTCGCCGGTCGGTCCCGCCCTCGAGCATGCCGGTCGCCGGATCGACGACGATTGCCTGGGCTGAGCCCCAAAACGGAACCTCGCTAAAGGCGTAGCCATCGCCGCCAAGCGCCTCGAGTGTCGCTCCGGTAAGCGCTGTCGGCTCGTAGTCGACGCGGTCGGGAAGCCACTGCATGTGGATGCGTGGAGCGTCGACGGCGGCTTGCGCGTTCATGCCGAAATCAAAAACGTTGAGGATCGTCTCCAGTGCAATGGTGATAATGCGGGACCCTCCCGGGCTTCCCGTCACCATCGCAAGCCTGCCGTCGCGCATTACGATCGTCGGCGCCATCGACGAGAGTGGTCGTTTGCCCGGTTGTATGTCGTTCATTGCGCCCTGCACCAAACCAAACATATTCGGCACACCGGGCTTTGAGGTAAAGTCGTCCATCTCATCGTTGAGGAAGAATCCGGTGTCGCCGGCAATGACGCTTGCGCCGAACCAATTGTTGATCGTGTAGGTGACCGCCACGGCGTTGCCGGCGCTATCGACGATCGAATAGTGGGTCGTCTCGCCGTTCTCGTGCACGCTGATATTCAAGCCGGGCTTCACTTGCGACGACGGCGTTGCGCGCTGCGGATCGATCTGCGCGCGCAACTGCGCTGCATACGCGGGATCGAGCAATTGTGCAATTGGATCTTGTACGAACGCTGGGTCGCCCAGATACGCATTACGATCGGCATATGCGCGCCGTTCGGCTTCGACGAGGTAGTGCGTTTCTTGTGTGCTGTGCCAGCCCCACTGGGCGAAGGGATACGGTGCAATGATATTCATGATCTGACACAGCGTCACGCCGCCCGAACTCGGCGGCGGTGAGGAAACAACGTCGAGACCGTGATAGCTGCAGTGCAGCGGTTGCGATTCGTCTACCGTGTACTTCTCGAAGTCTTGCATCGAGAGCAGGCCGCCATTCGCATCGCTCGCAGCAACAACGGCACGCGCAATCGGTCCGCGGTAAAAAGCGTCATCGCCATCTTTGGAAATCAGTTCGAGCGTATGCGCGAGATTCGTCTGCACGATCCGCTCGCCCGCATGCGGCAAGGCACCATCCGCCATCCAGATCGCCTTCACGTTGGACTGCGCAAACGTGGACGCGCCGGTGTAGCCCTGCGCGGCTGCGCCGTTAAACGGAATGAGATCGCCTTGATCGAGCACGTAGCCGTCGCGGGCGAGCGCAATCGCCGGCGCCATGACCTGCGCGCGCGCCATCGTGCCGAACTCGCCAAGCGCGCGATCGAGACCCATGACCGTGCCCGGCACGCCGATGGCAAGCCATCCGCGCACCGATCGACCCGCCACAACATTTCCTTGCGAATCGAGATACATGTCGCGTGTTGCGCGCAGCGGTGCTTTTTCGCGAAAGTCGACGAAACGCTCGCGCCCATCGTGCATGCGAATCAGCATAAATCCGCCGCCGCCGATATTACCGCAACACGGATCGACGACGGCGAGCGCGTAGCCCACCGCAACCGCGGCGTCGACCGCGTTGCCCCCGTTCTTGAGCACATCGATCCCGGCTTGCGAAGCGAGGTGCTGCTCGGTAACGACCATGGCGTGCGCGTCGGTGGTGACCACGCTCGAGAGCGCGGAGAGGAGCAAAGCGTGCATGGTGTGCCCTTCGCGATGGACCGGTAAAGATTTCCTTGGCGCTAGACCGGCGGTCGAGTGGAGGTGATATTATGCCTGGGATGAGCACCTCCGCGGTCCCGGGTTTCGACGTTCTCAACCCGACCAGCTACGCCGAAACGCCGAGGACGCCAACGCCGACACCGCTGCCGACCACGAGTCCAGCGGCGTCCGCGCAAGCTGCTACCGGTCAGAATCCCTATCAGCAGGCGCTCTCGACCCTCGAGAGCTGGCAAAACGAGGTTCTTCAGCAGAGCCTCTCCGGCAACACCGCCGATGCGACGAACGCGCTCTATGCGTCCGCCGGCCTCAACGCCGATCAGTTTGCTAACCTGGCAACCGAGCTTCAGAACCTCGGCTCGACCATCGACACGACTGCCTAAGCGCAGCTGCGACTTTGCCGGGAAGGCCGCCTCCGGCCGCTACGCGAACCAAGCTCGGTTCATTTTAAAGAGCAAACAAGAAGAAAATTAGGAGTTATTGTGCCCGAATCCGTGACCTTAGAGGTCGGCGGGCGCACGATGGTCATTGAGACCGGCGAACTCGCGAAGCAAGCCAACGGCTCCGCGCTGATTCGTTACGGCGACCAAAACGTCGTGCTCTGTGCCGCAACTGCCTCGCTCAAACCTCGCGAAGGCATCGACTGGTTCCCACTCACTTGCGATTTCGAAGAGAAGATGTACGCAGCCGGAAAGATTCCGGGCGGTTACATCAAGCGCGAAGGCCGTCCGCCCGAGCATGCTGTGCTCAGCTCGCGTCAGATGGATCGTCCGATCCGTCCGCTCTTCCCCGAAGGTTTCCAAAACGACGTGCAAGTCGTCGCGACCGTGATGTCGGTCGATCCCGAACTCGACCCCGACATTCTCGGTATTTGCGCCGCAGGTGCGTCGCTCGCGCTTTCGGACATTCCGTTCGACGGACCGGTTGCCGGCGTGCGCGTCGGCCGCGACGAGAACGGCAAATTTATTGCCAATCCTACGCTGAAGCAGTATGAAACCGGCGGCATGGAGATCGTCGTCGCCGGCACTGCCGACGCAATCATGATGGTCGAAGGCGGCGCGCTCGAAATTACCGAGGAAGATTTCCTCGAAGCCGTCGAGTTTGCGCACGGCGAGATCAAGAAGATCGTCAAAGCAATCAATCAACTCGTGAAAAAGGCCGGCAAAGACAAGCGCGAGTATCCGCTCAAGAAGGTCAACGCCGATCTCGACAAGTGGGTGCGCAAGACGTTCGCCAAAGACGTTGCCAAAGCGATGCGCATCGTCGACAAACATACGCGTGAAGAGGCCTTTGCGGACATCACGGTGAGCGAAGCGCTCGGTCGCGTCGGCAAGAAGGACGACGACGTCAAGGCGTTGCTCGAAAATCCGGACACCAACAAAGAGTTCGGCAAGATCGTCAAGGGGATGGAAGAAGACGAGCTGCGCGTGATGGTGGTCGACGAGCACATTCGTCCCGACGGTCGCAAACCCGACGAAATTCGCCCGATCTGGACGAAGGTGCACTACGTGCCCCGCGTCCACGGTTCGGGTGTTTTTACGCGCGGACAAACGCAGGTCTTTACGGCAGCGACACTCGGTTCGACCAGCGACGCGCAACGTCTTGACGGTATCCTCGCGCTCGAAGACAAGCGCTACATGCACTTCTACAACTTCCCACCGTTCTCGGTCGGTGAGACGCGCCCGATGCGCGGACCCGGCCGCCGCGAAATCGGCCACGGTGCACTCGCTGAGCGCGCACTTCTGCCGGTGCTTCCGAAGAAGGAAGACTTCCCGTACACGATGCGTCTGATGAGCGAAGTGCTCGAATCGAATGGTTCGTCATCGATGGCATCGGTCTGCGGCTCGAGCCTTGCGCTCATGGATGCGGGCGTGCCGATCACCGAACACGTCGCGGGCGTTGCGATGGGCTTGATTATGAAGGATAAGGACTACACCGTTCTCACCGACATTCAAGGCCTCGAAGACGCACTCGGCGAGATGGACTTCAAAGTCGCGGGAACCAAAAAAGGCATCACCGCGATCCAGATGGACATCAAGGTTCAAGGCATCACGATCGAGATCATGCGCGAAGCGATGGCGCAAGCCAAGAAGTCGCGCTTCTTCATTATCGACAAGCTCACCGAAACGATCGCGCAACCGCGTCCGGAACTCTCGGAGTACGCGCCGCGAATGATCGTGGTCAAGATCGATCCGAACAAGATCAAAGACGTCATCGGGCCAGGCGGTAAGATCATCAACAAGATCATTGCCGACACCGGCGTCGAGAAAATCGACATCGAGGACGATGGCACTGTGTTCATCACCTCGCTCGACGGCAAGAGCGGCGAAGCCGCACGACAGATCGTTGAGAACATCACCAAAGACATCAAAGTCGGTGAGATCTACAATGGTACGGTCAAGCGTATCATTCCGATCGGTGCGTTCGTCGAGATTCTTCCAGGTAAGGAAGGTCTCGTGCACATCAGCCAGCTCGCGCCCGAACGCGTCGCGAAGGTGGAAGACGTGCTCAACGTCGGCGACTCGGTGCAGGTGAAAGTCATGGAGATCGACGGCCAAGGCCGCGTCAATCTCTCGCGCAAAGCCGTTCTTGCTCCGGGTTCGGAGCATAGCGGCGGCGGACGTGAGAGCCGCGGCAACGGCGAATTCCGTCCGCAGCGCCGCGAGCGTAGCGAAGAGGAGCCTGCGGGTGCCGGCGCGGTTCCGGCAGGACCCGGCGCACCGCCAACACGGCGACGCCGTCGTCCACCAACGCACCGCGACGACGAATAGTAAGCCGGAAAATGGGCAAAAGGGCTCGCAGCAATGCGGGCCCTTTGTGTTAGGATTCGAATGCGGCGGGAGGGCCGATCCTATGCGCAGCATTCGGATATTTCGCGCTTCCCTTTGCATTGCAGCTGCATGTGTGCTCCTGGACTCGGGCTGCTCGGGACAAACGACCGGAACCAACGCGATTCCGGTGCAAACACAAACAAGGTTACATCCGGACAGTTGGAATGACGGTAGGAACATCTATGTAGCGTCGGCTTCAAACGTCCCGTACGAAACGACGATACTCGTGTACGGTGCAGCAGCAAACGGGAACGTCGCGCCGATCCGCACGATCCATTCGCCCCTTTTGAGTGGAAAAGACATCTCAGCGATGGCCGTGGATGCGAGCGGCTATCTGTACCTTTTCGTGCAGACATTGGGACACAATCAAATTATCGTCTTTGCGCCGCTTGCGAACGGAAACAACGTCCCAGCGGCGCGCCTGATTTCGGGCGATAACACGCGTATGATGGCTGCAGAAGGCATGGACGTCGATGCATCGGGCCGCATTTATGTCAGCGAGAACATCGGACTCGCCAAAGGGGTCATTCTCGAGTTCGCACCGCTCGCGAACGGAGATGTTGCGCCATCGGCCTTTATTGCACCGGCGCCGCTATGGCGGGACTTTTGGGGCGTGGAGGGCGGCCAGAGCAATCTCTACATTGCCCAAGCGCTGAGTCAAGGACTGCGAATCGAGATGTTTTCCAAAGCTGCCATGGGCGTGACGCCGCCGGTGTGTACCATCTCGAATCCGGGCGTACTCCCGTACATCTATCAGGACCTCGCCAAAGGCCCCGACGTGTATCCGCTCTGGGCTGCAGTCGAATTCCCAGTGTCGGAGTTGATCGCGTATTCCGATTGCAATGAGACGCCCGTCGGCGTCATACGTGGACCAAATACCGGCCTTACCAACTTCAAGTGGGTCAGCGGAATGGCGGTCGACTCGCGCGGCACGCTGTATGAAGTCTCTTTCAACGAGGTACCCTCCGCGATACGCGCCTGGGCTGTGGGAAACCAGAACGGTAACGTCACACCAACCACGCTGATTTCAGGCGCGAATACCAACCTCGGTATCCTCACCGCCATTACTATCGGCCCGTAACGGCAGCAACATGGGAAAAGGGCTCGCAGCAATGCGAGTCCTTTTTGTTTCTGCGACGTCTGTCGGCGTTTACGATAACCACATAAAACAGCGCAGGCAATCGCCGGCAGTTACACATACTTAGCGCGACACTTAAGTCGATCTCTTCAACAAAAGGGCTTTTTCTTTATGAGGCCACGTTCTTTCGTTTTGTCATCGTGTATCTCGGCACTTGTGCTCGTCGTTGGATGCACTCCTTCGGTCCAGCAAGCGCTACCGATTTCCGCGCCTACTCCGTCGGGTACGGCATCACCATCGGCCACGGCAACACCGTCGGCTGCGCCAACGCCGTCGGGCGCGGTTTCACCGTCGGTTGCATCGTTTGCGTTCTCGTCGTCGAGTGCACAAACGTTCACCGTTTCCGAGCCAAACTACGGCGGCTCGTTTACCGCGACGTCTTCGAACACGGCCGTGGTCACCGTCGCCGCGACGAGTTCATCGACGAGCGCACGCCGTCGCGATGACACTACCACGACCACATTTACCGTAACGCCGGTCGGCGGCGGAACGGCAACGATCACGGTGAGTGACCAGGACGGTAACTCGAGCACGATCGCTGCCAGCGTCACTTCCGCGACCTTCGCTCCCCAGTCGCACATCTAAGGAGTTAACTACACCACATGCTACGTATACGGAGATCCTCGCTCACGCTCGCGACTGCAACAATGCTTGCCGTCGCGGTGAGCGCATGCGGAGGCGGCAGCGGCAGCTCATCGCTTCCCGCCGCCGGCGGCACCGCGCCGTCACAAGCCGCGCCGTCGCAACCCGCGCCGAGCTCGTCCAATAACGCGAACGCCAAGATGGTCATCAACATCCCACCGAAATCGGCCACAAGCAGTATGCGAAATCCGCACTACATCTCGGCCAGTTCCAAGTCAATCACGATCGGGATCGCTGCCAACGGCACGACCACACAGGTTGCCGAGGCCGATCTTACGCCGACCTCGCCGAATTGTAGCGTTATCACGGGTGGCGTCACTCAGTGTAACGTGTCGTTCGTTGGCGCAGCAGGTTCGAACACGTTTGTGCTGACGATGTACGACGCGACCGGCGGCAAAGGCAACGTGCTCTCAACCGGCGACGTCAAGACGACGCTGACCGCCGGCACGAACAACCAGGTCGCGGTCGACCTCGATGGCGTTCCCGCCAAACTCTCGGTGATCGTCGGCGCAGCAACATTGCCGGTCGGCACCGCAAGCTCAACGGCGGTCTACGTGCAAGCTACCGACGCTGATGGCAACCTGATCATCGGGCCGGGCGGCTTTGCGTCGCCGATCGCGCTCGCGATTAGCGGCGACACGTACAACACGCTTGCGCTCTCAACGGCCAGCGTGACCTCGCCGGGTCAAGTCGTCTCGCTCGCGTACACCGGCGCGACGAACGTCGGCTCGCAGATCACCGCATCGTTGAGCGGACTCTCGAGCGCGAGCGCTACTTTCGCGGGTAGCGGTGCAAGCATGACATACTTCGGTTTTTCGGATAGCACCGATAACTTCGCGGAACCGTACACCTACGCGGTTGCGCCGCTACCGGGAACGAGCCCCACGGTCGCGGTCCTGATGCAAGACCAACAGTGCTGCTGGAGTTACACCGGCTTGATCGGCGTTGCGAACCCAAGCGGCGTCCAGCGCGTCTATTCCGGCGACACGACGGACCCGTTCAACATCCCAGCGTCCGGCTCGCTGACCTACACCAACGTGAACGTCGTGCACGGCATGAGCAAGCAGCTCCAAACGTGGACGGGCGAAGAGGTCAGCAAAGAGATCGCGGTAACGTCGGCCGGTAACATTTATTATGCCGGCGCAGTCTCGACGTCGAGTGACAGCACCAATTGCCCCGGACAATCGGAAACGACCGGAACCATTGGACTCCTCAATCCGGCCGGCAGCGGCTCGCTCGTGCAGCCGGAAAAGCCCCTCAAAGGCAATCCGATGTACATGCAAATCGATCCGGCGGGCAACCTGTGGTTCCTCGAACGCAGCGGCAGTTGCAACGGATCGAACATCCTCCCCTCAGGTTGGGGCCTCGGCGAACTCAGTGCGAACGGCACGCTGACCGAGACCGACAGCGGATCGATCGGACTCTCGTCCATTTGGCCGGACTCGATGCAGTTGAGCAACGACGGCACCTCGATGTACGTCGGCGACGACAACAGCGGAAATCTCATCCAAGTTACGCTCAATTCGCCGGCAGTCGTTGGGACTGCGACGCTCACCAACTCGTTGTATCCGTACGCGATCGCGGTGGCGCCTTCGCCGGATAACACGGTCGCGTGGGCCGGCGACTTCGAGCCCGGTGAGTTCTACAGCTATGGCTGGCTGAACGGCGGCACTATCACCGGCACGCTGAACGAAGCGCAATTCCCGACAGCCGGCTTCAGCAGCTACGCTATGACCTATGGCAGCAACAACTTCTGGGTCGCCAGCGACGAATACGGCAACGGCATCGCTCGCATCAGCGGCTGGGCCGGCGGAAAGCCACTGGTCACGCAGTACCCGATGAACTTCGGCGACTACAATCCCGATGTCACCGGGATCGCCGCCAGCAACGGCTACATTTGGGTCGGCGATGACGACTACGGCTACATCGTTGCGATGCAGTACGGCGTCCAGCCGAGCAATGGCACCGTGACGCTCGCCACGCACCGCATCGGCGCTGCCCGGACGCAGCGCAATGCCAGTGCTGGTCCGCGCAATCCCCGAGCGCAGCACGCGAAGCGCTAATTCGGGATAACAGCGGTTAAATGAGGCAAAGGGCCCGAGAAATCGGGTCCTTTTTCTCATGCTTTACAGAGAGGCCGAACCTTCGCCGGCTCGAATTTTCATCTACAGAAGATCGACCCAAGTTAATCGTTCGCCGTAGTGCCTTAGGCACTATAAGGAGGCGGCTCATGGTGCATTTTCGCAGACCCCTCGCCCTCGCGGCCCTTGCGGCCCTGCTGAGCGCGTGCGGCGGAGGCGGCGGCGGCTCATCCCCGATTCCATCAGCCGGCGGCGGCGCAGCGCCCGCCCAACCGGCGCAGAAAACCGGGCCGGCGAACATGGTGATCTTTATTCCGCCGCCGAGCAAACAGAACACGCATTTCCGCCCGAACTACATCTCGGCCGGCACGCAATCGATGACGGTCGGTCTTGTGAGCGGCACCACGACGTCGCCACTTGCAACGATCAATCTCACGCAGAGTTCGCCGAATTGTACGGTTCCGGCGGGCGGCGGATTGCAATGCACGGCGACGGTGCAAGCACCATTCGGCACCGACACCTTTAGCGTCTCGACGTACAGCCTGCAGAACGGCACCGGCAATCTACTGTCCACCGGTCAAATCCAGGAGACATTGCAGTTTGGGGGGACCGAACCGACCGTCGATGTTTCACTCAACGGCGTGCCGTCGACCGTTTCGCTCGTTCTTGGCACCTCGACGTTACCGGTCGGCTACGCCGGTTCGACGAGCGTTATCGTGCAAGCACTATGATGCGAGCAACAACCTCATCATCGGCCCCGGTGTTTTCGCGAGCTCCATTCACACTGTCCATTGCCGGTGACACGTACCAGACGCTCTCGCTAAACTACGGCCCGGACAGACCAGCGTCATCTCTCCCGGACAAGTCTGTCACCCTGAACTACACCGGCGGCTCGAATGTCGGCGCGACGATCGCTGCGAGCGGCTCCGGCATAAGCGCCACGCCGGTGTCGTTCGCCGGATCGGCGCCGTCCTCAATTTATTCCAATACGACGACGGCGACGAATGACGTCACGGATTGAGTCCTACGACGTTGCCGCAATCCCCGTCGGCAACACTCCCAGCACATATGTCGGCGACGTTGCCGTGCTGATGGAGATCGATAGCGCTCCCATGGACCCGATACGAGCGGCAGTTGCGATCGCGTCGCCCACCGGCGCTCGAAGATCTTTCGTCGGCGACACAAGCAACCCTTACAGCCTGCCCGCATCCGGTCAAACGATTTCCGGTGTCACCGTAGTCCACGGAATGAGTAGCATCGCTCGAACTGAAGACATTTGGTTCATACGACGACATTGCGACGGCATCCGGCACGCGTCTACTACTCGGGCAGCATCCAACGAGTTCGCTCCAGCGGTGAGGAAGCAAATTGAGCAAACCGGCACGACTTGGTGTCCTTAGTGCCACCGGACGGCACCACGATCGAACACGTGTTGTCGGGTTATCCCGGACCGATACATGTCGATAACGCGGGCAACGTTTGGTTCGTCGAAGATACCGGGTGTTGCGACGAAACTGCGACTCATCCCGATCGAATATGCGATCGGCGAAGTTCGACGTCCGCACGACACGTTACCGAAACACCATTTTGCGCGTCGGTCTCCGGGATTGCCCACTCGACGAGGTCGAGGACATGTCGATTAGCCCGGATGGGTCGACGATGTTCATCGCGACAGACAATTATACGGGCATCACAAAGTCGCAACCGCGTCGATGGCTCTCACTGCGTCCGTTTCGCTAAGTCGACGAGAAGACGTTCCGGACAGTCGCTACCGCCACGGACGGTACGACGACGTGGTTGCGCGGTCAGCGACCAATTCACACACGAGTCTACGGTTACGTTCCTGGTGCCAACGCGTTCTCCACCGCAAACATGGTCGAGACCGGCTTCCCACTCAACGGCTTCTACGCTCCAACATCGCGTATGCCGACAAGGTAGCTTCTGGGGCGGCGGCAGTAACAGCAGCACACCCGGACTCGGACGGCTCTCCGGAGCCTTTCAGCCGGCACGCCAGCTAACGGCGTACTATGCGATCCCCTCCGCCGGATGACGACGACTGTGATCGCAAATTCAAGGCATTCGCCGGTGGCAACGGCTACATATGGTTCCTCGATTCGTACCAAGGCACGATTCGACACGCTTCAGTACGGCGTCCCGAGCAGCGGTACGGTGACGTACGCTGAAACGCGCATCGGCCGATCACTTCGGCCGAAGACGATGATGCACAAACTCCTGGATGCCATCAGCCGGCAAGGCATCGCACCGGCGAAGGCCGTTCCGTAATTCATCGTAGTCCGACACCGCCGCACGGGCTCCATAGCACATAAAAAAGGGCTCGCAGCGATGCGAGCCCTAATTCTTTGACAACCCTTCGACAAGCTCAGGGTGACACAGTGGAGGTAGTCGCGTGCGCATTAAAGTGAACTGGTGGGCGATTCTCGCCGCAGATATCGTGTTGTTTCTGCTCGGATGGCTGTGGTACGACATCCTGTTCGGAACCGTGTGGCTCACCGCGTTGCGCGAGGTCACGCCGCAACTCAGCATGGCCCCTTCGTGGTATCCGTTTGCGGTCTCGCTCGTCGGCGGATTCTTCCTCGCATACGCGCTTGCGCTGATTCTCAAGTGGCGTGGTCCGGTCGGACCGCTCGAGGGCGCATGGATCGGCTTCGCGTTCGGCGTGCTGATCTTCGGGACGATGACGTGGATGGATTACGTCTATTCGGGTTGGGGGATGACGCTCGGGTACATTAACGTCGGCTTCGTGGCGGTCGGGATGGGGATCCAAGGCGCGATACTTGCCGCTTGGAAGGCGCCCTCGAGCTAAATATGACAGCGCCTGTCATATAGGCGCGGTAGGCTTGGGACATCTCGAATCGACAAAGGAGAGTCCCGTGAGCGTTCAATCGACCCCCGTGAGCGCAACCACCATCGCCGGCTTCGACCTGGTTGGCGTTACCGTACGCGATCTGCAGAAATCGCTCGCTTTTTATCGCGACACCCTCGGCCTCGTTCCATCCGTGCAGAGTGAGAACGGCGTGGAATTCCATCTAGCCGACGGCTCGACGTTTGGGCTGTGGCAGCCACCGGAAGGCTCGATGAAGCCGGGCACGAGCGTGATGTTCACCGTCGCCGACGCGGCCGGTGCCGCGCAAGCGGTGCGCGACCGCGGCGGCGAGATCTCCGAACCGATGGAATCGCCGGTATGCTTCATGGCGATTGGGCAAGATGCTGAAGGCAACCCGATCATTCTCCATCAGAAGAAATCTGCCGATCCGCACCTTGCGCCGAATCTCGCGCGCACGCTGACCAGCATCAACGGCATCGACCTTGCCGGGTACCTCGTCGCCGATCCGCCAGCCGCGATCACGTACTACCGTGACGTGCTCGGACTCACGCCGACCGACATCGACGAAGAGGGCCGTGGCAGCGAATTCGATCTCGCCGACGGTACGACGTTCGGGGTGTGGCGCACGCCCGAGGTGCAGCAGGGTGGCTTCGTGATGTTCGCGGTCGGCGACGTGCGCGCCAAGCTCGCAGAGCTGCGGAGTCGCGGCGTAACCTTCAGCGAGGTGATGGACGGGCCGGTCTGCGCGATGGCGTTCGGGCCCGATCCCGAAGGCAACAGCGTCATCATTCACCAACGAAAGGTGCATGCCTAACGACGCGGTTCTTGTCAGCGGTGCATCGACCGGCATCGGCCACGCTATCTCGATGCACCTGGCGCACAACGGCTATACGGTCTATGCCGGCGTACGCAAAGAAGGCGACCGCGAACGGCTCGAAGCCGAGCACGCTCGCATTCATCCGATCATTCTCGACGTCACCGTGCCCGCCGACGTTACGCGGGCGATGCAGACCGTTCGCGAGGCCGGCGACACACTCGCCGGCCTCGTCAACAACGCGGGCATCGCCGTCGCCGGGCCACTCGAATTTCTCCCCATCGACGCGCTGCGTCTGCAGTTCGAAGTAAACACGATCGCACCAATTGCAATGGCACAAGCAGCGTTACCACTGTTGCGCGAATCGCAGGGGCGCATCGTGAACATCGGCTCGATTGCCGGCAGGCTCTCTGCGCCGTTCGTCGGTCCGTACAGCGCATCGAAAGCCGCCATCGCATCGCTTACCGACGCACTACGTCAAGAGCTTGCGCCCTTCGGTATCGCCGTCTCGCTGCTCGAGTTTGCCTCGGTAAAAACGCCGATCTGGGAGAAAGGCCGCCAGGGACGTGATGCACTCGCCTCCTCGATGCCGGCGCAAGCGATGAGTTTGTACGGCGCGCTGGCCGAGGCGGTCATTGCGCAAACCAAAGTGGAAGAGCGCGAAGGCATGGACCCGCTCGTGATCGCGGCCACGGTGCTTGCCGCCTTGCGCGCGCCCAAGCCGCGCGAACGGTACGTGATCGGGCGCAAGGCGCGCATACAGGCCATCGCGGCAATTCTGCCGCCGAGCACGCGCGACCGGCTCGTTAAGCAAGCGATGAAGTTGCCGTGATTTCGCTGCTGCTTGCAGCAGCAATAGCGTGCGGTGCGAACGCCAACCAGCTGCAGCTCGATCAATGCGCGGCCGATGCGCAATCGCGCGCCGATGCGCGGGAGATTGCCGTGCTGCGCGCAGCCGAGCGGCGCACGAACAACAATCCGCTTTTTCACACGAGCGAGCTGCGCTGGCTCGATGCACGCGCCTCGGCCTGCGACTACGCCGCCGCAACAGTAGCCGGTGGCTCGATCGAACCCATGATCGAGGCCCAGTGCAATGCTGACGCCGCCACCGCGCGGGTACGTGATATCGGCTTCTTCACCGGCGCGGCGAATCCGAACGCCGCGATACCTGCTGCGGCGGTTGCGGCCGAGCACGAACGCATCTACGGCCGGCTCGAGCTCCTCGTGACGCCGCACGAGCGCGAACTGCTCGCCGACTCTGAGCGCTTCTTCCTTGTCTATCGTGACGCGGCGTGCTCGCATGCGAAGGACGGATGTGCAACGGCGCTCACGCGCACGCGCACGCAACAGCTCGAAGACTCCTGGCTTGCCGAGCCCTTTTGGAAGTAACTACAAGTACTGTTTAAAGAACGCGAGCACGCGATCGTGCGCGTCGGCGGCTGAGGTCGCGTTGTAGCGCAACGTGTACAGGCGTCCATTGACGTGCGCCTCCCTGTTCGCGGCCGGATCGTCGAACTTATGGTAGGTATTCGGATATGCGTGAAAGGTGCCAAGTGCTGCAGTCTGTCCGACGCCGCTCATGAAGTGTTCGCAGGTTTTTGCGTCGGTCCAGTCGTCTGATGCGCCGATGAGCAGCAACAATGGATCGATCAACGCGCTCGTCGGGTTCGCGTCGCACGCGTTGGGATAGAGTGCCACGGCCGCGACAAACCCGTTACCGGCAAAGCCGGCTTTTGCTGCAATGTCCGCGTTCTCGGTCCAGAGTACCGTGCCACCGCCGTGCGAGAAGCCAATGACGCCGACGTGCGCGCCATCAACGTCGGGAAGTGTGCGCAGATACGCGAGCGCGCCGTAGGCATCGAAGGCGCGCAGTTCCGGCGGTACCGCATGCGAGCCGCAAACGCGATCGACGTGACGTGGACCGAAGCTGTCGACCACAAGCGCAACGTAGTTGTTCTGCGCGAACCAATCCCCCCAGGCGCTGTCGTTTGGATCGAGCCCAGCGCAGGTGTGCAAAATGATCACGGCCGGCACGCGCGACGTCGAGCCTTGTGGTTCGTATAATGTAGCCGTGAGCGTCACGCCGTCGGAAGCTTTGGTCGGAAAGCTGACCGGCGAGAGCCGCACTTGCGCCGCAATAAGCAGTGCAACCAACATTAGCCGCGCGGGCCGAAGCCGCGATATCCGCGCAGCGGAATCCACTGCACGTCGAGCATGCCGGCTGCCGCGAGCGGCAGTCGCGTGAACGCGGCTTGCGCGTCTTCGAGTGAATCGTGTTCGATCATGAGACATGCGCCGAGCACGTCGGCGCGGCTCCACGCATGGCGCACAACGCCCTCGGCGTACAACGTGCGTAGCATCTCGGCCTCAGGTTCGAGCAGCGCTGCAAATTGGTCTTCGCTAAACGCCTCGGTGCGACGGCGCACGACGGCAAGTATTTGCATGACTACGACGCCTCGCTGAAGATGCGGCGGTCGTCTTCGTCGATAATATCGAGGATGTGCTCGAGTTCGGGATGCGTCGCCAGCGTGTGGGCGTACAAGCCGGCAAAGTACTCGGGATCGTGTGCGTGCTTGGGCTTAATCCGTCGCAGTGTGCGTTGATCGCGGGATACTGTGACGTGTCGGTGCGCGCGCGCAACCACGCTGCAACCTCGTCTTCGTCCGCGGCACGCGCCACGACTTCTTGCAAGTCGTCCAAGGCGATTCCCAAGCGGTCGAGCAGATATTGTGAAATGCCGGGCGTGTCTCCATTGATGAAATAGCCGCCGGGGTTGCCGCCGGGCAAAAACCCGCGCAACTTGTCGATCGTACGCGGCATGAGCACCAGGCCGTCGAGTTCTGCAAAGCACGAGCGCGGCGGCTGCCGCGTCAAATCGAGCGGTTCCATGGTGCGTGCTTTTCGACGGGGAGGGGGGTCGAACCGCCGAGAATGGGGACAAAATGCCCTTCGATTCCCTCCGGGCCTTTGTCGATGCGCTCCGGCGCGCCGGCGAAGTCCACACGATTTCCGCGCAGGTCGATCCGCGCCTCGAAATTGCCGAGATCACCGACCGCGTCGTCAAAGCGGGCGGTCCTGCGCTGCTCTTTGAGAACGTGAAGGGCTCGAAATTTCCCGTGCTGACCAATCAGTTCGGCAGCGAGCGTCGCATGGCGATGGCATTCGATGCGCGCTCGCTCGACGCAGTTGCAGCGCGATTGCGTGCACTGCTCGATCTTTCACCGCCGGGCGGCTCGTGGAGTGAAAAGTTCGACGCGCTCAAACGCTTTGCACCGCTCGCCAACGCAATTCCGAAGACCGTGCGTGATGCTGCGTGCCAAGAAGTCGTGATCCGCGATCCCGATCTGCGCAAACTGCCGGTGCTTACGACGTGGCCGCTCGACGGCGGTCCGTTCATCACGTTACCGCTCGTGATTACGAACGATCCGCGCAGCGGCCGTCCAAACGTCGGCATGTACCGCATGCAGATCTACAACGAGCGCGAGACCGGGATGCATTGGCAGCGCCACAAGCAAGGTCGCGCGCATGCCGATGCGTGGGGCGACAAGATTCCCGTTGCAGTCGCAATCGGCAGCGATCCCGTGCTTACGTACGCCGCAACCGCGCCGCTTCCGCCGGTGCTCGACGAATTCGCGTTCGCCGGGTCTCTTGCGCGGGAAGCCGGTCGAACTGGTGAAGGCGCGAACGAGCGACATCAAGGTACCGGCGAGCGCCGAGTTCGTGCTCGAAGGCTACGTCGACAACACCGACCTGCGCACCGAGGGACCCTTCGGCGATCACACCGGCGTCTACAGTCTTGCCGACACGTATCCGACGTTTCACGTCACGTGCATCACGCACCGGCGCGATCCGATCTACGCCGCAACCGTCGTCGGAAAACCGCCGATGGAAGATGCCTGGCTCGGCAAAGCGACGGAACGCATCTTCTTGCCGCTCTTGCAGATGGTGTTGCCCGAAGTCGTCGACATGAATCTGCCGGTCGAGGGCGGCTTTCACAACCTCGCGATCGTCTCGATTCGCAAGCAGTATCCCGGTCACGCCAAGAAGGTCATGAATGCGCTGTGGGGCCTCGGCCACATGATGATGCTGACGCGCATGCTCGTGATCGTCGACGACGACATCGACGTGCAAGACGTGCGCAGCGTCGCGTGGTTCGCGCTGAACAACCTCGCACCCGAACGCGATGTCGTGATGATGCCGGGACCCGTCGACGATCTCGACCACGGCTCGTACACCGTCGCGTACGGCACGAAGATCGGCATCGACGCAACGCGCAAGACCGCAGCCGAAGGCTACACGCGCGAATGGCCGCCGGACATCGTGATGGACGCGGCGACCAAGACGCTCGTGAGCAAACGCTGGCGCGACTACGGTCTCGACACGGTTGCAAAAGCGCTCGCGCCTAACGATTGGTCGGGCCAAGGCCCGCAAGCGTACCGAGGACCCTTCGACAGGCTCAGGATGACAGTACTCTTCCTTCGCGAGATTCGCATCGAGCACACGCTCTTCGCGTTGCCGTTTGCCTACGTCGGCGCGGTACTCGGCGCGCGCGGACTTCCATCGTGGCATGCGCTCGTGTGGATTACGCTTGCCGTGCTCGGTGCGCGCACCGCGGCGATGGCCGCCAATCGCTACTTCGATCGCGACATCGACGCGCGCAATCCGCGCACCGCGCGACGCGCGCTTGCGACCGGGGCGCTCTCCCCTGCGGTGATGGTGTGGGCAATCGCATTGGGCTCGCGCTGCTCGTGCTCTCGGCCTGGATGCTCAATCCGCTGTGCGTGAAGCTGCTGCCGATCGCGGCGCTGGGCGTATTGGTCTATCCGCTCTGCAAGCGCTTCACGTGGCTCGTGCACTTCGTGCTTGGCGCCGTCGACGGGCTCGCCCCGCTCGGCGCGTTTATCGGCGTGACCGGCACGGTGAGCCCGAGCGCGTTCTTGCTCTTCGTCGCGGTCACGATCTGGGTCGCCGGATTCGACATCGTCTACGCGCTGATGGATCTTCCGACCGACCGCGCGCAGGCATCTAGCTCGGTGCCGGCGCGCTTCGGCGAGCGCGCCGGACGGTGGATGCCGATCGCGCTGCATGCACTCATGGCTGCTGTCCTAGCGCTAGCCGGCATACTGGCCAATGCGGGCTGGCTGTATTACGGGGGTGTCGCCGCGGCGATCGTCCTGACGCTCTACGAAAACCGGCTCTATCGCGTTTCCGAGAACGTTTTTGTATTGAACGAACGTATCTTCACTGGGAACATGGCATTCTCGGTGATCTTTCTGGCCGCCACGCTCGGAGGCTACCTCGTTCGTTGATGGAACGCGCCGCATTTCTCCAGAGTCTGCTCGCGACGACGGTCGTTGCGCCGGGTGTCCCGCTGCAGCAGCCGCAACAAGTACTGCAGCTCCTCAACATCGGCGTGAACGTGCCGCTCTCGGGCACGTTCGCGTATTACGGGCGCGAGATTGCCAAGGGCGTGCAAGCCGCCGTGGACGAGGCAAACCGTTATAACCCGGTGATCAACAAGGCCTACGGCGTGCGCAGCTTCGACGACCAGAACTCCGGTGCGATAGCCACGTCGAACGTGCTGGTCGCATCCGCGGATCCGAGCATCATCGGGATGGTCGGCAATTTGACGCTCGACGTCACCATGACGGCGCTGCCGCAATATGCGAACGCCGGTTTCGCGCTCGTCACGCCGTCCGTCACGGCGGATAAGTTGACGCAACAGGGCTATCACAATCTCTTCCGTTTGCCGACCAACGACTCAGCCGAGGGTCAGCTCTTTGCAAGCGCGGTGCTCAAACATCGCACGGCGATGAACGTGCTCGCCGTGATAGTCGACGGCGATTACGGACTCGAAGTAGCGCGTGCATTCGTCGCGCAAGCCAAGGGCGACAAGCACAACGCCGACATCCTCACCCTCGAATCGAATGCCGACGTCCCTGATTCAGTTGCGATCATCCAGCGCCACACACCGGCGTATATTTTCTTCGCGGGACGGCCCGACAAGTTCGGACCGATCGGCGTCGCGCTGCGCAAAGCCGGGTACACCGGTGAATTCGGCATGAGCGATAGCTTCTTCAATGCCGACGTTCCCAAAAATTACGGCAAGGATCTTGCCGGAGCGCTTGTGGCCTCGGCGATGCCGCCGCTCGAGCGCGTACCGTCGATCGTGACGATCTTGCACGACTATCGCGCCGAAGTTGGTGCGGTCACGGCATTTTCCGCCTACGGCTATGCGGCCGCACAAATGTTCATACTTGCATCGCAGCGCGGAACCGTCACCAACCGGTTCCAGCTGCTCTCGCAGTTGCAGCAGGGCGGAACCTACTCACTACTCGTAGGACTGTTTTCGTTCAACTATGCGGGTGATGCTAGCTTGCCGAACATCTATCTTTTCAGCTTGACCCCTGACACGTTCACGTTCAGCAAGCCTGCATCACCCAACGGCTTCGTCGTGTAGAGATCTAGGCTTCGCGGCGCGAGTAGTAGGGCGAATCCTCTGGAACGAAGCGCACGTGGTGCGGCGGCTGTTCTTTGGCCGACGCTGGTACATCGATGTCTTCGATAGCGAAGCCAAGGCGAAGGCGCCAGGAGCCAAGTGTTATCGAGAAGTTCGTGCCCATGATCTCCATGGCATTAAGCCTCCACCCGGCGCCACTGCACAAGCGTGAGCGCACCGTAGATTAACATGAGTCCAGTGAGAATTGCGAGGTTGCTCAGCGTGTTAGGTGCAACGGTTGTGTGATTGCTGAATTCCGGCGAATACGTGATTGGAATGACTCGCGACACCGTCCAAAAGATCGTGTGAAACGCATGCCCAACCGGTGAGTCTCCGAGCGGTACGCGCGCCGCACCGCCGAGGCCGAGTGCGATCGGCCACGCGAATCCGAGAAGCGCGCCGTACCCACGGCGCATCGACGCAGTGGCGGCGTTGAGTGCGAGATACCACGCGATGGGTAGGACGAAGAGCAGCGCCGTCATTGGATCGACGATCCCGCTGAAGTCGAAGTGCGGGAATTCGAACATCGATTGGCAGATTATCGCTGCAACGATCGTCATGGCGCCGGCGAGACCCATACCGAGGATGTCGTAGCCCATGATGCCGAGCCCATAACGGGTTCGCGTAATCGGTTTGAGGAGCGCATACTCGAGGTGCCCCTGCTCGCAGGCGAACGAACAGCCCCAGATCGTTCCGAAGATCAACGCGGCGAAACACGCGAATGCCAGGAAGAGCACAACATTGACGGGACCGTCGGTGTTAAATGTGATCGACTCCATGCCATTCGCTTGGGTGTCGCTGACGTCGACGCTCCCGACCCGCAGGTGATTCTTGGCCTCGCTGTGCTTGCCGGCAGGCTGGACGATGTGGATCAGCTTTCCACCGTCGTTCTGCTCGTCGATCGTGATCGTCGTACGGTCGTTCGCGTTAACGAGCGTCGTGCGATCGAGCCCGTTCACGACGGAGTGCGAAACTATCGTGCCCGGCTCGTGCTCGATGTGGTTGACGATGAATTCGTTACCGCTCAGTTGCCCAGTGACCGAGATGCGCACGATGAGTGCGATCACGATCAGCGCGCCTAAGACGATTGCGTAGATGCGCAACCCGTTGCGGACGCGCAGCCATTCGACGTAGTTCATAAGCCTAGCGGTCCTCCACCACATCAGCGGTCGCGTCTTTGGGCGAGACCGCGTACAGGAAAATATCTTCGAGATTGAGATCGACGATGCGCAGGCCCGACGCGCCGAGGGCTTCAAAGCGCGCCAAGACGTCCTGCGCATCGTGCGAGGTCAGCGCGCGCACGATTCGGCCGTTGCGATCTAGGCGCGAGATGCGCGGATCGCTGGCGAGTCCGTTGAGCGCGAAGGTTTCGCTCGGTAAGATTGCCTCGACGATCTTGCGATCTGCCTTGAGATCGTCGACTACACCCTCGAGCGCTAGGCGACCGTTATCCATCACTGCGATGCGTTCGGCGGCGCGCTCGACTTGGCCGATTTGATGCGACGAGAAGATGACGGTTGCGCCACGCGCTGATTCGTTGATGATCAGATTTAGGACGTGGCGCTGGTTGACCGGGTCGAGTCCGCTGGTCGGCTCGTCGAGAATCAGGATGTCGGCGTCGCGTGCGATTGCAAGTGCCACCATCGTTGCCGTGCGCATGCCCTTTGAGAGCGCGCGTGCCTTCTTGCGTTGGTCGATGCTAAATTGTGTAAGCAGCTCGTTGGCACGCGCAACGCTAAACTTTGTATATGCACGGCGTTGCATCTCGACGTGTTCCGCGACCGTCATCCACTCGTAGAGGACGCTGCGCTCGGGCACGTATGCGATGCGGTCGAGCGTCTGCGGAACGAGCGGTGCACCGTCGTAGAGAACCGAGCCCGACGTTGGGCGCGCAAGATCCAACATACACTTGAACGTCGTCGTCTTGCCGGCGCCATTGGGGCCGAGCAGACCGAAGACACAGGCCTCCGGGATCTCGAAGCTGAGATCGTCAACGGCAACGTACGGGCCGTACGTCTTGCGCAAATTTTTGATAGTGATCGTGCTCATGCGTCCTCCCGGAACCAACGGTCGATTGCGGCGCTTGCTAGTGAACGGATGTCGTCAGCGAGCAAGCCGATCGACTTGGCTTCGCGAACGGCGGCTTCAATGGCGTCGCGCGCCACGTCGGTCGCCGCGGTTTTGGTCGATTCGATCGAGCCGTTGCCCCGCACGAACGATCCGCGCCCCGGAGCCGTCTCGATCACGCCGTCCCGCTCTAATTCGCGGTAGGCCTTCGCGACAGTGTTGGCATTGATCGTCAAGTCGAGCGCGAGCTGCTTGACCGTCGGCAGTTGTTCGCCGGAGGCGAGAACGCCCAACGCTACCGACCGTTTGACCTGTTCGATCACCTGGAGGTAGATGGGCACCCCGCTGCGGGGGTCAACTGTTAATACGACCGGCATCGCGGGTTAGAGCTTCGGGCCCCAGCCTTGGAAGAGCGGGCCGGCGACGCGCTGCGGCTGGCAGACGCGCGATTCGCGGAGTTCTTCGGGTTGATTGATGAAGCGTGTCATGTCCCTTTTCTTTCTGTTGGCGTCTAGTACTACTGTGCTGTCGTACTAGTACACTAGTACAATAGCACACTGGTACGCCGAGTCAATCCCCCGTCAAAGATTTTTTAGCCAGGAGGGCGGCCGACGGTCGGGTGAGCGGCTTACGCGAGCGACGAGCACCCTGACATTACATGTGCGAGACGCGAGCGTCTAAGCGAGCCCGGCCGTCGACCCGCGCAACCAGGTGGAAAAGCACGCGTTTCCCCGGATGTTGCCGGGGTGTTGCCGGGACTAGTATGAGGTCACCAGGGAGCGCTCACGGTGGAGACACCGATACACACTGCGGGTCACGTCGCTACGGCTCGGCTGCGCGGCTTCGCAGGGATCGGGACACCAGCACCCCGTCTCCGCGTGAGCGATCTCTGGTGACCACAAAGCGGAACGGCAGCAACAGAATCAAATTGCTTCGGCATGGCAAGCCCACTCTTCGTCGGCCCGAACTCGATACGCGACAGCCGGGAGCGCCTCGCCTTAGTTCTTACTCTGCTTTTTGCGTTTCCGATCGCGACGCTGATCGGATTCGTGGTGCACGAGGGTATTGGGCCGCCGACCGTCGCGCTTTTCATCGTGATCGCGATGCTCTATGTGACGCTCGCGCGCGGCCGTCTTATCGGCTCGTCGGTGATGATTCACGAGACGCAGTATCCGCGCGTGTTCGAGATCGTGAAGAGCGCCTGCACGAAGCTCGACATCGCGATGCCACTCATCTTCGTCCGCGAAGACAACTATGTACCGGTTGCGGCGCTCGGCTTCGGCGAACCGTACTCGCTCGTGCTCTCGACGCACTGGGTCGAACACTTCGAAGACGATGAGCTCGCATTTGCGGTTGGACGTGAACTCGGCCACATTGCGGCCGGCCACACGCGCTTTCTCTCGCTCCTGAGCGTTAACGGTAACGAAAATCCGTTCATCTCGCTGATCTTCGGCGGGTGGCTGCGCACGTGCAGTCACACCTGCGATAAAATCGGCCTGCTCATTTGCGGCTCGCTCGATGCGGCGACGCGTTCGGTCGTCATCGCGAATTTTCACAGCTTCGGTCGTCACATCAGCATGGAACAATTTAGCGAGCAAGGACGCGAGATCGCAAGCGACGGCGTGCTGCGCTTAGGCGAATGGCTCGGCGGTGAGCCGTATGCAACGCGACGTATCGCGGAGTTGAAGTCGTTCTGCGGATCGGCAAAGTACGAAGCCGCGCGCGCTTGGATCGAGCGCGATGTTTCGCACGAGCCGCCGGTCCTCGCGACCGCAGCAAGCGCGCGCGTGACGCGCGCCGATTGTGCCGGCATATGGCGACGCAGCTGGGCAATTCTCATCGACGCCATCGTGGTAAGTTCAGCCGTGCTCGTGTTTGCCGACGCACGCGGCCATTCGCCGCTCGGCGCGTTTCTCTCCGACAAAGACCTCCAGAATTACGCGACGCATTCCGTCCAGAGCGACGTGCTAGCAACACTTATCAAGTACGCGGCGAGCCCACCTGGCATGGTGACGGCGTTCTATCTCTTTCTACTCGTCGGCATAGCTGGACAAAGCTTCGGCATGATGATTACCGGCTTGCGCGTCGTGCGCGACGATTTTCGTCCGCCCGGCCTTGTACGCTCGCTCTGGCGCTACGTCATCGCGTGGCTCCTCTGGCCGTTCATTCTGCTGCTCGCGCCGTTCATGCCGCGCCTGATGTTGCACGATCGCTGGAGCGGCACGCGACTGATCCGCGCCGAGCGGATTATGGCGCGTGCGGTTGAAGCCGCAGGGCGTTGACGACGCGGCTGAGGTAGTTGTTGAGCCCGATCGCCGCCACGATCTCGACGCAGGTGCCTTCATCATAGTGCGCGCCTAGGTCATCCCAAACCGGCGGCGGTAAGGCCCGCGGTTCGCGGGTTAGAGCCACCGTTGCGCTCAGTGCGGCTCGCTCGGCCGGTGAAAACAGTGGGCTGCGTGCAAAATCGCCGAGATTCGCGAGCGTTTCCTCGTCGACGCCGACGTCGCGCGCGATCTCTTCGTGCACGCACGTGCAATAATCACATGCGTTGAGCCACGCAACCATCAGCGCGATCAGTTCACGCGTACGGGGTGCAATCGTGCCGGCATCGAGCTCGCGCACGTGCGTGGCAAGCGAGCGCGCCAATGCGGGACGCGCGGCCAGCGCGCCAAAGAGGTCTCGCACCTAGTGCACTCGCGCGCTAGCTAGCCTGCGAGAGTTCGCGGAAACCGGCGTCGCCGCGCAGTGCGTCGAAGCGCGTGTCGTTTTCGATCGAAATCCAGTCCTGGTGACTATGCATATGGCGCAGGAGCCCGAGCGCGACCGAACGGTCGCCGACCGCTGCCGCGGCAGCCGCCAGATCCATCGGTTTCACGTCGCTTGCATGCTGCATCGCAAACGCAAGTTGCGCGCGTGCGGCCGGCATGTGACGTTGCTTGGCGTACGCGTGGGCGAGCAGCGCCGCGCTCTCGGCTGGACAGTACCTGCTGCACGTCGTCGCGTAATGCTTATAGGCCTCGATTGCGCGAGTGAAGTTGCCTTCGGCTTCATATGCTTCGCCGATCGTGGTCAAGGCATCGGAACGCTGCGGCGAAAGATCGAGTGCCTGCCGCGAGTACGCAATTGCTTCGTCGAAGCGACGATCGAGATATGCAGCGCTGCCGAGCCATGCGCTTGTCGATACCGAGAGCGGATCGAGATCGCCGGCGATCTGCAATTGCGCAAACGCCGCCCGCAAATCGCCCTGCTGAATGAGCGCAACGCCATACCATTCGTGCGCTGGTCCATAGGCCGGATCGAGCGCGATTGCATGCTGCAATTCGGTAACCGCCGCCGTAAGTTGGTGCACGTCCATGTCGATCAGCCCAAGAGCGGCGTGCGCTTCGGCCGAATTGGGGTCGAGCGTCAGTGCGAGCCGCGCATAGCTGCGCGCACGGGAAAAATAGATGCTTGGCTTTTGGTTGCCGTACTGATAGTCGCCCATGATCGCGTTCGCGTCGGCGAGCGCAGCATAGCCGCGCGCATCGCGCGGATCGGTGCGGATCACCTGGGCAAAATAATCGAGACTGCGTTCGACGCCCGGGCGCGTGCGTAGATTCCAATAGTAGCGGCCGATCTCGTAGAGGCGCGCGCCGTCGGTCGAGAGACCCACCGCAGTGCTGCGATGCGTCGCCGCGAACGTAACCAGCACGACGCTGCACAGCACGGCGAACGTCGCGACGCCTGCAATGGCCGCCGCCCAGCGCGAGCGACGCTGCGGTGCGACCACGGCGGGCACGCGCTCGCAGAGGTGCACGGGTAGGGTAAAACGATAGCCGCGACGCGGGACCGTCTCGATTGCATCAATCGAGGCAAGCGCGCGTAGCGTCTTGCGCAAAACGTAGACATTTTGCGCGAGATTGGCTTCCTCGACATAACCCTCGGGCCAGATTCGTTCGATCAGCTCGTTTTTTGGTAGGACCTCGCCTGGGTGCTCTACCAATGCAAGCAAGGTCTCCACGACCTTGGGGCCCAGCGGAACGGCCTCATTGCGATGAAACAACAGCAGGCGTTCAACGTCGAGCCGAAACGTTCCGAACTCATAGATGCTCATGCGCGTAGTTTCCTATGGCGGGGGGACCCGTCTGCCCTCGTGTACGACCCCGCACGGATAGAAGGTTTCGCTCAAGCTAGATACGGCTCATGCGGCAGGACCGGAGTAAGTATGGAATTGATGCGCTCCACGAGGTCGACCGAGAGTTCGATATCACCGGCAGCAACATTATCTGAGATATGCCTGAGATTAGTAGCTCCAACTATGGCGCTTGTGACTGCTCGCTCTCGCAGCACCCAAGCTAGTGCCAGTTGTGACATGCTAACACCGGCCTGTACCGCCAGCGGTTGCAGTTGCTGCACCGCATCAAGTACGCGTTGTGTAAAGTAATCCTCCATCATCTCGCGATTTGGGCCCGCCGCTCGCGTGCCCGCGGGCGGATGTGCGACGTCCGTATACTTCCCGGTGAGAATCCCCATCGCGAGCGGTGACCAGACGACGTTGCCGACACCATATTCTTCGCAGACCGGCAAGACCCGCGCTTCGATACGGCGCCATAGCGCGCTGTATTGCGGTTGATTGCTGATCGGGACTGCCCAGCCGTTCGCGCGGCACAACGTCACCGCATTAACGATTTGATCGGCGTTCCATTCGGACGTGCCCCAATAGAGTATGGTCCCTGCGCGCACCAAGTCGTTCATCATCTCGCAGGTCTCTTCGATCGGCGTCGTGTCGTCGTAGCGATGACACTGATACAGGTCGATGTAGTCGACGCCCAATCGGCGCAACGAGTGATATACCTGATCGCGAATGTGTTTGCGAGAAAGGCCGCGTTCGTTGAGCGTCGGCCCAACCGGAAAGTACACCTTCGTCGCGAGCACGAGTGCGTCGCGATTGAGCTCGGCCACAATAGGCCCGAGCACTTCTTCGGCGCCGCCATGCGCGTACACGTTGGCCGTGTCGATAAAGTTCACGCCCGCATCCCATGCCTGCCGAATACATGCGCGCGCAGTATCGCGATCGACGTTGCCGCCAAAGGTCAGCCACGAGCCCACACCAATGACCGAAAGCTTCAGACCTGAGTGCCCGAGCGCGCGATACTTCATGGATTCACCTCATTCACATGGCAAGGTGCGCGTTGACCGTTACAACCTGCGCAACGTCGGTGCCGAGCTCGACGACCTCGACGCCGGCCGTAGCCAAGACCTCTGCGCCGTGTCCCTCAACGAATACCGGCGGTTCGCGCATCGCAAAGACCACGCGACGGATCCCCGCTTCCAGAATACGCGCCGCACAGTCCTGGAGCCCCGAGCCACGCACGCTGCACGGTTCGAGCGAGGTGAACAGTGTCGCATCGCGGAGATCAAGCTGCAACTCCGCAGCCTTTTCGAGCGCGACTTGCTCTGCGTGGGAGTGTGGTCCGCGCTCGCGGCTGTAGCCCGTCGTAAGCACTGTACCGTCGGGCGCGGCGATCACGCTGCCGACGGAGAACGCCTCTTGCGACGGCGGCGCGCTACGTGAGACCGCTATCGCCTCACGCAGCAGTTGTTCGTCATCGCGCGCGGTCACGCTTGTGGGTGCTCGTAGTCGAGCACAGCGACGTCGCCGAGTTTGCGCACTTCGCGCAAACTCGGCCGTGGTGGTGCGCATCGTTGAGAAAACGGGAGGCATGCACCATACGCGGCGCATCGTCGTCGCCAACAAAGAAGGGTGCAATGGCTACACGCAGGCCATCGAACGTTCCACTCGCCAGAAACGCGGTCCAGGATCCGCGTGCCACCCTCGACGAAGAGCGAACGCACGCCGCAATCCTGGAGCGCACTAACGTACGATGCCGGCTCAAAGTTATCGATCGCGACGATCTCCGCTCGCTCGCCAAGGCGCGCGCGCAGCGCATCGACGCGCTCCCGCGCGGTCAGGACGATGGTACGCATGCTACCGTCAAAAAAGTGTAGGCTCGGATCGAGGTCGCCCGACTGCGTGACGGTGACGCGCGCTGCATCTTTTGCCCGCAGCGACGGATCGTCGCGCCGGACCGTCTCTGCGCCGACGAGAATCGCATCAGACGCGTCGCGAACGGCGCGCATGTCGGCGAGGTCTTCGGGGCTCGAGAGGATCAGCCGCTCTGGCGAGCGATCGTCGATGTAGCCATCGAGCGAGACGGCTACGGAGATGTAGACGCGCACCCTCACCCGTTCGATTGCTGCTCGCAAGCGGCCTTGCATCTTCTCGATGAGCGTAGCCGGGTGTTTGCCGTCCTTGGCCTCACCAAAGACGCGCCGATGCAGCCGCACCGGCGGCGCGACGCGTTCGAGCTGCGCGTGGTGAAAGTGCAGATCGCGCAGGGCGGCGCCGGCACGCAGCGCGTCGCGAGCATCGGCTACGCGGCGCCGCACCACATGCTCGGTGCGAATCGGGAAGACGAACCACGTCGCGGCGATCGCGCAGAGCGAGCCGACAACAATCGCGAGAACGCGAATCAAGAAGAGCGGCAGCGGATCGATGCCTGCCGAGCCTTGCAGCAGCGCAAAGATGAGGGTTGCGCACGCGGCCCAATAGGCATAGTTGATTTCGCGCAGCCATATACCAAAGAAAAGCGCGACGAAAATCAATGCCGTACTCTCGATCCCGTTAAGCGGAATGCGCGAGATTACCGCGGCAACCAGCGTTCCACCGATGGCTCCGCCGAATCGCTGCAGCGCTTTGTAGATCGCGTCGCCGCGCCCGATCGCGCCGCTGCACACGATGAACGCCGTGAGGACCACCCACGACCAGTGCTGGTGGAAAAGCGGCATCCCGATCGCAAACGCGAGCGCAAGCGCAACCAGCATCTGTAACGCCATGCGCGTCGTCGGCGTTAGGCCAGCCATTGGACTACCGCCGTACAGGCAAACGCGATCGCGCCGGCCGCGAGCACGAGCAATGCGGCTAAACCCGGGTGTGCGGCGCCATCGATCTGCACCGGGACAACGAGCATGACGATGAATGGGAGCGCAATCGTGCGCCCGAGCGTGGCTGCTCGTTCACCGAAGTTACGCAGGTAGATCGAAAGCGCGATGCCGAGACAGAACAGCGCTGCACCGAGCGCGGGTAGCGTTCGAAAGGCGAGTCCGACGCCGGCTGCGGTCACGCCTACGAGTGGCAGCAAGGTGAAGCGTGTCAGCACATCGCGTCGTGCGAGGTGCTCGGGCTTGCGCGTGAGTCCGACGGCAAGCGCCGCGGCGAGAATTGCCGGCGACGCATTGACACCGGCACGCGTGCAGATGACATACATGATGCCGAAGCTCGCCAGGATCGCGACCATCGCGAGCGCGGCCCGCTTCACGCGAATGCGGGTTCTACCTGCGGATGGCGCGCGATCGCGAGGACGATTCCGCTCGCAACCAGACAGAGAACGCCGGCCGCAATGAATGCTTGGTCGTAGCTTCCCAAGAGCGTGCGCGTCCATCCGGCGCCGAGCGCCGCCATTCCGGCGCCGAGTTGATGCGAGGAGGCAATCCAACCAAAGACCACCGCGGAACGCTCGCGCCCAAATGCTGCCGTCGTCAGCTTGAGCGTCGGTGGTACCGTTGCAATCCAATCAAGCCCATAGAAGATTGCAAATGCCGGCAATCCAACGACCGCGAGACCGAACGCATACGGCAAGAACAGCAACGAAAGTCCGCGCAGACCGTAGTACCAAAAGAGCAACCAACGCGAATCGAAACGATCCGAGAGCCAACCCGATGCCGTTGTGCCGATCAGGTCGAAGATGCCCATCGCCGCGAGCAATCCAGCTGCGTTGGTCTCGGGAATACCATGATCGCCGCACGCGGGAACGAGATGCGTGCCGATCAAACCGTTCGTACTCGCGCCGCATATGAAAAATGCGCCCGCGAGCAACCAGAACGTGCGCGAGCGCGACGCGCCACGAAGCACGGATATGGCTTCGACAAACGCATTGCGGCGCATCGCAGGCGCTGGTTCGAGCTTGTCGCCGCCCCACGGCGGAATATGCACGTCAATCGGACGCTCGCGCATGAACAGCCATGCGAGCGGAATGAGCGCAACTGCCACGAGCGCAAGGACGATCGCCGAGGCGCGCCAGCCTTGATTCTGGATCAAGAATCCGAAGAACGGAAGAAACACCAGCTGGCCGGTCGCGTTGCCTGCGCTGAAGAGGCCGATCACGAGCCCACGCTGCGTGACAAACCAGCGATTGGCGACGGTCGCGCCGAGCGCAAGTGCAAGACTTCCGACGCCAATACCGGCAACGCCGGCCCACGGCAACAACTGCCACGCAGCATGCACGCGTGTGAGCGCGAGCATTGCAGCGGCAAGCACCGTGAGCGCCGCAACCATCGTTGCGCGAATGCCGTAGCGTTCCATCGCCGCCGCAGCAAACGGCCCGGTGAGGCCATACAACGCGATCTGTAGCGCGAGTGCGTTCGAGATGACGCCGTCGCTCCATCCGAATTCGTGTTCGAACGGCTGCACGTACATCGTCGGAACCGCACGCACGCCGGCCGCGGCCACCAACACCACGAACGTGACCGCCGCAATGACGATCGGATACACGTGGCGTGTGCTGAGTTTCACGCTACGTCAGACCCGCGAATAAACGCACGTCCAATTCGTCTCCCACGTCTTTCCCTTATCCGGAGAGAAGGCTTGTTCAAAGTACGGACTCCCGTTCTTGAGCGTCCATTGGAAGCGTATGATGATCGGCTTGCCGTTGTGCTTGTCGTTCGCGTAAAAATCGCCGACGCCGCTCTCGAAGTGTCCAACTTGCGGCGGCGGCACGATCCCGCGCTTTTCGGTTCCCCACCACAACGACCATTGGTGCGTCTGCGCATTGTACGTTCGAACGGTCATGCCGATGATATGGCTTCCGGGACACTTGAGATCGCCGTCCTCCAGGTTGCCGCTGCCGTTCCAGAATTGCGTGACCTTGGAGGTTCCGTAACAGTCATACCAATCGTGCGAGTTAGCGAGGCGCTCCTTGAGCAGACGATAGTGTGTTTTCCATGTGCCGGCGAGAAAGTTGAAATCTTTGCTGCCGTCACGCGACGCCGGTGCTGCGCTGGCACCGAAAAGAACAATTGCAAACACGATCCCAAAGATGCTCTTCACGTTCCCCTCCCTTATATGTGACGCGCGTTAGAGTGGTAAAGGTTTCGGCCTCGGAACGTCGGCCGGGAGCGTTTGAATGTAGGCGTTGAACGCTTGCGCGTCCGTAGCCCACTCCGCATTCATGCGCCGCTCCGCATTCAACACCGCGGGCGTGATCAACCCGGCACCGGCCATGCTCATCAAGTCTTCGCGCAGCTTACCCGAACGTTGAACGAAATCTTCAAAGCCCTGGTAGTTCGCGGTCAGTAGATCTTGCATGTCTTGCAGATGCGCCAATCCCACGGTATCGTTCTTCTTCGTGAGCGCCGCTCGCACGTCGTCGAGACTATTGAGCGCAACGTCGAGCGTCGAGAGCTTGGCGAAAATGCGATTCGAGAACTCGTACGAAGCGACCAGTTCCGCTTGCGTTAAGCGCGTTGATGGATCGGCCTTGACGACGAAGTTGCCGCTGAACGTCTTTCCATCCACGGTCATGCGATAGCCATAGGTTCCCGGCGGCACCGACGCACCCGCGTCGGGACCCTTGAAGAACTTGCCGGCGCCGTTCCATTTCACCGGGCCATCGACGGCATAACCCCACGCGAACGACTGCAAACCCGCACCGTTGGGAATTTTCGGCTTGGGTTTGTTGTCGGCTGAAGGCGGCGCGAACGGCGACGGTTCGCGATTGCCTTCCAGCGTTCGAATCACGCGCCCATGGTCGAGAATCTGCAAAACCGGTGCTTGCGCGCCCGGCGTCGGCTGATAGTACCAGAAGGATGCGCCGTATTCCGGATTTTTACCGGCGTAGTCGGTGTAGATACCCTCGTCGTTGCCGTGCAGGTTGTATTGATACGACACGCGGGGCCCGATGACAAACGGTTGTGCCGGCGTCGAGCACGCCTCCATCTGCAGCGGCCGCAAGTCATCCATGATGTACAGCGCACGCCCGTGGGTTGCAATGACCATATCATCCCACGTCGGCTGATAGCGAATGTCGCGAACCGCAACCGTCGGCAGATTGCTCTTGAAGTCGTGCCATGATGCGCCCGCGTCGCACGAAATGAACATGCCGGTTTCCGTTCCAGCGTACACGATATTCGCGTTGTGGAGATCCTGGCGAACCGAACGCGCGTACCACGTGCCCGTCGGCAGGTTCTTGCCGATGTTGCTCCACGTCTTTCCGAAGTCGCGCGTTACGAGCACATACGGTGTGTAGTCGCCCATGAGATGGCGATCGAAACTCACGAACACGGTGCCGTCGGCGGTCGTCGACGGAGCTACGGTCTCCGCTTCGCCATGGTCCGGGACGCTCGGTGGCGTAACGTTTTTCCAATGCAAGCCCCCGTCAAGCGTGTATTGCACTTGCCCATCGTCGGTACCGACCCAGATCTCGCCTTTGTGCAGACTCGAGCCTTCGATGTCCAGGATCGTGTTGTAGTTCTCGGCGCTCGACACGTCGTGGGTGATCGGTCCACCGGGAGGCGACTGGTGGTTCTTCTCATCGAGCGTGAGATCCGGACTGATCACGCTCCAGTGGCGTCCTCGATCTTTCGTTTGAAAGATCACGTTGCCGCCGAGCCAACCGATATGTCCGTCCCACGGCGCAAACGCAATCGGCGAATCCCAATTGAAACGATACTTCGCCGTGCGCAGATCGAACTGTTCGCCGACGAGTGCAATATAGGGCTGCGCGAGGAATTGATCGTTGTTCGTCTTGTCAAAGATGACCACCGATCCACCCTGCGAATCCGACCAGAAGATATTTGGATCGAGCGGATCGGGAACGGCCCACTCGCCGTCGCCGCCGTTCACGCCGAGCCAGTGCTTATTGAGAATGCCGGACGGATCGAGCGAATTGCTCGGCCCGCACCAGGCGTTGTTGTCTTGCCAGCCGCCGCAAACCCAATAGGGATTGCCGACGAGACCGACACCGGCGTGATAGACTTCGCCGATCGGCAAATTACGATCGAAGAACCATGACCCACCGCCGTCGAGCGAAACGCCGACGCCGCCGTCTTCGGCAACGATGATACGTTTGGGATCATTGGGAGCGATCCACATGCCGTGGAAATCCCCGTGCGGCCCGTTGAGCAACGGACGGAACGTCTTTCCGCCGTCGCGTGACGAGACGAGCACGACCGAAATGCCGAAGACGTGATCGGCGTTACTCGGATCGACCGCGAGATGCGAGAAGTAGAACGGCCGCTGGTTCACGAGCGACTCGCTGCTCACGAGCGTCCAATTCGCGCCCGCGTCGTCGGATCGCCACAGCACACCCTTCGACGCTTCGATCGTTGCATACACGCGATTGGGATTGCTCGGCGCAACCGCGAGACCGATGCGTCCGAGCGTTCCGTCGGGCAGACCGTGTCCGGTGAGTTGCGTCCAGGTCTTTCCGCCGTCGGTTGATTTGTAGAGTCCATCGTCGGGACCGCCGCTCTCCGTCGTCCACGGACGCCGCTGGAAATGCCACATGCCCGCGTACACGATGTTCGGATCGCTTGGGTCCATCGCGAGATCCGACGCGCCGCTTTGGTTGCCGACGTACAAGGTCTTGGTCCACGTCTTGCCGCCGTCGTCGGTAACGTAGACGCCGCGATCCTCACTCGGTGCGAATGAATCGCCGAGCGCGGCGACCAGCACGTGAGTTGGGATTTTTGGGATCGACGAGCAAACGCGTAATCGTCCGCGTCTTCTCGAGTCCCATCGCCGTCCAATCCTTGCCGCCGTTGGTCGACTTGTAGACGCCTGCACCGGGAATGACGTCGTTGCGCGGATTGCCTTCACCGGTTGCGACCCATACGGTCTCATCGTTGGTCGGATCGATCACCACGTCGCCAATCGAGGCGACCGGTTGTTTTTCGAAAACGGCGTTCCACGTCTGGCCCGCGTCTGTGCTCTTCCACACCCCGCCGCCCGCCGCAGCCACGTAGTAGAGGTTCGGGTTCTTGGCCGAGCCGACGACGTTGGCCGCACGGCCGCCTGGGAGCGCCGGACCGATCTCACGCCAAGGCATGCTTTGGTAGATGGGTTTCGCCGTCGGAACCGGGGAGGGCGTCGCCGAAGGGGACGCCGAGGGCGCAGCGGCAACAGCCAGCGCCGCGAACACAAACGCAATCATAGGCGTCAGTGTACGCGGTGCGAGATCAAAAAGTCTTTAGAGCGTTTCGCTCGACACGATCTTGGCTCGCTCGCGGTCCAGATACGGCTTTGCCTTGGCGACCGTTGCATCGAGCGTCTCGACCGTCTGCTTCATGCTCTGCAAAGCTGCGATCTTGTAGTTATCGACGGTGTCAAGCGCCTGGAAAATGTTATCGAAGCTTTTTTGGAGCGTCTCGACGGAAACGCCCGAAGACATCGCTTGCTCGGCCACCCGCGTGCTTTGATCTTTCAACATGACCGACGTTGCGGAAATCATGTTGGAGGTGGTGGTATTGAGCGCATCGATCTGGTCCAGCACAAGTTTCTGACTTGCTAAAGCCTGCGCGACAATGATTGCCGTGCGCAGAGCCGAGACCGTTGTCGTGGTTGCACGGTCGACGCCTTTGACCAATTCGATGTCGTTACGCCGGATGAGGTCCAGCGCCATATAGCCTTGCACGTTGACGGCCATCTGCGTCGCGATGTCTTGGCGCTTTTGCCGCAGCCCAAAGAGCGCTTCCTCTTGCAACACTTTCTTGCGTTGCGGGTCGGTAACGGCGTCGATCTTGGACGAGAGAGACGCATCGATTTGAGCGGCAAGGTACGCGTACTTTTCGAGCCGGCCCATCAAGTCCCACATGTTTTGCTTCTCTTGATCGATCGAAGCGACATCGCGCTGCAACGCGTCCTTCCCGCTGTACAACGAGTCGAGGATCTTGTTCAGCTGCGTTTGCGAGGACTCGTAGCTGTGGAAGTAGTCGACGATCTTACTTCCCATCGGAATCAACCCGAGAAAACGCTTGACACCAAAGAGATCGCCCTGTTTCGAGGGATCGAGCGCCTCGATTTGACGACGCAAACTGGTCAGCCCTTGCGAAACCGATGAGCCGGCACCGAGTGGTCCGTCATTCATTGCGCGCGTTGGGCGGTCGAGCAAACGACTCGTCACAGAGGCCGATGCTTGGATGTCCACATCGGCCAGGTTGGCAATTGAATCGACCTTAGCTCGAAATTCATCGCCGTGCACATCGAGCGTCATGAGGCTCTGCGCGAAATCGTTGACTTGTCCGTCCAGCTTCGCCTTATCGTCGGCCGTCAACGGCACCGCACCGAGCGCCTGATCCGGCGTCACGGTTGCGACTGGTGTGGGTGCCTGTAAGACCAGTGGCGCGTTGGCTGCGGTCGCGGTCTGCTCTTCCATATGACGTGGCCTCTCTCTTATTGCTGGTTTCGACGCCCTTAATGAGCGTCTCGAGGGTTTCGATGCTTGGCCGTTCGATCACATCGATCAGCGAGTCCGGCACGTCTATGTGATTCGCGGACCAAATCGAGCGCATCACAAAAGTTTCGCCGGCTCTTGCGAATCGGTTGACCGGCGCTACTTACACTTGGAGCCATCGGAGAACATGCCGGAAACTCACCGTTCATTGTTGTGCATGGCTTGGGCGGCGTCGGCAATGGACTGATTCAAATGGCTCATTGATTGCTGCGCCGCAACGAGCCGCGTTACCGCGCGATCGCGATAGACGCCATAGTCGCCCCGGGCTGCTCGCACGTCGTCGGTCAAGGCGGCGAGCCTCGCTTGATTAGCATGCATTTGTGATGCGCTTGCTTCGATGGCGCCAAAATCCCAACGCTGCTGTCCACTGCGCAACATCCCCATATTCATTGGATGAAGTGCCTGCTCGCCCCGGGGGTTGTATTGCTGACACGAAGCGTGTACCGCTTCGAGCGCGCCGTGAAGTTCGTGAAGCGCGGCCCGTATGCTCTCGATCGTCTGTTGCAAACGAGAGGCAACCTGGGCGCCGGCCTGACCTTGAAGATGACCCGCGAGCTCTGAACCGGTCGACTCGACCTGATTGCCTAACTGCGCAATCTCTTGCGTGAGTCGATCGAGATTGTTGGCGTTCTGGGCAGCCTGCGCGCAGTCTGTTGTCGTTTCGGCTGCGCGAGCCGGCGCCGGGATAAGGAATGCGGTCGCGATAGCAAACACGCAAACGAAGAGGTACCGAGGCTTCACTATGAAACCTTGGCTTCCGCGCGGTTGAGTGCAATCCGTTCGTCAACGAGCGCCACGATCTCATCCACAACGTCGGACTGCATGCCTTTTTGCGCGGCCAGCGACTGCACGAGGCGATCGACGCGCTCGATGTTCTTTGCACCGGCGTAGAGCGCGCGCGCGGCCGAAGCGGGCTTCACGAGAATGTCAGCGGCGTTTGCGTATTTCTCGAAGGGCACAAGGTCGTCGCGTGAAGCGCCGAGCGCTACGCACACGTCGGCTACCCAATTGTAAATGGCACGTGACGCGTCGCGGTCGCCGTGCACAGCATCGCGGATCGACCGCACATCGCCCTTTTGGACGCAGCGGTAGTTGCCGGTCACCAGCATAGCCCATTTCGCCATCGGCACGTAGATCGAATCGTAGACTTTGAGTTTCACCGGAAGGCCGAGGGCTTCCACGGCCGTTTCCATATCGCGAAGCATGCCGGTACGCGCATCGGATTCGAATCGCGACGCTTTGAAGTTCGTCGGCAGCGTTACTTGCAACACGTTGATCGGTTCGTCCGGCGGACGGAACGCTTGCGGATCCGGGCTGCACACCGTGACGTTTGCTGCGTCAAAGTGCTGCCACACGCTCGGATCGCTATAGCAGCGTTCGAGTGCATGCACATCGACACCGGGCACGCGCTTGAAATATGGCAGCGGGGGCATGTTCATGATCGCCATGCATGCGACGCCGGCTTTCGCGGTTGTGTCTAAGAGCTCACGTACGCCAGGCGAACCGTACTGCGGCTCTTGCATTGCCAGCACGACGAGATCGTACTCGCTCGGTGTGACGTCGTGCGGACCGGCAGCGCGAAGCATGCCCGGCGCGTTGCGCGAATCGATCTCGGTCAGCGCGTCGCTGCCTTTGACCGGAAGCCGGAGCACGACGCCGTCGCGATTGATCGCCTCCACTTCGGCGGGCAGGCACACGAGCGTAACATCCTGGCCGGCGAGCGCCAATTTCGCGCCGAGCAGAGACCCATACGATGCACCAAAAACGAGGACGTTATAGCGTTTCACACGACCCCCAAAAACTCGGCTGGTGCTTGGAATCTTGCCACGTTCGTCGCTTGGAAAATCTTGGGGCTGTTTCCATTTTATTGCTTCCGTATAACCATTTCCAATTTATTCAGGATCAGCCCCTACGATTTCCAATTTATTCAGCAGACGGCTGGGACCCGCCTAACCTCTGGGTGCTTCTCGGGATCACCCGGCAGGCCCTAAACGATGGCCAGGGCAAGGCTCTCTGATGAGCGATCTGCCTCCGTTCCGACTCGGTTACCGGTGGACTATCGGTCTTGAAACTGAGGCCGGCTGGGTCCGCGAGCCAACCGGCATCGAATTTCTCGGCGACAAATATTGGCTACGGGCCGCCAGCGACACAGCGCTGCCGGATATTTCAGTCGCTGCACTCGGACCGGCGCGCCTGAACGTTGATGTTCTTCTTATTAAGGCGCTGGCCCGGCACTTCATCGAGTACGAGCTTTGCGGACAAGATCCGACGATAAAGCCGCACGTACGTTCTCTTGCCGCCGGCTAAATCGAACCGTCGCAGACAGTGAGGCCGGTCGCAAGCCAATATTCGACCGCAAGGCGTGATCACTTTCGCGTCGCAGCCGGCAATGCGTAGACGGCAATAGATTCCGGACAAGCCGATGATTGGCCGATGGTAATGCATTTCGGTACACTGCCGAGGTGCTGTTGCGACGCGATTTCGAGATTCCTACATGCCAGAAAAACGAAGGACTCATTCGAGGCCTCGATGGCACAACTCGGATCGACCGGAAGCACACGAGGCGTCACGCCCGGCAAGAGAAGGGACGAAACACCGGTTGCGTATTGGACGATTTGCAGCACAGATCCGCGCTGATCCCTCAGTCCCCATCGACCCGTGTCGCGCCATGTTACACGCGCATTTGCATAGCCATCGAGAAGCACGGTCTGCTGCGCGTCGCTCGGACCCAGCTCCAGGAACAGATACCGGTCGTTGGCGATCACCGGCACATAGTTCGCAAGGTTACCATAAAGCGTTCGCGGCCGAGCGTTTAGATTTGCGAGATCGTACACAAAAAGCGCCGAATGCGTGCCGACGTAAACGTCGTTTCCGACTGCCAGCATTGTTCCGGGTCCGGGGAGGTCGCTGTCGGGTGAAAGGGCGTGCGGGTACGGGTGCAAGCTTACGGTCGCGATGGTCGCCCCGGACGCGAGCGAAACACGCTCGATGTCGCCTGGCCAGGAATCGCTCTTCGTTCCCTGACAACATGCATCATCGACAAGTACATCACCACCTCGCACGCCAAGGATGCGGTGGTCGGGCCGAAACACGACCACGCTCGAGAGCGTATCGCTCCTGACGATGGCGCTCTGCCTATACATGAAAGCCCCGCTCGCCTTTCCGCCAATCCCAAGTCTGCCATTTCCAAGCGGAACGATCTGATCGTACTCGTCGAGTTTCATTGGGCTTGCTGATGCCAAGAGACGGCCAGCGGCCAGGTCAAGCGCTGCGAGTTGCCCACCAGTACACCCAACGTCTAGCCTCTTTCCGATATTGACGGCATAGCTGGGAACACCCGTCCCGTCGCACAAGGGAGCTGAGCGCCAAATTGTTCGCCCCGTTCTTTCGTCGATGCGCTCAACAGCCGAACCAGCGGCAAGGAACAGCGGCGTCCCGTAAAGCGGGAGCCGGCCCGTTCGCTCCCACAGGAGCTTTCCGCTGCTTACGTCGAGCGCGGTAGTACTCATCCGGTTCTGTGGGCCAGAATCCGTTGTACGCCCGAACACGACTATTCCGCGATCGACCACGGCCGGGTTTATGCTCCCAACCACGGAGCGACTCCAAAGCGCGGATGACGGCGCAACGGGTGCGGGGACGGCACGAGCACAAGCTGCTATAACAAGCGCCAGTGCTACAGCGGCAGTGCTCCCGGCTCCTAAAACAAAAGGTCTGTTATAAATCATTTCTTTCCTCGCCGACTCGTCTTTCGGACGGACGCGACGGGTTTCGCCGTGGCGCCGCGCACCGGTGCGGTACGTCCGCAGCGGAGCGAGACGTACCTCAAGGCGATAGCCGCGAACCTACGTAGCCTGATCCGTCTGGAGAACGAATGCGACGAGCGTACCGACCAGACACGTTCAAGCCAATGCGCCGAGTGGGGCTTCCGAAGATCGCATAAACGATTCGAGGGCCACGGGACGAACGGAGAGGCCGGCAACATCGCCAGCCTCTCCATTATTTTTCTTGATGAGGACCGTTGGAATTGACGATCGATTTCCGTTTCGAATTTATTCGGATCGGTACTAAACCGCTTCCAATTTATTCGGATCGGTCGGAATAAACTTGAAACAGCAAATGCGTGTATGATTGGTGCTCAGGAAGGGACTCGAACCCCCACGATGTTGCCACCGCCGGCACCTGAAGCCGGTGCGTCTACCAATTCCGCCACCTGAGCTAATTGCCACGCTGCGATGCTTGCCGCGCGGCTCGCCTTCGTTCGTGAAACCGGGGGATTGTCCTCGGGGTTAGCGCAGTAGCAATGCCCCTCCTCAGACCTATATCGGACCCCGACTCCACCCTTCGACAAGCTCAGGGTGACACAGCGTTAGACCCCTACTCGCAAGCGGTTACGACCGCGGCCGAGCGGGTCAGCCCCTCGGTCGTCGCGATCGAAGTCCAAGCCGGCCGTCACGGCGGCAACGGCTCGGGCTTTGTCTTCACGCCCGATGGATTCATTCTCACCAACAGCCACGTTGCGGGTGACGCCGATCGCATCACGGTCGCCTTCCTCGACGGACGTGAGCTGCCCGCAACGCTCATCGGCGACGATCCGCACAGCGACCTCGCGGTGCTACGCGTCAACGCGCCCGATCTCGTTTCGGCAGCGCTTGGTGATTCATCGCGCTTGCGTCCGGGCCAACTCGTGGTCGCCGTCGGCAATCCGCTCGGCCTCGCCTACACCGTGACCGCCGGCGTCGTGAGTGCGCTCGGTCGCTCGCTGCGCTCGCAATCGGGCCGGCTGATGGACAACATCATTCAGACCGACGCAGCGCTCAATCCCGGTAATTCCGGCGGCCCGCTCGTCACATCCACCGGCGAAGTAATCGGCGTTAACACGGCAATCTTACCCGGGCAAGGGTTGTGTTTCGCAATTGCAATCAACACCGCCAAACACATCGCTGGGTTGTTGATACGCGACGGTAAAGTGCGACGCGGATACTTTGGTATTGCAGGTCAGGATGTCACGCTTTCGGCAGCGGCCGCACGCCGTTTCATATTGAGCGATCCACGCGGCGTGCTCGTCGATTCGGTGGAACCGGGTAGTCCAGCTGACACGGCTCGCTTGCGTGCGGGGGATATACTCCTGGCAATCGAAGGCGAGCGAGTGTACGGCGTCGACGATCTGCACAAGCGTTTGACATCGATCGATCTGCGCCGGCCGTATAAGCTCGACGTTTTGCGCAAAGGCGAACGTCTGGACCCGATCATCTTACCCGTCGAATCACCACTATGATCCGTAAACTCGTACCAATCCTCGGCGTCACGTTTGTCGACATCCTCGGCTTCAGCATGCTGATCCCGGTGATGCCGTACTTCGTGACGCATTTCGGTGCGAGCGCATTTGTGGTCGGCATTCTGTTTTCGACATTCTCGTTGTGCCAATTCATCTCGGGGCCGATTTGGGGCAACGTCTCCGATCGTGTCGGACGCAAGCGGGTCTTGATCATCAGTCAAATCGGCGCGACGATCGGTTGGGCGATGCTCGCCTTCGCGGGCAACATCTTTTGGGTGTTCATTGCGCGAATTGTCGAAGGCATCTCGGGCGGGAACATCGGCATCACGCAAGCCTACGTCGCCGATCTCGTCGAACCGAAAGAGCGCGCTCGCGCCTTCGGGTTGATCAGTGCGACCTTCGGCGCCGCAATGATCTTCGGTCCGGCAACGGCGGGAATACTCTTTGCCCGCTATGGATTCGCCGCGCCGTTTCTCGCGGCATCGGCGCTGCAGTTCATCACCCTGATCGTCACGATCTGGCTGCTACCCGAATCGCGTTCAAAGCAGGAGGAAGAAGAAGCACACGTCGGCATGCGTGAGATCGCCGCGACCTTCACCAATCCGCGCCTCGCGCCGATTCTCTGGCAGAAACTTGCGCTTTCGCTCGCGCTCTACGCGTGGTTCTCGGTCATTGCGCTCTACCTCAAAGGTCAGCTCGGGAACGGCTTGGTCGAAACGACCGAATTCTTTTCGGCGTTTGCAATCGTCAACGTGCTGATCAACGTCTTCGGCGTCGGCAAAGCCTCCGAGGGCATCGGCGATCAGCGCATGTCGATCGTCGGCCTGATCTCGCTCGTGGTCGGCTTTGCGCTCGTACCGTTCGCGCACACGATATGGGCTGTTGCCGGTATCATGGGACTCTTTGCACTCGGTATGGCTTTTGCCAGCAACGGGATCACCGCGCAGATTTCCAACGCGTCGACCGCTCGCGAACAAGGCACGGTGCTCGGTGTCGGGTCGTCGCTCGACTCGCTCTCGGGCATCATCGCGCCCCCCATTTCCACCGGCATTTTAGCGCAGTACGGCTCACCCTATGCAGGCGTTGCGTCGCTGGTCATGTCAGCGGTGTCGCTCGTTCTTGGCATACGAAACATCTCGACTCAAAGACCGATGGCAGTCGAAGTTGAAAGTACGACGGTCATTGAGGTGCAGGTCACAAGATGAAGTCCAAGATCACCGGCACTATCCTAGCAACGCAAACTGCCGTCGGCGGTGGAATCGCCGGCGGCATTGCGGGTTCGCTCCTCAAGGATATGTTCGGAGGCGGTTAGCCGCCTTCACAAAATAGGTAGCCGTTGCGGTTGCCGACTTGGCGCGACGGACACGAGCGCAAATCGATCGAGGAGCTGCGATATCCGTTGCCGGTGCTGCACTCGGCTGTGAGCATCGATCCGCTCATTGAGGCATTATCGCAACTGGCTGTCCAGCTGCCCCGGGGAAGATGGTGCCACCGGCCGTAGCCTGCATCGGAGCTGTACGAGCTTGCACTCTCGCAGAACAGCTGACCGTTGTTGTTGCCGAATTGACCACCGGGGCATGAATCCATATTAACGGACGATTGCGCCCACGAACCGCTGGTCGTCTGACAGACGGCGCTGAATTGCCGGCCTGAAACGTGCGCGTGACGGCAGCTTGCTTGCCAACTGCCGCCCGGCCAGCTGGCGTAATTTTGCGCTTGCGCCGGCTTGGCAAATCCGAAGACTGCAAGTGCGGCGATAGTGATGATTGCGAGGGAGAGGCGCATGTTAGAACTCCTCAAGTTAAAACGGGCTTGAGGAGTTCTTCCCTGGGTGCGAGGCGTTTAATCGCTCTACGACTAAGCAGCCGATTTCTTGCGGCGCGTGGTTGTCGGCTTCTTCTCCGGTTTGTCGTTCGATGCCGCATGTCCGTTGCTCGAAGCGCGCCGCTTCTTGCTCTCTTCGAGCGACTGCGCGAGGACGTCCATGAGGTTGACCACCTTCGAGCGCGGCGCCGCAGTTTTCTTAGCCTTGGGCAATTCTTTGCCTTGGGCGCGCGCCTCGATCATCGCGAGCAGTTCGTCGTGATACTTGTTCGTGAACTTCTCCGGTTCGAACGTCTGGACGCTCATCGTGTCGATCAGCATCCGCGCCATCTTCATCTCGCCATCCGGAAGGTTCTCACTATCGGGAAGTTCGAGCGTTGACGACGGCACGATTTCGTTTGCCCAGTGCATCAGTTCGAGCACGAGCGCATCGCCGATCGGCTTGACCGCAGCAATGTATTCTTTGGTACGCACGACGACGCGCGCGATCGCAACCTTGTTCGATTCGCTCAACGCTTGGCGCAAGAGCGCATAGGCATGTTTGCCCTGTTTGCTCGGCTCGAGATAGTACGGCTTGTCAAAGTACATCGGGTTGATCGTATCGAGGTCAACGAACTCCAAGATGTCGACGGACTGCGTCGCTTCAGGATTGACCTTCTTGAAATCTTCATCGGTGAGGATGACGTACTCACCCTTTTCGTATTCGTAGCCTTTGACGATCTCGTCCCACGGCACCGGCTTGCCGTCGACCGAGCAGACGCGCTCGTACTTGATGCGCCCCTCATCCTTCGCGTGCAACATGTTGAAGGAGAGCTCGTCGGTGCGAACCGCGGTGAAGAGTTTGACCGGGATCGTAACAAGCCCGAAATTGATTGCGCCGGACCAAATTGCGTGAGCCATAGCCTTATGAGTCTACCCGAGAGAGGCAAGCGCCGTACACGCCACAATATATGGTGGTCAGTCGATGTCGAGAAACACTAGATATGCGTCACGACCATGCCTTCTGTGCCTTGCTAATGGCCGGTTCCAATCGCTGCTTCTTCCAGGCCTTGCCGGCCCAGAGATCCCCGTCACGCTCCAGGCGCTTCGGTGTGGTCTTGAGATTGAATGCCGCGAAGATCTCCGCCGGCACGCCGCCGCGCTTGCGCGCGAAGGCTTCGACTTCGTCCCATTGCAGCGGCGTCGAGACCGGCGCACCATCGCGCGCACGCACGGAGTACGCGCTGACAATCGTCTTGCCGCGACCGACCTGCAAGTAATCGAAGTACACGGCCGTTTGATCGCGTTTCGCAAGTGAACGCTCGACCGAGATGCGTGCGGCGTCCTCGTGGGCAAGCCGTGTCGCAACCAGCTCGGCAAACATCTTGGCGGTGTCGTACGTGTATCCGGCGGCGAGCGGCACGACCACGTGCAAGCCCATCCCGCCCGAGGTTTTCACGAGCGTCGTCAAGCCGATCGACGCTAGCTGGTCGCGCACTTCGAGTGCGACGGCGGCGAGCGTTTTGATCGTGCACTGCTCGCCGGGATCCAGATCGAAGAAAATGTAATCCGGTTCCTCGATTGTCTCGACGCGCGACGTCCACACGTGCAACACGATCGACGCAAGATTTGCAACGTAGGTCAGGGTCGCTTCGTCGTTGCACAGCATATACGTTGTGTTCGCGCGCTGCCCTTCGGGACTCGTAAGCGTCGTGCGTTCCACCCAATCCGGCAAACCCTTGGGCAGATGCTTTTCGAAGAACGATTGCTTGTCGATTCCGTCGGGATAGCGTTGCAGCGTGAGCGGACAGTCGCGCAGATGCGGGAGCAGCCATTGTGCAACGCCGCGGTAGTAGTCGATCAAGTCGCCCTTGGTGTAGCCGTCGCGCGGAAACAGGACCTTGTCGAGATTCGAAAGCGAAACTTGTTGCTTGCCGACGGTAACGGCTGTGCGCTGCGCGGTCGCCATCAGCTCGCCTTCTCCCGCGCGGGCAGCTCGATCACCACGTCTTTGGGATCCTTGTCTTCGCGCAAGCCGAGGAACGCCGGCTGGCGCAAGATGCGGTCACGCGTCCACTCGGCAAAGCGGACCTCCGCGATCGAGCTGCGGTTTTACGAAGTGTACGCCGCTATTTGCGATGACTTCATTGACGAATGGCGACTTTTCGCGCGCGAGCGCTTTGAGTTGCTTTGCAAGCTCGGCGATGCGCTTCACCGAAAATCCGGTGCCGACCGCACCGACAAATCGCAGATCCTTGCCGTCATATGCGCCGAGCAGCAGCGACCCGAAACCCTTGCGGCTGCCGCGCGGATCGGTCCATCCGCCGACCACAAACTCTTGCTCGAGCTGGGCTTTGATCTTCACCCAGTCGCGCGTGCGCCGTCCGACGTAAGTCGAGCTGCGCTTCTTGCCGATGATGCCTTCCAAGTGATTGCGTTTTGCCTGCGTGAACAGCGCCTTACCCTTGCCGAGAACGTGCTTCGAATACAAGACGAGTTCGTCGTTACGATAAGCCGCTCGAGTAATTCCTTGCGTTCTTCCAGCGGGTTCTTACGCTGATCGCGTCCATCGGCGTAGAGCACGTCGAATGCGACGTACGTCAGCGGATTACCGCTCTCTTCGGCATCTTGCAGAGCGTTGGAAATCCGAGCGTCCCTTTGCATCGAGGCTGCAGATCTCGCCGTCGACGATGATCGGCACGCTTTCGAACGCGTCCGCGAGATCTTCGAGACCGGAGAAGCGGTCGAGCAGATTGAGCCCGTTGCGCGACTCGAGCGTCAACGTGACCCTTCGCATCGATCGTCGCGATCGCGCGATAGCCGTCCCACTTGATTTCAAAAAGCCAGTCGTCGTTATCGAACGGCTCGTCGATCAGCGTCGCGAGCTCGACGCCGGTAATCTTCGGGAGCGGTTCGGCCTTCGCGGCGGCGCGCGCCCGCGTTTTCTTGGGAGGGTCGACCGGTCGCGACTGCCACGTCTTCGGATTTTTTTCTTTTGCAATGTCCTCGATCGTCTTGCCGCTTACGACCGACTCGGGATAGTCGTTGATATCATAGTGTGTCGGATCGTTGCCGTCGTGGTCCTTGATCAAGAGCCACGGATCGCCGCTCTCGCCTTCCTTCGGCTTGATCTTGACCAGCGTGAATTCGCCGTGCAGCTTCTTGCCGTGCATGATGAACTTGATCTTGCCGTTCGCGATCTCTTTGGCCGGATCGGTGCCCTTCGGCGAGCTCGTACCAGCCCTCGTCCCAAATGATCACTTCGCCTGCGCCGTATTGGCCTTTGGGAATCACGCCCTCGAACGTGCGATAGGCGAGCGGATGATCCTCGACGTGCATTGCAAGACGCCGGTCTCCCGGGACCATCGTCGGCCCTTTGGGTACCGCCCACGACGGCATTGCGCCGTCGGCTTCGAGACGAAAATCGTAATGCGAGACGCGTCGCGCGGTGCTTCTGGATGACGAAAGCGCAGCCGCTTGCCGGTGCGCTCGGCCTTTGCCGGCAGGTTCGGGCGTTGCGTTGAAGTCGCGCTTCTTATTGTAGGTTGCGAGCGATCCGCGTTTTTGCCGCCGGCATACTACTTTCCGTACCCAGCGAGGTGTGCGACGAACGCGATCAACGCGGCGGCGACCACAATCGCGGCCAAGCCGATTCCGGCTGCCCGGCGTCGAATCATCGTGCCCATGACCTGGGAGCTGGCGCTGGCAATCGCATCGTTACTCCTCGCCGCGGCAGCCTATATGCGCAGCCGCACGGCCGGCGGCTTCTACGACGCTGAGGTCTACGGCATGACCTCGCGCACCCACCAGTGCTATGCTGCAATCGCACTGGCCTTCGCCCTCGCGTTTTTCGCCGTTGCCCTATGGTCGCCTCGCAGCGTTGCAACGATTTGGCTCGGTGCGGCATTCGTGCTTTTTGCTGTAATTTACCTCACCTCGTTCGTCCGCGGAGCTGCCGAAAGTGATGACTGAATTCCACTTCTCACCCCGCCCCAACCGCGCTGCGGAGATTGCTTGGCAACCGTGGACCGCGCAGAGCCTTGCGCGCGCACAGCACGAGGACAAGCCGATCCTGCTTTCGATTTCCGCCGTGTGGTGCCACTGGTGTCACGTGATGGACGAAACGACGTACTCGAGTGAAGCGGTCATCGAGGCCATCAACCAGCGTTTCATTCCGATACGCGTCGACAACGACGAGCGCCCCGACGTGAATGCGCGCTACAACATGGGCGGCTGGCCGACGACGGCATTTCTCGCGCCCGACGGCACACTGCTCACTGGCGCGACCTATCTTCCGCCGCAAGAGATGGAACGCGCCCTCGCCCACGTGGCAGAATTCTATGCTGAGCGCAAGAGCGAAATCGCCGAAAAAGGACGTGAGATTCGCTCGGCGGATCGGACGTACGATATTGCAGAAGCTGACACACTCTCGCAGGCGCTTGTCGACGAGTACGCGACTGGGCTGCGCGCGAACTACGATGAAGAATTCGGCGGCTTCGGTGACGCGCCGAAATTCCCGCAACCAGAGTTGTACGAATTTCTGCTCGCCTACTGGCGGCTGACTGGCAATACGCGGTTCTACGAGATCGTGGCGCATACGATGCGCGCGATGGCACGCGGCGGCATGTACGATGCGGTCGAAGGCGGCTTCTTTCGCTACTCCACGACACGTGATTGGACGGTACCGCACTTCGAAAAGATGGCCGAAGACCATGCGGGGCTGCTCCGCGTGCTCGCGCAGCTCGAGCTGTGGGCCCCTAGCGAAAGTGTGCGCAAAGACCTCGAGCGCACGATCGCCTACGTACGCACGGTGCTGCGCGATCCAAAGACCGGCTTCTTCGCCGGAAGCCAAGATGCAGACGAAGAGTACTACGCGCTGCCGCGCGAGGAACGTGCGCTGCGCACTGTGCCGTTTGTCGATCGGCGTTCGTACTCGAACTGGACGGCCGGCCTCGCCGGCGCGTTCGCATGGTGCGGTTTCGCACTCGACGATGGTTCGCTTATCGCGCAATCACTCGAGACACTCGATGCGATGCACGAGCAACTTCGCGACGAAGACGGCTTGCTTTATCACGTGCTCGCGCCAGGTGAGTCGCCGCGCATTCGCGGACTGCTTGGCGATCAAGTCGCGTACGTACGCGCGTTGCTCGATGCGTACGAGATCAGCGGAGAAGCGCGCATGCTCGAACGCGCGCGCGCGCATGCCGACGCGACACTCGCCGCGTTCGGCGCGCCGGACGGCGGATTCTACGACCGTGCCGACCGCGACACGCTCGGACGCCTTGACATTGTCGATCGTCCGATTACCGAGAACGGCGTCATGGCCGAGAATCTCTTGCGTCTGAGCGCGTTGTTGCACGAGACGCGCGATCGCGAGATCGCCGAGCGTACGTTGCGACTCTACGCTAAGACCTTTGCGCGCGCGGGGTCGTTCTCGGCCTCCTACGTACGCGCGCTCGCGCGCTACGTCGCGCCGGAGGTCACGGTGCGGGTGACCGGGCCCGTGGCCGCGGAGTACGAATTGCGCCGATCCGCCCGCCAACTGCCCTCCCCGTTTGTCGCGGTTTCGAGCGACCCGCAGGGGCGGCGCGAGGCGTTTCTCTGCCTGAACACGGCCTGCGCGGCGCCGGTCAGCCGCCCGGAGCAGCTGGCCTCGGCCTACGCCTCGCTGGCCTGAAACACCGCCGGGTCTGGCGCGTAGAGAAGAGCAGAGGAGTTCCATCATGACGCCGTATGCCCAGATGCTGCTTGCCTACGTTCGCCCGGAGGCCCAAGGCGTGTACGCCTACGAGTACGATCGCTATGCCAAGGATACCGCGGTTGCCCAAGTGCTCACGATGTTCTTCGGAATTGTCGGAGGCGAGGCGTACTACATCGGCGATTGGAAGCGCGGCCTGTGGATGACCATCGCATTATTCAGTGGCATCGGTATGTTCGTGAGCGTGCCGCTTTGGATCGCACGCATCTTCACGATTCAAGGTGAGTGCGAGGCCTACAACGACTACGTGGCGTGGGCGCTCGCCTGCCGATATCTCCCGCTCACCAACGCCGTCGAACCGCCGCAGCCGGTACCCCCGAGCGGCAAACGCCCGAACATCAACGGCCTCCCCATGGTCTACGCACGCAGCTAAGTCGTTCGGATAAACGAATTCCAGAACCAGACGCCCCATATGCCGACGACGCACGAGTAAACAATGAGCGCTTTGCCCCACACGGGCAGGCGCTCTTTGCATCCCAGGAACATCAGTACGACCACGAACGGTTCGAAGTCGAGCGCGTGGCGCATTCCGAACTGCGCGAAGCCGTTGACGTAGTAGAAGAAATTCGGCGCCGCACACAACAGCGTCGCAGCCCACATCGCCATCACCCAGTTCCGCGGCGTGCGCGCGAGCAAAGCGAGGACGAGCGCGGGTGAGGTCCAGGTCAAAGCCACGCCGCTGATCGTCGGATTGAGCCACGGAAAGTCCGCAACGCGCTCGGGGGTCTGCACGAAGAACGACCACAGCTCGTAGGGCAAGTACTCCAAACGGAATGGCGACCCAGTCGGCACACCGGCCTGGTCTTGGTGATACCACATCGTGTAACCGATGTCGTACCACGTGCCCCAACGCGCGAGATTATAGCCGATCCAAACAAGCGCAATCGGCACGAGCACCGATCCGAACGAGCGCAACCGCTCGCGATCGCCAAGCAGATACGCGTAGACCGGGAGAGCGAGCACAAGATCGAAACGCGAGAAGATCGCACATCCTGCGTAGAGCGCGACGAGCCAGCCGCGCCGCTTGCCGGCGAGTTCGACCAACGCGAGCGTGGTAAAGCACGCCGCACTCACGTGCGCGATGAACCACACGTCACCGAGCATCGCGCACCACAGCAGATCGGTTCCCGCGAGGAAAAATGCGCAAATCCAAATATTGATCGTGCGCGATACACCGAGCCGCTCTCCCAGCTCGTACGCGGCACCGATCGCGATCGCGCCAAGCACGATGGCAAGCGCGGTTTGATTGAAGGTCCCGAACGCGGCGACGAACGGCAAGAGCAAGAACGCCGGCATCGGCGCTTCGATGACGTAGTACTGGCCGTTATACTGCAGCGCATCGATGTAGTTACCGGGCCACGCGATCCAGGTATGACCGTGCAGTAGGGCCTGCGCCAACAACACGAAGTTGTTATACGGCGACGAGCGCCCGTGTGCCGCAACGGCAATGACGACTAGCGCAATTGCACCCGCGATGATCGACGGCTTGATCTTCATGGCGTCAGCGAGCGCTCCACACGATAGAGTTCCGCATGCGTGCTCATGCGTTCGAGGCGATGGCCCGGAACGCTTCCCTGCTCGCGATGTAGACGGCGAGCGGTACGACGAAGGCTCCCAGCGAAGCGTCGCGAGGCATGAGCATTCCGCGCATAGACCCCTACTGTGGCGTTCGAACCGAAGAGCCCTTGGAGCGCTTCGTCGAACCAGCCGAATTCATCGAAGCGGATGCGCCCGCGATCAACGTGTGGGTTACCGATCGACTCGCGGGCTGCGACGATGTTGAAAGCGCTCGGCGCGTTTTTCATTTTGTGCGTGACGAAGTCCATCACTCGTGGGATATCCAGGGAAAGCGGGTGACTCGGACGGCACTCGACGTCCTTGCTTATCGCGAAGGCATTTGCTATGCAAAGAGCCACCTAGCAGCGGCGCTTCTTCGCTGCGCGGGAGTCCCGACGGGAATCTGCTATCAGCGGCTGACGTTGATGGACGACGCCTCACAAGGGTACGCGGTGCACGCGCTCAACACCGTGTATCTGCAATCGCTTGAACGCTGGATACGCTTTGACGCACGTGGGAATAAGCCAGGCGTCGATGCGCAATTCTCGCTCGAGCGCGAGCAATTAGCGTTTCCGATTCGCGCGGAGTACGACGAAGTCGACTATCTCGTAAACCATGCTAAACCGCATTCCGTCATCGTCGAAACGCTCGTCCAAAATGATGATGCGATGACGATGTATCTGAAGGGTTTACCAGAGGCACTCTTCTAACGCTGCTTCAAATCGGCGGAAGCGTTGCGTGCGGCAGCGGTTTGGGAGGAATGAAGGTCGAGGCCGGCAGCGCGGGCGGGAAACGATAGCCACCCCACACGATGCGCTCGCGTGATGCCTTCCCGCTGACGCTCGCCTCAACGCTGACGTAGAGCGGCATCCAATACTTGTCGGACTTGCCGTACACCAGTGCGCCGTGACCGTGGGCGTTGCCCGACGCGGTCGCAAAGTCGATTTCACGCGGCAGATAGGAAACGCCGTCGATGACGAGCCCGGTCACAACAAAACCGCCGGTCGATACGAGCGGAGTGACGTCATAGCGGTAGTCGAGATGAGCACCATCGCGCACGGTCCGCACGAAGAGCATCGCGTAGTTCGCGCTACGCGGTGCCAGACGACCGATCGCGTAGCGATCTTCGCGCTGACCAAAGTTGACGATCTTGGGTTTGAGCGGAATCCCGTCAACCGAGATCGTTTCGTCGCGCACGCGTAGCCCACTGCGGTAGACCACGTGCCGCTGCTCGATGTCGGTCGTCCCGAGCTGCGATACACTGTAGGTAAAGATCATCGCTTTGGGCGCCTGCAGATCACCCATCTCGAGCTCGTAGCGCCGCAGGACGATCTGCGAATCCAAACTCACCGGCGCCGCGCCAGCGAGCGCAAACGTTGCGAGCAGCGCTGCGAGTACGATCTTCAATTGAGAACGGCGTCGCGGATGGCTTGCAGTGCAGCCGGCGCGCCGGCGGTGTTCTTGCCGCCGCCTTGCGCCTGTGTCGCAGCGCCGCCGCCTTTGCCATCGACGAGCGGAGCCGCAAGTTTGACCAGGTTGCCGGCGTGTACGCCATGCTTCACGAGATCGTCGCTCGCCGAGACGAGCAAACTCACCGTACCGTCGTCGACGCCGGCAAGCGCGATCACGCCGCTCGGCAACCGGCTGCGCAGCGCACTCGAAAGATGCCGGATCGCCTCGGCGTTAGCCTCTTGCACGACCGCGCCGACGAAGGTCCGTTCACCCTTGCGTTCGGCCCGCTCGAGATAACCCTGCGCCTCGACCGCCGCCATACGCGCCTTCATCTGCCCGACCGCGCTCTGCAGATCGCGCATCTCGCGCTGCAACTTGTTAACACGGTCGTTCAACTCTTCGGGTGTGGTCGAGAGCGTGGTGGCGAGCTCGCCGACGAGATCTTGCTGCCCCACGACAAAACGCTCGGCCGAAAGCGAAACGCAGCTCTCGATCCGTCGAATGCCGCTGCCGATCGAAAACTCGCTCAACAACACGAACATGCCGAGTTCACCGGTTGAGTGAGCGTGCGTCCCGCCACAGAACTCAACCGACGGACCGGCCTGCAACACGCGGACCTTCTCACCGTATTTCTCCCCGAACATCCAAATCGCGCCGCTCTGCTTGGCTTCCTCGATCGGCAATTCGCGCGTGACGACCGGTGAGTCGTCGCGAATCATCTCGTTGACGCGGGCTGCGACCGCGTGCTTTTGCTCCGGCGAGAGTGCGCCGGCCGGATTACGGAAATCGAAGCGCATGCGATCGATACCGACCCACGATCCCGCCTGCGTGACCTCGTCACCAAGCACGTCTTTGAGTGCACGTTGCAACAAGTGCGCGGAGGTGTGATGGCGCCGAATCTCGCGCCGCCACCAGTCAAAGACGAGTGTACGCGCGCGGGCGCCAATAGCGAACTCACCACTCTTGACGACGCCATGATGCGCGATCGCTTCACCCATGTACTGCGTGTCGTCGACTTCAAAGACCGAGCCGTCGTCGAGGAAAAGCCGCCCGCGATCGCCGATCTGTCCGCCGCGCTCGGCGTAGAATGAGGTGCGGTCGAGGACGATCGTGCCGTGCTGGCCGGCGCTGACCGCCGGTACGGGCTTCTCCTCATGCAAGATCATCACGATCTCGCCCTCGTTCTCGAGACCGCCATAACCGGTGAAATCGGAACGCAGCGCCGGGAGCTCGGCCAGCGATACCACCGCGCGCTTCGATTTCGCATCGGCGCGCGCGCGCTCGCGCTGTTCGCGCATCGCATTGTCGAACTCGACGGAATCCACCGCAACGCCGCCGTCGGCCGCGATCTCTCGCGTCAGCTCGATCGGGAAGCCGAAGGTATCGTGCAACACGAAGGCGTCTTGCCCCGAGATCAGCCGCGTGCAGTTTTCGTTCGCGTCGGCGATCAAACCGTCGAGCATGGCCATGCCGCGCTCGAGCGTGCGGTCGAACGTCTCTTCCTCGGTGCGTAATGTCTGCTGTATGCGCGTGACATTGTCGCGCAGCTCCGGGTAACCCGGCGCAAGCGACTTGACAACCGCGGGCACGAGTTCGGTCAAGAACCCGTTCGGGTAGCCGAGCAGCTTGCCGTTGCGAATCGCGCGGCGAATCAAGAAACGCAACACGTAGCCGCGATCGGTGTTCGACGGATAGATGCCGTCGTTCATCAGAAACGTCACCGCGCGCGCGTGATCGGCGACGATGTTCTGGCGCTCGCGCTGCTCCTGCGGATGCATTGTCTTGGCTGCGACCGGCGGCTGTGCATCGATTAAATCGGTGAAGAGATCGGTCTCGTACATCGACGCCTTGCCGTTGCACACCGCGAGCATTCGCTCGAGTCCACCGCCGGTATCGATCGACTTCTTCGGCAGCTCGGTCAGTTTGTCGTCGGTCGCCGCGATTGTACTGTTGGAAGACGACGTTCCAAATCTCGACGTAGCGATTGCCGAGATTGGGTCCGATGTCTTCGGGACCACTGGCATACTCTTCGCCGGTGTCGTAGAAGATCTCGGTGCACGGACCGCACGGTCCGGTCGGCCCCATCGTCCAAAAGTTGTCCTCGTCGAAGCGCGTGATGCGCGACTTCTCGAGCCCGATATCCTTGTGCCAAATCTCGGCGGCTTCATCGTCACCCGTGTGCACGGTAACGTACAAACGCGCAGGATCGAGCTTTAGCACTTTCGTGACGAACTCCCAGGCGTACGCGATCGCGTCTTTCTTGTAGTAGTCGCCGAAGCTGAAGTTCCCGAGCATCTCGAGGAACGTGCCGTGGCGACCGGTGCGTCCAACGTTCTCGATGTCGCTCTTCGCGCCGGCGACACGCAAACAACGTTGCACCGTTACTACGCGCGGCGCGGGCGGCGGCTGGTCGCCCAAGAAAACGGGAACAAACTGCTCCATGCCGGCGATCGTGAAGAGCGTGGTGCTCAACTCATCGGGAATGAGGCTCGCGGAGGGCATCAGCTTGTGCTGCTTGGCAACGAAGAAGTCGATCCAAGCCTGGCGGAGTTCTTGGCTTTTCATGGGTTCAATGGTGGATGATAGCAGAGAGAGAAGCCGCCCTCCTACGACCCGCCTCGGGACCTATGGGCGTCAGCGGAAAGTGGCGGTCGCTCGCGATCACGCGACTGTAGGTATCGCGTGTCAATCCGCCTGCGCGCAGTTCCTCGATGATGCGCTGGAGATCCGCCTGATCGCGCGCGATAACTTCCAAGAGCAGGTCGTATTTGCCGGTCGTCGTCAGGGCGCGCACAACGCCCGGCGTCTGTGCGGCCAACGCCTCGAAGCGCGCCGCGGTCGTCGCGGCTTCAAGCTTTACCTCGATGAGGGCTCGCAAGTTTAACCCAAATGCGCCGGCATCGACCTCGGCTTTAAAGCCCGCAATCACGCCCTGGTCCTGGAGCTTGCGAACACGCTCAGCAACAGCGTTTGCGCTTAGGCCGACACGCTCCGCAAGATCCTTGAAAGATATACGCGCGTCCCGTTCAAGGATGCTGAGAATATCGCGGTCAATCGGGTCAATCACCGCATTTATCTTCGCGGCCAGTGCGCAGACCCCTCATAAATCGGTGTGAAATGGGTCGAACGCTGCCGTATAATCAGAAACGATGTTTCACGCACTGATTCTTGCCGCCGTTGCGCTCACGCCCGCACAGGTCGACTCGGTCGTCTCCAGCGCCGAGGCGGCGTTTCATACCTACATCTTCCCCGATGTCGCTGCCAAGGCCGTAGCTGTCCTCAAAGAAAAGGCGCCGACCTATCGGACGATCGCTAATCCCGCGGAACTCGCCAAGGCGATGACCGCTGACCTGTTCGTCATCACGCACGACAAGCACGTTCACATCGAGTACCCTTTTGACCCAAGTCAGTTCGGCGATGCATCGCAACCCAACGCAGCCCAGATGCACCAGTTCGATCAGTTGATCAACTCCGGGTTCCTTTCGGTTCGTCGTCTGCGCGGGAATATCGGCTACATCGATTTTCGCGAGTTCTCCGACGATGCCGAGGTCGGTCACGTGATCGACGCAGCGATGACCTTCGTATCGCACACGGACGCACTGATCATTGACCTGCGCAAGAACGGCGGCGGCAGTCCGCGCGCGGCGCAAACGCTCGAGGCGTACTTTTTCGACAAACCGCGGCAGATCACGTCGCTTATGTTACGCGATCCTAAAACCGGCGTCGTCACGGAAACACAGCAGTACACCGATGCAACCGTCCCGGGGGCGCTCTATCTCAACAAGCCGGTTTATCTGCTCACGAGTAATCGCACATTTTCATGCGCCGAGCAGTTCATCTACGACCTGCATAACCTCAAGCGCGTGACCGTCGTCGGCGAAACAACCGGTGGCGGCGCCAATCCCGGCGACTTCGTCTCGCTCGGCAACGCATTTGGCATCTTCATGCCGAACGGGCGCGCGTACAGCCCGATCACGAAAACCAATTGGGAAGGTGCGGGCATCGCTCCCGACATTGCCACGTCGGCCGCCGATGCGCTGATGCGCGCATACGTGACGGCGCTCACCGCCGAGCAATCAAAAGCGAAGGACCCGGAGCTCGTCGATGAGATCAAGCGCGGACTCGCCAATCCGGCGGATGCGCTAGCGCCTTAGCGTCTCTGCGAGAACCTCTACTCCCCCAGAGCAGCGCGGAGCTTCTCGAGGGCCTTGGCCTGTAGACGGGAGACGTGCATCTGCGAGACGTTGAGGCGTTTGGCGATCTCGGTCTGCGAGACCGATTCGTAGAAGCGCAGGAAGATGATCACCCGCTCGCGGCCGGTCAGGACGTGGAACGCGCGCTCGAGATTGGTGCGATCTTCGAGCAACTCGAGCCCGGGGTCGGTCATGCCAACCGTGTCGGCTAATTTCTGCGCTCGCTTGTCACCTTCGCTCGCAATTTCGGAATCGAGCGAGAGCAGGTTGTAGGCCTGTCCGAGTTCTTGCGCTTCGAGAATTTCTTCTTCGCTTGCATTGAGCCGGTCGGCCAACTCGTGTACCGTCGGGCTGCGGCCGAGTTCGACCGACATCTTTTCGTTTGCGCGATTGACGGCAAGGTTGAGCTCTTGCAGGCGGCGCGGCACTTTGACCGCCCAGCCCTTATCGCGGAAATAACGCTTAATCTCGCCGACGATCGTGGGCGTCGCGTACGTCGTGAATTCGACCCCGCGATCGCGCTCGAAGCGATCGATCGCCTTGAGCAATCCGACGGTACCGACCTGCACGAGGTCGTCGAGCGGCTCGCCGCGGTTGGCGAATTTCAGCGCAAGAAAGCGCACGAGGTTGAGGTGCGCAACCACAAGCTCATTCCGCAGCGCGTCGTACTCACGATCGAACACGTCCGGCTGCGCTTCGTGCCGCATTCGTGCATGCTCAAAGCGCGCGAATAACTCTCGCGTCCGCTCGCGTACCGAACGAACGTCCTCGCTTTGGTCGCGCACGTTAGATCGCTAGCCGCTTAACCATAACCAGCAGCGTACCTTGATCCGGTTGGACGTCATATTCGACTTCATCCATTAACGATCGAATCAGGAATACACCGAGGCCTCCGACGCGCTCATCGGTAAGGTCTCGTGAGCGAATGTGTTCGGGCCGCGTGCCGCGGCCGTAGTCACGCACGCTTAAGCGAAGACTTCCGGGAACAGCTTCGGCCTTGATTTCGATGAATGGGCTGCCGTGCGCGTGTTGGATTGCATTCGTGCACGCCTCTGCGACAGCCAGCTTGATATCCTCGATCTCATCGATCGAAAAATTCAAGCGGCTCGCGACAGCTGCAACCGAAAGTCGTGCCAGTGCAACCCATTCTGCTTTGCATGGAATGCGGAGATCGACGGTATCGACCTCTTCCGTATTCGGCAAAGGCTGACTCACACGAGTGCCTTCATCGCGGCGTCTTCGCTCTCGAAGATGCCGAAGATCTTCACCAGGCCGGTGATGTCAAAAATCTTGCGAATTTGTGGATTCGTGCAGACAAGATTCACTGAACCACCGTGCTCGCGCACGCGCTTGAGACCGCCGATCAAAACGCCCAGGCCGGTCGAGTCGATGTAGCGCACTTTTTCAAGATCGATAACCAAATTGTAGACGCCGCGATCGATGAGATCGCCAATTGCGTCTTTGACCTTCGGTGACGTATACACGTCGATTTCGCCGCTCAATTCGACGATGTAGCAATCGCCTTGTGCTTCGCGAACATTTACCTTGATGTCCAACGTCTTCTCCATTTATTGATCGGCCGCGTCACCCATGGTGGCACGTGCATTCTCGACAATTGTTCGACCGCGCTCGTAGAGGTCGGCATAGCGTCCACGGAGATCGCCCGAGGCGTCTATCGCTAGGTTACCCGCTTCGCGTGCTTTCCCAACCAGGAGATCGCGTGTTTCTTCCTGCGTCAACAGCACGGCAACCGCCCCACCGGCAATCGCACCGAGGACGAATCCGGCAAGGAATCCGCCGCCTCCGCCGCTGTTCTCGTTACTCATGATCGTCTCTACCCGTCACGATGCGCCGCAAACCAGCGCTTATCCCCGCGATGGTAGCGCCGACGTTCTCGATTGCGGGCGCGAGCGCTCCCTTGGCTAGCTCAGCTGTATCAGAGACCGAGTTCGCCACCCCCTCGACCGCCTCGACCACGCCACCCAAGCGGGCCAGGGTCTGATCGGCCGTGTCGGCGATGCCGCCGACGTGGTCGAGCGTCTCGCCGATCGGCTTGCCGAGACTCTGCATCTGTTCGTCGACGACATCCAGCGTTACGTTCACGCGGCCGAGGGTTCGCGCAAGCGCGATGCCGGCAACGAGCGCGCCGACGCCGACGAGCAACACGCCGATGCCGATACCGATGTTCATCCAGTCCGCTGTGTTCACGTTGCTCCCCCTTGCAGTACCTCGGTGATATGGGGCACGAGTTCCAGAACCCGGTCGATCTCTTCCTCGGTCGTGTTCTCGCCAAGCGAAAACCGGATAACGCCGCGCTGCCAGCGCGGATCGGTGCGCAACGCGGCAATGACATGGCTCGGTTCAAGCGCACCCGAGGTGCAAGCGCTTCCGGCCGAAACGGCGATGCCCTCTAAGTCGAAACGCATGAGCAACGCCTCGGAGTCGAGACCGTCAAACGACACGTTGCTGGTATTCGGCAAGCGCGGAGCGCCCGAGCCGTTGATGCGAATCGCTGGTACGCGTGCCTGAAGGCCGCTTTCGAATTTATCGCGCAACCGGGCGACCCGCTGCGTGCGCTGCGGCGCGTTCGCGGCAACGCGCTCGAGCGCGGCGGCGAATCCGACGATTCCGGCGACGTTCTCGGTTCCCGAGCGCCGCCCGAACTCTTGGCCACCGCCATGCACCAGCGGCTGCAGCGCGAGGCCTTCGCGCACATACAGCACGCCGACGCCTTTTGGGCCGTAAAACTTGTGCGCGGAGAGCGAGAGCAGATCGACGCCGAGCTCGCGCGGACGCACGTCGAACCACGCCGCCGCTTGCACCGCGTCGGTGTGAAAGACGACGCCGCGTGCGCGCGCCGCCGCAGCAAGCGCAGCGATTGGTTGTATGACGCCGAGTTCATTGTTGGCATACATCACGCTCGCGAGGATCGTATCGTCGCGCAACGCGCGTGCAAAGGCGGCCGGATCGACCAGCCCGCGGTCGTCAACTGGGACTAGGCTAATCTCAAACCCTTCGTCGCGCAAGGCATCGAGTGCATGCAAGACGGCATGGTGTTCGATCTGCGTCGACACGATGTGTGCGCCGCGTGCACGCAGTGCCCGCGCGGCGCCAAGGATCGCCTGGTTGTCGGCCTCGGAACCGCTGCCGACAAACGTGATCTCTTTTCGGCCGACACCAAGCGCCGCAGCGACGCGGTCGCGCGCGCGATCCAAACCAGCTCGCGCCTGCCGCCCCTCCGCATGCAGCGAACTCGGATTGTGCCCGGTTTCCGTGAAAAACGGCAACATCTCGGCCAGCACGTCGGGGTGGACCGGAGTGGTCGCCGCATGGTCGAGGTAGATGCGCTTTTTCATCTGATTCCCAGAACGATCTCAGAGCCTCGGCCTATCATAGAGCGTGTGCGAAGCTCCATTGCACACTCCGAGAAGTAGCAACGGGAACGACGGTCCGGGGGGTTAGCCCCCGGACCGTTACTTTTTCTCGTCGTTCTCGCCCGCATCATAGTATGTCCGGCCTCGCAAGTTCTCCGGCAGATTCTCCTGTTTGATCGAGTAATCGTCGTGCGCGTAGTGATAGTCGCGCCCGTAGCCGAGTCCTTTCATCAAACCCGTCGGTGCGTTGCGCAGATGCAGCGGCACCGCGTCGTTACGTGTCTCTTGCACGTCACGCATCGCAGCGCCATAGGCGCGTCCGACGCTGTTGCTCTTCTTGGCGCGCGCCAGATACAACGTCGCGTGAGCAAGCGGATAGAAGCCTTCGGGCATGCCGATGAAGTGCACCGCCTGCTGCGCGGCGATTGCAACCTGGATCCCTTGCGGATCGGCAAGCCCAACGTCTTCCGACGCTAAGATCACGAGCCGGCGTGCGATGAAGAGCGCATCTTCACCGCCATCGAGCATGCGCGCGAGCCAGTAAACCGCCGCGTCGGGATCGCTTGCGCGAATGCTCTTGATGAAGGCGCTGATGATGTCGTAGTGCTGCTCGCCACCCTTGTCGTACGTCGAGCCGCGCTTCTGTAGCGCCTCGAGAATCAACGGGCGATCGATCGTTCGTGCACCGTTGTTCTGCGGTGCACTCGAGGCGGCAAATTCGAGCGCCGAGAGCGCGGTGCGCGCGTCCCCGTTGGCGTAGCGAACCAACGTCTCGTGCGCGTCCGGCTCGAGCATAACGTGGTCACTGCCAAGCCCGCGCTGCGGATCTACCAGCGCACGATCGACGATCGTCGCGATCTCTTCGTCGCTGAGCGGATGCAAGACGAACACGCGCGAGCGCGAGAGCAGCGCCGAGATCACCTCGAACGACGGATTCTCCGTTGTCGCGCCGATCATCGTCACCGTTCCGTCCTCGACGTAGGGTAGAATTGCGTCTTGCTGCGCCTTGTTGAAGCGATGGATTTCATCGATGAACATCACCGTGCGGGCACCGACACGGCGGCGCGCCTGCGCCTCAGCCACCACGCGGCGTAAATCCGCTACGCCTGCGCTAACTGCGGAGAGTTTTTCGAAGTGCGCGCCGGTCGAACGGGCGATGATCTCCGCTAGCGTGGTTTTTCCGGTACCGGGCGGACCCCACAGGATCATCGACGGCACGCGATCGCTCTCGATCGCGCGGCGCAACGCGCGTCCCTCGCCGACGATATCGGTCTGCCCTACATACTCGTCGAGCGAACGCGGACGCATGCGCGCCGCTAGCGGCGCATCCGGTTCCCCGAACAACGAATTCATGTTAATGCGCTTCGCGACGTTCGCGCCTTGTCATCCCGAGCGTAGCTGCGAAGCAGCGTAGTCGAGGGACGACAAGTGACTACGAGTGCGGGGAGGCGGTGGGTGCGGGCGTACCGCCTTTGTGGCGTTGGAGCGGATTGGGAACGTGAATTGGCTTCGGCGTCGCGATCGACTTATTCACTTCACTCGGGAATTGCATCGTCACGTCGCCTTCGGCGTGCGCTTGGCCCGAGATCGTGTTGTAGAGTACGTGATCGGCAACCATGTTGCGTTCACCCTGCACGATCTTCACGTTGCCTTTGAGATCTAAATCGTGCGTGAGGTCGTTGAGCACACCGTTATCTGCGTCAACGGTCGTGTCCGCTTGCACGTAGTGCACGTTGCCGGTTGCCGTATAGACTTTACCCAGGCCGTCGATGTGCACCTGATCCGCTGTAAGCGTCGAGGGGCCTTTCGACTTCGCCGGCTTCGTGCTCGAGAGCCCGGCGAAATTGCCTTCGGTATCGTGCAGCACCACGTGACCGTAGAGCGTCGCGCCCTTCGACTTGTAGTTACCGCTTCCGCGATCGGCGGTGATATCGCCCCCACCGCGCGTCATCGTAATTTTCTGCGGAGTACTGAAGTCGCCTGACTTGAAGTTGACGTCGACCTGCAACATGTGCACGGTCCACACGCCGACTTGAAACGTGTCGGGGCCGCCGGCACCCGAAGGCAGCGCGCTCGGGGAGGTTCGTGGGGAGGCGCTCGGTCTCGGCGACGGCGTTGCAGCGACGAGCGCAAGCGCAATCGCTAAACCAATGGCGACATGCTTCATGCTTGCGAGGGCGCCTTCACTGTCGCGCGCTCGATCGGCCCGAGCAGTTGTGCGAGACGTTCGTAGGGCAGTGCGCCTTCGCGCACGAGCCGGGCGTAACGGCCTGTCAAATCCACGATGGTTGCTTCGCTGTTGTAACGCGTCGGACCATTCTCGATCAGCAAATCGGCCGATGTCCCCGCACGATGTTCGACGTTCGCCACCGCGAGCGGCCCAGCGCGTTCCAAGATTGCGCGCGCCACGGGTTCATTCGGAACCCCGAACCCAACGGTCGTCTCGCCCGAAGAGACATCGTCGCTTACGTACGACGGCCGGCGCACGAGCAGTGTTATCGGTCCGGGCAAGAGCCGCTTCGATGCAAGAATCGCCAGCGGATTGCCCGGGGCATATTCGAGAAATTCGGCGGGCGAAGCAACGAGGAGTTCCAAAGGTTTATGATCGGCCTGGACACGATGTGGGTCGCACGCCAGGCAGTAACTCGTATCGTTCGGGAACACGATCGTGCCGCCGGCAAAAATAACCTTCGCGCACGCGTCGACAACGCGATCGAGCGGCTCGACGCGCGCGTCCAGCACCGTCATTTCAGAGGTGCATGCTCATTCCGGTACCGAGGGCCACGCACGAGAGCGGATCGTCGGCAACGATCGCCGGCACGCCGGTCACTTCCGAAAGCAACTTATCGAGACCGCGCAGCAGCGCGCCGCCGCCGGTGAGGATCACGCCGCGATCGATGATGTCGGCGGCGAGTTCGGGCGGCGTCTTCTCGAGCACGGCCTTCACCGCTTCGACGATCGAGCCGACCGGTTCGGAGAGCGCTTCGCGAATCTCTTCGCTCGTGATCTTCACCGTCTTCGGCAACCCGTTGATCAGGTCGCGGCCGCGAATCTCCATCGCAAGTTCTTGCTCGAGCTTATACGCCGAGCCGATCTTGATCTTGATCTCTTCGGCCGTGCGTTCGCCGATCATCAGGTTGTAGACGCGGCGAATGTAACGGACGATCGCATCGTCGAGCTTGTTGCCGGCGACGCGCAGCGACTGCGAAACCACGACGCCGCCAAGCGAAATCACCGCGACGTCGGTCGTGCCGCCGCCGATATCGACCACCATGATCCCGACGGTCCGTCGATCGGCAAGCCCGCGCCGATCGCGGCGGCCATCGGCTCTTCGATAATGTCGACGTTGCGCGCACCGGCAAGCTTCGCCGCGTCTTTGACCGCGCGCTCTTCAACGCTAGTAATCTCGGCCGGCACGCAGATGATCACACGCGGCTTCGGCTTGACGATCGAAGACCACCACGAGCGATCTTTCATGACCTTCTTGATGAAGTACGAGAGCATCGCTTCGGTCACTTCGAAATCCGCGATCACGCCGTCGCGCAGCGGTCGAATAGCTTGAATGTGCGCCGGCGTTTTGCCGAGCATCTGGCGCGCCTCCTCGCCGACCGCGAGAATCTTTCCCGTGTTCATGTCTTTCGCGACGACCGAGGGCTCGCGCAACACGATGCCTTTGCCCTTGACGTGCACGAGCACGTTGGCCGTGCCAAGATCGATGCCGATATCCAAACGAGTAACTCCAGAAATGCTTTTGGTGAGAGGTGTGACCGGGACTAACCAGCAGCGGAACCCACGCGAGGATACTCGCGCGTTTCAAAAATTCCCGCCGGTTCGACTAGCGGCGTGACGCCGCTGCTGCGCTGCACTTGGCCGCCCGAGCGCCGAGAGCATTTCTTCCAAGCGCTCGTAGCCGCGGTCGATATATTCGAGGCCGATGATCTCGGTCTCGCCGGCCGCGGCGAGGCCCGCGATGACGAGCGCCGCGCCGGCGCGAATGTCGGGTGCTTCGACCGGCGCGCCGGAAAGCGCGCCGCGCCTTTGACGACCGCCGTGTTGCTCTCCATCGAGACGCGCACGTCGGCGCCCATGCGCGCGAGTTCGTTCACGTACGAGAAGCGCGCGTTGAAAATCGACTCTTCGACGACGCTCGTGCCCGGGCCGTGGTGCAAGGAACGAGAGCATCTGCGGCTGCAGATCGGTCGGGAAACCCGGATACGGCGCGGTGAGAATGTCGGTGCCGCCCGTGATGCCGCTTCCGTCGACGCGAATCCAATCGTCGCCGGAGGTGACGATCGACGCCGCACTCTTGCAGCTTGAGCATGAAGCGCTTCGAGATGCTCGGGACGGCAGCCCGTGACGGTGACGTCGCCGCGCGTGACCGCGCCGCCGAGCAGCAGCGTGCCGGTCACGATGCGATCGGGAATGATCTCGTACTCGACGCCGTGCAGTTCTTTCACGCCGTCGATCGTAAGCGTATCGCCCGCCGAGACCTTTGATCTTCGCACCCATCGCAACGAGAAAGTTGCCGAGGTCGACGACTTCGGGTTCCATCGCGACGTTCTTGATCGTCGTCGTGCCTTCGGCGAGCACCGCGGCGAGCATCGCGTTCTTCGTCGCGCCGACGCTCGGCGTGCGAAACTCGATCGTCGCTCCGTGCAGCGCTTGCCGTTTGCTCTCGGCGATCAAGATAGCCGTGCGCGCTGCGCACGTCGCAGCCGAGCGCGAGGAACGCTTGCTCGTGCATGTCGGTCGCGCGCGTGCCGAGGACGCAGCCGCCGGGCAGCGGCACTTCGGCGCGGCCGAAACGGCCGAGCAGCGGTCCGACGAGATCGAACGACGCGGCGAGCTTGCGCACCAGCGCGTACGGCGCGCGGTATTGCGCGACGTTGCTCGCATCGATCGTGATCGTGTTGTCGCCTTCGTAGCGGAGGCGCGCGCCGAGCGCTTCGAGCAGCGACCACATCACCGAGACGTCGGTGATGCGCGGCACGCGATGCAGCGTGACTTTGCCCTTGCACAAGAATCGCGGCAGCCATGATCGGCAGCGCCGCGTTCTTCGCGCCGTGCGTTGCAACCGAGCCTTCGAGGCGGACGCCGCCACGCACCCGTAGCGTGGTCTCCAAGCGATCGAGCATTGCCCGTGAAGTTCGCTAGAGTGCGCTTAGTGCCCCGTCAAGCGCAGTTTGGCGTTGGCGAAATCGATCTCAGCCTGATCGGTCGCGTGCGCGAGCTCGTCGCGGGTCTTTGCGACGTCGACGTCGGCAAAACGGAGGGCCTCGTCGACCAGGATCGTGACCCGATCGGGCAGCGCTTGCATGAAGCCCTCGCGGGTAGCAAGCTCGAGCCGCTCGGCCTTCCCCTCGACCACGACGTTCGCGCGCACCACGCCCGGCTTGAGCGCCGCCAAAAACGGCGCGTGCTGGGGCAGGATGCCCTCTTCGCCCTCGGTCGTGACCGCAATCACCAGCTCCGCATCGCCCTCGAAGACGACCTTGGTGGGCGTGATGAGCTTGAACGGAACGGTAGAGGCCACGTTTAGACCGCTGCGCCGAGCTTCTCGGCGTTCGCTTTGACTTCGTCGATCCCGCCCTTGTAGAAGAATGCCTGTTCCGGCAGATGATCGACCTTGCCGTCGAGGATCTCGCGGAACGAGGCGATCGTGTCGGCGAGCTTGACGTACTTGCCGGGCGTGCCCGTGAACTGTTCGGCGACGAAGAACGGCTGCGAGAACATGCGCTGCATGCGGCGCGCACGGCCGACCGTGATCTTGTCGTCTTCGGAGAGCTCTTCGATACCGAGAATCGCGATGATGTCTTGCAGGTCTTTGTAGCGCTGCAGCGTCTCTTGCACGCCGCGCGCGACCGCGTAGTGCTCGTCGCCGACGATCTGCGGATCGAGGATGCGCGAAGTCGAGGCGAGCGGATCGACGGCCGGATAGATGCCGAGTTCCGAGATCGGACGCGAGAGCGCGGTCGTGGCATCGAAATGCGCAAACGTCACGGCGACGGCCGGATCGGTGTAGTCGTCGGCCGGCACGTACACGGCTTGCACCGACGTGATCGAGCCCTTGTCGGTCGAGGTGATGCGCTCTTCGAGTACACCCATGTCGGTTGAGAGCGTCGGCTGATAGCCGACGGCCGACGGCATGCGGCCCATCAGCGCCGAGACTTCCGAGCCCGCTTGCAGATAGCGGAAAATGTTGTCCATGAAGAGCAGCACGTCGGCGCCGGTTTCATCGCGGAAGTATTCCGCCATCGTGACGCCGGTCTGCGCAACGCGGAAACGCACGCCTGGCGGTTCATCCATCTGCCCGAAGACGAGCGTCGTTTGCGCAAGCACGCCCGACTCTTTCATTTCGACCCAAAGGTCGTTGCCCTCACGCGTGCGTTCACCGACGCCGGTGAAGACCGAGAAGCCTTTGTGGACCGCCGCGATGTTGCGAATCAGCTCTTGAATCAACACGGTCTTGCCGACGCCCGCGCCGCCGAAGAGTCCGACTTTGCCGCCGCGCGTGTACGGCGCCATCAAGTCGATGACTTTGATGCCGGTCTCGAAAAGTTTCGGTGTCGGATCTTGTGACTTGAAATCGGGGGCCGGGCGGTGAATCGGCCAATACGCCGCGGCTTTCACCGGCTCGTTCGAGTCGATCGTTTTACCCAGCACGTTGAAGATGCGCCCGAGCGTGCCTTCGCCGACCGGGACGGTGATCGGGCTGCCGGTATTGGTCACCGCGTCGCCGCGGCGCAAACCGTCGGTCGAGCCCAGCGCGAGACAGCGCACCTGATTGTTGCCCAGCTCGTCTTGCACTTCGAGTACCAGCTCGCGCGCCTGCATCGCCGTGCCGCCGAGTTCGATCCCCGAGACGGTTGCGTGACCGTTGCTCCCCGCGGACGCGTCTTCGTTGACGTTGACGGTCAAGGCATCGTTGATTTTCGGCAACGTATCCGCGGTGAATTCGACGTCCACGACGTTGCCGAGTACTTGGGCGATTTTACCGGTGGCAGCCATTATTGTAATTTCCTTTTTAGTCCTGAGCCCTGTCGAAGGGTCCTATCCGTTTACAAGGGCTTCGGCGCCGCCGACGATCTCGAGCAGTTCTTTGGTGATCGCGGCTTGGCGCGCGTTGTTCATTTGAATCGTGAGTTCGTCGATCAACTTGCCGGCGTTCTCGGTCGCGTTGTTCATCGCGAGCAACTGTGCTGCGAAGAACGCGGCATCGGTCTCGAGGATCGCCGAGAAGATCGTAAACTCGAGATACTTCGGTAACAGGCGCGAGAGCACGAACTCCGGTGACGGCGCAAATTCGACCGCACCCTTTGGCCCCTTCGCCTCTTCGGTGTCGCCAGGAGGCTGCTCGAAGTGTGTCTGCCTCAATCGGCACGAGCTTGCGCACTTCGGGCTTCTGCGACATCATCGAGACCAGCTTCGAACTGATCAGCACGATCTCCGAGATCTTGCCGTTGACGAAATCGTCCGTGACGCGTTGCGCGACTTCGCGTGCGACGTCGAGCTTCGAGGGCGCGTTCACCGGCCACGTCGGACGGTCGCCCTGACCCATGCGGCGGATCGCGTTGCGCGCCTTGATCCCGACCGTGTACCACGCGACGTTATTCTTCTGATCGCGCGCATACAGTTCACCGGCGCGAATGACGTTCGAGTTGAACGCGCCGGCGAGCCCCTTGTCGGCGGTCATCAGGATGACGCCCGCCGGCGCGCTTTCGTTGCCCGGCTTCATGAACGGATGATCGATCGACGCGACTGCGGCCATCAGGTCGCGCAGCATTTCGGCCAGCGTGTCAGCGTACGGACGCGCTTCTTTTCGCGCCTGTTCGGCACGGCGAATCTTGGCCGCAGCAACCTGCTTCATCGCCTTGGTGATCTGCTGCGTGTTCTTCAGCGAGCGGATCCGCTCGCGAAGCGCTTTGACCGTCGGCATTAGAAGCTCTTGTTGAACTCCGTCAACGCGTCGTTGAGCTTCTTCTTGCTCTCATCCGAGAGTTGACCGCTCGACGCGATCGCCTGCGGCACGTCGGCGTACTTCTGATGCAGGAAGTCGAGGAAGCCTTTGGCCCAGTCTTGCAGACGTGGCGTCGGAATATCGTTCACGTAGCCGTTCGTCGCTCCGTAGAGGATGGCCACTTGATCTTCCATCTTCATCGGCTGGTATTGCGGCTGCTTGAGCAACTCGGTCATCTTCTCGCCGCGCATCAACTGCATCTGCGTCGATTTATCGAGATCGCTTGCGAGTTTCGCGAACGCCGCGAGGTCGCGATACTGCGCGAGTTCGAGCTTGAGCTGACCGGCAACCGACTTCATCGCCTTCGTTTGCGCCGAACCGCCGACGCGTGAGACCGAGAGACCGACGTCGACGGCCGGGCGAATGCCTTGGAAGAACAGCTCCGGCGTCAAGTAGATCTGACCGTCGGTGATCGAGATCACGTTGGTCGGAATGTACGCCGAGAAGTCACCGGCTTGCGTTTCGATGATCGGCAGGGCGGTCATCGAACCGCCGCCGAGGTCGTCGGAGAGCTTGGCTGCGCGTTCCAGCAAACGTGAGTGCAGGTAGAAGACGTCGCCCGGATAGGCTTCGCGGCCCGGCGGGCGGCGCAGCAACAACGACATCTCGCGATACGATTGCGCGTGCTTGGTGAGATCATCGTAAATGATCAGCACGTCTTTGCCCGCATACATCAACTCTTCGCCCATCGCGCAACCCGCGAACGGCGCGATCCAACGCAGCGCGGCCGCCTCGGACGGGCTGACGGCGACGATGGTCGTGTATTCCATCGCGCCTTTTTGCTCGAGCATTTGCGCGAGCGCCGCGACCGTCGAATTCTTCTGGCCGATCGCGACGTAGATGCAGAAGACGTTGTCGCCTTTTTGATTGATGATCGTGTCGACCGCGATCGCCGTCTTGCCGGTCGAACGGTCGCCGATGATCAGCTCGCGCTGACCTTTCCCGATCGGGATCAGCGCGTCGATCGCGCGAATGCCGGTCTGCAGCGACTGCTTGACGGCCTGACGCTGCACGACGCCCGGCGCGACGTTTTCGATCGTGCGATATTTCTTGGTGTCGATCGGACCCTTGCCGTCGATCGGTTGTCCGAGCGGATTGACGACGCGTCCGAGCAGCGCTTCACCGACCGGCACCGACGCGATGCGGCCGGTGCGGCGAACCTGCGTCGCCTTCTTTGATCTCTTCGTCGGCGCCCATGATCACGACGCCGACGTTGTCCTCTTCGAGGTTGAGCGCGACGCCTTGCACGCCGTTGCGGAACTCGACCAGCTCCGATGCGCGCACACCGCGCAAGCCGTAGACGCGCGCGAGGTTGGCGCCGACTTCGATCACCGTGCCGACTTCGTCTTCTTGGACGCCGGTGTTGAAGCTCGCGATCTGCTGCTTGAGGATTCCGGCGATTTCGTCTGCGTTAATCATGTTCGTTTCCAGTGTTAGTTGCTAGCAAATAAACTGCGGGTCAATTCTTCGAGACGGCCCGACACCGAGCCGTCGATCATGCGATCGCCCATTACGACGCGAACGCCGCCGATGAGCGACGGGTCAACCGTAACGCTCGCTTCAAATTTCTTTCCATACGTGCGCTCCATACTCTCGACCAATGCGCGCACGTCGCTCTCAGTTAGCTCGCGCGCAGTCGTTACCAGGAGCGGCTCGACACCGCGCGCCGCACGTGCGAGCTTGTCGTACTCCGTCACGAGTTCTTCGAGCAGCGATTCACGGCGCTTGCGCACCAGCAAGAGCACCGTGTGCAGCGGGACGTCACCAACTTTGCCGCGCAGCGACTCGAGCAGCGCTTGCTCTTTGTCGACGCGATTCACGATCGGCGACGTGAAGTATTGCAGAATGACGGGGTCGCTGTGGATCGTGCGCAGGATCGTTGTCAGCTCCGCTCCGACGCGCTCGACGCTGCCGGCGTCGGAAGCCAGTGCGAAGACCGCGGTTGCGTAGCGGCGCGCCAGCGTTTCATTAGCCACGGCTCACCTGCTCGATGAATTCTTGCAGCAGCCGCCCATTGACGGTGGAGTCGATGCGCATGTTGGCACTCGTGCGCGCGATATCGAGTGCTTTGGAAGCAAGGGTCTCACGCAGCTGCTCGCGCGCAGCCATGCGCGAGCGCGCAAGCTCGCCGTCGGCGTTGCGCACCGAGCGTTCACCCGCGTCCTTCGCCTCGGCCAAGATCGCGTCGCGTTCGTGTTGCGCGCGTTCCTTGACACGAGCGATCATCGCTTCGGCATCGAGCTTAGCGCCGTCGATCGCGTGGCGCAGCGATTCGACCGCCGCATGCATCTCCTTGCGATGCAGTTCGGCAAGCGCGATGCGATCGTTGCTGGCTTTCGACGAGGCGGCGAGCGCAGGCGTCAGGAATTTGTTCCACGCCCAAACCAGCGCCAACGCAAAGAGCACGAACCCGGCGATTTGGCTCCAAAACGCGATCAGGTCGTAGTTCATGCGTGCAACTCCGGCAACACGCGCCCCACGATCTGAGCCGCAAGTTCGCTCGCGAGCGTTTCCTCACGGGGGCGAACGGCATCGACTTCCTGCGCAACCGTCGCGTGCGCGCCCTCGACGATCGCATGCACGCGTTCACCATACTCACTCGACATGCGCGCTGCTTCGTTTCCGGCCTCGTTGCGAGCCGCGGCCATGATGTGATCTGCCTCGCGCCGCGCGTCGGCGCGAATCGCCTCGGCTTGCGCGCGAAGGTCGTTCGCCTCGGCCTGCGCGCGGTCGTAGTCCTGCGTCAGGCCGTCGATGTACTCGCGCCGCTTCGCGATTGCGCGTTGCACGGGACGCAAAAAGACCACGTACAAAATCGCGTAAAAGACCGCGAAGTTGAGCAGTTGGACCCAGAGCGTCCCATCGACCGAGAGAAACATACGGCGACTATTGCGCCTCTAGTGGCCCGCGAGCGCTTTGGCGACGAGCGGAATGCTCGTTGCACCGAAGAGGATGAACAGACCAAGGCCCAGCGCGATAAAGGCGTTTGCTTCGACGAAGCCGACGCCGATGATCAGGAACTGGAGGATGTTCGGGCGCGCTTCAGGTTGACGCGCGATCGCTTCCACCGCGCGCGCACTCACCATGCCGTCGCCGATCGTCGTACCGACCGCAAAGCCGGCCGCGATGATCGCGAACGCGACGATGCCGATGGCGGCAATGACAGTTTCAGGGCTCAACGTAGTGTCCTTTCTCGAGAACTAGTGATCGTCGGCCAGTGCCAACGAGAGGTAGACGATAGAAAGCAATCCGAAGACGAACGCCTGCAGCAATCCGACCAGGAAGTTGAAGATCTCCAGGAAGAACGGGCCGATCGCCGCCGCGAGCGAGAGATCGAAACCGCCGATCTTTACTTGCGCGGTGATGATCTGCGTGATCACAAAGAGCAGCAGTTCGCCGACGAAAATGTTGAAAAAGAGACGAGCGGCAAGCGTCGTGGGGCGCAACACTTCTTCCAGCACGTTCAGGGGCAACATCCCTGCGAACGGCGTGAGTAGGTGCTTGAAGAACCCGAGGCCGTATTTGCGAATGCCGCTCCCTTGGACGAGCACGAAAACCATTACGGCGAGCGCCACGGCCGTATTCAGATCCGCGGTCGGCGAGCCCCCAAATGCTAAGTGCAACGGCTCTTTAAACGGAAACGCGCCGAACTCGTTGAGGAAAAAAATGAAGGTTACGAGCGCGATGAAGAACGGCACGTAGGGCTCGCCCTGTTTGCCGAGCGATCCGTACGCGAGATCGGCAAAGTAGTTGATCACGCCTTCAATGAACGTCTGGCGCTTGTTGATGCGAGCCGAGTGATACGACGCACCGATCCACGCGAAAAGCGGCAACGTCACCAGCATGACGACCCAGGTCGTTATGACGGTATCCGAGTGCACTTCACCCAAGGGTCCGGGAAAAAGATGCCAGACCGCGTGTTCACCGATTTGCACGGCTTTGCGTTGTACTCTCTGACGTTTAGCGTTCGCGTGCTACGCCGATGGCGTAAGACGCGAGAGGTGTGAAAAGACCGGCAATATACAGAAGGCTGCACCACCAGGGACCGGCCGCCGCGAATGCCACCGCGACTATAGCGAAGACCCCCACTCGCGACAAACTACTTATGACGAAGGACTTCGACGTGCCGGATTCGCTCAGCCGCTTCCCCGCAGCGGCTAGGAGCCGGAGATTCAGATAGCCGCAGAACAGGCCTGCGGCTATGGCAAGAATCGCAAAAAGGATCGCGCGAGCGAGAGGTGAGTACGGCATCCTGGGCTATTTTCCCGCCTGCGTGAGCGAGCGAGCGGCGATGGCTCCCCCGATCAGCACGCCTGCGAACAGACCAGCGATCGTCCAAAGCGGTGCACCTGTTCGATGCGCGAGGGCGAGCCCGGCCCAAAACCCGAGCAACACCGTGATCGCAAAGGTCGATCCTGCCATTAGCGCAGCCTTCATGCTCAGTGGTATACCATGGGTATGTTCAACACCATTCTGGTTGCGGTCGACGAGTCGGTCGCGGCCCGCGAGGCGTTTGACCTCGCGTGTAAGCTTGCGCTCGAGGATCGCGCGGCGCTCTTGCTCGTCAGCATTTTCGACGTGACCAACATCATCGCGGCCTCGGGCTACGATGCGGACTACCCTCAAGAAACGATCGAGATCATGGAGAACGCGCGGCGCCAGCTACTCGCCGAGAAGAAGGCGGCTGCGCAAGCGTTGGGCCTCACGGTTACGACGAGCGTTGGCGAAGGCGACGCTGTCGACGAAATTTTGCGATTTGCAAATGAGAATGCCGCCGGACTTATCTGCGTCGGCACGCACGGACGTCAAGGACTTGCGCGGTTGTTCATTGGCAGCGTTGCCGAAGGCGTGTTACGCCGTTCCGAAGTTCCGGTGTTGACCGTGCGTCCGTCAGGTACTGTTACGAACGTCGAACGGGGCGGGAAAGGGGCCGCCGCGCAGCCGCGCCAGTAGCCATGCCACGATGCGCGGCGCAGCCGCTCCGTCGCCATAGGGATTTGCGGCACGCGCCATGCGCGCGTACGCATCGGCATCGGTGAGCAGACGATTCGCCGCTGCGACGATTGCTGCGCGGTCGTGGCCGACAAGCTCGAGCGTTCCGGCTTCGAGTCCCTCGGGACGCTCGGTCTCCTCGCGCATCACTAAAACCGGTTTGCCGAGTGTCGGCGCTTCCTCTTGCAAGCCGCCCGAATCGGTGAGGACAAACGTCGACGCCTTCACCGCAATAACCATCTGCGCGTAGTCGATCGGATCGACCAGCGTCACGCCCTCGATACCGCCTAGAATTTGATGCGCGATAGGCCGCACGTGCGGCGAAGGATGCACCGGCCAATAGATTTGCGGCCGTGACGGCAACTGCACGATATCGCGAAATGCTTCGCACATCTCGCGCATGTAGGGATGATTCTCGCGACGGTGCGCCGTGACCAGAACGATCGGCCGCGACGTGTCCAAGTCGCTTAGACGCGGAGGCTGCGAGAGATCGCCGCGATGCGCCGTTTCGAGAAACGCGTCGATGACGGTGTTGCCGGTCACGAAGATGTCGTCGGGGTTGACGAACTCGCGCAGCAAGTGCTCGCGCGCGAGCTCGGTCGGCGCGAAGTTATACGACGAGATCGTACCGGTTAGACGGCGGTTCATCTCCTCGGGAAACGGCAGCCAGCGATCGTTGGTGCGCAACCCGGCCTCCACGTGGCCAACCGGAATCTGCTGATAGAATGCGGCGAGCGCCGCGGACGTGCTCGTCGTTGTGTCACCGTGTACCAGCACCACGTCGGGCGCTGCCTGTTCGAGCACCGGCTCCATGCCTTCGAGCACGCGCGTCGTGATCTGGGTCAGCGTCTGATTCTCGGTCATGATGTCGAGATCGTACTGCGGCTCGATCGCGAAGAGCTCGAGCAAATCGTCGAGCATCTGGCGGTGCTGCGCCGTCACGCAGACGATGTCATCGATTTCTTCGCACGCGCGCAATGCGCGCACCACGGGCGCCATCTTAATCGTGTCGGGCCGCGTGCCGAACACGGTCATCACGCGGAGTTTATTTTGATTCATTTATAGCGTATGACGGAAGACGTGCGTGAACTCGCCCGAGAGCGCGAGCGCGACGAACCCAAGCACGAAGCACATCGCATAGATCAACAACACCGCCTGACGCACGTTGAGCCCGAAACGAAAGATCAGCTGGTGGTGAAAGTGGCCGCGATCGGCCTCGGTGATCGGCTTGCCGGCGCGCGCACGCCGCACGATTACGGCGAGCGTGTCGAGTATGGGTAATGCCAGGACGACAAGCGGCACGACGATCGAGATTGCAATTGCCGTCTTACTCGCGCCGATAATCGAGACCGTTGCGAAGACGTAGCCGATAAACAGCGAGCCGGCATCGCCGAGAAAGATCTTGGCCGGATTGAAATTGTAGGGCAAGAATCCGAGCGAGGCGCCAGCGAGCGCAATTACCACCAGCGCAACGACCGGGCTCGCGTGCACGACGGAAATCGCGAACAAGAAGATGCACGAGATGAAGGTGAAGCCTGAAAGTAACCCGTCGAGTCCATCGATGAAGTTAATGGCGTTCATCATCGCCACGTACCAAAAGAGCGTTAGCGGCACCGAGAGCCACAGCGGAAAGTCTATCCAATTGGTCGCCGCATTGTGATCGAAGGGATTGTTGATGCCCGGAATGATGAAGCCGTAGAGCATCGAGATCAACGCGACGACGATCTGCGCAATGAATTTGTTGCGAGCACGCATCTGCATGATGTCGTCCCACAGTCCTACTCCGAGAATGAGCATGCCGCCGAAGAGAAGGCCGACGAGACGATGGACTTCGTCAAACTGGTCGGTGATCGCCGTCACCTTCTGATGCGCGCTAAGATGCACGATCGACGGGTAAAGCGCGTACGGCGAGCTCATTGCGAAGCCCAACACGGCGAAGAGCGCCACCGCAAACCCGAAGAAGACCGCTATCCCGCCGATGCGCGGAGTCGGTATCTCATGAACGCGTCGCTCCTCGTGTGTAGCGTCGATGATCTCGAGATGCGTCGCGAGGCGAATGACGAGCGGGGTTGCTACCGCAGCGGTGACCGCCGCGATTGCGAAGGTAAGGAAATAGATCAGCGCCGCGGTCACGGGCGTACGCCTTCGAGCGACGCAAAGGCGACGAGCGCAACGCCCGCTTCACCCAGCAATTGGCTCGCGACCGGATCGGGATAGGCTTGCTCGTAAATGATCTTTGCCACGCCGGCGCTGATCAACAGCTTCGAGCAATTGACGCAGGGTTGATGGGTGCAGTACGCGGTCGCCCCTTGTAAGCTGACGCCATGCAGTGCGCCCTGCACGATAGCGTTCGCTTCAGCGTGCGTCGCGCGCAAGCAGTGGTCGTTGACGAGAATACACCCGGCTTCGGTGCAATGTGCAACCCCGCGCGGTGCGCCGTTGTAGCCGGTCGTCAGGATGCGGTGGTCGCGCACCAGGACCGCGCCAACCGAAAGCCGCGGACACGTCGCACGTGTCGCAACCGTGTGCGCGATCTCCATGAAGTACTCGTCCCAGCCCGGGCGACTCATGCGTTTTGCACACGCACGTCGGTCGGCACCGAGGTGAGGCTGCCAAACATTCGGTCTCCTGCGTCGCCGAGCCCCGGTACGATGTAGCCGTGATCGTTCAGGCCGGCATCGAGCGCAGCTGCCACGATCGGCACGTTCGGATGCGCCTCGTGAATGCGCTGCACGCCTTCGGGCGCAGCGATCACGCACACGAACGTCAGCATCCGCGCGCCGCGTTCAACCAGTGCATCGAGCGCGGCAACCCCCGAGTTGCCGGTCGCGAGCATGGGATCGAGCACGAACACATGACGGTCGGCTAACTCCGGTGGCACGTTGGCATAGTATGGTACGGCGCGCAATGTCTGCGGATCGCGATAGAATCCAAGATGCGCGACCACGGCGTCGTCGATCACGCCGAGGAAACCTGGTAAGAGCCCAAGGCCCGCGCGTAACACCGGTGCAACGACCGGACGCGTCGCAATACGCAGCGCATTCATCTCGATCAGCGGCGTGGTGATGCGTTCATCGCGCAACGGAAGCGCACGCGTTGCCTCGTACGCAAGAAACGTGCCAAGCTCTTCGATCAACGCGCGAAACACCGGCGTCGGCGTCGAACGCTCGCGCAACCGCGCAAGGCGATCGGCGACGGCCGGATGGTCGACGATGTAGAGGCTTTGGGTCCCGGGCATGAAAGTCGGTTTCGTATGCGCGCACGCGATACCTGGGTGCTACTCGCGACGGTCGTTGGGTCGAGTATGGCATTTATCGACGGACAGGTCGTGACGCTCGCGCTCCCGCAGATCCAACGCGACTTTCACGCGAGTGCGGGCGACGTTGCATGGATCGTCGAGCTGTACACGCTCGTGCTCGGTGCGCTGATGTTGCTCGGCGGCGCGCTTGCAGACCGTTACGGCCGCAAACTCGCCTTCGTCAGCGGCGTCGCGCTGTTTACCGTAGCTTCCGTTGGTTGCGCATTTGCTTGGTCGATTCCGTCGATGCTGATAGCGCGCGTTGCGCAGGGTATCGGCGGAATGCTCTTTGTGCCAGCGAGTCTGGCAATTCTGGGAGATCACTTCTCAGGCGATGCGCGCGGACGCGCCATCGGCATTTGGTCCGCATTTAGCGCGCTGACTTCGACGCTCGGCCCCGCACTTGGCGGCGTGCTGATCGATGCGCTTGGATGGCGTTCCGTTTTTTGGATCAACGTGCCGCTGGCGGCGTTCGTGATAGTTGCTGCGCTGCGTCACGTTGCGGAAAGCCGCGACCCGGACGCACCGCGCGAGCTCGATTGGCTTGGCGCAACACTCTCGACACTTGGCTTCGGCGCGATCACTTATGCGCTCATCCAGTCGAGTTCAGCCGGCTGGAGCATCGGTTTGCGGGGCTCGATGTTCGTGGGCATTGCACTATTAGCGTATTTCGTTTTCCATGAGCATCGCGCAGCGTCTCCGCTGGTTCCACCGAGCATCTTTCGCTCGCGCACGTTCGCCACAATCAATCTCGCTACGCTCTTCTTGTATGGCTCGCTCGGCGCGATCTTTTACGAAATGCCCTTCGTCATGATCCAGGCGCACGGATACACCGCGCTACAAACCGCACTTGCAACGCTGCCGATGGGTATCTGTATGATCGTGCTCTCGCGCTTCGCACCTATGCTCGCGCAACGCATCGGCATGCGCGCTGTGTTGACGCTCGGGCCGGCGATCGTCACCGCCGGTTATCTTTTACTTGCACTCCTCGAACCGATGCGCAGCTATTGGGCCGCGTTCTTTCCCGGTGTGCTCATCGTGGGCATTGGAATGGGCATCACCGTCGCGCCGCTCACGACGGGGGTGATCAGTGCAGCCGATCCACGGAACATTGGCATCGCTTCGGGTATCAACAATGCGGTGTCGCGCATCGCCGGCCTGCTCGCGATCGCGGCGTTGACCGTCGTGCTCGCCACAATCTATGGAACATCGATAGCCCGCTCGCTCGACGCGATGCACGCGACGCCTTCCATGCGCAGAGCAGTCGCCGCGCAACAAGATCGCTTGGGGGGAGCACGTTTCGCAAATCCCGCGCTGCAACGCGCGTCGATACAAGCGTTCGAGAACGGCTATCGCGGCGTTGCGCTCGGGTGTGCTCTGCTGGCGGCGCTTGCCGCGTTAGCCGACGCGTTCGGTATCGAGGAAGCCAAGCTCAGAACGGGGAGCTAGGCCCTTCCATTGCACCTTCGGCATGATCTGTGTGCGATCGATGCGCGCGCGGTACATGCGTACGCTCTCGAGCATCGAAGCTACTATCTCGTCGGTGAGTAGCACGGGCTCTAGGCCAAGGCCAAGCAAATTCGTGTTCAGCGAGCTGTAAAAGTGCGCTTCGCGCTCGACCCGCGGATTTTCAACGTGATCGATCTGCACGTTGAGATTCAGCGTCTTGCCGACACGTTCGACTTGATGTGCCAGGCTCAGCACGCTAAAGGTCTGCGTAAACTGGTTAAAGACACGGAACGTGCCGGCGGGCGCCGGTGATTCAACGGCAAGCTCGATGCAGCGCGTGGTATCGGCAATATTGAGGAACGCGCGCGTCTGTCCACCCCGGCCGTACACGGTAAGCGGATGACCGAGGACCGCCTGCACCAAAAACCGATTGAGCGCCGTGCCGAAGATCCCGTCGTAGTCGAAGCGGTTGACCAGCTCCGCAGCGCGCGATGTTTCTTCGGTGTGCAGCCCGTAGACAACGCCCTGGTTTAAATCGGTCGCGCGTAGACCCCAGATGCGGCACGCAAAATAGATCTGATCGCTGTCCGCGACTTTGGTCAAGTGATAGAAGGAACCCGGCTGCTTCGGGAACGGCAGCGTGTCGCGGCGCCCCTTGTGTTCGATCGTGATGAAGCCTTCTTCGATCTCGATATTCGGCGTACCGTATTCGCCCATCGTACCGAGCTTGACCAGATGCGCTTCGGGCGCATATTCACGAATCGCCCACAGCACGTTGAGATTGCCCAACGTATTGTTGATCATAGTTTGCGCCGCGTGATCGCGATCGATCATGGAATATGGCGCGCTACGCTGCTGCCCAAAATTGACGATTGCGTCGGGCCGCGTCGCAACGATCGCATCACAGATGGCCGCGTAGTCGGTCGCATCCGCGCGGATGAAACGGATCGGCCGTTCTCCCAGACGATCCCACGCGCGCAAGCGCTCCGGCATGGAGCGAATCGGCGTAAGCGTCGAAACGCCGAGTTCACGATCCCAGCGCCGGCGCACCAAGTTGTCGAGAATCGTGACCTCGTGATCGCGCGCCGAAAAATGGAGTGCCGTTGACCAGCCACAATATCCGTCGCCGCCAATGATCAAGACGCGCATAATACCGATTTCATCCTTTCCCCGAATGTTGCGAGATCATGCGCCGCAGCGCGAGTTCGTGCGGCGGCGCTGTACGCGGGCCACTGCGACGGATCGGTGACGGTTGCAATTGCGCGCGCGAGCGCGGCTTCGTCGCCGCGCGGTGCGCACTCGCCCGCATCGCCGATCCACTCCGGAATTCCACCCACCGCATACGCAACCGCGGGCCGTCCGCGCGCCTGTGCTTCGATGCCGAGCAATCCGTACGGCTCGGGCCAAAGCGAGGGGATCACCACCGCGTGAACGTTATCGATTGCGCGCGAGAGCGCGTCGCCGTCGCACCAACCGAGCGCTTTTATGTGAACATCGAGCGATCGCGCGAGCTCGATACACGCCTCGAGTTCAGGCGTCGATCGTCCCGCCACACGCAGTTCCGGGCGCAATTCGGGCGCGATGCGCGCAAGCGCACGCACCAGCGAACGCAAGCCTTTGGCCGGCACGATGCGACCGGCAAAAAGCACGCGCGGCAGCGCCGGCGGCGGTGCAATCATATCCGAAACGCTTCCGTCGGCAACCGGCGGTTCGAGCACGTGAATCTTTTCCGCCGGAATTCCATTGCGCTCGCACAGCCCAGCCATGAACTGCGAGGAGACGACAAAGGCATCGTAGCGGCGCGTCGCCTCAGCAGTGCGTTCACGTGCGCGAAGGCGCTGCACCGTACGCGAGCGCGGCCCACAGACGCAGCCGCGAAGGAACGAATTCATCAAGCAAGCGCCACCCATCGGCGCGTCGCATGGGCGCGGAAAACTCGGGAAAAGGCGATCGCCGTTTGGACAAAAGACGCGGTGATCGCGCACGTGCACCACACAGCGCCGGGCACCGCGCGCGGCGTCCAGGACAGCCGCATCAAACACGTTCGAGCACAACACGACGCCGATGTCCTGGCTTGCAATCTCTGCGCTAATGGCGCGGGCCGCACTCGTTGAAGGCTCGGCGTATTCGTCGGCCCATGGCAGGGCGCGCGCAGGCACTCCGAACCGCTGCGCATCGGTTACCCGCCGCGCGAGCACACGTACATTGAGCCCTGTGCGCTGCAACGCCGGGAGGTACCGCTCCATCGCCGATTCGGATCCGCCCTCTGCACCAACAACATCGCAAAGGACGAGCAGGCGCTCCTCATCCATCTCGTCCATTCTGGGGCGAGTTTGCTGACGGAATCCTGTGAATTAGGTTAGGTCGGTTACGGTACGTCGAAGCGCGACGTCAATTCGTGCACGCGTCCGCGCAGCTTCTCGACATTTCTCTGAGCACCGATGTCATCGAGCGCGTCAACCATGATGCGCGCAACTTCGCGACATTCAGAAATTCCTAATCCGCGCGAGGTAATAGCCGGCGTCCCGATCCGGATGCCGCTGGCCACCATCGGCTTCTGCTGATCGTACGGAATCGCGTTCTTGTTGACGGTGATGCCGATTTCATCAAGGTAGGCCTCGACTGCTTTCCCGGTCAGGCCTTTCACCGAAACGTCGACGAGCATCAAGTGGGTATCCGTGCCACCCGCCACGAGCCGCAAGCCACCACGGACGAATTCCTCGGACATCGCCTTCGCGTTGTCGACGACATTTTGTTGATAGGTCGCAAACGACGGTTGCAGCGCTTCAGCAAATGCGACGGCCTTCGCTGCGATCGTGTGCATCAACGGGCCGCCCTGAATGCCCGGAAAGACGCTCTTGTCGATCGCCTGTGCGTAGGCTTCCTTACAAAGGATGACTCCGCCGCGCGGGCCGCGCAACGTTTTGTGTGTCGTTGACGTGACGAACTCGGCAAGCGGAACCGGCGACGGATGCAAGCCGACGGCGACGAGTCCCGCGATATGCGCCATATCGACCAGCAGCGTTGCGCCGACTTCATCAGCGATCTCGCGGAACGGCGCGTACTCCATCGTGCGCGGATACGCACTTGCACCAGCGATAATCATCTTGGGTTTGTGCTCGCGTGCCATCGCGCGCACTTCATCGAAGTCGATCAGCTCGGTATCTTTGCGCACGCCGTAGGCAACGGCGTTGTAGAGTTTGCCGCTAAAGCTCACCTTGGTGCCGTGCGTCAGGTGGCCGCCGTGTGCGAGCGACATGCCGAGCACGGTGTCGCCCGGCTTCAACTGCGCCATGAAGACTGCCATGTTCGCCTGCGCTCCCGCGTGCGGTTGCACGTTGGCGTGATCGGCACCGAAGAGCTGCTTGAGCCGGTCGAGCGCGAGGTTCTCGGCGATGTCGACCCACTCGCAGCCGCCGTAGTAGCGTTTGCCCGGATACCCTTCAGCGTACTTGTTGGTCAGCACGCTGCCCATCGCTTCGCGCACCGCTTTGCTCGCGTAGTTTTCGGACGCGATCAGCTCGAGATTCTCTTTTTGCCGCCGCTCTTCGCCGCGAATCGCGTCGAACAGTTCGGGATCTTCGGCCTCAATATGCGAGGGGGTCAAAATATCCATGGTCTTCCTACCTATAACAAATCTTTTGGTGTTACCGCGCCGGTGACTTCGCCCTTCTCGATCGCGATGAACGTACGCGCGCGTTGTCCGTCGTCGAACTCAAAGAGTTGCGCAACGCGATGCTTGTGACGCGCGCCTGAGGGGACGTCACCGTCAAAGGGCGCGTGCATGAACACATCGACCAGCCGCTCGATCATCTCCCATCCGGTAAGACGTTCGGAAAGCGCGAGCACGTTTGCGTTGTTGTGACGGCGCGCAAGTTCGGCGGAAAGCGGTTCGGTTACGACCGCGCAGCGCACGCCCGGCACTTTATTTGCCGCAATCGAAATCCCCAAACTCGAGCCGCAGACAACGACGCCGCGCTCGGCTTGTCCGCTTGCAACGGCTTCACCCACGGCATAGCCGTATTGCGGATAGTCGACCGGCGTCGCATCGTGCGTGCCGAAATCCAAAATCGTGTGACCCTCTTCGCGCAGCATCTGCGCGATGCGGTCCTTGAATTCATAGCCGGCGTGATCGGCGCCGAGGGCAATACGCATAGAGCTTGAAATCCTAGCATTCATGCAGTTCGCGTATTCGAGCGGAGCTTTCGATCAGGCGCTCCAGCGCGGTGACCTGACCCAACTCGAGTTTATCGACGCCATTGCGCGCGAGACGCTCATCGACGGCGTCGTCTTGGACGACCGGCATTTTCCGCGCACCGATGGCGACTACCTCGCCCAGATCAAGAAGCTGGCCGCGGACCTCGGCCTGACGATTGCCGCGCTCGCAAGCGATGCCTTTTTCGTTGGCGATGAGGATGCAATGCGCGCTGCGATCGAGCGTGCCTGCGCGGTTGGGGCTCCGTTGCTCGCCGGCCGGCTCGGCACGGAAACGGCGCTCTCGTGGAGCGAGCAACTGCACAAGCTCAGCGCTGCGAGTTCATTTGCCAAATCCGCCAACGTGACGCTCGCTGTGCGTAACGCGCCCGGCTCATTCGCTGCCACCGAACACGAATGTAAGCGGGTGAGCAAAGAGACGGATTCCGCGTGGTTACGCTATGGGCTCGAACCAGCCGCATTCGACGCCGCAAGCGACGTCACGTCACTGCGCCGGAGGACCGTGTTGCTGTGGGTTGATTCGCCGCAAGCACCGGTCGATCCGATCTGGCACGACTTTCACGGCTTCGCGGTCATAGAAAAAACTCAACCGCACATAGCGTCTTCCATGCGAGGCAACTGAACCTGCGGTTTGCAGGTGGGTGCGGCCCGGGCGCTTTGCGGGCAGGCACGAGGCCCAAGCCCTCTCGTCGTATCCGGAGCTGATGCTCCCGAGGTATCCAAGGTGGTTCGGCACCTTAGCATGGTGCGCGCTAAGCGCAGTCGAGCCTCACTAATGTACCACCCGCCGTCAAGGGGGTTGACAGCGGGTACCGAGCGCGGGATGGAGAGGCGCTATGTACGCCCTCTCAACCTTTACACAACACGGAACGCTGAGCGTTCCCCGCGCCGACGACGCGCTCTACCTGCAAGCCAAGCAGTACCTCGCACGCGACCCGGCCGAAGCGAAACTCTTCAATGAATTAGAGCACTCGCCCGACGGACGCACGTATCATCTCACGATCAACCATCGCAACGACGATCACTTCGATCCGGGTGACAACGAGATCGCGTGGGATCCGTACAGTGCACTGCGAACGACGCGTGGTGGTTCACAATCACCGGCACTCGGGCTCGGTCACGAAGTCGATCACGCGGTCGAAGATCCGGTCGCAGCCGAACGCTTGCGTAACACGTCCGATCCCCGTTATGACAACGCAGAAGAACGGCGGGTCATTACGGGAAGCGAAACGCACGCAGCGCGTACGCTCGGTGAATCGATCCGTTATGATCACAGCGGAACAACCTATCGCGTGAATTCTCCGGTATCGAGGTAAACATGCATCCCATGGTACTCGCCGTCGCGATCACCGTCACCGGCACGAAGAGTCTCGAGATCGATCACGTACCTAACGACATTGCCTATCGCACGGCGCTCACGCCGAGCGACGTCGCAGCGCGTGCACGGGTTCGCGTCGAATCGCGCAACCCGCAAACGATTGAGCGCATCGTTGCGGCAATCCGCGCGACCGATGCGCATCCCGACACGAAAGCAGCTGACCTGCGCTATGCGATTCGCCTGCGCGACGCACGCGGCGCGACCGTCACGGTCATCTATCTCGATGCTTTCGGAACGCGCGGCCTCGTTGACGGGCAACCCGTCCGCTTTGCTGACGACGCGATCAAGCGCGCTATCACGGAGGCCTTTCCTTCGCTGTCCAAGTAACGGTTGCTCAATGGGAGATTTAGATCCCAATCGCATCGAGAGCTATCCGCATTGGCCGCTGCACGCATGGCAGCCGGATATACCCGGACCGATTACCCACATCTATACGCATTGGTCGGCCTACGATTATGCATCGGTTTTCCCGGCGTACCACTTCTGCATCGCGACGACCGCTCAAGGCATCGTCGTCGTCAACACGCACGACGTGCGCGAAAACATGCGCGCGGTCTACGATGATCCCGCAATGCCGTACGCAGCGCACACGGGTGGTCGCAATTCGTTTGCGCTTGGGATCGCGATCATGGGGATGGAAGGCGCGACGCCGTCGGACTTTGGAGCGTACCCGCTGACCAAGGCGTTGATCGACGGGCTGTGCATCGTTGGCGCGCGTCTCGCCGGTTTCTACGGCGTACCGATCGATGCCGAGCACATCATGTCACATGCGGAAGTAGCGGTGCGCGAAGGCTACTTCGGCACGGCCGACGACGAGCGGTGGGATATTGCGCGTCTGCGCGCGAGCGACGAGCCGCTCGTCGAGCAAGACGCGCTCGAGGTCGGAGAGGAGCTTCGCGCACGGATGCGAGGATAGCGCAGCCGTGCCCAGAATGCGCGCATCTGTGGCACTCTCGCTCTCGATCGCGCCGCTTGATCTACAGCTCAAACATCCGTTCAAAATTGCCCGCGGTGAAGAGACCGTGGCGCATTCGCTGCTCTTTCGCTTGCATGACGGTGAGTTCGAAGGTCTGGGCGAGGCGACACCGATCGAGCGATATCACGAGTCTCAAGACAGCGTTGCGTACTACTTCGCCAATCACGAGCTCCTCTCACAAGATCCTTTTCAACTCGAAACGCTAATCGACTCGCGTATCCCGCCGGCTGCGCGCGCGGGACTGGACCTCGCGCTGCACGATCTCTTGGGCAAACGCTTAGGTGTGCCGCTCTACAAACTGCTCGGCCTCGATCCCGCGCGCACACCGTATACGTCATTTACGATCGGCATTAGCGGTCCCGAGATGGTGCAACAAAAGCTCAAAGAGATCGGCGATCATCCCGTACTCAAAGTGAAGCTCGGGTTGGGGACGGCGCGCGAGCAGATCGAGACGATCGAGACGATTCGCCATCAATACACCGGCACGATCCGCATCGATGCCAACGAAGGCTGGACCGTCGATCGCGCAATTCATATGTTGAACGAGCTGACGCGCTACGACATCGAGTTCTGCGAACAACCGATTCCGGCTGGTTCGCCGCAGGGCTTGCGTGCAGTTCGCGAACGGACCCGCATTCCGATCGTCACCGACGAGGATTCGCTCGACGCGCGCGACCTGCCGGCACTGCTCGGGTGCGTCGACGGCGTGAACGTAAAGCTCGCGAAGACCGGCGGAATTCGCGGCGCGCTCGCGATGATCAACACCGCGCGCGCACTTGGGTTCAAGATCATGCTCGGCTGCATGGTCGAGAGCGCGATTGCGGCAACCGCCGCGGCACAGATCTCGCCGCTTGTCGATTGGGCCGACCTCGACGGACCGTTCCTCACAAAAGACGATCCGTTCATCGGTGTGCAGTACGAGCACGGCAAACTGGTGCTTCCGACCCGCCCCGGCCTCGGTGTGCGTGAGCGCAGGGCGGCATGAAGCGCCGCTACGCAATCCTCGCTCCCGGTTCACTTTGCGGACGACGCGAAGACCGCGCACGGCGTCATCGCCTACGGTAGCGACGAGACCGTCGCCGTCATCGATCCGACCCTGGCGGGCAAGCGCGTACGCGATGCTGCGCCGCACCTTCAAAGCGATGCACCGATTGTCGCAAGTGTTGCAGAGGCACTGACCTTTGCACCGACTGCGCTGCTGATCGGCACGGCACCGATCGGCGGCGGCCTGCCCGCGGCGTGGCGCGCGGAAATTCTCGCCGCAATCGCCGCAAGACTCGAAATCGTCAGCGGCCTGCACGATCAACTCGGCGACGACACCGAATTCAGACTCGCGGCGCAACGCGCCGGCACAACGATCTGGGACGTACGCGAACCACCGGAGGTGCCGCTCTTTTCCGGCGCCGTCTATAAGGTTGCGGCGCCGACGCTGCTCTTGGTGGGCAACGATTGTGCCGTCGGTAAGATGACGGTTGCACTGGAACTCTGCCGCGCCGCGGATCGCGCGGGCACGCGCGCCGCTTTCGTTCCGACGGGACAGACCGGCATTATGATCGCCGGCTGGGGCATCTCGGTCGATCGCGTCATCGCCGATTTCGCGCCGGGCGCGGCCGAAACGCTCGTGCTCTATGCGGCGCAATCGAACCCCGATCTGATCGTGGTCGAGGGACAAGGCGCGATCAATCATCCCGCATACGCCCCGGTTACGCTTGCGTTGATGTACGGAGCCGCGCCCGATACGCTGGTGCTGGTCGTCGATCCCGCACGCGAACGCGTGAGCGGCTTCAACACGCCGACACTCGGCTATCGCGAATTGATTCGTCTGCACGAAGCGTTGCTCGCCACGGTCAAACCGGCGCGCACGGTCGGTATTGCGCTCAACACGCGATTGCTCGAAGACGCGCAGGCGCGCCAAGAAATCGCGCGAGCGCGAAGCGAGACCGGCTTACCGACTGACGACGTCGTGCGCTACGGACCCGATGCGCTGTACGCAGCAATCGCGCCGGCGCTTAAAACGAAGGGACAACCGTGCGGCGCTTGATCGCCGCACTTCTATTTCTCGCGCTCTGCGCGTGTGCGCGGCCCGGCTCGATTCCAGGCGTCCTGCGTCTGGGCGAGCCGAACGAACCCGACTCGCTCAACCCGATGTTCGGACACTCGGCCGCGACCGACGACATCGACGTGTTGCTCTTCACGCATCTGCTGCGCTACGACGCGGACGGCAACATGATTCCGGATCTCGCGCTCACCGTGCCCACCACGCACAACGGCGGCATAAGCGCCGACGGGCGCACGATCACCCTGCACTTGCGTCACGGTGTGACGTGGTCCGACGGCGCGCCGCTGACCGCCGCCGATTGGCTCTTCACGTATCACGCGGTGCTCAATCCGCGCAACAATACCAAACTCGACTACGGATGGGACGCGATCGAATCGGCAGCCGCGTCCGATCCGTACACGCTCGTCATACACTTGAAGCAGCCGAGTGTTGCGGCACTGGGGATTCTCGCCGTCGGCGGCTCTGCATACCCGCCGCTACCCGCACACCTGCTTGCAAAGTTGCCGGATATCAATCGGGCGCCGTTCAACAGCGCGCCGATCTCGAGCGGTCCCTATCTCTTGCAGGCGTGGACGCACGGCGGGTCGCTCGTGTTCGTCCCGAACCCACACTACTGGCGCGGCGCACCCAAACTCAAAGAGTTGATTTGGCAAGTAATTGCCGACACGAACTCGCTGCTAGCAGCGATGCAGACACACGCGATCGATCTCTACCCGACCGTCGATGGCAATTCGGTTGCGGCGTTGGCAAAGATTCCGGGCATTACGTTGATGCATCGCTCGATCGCGAACTGGCGGCATCTCGGTATCAATATGAGCAAACCCGGTCTGTCGGATCTACGCGTGCGTCAAGCGATCGCCCAAGGCATCGATTGGAAACGGCTCAACGACACCGTCTATCACGGCTACAACCGGCTCGCGCGCTCGGATATTTTTCCCAACCTGTGGGCTGCGCCGGCGCTGCCGCCGTACCGCTACGACCCGCAACGCGCGCGCACGTTGCTCGCGGCAGCCGGCTATACAAGCGCGCATCCGTTGCGATTGACCATCTCGGCGACCGTGGCTGCCAAGACCAACGAAGATGCCGAGCTCGTGATGCAGTCAGCGCTTCGTCCGCTCGGCATCGAGCTCTCGATTCGCAACTATCCGGGCAGTGTGCTCTTCGCGCAGGATGGCCCAATTTACAAGGGTACCTACGATCTCGAGTGGTCGATCGACACCAACGGCCCCGATCCCGACAATGCCGGATTGTGGAACTCCAAGTTCATTCCACCCAAAGGCGCGAATACGTCGTGGTTGCGCGACCCGGTCGTCGATCGCACGAGCGCCGCGGCGGCTGCAACGTACGATCAAGCCACGCGCAAGCGGCTCTATCAAGAAGAGGAAGCGCGTATGCGCCAACTCGTGCCCGCGGTTTTTTTCTACTGGGAGACGGCGTACTACGGCGTGAGCGACCATGTAACCGGTTTTCGCCCGAGCGCGTTTGTAAGTGACATGTGGAACGCATGGGAGTGGAACGTCAAGTGACCTGCGCCCCCCTGATACGCATTGTCGCTGCGCGTTTTTCGAAATGATGGACGAGGAGCGATGAGCGACAAAAGCCAAGCTTTGCGAGCGAAGAGCGACGAAGTCGATCGCTCGAAAAACGGCAGCCTTACAGGTTACGCGCAGCACGGGCATGTCGTCGGCGTTGCTCGTCGGTCACAGAGCCACTACTATGCTCCCTCCTCGCGCCTTGCCGAACACGCCCGTGGTGCACGTAACGACAACGCGTATCAGGGGGGTGCAGGTCACTAATGTTTGCACAAGCGTTGAATGTACGAGGCGGTACTACGCTGCGCTTCGAGCCGGTGCGGGGCGGCGTCATCAGTTGGAATACCTATGCTCCCTCGGGAACGTTGCGCTTTCGCATACTGCGCGCGGGCGCGCCGGCGAGCGCATGGTACGACTACGCGCAATGGCATACGAGCGGGCGCAAATCATTCAGTCCGACGAGCGATCGCGATGGCGTCGGTGTCGATACCGACGTGTTGCACGCCGAACAGCCTTTTGACGGCCTCGACCTGCTCGCGGACGGGATCGATTTCAACTTGCTGGCGTTTGCGGCGCCGTCACGGACCAGCCCCTCGTTGCCCTATGCGCGCGACGCGATGATTTTGGACGTGCCCGCTCGCTCGCAATACATTTTCCCCGAGGAACGCGGCTGGTGCAGCGCAGCCAGCCTGGCGATGGTCAACGCGTACCATGGCGTAGACCGTCCGGTCGAAGAGACAGCGCGCGCCGTGCTCGACCGCGCCTACAACGGGACCGGCAATTGGGCGTTCAACGCCGCGTTTAGCGGCAGCCTCGGCTTGCGCGCGGTGGTTGCCTATCTCGCGAATTTGGATCAAGCAGCGCGCTTGATCGAGCGCAACCTTCCCGTCGTCATCTCGTACTCATGGCGCGAAGGCGAACTTCCCGGCGCGCCGCTCCCGCATTCCGACGGACACTTGGCCGTGCTGCGCGGGTTTACCGAGAACGGCGATTGCGCGATCAACGATCCAGCTGCACCCGACGTTCGCGTCGTGTATCCGCGCGGCGCGGTCGAAGCGATCTGGCAACGCAACAACGGCGTCGCCTACGTCATCGCGCCGGTCGGGATCGACTACCAGAGCGTTCTCGCATGACCCAACCGCGCGAGCGTTTGCGCGCGCACAGCGAGGTCGCCGGCGCGCCTCTGCACATCGCACTTGTCGAGCCCGAGATTCCACCGAATACGGGCAACGTCGCGCGTTTGTGCGCGGCGACCGGATGCGCGCTGCACCTGATCGAGCCGCTCGGCTTCTCGATCGACGATCGCGAACTCAAGCGCGCCGGCCTCGACTATTGGGGTGCAATCGACGTCGTGCTGCATCCGTCACTTGATGCGTTTCTCGAGCGCACAGCCACGCGCACGCGCTGGTTTCTTTCGACCCGTGCGCAGCAGCCGTACGCGCAGGCGACGTTCGCATTCGGCGACATGCTCGTGTTCGGCCGCGAGACCAAGGGGTTACCCACCGATCTGCTCGAGCGCGAGCGCGAGCACGCCTTGCGCATTCCGATGCGCGAGGGCAGTGTGCGCAGTATCAATCTTTCGACCGCGGTCGGCGTTGTGACGTACGCGGCGCTCGCCGCGATCGGCTTTCCCGGATTGCAATGAGCATCGGTCCCGACGCGGACGACTTCAACGCGCTCTTTCGCGGCGGTGCCTTCGGCAACTACGACATCTTCACCACGCGCTCGTACGCCGATTTTATCCATCGCAACGACATCGATCCGGCGCAGGCCATCGTCGTTCGTGAGCAAGGCTTGCTGCTCGGTGCGCTCGCGTTCGGCGTACGCGGCACACGCGCATGGTTCGGCCTGATCGGCGTGGATCCGCAGTACCGTCGCGAAGGCGTGGGCGCACGCATGCTCGGCGATGCTATCGCGGCGGTGCAAGCGCAGGGCGTGCGCACGATCGAACTCGAGGTCTCGCAACGCAACGCCGCACCAATCGCGCTGTGTAAGAGTTTTGGTTTCGAGCAACGTGGCGACTTGCTCGTATGGGCGCGCAACGCGCGTGACGTGGCTGATAAACTGCCGGCCGCACGCCGTTTCACCGAGCCCGCCATCCGTGCGATCGTCCCGTCGCAGGCGGTGTGTTGGCAGCGCGAATCGCGCAGCATCGCCCGGGCCGGCCGCATCGCGCTCCTGTCGCTCGCAGGCGCCTACGCGTTTATTCGCACGGACGGCGAATTCGCGCACGTCCTGGATGCCGGCGCGCTCGACGCGAAGCGAGCCGGCGAAATGGTCGGCGCACTGGACGAGCGCGTTGCCTACGATCTTACACTCAACAATGAGCCCGCCGGCTCGCCCTTGAGCGCTGCGCTGGGGGACGCCGGGTGGCGCGTCGTCGAACGGCAATACTTGATGGTACGTTCGTTATGAGGAAGCCGGCTGTCTACATTGGGAACGATCGCGTGCTGCTCTGGACTAAGAGCGGCTTTAAGATGTTCGTCGATTCGCGCGACGTCTCGATCGCGCCACACCTCATTCTCGAAGGCGCCTACGAGGAGCATACCGAGGCGGTATTGCGGCGCATTCTCAAGCCCGGCATGCATGCCGTCGAGATCGGTGCAAACGTTGGACTCTTTACGCTCTTGATAGCGCGCTGTGTCGGTGAGCGTGGATCGGTGTACGCATTTGAATGCGACCCGGTGCTCGCGCGCATCGCGCGCGACAATCTCGAAGTCAATGGTCTGGGCGATATCGGTACGATTGACGATCGCGCGGTTAGCAAAACCGACGGCACACTCGAATTTCGCGCGGCCTTGCGGCATCGCGGCGGCGGCACGCTCGTCCACGGCCTGCAGCAAATTCCGCAGCTCACCGAGGCTGAGCGCGAGACGATCAAAGTGCAGGCGACCACGCTCGATCGCTTTCTTTACGGCTACGATCGCAAGATCGATTTTCTCAAAATCGATGCTGAAGGCGCGGAAGCGGACATCGTACGCGGCGGCCAAAAAATCTTCGGCGATCCCACTTATCCAATTACGGTGATGATTGAATTTGCACCCGCGTTCGTGCGCAAGGCGGGCGCGGATCCGGCACTCCAACTGCGCGAGTTGGCCGAAAGCGGCTTTACCTTCTCGCGCGTTGACGAGCGCCGTCGGCGACTCATACCGACCGACGGCGCCGAGCTTCTCGCGCGCGAATTCTCCGACGTCGTGATGGTACGCCGATGATCGCCGCTCTGCTCGTAGCCGCGCTGCACGCAACGCCCACGCCCACCGCGAACAGTGAGCCCTACGCGCACGCGCAACGGCTGGTCGACATCGGCAACGGGCGTCGCATGAATATCTACTGCGTCGGCAGCGGTTCGCCAACCGTCATCTTCGACTCCGGACTCGAGATCGGGCCCGGTACGGCGCCATGGAGTCACGTGCAGCCTGCAATCGCACAATTCACCCGCGCCTGTTCGTACGATCGCGCGGGCGACGGGTTCAGCGATCCGGGGCCGCTCCCGCGAACCGCAAATGCTGTGGTTAGCGACCTGCACGCGCTGCTGGATCGCGCCGGCATTGCACCGCCGTACATTCTGGTTGGTCACTCGATCGCCGGACTGTACGAGCCGCTGTTCGCGGACCGGTACGGGTCCGAAGTTGCCGGAATGGTCCTCGTCGATCCGTCGGCACCGGGTCAAGACGAACTCATCACGAGCCAATTCCCAAAGTATCAGGCCTATGAAGCAGAGCAGTCGGCAAGCATGCACAAATGCGCGGACGCTCCGACGCAAGCGTCGTGTGTGGGCCCGACGCTGCGCACATCTGCCGCGTGGGCCGATCCGGTCTCTGAAATCGACAACTTCAGCGAAAGCGCCGCCGAGCTCAACGCCGCGTCACACGGCTATGGTGCGATGCCGCTGATCGTACTCACGTCGACCGCCAATCTCAAAAGCATCCAGCCGATGATGGGCGCGACCAACGCGCAAGTTGCCACCGCTCAGGCCGGCTGGGTTTCACTACACGATCGGTTGGCAGCGCAGTCGACGCGCGGCATCAATTGCATCGTCCCGGGCGCCGGTCATTACATCCAGAACGACAAGCCGCAGGTCGTAATCGATGCGATCCGTCAGGTTATGACGCTAACGCCGAGTGCGAAACCAGCGTGCCCGGCTTCGGCATCAGTACCGACGCGGCCAATGCCAACACCGCGAAGATCGCGATCGTCACAAACACGCTGACCAACCCAAAAATATCGCCGATGTGCCCGAACGCCGGCGCCGCGATGCCGCCGATCGTGTTCGCAAGCCCCAGCGTCACACCGGATGCGACGCCGATGCGTTTTGGCAAATACTCCTGTCCCAGCACGACCAACACGCCGGCCGAAAGTCCGAGCGATACGCCGAAGAGCGCCGAACACGTTATGGTAACCGCGGCGTTGTGCAGCGCGCCGGTATAGGCAATCGCCACACCGCAGAACATCGTCAGCAGCATCGACAGCGCGATCACCCGTCGCCGGTCGAATTGATCGCCGAGCAACCCACCGAGCATCGTCCCGCCGGCACCACCAATCAGGAGTGCAAACAGCGCAAAAGACTGCACGAACGCATTCGCGTGGACAACGCGCAAGACAAAGATCGGCAAGAACGTGATCGCGGCGAGAAATGTGGTTGAACGCAACGCGACAACGACCGACATGATCGAGAAGCCACGCCAATCATTGCGTCCGGGCCGTTCGCGATGTGCACGCTGTGCCGAGCTGCGCACTTCATTGAAGCGCGGCAGTTCGCGGGTCACGAAAGCCGCCACGATCAGCGCGGGAATCATCAGAAACGCCACGCCCTTCAATCCGAAGACAAGCAGTAACGGCGTCGCGAGCACCGGTCCGGCCGCGAACCCGACGTAGCCGCCGACGGTGAAGAGGCTCATGCCCGACGAGCGCTTGGGTCCGGCGAAGTAGTTCGAGAAGCGGGAGCCTTCTGGATGAAACGCAGCGACGGCGAAGCCCATCAGCATCGCGCCGGCAAGCATCAGCGGAAAGGTTGGCGCCAGCCCGATCAGCGCGGTTCCGGTTGCGGAAAGCGCGAGCGCCGCGGGGATCACCCACGTTGTCGACCGGCGATCGGAAAGATGGCCGAAGCCCAGCTGCACGACCGAGCCCAGCAGGTTCGAAGCGAGCACCAGCGTTGCGGCGACCGCCAGCGTTAGGTGCCGTTGGGTCACCAGAAACGGGATCATGACCGGCAGCACGCCCTGATTGAGATCGGTAAAACCATGGGCAACGGTCAACAATCGAAGGCCAGCCCGGTCCGTCGAGGGCGTGACGGTAGGGCTAGCGAGAGAAGGCGCGCCGGCGGTCATATGCCGAGTCTCCCACGAATCGGGTCCATAAGTCCAATACATAATTAGACTCGATTTGATAAGATTGATGCATCTATGGAAATCCGGCAGCTCCGCGCAGCGATCACCATCGCCCGTAGGCTGAGTTTTACCGCGGCAGCCGAAGAGCTCGACGTCGCCCAGCCGGCGCTCTCCCAGCAAATTTCCGCGCTCGAGCGGGAGCTGGGCGTGCGGCTCTTCGACCGGACTAACCGGCGGGTGGCGCTCACCGACGCAGGCCGGGCGTTCGTGGCACGGGCTGAGCGCATCGTAGCCGATCTCGGCGAAGCCGCCGAGGAGATGAGCGCCTTCGCCGGTGGCCTGCGCGGTCGGGTGGTGGTTGGGACTTATCAGTCGTTTGCGGAGTACACCCTACCCAAGCTGCTCGGACGCTTCCACGCCGAGCATCCGGGCATCGAGATCGCGCTGCGCGAGGGCATGGCCGACGCACTGCTCGCCGCCCTGCACGCCGGCACGCTCGACGTCTTCGTCGGCGACGTTAGTGCAACGAGTCTTTCCGCGCAGAGTTTTCGGAGCGAGCCGCTCTACGAGGACGAACTCGTTATCGCCGTTGCGGCGCGCCATCCGCTCGCCGCACGCGCAACCGTGCGCATCGAGGAACTGCGCAACGAACCGTTCGTGATCTTTCGTCCGGGCTCAACGATGACGCATCGCTTGAACGCGCTTGCGCGCGATGCGGGCTTTGCGCCGCGCGTCGCATTCGAAAGCGAGGATTCGCTCACGGTGCGTTCGCTCGTAGCCGAGGGTCTCGGCGTCGCGCTCTATCCGCGCACGATCGGCAACACACCCGGCCCCAACGTGGCGCTGCTCTCGGTCACCCCGCAGCCGATCTTGCGCACGATGTCGCTCGTAACGCGCACCGGGCAACACGGCGCGGCGACGACGAACTTTCTCGCGTTTATCCGCGACGCGATCGGTGCGTTCGCCACTCCTGCGCGCTGATCTCCCACATTTCGGTGGGAAATCTGCCGCCGACGTAGTCGCGCTCGCCGGTCTGCACGATGCGCATCCCGCTCCGTTCCGAAATGCGGCGCGAGCCGCGGTTGTCGATCGCCTTGTACGCACGTAACATCTCGAAGCCAAGCACGTCGAACCAAAAATCGGTCACCGCGTCGACCGCCTCGGTCATGAAGCCTTGCCGCTGCCACGCCAGGCCAAGCCAGAAACCACGGTTCGTTTCGCCGCCGCTCGTCAACCCGATGCAGCCGATCAAGCACGCGGGATCGTCGCGCCGCCGTATCGACCAGTGCCATTGTTCGCCGCGCTCCATTGCCGGCAATACGGTATCACGGATATAGCTCAACGCGCCGTCGGCAGGATAGGGCCACGGAACAACCGTCGCCAGATAGCGCACGACGTCGGCGTGCGCAAAGAGCGCCTGAACTTGCCCGGCGTCGTCGAGCGAAAGGGGCACGAGCATGAGGCGCTTTGTTTCCAGCGCAACGGCGCGCGGTCGCATCGTGCATGATTTCGTAGTCAACGCGTGCAATCCGCCAGCTTCAAAATGCCGAGTCTGAAAGCGATAGAACGCGCGATTATCGCGTGTGAACGGTGTCCCGAGTTGCGCGAATATTGCGCGCAGGTCGCGCGCGAGAAGCGGCGCGCCTACGTCGATCATGCGTACTGGGGCAAACCCGTTCCAGCGTTCGGCGATCCGGAGGCGCGTGTGATGCTCGTGGGTCTTGCACCGGGTGCACATGGCAGCAATCGCACCGGACGTCCGTTTACCGGCGATGCATCGGGCGACTTCCTGTATCCCGCGCTCTTTCGTGCCGGCTTTGCGTCGCAACCGAACGCGCTCGATCGCAAAGACGGCCTGGCGCTCCACGACACTTTCATCACGTCGGCCGGGCGCTGCGCACCGCCGAAAAACAAGCCGACACCGCAACAGTTGCGCAACTGCTTTCCTTTTTTGCTCGACGAATTCGATGCGCTGCCAAGCCTTGCGGTGATGATCGGGCTCGGCTCGGTCGGCTTCGATGCGATCGTGCGGGTGCTACGCGAGCGCGGCTTCACATTCGCCTCCCCGCCGACTTTTGGCCACGCTTCGGAAGTCGTCGCAACGAACGGGACGCGCCGCATCGCGGTGATTGCGTCTTACCATCCGAGCCGTCAAAATACGAACACCGGCAAACTGACCGTGCCGATGTTCGATGCGATCTTCACGCGGACGAAAGCGCTACTCGCTACTTTGTAACCGGCGTTTGCTTCGGCATGACGGGGCGCCCGCAGAGATCGGTAAGCTGCGTCAGACCGTCTTTGATTTGGCGCACTTCGGTGCGCTCGTCCGGTTTGGGATCGCCGAAATACTTGCGCGCATCCTGAAATGCTTGCACGCGTGTATCTTCACTTGGCGCACGAATGACAACGATCGACGCCGGCGTCCCGTCGACGTTTGCTTGCACGACCAAATCTGCGCCATCCAACGTAAGCTCGCGTACTTCACACGAACGCAACGCGTCGGGAGTGGCTGCTGGTGACGGGGACGCATCGCTATCTGCGTGGTTGCCGGCGCAACCGGCGAGTGCGATGAGCGCTACTGGAACGAGAGCGTTCGCCCGCACGAATCGACCGCTTTATCAGGAACCATCATTCCGCCGTTTGTGCCTGGTTTGAACGACACGATTCGTAGCGGCGGCGCATTGGTCCCCTCCGGGCCGTAGACCTTCTCCAGATCCTTTTCCATATCGTTGACTTCTTCCGGATTTTCTTTTGCGTCGACGATTTCGAAACGTTGGACCGCGCCGTTTTTCGCCCATAGCACGCGGATCTGAATGCCTTGGTCGTTTTTGTAGAGGTGATCGCCACAGGATGGTCCCGCCGTCGCCGCGCGCGCGGGTAGCGCGAGCAGACCGATCAGCACAAGGAGTGCGCCGGCGGTCACTGCGGCGGTGACGAGTCGAAGGTTCACGCTGGATTTATTGGCCGCTCGGCTGCTCGGGGGCTTCACTGCGTAGGTAAAGTTCTCGCAACAGGGCCTCCGGAACGGGTGAGGGGGCGTCCATCATCACGTCGCGCGCCCCTTGGTTCTTCGGAAATGCGATGACCTCCCGGAGATCCTCTTCCTGGCATGCGATCATCGCGATCCGGTCGATGCCAAGCGCCATCCCCCCGTGCGGGGGTGCCCCGTAATCGAGGGCCCGGACAAAGAATCCGAAGCGATCCTCGATCTGCTCCGGCGTCATGCCCAGCATCTCGAAGATCTTCCGCTGCAGCTCGGGCTTGTGGATACGGATCGATCCCGACCCAAGCTCCCAGCCGTTGAGCACCATGTCGTAGTGCTGCGCGCGCATCTTTTGCGGATCCGTGTCGATATACTGCCACTGATCCTCGCCCGGTGACGTGAACGGGTGATGCGAGGGTACCGCCTTACCGGTCGCTTCATCGATCTCGAGATATGGAAAATCGAGGACCCAGCAAAACGCAAACGTGTTGGGGTCGCGTAGCCCGCAGCGTTCACCGACGACGTTGCGCATCTTCCCGGCAACCGCGAGCGCGAGCGCACGCGCATCGGCGAAGAGCAAGATCGCGTCGCCGGTCTCGCTGCCGGTCGCTGCGCGCAGCTTTGCCACGTGCTCGTCGGAGATGAACTTCTGCGCCGACGATTTCGTACCGTCCGCGCCAAGCGCGATCCACACCATGCCTCGGGCACCGAAGTTCTTCGCGTCTTCGGTGAGTGCGTCGAAGTCGCGTCGTGAAAGCGCAGCACCGCCCGGATAACGCAACGCGACGATCGCGCCGTCGCTCTCGATCACCGATTTGAATACGACGAAGTCTGTGCCGCCGAAGACATCGTTGACGTGCTGCAGTTCCAGACCGAAGCGCAGATCGGGCTTGTCGACCCCGTAGCGCGCGATCGCGTCCTCGTGTTTGAGCCGCGGAAACGGCGCAAGGTCGATATCGAGGCAGCGCTTCCACACGTAACGGATGCACGACTCCATCGTCTCGAGCACGTCTTCTTGCGTAATGAACGACATCTCGACGTCGAGCTGCGTGAACTCGGGTTGCCGGTCGGCGCGCTGATCTTCATCGCGCATGCAGCGCGCGATCTGCATGTACTTCCCGAAGCCGGCGATCATCGTGATCTGCTTGAGCAGCTGCGGCGACTGCGGAAGCGCGTAGAACGTGCCGGGGTAGAGCCGCGACGGAACGAGATAGTCGCGCGCACCCTCCGGCGTGCTCTTGATCAGCATCGGCGTCTCGATCTCGAGGAACTCGCGCTCGTCGAAGAAATCGCGCATCGCCTTGACGATCTTGTGGCGCATGCGGATGTTGCGCTGCATGCGAGGGCGGCGCAGGTCGAGATAGCGGTACTCGAGGCGCAATTGCTCGTCGACGTTGCCGTCGAGGTTGACTTGGAACGGCGGCACCTGCGAACGATTGAGAACTTCAAGCTCGTCGACGCCGACCTCGACCGCGCCGGTGGCAAGCTGATCGTTCTCGGTGCCGGCCGGGCGCGCGCGAACCGCGCCGCGCACGCGCAGCACGTCCTCGTTGCGCAGGTGCTCGGCCTCTTTGAAGCTCGGATGTTGCGGATCGAAGACGATCTGCGTAATGCCGTCGCGGTCGCGCAGATCGACGAAAATCAATCCACCGTGATCGCGGCGGCGATTGACCCAACCGTTGAGCTCGACTCGCTCGCCGACATCGCTTGCGCGCAGTGCGCCGCACGAAAACCGTTTTACCAAACCCTTATTCCTTTGAGGCTTGTCCTAGCTTGTCGAAGGGCGTCCTTGACGCCGGAGACATAGTAGTACTGTTGCACGAGGTCGCGCGCAAACTTTGAACGCCGCCGAACGCGCGTCGAAAAATGCCAGCAGTCCCGGCGTGCGTTCAAGCACACTGTGCAATCCAAGCGAAATCGGGGTCATGCCCAAGTTCAGCTGCACGGCAAAATCGGGATGCTTGCGATAGAAGCGCACCGTCGAGCGCCCGGCCAGCTCATCTTCTCCTTCTGATCGTCGTGCGGCACGTCCTGACAGTGATAGTTGACCGCATTCGGCTCGTAGAGAATCCGTCACGCCGGCGCGTTCCAGGCGATAGCCGAGCTCCAAGTCCTCGTGCCCGTAGCCGGTGAAGCTCTCATCGAAACATCCGACCCGCATCAGATCGCTGCGCCGCACCGAGGCGTTGCCGGTGAGAAAATACAGCCACGGCAAGCGCTTGCGCGTCGGCTTATGCAAGAAGCCGCGCGTCTCGGGGTGCTCGCGCTTGTACGCGTAGTCATCGAAGTCTTTGACCTGCACTTCGAGTCCGACGACCGCGACGCTGCGCGCGGCCGATGATGGCGCAGATGCTGCGAGAGCAGATCCGGCGACGCGAAGATATCCGAGTCGTTGAAGAGCACGACCTCACCCTGCGCGGCCGCGATGCCCGCGTTACGCGCGCCGCACGCCCGCTGTACGCTCCCGGCAGATGGCGCACGTTCGTATGCTCGATTTGCACGCGCGCAAGAAATTCCGCCGTGCCATCGGTCGAGTTCGAATCGCAGACGAGCACTTCGAACTCGCTGCGCGCAAGGTCTTGCGCGAGCAACGTCGGGATCACGTATTCGAGCGTCTCCAACCGGTTGTAGGTCGGAACGACGACGGAAATCTCAGGCATCGATCAATTCACGAACACCGATGACGATCTCGGCTGCGAAAGCTGCGAGCGACGCGTCATCCTCGGATCCCGGCTTGCGAACCAGCACGCTCGGCACGCCGTAGGGCGCCCATTCTTGCGAGTTGAGCCGGAAGTAGCGATGTTCGAAAGCGACGAGCGTGGGCCTGCGCACTGCGCTTGCGACATGGGTCGCACCGGTATCGACCGTCACTACGCAACTCGCCCGCTCGAAGAGGGCGACCCAGTGATGAAACGGGAGATTGCGCGCAATCGTGTGTCCCGCAGCCTCGAACGCGTGTGCGCGATCGTCCGATTCGGCCGCGATGCTGATCACAAGCGGCCGTCCGAGCGCGCGCAACTCCTCAACGAGGCGCAACGTACTCTCGAGCGAGCTGCCTCCCGTAAACCAGCGTTGGCCGATGTGCACGACGATCGGAGCCGGGGGGAAGTGCGCAATCGCCGCGCGATCGGCATCGGTAACGTCGAGCCGAAGTGCCGTTTTGCGCACGTGGGCACCGCCAAGTGCGACCAGTTCGAGCAGCTGATCGACTTCGTGCGGAACGATGCGGTTGGGATCGCGTTCGTTCAGATCCGGATCGGCTGGACTGATCATCACCCGATTGAGCGAGAGGCGCGCGGTCAGTCGCGCGATCCAGCGGCGCACGTAGGTGTATCCGACGCGTACGCGTGCGCGCGTCGCGCCGACGAGACTGAATATCGGTCGCGCGCGGTGCGAGCGCGATCGCGAGGTCGTAGTCGCGGAACTGTGCGCCGAAAGCTCGCAGCACGAATCTCGCGCGGCAAATCGACCAGCTCGTCGACATCGGTGTTGCGCTCCATCACGACGCGATTGTACGGGCTCGTGATCATCGTGATGTGCGCGTCGGGAAACGATGCGCGCACCGTTGCAATCGCCGGCGTCGAGAGGATCAGATCGCCGATGCGATCCGTACGCGAAAGCAGAATCTTCAAGCAGATGTGTCACCCTGACCTTGTCGAAGGGTCGCTTCTCCAGTTCCTCGAAATAGGCGATGCTCGCGAGCGTGCGGGCCGCTGATAGTTCGCGGTTGGAGAGCGCACGATCGCTCGAAAGATCGCCGACACGTGCACGCAGCGCCCGTTCGTTGTTTGCGCCGCCGCGTATCCGGCCCCAGACGCGCTGCACGGGATTGTTCCCGGTCGCAAGGTACGTGCGCCAGTGCGGGTGGATCGCGGCGAGTTGCACCGCCGTGCGTGCCTGCGCGCGCGCTTGCGCAATCATCTTCTCGACGTTACCGCTGCGCGGCCGCGGCTTGTAGTGATAGACGAGCGCCTTCGGATTGAACACCGCACCTACACCGCCGAAGCGCAGGCGCAAACCGACGTCGATATCTTCCCAGCCGTATTCGGAGAACGACTCGTTGAAGCCGCCGATCGCGCGGATCGTCGCAAGCGGCACCGAAACGTTGGTCGTCCAGAAGAAGTTGCCGCTGTAGTGTTTGATGCTCCAAATCGGGACCGGCAGCACGTCGAAGTTCTCGACGTTGATCGCGCCGCCGCGCACGATCGCCTTCGGTGTGCGCGCGTGCGAGCGCAGATGCTCCTCGACAAAATTCGGGAGCGGCAGCACGTCGTCGTCGATGAAGATGATGCGCTCGCCCGTGGCGCGCGCGATGCCGGCGTTGCGGCCCTTCGCAAGACCGCTGTTGACCTGATCGATCACTTCGAAGCGACAAGTCGCGCGTGAGGCCGCGCGCGCGATTACCTCGAGCGTGTCGTCGGTCGAGCCGTCGTTGACCAGCACGACCTCGTAGTCGGCCGGATCGACCGTCTGCTCGAAGCAGGCGTCGAGCACGCGCTCGAGCAGCGCTGCGCGATTATAGGTGCACAGTTGTATCGTGGCGCGCACGCGTGCCTCCGATTAGGGCAGCTGCTGCCGCGAGGATGCGCTCGACGTCGAGGTTCGCGATGCAGGCATAGTCGCGACAGTTCTCTTTCGTATCGCCGCGATGGCAGGGATAACTCGCGCGCACAACCGCCGTGCGTTCGCCGAGCGGACCCCAGCGCTCGGGGAAATCGCTCTGAAACGGAAAGATCCCGAGCGTCGGCGCACCGACCGCGGCCGCGATGTGCATCGTGCCGGTCGTAATTCCAACGAACCCGCGTGCGCTCTGCGCAAGCGCACCAAATCCGCCGATGCTCAACTTGCCCGCGATATCGATAACTTTGTCATCCTGAGCGTGTCGAAGGATGGCCGCATTGATCGCGCTGTCGCTTGGAGCGCCACTGAGAAGTATAGTGCAATCAAACGCGCCGCGCAGTTCACGCGCAAGCGCAGCCCAACCTTGCGTCGGCCAGATGCCACGCTGGGAGGCAATCGCGTTCGTGGGATGCAGGATGATGAAGTCGCCCTTCGACAAGCTCAGGGTGACAAGTTCTGCTTCCGCTTCGCGTTCGTCGTCGGCGGTCGGTATAAATCGCGGGCGCTTGTCATTGGTATCGCAGCCAAGCGCGTGAGCGTAGTCGAGCAAGATGTCGACCCACGGCGACGTGACGTCGCCGCGCTCGCTGCGCACCATCACACGTTTGGTAAACTCGTGCGAGTACAGGCGGCGCGCTTGCCCTACGCGCACGGGAATTCCGGCGAGCTTCGGCACACGCGCGGTGCGCGCAGTAGCCCAGGTCACGATGCTCGCATCGTAATTATGTTCGCGCAGCGCCGCAGCGAGCGCCGCTTCATCACCACCGTCATCGACGAGCACGCGATCGAGATCGGGAACTCGCTCGAGTGTACTGCGGTGCGCAGGCAGCGTGAGCGCATCGACATTGTCGTACTTCGAGCGCAAGGCACGCCCCACGACCGACGCAACTAGCGAGTCGCCGATGCCGCCGCCTGCACAGTAGAGCAACGCGCGGCTCATGGGCGAGCCGGCTCGTCGAGCGCGCGTACCAGCTCGCGCGAGTACATTCCGTCAAGAAATTGCGTCCGTGCAAGCGCGCGCAGAAATCCCGGGGCTTTCTCGCTCGTCGCGATACCCGCATAGATCGCGAGCAGCGAATCGGGAAGCAAGTAGCGCGCGCGCAACAAGTTTGCCGGATATGCGCCGATCGCCATCCGCGTGCGCGAGGAATCTTGCTTATCGAGAAAATGCCGCGCCATCCGCGCCCGCTCCATTGCTTTGCGGGTCTCGACCTCGAGCGAATTGTCTGAGGGCGCCTTGATGTGCCACAAGTACGCGTCCCAAGCAAAACGCCAACGCATGCCCGCTTCGCGCAAGCGCACCCCGAGCTCGGTGTCTTCCCACCCATAGAGATGAAACTTCTCGTCGAATCCGCCGACCGCATCGATCGCATGCTTGGGCAATGACACGTTACACGTGCACAAGAATGCGCGCGAGTAGTTCCCAACTGCCGGTTTGGGCCGGTCGGCGTACGACGGCACGTTGATGATCGGACCGTTGACGACCAAGTTGCCCGTAACGTGCGCGGCCTCGTGCGCGGCGATAAAACCGGGCGGCAACTGCACGTCGTCGTCAACAAAGAGCACGAGATAGCCGCTTGCAACCGCAACACCGCGGTTGCGCGCTTTGCCGCGATTAGCCTCGGGCTCGAAGAGATATTGCACCGGATAGGTTCCGCGCGCAGCCTGGCGTTCGACGACGGCTTTCGTATCGTCACGAGAACCGTTGTCGACGACGATCAACTCAAATGAGGGCGCGCCGATCTGGCCTTCGAGCGATGCGAATGCGCGCTCGAGGTACGCGGCACGGTCCTTAGTAGCAATAATGACGGAGATGCGCATTCAAGAATTCTACGAGTCTACTGTGTGCCTGCGAGCTCGATGAGCGATCCGGCCATGCGGTCCGCAGCCCCCACATGGTCGGCGTATAGTGCGGCCAAACGCTCGCGGCTGCGCGCGAGCCAAGCGGCGTCGTCGAGCCGTTCCAGCGCGACGCGACCGACCCTTCCGGGGGTCACCGTCCCGTGCAGTTCGTAGACCAGTGACTCCTGCGCGTCCATGTTGGGTTGCGTGTGATATTTGAAGCGGTTGAAAACGGCCACCGCGGCCGCCCGCTTAAGCGGCACGCCGACCAGCGGAACGCGATCGAGATAGGTCAGCGGTCCGTTGAACGTGATCATCTCCGGCGCGTTGAGGGGTGTGATCGTGATCATCGGCACGCCGAGCACCGCAAGTTCGATCGTCTTGGTCCCCGGGATCGTGACCACGAGCCGCGCGCGTAAGGCTGCGGCGAGCGAATTGTGCAGAATTGGAAAACGCACATCGCCATCGGTGCTGGACAAAAACGCGCGACCGTCTTCCTCGACGAGCCGTCCGCGTTGGGCCCAAATGCGCGGATGGCCACCACCTTCAATTGCGGCGCGCACGTCGGTAAGCGGCGTAAACGGCGAGAGACCAAACGCAATCGGCAGCTCGGGCCGCTCGCGCCGGATGCGCGACGCCATCGTAAAGAAGAACGGTATCAGGTTGTCGACTTCGTAGTCGCGCGAGCCGGGCATCAATAAGATGCCGCCCTCCGGTGCGCCCGGTTCAACCGGCTGCTGCGCCTCGAGCAACGCACCGTCGATCGCCAGATTGCCGACGCGCACGATGCGATCGTCCGGCGTGCTCCACCCGCGCAGCTGTTCGACGTTCTTCTCGTCGACCGCAAAGAAGCGCGCGAAACGATTGCGATACGCGTGTTTGGAGAATTTGTAGGTCGACGCAATACCGCCAAGACGTCCGTGGATGCGTTGCGCGTGCATGAGGTCGCCGCCGAGATATTGCACCACATCGACGCGATCGGGCAACCCCGGCGCGCTACGGCCCAGCGCTACGCGCAGATACGTTTTTGGATCGTAAACGTGTGCACTTGGGAACAGCCGGCGCGCGAGATCCGCCTCGTAGCCGGTCGCGTAGTCATCTGGCACGCAGAAGAGATGCACTTCGAGATCCGGGTCGTGTTCGTAGAGACGCCGCACGAGCGGGCGAAACCAGCCCGCGACCTCTCCCGGACCGTTTGCGGTAAATGCGATACGCATGACGCTACCGCGCTACGACCCGTACCGCGTGACGATCTCGCCGATGATGTCGGTCGTACTCGATCCGGCGCGATGCGGTGCGAGCCGCACTTCGCCACCATGCGCGAGCACGACGCTGCGTTCGGGGAGCTCTTCTTCTTTATATTGGGCGCTCTTGACGTGCACGTCGGGACGAATTCGCTCGAGCAGCACTTCCGGCGTCCCCTCACCAAACTCGACGACCGTATCGACGCTGCGCAATGCGCGCAGCAAGAGCGCGCGTTGCGCAAACGGCACGATTGGACGCTTTTCACCTTTAAGCGAACGCACGGACGCATCGCCGTTGAGGCCCACGATCAAGGCGTCGCCTTGCGCGCGTGCCCAGGCAAGATACTCGACGTGTCCCGCGTGCAGGACGTCGAACACGCCGTTGGTAAAGACGACGCGCCGCCCACGTGCACGTTGTTCCTCGCGCCAAGCTACCGCCGCATCGACGTCGAGTAAGGCGCCGAAGAGTTCAAGAGCCGGCATGTTCGATCAGCGCGATGATCTCATCGCCGCTTGCGGTCGCCGTGCCGAGCTTCTCGACGACCGCTCCGGCCGCAAAGTTCGCAAGTTGCATCGCAAGCTCGATCGAGGCGCCACCAGCAAGCGCTAGGCAAAGCACCGCGATCACGGTGTCGCCGGCGCCCGAGACGTCGAACACTTTCCGCGCGACCGATGGGATCGTCAATCGCTCACCCTGCGCCCCGAAAAGCGACATGCCGTGTTCGCCCCGTGTAATCACGACGTACTTGCACCGCAATATTTCGAGCAATCGCGCGCCGGCACGCTCGAGCGATGCATCATCAGTAATCTTGATCCCACTCGCGGCTTCGGCCTCATGCACGTTGGGCGCGACGCAAGTAACTCCGGCAAAGAGCTCAAGGTTCTGCGGCTTCGGGTCGGCCAGCACCAGCGAACACGCGCGCGCGGCTGCAACAACGTCGGCGCTGAGCAGCCCCTTCGCATAGTCACTTAAGATTACCGCATCGCATGCCGCTGCACGCTCGCGCACGTGCGCCGCGATACGTGTGCGATCCGGCGCCGAAAGCGGCGCGGCATCTTCCCAATCGGCACGCACGACTTGCTGGTTGTGCGCGACGATGCGCGTCTTGCGCGTCGTAGGTCGATCGCTGACGGTAAAGACGCCGCGGTCGTCGACCGCCTCCTCACGCAGCATGCGCCGCACGTCGACAGCAAAGACATCATCGCCGACGGTACCAACGAACTCAACGCGCGCGCCGAGTGCCACCAAATTGTTCGCAACGTTGCCGGCGCCCCCGAGCGTGAAGGAATGCTCGGTAACCGCGACAACCGGAACCGGGGCTTCGGGCGAGATGCGCGTCACCGCGCCCCAAATCCACTCGTCGATCATCAAGTCGCCCACGACTAAGATCGTCCGTCCGCGCATCCGCTCGACCAACGCCTTTGCGTCGCTAGTCAACAGCGTTGCGGCGCTCACGCGATATGATCCTCGAAAATTAGCCGTTGCTCCACCAGATCGCAGACGATGTGCGCCATGACCTGATGCACTTCTTGCACGATTGCTGCGTAGCCGTCGGGTCCGACCAGCGCAAGATCGCTGAACTGCATCACCGCGCCGCCGCCATTGCCGGTAAACGCGACGGTAACGGCGCCTTTCTTTTTAGCCGCCTCCATCGCGAGCACGATGTTACGCGAGGTACCGCTCGTGGTCATGCCGATAAGCACATCACCCGGTTGCACGAACGCCTCGACTTGGCGTGCAAAGATGTAGTCGTAGCCGTAATCGTTGCCGACACAAGTCAGCGTCGAGGTATTGACGGAGAGCGCTTCGCTGTTGAGCCCGGGGCGCTCGCGCAGATAACGTCCAGAGAGTTCGGCCGACATGTGCTGTGCTTCGGCTGCGCTGCCGCCATTGCCGCACCAATAGATGCGTTTGCCCCCGCGCAACGCGGTAACAACTGCGTCGACGATCGCTTCAACGTCCTTCTTGTAGTGCGTCATGTCGCGGAGTACTGCGCGGTCGTCGAGCAGCGCGTTGAACCCACGCTTCGCCTTGTAGTCGACGGTCACGGTGCGATCCAGAAGAGCTCGTCGCCCTGCGAAACCAACTCGCCGTTCTCGGGAATAATGCGCGCAATCGTGCCGGCGTAGTCGCTTTGAATCTCGTTGAAGAGTTTCATCGCTTCCAAGATGCACAGGACCGAGCCGTTCTCGACACGGTCGCCAATGTTCACAAACATCTCGGCGTCGGGTGACGGCGAGCGATAAAAGACACCGGTAAGCGGCGCCGTCACGCGCTTGACGTTTGCCGGGGGCGCTGCCGCACTCGGCCCATCGCTCGACGCGGCGGGGGTCGCCGCAGCGGCGTGCACCACGGGCGCGACGATCGCTGCGCCGGCTTCGCGGCGGACCAATTCGTAGACGGCGTCGCCGACCTTCACTTTGATGCGGTCGAGGTCGTGCTCGTGCATGATGTCGAGCAGTGACTGGATCGTCTCGGTCTCGTCTTCGTAGGCCATTACCGCACCCATTCGGCAAGCTCGGCCGCAACGTCTGCCGCATGGCCAAGCGGAATCCGGTGGTCACTGCGCGTCTCGAGGTCGCGCAAGACCGCCTCGCCGGCGGTGAGTTCGTCGCTGCCGACGATTAGGGCAAAGCGCGCGTTGTTGCGGTCGGCAATCTTGAGATGCGCAAGCAACTTGCGCTCTTCGTAGTCCATGAAAAACGGCCGCTCGAGCGTGCGGCGCAAGATCTCGACGAGCGGGACGAGCGCGGCACGTGCCTGCGCGCCGAGTGCAATCGCTTGCACGCCGCGGCGCGGCACGACGCGTTCGCCATGTGTTGCTGCCACGATCATCAAGAAGCGTTCGAGACCCAGCGCAAAGCCCACCGCGGGCACATCGGGACCACCGAGCGAGCGAACCAAACCGTCGTAACGTCCGCCGCCGCACACCGTCGACTGCGCTCCGAGCACACTCGACGTGATCTCAAACACTGTGCGCGTGTAGTAGTCGAGCCCACGAACGATCGCGGGATCCACAATGTACGGAATCTCCACTGCATCGAGATACGCGCGCAGCGCGTCGAAGTGTTCGCGACACGCATCGCACAGCACCGATTGAAAGGTTGGAGCGCTGCGCACGAGCGCAACGTCGCGCTCGTCTTTGCTGTCGAGCACGCGCAGCGGGTTACGCTCGAGCCGGCGCTGCGAATCGGGCGAGAGTTCAGCCAGATGCGGACGAAAATGTTCGAGGAGTGCTTCGCGATACCGCGGGCGGCATACGTCATCCCCGATAGTGTTCAGATGCAGTTGCGCGTCGGTGATCGCGTACTCGCGCACAAGGTTCCACGCAAGCGAGATCACTTCGAAGTCGGCCTCGGGCCCCGCGTAACCCGTGCACTCGATGCCGAACTGATGTGCCTGGCGATAGCGGCCTTTCTGCGGACGCTCGTAGCGGAAGATCGGACCGATGTAGTACAGACGCTGCGGCCCTTGCCCAAAGAGATTGTGTTCGAGCGCGGCCCGCATCACCGGCGCGGTCCACTCCGGACGCAACGTCATGCTGCGCTCGCCCTTGTCGAGGAACGTGTACATCTCTTTTTCGACGATGTCGGTCGTCTCGCCGACGCCACGCACGAAGAGTTCCGTCGACTCGAACATCGGCGTGCGAATCTCGGTGTACCCGAAGCGCGCGGCCAACGCATGGATGCGCGACTCGAGCTCGAGCCAATTGGCGGAGTCGGGCGGCAGAATATCTTGCGTGCCGCGCGGCGCGGTGATCTTCGAGGACATAGGTTAGGCCCGCTTTCGCGCCACTAGACGTCCCGCCTCTTCGGCGTGATGGCTGCGTATGCGCCAGTGGCCGGCGCTCGCCGTCGCCATCGCCCTCGTAGCCATCGCGCCGCAGGCGGTAATGGCGATCGGTGCGAGCACTGTCAGCGTCTTGCTAGAATCGTTGCCGTACCTCGCCGTTGCAACGGCGCTCTCGCCATTCGTCGGCCGCTATGCGCACGCGTTGGTTGCATACGCGGGCTGCGGTTGCGGCGCCGGGCCGAGCGCGCGTTCGATTCCAGCAGCGGTCGCCGCAGGCACGGTATTCGGCGCGCCGATTGCCGTTGCGCGCGTGCTCGTCGCAAGCCTCGCTGCTCGCATCGTGCCCGTGCGCGAGCATATGCATAGCAATCTTCTTGGAGAGTTGGTACACCTGGTGCCGGCGGCGCTACTCGCCGCTGAAATGATGCAAATTGTGCCAATGCTCCCACTGCATGGGCTGCACCCGGCGGCGTTATGGCTCGCAGGCGCGTTGCTCGGACTGGTCGCGTCGCCATGCGCGCTCGGCGGCGTCGCACTTGCCGCCTCGTTACGCGCGAGCGCACCACTCGCCGCATTGGGCATCTTGTGCACCGCGGGCGTGATCCCAACGCGCCTGCGCTTCCACAGCGATAAAGAGCCGCACGACTCGCTTGCCTACCTCTTAGTGGCGATCGCTTGCGGTCTGATCGCCGCGCGCCACGGCGGTACGTTCGTCCATCCGCGCATGACGTTGCCGCTCGTCTTGTGCGCGGTCTACTGCGCGGTCATGGCCGTGCGGTTTCGGGCCGCGGCCGCGCGTAGCACACCGCGCCTTGCCGCGGCGGTTGCGCTCGCGGTCGTCGTCATCGGCGCCCCGCAGCCCATCTACCACGCAAGCGAGACGACACTGGCCGACGCATTTGCGGGTGAACGTGTCGATTTCACAGGCGTGGCCGTAACCGATCGCGCGCGCTCCGCGCTCGTACGCTACGCGATCACGTGCTGCCGCGCCGACGCGGCACCCGTCTCACTCGTCGTGGATCGCGACCTCAGCCACCTCAGCGGGCATTGGATGCAGGCACGTGGCACAATCGAGAATGACGACGGCGCTCTGCGCCTCCACGTTGCCGAACTTACGCCGATTGCGCCGCCGCTCGATCCGTTCGCCTACCGCTAAGACAGTGTTGTTACTTTGCGCGGCTCCAACACTTCGACTGGAATGCCGTTGGGATCTTCGATGAACGCGATCGCGCGCGTGCCGCTTGGCGACTTGTACGCGTCTTTGAGGATCTTGACGCCGCTTTCGCGCAGTTGCGCAATGTACGGTTCGAGTTCACCGTCAGCCTCGATCGCCAGATGTTCGTAACGATTGCCGATCGTGTACGGCGGATGTTCTTCAAGATCGTAGACCAGTTCGATATACGAATTCCAATCCGAACCGACAAAGGCCATGTCCGCGTTGCCCGGATAGTGGAACGGCCCATCGAGCAATTTTAGCCCGAGTTTTTTGGTGTAGAAGTCGATCGATTCGTCCATGTCGTTGACGAAGATCGAGGTGTGCAAGAACTTCGGCATTGCTAAAGTATAGCGCGAGCGAAGCCGCGCGACTAGTGAAGAAAGTAGCGATAGGTCGAGAAGACGAGCGCGACGCCGAGCTCGTCGGCCGCAGCGATCACTTCGTCGTCGCGAATCGAGCCGCCCGGCGCGATGATCGCCGTGCAGCCGCCCGCGACCGCGGCTTCGAGGCCGTCGGCAAACGGAAAGAAGCCGTCGCTCGCGCAGGCCGCGCCCGTGGCTTCCGCGCCGGCGCGATGTGCGGCGATCTGCACCGCGCTCACGCGATTGGTTTGACCCGCGCAGATGCCGCGCGTCGTGCCGCCGTTCGTAATCACGATGCCGTTGGACTTTACGTGGCGCACGACGTCCCACGCGAAGGCGAGGTCGTGCCACTCTTGCGCAGCTCGGCTCGCGCTTCGAGACGACGCGCCACGTTTCGGGCGGCGCCGCGGGATCGTCGTCTTCGGCGAGCACGCCGCCGAGCGCGCTACGCACGCGCAGTTCGCGCGCGAGCTCGTCGGGAAGCGACGGTCCGAAGCGCATGATGCGCAGGTCTTTGAGTTTCTTCGTCTCTTGAGCAGCTCGAGCGCATCGTCGTCGAACGCCGGCGCCGCGACGATCTCGAGGAAGAACTTCGCGAGCGCCTCCGCCGCTTCGAGGTCGATCGCCGCGTCGACCGCGACGATGCCGCCGTAGGCCGAGATCGGATCGGCGTCGAGCGCAGCGGCAACGGCTTTACCGACGCTCGAGCGTTGTGCGACGCCGCACGGCACCGTGTGCTTCACGACCGCGGCGCGCACGAAGCGCTCGTGCTCGCTGCCGAACGATGCGCCGAGCGGCGCACGCGAAAGCAGCCGCAGCGTCGCATCGAGATCGAGCAGGTTGTTGTACGAGAGCGCCTTGCCGTGCAGTTGCTCGGGCAGACGGTCCGGGCGATCGAGATAGAACGCCGCGCGGTCCTGCGGGTTCTTGCCGTAGCGCAGCCGCTGCGAGAGCGGCATCGTCAGCGCGAGCGAGCCCGGCAGATCGCTCGGCAGCACGCTGCCCTCCGCCGCGAGGTAGTGCGAGATCGCGGCGTCGTATTCGGCGGTGCGCTCGAAGGCCGCGACCGCGAACTCGCGCCGCATCGAGCGGGGATCTCGCCGCGTCGAGCGCCGTGACGAAGTCCGCGTACTGCGACGGATTGCGTGAGCACCGTGACGTGCTCGAAGTTCTTGGCCGCCGCGCGCAGCAGCGAGACGCCGCCGATGTCGATCTGCTCGATCGCTTCGCGCGCGCGTCGTGCCGTGCGCGCGACCGTCGCCTCGAACGGATAGAGATTGACGACGACCGTCGTGATCGGCGCAATCGCGTACTTCTCGGCCTGCGCCTGGTGCTCGGCGTTGTCGCGGTCGTAGAGGATCGCGCCGAAGACCTTCGGGTGCAGCGTCTTCACGCGGCCGTCGAAGAGCGGCGGGAAGCCGGTGAGCTCGCCGACGTCGTGCGCGGGGATGCCGTGCTCGCGCAGATGCGCGCGTACCGCCGGTCGCGTAGATCGATCGTGCCGCGGTCGTGCAGTGCGCGCGCGAGTTCGACCGATCCCGTTTTGTCCGAGAGCGAGAAGAGCGCCGCCGGGTTAGCGCGGTCAGGCAAGCGCGAGCTCCGGATGCCGCTCCGGCGTCAGCGTCGCCGAGATGATCGAGCTGACACCCGGCTCGCGCATCGTCACGCCGTACATGCGATCGGCGAGTTCCATCGTCTTCTTGTTGTGCGTGACGATGATCATCTGCGAGTCGCCGGCGAGCTCGCGCACCATGTCCGAGAACCGCTCGACGTTCGCGTCGTCGAGCGCCGCATCGACCTCGTCGAGCAGATAGAACGGCGACGGCTTCACGGCGATCAGCGCGAAGATCAGCGCCGCCGCGGTCATCGCGCGTTCGCCGCCCGAGAGCGCGGCAAGCGGCATCAGCTTCTTGCCCGGCGGCTGCACCGAGATCTCGATGCCGGTCTCCGAGAGATTCTCGGGATTGGTCTGCCACATCTTCGCTTCGCCGCCGGGGAACAGCTTGCCCGTACATCTCGGTGAACGCGGTGCGACCTTCTCGAACGTTTCGTTGAACTGCACTTGCGACTGCGCTTCGATCTCGTTGATCGACTCGAGCAGCGTCTCGCGCGCGCTGGCAGATCGTCGAGTTGCTCGCGCAAGAAAGCGTCTCGCGTTCGACCAGCTTCGTCGCGTTCGGCTTCGGCGTTGAGGTTGACGTTGGCCGAGAGGCGCGCGAGCTCTTCGCGCAGCCGCGGCAGCTCCTCGATCACCGTCGTCGGGCTCCTGCGCGTAGCGCGCTTCGACGTCGTGACACTCGTCGTCGGTCGCCGGATTCTGCGCGAACTGCGAGACCAGCATCCCGAGTTCGGCCTCGATCTCGGCCAAACGCGTGCGCTGGCGTTCGCCGCCGGCGACCGCGTCGCGCTCGTCGTTCTCGGCCGAACGGAGGTCGGCTTCGAGTTGCGACAGGTCGTTCGCCATCGTTTCGCGCTCGCGCCGCGCGACGTCGAGCTTCACGTCGAGATCGCTGACGCCGCGACGCAAGCCTTCGAGGTGCGCGTGCGCGTCGCGTGTCTGCGAGGCAAGCGCCCCGATCTCGGCCAGCATCTGCTCGCGCGCGAGCCGCGCGCGTTCGCTATCTTGATCGAGCATGCCCAGGCGCCACGCGAGGCGTCGCGTTCGGCGGTCAGCGCCGCGACCCGTTCGCGCAGTCGCCGGCGCGATGACTGGCCTCGAGCTGTGCGTCTTCGGCGTGCGCGATCTCTGCGCGCGCGCGCGCAAGCTCGGCTTCGAGCCGCGCCCGCTCCTCGTCGCTGTGGACCGCTTCGGGTTCGGGTGCTTCGAGCACGCGCTCGCGCTCGCGGGCGTCGTGCGCGCGCACCAGCACCTCGTCGACGTGGGCGTGTGCGCGCGTGACCTCCGCGTGCATACGTTCGAGCTCGCCGGCGAGCGACGCCATCTCGGTGCGCAACTCGGCACTCTGCAGTTCGAGACGCGCACAGCGCTTCGCGCGCGGCATCGCGCGCCGCGACCGCGCCCTCGACGCGCCGCCCCGCTTCGGCCGCCGCGTGCTCGAGCGCTTCGAGCTTGGCGCGCATGCCGGTCAGCGCTTCGCGCAGCGTCTGCGCCTGCGCGCGCCGCGAGAGAATCGAGCGTTCGCGCTTGAAGCGGCCGCCGGTGATCGCGCCGCCGCCGGCGATCTGCTCGCCCGTAGAGCGTGACGATCGTATCGCGGAAGCCGCGCTCGCGCACGAAGTGGATGCCGGTCTGCAGCGTATCGACGACGAGCACGTTGCCGACGAGAAAGCGTACGATGCCCTCGTACTGCGGCTGCGTGCGCACGCAGCGTGTGCGCGTAACCGATCACGCCCGGCGTGCGTTCGAGTTCGGGCGTCATCGACTTGGCGTCGCGATTGCCAAGCGTGTCGAGCGGCAAGAACGTCGCGCGGCCCTGCTCGCTGCGATTGAGAAATTCAATCGCGCGCTCGGCGTCTTCGGACGTCGTGGTAATGATGTTCGAGAGACGCGCGCCGAACGCGACGTCCATCGCGCGCGCGTAGCGTTCGTCGGTCGAGATCACGTTGGAGACGATGCCTTCGATACCGCGGAGTTCGCCGCGCTGCCACGCTTCGACGACGGCGCGCGTGCCGGGCACGTGACCTTCGAGCGAGTTCTCCAGCTCTTCGATCGTGTGCAAGCGCGACTCGGCGCCCATGACCTCGCCGGTCTGATCGCGATGCGCGGCAAGTGCCGCGGCGAGTTCATTCTGCGTGCGCGTCAACGCAAGCTCGGTCGACTCGGTGCGCTCGCGCGCGCTGATCGCCTGTGTTTCGAGCGAGCCGAGTTGCGCTTCGCGTCCGGCATATTTTTGTGATGAGGCGCCGGCTGCGAGTTCGAGTTGCGCCACGTGCTCGCGCGCCGCGTGCGCCTCGCCCTCGAGACGCTCGGCTTCCGCGCGCAGGTTTTCGCCCAGCACGCGCCGCTCGGCGCGATGTGCCGCGCCCGCGGCAACGTGCGCTTCGACCTCGCGCAATTGGGTGAAGATCGCATCGAGTTGCGCGCGCGCTTGCGCAAGCGCGGTCTGGGCTTGCAACTCGCCTTCGCGCCCCGCGTCGAGTTCGGTTGCAAGCGGCGTAAGCCGCGCTTCGAGATTCTCGATCGTGACCGCGAGCGACTCACGCTCGGCCTGCACGCGCGCGGCATCTTCGTGCGTCTGCATCGACTGCGACTCGAGTGCTTCGCGCCGCGCGAGCGCCGCCGCATAGTCGGCTTCGATCCGCGAAAGCTCGGCGCGTTTGCTCTGCGCTTGCCCGCGAATCTCTTCGAGCTGCAGTTCGTGCTGATAGGCTCGCGAGCGCAGCTCGGCGAGGTTGGCGCCGAGTTGCGCGACCTTGCCGGCGCAGCGCCGCGCACTTCTTCTTGCTTCTCAAGTTCGCCGCGCAGCGTTTCGCGCTCGTCGCGGCGCGACGCGCTCGCGCGCATGTACGAGAGGATCTCGAGATCGCGCACGCGCGCGGTCACCTTGCGGTAGCGCTTCGCGCGGCGCACCTGCGTGTCGAGTTCGGGAAGACGCCGCTCGAGTTCGCCGATCAAGTCGTTGATGCGAATCGCGTTGTGCTCGGTCTGCTCGAGGCGGCGCATCGACTCGTGCTTGCGCGCGAGGAACTTGCTGATGCCGGCGGTCTCTTCGAAGAGCGCGCGGCGTTCGGTCGGTTTGCTCGTAAGAATCGCGTCGATCTGGCCTTGCGAGACGATCGCGTACGAGCCGGGGCCGAGGCCCGTCCCCATCAGCAACTCGACGATGTCGCGCAAGCGCACCTGGTTGCGATTGATGAAGTACTCGCTGTCGCCCGCGCGATAGGCGCGGCGCGTGATCTCGACTTCGCTGAATTCGATCGGAAGCCGGCCCGACGTGTTGTCGAACGTCAGCGAGACTTCGGTCATGCCGAGCGGCTTGCGCTTCTCGTTGCCGGCGAAGATCACGTCCTCGAGTTTGCCGAGCGCAGACTGCGGCTCGACGTCTCGCCCAGCACCCAGCGAAACGCGTCGACCATATTCGACTTGCCCGACCCGTTCGGGCCGACGATCGCGGTGATGCCGCTGTCGAAATCGAGCGTGGTCGCTTCCGCGAATGTCTTGAAACCGAAGGCCTTGATCTTCTTTAAATGCATGCGTTCATTCCGAGGGCAATAATGAGGCTAGAGCTGCGCTTGCCGCAGCCTGCTGTGCGGCTTTCTTCGATGGCCCGCTCCCGGTTCCCAACGTCTTGCCCTTCACCTGCACGGTCGAGTGGAAGTGCGGCCGCTGTGCGGTGCCGTCGCTGCGCTCGTGGTAGATGGGCGTCGCGGAGAGGTGCTCCTGCGCGTAGTGCTGCAGGCGCGTCTTGGCATCGAGCAGCGCGTCGGACGCGTGATCGAGCGCTTCGATGTGCTCGCGAACCACGAACGTACGCGCTTTCGTGATCCCATAGCGCAAGGTGAGCGCCCCGATGAAGGCCTCGAACGCATCGGCGAGGATCGACGTATTGTCGGTGCCGCCGGTATTGCGCATGCCGGTGCCGAGCGCAACCAGCTCCGAAAAGCCGAGGCGGCGCGCGCTCTGTGCGAGTTGCGCGTCGTTGACGATTGCGGCCTTGCGAACGGTAAGGCGCCCCTCGGGCTCGTCGGGGAAGTGCTCGAAGAGCCAACGCGCCGTGACCGCACCGAGCACCGAGTCGCCGAGAAATTCCATCCGCTCGTTCGACGGGCCGCCGCCTTCTTTGGTGGAGCTCTCGTGCACGAACGCCTGCTCGATCAACGTGATGTCGCCGGCGATGCGCACGCCCGCACGAGCGAGCAGCGCCCGCAAACGCCGTCTACGATTCTCACCGGCCATCGCGTGTTCGCGTTAGCGAACCTTTCCGAAGACGATCACGCTGTTGTGGCCGCCGAACCCGAACGAGTTCGAGAGCGCGACGTTCACCGGTGCCTTCCGTGCGACGTTGGGCACGTAGTCGAGCGTGCACTCGGGGTCGGGGAATTCGTAGTTGATCGTCGGCGGCATGATGTCGGTCAAGACGGACATGACGGTCGCAACACCTTCGAGGCCGCCGGCACCGCCGAGTGCGTGTCCATGCATCGATTTGGTCGAGCTGACGCCGATCTCTTTCGCGTGCTCGCCGAAGGCTTTCTCGATCGCTTTCGATTCGGCCGGATCGCCGATCGGAGTCGACGTACCGTGCGCGTTGATGTAATCGACCTCGCTCGACGAAATGCCGGCCGATTTGAACGCGCGATCGAATGCAAGCGCCACGCCGCTACCGTCAGGATCGACGGCAACCAGATCGTACGCGTCGGCGGATTGGCCGTAGCCGAGCACTTCGCAATAGATCTTCGCGCCGCGCGCCTTGGCGTGCTCGTATTCCTCGAAAATCAAAATGCCCGCGCCTTCGCCGAGTACGAAACCGTCGCGTTCTTTATCGAACGGACGCGAAGCCTTGGTGGGCTCGTCGTTGCGCGTCGTCATCGCTTTCATCGAGCAGAAACCGCCGACTGCGAGCGGCGAGATACACGCTTCGCTGCCGCCGGTGATAATCGCAAGCGCATCGCCGTACGCAACCAAATTGTATGCCGTGCAGAGCGCATCGTTAGCCGATGCGCACGCGCTGGACGCCGAAAAGACGGGACCCTTAAATCCATAAGCCATCGAGATGTGTGCCGGCGCAGCGTTCGACATCAGCATCGGAATGAAAAACGGCGACGCCTTGGTCCAATTTCCGACCTGCTGCGCCTTGACCGACTCGTACCAAAACGTTTGTATTCCGCCGATACCGCTTCCGGTCACCGCGCCGACTTGGTTCTTGAAGGCCTCATCGTCGGGCAGCTTGGCATCTTCGATCGCTTCCTTCGCCGCGACGAACGCGTACTGGGCGAAGCGGTCCATCCGGCGCGAAAGCTTCTTACCGACCAGTTCCTCCGGATTGAAATCCTTGACCTCGGCGGCGATCCGCGTGGTAAAGGCGCTGGCATCGAAGACCGTGATGGGTCCAACGCCCGACTCGCCGGCAACCAGGCGACGCCAGAATTCTTCGCGGCTGTTTCCTAAGGGGGTCACGGCACCCATGCCCGTGACGACGACGCGTCTTTTGCTCAAAACGCCTCACAGTTACGGCCGGGACCGCGGTCACCCTCCTCCGAAGAAGGGAGGCGTGAAAGCCCTCGCCCCGATCCTCGCCCTTCTCGCGCTCGCCGCGGCACTAACCGCTGGAGCGGGTGCGCAGCAGCAGACGTTCTCGACCAACCACGCTGGGCCAACCGAGCCCGTGCCGATCATCACGCCGCAGCCACTCTACTACGACGGCTACTACTACCCGTATCCGTTTAATTGCAATAATCGCTTCTCGGGCGGCAGCCAGCGTGGCGTGGCCCAGGGCCACCATTTCAGTAACGGCAACCACGGGAATCCGTGCAGCAACGGCGGGCGGCCGCAGCCGTCACACCACCCAGCCCCGCACGCGACCTAGTTCAAGCGCGGAACGAAAAGACGGGGGCGGGATAGACCCGCTCGGCCGCGAGCGCTTGAACTGCGGCGTAGAGCCGAAGCGCATTCCCGGTCGCCGGGGGGATGAACGTGGGATTGGGCGACGGCGGCAAGGCGGCTGCCGATTGCAACGCCTCGTACACCGGAGCGGCGACCTGGCTCAGATTGCCTTTAGCCACGGGGGTCTCCGGCGTAGCACGGGCGAGTTGGGCGACCGGGCTCACGGCGTGGGCCGCCGGAAGGGTGATCGTCTCGGCCGCCGGGACGACGGGTTGGATAAACATGGCTAATCAGAAGATACCCGGAACGAGTCCTTGCCAAGCCTTCGGGCCCTTTGCTATACTCCTCCGGCTATGTTCCAGTTCAACCTGCAGCTTTTCGCGTCCAAGAAGGGCGCCGGCTCTACCCGCAACGGGCGCGACTCCAATGCCCAACGTCTGGGTGTGAAGCGCTTCGGCGGCGAGCAAGTGCTCGCGGGCAATATCCTCGTGCGTCAGCGCGGCACAAAGTTCTATCCTGGCGAGAACGTCGGGATGGGCAAAGATCACACGCTCTTTGCGTTGATCGAGGGCACCGTCGAATTCTCGACGCGCCGTAACCGGCAGCACATCAACGTGCGTCCGGCTTCTGCTGCCTAAAACATACACTGCAATTTATTGACGAAGCCGCAATAACCGTAGCAGCTGGAAACGGCGGCGACGGTATTGTTGCATGGCGTCGCGAGAAGTACGTGCCCAAAGGCGGCCCAGCGGGCGGTGACGGCGGTACGGGCGGCAGCATCTTCCTCGAGGCAACGGCCGAGCTTTCGACGCTCGTCGAATTTCGTTATAAGCGCCAGTTCAACGCGGAATCCGGCAACGCCGGCGGCCAGTCGAATAAATCCGGGCGCAGCGGTCCGGATCTCGTCATTCGCGTTCCGATCGGCACGCTCGTCTTCCGCGCTTTCGAAGGCAAGCCCGAGACATTTTTGCACGATCTCGCACACGACGGTGAACGCGTGCAGGTCGCGCGCGGCGGCAAGGGCGGCCTCGGCAATCAACATTTCGCAACGAGCACGCGGCAAGCGCCGCGCATCGCCTATAACGGCGAACCGGGCGAGCATTGCGCGCTACGCCTCGAATTGAAATTGCTCGCCGATTGTGGCGTGATCGGCGTGCCGAATGCCGGCAAGTCGACGCTGCTCTCAGTCGTTTCCGCAGCGCGCCCGAAGATCGCGGACTATCCGTTTACCACGATCGAGCCGCAGCTCGGCGTCGTGCGCGTCTCCGATGAAGAGTCGTTCGTGATGGTCGACGTGCCCGGATTGATCGAAGGCGCGCACGAAGGCGCCGGCCTCGGCGATCAATTTCTTCGGCACATCGAACGCACGCGCGCACTCGTGCATTTGCTCGACGGCGCGAAGTCGCTCGAGGACATGCTGCTCGACAAGGCGACGATCGAACACGAGTTGAGCGCGTGGAATCCCGCGCTCGTCGAGAAGCCGACGCTGCTCATCGTAAGCAAACTCGATCTTCCCGACGCACAAGAGCGCTTGCGCGAGTTACGCGAGCAGTTTCCTGATGCGCGCGGCATCAGTTCGGCGACGCGCGAAGGCGTACAAGAGCTGGTCTACGCGATTTGGAAAACGATCAAAGAGACGCCGCTTCCCGAAATCGTCACGCCCGCGCCGGCACACATCGAACTCGTGCCGAACGAAGCCTTTGCGATCGAACGCGACGCTGAAGGTACGTTTGTGATCACCGGGCAGCGCGTTGAGCGCCTCGCTTCCGTCACGAACTTCGATTCGGATGAGGGACTCGCGCGTTTCGAGCGGGCGCTCGCGAAGATCGGGGTCGAGAAAAAATTGCGCGAACTCGGCGCAGTGGAAGGGGATAGCGTGCGCATAGGTCCGTACGAGTTTACCTACTCTTGAGAATCGGCATTTTCGGCGGCACGTTCGATCCCGTGCACAACGCGCATCTTTTCTTAGCCGAATCCGCCCGGCTGTTGGAAAATCTCGATCGCGTGCTGTTCGTCCCAACCCGGGAAAAGAAGCACTACCGCGACGATGCGCAAGCCGATGCTGCACATCGCGTCGCAATGCTCCTGGCCGCAATCGAAGGTAATACCGGCTTTGCGCTCGATGAAAGCGATCTGCGCGAGGAGGCGACCGGCTATACCGCTGACCTCATCCCGCTGCTTAAGAGGAAATATCCGAAAGCCGGCTTCACTTTCATCATCGGCGCAGACTCGCTTGCCAATTCAACGTGGGAGCGTTTCGACGAGGTGCTCGAGCAACTCGAGCGATTCGTCATCGCGCCGCGCATCGGCGTTCGCCCGGACGCGTTGCAGCGCGTGATCGCGGCCGTGCCCAAAGGGCTGCGCGATCGCATTGCCACGTTGAACATGCCCGAGCTTACCGAATCCGCGACCCTCGTGCGTTCATTGCTTTCGCAGGGACGCAGTGTACGCTATCTCGTACCCGAAGCAGTATGGCAGTACATCGTCGCACACAATCTCTACGGCATCGAACGCTAGCATTCGCGCTCGCGCTGTGTTGCAGCGCGTGCGGCGGCGGGACAGCCGAGCAACCGAATAACGCGCAGGTCTGCGCGCTCTATTCTGGTGGTGCAAGTGGCGTCGAGGTCATCGGTCGGGGCACCGTGCTCGGCACACTCGGCACGCACAACGGCCCGAGCGGCGAGCATGAGGGCTTCTTGCTCAAGCTCAGCGCGGACTGCGATCTGCTGGTGCGCGTCGAGACCAACGTCGATATCACGGGGCCCGTCCCGCTCCAAATGGGCGAGGTCGTTACCGTAAAGGGCCAGTTCGAAGATGACGGCGGCGGCGTGATTCACTGGACGCATCACGATCCGCGCGGCCGCCACGTTTCGGGCTACGTCGAGGCCGGCGGCAAGTTCTACCAATAGGTTCTAGCCGTAGTCGACGTCGACGGGATCGCCGACTTCAACCAGCGGATATTCGTCGAAGAGGTCGGCATGGACGGCGCACGGCTGAATCATCCAATTCCCGTCTGGAAATTCCTCACCATCGAGCGGAATAAACTTGCTTGCGCTGCACGCCTGCATATTCTGCTCGCTAGCGCAGGGCCACATCACGGCGCTGATGCGGTAAAGCTCCATCCTGGCACCATCTTTATGAGCCGGCTCGCCTAAGATCTCGACCAACCTGCTCAGGGAAACGCCGCGTCGCATGATCATCGAGTGGTCCTCGCAATATCGGCAGGTCCGACTCGCATATTACAATCATCCTACCAGGGTGGTTCTCGAACGCGTCGTACTCGCAAGCGCCTCCCCGCGCCGCCTCGAGCTCTTGCGATCGCTCGGCTTTGCAGTGCGCGTGGAACCCAGCGGCTATGGGGAGCCGGACGATCCGGCGGTGACGCCGCGGGAGCTTGCAATCCGTCACGCGGCGGCCAAGGCGCACGAGGTGCGCGCACGCTTCCCAGATGAGGTCATCGTCGCGGCCGATACCGTCGTCGACGTGGACGGGCGGGCCCTCGGCAAACCGCTCGATGCCACGCAAGCCCACCAGATGTTGCGCACGCTCTCCGGCCGCGGGCACCAAGTGCACACCGCCTTTGCGATCGCCCTCCCGGGCCGCAGTAAACTCTACCAGGATGTGTCGACGACGGATGTCCGCTTCTATCCGCTCGACGACGATGAAATTGCGGCGTACGTGGCGACCGGCGAACCGATGGATAAGGCCGGTGCCTATGGCATTCAGGGTCTCGCCGCATCGCTCGTCGCGTCGATCGACGGCGATTTTTACACCGTCATGGGCTTCCCGCTTGCCCGCTTCATTCGTGCGTTACGGCAGTTGGGTTTTGCCATACCGGTGGCGAACCAAACCCTCAACGAATAGGCCTTTTTCGGGAGCCGGCCATCTTTACTTATCGCGACGAGCGAAAACTATTCGCGTTAATTGCCGTCATCATCGTGGCGGCGACGCTTGCGCTCGTCCAAATCAACGCCGAACGCTCCGGCACCAGCAGTCCGCTAACGATATTCGCAACGTCCCTCGTTTCGTTTGCGCAAAGCGCGTCGTCGTTCGTCGTCGACGGCGTGCGGGGCGGTGCATCTAACGTCGCCGCGCTGCCGTCACTCGCAAAAGAGAACGCCCGGTTGCGCGACGAGAACCGCGTGCTCGCAGCCGACAACGCGCGCTTGCATGAACTTACTTCGCAATACGCGGCCGAGGTTAGCGTGCAGCCTGCGGTCGACATCTATCCAAGTGGCATCGAAGCGCGCGTCGTCGGCTTTCCGCCGGAGAACGATTCGCGCACCGTCACGATCGATCGCGGAGCGAATGCCGGCGTGAAAAAAGATGACGGTGTGATCGCAGCGGGCGGCATCGTCGGTCGCGTGGATGCGGTCGGGCCCTTCTCGAGCGACGTCGTATTGATCACCGACTACACGAGCCGCCTTCCGGCGGTGACGCGTCACGGACGCTACTGGGGCATCGCGCGCGGCAATCTCTCGAGCGTGCGCGTCGAGTACATTCCACAGGATGCGCCAATCAAAGTTGGCGACGTCATCGTCACCGGCGCGGGTCGATCGTTTCGTTCGGGGATTCCGGTTGGGACGATTGTTGCCATCGAGCGCGGTGACGCGGTGCTCTATCAAACCGCCGTCCTGCGCCCTGCCGTGAATCTCGGCAGCCTCGATCGCGTTGTCGTCGTCCCGCAATAAAATACATATCGCGCGGATCACTGCGCCGGCGTGGTACGTTTCGGCCGCGTGGCTTGCGCTCGCGCTGCTCGCACAAGTATGCGTCGCACACCTGCTGGTCATTCGCAATGTCGGCCCGAGCTTTGTGCTCGTTGCGGTGGTCTGGTATGCAATCCGCGTCGAGCCGTGGCGCGCCGCGGCCTACGGCTGCGCCGGAGGAATCTTCGAAGATCTCCTGAGTTATCACACCGGCGGCGCGTGGACGATTTCAACCACCCTCGTTGCGCTGGTCGCGAGCTTCATCTCGCGCGGCTTCTTCGCCGATTCAATTCCGCTTGTCGCCACCTTCGCGTTCGCTGCAACGCTCGTGCGCCAGATGATCTTTTGGGTCACGATGGGCTTCGAAGGCTATCCGAGCGGCCTCGGTATGATCCACTTCCACGAAGCGCTCTTTGAAGCGCTGCTCAATGCGCTCGTGATGATGCTCATCATGCTCATCTCGCGCCGCTTCGATTCACGGTACGCATGATCATCGATCGTCGTCGCGCGCCGCGCATCTCTTGGGAACGCTCGCCGTGGCGCATCGCCGGATTCATTGCGGCGATTGCGCTCGCGATCATTGGGCTGCTCGTACAACTGGTGCAGGTGCAGCTCGTGCAGGGCGAACGCTACCGCGCTGCTGCGCTCGAAAATCAAGTACGTCTCATCGAAGTGGCAGCCCCGCGCGGCATGATTTACGACGACAGCGGACACGTGCTCGTGCGCAGCCGTCCATCGTTCGTCGTTGGCCTGATCCCCTCCGAAGTGACCGATATCGACGGTGAACTGGCGACGCTCGCGCGCACGATCGGGGTCGATCCGGTGAAGCTGCGCTACCGCCTACTGCATCACCGTGGCGTCAACTACGTGGACTTCGCGCAGGTGCAGACCTACGAACCCTACGGGCCGGTCGTGCTTGCGAGCGATCTGCCGGTCGCCAAAGTCGCGCGTCTCTCGGAATTTCTCGACGACCTCCCGGGCGTCGATCTCGAAGTGCAAGCGATCCGCGACTACCCGCTCGGACCAACCGGCGCCGCGCTCTTCGGCTACGTCGGGCAGATCAGCGAGAACGAGTACAACAAACGCAAGCACGAAGGCTATTCGCCCAACGACGTCGTCGGGAAAGACGGGCTCGAATACGTCTACGATCGTTACTTACGCGGGGTGGCCGGCGGCCAGCGCGTCGTGGTCGACGCGCAAGAGCACGTCGTACCGAGCATCAAACTTCCATCGAAGGCCGCGATTCCGGGCGACACGTTGGTAACCAACGTCGACGGCCGTCTCCAGGCGATCGTGCAGAAAGCACTCGATGACGGCATCGCCAAGTGGGCGCACGGTCACAAACTGGCCGGCGCCGTCGTCGTCGCTCGATCCGTGGACCGGCGGCGTGCTTGCGATGGCGAGTTATCCGTCGTACGACCCGAACGACTTCGCTGCCGATGACGCGCGCGTGGCGCACTATCTGCTCGATCCGTCCGACCCGCTCTTCAACAATGCAATCGGTGCGGCAACGCCGACCGGCTCGACGTTCAAGATGGTTACCGGCAGCGGTGTGCTGACCGAAGGTTTGGTCAAACCGAAGGAAGTCGTCTATGACAGCGGCGCGTGGAATTGCGGCGGTTACCTCGCGCGCGATATCGCGTCCGGCGGCCTCGGCAACACGACCTTTGTTCCCGCACTGGCCGCATCATCCGACGGCTTCTTCTATCAAATGGCGTGGCGGCTCGGCTACGATCGTCTCTCGAAGTGGGCGCATCTCTTCGGCGTCGGCACAAAAACCGGTATCGATCTTCCGGGTGAGAACGCCGGCAACTGGCCGACCAACGCGTGGGAGATGAAAGTCTACGGCGTGCCGATGGAGCCGAGCGAAACGTGTATGCTCGGCATCGGGCAAGGTGCAATGCAAGCAACGCCGTTACAGATGGCCGACATCGCGTCGGCAGTCATCAACGGCGGCACACTCTACCGTCCGCAGGTCGTTCGCCAAATTCGCACGCCGAACGGCACCGTGATCAAAACATTCGCACCCGAAGTGATTCGCCAAGTGCCGGCGACGCAAGAGGCGCTTGCACTCGTGCGCGAAGGAATGGGCAAAGTCACCGATCCCGGCGGTACCGCCCAGGGACTAAAAATTGCCGGCTTGCCGTTTTCGGGCAAGACCGGAACGGCCGAAACCGGCAACGGCTCCGGCGCAAACACGACGTGGTTCATCGCCTGGGCGCCGTCGGATCATCCCAAGGTCGCGATGGCGGTGTTCGTCGATCGCAGCGGCGGCTACGGCGCGACCGTCGCAGCACCGATCGCGCGCGACATCCTGGTCAAGTATTTCAACAAGAGCCCGGCGTACTCGCCGTAGTTTTTGTGCGTTAGGACCGCGACGCAATCACCAGCAGCGCAGATTCGGCTGCATCCCGCACCAGCGGATCGGGATCCTTGTCACGGATCGCACGCAGTTCGTCGACGCACCACGGCTGCCCGACGATAACTAGCCGCTCGATCGTATCGAAGCGATCCTCTTGACTGAAAACCGGCGTTGCGTCTTCGCGCGCGAGACGTTCGCGACGTACGAGCAGCGTTCCGACCGCAAAGAAAATCGCGCCCACAACAAAGAGCCCAACGAGAAGGATCAGGAGTGCTCTATTCGAGTGCAATCTGCGCGGCGCCGCGCAGCGATTCGACCGCTTGCGCGAGCGACTCGTCGAGCGTCCGGTTCACGCTCGAGGTGAGCACGCGGTGAAACTCTTCGATCGGGAGTTCGCTCAGGACCGAGAGCACGTGCAGCACGTCGGTACGATAGCTCTCGAGCGCATCGGCGCGTTCGCGCCCGTGATAGACCGTAGTACCGAGCAACTGTGCGTTGATCAGCCACGGCGTCACCGCACCGAGCGGTGCCGATTCAAGCTCGGGGAGCAGCGCAGTGACGACGTCGACTTCGATTTGGCCAACGACGCGTACGACGCCGTCGCTCGGTGCCTGTGGCGACGTCGTAGGCGCGAAACTCAAACTCTCAACGACGTCACGCAGTGCATCGCGACTCTCGCGATCCTCGAGGTCCTTGCCGGTAATTGTGAGACGCGGCATCTTCAAACGCACGAAGAGCTTTTCGAGCGGCGCGCGCAGCGCCCGGCTTGCACTTGCAAACGTGCCGTCGACGCCCGCTGGCGCGCCTTGTGCATGTTCGGGAAAGAGCAGGCGCAGCGCGAAGAGATGCTGCACGAGTCCGCCCGCGGTGTTGCTGCGTTCGAGCATGCGTAGCGTATTGCCCAGACGCTCGGCCGTAAAGTCGACATAAAGAACCGGCGTCTCGACTCGCTCTCTCTGAGTTGCGCTAGGTACGGGCGTCTCGAACGGTTGCGCAGCGGTGATCGTTTCGACCAGTTCGGTGATCGCACGCGGCGGCGCTTGCGCTGCCGGAACGATCGTCGGCGCTTCCACGGTTGGTTCGGGTTCGGGAAGCGGCGGCGGCTCGACGATGCGCTCTTCAACCGGAAAGACGCGCGCAATTGAGATCGGTGTGCCGGCCGTCGATTCGCTCAGGCTCGGTTGCGCCTGCACGCGCACGGTCGGCGCCGCGACGGCAAACGTCGTGCCTTCGCCCCATTCGAGAATCGCACGCGTATCGAGCGCGGTGCCGGCACCGAGCGGCGCCATCACCATCATCTCCCAGCGAATGCGCAGATCGACATTGGGATTGACATCGGCCAGCACGAGCCCGCGCGCCGACCACAACTGCGATGCACCGGCGTCGTCGGGTACGGTAACGCCATTGATCGTCGTCGACGCGGGCATGTACACCGCAAGATTGGTCGCGACGACACGCAGGGTCAAGCGGTCGGCCGGACCATCGCCGTCATTGCGCAAGCGAATTTCGTAATAGAGACGTTCGCCCGCATTGACGTTTTCCGAGGGAATCGCCAGGATCTGCGCGGTGTGTGCGAACTGCGCCTGCGCGAACGTTGTGACGTCGAGCGGCGCAAATTGCACCGGGCTGATGCCTTTCGCGTGCAGCCAGCCTTCGAGCGTGAGCGTGCGATTGGCGTTCACCGCGCGCAGCAAACGCAACGTGATGCGCGATTCAAGGGTTGTCTCAGCCGGAATGTCCGCGAAAACAAGACCCTCGCGGTCACGCCGTGCATCGACCGCGCGTTCGATCGCAAGCTCGGGCGGCAGCGTCAAGGACACGCGCGCATCGCGCAAGACATCTGAACCGGAGTTGACCACGCGCACGATCGCATCGACGGTGCGCCCTGGACGCAACGGCTCGTGCGAGACCAATTCCCATGCAACGCTCTCAACCGTCGGCCGCGAACGCACGACGGTAGTAGCCGTGCCGAGATCGATGGCACCGCCGCCGTGCTCGAGCACTGCGCCGAGCGTGACCGACGAACGATCCGGAATACGCGACGCAATCGTCGTTACGACGGTAAAGACGCGCTCTTGATGCGGATGCACGAAGCCGAGTGCAATCGGTATCTCGTACGGAATCGTGTCGTCGGCGGTCTCGCCGATGCGCAGATCCTCGAGATACAAACCCGGAATGAGCCGCAGGCGCACGTCGGATTCGGGTGCCGTGCCATCGTTGAAGACGTGCACGGTGAACGCAAGCTCTTCGCGCGCCTGCGCAACGCCACGGTCAGATTCGACGTAGTTGCGGGCCCGGCTGAAGCGCGGAGCCACGCGGACTTGCAGACGCCGGGCGAAGGTCCGCTCGGCTCCTCTCCAACGTAAGGAAGCGTCGATCGGCAACGCCGTATCAGCGGTCGTGGGAACCGCAACGGTGGCCGAAATACCGGCCTCGACCATGTGTCCGGCCGCAAGCGATCCGAGGGAGAACGTCAGGTTGGCGATCGCGTCATCGCTGACCGGCTGTCCGTCAACGTGCGCGGTGCCCGGCGCATAGATCAGTCCGGGGGGCAAGGTGAACGCGATCTGCACGCGCTCGGCGATACCCGTACCCGTGTTCAACGCGCGCAGGATCATCGGCACGCGCATGCCGGGCGTGACCACGTCGTCGCTAATAACGGTCAGTCCGGTCTCTTCGCCCTCGAAGTCGACCGGCGAGTTGACGACGATCTCGGCCGACGTGATTGAGAACTCCGATGTTTCGCGCGAGCCGACGGTGCCGAACGCTTTGATGCGCGTCCCGTCGCCGAGCGGCGAGTCAACCGTCGCTTGATACTCGATAACCACTGACTGCGCCGGCTGGAGACGTTCGCTTACGACCGCTGAGCTGTCGTAGTCGAAGGCTTCGCCCTCGGTTCCGGCCACGATGCGGCCGTCGATGCGTGCGCTGCGTGCAACGTACGTTGTGTGATCGGGTGCGGGCAGCACGACGATGACGTCGTGCGCACTGGAACTACCGGTATTGCGCACCACAGCGCGCACGGTAATCGCGTCGCTCGGGCGCGGAGCACTGGGCGCAGCGATCGTCACGAACGTTGCGCTGTTTTGCAGTTCGGGACGGCTGCGAACAAAAAGCCGCTCGATGTTCGAAGCTACGAGCGGCGTTTGATCGGTAACGAGCGCGGCTTGGAAGACAAGCTCGCTGCCGTCTTCGATCGTACTGTTGACGCGAAAGACGCACACGACGCGACGCAACCCGTTGGGCTCGAGATCGCCGATCGGTGCACCGCTGGGATCGACGAACGACCCCTCGGAAAGTGCGGCATCGTCGACCGTGTCGCCGCCGGCGAGATGATCGACGCCCTGCGGATGCGCGAAGCGCACGCGCACGCCGGTTGCCGCCGCACCGCCAAGATTCGAAAAAGAAAAGTGGACGCGAATCGTTTCGCCTGGCGCGACTGCGCGGCTCGGCTCGAGTACGAGTGTCCGAAGACTCTCGACCAAAGCGGGTGATCCCGGCGCGAAGATCCCGGTCAAGGACGTCGATGCCACGTGCTTCCCTTACTAGTCCAAGAGAGCCAACGCCTGCGCGATCCGGTCCGCACGCGCTCCGGGGTGGCTCGAGAGGAACGCGTCGACCAGTGCCCGGCGGCCATGCCCCGCGAGGGCGTGCGCCGCGGCGAGCGAGACCGGCTCCGCCGGATCGTTGAGCGCATACTCGAGCAAGTTCTGCGAACGCTCGTCTTCGAGCGCCGCGACCGCAAAGATCAAATCGCAACGCGCGGATTCCGAAAGTCCGGCAAACTCTGCGCCGGCTTCGTTGGTCCACGCCGTCGTCGCTTGCAAGGGCGGTCCGTCACGCGCAACGCTTTGCGATGCAGCGCGCCGCGGCGCAAGCCACGCGTAGAGGCCGATCAAGATCCCGGCGACTAACGCCAGCAGTGCCGCTACCGCGATCAACGTCACGCGCGTTTAGACGACGTTTGCGTGCAGCGAGGTCCGCACCACGTCAAGTGCCGCATCGAGCGCGACGTCGCGTTTGCGTTGCAACGCATCGAGAAACTCCGCGCTGTCGGCATCCGCGAAGCTGTCGAGCCGTGCGACCAGCATGCCGCGGTAGTGCGCGAATTGTGCGCTGCCATCGGGCAAAAAGCGCGCGAGGATTGCCCACGGCAATGCGCTTGCAAGCTCGGTGTCGCCCAAACGATCGCCCAATTCCGCAATCACCTGCGGATCGTAATTCCCACGCAAAACCACGGTCGCGCCCGGCGTCTCCGCCGGCGTGCCGCGCGCGTCGTGCACGTCGTGCAGCAGCCGCTCGAGCGTCGCCCGCATCGACGGCGTCTCGATGTCGCGCGGGGCAATGACGTAACTCGAGAGACGCAACTTGATGAACAAACGATCGGTCTCGTCGCGCAGCATCTCCCGCATCGAGGCCACCGCGCCGACGTGCGTATCGCCGATCGCTTCGGGGAAGAAGGCACGCATTGCGAACAGATGCGTGATCAAGCCGTCGAAACGCGCTTCATCTAAGAAGCGGAGCACGCGCGCGTGGCGCTCGGCGGTAAACGTCACCGCGACGCCCACGACGCGGTCGCCGACGAGCGTGCCGTCGACGGCGTCGCCGTTGCTCGCGGCCACAAGCGCTGGATAGTCTGTGCCGACGATACTGCGCCCGGTCGCGTCGCCGTTCCCGGCAACGGGCGTTGCGGGCGGTAATTCCATGAAGCGATCTTCGGTGAGCATACGCTGCCCACCGAATGACGGACCAACCATCCCGTCGAGTCCGAACGGCAACCCGGGAATCGCGTTGGCGAACACCGGGGTCGCGCGCACCTTAAGTTCGTTCGACGGCATTTCGTCGCTGCGTTCGCCGTCGTAGTGCACGTTTGCCGTGCGTGTGATCACTTCGCCGGCCGGCAAACCGTTGTGCACGACGTCGCGGAAGCGAATCGTCGCTTCGACACCGGGATCGACGTCGTTGAGCACGATGCCACGTTCGCTCGCAAGCGCCGAGAGTGCCCCGACATCGCGAATCGGTACGTCGTTGACGGTCGTCGAGTTGGGGACGTAGATCAGCGACACGGGTTGCGCGCAGAAGATTTGCACGCGACGCGCCGGGCCGTCGCCGCCATTGCGCACGTGCAGCGTCCATTCGATCGTTTCGCCGACGTCGACCACGTCGATCGGCTCGCTGCGCAGCGTACCGACCGAGAAATCCGGTTCAGCGGTCGTTGCAATCGTCAAGCGCTCGAGCGGCACCGGTAGCATGGCATCGGCGGTGAGCACGCCGTCGACCGTCACCGGATACTCGCGCGCCAAACTGCGCAAGAGACGTAAACCGAAGCGCGCTTCGGCCGTCGCGCCCGGACCGATCTCGCCGAAGACCAGCTTCGATTTTTCGCGCATCGCCCCGTCGACCGTTTCCAGTCGCGCTTCGGGCGAAACGTAGAGACGCACGCGCACATTGTGCGCGACGTCGGTGCCGACGTTGGTAATGCGCACCGCGACGTCGGCGAGTTGATTGGGTCGCAATACTTCGTCGCCTTCGAGCCGCAGGTCCGAGCTTTGCGGCGAAAACGCGGGATGCGAATCGACGCGCCAGATCGCTTCACCCAGCGGCGTCTCGCCCAGCTCGCGCGTATGCACGCTCGCGCCGACGCGCACCTCGCTACGATCCGCGTACGGCGAGCGCACGCGCGCGCGCAGCATGAATTTGCGCTGGGCGAACGGATCGATCGAGCCGATATCGATCGTATCGCCGTCGATTGCCACGCGCGAGTTCTTTTCGAACAGGCGCACGTCGTCGAGCGCGGGATCGATCGCGCAGATGCAGCACCACGTCGGTAGCGCGCGTACTGCCGTCGTTGGCGACAACGATCGTCGCTTCGACTTCCTCGCCGGGTCTAACGACTTCGCCTTGCGTACGAGCGATCGCGTTGCGGCGCTGCGGCAGCGACGGCTCGGAGTGAATCGCCACGGTGCGTTCGAAGCGGCGCCGCGAATCGTCGCCGCGGCCGGTTCCCACGAGAGCGTCGCGGCGACGTCGATCGTCGAACTGTCGGGCAACGGTGAGACGACGATCGCTTCGCACACGAGCTCGACGCGCTCGTCGGCATCGATGCGGCCCAGATCGAACGTCAGCGCCTCCTTTTTCTGGCCTCCTTGATCGCGCGTCCGTTGATCGGGCGACCGTCGATCTGGGTCGCGCCGCGAACCGGTACGAGCGTCTCGGGCAACTCGAGCGAGCGCGGTAACGTTCTCGGCGGCTGCGGATCCGGCGTTAAACGCGGAGAGCGCCACGTGATGCGCTGGCCTGGACGCACGTCGTAGCGACGGCTCGACCGAGAAGGTCGTGCGATCGTCGTTGAAGTCGGGCGTCGAGCGGACGACCAGCGAGGCGCGGCCTCGAGCGCAAACGCGGCGCGTCTCTTGCGACGCGACATGCGCGTGCGCGACGATCGCCGTGCCGTCGTGCAAGGGCGAGTCGATCTCGAACCCGGTAGACCAGCGTCGAGGTCGCGCTCGCAGCGAGGGCCGGGGTGACGATCGGCGCATGCACGCGGTCGAAGGGTGACCCAGGTCGCGTTCGATCTCGCGGCCGTTGACCCGGGCCGAGTTCGGCACGTAGCGCGTGTGCTCGGGAATCGGGGCCACCACGACCACGTCGTGGGCGCTCGACTCGCCGGCGTTGTGCAGGCGGACCGTGATCTGGGCCTCGGCCCCGGGGACCGGCTCCGAGCGGGCCTCGATCGTGATCCCGGTCAGCGTGTTCTCGAAGTTGCGGGCGGCTGCGCGCGATCAGGCGGATGATGTTCGAGCCGACCGGCGGCACTTCAAAGGAAGCAACCGCGGCCTGCAGCTCGATCATCGTGCCGTTCTCGATGGCACCCGCGACGCTGTAGGAGATTTCGATGCGCCGCTCTTCGCCTGCGTCGACGTCGCCGATGTGCGCGCCGCTGCGCGAGAGCAACGGCGAGTTGCCTTGCTCGTCGTCGAGGTTCGCGCCATCGAGTTGCCCGGTGCCGACCAAATAGACGAGGCCGTCGGGAAGATTGAAGCGCACGCGCACGCCGGTCGCCGGTGCGCCGCCTTGATTGCGGAACGTGAACGTGGCGCGCACCGTCATTCCAGGTTCCAACTCGCGGTCGGGCGAAACGACGAGCGTCCGGAGCCCCTCCGGTAACGTTGGTGCTCCCGGCGCAAAAACTTCAGACAGGGTGCGCATGACGCGGTGAACGTTCGCCGCGAGTGGCACGCTACCTTGAGGGGAAAATCCAAATGCTCGCCACTCAGAAATCGTTTGTTACGCGCGCCCTCGCGCGCCTCGGCTCCGAGAACGCGTTCCAAATTTTGCAACGCGCGCGCGAAATCGAAGCGACAGGCCGGCGCGTTGTCCACATGGAGATCGGCGAACCCGACTTCGACACGCCGGACCACATCAAGCGTGCCGCCGTCGATTCACTCATGGCACACGACACGCACTACACGCCGTCGCAAGGTACGCGCGAACTGCGCGAAATCGTCGCCGAGTACGCGTCACGCTTTCGCAGGATGGCAACGCCGTACACTGCAGCCAACGTCGACGATCTCGCCGGGCGCGAAGCCGATCATCTGGAACATCCTCTCGCGCGATGCTCGATCCAGGCGACGAGTTCGTCTACTTCGATCCCGCGTACCCAGCGTACGCATCCGCATCGAGCTACTTGCAGGCGAACGTCATGCGCATCCCGCTGCACGAAGAGCGCGGCTGGCGCATGGATCTCGACGAACTCGCCGCGCGTGTGTCGGACAAGACGAAAGCCGTGATGATCAACTCGCCGCACAATCCGACCGGCGGCGTGTTGCTCAAGAGCGATCTCGAACGCATCGCCGAGCTTGCGCAGAAGCACAACTTCCTGGTGATCGCCGACGAAATCTACAGCCGCAACCTCTACCTCGATAGCGAGTTCGTGTCGATCGCGTCGCTGCCAGGGATGCAAGAACGCACGATCATCGTCGACGGCTTCTCGAAAGCCTACGCGATGACCGGCTGGCGCCTGGGCTATGCGATCATGCCGGAAGATCTGTGCAAAGCCGTGACGCTCTTCAACAACAACACGTTTAGCTGCGTAACGTCGTTCGTGCAACAGGCGGGCATCGAAGCGCTGCTCGGACCCGACACCGCAGTGCGCGAGATGAACGACATCTTCCGCCAGCGTCGCGACAAGCTCGTCAACGGCCTCAACGCACTGCCCGGCGTGCATTGCACGCTGCCCGAAGGCGCGTTCTACGCGTTCCCCAACGTCTCGCAAATCACCAAGGACGACAAGAAACTCGCGAGCTTTATCTTAGAGGAAGCGGGCGTCGCGTGCGGCGGCGGTTCGAGCTTCGGCCCGGCCGGCGCGGGCTATCTGCGCTTCTCGTATGCCACGTCGCTCGCCGACATCGACTACGCGCTGCACCAGCTTAAGGAGTACTTGCCGAAGTTCAAGGCGTAGCACGCCCTGCTACAGCGATAACCATGCTGCCGTTGCCATTGCGCCGAGCAACTCGCCATTGGTATGCGCGATGTCCTTGGCGTCGTAAATGCTGCCCTTGCCTTGCGTACGATTGATGTAGAACGCGAAGGCGACGTGGTGGCCGCTACGCGTTGTCATGTAGCCCGCAAGCCCTTTGGCAGTGATCATCTCATTGTCGTTGAGTTGATTTCCCGTACCGAATGTGCCGGTCTTCGCGAAGACTTTGCCCGCCGCCGGCGAGTCGTTCTGTATGTTGAAAAGCGTGCCGTCAACACCCAGGATCGGTAAGCCATTGTGAAAGTCGTTGTACCACGGTTGCGTGTGAATCCAGGCGAGGTAGTGCACCATAAAGTCCGGTGTGAAGAACGCCGACACGCCAAGCCCGTCGGTCATTGACGCGCTGTTGGTGTCGAGTCCGGCATTGTGCAGCATCTTGTGCTCGAGTGCGAATCCTTGCGCAAGCAGATCGGCATGCGGCGACGGCGCAAGATGTACCGCCCAGGTGTACGGGCCCATCGCGGCATGCAAGTTATCGCTCAGCTTCAACGTGATGCGCACATCTTGCGCGAGCGGCGGCGACGTGTGCGAGGCGACCAGATTCTGTCACCGTGTAGTTTACCTTCGCGACTTTTGGATCGAACGGCGCTGCGCTCGCCGGCGGCGTGATCGCGACGCGTAGATTTTGTAAGATATTGGCGAACGCCATCTGCGCGAAGATGTCGGGGTTGGGCACGCGATACGCATAGAGAATCGTCAGACCGGAGGGCGTCGCACCGGTGATCGTGACGACGTGCGTCCCGTCCGGCTGCGTCACGTCCTTGCTCATGTCGATCGAGGGTTCGCTGCCGGCTTTTCCGGTCGTCGACTTGTTCACGAACTGCACGTACGGCGTCGAGGGCGATACCGTGCTCGTGGTTGCGTCACCGACGTGCGGGCCGGCGGAGATCGTGACATCGACGACGTTGTCGTTGAGGATCATCGGCGAGACCATCGTGCCCGTGCCCCCTTCGGGACCGGGGCTTGCAAAGAGCGATGCGTCAACGACGACGCGACCGTCGATCGCCTTGATGCCGCTCGCCTGCACTTGCGTCGCGAGTTGGCGCAGCACGGTCAACGGATCGCCCGGGACGGCTTTGGTGTGCGGCGACCCGTCGTAGGCATGATCTTCGTTCTCAAAACCGAGCGTGCCATCGGGTTGAATGCGCTGCGAGATGTTCGGGTCGCCGCTTGCGACGAGCACGAGATCGCCGTGCAGCACGCCGTTCGTGTCAACCGGCCCGGTGCGATAGACCGGCGTCGTCCAGCGAAAATTCGGTCCAAGCAACGCGAGGCTCGTCCCCTCGGTAAGAAGCTTGGTCGTCGACGCGGCTTCCATGTATGTCCGCCCGTTACGCACGAAGAGCACGCGGTGCGTATCGAGGTCGTAGACTTCGCCGGCGACGATCGCGTGGGCGAGCAGCGGCGTCGCGAGGACCTGGGTCATCGTCGGAGGCGTCTTTGCCGTCGCGGCAACCAATGCGGAAATGGCAAGGACCAGAACGATGAATCGCTGCTTCATAGGTGCGCTGTTCCTCGGACCCAGCGAAGGATCATGCGCCGGTTTAACTTCGCGGCGATCGCGGTATCATGAGAGTGGGAAAACGAATAACGATTCCCGATGAAAAGGGCCCGGCGTGAGTAAGCGCCGGGCCTTCTGTTTTCTTCTTACCGCAATCTAATGATCGCTCGGTATCTCGCTCATTATGCTGTTGCCAGGGAAAACCCAAGAAGTCCCGTTGCTACACGAGAAGCCCCGGTGGATACTGGCCCGCCGGGGTTATTCGTTTTCTACAACAACTTCATCGCGCGCTTGACGTCGGCGATGACCGATGCCGCGATCTCACGCGTGCGCGCGGTGCCCTCGGCGATGATGCGCTCGACTTGCGCCGGATCGCTGCGATACGTCGCCAGCCGCTCGCGCACCGGATGAAGATACTCGTTGAGCTGCGCGGCGAAATCGGTCTTATCATCCACGCACCCGAGGGTGCCTGCCCGGCACTCCGCCGCGATGATGTCGAGCTTGAGCGGATTGACGAAGCGCCACAACGCAAAGACCGGACACACTTCGGGATGCCCCGGGTCGTCGCGCCGAATCTTCTGCGGGTCGGTGATCATCGAGCGCACTTTCTTGGTCGTCGTGTCTTCGTCGTCGGCGATCAGAATCGCGTTGTCGTACGACTTCGACATCTTGCGCCCGTCGGTACCGGGCACTTCGGGAAACTCGCTCAGCGTCGGATGCGGCTCGACCAAAATCTCGCTCCCGTTGCCGTACAGATAGTTGAAGCGCCGCACCACTTCGCGACCAAGCTCGAGGTGCGCAACCTGATCGCGTCCGACCGGCACTTGCTCTCCGCGCACGATCGCGACATCGCAAAGTTGCAGCAGCGGATAGCCAAGGAAACCGATCGTCGCAATCTGCTGACCAAGGGCTTCGATCTGCCCCTTGAACGTCGGCACGCGCTCGAGCCACGAGAGTGGTGTAATCATCGAGAGCAGCGTGTACAGTTCCATGATCTCCGGCACGCCGGACTGCAGAAAGATCGTCGCCTTGCTCGGATCGACGCCGGCGGCGAGCCAGACCGCCACCATCTCGTTGCGCGCGTCGCGAATCGCCTGCGGATCTTCGAAGCCGGTAGTATAGGCGTGCAGATCGGCGATTTCAAAAAAGGCATCCGCCGTATCGCAGAAATTTGCCCATTGCGTGAGCACGCCGACGAGATGGCCGAGATGGAGGCCGCCGGTCGGGCGCATCCCCGACATCACGCGCGGCTTAACGAGGGTCGCGGTCGAAGTCATCGGCGCTCAGTACGCCGCACGGATGCCGTCAACTTGCACCGCATGTGCAATTTTCTCGCGCACAAACGCACGCGCGAAGCGCACCGCGTCGCGCAAGCCGTCGCCGCGTGCGAGCGCGCAGGCCAGCGCCATCGCGAGCGTACAGCCCGTACCGCGCATCTCAACGGCGAGTCGTTGCCCCGAAAACATCTCGAGGCCGTCGGCATCAGCGAGCGCATCGGAGGGCTCGCCAACCAAATGGCCGCCCTTGAGGAGCACTGCGCGCGCGCCACGATTCCTCAGTTCTGCTGCGGCCTCCCCGAGGTGTTCGGCGCGCCCGATGTCGCGGCCGAGCAGCGCGCTCGCCTCGGCCAGGTTCGGCGTGAGGATCGTCTGCGGCATGGTCGCCAGGGTCTCGCCGATCGCGCGCAGCGTTTCCTCGCCGCCAAGGCCGCCGCCGCCAGTCGCGCCGAGCACCGGGTCGACGACGACCGGAAGGTCACGCGGCGCGAGCCGATTTGCTATGAGCGCCACGACCTCAGGCGCCCCGAGTGCCCCGATGCGCACCGCACGCACGACCTCCCAGGGAATCGCTTTGAGTTGCGCATCAATCGTCTGCAGCGACTGGATCTCGAGCGCATGCACGCCACGCGCATCCTGCGCGCTCACCGCAGCGACCACGGTCAGCACGCGCGCGCCAAGTTCCGCGCCGATGCGGATGTCGAGCCCGACGCCCGCGACGTTCCACGGATGCGTCGTGCCGATCGAGAGCACGCTCATCGCACCCACCCAAAGCCCTCGTAGAGCGCAAATCCGCGATCGACCAGGCCCGAGAGCTCGACCAGTAACTCGCGCTCGGGACGAACGAAGTTGAAGCACGATTTGCCCTGCATGCGCTTCTTGAGCGCATCGCTCACGCTACTCAGCAATTCGGGATTGGTATAGACCGGCATGAGATGGAAGCTCACGTGGGCACGCCGGATCTGCACGCCGCCAAAGAACATCGTGCGCTTAAACGCTGCCGCGTACTCGCCGTCGAGCATGTAGAACGAGTCCGTATCCTGCGATGCGTGCAACCGCGGCGCGTACGGCACGAGCAAGCCTTTGAGCACGCGGAACGTTCCGGGGAAATCACGCGCCGACAGCATTCCATCGCTCCACGAGCGCCTGCGCCGCGGCTTTCGGATCGACTGCGTCCGCAACGGCCGAAATCACCGCCGCCATCGCGACGCCGGTTGCGCGCACTTCGTCCAGCTGCGCGGGGCCGATGCCGCCGATCGCTGCGACCGGATTCCAACGTCTCGGCGGCGATCGTGCGCAACCCATCGATGCCGATCGGGACGCCGGCATCGGTTTTCGATGCGGTCGCATAGACGGCGCCGACACCGATGTAGTCGACATCCTGCGCGTTAGCGAACGCGCTTCATCGACCGTTCCGCACGATAGGCCGATCAGCCGATCGCCGAACGCCGCGCGCATCGATGCAACCGCGGCAAAGCCCTCGTCGTCGGGGCCCAGATGCACGCCGTCGCAATCGAAGGCGAGCGCCGCACGCCAATCGTCGTTGACGATCAGCAGCGCGTCGTTTGCGCAGTGTGAATTGACGCAGCAATTGCGCAGGTGCCCCACGTGCATGCCGCTCTTCGCGCGGTATTGCACGACTCGTCACACCGGCTCTCGAGCACCGCCTCGCGCGAGCGCGGGCGCGCCGGCGTCTTCGTTGACGATCACGTAGATGCCGTGCAGTTGCGCGGCGCGGCCGCGCGCGTCTTACGCGCGGTGTTCATGCGTCGCCATAGCACGATATTCGCGACGAGGTAGCACGCAAAGATCACCGCGATGCCGACGGCGATGGCCGGTTGATGGCGCTGCAGCGCCATCGGCACGAGCAGCACGAAGCAGATCAGCACCGAACATCACGACCGTGATACATGCGCGTAAAGGGAACCATTATTCGAGCAAGCAGATCGCCGAGGCGCAGGAGCTCGCTCTCGTTTGCGAAGCGCAATTCGATGCGTGCCGCCTTTGCCGCTGCGCACGAGCGCAACGTGCGTACCGAAGCGCTCGCGTAAGCGCGACTCGAAATTGCGCTTCGTCGGCGGAGAGTTCGCGCACGCGCGGACGTGCGTCGCCGTGCGTTTGCCGCGCCGGTGAGCTTCTCGAGCGCGCGCACCGAGAGACCGTCGCTCGCGGCACGCTGCGCGAGTGCGAGCCGCGTTGCTCGCCGGCGCGGCGAGCAACGCGCGTCCGTGTCCGGCGGTGAGCCGCCCGTCGACCAGCATCGCCTTGATCGCGTCCGGCAGCGCGAGCAGGCGCAGCGCATTGGCGATCGCGGGGCGGCTCTTGCCGACGCGCCGCGCGACGTCTTCCTGCGTAAACTCGTACTCGTCGATCAGCTGCGCAAAGCCCGCGGCTTCTTCGATCGGATTGAGATTCTCGCGCTGGAGATTCTCGATGATCGCGACCTCGAGCGAATCGCGGTCGTCGGTCTCGCGCACGATCGCGGGAATCGTCGCGCGCTCCAGCGCCGCGCAGGCGCGCCAGCGGCGCTCGCCCGCGACGAGTTCGAAGTTCGTCACCGCGCTTGCGCACGATGATCGGCACGAGCACGCCGTATTCCGCGATCGAGGTCTGCAGATCGTCGAGCGCGCCGCGCGTCGAAATGCTTGCGCGGCTGGAACGGATTGGGCGTAATCGCGCGCGACCGGAATCTCACGCAGCACGCCGTGCGCTTCGGGCGAGGTCGGCACCGGCGTATCGCCGAGCAACGCGCCGAGCCCGTGCCCAGGCCGCGTTTGGGTTGGCTCATGCCGACGCGTCGCGCTCCGAGCAGTTCTTTCGCGAGCGAAATGTAGGCTTGCGCGCCGCGACTCTTCACGTCGAAGAGAATGACCGGTTTGCCGTACGACGGTGCTTCGGAGAGACGAATGTTGCGCGGGATCTGCGTCTTGAACATCTGCTGCGGGAAGAATTTTTCGAGTTCGTCGAGCACTTCGATCGCGAGGCGCGTGCGGCCGTCGAACATCGTGACCAGCACGCCGCTGATGTGCAGCGTCGGATTGAGCGCTTCGCGCACGCGACGAACGACCGCGGTGAGTTGCGAGAGCCCTTCGAGCGCGTAGTATTCGGCTTGCACCGGAATGATCGCTTCGTCCGCGGCGGTGAGCGCGTTGATCGTCAAGCAGTCCGAGCGACGGCGGGCAATCGATCAAGATGAAATCGTAACGATCGGCAATCGGCAGCGAGCGCTTGGCGCAAACGCGTTTCGCGCGAGAGCGCGGAGACGAGTTCGATCTCGGCGCCGGCGAGATTGATCGTCGCGGGCACGAGCGTGAGCGTGTCGATTTCGGTCGGCACCGCTACGTCATCGATCGACGCTTCCTGCAGCAGCACGTGGTAAACGTCGCGTTGCAAGCCGTGTTTTTCGATGCCGAAACCGGTCGTCGTGTTGCCTTGCGGATCGCAATCGACGACCAGCACGCGCCGCCCGTCAACGGCAAGCGCCGCGCCAAGATTGACGGCCGTCGTGCTTTTTCCGACGCCGCCTTTTTGATTTACCAGAGCAATAATTCGACTCAACCGATGGCTCTGTCAAGAACGGCGAGATAGCCGTCGAGTATGCGAGGAGAACCTCGCGCTCGTTACGCTCGGGGTCGTCGGTGACCTGCTCGAACAACCACTGCAGCGCGGCGCCGACGCGCGCGTCGCCGCGGTAGTCCGGCGGTACGACAATGCTGCGCAATCATCGCGGCAATCACGTCGTCGCCGTCGAGCGCGAGATCGGCAACCGTGAAGGGCGGTTCGCGCTCCACCTCTTCCCAGACGCGAGCTTCAAAGCGCTCGTTTGAGTCGTCGCGCTTGGGCAGACCCGAACCGACGATGTCGGCACGCCGCACCGCGAACTGACGCTGCAGATTCGCCGGGCCGATGCGCCGGATGAAGCGCCGCACCGCGGCGTCGCTCAGCGCCGGATCCTGGACGTACATATGCTGGCGTACGAGGTGCTCGACCGTGTCGATCGTCTCGGTCGAAAAGCGCAAGCGGCGCAGCATCTCGACCGCCATCTCTGCACCGACGTGCTCGTGGCGGTAGAAATGCGGGCCGTCCTTCGTCCGTGGCTTGCCAACGTCGTGAAGTAAGGCAGCGAGGCGTAAGGTTGCATCGCCCGGTGGGGTCGCGTCGAGCGTGACGAGGTTGTGCTCCCAGACGTCGTAGGCGTGCCACTCGTTCTGCTCGACGCCGACCCCCTCGAGCAACTCGGGCCAGATGTGCTCGAGGATCCCGGTCTCCGCGAGGATTCGCAGACCGATCGAGGGCTTGGGCGCCAACGCAAAGAGCTTCTGCAATTCGTCGTGAATGCGCTCGGCTGAAACCGTGGTGACCAGCTCCGCCGCGCCGCGCATCGCCGCGCGGGTCTGCTCGGTGAGCTCGTAGTCGAAGCGCGCCGCGAACTGCGCCGCCCGCAGCATGCGCAGCGGATCTTCCTCGAACGTCGCCCGGGTCAGGATGTCGATCCGGTGCGCGTGGATATCGGCCTCACCGCCGTAGGGATCGACCAGCTCTCCTCCGGGGAGCGCCCGCGCGATCATATTCATGCGGAAATCGCGGCGTGCGAGGTCGTCGCGCAGCGGAATCTCGGGGCCGCTCTGGACCTCGAATTCGCGATGGCCGTGGCCGGTCGAGCGCTCGCGACGCGGCAGCGCGACGTCGACGGTGTGGCCGTCGAGCGTCAGCTTGACGACGGCAAACGCGGCCCCGACGAGATCGACCCGCCCGAGGCGGCCCAAGCGTTCGGTCAGTTCGTCGAGACCGACCCCGGTCACGACGTAGTCCAAATCTTTTGCCGGGATGGTCAGCCCGTCGAGGGCACTGCGCACCTCGTCGCGCACGCGGCCACCGACCGCGTAGAGCGATCCGGGCGGCAGCACGCCGGCCAGTTGGACGTCGAGTGGGTGAGGCTGGTACATCGCCTCTATCCTACCAGGACGCTCGCGGCAACAAGAAATGTTCATCGTGAAACATTCGACCCGATTGTTTCACGCTGAACATGCCTTCGGAACCAGCCGAGCGAACGTGAGGCGGCGTGAAGATCGGGCTGAGCTACGATCAAGGTGACCCGCAGTATCGCCTTTATGTCGGCGCGCTGATGGCCGCAGCCGAGCAGGCCGGGATCGACGCCCAGCCGTTCTGGCTCGCCGGCCCGGATCGCCCAACCGACGCCGTCGCGATCAAGACCATGGACGGACTGATACTCACCGGCGGCGCCGACGTCGAACCCCGCCACTACGGCTTCGACGATCGGATGGGTCTGTGCAAGCCGTTCTCCGGGCGCGATGAAGCCGAGCTGCCGATCCTCGATGAAGCTTTTGAGCGCCGAATACCGATGCTCGCGATCTGCCGCGGCATGCAACTGCTCAATGTCTACCAGGGCGGCACGCTGATTCCGGACATCCCGGATCTTCCCGCACACGAGCTGTCCGATGAAGCGCGCCATGCGATTCGCTGCGAGCCGCACGCGGCGCTGCCGTTGCTGGTGGGCACGCACGACGGTCTGGTCACCTCGAGACACCATCAGGCCGTCGGCCGCCTTGGCCATGGGTTGCAAATTGCCGCGAAGCACGTAGACGGCACGATCGAGGCGATCGAATGGACGCGCCCGATGCGCCGGCCGTGGCTCGCTGCCGTGCAGTGGCATCCCGAGTGGATGGGTCTGGACGAACCTTTTGCGGGCGCGATTCTCCGCGGCTTTCTTCAAGCCGTGTCGCTCAAACGAGATCTAGGCGACTAGGAGCACAAGGGGCGCTTCTCCGGGATGCCGACGCGACGCGGAAAGCGCGCCGCGGTGGGCGCGGTCTTGCGCACGAGGATGAGACGGCGCTCGCCGTCGAGCGGCGTTTCGCTCTCGACCACACCGCCAAGCATCACCACCGCATCGGCGAGCGCGTTGCGCTCCCGTTCGTCCATCGTCCCGCGCTGCAGCACTGCCGTACCCCCGACCGCGATAAACGGCAGCAGCAGCTCGGCCACCGTCGGCGCGCTCGCGACCGCGCGCGCCGTCCCGGTTTCGAAGCGTTCGCGCAGCGACGGATCGTGCGCCGCGACCTCGGCCCGCGCGGTCACGACCTTGCCCTGCAGATGGAGATCCGCGAGCAATTCCGTCAGAAAGCGCGTCTTTTTCGCCGTCGTCTCGATCATCGCCACGGGCACACCCGCGACAATCGCGAGTGGAATTGCGGGTAGGCCGCCGCCCGAACCGATGTCGACCAGCGACCGGCGCACGTACGGCGCCACGGTCAGAGCTGTCGAGGATGTGCGGTGCGAACTCCTCCGGCGTTTTTGCGCCGGTCAAGTTGAACTGGCGGTTCGCTTCGAGGACCGCATCCCCGTAGCGCACCAGCAGCTCGAGATGCTCCGGCGGTGCCCCGCCGGCCTCAAGAAGCGCGCGAAGCGGTTCGCTCACGTTCGATAAACAGGCCCACGATCGCAACGTCGGCGGGCGTCACGCCCGGAATCCGGCTCGCAGCGCCGAGCGTGCGTGGGCGTTGCGCGCTCAACTTCTCACGGGCCTCGCGCGAGAGTGCCGAAATTTCGGCATAGTCAAAATTCACCGGAATAAGCACCCGCTCGGTCTTGGCCGCGCGCTCGATCGCGATTTCTTGCCGGCGGACGTAACCCGCGATCTTCAACTCGATCGCCGCGCGCTCGCCCACGCCCAGATCCAACGGTGGATCGAAGCGCTCTGCAATATCACCAAACTCCAGCGTCGGACGGCGCAGTGCATCGGCCAGCGTTGCACCCGACTCGAAGTGTTCGTCCTTGATTCGCACCGTCGCGAGGCGCGTGCGTTCCGCGTGCGACATCGCGTCGTGCAGCGCCGCCTGCCGCGCAGCAAACGCATCCCACGCGGCATCATCGATCAGCCCGATCTCGCGACCGATCGGCGTCAGTCGCGTGTCGGCGTTGTCGTGTCGCAAGATCACGCGATGCTCGGCGCGCGACGTCAGCATGCGGTACGGCTCGTCGACGCCTTTGGTGACAAGATCGTCGATCAACACCCCGATGTATGCGTCGCTACGCGACAGGCGCAACGGTTCGTGGCCTTGCACTGCGCGCGCTGCGTTGATGCCGGCGATCAATCCTTGCGCAGCCGCCTCTTCGTAGCCCGACGTGCCGTTGAGTTGTCCGCAATGATAGAGTCCGCGATAGCGCCGCGTCTCGAGCGTGTCGTGCAATTCGGTCGGCGGTACCATGTCGTACTCGACCGCGTAGCCGGCACGCAACATCACGCAGTCTTCGAGTCCCGGCAGCGTGTGCAGCATTTCGATTTGCACTTCGGCCGGTAGCGACGTCGAGAAACCGCCGACGTAGAGCGTCGGCTCGTGCCAGCCTTCGGGTTCGATGAAGAGTTGGTGCGACGGATTGTGCGCGAACTTGACGACTTTGTCTTCGATCGAGGGGCAGTAGCGCGGCCCGATGCCGTCGATCAAATCGAGGCCATAGAGCGGCGAATACAGCAGATTGTCGCGTACGAGCTTGTGCGTGCGCTCGTTGGTTTCGGTGATATAGCACGGCACTTGCGGACCGTTGAATTTTGCTTCGCTCGTGTACGAAAACAAGCAGCGGCGTCTCGCTCGGCGCCTGCATCACCATCGCGTCGAAGTCGACCGTCGTGCGATCGATGCGCGGCGGCGTGCCGGTCTTCAAACGTCTGGTCGGAAAGCCGAGTCGCGCAACGCGTGCGCGAGCCCAACCGCCGGCGCTTCGCCGAAGCGGCCTTCGGCCTGCACCACGTCGCCGCGAAAACGTCTTGCCGCCGAGAAACGTGCCGGTCGCGAGCACGACGCTGCGCGCAAAATACTTCGTCGCCGTCGGCGCACACGACGCCGCGCACGGCGTCGCCGTCAGCGATCAGATCTTCAACCAGACCTTGCACGATCGTCAAATTCGGCTGTGCGCGTAAGACGTCGATTGCCATGCGCGCGTAGGCGGGCTTGTCCATGAGCTGGCGCAGCGCGCGTACCGCCGGCCCTTTGCTTTCGTTCAAAAAGCGCGAGTGCAAACTGCATTGGTCGGCGATGTGCGCCATCGCGCCGCCGAGCGCATCGATCTCGCGCACGAGCTGGCCTTTTGCACTGCCGCCGATCGACGGATTGCAGGGCAGCGTGCAGATCTTCTCGGGATCGCCCGTGACAAGCACGGTGTCGACGCCAAGGCGCGCGGACGCCAACGCCGCTTCGACGCCCGCGTGACCACCACCGACGACGATGACGCCTGCGTCATCGCTCTGCGTATGCTGCATTCCAGGCCAGCGCTTTAGGAAGTTCGAAGCAAATACCTACTATGAAGAGACTTCGTCTAGCCATGGGCGCGTCGGCCATCGCCGCGGCGCTTCTTGTCGCACCCGCGCTCGCCCAAACCGTGAGCATCAAGGTGGATCGTACGAACATGACCATGACGGTCGGCCAGACCGATGAGGTGTCGGTGGACTCGTACGGGAGCTGGCCGGGCATTGCCGGTGGCACCTGCGGGAGCTATCCGCCCGGGAAGCCGTCGGATACGGTTGCGATCACCCGCTTCCACCAGTACAAGCTAAGCGTCGGGGGCTCGCTCACGCTCATCCTGAAAGCCCAGCACCCCGGACACTGCTTTATCCGCTACAGCGTCACAGGCTACGACAATGGGAAGCCTCACACGGTAACTGCCCAGACGGACTTCACGGTGAAACCGTGAGACCGCGCGTAGCGCTCGCATTTGCCATCGCTGCAGCGCTTCTCATCGCGCCGGCACTCGCCCAAACCATGAGCATCACCACGCGGCCGACGAACGTGACCCTGAAGGTCGGCCAGACCCAGTACATCTACGTGGAGTCGCGGGGGAGCTGGCCCGGTCTCGACGGCACCACCTGCGGCGCGTTCCCGCACTCGAAGGCCACCGACATCCTGGCAGTCAGTAACGTGCACCAGATGAAGATGGGAGAGAGCGGGGCGATGTCGCTTGACGTGAAGGCGCAGCATCCGGGTACCTGCTATCTGCGCTTCGCTATGACCGCAGAGACCAAGGACGGCGATGCAAAAACGCTCAGAGCGACCACCCACATCACGGTGACGCCATAAAAACGCTTGCGATGCTTTCGCTTACCCTCGTGACCTTTTGGGGGACGCTGCTCGATAAAACGACGAATCAGCCGTTGATCGGTGTCCATGTGCAGCTCACGGGCCCAAGCACCGGGCGCGCTACAACCGATGCGCACGGTGCGTTCGCCCTCTCTAACCTCAAGCCGGGCTCCTACACGATCACCATACAGTCAAGGGACGTGCCGCAGCAGCAATTCCACATGCGTCTGACACGCAGCACGACGCAGACCATCAGCGCCTGCAGCACGACGCTCGACTATCATTGCGGTTCGCCCGGCGGGGGCGGCGCGATTTAAGCGGCTGCGTGACTCCGTAAGCGGAACGAAAACACGATCATCACGATCCCGAAGAATATCGCATAGAAGCCGATCAGGTAGATGACCGTGAGAATACCGATGAGCGGACGCCAGTAGAGCAACACGCCGAACGCGATCGAAAGAATGCCGGCAAGAATCAGCCAGAACTCGTTGGGGATCAGTTTGCGCATTTGTACTGCCGCAACGATCTCGAGAATCCCGGTCAGAATCGCCCAAATTGCGATCGCAAAGTATATGCCGAGCCCGGCGACAGTCGGGTTAAAGACGACGATCGCGGCAATCACCAAGCCGACGATGCCTTCGAGCAAGAAGGCCCACCAGCGCTGGTGTGCTTCAGCGGCACGCACGGCGGAGATCAAAGCAAAGATGCCGTCGACAAACGCATACGCGCCAAAAAGGATCACGAGGACCACGGCAACGCCGCCGGGCCAGTAGAAGGCAAGAAGACCGAAGATCACGGCAGCGATGCCGCGGAGCAGAAGCGCCCACCAGTTTCGCGCAAGGGCATGCAGCATAGTCGTTCCTCCTATTTCCCGATGCAGAATCGACTGAAAACGCCGCTCAACACGTCCTCCGCGGCGACGTCCCCGGTGACGTGCCCGAGTGCGGCGTAGGCTTCCTGCAGATCGCCGACGATCAAGTCGATCGGCGCGTCCTCGCGCAGCGTGGCGCGCGCCGCTTCGAGCGCGTGCACTGCTGTCGTGACCGCAGCGAATTCGCGCAGCGATGCAAGGTGCGGACGCTCGAGATCGGGCATTTCTCCGCCCCATCCAACGCGCGCGAGTGCGCTGCGCAGTGCGCGGATCGTGCCGGCCTCGTAGACGCTGCCGCTGATCGCATCCGGGATCGCTGCCGCGCGCGCGCCTGCTTCACCCACATCGGCCTTGTTGAAGAAGACAACGCGCTCGCGCTCGGTGGTCTGCGCAAGCAGCGCGCGTGCTTCGCGTGAAAGCGGTGCGGCTCCGTCGAGCACGACGAGCGCGATGCGCGCCGCGGCGAGTGCACGGTGCGAGCGCTCGATGCCGGCAGCCTCCAAGCGGTCGGCGTGTTCGCGGATTCCGGCGGTGTCGACAAGGCGCACGCGCACGCCGTCGATCGCGATCGACTCCTCGATCGTGTCGCGTGTGGTGCCTGCGATCTCCGAGACGAGCGCGCGATCCTCGCCGAGTAACGCGTTGAGCAACGACGACTTCCCCGCGTTGGGCGGTCCAACGATCGCGACGGTGATGCCCTCGCGCACGAGCCGTCCCACTTCACCGTCACGCTGCAGGCGCAGCAGTTCTGCGACAATCGCGTCGAGTTCCGCGCGCACGTGCGCGCGATCGGGATCGGGCACTTCCTCGGGAAAATCGACGGCACCACTGCACGCTTCGACGATCGTCGCCAGACGTGCACGCAGTGCATTGACTTCGCTTGCCAGGCCCCCGCCCAGATTCGCCAGCGCCGCACGCGCGGCCGAGCGCGTTTCCGCGTCGATCAAGTCCGCCACCGCTGCGGCAGCATGGAGATCCATCTTGCCGTGCATGAAGGCGCGGCGCGTGAATTCACCCGGTTCGGCGAGTCGCGCGCCGCACGCGATCAGCGCGCGCAGCAGCTCGCGCACCACAACGGGTGAGCCGTGCACCTGTAGCTCGAGCATGTCTTCGCCGGTGTAGCTGTGCGGTTGCGGCGCAAAGATCGCGACGCCGCGATCGATCGGCTCGCCGCGCTCGTCAACGATTGCAACGTAGTGAGCGTAGCGCGGCTGCAAACGCGTCGACGGCACGATGCGCGCGGCGATGGCCAGCACATCGGGACCGCTGACACGCACGATCCCGATCGCCCCGCGCCCCGGAGGGGTCGCAAGCGCGGCGATCGTCTCGCTCATGGCAGCGACCAGTCTTCCGTCTGTCCGAAATTGTAGAGCATGTTCGGTGCAAAGCCGCGCAAGGCTGGATTGATCGCTTCAAACTCCGTGCGCTCGACCAGCACGATAATCGGCAGTTGTGCTGCGATGCGCTGCTGCATGATCCAGAATTGTTTGGTCCGCGCGAGTGGATCGAGGATGCGCTGTTGCGCGGCGAACGCGGCGTCGTATTGCGCGTCGCACCAGCGCGCAGCGTTCGGCCCGTGCGGCGCGCGATTGGCGCAGATCCAGGTCTCCGACGCCTCGGGATCCAGGCCACCGTACCATCCACCGATCTCTAAATCGAACTTACCGTCGTAAAGCACGCCGCCTTGCGCGGGCGGCGCGTACAGCAAACTTGGCGTCGCGCCGTCGAGCGTCGCATCGATGCCGACCGCGCGCAGATTCGCTTGCACCAGCGTCGCAACGCTCTTATAGGTATTCTCCGAAAGGTTGAACGAGATGCGCGCGGTGATATGCCGTCCCGCGAGCAGTGCGCGCGCGTGCGCCGGATCGTAGGGCAGCGGTTTGATCGATGCGTCGTGTTGCGGAAAGAGCGTCGGAATCTCGCTCGTCGCAAGGGGACTCTCGCCGTGGTAGATCGTCTTGGCGATCGTCGGACGGTCGATTGCATACGCGATCGCCCGGCGCACTTGCACATCGGGCAAATGCTCGGTCTGCAGTTCGATGTTGTCGACGTTGTTGCGCGGAATCGGCACCAGCGCGATGCCCGGCTCGTTTTTCGCTTGGCTAATTTGATCGTAGGTGATGTCGGTGAAGTCGATGTTGTGCGCGAGCAGATCGACGTAGGCGGTATTCTCGTCGGCGATCATCTTGACGACGATGCGCTGCAGCTTCGGTTTTTGCCAGGCGTACCGATTGGCTTCAAATACGACGGAGTCTCCACGGTTCCACTGCGTCACGACGAACGGCCCGGTGCCGAAGGGCTTTGCGTTCCACGCGGTTGCATGCACGAGTTCGGTGTCGTTCGCAAACGCGTGTGCCGGAAGAATACCGAAGACATAATCGCTCGCAGCGAACAGCTCGTAGACCGCGCCCGACCACGGCGCTTTCAAGCGAATGCGCACCGTGTGCGGGTCCGGCGTTTCAAGCGCGGCAATGCGCCGGTACGGATCGGCTTCGGTGATCGGATTGCGCGGATCGAGTATCGCGCGATACGTAAACGCGACGTCACGCGATGTGAACGGGACACCATCGGCGAAACGCACGTGACGCAGATGGTAGATGATCGTGAGGCCGTCACGCGAGATGCCTCCGTTGCGTACGCTTGGGATTTGCGTGCACAAGATGGGAATCGCGCGACTGTCGGAGCCGACGCCCACGAGCGGTTGCGTGTAGAGCTGCGTGAGATCGATCAGCCGCTGCCCGAACGCGATCAACGGATCGAGTGTGTAGATCGTGCCGAGATAGCCGATGCGCACTTCGCCGGGCGTACCCCACGTGGCGCCAGACCGCGCGCAACCGGCAGCAAGAGCGACGAGCAGCGCGATCAGGATTCGGACGTTACGGAGCACCTGTGCGGAATCGTTCGATAGCATCGACAAGTCCTTGCGGATCGTCGGTTCCGAGCGTAATGCGTGTGCCGGCGGTCGTGACGATTTCGACAGCTTCAGCGCCCCCAACGTTCCAGAGCCAGCCGTGCCAAACCGTCCAATGCCAGCCTGTCCCACTGCGCTCAAGTGCGTTGAGCTTTGTGCGCTCGACCCGTTCGATACGGTCGAACGGCAGACTTCCGCCCGGCCAGCCCCACGCAAATGACCAGACGACGCCCGCGTGGTCGACGCGAATGATCAGCACCGAGACCATCCACCATACTGCAATCACGAGCGCAATTGAGACCGCCGGCACCCACGACACGGCATTGCCCGGGAGCCACATCGCGATGCCGAGATAGACGAGCACGACGGAGCCAAGAAGCACCGAACCCCATCGCGCCAGATGTTGCCGATGTACGTAGGCTTGCATAGTCGCTGCTACTAACAAAAACGGCGCGGGTTACGCGCCGTTTGCTCTTTACTAGACGGGGTGGATCACCACGCACCGTTCGGGCTCTTCGCCCTCCGATTCGGTGCGCACAGCGGTGTTGTCGGCGATCGCGAGGTGCACGATCTTGCGTTCCGACGGCAGCATCGGTTCGAGTTTATGCGGTTTGCCGTCGCGTAGCACGCGTTCAGCGGTTGCTACCGCGAGTTCGCTGAGCTGATCGGCGCGCCGCGCACGATAGCCCTCCGCATCGATCGTATAATAGCGCCGGTTGTTACGCACGCCGGCGTTGATAATGTTGTTGAAGATCAGGTTGAGCGCTTCGAGCGTATTCCCGTGACGGCCGATCAACATCGCGAGATCGGGGCCGGATACCTCGAGATATTCGCCCTCTTTGCGCGGGATGTAACCAATATCGACCTGCTCCATGCCCATCTGATTGAGAATCGAGGCGAGCAGATCGCGCGCGGGCTTGGCATCGTCGGGAAGTGCGTGCGTGGAGCGCTCGTGCGGCGCGTGGTGATAGCCGCCGCCACCGCCGCGACGTCCGCCACCGCCGCTGTAACCGCCTCCGCCGCCGCCACGACGCCCACCGCCGCCGCCGCCGGGGCGTGGACTGCCGCTGGTGGTGCGTTCGCCGGTCGTCTTGCCGGGAATTTGGCGGTCGCGAATGTTCGCCGGTTGTTCTTCGAACTCGTAGTCGTCTTCGTAAAGCATCTTAGCGTTTTGCGCCTTTCTTATTCTTGCGCGAAGTCGAATTGCCATTGCCGCTTTGCAGCGCTTGCACTGGAGCGTTCGGTGCAACATCGTCGGTGATCACATGCGTGCTGTCGATGAACGAGAGCGGCTCGTGGAACCGCCGCAGCATGTACAACTGCTGGGCCATCTGCAGAATGTTCGAGGTGAGCCAGTAGAGCAGAAGCGCCGACGGCCACGCATATTGAAAGCCAAATACAAACAACAGCACGGGCGAAAGAAACGACATCATCTTCTGCGTCTGGGCTTGCGCGGGGTCCGTTGCGGGCATCGTGCCGTAGCGCATGCTCACGTACATCGAGAGGCCGTATAACACCAGCAGCACCGCGTCGGCAGTCGCGAGATTCGGCGCGAAGAGCGGCACGTGGCCGAAAATCTTCGGCGCGGTTTCCGAAATCGCCGAACCGATCCACAGGAAGTGCTGCGTCGCATAGAGCGGTTTCTGCTGCAGCACCATGTAGAGCACGCTGATAATGAACGGATACTGGAGCAGCAGCGGAAAGCAGCCTGCGAGCGGATTGACGCCTTCGGCCTTGTAGAGCGCCATCTGTTCTTGCTGGAGTTTCTGCGGATCGCTCTTGTACTTGGCTTGCAGCGCTTTGATCTTCGGCGCAACTTTTTGCATCGCCATCATCGATTTGAACTGCTGCGCGTTGAGCGGCCAAAATACAATGCGGAACAGCACCGCGAGCACGACCAGGCTCCAGCCGAGGTTGTGCAGCGGCATATTGATGTAGCTCACAACGGTCGTCAGGCCGGCGACGATGGGATCGAGGATGTGAGCGAACGGATTATTGAACGCGAGGAGGAGGTGCAACGCTTACCTTTCGACGATTGGGGGCACGCGATCGGGCACGAGATCGACTCCGCCCGGGTGCCACGGGTGGCAGCGCACGATGCGCGCGAGTGCAAGTGCGATGCCGCGAATCACGCCATGCTTCTGGATCGCCTCGGCCGCATACTGCGAGCAGGTCGGATAGAATCGGCAGCGCGAACCCAAAAGCTTCGAAAGCGTGAGCTGGTACAGGCGGATCAGGAGCAGTAGGGGCGTGCGCATGGGCCGGTTGCTATACCAGCGCCCGTTCGAGTTCGTTTCGCAGTTGCGCGAAGGTGGCAGCGGCGGCGGTAGGGCGGGCCACAACCAGGAGCCGCAGGCAGCGGCCATCGAGCATCTCCGACAAAATCGCCGCCACACGGCGGCGAACCTTATTCCGAACGACGGCCTTACCCACCGGCTTTGCAACCGTGATTCCGACAACCGAGGTCCGGTCGGCGGCGTGCGGTTCAGCTCGGTAGACGGTCAGTGCGCCTGCAGCGAAGCGCCGGCCACGTTGGCGCAGGCGCGAAAACTCCGCGGTGCGCCGCAGGCTGGCATACCGTCGCATCAGACGCTGAGGCGGTGACGCCCCTTCTTACGGCGGCGCGCCAAAACAGCGCGGCCGTTCTTCGTGCTCATGCGCTCGAGGAATCCGTGGACACGCTTACGGCGCCGGTTGTGCGGCTGAAACGTCCGCTTCATGACTAGCTCATACTCCTAAGGAAAAATGGCCGCCTAGGGGCGGACAGCGCCTTAGTATAGGGGAGGCGCACCCCGCTCGTCAACCGCGATCGTTCTCCCCGAACTCAAATGTAGCAACGTTTGGCCCACCCTTGGGCCGCGGCACAATGGGAGCATGGAGGACTCTTAATGTATCGTCGGTTTCTCACCCTCGCCGCGCTCCTGGGATGCTTTGCTGCAAGCAGCCTCGGCGCATCGGCGCAACAGTACTACCATGCGTACGGCGGCCCACGCTACGCGCCGCCGGCGCCCACTACGAACGCCACGGGCCCCCGCCGGGCTCGGGCTACGTCTGGGTCGGCGGCTACCATCGCTGGGACGGCCAGCACTACCAATGGGTCAGCGGCCAGTGGCAGCGTCCACCCCACCACGGCTACGTCTGGCACCCGGGTTATTGGAACAACCATAGCGGTGTCTACATCTGGATCGGCGGCCGCTGGGGCCCGCCCTAGGCCAACCACGGTGAGCCTCGCGCGATCTCATAGTCGGCGAGGCTCGCTTTCATTTTTCCGCGTTTTTTCAAATATTTCAAAGTTGTTGTTGCCGGCCTTAATCGGCGGCGTGAGCGTCCTGGACGGCGCAAACGGCGGTTTTACGAGCAAAATCGGCAGTCTTTCCACACGTGTGGATAGCGTTGTGGAGAACTCGTTTTTCAGACCCCTTCCAGAATCGAAGATTGCGCCGTCGGACCGGGCTTTTTTCGTGCTGTCAAGGGGTCGTTTTGATCAACGCCTGATGCGGCGAAAAGGCCCGAAAAACGGTCTCGGGTCACCTGTGGATAAGTGCATAAGATCGTGGAGAGAACCCGCAGGACCGAGGCCTGATTAAGCCAACCGATTGCGTCCTCACCGAGCGCACAGGGGACTGCGAATACCAGTCGTCTTGGGCGGATCGGCGTTCGTCACTTCACCGTCACGAGGCACGCATAGGATGGCGCTTGCGGTTGGCAGTTCCGACATCTCGAATGAGCTTTGGCAATCCGCATTGGAAGCACTCGAGCGGAAGTTTTCCAAGCCGATTTTTGAGATGTGGATCAAGCCGATCCGCCTGGTTTCGATCAGCGGAGAAGCCTTGGTGCTCTCAGTCCAGAGTAACTTTGCCCGGGACTGGGTCGAGCATCGGCTCAAGACCCAGATCGCCGAGGTGCTCACCGAGGTCCTCGGGGCGAGCCTCGATCTGCAATTTGCCGTAGCCGAGCCCGAAACGACCCCCGCCGGGGCCGCGCCGGCCGCGCCGCCCGTGGTGCGCCAGCCCGAAGAAATGCGAAGTTCGAGCCTCAATGCGCGCTACACGTTCGACGAGTTCGTCATCGGCAATTCCAACCGGTTCGCCCACGCGGCCTCGCAGGCCGTCGCCGAGGCACCGGCGACGGCCTACAACCCGCTCTTCCTCTACGGCGGTGTGGGACTGGGCAAGACCCACCTGATGCACGCGATCGGGCACCGCGTGCTGATCGCACAATCCCAAGCGCCAACGTCGTCTACGTGTCGAGCGAGAAGTTCACCAACGAATTCATCATCGCGATCAAGAACAACCAGACACGTCGAGTTTCGCAACCGCTACCGGCACGTCGACGTGCTGCTGATCGACGACATTCAATTCCTCGAGGGCAAAGAGACAAACCCAAGAGGAGTTCTTCCACACGTTCAACTCGCTGCACGAAGCGCAGAAGCCAGCTCGTCATCTCGAGCGACCGTCCGCCGAAAGAGATTCAAACGCTCGAGTCGCGCCTGCGCTCGCGATTCGAATGGGGCTTGCTCACCGACATCCAGCCGCCGGACTTCGAAACGCGCGAAGCGATTCTGCGCAAGAAAGCCGAGACCGAAAACATCCCCGTGCCCGACGAAGTGCTGTCGTTCATCGCCAAGGTCATCCCGTCGAACATCCGCGAACTCGAAGGCTCGCTCATCCGCGTCGTCGCCTTCGCCGTCGCTCACGAAGTCGCCGATCACCGTCGATCTCGCCGCCGAAGTGCTCAAGAACGCCGTCGCCGCAGCGCCGATGCATCGCGTCACGATCGGCTAGATCAAAGAGACGGTCGCGAACGCGCTACGGCCTCTCGGTCAAAGAGATGGACAACGCAGCGGCGCGATCAGCGCGCTGGCCGGTCCGCGCCAGATCGCGATGTACATCGCGACCGAGCTGACCAACTACTCGCTGCCGCAGATCGCGCGCGAGTTCGGCAAGAAAGACCACACGACCGTGATGTACGCGCGCGACAAGATCAACGATCTGATGGAACGCGACGAAGCCTATCCGCAACCGCGTGCGACAGCTCATCGCGCATGTGCCAGTCGACTCGTAAGCGCGTCACCGCGCGGCCGGGAGTAGACATCCCGGGCCTCTTTCTTAACACCGCGCTATACACTGTTCGCAGCCGAGGGCGACACCAGGGCGCAGCCTTGTCCGGGTGGATAACTGCACGCGGTCGGAGACCGGTGGAGATGCTGGATCGCACGGCGGCTTCGATGCACAGTTATTCCCGACGAAAACCCGCGTCACGACAAGCAAACACGGCACTTATCCGCGAAATACACCGCCCTACTACTGTTACGGCTATCTTTATAAACTTACCCGAACGCACGACGACGCTCGAAGCGGTGGACGTAGTGAAGTTTACCTGTAGTACGAAAGACATCGCCTCGGCGGTCGGAGCCGCGAGCAAGGTCGTCAACGCGCACACGACGGTGCCGATCCTCTCGAACGTGCTCTTGCACGGCCGAGGGCGGACAGATCGACGTCCGCGCGACCGACCTCGAGCTGACGCTCGAGCACGCCGTTCCCGGCGGAGATCGCCGAAGCGGGCTCGGTGACGGTGCCGGCCAAGCTGTTCTTCGAGCTATCTCGGCGAACTTGCCGGCCGGGCTGCTCGAACTCACCGGGTACGCCGACGCGCGCCTCGGTCAAGGTCGAACGCTGCGAACTACGACTTTCACGCGCTCCCGCCCGATGAGTATCCGCCGCTGCCGGCCGCACAGAAAGGCTCGCACGTTCGCGATCGGGTCGCAAGAAGTTTCGCGACGGCGTCGACGCGACGATCTTCGCCGCCTCGAGCGAAGAGGCGCGCGGCGCCGTGCTGATGGGCACGCTGCTCGAGCTCGAAGGCGACTCGCTCACGATGGTCGCGACCGACGGCTATCGCCTGGCGCGTGGATCAAACCACGCTCGACGACGGGATCACCGGAGCCGAGCAAGTACATCGTGCCGTCGCGCGCGCTCGCCGAAGCGGCGCGCAATCTCGGCGGCGGCGATCAAATCGCGGTCAGCGCGCTCGGGCGCACAGAGCAACCAACTGCAGATGCACGGCCGGCGCACCTCAATCGTCGTGCGTCTGGTCGACGGACAGTACCCGAACTACGGGCAAGTGATTCCGGCCAAGTTCGATCGTCGCGTCACCGTCAACACCAAGCGTTGATCGGCGGTCTGCGCCGCGCCGAACTCGTCGCCGGCGACCGCGCGAGCATGGTCAAGCTCGCAGTCGTCAACAACACGTTGATGATCACCGCGAGCAGCGACATCTCCGGCAACGCCTACGAAGAACTCGAAGTCGAACAGACCGGCGAAGATCTGACGATCGCGTTCAACGCACGCTACCTGGTCGAGATCCTCAACCACGTCGAATCGCCGCAGACCGTGATCGAATTCCTCGGGCCGCTCTCGCCGGCGGCGATTCGTCCGCTCGAACCGACCGAAGGCGCGCAACAACTCTACGTGTTGATGCCGCTGCGCCAGTAGAATTATCACGCACATAGCGAAGCGGTGTTGTGTCATCCCGAGCGCAGCGAAGCGTAGTCGAGGGACGACACGATTGTGCAATTAACCCGTTTAGCGCTGTCGAATTTTCGCAACTACGCGCAGCTGGATCTCGATCCCGCGCCTGGGCTCAACATGTTCGTTGGTTCCAATGCACAGGGAAAATCGAATCTGCTCGAAGCGATCGCGATGCTCGGCACGGGCAAGTCGTTTCGCACCAGCCGCGACGCGGATCTCGTGCGCGAAGGCTTGGAACTCGCCGTCGTCGGCGGGGATGCACAGGTGCGCGCAGGGATCGTGCACCTCGGCTGCACGATCGTGCGGACCGGCAATCGCACGCGTAAGACCTACACGATCAACGGAGCGGGCGTGCGCTACGCGCGGTTTCTCGGCAGCATTCGTGTCGTTACGTTCGTGCCCGCCGATCTGCATCTCGTTGCCGGACCGCCGGCGTTACGCCGTGCGTTGATCAACATCGCGCTTGCCCAGGACGATCGCCGTTACTACCACGAGCTGGCTCGCTACAGTAAAGCGCTGCAGCAAAAGAACGCGATGCTGCGCGGCACGGTCGATCTCGACGACGAACTGCTCGCGATCTACAACAACACGCTGGTTGAAACCGGCACGAGCCTGATACTCGCGCGCATTCACTTCGTCCAAGAGCTCGCCCGCGAAGCCGAACGCATTCACGGTGCGTGGACCCGCGGCGCGGAGAAACTCGTCGTCAGCTACGCGCCGAGCATAAAGTTCGAAGCGCCCACGGCCGAAGCGGTCGCGGGCGCCTTTGAAGCGCGTTTGCGCGAAGTCGCCGAGAGCGAGCGCAGTCGCAAAGCCTCGGTTGCCGGGCCGCACCGCGACGATCTCGACCTCACGCTCGACGGGCACTCGCTTGCGGCCTACGGCTCACAAGGGCAAGGCCGCACAGCGGTGCTCGCGCTCAAGGTCGGCGAATATACAGTCATGCGCGACCGATCCGGTGAAGCACCGCTCCTGTTGCTCGACGATGTACTCTCGGAGCTCGACGCGGAGCGCGCTGCGGCGTTTCTCGACGGGGTCGGCGCCCTTCGACAGGCTCAGGGTGACAGGGTGCAAGTCTTTGTTACGGCGACGCATATGCCGGCGGGTCTTCCGGCTGCGGCTAAGACGTATCGGGTCGAGCGTGCCGAGGTCGTCGCGTGCTAAAGCTCTCCGCTGCACTTGGCGCGTGGGCCCCCTCGGAGCACGGTGCCTCGGATCCGGTGGTCTTGCTCGGCGCCGCATGGAGCGAGATCGTGGGCGTCGAGAACGCGCGCAACTCGCACCCGGCACAACTCTCCGGCGACACGCTGATCGTCACCAGCGCCTCGAGCGTGTGGAGTGCACAGCTCAGCTATTTGTCGGAGCAGATCGTCGAGGCGCTGCGCGCGCGTCTGCCGGGCGCCATGATCGGCAAAGTGCGCTTTCGCGTCGGCAAGCTGCCCACGCGCGGCAGCCAAACGCGGCGCGCGCGGGTTATAGATGGTACGGCCGCCGTGCCGTATGCGCACGAGCCGGCCGGCGACGCGCGTGAAGCGCTCGGGCGCTTCCGTGCCAGCGTCGACGGTTCTCAGCGGGCCAAACGCGACCACGGGTGGAAAGAATGCAGTGGTTGCGACGCCTTGATCGCGCCCGATACTGGACCGCTTTGCACGTCGTGCGGCATCGCACAACAAGCCGAGCGGGAGCGCCAGATCTCGCGGCTGCTTTTCGAAGCGCCGTGGCTGGGGTTCGCCGGAACCGCAAAGTTGATCGAGGACTTGGCTCAGGACGAATACGCGTCGATCCGCCGCCGCCTGCTGCAACGCTGGTGGGACCGGCTACGCCGTGTTCAGCTGAGCGGAACGCTTTCGCGCGACGGTGCCGAGCGGCTGATCGCGAGTTCGTACGTCTTGCTCAAGAGCGAACTCGCGCCCGAACGGCTCACGCCGGCAATCGTGCGCAACGTGCTCGGTGACGACCTGCACGCACTTTTATATGAAACGGTAGAACGATAACAACGCGATGACCAACAATTACACAGGCGAACAAATCGAGGTCCTCAAGGGCCTCGAAGCCGTCCGCAAGCGTCCGGGCATGTACATCGGCAACACCTCCGAGCGCGGCCTCCACCAACTGGTGTACGAAGTCGTCGACAACGCGTCGACGAGGCGCTGGCCGGCTTCGCGAAGACGATCGACGTCGTCCTCTACAAGGACGGCTCGGTCTCGGTCGAAGACAACGGTCGCGGCATTCCGGTCGACATGCACGCCGAAGAGAAGATGCCGGCGGTCGAGGTCGTGATGACGATCCTGCACGCCGGCGGCAAGTTCGGCAAGGGCGGCTACAAGGTTTCCGGCGGCCTGCACGGCGTCGGCATCTCGGTCGTCAACGCGCTCTCGGAGGGGATGATCACGCGCGTCAAGCGCGACGGCAATCTCTACGAGATGCGGTTCGAGCGCGGCATCACCGTGCAGAAGCTCAAGAAGATCGGCAAGGCCGACGAGACCGGCACGTTTCAGTGGTTCAAGCCCGATCCCGAGATCTTCGAGACGCTCGATCTTCATTGGGATATTCTGCAGAAGCGCTTGCGCGAACTCGCGTTCCTCAATCGCGGCCTGTCGATCACGCTGCGCGACGAACGCGGCGAAGAGCCGCGCGAACGCACCTACAAGTTCGACGGCGGCATCGTCTCGTTCGTCGAGTGCCTGAACGAGAACAAAGAAGCGCTGCACCCGGTGATCTCGACGAACGGCGAGCGCGACGGCATCGACGTCGAGGTGCGCGATGCAGTGGACCGACACCTACAACGAGCAGATCTTCAGCTACGCCAACAACATCAACACGATCGAAGGCGGCATGCACCTGCACGGCTTCCGCCCAGCCGTGACGCAAGCCGTCAACTCGTACGCGAAGAAGAGGGGCATGCTCAAAGACGCCGATGGATCGCTCTCGACCGACGACTGCATGGAAGGCCTCACCGCGATCGTCTCGGTGAAGCTCGAAGACCCGCAATTCGAAGGCCAGACCAAGACCAAGCTCGGCAACGCGAAGCGTGCGCAGGATCGTCTACGCCTGGTCAACGAGCGGCTCGATTTCTTCTTCGAAGAGAATCCGAAGATCGCGCGCGTCATCGTCGAGAAGTGCATGCAGGCGCAGCGCGCGCGCGAAGCCGCGAAAAAAGCGCGCGACCTCTCGCGGCGCAAGAACGCGCTCGACGGCACGGGTCTGCCCGGCAAGCTCGTCGACTGCAAGAACACCGATCCCGAAGGAGAGCGAGATCTTCCTGGTCGAGGGCGATTCGGCCGGCGGCACCGCCAAGGGCGGCCGCGATCCGAACACGCAAGCGATCCTTCCGCTGCGCGGCAAGATCCTCAACGTCGAGAAGTCGCGCCTCGACAAGATGCTCGTCAACGAAGAGATTCGCACGATGATCACGGCGTTCGGCACCGGCTTCGGCGACGAGTTCAATCCCGACAAGCTGCGCTACCACAAGATCATCATCATGACCGACGCCGACGTCGACGGCTCGCACATCCGCACGCTGCTGCTGACGTTCTTCTACCGCCAGATGAAGCCGCTGGTCGAGCGCGGCTACGTCTACATCGCGCAGCCGCCGCTCTACGGCGTCAAGAAGGGCAAGAAGCAGTGGTGGGCGTTCAGCGAGGACGAGCTCAAGGCGATCATCGGCGAGCGACGATCCCAAAGACTTCACGATCCAGCAGTACAAGGGCCTGGGCGAGATGGACGCCGAGCAGCTCGCCGAGACGACGATGGAAGTCGGGAACCGCCGGCTCAAGCAAGTCACGCTCGAAGACGCGCGTCGAAGCCGAGCAGATGTTCACCGAGCTGATGGGCGACAAAGTCGAGCCGCGCAAGCAGTACATCTTCGATTACGCAAAGACCGTCCGGAACTTAGACCTTTAGGTTCGATTAACGTCGGGCCAACCCAAGAGGCCTCGGCGCCAGGGATGGGTATTTAACCCATGATGCGCAGGCGAGCCGCTTGGGCCTGGATGGCAATCGCTCTCGTGGTCGTGGGCCTGCTCGCGGTCAGCGCTCGCACGCTGGTCGCCTGGGCCATTCCGCCCGTGCTCGGTCTTGCCGTGCACGGCAAAGCACAATTTGCCCAGATCGATATCGGCGGCGGCCATATCATTCTGCGCGGCGTGCACGTCACGACCAAAGGCGATCCGTTGCTCGACGCGCGCGAGATTCGCGTCGACTATTCGCTGCGCGACTTGCTTCCCGGCAGCGCGCACCGCTTCGGTTTGCTCGCGATCGAACTCGACCGGCCGGTCTTCACGCTCGAACGCCACGCCGACAACTCGCTACAACCTGCGGCTCGGCGGCGGTGCACCACCCTCGCACGGGCCTGCGGCCCCGCAACGGCTCAACGCCGTGCCGCTCGCGTTCACGCTGCGCGTACACGATGGCGCAATCGCACTGCGCGCGCCGCAGGCACTCGATCAACAATCGCGCAGCGTCGACATTGCGGGCGTGCAGCTCGATGCGACGGTCAACACCGCGACGCGCACGCACTTTCGCCTGCGCGCGAACGTCGCCGGCGCCCCGATGACCACGGCTGGAACCGCCGACGCGCAGCGCGGCTATGCGATGAACCATATCGCGCTCGCGGCGCTGACGATGCGCCCGATTGCCGACTTCTTCATGAACTCCAAAGCTTCGCAGGTCCTGAGCGGAACGGCGCGTGGCATCGATCTGCGTATCTACGCGCTCGACCTCGAACCCGACGCACCGGTCGACTATCATCTCAGCGGCCACGCAGTGATCGACGACGCGAGCATGATGCTCGTCGGGCTCGAGCAACCGCTGCAGCACCTGCGCGGCACACTCCAAGTCGTCGACGATCAACTCTTCTTCAACGATCTCACGGCGCAGGTCGCCGGCATGGCGATGACTGGTGTCGGGAGCATCTTCGATTTTCCGGCCGCGCCGCAGTTTCGCATCGGCATCTCGGGCGCGGCGACCTCGCGAACCTTCGCACGCTCTTCACCTTTGCGAAGAACCAGCCGCTCGCGGGTGACGCGCGCATCGGCGTTGCCGTCGACGGCGGCCTCGACGATCCGGGCCCGCGCGTGCAAGCGACGGTCGACGCGCCAAGCATGTCGTATCGCGGCATCGTCTTCGACAATTTGCATGCGCGCGTCGCCTACAGCAATTCGACGGTCTTCTTTATGCCGATCGTAGCGCGCGCGCAAGGCAGCACGGTTTACCATTCGCGGCGTGCTCGAGATCGGCGACAATGTCGTCTCGCGCGTCGCGCTGCACATCGATGCGCCGGCCGATGCGTTACCGTATACCGGCGAGTTGCTCGGAGACGAACCACTGACCGGCGACTTCATGCTGCACGGTAAGGACTTGAACTTCTACGGCTACGGCGCGCTGCAATCGGCGCGCGACCCGGCCCGCATGGCTGCGGTCGTCCACGCCGATCCCGGCGGCGTCCTCGACGTTGCCCCGCTGTGGTTCGACACGCAGCGCGGGCGCCTCTACGCCGGCTATTCGCTCGATCGCGCGCACGATACGAGCAGCTTTTGGATCAACGCGCATCATCTTGCGCTGCACACGCCGGCACACACGTCGTTCCTCGGCGTCGCGTTGCCGGTGATGCCGCCGCTCGACGGCACCGTCGACGACGCGGCCATTCTCGGCGGCGGTCCGAGCGGCGAACACACGCTGGTAGCGGGGAACGTGCATCTGCACGCAACGACGATCGCCGGCGTTCGCTTAGATCGCGTGCACGCGAACTTCGCCGGCACGCTCGCCAACGCGGCCATCGATCCGATCGACGCGAGCGGTCCGTGGGGCACGCTACACGGAACGGGCGCACTTTCGCTCAACACGCTGGCGGTACACGGGCACTACTCCGGTACGCTCGAGGGCCTGCGTCCGTTCCTCAACCAAACGCCGGCCAGCGGCGCGATCGACGGCACGGCGGCGCTTGCGATCGGTGCGCAAGGCATCATCGTGCAAGCCGACGGCCTGCATCTGTACAACGCGACGATTCACGGACTGCCGATCTCACAAGCGACAGGAACGCTTGCGATCCGCGACGGTGTGCTCCAAGTGAAGAGCGTGCGCGCGACGATTGCGAGCGGCGCGGTGACTGCTGCGGGCAGCTACGATCGCGGCATCGCCTTGGTCGCGACGCATCTCGATGCCAAACAACTGCGCGCGCTGGGACTGCCGCTCGACGCGGGTACGGTCGACGCGAGCGGAACGCTCGCGCAAGGCGCGCCGCTGCCGACCTTCAACGGCGGCGTTGCAGTCGCCAATGGCCGCGTGCAGCACTTCGCTGTTGCCGGAAGCAGTCTGGTCGCGCTGCACGGCGACGGCGTACAACTCAGCCACACCGTCGGCGGCATGGACCATGTGTACGCGCTCGCCTCCGGTGATCTGCAGGCGCTCAGCTCGGGCGCGCCTTCCTATAATGTGAACGCCAACGTGCCGGCCGGCGATTTGCGCACGGTCGTGAACGATCTCGGTATCGTACCGCACTACACCGAAGGCACGTTCGGCGCCGACGTCGCGGTGCGCGGCGCGGGCTTGGCGCCGGAGGTAAGCGGGCCGATCTCTGTACCGGCCGGTTCGGTCAACGGTTTGTATTTTACCGACGGAAGCGGCATCATCGACGCGAACACGAGCGGCGTGACGATGGAAAATGGAGCGGTGACGGTCGGCAGCCACGCAGCTCGCGTTTGACGCGGTCGAAAATCCCGACACGAGCGCATTGCAGCTGCGTGCGAACAACGCGAACCTTGCCGACTTCGATAACTTCTTCGATACGGGCGACACGCTGAGCGGCACGGGTCCGGTGCGCTTCGACGTCGTTTCGCAAGCGCATCGTCTCTCGAGCAACGGCGACATCAACATCGCAAGCCTGCGCTATCGCAACTTGCCGATCGGCACGACGGTCGCATCCTGGTCGAGCGTGCGCGGCGCCGTGGTCGGCTCGCTCGATGTCACCGGCGCGCAAGGTGCGCTGCATTCGCATGGCTCGATCGGCATCGCGCAAGAGCCCAGCTTCTTCGGCATCCTACGCGACTCGGATTACAACGTCACCGCGCAGCTCGTCGACGTCGATCTCTCGACCTGGATCGCGGCGCTGGGCGCACCGCAGGTCGCGGTGACCGGCCGTGTCGGCGCCAACGCGACGCTGAGCGGTCGCTGGCCGTATCCGCACCTCTCGGGCAACGTGGAGTTAGACAACGGCACCGTCTGGCAATTTCCGATCGACAAAGCCACCGCCACGCTCTCCACGAGCGGCCAGCGCGTGCTGCTCAATTCCGCGACCGTTACGTCGCCCGGAATCACCGCAGAAGCCTATGGCAGCATGGGTTTTTCGCTGGAACAACCGCTCCAGTTCACGTTACATGCAAGTTCGAACGATTTGCCGCGGCTTGCGGTTGAACTGTGGCGCCGGCAACTCGCGGTCACCGGATCGTTCGAGTCGACGCTGACGCTCGGCGGAACGCCCGCAAATCCCACCGTGAACGCGACATTCGACGGAAAGAACACCGTGCTCTATGGCGTGAGCGTGCCGTCCTTGCACGGCGCGATCGCCCTGCAACGGCACAACGCGGTGTTGCACGATGCGAGTATCACATTACCTAAAGGCGTGATCGCCATTACCGGCTCGGCGCCGATCGAAATCAATCCATTTGCAATCGGGCCGCGTACCGCGCCGGTCAGCGTCAACCTGACCGCCAAGGACGTTGACCCGAGTACGTTCGATGCGTTGCTCGGCAACGACACAAAATTGGGCGGCACGATTGCCGGCGACCTCGGCATCTCCGGAACCGTCGAGCAGCCGCTGATCAGTGGGCGCTTCAGCATCAGCAAGGGTGAGTACGAAAGCGATCTTTCGCGTACACCGATCACCGGCATCGAAGCGCAGATCGCGTTCAATCACACCACGGCAACGGTGAACAAGTTGCAAGGCAACTTCGGCACCGGCACGATCGTGAGCACGGGCTCGTTCACGTTTGGTCCGCAACCGACGTACCTCGTGAACGTGACCGCGAAGGGTGCGCAGCTCAACCTGCCGGCGTACGGTAACGGCACGATCGACGGCACGCTCGCGCTGCTACGCAACGGCGAGTCAGCACCGGCGCTGCTCAGTGGCAAGGTCACGTTCTCCAACGCGACCATTCCGTTTTCGGCGTTTGTCGCGGCCACCCAGAACGGCACGTTGCTGACGAAATTGCCGCCGCTCGACCTCGACGTTGCGCTCGCAATCGGCAAGAACGTGCGCGTACGCGGTTCGGGGTTCGGCGCGGGTCTCGACATCGGAGCAACCGGCTCGGCCGCGGTGAGCGGTACGCTCGCCGCACCGACCATGGCCGGCACCTTCTCGGCGACCAGCGGAACGCTCACGTACTACGACCGTGCCTTCCGCGTCCAGAGCGCGCACGTCACCTTCCGGCCGGAAGACGGCGTCATCCCGACGATCCACGCAACGGGCACGACCCACGTGAACAATCCCGATCCGAACAGCCCCTACAGCGGGGTCGACGTGACGGTCGCCGTCGAGGGCCCGGTCACCAACCCGCGGATTACCTTTAGCTCGAACCCGCCGGGCTATTCCAACGAACAGATTCTGGCGATGATCGCGCCGTTCGGCGGGGTGATCCTCAGCGGGCTCTCCTACGCCCCGAGCCTTAACGGCTACGGCACGGTCCCGGGCCAGCCGATCGGGGGAGCCACCGGGACCTTCTCGGCCGGGCAGGAGGCCTTCAATATCGTCAACGCCCAGTTTGCTGCCGGCCTGCTCAACCCAGTCGAAGGAGCGCTCTCTCAAGGCCTGGGGATTCAGAACGTCAACCTGACACTAGACTATTGGGGGAACGTTGGCTTCTCGGCGTCACGTTTGCTCGGTAAGACCGTAAACTTCATCTATGCAGCAACTTTCGGCATCCCGCAGCGGACGTCGTTCGGACTGCAGCTCGTGGGCGAACGGCAGACGAGTGCCCAGCTAACCTTCTTTTTTGAAAATGGACCGCAGCGAGTGTTCCAGATTCCTGCCGCCGGCTCGATCCCGAACGATCGCATCTCCATCGGTCAGCCACTCACAGGACAACAAGGCTTTGCGTTCACGTTCCAGCGACTTTATTGGTAAAAGCCCAGCATTTATGCGTAGGCAAGGACCGATGGGCGCTAGCGCGAACCAGGGGCCGGAACTCTGCTGGCCTTCGTCAGCCTCCATGCCCACTGCAAGGACAACACAATTCGCATGATCTTCGACCTTCGGCGCGCGCCACGCGCTCTGGTGCGCAGTGCGGGAGCCGTGCTGGCTCTCGTCGTCGCGCTCTCGATCGTTGCGCCGCCCGCGGCCCGCTCGCAGAGCGTGCCGGGTGGTGTGCCGGAGATCGTCTCGGTCGACATCACGGGGAACCTCCACGTCCCGACGGCGACGATCATGCAGGTCATCCAAGCACGTCCGGGCGTGCCCTACGATCCCAAGATCGTGCAGGCCGACCTCGAGCGCATCAATGCGCTCGGGTATTTCGCGTCGATTGCACCGCCGCTCGTGCGTGCGCGTCCCAACGGCGTGGCGATCACCTATCGCGTGATCGAGAATCCGCTGATTACGAAGATCAGCTTCACCGGCAACAAGAGCGTGCCGAACGATACGCTGCTCGCGTTGATGGATCTTTCGGTCGGACAGGTCTTTAATAGCAACACGTTTCGTTCCGACGTGCTCAAGATCAATAACTACTACGAGCGCATCGGCTACGGCGGCCAAGTGCCGACGCACATCTGCGACGTCAACTTCGATTCGAAGACCGGCGCGTTGAATCTGTGCATCCGCGAAGGTCTGACCGTGCGCACGATCATCATCGGTGGCGATCCGGTACTTCCCGTTCCGCTTATCCAGAAGCAGCTCTCGCTCAAGCCCGGCATGGTGTTCTCCGACCAAATCCGCGAGAAAGACATCGCATCGCTGCGTACGTTCTACGACGACAAGTTCCACTTGGAGTTGGGCAATTTCGAAGGCGGCATCGACCCCTCGACGATCGACGAAAAGACCGGCACCGCCGACGTCAAGTACAACATCTATGTCGCGCGCGTCGCCGCAGTCCAGATCACCGGCAACACGCGCACCAAAGACAAGGTAATTCGCCGCTTGCTGCGCGTGACGCCGGGCATGATCGTCAACACCGATTGGATCAAGGCCGACTACGAGCGCTTGAATTCCACCGGCTACTTCTCGAAGGTCAATCCCGATATTAAGGATGGGCCCGATCCGAAGAAGCCGCAGGACGTTACGGTCGTGTGGCAAGTCACCGAGCAGCGCACTGCGTCGGCGTCGGTCGGCTTCGGCTACTCGGGCGGTATCAACGGCGAAGGTCTCTACGGCACGCTCGGATTCACCGACACGAACTTCCACGGGAACGGCAACTCGCTCTCGGTCCAGTTCCAACAAGGTGCGCGGACCACATCGGATACGCTCTCGGGAACGATTCCGTACCTGAGCGATACGCCGAAGGGCCAGAGGTATTCCCTGAGCGCGAGTTTGTTCTACACCAAGCAGACCTACTATTATCCGGTCTACTCGGTGTCGGCGAATACGATTGCGCCGGCGCCGGTCGTAGGCGGCACACCGGTCCCGATTCCGGTAACGCTGTACGGAAACGGGAGCCAGTCGCTGGTCAGCGGCGTCGTCTCGACCAGTGAATCGTCGCAGCAAGGCTTCAACTTCTCGATCGGGCGACGGCTCTCGGATTACATCACCGCCTCGCTGACACCGCAGATCTCGACGGTGAAGTATTCGACCACGGTTCCCACCCCGTATTTCTTCTCGGGCTCGCAGCCGAACGTGCTGGTGGGTCCGACGCCCAATCCGCTCAACTCGAATAACAACATCAACGGCAGCTTCGGTATCGCGGCAACCTCGATTGCCAACGTCAACACCGGCCTGCCGTATCAGCTCAATCAGCTCTCGCTCGGTATTGGAACATCGCCGATCACGGTCGACGATCCGTACAACCCGCGGCACGGTTGGAAGGCGAACATGAATGAGCTGGTCTCATTGCCGGCCTTCGGTTCGAGCTTCGATTTCACGGAAACGACGCTGGGTGTCTCACGGTACCTTCCGGCGCTCAAGAGTGCGACGTTTGCGATTAACGGCCAGTACTATCTCTCGACCGGCGTGATTCCACCGAGTTCACTCTTCACGTTCTCGGATCAACAGGTGCGCGGGTACAACACCGTCTTCTATGCGACCGACGCGTTCCTCGGACAGGTTGAGTTGCGACAGCCGCTCACCTCAGATCGTAAGCTTTCGATCGTGGGCTTTGTCGACGAGCTCGACTATTCGATCCGCGGCGCGGCTCCGGTCCTCGATCCGTTCACCAACCGTATTACCGCGTATCCGTCCCAGTGGTCGTGGCGCGGCGATTACGGTGTCGGTCTGCGTTTCGACGTCCCGCAACTTGGGTTGCACACGATCCGCATTGATTTTGCCAAGGGCGCCTATGGCGGCCATACCAGCTTTGGCATCGGCCAAAGCTTTTAGAAACCTCAGCTAAGGACAGAGTATGAAACGACGCGTTATTGTCACTCTCGCAGCGCTTCTCGCGCTGCTGCCGCTCGTTGGACCGGCGGCGATTGCCGCCGATCTCACCGACGTCGGCTTCCTCGATCAAGCGGCGATCGCGACGCTGCCACCGTTCGTTGCGGCAAACCAGCAGCTCGCGCAATACAAAGAGCAGCTCCAAGGGCAGTTTGCAAATGCGATGCGCAGCGCGCGCAGCGACGCCGACAAGCAACGCATCACGTTGCAATTCCAGCAAGAGTTCTCCGACAAACAGAACGAAGTGATGGGCCCGCTCTTCCAGCGTGCACAAGCTGCAATTGCAAACGTCTCGGCGTCGAAGAAGCTTTCGATTGTCGTCGACAAGCGCATCGTAATCTACGGTGGTCAGGATATTACGAGCGACGTGGTCAGCGCCGTGCGCAGCTCCTCGGCGATCACCGCGCCGCAATCGAGCCCGCCCTCCTCGCCGATCGGCTTCGTCGATCAGTCGGCGCTCGCCAATTCGCAAGAAGTGAAAACCGCGAGCGATCAACTGCAGAAGTTCCAAGCTTCGCAACAGCCGATCTATCAAGCGCGCTTCAAAAACGCCAAGACCGACGTTGACAAGCAACAGGTCACGACGGATTACAACAAGGCGATGGAGGACAAGAAAAACGACCTCCTCAATCCGCTGATCACGCAGACCCGCAACGCGACGGCAAACGTCGCGCGCAGCAAGAACCTCTTGCTGGTGGTCGATCGCGCCGACGTCGTCTTCGGGGGCACGGACATCACGCAAGATGTCCAAAATGCGCTCAATAAATAGGCGAGCCACGCTCGCTGGCGCCGCGATCTTATGGGCAGCCACAATATGTGGCTGTTCGCGCGTTGACGTGCACTCGGATAAAGTGCGCGGCGTTGCTTACGTGCGCGTCGATGACGCCATCAAACACGATCCGCTCTATCCGCAACTCGCGCAGCTCAACGATGCCATCGACGCGATCAACTTCGAGGTAGCGATGCCGCGCGCGCCGCTGACCCCCGCGCAGATTGCGCAGCAATCCAAGGATCTCACCGCGCAACTCCAAGCCGCGCAGGATAAGGCCTCGGGCATCATCTCGAGCAAACAGCAGCTGTACCACAAGCTGGAGTACGATGCCGATGTTGCTGCGGTCAAAGCGGCGGGCGTTGATCCCAAGGCTGCGGGCCTCGGGCAAGAGATGAACGCCACGTCGGCACAGCAGGCACAACAAGCGGCGGCTGCCGCGCAAAAGGGCTTCGTCGATTATCAGAAAGGCGTGATTGCGCAAGACCAAAGCGCGATGAACGCGATTGCGCAACAGCTGCAGAAAGCGGCGAACGATAAAATGCGTGCGCGTGCCGAGCAGTACCAACAAGCCGAGAGCGACCTTTCGCTCAAGCTTGCGCAAGAAGACAGCGCACAGCGGATGTCATTGCAGACACAGTTGAATACGATCGCGCTTAGCAGCGACCAGCGCAAAAGCGTCGGCAGCCAGCTCCAGGCGCTGGATAAAAAAGAGGCCGTTCAGATCAACGCGTTGCGCAATGCGGACGCTGCGGCGATGGCGGCCTACCAGAAGCAGATCGGCGCGCAGACGATGGCTCAGATCCGCACCCAGCAGGCAGCGATCCAGTCCCAAACCGGGGCCAAGCTCGCGCAGCGTCGCGATCAGGTCGGCGCGCAGCTACGCGGTTTGGGTGGGGCGCCGGTCGCGACGGTCAGCCTGCCCCCCGACTTGCAAAAGCGCCTGGTGCAGATTCACGAGCAATATGCGGCGAAGTTCCAGGCGGACGCGCAGCAGGCCCTCGGAGAGTTCCAGGCAACCAAGAACGACCTTGACGCGCAGTTCGCTGCGCTGCATGGGCAGGGCGTCAGCGCCACGGGCGCAGCCGCCGTCAAACTCCGCGATTTGCAGAAGCGCCAGGCACAACTGCAGACGCAAATTCAAGACCAGGTCCAACGCGAGGCCACCCGCCTTGCCAAAGAGATGGGTTTCTCGCTTGTCCTCGATAACATAACCGCCGCGAACGGCGGCTACGACCTTACCAACGATCTCATACACGACCTTGAAAGCCAACACGAGTGAAAAAGCAGCTACTTCTCCTTGCTCTCGCCGCCGCGATCGTCGCGGGCTGTGCAAACGCGAGTCCGATTGGACTCGTTGACGTAAACCGGATCGTTTCAAATTGGACGGTCTATCAGTCGTTCCAACAGCAACTGTCGCAGGACGCGCAGGCGATTCAAGCGAGCAGAGCTTCAGCCGCGGTAAAACAACGCCAAGCTGCCGCACTGCAAAGGCGATACGCCGGCATCACCGACCAGCTCACCAAGCAAATCCGCGACGCCGCCAACAAGGTCGCGCAGCAGAAGAATATGACGCTGGTCGTGACCAAAGAGGGCGTCGGCTATGGCGGCACCGACATCACCAAAGATGTCGAGAAGGCAATGAACATTACGGACAAGAGCACGCCCGCGCCGAACTGACCGCATGCTCGGTACGCTCGCAGATCTGCAATCTCGCGTCGGTGGGCGCATCGTCGGTGACGGAACGGTTGCGATTGCGCGCGTAAGCGCAGTCGACGATGCGAGCGCGGATGCGCTGACCTTTGCAACCGACGAAAAGTACTACGCAGCGGCGCTTGCAAGTGCCGCTGCTGCCGTACTTGTCGATGCGAACGTGCCGCTCGACGAGGCAAGCGCGAGCAAACCGCTGCTCATCGTTGAGAACGCACGCGCGGCGCTGGCAAACTTCCTAGCCACGCTCAAGGCGCCGCGTCCGCGCGGACCGTTCCGTCATCCGAGTGCCGTCGTAGACGACGGTGCAACGATCGGTGCCGACGTCTATCTCGGCGCGAACGCGTACGTGGGTGCGGGAGCGCAGGTCGGTCGCGGCAGTACGATTGGGCCCGGCGCATACGTCGGCGACGACGTGCAGATCGGCGAAGACACGTGGCTCCATCCGCACGCAATCGTGCATGAGAAGTGCGTCGTGGGTTCGCGCGTCGTGTTGCATTCGGGGAGCGTGATCGGCAGCGAAGGGTTCGGCTGGGCGTTCTTAGAGGGCCGGCTCGAGCGCATTCCGCAGGTCGGCAACGTCGTGCTCGAAGACGAAGTCGAGATCGGCGCAAACAGCTGCGTTGACCGGGCACAGACCGGCAGCACGTTTATCGGGCGCGGCACCAAGATCGATAACCTCGTGCAGATCGGGCACAACTGCCGTATCGGCAAACACTGCGCGATTGCGGCGCAGACCGGTTTCGCCGGTTCAACCAGCGTCGGCGACTTCGTGAAGATCGCCGGACAAGTCGGGACGCGCGGCCACATGCACATCGGATCGGGTGCGACGGTCGCGGGGCAATCCGGCGTGTGGGGCGACGTACCCGACGGTGCAATGATCTCGGGCAATCCGGCGCGCGAGCATCGCGAAACCTTACGCAACGAAGTGATGCTGCGCAAACTGCCGCAATTACTCAAACGCGTCGACGCGCTCGAGAAAAACGAATCGTGAACGCGGCAACGCTCGCCGCACCGCTGCGCTTTGATGGTGTCGGCCTACACACCGGTGCGCAGGCAACCATGGAGATACGCCCCGCCGATCGCGGCGCGGGCATCTTCTTCGAGGTCGAGGGCACGCAAATTCCGGCGACCGCGCAGTACGCGTCGCAGTCGCCGCTGGCCACCATCGTTGGACGCGGGGATAAGCACGTTTCGACCGTCGAGCACGTGCTTTCGGCTTTGTTGGTGTACGGCGTGACCGATGCCGCGATTCCGGTCGATGGGCCCGAGATTCCGATTCTCGACGGCAGTGCGAGGCCGTACGTCGAGGCGATCGAGGCGGCGGGGTTGCATATCTTCGACGCACCGCGTGCGGTCTTTGCGCCAACGCAGGCGATGGAGTTTCGCGAAGACGATCGCGTGGTAATCATTCTACCGTCGACGGAGTTTCGCGTGCGTTTCGTCGGCGATTACGCGGCACCAATCGGCACGCACTATTTCGACGCGGTGATCACGCCGCAGGTCTATCGCGACGAGATCGCCGGCGCGCGCACGTTTGCGTTTCTGCGCGACGTCGAGGCGATGCGCGCGCGCGGACTTGCTCGCGGCGGAAGCTTGGACAATGCGCTGGTCTACGACGAGGAGGGCCCGATGCAGACGTTGCAATGGCCCAATGAGGTCGTGCGGCACAAGGTTTTGGATCTGATCGGCGACTTCGCGCTGCTTGGCGCCTGGCCGCAGTGCGAGGTGATCGCGATCAAGAGCGGGCATGCGATGCATACTCGCGTGATTAATGAATTGAGGAATCGTGGCTGAAATCGATATCCGGCGGATCATGGAGATCTTGCCGCACCGCTATCCGCTGCTGCTGGTCGACCGGATTCTCGAATTGGAGCCGTTCGTTCGCGCACTCGGTTATAAGAACATCACCTATAACGAGCCGGTCTTCACCGGACACTTTCCCGGCAATCCGGTGTTGCCCGGCGTCTACATCATCGAAGCGATGGCGCAACTCGGCGGCGCCGTCGTGCTCGAGCCGGGTGAATTTGCGCGTCGCGTGCCGTATCTCGCCGGCATCGACAAGTGTAAGTTTCGGCGTCCGGTTGTTCCCGGCGATCGCTTGATGATGGAGATCGTGCTCGAGCGGCACAAACGCAACATCGGCTGGGTCCACGCCGAGTCGAATGTCGACGGACAGTTCGTCTGCTCGGCTGACTTGATGTTCTCGATCGCAACCGATCCGCGCAGCTTTAATCTCGACGCCGCGGTCCTGCACGCGTAGATGATCCATCCCTCCGCAATCGTGCATCCGAACGCCGACATCGCGCGCGGCGTCGACATCGGGCCGTACTGCCTGGTCGGCGAGAACGTGTCGATCGGCAAGGGCACGCTCTTGCAGGCGCACGTCGTCGTCAACGGCTGGACGAGTATCGGCGAGGATTGTGAGATCTATCCGTTTGCCACGATTGGCGCAACCTCGCAAGATCGCAAGTACGCCGGTGAGCGCGCGTTCACCAAGATCGGCAATCGCACGGTGCTGCGCGAATACGTCTCGGTGCAGCGCGCGACGGGCGAAGACCAAGTGACGCGCGTCGGCGATGACTGTTTGCTGCTCGCCTACGTGCACATCGCGCACAACTGTGTCCTGGGCAACAGCGTCACGATGTCGAATCTCGCACAGCTTGCCGGTCACGTCGAGGTCGCCGACTTTGCGACGATCGGCGGTCAAGCAGGCGTGCATCAGTTCACGCGCATCGGCCGCTATGCGATGGTCGGGGGCGCGAGCAAGATCACCAAAGACGTTCCGCCGTTCTTCTTGATCGAAGGCAACCCGGCCGAGCCCTACGGACTGAACTCGGTCGGCCTGCGCCGCGCCGGCTTCTCGGTCGAAGAGCGCAACGAGATCAAGAAGTTCTACAAGATCCTCTACAACCCGAAGATGAACGTTTCGCAGGCGGTCGAGGTGATGAAGGCCGAAGCCTTGAGCGATCCGGGTCGCGAACTCATCGCGTTCTTGGAAGCCCCGTCACAACGGGGCATCCTCAAGTGAACGGAGCTTCGTTCTGCGCTATTTTTTCTCAACCGGGGAAGCCTCAGGCGAACTAAACGCCGTGCTGCTCGCGCGGGCGATCGAGAAATACGATCCCGACGCGCGTTTCGAAGGCATCGGTGCGGAGCGCATGAAGAACGCGCGCTTTGCACTCTGGCGCAATCATACGGGCTGGGCGAGCATGGGCCCGCTGGCTGCAATTCCGAAGATTCCGCCGCTGCTCCTGACGATGTGGCGCACCGCGTCATACCTTGCAAAAGAGCAACCCGAGCTGATCGTGCTGGTCGATTTCGGCGCGTTCAACATGCGCCTGGCGAAGCAGCTGCGCACGCGTCTGCAGTACAAGCATCCGATCATGTATCTCTTTCCGCCGGCGACGTGGCTCGATAAAGAGGGCACCGCGCGCGCAGTCGGTGCCATGACCGTCCCGGTAACGGCATTTGCGCACCAGTACGAATTCTACAAGTCGTTCCGGCTCCCGATCATGTTCTTCGGGCATCCACTGGTAAGTCAGTACAAGTTGCGGCCGCCGCGTCCGGCGCCGCCGCTCGACGGTGGTACGATCGCGCTGCTGCCGGGAAGCCGCGCGGGCGAACTGCGCTATCACGTGCCGGCGTTGCTTGCCGCGCTGCAGATTTTGCGGGTGGCGCGCCCGAAGTTGCGCGCCGTGTTTGGTGCGGCCGACGCCGCAGGCGAGCGGACGATCGCGCGCGCAATCAAGCGCGAACGTCTCGAAGGCGTCACGATCGCGCAGGGTGTTGCCGCGGCAATCGCCGATGCCGACGCGGCGTTTGTTGCGTCGGGAACGGCCGTACTCGAAGCGATACTTGCCGGCGTGCCGTCGATCGCGCTCTACATTGTCAACCCGATGGTGGTCGGCTACGGACGACGCATGCAAAAGAAGATCTTTAAAGCCCGTTTCATCACGTTGCCGAATTTGGTGCTGGAGCGCGAGCTGGTTCCCGAACTGTTGCAAGAGGACGCAACGCCCGAGGCGCTCGCCGCGACGATGGAAGCGCTGCTGGAAGATCCCGCGCAGCAATACGAACACTTTGCCGAAGTGCGCGAACGTCTCGGTCCGTCCGATGCGCTCGACGACTGCGCGAGGTTCGCGGTTGCGCTGGCAAAAGCCGGGCAGAGTTAGTGCGGCTCTATCACACCTCCGACATGCACAATCATCGCGGGTTCGCGCCGCGCTTGCGCGCGCTGCGCGACGAGAAGCCGGGCTTGCTCTTCGATTGCGGCGATTCGTTGCGCGGCAGCCAGACGATGTACTATCGCAACGAGCCGATCATCGCCGAGATCGACGAGGCAGGGTACGACGCGCAGGCGATCGGCAATCGCGAGTTTAGCTACGCCTATCCGCTGCTGCGAGCGCGGTCGCGCAAGATGGCGCACCCGCTCGTGTGCACGAACTTGCTCGATACCAAAGGGCGCGAGCTGCCGTTCTTGCAGTCGATGGTGATGCGCGCAGATGACACGACGATCCACGTTCTCGGCTTGCTGATCATGCAGTATCCGGTCGGCAGTTTCTACGAGCGCATCTTCGGCTGGCGTTTTCTCGATCCGTGGGATGCAGTGGCGCCGTATGCGGAGCGCATGCCCGAAGGCGACATGCTGCTCGTACTGTCGCACGTGGGCCTTTCGCTCGATCGCGAGCTCGCACAGCGTGTGCCGCGCATCGATTTGATTCTCGGCGGCCACAGCCACGACACGCTCTTCGCGCCGGAGTTCGTCAACGGCGTGCCGATCGTGCATGCCGGACCGTACGCGCAATATGTCTCGCGCACCGAACTGACCTACAGTGCGCAGCGCAAACACTTCGCGATCGACGACTTTGCGCTCGTGCCGCTGCTCGGCGCACCTTGAGGGTTCTTTTCGTCACCAACGGGCACGGTGAGATTGCGATCGGCGACCGCATCGCGGAAGACGTACGTACGCTCGCGCCGGCGATCGTGATCGATCACCTGCCGCTCGTAGGTGAAAGCCGCTCTGAATACATGCACGAAGTCGGTCCGCGTCGCGCGATGCCCAGTGGCGGCTTGATTGCGATGGGCAATCTGCGCAACATCGCAGCCGATGTACGTGGCGGGTTGCTCGCGCTCACCTGGCGGCAGCGTGCGTTTTTGGTGAGTGCGCGCGGTGCGTACGATCGTGTAGTCGCAATCGGCGATGTCTTCGCGCTGTTGATGGCGCTTGCCGCGCGCGCACCGACGACCTACGTTGGAACGGCAAAAAGCGTGCGCGTTGCACCGTACGGAGCGTTCGAGCGGCGCGTGTTACGGCGCGCCGGCACCGTTTTCGTGCGCGACGAAGCGACGGCAGAAACGCTGCGCGCGCAAGGCGTGGATGCGCGCGCGCCCGGCAACGTGATCGTCGACCTGTTCGCCGGTCCGGACGATCCGCGCGCCGACGTCGCGGCCGAAGGTTTTGTGCCGGTGCTCGCGCTCTTTCCCGGCAGCCGGCAGAGCGCGTACGCGGACGCGCGCTTTCTCATGCAGATCGTCGCGCGCATCGCGAACGATCGCCCGCAGCTCGGCGCGCTGATCTCGATTGCGCCGCTGCTCGATCCCGCAACGTTTGCAGCGGGCCTTCGCGCCGACGGGTGGGAGATCGACGAAAGCAACGATGCACGCATGCCGTTCGCGGTGCGACGCTACGGTCGCGTGTATGCGCGCGCGTGGCGCGGCTCGATCGGGCCGTTGCTGGCCCGCGCACAACTCGTGATGGGCCAAGCCGGCACGGCGAATGAAGCTGCTGCGGCTGCCGCGGTACCGGTCGTCGCATTCGAGCGCGATCGCGATCGCAAGACTGCGTGGTATCGCATGCGCCAACACGGGTTGCTCGGTGAAGCGCTCGCGGTCTTACCGGGCGATCTCACGCAAGCCGCAGCGGGCGTGAGCGCGCTGCTCGACGACGCGCCGCGGCGCGCGCGCATGGGCGCGCACGGACGCGAGCGGATGGGCGGCCCCGGCGGCGCACGCGCGATCGCCTACGACCTGGTGGAACGCCTGCGATGAAACCGCTCGATCGCGCGGCCGCAACGGCGAGCGCCGTTGCTTGGGCAAGCATCCCATTTTTTCCGAGCTTCATCACGCTCACCAACGTCGCGTTCCCCGGCATCTCGATCGTGCCGCTGCCACTCGCACTGGTGTTGCTTGCCGCGATGTTCGTGTTGGTAGTCGTCGCCGGCTTTGGACTGGCGCAGCCGCCGCGCGAGAAGCCGACGTTGTGGTATCCGCTGCTCATCTGGTTCGGCACGATTCTGCTCTCGCTGCTGCTGGGGTTGAATCTGCGCGATGGCTCGGTCTTTGTCGTGATCTTTGTGCTTGGCCTGATCTGGCATGCGCACATCGAGCGCTTTTACGAGAGTCCCGGCTACGCACGCGCGCTATGGTGGGGATTCTTGCTCTCCGGCACGTTCGCGTGCGTGCTCGCGATTGCCATGGTGGTCACGCGTATGCCGGCATCGTTGTACGCCATTGCTAACGGTCGCGCAGTTGGAACGTTCGTGTTGCCGGGCGAACTCGCCGGATATCTGCTCGTCTTTCTTCCGATCGCGTTCGCACTCGGCCGAAGTGCGAAGAGCCCCGCGTTGCGCACGCTTGCGTGGGCCGCGCTTGCATGCGGCGCGATTGCGATGGTCCTCACATTCTCGCGCACGGGCTGGATTGGTCTGGCTGCCGGGATTGCGTTCATGGTGGTGGTCCAAGCGCGCAGCGGACGCGCGCGTTTCGTGCAAGGTGGCGCAATTCTCGCAGTCGCGCTCGCTCTCGTGCTGCTCTTTTTCAACGAGCGTCACAACCCAAGCGAAAACTACACGCGCCTCTCGATTTGGCAAGCGGCACTCGGCGTCATCGAACGCTTTCCGCTGACCGGCGTCGGCCCATTCGGGTTTTCAAAGATCTATCCGTTCGTGCGACTACCGGGCGGCGATGCGACCGCATTTCACGCCCATAGCTTGTATCTTACGTTTCTGGCCGAGCTCGGGATCGTGGGATTTCTGGCATTTTGCTGGGTGCTTTGGCGTTTTTGGCGCGCATGGTATGCGCGCGTGCATGCGCCGCCGCAGATGTCGCTGCTCGCAACCGCGATTGCGGCGGGAGTCGCCGGTGCGCTCGTGCAAGGGCTGATCGATACCGTGAGCGTTGTTATCTTTGGTCTGCTGCTCCCTGTGCTCGCCGTCGCGCTGGCCGCCGCAAAAAGCGGCACCGGCGACGCGTGATGCGAGTTAGCGTTGCCGCGCTTGCGTTTGTGCTCTTGTGCGCCTGCAACCCACGCGCGCAGATCGCGAGCTCGCCCTCACCCAGCCCGAGCACAACGTCGAGTGCGCTCTCGCTGCGAATCAGCGGTCACGGGACGGCCACGCGACCCGTGCGTTTTGTCGCGCAGGAACGCTCGCGCGTGCAGTACGATCTGCTCGCGACCTCGTTTGAGAGCATCGGCGCCCAGGGCAGCGCGCGTGCAAAGTTTCAAAATGTCCACGTAACCTTCCACGGCAAGGACGGTTCGACGCTCGTGGCGCAGTCGCCGCAAGCGATTGTCAACCAAATCACGAATACCATCGACATGGAAGGCGGGGTCCGGGCAAAGAATGACAACGGGACCTCACTTTCCTGCGACACCCTGCAGTACGATCACGTGACCGAGATGATCTACGGCACGGGCCACGTTGTGATCACGAGTGCCAGCGGCTTTAAGGCAACCGGCGGTCGCTTCGAGTCCGACATCTCTCTCTCGCACACACGGATGCAATGAACGGTAACGATAGCTGGATCAAACTCCGGGGCTTGGTGAAGAACTACGGCGAACGCGCCGTGGTCAATGGCGTGAGCGCCGAAGTGCATCAAAGCGAAGTCGTGGGTCTGCTCGGTCCCAACGGGGCGGGCAAGACGACGACGTTCTATATGGTCGTTGGACTGGTCAAGCCCGACGGCGGCAGCGTCGTGCTCGATAAAAACGGCCGCGAAATCGAACTCTCCGGGCGTCCGATGTACGAGCGCGCGCGTAACGGCATCGGGTACCTCGCGCAAGAGAATTCGATCTTTCGCAAACTCTCGGTGGCCGACAACGTGCGGCTGATCTGGGAGCAAAACGGCGTCTCGCGCGCCGAGCAGAACCAGCGGCTCCCGATCTTGCTCGAAGAGTTCGGTCTGCGCAAGCTGGCCAATGCGCGCGGCGATAGCCTCTCGGGCGGCGAGCGCAGGCGCGTCGAGATCGCGCGTGCGATCGCGATGGAGCCGGCGTTTCTGTTGCTCGACGAACCGTTCACCGGCATCGACCCGATTGCCGTCGCCGACATTCAAGCGATGATCCGCCAACTGCGCGACCGCGGAATCGGGATCTTGATCACCGATCACCAAGTGCGCGAGACGCTTGCAATCGTCGATCGCGCCTACATCATGAACAACGGACGCATCGAAGTCTCGGGCACCGCGCACGAAGTGTTAGAATCGCCGATCGCGCGCACGTTTTATTTGGGCGAAGGCTTCCGGCTATAGTGTCGCGCTTCAGGAGTTTTGCACATAAAGTCGCGAGCGCCGGAGCGTGCCGCCGAGGCGCGAGGAGGGAGCATAGCCAAAGCTCTGTGACCGACGAGCAACGACGGCGGCGCGTCTCCGCCGCCGCGACCGTAGTGGCCATTTGTTTTGCGGGTGCTGACGTCGTCACTCTTCGCTCGCAAAGCGCTGCTTTTGTCCCTCATCGTTCCTTGCCATCATCCCGCAAAACGAATGGCTTTATGTACCAAACTCGTGGAGCGCGGCACTAAGTGGCGCGTTCGGCTTCGCTCGCACTCCCGATGCGCCGCTTGCGGCGCTACTCGCGACTCTCGATTCTCGACCGCTACATGCTCACCGAACTCGGTGGGCCGTTCGTGTTCGGCCTTTCCGCATTCATGTTGATCTTCGCGGCGACGCAACTTCTCTACGTCGGCAGACTGGTCTCGAGCGAACACGTGCCGCTGTGGGCCGCAATCGAAATCTTCATCTGGACGTTGCCCGCGTACTTCGGCTTGGTCTTTCCAATGGCGCTCTTGCTCGGCACGCTGCTCGCGATTCAACGGCTCTCCGGCGAGAGCGAGTTGACCGCGATGAAAGCCGGCGGCATCAGCTTCATGCGCATCGTGTTTCCGCTGCTCGCGGCGGGCTTCGTGATGTCGTTCGTGACGTTCCTCGTGCAAGAGATCGTCGCGCCGTACGCAGCCGATGAGGTCACGCAGATCGAGAACCAGGTGATTGCGCGCGCCAGCGCCTTCAATCGCGATCTCACCGTGTCGGCTCCGCTGCCCAGCGGCGGCAAACAAATTACGACGGCGACGTCGTACGACAAGGACACGCAGGCGCTACTGCACGTCACGCTGATTCAATACGATCGCAACGACGTTGCGACGCAGATCATCTTCGCCGACCGTGCCGAATTCACGGCAGACAAGTGGGTGCTTGCGAATGCGAGCCTGTATCGGTTCAATCCCGACGGCACGCTGATCTCCGAGCCGCGCGTCGCGCGAGCAGGAGGTCGAACTCGGTGAGAAGCCAACCGACATCGTCAAACGCCTGAGCCAAAACGATCCTGAGAATTTGAGCCGTAAAGAGATCGCCGATATCGTGCACTCGGGGCAGCTCACGCAGACCGAGTTGGCAAAATATGTGACAACGTATCAAGAGAAGCTCGCGCAGCCGTTCGCGTGCTTCGTCTTCGTGTTGATCGCGATTCCGTACGGCATGCGCGCCGCGCGCAGCGGCGGCGGCACGGGCGTCGGTTTTGGTGTGGCCGTGTTGATCGTGTTCGTGTACTACATCGTGCTCACGGTCTGTACGTACATCTCGCAGGCGTTTCCCGGGCTCGCGTGGTTCTGGGCATGGCTGCCCAACATCGCCTTCACCGCGATAGGCGTTGCGCGATTGCGCCGCGCGGCAGCGCAATGAACTGGGTCGATTTCGTCCGCGGCAGCGGCACCGTGTTGCTGATCATGATCGTCGCGGGCGCGATCGCCTACGTCGGCGACCGCGTTGGTCATCAAGTCGGCCGGCGGCGCTTGACGCTCTTTGGGATCCGCCCGCGCTACACGTCGACGATCGTCGCGATCGGTACCGGCATGCTCATTGCGCTCAGCGTCACGATCGTCGCGCTGCTTGCATCGCGCGAAGTGCGTAACGCGTTCTTCCGCATGAACCAAATCACGACGCGCATCGCGCAGCTCGAGGGGCAACAACGTGATTTGGAAGCGAAGGTCAATAGCGGCGAGTTGATCGTGCCGGTCAATGCGCTGATGACGCCGTTCTTCCTCGAGATCAAGCAGGGAACGCCGGTCGATGCGCGCCTGGTCTTGATCAAGCGCTTCTATCACCAATCGGTTGACTACCTCAATCAAACATGGGCGCAGCGCGGGCTTAAGCGCTACGTCGTGCCGCCGGACATCAACAAGAAGTTAACCGACGAGTTCGGCAGCCCGGCCATGACCGAAGCGACGCTCAAGAGCAACGTGCTGCTCTTTGTGACCTCGCCGCAGAACTTGTATCGCAACGACGAACTGCATTTCGAATTGCAAACATTCCCCGACATCGAGCTGGTCAAGAAAGGCGGCGTGATCGCGTCGCTGATCATCCCGGGTGGCGCGCACGCAGATCTTGGCCTCGCGATCAACGAGCTCGAGCAGTACGTCTCGAGCATCGCGCGGTCGCAGCTCAAGCTGCCGCCGTTCCTGGCGGATAACGTGCGCGTAGTGCCGCCGTATCCGTCGCTCGATGCGCTCAAGCAGCTCGCGAACAACAAGGGCAGCTACGTCCTGACCGCATTTGCAGCCCAAGACATCTACCCGCGCACCGGCGGCATTCCGCTCGTGGTGACGCTGACGCAGTCGAAGTGACGATTCTCGGCGTCGATCCAGGCACGCGCAAGGTTGGTTTCGCCATCCTCGACGGAGCAGGCGAGACCCGCGACCTCGGGATCGAACTGATTGGAGATTTCGGCGCCCGGGTCAAAGGGCTGCTGGAGCGCTGGACCTTCACCACCATCGCGATCGGCACCGGGACCAACGCCCGGACCTTGGGCCGCGAACTGGCGGGCCTTGGGATACCTGTGATCTACGTCGACGAGCGCGAAACGACGCTTCGCGCTCGCTCGCTCTACTTTGCCGACCACCCGCCGCGGGGCTGGCGGCGGCTTATTCCGCTGGGCATGCAAGTACCGCCCCGGCCCATCGACGATTATGCGGCGGTCCTGATCGCGCGAAGATTCCTGGCGGACGGAGGCAACCCAGGGCCTGGAATCTAACTGAAACGTCCGCCCGTTTTAGACGATACTAGAAGTCACCTACGGTAATAAGGGTGGTCGCCGTGGATGACGGAGGGATGATGCGTCGCTGGCTCTGCGCACTGCAGATTGGAGCACTGGTATCGGTGCTCTGTTCCGGTGTTGCTGCCGCCTCGATGACGCTCGACGCCACGTTCGCGCCGCAGTCGTTCGACCTCTCCGCACAACTCTTTGCACGCTGCTTCGGCGAATCGAGCGACTCGCAAGTTTCGTTTGATGCACCGCTGCGCGGCGTCGCGTTCACGATGAAAGCCAGTGCGCCGGCCACCGCCGCCGTGCAACACGTTGCAGCCGCGCTGCCTGCGCCGGCCGTTACGGTTGCCGACCCGTCGTTTGCACCCGCGCCGCTGCCGACGAAAGAACTGTCGCTCGCGCAGCTAAGTTCGCAGACACGCGTGCCGTCGGTCGAGTACTACGAGAGCGCGCTTCCGTCCCCGACCGATGCACCCGCGACGCGTCGCTTCGACCTCTCCGCGTTGCAGATGAGCGACGCGCAACTCAGCGGCTTTACGGCGAGCACGCTTGCGGCTGGAGCCGGCAACGTGCAGACCAGCAGCGCGTACCTGCCGATGCACCTTGGCAAGTTGCAGTTCGTGCCCCACGCCGAAGCCGCGCAGTCCGATGCGCTGCAAGCAACTACGACCAATGGCGCGCTGGGGGCCGGCGCAACCTTGAGCGTGCGTGCCGGTGCGCGCAACCTCGGCGTAGATCTTTCGAGCGCACTCGAGCGTGTGACATTGACCGCGCCGCAGTACGGCAGCGCGAGCGCATCCGCCCCGTCGCTCAGCGCCGCGCAACTGCCGGTATTTGTGCCGGCATATGCCGACGTCAGCGCGCAGACGATTTCAACCGGTTTCACCGTGCCCGTGACACGCAAACTGACCGCGAGCCTGCAGTACGACACGCAGCACTTGTTCGGCGCGTACGGCGTGCCCGGTGTTGCGAACCTCGACGCGTACAATACGATCTATGGCGCGCAGTTGACGTACAACTTGAAAGGCTCGAGTTTGATCTCGCTCTCCACGCGGCAATATCACTTCCAAGATAACCTGCTGCCGTCAAACGCGCTCACGCAAATCAACACCAACCTCAACTTCACGATCAAGTTCTGATTCGTGGTTCGTGCGATCCTCACGACGGTAGTCGCGTGCGTGGCGATTGCGCTTGCCGTAGTGCAGTTCGGGTCGGATGCGCTCTACGCGCGCGCTGCTGCGCCGCATGCGCTCGTCGCGCAGATTCCGCTTAGCTTCGGCCTTGCGGTGTACGGCACGCTCGATAAGATTGCACCCGCAGGGTTTGTGAGCGATGCGCTCGGGACGACGGCATTGCAGCAAGGGGACCTCGACGCGGCGCAACGCTACGCCGCGAAGATGCAGCCCGGTGCACGACGCGACGATCTGCTCGGAGCGATTGCCGCCGCGCGCGGTGACGATGCGCTCGCACGTGAGTATTACTACGAGGCGACGGATGTTGCGGCGATGCAGCAGGCGGTGGCGAAGCTGGCGCGCACGAACGTCTACGAAGCGATCGACACCGAGGCGCGCTTTCGCGAGCGGCTGATCGCAATCGGGACGCACCCCGATGCCGTGGCCGAGTCGTATTATCTCAGCGCAAACTACGAAGTGTGGTTGAAGCGGTATCTGACCGGACTCGCGCTCGACCAACAAGCGCTGGCACTCGCGCCGATGAACATGGCCTATCTGCTTTCCGCTGCCAACAACGCGTATTTGGGCGGTGATCTCTCCGACGCGCAGCGGTACTTCGCGCGCGGCGTCGCGGTCAATCCCGGCAACGGCGATTCTTACGCCGGGCTTGGGCTGGTTGCACTGCGGCGGGGCGATCGCGCGCGAGCGCAGGCCTATCTGCAACAAGCGCGTGCGGTCGATCCAAACTCGCCGATGATTCCCCCACTCGTGGCGGCGCTGCGTTGAGGGTTGCCATCGATGCGCAGCAGACGGTCGGCACGCCGACAGGGATGGGCGAATACGTACGAGGTTTGATCGACGCGTTGCGCGCCGATGGCGTCGACGTGATTGAATTGACCGATCCCAAACTCGACCCGTGGCGCTTCGATCGGCGCGTCGTATGGGATCAGGTGCTGCTGCCGCAACGCGTGCGCGCATCGAAGGCTGAGCTATTGCACTGCGCGTCGGGAACCGTGCCGCTGGGCCTGCGGATTCCCTATGTCGTGACCGTGCACGACGTTGCGTGGCTGCGCGTGCAGGGGCATACGCGTCCGTATGCGCGCTATTATTTCGGGAAATTTTCGATCGATCGGTACCGTGGCGCTGCGGCGATTGCGGTTGATTCGGTCTTCTCGCGCGATGAGTTGCTCGACGTCATGCCCGACCTGAATCCGGCGATCGTGCGCGTGGTCTATCCGGGTGTTGCCCGCGACTACTGCTTGTTGCAGCGTGATGCCGGAGATCGGAAGACGATTCTCGCGATCGGGACGGTCGAGCGACGCAAGAATCTCGAGCGGCTGATCGAGACACTGCCCGCGCTCAAGGATGCCCGCTTGATCTCGGTTGGACCGTACACGCAGTATCAGGACGAGTGTGAGGCGCTCGCCGACCGTTTAAACGTGCGCGACCGGGTGGAATTTCGCGGCTATGTATCGCGCGATGACCTCCTGGAATTGTGCGCGCACGCGGCGGTGATCGCGATGCCGTCACGTTACGAAGGTTTCGGCTACGCAGCTGCGCAGGGCATGTGCGCCGGCATCCCGGTCGTGGTTTCAGATCAGGCGTCGCTGCCGGAAATTGTCGGCGACGGCGCGCGCGTCGTGCCGGTCGACGACACGCAGGCGTGGATCGATGCGCTCGGCGCCGCGCTGCGCGGTGAAGATGATGTACGCGCGCAAGCCGGCCGCGCTGCCGCAATCGAACGCTTTGCATGGCGACAGAGCGCGCACGCGATGCGTAGCACCTACGAAATGGCGCTTACTCTGTCTTAGGCGGCGCTGCTCGCTTCCATGAAGAGGCGCACGAGCTGCGAGCGGTTCTGCACGTTGAGGATCTTGTTCATGTGCTTGATGTGCACGCGAACCGTTCCTTCGGCCATACCCAAGGTTTCACCGATCTCGCGCGCAGTTTTGTCGCTCGACACAAGCAGCTCGGCAACTTCGCGCATGCGCCCGCGGATGCGCGCGACCGGCGAAGTGAGCCGTTCGTATTCTTTAGCGGCGAGCGAACGCGGATACTCGGCGATCATAGCCGCTCCGACGCGCTCGCGCCACCGTGCACCGCCGCCAGCTCAACCGCGCGAAGCGCGCAGTTCGTTGCGCGGTGAATGTATTTGAGTTCTTTGAAAATCTTGTAGGCGGCATGGGCATGCTCGCAGTGCTTCGTCGCCATCGATCAGGTGCGAGAGCGCAAATTCGCGGAACGCTACCGGACGGCGGCCGTGCGCAAAGGCCTTTAGACATCTCGAAGCGCTCGTCGCGTCGACAACGTCAAAGAGCGCACTTGCTCGCGCGCGGTCAATACCAAGAACGTCCATCGCAGCAAAGACGACCCGTTGTTCGTCGTTCTGTGCACGATACCAGTCGATCTCGTCGAAGCAATCAAACGCATTCGCGCGGGACGATTCGGCCGAGACCGATTCGCCGACGACGCTGCTTATGCGCGAGCGATCGGCAAAGACAGTCCGCGCCGTGCAGCATCCGGAGCGAGTGACAAGGCGCCATCCAGGAGATGCAGGGCTGGAATCCAGCCGCCGTGCAGAGCTTTGCGCCACGCGATTGCGCGTTGCGTATAAAAGCGAGACATTGTAGCGTATCTTGAGGCCAAACGACCGATTCCAGCAGTGTCTCGGCGCGATCCCCAAGTTCGCCGAGTTCTAGTTCTCGTACGAGCGGCGCCAATGTGCCTGCGACGTTGGCCTGCAAACCGCTGTCAACATCGTCTGTCGATCGCAAGTGAAAGCGCGTGAAGCAAATGTGTGCTTGCTTTTCGAACTGTTCGTGTAGTCCGTAGACCCACGCGCGCAAGGTGGCGTAGCGAACGCGCTGCTCAGCCGTTTGCGGCAAGCCTGCGCGAGCTCCGTCTCGCACTCCGTCAGGAGCGCCTTCCACGAACGCAACGAGCGCGCGCGCATACGCGACTTCGGCTCTGCGCCCATCTGAGGTGGCGGGAAGCCACTCCTCAGCGGCAGGCGCAACGTGGCAAGAGCGATATTCGTTGGGCGCGCCCAACGGCGGCAAGGTTTTCGTCGCTGTTTTGCAGCGAGCCAGGCCCCAAGTCGGCAGCACTTGCATCTTGGTCGCCGCGGCGCATCGAAACCCAGAGGCGTAGAGTGTGCGGCCTCAGGGTCATCGGTAAATGGCAGAAAGCGCCGCCTCGGCTTCGGAAAGCGAGCCGAGATGGAAGAGATCCCACGCCCGAGCGATCTCTACCCGCGAGTGCATGTACGTCGGAGTTTGCCGTTGGAGGGTGCCCCCCTTCGGCTCGATTAGCGAGTAGGACGAAAAGACTAGCGTTAGGTTCGGCGGCTCCGTCGCCGACATCGCATGGTGTGCATGTGGCCGTGGGGCCCGTGCGGCGTCGCCGCTGCCGCGATGCCCGATACCCATGCCGCCGCTAAGGATGGCCAGATGAACGAAAGCCGCCAGGAAAAACGATAGCATTGGGGCTCCTTACAATAAGTGGGAGAACTTGGGATACCCGCTACCGGGTACTGTTTGAGCACTTTTTCCTGATTACTCTAGCCCGGGTAAAAAACTTCCCACTTAAGCTACTTAAAGTCAAGCATGGCGTCCCAGTATCCCCCTGGCTACGCTTGGATTATGGACGACGAACTGACGCTTCACGAACTAGCCCGGCTCGAGGCCGAGCGCAAGCTCCGGGCCCTCCCCGAGGCGATCCTCGAGACCGCTTGGGTCCGCGAGGCCCAAATCGAGGCGGTCATCGACGCGGTCCTGGTGGTCGGGTTGAGCGATCCGCGGGCCCTGGCGCGAGCCCGCCATACCGGGGAGTGGGCTGCCCGTATCGCGGCCGGCCTGCCTGCGGGGCCGGATCCGACCTTCGGCGCGTCGTGCCGGCGCGCTGTTCGACATCGAGCCCGCCACGCTCGAACGGATTCCCGAGCTGCAGCGCGTTCGCAAAGCGCGGCCAAGCCTGGCTCGTCGCGAGCGTCGCCCGCGAATTCGAAACGCGCATCACTCCGGATGAACTTGGCCGCTATCACTCGCCGCGCGCCGTGTTGCAAGCGATGCGCGCAAACGCCGATGCAGCAACGCGCCCGATCGTTGAGGCTCTCGAACACGCTGTCCAATCGGGTAGAAGCGCACGTGTTGCTTGATGAAGTGGAACTCTCTCACGCACGCGAGCTAAAACAAATGGAGTTCGATCGCGCCAACGCCGCCACGCGCGTGCAAATCGGCGCGGTCATGAAGAATGTTTCCACCTTCGCGCTCGCAGCGCGCAACGCCGGCGCAACCGACGCAGCAGCGTTCGGGCAATCGCTCGAACAGCTCAATGCGCTCGTGCTCACCTGGAAATTTTGCGCTGCGCTCAAAGACTATCAAGCCGAAGCGCTCTACAACGCGACCATTTCGCTGAACGCCGCCTACAAGGCGGCGTCGGCAAGTGCATGGGCCGATCCCATCGTCACCAAGGGCGCCTTTGACCGCACGAGTGAAGTGCTGCGTAAGTTCTGGGTAAGCATGGGCGAGGCGCGCGCATAATTCGTCCCCGTCTTCGGCGCGCGCGGGCACTGTCCCGTGTATGCGCAGAGGCGAGGCTGGCTTCACGCTGCTCGAACTTGTCGTGTCGGTGGCGATTGCGGTGATCTTGCTCACCGCCGGCGGCTATTGGCTGCTGTCGATGCATCCGGGCGCATTGCGCGGCGCACTCGACGATTTCGACGCGAATCTCGCTATCGCGAAAGCGATCGCCGCATCGAGTGGTAACGGCGCGACGCTGATCTTCGAGCCGCAAACAAATGGCTCGCTGGGATATACGCTACGCGTCTATTCCGGTCGGCCGACTGCCGCAGGTGCGGTGACGCAAACGAACACGATGATCGCGAACAGCGCAGCGACCGTGAAGGAAGCGCACTTCGGCAGTCCGCCGTTTGCGATTTTCTTGAGCAGCGCCGGCTACCCGACCGGCAAAGCCGGCTATCCGACGGTGACATCGGGCGTGCCGAACTTTACGACGATCGCGACCGAACCGCCATGCCCCGCGGGCGGCATCGAGTTGACGTTCACGAGCCCACAAGGCGTAACCGCGTCGCGCACGCTGCCGTGCAACGTTGTCGTGTCCGGCACGACTGGCACCGATCCGACGCCGTCGCCGAATCCGATGAAGGTTGAACCGACGTATCTGCTCGCGCACTATACGACCGACAGCGGGCCGTTGCGGTTCAAGGCGATCGAGTACGGTTACTATCATTGGTACGATTCACTCGTCGGCCAGAATTGCCAGACGCAATCGTCGGATACCGGAAATCCGCCGGCGACGTTTGCAAGTCCGTGGCCGTACGCGCAGCCGAGTCCCGCAAGCCAAGGCGCGACGGCGCCACTTCCACCGAGTGCACCATATACCTGGCCCGGTGGCGATCCGAACGATCCGCCAGCGCTATTTCAACTTATCGCCCGGTACTTGCACAACGGCGGCATGTGCACGGTGACGGTTGCAGACGACTACGGTCAGTCGGGAAGCGTGCAGGTGCAAGTGATGGGCGATCTTAGGGGATCGCCCGCGCCACCGAATCCGTTGCAGCTAACGGCGGGACAGCCCGGCAACGACAATCAACTTCGGAAAGACGTTCGATAGCGAACAATTGAAGCTTGTCCCGGGCGGCGCGTGCTCGTCGGTGATAGCCGCGCAGCCAGTCTTCGGGTGTTACTCCCGCTTCGCCAACAACCGCATCGGCCGGTGCCAGCATGATCGTTACGCCGTTGGCGCAGGGTGCATGTACGATGATTGTTGCGGATCAGTACGGCGAACAAGTGCAAGTGCCGATCAATGTTGCTCCGTCGCCAACGCCGTGGCAGAACTTCGGAACATGGCCGGCGTCGCTGGTTCTTGGTGCAAACGGCGGAGCCGTTGGATACACGACTACGGGCCAACTCGCGTATGAAGCACCGCAATCAATCCTCGCGCGCGTCGCGCCAATCATCAATGCATTGCTCGGCGGCGGCGTCGCACGTGCACAGGCTACCGTGTACACCGGCGTTTGCTATGCGCAAGCATTCGAATCTGGAACAAGTGGCGCGATCGACACGGCGTCTACCCTGAGGTGCGGCTGCCCTCAACGTGAGTGTCACGACGGACGGCTGCATACTGGATGCCGCGGGCGATCCGCCATACGGTGGCCTCGGCTACACCAGCGGGTGCGATCGTTGCGTACGAGCCCAGGATGCGGTCAGACGGGAAACTTTATTAACAGACGGATGCACTGGCGCGACGCTGTAGCGGTCGTGGTTGCCTAACTTGGGGCGAAACGACGCTCATTGCTGTTCTCGCCGCGGTCGGAAATACAGCAGGCCTCTGCGATGTCGACGTTGAGCGATGGAGCCTCTGACGCAACCGCCCGCGCCCGACGCGGGGCTGGTAGCCGTCTCCGTCATAAACGTTGCAACAATGTCAGTACGTGCACGGGATTCATCGATCAGGAGGGCGATCGCGGATGCGATGTTGCGTGTCAGGGAACGCAGGGCGGTTGCATCGACGACGGCGGACATCAGATCGAGTTCCCGTGCCCGCCTAACGGCTACGGCGGCGGCCCGTTTGAATTGACGACGGGCGAAGGCACCAGCGGCGGCGGCTATTCAATCAGCCCCGGTCAAAGCGAAGAAATAACCGTGTCGAGCGACGGAACGGCATTTATCTCGGCGAGTTCGTGCTGAGCGCGACTACGGCCAGTTCGGATAGTTGGGTCGGTGTACGATCGAGGATCGATTGGAAATTCCGCAGTGCCGTACTGCCGTCGAGTAGACGTATTGTCCCGCGAACCAGAGCGTTCGCGGGTCGTTTGCATCGTGATTCTCAGGTGCAATGTAAACGCGATCTGCGGTATTACATCGCACGACACGCCACCGCTCGCCGACATGTTCCACCGGTGGTTAATCGGGGACAGCGACGCGCCAACTGGTTCACTGCAGCGTATGCATTGTTGGCGCGAACGTTTTCTATGAGCCATTCATCCACTGCTGCGTCGGCAAGTGAATGCTGACCGCGCTGGTACTGCCACGCGATGTAGCACGGCATCTCCGTCGTCGCATTCAGCGTGGCGAGCCGGTAGTCACCGTTTGTCTCCCAACTCGGCGGCGTGTAACCGGATGGCACGCTCGGCAATGTCGGTGCTACGAGTGTTTGATTCCCACCAGTCAGCGTGACATTGTCGTGCACCGTCGCCTGCACGGTAAAACTCACTGGTGTCGGTGCCGGACACGGATTCGGGCTGCAATTTCCTGGCGGCGTCGTGTAACCCGGCGGCACTGTCGCAACGGCATCCGCGCCGATGATCAACAAATAGTGCCCGTTCGGTGCGCCGTTCAACGTGAACGTGCCATTCGACGATGTCGTCGCTTGTGGTGATGGCAGCGGTGTTGGGCAGCCGTCGTTCTCCGGCGTGATCGATGTTGCGGGTGCAGGCGTTGGGCCGCACGGTGCCCACGGCATCAACTTCACCGCGACGCCCGCGAGCGGCATCCCGGTGCCGTCGTCAACAACAGTTCCACTCGCGTTCGTAGTCGACGGGTGTCGTGGGCGACGGCGGCGTCGTTGTCGGGTGTTGGTCGACGGCGACGGCACGGTGCCGCCGCTTCCACCGCCGCCACACGCAACGGCTGCTGCCAAGATAAAAACGGTGCTCGCGATCAAACGCAAATGCATAGTGCCCACACCCCCGTTAGTGCCCCGTTAATACACCGGTGAGCCTGGTCCTCCCGGCGCGACCGACCCATCGTCGGGCGCGAAGGTCAGGTTGAGCGGGTAGCTCGAGCCGGCCTCCGGCATCGTCACGATCGTGATGCGCACGAAGCCTTTTGCCGGCACGACGTACTGCCGGATTTTATAGCGGCTGAAGGCCTTCGTTTGATGCGACTGCACCAGCACACCGTCGATAAGATACGTCCCCGTCGCACCACCGCCGCGCGGCGTTTCGTAGATCGCGATGTTCGCCGGCGTCGGCAGTGGGTTTTGCACGTTGACCACAAACGATTCGAGCACACCGTAATCGCCGGAGAGCGCTTCGCCGGCCAGACTATTCGGCAGCGGCAGCTGCCCGATCGGCAGGTCGAGATACGCGTCGTTCACGTTCCACTGCCGTGCGAAATGAAACTCCGGCACGGTGTAGATACCGCGCGCGTGCTTTACCGTGCTGCTCAGCAGTTCGCCCGTCGTGAGCGCGGTCGCGGGATCGTCGCTTGCATTCTGCGCAACGAGCGTCAGATGCACGGTGCTGCCCTCGAGCACCCGCAACTGCAACAGGTTGGTGAGGATGGCACCGGCGGGCATGTCTTGCTGCGCGATGACTTGCGTTGCGTTCGCCGGGATCTGCAACAGGCGTCCTTGGTTCTGCACCACGTCGACGAGAAAGTCGCGCGTTGCGTTGTGTCCGGCTTCCATTTCATACTTGCTCGCACCGCGGCCGCTGATGAATTGCACGGTCGCCGGCTCGTTCGATTGATTCTGTGCGACGAGCACGATGCGCCGGTCCGGTTGCCCCGGCGGATTGTAATGGAAGTACAAGAAGCGCGAGGGCACTTCGCGTCTGAGATCGGAGGTGAAGAGAATCCCGTTCTCGGTCAGCTTCTCGGGAAAGTCGCTGACCATCAGTTGGTCGGGCGAGATGCGCGGGACCGCGATGTTGTTCAGCGTCACCGGCACGGAGCCATTGACATCGAAATACTGCTCGCCTTGAATGAGCACCGAGACGTTCATAGAGGCGGTAATGTCTTGCGCGAGGTCGCCAACGTTGACGTCGTCGGGCGTCACGATCGCTTGTGCGCCCGGGCGCACTTGCGTGTAGCGCAGGATCTGATTGACGACGAGTTGCTTGAGGTAATCGCGGCTCGCCGGATCGCCCGTGATATTCAAACTGATCGGTTGCGGCAGCGCGCCGGCCGGAAACGCCACGCGCACGCCGATCGTCGCACTCACACCGCGTGAATCGGTAATCGTGAGCGACGTCGAGCCGGGCGTGGTGCCGGTAACCAGCACTTGGCGTTGGTCTTGGTTGATCGTGAAGGTGAAGAACGCGGTCGACGCCGGCACGGCGGTCAACGCGCCGAGCGAGCCTTGCACGGTGAGCGCTTGCGTCGCGCCGACGGGAATGAACGCCGCTGCGGGCGAGACGCTGATCGGCGGCAACGTCGGTGTCGGTGTGGGTGACGGCGTGCCGGTTGGACCGGGTGGCGGCGTCGGCGATTCGCTCGGCGTCGGCGAGAGCACCGGTTGCGCGAACGGCGTCGGCGTGACGGCAGGTTCAGGCGTCGATTGTGCGCGCACCGAAACAGCGCTGCTCATCGCAACGCCGCATATCAGCACAAATAGAAGTATTGCCTCCGGGCGCAACGTTAGGCGATCTTCGCCGCTTCCGCCCGAGTTACCGCCGTTGCGAGAAGTGTCTTGTAGCCGACGTTCGGGAAGAGCACCGTTACGAGGTCTTTCTCGGTGCGCTCGACCGTGCCTTGCCGAACTTCGGATGTGTGACGACGTCGGCGATCTTGAAGCCGCCGGTCGACGCGCCGATGCGCGACCGTCGAGGGTCGAGATCGGCCGCGCGCCGCGCCGCTGAAGCGCGCAAGCAGTTGTCGCACGTGCCGCAGTTCGTCGAGTTCGAAGTCTTCGCCGAAGTAGTTCAGGATGAAGCGTGCGGCGGCACGGGACGCGACTCGGCGTACTGCAGCATCATCGCGAGCTTCGATCTGATCGTACGATTTCTTCGTCTCGTAGTTGGCGAGGTCGAGCACCAGCTCGCGGTTCTTGCGCACCGCCTCGGTCAGCACGTACGCCGACTTGCCGCTCGCTTCGATGAAGCCGGCTTTCTTGAGCAGCGCGAGGACGACTTTGAGCTTGGTCAGCGGCAGCTGCGGAATCTTGCGCAGATCGGTCAGCGAGACGCCGCCGACCTGCTCGCCGAAGACCTCGAGCGTGCCGAAGACGCGCTGCACTTCTTCGATATCCGGATACTTGCCGGTCAGGAAGTAGTTCTGCACGCGCGTGTCGCTCATCCGATAGATCAGGATGCAGCGCGACGGATCGCCGTCGCGGCCGGCGCGCCCGGCTTCTTGCGTGTAGGCTTCGACCGAACCCGGCAGATCGTAGTGCACGACGAAGCGGATGTTCGGTTTGTCGATGCCCAGGCCAAACGCGTTGGTCGCGACGACGGCGCGAATCGTCTCGTTCATGAACAGCTCGTGCACGGCGTGCGATCGTGCTTCTGCAGCTTCGAGTGATAGACCGCGGCCGGAATGTCGAGCTGTTCCTGCAGGATACTTCTGCACCTCGAGCGCGTTCTTGATCGTCGCGGTGTAGATGATCCCGGTGCCTTCGAGCGTCTTCGTCCTGAAGAGTGATCGCGAGAATTTTGAGCTTGTCGGCTTCTTTGTCGGCTCGGCGCGCTTCGTAGCTGCAGGTTCGGACGATCGAAGCCTTTGACGATCGGCTTCACGTGCTCGATGCCGAGCTGGTGCAAGATGTCTTCGCGCACGGCCGGCGTCGCGGTCGCGGTCAGCGCCAGCACGGTCGGATGGCCGAGCGCGATCGATCACCGAGCCGAGCGCCAAGATACGCGGGCCGGAAATCATGGCCCCACTGGCTGATGCAGTGCGCTTCGTCGACCACGAAGAGCGGAACTTCGATCGACTGCAAGAGCTCGAGAAACGCTTCGTCCTCGAGCTTTTCCGGCGTGACGAACGACGATCTTCATCGAGCCGCTCGCGATGCGCGCAAGCGCGCGCAGCTTCTTGCTCTTCGGAAAGGTCGAGTTGAGCGCGACGACGTCGGTGATGCCGCGTTCGCGCAGCATGTCGAGCTGATCTTTCATCAGCGCGATCAGCGGCGAGACGACGACGGTCGTGCCGTCGAGCAGCAGCGCCGGGAGCTGATAGCACGAGACTTTTGCCGGCGCCGGTCGCCAGGATCGCAAGCGTGTCCTGTCCCGCCATGACGCGCGTGATGACTTCTTCCTGGCCCGGATTGAAACGTTCGAAGCCGAACTTCTCGTGAAGGCAGCGGAGATTCACGGAAACTCCAAGCGGTACGACCCGTTCGAAGGCCTCCCCTGTGTAGAGCATAAACCAGGCGTACCCGATGACGTGCCCACGAGCCGAACGCCAAACGGGTGCCGGCCGGGCAGGCGAATCCTCCAAACTCCGCGGGTGTCCCTTTATCGTACCTGGCGGCCCCGAACGTTCGCGGACCTGGTTGGTCAGGACGCCGTCGTGCGCACGCTGACAACGGCGATCGAGACGGGCAAGCTCGCCCACGCCTACCTTTTCTCGGGTCCGCGTGGCTCCGGCAAGACGTCGGCCGCCAAGATTTTGGCGCGCTGCATCGACTGCGTGCAAGGCCCGACCGCTAACCCGACAACACCTGCGAAAATTGCATCGCGATCCTCGACGGCACCGCGCTCGACGTGCTCGAGATCGACGCTGCGAGCAATCGCGGCATCGACGAGATTCGCGCGCTGCGTGAAGCGGTAAATTTCGCGCCGACGTGTGATGCGCACGAAAGTCTACATCATCGACGAAGCGCACATGCTTACGAAAGAGGGCGCGAATGCGTTTCTTAAAGACGCTCGAAGAACCGCCCAGCACATGCAGTCTTCATTCTTGCGACGACTGAGCCTGAGAAACTTCCCGCCGACGATCCTCTCGCGCTGTCAGCGCTACGCGTTCCGGCGCATCTCGATCCCCGTGATGATCGAACGCATGCGCGAGATCGCAACCGATGAAGGCATCGCGATCGACGACGCCGCGCTGGCGGCGATCGCCTATCGCGCCGACGGCGGATTGCGCGACGCGCTGACGATGCTCGAACAGGTCGCGGCATTTGCCGACGGACCGATCACTACAGAAGTAATCGATCTCGCGTTCGGTGCGACGGGTCGCAATTATGCCAACACCCTCATCGACGCGGTAGTTGCACGCGACGCCGGCGCAGCGCTGCGGGTGATCGAGGAAGCAAGCGACGCCGGCGCCGACATGCTGGTGCTAACCCGTTCGCTGATCGCGAACTTCCGCAATCTGCTTGTAGCGCACATCGACCCGGAATTGCTCGCGCGCGACCTCGCGCCCGAGGACGCCGAGATCGCGGCCGAACGCGCCGTCGACGTGCCGCAGGCGATGATCGTGCGCGCGCTGCGCGTGCTGGCTGACGCCGCCAGCCTCGCCCGAACCGGCGCAAACCCGCGCCTCGAGCTAGAAACGGCACTATTACGGTTCATGCTCGAAGATGGCGAGCTCACCCCAAGCAAAGGTCGCGTCGCTCCCCCTCGTCGCACCGCTCCGGTTGAAGTTGTCATCCCGAGCGTAGCTCCGAAGGAGCGTAGTCAAGGGACCGACGCGCCCAAGGCGGCGCCCGAACCCAGTGTCATCCCGAGCGTAGCGAAGCGTAGTCGAGGGGCGGACGAACCCAACGGCCCGATCACCATCCAAAAACTTCGTGCTGCTTGGACGACCATTCGTGGCAAGGTCGAGGCCGAACGCCCGCCGCTGCGTGCGCCGCTCTCGGGCGCGATGGTCTCCGAGGTCGTCGGCAACGCGGTCGTGCTCAAACTGCGCAACGCCTTCGAGGCTGACATCCTTAAAGACAACACCAAGCTGCTCGAGTCGGCAATCGCCGATGTGCTTGGCGCCGATCTGAAGGTCCGCTTCGAAACCGGCGCGCCGGTCGCGGCGCCGTCCGTGGGATCAACAGCCCACAACGACGAGGACAGCGCCGACGAACTTTTTGGCTACGCGAACGAACGCATCAAGTAATACGTTAGTCTAGGCAGGCTGGCCCTCGGCGGGGCGTCGAAGAGCCGCGCCTGAGTTATTCCTAGCGTGGGGTGCGTTTTGGTTCAAACGTTACGCTGGATTACGCTTGTGACGCTCGCACTATTTGTGTTTGCAGCGCGCCTCTCTCAACCTGCGTTCGCACAAGCAACGCCGTGCACGCTCGTTCCGAACGGCAGCACGCTGGCGATCACGTGTTACGGCATGCCGTCGCCGGCGCCGAACCCCACCACGTTGCCGACGACGCAGCCGGGTGTCGCCAACCGCAATTTCAATCAATCGTTCAGCGGCAACAACGGCTCGAACGGCGGCAGCAGTCTTTCGCCGGGGTGTTTTACACCGTGCGGCGGCAGCCCCGGCGGGGCGGGTCTTTCCCCTCCGGCCTACGTAACTCAGACGCCGCCGAGCGCGCGTCGTTCCCGCGTGCTTTCTAAACCCGTTCTGTTTTAGCGCGGGCACGATGCTGTACGCGACCGCATCGGGTGCGCCGGCGGGGATCTTGTTGCAGTCAATCGGAGGTAGCGGAGGTAGCGGCGGCAACGGAGCCGTCGGTGTATCCGGTGCGCCGGGAGCCGTCGGGGGCGCCGGCGGTGCAATCAGCGGGACCATCGGCGCAAATGGAAATCTGCAAATTCTTACAACCACGGCAAACACGCCGGGCCTCTGGGTGCGCAGTGCGGGCGGCACCGGCGGTAACGGCGGCAGCGGTTTCCTTTCGAATGGTGCGAGTGGCTCGCCCGGTGGATCCGGCGGCGCAATCGCGATCAATGTCGGCGCAAACATCTACACACTCGGAAGTGATGGGTACGGCATTCTCGCGCAGAGCCTCGGTGGTAACGGCGGTGCAGGCGGCAGCACGTGGATCGGTATCGGCAGCAGCGGAAACGGCGCGAGCGGACAATCCGGCAGTAACGTTGCGGTGACGCTGACGAGCGGCGGTTCGATCTTTACCGCGGGGTATGGGGCAAGCGGTATTCTCGCGCAGAGCATCGGTGGTTTCGGTGGCACCGGCGGCGGTGGCGGCGGATTGCTGACGTTTGGCGGCACCGGCTCGACCGGCGGTTTTGGCGGAACGATCAACGTCGCGACGCAAACAAATACCTCGATCACAACGGTCGGTATTGATGCAGACGCAATCTTCGCCGAGAGCGTCGGCGGCGGCGGTGGTGCCGGCGGTTCCGGTGGCGGCTTCTTTACTATCGGCGGTGGCGGCGGCCCGGGTGGCATGGGCTCGAGCGTCACGGTCAACAACGCGTCGAACATCAACACGTATGGTGCGCTTGCCAAAGGCATCTTTGCGCAATCAGTCGGCGGGGGCGGCGGCGACGGCGGCAGCGCGAGCGGACTGTTCAACCTCGGCGGTTCCGCGAGTGCGGCCAGCAACGGCGGCGTCGTGCAAGCGTTTAACACGCGGCAACATCACAACGTACGCAACCGGCAACGGTATTGGCGATGCCTCATCGCTCGGTTCTGCAGCAATTTTTGCGCAATCCGTTGGCGGTCGCGGCGGCAACGGCGGCGTCGCCAACGGTTGGGTCTCTGTCGGCGGCAGCGCAGGCGGCGGCGGCAACGGCGGCATCGTGATCGCGGGCAATAGCGGCAATCTGGTCACGTTCGCAAACTACTCGCAAGGCGTACTTGCGCAGTCGGTTGGCGGTGGTGGTGGTAACGGCGGCGGCGCGGGCGGATTTGGTGTTGGTGGATCGCTTGCGATCGGCGGCAGCGGCGGCAACGGCGGTTTCGGCAGCACCGTGCAATTCGACAACACCGGCGGTTCGATCACCACAGCCGGTGCGTTTTCCGAAGGCGTCGAGTTGCAATCGGTCGGCGGCGGCGGCGGCAACGGCGGCGATGCAATTAGCGCAGCCGTTTTTCCCGGCCTTGTCTTGGCGATTGGCGTTGGCGGTAGCGGCGGCAGTGGCGGATATGGCGGAAATGTTTCCGGAACGTTCGCCGGTTCAATTACAACCAGCGGCGTCGAATCCGACGGTATCCTCGCGCAATCAATTGGCGGCGGCGGCGGAAGCGGCGGCCTCGCGGTAACCGCGGCTGCGGGCCTTGGTGCAATCGGTGTCAGCCTCGGTGGCACTGGCGGCAGTGGCGGCAACGCGCGCGGCACCGTGCTCGTGCTCTCGTCTGCAAACGTCACAACGTTCGGTGATGATTCGGTCGGCATTCTTGCGCAATCGGTCGGCGGCGGCGGCGGTAGCGGCGGCAGCGCAATTTCCGCTGCAGCGGGCAAAGTTGGAAGTCTCGCACTTGCGCTCGGCGCGCGCGGCGGCAGCGGCGGCTTCGGCAACAACGTGCAGCTCAATAGCACCGGCACGATCATGACGAGTGGTGCAAATGGTGTGGGCCTGCTCGCGCAATCGATTGGCGGTGGTGGCGGGAACGGCGGCAATTCGATTGCGGCCTCGCTCGGTACGATCGCGGGCGGCTTTTCACTCGGTGGTATCGCGGGCGCGGGTCAAGACGCGGGAACCGTGACGCTCAATAACGGCGGCAATATCACCACATCCGGTGCAGATGCCGTCGGCATACTCGCGCAATCGATGGGCGGCGGCGGCGGTAACGGCGGGTACAGCGTTTCGGGTTCGATCGGCGGCGGCACCGCGAACATTTCTATCGGAGGTAACGGTGCAACCGGTGGCAACGCCGACGACGTAACGCTCAACAATGCAGAGTTCGCGAACACCACGATCACAACGCGCGGCGCGAACGCTGACGGTATCGTTGCGCAATCAATTGGCGGGAGTGGCGGCAACGGCGGATGGAGCGTGAGCGGTGGTGCGAGCGCGTTCTTTTCGGCGGGCGCGTCGGTGGGCGGGAGTGGCGGTAATGCCGGTTTGGGCTCGACGGTCGAGCTCAATAGCGGCTCATCGCTTGCCGTCGGTACAATCAACACCAGCGGCGCAAACGCGAACGGTATTGTTGCGCAATCGATCGGTGGCGGTGGCGGTAACGGCGGTTGGAGCGTCTCGGGCACGCTCTCTGCAAATGCAAGCGTCGGCGTCGGCGTCGGCGGCGCGGGTGGTGCGGGCAGTACGGCGGATACCGTCGACGTCGTTAGTTACACGAACATCGCAACGCAAGGTGCAAACGCAAGCGACATCATCGCGCAATCGATCGCGGGCGGCGGCGGCAACGGCGGCTTCAGCGTTACGGGCGCCGGCGGTGTGAACTTTGGCGGCGCTGTCAATATTGGCGGCGGCGGTGGGTCGGGCGGAACAAGTTCGCTCGTAAACCTCACGAGCTTCGGCACGCTGAGCACGCAAGGCGCAAATGCGGATGCAATTTTAGCGCAATCGATCGGCGGCGGCGGCGGTAACGGTGGTTTCAGTGTTGCGGGTTCGCTCAGCAATGGCCCGACTGGAACGATTAGCGTTGGTGGCGCCGGCGGGAATGGCGCCGAGTCAGATAACGTCGTGGTCAATCAAACCGGCAACATCACCACGCAAGGCAACGAATCGAGCGGCATCGTCGCGCAATCGATTGGTGGTGGTGGCGGCAACGGCGGATGGAGCGTCGGCGGCGGCATTGCGGGCAGTGCGCCCGCGCTCAATGTCTCTGTCGGTGGCTTCGGTGGCACCGGTGCGAACGCGGGAACGGCGGTTGCGTTTTTCAACAGCGGCGGCACGATTACCACGCAAGGTGCAAACGCCGGCGGCATCATTGCCGAATCGCTTGGCGGTGGCGGCGGGAACGGCGGTTGGAGTGTGTCGGGCCAAATCGCGAATGGCGGTAACCTTGGACTGAACATCGGCGGCTTCGGCGGATCTGCCGGTGCCGGTGCTGGTGTGTCGATCGTGACCGGCAACACGACGATCACAACCAACGGCGCAGAATCGCCCGGAATGGATGCGGAATCCATTGGCGGTGGCGGTGGCAACGGTGGTTTCTCGGTTGTCGGTTCGCTCACTGCGGCATCGACATTGAATCTCGGCATCGGCGGCTACGGCGCGAGCGGCGGCAACGGCGCGTTGACGACGATCACGTCGTCGAGCAACGTGCAAACCAGCGGCGATGAATCGCCCGGCATCGAGGTGCAGTCGATCGGCGGCGGCGGCGGCAACGGCGGATTTTCGGTCAGCGGCTCGGTGTCGCAAAACTACAGCGGTAGCGTTGCGATCGGCGGCGAGGGCAGCGGCGGCGGCACGGGCGATCGCGTGCAAATGACGAGCAACGGGCAGATGATCGCAACCAATGGCGACGATTCCGACGGCATTCTTGCGCAATCGATCGGTGGCGGTGGTGGGAAGGGTGGATTCGCCGTATCGGGTCAAGCGAATTTCTCTGCGGGCGGCACGGCGACCGGCCTCAATCTCTCGATCGGCGGCGCCGGTGGCACGGGTGGCAATTCCGGACTCGCTATTGCGATCAACGGCGCGACGATCGTCACCAAAGGTGACAATTCGAACGGCATGCTCGTGCAATCGATCGGTGGCGGCGGCGGCAGCGGCGGTTTTGCGGTGAACGCCACGTTCGCGCAAGGACAAGTCGCGAATATTGCGCTGGGTGGCGCGGGCAGCGACCGCCAGCATTTGCTGGCTCAGAACCCCGCAGCCGATCTCGCTTGTCGAAGGCGGACCGGCGATTCGCGTCGAGCGCGTTGGCCGCGTCGCAATCGGCTGGGGCGATCGTTCCAGGGCAGACCAGGACTTCTCGCGACGACGGCGCTGATCGGGACTGTCCTGGTGAGCTGCTGTTCGCCAGCCTCGGCGTTTGTGGCAGCCGAGATCGCGAGCGCGGCGACGCCCAAAGGCCATAGCCCTCTTCATGGCTCTCGATTGTGATGTGCGCTCCGGTTGATTCCCGCGAAGGCGATGCGGTCGGAGACGGTAGGTGAGAGCTGTAATTGAGGGATGACGGCGCAGCGAATCGCGTTGTAGTTGTTTGGGCTTGGGGTGTAACAATTCTACGCTTCCAAATTGCGTGGTGGCGACCCATGCGGGACGCTTCGGAGATTGGATGGTGCGCAGCGACCTCCTCGACCCGATCATCGCCATCCGCCGTCGTCCGCGGACGTAGCGTTGTTCCACGGCCGGCATGCGAGCTGTAGATTAATTGCGATACCCGGAACTTCGGCTATGGGCGGTCAAGTCTATTTCGCGTCGGCGATGGAATGACGGCTTTCTCTTGGACTTCGGTCCTTCTCGATGCGACCCTTGAGGCGCACAATCCGCCCGAGGACTAAACCGCTCGCGCGGTAGGGGCGGCGAGCGAGGAGGGAGGCGCACGAAGGTGAGGGTGAACGCGAAGACGCGAGCCTGTCTCAAAATCGTGGGGTTCAACCCCATGCGAGACAGGAGCTTTCGCGATGTCCGACAAGCCCATCAGCCCGCTGCGTCAGCGCATGATCGACGACATGACGGCGCGCCGGTTCAAGGAGAAGGTGCAGAAAGACTACGTCCGGCACGTCAGGACCTTCGTGGCCTTCCTCGGCAGGTCGCCCGACACGGCCACGAGCGAAGACCTTCGCCGCTTTCAGCTTCACATGGCCAAGCAACAGATCGGCGCTCCGACCATCAACTCCGCCATCGCCGCGTTGCGGTTCTTCTTCACCGTGACGCTCGAACGGCCCGAGCTCGTCCGCCCTCTGAGGGTGGTGAATGAGCCTTCGCAGGGCGCCGGTCGTTCTGAGCCCGGAGGAGGTGGCGCGTCTCCTCGAAGCCGCGCCGGGCCTCAAGTACAAGGCCGCCCTCAGCGTCGCTTACGGGGCCGGCCTCCGGGTGTCGGAAGTCGCCCACCTGAAGGTGTCCGATCCCCGGATCAAGTCCGGGGACCAGCCAGCGCATGACGCTCAGGGTCGAGCAGGGCAAGGGGCAGCGGGATCGCTATGTGATGCTCTCCCCGCAACTGCTCGAACTCTTGCGCGAATGGTGGCGGACGGCGCGGCCGCAGGTCTGGCTCTTTCCCGGCCAGAACCCGATCAACCCGGTGACGGAGCGTCAGCTTAACCGGGCCGTCACTGCCGCCAAGGACCTGGCGGGCATCTCCAAGCGCGTCTCGCCGCATACCCTGCGGCACTCCCCGGGCTTGACCCGGGGATCGCCACCCATCTGCTCGAGCAGGGCGTCGATATTCGCGTGATCCAGGTCCTGCTCGGACACGCCAAGCTCGAGACGACCGCGCTCTACACCCGCGTCGCCATCGCCACGGTCCGCGACATCCAGAGCCCGCTGGAGCGGCTCGGCGTCAACCTCGCGAGCCGATCGCCGCCCGCCTGACCGCCACGTGGCGCGGCCTCCCCTGGAGGTCGCCGACGTCTTTCGCGGCCATGGGGCGGCTTGGCGCAAAGCCAACGCCGGTCACGTGAGCCTCGCCCAGCTGAAGGTCATGTCGGCGATCGAGACCTGTCGTGACCTCCGCGCTCGGCGGCCACGTCGAGCGCTGCGAGGACTGCGCGCATCAACGCATCGCCTACAATTCTTGCCGCAACCGACATTGCCCGAAGTGTCAGGGCGCGGCGGCAAGGCAATGGCTCGCCGAGCGCGAGGCCGAGTTGCTGCCGGTTCCCTACTATCATGTCGTGTTCACCCTCCCGGCGGCGATCGGCGCCGTTGCGTTTCAGAACAAAGCCGTCGTCTACGACCCCCTGTTCAAGACCGCCGCCGAGACGCTCATCGCCATCGCCGCCGACCCGAAGCATCTCGGCGCGCGCATCGGCCTCACCGCCGTCCTGCACACCTGGGGCTCGGCGCTCACCCACCATCCCCATGTCCACGTCATCGTCCCAGGCGGCGGCCTCTCGCCGGACGGGTCGCGCTGGATCGCCTGCAAGCCCGGCTTCTTTTTGCCGGTGCGCGTGCTCTCGCGTCTCTTCCGCCGCCTCTTCCTCGAAGGCCTCGCGGCCCTGCATGAGGCCGGCCGCCTGACCTTCTTCGGCGATCTCGCGTCCCTCGCCGATAAGCGCGCCTTCGACGCCGCGCTCGCGCCTTTGCGCCGCTGCGAATGGGTCGTCTTCGCCAAGAGACCCTTCGCCGGACCGCAGGCCGTGCTCGCCTATCTCTCCCGCTACACCCATCGGGTCGCGATCTCCAACTCCCGGCTGATCGCGCTCGACGACAAGGGCGTCACCTTCAAATGGAAGGACTATCGGACCAAAGGCCGCGACCGGCGCAAGACCATGACGCTCGACGCCGCCGAGTTCATCCGCCGCTTTCTCCTGCGCCTGCTGCCCAGCGGCTTCCACCGCATCCGCCACTATGGCCTCTTCGCCGGAACGGTTCGGGTGCACAACATCGAGCGCGTCCGCCAATGGCTCGCCCCGCCAGAGCACCCGCCCGCTGAGGCGGACACTGACGCTGAAGCACCTTCGCCAGCGCGCCAATGTCCCCGTTGCGGCGGCCGGATGATCGTCGTCGAGACGTTCCAAGGCGGCGGTCGTCCGGCCCGGTCTTCATCACCGAACCGGATCAGGATCGACACCTCATGATCGACGTCGCCCTGCTTTCCGCCTCACAACGCCGTTTCTCTCCGCCTCCAGCCGCGCGCCGGAGCAAAAAGTCGCTGCTCGCGCACGCTCGTCAGTCCCTCTCCAACCGCCGCGCCTGCCTCCGCCGCTCGCAGAATCCTCCACGAAAAAGCTCGTCGTCTTCACTCCCATCGCAAACGATCCCCGCCGCCAGCCCCCAGAGGCCTGCGAGCGCTTCGTCCGCCAGCCCAAAATCTCCATAGGTCCGGCCCGCCCACTCAGCCCCCAACCTCACCGCGGTTTCCTCCTTGGGAGCCAACCAGCGCCCGCGGGCGCGCCATTATGGGTGAAAATGGTGGCGGCGCGGGCCGATTTGTCGGAGCCTCGCGACGGGTGATCGTGTGAGGCTGACATAACTCCGGTGGCTAACGACCCCGCTTGGGAGTCCGGCCCGCGCTGCATAGAGGCGCCATTCTTTGTCGCCCTCGGAAACGGGGAGCACGCATGGCAGTGTCTCGAACGTACCTGCAGCGTCACGGTCGCCTCCTAACGGAAGGAGGCAGTGATGCAAGCAATCATCGAGCGGTGCTGTGGTTTGGATGTACATCAGGAGACGGTTGTGGCGTGCCTTCTGGTCGGCGCGCCTGGGGCGCAGCCGACCAAGGAGGTACGGACGTTTCGTACGATGACGCGCGACCTCGAAGCGTTGCGGGACTGGCTGCGGGAAGCGGGAGTGACGCACGTCGGGATGGAGAGCACGGGCGTCTACTGGCGTCCGGTCTATGCCATCCTGGAGGGACATTTCGAGCTGATCGTCGGCAACGCAAAGCACATCCGCAACGTGCCGGGGCGCAAGACCGATGTGAAGGATTCCGAGTGGATCGCCGATCTGGTTCGACACGGCCTGATCGCCAAGAGCTTCGTGCCGCCCCGGCCGCTGCGGGAGCTGCGCGAGTTGCTGCGCTACCGCCGTAAACTCGTGGAGAGCCAAGCGGCCGAACGCAACCGGCTGCTGAAGCTCCTTAAAGACCGCCAACATCAAGCTGGCGAGCGTCGCTTCCGACGTCTTCGGCGTGTCCGGCCGCGCGATGCTCCGGGCGCTGATCGCGGGCGAGGCCTCTCCCGAGGCGATGGCCGGTCTCGCCAGAGGCCGACTGCGCCGTAAGCGCGCCGATCTGATCCCGGCGCTCGACGGCCGCCTCGAGGAGCATCACCGCTACCTCCTGACGGTGCAGCTGCGCCGGCTCGAAGCGATCGAGGCGGACATCGCAGGGCTCGACCAACGCATTGGCGAACGGCTTGAGCCCTATAGGGCGCCCCATGCGCTCCTGATGCAGATCCCCGGCGTCGACTGGGTGGTTGCGGCCGCCCTGATCGCCGAGATTGGCGTCGACATGAGCGTGTTCCTGAGCGTCTACCACTTGAGCGCCTGGGCCGGAGTTTGTCCCGGCAGCTACGAGAGCGCCGGCCGGCAGAAGAGCGGCCGCGCCCGGAAGGGCAATGTCCACCTCCGCACCATGCTGGTCGGCGCCGCGATCTCCGCCGCCAAGACCAAGGGCAGCTACCTCAAGGACAAGTTCCATCGTCTAAAGGCCCGGCGCGGCGGCTTGCGCGCAGCCCTCGCCATCGCCCACAAAATCCTCGTCTCCGCCTATCACATGCTCTTCTCAAGAACTTGCCCTATCGCGATCTCGGCGAAGCCTATCTCGACCAGATCGGCCAGACCCGAACCGTCGCCAACCTCAAACGCCGCCTCAAACGCCTCGGCTATCGCGTCACCCTCGAACCCAAGGCCCAGCAAGCATGACCCCGCATCCGAGCTGAAGCTATTTTCATGGCAGGCTTTCGAACGCCGGCCCCACCACCCGCACGACCGTCCTCGAACGGGCCGGCGTCCGAAACCCTTCACCTTCCAGTCAGCCCCCAACCTCACCGCGGTTTCCTCCTTGGGAGGCTTTCGAACGCCGGCCCCACCACCCGCACGACCGTCCTCGAACGGGCCGGCGTCCGAAACCCTTCACCTTGAACGGGCCGGCGTCCGAAACCCTTCACCTTGAACGGGCCGGCGTCCGAAACCCTTCACCTTGAACGCCCGTCCTCGAACGGGCCGGCGTCCGAAACCCTTCACCAAACCCGAAATTCCAACTCATCCACCATCGTTTTTTGCTTGACACGCAGACCGACCGGTTGGTATGTGGCGTGGCATGAACGCGAAGACCCCAGTAGCGAACATTCCGACCAGGACGACGAAGGCGGCGGCCGCGCAGGCTTCGGACGAAAAGCTCCTCGACGCGGCGGTCCATGTGATCCGTTCAAAGGGCTATTCGGCCGCGCGGGTCGAGGACATTTGCGCCGAGGCGGGGCTCACCAAGGGCGCGTTCTTCCACCATTTCGCAAGCAAGGAGGCCTGCGCCATCGCCGCGGCGGGGCGGTTCGCGGCGAACGCCGACGCGCTGTTCGAGGCTCAGCCCTATCGCCGCTTGGCCGACCCGCGAGACCGCGTCCTCGGCTATGTCGACTTCCGCAAAGCGATCCTTCAGGGCGAGCTGCCGCAGTTCACCTGCCTCCTCGGCACGATGGTGCAGGAGGCCTACGACTCCCATCCCGCCATTCGCGCCGCCTGCGACCGCTACATCAGCGAGCACGCCGAGCGGCTCGGCGCCGATATCGCCGAGGCCAAGGCGCGCTACGCCCCCGACGCCTCGTGGACGCCCGAAAGCGCGGCGCTCTATTCCCAGGCTGTCCTCCAGGGCGCGTTCATTCTCGCCAAGGCGAAGCACGGCCCCGAGGTCGCCGCCGACTGCCTCGATCATCTCAAGCGCTACTTCGAGGGCCTTCTCGCGCCCCCTGGAGCGTCCCTTCGCTTCGCTCAGGGCGGGCTCTTCGAGGCTCTTGCTTCGCAAGAGCGCCTCAGGACGAGGGCAGCCAGCGACGCCGCGAGTCCGCCCGCGCCTTGACGCAATAGCCGAACGAGGAAGCGACGATGATGAGCGCGCAAAAGGTCACGCCCTGCCTATGGTTCGATTTCAAGGCGGAGGAGGCGGTCGCCCACTATCTTTCGATCTTCAAGAACAGCCGGATCGTGTCGACGACGCGCTACGGCGAATTCTGGCCCCGGTCCGGCCGGCGCCGTGATGACCATCCTGTTCGAGATCGACGGTCAGCGAATCTTGGCGCTGAACGGCGGGCCGCAATTCAAGTTCACGCCCGCGTTTTCGCTCATCGTCAACTGCGACGACCAGGCCGAGGTCGACGCGTTGTGGGAGAAGCTTTCCGAGGGCGGCGCGCCCGGCCAGTGCGGCTGGCTCACCGACAAATTCGGCGTCTCCTGGCAGGTCGTTCCGAACGTCATCCCGCTGATGTTGCAGAGCGCCGACCCCGCCGCGATTTCAGCGCGTGATGCGCGAAGTGATGTCGATGAAAAAGCTCGACGCCGTGAGATTGCAACAGGCCTTCGAGGCCAACTGAAGGAGGAAAGCTATGGCCAATTCGTCCGCGTCGAGCTTGCTCGGCAAGTTCGTCTGGTACGACCAGATGTCGAACGATCTTCCCGGCGCCGAGAAGTTCTACTCGAAGGTGGTCGGCTGGACGATCGCTCCCAACACCATGAACGCGCAGCGCTATTCAGTTTTGAAGTCCGGAGAGACGATGGTCGGCGGCCTCATGCCGATTCCCGAGGAAGCGGCAAAGATGGGCGTGCGCCCGGCATGGATGGGCTATATCGCGGTCGACGACGTCAAGGCCTACGCCGATAAGGTCAAGGCGGCCGGCGGCGCGATCCACCGCCCGCCGACCGAAATACCCAATGTCGGCGCCTTCGCCATCGCCGGCGATCCGAGCGGCGCGGGATTCCTTCTGCTCAAGGGCAACAGCGACCAGGCGCCGGAAGGACACCCTCGAAGCCCGGCCATATCGGCTGGCGCGATCTGCACGGGGGCGACCCGGAAAGCTCGTTCGCCTTCTACTCCGGCCTGTTCGGCTGGACGAAGGGCGAAGCGATGGACATGGGCGCGATGGAGGACGTACCAGATCTTCACCACCAAAGGCCTGCAGCGCGGCGGCATGATGAAGAAGATGGCGCAGGAGCCGGCCGCGCGCTGGCGCTATTACATCAACGTCGAGGCGATCGACGCGGCCTCGGAACGGGTCAAGTCCGCTGGCGGCAAGGTCGTGAACGGACCCATGGAGGTTCCCGGCGGAAGCTGGGTCATCGATGGCCTCGATCCGCAGGGCGCGATGTTCGGGCTCGTTGCGCCGGCCAGGTGAACGCGGCGGAGCGCGCCAATGCGCCCCGTCTTCGATCCTTGATCCATCATCATGGGAAAACTGCGATGAACGTCACGCCTCAAGTCCTCAAACCGGCCGTCGAGCTCGCCCGCGTCGACCCGGTGCGAATCCCCAACGAAAGCGCCGAGTATCGCGCCGCCCGCACCGCGCTGCTCGCCGAGGAGATTGACCTGCGCCGTCATATCGAGCGCGTCGCGGCCCAGCGCCGCGCGCTCCCGCCGGGCGGCCCGGTGACCGGCGACTACCGCTTCGAGGGCGAAGACGGCCCGACCGGCTTTGCCGGGCTGTTCGGCGACAAGCAGACCCTCGCCGTCTACAGCTACATGTTCGGGCCGGAGCGCGCGCGCCCCTGCCCGATGTGCACCAATCTCTTAGGCGCGTGGGAGGGCAATGCGGCCGACATCGGCCAAAGGATCTCGCTCGCCGTGGTCGCGCGCTCGCCAATCGAGCGCCTGATCGCCTGGAAGAAGGAGCGCGGGTGGCGCAACCTCCGCCTCTACAGCGATCTCGACGGCGCCTATTCGCGCGATTATTTCGGCCTGTTGCCGAGCGGCGCCGAAGTCCCGGCCTTCAACGTGTTCACGCGCCGCGACGGGTCGATCCGTCATTTCTGGTCGGGAGAGATGACGAACGAGACCGCCGACCCCGGCCAGGACCCGCGCGGCGCGCCCGACCCCGCGCCGCTATGGATGGTGCTCGACGCAACGCCCGAAGGACGGGGATTGGATTGGTATCCGAAGCTCGAGTACGCTTGACCCGCACGCCGAATTCAAGGCGACGGGAGAGAACGCGATGCGCGTCATGGTGATTGTCAAGGCGACCAAAGAGTCCGAGGGCGGCGGCATGCCGCCCGGGGAACTCTTGGCGGACATGGGCGCCTTCAACCAGGCGCTCATCGACGCCGGATTGTTCGTCGACGCGGGCGGCTTGAAGGAAAGCAGCAAGGGGGCGCGCGTCTCCTTTTCCGGCAAGGATCGCGCGCTGACCAAGGGGCCGTTCCCCAATGTCGACGAACTTGCCGCCGGCTACTGGATTTGGAAGGTCAAGGATCTCGACGAGGCGATCGACTGGGTGAAGCGCTGCCCCAACCCGATGCCGGGGCCTTCGGTCATCGAGATCCGCGAGATGTTCGAGATGGAGGACTTCCGCTGACCGGCGACCGTGCGCGGCGCTTGGCCCGCGGCGGACCATCGCGCTAAAACCCGGCGCGTTCAAGGACGGCGACCATGGCTCTCAGCAAACGCAAGCTTGGCCGGCAAGGGCTTGAGGTCTCCGCGATCGGCCTCGGCTGCATGGGCATGAGCCAGTCTTACGGCCCGGCCGACGAGGGCGAGTTGATTGCAACGCTCCATCGCGCGATCGAGCTCGGATGCACGTTCCTCGACACGGCCGAGGTCTATGGTCCGTTCAAGAACGAGGAACTGCTCGGCCGGGCGCTGAAAGGTCGTCGCGACGAGGTCGTGATCGCCACCAAATTCGGCTTTCGCATCGAAGGCGGAAGGCAGGTCGGGACCGAAAGAGACAGCCGGCCGGAGCGCATCCGCGAATTGGTCGAGGGCTCGCTCGGCCGGCTCCAGACCGACCATATCGACCTCCTCTATCAGCACCGCATCGATCCTGCGGTCCCGATCGAGGATGTGGCGGGCGCGGTCGGCGACCTCGTCAGACAGGGAAAGGTGCGGTTTTTCGGCCTTTCCGAGGCCGGCGTCGCCAATATCCGGGGCGCAAACGCCGTTCATCCGGTCTCCGCGCTGCAGAGCGAATACTCGCTCTGGGAGCGCAATCTGGAAGCCGACGTCATTCCGGTCTTAAGCGAGCTCGGGATTGGACTTGTCCCCTTCTCGCCGCTTGGCCGAGGCTTTCTGGCCGGCGAAGTCAGGCGCGCCGAAGACTATCCCGAGGGCGACTACCGCCGCGGCGATCCTCGCTATCAGGGCGCAAACTACGACGCCAATGTCGCGGCGGCGCGGATCGTGGGCGAAATCGCCGCGGCGAAGCGCGCCAAGCCGGCGCAGATCGCGCTCGCCTGGATTCTGCACAAGGGCGAGGACGTCGCGCCGATCCCCGGCGCCAAGCGCCGCGCGCATCTGAGGAGAACGTCGCCGCCGAGGCGATCACGCTCGACCTTGATGAGATGAAGGCGCTCGACGACGCGCTCGGCCCAGGAAAAGTCGCGGGCCCGCGTTACGCCGATTGGATCATGGCGACGATCGACCGCTGAGGTGAGGACTCGGCGAAAGGGGCCCTGGCGTCTCTTGCCATCGGCGCGCGAGCGGCTAGCATGCGCGAATGAACAAAGGCCCGCCTCGCCGCCCCAGCGCTTGACCGGCGAAAGCCTCAAACACGCGCTGATCGAAGAGGGCGCGAGGATGACCAAAGCGAAGACCCCGACCACCGCCGCGTTCGTGAGCCAGAAGGGGGGCGTGGAAAAAGCGCGCTCGCGCGCCTGTTGGCGGTCGGCGCTATCCATCGCGGCCGCAAGACCCTGCTCGCCGACTTCGATCTCGATCAACTGACCTGCGTCGAATGGGGCGCGCTGCGCCTGCGCGCGAGCCTCGAGCCGGAGGTCGACACGCGCGCGTTCAAGAGCCTGAAGAAATTGCGCAAGGAGGACGGCGTCGCCGATTTCATCGTCGCCGACACGCGCGGCCTCGCCGACGATCTGTCGACCGAGATCGCCGAGAACAGCGATGTCGTGTTCCTTCCCACCGGCGTGTCGCTGGACGACCTCAGGCCGACGCTGGCGCTGGCCCGCAAGCTCGCGCGGCGCGGCGCCGAGGGGCGGCTAGTGCTGGTCTTGTCGAAGGTCGGCCGCTCGGCGACGCAATTCGCCAAGGCGGTGGAGACGATCGAGGACGCAGGCTTCGAGCTCCTCGGCGAACATTGGCCGCAGCGCGACGGCTTCCAGAGCGACCTCGATTTCGGCCGGGCGGGCCGCGAGGCGCGCAACCCCTATTTGCGCGAAATCGCCGAGCGGATGGAAGAAGCGCTGTTCGCCCGCGCGATCAAGGCGAAGCCGCGCGCGTGAGGCGCGTGGCGTCGCCCGTCGGAGCGCGGATGAGGGCGGCGCGGCGTCTTTGCGGCGGCGCGCCGTCCGCGTACACTCCCAATCTCAGCCCGAAAGGCCGGGGACGTCCAGGGAGAACGCTCAATGCTGAACCGTCGCCAAATGCTGCAGGGAACCCTGGCGATCGCCTTCGCCGCGACGCGTCGAACAGCTTTCGCTCAAGCTCAATCGGCCCTTCCGATCGTCTTCGTGCATGGCGACAGCGATGCGGCCGGAATTTGGCAGACGCAGATCTGGCGTTTCGAGAGCAACTTCTATCCGCGAAACCGTTTGTTTGCGATCAGTTTCACCGACCCGCAAGCGCGCGACGACGATAGCGTCGCTCAAGCCAACCGTTCATCGACGCAGGACCAGCTCGGCGAACTGACGGCGTTCATCGACGGCGTCAAATCCCAGACCGGCGCGCCGAAGGTAGCGATCGTGGCGCTGTCGCGCGGCGGCTATTCGACGCGCGGCTATGTCGCGGCCAATGCGGGGAGCGTCGCCCAGGTGGCGCTCGGCGGCACGCCCAATCATGGCGTGTTCGCCATCGATGCGGTGCTCGGGAGCGAATACAACGGCCGCGGTCCGTTTCTCAGAAAACTCAATGCGGGCGATAGCGAGGTGACGGCGGGCGTGCCGTTCATGACGCTGCGCAGCGACGGTTTCGATCTCTATGCACAGCCCGACGGCCGTTTCATCGGCCATCCCGGCGTGGCGACCAACGTGACTGCCGAGGGACCGGCGCTGAAGGGCGCGACCAATATCCTGCTTGGCGAGGTCGATCATCGCGAGACGGCC
>CAWIZU010000020.1:0-10331 GCA_963840635.1 Vulcanimicrobiota bacterium | reverse complement strand
TTCGCTATCACACACGGGGCGTCGGCATGGAGGTCGCTCGCGACGACATCGCGGCCTTCCTCGATTTGGTGACCTAAGAGCGGCGGCTAAAGCGCAAGCATTGCGTACACGTCGCGGAACTGATAGACAGGGTCATCTGCATCGGAGATCAATCCGAACCCGAAGCGATCTGTAAGGGCTGACGCAACGTCGCGCGCTGCAGGCGTTGATAGGCCGAGAAGGCCGGCAATTCGGGAGAGGCTTAGCGTTGGCGACAAAATGGCCTCATCAACAAGCCTTTGCGTATTCTTTCCTGCAATCCCTGAGATCGAATTAACCACGCCGCATCGCACACTTTGTGCGCAACGTATGGCCTCGATGTGTCTTTCAAATTGTAGACATAGCGATCTAACGAAAAAGCGGACCCACGCATCGACCTCATTCCAAAGCTGCGCCGATTCTAGGCGAGCGTAGTACTCGCGGCGGTTTGCCGATAGTATGTCGCTTACGAATAAGCACATATCATCAAGCAATCCATAGTGCCTTAACAACAGTGGTGTCATGACGCGAGCCACTCGACCGTTCCCATCGAAAAAAGGGTGTAGCGAGACAAACTGAAGATGAATCATTGCGCACGCGGCCAAGCGATGAGTAGCCGGTACTACATCCGCGAACGATTCGAGGCCCTTAAAGCCAGGCGCCAGCTGTTCCGGCGAAGCGAACGTCATGATGGCGTCGTTCCTATCTTTCGAGCGTCGTGGGCCGAGCCACGCTGCGGTCCTTCGAAATCGGCCGGATGCGCTCATCGATGGAAAAAGGCGACGATGGATCTCGCAGAGGTAGGCCTTGGAATAAGGCTTTCGCACTGACTGCCAAGCATACTGGGCCGCGCTTGCGAAATGGAGCGATTCGGACGAATCAAATACCACGAAAGGAATGAACGGCTCGTTAACGTAGGCTGCCTTGCGGCGCTGGGCTCCGCTCAATCGAGGTGAAAACGTTTGTGCTTCGCGTTGAAACAATATCCGGTAGGAAAAATCCTCGTCGAATACTTCTTTCATTACCCGCTTGAATCGCTCCCCATGGTGAAAGAACTCAGCGAAGCCTTCATCGGGCCATGGCGCAATAGCGTTCCTGTCCAATGTGGGTGGAATATACACGGTTGCAGCATGCTCGGTAGACATTAAGGATGGGTCTCGATGTTTGAGGACATCGCGTACGGCTTCAGGTGCAATGAGAATGCGGACCCGGAAGCCGATGTGCAATGTTCCGTAAGGCCGACGCGAATGGCCTTTTGCACTAAATGGACACTACATGAAGACGAACTCGAGATTGCTGACGAGTTTGAATCGGTCAAGGCGGGGGCGATCCCACTTGGGATCGACGCTGCAATGGCTCTGTTTGTAGTAGTCTGGTGGGACGGCATTCCGGGTACCGAAAAGCCGACGATGGCGATCACAACGCCTTGCAAGGAGCGATTCCGCGTCATATTGCCGGCTCTCAAGCGGGCCTTCGAACATCCGTCGCTGTTGTGAGGAGGGTGTCCTTTGCATAAGAGGTTCTTGACCCGCGCACATTTTGTTTTGTCCGGCAGCGCCCTCGGCGTCAGCGCTTGCTCCGCAAGCAGTTCAGGTCCGTCGCTCCCAAAGGACGGCGCGTCGGGCAGCGGCTCGGCGGCAACTAGACGCCCGATGGGTGCGACCCCGACTCCGACTTCGACGGAGCTAGATTCTGGCGTTTACCTGAATCTTACGGCGACAACGGCAACGATCACGTACCAGGCCGAGACACTTGCCGCATTGAGTTATTCAGGCAGTATTTTGACGGTCACGGCGGATGGTCAGACGCAAACATTTGTCGGGCCGACGCCAACTCCCGCGCCGACGCCAACACCAACTCCCATTCCGACGGCGACTCCGACGCCGATGCCGACAGCGACATCGACGCCGCCGCTAAAGGGCGGCGGCGGCCCACATCTCTATCTAACGCCGATTTCCGTCGACGTTAAGAAGAAGACCGCGGTGTTTCAGGCTTCCGACGGGACGCCGGTATATGTTGTGCCGGCTAAAGATGGCGGCGTGCACATCGACTTCATCTGCCAAGGACGGCGATCACGGGCCCACGTCCGTCCAAATGGCGCTGTGTCTTTCTCGTTGGGGCGAATGGCCGGAAAGGTTCCGCTGACCGCTCGCTTCCAAGCAAATAACTTCCAAAGCCTGAATACGAAGGGCACCCAGACGTTTAAGCTCTACGGCAAATCGGACGGGCACTCGTTTGGGCTCCGGCGTCGTGGCAGCGCTAATGATAAGACCACACGACTCAAGATGCTCCGCAACCTGGCCCGGCCGCTCGACGACGCTGCAACCGGGGCGACGGTGGTGACGATCTCGTCAATTTCCAGCGCGTCAACCGCAACGGCGACTCCGGTCCCCACCCCCACGCTTCCGACCATTGCGACCGTTTCGAGTGCGCCCCGGAATTCGCCGCCGCCCAACGATCCAACTGCCCAACCCCAGCCAAGTAGCCCCAGCGGCGGCGGGAACCCCTCGCCGACCCCTACCCCGAACTGGCAGGCGTGCTTAACCGAGGCCGTGCATCAATGGGCCGACGACGTCCTCGGCGGCGCGGCCACGGTTGGGATGGGTGCGGTTGTGGCTCAGCTGGTGAACAACATCTGGAAGGCAGCCGTGGCAGCCGGGACCGTTGATGCAGCGGTTATTCTGGCCGCCTCTCTCGGAAGTGGTACGGCGGTGTTGTTCATCGTCGGGGGAATTTTTGTTGCGGGTGTAGCAGCGTACGCCATCTACCAGCAATATAAGAGCTGTATGGCGGGGAATGGATAGTCGAAGCGCGCCGGTCTCGGCAACGCGCGCAATGATGCTTCTGACAAGAGTGCTTACCGTTGTCGCGAGCTCTTCGGGTTTCGTCGTAATGTTCATCGTGCACGGCCCCAAGGCGTTGTTTGGGCTGCTTGCAATCCCGATCTTGTATGGCCTGTCAGCGTTGATTGGTCCAAAGCTTTTTTCCGTCCGTCCCACCATCGCTGAGCTTGAGGCGGGCGGCGCGCCGCCTAGTCGTGCTCGTATTGCGGCCTATAGTAGCGAGACGATTGCAACGGTTACTCTCGGGGGGTCGCTCGCATCGTTGTATTGGGTTTTCGCCTCGCTTCCCTCGCTCCAAAACGCGTGGTTGAGGGGGTTTATCGACGTTCTGATCGCGACAGGGGTTACGACGCTCTACGCAGTTTTGGTCATACTGTTCTCGGCGGCGCAAGTTCGAAAAGAGCGCAGCACACCGGCTTGATGACGTAGCTCGCTTTTTCGGGAGAGGCACCCCTCGACCGGCGTCAAAGCTGCGCGTATGTGGAGATATAAGAGCCTTGCCCTGATCGCCGCAACCGTGGCGATTGTTGCCCTTCCGGCCGCCGCACAGACGGGGCCGTCCGCGCAAACGGTGATGAGCGCGCTGCGCTGGCGTAACGTCGGTCCCGGCATCGGCGGACGATCCGTGGCGATCGATGCCGTGCCCGGAAATCCGTTTACGTTCTATTTCGGTGGTGTCGACGGGGGCGTGTGGCGCTCGACGAACTACGGCCTCACCTGGACCAACCTTACCGACGGCCAGCTCAACGCCTCCAACAGTATTGGCGCGCTTGCTGTAGCGCCCTCGAATCCGAACGTCATCTATGCCGGTACGGGCGAGGCCGACATCCGCAACACGTTCATTACCGGCGACGGTATCTACAAGACCACCGACGCGGGCAAGACCTGGCACTCTGCCGGTTTGAAGGACACCCACACGACCGCCAAGATCGTGGTCGATCCGCGGAATGCCGAGGTCCTCTACGCGGCGTCGATGGGTCACGTCTACGCAAATAACCCCGACCGTGGCGTCTTCAAATCGATCGACGGCGGTGCACACTGGCGCAAGGTGCTCTACGTCGACGACGCGACCGGTGCGATCGACCTCGTGATGGACAACTCGCATCCGGGCACGCTGTATGCCGCGATGTGGCAGGCCTATCGCACTGCGTGGTCGCTGAATTCCGGCGGTCCCGGCAGCGGTCTCTACAAGACGATCGACGGCGGTGCGCACTGGAAGAAAATTTCTACGAATCCCGGTTTCCCGGCCGGCGTGCTCGGCCGCATCGGCGTGAGCGTCGCGCAGAGCAACCCGAAGATTGTCTACGCGATCGTGCAGGCGAAGGAGGGCGGGGTCTTCCGCTCGGACGACGGCGGCGCGAACTGGCAGCGCGTGAATAGCAGCATGGAGATGCGGCAGCGCGCGTTCTACTACATGGCGATCTACGCCGACCCAACCGATCCCAACACGATCTATGTGCCCAACGCGCGCTTCTTTGTCTCGCACGACGGCGGCAAGAACTTTGGCCTTTTGCGCCCGCCGCATGGCGACAATCACATCGTCTGGATCGATCCCAAGAACCCCAAGATCATCCTCGAAGGCAACGACGGCGGCGCGACCGTTTCGGTGGATCGCGGAGAAACCTGGAGCAGCGAGCACAATCAGCTCACCGCGCAGCTCTATCACGTCGCGCTCGACGAGGCATTTCCGTTCAACGTCTACGTCGCGCAGCAGGACGAAGGGTCGTTCGAAGGCCCGAGTGCCTCGTCCAACGGCGTCATTCTCACGACCGATTGGAAACGTACCGCGCTGGGCGAGAGCACGTTTATCGCGCCGCAACCCGGCAACACGAATGTCGACTACGGCAGCGGCTACTTCAGCATCATGATGCGCCACGACGCGGTGACCGACGAGTACAACAGCGTCAGTCCGTACCCGCTCTATCGTGAAGGCGCGAGCTCGGGTGAACTCGAGGACCGCCTGGCTTGGACGCACCCGATCATCTTCTCGCCGGTCAATCCGAAGGAGTTACTGGTCGGCGCGCAGTTCGTGCTGAGCAGCACCGACCAGGGGCAGACCTGGAAGAAGATCAGCCCCGACCTCACGCGCAACGACAGGAAAAGCGAAGCACCTAGCGGTGGTCCGATCGACTTCGACGCATCCAGCGCCGAGGTTTACCCCAACATCTCTGCGCTTGCGGTCTCACCACTCGATGGCGATGAACTGTGGGCGGGATCGGTCGACGGTCTCGTGCACGTGACGACCGACCACGGTGCGACGTGGAGCACGATCACGCCGCCGGCATTGCCGCAGTGGGCGGAGATCACCTCGATCGAACCGTCGCACACCGACAAGGGCACGGCCTACCTAACGGCCTCGCGCTATCAGTATGACGACTTCCATCCGTACATCTACAAGACGACCGACTTCGGCAAGACCTGGACGTCGCTGAGTGCCGGGCTTCCCTCGGACCAGTATCTCTATACGGTTCGCCAGGATCCCAACGCGCCGAACCTGTTTTTCCTCACGACGAAGAGCACGGTCTACGTGAGCTTCGACGGTGCCGCGCATTGGCAACCGTTGACGCTGAATCTACCCAACGTGCAGGTGCGCGACGTAGCGATCAACACCCGCGAAGGCAAGGTCGTCATTGCAACGCACGGCCGCTCGATGTGGGTGCTCGACAATCTCGCGCTGCTCGAGCAGCTCGCAAGTGCGCCGCCGGCGAGTGCGAACGGTGCGGTGCTGTACGCACCGCAACGCGCGTGGCTGACCCACGCGTACGGGGCGCCGCCGTATGGCGGTGCTGCGAATCTAACGGGCAACGGCGAGAATCCGCCGTTTGGCGCGACGGTGATCTTCTTTGTGCCGCGCTCGTACGACGGGAACACACCCATGTCGCTGACCTTCAAAGACAGTGCGGGCAATGTCGTGCGCTCGTTCGCGCTTCATTTCGTGGAGCATCGCGGACGTCCCGAACCGCCGAGCGAGCGCTATCATCCCACCGAAGACCGAGAACATGCTTACGCGCGTCTCACCGGCGTCAGACGTGGAATGAACGTCTTCCAGTGGGATCTGCGCTACCCGGATGCAACCGAAGTCACGGGATTCGAGCCCTCGGGTTCGGGCGGCGGCCTCGAAGATTCGCTGCTCGGCCCGCAAATTGTGCCCGGTAATTACACGGTCACGCTGGCGTACGGTGGTTCGCAAAGCTCGCAACCGCTCGTGCTCACGCTGGATCCGCGCAGCACCGCAACGGCGGAAGATCTGGCGGCGCGGCGCGATCTCGGCTTGAAGATCCACGATTCGCTCGAACGGCTGGATCGAGCGGTCAATGCGGCCATCGCTGCACGCGCGCACGTTGCGCCCGGTAGCGCGGCCGCAGCGAAGCTCGATGCGGCGATCGCTGCCGTCGTCGACGTCGTGCATCTCCAGGCCGACGAAGGTTCGTTACTGTACGAATCGCGGCTGCGCAACTTCCTTGCGTACCTCAATGCCGAGGTCGATACCGGTTACGTGCGCCCGACGGCGGCAGAGTATCAGGTCTTCGACAAACTCAGCTCAGACGCGGCCAATGCGGAGGCAAACCTCAAGGCGGCGATGCCGTAGGCTTCACGCGCCGTCGAGTACCAACTTGACGGCGCGGCGGATCTTGGTTAGCAATGCGTGGGCATCGCGCTCATACCGTTCGAGCGCATGCTCCTGCGCTTCGATGGCCGCACTGTCGCGCATGAAGCGGTGGTTGATGCGCACGTTATAGGCGCATGCAGCGAGCGCAGCCTGTGCGAATTCGGCGGCGCAGCCGATATCGCTGATCAGATTCGTGTTCCCAATGTCCAGGGCGCTATCGGCAAGGCGCAGGACTTCGAGCGAATTTTGCGCGGCGGCTAGCGGCTCTGCGGCCGCGTGCGCCAGCGCCAGTTCGAGCGCAGCCCGGCGGGCGTGCTTTTCGGACTCCGTGGCCTTGGGCATGGCGGTTGCCGCCACGACCCGGTCGAAGGCGGCTTCATCCCGCTCGCGGGCCTTCAAAAACTCCTCACGGAGCGCATCGGCTTGCCCGACCAGCTCCACGGCCAGATCGCGGCGCGCTGCATATTTGGGATTGGCCGAGCAGATCCGTGCGACCATCGCGATGAGCGACGCCCCGGCAGCTGCGACCATCGTCGCAGCACTGCCCCCGCCCGGGGTTGGCCATTCACTGGCGAGCTGCGATAAGTATTCCGAGAGCGTTTCCACGCCGGGGGCTTTCCGCGCCGGGCTCGAAAAGCTCCCCCATTCCCCCTCACAATCTTGTCTTCGAGGAGTTCCATCGTGCCCGTCACGGAAAAGCTTGCTGGTGATGTTAAAGACCGCAGCTTGGCAGAAGCCGGTCGCTCGCGCATTGCGTGGGCCGGTGCATACATGCCGGTGCTTGCCCAAATTCGCGATCGCTTCGAGATTGAAAAGCCGCTGCGGGGCGTGCGGATCGGTGCGTGCTTACACGTAACCACCGAGACCGCGAACCTGATGCTGGCGCTCCAGGCCGGCGGTGCGGAGATTGCGCTATGCGCGAGCAACCCGCTCTCGACCCAGGACGACGTCGCTGCAGCACTGTGCGAGTACGGCATTCCGACCTATGCGATCAAAGGCGAAGACAACGCGACGTATTATTCGCACATCGAGTCGGTGATCGCCACCAAACCGCACATGTCGATGGACGACGGTTGCGACCTCGTGACGCAAATCTACACCAAGCACAACCATCTCCTTAAAGATATGATCGGCGGCTGCGAAGAGACGACGACCGGCGTTATTCGCCTCAAGGCGATGCAGAAGGACGGCGTCCTGCCCTATCCGGTGATCGCCGTGAACAACGCGCTCACCAAGCACATGTTCGACAATCGCTACGGCACGGGCCAGTCGACGCTCGACGGGATTATTCGCGCCACCAACGTGCTTCTGGCCGGGCGCAACGTCGTTGTGGTCGGATACGGTTGGTGTGGTCGCGGCGTCGCGTCGCGCGCGGCAGGCATGGGCGCCCACGTCGTGGTGACCGAAATCGATCCGCGTAAGGCGATCGAAGCCGTGATGGACGGCTATCAAGTGATGCCGATGAACGACGCCGCCAAGATCGGCGACATCTTCGTCACCGTCACCGGAAACTATCACGTGATCGCCGAGAGCCACTTCAAACTTATGAAGGACGGCGCGATCGTCTGCAACTCAGGACACTTCAACGACGAGCTCGATCTCGACGGAATCAAGCGACTGGCGAAGGGCGTGACCGTGCCGCGCCAGTTCATCGAGCAGTATGAGTTCCATGACGGACGAAAGGTCTGCATCCTCGCCGACGGACGTTTGGTGAACCTCGCCGCGGGCGAAGGTCACCCGGCGGCCGTGATGGATATGTCGTTCGCCAATCAAGGTATGGCCGCGGCGCATCTCGCGAAACATCACGCGTCGATGAAGAAGGAAGTCTACGACGTTCCGCTCGAGATCGATGAGGAAGTTGCGACGCTCAAGCTGTCGTCGATGGGCATCGAAATCGATACGCTCACGCCTGAGCAGGTGAAATACATGGCCTCATGGTCGGAGGGGACCTAGAGTAATGGGCGACTATCGCAGACTATTCACATCTGAGTCGGTGACCGAGGGGCATCCCGACAAGGTCGCCGACCAAATCTCCGACGCCGTGCTCGACGCGCTGCTTAAAGACGATCCGTATTCCCGTGTCGCGGTCGAGACGTTCGCCATCACCGGACAGATCCACATCGCCGGCGAGGTGACGACCAAGACCTACATCGACATCCCGCGCATCGTGCGCCAGACAATCGCCGAGATCGGCTACACCAAGTCGGCGGTCGGCTTTGACGCCGACACGTGCGGCGTGAGCGTGTCGATCGACGAGCAGTCGCCCGACATCGCTATGGGCGTCGATAAGTCGCTCGAAGCCAAGGGGGGCCGTGTGGGCGGGTGCCTACATGCCCGTGCTCGCTCAAATTCGCGACCGCTTCGAAGTCGAAAAACCGCTCAAGGGCGTGCGCATCGGCGCGTGTCTGCACGTCACCACCGAGACCGCGAACTCTGATGCTGGCGCTTCAGGCCGGCGGCGCGGAGATCGCGCTCTGCGCCAGCAACCCGCTCTCGACGCAGGACGACGTCGCCGCAGCGCTCTGCGAATACGGCATTCCGACGTTCGCCATCAAGGGCGAAGACAACGAGACGTACTACAAGCACATCGAAGCGGTCATCGCGACCAAGCCGCATGATGTCGATGGACGACGGCTGCGACCTCGTGACCGCGATCTACACGAAGCACAACGCGATGATCGCCGATATGATCGGCGGCTGCGAAGAGACGACGACCGGCGTAATCCGCCTCAAGGCGATGCAGAAAGACGGCGTCCTGCCCTATCCGGTGGTCGCGGTCAACAACGCGCTGACCAAGCACATGTTCGACAATCGCTACGGCACCGGCCAGTCGACGCTGGACGGCGTCGTTCGCGCCACCAACATCCTGCTTGCCGGGACGAACGCTCGTGGTCGTCGGCTACGGCTGGTGCGGCCGCGGCATCGCGCAACGCGCGGCCGGTATGGGCGCCCACGTCGTCGTGACCGAAGTCGATCCGCGCAAGGCGATCGAAGCGCAGATGGACGGCTACCGCGTGATGATGATGAGCGACGCTGCCAAGATCGGCGACATCTTCGTGACCGTCACCGGCAACTATCACGTGATCCGCGAAGAGCACTTCAAGCTGATGAAGGACGGCGCGATCGTCTGTAACTCGGGCCACTTCAACGACGAGCTCGACATCGACGGCATCAAGCGTTTGAGCAAAAGCATGCACGTGCCGCGCAACTTCGTCGAGCAGTACGAACTGCACGACGGCCGCAAGATCCGCATCCTAGCCGACGGGCGCCTCGTCAACCTCGCGGCAGCCGAAGGCCACCCGCCGTCGGTTATGGACATGTCGTTCGCCAACCAGGCAATGGCGGCGGCCTTCTCGCAGAACTAAAGACGATGGAGAAGAAAGTATACGACGTCCCGGTCGAGATCGACGAAGAAGTCGCGTCGCTCAAGCTGTCGTCGATGGGCATCGAGATCGACGCGCTCACGCCCGAACAAGTAAAGTACATGGCTTCGTGGTCGGAGGGAACCTGACGGGGCGTACAAGCGGCTCTTCACGTCGGAATCGGTGACCGAAGGCCACCCCGACAAAGTAGCGGATCAAATCTCGGATGCGATCCTCGACGCGCTGCTCGCAGCAGATCCCGCGTCGCGCGTCGCCGTCGAGACGTTTGCAATCACCGGAAATTCATCTGGCCGGCGAAGTGACCACCAAGACCTACATCGACATTCCAAAGATCGTTCGCGAGACGATCAAAGAGATCGGGTACACGAAATCGGCCGTCGGATTCAACTACGAGACCTGCGGCATCAGCATCTCGATCGACGAGCAGTCGGCCGACATCGCGATGGGCGTCGACAAGTCGCTCGAAGCCAAGGCGGG
>CAWIZU010000019.1:0-3538 GCA_963840635.1 Vulcanimicrobiota bacterium | reverse complement strand
TCAGGAACTGAGGCGCTGCATGCGTCGTGTCGGTGACCGTCGAAGACGTGGCGTGTGAGCCGGTCTCGCCGCTCCTACGCGCTGGTACGCCTGTGGTCCGTCGCCATCGTCGGACTTCTCAGTGGGGTGTTGGGCGATGCCGCAACCGAGCTGCTCGGCACGCTGGGCTGGCTCGGACGAGGGGCGCTCGATAACGACCATCAAGGCCTTCTCCCTGCGTCGATTGCCGCACTGATCTGCGCGCTGGGTTTGAGCATCTACGTCATCGGCTCGCGCATCGCACCCAGCAACCCGCTACTGCGCGAACTCGACGATCGTCGTGCGCGGGCCGTCGACGCGCTCGCTGCGTTTGCCGCGAGCTGGCTCACGGCAATCGCGATCGAAGGTTACGAAACGCGTTTCGGTGGCATCGCGCCGTTTGACGCCGGTTCCACGGTGGTCGCGCATGCGCCGGCGCTCCTGATCTCGTTCTTCACAATAGCTGTCGCGGCGCGCGCGCTGCTCGGCGTGGCCATTCGCTGGACGGCGCACCGCGGCGCCGCCGCCGTTGCGCTGCTCGTCTCGTTTCTGCGTATGCTGCGGGCGGCGGTCATCACGCCCAAGCACTGCGCCGCCCTATTCCCCGACGCGACCCACTCGCGCGACCTTCCCGAACTGATCAGCGCGTGCGGTCCGCGAGCACCACCGCTTCTTCCAACGCTCATCTAGGCTCCTTCGTCACTTAGCGTTGGGGGGCGTTCGTCCGCCCCGGAGCGGCTGCATGAATCAGTTGGTATCGCGCGTTCTCGTCGCGCTTAGTCTCATTGCATCGTGCGCGATCGGTCCCGCCGGCGCGGCCGAAGCGACGACGGGAACGCTCGTTGGAACCGTAACCACAAATGGCGCACCCGTCGCCAACGCGAGCGCGACGTTGACATCACCATCCGGAATCTACAACGCGAGGTCCGATGCTCGCGGGCGATTCAGCGTGCTCGGCATTGCGCCCGACGTCTATTCCGTATCCGTTGAAGCCAGCGGGTATCAGCTTGTAAAGCAGAACGGCGTTGTGGTACTTCCCGGGCAGACGCAGTATATCGCGTTCCATCTGGTTCTCGCACTCCAGACCATCGCAAACCTCCGGTCGACCAGTCGCGCGTTCAACACCGGCAGCGTAAGTGACTCCTTCACCGTCAGCGGTGCGCAAGCGACCGCGCTTTCGCCGCCCGTTTCTTCGTCAGGCCTTGCAACCTACATCGGAGGCACCGTGCAGGGTGCGATTGCCTCCGTGCCCGGCGTTGTGCTCGATCAGTTCGCCAACGCGATCCTGCGTGGCGGCAAAGTTTCCGATGCCGTCTTCGATTACGATTCCGTGCCGATTCCGCAAGGCTTGGTCGCGGAGCCGGGTGGCAACATCGTGGGCGCGCAGCTTCCGACGACGGGCGTCGCATCGACGACGACGACGCTCGCCGGCTACACGAATCAAGGTGAGAACGCGCTCGGCGGCGTTGTCGATGAGATTCCGGCCGTCGGCACCTACCCCGGTAGCGTCACTCTCGAGACGGGTGTCGGCATCGGCGCGCAGTTCGGGCAAACCTCGCTGCAGGCGCTCGGCGCGACGCCGGATTTGAAGGTGCGCTATGCGGTTGCCACGATGACGGGCAGTCAGTATTTCCTCTACGGCAACGGCTCGTTCTACCCGGAGGAGGCGGCGACATATGGCCTCGCGCTGCAAAACCGCGGCGAATACTCGATGGAGTCGAACATTCATTACCGGATCGACCCGAATGACGACGTCTCGATCCTGGGGCTCGTGGGACAGGCGGCGTACGACCAGTATGGCTCGCCGTACGCGGGCGAAACCGTCGGTGCGTTCGACGGACAAACGGCTGCCGGCGTCCCGGTAACCTATCCCGGCGAAGTGAATCCGAACGCGCCGGTCGATTACGCCTCGGGCATCCGCGGCTCGTACAACATCCTCAAAGCGCAATGGCTCCACAACGGCCCGCATTCGCTCTCTCGCGTGCAGCTCTATCAATCGCAGTACGGCTCACAGGCCGGCGGTCCGTTCTGGGACGAAAACGGCTGGCCTGACGGCATCATCTCGCTTTCGCAGACGCAAGGAAGCCGAGAGACGGGCCTGGGCTACGACGGTGAAGATATCATCGGCGAGCGTCATGACCTTCGTTTCGGAGCCGAGTACAGCACGAATACATCGTGGCTCAACCAGGTCGTGCCGACGGCCGGGGAGTTCATCACCTCGAATCCGACGCAGATTTACTATCTCGCCTATCTCGGCGACACCTGGCATGTCTCGCCGCGGCTCGACGTTATGGCTACGGCACGCCTTACGGACACGCATGTCATCCCGAGTTTTGGCAGCATCTACGACGACGGTGCCCTCGATCCGCACGTCTCCGCCGTCTACCATCTCACGAACAGTGTCGCTGCGCGCATCACGTACGATCGCAATACGGTTGCGCCGCCGCCGCTCGAGACGGATCGCGTCGACTCGACCAACGTCGATCCGGTCACCATGGCACTTGCACCGTTCGTCCAGCTCGCGCCCGAGATTGGAAACGACGTGACCTATTCGCTCGAGGGCGGGACACGCTTGCAGTTTCGCGCGACGCTGTTCAACATCAACGAGCAGAATCTGATCGACGTGCTGCCCTACAACTTTCATTCTTCGCTACAGGCCGGGCTCGTGCCGAACGGGGTGGGCGTGCCGACGAACGTCGGTAACTTGCGCGCAGGTGGTGCGGAGCTCTGGCTCAGTCAGGCTGGGTTTACACTCGATACGAACTATATCCGTGCCTACTCTTCGAGCGCCTCGCAGTTTGCCTACAACGATCTCAATGCGCCTGCCGTTGCCGCCGGTGTTTTGTTTCCCGTGAGCTATCTGCCGAATTTCTCCGCAAACCTCTCGTACGAGTGGCATACGCGCGACCGCAAGTTGCGCGTCTCGCCTTCGCTCTCATATGAATCGGGATACCCGTACGGCAATGGCAAGATGGCCTGGATCTTCAACCCGACGACCGGCAAGCCGCAAGAGGTTCCGAACGACAACAACGTGGACCCCGGCTACAACTATTACTTTCTGCAGGATCCCTCGATGCCGTATAACGCGGCAACGAATCCGTACATAGGTAACCTCGGCACGCCCGAAGCCGACTTTCCAAACTCCTTGCACTCGCCGGGCGAGACCTTTGTGAACCTTCACATCGAGGCTGACATCACACCGCACATCACGTTTATCGTCGACGTTGTCAACCTGCTGAACAACGTTGCGCCAACGTCATTTCAGGGCAATCCGTATCTCATCGGGCCCCCGGGTTATGCGGGTGGGAACGCTAATTACGCGTCGTGGTACGGTGCGGCCGGCGGCTATTCGGGTCTCTACACGCTGGGCAACGGCGTACCGACGAATGACGGACAGACGCAAGCGGTACCGTGGACCTACGGCCGCGCGGGCTACGTCCCGCAGAATTGGCCGATAGGACGCACGGTGCAGCTCCGCTTGCGCGTTCGCTTATGAGTGCCTGCTGGCTACTTTGAAATA
>CAWIZU010000018.1:0-46787 GCA_963840635.1 Vulcanimicrobiota bacterium | reverse complement strand
GATAATGCGAGCTAAAAGAGTCGTCCGCTCCAAAAGCTGACGCCCCATCCTTGGAAGAGGTCGCTGGGCCGGCGGTCGGGCCGCTCGAGCTGGAGATCGATCGTGGTCCGGACGACTGGGCGATTCGAGGACGACGTAGGCAGTATCACGACGGGAACCTTTCTGTGGAGTAACTACCTAAGATGTTACGTCGGTGATAGTAACTTGTCAATCCGTTTTGCCGGTGCTATGCTGATGCCGTGCCCAAGGATGCCTCGGCGCCCGGCTCCCTCGAGCTCGTGCGTGGTTTCGTAAACTCCATCGACCTCGAGCGCCCAGAGACGCTCGACGCGTTTTCCAGTCTTGGGGCCGCCCGCGTCTGGCTCGCCGATGCCGGCTTGGGTGCCGGCCACGTGCATGAAGCCGAGCTGCCGGGCCTTCGAGCGCTGCGCGAGGCGCTGCGTTCGGAGCTCCTCGCGCACAATGGCGAGGGCTCGACTCAGGAGAGTTGGCCTGTTTTGGTGGAGTCGCTGGCCGGGGCTGCCGCGCAAATCGTCTTCGCCCCCGAGGGCGGCGTGCGGCTTGAGCCGCGCCCCGGAGATTCGGGCTGGGAGCTGCGGGATAGTCTGGCGGCAGCGATCTACGACGCGGTTCGCGACGGGACGTGGCCGCGGCTCAAGGCCTGCCGCAAGCACAGTTGCCTATTTGCCTTCTACGATAAGACGAAGAACGGCTCAGGTGCCTGGTGCAGCATGGATACCTGCGGCAATCGGGAGAAGGCGCAGCGCCGGCGCGCGCGCGCGAGCGCACGGGGACGTAGCGAGAGTCCTTCTGGCGCCTTGCGACCCTTTATGGTACCCTGATAGTCCAGGTCCGGCGGCTGTCGACGTTTGTCGCGGCGCTGGAGAAAAAGTACGAAATCGCGCTTGACACGCGTCACGCGCTTCGATACTATAGCCGGGTTGGCTTGGAGTACCCCCCACTAAAGCGCGATCGAAAGATGCGCGTTTTGGTTGCCGGTGCGTCCAAGTCGTTCGCTCCTTGAAAACTGAACAGTACAGCAGCAAATAAGTCTGTGGGTCTCCGACCTCTAAGACAAGGTCATGCAAATGGTCAAGTCTTTTGAGAATCGCGAGAACGTACAATTCTAGCTGTTATGAATCGCAAGATTTGTAGCGATGTGATTCGCAGTTACATCTGAAAAAGCACAGCGAAATATAGAGCCATGCTAGTCATGCGCTCCATAAAATATTTTTATGGAGAGTTTGATCCTGGCTCAGGACTAACGCTGGCGGCGTGCCTAACACATGCAAGTCGAACGAGGTAGCAATACCTAGTGGCAGACGGGTGAGTAACACGTAGTCAACCTTCCTTATTAGTGGGGGATAACTAGCCGAAAGGTTAGCTAATACCGCATACGATCGTCGAGCGGCATCGCTTGACGCTGAAAGCAGCAATGCGCTAAGAGACGGGACTGCGTCCCATTAGTTAGTTGGTGGGGTAACGGCCTACCAAGACTCCGATGGGTAGCTGGCTTGAGAGAGCGACCAGCCACACTGGAACTGAGACACGGTCCAGACTCCTACGGGAGGCAGCAGTGAGGAATTTTCCGCAATGGGGGCAACCCTGACGGAGCGACGCCGCGTGTGGGAAGAAGGCCTTCGGGTCGTAAACCACTGTCGAAGGGGACGATATTGACGGTACCCTTGGAGGAAGCCCCGGCTAACTACGTGCCAGCAGCCGCGGTAAGACGTAGGGGGCAAGCGTTGTCCGGAATCATTGGGCGTAAAGCGCTCGTAGGCGGGTATTTAAGTCCGTGAAGAAAGACCTGGGCTCAACTCAGGGAACGGCACGGATACTATTTATCTTGAGGCAATCAGAGGATGATGGAATTCCCGGTGTAGCGGTGAAATGCGTAGATATCGGGAGGAACACCAGTGGCGAAGGCGATCATCTGGGGTTGTTCTGACGCTGATGAGCGAAAGCTAGGGGAGCAAACGGGATTAGATACCCCGGTAGTCCTAGCCGTAAACGATGGACACTAGGTGTAGGTGGTATCGACTCCATCTGTGCCGCAGTTAACACAATAAGTGTCCCGCCTGGGGAGTACGGCCGCAAGGTTAAAACTCAAAGGAATTGACGGGGGCCCGCACAAGCGGTGGAGCATGTGGTTTAATTCGACGCAACGCGAAGAACCTTACCTGGGCTTGACATCCTCTGAACATCTAAGAGATTAGGTTTCCGGGCAACCGGACAGAGAGACAGGTGCTGCATGGCTGTCGTCAGCTCGTGCCGTGAGGTGTTGGGTTAAGTCCCGCAACGAGCGCAACCCTTGTCGTGTGTTGGTCCACAAGATCTCTCACACGAGACCGCCGGTGACAAGCCGGAGGAAGGTGGGGATGACGTCAAGTCAGCATGGCCCTTACGTCCAGGGCTACACACGTGCTACAATGCGCCGGACAGCGAGTCGCGAACCCGCGAGGGCAAGCTAATCTCTTAAACCGGCGCTCAGTTCGGATTGAAGGCTGCAACTCGCCTTCATGAAGTCGGAATCGCTAGTAACCGCAGATCAGCTACGCTGCGGTGAATACGTTCCCGGGCCTTGTACACACCGCCCGTCACGTCACCTGAGTTTAGTGTACCCGAAGCCGCCCGTGTAACCGCAAGGAACAAGGCGTCTAAGGTATGCTAGGTAAGGGGGACGAAGTCGTAACAAGGTAGCCGTATCGGAAGGTGCGGCTGGATCACCTCCTTTCTAAGGAGAACATGCTATCGATTCATACTCTGTATGAACGCGATGGCGTATTCATTCTAAGTCGACCACAGATGAGCTATTTGAAAACGGCGCCATGACTCACGCAAGTGGGGGAAGTGCCGGCCAAGGGGTCTGCCACGCGTCAAAGCGTGTACGGCCAGAGGTCATAGCGTTTTGCGGCTCCCTCAGTGGGGGTCTCCAGTAATGGACTGTACTGTTCAGCTTTGAGGGAACGAACCTCGATCGCCGAGTTCCACATTGCGTTGGACTCGGATCAAGATCGTGGCTGCGTCCCTTGATCCTTGAAAACTGTATAAAGAAGAACTTTCATGTGTCAAACATATGAAAGCGGCCAACTCATTTTTTAAACCTGAATGAGTTGGTGCAATTTTGCGTAGTCGAAAATTAATAAGGGCATACAGGTGGATACCTTGGTTCCACAGGCGACGAAGGACGTGCAAAGCTGCGATAAGCGTCGGGGAGCTGCTAAGAAGCTATGATCCGGCGATGTCCGAATGGGGCAACCCCCGTGCCGTCATGGGCACGGACTCCACGATGAATTCAATAGTCGTGAGAGAGCATACCCGGTGAACTGAAACATCTAAGTAGCCGGAGGAAAAAACATCAAACGAGATTCCCGTAGTAGTGGCGAGCGAACTGGGAACTAGCCTAAACCGTTCATGTGCAAGCGTTCGGGCGTTGCATGAGCGGGGTTGTACGACGACCGTCACAGAGCCGAAAATCTGTGCGCAAGTTACCAAACCGATCGATAGTAGAAGCCGGCTGGAAAGCCGCACCATAGAAGGTGATAGTCCTGTAGACAAAATCAATCGGTCTTGCGGAGTCGTTCGTGAGTAGGGCGGGGCACGAGAAACCCTGTCTGAAGCTGGGGGGACCATCCTCCAAGGCTAAATATTCTGTGGAAACCGATAGCGTACTAGTACCGTGAGGGAAAGGTGAAAAGAACCCCCGGAGGGGAGTGAAATAGAACATGAAACCGTATGCCTACAAACCGTGAAAGGCCCATGTCGTAAGACAAGGCTAATCGCGTGCCTATTGAAGAATGAACCTGCGAGTTACTTGTAACGGGCTTGGTTAAGGTGTTGAGCCGGAGCCGTAGCGAAAGCGAGTCTGAATAGGGCGAATTTGTCCGTTGCAGTAGACCCGAAACCGAGCGATCTATCCATGAGCAGGGTGAAGCGTGATTAACCTCACGTGGAGGCCCGAACCTGTTGTTGTTGAAAAAACATTGGATGACTTGTGGATAGGGGTGAAAAGCCAATCGAGCTCGGAGATAGCTGGTTCTCCCCGAAATAGTTTGAGGACTAGCGTTGCACGTTAACCCAGGGGGGTAGAGCACTGACAGGGCTAGGGGTCTTACCAGATTACCGAACCCCATCAAACTCCGAATACCCTGGCGAATTATGCAGCAGTCAGACTGTGGGGGATAAGCTCCATGGTCAAAAGGGAAACAGCCCAGATCAACAGCTAAGGTCCCTAATATGTGCTTAGTGGTAAAGGAAGTCTCGTCGCATAGACAACTAGGAGGTTGGCTTAGAAGCAGCCACCCTTGAAAGAGTGCGTAATAGCTCACTAGTCGAGTGATGGGGCGCCGAAAATTCAACGGGGCTCAAGCATATAACCGAAGCTTTGGGATTAATTAAAAACTAATCGGTAGGGGAGCGTTGTAGCGTAGGCTGAAGCACGACCGTGAGGACGTGTGGACGAACTACAAGTGCGAATGCAGGTATAAGTAGCGACAAATGCGGGTGAGAACCCCGCACGCCGGAAGTCTAAGGTTTCCTGAGCAACGTCAATCGTCTCAGGGTGAGTCGGGAGCTAAGCCGAGGCTGAGAAGCGTAGGCGATGCACAAGCAGTTCATATTCTGCTACCACCGATGACCGTTTAGACTTTGCCGGACAATGTCGATCGACGAACGCATCGAGGTTAAACTCGATGTTTTTTGTTGTTCGATATCGTCTGTCAAAGTCTATGAAATGATGGGGTGACGCAGGAGGATAGGTCAGCGCCCGGATGGATGTGGGCGTTTAAGCCAGTAGTCCGTAACGTAGGTAAATCCGCGTTGCAAGGACGAGAGGCGAATACGAGGCTCTTCGGAGCCGAAGTGACTGACTCCACGCTGCCAAGAAAAGCCTCTATTAAGGATCATAGGTGCCCGTACCGTACACCGACACAGGTAGACTGGCAGAGCATGCTAAGGCGACGAGAGAATCCCTGTTAAGGAACTCGGCAAATTGACCCCGTAACTTTGGGAGAAGGGGTGCCACCTTTGGTGAAGTGTTTACCACGTAAGCTGAGGGTGGTCGCAGAGAATAGGTCCAAGCGACTGTTTAACAAAAACACAGGTCTCTGCGAATGCGAAAGCAGACGTATAGGGGCTGACTCCTGCCCGGTGCTGGAAGGTTAAAAGGAGTGGTTAGCGCAAGCGAAGCTGCGAATTGAAGCCCCAGTAAACGGCGGCGGTAACTATAACCGTCCTAAGGTAGCGAAATTCCTTGTCGGGTAAGTTCCGACCTGCACGAATGGAGTAACGACTTGGACACTGTCTCAATGGGGAACTCGGCGAAATTGCAGTACCAGTGAAGATGCTGGTTACCCGCAGCAGGACGGAAAGACCCCGTGAAGCTTTACTGTATCCTGGTCTTGGGTTTTGAGATTGTCCGTACAGGATAGGTGGGAGTCGATGATCCAGCGGCGCTAGTCGTTGGGGAGACAACGTTGGGATACCACCCTGATAGTCTTGGGATTCTAACTAGCAGCCGTTATCCGGCTGTAGGACATGGCCAGGTGGGCAGTTTGACTGGGGCGGTCGCCTCCTAAAGAGTAACGGAGGCGCCCAAAGGTTCCCTCAGAACGGTCAGAAACCGTTCGTTCAGAGTGCATAGGCATAAGGGAGCTTGACTGCGAGACAGACAAGTCGAGCAGGTGCGAAAGCAGGGCTAAGTGATCCGGCGGTTCCGAATGGAAGGGCCGTCGCTTATCGGATAAAAGCTACTCCGGGGATAACAGGCTTATCTCCCCCAAGAGTCCACATCGACGGGGAGGTTTGGCACCTCAACATAAGGGGTGAAATGGTGGAAACACCATTTGAAGTTCCGGCTTATAACGGTGAACTCCTAACGCGCTTGGACTGGCGCAAGGACAATACCGTGGGAAGTCTGACGGAAACACAGCGATCGGTCATCGTCGGGTCATTACTCGGTGATGGAGCGATGCGTTGCAAAGTCAATGCGCTTCTTGAGATCAATCATTCATGCGCCCAGAGAGAATACGTCGATTGGAAATATCGCGTGCTCTCAAATCTTGTCGCGGCGCCTCCAAAGGCCCGCGACGGAAATGCTGGACGAAAGGCCTACCGGTTTACGACATTGAGTTTGCCCGAGCTGACGCGTTACTATGACTCGTTCTACTTGGGGAATCGCAAGATCGTACCGAAGGTTGAAATTACGCCGCTTAGTTTAGCGACGTGGTTCATGGACGATGGATGCAAGAGCCATCGATCAATATACCTCAACACGCAGCAGTTTGATCTAGGCAGCCAAATGCGGATGCTGGACATGCTGCTGGAACAATGGCAAATCGAAGCCACTCTAAATCGAGATAAAAGCTATCGCCGCATCCGAATTGCGGTTTCTAGCGTGCCTCGGTTTAAGCGGATCATCGACCCTCATCTGAGGCCAGAGTTCAGGTATAAGTTGCCGTCATGACCCCGTAACGACTGATCCATCTCGATATGAGATGGTGAGATAGTGCGTTGCTGCTCGAGCAATCGAGTAAATCTATGACCGCTATCACACGCCGGCCCCTCGCCCGAGGAATCGGGCAGGGTGAAGATATAGTCTGCGCCATCAGTAATGATGGAATGACGCGCGATGTCGGATCGTCGCATCCTGGGGCTGTAGTAGGTCCCAAGGGTTGGGCTGTTCGCCCATTAAAGCGGTACGCGATCTGGGTTCAGAACGTCGTGAGACAGTTCGGTCCCTATCCGCTGTGGGCGTAGGAAGTTTGAAGGGCGTGGACTCTAGTACGAGAGGACCGAGTCGAACGAACCGCTGGTGAACCGGTTGTCCCGCCAGGGGCATAGCCGGGTAGCTATGTTCGGATCAGATAAGTGCTGAAAGCATATAAGCACGAAACTGACCCTAAGATGAGACTTCAATCCCGTAAGGGTGAAGAGCCGTGGTAGACTACCACGTTGATAGGCCGGGGGTGGAAGCACTGCAAGGTGTGGAGCTGACCGGTACTAATCGCTCGGATATTTTAAACTACGCTTACGCTTAAAAGTTTGGCACCTGGAAGTTCTTCTTTGTACAGCTTTCCCACCCGCGATCGGCTGGAGCTCAGGCTCGCCATCGCGTGTGGGGATCCAGTTTCTGGCGTCCATAGCGGCGGGGCCCCACCCGTTCCCATCCCGAACACGGCAGTTAAGCCCGCCAGCGCCAATGATAGTCGGACCGCAGGGTCCCTCGAAAGTAGGTCGGCGCCAGATTATAGACACGATGAGCCCGCGACAGCAATGTCGCGGGCTCTCGTCGTTTAGCACGGGAAGAGGTGCTTGCTCGTGATGGCCGCAACAGAACCCGTGCGGGACAACGTCCCGCAGAAAATTGGTATGACCATGCGCCTTTTTGTGAGCGCGCTACTAGCAGTAGCTTTTGCGACTGCCTTGCCGCAACGCGTAGATTCTACGGCGTTGTGGCACTACTGGAGTATAAACGTGGCGAACGATACCGCTACGTGCGCCTGGATCACGGTCGACGCCGGCGCAGTAAGCCGGCATAACATACGAGGGACGATACTAAAGAGCGGCAAACTTCAAGTCTTCACCGGTGAGGACGACGAGAACATCAAGATTCGCGCGCAGTTTTACCGGAACAATGAATGCAGTGGCGGCTTTGTCGCAGATCGGTATGACACCGGCATACAGCATTCACCGGAGTCGAACAACTTCAAATTGAAGGGACAGGGCGAGAATTACGTGATGGTCAGGGTTCAGCGTTTCTAAGCCGGCCGTTAGCTAACACGAGAGCCCGCGATAGCAATGTCGCGGGCTCTCGTTATTTCGCTAAGGCCTCACTTGTACGTCGCGAGCGCCGCCTCCCAAAGGTAGGGAGCGCTAATGGTGGCTGATGCTGCGTACGCTCCGGTCGAAGAGACGACGCAGTACATTCCAAAGAGCGAGTCGCCACTTGCCGAACCGATCCCGCCGAGGTTGGTGTAGCTCGGTGTGCGGGTTGTGGTGCAGACGTTTGACGTGCCGTTCGTCCCTGGGGTGAACCCGGAGCCTGCAACGGTTTGATTACTGTCGACGATGGCGCCAAAGAGTAGTTCCGTAGACTGCGCTGTCGTCGCCGCTGCGCCACTCGAGGGCGACGCGCTAACTGCCGCTGCGGACGCGGTTTGGTCGAGCGGCAGGGCGGCGAGCCCTGTCACGGACCAAGCTTGAATGCGGAGAACTTGGGGACCGGCAGCGCCTACCGAGGTCACGGTGATCGTCGCGCCCGAGGCGAGCGGCGCCGAGATCGCGTGGGCCGAACAGATCGTCAGAATGGCATAGCCGGCGTAATATTCCGTGACGTCGGTGCTGTAGGTGTTCCCTGCGCTGTCCGAACAGCTCGCGCTCGTGGGCGTGGTCCCGAGGCTGGCTTCTGAGGCAATGACGATGATCGCCGAGCCTGCCGGCGCGCTTTGCGTCGTCGTGAGGCTAATCGACGTTGCCGATGTACTGTCGGCAAGATTCGAGCCGAGTGCGGCCGGCGAGCCGATCGCTACCCATGGGAACCCTCTCTCGCTTCCGTGTGGTGCTACTGTAGAAAACGCGGCTACCTTTTTCCTTTTTACACAGAATTGTTTTTCGCAGCTAGCCCTGCTGTTCAGGCGAACGCAGTTTTTTGCCGACACTGCAAAGAGTTGGCTTTCTATTGCTGCTCCGTAGGCGGGTGTTATGCTGCGTTATCTTTTCCCGTGTTTGTTCTTGGCCGCGATCGTCGTCGCGGGATGCGGGGGCGGAAGCGTCGCACCGCCGAATCCGGGGCCTTCGGCATCATCGACACCGAACTCAGGGCCAACGAATATTCCGGTAAATCCGAGCGCGACGCCGCAAGTGGTGTTCTTAGAGGGCGGCGGGTACACGCTGCAGTTCACTGTTCCGCCCGTTACCAACGGCAGCTCGGCAACGATGAGCGCAGTACTACAGACAACGCTGCCGGCCGGTGTGAATGCACCGCAAGCGCATTCGAGAGCCACGAATATCGTGCCGGTGAAGCGCATCGCGACCACGTTTACGGGGTCTGCTTACCTTATCGTCTCAACGACGGAATCGGTTGGATTTTCCTCAGCGCCGAGTTTCGTGTTTACGCTTCCGGCGGGAACGACGATCGCGGCCGGACAGTACGCGTACCTGCTGTTCTGGGATCCGTACGTCGGACCGATCAACGGCTGGATCAACCTTCTTGGACCCGGCACGGTCAGTGGGCAAACAGTCACCTTCCCCGGCGTGCCAACCGGCGTGCAGCTCAATGCAAACGCGCAGTACATCTACGCGCTAGCAATTTCATCGCAAGCAGTCCCGACGGCAACGCCGGCACCGACTCCGACGCCGACGGTCGCGCCGTCCGCGTCGCCGAGTAGCGTGCCTGCTTACTGCCAAGGAATTTCGGCGGCGCAAACACCCGGTCAAAAGGTGACGTTCACCGACAGCTCAGGTACCGGCGGCGTTCCCGTACTCTATGTTGCGACCGCAACGCAATATCTCAATGCGCAAGGCCAGATGACGAACTGGTCCAACCTTGCAACGGCGCAGCCGTTCCCGTTGACCTGCTTCCCGGGAAGTACCGGCGGCAGCGGAGCAACGTTTGAGCTTCCCGTCGCAAGCGCCGGCAGAATGTTTATCGCCCTTGCAACGCCTCCTCCGTCGGGCGCGACGACACCACCCAATCCGTTGATTCTCATGGGAAATAACGGCGGCGGTTACGCTCCTCCGGATAACGGCGGCGGAGATTATCCCGACGGCAAGACGCCACTCTACACATCGACGCCTTGGGACTTCATAGAGTTCACCTTACCGAGCGGTGTGACTGACGTCACGCAGGTCGATCAAGTCGGACTTCCGCTGGAGCTCTCGCAGAGCGGCAGCACCTCCGTTGGGTTTGGATCCGGCTCGAGCTACGGCCAGCTCGCAACCAATCTCTCGAAGGATACGAACTACGGCAAGCTGGTGGTGAACTCGACGTTCAACGGCAGAGGCATCGTGTTACGTGTCATCTCGCCGGCGAAGGGCGCGGCGTGGGGATTCCCGCAAGATTGGTTCTACAACTCAACCTATAACACGTCATACGCGCCGAACCCGCCCAACCGCGGCTACATCGGGTACGTTCTCCAGACGTATAAGACGACTCCGCAGCTCTATTCGCTGTACGGCACGAACTCGACGGCCACGCCGACAACGAACGATTACTATTGCGCACAATCCGACGGTTTGGCGAGCTTCACGTTCGTCGAAATCGGTACGAGTACGACGTGCACACCGTCGACTACGGCGATGGTTGGCGGAAATTCATACACCCTACAGGCATACAACACGGTGGAAGCCTTCAATACGGGCGGATCCACGTGTCTGAGCGCGGTCCTCTCCATGCCGGCAGGTGGCCCGGGAGGGCCGCTGGCCGACAACAACGCGTTTTACTTGTGGAAGGCACTCGTGATCGAACTCGCGCGCGGAACCGCGCTGCAGTCGGTCTCGTACGGACATCCGATAAGCACATGGCAAACTGGGGCACCCTTTACCACACCGATGCCTCCGCCGTTCAGCGCGTACTATTTAGATCCGGTGTTCGACCTCTATGCGCAACAAGTTCACGAAGCCATGTTGGGCAACAACTCGTACGCGCTGCAGTACGATGAACCGGGTGGTTTGGCGCCGACGCTCACCGGGCCGAGTTCCGTGTCGGGTCCAGCGTTGCAGATTACCGTGCAGAACATTCCGCCGGCAGTCAGCGCACCCACGCCGGTTCCCTCCCCGGTGGCGACACCGCTGGTGTGCCCGACGAGCTAAAGCAACCTACGGACGGATGCGGTAAATTACTCCGGCCTGGTCGTCGCCGATAAACACACTGCCCTTCGCGCCGACGGCCACGCCGGTCGCGCGGCCGATCCGGCTCGTGCAACCCGGTTGGAATCCGGAAACCAACGATGAATATTGGCTCGTCGGACTGTTGACGCCCCAGTTGGTCATCGCCGTCGCCGGCGTGTCGCCATTCATCGGAACGTAGTCGACTTCTGGTGCGAGCGTGCATCCATTACCCGCCGGTGTGTGCCACGAACCGTGGCTGGTGACGATGAGCGCGCCGCGGTACTGCGTCGGAAAGGCGTATGCGCCGGTCGGATTGGTGGGATAGAACGTCGCCCCAATGTGCGTGATGTAGGCTGGGAATTCAACCAGTGGCTGCGCTTGCGCATTACAGTTGGCTGGGGCTCCGCTACCGGTGTTGTAGAGCATGTGATTCTCTTCGCAGTACGGCCAGCCGTAGCTAGCCGTGCCACCACCGGCCGTCGCTGCTGCGGTGATGTCATCTGCAAATTCGTAGGGATGGTAAGTGGGCAAATCGTCTTGGCCGGCACCGGCCGCCCACAGGTGCCCGCTGGTCGGATTGACGGCAAGCGCGATCGCGTTACGGATGTGTTGCGCGAAGAGCGCCATGCCGGCACCGTTCAAGCTCATCTTCCAAATCGCCGCGCGCTGCGGATCGGTCTCGCCGGTGCATCCGTTGCATGAGGAGCCCATGCTCGCGTAGAGGGTCGATCCCGACACCGCAACGGAGGTCGACGTATGATAGTCACCGTCGCCCGGATTCGCCGTCGGTCCGGTACGCACGGTTGCGATCGGCTGCAAATTTTCCGCGCTGAGATCGCCGTCCTTGTACGGCGTCGACCACACGTGGTATTCGCTCGAGACGAAGATCGTGCAGGTTGCGGCAGAGAACGCGACGCCTTCGGCGTTGTTGATGCCGGTGCTCGGTTCGCCCGACGGCACTTGTTCGCTGATCGTTGCGAAGATCTGCGGTGTTCCCGGCGCGCCGCTGGCTTCAGCGTTCGGCACGATGTAGACGTTCGAGCCGCCGGTACCCGCGAGCAAATCGCCGTTCGGTAACGCGACCAGTTCGCGCGCTCCGCCGACGTTGGCGATCGTCTGAATCGTCAAACCACTCGGTACGGTCAACGCCGGCGTCGAGAGCGTCGTGGTCGTGGTGTAGGTCGAAGCGGTTGCGCCCGTGCAGCCCGCCGCATTTGTATTAGGCGGCGGTGGCGGGGTTGTTGCGGTTGCGCCGGGATTTGTGGCAATGCTTCCGGGCGCCGCGCTTCCGCCGCCGCCACATGCAGCGACAAGAACAGAAGCAAATAGCAGAACGGCGCATGCTGGTCGGATCATACGCCGACCGAGCGCTCGAATTGTTCGCGGAACAGCGCGGGCGGAAGATTGGTCTGTGCAGCCAGTTGAGCGAGCTGCGGCGCTTCGAAATCGCGCGGCTCGAGCCGCACCATGTAATCTCGCGCCACGGCATAGGCTTCGGCGTAGACGTCGACTTGTCGCGTGCGAATGCGCCCGCTTTGCGGATCGACCAAAGACTCGAGCGCCACCGGCTGCACGCGTCCCCCGGAGAGCGCGATCAGTGCGCCGCTGCCGCCGGCGAGCAGATAGCGCACGGCGCCATACCCGAGCGTGCGCGTGTAATCAACATCGAATGCCACCGGCTTTGCGCAGCGCAGTTCGTAGCCGATGTCTTTGGTCAGCACGGTCGCCTCGATGCCGAGCGCCGTCAAGCGCTCGCGTACGCGGTCGCGTAGCAGCGAGCCGATCGGGACGTCGGCGAGACGCACGTGCCCGTAGGCATCGCGTGCAACATTTTCTAGGCCTTTGAGCGCGTCGGCGGAGATCCGCTCGACAATGCCTTCGGCCACGACGGCGACGCCGTAGTCACGGCCTTGCGCGCGTCGCTTGACGATCGCGCCGGCAAGCACATCGACGACGGTCTCGATGGCGAGCGTATCGCCCGGAAATTCTTCAGGGATCACGGCCAAGGTTGCACCGGCTGCGCTCGCCATTCCAAGTGCAAGCGCGCCCGATTTACGGCCCATGCTCACGACGATGTACCAGCGCACGGTTGTGCGCGCGTCTTCGAGCAAACTCTCGATGATTTGCGCTCCCACCGAACGCGCGGTTTCAAAGCCAAAGGTCGGAGCGTTGTCGGGAAGCGGAAGGTCGTTGTCGATGGTCTTCGGGACGGTCGCGACGCCGATGCGCCCCTTGGTTCGTTCGGCGATGCGCGCGGCGCCGAAGGTGGTGTCATCGCCGCCGATGCAAATCAGATAGCGAACGCCCAGCGTCTCGAGCGAGCGAATCGTGCGATCCAGCGTCGCGGCATCTTTGGCGGGATTCGTGCGCGAAGTGCGCAAGAAGGAGCCCCCGCTCGACTGGATCAGCGCCGCATCGTCGATGCCTAGCGCGGTGGTTTTCACTGGTGTTCCAGCGGCCAGATCGCGATAGCCGTCATAAATGCCCACCACGCGCAAGCCCGCGTTGATCGCTTCGATCGTGGCGGAAGCAATAACGCCGTTGATGCCGGGCGCAGGCCCACCGCCCACGAGGATTGCGAGAGTATCGCTCATGTGCGGAGAAATGCACTGATACCATGGAGCTTTCCTACGCGGGCATCTGTTTCGATCTCTTCGGTACGCTGGTAAGCGAAGACGGCGCGGCCATTGCGGGCGCCCGCGAAACGCTGGCGAGCCTCGGCGCAAGCCGCTGGGCGATCGTTACCTCCGCACCACGCAGGCTTGCGCTTGCGCTCATTGCTCGGGCCGGCCTTGCGATGCCCCCGGTACTGGTAAGCGCCGACGAAGTGATGCGCGGCAAACCAGCGGGCGATCCGTATGCGCTTGCGGCCAAGCGGTTGCAGATTGAGCCCGCGCAAGCACTGGTTATTGAGGATTCGGCGTCGGGTGTGGATGCTGCGCACGCAGCCGGTATGGAAGCCGTCTACGTGCTACGCGGACGGCCCGCGAGCGCATGCGCACGGGCCGACTACTACATCGAGCGGTTCGATCAGTTAGGCGTGGCGACGGGCGCCGGCGGAGCGTTGTTCGTCGCGCTGCCCTGACGCTGCGCGCGGAACCTTGCTTCGTCGCTCTGGAGCTGCGTGCGTTGATCCGGCGTGAGGATCGCATCGATTTGGCTACGCAGTTGCTTGCGACTATCGGGGTCGGGCGCGCTGCCCTTCGGATGCGATTGACGATAGCTCTGCATGAGCGTCTTGATCTGCGACTTCTGTTGGTCGCTGAGGTTGAGATCGCTAAAGCGGCGCATCATGCGATCGCCGTGTTCGGATTGTGCCGGCGGCGCGGGTTGCTGTTGCACCTGGGCTATGGCCGGTAGGGAGAGGCCCGCGGCCATAAGGCCGGCGAGTACGGTGGCTTGGAGTTTCATAGGCCCCATCTTATTGGGAGAGCGCTCAGCGCTTCCTGGGAAACGTATTAGACGGAGCTTAAACTTCGCGGCCGATCAACTCGAGCTTCGTGCCGCCCGGATCTTCGAAGAAGACCGCCGGGTAGGTCTCCATCGTGTCGCTGGGCTCGATATTGGTGGCGCCAATTTTGCCCAGCAAAGCGATCAGCTCGTTCATGCGCTTGTACTCAACGCGAAAGGCGATGCGGGTGTCGTTGTTGCGATGCAACGGGTTCTCAATCAAGCCGAAGAAGCGGCGCGGTTTGGTGGGATGCTGCGGTTCGAAGTATTCGATCGCATTGTACGCGTCATCGAATTCGGTGTGCCATTCGCCATCCGAATCGACGAAGGCGTAGCGTTTCTCAGTCAGCCCGATCTCAGGCATGAGGTCGTCGTAGAATAGCTCAACCGCCTCGAGCGAGCGCACGCGACAGTCGACATGATCGAAACCGTAGAACTCCATGTGGAAAGGTGTGGCTACTTTGCGGCCGGTTTGATTGCGACGGCGTTCACGGCCGGCGATGCTTGCGCTTCGAAACGCTTGAAGTTGTTGTAGAAGAGCCCGACGAGTTTGCGCGCCTGTTCGTCGTACGCGTTCTTGTCGGCCCACACATTGCGCGGGTTGAGCACCTCGGACGGAACATCCGGCACGCTCTTGGGAATGCGTAAGCCGAAGAACGGCTCGGTTTCAAATTCAGCCGGAATGCGGCCTTCAATTGCGGCGTTGACCATGGCGCGCGTATGCGCGATCGACATGCGCTTTCCGACGCCGTAGCCGCCGCCGCTCCACCCGGTGTTCACCAGCCAGCACTCGACCTCGTGACGATCGATCCGCTCGCCCAGAAGCTTCGCGTACACGGTCGGATGATGCACCATGAACGGCGCGCCAAAGCACGTCGAAAAGGTCGCGGTCGGTTCGGTGACGCCGCGCTCAGTACCGGCGACCTTCGCGGTATAACCCGAAAGGAAGTGATACATCGCTTGATCGCGGCTGAGTTTGGAAATGGGCGGCAGCACGCCAAAGGCATCGGCGGTGAGCATGATGATCGTACTGGGCTGACCGCCTTTGCTGCCGGGCACGATATTCGGTATGAACTCGAGCGGATAGGCCGAGCGCGTGTTCTCGGTTTTTGCTTCGGAGTCGACGTCGAGCTTACGCGTGCGGTCGTCGTACACGACGTTCTCGATGACGGTCGAGAAACGGTGCGTCGCGGCCCAAATCTCGGGCTCGGCGGCCGGCGAAAGACGAATGACCTTCGCGTAGCAGCCGCCCTCAAAATTGAAGATCCCATCGTTCGACCAGCCGTGCTCGTCGTCGCCGATGAGCGGACGGTGCGGGTCGGATGAAAGCGTCGTCTTTCCCGTTCCCGAGAGGCCGAAGAAGATGGCGACGTCGCCGTCGCGGCCTTCGTTGGCCGAGCAGTGCATCGGCAGCGTGTCGCGCAGCGGCAACAGATAGTTCATCACCGTGAAGATCGACTTCTTGATCTCCCCGGCATAGCGCGTGCCGCCGATCAAAATGATGCGCCGTTCGAAGTTGACCAAAATGAACGTTGAGCTGGGGACGCCGTCGCGCTTGGGATCGGCTTGAAAGAGCGCGGCATCGACCACCGTGAACTCCGGGCTGAATCCCGGCACCGGATTCTCGGGTGTAATGAAAAGATGATGCGCGAAGAGATTGTGCCAGGCGAACTCGCTGTAGACGCGAATCGGCACGCGATACCGCTCGTCGGCGCCGACGTAGCAATCCAGCGAATACACGTCGCGCTCGGAGAGGTAGGCTTCGACCTTTTCGAAGAGCGCATCGAAGACCGACTCGTCGATCGGGCGATTGGTGTCGCCCCAGTCGATATATTGTTCGCTCGACGGTTCTTTGACGAACGCTTTGTCTTTGGGCGAACGCCCGGTGTGGGGACGCGTATCGACGATGAACTGCCCGTCGCGCCCAAGGACGCCCTCACGATGCCGCAGTGCATGCTCGATGAGCTCGGGTGGCGTAAGGTTCTCCCACAGGTTGGCGGCCTTGAGTTTCTGCGGAACGGTAAGAATGGTTGTGTCCCTCGTTTGCGTTCGTCGGTGCGAATTTACTAGAATCTACTTTTTGAGATAAGAAGAGCGTGCCTGCATGAGAAACCGTTTTCCGATGGCTCTGGTTGCCTGCCTCGCGATCGCCTTGGCGGCCGGGGGCCGGGCTGCAGCCGTACTGCCCTTCCACTTTGGATTCTTCCCTACTGGACGGCTGGACGCGATCACTGATGTCGCAGGCGTGCGGGTTGCCAACCTGACCCTGATCCAGGGCCAAGACATCCGGACCGGGGCCACGGCGGTGCTTCCCAACGCGGACCCCTGGAATCACAAGGTGGCCGGCGCCTTTTTGTCCTTCAACGGCAACGGCGAGATGACCGGGACCCACTGGATCGAGGAAGCCGGCTATCTGGAAGAACCGGTCGTCCTGACCGACACGCTGGACATCGGCCGGGCCGATGACGGGGTGGTGGACTGGGTTATCGAGCACCACCCGCAGATCGGCGTGACCGATGACGTGCCGCTGCCGGTGGTAGCTGAATGCGACGATCAACTGCTCAACGACATTCAGCGGCGCGCGGTGGGGCCGGTCGACGTGCACAAGTTGCTCAACGAGGCGCGTACCGGACAATTCGCGCGCGGCAGCGTCGGCGCGGGTACCGGGATGCGCGCCTTCGGCTTCAAGGCGGGGATCGGCTCGGCATCGCGCGTGTTGCCGGCGTCGCTTGGCGGTTACACCGTCGGCGTGCTGGTCAACGACAACACCGGCAGTTCGCGCGAAGCGCTCACCATCGTCGGCGTTCCGGTGGGCGAACGGTTGAAGAGCGAGTACCGTACCGTTTTCCCCAAGCATCTGTCCGAAGCCGACCTGCACGGGCGGATGGAGAGCGGCAGCATCATCATCGTGGTGGCGACGGATGCGCCGCTGGATAGTCGCGAGCTGCGCGCGCTCTTACTGCGCGCGGGCCTGGGCATGGGGCGGACCGGATTGACGTCGGACGTCGGCAGCGGCGATTTGTTCGTCGGGTTTTCGACCAGTGAGGTTTTCGAACGGACCGCCGATTTTGAAGTAAGCGCACCGACGCAGCGGATCGTTGAAGACGACAGCGTGCTCAACGCGCTGTATCGCGCGACCGCCGAAGCAACGCAGGCCGCCATCTACGATGCGCTGTTCGAGGCGACGACGATGACCGGCCGCGGCGGCGCAACGGTCTATGGTTTGCCCGGCGATCGCGTGCTGCAGATGTTGCGGAGTGCCGGCGCGATTTCGCAATGAGCTATATCGAAACGGAGCGGTTGATTCTGCGCACGTGGATGTCCGGCGATGCGCCGGCGCTTGCCGCAATCTACGGCGATCCGGAAACGATGAAGTACATTCTCTCGGGAACCAAGACGCTGGAGCAGACGCGCGCGCTCATCCTACAGATGGCCGAAGCGCAGGAACGTGACGGCTGCTCGATGTGGCCGGTCGTGCTCAAGGAGAGTTCGGAGCTGATCGGAAGCTGCGGGCTCATGAAGACGGAACGCAATGATGTGCTCGAGCTGGGGTTCGCGTTTGCCCCGCAAGCGCACGGACAGGGCTACGCGTACGAGGCCGCGCAAGGCGTGCTCGCCTTCGGGTTCCAACAGCTCCACGCGCCTTCGATCATTGCGCTGGTCGACCCGTTCAACGCGCCGGCCGTCACCCTGGTCAATAAATTGGGCATGCGCTTCGATCGCGTGGTGCGGATGAAGCGTGCGCAGCGCGGTGCCGACGTGTTACGCTATGAGCGTCATGGCTAAGAAGAAGCGGCGCAAGATGAAGCTGGTGCCGCGCCTGGGCCCGCCGACCAACCTGCGGCCGGCCGGCGCGCACGAGACGCTCACCCGCTACAACCGCAAACGCAAGAAAAAGGAACTGCGCGACGAGCTCGCAAGCGACGTCGATCCCAACGTGGATTAATGTGGGACGATTCGAACGGTCGCGCTCACATGTGTCCACGCGTGATAGAGTATCCCACGTGGATCGGTCACGCGCACCTCAACGCCCGAATGACAGTAATGATTATAAAACAAGCTGATGTAGTGCGGATGCTCACGTGCTTGCATTGGGAAAGCTGATGACGATCCGTCGTCAAAGGCAGCGTGCACCATGACGTTTTCGTGGCTGTCGTTAATGAGTTCGATTTGGCAATAGCCCGGATATGCATATGCCTGGCCTACCATCGTAAAGGCCAGACACAATGAAAAGAACGCTACACGCGTGAACGAGGTCATGCGAGCATAGCCAGCATCGCCACGTTCATCGCCGAGAACGGCGTTTGGCGCATCTCGAAATCGATGAGCGCCTGGCCGATCTTATCGGCGAGGCGATTGGTGACGAACCACGGCGGTTTGGGAAGCAGCGTCGCGCCGTAGCCGAAGAGGCTGCGCGGGAACGGCGCAAACGGCGCCCAGACGATGCTCTTTTGCGCACGATCGAAGAGATAGCTATTGTGTACCACGCCGATGCCGCTGCGCACGTCGTCGATCGTGTGGCCCGGATACGCGCCCCACGTCGTTTCGGTGAGCAAGAAGCCGACGCCGGTCCAGGCATTGACCGCCACGCAGCCGTAGCGCAACGCGGCGATCGCCGCATCGAGATCGCTTGCGTAGGTTCTCATCGTCACGGGATGCGCGACGAGATTCGCGCCGAGCGTCCCCCACAAGCGGTCGTTTGCGAATGTCACGGCGTCGCGCAAGAAGGTTGGCGCATCGCCCGGAAGCGTCGTCACGGCCAGCACGCTCGCGAAGGCTTCGATCTCGAAGTTGGGATCTTCGCTGCTGGCATCGACGCGCACGATCGTGCGCGGCGTGTAGCCTTGATCGCTGCGACCAAAGCGTTCCGATTCGTGCCCAGTCGCAAGGCGTTCGCAGCGTTCGCTCGCTCCCGGATAGTACGCCGGGCGATCGAGCACCTCGCGCATGACCGATTCGATCTGGGCGATGAGCTTGGGCGTGCCGTCCCAATCGCGGGGCAGCACGAGCACCTGCGAGGCGATGCAGTTGAATCCGTCGTTGTGCAATTTTTGCGTGACGATTTGTTCGGCTTGGAAGCGAAAGTCCGCGTCGGTCCACGGGCCGGGCACAACGATCGTGGGACTGACGTTGCCCAGCTCCGCGGTGATCGGCTTGGTTACGCCGCCCGCGACGATCGCATTGAAGGTTCGATCGCTGCCGGTGATGTGAATTTCGTCAACCAACGGATGGTTGCAGAGTTGCTTGCCGACTTCGGCACCGCCGTACGCAAAGCGTAGAAATCCGCCATCGACCAACGGCTTGAGGGCGTCTTCGAAAATCGGGCCGAGATATTCGTTGACCGGGTTCATCTTGAGGACGCAGACGGCGCCATCGGCGATGAGCTTGTAGAGCACGTCGAGCGGCGGGATCGACGCGATGTTGCCCGCGCCGAGCACCAGCGCAACCCGCGGTTGCGGCGCGGATTGCCTGTACCATACGGCCATGGTGGATTTGAGATTGTCGCGCGTGACACCGGGCTGCATCCATACTTGCGCGCGAACGCCTGAGAGCAACAGACGATCGTAAAACGCATTGGGAAAAACGTCGACCGTCACTTGGCCGTCGGCGCGTTCGTGCACGCGGGATGCATCGATGTGCGGCGCACCCTCGCGCGCGAGATCGTGCATCGTGCGGATGTAGCGGTTGAGCGCGTAGAGCAGCGCCCACGGTCCGCTCACCCATTCCTCGCCGGCGAGCGGCGTGCCGCCCAGGCCTTTCGCTTCGATTGCGGCCTGCGCCCAACGTGACGCCTGATCGTAGACCGATTGCCGGGTTGCGATGAGGAGCTCGGCTTTGGCCGCGGTTCGCAGCGCAACCCAGCGTTTCGCGCCCTCGCGCAATTCGATGAGCGATTGCTCGATCTCGGTCGGCGTCGCCGGGTGAACGAGCGTACTCATTCGTGCGCCGTGACCATCCACTGAATGCCGAACTTATCGACGAGCTGCCCGAACCGGCCGCCCCAAAACGCCTTGTCGAACGGCATCTCGACGGTGCCGCCTTGCGACAGTGCTTTGAAGACGCGCTCGCCTTCGGCGACATCCTTGGTCGCGAGCGAGAGGGCAATGTCGTCTTCGCCGTCCGGCGGGGTGCCGGGACGCCCATCGGAGGCCATGAACTTCAAGTCGCCGGCGACGAAGGTCGCGTGCATGACCTTGTGCGCCCAGGACGGATCGCCTTGATGTTCGGGTGGGGCGTCCGACATGCGGCTCAGTTGAACGATCTCGCCGCCGAAGCACGCGGCATAGAAGTTGAGGGCCTCCTCGCAGGTCCCGTGAAAGAAAATGTACGGCTCGAGCTGCATCGGCGTCTCCTCCGAGTGGGGTCGAAAGCCTTAGCCATCGGTCCCGGGCCCCCTCTTGTCATCCCTCGGCTACGTGTCCCCATTTCGCGAAATCGGGGAACTGAAAGTTGCGGTACATAGCCCAGCTCACTTCTCGTGGCCTGTAGTCCGTTTGGACTATAGCTATGCTTGCTGCGTTTGCGTAACAGGAGATAACAACGCGCGTACAGATTAGAGCCAAACGAACTAAACGGCTCGCGAGGAGGGCGCTTGCGACTTCAGGGTGTGATCGGATGAACTTGACCGATTTAGAGAAGGCGATACTTTTATGTCTTGCTCAGGGTATGCAGAGCAAGGAAATCGCTGCGTGCATCGGGCGAAAGAAGCCAACCGTAGAGGGCCACATTCGCCTTCTCCTCGCGAAAATGAATGCACGATCGCGAGCGGAGCTCGTTGCAATCGCGATGGTGCGCGGAGAGATCAATCTCGCGCTGAAGGCAACCGGCTAGCGGGAACTCACCGGGATTTGCACCGTCGCAGAAAATCCGTCGTTTCGATACGCATTGAGCGTTAGCTGCTGCACCGGCTGCGCGGGTCCTAGCGCCAATTGGCCGGCCGGGAACGTGCCCTGCCATTTGCCGGGTCCGACCTGACTGAGCGACACGCTCGCGCTCGGCGTGCCGATCTGTACGCGCGTGACGTTGGTTGTCGTGATGACGTCGACGCTTGCCGTGGTCGCGGAACTGAGGACCGTTGGCGCGAGCCGAGCATAGAAAATCTGCGGCGCGTCTTGCGGCTGCGCGTAGTTATTTTGCGGCGCGTGGCCGTACTCGAACACGTTCGATGCGGCAAAGGCGGACGGTGTCGGTTGCGGCGCCGGCGACGAACTTGGCACCGGCGTATTGAGCACGGCCGGCGCGCCCGGGGACGGCATGCCGCTCGGGCGCACCGTCGGGAGCGCCATTCCCGGCGGGACGGTGGGCAGCGGCTGCGGCGTCGGGAGGCCCATCGTTGCGCCGGGCGGCGGTGTCGGTTCGCCATCGCGAATGATGTGCGGCGTCACCACGATGACCAGCTCGTTGCTGGTGTTATTGGTGTCGTTGTTCTTGAAAAGTCCGCCGATGATCGGAATCTGACTCAGCAGCGGAAGGCTCGTGATCGTGCGCGTGTCCTCCTCTTGAATCAATCCCCCGATGACGAGCGTTTGATTATCATGCAGCGTCACAGTGGTCTGCGCATTGCGCGTGGAGATTTCCGGCACGCCGTTGGGATCGCCCGAGAGGCTGTTGACGGTGGGATGAACGGTGACCGTGATGTTACCATCGGCGGTAACGATCGGCGTGATGTCGAGCGTGACGCCGGTGTTGAAGGATTGCAACTGCGTGGTGACCACCGTGCCGACGCCGCCGCCGGTTGTCGTGAGAATCGAGAGCGTGTCACCGGCTTGGAAATTCGCGTCGTGTCCGGAGAGGGTCACGATGCGCGGATCGGCGAGTACGCGACCATCGCCATGCTGGATGAGCAGATTCAATTCGGCGGTGAGCTGGATCGGCGTACGCGTGATCGGTTGAATCTTCGCGATGCGCCCCGGATTACCGTAGGGATCGGGCGTGGGCTGCACCTCTTCGAAGGTCGTGCTTATCACCGCGGTGGGGAGCTCGAGGCCCAAGTTCTTGGCGAGGCTGCCGTCGATTTCGAGCACTTCGGTATCGAGTTCGACCAGCGGTGGGACGACGTCGAGCTTGGCGATGAGTTCTTTTGCGAGGCGAATGCTGTTGGGATCGCCGGTGAGGATGAGCGAGCTGGAGTTTTGCATGACGGTGACGTGCAGCCCCGCGGCCATCTGGCCGAGTGCCTGCGTGACCGCCTGGGCGATATCTTGCGCGGTGGTCGAGGGCGCGCCGTTCGTGCCGGGAATGGCCGATTTGAGTTGGATCACCGCCATGTTGCCGTCGCTCACGGCGGCGCCCGCGCCCGACTGCCCCATCATGCCGGGTGCGCCACCTTTTCCGTCGAGCATATCGATCGCGTCGCTAATGCGCGTTTGCTCGGTTGCCGTTGCGCGCACGGAGATCGCGTTGAGCTCGGTATCGACGACCACTTTCGCATCGGGATAGGTTTTCTGGACCAGATCTCCGACCGAGGCGGCGTCGACGCTCTTGAGGTGGTAGAGCTGGCTGAAGCTCGAGCCGGCGGCCGGCACGTCGAGTTGTGCGACCAGGGCTTTCGCCGCAGCGACGGATTGCGGATCGCCCGTGATGAGCAGTGAGGCGCCCGAGACACTGATTCGCACGTGCGGAATCGAGCGAACGACGGCGCGCGCCACGTAGGCGGGCTGCGCCAGTTTAATGTCGACCGCTTCGACCGGATCGGGTGTGGGCGGCGGCGAGGCGAGCGGTGGCGCATCCAGGCTCGCGATCAGTGCCTTGACCTGCGTAGCGTCGAGTGGCCGCGCTCGCAGAAGCACGCTGTTCTTTGAAGCGACGGTGAGGGACGCGCTTGGAAAGAGCGGCGCAACGCGCTGCACGAGCGCATCCGGCTTGATGGTGTGGAGCGCAATGACTTCCACGGTGGGCTGGGTCGGATTGCGCACGTCGAGCCCCGAGATCACGGTGCGCACGGTTTGCACATCGTCCGGTGAGCCAATCACGACAATCGCGTTGGCATTCGCGTCGGCATGGACCTGAACGCGGGGGAAAAGTTCACGCACGGTCGCGACCGCGCGAGCGACCGGCATGACTTGTACCTGGATGACCGCGGGAACGGGCGATGGCGTAGGCGTTGGCAGCGCGCGCGCGCCGGCAACACCGGCGGGGACCAACGCAGTGAGGGATGCAACGGCGAGCAGCGCGACGATCGACGCGTGCGAGATGAACCTGCGCATGAAGCGATTCGTAAACTTGACTGAACGAGGTCATCGGAACCTGCGCGCAAGCCGCAGATATTGATTATCAAAAGTGATTATCACTTTTGATAGTCAGTAATAGCGCCACGATTTGCGAGGAGAAAAAGGCCCACAACCGCATTGAACGTGCGAAATCACAGCTCCACGTGGATTTGGGAGAGTTGTATGCGCCGTCTTCTTGCGTTTGTTCTCGTGGCCGTATTCTCGCTGCAGGCCACGGCGTCGGCCGCATCGCCGGGCCAGGTGCAGACGCCGAATATGCAGCCGCTAGTCTCCGCGATCGAGGCGTCGCAAGTCTTCGCGTTGATCACGGGTCAAGCTGACCGCTACGCGGCGATGCATGCACCGGCGCCGACCTTTCCGCGCTTGAAAGACAATTACGAGCGACCGAATCTGAGCTCAAACCGATTCGCGCACCGTAGCGATCGCTACGGATCGCCTGGGCGGCCACCGGAGATGTTACGCGCGGTTCTGCTGCCGGAGAACGCACCGCGAGATCCGTTGGCAATGAGCGGTCCGTAGCCCAGTCAGCGGCCCTTCGAAGACAACGCAGATCACCTGCTTGGCTGTCGGGCCGCGCAATCCAATGCGGCCGATGATCGCGTGTTCCAAGCTGCCTTCCCCGACCCCGGTTCCAACCGCCCCGCCGACCGCGACGCCGACCCCAATTCCGACCGCGACTCCGACTCCAATTCCGACCGCAACGCCTACGCCTGTTCCAACGCCGACACCGATTCCGGTCACGCCGACACCTGTTCCTACTGCGACACCGGTTGGCGCATTGGCTCCCGCATCGACCGGTATCAACCCCTGGTGGACCTACGAGGAGAAGGCGATCGCGGGCGTTGGCAAGGCGATGGTGAATGTCGCGAATGGCAATCTGCTCGTTCAGGCTAACGACATCGACGTGCCGGAGCGCGGTATTGATTTGGCGCTCCAGCGCACCTATAACTCGCAGAGCGCGCATGACGTCACGGGCACGGACGGCTCGGCCTCAAGCGTCTACGGCAACGGATGGACCAACACATTTGACGCGCATATGAGCTACAACAGTACCGCGAATGTTATGTCTGTCTACGATATCGATGGGGCGCGGTACGATTTCACGGCCAACGGCAGCGGTGGCTGGACGCCGCCGCCTGGGATACAAGCCACGACGCTTATTTACGATGGTGGCTGCGGCTATCAATGGACGAAGAAAACCGGGACGATTTACTATTTCTGGGCGCCCACCACAAATCCGGCTGCTACGGGGCCGGATACCTGGGCCGGCTGTATCAGATCATCGGCCGCAATCACAACAACTACATCACGTTTGCCTACTCTTGGGCGAATGGCAATTCTAACACTGCCAAGAATTTGACGCAAATTGTCGCGACCCACAGTGATGGGCAAACGCTGATCGCTTAACTTTGCTACGTTTGGTAGCTACACCGAACTCTCATCGATCACGCGACCCGATGGCCTGTCGGTCACTTACAATTACGACGCGAGCGGAGATCTACTTGAGGTCACGCGGCCAGGTAAAGCAACCGATGACGCGACGCAGACTGCAACCATAACGAATCTCACCGAGGAGTATTGGTATTGGTCGGGCACACACCAGATGCGCTGGGTTGGGGGACCGCGTTTCGTGTCAAGTTCGTATAACGACGGCAGCAACTACGCTTTCACCTACGATGCCAACACGACAAGCGGCCGTCTGACATGGATCAGTGACTACGGCATTATGAATTTCACACCGAACGACGGCACTAGCGCGCAGCTACAATCGGGCGCAGCGATGACCGGAAATTCGCTATGGCGACAGACAGAGTTCCAGTACAACTATAACGCGACTGGCTTCAACGTGATGTCCGATACGCAGGGGCACGAAATCGAATGGGAGCCCGACTCGCTTGGTCGCGTTACCGAGACATCGGAGTTTGCTGCGGCGGGAGATTGGTTGGTCACCTCCGCGACCTGGGACGGCAACAACGACCTCACCGCGAGCGTCGATCCGCGGGGCGACGAAACGAACTACGCGTATGATGCTAGTGGCAACGCGATCGCCGTGGGCGAGCCGTCCGTTACCACCTCCATCGGGACGTTCCGGCCGACCAAACTTTTCTCGTACGACCAGTTTAATAACGTCCTATCGTACTGCGACGAGGTGAAGACCAACGCGCTTGGTCTGAACTGGACGGGCACGCCGGCAGCCAGTGATACGCTTTGTCCCACGGGCACCGGCGCAACGGGCGCTACGCAATACGTGTGGGACTATGTCGATAGCTACGAACCATTCGGCCTTCTGATCAACTCGTACACGCCGCTTGGGTACGAAGGGACGTATGCTTACACGGGCGGCGGGGTTTCGGACAATTACGGGCTGCCGTCGAGCGTTGTGGGGGCCTCGTTCGCGCAAAGTAACGGAACGAATGCCCAGCCGCAGCAAAGCTTCACCTATGATGCGTATGGCGATCTACAAACCTACAGCAAAGGCTACGGGAGCTATCAGCTCACCTATGACTCGATGCATCGCATGACGTCGGCGACGGACCCCGACAGTGTGACGTCTCGCACGTACTACAATCCGGACAGCACGGTAGAGTGCAAACAGACCGCCTATCAGTACTCGCTCGACGGCGCGGCTTGCGGAACGTATTCGGAAGACTATACCTACGATCCAGACGCCAATGAACTTTCAGAGACGCATCACCATGGCCAGACGCCGACCAACGGCGTCGTTACTGGAATCACCCAAAAGTGGTACGACGGTGAAGATCGCCTGATTGAGGTCCAGCTTCCGTCTGACGCAAGTACGGATAACTCCGTTCCCTGGCGGACTCGCTACATCTACGACCTCACCGACGATACGAACGTTTCGTTCTATGGTACGAATCAATCGCCGTCGTATTTAGCCCACGGCAATCTCTACAAGACGCAAAACTACTTCCCGGTTAGTGGCGCTACCACATTGTCCTGGAATGACGTGAACGGCAACGCCTTCGACGCGCTGGACCGCAGCGTTACGCGGTATCAGTACTCACCGGGCAACGGCGTGGAGGCATGGACGAGCGTCTACGACACAGCTCCGTACCAGGGGCTCCTGGCCTCCAAAACCGATCCGATGAACGTGACGACGACGTATGCCTACGACGATCTCAATCGGCAGCAATCGATTACGTTTAGCGATGGCGTAACGCCGGGCGCAGCTACGCTTATGATCCCGATGGCCGGACGGCAAGCATCAACTCGACGGTGTTTGGCACGGACAGCTACCACTACGATGCCGACGGTCGCGAGACGCAGTATGGTGAAGGTTCGGGCGGCGGTGTGTCGTCGCCGGCGACGCTCACCTATGGCTACTATCCCAATGGCTGGCGACAGAGCGCTTTCGATATCGTCCTCTGCGCTCAATCAGCAGAACGAATTCACCTACGACTATCGCAATGACGGCAAACGAACGAATTTGGCCGTGGCCGGGCGGGCGCAACCGTTCGCCTGGACCTACACCAACGCCGAGCGTGAGTTGACCCAAAGCGATCCGATGACGGGTCGTGCCGCCAATGGCGTGACTCAAATGGCCTGGCCTATCCGCAGTTTGCGCCACACACCGAGGTGGCGCGCACCGACGCATACGACAGCTTCGGTCGCCTTGCATCGCTTGAGCTCCCGAATCAGGGAACTTATGCAAGTATCGGACACGACATTGAGGGGAACCTCACGTCATATACGGCACAAGCGGGCGATCTCGCCACGGGACAAGGGCTTTTGGTTGTCGCGATGCAGTTGAACTACGACGTGCGCGGTGAACAGACGTCGACGATAGGAACGCCCGGGACCTACCTAGGCGGGATACCGCCCTACGAGGGCGCGTCGGGAGCGTACACGACCGGAACATACCTCTACGGGCATAGCTGTTCGGGCTTGGTATGGGGCATCAATGGAAACCCGCCGTCTTCCGATTGCGCTGGCGTCAAGGATACGGTTGTCGGCACGAGCTACCAAACAACCCTGATTGCAGCGAACAGCGTTGACCCCTACACCGGAACGACGCTCACCGGCTCGTCGACTTACGAGAGCCGCGGATCGAGTACATGCCCAGGCTACGCCATCTGGGGTCAAGGGGCGATGAGCTACGACCTTGATGGGCGCCAGTCAAACGAATCGCTCAACGTGAGCTCGACCTACGCTGGCTGCGGTGTGAGTAGTCCAAGCGTTAATTCACGTACGTATGATGCTGAAGGGCACGTGACGCAGGATGTCTGCGCGAACGCCGGCACCGGCACGGGTGTGAGCATCCCGGCGTGTTCGCCGGCGAGCAATTTCGGCGGAACCACGGCAAGCCTTGGGTGGGGGCCCTCGGGTAAACTGCGCACGGCCACCAACATCAGTGCCTGCGACCTATACGGGATGACTATCCACTGGGACGGTGATCGACCACTGTTTATTACGGATTCCACTGGGGCGCTCGTGCAGCTCAGCGTCGAAACGCTCGGGGGAGTCTTCTACGCTTGCCAGAGTTCGGGGTACTTCATTGTTTTTGACCGCGACTTCAGCGGGACCCAAGTGTCTGCCCATGATTCCAACGGTGATGACGGCCCTTGGGAATACGGTCAACTGTATTCGCACGTGATCGGCAAGGGTGCGACAGTACAATCCGGCGGCTGGGTCGGCTCGGCAAACGCAGCCGGCGATAGTCTTGTGCTGGCTCCCGCGAGAGAAGATGGCTACGCCGTGCGCGGGCTAATGATCCAGGGGGTGCGCTCGTACGATTCCAACACCGAGCAGTGGACGACGCCCGACGCCTACAAGGGCGACGTACACGATCCCATGTCGCAACGCAGCTACATGTGGAACAACAACAATCCAGTAGCGTACAACGATCCGAGCGGCTACGACGTCATAATAGGTATCTCCACGAGTCCGGAGCACGAAGAGGTGATCGTCGTGAACAGTGCCGATCCTAACCGTTCGAGGCTATTGTCGTGGGGGCCGAAGCAAGTTGGCGGCGCGAAGTCCTCGTCGTTAGCGTCGAAAGAAGGGCACCTGTCCGACAGCGACGTAGGATCGGCTGAGCATCTAATGCATATAGCTGGAAACACCTACGATTGGCACAATGTTAAGACAACGGACGCACAAAACGCGGCGATGGATAGCTCATTCCATAAGACTGCAACGAAACAGTTCATCCCCGTGAATAACAATTGTGCCGACGCGGTGGCAAATGGCTTTGCCGCTGGGGGAAGTAATCTTGGACAGCTCCTTACGGGCATGCCGGGCTTGGATGAGAAGCTTCTGGGTATCCTTGGGGTGCCAGGCGGCGCCCAAAACCCGAGCAATAGTGGCTCATCTGCTCCCTCCAATGGCGGTTCTCACGCCGGTCCGAGGCAATGAGTTTCAGTTCAGTGCTGCGGTGGGGCGCGCTCGGACTCTTAACGGGTATCGTCACCGGCGTGCTCACGAACGATATTACTATGCCGGCGATGGTACGTTGGCACTGGTTCGACACTGCCGCATCTGTTGCGCTGTGGGGGCCGGCGCCAGTCGGAATGATTCTCATGTTTGCATTGGACTTGAGATCGAAGAGCAGCTTAACTACGGCCGCCATCGCCGGCCTGGCATTCACGATCGGAAGTGTGATTACCGCCAACGACGGTAGCTCGTACCCGCTAAATCCGTATATGATCGTTGCGATCGCAATTACTGGCGCACCCGTGATATTACTAGCGCTTGCGGTAGGCTACGCAGCTGCGGTTGGCGTGAAACGCTACATTCTGAAGCGCGCCTCCACAACGGTGGAAGTGAGTCCCCGAAGGCGGCCCTAGTCACGCGGGGGGAAGAGGGCCTCATGTTGGGCGTAATACGCCTTGGTGCTTCCTGCGTTTGGTAATCCGTACGAATTGACCGAGATCGAGGGGCGGCTGGCTCGGGCTCCGGATGACGTGTCGCTCCTTTTCTCGCGCGCGTGCGTGCTCGATTCACTCGGGCGCAACAACGAGGCGCGGGATGCGTACATCGAGGTCATTAAACGCGACGGCGGCCACATCGGCGCGCTGGGAAATCTGGGGACGCTGCTCTATAATGCCGGCTATCGCAGCGCGGCGCGACTGACCTATAACGAAGCGCTCAAACATCATCCGCGCGATCTGCGCACCCTGATCAATCTCGCGAATGCGCTGCTCGAAAACGATGAACTCGCTTTATCGTTTGCTGAATCCCACCAGAGAAGATGGCTACTCCGTGCGCGGGCTAACGATCCAAGGCGTGCGATCGTACGATTCCAATACCGAGCAATGGACGACGCCCGACGCATATAAAGGCGACGTGCACGATCCCATGTCGCAGTGGGATGGGTCCCGTCATGCGGCCAGTGATTTCTGTGGGGTTGAGTTAGTTTCATAACGCGAGAGGAACTCCTCGGGCGTCATGCCGTTAAGCGCGCTGTGGGGATGGCCCGCGTTGTACGCGCGGCGCCACGCGTCAGCAGCAACGCGCGCCTCGAAGATGGTTCGGAACCGATTTGCGACGAGCAATTCGTCTCGCACCCCAGAGTTGAACGATTCGATGAAAGCATTTTGCGTAGGCTTTCCAGGCTGGATGAAAAGCAGCTCGACTTTGTGTTCATACGCCCATGTTTCAAGCGCAGAAGCAATGAATTCCGGGCCGTTATCTATGCGCAGGAACTTGGGATATCCATGCTCACGCGTTGCATCCTCGAGCGTTCGTACAACCGAGGCGCTCGGATATGAAAACGCGGGATCGACGGCCATGGCGTATCGGCTCCTTTCATCAAGCAAGGTGAGCGCTCGAAAGACACGCCCGTGAAGCAGCCGATCGGAGACGAAGTCCATCGTCCAGATGTCATTCGGCCGCTCGGCTCGGTGCAGCGGCGTACCGCGAACGTACTTTGCTCGGCTTCGTCTGCGTCTCCGAGCGATCTGCAGATTTGCAAGCCGATAGAGTCGTCTGAATCTCTTGTAATTCATGTACGGATCGCTTTCCCCGGCGACACGCTCGTAGATCACATAAAGACGCTTGCATCCATAGCGCGGATGTTCTTGCGCGAGCTGGGTAAGCCGCTTCATCAGCGGTCCGTCTTGGAGCGCCCTGAGCCCGATTATTTCCTTGAGCGATCGGCGGCGCGCGCGCATGATCTTGCATGCCTCGCGCTGGCTCAGCCCATCTTTTTGCAACGCCTTCACTGCTTCTTGTCGCTGCGAAGGCCCCATCCGTTTTTTCGGATCAGATTATCCATTGCGTCAACTTTGAGCGTGAGTTTTGCGATGATGCGGTGCATCTGCGCATTTTCGGCTTCGAGTTCTTTCAGCCGCACGACGTCGGCTACGTCCATGCCGGCATATTTCGACTTCCAAAGCCGGATCGTGTTGGCATGAACGCCCTGCTTGCGGGCGAGTTCGCCAACCGATGCTCCGGCATCATACTCGCGAACGATCGCAACGATCTGCGCTTCGGTGAAGCGGCTCTTGCGCATGGGTGGATCTCCTTGACTGCCCGGTTGGGCGGAAATCCACAGTTATCCCTGGCTCCGGTTTCAGGACCCATCCCAGGTGCGCTCGTACGATTCCAACACCGAGCAATGGACGACGCCCGACGCCTACAAAGGCGACGCACACGATCCGATGTCGCAGCGAGGCTACATGTGGAACGCTAACAATCCTATAGCGAACGCCGATCCGAGCGGTTTCATCACGATGCAAGCACCGCCATACTCATATGTTGGAGACGCCATCAACGAGATCGCTGACGCCACAGCCCCGACATATGATGAAATCCTCGCATACATTCACAGGTGCCCTCATAACTGTGTCGGCCCAACGCCGACGAAGGCGCAACAACAGGCTTGTGATAGCGCGCAGAGCAGGCTAGCAAGTGACGGGCAGTCAATGAAGGCACTTGTTCGGGAACTTGAGGGCCTTCCACCGTTGCCGCCGCCGCCCGACGATGCTGCCGATGTGGAAAATGGCTACACGCATCCGGTGGCAAACACAAGCGCGGGACAAATACGGTCTCAGGGGGTTCAGGCCGGGGGCAGCTTCTTCGGGTTCCTGACCTCTATGTACAGTGCAGCCGCACTTGCGGGACAGGCTCAGGAAAAAGCGCAGGCGCAGAAAGAAGTCGAGGACAAGTGTGATATTTCGCTTCCGAGTTAGATTGACGTCGAGGTTGCGGAGACGCACGCCGGTGATCTTGGTGATTGCCGGGTTGCTGCTAGCTCTCGCACCTTCAGGCCCGAAAGTAGTTACGCTGACCTTCGCGGCTGCGGGAAGTGACACTTTCTCGGCCTCAGCATTGTCGGAAACAGTCGCGATAATGGAGCAACGTCTCCGCGATGCACGCGTCGAGGGGAGGGTAAGAGCAGACCGGGTTCGGGTTGTCGCGGTTGTGAGTCAGGAGGCGACGGCCGTCGCGGAGAAGCTCTTAGCGCCACGTGGAATCGTTACGCTGAGAATTTATCCCAATGGCGCGAGTTACTCTCCGCGGAGCGGTCGACCCATCATGAGTGCAAAAACTGGCTACGATGAGGTCGGCGAGCCGGCGATCACGCTGAGCTTTGCCGACCCCGAGTCGTTCCACAGGTTCACCAGTCACCACGTCAACCAGCGGCTCGGCATATTCCTGGATGGCGCGCTTGTCGCGACTCCGCTGATAACTGCGCCGGTGAGCGACTCAGCGCAGATATCGGGTAACGTTAAGGGTGCAATGTCCGTAGTGTTCGCAAGTATAGTAAACTCCGGGCCGCTTCCCGTGCCGGTGAGACCCGTCAGTAACCGTTAGCCCCGTCACGTCGTTTTCTCTTCCCCGGGATTCGTGAATTGCTCAAAGTCGCGCGGATCGGCCAGCAAATCGCCTTGCTTCGCGGCGGTCCAATCGCGATATGCCCGCGCCAGGTTGTCTGGCGCCGCTCCTATGCCCGCCATGTCGTTACTGGGTAGTGGGGAGAACCGATTTCGCGGGTCACTAGTGTCTTTGTCGGCGCCATCCTCGTCCGAACCGAGCGAATTTAACGGAAGCCCGGCAAACAGACGCGAGAGCACGAACAAACTTAGTAGAGTCATAACGACATACAGCAGCCAGAGCCGCCAACCTGTACTAAAGCCGACGAGTGCGACGGTAGTTCCCGTGAAAACAAAGGCCGCCAGGGTCGGATGTGCGCGATACATCAGGACTTTGGTTATCGGCTTTTGGCCGCGGGCCCTCCCGAGATAACCGGCGCATCGGGCGCAAGCTCTTCTGTGCCGGGGAGAGGAGGCCGTGAGCCCACGCGTCATATTGAGCGTCGTGCTTCCAGCGTTTGGTAATCCGAATGACCTGACCGAGATCGAAGGGCGGCTAGTCGAGAGCCCTGACGACGTGTCACTGCTTTTCTCGCGTGCCTGTACGCTCGACATGCTCGGGCGCAATAACGAGGCACGGGATGCCTATATTGAGGTCATCAAGCGCGATGGCACGCATATCGGCGCGCTCGGCAATCTGGGGACGCTGCTCTATAATGCGGGCTATCGCAACGCCGCGCGGTTGACCTACAACGAGGCGCTCACGCATCATCCGCGCGATCTGCGAACCCTGATCAATCTCGGGAACGCGCTGCTGGAAACGAATGAACTCGCCTTCTCGCGGGACCTGTATGAGCGGGCGCTGGAGGTTGACCCGCAATTGTCACCGGCGCATCAAGGGCTCAGCCACGTGCTCGGCCGTCTCGGTGAACATGCGCTTGTAGAAGTGCACCGCCGCGCCGGCTTCGAAGCGATACGGAATTGCTTTGTGAGCGCCACGATTAAACACGTACCGGAACGTCACGACCGCTGATTGTCAAAGCAAGCTATCACTTTCAATAGTCACGAACTCTGGCTGCGGTGTTAGTATTTCAAGCGTTAATTCACGTACGTATGATGCTGAAGGGCACGTGACGCAGGATGTCTGCGCGAACGTCGGCGCCGGCACCGGTGTGAGCATCCCGGCGTGTTCGCCCAACAGCAATTTCGGAGGAACCACGGCGAGCCTTGCGTGGGGACCCACGGGCAAACTGCGCACGGCTACCAACATCAGTGCCTGCGACCTTAATGGGATGACTATCCACTGGGACGGCGATCGACCACTGTTCATTACGGATTCCACCGGCGCGCTCGTGCAGCTCAGCGTCGAAACGCTCGGCGGAGTCTTCTACGCTTGCCAGAGTTCGGCGTACTTCGTCGTCCTTGACCGCGACTTCAGCGGTACGCAAGTGTCCGCCCATAATTCCAATGGCGACGACGATCCTTGGGAGTACGGTCAGTTGTATTCGCACGTGATCGGCAAGGGCGCGGTAGTAGAGTCCGGCGGCTGGGTCAACGGGGATGACCTCGTCAACGGCAACGGCGTTAACAGTGTCAATAATCTTGTGCTGGCTGCCGCGAGAGAAGATGGCTACGCCGTGCGCGGGCTCATGATTCAAGGGGTGCGCTCGTACGATTCCAACACCGAGCAATGGACGACGCCCGATGCCTACAAGGGCGACGTACACGATCCCATGTCGCAACGCAGCTACATGTGGAACAACAACAATCCGGTGGCGTACTCCGACCCGAGTGGGTACTGTCTCGAGGACGCGTGCGTCGGCGAGACGATCGCTGCCGCAGCGGTCGTCGAGGGTGGTCTTGAAGGCGGCGCTGCCCTGGCGGGCGCTGCGGGCGATGCGGAATTCGGCTGGGGCGCTTGCCCGAGCAGCGGGAGGAATCCAACGGGCCGAAGGAGCGTTGCAGAAGGCTGGACAAGAAGGGCTAACAAAACTGGCGCGTACTCCGACAGCGGGCCAGATTCGTAGCGCGGCGCAGACCATCGCGCAAGGCACGAAATCTACGGTTAGGATGATCAATAGCACTGTTAAGACGTATAGATGATCACATCCAGAAGCTCGACAAGTTCGCTTCGCAGGGAAGCCCTACGTCTACCGCGACGTCGACGCTATCAAACGCCGCAAACGTCTTGAAAGCGGTTCGTTACAAGCCGTAACTTCAGTGGGGCCACATATGAGTCAACCTAGCATCAGACGCGTGACCGAGATCGTTGAAAGTCTGCGACCGAGTTCGCGAGCTCTCCGACGACGGCTACAGCAAGCCGACACGCCTGGTGTACTTTTACGACATTGTCCAGGGACCACGTTGTCGACAGCTTCCGGTCTCTTTGACAGGCTATTCCACGGAGCACATCTCGAGCGAAGAGGCGTTCGCGAGATCGCGACGAAGATTGAGGATGTAATGTCGCGCCTATTTTCGGATATGCAGCTATCCGAGGTCGTACCGCTGGTTTATAAGGCATGATCTAGAAGACTTGGAATGATTGTTCCAGTGACGCCCATGCGAGCCATTTCCACGGCCAGCTGGTTGCGTTTTGGCAGTTGTCCGTACGGTCAAAGCTTGTGGCAGGCAAAACTCAACTCTGACGTAGTGACATGACCGGCTGCCTGCACCGCCTCGCGGGCCTTGACCGTACCAGAGCGAATACGTAAACGCGGCCGATTCATCGTTGATCGGCGTGATATGCGTCGGTCGCGGCGTATAAACGTTCGAGCTTCCTGCCTTTTGTAATCCTAATGAACTGACCGAGATCGAGGAGCGGCTGGCTCGGGCTCCCGATGACATCTCACTGCTTTTCTCGCGCGCCTGCACGCTCGACATGCTCGGGCGTAATAACGAGGCGCGTGATGCCTACATCGAGGTCATCAAACGCGACGGCGCGCATATCGGTGCATTGGGAAACCTCGGAACGCTCCTCTGTAACGCGGGCTATCGCAACGCGGCGCGGATGACCTACGGCGACGCGTCAGACATCATCCGCACGATCTGCGCACCCTGACCAATCTCGCGAACGCGCTCTTCGAAGACGATGAACTCCCTTATCGCGGAACTTGTACGAGCGCGCGCTGGAGGTTGATGATTAAACACGCTCGATAACGCGACAGCGCTCTTGATCAAAAGTGACTACCAAACGAATCGCTCAACGTGAGCTCGAGCTACTCTGGCTGTGGTGTCAGCATTTCAAGCGTAAATTCACGTACATATGACGCTGAAAGGCACATTACCCAGGACGTTTGCGCGAACCCCGGCACCGGCTTGGGTGTGAGCATCCCAGCGTGTTCGCCGGCGAGCAATTTCGGCGGAACCACGGCGAGCCTTGGGTGGGGACCCACGGGTAAATTGCGCACTGCCACCAATATCAGTGCCTGCGATTCCGATGAGTTGACTATCCGCTTGGACGGCGATCGACTCTTGTTTATTACGGATTCCAACGGCGCGCTCGTGCAAGTAAGCACCGAAACGCTGGGTGGAATCAACTACATCTGCCCGAGCCCGTACTTCGTCGTGTTCGACCGCGACTTCAGCGGTACGCAAGTGTCCGCGCATAATTCCAACGGTGACGACGATCCTTGGGAGTATGGTCAGTTGTATTCGCACGTGATCGGCAAAGGTGCGGTAGTAGAGTCCGGCGGCTGGGTGAACGGGGATGACCTCGTCAATGGCAACGGGGTTAACAGTATCGATAATCTCGTGCTGGCTCCCACCAGAGAAGATGGCTACGCTGTGCGCGGGCTAACAATCCAAGGTGTGCGCTCGTACGATTCCAACACCGAGCAATGGACGACGCCCGACGCGTATAAAGGCGACGTAGACGATCCCGCGTCGCAACGAAGCTACATGTGGAACAACAATAATCCCGTAGCATACCAGGATCCGAGCGGTTACGACACTTCGGCCACCATAGTAGAGGATGAAAAGGCTTGGTTTCCACAGGAAACACCGAAGACTGATGTCTATGTGAAGGTCGAAGCCTCAGGGTCGGCAATGGGAGTCAACGTCTCAATCTCTGCTGGGGTGACCACGGCGCCAGGGGGCTTTGTCCAAGTCGGAGCTACCGTCGGGGCGGGAGAAGGCGCCTCGGTTGGTGGAGGAATCGGGGTGCTTTCTCCAACCAGCGGAAATACAACGTCTGGGATTGTAAGCGGGCCAAGTACGGGGGGAGCTTTAAGTTATGGACTCGGCGTCGAGCGCTACAGTAACAATTCGGGCACCCAAACTGGCATCACGTTCTCGACGCCAACACAGGGTCAGGGTGGCCTCGGAGGTTCGTATGGATTCTATTTCGGGGCGCCCGGCGCCGTTGGTGGATCATCTACGCCGCATGCGCCGAAGCGCAAGCCACGACCAAAACGAAAGTAGGTCGCTAAGCGGGCTCACTGGAATGGTCCGGACGGCTGTGGGAGGGGCAATCGTGCATCAGAGAATTCGGCGCCGGTGTTGGAGATGGCCATGCGCGACTGATCAGCTCAGCAGCATGCGGTCATTGGCAGGGACCGTGCGATGGTAGCATATAAGCCTTCACGCGTAGGTAGAGCAAACCTATGGTTGAGCGCCAAAGTAGCTGAGAACGACTTGTTGCAGTTTAGAAACACGGAGCTCGCCGTAGAAACGGCGGGCCTTCGAGACTCAGTAATCGGCGCCGCCAAAGGGGCAGTGCCTGCGCAGTTCGGTGGCGATGCACGTTATATTTGACTCGCGTGATCTCAGCAACCTAACATTGTCTCTAACACTTCCTTTGCTGCCACTTGGGATGTGTCTTTGGGGATTAGTCGCCTGGCGTGCGAAGGTGCGACAAAGCGGCGAACCTCGCAAAAGCAGTGTCAAGGCATTCACGCTTGTAGCGGCAGGCATCTTCGTATTTTGTGGTTGGTTCTTTTGGTGGAATTCGTGGCGCGTCGAGAATGATTACGCAACGGGTCGAACAAAAGTCGTCGAAGGACAAATCGCGAACTATCAGACGAGCCCAGATGGCAAAAGGGTCTCTCTCGTCGTGAATGGCGTTCGCTTCGACGTCTCATGTTGCGACCCAAGGCCGGTTTATCGCGGCACGCCGACCGCTGGCCTGTCGCCCGAGCTCCTGCGTGAGGGGATGTATGTAGGCATAACCTATCTGAACGGCGACGAAATTGTTCGGATAGAGATTCCGGTCACGGCCTCTAAGGGGATACCGAAATAGTCAACTTTCGGCCTAGCCCTTCCGGATTTGGATTCGGCCGAAGGCAACCGATGCGGCCGCTCGAGCGCAGACGGTAGTGCTTCCTGCGTTTGGTAATCCGTACGAGTTGACCGAGATCGAGGAGCGGCTTGCTCAGGCTCCTGATGACGTTTCGCTGCTTTTCTCGCGCGCGTGTGTGCTCGATTCGCTCGGAAGCAATAATGAGGCGCGCGATGCCTACATAGAGGTCATCAAACGCGACGGCGCGCACCTTGGCTTGGAAACCTTGGGACGCTGCTCTATAACGCGGGGTATCGCAGCGCGGCGCGGATGACCTACCGCGACGCGTCAGACATCATCCTCGCGATCTGCGCACCCTGACCAATCTCGCGAACGCGCTCTTCGAAGACGATGAGCTTGCCTTCGCGCGAGATTTGCATGAGCGCGCGCTGGAGGTTGATGATTAAACACCCTCGATAACGCGACAGCGCTCTTGATCAAAAGTGACTATCAAACGAATCGCTTAACGTGAGCTCGAGTTACTCTGGCCGCGGTGTCAGTCTGCCAAGCGTTAACTCTCGTACGTATGATGCTGAAGGGCACGTGACGCAGGACGTTTGCGCGAACCCCGGCACCGGCTCGGGTGTGAGCATCCCGGCGTGTTCGCCGAACAGCAATTTCGGCGGAACTACGGCGAACCTTGCGTGGGGACCCACGGGCAAACTGCGCAAGCCACCTACATCAGTGCCTGCGATGTAAATGCGATGACGATTCACTGGGATGGCGATCGACCGCTGTTTATCACGGATTCCACCGGGGCCCTCGTACAGCTAAGCGTCGAAACGCTCGGAGGAACCTTCTATGCTTGTCAGAGCCTGGCGTACTTCGTCGTCCTCGACCGCGACTTCAGCGGTACACAAGTGTCCGCGCATAATTCCAACGGCGACGACGATCCTTGGGAGTATGGTCAATTGTATTCGCACGTGATCGGCAAGGGTGCGGTAGTAGAGTCCGGCGGCTAGGTGAACGGGGATGACCTCGTCAATGGCAACGGGGTTAACAGTGTCAATAATCTTGTGCTGGCTGCCGCGAGAGAAGATGGCTACGCCGTTCGCGGGCTCATGATCCAAGGGGTGCGCTCGTACGATTCCAACACCGAGCAATGGACGACGCCCGATGCCTACAAGGGCGACGTACACGATCCCATGTCGCAACGCAGCTACATGTGGAACAACAACAATCCCGTAGCGTACAGCGATCCAAGCGGATATTGTGCCATAGCTGCCATGTGCCCCTTTGAAATAATAGCCGTAAGAGCAGCTACAGCGGTTGCAGGAGCCGCCGCAGGAGCCGCCGCAGGAGCCGCCGCAGGAATGGCCGTAGCGATCGGCGTGCTCGCTCTAGCCGCGACGGGAGAGACTGGGAAAGAACCGGAGAAACCTCTCGAGGGCGCCGAACTCGAGGAAGTAAAGAAAAGTGGAAACGAGATTTGGGGAAAAGCCGGCGACAAAGAGACCGCCGAGAAAGATTTTCAGGGCATGGGCTTGTCCGACGTAAAGACCTACGAAAACGGGACGACTACCGGCAAACGCGCCGATGGTTCCATTGTAAACGTTCGGGAGCAAAGCACAGACCCCGGCGCCGCCGCAACGATCGAGATTCAAAAACCGAACGGTCAAGACATAAAGATACGATACAGGAGCCAATCGTCCTCAGGCGACTCCTCTACCAGCTCACCGCCAAAAACGAGTAATAGTGAATAGCATGGAAATTATAAGATTATTCGACGATATTCAGCTGACGGGTACGGAAGTTGAATCGATTGTCGATTGCGATGGACTCACTGTGATTGTTGGTGGGGACGATCGCTCTCGAATTGAAGTCAAATTCACGAACGTTCGCGGCCACCGCGTTACCGATGAGGGGGATCGCCGGAAATTTGTGTCGCGGCTGTTAGAAGCTAATTTTTCAGGCCACTGGTGCTTTCAGATCATAGATTCCGATTTTCTCAGGTGGCTTAACGAAGAGAGCGATGGAATGTTTGCCGACCTCCCGCGACGATGCTTTGCAATTGTGACTCGAAATGACATCGTTGAGGTTGTATGTACTGCCGCGCCTGTCGCCCGAAGGCTTGATCGAGAAGCTCCCGCTGAGGTCAAGTATCGTCGAATCTAGATACTGGCGTGCCCCTTGGCCGTAGTCGCTATACTGCATTCAGACTCAAAGCTGCGTGCGCGTTACCGTTTCTGTACCTCTACCCAGGTGAGGCCGTCCGCGTAGAAACGCCAAACGAGGTAGCGCGAGGGGGAGAGTGACGGCATGCGCGACGTATAAACGATCGTGCTTCCTGTGTTTGGTAATCCGAATGACCTGACTGAGATCGAGGAGCGGCTGGCTCAGGCTCCCGACGACGTGTCGCTGCTTTTCTCGCGCGCCTGCACGCTTGACATGCTCGGGCGCAATAACGAGGCGCGCGATGCCTACATCGAAGTCATCCGTCGCGATGGCGCGCATATCGGCGCGCTGGGCAACCTGGGAACGCTGCTCTATAACGCGGGCTATCGCAACGCGGCGCGGCTGACCTACGGCGAAGCGCTCCGACATCATCCGCGCGATCTGCGCACGCTGATCAATCTCGGCAATGCGCTGCTCGAAAATGATGAACTCCCCTTGTCGCGGGATTTGGACGCACGCGCGCTGGAAGTCGATCCGCAATCGGCGCCGGCGCATCAAGGACTCGCCCGTGCTCGGCCGCTCCAACACGTCGTGCTAACTCTCGGCGGAGAGAGCGCTGTCGCGGGTTCGCCAGCCGGCATCATAATGTTGATTCTGGTGTTGACCACCTCGGGGAAGGGCGGAGACGATAGCATGCACCGCCCCGCGGGCATGCCTTCCAACTGGAAAGAGAATCCGACAAGGACGGGCGGGGGCAATCGTTGGCAGGACCCGAATAACCAAAATAACAACGTGCGGTACATGCCTGGCAAGGCTGATAGCCCTAACCCCGCGCAACGTCAGCCGTATTATAAGCAGCAAATCGACGGAAAGAACCTCGATGTCAATGGTAAGGTGGTCCCCAATGACAGCCCCGACTCGCACATTCCAGCCGACCAATTCAAATTCCGCACGGAGACTTCGGGGGGATCTGCGAGCGATCCATCGAGTTCCTCAAACCGATCTAGCTCAAGTAGTGCGTCTGGTAGCTCAAGTGGTACCGGGACCAGCGCGGGTCCGCCTAGCGGAACTCAATTGTAACGTGGCAACGTACTGAATGCATTGACGGGAGGAAATTCTCGGGCACCGCGACATCGGGAGAAATGACGATGATCGAAAAGCAATCAGGAGATTTAGCGCAGCTTTGTGGGCTATTAAACACGCTGGTTGGGTTCAAACAGCTTGTTCAAAATCCGGGCAACGCAAATCTCGCGTTGAGCTCTTATCCCATGGCAGAATTTTGGTCCGAGATTTTTGATGATCATCGGATTTTGGATTTCGCGGGCGGTTTGGCGGCCAGCTGTGGTCTTCCTGAGCGGGCGTGCAAGGCTCTCGAAAATCTCGTGCGCTCCTTGACGAAGGCCGGCGAGACCGGCGTCATGACGGGCGTCCTTGCCTCCGGGATATCGTCGGAGATTGAGATAGTGATCGAGCAATCGAGAGGATGGTGCCGTGAGCATTGCGATCTCGATACCGCGCCCGCTGTCTTTGCCGTCGACGTGAACGATGAGCGCCCCAAAAGGACCTTTGCCGTTGGCGGGGATAGCTGACTACCGAGCGATTTTTGGTAGCCCATCTGCGGGGCCAATAGGCCAGCGCGGGGCGTATAACCGATCGTGCTTCCGCCGTTTGGCAATCCGTACGAACTGACTGAGATCGAAGAGCGGCTTGGTCTGGCTGCTGATGACGTTTCGCTGCTTTTCGCGCGTGCCTGCATACTCGATACGCTCGGGCGCAATAACGAGGCGCGGGATGCCTACATTGAAGTTATCAAGCGCGATCGCGCGCGCACTTGGGCGCGCTGGGGAACATGGGGACGCTCCTTTATAATGCGGGCTATCGCGGCGTGGCGCGGCTAACCTACAACGAAGCTCTCAAACATCATCCGCGCGATCTGCTTACCCTGATCAACCTCGTCAGTGCGCTGCGCGAAAACAATGAGCGCGCCTTCTCGCGGGACCCGCGTCGTCGACTTATGACAGCCGTAGTACGACGACGTGCCCCGGCTACGACATCTGGGGTCAGGGGGCGATGAGCTACGACCTTGATGGGCGTCAGTCAAACGAATCGCTCAACGTGAGCTCGAGCTACGCTGGCTGCGGTGTGAGTATCTCAAGCGTTAATTCGCGTACGTACGATGCTGAAGGGCACGTGACTCAGGACGTCTGCGCGAACGCCGGCACCGGCACGGGTGTGAGTATTCCGGCGTGTTCGCCGAACAGCAATTTCGGCGGAACCACGGCGAGCCTTGCGTGGGGACCCTCGGGCAAACTGCGCACGGCCACCAACATCAGTGCCTCCGACCCTTATGAGATGACCATCCACTGGGACGGTGATCGACCACTGTTTATCACGGATTCCACTGGGGCGCTCGTGCAGCTCAGTGTCGAAACGCTCGGTGGAATCACCTACGCTTGGCCAGAGCTCCGTACTTCTTCGTGCTTGACCGCGACTTCAGCGGTACGCAAGTGTCCGCCCATGATTCCAACGGCGACGACGGCCCTTGGGAGTACGGTCAACTGTATTCGCACGTGATCGGCAAGGGTGCGACCGTACAATCCGGCGGCTGGGTCGGCTCGACAAACGCAGCCGGCGATAGTCTTGTGCTGGCTCCCGCGAGAGAAGACGGTTACGCCGTGCGCGGCCTGATGATCCAAGGGGTGCGCTCGTACGATTCCAACACCGAGCAATGGACGACGCCCGATGCCTACAAGGGCGACGTACACGATCCCATGTCGCAACGCAGCTACATGTGGAACAACAACAATCCCGTAGCGTACGCAGATCCGAGCGGGTATAATCCCGATGTGTCGACGACCGCTAATTCCGACGGAAGCACAACCGTTACTATTACATTTCATGTGGTTTTTAAAGACGATCCCGGCGTTTCTGCAGCAGACGAGAAGAGATTTTTAGATAATCTTAAATCCTTCAGCGAGGACGATGGCAAGTACCACGTTGTGGTAAATGCGGTTGCGTCAACGTTGAACGAATATGAGAATCAAACCGTGGTGCATCTGGAAAATTCTTCGAACTGGAGCGGGCACGACGGTGGGGCGCCCGCGAACGGGGCGCGCGGGAACGACAGCCACGCTCTTGACGGGTGCTGCGATGTGCGCGTTGGGACAAACTATGGTAGCGATGCGCAAACCCGATACGGACAGGGGCACGAGATGTTCCATAATGCAATGGAAGGAAGTATGGGCGACCATGTTTCCGGGGCGACTGGTGACGTAATGGGCGCGTGGGACGGAAGGGTTCGGCGCTATCGACGCGGGACGTACAACGCATCGTTCAGTTCAATCCCTCGCCGTCGCAATGAGGATCGGTTCTTGAAAAGGAAAACACGCGTCCGCCTCGCCGCAGCGCTTCTTATAGCGACTCTGTTCTCAATCGTCTCGCCTGTGCGGGCCGCCACCGACCTTCAGCCTGGGCCGCGCTCCGGAACTGCAACATCGCGGGCGACGACGTGAACGTTGAGAACGGTGGGTCAGCCGGCTATGTGGTTGCTGTGCTCGAAAACAAAAAGGGCCTGATGATCGGGACGGTATTAGCGCCTTCGGGCTCGGGAGCTATTGCGCTGCCGCCGACGGGTCAGATACTGGGGGACCCCGTCGCCGGCGTTACGTGCCGGCAGGCCTCGAACTCCGAGATAACCGACAGTCGAAATGGTGCAAGCACCTGCCCAGATATTCACGATGTTCACTCTGACAACGGTCTTGAGCCGCGGCTTGCGAGCTTGCTATTGACAGGTATGGGGACGTTCGTTTCGGTAGGCGTCGACGAGGTGTCCATGTTTAAGGGGAGGACAGCGCACCCTGTAAGCGCATTGGTTTCGGTTGAGGCGGATGGCGTTTCGCGCGGAGCATTCGTCACCGGGAAGGCCGGAGAACCTGCAGTCCTATTCTTGCAAGGACCCGGTCCGCATGAGCTCATTCTACGGGCGGTCAACTATGTCACGGGAGTGGCTCAGGTAGAGAACGAGCGCGAATACTGCCTTGGGGTCATTGAAAAATAAGGAAAGCGTCTTTCCGTGCTCACACCACCGAGCGCAATACGCAGGCGCCCGGGCGCAGCTTCGACGCGTCCAGGAGGCGCGTCGCCAAGCGATTGCGTATAATCGCTCGTGCTTCCTGCGTTTGGTAATCCGTACGACCTGACCGAGATCGAGGAGCGTCTGGCTTCAGGCTCCCGATGACGTCTCGCTCCTTTTTTCGCGTGCCTGCCTGCTCGATTTGCTCGGGCGCAATAACGAGGCGCGGGATGCCTACATCGAAGTCATCAAACACGACGGCACGCATATCGGAGCCCTGGGAACCTGGGGACGCTGCTCTATAACGCGGGCTATCGCAGCGCGGCGCGGCTGACCTACAACGAGGCGCTCAAACATCATCCGCGCGATCTGCGCACGCTGATCAACCTTGGGAACGCGTTACTCGAAACGAATGAACTCGCATTCGCGCGGGATTTGTATGAGCGCGCGCTCGAGGTCGATGCGCAATCAGCGCCGGCGCATCAGGGGCTCAGCCACGTGCTCGGGCGGCTCGGCTTGCATGACCTCGCAGAAGAGCATCGCCGAGCCGGCTTCGAAGCGATGCCGGTTGTCATCAGTGCCTTTCGCGGCGAAGGTCTCCCCGTCTCGTTGCTGCTTCTCGCATCGGCATTTCGCGGGAACGTTCCGGTCGAGGCGCCGCTCGACGACCATACCTTCCTGACCGTCAAACTCTTCACCGATTACTACGAATCGGATTTGCCGCTGCCGCCGCATGACGTGATCTTCAACGGCATCGGCGACGCGGATCTGTGCCACGCATCGCTCGAGGCCGCGCAACAGTTACTTGAAGCAAACGGCGCGCACGCGATCAACGATCCGGCGAGCGTCTTGGGAACCGGGCGCGTGGCGATGGCGCAGCGCTTACAGGGCATCGAGGGCTTGACCGTTCCGCACATCCAGAAGTCGGCCGCGATGAACTGGACCGCGTGGAGGACTTTCCCGTGTTGCTGCGGCCGCCCGGCTATCACACCGGCGAGTTCTTCGAGATGGCGCGCGATCGCGATGAGCTGATGCGCGTCGCGGCGCTGCTTCCCGGTGAACGCCTGCTCGCAATTGAGTTGCTGGATGCGCGCGGCGCCGATGGCCTCTACCGCAAGTATCGGCTGCTCTCGATCGGCGGCACCTTATATCCGGTGCATCTGGCGCGATCGTCACAGTGGAAGGTGCATTACTTCTCCGCCGATCAAGTTCGCACGCCCGAAGCCATCGCCGAAGAAGAAGCGTTTCTCACCGATCCGCGCGCCGCGATCGGCGAACGCGCGATGGCGGCTCTTGAGACGGCTGCACAGCGAATCGGGTTGGATTACTTTGGGATTGATTTCGCGCTCGACCACAATGGGAACGCGCTCTTTTTCGAGGCCAACGCGACGATGCGTGCGGTGGTGCCGGTGGCCGACGATCCGTCGATCGCCCGCCGCAACGCGGCCATCGCGGCCAATGCGGCGCTTCGGGATCTGGTGTTGCGCGCCGCGCGCGAAGCTAACGAACCAGCTTGAGGTGGCCGGTCGCGTAGATGCGCACGTGCGAATCGAAGCGGTGGCTTTTACCGTCGATGCCGCGCATGTGTGAGCGCACCGCGTAGTCGACGCTGCCGTCGTGCTGATTGCGCGACATGCCGAGGAAATGCATCAGCGGATGGCCGTTGCGCAGCTCGACTCGCTCGTGCGTAACGAGGAACTGGGCGATTTTCTCCTGGATTTCGGCCGCCGGGTGAAGCGCGGGCTTCACGGCCGCTATAGCAGCCTTCTCTAAGGCCTTTCCCTTGAACCAGGACATGCCGTCCCTCCTCTTCCCCTTTACAATACGGGTAAAGCGTCCGAAAAGCGTCCAGCATGACGGGTTTTTGCGTTAAGTCGCGGTCAAGTCGCGGCGATCTTTACCATCCCGGCACCACAAGACGCCGCGTACTTGAAATAATAGGCGTGTGAATCAATGGTTTTCGAAGCAGTCCACCGCGCCGGCGAAAAGCCCGGCGGTTCCCGCGCATCCGCCGCTCAATCTCGAGCACGCGATCGGTGTTCTGCTGTGTCAGCACGGACGGCTCGAACAGCGCGCCGGACGCCACCTCATGCACTTTTCAGCGACGACGAGGAACGCGGATGGAAGTGTCGACTATTTAGTCCGCACCCGCGTGCACACGACGCATGGCATGGAACGCAACTTCGAATCCTGCATTCGCGTCACCGTCGACCGCCACCTCAAACTGATTCGTTAGCTGATCAGCTCGCGCTCCACCATCACGGTGCGCGGGTCGATCAAATGCTTCTGGAGGCCGAGCATATCGGCCGGCACGCCCAGCGCATACGCCACCAACTGCGGAAGATGGAAGGTCGGCAGATCGGTGCGGCCCCAACGGGAAGCTGAATCTTGCTGATATCCGTCGAGCGCCAGATGACAGAGCGGACAGGGCGTAAGCACGGCTTCGGCGCCATGATCCTTGGCCATGCGCATGTTCTGCCCCACCATGTCGGCCGCGACGTTCTCTTTCTCGAGCTGAATGTGGAAGCCGCAGCAGCGCGTCTTGCCGGCGTAATCGATCGGCTCGCCGCCGATCGCGCTGATGATATCTTCGAGCGAATGCGGATTGCGCGCCGACTCCCAGCCATTGACGCTTTCCGGGCGAATGATGTGGCAACCGTAGAACGGCGCAACTTTGAGGCCATTGAGCGGGCGCACGACCATCGCGCGCAGGTTGTCCAGACCGATGTCGTCGATCAGCAGCCAGAGCAGGTGGCGTACGGTCACGTTGCCCGAGTACTTGGCGCCGAACTTGCCCAGGATCGCGTTGGCTTGATTCATCTGCTCTTCGTTCTCGAGCAGTTCTTTGTTGGCGGCGCGCATGTGGCCGGTGCAGGTCGAACAGATGGTGATCACGTCATCTAAGCCGAGCGCTTCGGCTTGCGCATAAGTGCGCGCGTTGAGCACGCGCGCCACATCGCGATTGACGTCGTTGACGACCGAGGCGCCGCAGCATGACGCCGCGGTGAGTTCGATCAACTCGATGCCGAGCTTCTCGGCCA
>CAWIZU010000017.1:0-7327 GCA_963840635.1 Vulcanimicrobiota bacterium | reverse complement strand
CGGGCCGACTACTACATCGAGCGGTTCGATCAGTTAGGCGTGGCGACAGGCGCCGGCGGAGCGTTGTTCGTCGCGCTGCCCTGACGCTGCGCGCGGAACCTTGCTTCGTCGCTCTGGAGCTGCGTGCGTTGATCCGGCGTGAGGACCGCATCGATTTGGCTGCGCAGTTGCTTACGACCGTCGGGGTCGGGCGCGCTGCCCTTCGGATGCGATTGACGATAGCTCTGCATGAGCGTCTTGATCTGCGACTTCTGTTGGTCGCTGAGGTTGAGATCGCTAAAGCGGCGCATCATGCGATCGCCGTGTTGCGAATGTGCCGGCGGCGCGGGTTGCTGTTGCACCTGGGCTATGGCCGGTAGGGAGAGGCCCGCGGCCATAAGGCCGGCGAGTACGGTGGCTTGGAGTTTCATGGCCCCATCTTATTGGGAGAGCGCTCAGTGCTTCCTGGGAAACGTATTAGACGCAGCTTAAACTTCGCGGCCGATCAACTCCAGTTTCGTGCCGGCTGGATCTTCGAAGAAGACCGCCGGGTACGTTTCCATCGTCTCACTCAGCTCAACATTGATGGCGCCGATTTTGCCGAGCAAGGCGATCAGCTCGTTCATGCGCTTGTATTCCACGCGAAAGGCGATGCGCGTGTCGTTGTTGCGATGCAGCGGGTTTTCAATCAAGCCGAAGAAACGGCGCGGTTTGGTGGGATGCTGCGGTTCGAAATACTCGATGGCGTTGTAGTTTTCGAACTCCGTATGCCACTCGCCCTCGGAATCGACGAAGGCGTAGCGTTTCTCAGTCAGCCCGATCTCGGGCGTCAAGTCGTCGTAGAACGTCTCAACGACCTCGAGCGAACGCACGCGACAGTCGACATGATCGTAACCGTAGAACTCCATGCGGAAAGTTGTGGCTACTTTGCGGCCGGTTTGATTGCGACGGCGTTTACGGCCGCCGATGCTTGCGCTTCGAAACGCTTGAAATTGTTATAGAAGAGTCCCACGAGTTTGCGCGCCTGTTCGTCGTACGCGTTCTTGTCGGCCCACACGTTGCGCGGATTGAGCACGTCGGAGGGAACGTCCGGCACGCTCTTGGGAATGCGTAAGCCGAAGAACGGCTCGGCTTCGAACTCAGCCGGAATGCGGCCTTCGATCGCGGCGTTGACCATGGCGCGCGTATGCGCGATCGACATGCGCTTTCCGACGCCGTAGCCGCCGCCGCTCCACCCGGTGTTCACCAGCCAGCACTCGACCTCGTGACGATCGATCCGCTCGCCCAGAAGCTTCGCGTACACGGTCGGATGATGCACCATGAACGGCGCGCCAAAGCACGTCGAAAAGGTCGCGGTCGGTTCGGTGACGCCGCGCTCGGTGCCGGCAACCTTGGCCGTGTATCCCGAGAGGAAGTGATACATCGCTTGATCGCGGGTGAGTTTGGAAATCGGCGGCAGCACGCCAAAGGCATCGGCGGTGAGCATGATGATCGTACTGGGCTGACCGCCTTTGCTGCCGGGCACGATATTCGGTATGAACTCGAGCGGATAGGCCGAGCGCGTGTTCTCGGTTTTTGCTTCGGAGTCGACGTCGAGCTTACGCGTGCGGTCGTCGTACACGACGTTCTCGATGACGGTCGAGAAACGGTGCGTCGCGGCCCAAATCTCGGGCTCGGCGGCCGGCGAAAGACGAATGACCTTCGCGTAGCAGCCGCCCTCAAAATTGAAGATCCCATCGTTCGACCAGCCGTGCTCGTCGTCGCCGATGAGCGGACGGTGCGGGTCGGATGAAAGCGTCGTCTTTCCCGTTCCCGAGAGGCCGAAGAAGATGGCGACGTCGCCGTCGCGGCCTTCGTTGGCCGAGCAGTGCATCGGCAGCGTGTCGCGCAGCGGCAACAGATAGTTCATCACCGTGAAGATCGACTTCTTGATCTCCCCGGCATAGCGCGTGCCGCCGATCAAGATGATGCGCCGTTCGAAATTGACCAGAATGAAGGTTGAGCTGGGCACGCCGTCGCGTTTGGGATCGGCTTGAAACAGCGCGGCATCGACCACCGTGAACTCCGGGCTGAATCCCGGCACCGGATTCTCGGGTGTAATGAAAAGATGATGCGCAAACAGATTGTGCCAGGCGAACTCGCTGTAGACGCGAATCGGCACGCGATACCGCTCGTCGGCGCCGACGTAGCAATCCAGCGAATACACGTCGCGCTCGGAGAGGTAGGCTTCGACCTTTTCGAAGAGCGCATCGAAGACCGACTCGTCGATCGGGCGATTGGTGTCGCCCCAGTCGATATATTGTTCGCTCGACGGTTCTTTGACGAACGCTTTGTCTTTGGGCGAACGCCCGGTGTGGGGACGCGTATCGACGATGAACTGCCCGTCGCGCCCAAGGACGCCCTCACGATGCCGCAGTGCATGCTCGATGAGCTCGGGTGGCGTAAGGTTCTCCCACAGGTTGGCGGCCTTGAGTTTCTGCGGAACGGTAAGAATGGTTGTGTCCCTCGTTTGCGTTCGTCGGTGCGAATTTACTAGAATCTACTTTTTGAGATAAGAAGAGCGTGCCTGCATGAGAAACCGTTTTCCGATGGCTCTGGTTGCCTGCCTCGCGATCGCCTTGGCGGCCGGGGGCCGGGCTGCAGCCGTACTGCCCTTCCACTTTGGATTCTTCCCTACTGGACGGCTGGACGCGATCACTGATGTCGCAGGCGTGCGGGTTGCCAACCTGACCCTGATCCAGGGCCAAGACATCCGGACCGGGGCCACGGCGGTGCTTCCCAACGCGGACCCCTGGAATCACAAGGTGGCCGGCGCCTTTTTGTCCTTCAACGGCAACGGCGAGATGACCGGGACCCACTGGATCGAGGAAGCCGGCTATCTGGAAGAACCGGTCGTCCTGACCGACACGCTGGACATCGGCCGGGCCGATGACGGGGTGGTGGACTGGGTTATCGAGCACCACCCGCAGATCGGCGTGACCGATGACGTGCCGCTGCCGGTGGTAGCTGAATGCGACGATCAACTGCTCAACGACATTCAGCGGCGCGCGGTGGGGCCGGTCGACGTGCACAAGTTGCTCAACGAGGCGCGTACCGGACAATTCGCGCGCGGCAGCGTCGGCGCGGGTACCGGGATGCGCGCCTTCGGCTTCAAGGCGGGGATCGGCTCGGCATCGCGCGTGTTGCCGGCGTCGCTTGGCGGTTACACCGTCGGCGTGCTGGTCAACGACAACACCGGCAGTTCGCGCGAAGCGCTCACCATCGTCGGCGTTCCGGTGGGCGAACGGTTGAAGAGCGAGTACCGTACCGTTTTCCCCAAGCATCTGTCCGAAGCCGACCTGCACGGGCGGATGGAGAGCGGCAGCATCATCATCGTGGTGGCGACGGATGCGCCGCTGGATAGTCGCGAGCTGCGCGCGCTCTTACTGCGCGCGGGCCTGGGCATGGGGCGGACCGGATTGACGTCGGACGTCGGCAGCGGCGATTTGTTCGTCGGGTTTTCGACCAGTGAGGTTTTCGAACGGACCGCCGATTTTGAAGTAAGCGCACCGACGCAGCGGATCGTTGAAGACGACAGCGTGCTCAACGCGCTGTATCGCGCGACCGCCGAAGCAACGCAGGCCGCCATCTACGATGCGCTGTTCGAGGCGACGACGATGACCGGCCGCGGCGGCGCAACGGTCTATGGTTTGCCCGGCGATCGCGTGCTGCAGATGTTGCGGAGTGCCGGCGCGATTTCGCAATGAGCTATATCGAAACGGAGCGGTTGATTCTGCGCACGTGGATGTCCGGCGATGCGCCGGCGCTTGCCGCAATCTACGGCGATCCGGAAACGATGAAGTACATTCTCTCGGGAACCAAGACGCTGGAGCAGACGCGCGCGCTCATCCTACAGATGGCCGAAGCGCAGGAACGTGACGGCTGCTCGATGTGGCCGGTCGTGCTCAAGGAGAGTTCGGAGCTGATCGGAAGCTGCGGGCTCATGAAGACGGAACGCAATGATGTGCTCGAGCTGGGGTTCGCGTTTGCCCCGCAAGCGCACGGACAGGGCTACGCGTACGAGGCCGCGCAAGGCGTGCTCGCCTTCGGGTTCCAACAGCTCCACGCGCCTTCGATCATTGCGCTGGTCGACCCGTTCAACGCGCCGGCCGTCACCCTGGTCAATAAATTGGGCATGCGCTTCGATCGCGTGGTGCGGATGAAGCGTGCGCAGCGCGGTGCCGACGTGTTACGCTATGAGCGTCATGGCTAAGAAGAAGCGGCGCAAGATGAAGCTGGTGCCGCGCCTGGGCCCGCCGACCAACCTGCGGCCGGCCGGCGCGCACGAGACGCTCACCCGCTACAACCGCAAACGCAAGAAAAAGGAACTGCGCGACGAGCTCGCAAGCGACGTCGATCCCAACGTGGATTAATGTGGGACGATTCGAACGGTCGCGCTCACATGTGTCCACGCGTGATAGAGTATCCCACGTGGATCGGTCACGCGCACCTCAACGCCCGAATGACAGTAATGATTATAAAACAAGCTGATGTAGTGCGGATGCTCACGTGCTTGCATTGGGAAAGCTGATGACGATCCGTCGTCAAAGGCAGCGTGCACCATGACGTTTTCGTGGCTGTCGTTAATGAGTTCGATTTGGCAATAGCCCGGATATGCATATGCCTGGCCTACCATCGTAAAGGCCAGACACAATGAAAAGAACGCTACACGCGTGAACGAGGTCATGCGAGCATAGCCAGCATCGCCACGTTCATCGCCGAGAACGGCGTTTGGCGCATCTCGAAATCGATGAGCGCCTGGCCAATCTTATCGGCGAGGCGATTGGTGACGAACCACGGCGGTTTGGGAAGCAGCGTCGCGCCGTAGCCGAAGAGGCTGCGCGGGAACGGCGCAAACGGCGCCCAGACGATGCTCTTTTGCGCACGATCGAAGAGATAGCTATTGTGTACCACGCCGATGCCGCTGCGCACGTCGTCGATCGTGTGGCCCGGATACGCGCCCCACGTCGTTTCGGTGAGCAAGAAGCCGACGCCGGTCCAGGCATTGACCGCCACGCAGCCGTAGCGCAACGCGGCGATCGCCGCATCGAGATCGCTTGCGTAGGTTCTCATCGTCACGGGATGCGCGACGAGATTCGCGCCGAGCGTCCCCCACAAGCGGTCGTTTGCGAATGTCACGGCGTCGCGCAAGAAGGTTGGCGCATCGCCCGGAAGCGTCGTCACGGCCAGCACGCTCGCGAAGGCTTCGATCTCGAAGTTGGGATCTTCGCTGCTGGCATCGACGCGCACGATCGTGCGCGGCGTGTAGCCTTGATCGCTGCGACCAAAGCGTTCCGATTCGTGCCCAGTCGCAAGGCGTTCGCAGCGTTCGCTCGCTCCCGGATAGTACGCCGGGCGATCGAGCACCTCGCGCATGACCGATTCGATCTGGGCGATGAGCTTGGGCGTGCCGTCCCAATCGCGGGGCAGCACGAGCACCTGCGAGGCGATGCAGTTGAATCCGTCGTTGTGCAATTTTTGCGTGACGATTTGTTCGGCTTGGAAGCGAAAGTCCGCGTCGGTCCACGGGCCGGGCACAACGATCGTCGGACTGACGTTGCCCAGCTCCGCGGTGATCGGCTTGGTTACGCCGCCCGCGACGATCGCATTGAAGGTTCGATCGCTGCCGGTGATGTGAATTTCGTCAACCAACGGATGGTTGCAGAGTTGCTTGCCGACTTCGGCACCGCCGTACGCAAAGCGTAGAAATCCGCCATCGACCAACGGCTTGAGGGCGTCTTCGAAAATCGGGCCGAGATATTCGTTGACCGGGTTCATCTTGAGGACGCAGACGGCGCCATCGGCGATGAGCTTGTAGAGCACGTCGAGCGGCGGGATCGACGCGATGTTGCCCGCGCCGAGCACCAGCGCAACCCGCGGTTGCGGCGCGGATTGCCTGTACCATACGGCCATGGTGGATTTGAGATTGTCGCGCGTGACACCGGGCTGCATCCATACTTGCGCGCGAACGCCTGAGAGCAACAGACGATCGTAAAACGCATTGGGAAAAACGTCGACCGTCACTTGGCCGTCGGCGCGTTCGTGCACGCGGGAGGCATCGATGTGCGGCGCACCCTCGCGCGCGAGATCGTGCATCGTGCGGATGTAGCGGTTGAGCGCGTAGAGCAGCGCCCACGGTCCGCTCACCCATTCCTCGCCGGCGAGCGGCGTGCCGGTCAGGCCTTTCGCTTCGATTGCGGCCTGCGCCCAACGCGATGCTTGGTCGTAGACGGATTGCCGGACCGCGATGAGCAGCTCGGCTTTGGCCGCGGTTCGCAGCGCAACCCAGCGCTTCGCGCCCTCGCGCAATTCGATGAGCGATTGCTCGATCTCGGTCGGCGTCGCCGGGTGAACGAGCGTGGTCATTCGTGCGCCGAGACCATCCACTGAATGCCGAACTTATCGACGAGCTGTCCGAATCGACCGCCCCAAAACGCCTTGTCGAACGGCATCTCGACGGTGCCGCCTTGCGCGAGCGCTTTGAAGACGCGCTCGCCCTCGGCGACATCCTTGGTTGCGATCGAGAGGGCAATGTCGTCTTCGCCGTCCGGAGGGGTGCCCGGACGCCCGTCGGACGCCATGAACTTCAAATCGCCGGCAACGAAGGTCGCGTGCATGACCTTGTGCGCCCAGGACGGATCGCCCTGGTGCTCGGGCGGTGAGTCCGACATGCGGCTGAGTTGAACGATCTCGCCGCCGAAGCACGCGGCATAGAAGTTAAGGGCTTCCTCGCAGGTTCCGTGGAAAAAGATATACGGCTCGAGCTGCATCGGCGTCTCCTCCGAGTGGGGTCGAAAGCCTTAGCCTTGAAGCGAGCAGTCTCCTATGGCGCGGAAACTAGCGTGGTCTTCCATCATCGTTGTCGTCGTGTTTTGCGGTACGACCGTGCTGATCGCATTCGTCAAGGGGCATGAAGCTGCCGGGGTTACGATGTTCATGGTGTATGGCGCTGCGGCATGGGCGTATGCAGTGCTCACGTTCACCGGTCAGCGCGCGATTCCCGAAAACGTAGACCTGCACGAAGAGTTTGCGCGCAGAATTGGCTTTGTAAGTTACGAGCGGTTAGAGCTTTTTGAATACGTTCTCGCGCCTTGGCTTGCCGGATTGAGTGGGCCATTCCTCATGGTCATCGGCCTGGCGATTGCACTCACGGGCTAATGCCTTGTCATCCCGAGCGTAGCGAAGCGTAGTCGAGGGACCGACCGTGTCTCCATTTCGCGAAATCGGGGAACTAGAAGTACCGGTAAACTGTCTTCGTCACTTCCGTAGCTTGTAGGACGTTTGGACTACAGCTATGCTTGGTGTCTGT
>CAWIZU010000016.1:0-10902 GCA_963840635.1 Vulcanimicrobiota bacterium | reverse complement strand
AAGCAACCTACGGACGGATGCGGTAAATTACTCCGGCCTGGTCGTCGCCGATAAACACACTGCCCTTCGCGCCGACGGCCACGCCGGTCGCGCGGCCGATCCGGCTCGTGCAACCCGGTTGGAATCCGGAAACCAACGATGAATATTGGCTCGTCGGACTGTTGACGCCCCAGTTGGTCATCGCCGTCGCCGGCGTGTCGCCATTCATCGGAACGTAGTCGACTTCTGGTGCGAGCGTGCATCCATTACCCGCCGGTGTGTGCCACGAACCGTGGCTGGTGACGATGAGCGCGCCGCGGTACTGCGTCGGAAAGGCGTATGCGCCGGTCGGATTGGTGGGATAGAACGTCGCCCCAATGTGCGTGATGTAGGCTGGGAATTCAACCAGTGGCTGCGCTTGCGCATTACAGTTGGCTGGGGCTCCGCTACCGGTGTTGTAGAGCATGTGATTCTCTTCGCAGTACGGTTGTGCGCGCGTCTTCGAGCAAACTCTCGATGATTTGCGCTCCCACCGAACGCGCGGTTTCAAAGCCAAAGGTCGGAGCGTTGTCGGGAAGCGGAAGGTCGTTGTCGATGGTCTTCGGGACCGTCGCGACGCCGATGCGCCCCTTGGTTCGTTCGGCGATGCGCGCGGCGCCGAAGGTGGTGTCATCGCCGCCGATGCAAATCAGATAGCGAACGCCCAGCGTCTCGAGCGAGCGAATCGTGCGATCCAGCGTCGCGGCATCTTTGGCGGGATTCGTGCGCGAAGTGCGCAAGAAGGAGCCCCCGCTCGACTGGATCAGCGCCGCATCGTCGATGCCTAGCGCGGTGGTTTTCACCGGCGTTCCAGCGGCCAGATCGCGATAGCCGTCGTAAATGCCCACCACGCGCAGGCCCGCGTTGATCGCTTCGATCGTGGCGGAAGCAATAACGCCGTTGATGCCGGGCGCAGGGCCACCGCCCACGAGGATTGCGAGAGTATCGCTCATGTGCGGAGAAATGCACTGATACCATGGAGCTTTCCTACGCGGGCATCTGTTTCGATCTCTTCGGTACGCTGGTGAGCGAAGACGGCGCGGCCATTGCGGGCGCCCGCGAAACGCTGGCGAGCCTCGGCGCAAGCCGGTGGGCGATCGTTACCTCCGCACCACGCAGGCTTGCGCTTGCGCTCATTGCTCGGGCCGGCCTTGCGATGCCCCCGGTACTGGTCAAGCGCCGACGAAGTGATGCGCGGCAAACCAGCGGGCGATCCGTATGCGCTTGCGGCCAAGCGGTTGCAGATTGAGCCCGCGCAAGCACTGGTTATTGAGGATTCGGCGTCGGGTGTGGATGCTGCGCACGCAGCCGGTATGGAAGCCGTCTACGTGCTACGCGGACGGCCCGCGAGCGCATGCGCACGGGCCGACTACTACATCGAGCGGTTCGATCAGTTAGGCGTGGCGACAGGCGCCGGCGGAGCGTTGTTCGTCGCGCTGCCCTGACGCTGCGCGCGGAACCTTGCTTCGTCGCTCTGGAGCTGCGTGCGTTGATCCGGCGTGAGGACCGCATCGATTTGGCTGCGCAGTTGCTTACGACCGTCGGGGTCGGGCGCGCTGCCCTTCGGATGCGATTGACGATAGCTCTGCATGAGCGTCTTGATCTGCGACTTCTGTTGGTCGCTGAGGTTGAGATCGCTAAAGCGGCGCATCATGCGATCGCCGTGTTCGGATTGTGCCGGCGGCGCAGGCTGCTGTTGCACCTGGGCGATGGCCGGTAGGGAGAGGCCCGCGGCCATAAGACCGGCGAGTACGGTGGCTTGGAGTTTCATGGGCCCCATCTTATTGGGAGAGCGCTCAGTGCTTCCTGGGAAACGTATTAGACGCAGCTTAAACTTCGCGGCCGATCAACTCCAGTTTCGTGCCGGCTGGATCTTCGAAGAAGACCGCCGGGTACGTTTCCATCGTCTCACTCAGCTCAACATTGATGGCGCCGATTTTGCCGAGCAAGGCGATCAGCTCGTTCATGCGCTTGTATTCCACGCGAAAGGCGATGCGCGTGTCGTTGTTGCGATGCAGCGGGTTTTCAATCAAGCCGAAGAAACGGCGCGGTTTGGTGGGATGCTGCGGTTCGAAATACTCGATGGCGTTGTAGTTTTCGAACTCCGTATGCCACTCGCCCTCGGAATCGACGAAGGCGTAGCGTTTCTCAGTCAGCCCGATCTCAGGCATGAGGTCGTCGTAGAACGTCTCAACGACCTCGAGCGAACGCACGCGACAGTCGACATGATCGTAACCGTAGAACTCCATGCGGAAAGTTGTGGCTACTTTGCGGCCGGTTTGATTGCGACGGCGTTTACGGCCGCCGATGCTTGCGCTTCGAAACGCTTGAAATTGTTATAGAAGAGTCCCACGAGTTTGCGCGCCTGTTCGTCGTACGCGTTCTTGTCGGCCCACACGTTGCGCGGATTGAGCACGTCGGAGGGAACGTCCGGCACGCTCTTGGGAATGCGTAAGCCGAAGAACGGCTCGGCTTCGAACTCAGCCGGAATGCGGCCTTCGATCGCGGCGTTGACCATGGCGCGCGTATGCGCGATCGACATGCGCTTTCCGACGCCGTAGCCGCCGCCGCTCCACCCGGTGTTCACCAGCCAGCACTCGACCTCGTGACGATCGATCCGCTCGCCCAGAAGCTTCGCGTACACGGTCGGATGATGCACCATGAACGGCGCGCCAAAGCACGTCGAAAAGGTCGCGGTCGGTTCGGTGACGCCGCGCTCGGTGCCGGCAACCTTGGCCGTGTATCCCGAGAGGAAGTGATACATCGCTTGATCGCGGGTGAGTTTGGAAATCGGCGGCAGCACGCCAAAGGCATCGGCGGTGAGCATGATGATCGTACTGGGCTGACCGCCTTTGCTGCCGGGCACGATATTCGGTATGAACTCGAGCGGATAGGCCGAGCGCGTGTTCTCGGTTTTTGCTTCGGAGTCGACGTCGAGCTTACGCGTGCGGTCGTCGTACACGACGTTCTCGATGACGGTCGAGAAACGGTGCGTCGCGGCCCAAATCTCGGGCTCGGCGGCCGGCGAAAGACGAATGACCTTCGCGTAGCAGCCGCCCTCAAAATTGAAGATCCCATCGTTCGACCAGCCGTGCTCGTCGTCGCCGATGAGCGGACGGTGCGGGTCGGATGAAAGCGTCGTCTTTCCCGTTCCCGAGAGGCCGAAGAAGATGGCGACGTCGCCGTCGCGGCCTTCGTTGGCCGAGCAGTGCATCGGCAGCGTGTCGCGCAGCGGCAACAGATAGTTCATCACCGTGAAGATCGACTTCTTGATCTCCCCGGCATAGCGCGTGCCGCCGATCAAAATGATGCGCCGTTCGAAGTTGACCAAAATGAACGTTGAGCTGGGGACGCCGTCGCGCTTGGGATCGGCTTGAAAGAGCGCGGCATCGACCACCGTGAACTCCGGGCTGAATCCCGGCACCGGATTCTCGGGTGTAATGAAAAGATGATGCGCGAAGAGGTTGTGCCAGGCGAACTCGCTGTAGACGCGAATCGGCACGCGATACCGCTCGTCGGCGCCGACGTAGCAATCCAGCGAATACACGTCGCGCTCGGAGAGGTAGGCTTCGACCTTTTCGAAGAGCGCATCGAAGACCGACTCGTCGATCGGGCGATTGGTGTCGCCCCAGTCGATATATTGTTCGCTCGACGGTTCTTTGACGAACGCTTTGTCTTTGGGCGAACGCCCGGTGTGGGGACGCGTATCGACGATGAACTGCCCGTCGCGCCCAAGGACGCCCTCACGATGCCGCAGTGCATGCTCGATGAGCTCGGGTGGCGTAAGGTTCTCCCACAGGTTGGCGGCCTTGAGTTTCTGCGGAACGGTAAGAATGGTTGTGTCCCTCGTTTGCGTTCGTCGGTGCGAATTTACTAGAATCTACTTTTTGAGATAAGAAGAGCGTGCCTGCATGAGAAACCGTTTTCCGATGGCTCTGGTTGCCTGCCTCGCGATCGCCTTGGCGGCCGGGGGCCGGGCTGCAGCCGTACTGCCCTTCCACTTTGGATTCTTCCCTACTGGACGGCTGGACGCGATCACTGATGTCGCAGGCGTGCGGGTTGCCAACCTGACCCTGATCCAGGGCCAAGACATCCGGACCGGGGCCACGGCGGTGCTTCCCAACGCGGACCCCTGGAATCACAAGGTGGCCGGCGCCTTTTTGTCCTTCAACGGCAACGGCGAGATGACCGGGACCCACTGGATCGAGGAAGCCGGCTATCTGGAAGAACCGGTCGTCCTGACCGACACGCTGGACATCGGCCGGGCCGATGACGGGGTGGTGGACTGGGTTATCGAGCACCACCCGCAGATCGGCGTGACCGATGACGTGCCGCTGCCGGTGGTAGCTGAATGCGACGATCAACTGCTCAACGACATTCAGCGGCGCGCGGTGGGGCCGGTCGACGTGCACAAGTTGCTCAACGAGGCGCGTACCGGACAATTCGCGCGCGGCAGCGTCGGCGCGGGTACCGGGATGCGCGCCTTCGGCTTCAAGGCGGGGATCGGCTCGGCATCGCGCGTGTTGCCGGCGTCGCTTGGCGGTTACACCGTCGGCGTGCTGGTCAACGACAACACCGGCAGTTCGCGCGAAGCGCTCACCATCGTCGGCGTTCCGGTGGGCGAACGGTTGAAGAGCGAGTACCGTACCGTTTTCCCCAAGCATCTGTCCGAAGCCGACCTGCACGGGCGGATGGAGAGCGGCAGCATCATCATCGTGGTGGCGACGGATGCGCCGCTGGATAGTCGCGAGCTGCGCGCGCTCTTACTGCGCGCGGGCCTGGGCATGGGGCGGACCGGATTGACGTCGGACGTCGGCAGCGGCGATTTGTTCGTCGGGTTTTCGACCAGTGAGGTTTTCGAACGGACCGCCGATTTTGAAGTAAGCGCACCGACGCAGCGGATCGTTGAAGACGACAGCGTGCTCAACGCGCTGTATCGCGGACCGCCGAAGCAACGCAGGCCGCCATCTACGATGCGCTGTTCGAGGCGACGACGATGACCGGCCGCGGCGGCGCAACGGTCTATGGTTTGCCCGGCGATCGCGTGCTGCAGATGTTGCGGAGTGCCGGCGCGATTTCGCAATGAGCTATATCGAAACGGAGCGGTTGATTCTGCGCACGTGGATGTCCGGCGATGCGCCGGCGCTTGCCGCAATCTACGGCGATCCGGAAACGATGAAGTACATTCTCTCGGGAACCAAGACGCTGGAGCAGACGCGCGCGCTCATCCTACAGATGGCCGAAGCGCAGGAACGTGACGGCTGCTCGATGTGGCCGGTCGTGCTCAAGGAGAGTTCGGAGCTGATCGGAAGCTGCGGGCTCATGAAGACGGAACGCAATGATGTGCTCGAGCTGGGGTTCGCGTTTGCCCCGCAAGCGCACGGACAGGGCTACGCGTACGAGGCCGCGCAAGGCGTGCTCGCCTTCGGGTTCCAACAGCTCCACGCGCCTTCGATCATTGCGCTGGTCGACCCGTTCAACGCGCCGGCCGTCACCCTGGTCAATAAATTGGGCATGCGCTTCGATCGCGTGGTGCGGATGAAGCGTGCGCAGCGCGGTGCCGACGTGTTACGCTATGAGCGTCATGGCTAAGAAGAAGCGGCGCAAGATGAAGCTGGTGCCGCGCCTGGGCCCGCCGACCAACCTGCGGCCGGCCGGCGCGCACGAGACGCTCACCCGCTACAACCGCAAACGCAAGAAAAAGGAACTGCGCGACGAGCTCGCAAGCGACGTCGATCCCAACGTGGATTAATGTGGGACGATTCGAACGGTCGCGCTCACATGTGTCCACGCGTGATAGAGTATCCCACGTGGATCGGTCACGCGCACCTCAACGCCCGAATGACAGTAATGATTATAAAACAAGCTGATGTAGTGCGGATGCTCACGTGCTTGCATTGGGAAAGCTGATGACGATCCGTCGTCAAAGGCAGCGTGCACCATGACGTTTTCGTGGCTGTCGTTAATGAGTTCGATTTGGCAATAGCCCGGATATGCATATGCCTGGCCTACCATCGTAAAGGCCAGACACAATGAAAAGAACGCTACACGCGTGAACGAGGTCATGCGAGCATAGCCAGCATCGCCACGTTCATCGCCGAGAACGGCGTTTGGCGCATCTCGAAATCGATGAGCGCCTGGCCAATCTTATCGGCGAGGCGATTGGTGACGAACCACGGCGGTTTGGGAAGCAGCGTCGCGCCGTAGCCGAAGAGGCTGCGCGGGAACGGCGCAAACGGCGCCCAGACGATGCTCTTTTGCGCACGATCGAAGAGATAGCTATTGTGTACCACGCCGATGCCGCTGCGCACGTCGTCGATCGTGTGGCCCGGATACGCGCCCCACGTCATTTCGGTGAGCAAGAAGCCGACGCCGGTCCAGGCATTGACCGCCACGCAGCCGTAGCGCAACGCGGCGATCGCCGCATCGAGATCGCTTGCGTAGGTTCTCATCGTCACGGGATGCGCGACGAGATTCGCGCCGAGCGTCCCCCACAAGCGGTCGTTTGCGAATGTCACGGCGTCGTGCAAGAAGGTTGGCGCATCGCCCGGAAGCGTCGTCACGGCCAGCACGCTCGCGAAGGCTTCGATCTCGAAGTTGGGATCTTCGCTGCTGGCATCGACGCGCACGATCGTGCGCGGCGTGTAGCCTTGATCGCTGCGACCAAAGCGTTCCGATTCGTGCCCAGTCGCAAGGCGTTCGCAGCGTTCGCTCGCTCCCGGATAGTACGCCGGGCGATCGAGCACCTCGCGCATGACCGATTCGATCTGGGCGATGAGCTTGGGCGTGCCGTCCCAATCGCGGGGCAGCACGAGCACCTGCGAGGCGATGCAGTTGAATCCGTCGTTGTGCAATTTTTGCGTGACGATTTGTTCGGCTTGGAAGCGAAAGTCCGCGTCGGTCCACGGGCCGGGCACAACGATCGTCGGACTGACGTTGCCCAGCTCCGCGGTGATCGGCTTGGTTACGCCGCCCGCGACGATCGCATTGAAGGTGCGATCGCTGCCGGTGATGTGAATTTCGTCAACCAACGGATGGTTGCAGAGTTGCTTGCCGACTTCGGCACCGCCGTACGCAAAGCGTAGAAATCCGCCATCGACCAACGGCTTGAGCGCGTCTTCGAAAATCGGGCCGAGATATTCGTTGACCGGGTTCATCTTGAGGACGCAGACGGCGCCATCGGCGATGAGCTTGTAGAGCACGTCGAGCGGCGGGATCGACGCGATGTTGCCCGCGCCGAGCACCAGCGCAACCCGCGGTTGCGGCGCGGATTGCCTGTACCATACGGCCATGGTGGATTTGAGATTGTCGCGCGTGACACCGGGCTGCATCCATACTTGCGCGCGAACGCCGGAGAGAAGAAGACGATCGTAAAAGGCGTTGGGGAAAACGTCGACCGTTACTTGACCGTCGGCGCGTTCGTGCACACGGGATGCATCGATGCGCGGCGCGCCGTCGCGCGCCAGATCGTGCATCGTGCGGATGTAGCGGTTGAGCGCGTAGAGCAGCGCCCACGGTCCGCTCACCCATTCCTCGCCGGCGAGCGGCGTGCCGGTCAGGCCTTTGGCTTCGACTGCGGCCTGCGCCCAACGCGATGCTTGGTCGTAGACGGATTGCCGGACCGCGATGAGCAGCTCGGCTTTGGCCGCGGTTCGCAGCGCAACCCAGCGTTTCGCGCCCTCGCGCAATTCGATGAGCGATTGCTCGATCTCGGTCGGCGTCGCCGGGTGAACGAGCGTGGTCATTCGTGCGCCGAGACCATCCACTGAATGCCGAACTTATCGACGAGCTGTCCGAATCGACCGCCCCAAAACGCCTTGTCGAACGGCATCTCGACGGTGCCGCCTTGCGCGAGCGCTTTGAAGACGCGCTCGCCCTCGGCGACATCCTTGGTTGCGATCGAGAGGGCAATGTCGTCTTCGCCGTCCGGAGGGGTGCCCGGACGCCCGTCGGACGCCATGAACTTCAAATCGCCGGCAACGAAGGTCGCGTGCATGACCTTGTGCGCCCAGGACGGATCGCCCTGGTGCTCGGGCGGTGAGTCCGACATGCGGCTGAGTTGAACGATCTCGCCGCCGAAGCACGCGGCATAGAAGTTAAGGGCTTCCTCGCAGGTTCCGTGGAAAAAGATATACGGCTCAAGCTGCATCGGCGTCTCCTCCGAGTGGGGTCGAAAGCCTTAGCCTTGAAGCGAGCAGTCTCCTATGGCGCGGAAACTAGCGTGGTCTTCCATCATCGTTGTCGCCGTGTTTTGCGGTACGACCGTGCTGATCGCATTCGTCAAGGGGCATGAAGCTGCCGGGGTTACGATGTTCATGGTGTATGGCGCTGCGGCATGGGCGTATGCAGTGCTCACGTTCACCGGTAAGCGCGCGATTCCCGAAAACGTAGACCTGCACGAAGAGTTTGCGCGCAGAATTGGCTTTGTAAGTTACGAGCGGTTAGAGCTTTTTGAATACGTTCTCGCGCCTTGGCTTGCCGGATTGAGTGCTCCGTTCCTCATGACAATCGGACTGGCTATTGCGCTCACGGGCTAATGCCTTGTCATCCCGAGCGTAGCGAAGCGTAGTCGAGGGACCGACCGTGTCTCCATTTCGCGAAATCGGGGAACTAGAAGTACCGGTAAACTGTCTTCGTCACTTCCGTAGCTTGTAGGACGTTTGGACTACAGCTATGCTTAGTGTCTGTAACAGGAGATAACAACACGCGCGTAGATTAGAGCCAAACGGACTAAATGGCTCGCGAGGAGGGTGCTTGCGACTTCAGGGTGCCATCGGATGAACCTGACCGATTTAGATAAAGCGATTCTTTTGTGCCTTGCTCAAGGTATGCAGAGCAAGGAAATCGCTGCATGCATCGGGCGGAAGAAGCCAACCGTCGAGCTCCACATTCGCCTTCTCTTAGCGAAGATGAATGCACGATCGCGAGCCCAGCTCGTCGCAATCGCGATGGAGCGCAGAGAGATTAACCTTCCGCTGGAGGCAACCGGCTAGCGGGAACTCACCGGGATTTGCACGGTCGCCGAAAATCCGTCGTTTCGATACGCGTTGAGCGTTAGCTGTTGCACCGGCTGTGCGGGTCCCAGCGCCAACTGGCCGGCCGGGAACGTGCCCTGCCATTTGCCGGGCCCAACCTGACTGAGCGAGACGCTTGCGCTCGGCGTACCGATCTGGACGCGCGTGACGTTCGTGGTCGTGATGACGTCGACGCTTGCCGTGGTGGCGGAACTGAGGACCGTTGGTGCGAGCCGAGCATAGAAAATCTGTGGCGCGTCTTGCGGCTGCGCGTAGTTATTTTGCGGCGCGTGGCCGTACTCGAACACGTTCGATGCGGCAAAGGCGGACGGCGTTGGCTGCGGTGCCGGTGACGCACTGGGCACCGGCGTATTGAGCACGGCCGGTGCGCTGGGCGACGACGTGCCGCTCGGGTGCACCGTCGGGAGCGTCATTCCCGGTGGGACGGTGGGAAGCGGCTGCGGCGTCGGGAGACCCATCGTGGCGCCGGGCGGCGGTGTCGGCTCGCCGTCACGAATGATGTGCGGCGTCACGACAATGACCAGCTCGTTGCTGGTGTTGTTAGTGTCGTTATTCTTGAAAAGGCCACCGATGACCGGAATCTGACTCAGTAGCGGCAGGCTCGTGATCGTGCGCGTGTCCTCTTCCTGAATCAATCCGCCGATGACGAGCGTTTGATTGTCGTGCAGCGTGACCACAGTCTGCGCGTTGCGCGTGGAGATTTCCGGCACACCGTTGGGATCGCCCGAGAGGCTGTTGACGGTGGGATGAACGGTGACCGTGATGTTACCATCGGCGGTAACGATCGGCGTGATGTCGAGCGTGACGCCGGTGTTGAAGGATTGCAACTGCGTGGTGACCACCGTGCCGACGCCCCCGCCCGTTGTGGTGAGAATCGAGAGCGTGTCACCGGCTTGGAAATTCGCGTCGTGTCCGGAGAGGGTCACGATGCGCGGATCGGCCAGCACGCGGCCATCGCCATGCTGGATGAGCAGATTCAATTCGGCGGTGAGCTGGATCGGCGTACGCGTGATCGGTTGAATCTTCGCGATGCGCCCCGGATTACCGTAGGGATCGGGCGTGGGCTGCACCTCTTCGAAGGTCGTGCTTATCACCGCGGTGGGGAGCTCGAGGCCCAAGTTCTTGGCGAGGCTGCCGTCGATTTCGAGCACTTCGGTATCGAGTTCGACCAGCGGTGGGACGACGTCGAGCTTGGCGATGAGTTCTTTTGCGAGGCGAATGCTGTTGGGATCGCCGGTGAGGATGAGCGAGCTGGAGTTTTGCATGACGGTGACGTGCAGCCCCGCGGCCATTTGGCCGAGCGCCTGGGTCACCGCCTGGGCGATATCTTGCGCGGTGGTCGAGGGCGCGCCGTTGACGCCGGGGATCGCGGACTTGAGTTGGATGACCACCATGTTGCCGTCGCTCACGGCGGCGCCCACGACCCGACTGCCCCATCATGCCGGGTGCGCCACCTTTTCCGTCGAGCATATCGATCGCGTCGCTAATGCGCGTTTGCTCGGTTGCCGTTGCGCGCACGGAGATCGCGTTGAGCTCGGTATCGACGACCACTTTCGCATCGGGATAGGTTTTCTGGACCAGATCGTCCGACCGAGGCGGCGTCGACGCTCTTGAGGTGGTAGAGCTGGCTGAAGCTCGAGCCGGCGGCCGGCACGTCGAGTTGTGCGACCAGGGCTTTCGCCGCAGCGACCGATTGCGGATCGCCCGTGATGAGCAGTGAGGCGCCCGAGACACTGATTCGCACGTGCGGAATCGAGCGAACGACGGCGCGCGCCACGTAGGCGGGCTGCGCCAGTTTAATGTCGACCGCTTCGACCGGATCGGGTGTGGGCGGCGGCGAGGCGAGCGG
>CAWIZU010000015.1:0-12808 GCA_963840635.1 Vulcanimicrobiota bacterium | reverse complement strand
TCCCCAACCGAAACGGTGCAGTTTACAGCTACCAATTCGGCGGTCGCTGCCGTCGCGCTTTCGCCGAGTCAGATCGATTCGAGCGGATGCGCCGCCAATACGCTCCCCTGCAATAGCGGAAGCCTCTCGCTCTACTACATCGATGGTCCCGCTGCCTCGCTTACGCCGAGCGCGGGTCCCTATCCCGACGGCATCACGGCCACCCAGCAGGCAGCCTTCGTCGGGATCTTCGACGCCAACGGTACCTAACTGCATGCTATACTACGCGAGCGAAGTACGCCGGGCGATCGCGTGAATTGGCACTGACGTGCCAACTCCATGAGGAAAGTCCGGGCTTCATCGGGCAGGGTGCAGGATAACGTCCTGTCGGGGTGACTCGAAGGAAAGTGCCACAGAAACAAACCGGGAGGTGGACGCCGCTTGCGGCGTCCACCCTCAAGGGTGAAATCGTGAGGTAAGAGCTCACGGAGTGTCGCGGTGACGCGCGCTCGGGCAAACCCCACCTGAAGCAAGATCGCTCGATTGTGGACCCTCGTGGTCCCGGACGGCCCGTCCGTACGAGTTATGTCGCAACGAGGCACGCGGTAACGCGTGCCCCAGAGAGATGATCGCCGGCGCCCGCAAGGGCGCGCACAGAATCCGGCTTACAGGCGTACTTCGCACAACCTTCGTACTTTGCACGATGCGGCTCGCTTTCCAAGGGCTTATCGCGGCACTCGTCCTGTTAGGTCTCGTCGAAGGCGTCGTCGCACAAGTGACACCCAACGACAGCGGCTACTTCGGCATGACGTTGTCGCACTACGATCCAGCCGGCACGCTCGTTGCTTCCGTCGTGCCCGGCTCACCGGCCGCCGCGGCCGGCATCGCCCCCGGCGATCGGGTCATCCTCGTTCCGACGCGCGCCAACATAATTGTGATGAATCTCGTCACCGAGCCCGGCGACATCGCGATCGTCCAAGACGGCACGCGATCGATAACGATGCACGCCGTCGCTGCTCCAAGCTCCTCTCCCCTTGCAGCGGTCATAATCCTCGACGCAGCAAAGCTTGCATTCTTCGCTATGGCGCTTCTGGTCGCGTGGCGGAAGCCGGATGATCCCGCAGCGCGCGCGCTCGCGCTTTTTCTTGCCTGCTTCGGTTTCGGGCTCGGCTTCGACCTCGGGCTCTTTGCGCCGCTGTGGCAGCGCTTGTTCGTCGCCATGCTCGTGCAAACGGCATTCTATGCCGGCGCGATCGCCGCGCTGGCCTTTGCGTGCCGATTTCCTATCCCACCCGAGCGCGGTTTTCGCGCCACGATCAGTCGATGGATCTGGCCGCTTGCGGCATTTGGCGTGCTCGTCGGTGAAGGCGCTATTCTCTTTGGCTTCATCGAGCCTGCAGCAACACAAAGCTTTCGGCCTCTCCTACCGCTTCCGTTTCTCGCGTCGTATACGCTGGTTGCGATCGCGATGATCGCGGTATTTTGGGATTCGTACCGCTCGAGCACGGGGAGTGATCGCGTGCGCATCCGTTGGGTTCTTCTCACCTTTGCCTTTGGATTCTCCGGCCTCCTCGTCTATTTCGCGGGCATTATCTTACACGGCAACACCGGCGCACTCCAATACGCGCCTTTTACCGTGTTTGTGATTCCGTTTGGTTTGGCGTACGTCATCCTGCGTCACCGCATCCTCGACATCGGATTTGTCATCAATCGCGCTGTCGTCTACGCTGGTGTCTCGCTCATTGTCGTAGCTACATTTATCATCTTCGAATGGCTAGTCGGCCACGTGGTTGAAGCGAATAGCCGGGCATCGGGCATCCTGCAACTTGGTGCGGCGCTCGTGCTCGGCCTCTCGATTCGGCCGATCCACAATCGCGTCGATCAGTGGGTCGATGATTTCTTCTTCAGCGAACGCCACGCCGCCGAAGCCGCGGTTCGCAAGTTTGCGCACGAAGCTTTACTCATTACCGCGCAAAGCGATCTCGTTGCTAAGACCGTCGACGTCGCACAGCGCAACATGCGCCTTTCCGGGTGCGCGTTTTATACCGCGCGCGGTGACCGGTACGTGCCCATACAATCGACCTTCGAGGTAGGCCCTTCGGTAAGCGAAAACGACTACGCAGTACTCCGAATGCGAACCTGGCATGCACCGGTCGAGCTGCACGATGTCGAGACCCAGCTTCCGGGCGAGCTGGCACTGCCGATGACGGTCCGCGGTAAGCTCGCCGGCTTCTTGCTTTGCGGCGATAAAAGTAGCCACGAGGCCTTTGCGCCCGATGAGCGCGAGGCGCTTGCGCTGCTGGCACGCGATGCCGGAATCGCGCTGGATTCGCTACGGATCAGTGCCCTCGAGCGGGCGGCCGGCGCAACCGGCGGGGGCGAGCCCGCGTTGTAGCCAATGATTATGATCATGAACGAGCAGCGTTTTACCCCCGAGATGACCGTCGACCAGGCCTTCCAAGTGCACGCCGGCGCGCGCCGCGTGTTCGCACGCTTCCATTTGGGCGGTTGTTCGAACTGCGCGATTAGCGAGACGCACACCATCGGTGCGGTCAGCGAAGACTATGGGATTCCGCTGCCGATGCTGCTCGACAGCCTCAACGCGCTCTTCGATCAGGGTTCGCTCGCGATCGGCGACAAGGTGCGCATCCCCGACGAGATTCGCAACAAGATTCCGCAGCTTGCGAATGTGCCGGAGATCGGCGAAATCACCGGCTCGGAAAGCGGCGCCTATACCGCCGAATTCGGCGACGTGCGGCTGCAGGGGCTGGCCGAGGATTTTATCCCGGTCGAAGCTGCCGCGACCAAAGCGGGTTAGAGCGCCTTTCGCTCCTCGAAGCCCTCATCGAGCGCGTGCCAGTGTGACACGCGCTTTTCTCCGGCTTTCCAGCACAGGTACATCGGCTCGCCGCGACGCGTCGAGGGGAAATCGATCAGTCCCAGGTCGATGTCTTTGACGATGCAGCCAAACGACTCAATGCGATGGATCAAGCGAACGATCTCGCTCTTGAGTTCACCGAAGCGCGGCGTGGGAAAGGGCGAACGCAATCCGGCCAGACGCGTCGTTCGGATCGAGGGAGGCGGCACCGCCCGCAGCGCGGGGTCGGTCTCGAGAAGTCGAATCGCAAGATCGCGCCGCTTCGTCAGGAGCTCTTCAATCAATGGCGTCAGCTTCGGGATGAGGGCGTTGGCCTTCTCGGGCGAAAAGAACTTCATGCAGCTGCAACGCTCCCTCTGCCGGCCATGAGCGCGGCGCGAATCGTCTTCGTCACCGGGCTCTCCGGTGCCGGGAAGAGCCAGGCGATCAAGACCTTTGAGGACTTGGGCTTTTACTGCGTCGAACACCTGCCGCCGGCCGCACTCGATGCAACGCTGAGAGTCCTTGATGCCGGGCGCGTGGGCGACATCGCCATCACCCTCCAGGAACACGGTGACGTCCTACTCGGCAATGCGCTGGCCGCGATCGAAGCGACGGCGCGTACGCGCCCAGTCGACGTGCTTTACCTCGAAGCCCGCAACGACGCGCTGGTGCGCCGCTTCAGCGAGACGCGCCGGCGCCATCCGTTCGAAGCGCATGGGTCACTGCGCGAAGCGATCTCGGCCGAACGCGAAGCGCTTTTGCCGCTACGCGAGCGGGCAACGATGACGATCGATACGACGGCACTCAATCACGCAAGCCTTAAAGAACGTCTCGCTGCTGCATTCGCTCCCAACGAACTCGCGCTCCTCACCGTGACGATCGTGCCGTTCGGCTTCAAGTACGGCGTGCCGCTGGATCTCGATCTGCTCTTCGACGTGCGCTTTCTGCGCAATCCCAACTATGATGACAACCTGCGCCCCCTCACCGGTGAAGATGAGGCGGTCATAAAATTCATCGAGGCTGACCCGGCATGTGCGCCGTTTGTGGCGAAGCTGCTCGACATGATCGACTTTCTGGTTCCGCGCTACATCGCTGAGGGCAAGGCGCGCGTAACCGTCGGTATCGGTTGCACGGGCGGACGTCACCGTTCGGTCTATGTCGCCGACCTGCTCTACCGTCACCTGGCGGCCGACGAACGCCTCGCGCTGACCGTTGATCCGCGCGATCTCGGGAGATAACGTGGGCCGCCGAATCGTCGCACCGCTCAAGTGGCTCTTACCTGGCCTTGGGATCAAGCGTTGGCTCGTCCTCTTAGTGTTCGGCGTGGCGCTCTTGATCGACGGCATCTACCGCTTGCAAGTCGCCGAAGGCAACAGCTTCCGCATCAACGAGAACATCGACGCGTTTGTCGATGACTATTTCTCGCCGTCGTACCTCACCTGGGTCTTCCTGGCGGGCGGCGTCCTTGCAATCGTGTACGCAATGAGCCGCTGGCTGAGTTCGTTGACGCGCGCCACGCGCGCCGGCGAGCACGGGCTGCTCGATTCATTGCTCGTGCGACGCCTCGAACAGGGCTACAAGATCGTCGCGATCGGCGGCGGTACGGGGCTTTCGACGCTCTTGCGCGGGCTCAAACGGCGCACGACCAACCTTACCGCCGTCGTTACCGTCAGCGACGACGGCGGCTCGTCCGGCCGTCTGCAAAAAGAACTCGGCGTTCTTCCGCCCGGCGACGTGCGCAACTGTTTGGTTGCGCTTGCCGACGACGAAGCGCTCGTCACCGATCTCTTTCGCTATCGCTTCGAAGAAGGCGAGGGGCTGAGCGGACACTCGTTCGGTAACCTGTTCCTTGCGGCGATGAGCGGCATTACCGGCAACTTCGACGTTGCGATCAAAGAGTCGAGTCGCGTGCTCAACATCGTGGGTCGCGTGCTTCCGACCACGCTCTCGGTGGTGCAGCTCTGCGCCGAACTCGACGACGGCACGATCGTCGAGGGTGAATCGAATATTCCGCAGGCTCGGGGCAAGATCAAGCGCGTCTTCTTCGATCCGCCGGCGGCCGAACCGCTCAATGAGGTCATCGACGCCATTCGCAGCGCCGATGCAATCGTGCTCGGTCCGGGGTCGCTCTTTACCTCAATTCTTCCGAACTTCTTGGTCGATCGCATTACCAGTGAAGTCGCGCACGCAAGCGCGGTGAAGATCTACGTGTGCAACGTGATGACCCAGCCCGGAGAAACCGATCACATGACCGCGTCGGACCACGTTGAGGCGCTCTTCCGCGACGCCGGTGCTCGCGTATGCGACTACGTCATCGTCAATGACGAGCCGCCGCACAAACTGCTGGGCACCTATCTCGAAGAGCAGCAAGAACCGGTCGTGCCCGACGTCGAAAGGATCGAAGCGCTCGGTCTTGTCGTAGTGCGCGAACAAATGATCAGCGAAAACGTGACCGTGCGTCACGATCCGGAAAAATTGGCCGATACGGTTATCGACGTCATCGACCGCGCCGTTGCCGAGCGCGCAACGTTTGTGCGGCCGGCCAGCGCGTATGCTAAGGGCTCGTCGGCTGCTGCATTGCGACGTTGAGCTCGAACGTCTTGCCCGGTTCGGCATCGACCGTGGCCGTAATATCGCTGTAGCCTTTGGCCTTCACGACGTAGTCGACGATCCCACTTGGAACTTTTGCGATCGTGAACTTCCCGTTCGCGTCGGTGGTGGTCGTGAGCACCGTGTCAACGATGATTAAAGCGCCGGCAATCGGCTGATGCGTCGCCGAATCGGTCACGGTTCCGCTCACCGGCGCAAACTGCGCGGCCGGCGGCAGGTCGCCGTTATCGCACGCACTGAGCGTAACGGCTGCGAATGCAAAGCACGCGAGAGCGCGAACGGCTTTCGTCATACGACCGAACCTTCGCGCGGGAGGCCCGTACTCCCCGGTCGCGGAAGCGCATGCCCATGTCTATGACCGCCCCCGCCAACCGAGCGACAGGCCCGATCTACTGCGAAACCGCGCTTGACGCGATCGGCAACACGCCGCTCGTCAAGTTGAACAAGGTCACCGATGGGGCCGAATGCCTCGTCCTGGCTAAGGTCGAGTACGTGAATCCCGGAGGCAGCGTCAAGGATCGGCCCGCCGTCGCGATGCTCGAGGAGGCCGAGCGCGCGGGACTGCTCAAGCCCGGCGGAACGATCGTCGAACCGACCAGCGGCAACACGGGCTCGGGCCTGGCGATGGCGGCCGCCATCCGCGGCTACCGTTGCATTCTGGTCATGCCCGACAAGATGGCCAAAGAAAAGATCGATCTGCTCAAAGCCTACGGAGCCGAAGTCGTTATCACGCCGACCAACGTGCCGAACGATTCGGCTGAGTCGTACTACGGCGTTGCCAATCGGCTCGCGTCGGAGATTCCCGGCGCGTTCCAGCCGAATCAATTTCACAATCATCACAATCCCGAGGCGCACTACCATACAACGGGTCCCGAGATTTGGCGTGACACGCGTGGAACGATCACGCATTTCGTGGCGGGCATCGGTACCGGCGGTACGATCTCGGGCACGGCCCGCTACTTAAAGGATCAAAATCCCAAGATCCACGTCGTTGGGGCTGATCCCGAGGGGTCGATCTACTCCGGCGACACGCCACGCTCGTACGCGGTGGAGGGCATCGGCATGAGCTATCTGCCCGAAACCGTCGACCTCAAGGTCATCGACGAAATGGTCCGCGTCTCGGATCGCGAGTCGTTCTTGATGGCGCGGCGCATCACGCGCGAAGAGGGGCTGTTGGTCGGCGGATCGTCGGGCACCGCGGCGGTTGCGGCCGTGAAGCTCGCCAAGACGCTTCCGAAGGAAGCCATCGTCGTCGTGCTCTTCCCCGACTCGGGGCGCGGCTACATGTCGAAAATTTTCAATGACGAGTGGATGATCGCAAACGGGTTTCTCTCCGAGGGCAAGCGCAAAGCGACGGTCGGCGACGTGCTGCGCACCAAGACGCCGCTGCCGCCGATGATCACGGTCAAACCCGACGACACGGTGCGAACCGCCCTCGATCTTCTTCGCAAGTACGAAATCTCGCAGTTGCCGGTCATGAACGGACTCGACATCGTCGGCAGCGTCAACGACGTCGGCGTTATGCAAGCGGTCTTCGATCAATCGGACATCCTGCACAAGCCGGTGAGCGAAGTGATGGGCCGGCCCTTCCCCTCGCTCGAGCAGCACGAAGAAATCGAGAAGGCGTACAAGCTATTGACGCTAGCCAATCCCGCGGTGGTGATCACCGACGCCGGCGAACCGATCGGCGTGCTGGCGCGTCAAGACATCATAAGCTTTTTGTCATCGATATGAAATTCAGCACACGAGCCATCCACGTCGGTCAAGAAGCCGATCCGACGACGGGCGCAACCATCGTGCCCGTCTATCAAACCACGACCTACACGCAGGACGCGGTTGGCCAGCACAAGGGCTTCGACTACTCGCGCACGATCAATCCCACGCGTCTTGCGCTCGAGAAACAACTCGCTTCGCTCGAAGGCGGCGCGCACGGCTACGCCTTCGCAAGCGGGATGGCCGCAACCGCTGCGGTGCTCAATCTGCTCTCGGCCGGGGATCACGCCGTCGTCACCGACGATCTGTACGGTGGAACCTATCGCCTGTTCTCGCGCGTGCTCAACCGATACGGACTCGAATTTACCTACGTCGACATGAGCGACGTCGCTGCCGTGCGGGCCGCCGTTCGGCCCAACACCAAGCTCTTCTGGCTCGAAACGCCCACGAATCCGCTGCTCAAATTGATTGACATCGCGGCCCTTCGCCACGTTGCGGACGCCGCTCCCGGCGACATCGTCGTTGCCGTTGATAACACGTTTGCCACGCCGTATTTTCAGCAACCACTAGCGCTCGGCGCCGACGTCGTCGTGCACTCGACGACCAAGTACATCGGCGGCCACTCCGATGTGGTCGGCGGCGTTGCGATCACGAATGACGACGCCATCGCCGACGTCATCAAGTTCCATCAGAACGCCGAGGGTGGGATACCCGGACCGCACGACGCCTGGCTCACGATGCGCGGTGCGAAGACGCTTGCGCTGCGAATGCAGGCGCACGCGCGCAACGCGCAAGCCGTCGCCGAGTTCCTCGAAGCGCATCCCGAGGTCGATCGCGTGTACTATCCAGGGTTGCCCTCGCATCCGCAGCACGCACTAGCCAAGCGGCAGATGAGCGGCTTTGGCGGGATGGTTTCATTTGTGCTCAAGGGGCCGCCGTCGCGCGGGCTCGATTTCGCCCACCGGTTACGGTTTTTTAGTTTAGCTGAAAGCCTGGGCGGGGTCGAATCGCTGATCTGTCATCCAGCGCGCATGACGCATGGATCGATTCCTAAGGAAGATCGCGAGCGGCGCGGCGTGACCGACGGTCTCTTGCGTCTCTCGGTCGGAATCGAAGACATCGAGGATCTGCTCGATGACCTCGGCTCCGCGTTACTAATTTCGGCCGACCGGGTAGCGAACGGCAGTCGCGTCTGAGAGCAGCTCTCGTGCGGTGCTGGTGCTGATGTCGTTGAGTTGCGTCATAAGGACGAGCGCAACGCCGCGCTGACCGTCGGCCCACAATAAAACGTAGGCCTTCTGCACGCTAAAACCTTCGCCCGACGTCATCTCCACGAATATCGCGGGCATGCCGTTCCGCAGCGTTGTGTTTGTTTTGTTCTTGAAGACCGCCGACTGGAACTGTTCGCGCATCTGCCCCTCGAGGACGGCGTCGAAGCCGGAGACATCGCCCTCGTAGTATTCTTGCTGCAAGGCGAGACGACGCGGATGATCCTTATCGGGATAGATCCAACCGGCAACGATTTGCGGATCCTCACCGAGCTTGTCGACACTTACCGGACGCTGACCCAGGCCAATGAAGCCTGCGGGAGCACGGAAGTGCATCGCCGGATCGTCGTACACTTGCGGATCCGGTGTGGGCCCTGCTTGGGCCTGAACTTGCGCGTGAAGTATGGTTGGCGACGCGACAAATGCAACGAGAGCGATTAAAACGGACAGGCAAGCGCGCTTCATGGTTCCCTATCGAGGACGTCGGCCAAAGCCGGGAGCGAGATTTCGTATCGGTACCCCACGTTGCGGTGATCGTCGTCGAACTCCTCGTGGCGCACCTTGAGGCCGAGTTCACGGATGCGCTGGGTTACGAGGCGAGCGCCGATATCAAGTCCGTATTCGTCGCGTCGTCCGCAATCGAGGTAGCGCAAGCGCAGACGCCGCAGCGCCGCATCGCGCTCGAGAACGCGCTCGACTGGATCGAAGGCGAGCCAGCGCGCGAACACCTCGTCGCGCAGCTCACCGGTTTGCAGATCGAACGGCAAGTCGAGATCGAAGGCTTTCGCCGAGCGCGGTGAATACGCGGCGGCGTAGCCGAGCATCTCCATGGTGACGAACTCCGGCTGAGAGCGCTTATGCTTCTTCTCGAAAACCTCGACAAAGCTCGCGATCGAAAAGTCATGGCGCTCGAGCGTACGTTGCACCGACGGGAACGCGGGTGGATCGGCGTAGGCGAAGTACGAGTCTCCGCTGTGCGAGGCAAAGGCGGCGAAGATCCCGGGATGCTCCATAACCAGATGCATCGAGCCGAAGCCGCCCGAGGATTTTCCGAGGACGGCGCGGCCGCCTTCCCGTGCAATCGTGCGATACGACGCATCGACGTGTCCGACGACGTCGCGTACCGTGTAGGTCGCGTAGTTCCCGTTATGGATCGAGTCGACGTACTGCGAGCCGCCCAGTCGCGTGAAGCCGTCAACGATCGCAAGGATCGCATGCGGCATGCGCCGCTCGCGAATCAGGCCGTCGACCCATTGAACGACGTTGCGCTCAAACGGTCGTGCCGAAACCAGTGCCGCCGCGTCGCCGGTGTAGCCGTGCAGCACGTAGAGCACGGGATACGCGCGCGAACCCTGCGGGTCGTACCCGGGTGGCGTGTAGACGATGACCGGCCGCTCGGATGGGTCGCCTAAGGGATTGCCGCGCAGCGCATCGCTTGCGACGCGATCGAAGTGCAACGCCCCGCGCAATCCCAGCAATCGACCATAGCCCGATTCCATCGCCAGGGGCATTGTGTGCGCGGACCCAACTCCCTGCGCCATGCATCTTGCGATCGTGCTTGCCGCGATACTCTGGAAGACCTGGCATACCTCGGCATTGACCAACGACCGTGGCACGCCGGTCTTTACCGTCGACGGTCACCCCTACTTCGTGTACGGCGCAGCCTTCTTCTACGAACGCACGCCGGTCGCGCAGTGGCGCAACGACCTTTTGCGGTACCGCGCGATGGGCATCAACACGATCGATCTCTACCTGATCTGGAATTGGCACGAACCCGATGCGCACACGATCGACTTCGACGGCCACACTAATCCGCAGCGCAATCTGCGCAAACTCTTCGCGCTTATTCACGAACTCGGATTCAAGGTCATCGTGCGGCCGGGCCCGGTCATTCGTAACGAATGGCGCAACGGCGGCTATCCCGATTGGCTGCTCGAGCAGCCGGCGTACAACATGCCGCTGCACGATGTGCTCGAAGGGCGCTATCCCGCCACCGCGACGCTGCAGAACGCGCATGCGGACGCCGCGGCCGACGAATGGTTGCACAATCCGGTGCACCTGCGGTACGCGGCGAGCTGGCTGCATGACGTGCTGACCGCGATCGCGCCGTGGTCGCATGACGTGATCGCGATCGCGCTCGACGACGATCAGGGCGCGTATCTCGACAACGACACCTACCCAGCGCCGCATTGGCACCAGTACATCGACTGGCTCAAGGCACGCGTGCAAGCGACCGTCGGGATGCGCGTGCCGCTCTTTATCAACACCTATCAAATGAAGGTCACCGCCTCGGCGCCAGTTTGGGCGTGGGGCAACTGGTACCAGAGCGACACCTACCGCATCGGCGACCACGACATCGCGCAGATCGCGTTCTCGTTTGGACTTTTGCAGACCCAAACCGGTGTGCCCGTGATGTCGAGCGAATTTCAAGCCGGCTGGCTGCAAGGCGCGAACGAGACCAAGCCGCGTGCGGCGGCGCCCGAGAATACGACGATCGCGCTGCACAAGATGTTGCAGACGGGCGTGCGCGGCGTCGTGAACTTTCCCGTGCAAGACACGTGGAATCCGGCCGGCTATGAAGCACCCTGGGCCAACGCATTTTACGGGTGGGACGCGGCCCTCGACGTCAACGGGAATCCGTCAGCGCGGTATGCCCCGACCGCCGCGTTCGGCGAACTAGTCCTACGCTATGGTCCGCTGCTGGCGACGATGCAGCCGCAAGCCGATCGTGCAATTGCGTGGCGCGGCGACGCTGACGCGACCATCGCGCAATTGCAACAGTGCCGCGCGCTCGCGCTAACTTGTCGCGTCTACGATCCGCGTTATCAAAGCCCACCGGCGGTGACCGGCCACTCGAGCACCGGTGGATTGCGCGACGCTGCACTGCTCGTGACGCCGGATCACAGGCGCGCAATTCTCGACATCTTCAATCCGGATCTTGGCGAGCGCGACACTGCGCGCACCAGCGTTCTGCTCGGAACTGCGCGCTATACGATTCCGGCGCTGCATCTCGCGCCCGGCAGCGCGCTCGATATCCCGCTGGGCTTTACGCCTCCGCCGGCACCACCGATGAAACCGTTGCCGCGGGCGACGCCGCTGCCGATCGCATGGCGCTCCGTAGCGCCCGGTCAGGCGATCGCCTATGAGCTCGACGTCTTCCACGATGAGATGCCGACGTATGTGCTGGATAACGGCATCGCGCGCGTCGTCGTTTCGGCGAACGCCGGCGCGCGCATCTTCATCGATGAAGACGAACGCTCGCACACGAACCGTGCTTCCACGATCGGCGATGCGCGGGACGTCGTTCCGAATCCCCCCACACCCTCGCCGCGCGACTATATCGCGCAATACACGCATCCAATGGATGCTGGAACGTTCAACCGGCCGTACGTATGCCGAATCGACGAAAGCGGCAAGCGCGCCGCCCTAACGTGCACCTACACCGCGCCCGACCTCGCGCCGCAGCCCGTAACGTTTACCAAAACCTTTGTCTTGCTGCCCGGCGACCAGGACGTGCTACAGGACCGGCGATCTACTGCAACATGGCCGTTCGGTAATACGCCTCGCCCGTCTCTGCGTTGGTGAAATGATGAAAGTGATCGAGGACTTCGGTAACGGTGCCGTGTCCGGTCACAAAGAGCACGCGACCGCTGTAGTCGCGATCGATGCGAACAATCGTCCATAGCCCGGGAAGCGCCTGACCGAACGTCTCGCTTATCATCCCGCTGTTGGCGTGATCGGGCAGTACGTTCGGCGTGTAGGTAAGTTCCATCACGTGCCCGGTCGCTTGGTCGATCCGCATCGTACCTGTCCCGTGCTGATCGTCGCGCATCGGGCTCGCGAAATGCACGTCGACCTGGCCTGCGTCGCAGGCGCACGGCGCAGTGGTGTATTGGTAGTCGGCGGTATAGCGCTGATCGTAGGGCTGCTTGAAGAACCCCGCACCACGCTCGAGATCGCGATTATTCGCGGTCTCGCGCTTGGCGACATCATTTGCCGCTAGCGCGCGTCCTTTTTCTTCGATTTGCAGATAGTGAATGTGCGTGTACGCACCATCGGTCATCAGCATGATCGCATCGCTGCTCTGACTGAAGTGCGCGAGGCCGGCTTCCGCCGAAACGGTGACATGCCGCTCGTGGACGGTCACGCCCGCATTCTCGAGCGCGGCAGTTTGCGCAGCTTGCCGCACGACCACGGGAACGCTGCTCGTGGGCGCACTCGCGCGCGCCGGCACACCGAGTGCGCAGATGGTTAGCAGGCAAAGCAAAGTCCTGATCCGCATTGAGGGTCAAATTGTACCCTAAAAGGGGCTTTGGTCCTATCGGGCGATTCCCAGGATCAACGCCGGGAGTCCCGAATGCAGCGCGGTCGTAATCGG
>CAWIZU010000014.1:0-23056 GCA_963840635.1 Vulcanimicrobiota bacterium | reverse complement strand
ATGCCTATATCAAAGAAGGCGACCTGTATTACGATATCCTCGACGGGTGGTGGACCGACGCCGGCCAATTCGAGTCACTCTACCGGGCGGCGCAGCTCGTCGCGGAAAAACGCGGCGAAACCTCGCTACGCTAGCCCTGCCCGGAGCGATATAGGCGCTCTTCCGCCGGCACATAGTATTCGTCCAGGCTCGTCACCACGCGCGTGTACCAGCCGAGGATTTGCTGCGTGCGTTCGGGCAATGCGAGGACCGCGACGTCACCGAGCGCGCGCACATAATCGATCTGCTGCTTGAAGAAAGCCAACGTAAATTGGTGGTTGATCGCAACGCGGTCGCGTCCCGAGGTATTTCGTCCGGCGGCGTGATAGAGCATCGCATCAAAGACTAGCGCCGACCCGGCCGGGCAAATCCCCGGCACCGCGGCGGCTGCGAGATACTCCTGCGAAGGCCGCACGCCATAGAGGTGCGAGCCCGGCACCACGAGCGTCGCCCCATTGTCCTCGGTGAATTCGTCGATCGCGAAGAGCACGCTGATCGACGCGCGATAGCCGTTCATGAAGCGTGGAAAATCACGATGAAAGCTCTTTTGGAAGACGCCGCTCTCGTCGCGTGAAGCGGACGGTAGAATCAACCCGTTTTGCGTGTGCAGGATCGACGTCGGCGCGAGCACCTCGTCCAATATCCCGTGCAACGCCGGCAGGTTGAGAAACTCGACGAAGAACGGTTCGTACTTGAGCGGCAGACGGACGACACCTAGTTCGCCGCTGCGCGCAACGCGATCCACGCCAATCTCCCGTTCGATCTTCTCCTTTGCCGCGTACATGTGGTCGCGCGCCTTGGCGCACAAATCCGCGGAGAGCAGGTCGGTAACGACGGCATAACCTTGCAACCGCACCGCTTCGTTCGTCTTGGAGAGCCACTGCGTATCGCGCGTCGAGACGATCATTGCGCGAGCTTCGCGAGGCCGATGCCCGACGCGCCGTAGCCGTTGCCGTTGTACAACATGTAACGCTCACCGCCGTGATCGAAGACGAAAGCATAGCAGACCATTTCAGAATCCCATCCGGACGGCGAGGATTCGATCCCGGCCAGGTGATCCATGCGAGTCCATTGCAAGCCGTCGTCAGACTCTGCATAGCCGATACGATAGCGATCGCCTCGAAACGAATACCACATCAAAAACCGCCCGTCCGATTCACGAACGCAGGGTCGTGCGACGACATATTCGCTGCTGTCGGCAAAATCAACGCAGACCCTTCCGTCGCGGCGCCAGTCGATACCGTCGAACGATTCGGCATACTTGATGTGATAGTAGTGCCGAGGCGCCCCGTTGACGACGTCCCATCGCACGCCGGACGTGTACCACATACGAAATCGTTCACGACTGCGCAAGACGCACGGCGACCCCGTAAGATACGGATCGACCTCGCTCATCCCGAGCAGCGGCACGGACGAGAGCTTGCGCGCCGACCGCCCTCCGTCATCGCTGACCGCGACCGAAGCGAAAAAGCGAAAGGGAACGGTCTGCGCGAGCGTGATTCCGGAATAGTAGTGCAATTGACGGTCGCCGTCCTCGATGTAGCAGGCATTGAGCACACCGCAATCGTCGTACGCGCCGAGGGGGCCGATTGCGAGAAACGGCTGCTCCGAAAACTCCAGGATCTCGTCGGGCCGTTTCATGTCGATCTCGAAGAATCCGATCTGTGAACGCTGCTGCGCGTCGCGCCCACAGCAGTAGATTCGGAAACGATCGCCGCCCAGTGGCATCGCGACCGGATTCGCAGCATGCGTCTGCATCCACGCTGCACGCCCGGCCGGGTCGAAAATGCGGCCCAGCTTTTCCCATCTCACAGCTTTTCGTCCGGAAACGCGCGCTCAAAGCGCGAGCGGAGCGAATCTCCTTTTCCGGGGATGGGTAAATCGAGATCGACGCGCGGCGGCCCCGACGCAACGTCGAACGCGATCAGATAAAAGACCCCACCCAGCGTCCACGTCATCTGGACGTTGCGGGCTTGCTCGGGTAGCGCACCGAGCGGCGGCACATGTTTGTAGAGCTTATTTGCATTCATCAGCACGCGGCCAAACGTCGTCTCGCGCAACCACGGCGGCACGCTCTCATCGCCGAACACGACACGGCCGCCCACTTTAGCGACGCGCGCCATCTCGGCGATCGCGCGCTCCTTTTCCGAAAATTCGTTGATCCCGCCGAAGTGGAAGACCGCGTCGAACACGCCGTCGGCAAAGGGAAGATACGACCCGTTACATTGCACGAACGACATCGACGACGCGTGCTCGCGCAGCCGCTCGCGAGCAACTTCGAGCATCCCGCGCGACAGGTCGGTCGCCACGAGCCGGCCTTCCGGACCGATGCGCCGTAGGATCTGCAGCGAGTCGGATCCGGATCCGGTGCTGATCTCGAGCACGCGGGCCCCCGGTTGGAGTCCCAGCAGGTCGGCCATCGAGGAGCGCACTCGCTCCTCGTCCTCGTAAAAGCTTCCGAAGAGCCAGCGCATCCCGGTGTCATAAACTTGCGCGCCGCCGTCGTATTTTTCACGGAATTCCGCATCGGAGGGGAGCAAAGCCCGGGGGTGGACAAGATCGGGAATCCCATCGATGACTTGGAACTCATGGCCGCGACCACACCGAAGGAGCGCGTCCCCTCGCGGCACAATCGTTTCGCCGCACACGGGACAACGCAGCATGCCGAGTAATTCCTCCCTCATCCTTCCTCCGTGGACTTCCAATGCCATAAACCGCTTCTCCCCGAAGGACGATACTACTTCTAGAATGCAGGACGAACACCACATACCGTTTAGCCGCCCCGTATTCAGCGGAAACGAAATCGAGTACATGCGCGATGCGGTCGCCTCGATGCACATCTCGGGCGACGGCGCGTACACGCGCAAGTCGGAGGCGCTGCTCAAAGACGCCCTCGGCGCGGCACGCGTACTGTTAACGACAAATTGTACCCACGCGCTCGAAATGGCCGCGCTGCTTCTCGATTTCAAGCCCGGCGATGAGGTCTTACTCCCGGCGTTCACCTTCGTTTCGACCGTCAATGCCTTCGCGCTGCGAGGAGCCGTACCGGTATTCATCGACATTCGTCCCGACACGCTAAACGTCGACGAGCGGCAGATCGAAGCCGCGATAACGTCACGCACCAAAGCGATCGTGGTCGTCCATTATGCGGGCGTCGCTTGCGAGATGGACGCCATCGGCGAGATCGCCCGGCGTCACGGGCTTGCGCTGGTCGAAGACAACGCGCATGGACTCTTTGCAACCTATCGCGGAAAGCCCCTCGGTTCGTTCGGAGCGCTTGCAACGCAAAGCTTTCACGAGACAAAGAACTTCACGTGCGGAGAAGGCGGTGCGCTCGTCGTCAACGACGAGCGCTTCATCGAGCGCGCCGAGATCATTCGCGAGAAGGGAACGAACCGGTCGCGCTTCTTTCGCGGACAAGTCGATAAATACACGTGGGTAGACCTCGGCTCGAGCTACGTGCTGAGCGATATGCTCGCTGCATTCTTGCTTGCGCAACTCGAGCGCCGCGAGCCGATTCAACAGACACGTAAGCGCATCTGGCAGAACTACTTCGACGGCTTGAGCGACTGGGCAGCCGCGCAAGGCATTACGCTGCCGTTCATACCGGCTGACCGCGAGCAATCGTACCACATGTTTTGGATGCTCTTGCCGACGCTGGAAGAGCGCACACGATTCTTGAGTGAGCTGCGTACCCACGGCGTCAATGCGGTTTTCCATTACACCCCGTTGCATCGTTCCGAGGAGGCGCAGCGTTTGGGCGCGCGCGGCGACTGTCCGCTCACCGAGAGTGTGAGCGATCGTCTGGTCCGGCTTCCATTCTACAACGATTTGAGCGCAGCCGATCAGGAGTTGGTGATCGCATGCGTCCGGGACTTCACCACGACGGTACACGCATGAAAAAGGCGATTATCTTCGGCACGACCGACTTCGCGCAAGTCGCACGCGTCTACCTGCGCGATGACAGCGAGTATGACGTCGTCGCGTTCACGGTGAACGAGCAATATTTGACGGAACCCACGCTCCTGGGGCTTCCCGTGGTGCCCTTCGAACGGATCGCGCAGTCACACCCGCCGAACGAACACGCCGCTTTTATCGGGGTTGGCTTCAGCAAGGTCAATGCCGCACGGCGCAGCGTCTACGAGTCGCTCAAGTCGCTGCAATACGAGCTGCCCACCTACATCCACTCGACGGTTCATCGCTGGCCGGAAACCCGCTTTGGCGAAGCTTGCTTCATCTTCGAGAACAACGTCGTTCAGCCGTTCGTCTCGATCGGCAACAACTGCGTGCTGTGGAGCGGCAACCACATCGGTCACCATTCGACGATCGGCAATAACGTCTTTATCGCGAGCCACATCGTCGTGTCCGGCAAATGCACGATTGGCGACAATTGCTTCCTTGGCGTCAACGCGACATTGCGTGATGGAATTACCGTCGCACCCGACTGTGTCATCGGTGCGGGAGCCCTGCTGCTCAAGGACACGGCTCCGTCCGCGGTCTATAAGGCGGGCGCGACCGAGCCCATGGAACGGCGCAGCGACGAACTACGAAACTTTTGACGGTGAGCAAACGAGTCGGCATTATCCAGTCAAATTACATCCCCTGGAAAGGCTACTTTGATTTCATCGCGAGCGTCGACGAGTTCGTCTTGCTCGACGAAGTGCAATATACTCGGCGCGATTGGCGCAATCGCAATAAGATCAAGACCGCGGACGGGTTGCGCTGGCTTACGATTCCCGTCGACGTCAGCGGCAAATACTTGCAATCGATCGATGAGACGCGCATCGCTAATCCCGATTGGGCCGACGAACACCTGGCCTCACTCCGCCACGCCTATGCTCGGGCACCGCACGCAAAAGAGCAATGGCCTTGGATCGAAACGCTGTACGCAGGTGCCAAGGCGCTCCCGATGCTCGCGGCCGTCAACGAGCTCTTCATTCGCGCGATCGTTGGGCGCTTAGGAATTACGACGAAGATCTCGCGTTCCAGCGACTACGCGGGAACGCCGGGCAAGAACGAGCGGCTGATGGCGATTTGCCGCCAAGCCGGCGCCTCGGTGTATCTTTCCGGTCCCGCGGCAGCGACCTATATCGACCAAACGCTTTGGAATGCGCAGGGCATTCAGGTCGAGTTCAAGAGCTACGCGGGTTATCCCGAATATCCGCAGCTGCACGGCCCATTCGAGCACGGCGTTACCATTCTGGATCTCTTCTTCAACCTCGGCGACGAGGCGCAGGCATATTTTCAGCCGAGGGCACGCGCGTGACCGAGAACGATCCCATCCTCGGGAAGATCGACGCGTACTACACCGGGAAGCTGCGCGACTTCGGGCCTACGCCGCGCGGCGTTGATTGGAACTCGGAACAATCGCAGGCGAATCGTTTCGAGCAGCTGGCGCGCGTTCTTCCCGAAGGGAGCGATTTTTCCGTTCTCGACTACGGCTGCGGGTACGGCGCGTTTTTGGATTTCTTGAATGCGCGCGACCGGTATCCGCACTACCTCGGCTACGACGTATCAGAGGCGATGATCGAGAGCGCACAAGAGTTGCACGCGAACAACGAGCGCGCGTCCTTCACTGCGCAGTCCGCCGCACTGCGGGCCGCCGACTTCGTCGTTGCCAGCGGCATTTTCAGCGTGAAGATGGACGTGGCGACGCAGGAGTGGCAGAACTACGTGCGTGCGACGATCGAGCGCCTGCACGCGCTCTCGCGTAAGGGCTTCGCCTTCAATCTCCTGACGTCATATTCCGATCCGGAGCGGATGCGCCCCGATCTCTATTACGCGCAGCCCTCCCACTATTTCGATCTATGCGAAGGCTATTCGCGTTGGGTTGCGCTGTTGCACGATTACGGACTCTACGAGTTTACGCTTGTCGTGCGGAAACCGTGATCCCCGACGCGGCCAGCTTTCGGACGAGAATAGCCCGCATGTCCTCGGCGTAGCGCTTCGATTTCTCGAACGCGTTGCAATCGATCGACGCTTTCCGATAGACGGCGGCGCCGTCGCGCGCGCGAAGCTCCGGATCGCCGACGTAACGAAGCGCGATTCTCGCATAGGCGGCCGCATCACCGGCAGGCGCGAGTTCCACAACCCCGGATAGGAGCGACGCCGCAACCGAGGTCATCGCGCTTATTCCGGTAGGGTCGAGATTCGTATCCGGCGCGGGGAGCATCGCCACGATCGGCCGGCCGGCTTGCATCGCGTCGAGCAGCGTTTGGCCGCCGACCCAGGGATACGTATCGCAGTAGATGTCGACCGTCTTGTTGAGCGCCGGAGCGTCGCTCTGACGTGGCCCCAGAATGCGCACGCGGTCCAGAACGCCTTCGGCTGCAAACCGGCGTTGCAGCGAAGCGATCGCGTCGAGCCCATCGCGACCGGCTAAGAGCAGCCACGCGCGCTGATCCGACTTCAAGATGAGCGACATCGCATCCAGATAGGTGCTCGTGTTGCACTTCTCCATGCGGCCGAACGTACCGAGCAACACCGCATCCTCCGGCACTCCAATTGAAGACCGCGGCAGCGGCATGGCAGCGTCCATTTCCTCGCCCATCATCACCGAACTGCCGTAATACTTGCTGATGCCGGGCCATTCCGTAACCTGCTCTTGCCGCGAATCAACACCCTGGTAGACCAAGTCGAATTTCCCGATGAACGGTTCGAGCGTGCGATTCTCCCATGCCTGGACCGGCGCTAGCCCAATCGTCGCGCCGAGCTTGCCCAAATTATCGTAGAGTGACGTCGTCCAGGAAATTGCGTGAACGGGATGCTGCTCGAAATGCGCGATGAGCCAGTCGGCACGCGCCTTGATCTCCTTCGAAGGAGGATAGAAAAAGGGAACGCCCATCGCCGCGAGTCGTCCGAGTTTGATCTGGCTGTTCGTCTCCGAACCACCGCTCGCGACGACGCTGACGTCGTACCCGAGTTTCTTGAAGTGCTCTGCGCGCTTCATGATCAACACCGTGGGTCCGTCTTCATCTTGAATGCCCGAGCACGTGATCGCGATCCGAAACGGCTCGATCTCGGGAATCGGAAGATGCGGTGTTTTGAACAAGCCCGCGAGCGACGCAATCGCCGCGTCGATCTCGCGATCGTGCCCATATCGAATCGCCTGCCGGGAGCGCTTGTCACGCCGCTGACCGATGACCGCGCCCCGCGTCGTTGCCAATTGGAGGTACTGCATCGCTGCGTCGAACCGGCCCGCGGCCGCAGCCTGGATGCCGATCTGTTTGAGCGTTTCGATGAACGGCTCGTCGATATCGGACAGATTCGCGAGACGTTCGACCGCGGTTACCGAGGCCTGGTCCTGGTAGTTGTGCTCGCGCGCGAGTCGCGCCGCCGCAGCGAGCGCCTGGCGAATTTTTGTTCGCGCCAACGCGACCGTAGCCAGCACGCGCGCATCGCGATCCTCGGATTCGAGCAACGCGCGCACGTCGTCTTCCTCGACGTCCAGGCATTCCGCCACCGCATCGCGCAGCTCGTCGAGGTTCAAGGGCATCGTCTTCGCGTTTGCGAACGCCAGTCGCCTAAACTCACACTGCTCTTATCGGCGCCGCCGGAAAGGGACCTTAGGCTACATCGATGGACGACTTGCGTGAACGAGCGCTTGTTTTGCTTGCAAAAGGGCAGGCTGCGTTTGGTTTCGGCGACGCCGTTCGCGAGCGCGATTTGGCGAAGACGTTGGATCCGAATTGGCAGTCGGGCCTTTTTCAGATGGTCGCAAGCGTCATCCACTCTCCCGATTTTTGGTCTACGCCGCGCACCATCCTGGAGGTGGGTTGCGGCAGCGGATCGTTCGTGACCGCGGGACGCAAGCTGGGACACGACGCGTGGGGCATCGATAACGACGCCGACCGATTGGCCATCGGCTACGCGCGCATCGAGGCGTTCGGACTCGATCCAGCATGGAAGAACAACCTGGTGCAGGGTGACGCGACGGCCACGGGCTTCGAGCCCAATCGCTTTGATCTGGTGCTCGGACATCAATTTATCGAGCATGTGCCCGATCCGGCCGGCACGATCAGCGAATTGCTGCGGATCACCAAACCCGGCGGCTTCGTGGTCCTCTTTGCGCCGGACTATCGCGCGCCGTTCGAGGCGCACTACGAGATTCCATGGCCACCGTTCTTGCCGCGCGAGTTGTGCAAGAGCTGGCTGGATGGCTTCGGGCGCCCATACGGTGGCCTAGACATGTTCTATTACACCACCGTCGCGCAGATCTTGGGTATCTTCGAGCCACTCAACTGTCGCGTCGTCACCGCGTATAACGATCGCAAGATCGAGCCGCAGGTGATGCGGCATTTCGACTGTTCGACGCCGCAAGCAACGACCGAGTGTGCGCGCAAATTTCGCGCCGCGTTTGAGGCACGTCAACTGCCCGAGAACTTCACGATCGCGACCAGCTTCGGAGTCGCGGTCCAAAAGCTCTAAGGAAGCTAAAGCTTCGGTTCGGCGATGCTCGCGCTTGGCGCCGTTTGCGATGTTTTGATCTGGGCCTCGAGCTCGGCGATCCGCGCCCCACGCTGGTTCGCGACGTTCGTCAACTCCGCAAGCTTACGATACATTGGCACGGCGACGGCGCTCGTCAGCGTGCGGCTGATATTGAAAAGGTCGGCGAGACTCAATGCAGCCGCCATATCACGCTTGAGCAGCGCATCGTAGAGCGGACCGGTGAACGGTAAGTGGAATGCGTTCGAGGGCGCGTGGTGGCGCAGTTCCGGGGCAACCACCCGCGCAAGCATCGCCGTGAGCTCCTCGTCGGTTCCCGAATACGGAAGGCCGACCCGTTCGATCATGTAGCGCCCTTGCTCCAAGGGCCGGTCGATCCATTCTTGGTAATCGACGATCGCGGCGATCCGGTTACGGCACGCCAACAATGCGTCGACGTTGTGTTCGAGCCAAAGTAACTCGGCAATAACGGGATCGAGTTGTCCACGCGCGTGGAGCGATCCGGCGACTTCATTTGGATGGCGCGTTACCAACAGATAGGTCGGCTCGGCATTGAGTTCGGGAATAATCGCATCCCACATCGGCAGCATGCGCATGGTGCGCGGATCCTTGAACGCCCACAGCGGGTGCTTATCGAGTTCGGCTCTCACAAACTCGACGATATGCGCTCGCAGCGGCGCAATAGACGGCGACTTCCACCACTGCGGTGGAAGGGCGCGCATCGACATGGGCGTGTCCCACGCGACCCCGAAGGCGCCCAAGATACGATCTTGCACGAACGAAATCGTCTGCGACTCGAAATACCCGCGCGCGTTCTCACGCGTCGGGGGCAGGAGATCCTCGCTGAGCGCAACGCCGAGCTCGGCCAAGAGGTTCGTCGTCAGCGATGTCCCTGACCGATGCATCCCGAGGACGAAAATGATCCGGCGCTTACCGGGCGGCTCCGACTGATTCACGCTTATTGGTATCGGCCCGGGGCGCCTAGAAGAACAGCCGCACGCCCACGATGACGAGGATCCCCGCCAATCCGACACGGAACGCTCGCTCGGGCAGGCGCTTGGCAAGCGGCGTGCCGATGAGCACGCCTGGGATCGATCCCGCGAGCAGCAGCATCGCTAGCCGCACGTTCACGTCACCGAGTTTGAAGTGCCCGACGATCGCCGGCACCAGCAATACCACGGCGAATGCCACGTCGGTTCCCACTAAGGTACGCAGTTGCGCTTGCGAGAGCACGAGCAACAGAAGGGGCAGCGTGAGCGATCCGCTTCCGATCGACGTGATGCTGACCAGGGTCCCGACGACGAGGCCGGTGACGATCAAGGGCACGTGCGGAAGCGGCGCGGCCGGCGGTTGCTTGTCCGGTGGAACCGAACGCGTAAAGGCTACCGCGGCGGCGGCAACGAGCAGCGCAACGCCAAGCGCGATCTTGAGCACGTGATTGACCACGCCGAGCGGCAGATGCGCGTGCAGCCAACCGGTGATAAGTACGCCGGCGATTGCTCCGGGCACGCCACCGATTGAAAGGAACAGCAAGGCACCGTAGTTGACGGTTTGCGCGCGGATGTGCGTCAAAAACGCGACGATCTTCGTGCCCAGGCTGAAGAGCAGGTCCGAACCGATTGCCGTGCTCGCATCGTATCCCAGAAAGAGCACGATCAACGGCGTCGTGAGCGATCCCGCGCCGACACCGGAGTACGAAATACACAACCCCACGATGAAGCCGATCAGAACGATCTGAATCATTTGACGAGATGCGCCTCGACGTACTCGAGAAGCTGCGCCGCCGACTCCTCGATGCGATGGCTCGCGGTGTCAACCACGAGTTCGGGAGTTTTTGGTATTTCGTACGGCGATGAAACGCCGGTGAAGTGCGCGAGTTCACCCCGCCGCGCGCGCCCGTAGTGTCCCTTGACGTCACGCCCTTCGGCCGTGACCAGGTCGCAGGATACGTAAATCTCGTGAAATCCATTAGGATACGCAGCCCGCGCCAACTCCCGGTCGGCCGCGAAAGGCGAGATCAAGGCGCAGATCACGATGAAGCCTGCATCGGCGAAGACGCCCGCAACCGCCGCCGTACGCCGCACATTCTCCGAACGGTCTTCGTCGGTGAAGCCGAGATCCACGTTGAGCGAGGTGCGCAGCGTATCGCCATCGAGCACGTACACTTGCCGGCCCCGTTCAAAGAGCATGCGCTGCACCGCCATCGCCACGGTCGATTTTCCCGCGCTGGGCAAGCCGGTGAGCCAGAACACGCCACCCGCATGTCCGTTGCGCGTCGTTCGCTCGCTGCGTTCGACCGACGACGTCATCGCGACGACGTTGGTTGCTCCCTCGCCGCGATTGTGACCGACAACGGCGTCGATTTGGCCGCCTGCGACGATCGCGCCGTTGCGCACGAGCACGAAGCGGCCGATGCTCGACTCGGCCAAATTGGTGTCGGCCGCGATGAGTTCGCGCGACACCAGCGATACCACGCCCACATCTCCGCTGCGCAGTTCCTGCGCCTCGCGCGGCTCTAGCGTATCGGGATCGATGCTTTCTTCGATACGCTGCAAGGTGACCGAGATCTCGCGTGCGCCCAGACGCATGCGCAGCGGCTCACCCGCGTGCACCGGATCGACACCGAGCCACACGATGGTCGTCTGCGCGACGTGACCGAGTTCGGGGGCGTCAATCGCACGGCTTCCGACCGCTCCGCGATCCACGAAGACGCGCGCATCTAATTCGACCGCAATCGACGAGCCGGTTGCGGCGTTCTCGATTTCGTCGGGCCAGTCGTGAATCGCCACGACGCGCGCACCGGTTTGCAGCGGCCAAAACGTGAGATGCTCGCCGCGTTCGAGCATACCGCTCTCGACGCGCCCGGCGATCAGACGTTTTCCTTCGCGTCGATACACGTCTTGAACCACGAAGCGCAGCGGGCCGTCTTCGCGAACGTGCACGCGTTCGAGCGTGCCGAGCGCTTCGATCAAGGTCGGCCCCTGCCACCACGCCGTTAACGGTCCCGGCTTGACGATTCCGTCGCCGCTTCGCGCCGCAACCGGCACGATCGCGCGCGCCTGCATTCCGAGCTGTTCGAGAAACGCGCGCACCTCCGCCGCGCGAGCCTCGTAGGCCGCACGCGGATCGCGGGCCAAGTCGAGCTTGTTGATCGCAACCAGCACGTTGGCAAATCCAAACCACCGTAAGAACAGCGCCTGGCGCCGCGTCTGTTGCGTGATGCCTTCATCGGCCGCGACCACCATGACCGCCGCATCGACTTCGGATGCGCCGCTGAGCAAGTTCCGAATGAGCTCGCGGTGGCCGGGAGCATCAACGAACACGAATTCCGCATCAGCCGTGCGCACCCAGATACGCGTGAGGTCCAGCGTGATCGCTTGATCACGTTCGAGTTGAAACGCATCCAGCAAAAATGAATACTCGATCGGCACGCCACGCTTGCTGCTCGACGTTTCGAGTTCTTCGAGCTTTGCGGGCGTGACCAGTCCGAGATCGACGAGCAGACGCCCGAGAATCGTCGACTTTCCCGCGTCGACGTCGCCGACCATCACGATGCGAACGTTTTTCAACGCTTACATGTACCCCGTGGTGCGCAGACGCTCGAAGGCATCTTCGCTCTCGTTGTCCATCGCGCGGCCGGCGCGCTCGGGTTCGCGCGTCACCTCGAGTTCGGCGACGATCTTCTCCAGCGTGTCGGCATTGCTCGCGATCGGAAAGGTGATGTTGCTCTCACCGAGCGAGCGATAGCGTTTCCCGTCTTTGGCTAAGTAGAGCGGTACGTACGGAATCTCTTCGCGCAGCGTGTAACGCCAGATGTCCAATTCGGTCCAATGCAGCAAAGGATGAATCCGCACGTGCGCGCCGTCGGGTACGTCGTAGGCGTAGTAGTCCCACAATTCGGGTGGCTGCGAGCGCGGATCCCACGATCCGTCGGCGTTGCGCGGGCTAAAGATCCGCTCTTTTGCCCGGATCGCTTGTTCGTCGCGCCGGATGCCCAGAAGGATCCCGCGGTAGCCTTCACGCGCGATGAGCGCGCGCAGCCCCGCCGTCTTGCGCGCTGCGTGCCGCGCCGCCGGCGGAAGCGTTTGATCCACGGTGCTTTCCGGCGGGCAGGCTTCGTTTGCGACCGGGAGCTCCCACTGCGCGACTAAACGATCGCGAAATGCGTAGACCTCCTCGAACTCCATACCGGTGTCGAGCAGCACGACCGGAAAAGGAACTTCGCCAAGGAAGGCCTTGCGCACCATCCAGAGCAGCGCGGTCGAATCTTTGCCGATCGACCAGAGCATGGCAAGCGGCGACACGCACGAAAATGCTTCGCGCAGAATGAAGATCGTGCGGGCTTCGAGCTCGTCGAGATAGTCGAGGCGGGACATCTCGTGCTTATCTCGACCTCGTCTGCGTAAGGTCCTCGTCAGATTGCTGCACGACACAATGACTTTGCGCTCGTGGGTCTAACCTATCGGTGGCGCTATGTCACGGTACTTTGAATTCTTCGGCCTCGAACGCGACCCGTTCTTGGATACCGCCGACCCGTTTTTCTATTGTGAGTTCGGCGCGTTGCGCAAGGCCAAGGAGCGTCTGTACGCCGCGGTCGACGCATCGCGTGGTCTGACCGTGATTCTCGGCGACCCCGGGACGGGCAAAACAAGCCTAAGCGGAGCGCTCGAACAGGAGCTCCTCGCCGACGACAAGGTCGTGCTCGCCAAGATCCTCGATCCGGCGTTCGCAACCGAGGTGGAGTTCCTTATCGCCATCGGGCGCGTCTTCGGGCTCGCACTTCCGCCGCGCTCGAGCGCCGCGCTCAAGAATGCGCTCAAGAACTTCTTCTTCGAAACGGCGATCCTCGAAAAGCGGAACCTGGTCCTCACGATCGACGAAGCGCAGAACCTCAGCGATGAGAACCTCGAGGCGCTGCGCCTCCTGCTCAATTACCACGTGCCGCAGCGCAAGCTACTGAACATCTTGCTCTTTGGGCAAAGCGAGCTGGCCGAGCGCATTCGCGCCAAGGGCAACCTCGAGGATCGCGTCGACGGCTGGATTCGCCTCGAACGGCTGGATCCGGGGATGGCCTCGGCGGTACTCGATTTCCGCCTCTCCAAGGCCGGTCTGCTGCCCGAGCGGCAATTCTTCACCCCGGACGCTCGCGCGCTGATGATCGAGGCGGCTGACGGCCTGCCGCGCCGGCTGACGATGCTTGCGCACGCGGCAATGCAAGAGGCCTGCGATCGTGCAAGCACGCTGATCAATGAGGATCACGTTCGCTCCGCCATGCTCGTACGCGGCATCACCCCGCGGCCGGTCGCAGTTATCGGACGGACCGAGATCGGGGCTACCAACGCGGCCGAACCTGCCAATGGACCGGTGACCCGTAGTCTTCTAAGCCGGCTGTTCGCCCGGCGCTCCTCATCATGAACCGCGAGCCCGATTTCGAATCCAGCGCGGACATGCGCCTGCTCGAGTTGCAACGCACCTCCCTCGGCCTGGTCGCGCCCGAGCGCGTTGCTTGGGAAAGCCGGTATGCCGTCGACTCAACCCCCGGGATCGAAGAACCGGTCGAAGCGCCCAGCGCCCAGCGGGCGATGCTGGCCGTGACGCTGACCGCCACGCCGCCCGGCGAGGTGATTCCCGGGACAGTCGTCACCTACGCCCTGAGCATTGCGAACGAAGGGGCGACGCCCGCGAACGGTGTGGTTGCGGGAGTACCGCTGCCCGGAGGCGTGACCTATCGTCTGGGATCACTCCAGATCGATGGCCGCGCGGCCGACGACAGCACGGCAGACCAGCTTTTCGGAGCGGGTCTAGCGCTGCCCGCCATCGCCGGCGGAAGCCGCGCTGCCCTGTTATGGAAAGTCGGCGTCCGCATGGGCACCAAGCCTTTGCTGACCATCCCCCAAGTGCGCGCGCGCGACGCTGCCGTCATTGGCGGCGGACCGCTTACCGTCGAGCGCAGAGGCACCCTCGGCGCCTTCGCCGGCGAGCTCGCCGCGGCCGATCGCGCGCTCTTTGAACCCAGACCGTTGATCCCGGTCGAAATACCCACCGCCGAGCTGCCGATCTACGAGCTTGATGCCGAAGAGCAACTCGTCTTCGAAGCGGCCGACGCGGCCCTCTCCGACGCCGCGGCGCCCGTCTTCAAGGACGCGCCCGAACCGGAACCGGAACCAGCGCCGATTCTTCCCGAGCCGGAGCTCGTAGCCGAACCGCTGCGGGAAGCCGTCGTGCTTTACGGCACGCTCGATCGCCCGACGCTCGCATTCTTCGAGCGCGTGTTCAACGGATCGAAAGAACCGACGATTCTCCAACATTGCATCTTCGCAAGCGCGCTGGCGTGTGCGGTCGATGCCGACGGGAACGACGACCTGGGGCTCAAAGCGCACCTCGCGGCGCAGTCGCAGATTCTTCACCGCGTTTCGCTGCACGAAAAGCTCGGCAAGAAAGAACCGATCGGCGAGTACGCCGGCAAACTGGTTGCCGGCATCGACGCGATCGCGCCTCGTCCCGTCCGTCCCGTGGCGTCGCCCGGCGCCGACCGCATCGCACTTTGCAACGAACTGCACGAGCCCGCCTTGGTCGTCGTGCGCAAGATCGCTGAAGAACGCGACCGCTGGGATTTCGTCAAAGCGCGGCAGCTCACGCTCGCCCTCCAAGCGCAGCGCGCGCTGCTCGACGACGACGCGCGTGCGGCTGCCATCGATAATGCGCTACGTTCGTACGCGCAGCACTCGATGACCGTGCTGCAAAAGCTGTTCGTACGCCTGCGCATCGATCGTACGACCGGCGTGCTCTTTCAGACCGACGTGGCCCTCGACGCTGCGGCTCGCGTACTGCTCGCAGCCTTGGCCGCCGCACTCGCGAATTGAAACTGCTTCTCGGGATCCCAAGTGCGGGCTCACCGGCCGCGCCCTTTTTGCAAAGTGTCGGCCAACTCACGTTGCCGCCGTCGGTCGAGCAGTTCGAGCGCATCGTCGTAACGGGGAACTACGTCCCGGCGCAGCGCGATCTGATCGTCGAGCGAGCGCTGGAACTCAACGCCGACGTCGTGGTCATGTGCGATGACGACATGGTGTTACCCAACGATGCGCTGATCGGGCTGTGCTCCGCTCTTGACGCGAACGAAAGCGCGGCACTCGCCGGGGCGCTGTACTATTCGCGCGACAGCTTTCGTCCGATGGTCGTTGACGAATGGGACGAACATGACACGCGAACGGCGGTTATACCGGCGTTCGATCGCGAGCCGATCGCCGTTGACGGCGTCGGTTTTGGATGTGTGGCCATTCGGGTGGCTGCATTACGCGATCTGATGCCGCCCTATTTTCCGGCGCACGTGTTCGTCGAGCGTGCTGCCGGGCGCGTACGAATTTGCAACGAAGACTATCTGTTCTGCGCTCGCTTGCGCAGCGCTGGTCACCGCGTGTTGCTCGAGCCGTCCGTTCGGTGCGGGCATTACGACCGTCAAACGAAGGTCATCGCTCCGTCAACGCCGGAACCGCCCGAAGCGACCCGGCGCCGGCGCATGGCTGCGCTCGTCGATGGGCGACCCGCGCTGGTCGACGCGGGCGAAAGCCGGCCCGCCGGGCCGGAGACCCACGTGCGCGCGAGCTTGGAATATATCGTCGTTAGCTAAAACCTATCGTACGTCGCTGAAGAGCGCGGCCTGATTGCGGCGTTTGCCGGCAACCGAGCGCGCATATGATCTCCAACGAGAGATCAGCTGCAAGCGGCCACTGGTTTCGTCGCGGAAGCGTTCGAGACGCTTGAGCTGCCACTCGCGGTACTCCAACACGCGGCGCACGCGTGTAGCGATTTCCTCGTCAAACTCAGGCGTACGTTCCGGCTGCGCCGCGTTCCAGGCGTTCATCACGACGTGGCGCGCGCGTCCCATTTCCGAGAGCAAGCGCCCGAAGCCGCTCCAATCGCAGCGGTCGATCAGCGGACCAAGATCTTTGCACTGCGATTCGAGCAGAGAAACGCTCGAACGCACTTCATCCAGCACCGCGCTAGCCAACGGCAGCGAACGTCGACGTTAGACCGTCGCCTCCCGAGAGATGCTTTTCCGCGCGCTTCTGCGCTTTGAACTGCGTCACCGCGGTATTCCACGTCTCGCGATATTCCCGAGCGTAGCCAAGAATGCGTTCGACTCGCTCGGGGTCCTTACGCATGTTGGCCATCACGAGTTCCTTGTGCCAAAAGCCGTAGACGCGGAGGAGGTTGTCCGAAAGTTCACCGCCGATTTCCATGTTGAGTGAACTCATCAGCACGGTACACGCACGTTGGGCGCGCAACAGCGCTTTGTGGATCCCCTCGATGTCGTCGCGCTCGTTCAACAACTTCTCATGCGCCTGCTGTGAGGCGATGATCAACACGTCAAAGATCTTGACGATCAGGTCTTCCGGCGCAGCCGTGAGGATCGAGGTCTCGAGATAGGTCTGTTCGTTATTCTTCCGCATGGCTGTCGCTACGCACCCGAGCTGGACGAGCTGCTGCTGGTAGTCGAGAAGCCGAAGACCGACGCCAACTCCTGCTGTTCTGCTTGCAATCCGGCGATTGCGGTCTCACTCGCGACGAAGCCGTCACGCAGAGACGTGGCCTGCTGATTGGCCTCATCGGTAATTTGTGAAACCTGCTGCTGCAGATTCGTGATCGTGTCGGTGTTGCCGTTTTCGAAGTTTTGGATCAGCGACACCGCCGGCACATTGCCGACCGGGCCCGCGTTAAGCAGCGTCGGACTGCCGGTTACGCCGGCTAAATATTCGCCAAGCTGAGTCGTGAGACTGTTTGCGCCGACGATTAGGTTCTGCACGGCGTTAGGATTGCTCGCATATGCTTGCAAGAAGGCCGAAACGTTGAGCGGCGCGAGCGTTCCATTCGCCCCCTCGACCGTCTCGTTCTGAACGGGAGAACTATTCGGTCCGCCTTGCTGGTCGATGCTCGTCGCTTGCACCGTGGTGAACGTGCTGCTGAGCAATAGACCGGCCTGCGCGAGCGAATTATACTTGTTGTCCGTGCCGAGGAAGCCGCCGACAATGTTTTCGAATTCTGAAACGATCGACCCCACGTCGGAATTGCCCCAAAGAACGCCGCCGGGAACCGACTGCGCCGTCGCGTTCGTTCCGGGCTGGATCGCAAGCACGATCGGCGGCGCTGTGGCCGTGTTGATCTCGTTTACGGCCGCATTATAGGTCGACACAAAGGCTTGGAGCGTCGAGACCAGCAGCGTCGTATTCTGAGTGACATTGAGCGTGAACGGATCCGTGGTGTTGCCCGTGATCGAGAGCGATAGCCCTGGGAGCGCGTCGCTGACGGTGTTCGAGTTATTGTAGTAGGTGCTCGACGTGCCGTCGGGATTCTGCACCGTAACCGCCGATTGCTGACCCACCGTGGTCTTGGCACCGCTGGCTGCCGTCAGGCCGGCCGCGGTCAGGAAATTGCTGGTGTCGCCAGCTGCGCCGAGCACGATGCTCTGCGGCCCCGAATTGGCGTTCGTCAGTTGAATCTGTCCGGTTACCGAGTTGAAGACCGCGGTAACCCCGGCCGTGCTGCTGTTGATCGCGTTGAGGACGTCGGTGAGATTCTGGCTGGTCGATACGCTGATCTTCACACCGTTGATCGTGAAGGTTCCAGCGGTCACCGGCGTCACGAAACCGGCGGCGTCGCCGGAATTGAAGTCCGAGTCGGGATTGATTCCGCCGACATTCGCGGTCCCCGTTATCGAGCCGCCACTGCCGCTGTTGATCAACTGCGCGTTGCTCAACTGAAGCACGTTGAGTAAGTTCCCTTGATCCTGGTTACTACCGAGCGAAATCTGCTGGTCGCTCGAAGTAAAGTCGACGACGCCGTTCACCAGGGTTGCAAGGAAACCGGCATCCGCGTTCGAGTCAACTTGCGTCGTAATGTTATGCAAAATCTGATCGAGCGACTGCGAATCGACGTTGTAGGAGATCGACACGCCGTCGACCGTCACCGACCCACTTCCATTGGCGCCGTTCGTCGGTACGACTCTGGCGTACGAATACGCGAGCGGCACGGTATCGGAGGCGTCGCCGGCATAGGTTCCGGTGGTGATCGTGTCCGTAATCGAGTGTCCGGCGCTCGTGCTCGAGCGGATCGAGGTATTCGTCGCCGCCTTGACGCTGTCGATCGTATAAAGGCCGGGCGTTGCCGTTACGCCCGGAATTCCGGTCGCCGACAGGGCCGAACTATCCCCCGAACTCGCCTGATAGGTCGAGAACAGGTCGGGATTCGAAAGATTGCCAAGTGCATTCTGCACCGACGAGATCAGATTACTGATCTTGATCAATTCACTATTGGCGTTGTTGAGCGTGGCAATCTGCGCGTTGAGCAGCGTCGTCGGCGCAAGGCTCAATTGCGTCAGTTTGGAAATGATCGCGTTATAGTCGATACCGGAAACGATCCCGGGAAACGAGATCGGGGCGGTGGTGCCGTAGACGGTGCTATCGCTTGACACAGGATCCTTTAGACCTTCCGGTCGAGTGTGACGCCGTCGATTTGGTCGAAGAATTCGGCCAAACCAATCAGCTCTTGCGGCGGAAACTGCGCGACCTCTTCACCCGTCTGCGGATTGGTGAAAACGGTCACAACTAACTGAAGCTGGCTCACGTATTTATATGAAATCGCGAGCTGCGGCGGGCCGGACGAACCGGACGAAACATTGTAGATTTTGGCGACTGCGGCGGCAATCGTCGATTCGTTGACAGGCGACTTGGGTTGCGGGGCGGATGACGCACCCGAAGAGATCGCGGGCGCCTGTGGCGCAGCAGCAACCTCCGTAGTTGAGGCAACCCCTCCGCTCTGGCCGGTCGTGGCCGGAGCGACGGTGGGAACGTCCATGTTTTGCAATCCTTCTCCCGCTTCTAGTGTTTTCGACCGGCACGAGGGACGATATTAGCCGGCCTTGACCCCGGCCGCTTCCGCGTAGGCACCCAGCACGGCCTGGAGCGCCCGAAGAGGGTCGCACAGCGCGACGGTCCGTTCGGCGATTTGGTAGCCGATGGCCGGAGCCCGCATCCAGGCCTGCCGCATGACGGCAATCGCGCTATCCAGCGACGCTGGGTCGGCGCCCCCCGTGAGTTCGGGCCAAAGCTCGGCCAGGCCGAGGGAGGCCGACATGGCCGGGACGGTGCCGTGCGCGGCGGCGCGCACCAATCGCGCGGCGCCGTGCCCCGCCCAAGAAAAATCCGCATAGATCCGAGCGCCGGCGTAAAGCGCCTCCAGCTGTCCGGCGGTCAGGCCCTCTTCCGGGAGCCAGATCAAGCCGTGGCCGGCGGCTTCAATCACGCTTTGGTAGTACTCGACATGCTCGACCGTCCCGACCAAAACACACGTCGCGCCGATTGCCGCCGCTGCGCGTGCGCTGATCCACTGATTGGCGCGGGGTTCCACAGCCGCGTGAACGAGGATATATTCATCCGCTCCGCACAGCGCGCCAATCGGCTCGGGACTCACGGCTTGAGCCGGTACGCAGGGCATCAGCCGCGACGAACCGGAAAATCCGTAGCGCGAACGCGCCTGCGCTTCCTCAACGCGAGTCGCGAAAATTGCCGCGCGGCACTGCGCGAACATCCGCTGCAGCAATTGTTCGTCATAGGCCGGCTTTCCACGCTCGGACGCAGCGTCGGTTAGGACCAGTCGCGCGGCCAGACCGCGTTCGATCGTTTGCTGGGTTGCCTGGTCTCGGGTGCCGGAGAGCATCGTACGGATGGCGGCGGTTCCCCACAGTGACTCATTGCCGAAGTCATCCAAGAGCGGCGTGGCGACCACTGGAACGTCGAGACGCTTTGCCTCGTCGAGGATGTAGTCGAACTGCGCAACGTGGCGATGTCCGAAGAGGTGGATCAAGTCGCAACCTTCCGCGCGGGCGGCCGACGCAACGGTCAGGCGTGCGTCGAATCCTTGTTCGCAGAGCGCCGCGGCGAGCGCGCGTGCCTGGTCGACGTCGGCTTCCGGTGCGATCAGCCCATCGTCACGGATCACGATTGCGATGCGCCCGGCCGAGCCTCCGATCACGGGCGCATCCGTCAACCGGTTCGCGCGCAAAATTGGTTCGCGGGCTTGAACGTAAAATTCCCGCACCGTCTCGGCATCCGCGATATCGAACGACGATGTCAAAAGTGGGAAGACGGGGCGCGTGAACGACACCGCGGTCGCGCCTTGCGTCGGCGATTCCAGCGCGATCGAGGCGGCGACACCGTTCGCCGCCGCCGCCGAGATCTCGACGTCGAACGACGCGTGCGGAATCTCGCCATAGAGTCCGATCCCGTACCAGGTTTGCGCGAGCGCATTGCGTTCGGCATCGCCGAGGTCCGCGTGCACAGTGTTCGCGACACGGGCGAGCATCGAAGCACCGAAGGCGCCGTCCGGTGACGAAATACCGACTCGTTTGCCTACCGCAAAACGCTGCGCGTACACGTACGGCGCCGCATCGGTAAGCAGCTCATCGGCATTGATTGCGCAAAGGAAGCGCGCGGCTCGAGCGGCCTGGAAGGTCGCCCGCAGCTGTGCATCGTCGGTAAAGAACGAAACGATCTCTTCATCGAGCGAGCCGAGCAGCGTATGCGCGAGCAGCCAGGGTTCGATCAGTGCTTCCAGACCCGCGACGGCCTTGGCCTCGAGCGGAAGCCACGACGGCCAAATAAAGGGGCTGGCTTCACGCACGTAAACCATCGGTGCGTCGATTTGAACGAACGGCACGAGCGCAATCTCGCCGTCACGCGAAAAGACGAGATCGATCCAGCCCTCGCCCCAAGGATAAAACGACGGCTGTAAGCGAGCCGCAATCAAGAACGGCGCGCCGACGACCCGCGCGAAGCGGCCCTGTTCGAGAAAGGGCGCAAAACGCGAGAGCAATGCATGCCGCCTCACGCGGTAGCGTCCTTTACAACGCGCCGCAGAGCGCTGGGACTACGGTCGGTCAGCGACGTGATATCTACGAATCGCGCGTCGCCGGCGAGCTCGGTCCACTCTGCTTCGTCATCGTAATCGGCGATGTCGATATCCGCGCACGCCTCCGGCTTCACGCCGGCCTTCTCCAAGATGCGCTCGACCCGCGACGCAATCGTGTGCGCACTTGGGTCACCGAAGGCGCCGATCGAAAGTTGCACACCGTCGTCGAGTTTGAACGCAAGCGCGAAGCGCCGTATAAACTGGGCTGCCACGTTCCAGTCCGCTTCGCTGCGGACCGCGATACCGAACAGCGCCTTCGCACTCGCGAAGCTCGTCTCCCGATCGAGCGTAGCGACGGCGGCCGCTTCGGCCACACTCGCGTCTCGGGCGGGCGGAAACGCCAAATAGTGCTGCGAGCGAACGAACCCGCGCGCATGCGCCTGGCCGCCGCGATAACCTTGTGAGGGCAGCGGGCCGCTCAAGCCCCATTTCTTTGCGAAGCGCGCCCAATTTTCGTTCATCGTCGCCATGTAATCTACGTTGTTGGCGGCAAACGAACGGCTCCCGAAATGGTGGATAAACACGTCGTCACAGACATAGATCCAATAACCCGCGGCGCGGACGCGCATGCAATAATCGTCGTCCTCGAAATTTCCGAATGCGTAGCGCTCGTCGAGCGCGCCGACCTGGTCGAGTACCTCGCGGCTGATACACCAACAAAAGCCGATGGCGCGGTCGGTGATGTATCCCTTTTCCGCGAACTCACGCCGGCGCTCTAGCGCAAACGCGCTCATCTCCGCTTCATCGCGGTATTGAACGCTGGCCAACTGCTGGTCGCCCGCGACCAGGTTGCTCCGCGGCGCCGAAATGCCGAGCCCCGGCAAGCGCCGGAACGCATCGACCAGGCCGTCGGCCCAACCAGGTGTCACGATGACGTCGTTGTTGAGCAGAATCACGTAATCGCCGCGCGCGTGGGCGATACCGTCGTTGTTTCCTCCGGCAAATCCGCGATTGGTCTTGTTGTAGATGATGCGCACATGAGGATCATCGATCGTCGCGAGGGCCTTGAGCGTCTCGGGACCGGAACCGTTATCGACCACGATGACTTCATACGGCTCGGCCGTCTGCTCTCGAATCGACTGCAAAGCCTTCATTGTGAATTCCGGCGCGTTCCAGCTCAGCGTGACGATCGAAACAAGACCACGCTCGAACGGCGGGCGAGCCCGAAGCATCCGCTCGATCGCCGCCGGATCACGCGCAAAAACGTCGGGATGAGCGGTCGGTCCCATCGTCGCAAGGGGTCGCACGCCGATAGTCCCTCGTTCAAGCTGCAACGCTCGGGTAAGAAGATCGACCATCGACGCGTCGACCGTACCGCAATCGCGGAACTCGAGTCCCTGCGGGAACTGCACCATGCGCAACAATACGCAACGCGCATCGCTGGCAACGAGCGGCTCGTGCGGATCGCGCTCGACGCCTTCGGCAAACGTGGCTGCAGCGGCGCTAATCGGCGTCGTCACGCGCGCAAGCAACTCATCAAGCCATCCCGGTTCGGGCACGGTATCTGCTCGAACGAAGGCAACGTATCGCTCGCCCCGCACTTCGGTGAGTTCGCGAGCGCATTGCAGCGCCTCCGCGTCCGTAGCCCAGCGCACCTGACCAATGGGCG
>CAWIZU010000013.1:0-20287 GCA_963840635.1 Vulcanimicrobiota bacterium | reverse complement strand
ATTCGGCATAGCGAATGTGATAGTAATGCTTGGGCTTGCCGTCTTCCATCGTCCAGCGCACGCCCGACATGTACCACATGCGATAGCGGCCTTCGTCGTAGAGCACGTAGGGGCTCGCGACCAAGTATGGATCCACGTCATTTCGATCGAGGATCGGCGCTTGCGACACCTTTTTGAAATGTTCTCCATCGTCGCTCACGGCAACGCCGACGGCATAGTAGAAGGGAACCGTTTGGCCCAACATCACGCCGGTGTAGTAGAAAAACCAGCGGGCACCGATCTTGATCATGCACGACGGGAGGGCGCCACGCTGATCGTCGAACGTACCCAGCTCTCCAACGTACGACTGGGGTCCGGGGCGACCGCGACGACGCGCGCGTCTCGAATCGAAAGATCGACGAATCCCGATCGCCCACGCCCCGCCATCACGTCCCCCGACGAGTAAGCGCGCGTCGCCGGCCGAAACCGACGTGACGACGGGTAATGCGGCATGCGTTTGCATCGATGGAGTACGACCCGTCGGATTGAGCACGCAGCCGAATCGCGGCGAATGTCGCACCGAGAAATCGCACGCCCGCAAAGTTTGGTGACGCGCGTGCGAGGATTCCTTCCATCGCTCCTCGAACAGTACGCGCGTGATCCGCGCCATCCGCCGGGGAATCCGTTCGACCGTTTGGTCGATCCACAACCCGATCGGTGTATCGCAAGCGATCTTCGCGTTGTTTCCGAGCCGCTCGACAAGTGGTGTTGCCGCACGTGCGGTGCGATTCGACGGCGTGGATCCGGCGGCGTTGCGAATCTCTTCGATGCGAACTACAAACTGTACGCCCACGAACCAGGCCGAGTCGAAGAGGCCCGACGGCAAGCGGGGTACGCGCGAGTGGCTTGCCACGATCCTTGCTACGCCTGCTTCTTGTTTCGAAGCGGGAGCGGCAACTGCTCGCCGTCGCTCGCGCTGCACGAGCATTGGTCGACGCGGCAATGAGCGGGGTCGAGCCGGCGCCGGGCGCTGCCGTACCGGCACGAGTGGCCGGATCGGACGTAACCCGGATACCTGCGCGAGCTCCCGGCGGGCGCGCCGCGCACCGCACTCGCCTTCGCGGTGAACGTCATCGAGCACACGGCTTCGCCGCTCGAGGTCTGCGCGCACTCGCCTCGCACGGCGATCGCGTTGCGACGTCTGTCCGGAGCGACGCTACCGAACAGCGAGGTTCGTTCGGTGATCACCTTCACTCGCTACATCCCGCACTGTGGCGGCGCTGTTTGCCGCTGCGGGACTTGCGATCGAGCGCGCAGAGCCCGCTCCGCGTGAGCTCGGATTCTTTCAAATTGCCGTCGCCGTGCGCGGCCGTGGCGCGAGGGCGCCCCATGGCCGTCGAACGATCCCACCGCGAAGTAGTTGACGGATGGTGATCGCTCGACGACATTTTGACCCAGCGCATCGGAAAGCGCGAGGTCGCGTTCGGTAGCCGGCGAAGCGGCCGATCACGCGCCGACGTTCTGCTCGCCTGGTCGCGGGGGTTGTCCGTTGCGCCGCTTCTTCGACGCCCCGGACAGATCTACTGCTTCGGCGATCTCTGCTCGTCGTGGACGCGCAAAGCCTCAAACCAAGCCTGATACTGCTGGCCGTTCGGCCCGCCGTCCAGAGCACGCTCGAGGCCACGTTGCAAGCGCGGGGGTACGCCAGGTGGTGCGCTGGGACGACATCGTGCCACGGTAGGAATGCGTTGCGTATAGGATATCCCGCTCGGCGGCCGATAATCTGAACGATGAGTACTCCCCGGACCCGGTGCGTAGTGGCTATTCCGTTCAACAAGGCCTCCTTCGTCGGCAACGAGCAGGCATATCGCGCAAGCCATCGCCAATTGGCACATTTCGGGCGACGGTCCATTCACCAAACGGTCAGGCGCTCCTCGAGGGCGCACTCGGAGCACCCGCAGGCTGCTCTACGACCGGTCAGACCGGACGCCATGCGCTCGAAACCAGTGCGCTATCCGCCCATCTTCAAACCGGGCGATGAAGTGAATCCGCGCCTCCAGGTTGCTTCGTTAACGCTTATGCCTTCGCGTCGCGCTGCGCTGTTGCGGTTTTTGCCCGACGTGCGGCCCGATACGCTGAACATCGACGAGCGTTTATCTTGAAGCGGCTATCACGCCAAAGGAACGCGAAGGCGATCCTGTCGCAATTACCCGGTGTCGCGTGCGCGATGGAACTGGATCGTCTGACATTGCGCGGCGTTATGGCCGGGTCCCTATCGAGGACGCCGACAACCTACTCTTTCGCGACCTATCGCGAAAAACAACTCGGCACATTCGGGGCCGTTCTGTGACGTAAAAGCTTTCATGAGACGAAGAACTTCACTTGCGGTGAAGGCGGCGCGCTCGTCGTCAACGATGCTCGATTCATGGATTGCGTTGATCATCCGTGACAAGGGAGTAGCGAAACGTCAACGGCGGCTTCTTTGCGGAGCAGTCGACAAATATACGGTGGTTGATTTAGGTCTCGAGCCCAGGACGTCTTCGAAGCGACTTGCTCGCAGCGTTTCTCCTGGCCCAGTTGGAACAACGCGAAAATCAATCCAACGCTCGAGCAAGCTGAAATCCTGGCACGGTACCACGAGGGCCTGCGCGATTGGGCGGTCGCCAACGGCGTCACGCTTTGCACGCGCCTGCGGATCCGCGAGCAGTCGCATCAGGTTCCAGGCGCTTCTGCCCACACTCGCCGAGCGCACGCGCTTCCTTGCCGAGCTTCAGCGCAACGGCGTGAATGCGGTCTTCCACGCACACGTCCTTCCCATCGCTCGGAGGCCGCGGCCCGGCTCGGCGCTCGCGGCGACTTCTCGGTGACCGAAAGTATCAGCGATCGGCTCGTCAGGCTTCCGTTTTCAGAACAATCGTGCCCGAACACCAGATGACGGTTATCAGGCGGTTCGCAGCTTCGCACCGGCGGTACGTGTATGGGAAAAGCCTCGACTTCTTCCGGAGCAACCGATTTCGCCCAGGTCGCCCTCCCATATCTGCGCGATGATAGCCACGATGACGTCAAGGCGTTTGTCGTGAACGAAGACTACATCGCCTGAACCTGAACTTCTCGGGGCTGCCGGGTGGTTCCGCTTGAAAAAATCCTTACCACCCATCTACCGAGGAATACGTAGCTTTGCTGCGTCGGCACAGCAAAGTCAACGCCGTCCGGAGAAAGCCTGCAACGTTATTCGTTGAAACAGCTTGGAGAAGAGATGCCGCCGACCTACGTTCATGACTCGGTCTACCGTCGGCCGGAAACGACCTACGGTGAGGGATCCTCGATCCTCGCAGACAACGTCGAGCCGTTCGTATCGATCGGGAACAACTGCGTGCTCTGGAGCGGCAACCACATCGGTCACCACTCGAAGATCGGCAACAATGTCTTCATTGCCAGTCACGCAGTCATCTCCGGCCGCTGCACGATCGGCGACAACTGCTTCGTCGGGGTCAATGCCACGTTCCGTGACAACATCAGCGTGGCCGAGGATTGCGTGATTGGTGCCGGTGCGCTATTGCTCAAGGAGCGCGGGCCCTGCCGGAGTCTACAAGGCGGCGGCGACCGATCCCGCGGAAACGACGCAGCAGCGAACTGCGGAACTTCTAAGCGATCCTGGAAAAGCGCGTCGGAATCATTCAGTCCAACTACATTCCCTGGAAGGGCTATTTCGACTTCATCGCCGGCGTTGACGAATTCGTCCTTTTCGACGACGTGCAATATACGCGGCGCGACTGGCGCAACCGAAACAAAATCAAGACGGCGGACGGGCTACGCTGGCTCACGATCCCCGTCGACGTGAGTGGAAAGTATACGCAAGCGATGAACGAAGCTCGCGTTGCCGACTCCAATTGGGCAGCCGATCACCTCGCGACACTGCGGCACGCGTATGCGCGCGCTGCTCATGCGAAGGATCAATGGCCGTGGATCGAAGCGCTCTATGAGCGCGCCGCCACGCGGCCGCTGTTGACCGACGTCAACGAACTCTTTCTTCGCGCGATCGCAGAACGTCTCGGCATCACGACGAAATTTTCACGTTCGACCGATTATCCGGCCCAGGCGGGGAAAAACGAACGGCTCTTGGCGATTTGCGAGCAGATCGGTGCGACGACGTATCTCTCCGGGCCGGCCGCAGCGGGGTATCTCGACGTGGATTTGTGGCGCGAGCACGGGGTCGGCGTGGAGTTCAAGACGTATGACGGCTATCGCGAATACCCGCAGCTCCACGGACCGTTCGAACACGGCGTAACGATTCTCGATCTCTTTTTCAACTTGGGCGAGGGCGCGAGCGCGTACTTTCGACAGGGAATGCCGGCCTAGCGAGGCGTGTGCGTCACTCCTAGTTTCCGAATGGCGATCGCGCGCAAGTCTTCCGCGTATGCCTTTGATTTGTCGAACGCGTTGCACTCACGCGAGGCGAGTTCGTAACATATGCCACCGTCGCGCACGCGCAAAACGGGATCGTTGATGTAGCGCAGAGCGATACGCGCGTAATCCTGTACGTCGCCGGCCTTCGCCAACTCGATCGAACCAGAGAGCAGCGATCGGCCGCCGGCCGTGATCGAGCTCATGCCGGTCGGATCGAGCGCGGCATCCTCGGCAGCAAGCATCCCGACGATGGGCCGTCCACCCTGCATCGCGTCGAGGAGCGATTGGCCGCCGACCCAGGGATACGTGTCGCAATAAATGTCGATAGACTTTGCGAGCGCCGGCGCCTCGGCTTGACGCGGGCCCAAGTAGCGCACGCGATTCCACACTCCGTCGGCCTCGAAACGTCGCTTCATCGAAGCTACCGCGTCGAGACCGTCGCGGCCGGCAAGGACGAGCCATGCGCGGCGGTCCGATCTCAGGATCAGCGAGAGCGCATCGAGATACGTGTCGGTGTTGCACTTCTCCATGCGGCCGAACGTCGCAAGCGTGACAGCATCGTCGGGTACGCCGAGATACGACCGCGGAAGCGGCGAGGCTGCGTCGATCTCTTCACCCATCATAACCGAGCTGCCGTAGTACTTACTCAAGCCCGGCCATTCGGTGATCTCTTCTTGGCGCGGATCGACGCCCTGGAAGATCAGATCCCACTTCCCGATGAACGGTTCGAGACTGCGATTCTCCCAAGCTTGGACCGGCGCGAGCCCGATCGTAGCGCCGAGCTTGCCAACGTTGTCGTAGAGCGAGGTCGTCCACGAAATCGCGTGAACCGGGTTTGCCTGAAAGTGCGCGATGAGCCACTCCACGCGCTCCTTGATGGGCTCGGTCGGCGGGTGGAAGAACGGTACGCCCAGTTCGGCGAGTTTCTGCAGCTTCGACGGGCTACTCCCGGTGATGGCGCTCGACACCACGCTGACGTCGATGCCCATGCGCTTGAAATGCTCGGCGCGCTTGAGGATCACGACGGTAGGGCCGTCTTCATCTTGAACCGCCGAGCAGGTGATCGCGATTCGGAACGGCTCGATCGGTGGAACTCGCAGCAGCGGTGCGGAAAAGAATCGCGCAAGCGATGCAATCGCAGCGTCGATTTCCCGATCGTGCCCATAGGCAATCACCCGACGCGAGCGCTTGTCGCGCCGCTGTCCCGAGACCGCTCCGCGAGATGTGGCCAATTGCAGGTACTGCATCGCTCCGTCGAATCGGCCCGCCGCCGCGGCTTGGATGCCGATTTGCTTGAGCGTTTCGATGAACGGCTCGTCGATATCGGATAAGGTGGCGATGCGTTCGACGGCGCTGACCGACGCCTGATCCTGGTAGTTGTGCTCTTTCGCAAGGCGTGCCGTCGCATACAGCGCCTGGCGGATCTTAGTGCGAGCGATCGCTAGCGTTGCCAGCAACCGCGTATCACGATCCGGCGAGTCGAGGAACTTCCGTACGTCGCCCTCCTCGACATCTAGACATTCGGTAATCGCATCGCGCAGTTGCTCGATGGTCAAGGTCATCGCGCGCCGACCTGCGAACGGCCGTACCTCTGGATCACTATGCTCTTATCGGCTTTGTCGGAAAGGGACCTTAGGGGCGAGCTTGTGGACGAATTGCGCGAAAAAATGCAAGTTCTTCTTTCGAAAGGACAAGCGGCTTTCGGCTTTGACGATGCCATTCGCGAGCGTGAGCTTGTAAAGGCGTTGGATCCGAATTGGCAGACGAAGCTCTTCGATATGATTGCGTCCGTCATACAAACGCCCGGCTTTTGGTCGGTGCCTCGAAGCGTGCTCGAGGCCGGCTGCGGTAGCGGCTCGTTCGTCACCGCGGCGCTCAAGCAGGGACACGATGCATGGGGCATCGACAGCGACGTCGATCGGTTGGCGGTCGGCGCAGCGCGCATCGCCGCGTTCGGACTCGATCCGTCATGGAACGACCGCTTGGTGCACGGCGACGCGACTGCTACGGGGTTCGATCCCGATCGCTTCGACATCGTTTTGGGCCATCAATTCATCGAGCATGTGCCCGACCCAGCCGGCACCATCAGCGAATTGCTTCGCGTCACGAAGCGCGGCGGATATCTCGTGCTCTTTGCCCCGGACTATCGCGCCCCGTTCGAAGCGCACTACGAAATTCCGTGGCCACCGTTCTTGCAACGAGAGTTGTGCAAGTCATGGCTCGACGGCTTCAACCGTCCTCACGGTGGGCTCGACCAGTTCTTCTACACCACCGCTAACCAAGTCTTGAGCATCTTCGAGCCGCTCAACTGTCGCATCATCGCCGCATACAACGATCGCCCGATCGAGCCACAAGTGATGCGGCATTTCGACTGCTCGACGCCGCAAGCAACGTTCGATTGTGCGCGCAAATTTCGCGCCGCGTTTGAGGCGCGCCAACTGCCCGAGAACTTCATCATCGCGACCAGCTTCGGAGTCGCGGTCCAAAAGCTCTAGAGCTTCGGTTCGGCGATGCTCGCGCTCGGCACAGGTTGCGATGTTTTGATTTGGGCCTCGAGCTCGGCGATCCGCGCACCGCGCTGGTTCGCGACCTTGGTCAACTCCGCGAGCTTGCGATACATTGGTACGGCAACTGCGCTCGTCAACGTTCGGCTGATGTTGAAAAGGTCGGCGAGACTCAATGCTGCCGCCAGATCGCGCCTGAGTAACGCGTCGTAGAGCGGGCCCGTGAACGGTAAGTGGAATGCGTTCGACGGCGCGTGGTGGCGCAGCTCCGGCGCAACCACTCGCGCGAGCAACGCGGTGAGCTCCTCGTCTGTTCCCGAATACGGTATGCCGGCCCGATCGATCATGTAGCGCCCTTGCTCCAGCGGCCGATTCATCCACTCCTGGTAATCGACGATTGCCGCGATCCGTTCGCGACACGCAAGCAAGGTATCGACGTTGTGTTCCAGCCAGAGCAATTCAGCGATGACCGGATCGAGTTTTCCGCGCGCGTGGAGTGAGCCGGCAACTTCGTTCGGATGGCGTGTCACCAAGAGATATGTGGGCTCGGCATTGAGTTCGGGGATAATCGTATCCCACATCGGCAACATGCGCATGGTGCGCGGGTCCTTAAACCCCCAGAGCGGATGCTTGTCGAGTTCCGCGTTGACGAACGCGACGATTTGCGCGCGCAGCGGCGCGATCGACGGCGACTTCCACCACTCCGGCGGAAGCGCGCGCATCGACATCGGCGTATCCCACGCTATGCCGAAAGCCGCCAAAATACGATCTTGCAAGAATGAGATCGTCTGCGACTCGAAATATCCGCGCGCGTTCTCGTGAGTCGCGGGCATCAAGTCGTCGCTGAGCGCGACGCCAAGCTCGCTCAGGACGTTGGTGGTCAGCGACGTGCCTGACCGATGCATCCCGAGGACGAAAATGATCCGGCGCTTGCCGGGCGGCTCCGACTGATTCACGCTTATTGGTATCGGCCCGGGGCGCCTAGAAGAACAGCCGCACGCCCACGATCACCAGAATCCCCGCCAGGCCCACACGGAACGCTCGCTCTGGCAGGCGCTTGGCCAGCGGCGTGCCGATGAGCACGCCGGGGATCGACCCCGCGAGCAGCAGCATCGCCAGGCGCACGTTCACGTCGCCGAGCTTGAAGTGCCCCAGAATCGCCGGGACCAAAAGCACCACCGCGAAAGCCACGTCGGTTCCCACTAAGGTACGCAGTTGCGCTTGCGAGAGCACGAGCAACAGAAGGGGCAGCGTGAGCGATCCGCTTCCGATCGACGTGATGCTGACCAGGGTCCCGACGACGAGGCCGGTGACGATCAAGGGCACGTGTGGAAGCGGCGCGGCCGGCGGTTGCTTGTCCGGTGGAACCGAACGCGTAAAGGCTACCGCGGCGGCGGCAACGAGCAGCGCAACGCCAAGCGCGATCTTGAGCACGTGATTGACCACGCCGAGCGGCAGATGCGCGTGCAGCCACCCGGTGATAAGTACGCCGGCGATTGCTCCGGGCACGCCACCGATTGAAAGGAACAGCAAGGCACCGTAGTTGACGGTTTGCGCGCGGATGTGCGTCAAAAACGCGACGATCTTCGTGCCCAGGCTGAAGAGCAGGTCCGAACCGATTGCCGTGCTCGCATCGTATCCCAGAAAGAGCACGATCAACGGCGTCGTGAGCGATCCCGCGCCGACACCGGAGTACGAAATGCACAACCCCACGATGAAGCCGATCAGAACGATCTGAATCATTTGACGAGATGCGCCTCGACGTACTCGAGAAGCTGCGCCGCCGACTCCTCGATGCGATGGCTCGCGGTGTCAACCACGAGTTCGGGAGTTTTTGGTATTTCGTACGGCGATGAAACGCCGGTGAAGTGCGCGAGTTCACCCCGCCGCGCGCGCCCGTAGTGTCCCTTGACGTCACGCCCTTCGGCCGTGACCAGGTCGCAGGATACGTAAATCTCGTGAAATCCATTAGGATACGCAGCCCGCGCCAACTCCCGGTCGGCCGCGAACGGCGAGATCAAGGCGCAGATCACGATGAAGCCTGCATCGGCGAAGACGCCCGCAACCGCCGCCGTACGCCGCACATTCTCCGAACGGTCTTCGTCGGTGAAGCCGAGATCCACGTTGAGCGAGGTGCGCAGCGTATCGCCATCGAGCACGTACACTTGCCGGCCCCGTTCAAAGAGCATGCGCTGCACCGCCATCGCCACGGTCGATTTTCCCGCGCTGGGCAAGCCGGTGAGCCAGAACACGCCACCCGCATGTCCGTTGCGCGTCGTTCGCTCGCTGCGTTCGACCGACGACGTCATCGCGACGACGTTGGTTGCTCCCTCGCCGCGATTGTGACCGACAACGGCGTCGATTTGGCCGCCTGCGACGATCGCGCCGTTGCGCACGAGCACGAAGCGGCCGATGCTCGACTCGGCCAAATTGGTGTCGGCCGCGATGAGTTCGCGCGACACCAGCGATACCACGCCCACATCTCCGCTGCGCAGTTCCTGCGCCTCGCGCGGCTCCAGCGTATCGGGATCGATGCTTTCTTCGATACGCTGCAAGGTGACCGAGATCTCGCGTGCGCCCAGACGCATGCGCAGCGGCTCACCCGCGTGCACCGGATCGACACCGAGCCACACGATGGTCGTCTGCGCGACGTGACCGAGTTCGGGGGCGTCAATCGCACGGCTTCCGACCGCTCCGCGATCCACGAAGACGCGCGCATCTAATTCGACCGCAATCGACGAGCCGGTTGCGGCGTTCTCGATTTCGTCGGGCCAGTCGTGAATCGCCACGACGCGCGCACCGGTTTGCAGCGGCCAAAACGTGAGATGCTCGCCGCGTTCGAGCATACCGCTCTCGACGCGCCCGGCGATCAGACGTTTTCCTTCGCGTCGATACACGTCTTGAACCACGAAGCGCAGCGGGCCGTCTTCGCGAACGTGCACGCGTTCGAGCGTGCCGAGCGCTTCGATCAAGGTCGGCCCCTGCCACCACGCCGTTAACGGTCCCGGCTTGACGATTCCGTCGCCGCTTCGCGCCGCAACCGGCACGATCGCGCGCGCCTGCATTCCGAGCTGTTCGAGAAACGCGCGCACCTCCGCCGCGCGAGCCTCGTAGGCCGCACGCGGATCGCGGGCCAAGTCGAGCTTGTTGATCGCAACCAGCACGTTGGCAAATCCGAACCACCGTAAGAACAGCGCCTGGCGCCGCGTCTGTTGCGTGATGCCTTCATCGGCGGCGACCACCATGACCGCCGCATCGACTTCGGATGCGCCGCTGAGCAAGTTCCGAATGAGCTCGCGGTGGCCGGGAGCATCAACGAACACGAATTCCGCATCAGCCGTGCGCACCCAGATACGCGTGAGGTCCAGCGTGATCGCTTGATCACGTTCGAGTTGAAACGCATCCAGCAAAAATGAATACTCGATCGGCACGCCACGCTTGCTGCTCGACGTTTCGAGTTCTTCGAGCTTTGCGGGCGTCACCAGTCCGAGATCGACGAGCAGACGCCCGAGAATCGTCGACTTTCCCGCGTCGACGTCGCCGACCATCACGATGCGAACGTTTTTCAACGCTTACATGTACCCCGTGGTGCGCAGACGCTCGAAGGCATCTTCGCTCTCGTTGTCCATCGCGCGGCCGGCGCGCTCGGGTTCGCGCGTCACCTCGAGTTCGGCGACGATCTTCTCCAGCGTGTCGGCATTGCTCGCGATCGGAAAGGTGATGTTGCTCTCACCGAGCGAGCGATAGCGTTTCCCGTCTTTGGCTAAGTAGAGCGGTACGTACGGAATCTCTTCGCGCAGCGTGTAACGCCAGATGTCCAATTCGGTCCAGTGCAGCAAAGGATGAATCCGCACGTGCGCGCCGTCGGGTACGTCGTAGGCGTAGTAGTCCCACAATTCGGGCGGCTGCGAGCGCGGATCCCACGATCCGTCGGCGTTGCGCGGGCTAAAGATCCGCTCTTTTGCCCGGATCGCTTGTTCGTCGCGCCGGATGCCCAGAAGGATCCCGCGGTAGCCTTCACGCGCGATGAGCGCGCGCAGCCCCGCCGTCTTGCGCGCTGCGTGCCGCGCCGCCGGCGGAAGCGTTTGATCCACGGTGCTTTCCGGCGGGCAGGCTTCGTTTGCGACCGGGAGCTCCCACTGCGCGACTAAACGATCGCGAAATGCGTAGACCTCCTCGAACTCCATACCGGTGTCGAGCAGCACGACCGGAAAAGGAACTTCGCCAAGGAAGGCCTTGCGCACCATCCAGAGCAGCGCGGTCGAATCTTTGCCGATCGACCAGAGCATGGCAAGCGGCGACACGCACGAAAATGCTTCGCGCAGAATGAAGATCGTGCGGGCTTCGAGCTCGTCGAGATAGTCGAGGCGGGACATCTCGTGCTTATCTCGACCTCGTCTACGTAAGGTCCTCGTCAGATTGCTGCACGACACAATGACTTTGGGGTCGTGGGTCTAACCTATCGGTGGCGCTATGTCACGGTACTTTGAATTCTTCGGCCTCGAACGCGACCCGTTCTTGGATACCGCCGACCCGTTTTTCTATTGTGAGTTCGGCGCGTTGCGCAAGGCCAAGGAGCGTCTGTACGCCGCGGTCGACGCATCGCGTGGTCTGACCGTGATTCTCGGCGACCCCGGGACGGGCAAAACGAGCCTAAGCGGAGCGCTCGAGCAGGAGCTCCTCGCGGACGACAAGGTCGTGCTCGCCAAGATCCTCGATCCGGCGTTCGCAACCGAGGTGGAGTTCCTCATCGCCATCGGCCGCGTCTTCGGGCTCGCACTTCCGCCGCGCTCGAGCGCCGCGCTCAAGAATGCGCTCAAGAACTTCTTCTTCGAAACGGCGATCCTCGAAAAGCGGAACTTGGTCCTCACGATCGACGAAGCGCAGAACCTCAGCGATGAGAACCTCGAGGCGCTGCGCCTCCTGCTCAATTACCACGTGCCGCAGCGCAAACTGCTCAACATCTTGCTCTTTGGGCAAAGCGAGCTGGCCGAGCGCATTCGCGCCAAGGGCAACCTCGAGGATCGCGTCGACGGCTGGATTCGCCTCGAACGGCTGGATCCGGGGATGGCCTCGGCGGTACTCGATTTCCGCCTCTCCAAGGCCGGTCTGCTGCCCGAGCGGCAATTCTTCACCCCGGACGCTCGCGCGCTGATGATCGAGGCGGCTGACGGCCTGCCGCGCCGGCTGACGATGCTTGCGCACGCGGCAATGCAAGAGGCCTGCGATCGTGCAAGCACGCTGATCAATGAGGATCACGTTCGCTCCGCCATGCTCGTGCGCGGCATCACCCCGCGGCCGGTCGCAGTTATCGGGCGGACCGAGATCGGCGCTACCAACGCGGCCGAACCTGCCAATGGACCGGTGACCCGTAGTCTCCTGAGCCGGCTGTTCGCCCGGCGCTCCTCATCATGAACCGCGAGCCCGACTTCGAATCCAGCGCGGACATGCGCCTGCTCGAGTTGCAGCGCACCTCCCTCGGCCTGGTCGCGCCCGAGCGCGTTGCTTGGGAAAGCCGGTATGCCGTCGACTCAACCCCCGGGATCGAAGAACCGGTGGAAGCGCCGAGCGCCCAGCGGGCGATGCTCGCCGTGACGCTGACCGCCACGCCGCCCGGCGAGGTGATTCCCGGGACGGTCGTCACCTACGCCCTGAGCATCGCAAACGAAGGGGCGACGCCCGCGAACGGTGTGGTTGCGGGAGTACCGCTGCCCGGAGGCGTGACCTATCGTCTGGGATCACTCCAGATCGATGGCCGCGCGGCCGACGACAGCACGGCAGACCAGCTTTTCGGAGCGGGTCTAGCGCTGCCCGCCATCGCCGGCGGAAGCCGCGCTGCCCTGTTATGGAAAGTCGGCGTCCGCATGGGCACCAAGCCTTTGCTGACCATCCCCCAAGTGCGCGCGCGCGACGCTGCCGTCATTGGCGGCGGACCGCTTACGGTCGAGCGGAGAGGCACGCTTGGCGCATTCGCCGGCGAACTCGCCGCGGCCGACCGCGCGCTCTTTGAGCCAAAACCGCTTATCCCGATCGAAATACCCACGGCCGAACTACCGATCTACGAGCTCGACGCCGAAGAACAGATCGTCTACGAAGCCGCCGATGCGGCGCTCTCCAACGCCGCGCCCCGCATCCTCAAGGCTGAACCCGAGCCGGAAGCGGAAGTGGAACCGATTCTCTTCGAGCCGGAGCTCGAGGCCGAACCGTTGCGCGAGGCGGTCGTGCTCTACGGCAGCCTCGATCGTCCGACGCTCGCCTTCTTCGAGCGGGTATTCAACGGATCGAAGGAGCCGACGATTCTCCAGCATTGCATCTTCGCAAGCGCGCTGGCGTGCGCGGTCGACGCCGACGGGAACGACGATCTCGGGCTTAAAGCGCACCTAGCAGCGCAGTCGCAAATTCTTCATCGCGTTTCGCTGCACGAAAAGCTCGGCAAGAAAGAACCGATCGGCGAATACGCCGGCAAGCTCACGGCCGGAATCGACGCGATCGCGCCTCGCCCCGTGCGCCCTGCAGCATCGCCGGGCGCCGACCGCCTCGCACTTTCAAACGAACTGCACGAGCCCGCACTGGTCGTTGTGCGCAAGATCGCCGAGGAACGCGACCGCTGGGATTTTGTCAAAGCGAGGCAACTTACGCTCGCTCTACAAGCACAGCGCGTGCTGCTCGACGACGACGCGCGTGCCGCTGCCATCGATAATGCGCTACGTTCGTACGCGCAGCACTCGATGACCGTGCTGCAAAAGCTCTTCGTACGACTGCGCATCGATCGCACGACGGGCGTGCTCTTTCAGGCCGACGCGGCACTCGACGCAGCGGCGCGCGTATTGCTCGCCGCTTTGGCTAGTGCACTCCAGAATTGAGGGCTATCTGACGTCGCTGAAAAGCGCTGCCTGAGTGCGGCGTTTGCCGGCAACCGAACGCGCGTAGGACTTCCAGCGCGAAATCAATTGCAACCGGCCGCCGGTTTCGTCGCGGAAGCGCTCGAGCCGCTTGAGCTGCCACTCACGGTATTCCAAAACGCGGCGCACGCGCGCCGCAATTTCCTCGTCAAACTCGGGCGTGCGCTCCGGCTGCGCCGCTTCCCACGCGTTCATCACGACGTGGCGCGCGCGTCCCATTTCCGAGAGCAAGCGCCCGAAGCCGCTCCAATCGCAGCGGTCGATCAGCGGACCAAGATCTTTGCACTGCGCTTCGAGCAGAGAAACGCTCGAACGCACTTCATCCAGCACCGCGCTAGCCAACGGCAGCGAACGTCGACGTTAGACCGTCGCCTCCCGAGAGATGCTTTTCCGCGCGCTTCTGCGCTTTGAACTGCGTCACCGCGGTATTCCACGTCTCGCGATATTCCCGAGCGTAGCCAAGAATGCGTTCGACTCGCTCGGGGTCCTTACGCATGTTGGCCATCACGAGTTCCTTGTGCCAAAAGCCGTAGACGCGGAGGAGGTTGTCCGAAAGTTCACCGCCGATTTCCATGTTGAGTGAACTCATCAGCACGGTACACGCGCGTTGGGCGCGCAACAGCGCTTTGTGGATCCCCTCGATGTCGTCGCGCTCGTTCAACAACTTCTCATGCGCCTGCTGTGAGGCGATGATCAACACGTCAAAGATCTTGACGATCAGGTCTTCCGGCGCAGCCGTGAGGATCGAGGTCTCGAGATAGGTCTGTTCGTTATTCTTCCGCATGGCTGTCGCTACGCACCCGAGCTGGACGAGCTGCTGCTGGTCGTCGAGAAGCCGAAGACCGACGCCAACTCCTGCTGTTCTGCTTGCAATCCGGCGATTGCGGTCTCGCTCGCGACGAAGCCGTCACGCAGAGACGTGGCCTGCTGATTGGCCTCGTCGGTAATTTGTGAAACCTGCTGCTGCAGATTCGTGATCGTGTCGGTGTTGCCGTTTTCGAAGTTTTGGATCAGCGACACCGCCGGCACATTGCCGACCGGGCCCGCGTTAAGCAGCGTCGGACTGCCGGTTACGCCGGCTAAATATTCACCCAGCTGAGTCGTGAGACTGTTTGCGCCGACGATTAGGTTCTGCACGGCGTTGGGATTGCTCGCATATGCTTGCAAGAAAGCCGAAACGTTGAGTGGCGCAAGCGTTCCATTCGCTCCCTCGACCGTCTCGTTCTGAACGGGAGAACTATTCGGTCCGCCTTGCTGGTCGATGCTCGTCGCTTGCACCGTGGTGAACGTGCTGCTGAGCAATAGACCGGCCTGCGCGAGCGAATTATACTTGCTGTCCGTGCCGAGGAAGCCGCCGACAATGTTTTCGAATTCTGAAACGATCGACCCCACGTCGGAATTGCCCCAAAGGACGCCGCCGGGAACCGACTGCGCCGTCGCGTTCGTTCCGGGCTGGATCGCAAGCACGATCGGCGGCGCGGTGGCCGTATTGATCTCGTTTACGGCCGCATTATAGGTCGACACAAAGGCTTGGAGCGTCGAGACCAGCAGCGTCGTATTCTGAGTGACATCGAGCGTGAACGGATCCGTGGTGTTGCCCGTGATCGAGAGCGACAGTCCCGGGAGCGCGTCGCTGACGGTGTTCGAGTTATTGTAATAGGTGCTCGACGTGCCGTCGGGATTCTGCACCGTGACCGCCGATTGCTGACCCACCGTGGTCTTGGCACCGCTGGCTGCCGTCAGGCCGGCCGCGGTCAGGAAATTGCTGGTGTCGCCGGCTGCGCCGAGCACGATGCTCTGCGGCCCCGAATTGGCGTTCGTCAGTTGAATCTGTCCGGTTACCGAGTTGAAGACCGCGGTAACCCCGGCCGTGCTGCTGTTGATCGCGTTGAGGACGTCGGTGAGATTCTGGCTGGTCGATACGCTGATCTTCACACCGTTGATCGTGAAGGTTCCAGCGGTCACCGGCGTCACGAAACCGGCGGCGTCGCCGGAATTGAAGTCCGAGTCGGGATTGATTCCGCCGACATTCGCGGTCCCCGTTATCGAGCCGCCGCCGCCGCTGTTGATCAACTGCGCGTTGCTCAGCTGAAGCACGCTGAGCAAGTTCCCTTGATCCTCGTTACTACCGAGCGAAATCTGCTGGTCGCTCGAAGTAAAGTCGACGACGCCGTTCACTAGGGTTGCGAGGAAACCGGCATCCGCGTTCGAGTCAACTTGCGTCGTAATGTTGTGCAAAATCTGATCGAGCGACTGCGAATCGACGTTGTAGGAGATCGACACGCCGTCGACCGTCACCGACCCACTTCCATTGGCGCCGTTCGTCGGTACGACTCTGGCGTACGAATACGCGAGCGGCACGGTATCGGATGCGTCGCCGGCATAGGTTCCGGTGGTGATCGTGTCCGTAATCGAGTGTCCGGCGCTCGTGCTCGAGCGGATCGAGGTATTCGTCGCCGCCTTGACGCTGTCGATCGTATAAAGGCCGGGCGTTGCCGTTACGCCCGGAATTCCGGTCGCCGACAGGACCGAACTATCCCCCGAACTCGCCTGATAGGTCGAGAACAGGTCGGGATTCGAAAGATTACCAAGTGCATTCTGCACCGACGAGATCAGATTACTGATCTTGATCAATTCACTATTGGCGTTGTTGAGCGTGGCAATCTGCGCGTTGAGCAGCGTTGTCGGCGCAAGGCTCAACTGCGTCAGTTTGGAAATGATCGCGTTATAGTCGATACCGGAAACGATCCCGGGAAACGAGATCGGGGCGGTGGTGCCGTAGACGGTGCTATCGCTTGACACAGGATCCTTTAGACCTTCCGGTCGAGTGTGACGCCGTCGATTTGGTCGAAGAATTCGGCCAAACCAATCAGCTCTTGCGGCGGAAACTGCGCGACCTCTTCACCCGTCTGCGGATTGGTGAAAACGGTCACAACTAACTGAAGCTGGCTCACGTATTTATATGAAATCGCGAGCTGCGGCGGGCCCGACGAACCGGACGAAACATTGTAAATTTTGGCGACTGCGGCGGCAATCGTCGATTCGTTGACAGGCGACTTGGGTTGCGGGGCAGATGACGCACCCGAAGAGATCGCGGGCGCCTGTGGCGCAGCAGCAACCTCCGTAGTTGGGGCAACCCCTCCGCTCTGGCCGGTCGTGGCCGGAGCGACGGTGGGAACGTCCATGTTTTGCAATCCTTCTCCCGCTTCTAGTGTTTTCGACCGGCACGAGGGACGATATTAGCCGCCCGAGCGTCTACCCGGTCTTGACCCCGGCTGCTTCCGCATAGGCCCCCAGCACCGCCTGAAGTGAGCGCAGCGGATCGCACAACTGCACGGTCCGTTCGGCTATTTGGTAGCCGATGGCCGGCGCCCGCATCCAAGCTTGCCGCATGACGGCGGTGGCACTCTCCAGCGAAGCTGGATCGGCGCCTCCGGTGAGTTCGGGCCAAAGCTCGGCCAGGCCGAGGGAGGACGACAAGGCCGGGACGGTACCATGGGCCGCAGCCCGCACCGCGCGCGCGGCCCCATGACCGGCCCAAGAAAGATCGGCGTAAATACGTGCGCCCGCGTACAGCGCCTCCAACTGCCCGGGACTCATCTCGTCCTGCGACAGCCAAATCAGACCGTCGCCGGCAGCTTCCATGACGCTTTGATAGTACTCGGCGTTCTCCACCGTCCCCACCAGGACGCAGGTCGCGCCGATTGCAGCCGCCGCGCGCACGGTGATCCACTGATTCGCGCGCGGCTCCACCGCTGCGTGAACGAGGACATATTCATCTGCTCCGCAGAGGGCGCCGATCGGCTCAGGGCTGACCGGCCGCTCCGGGACGCAGGGCACGAGCCGCGACGATCCGGAAAAGCCGTAGCGCGAACGCGCGTGCTCTTCTTCCGCGTGCGTCGCGAAGATGGCCGCGCGACTCTGCGCAAACGTCCTTTGCAGCAATCGCTCGTCATAGGCCGGCTTTCCGCGCTCGGACGCCGCATCGGTTAAGACCAGCCGCGAGGCCAAACCACGCTCGATTGTTTGCTGGGTGGCCTCGTCTCGGATACCGGAGAGCATAGTACGAATGGCAGCGGTTCCCCATAGCGACTCATGGCCGAAGTCGTCCAACAGGGGCGTGACAACCACCGGAATGTCCAGACGCTTTGCTTCGTCGAGGATATAATCGAACTGCGCAACGTGCCGATGCCCGAAGAGGTGAATCAAGTCGCACCCTTCTGCGCGCGCGGCTGACGCGACGGTTAAGCGCGCGTCGAATCCTTGCTCGCAGAGCGCCTCGGCGAGCGCGCGCGCCTGGTCGACGTCGGCCTCCGGCGCGATGAGTCCATCGTCGCGAATCACGATCGCGATGCGCCCAGCTGAGCCGCCGATTACGGGCGCGGCCGTCAACCGGTTGGCGCGAAGTATCGGCTCGCGAGCCTGCACGTAAAATTCTCGGACCGGCTCTGCATCCGCGACATCGAACGAGCAGGCCAAGAGCGGGAAGACGGGACGCGTGAATTTCACTTCGGTCGCGCCTTGCGTCGGTGATTCCAGCGCGATCGACGCGGTGGCGCCGTTCGAAGCCGTCGCCGAGATCTCGACGTCGAACGAGGCGCGCGGAACGTCGCCGTAGAGTCCGATCCCGTACCAGGTCTGCGCGAGCGCATTGCGTTGCGCATCGCCGAGGTCCGCATGCACGGTGTTTGCGACACGGGCGAGCAGCGAGGCACCGAAGGCTGCGTCGGGTGACGAAATACCGACCCGTTTCCCTACCGCAAAACGCCTCGCGTACACGTATGGCGCGGCATCGGTAAACAGCTCATCGGTACCGATGGCGCAAAGGAAGCGCGCCGATCGGGCCGCCTCAAAGGTCGCGCGAGCCTGCGCGTCGTCGGTAAAGAATGCGACCACCTCTTCGTCGAGCGAGCCGAGCAGCACGTGCGAGAGCAGCCAGGGTTCGAGCAGTGTTTGCAGGCCCGCGACAGCTTTGTCTTCGAGCGGAAGCCACGACGGCCAGATAAAGGGACTGGCTTCACGCACGTAAACCATCGGCGCATCGATCTGAACGAACGGCACGAGCGCAATTTCGCCGTCGCGCGAAAAGACTAGATCGATCCAGCCCTCGCCCCAGGGATAGAACGATGGTTGTAAGCGAGCCGCAACTAAGTACGGCGCGCCCACGACCCGCGCAAAACGACTTTGTTCGACGAAGGGCGCGAAACGCGAGAGCAACGCATGCTGCCTCATGGCGACACTTCTCGCACAATGCGGCGCAGCGCGCTTGGGCTGCGGTCGGTAAGCGACGTGATATCCACGAATCGCGCGTCGCCGGCAAGATCGGACCATTCCGCTTCGTCATCATAATCGGCGATGTCGATATCGGCGCACGTTTCCGGTGTCACGCCGGCTTTCTCTAAGATACGCTCGACCCGCGACGCAATCGTGTGCGCGCGAGGGTCGCCGAAGGCACCGATCGAGAGTTGCACACCGTCTTCGACTTTGAATGCTTGGGCAAACCGCCGTACGAACTGAGCCGCGACACTCCAGTCCTCTTCCCTGCGGACGGCAATGCCGAAGAGTGCTTTGGCCTTCGCGAAGCTCGCCTCGCGATCGAGCGTAGCGACCGCCGCTGCGTCCGCAGCTTCCGCGTCGCGGACAGGCGGAAACGCCAAATAGTGTTTCGAGCGAACGAACCCGCGCGCATGCGCCTGCCCGCCGCGATAGCCCTGCGTCGGCAGCGGGCCACTCATGCCCCACTTCTTTGCGAATCGCGCCCAGTTTTCGTTCATCGTCGCCATGTAATCGACGTTGTTGGCGGCAAACGAACGGCTCCCGAAATGGTGAATGAACACGTCATCACAGACGTAGATCCAATAACCCGCTGCGCGGACGCGCATGCAGTAGTCGTCGTCCTCGAAATTTCCGAATGCGTAGCGTTCATCGAGCGCACCAACTTGGTCGAGCACCTCACGGCTGATGCACCAACAAAATCCGATGGCCCGGTCAGTGATGTAGCCCTTCTCGGCGAACTCGCGCCGGCGCTGCAGCGCGAACGCGTTCATCTCGGCTTCGTCGCGATATTGGACGCTCGCCAGTTGCTGGTCGCCCGCGACCGTGTTGCTTCGCGGGGCCGAGATGCCGAGTCCCGGCAAGCGCCGGAACGCGTCGACCAAACCGTCGGCCCATCCCGGCGTCACGATGACGTCGTTGTTGAGCAAGATCACGTAATCGCCGCGCGCGTGCGCAATGCCGTCGTTGTTTCCTCCGGCAAATCCCCGATTCGTTTTGTTGTAGATGATGCGCACGTGGGGATCGTCGATAGTCGCGAGCGCCTTGAGGGTCTCTGGACCGGAACCGTTGTCGACCACGATCACTTCGTATGGCTCGGCCGTTTGTTCTCGGATCGACTGCAAGGCCTTGATGGTGAACTCTGGAGCGTTCCAACTCAGCGTGACGATCGAAACGAGACCGCGCTCGAACGGCGCGCGCGCGCGAAGCACCCGCTCGATC
>CAWIZU010000012.1:0-4139 GCA_963840635.1 Vulcanimicrobiota bacterium | reverse complement strand
CAAATGCGCTGCCTGCCGTTCAAAATCCTCAACGAGTCCGTAAATCCATGCGCGAAGTTGCGCGTAGCGAACGCGCTGCTCGGGTATCTGCGGGAGCGCTGAAGCAAGGTGTCTGCGGACGTCGGCGGGCGCGTCGTCGATGAAGGCAATAACCGCGCGCGAAAACGCGACCTCCGCTTCGGCCCACTTCGAGGTGGGCGGCAACCATGTTTTGCGTGGAAGGTTGAAGGCCGCTAGCGCAACGTTCTCATGCGCTCGCCCAACGGCTGCAAGTTTATCGCCGCCGTTCTCCGCAAGCCACGCGCCAAAACGCCGCTTCGATTCATTATCGCCGCGGCGGTTCGCTATCCAGAGTCTAAGGCGCTCGGTTTCAGGGTCTCTCGGAATGGTCGAAAGGAAAGACTCTGCCTCGGCAAACGCACCGAGGCGGAAGAGATCCCACGCCCGAGTGACCTCAACCCTCGAATCCATACCCCTCGGATTTTCCGGACCGCGAGCGCCACCCCTCTGGCATTCGCGCCCCATGGGCCAAAAGGACCGTTATGTTTAGGTTGCGGGGCCGCCTGTGGAGTCCATGGTGTGCATGTGGCCCGGCGACGTGATCGGCGCTTGGACCGCAGAATGACCGACGGGGGCTAGAAAATGAACGAGAAGTGCGAGGAAAATCGACAGCATTAGGGCTCCTTCCGGAAGGGGGGAGAAGCGGGTCTACCCGCTACCGGGTAGTGTTTCAACACTTTTTGGAGATTACTCTCGATTCTATCGCAAAAGGGACTTTTGATCTACTTAAATCCCCTTATGGCTTGAATCATCCCCCCTGGATACGCTGGGGCCATGGATACAGAGCTGACCCTTCATGAGCTGGAGCGCCTCGAGGCCCAGCGTAGGCTCCGCGACCTGCCGGCTGCGATCGTCGAGACCGCCTGGGTCCGCGAGGCCCAAATCGAGGCGGTCATCGACGCCGTCCTGACCGTGGCCCTCGGCGCCGAGGCCACGGCCCACGCCCGCCACGCCGGGGAGTGGTGCGCCCGTATTGCCGCCGCGCTACCCAACGGCCCGGACCCCTCGCTCGCGCGCCGGGTCGGCGTTTTGGGTGACATCGATTGCGCCGTGTTGGAGCGCATCGTCGAGCTGCGCCATATCGCCCAGCACGCCTGCGACGGGCTATTGCGCCAGATCGCGAGCGTCGCGCGCGACTTCGAAGCGTGGATCTCGCCCGATGAATTCGGCCGTTCCAAATCGCCGAACATCGTGCTGCCTGCGATGCTTGCAAGCGCGGATGATGCGACGCGCCCGATCGTCGAAGCATTAGCAAGCGTGCTGCACACGACACGCCATGCGCGAGTCGCTTGACCGCCAGAGTGCGGTGGTGACGGCCGCATCGCGAAACCATCTCTACGCGATCATGAAAAACGTGTCGGCGTATGCGCGTTCCGCGCGTCAACTCGGCGTGGTCGATAAGGCTGGGCTCGGCGAATCGCTCGCACGCATGAACGAGTATCTTCGCACTTCCGACGTCCTCGATTCGCTCAAAGATTTTCAGGCGGAGGCGCTTTACGACGCGAGCGTTGCGCTCAGCGCGGCTTATAAGACCGCGGCCGATGGCGCCGACGGCGCGGTGACAAAAGAAGTGTTCGGACGTGCGTGCGAGTCGCTGCGCAAATTCTGGGTGAGCATGGGAGACGTCCCGATCGCGCAGTAGGCGGGTACTGTCCCGTGCATGCGCGCACGCGAAGCGGGATTCACGTTGCTCGAAATGGTCGTCGCGATCGGCATCGCCGTGATTCTCTTGGCGGCCGGCGGTTTTTGGATGCTCTCGATGCGACCGGCCGCACTGCGCGGCGCGCTCGATGACTTCGATTCGAATTTAGCAGCAGCCAAGGCGCTTGCAGCAAGTAGCGGCAATGGCGCTACACTTGTGTTCGCACCACAAACAGGCGGCGCACCGGGCTTTACGCTGCGCGTGTACTCGGGGCGCCCGAATGCTTTGAACGCCGTAATAGCAACGAATACGATGGCGGCGATCAGCGCGACGAGTGTGAGCGAAGTGCATTTCGGCAAGCCGCCCTTTGCGATCTTCCTGAATAGCGCTGGTTACCCGACCGGCACCGACAACTATCCGTCATTCGACGCGCAAGGGAACCCGACGTTCAATGTGATCGCGCAACAACCGCCGTGTCCGAGCGGCGGCATCGTGCTGACGTTTATGAGCCCGCAAGGCGTAACCGCCACGCGCACGCTACCGTGCAACACGGACGTTGCCTTCGCAGCCGGTTCCGATCCGACGCCGACACCGAACCCGCCGCACATTTCGCCGACGTACTTGCTCGCGCATTACACGACCGATAGCGGACCATTGAAATTCAAGGCCGCGGAATACGGCTACTATCATTGGTATGCGTCAACGCAGAACGGTGCAGCCTGTCAGATGGGCAACTCTGATACGGGCGCGGCGCCGGCAACGTTTGCAAGTCCCTGGCCGTATGCGCAGCCAAGCCCATCGAGTCAAGGCGGCGCAGCGCCCGCGGCGCCTGAGTTCGCGCCCTACACATGGCCGGTCGGCGATCCGAACGATCCGCCTGCATGGTTCCAACTTTCGCCGGTGTTACACAACGGCGGCATGTGTACGGTAACCGTTGCCGACGATTACAACCAATCGGGCACGGTGCAAGTGCAAGTGATGGGCGACTTGACGCCGTCTACGAGATCGCTTTCGTTGACGGTCGGGAAAGGCAACAGTTCGGTGAACTTCACGAAGACGTTCGACAGCGAGCAGTTGCTGTTGTCGGCCGGCGGCCCGTGTCGAGGTGTCGTGACTGCGACGACCTCGTCGGGTTCGTTCCCCGGCTTGCCGTCGTCCACACCCGCGACCGCGGCCGTCACCGTAACACCCGTCGCGCAAGGCTCATGCACGATGATCGTTCAGGATCAATATGGCGAGCAAGTGCAGATCGGCATTAACGTCGCGGCGCCTCCGCAGAATTTTAGTACGTGGCCGGCGACGCTCGTGGTTGGTGCAGGTGGCGCAGCCGTTAGCATCACCAGCACCGGCGCACTGGCCGATGGAAACGCGCAAGCGGGCTCGATCTACACCGGGCCGTGCTACGCGCAGGCATTTGGAACGAGCGAATCGGTCGATACGACCTTGCCTTCGAGCATCGCAAATGCGCTCGGCGTTACCGTGACGACCGACGGCTGCATTCTTAATGCCAACGGCAGCGCACCGTACGGCGGATCGACACCGACCGGCGTGATGGTCGCGTATGAACCAACCGGAAGCGGACAGACGGGGAACTATACGAACGGCGCCTGCCCGAACATCACCTTCGGTTCCTGGGATCCACCTAGCGCTAGCGGCGAAGGGGCATCTCTTCCGGCCGCAGGTGCAACGCCCGGCGCGTGCACAATCGATTTTTCGGACGGTCATTCGACGCAAACTCCTGCTCTCGACGCCGGAGAGGTGAACGTCGCAGTTAATGCCTGTGACGTCGCGTCGGGTACTGGGACCATCGTCCTCGGGACGACGGGGCTCTGCGCGATCACGAATTTCACCTGGCCCAACACGTGCGGAAGCGACACGCTCAATCACGTGACGTATTATCTCGCGTTCAATAGCGGCGCAGGCTCGCTGGCGGACCTCGTTGGATCGAGCAGCTACGGCACGGTATCCGGCAGCTTCACCGTGACCGGCACGAGCACAGACGGTGGCGCGAGCGGCGCCATTACGTTTACCCGAACGGCGCCGGGTGAGGTGACGCTCTACGAATACGAAGATTCATTTACCGGTGTGTTCAATGAGTTAACGGGCGTCTGCGTTATCCACGAAGGGTTCAGTCAAACATCGAATTCGGTGACGATCAACTGACGGGGCGCGAGGATCGGTTTCGTTATGGCCACGTCGGGTGGTTCGGATCGATATACGAGCGCGGGTCGATCGGGAACTCCGCGAGACCCATCGCGCTGACGCTGGTGTTGCCGTTGTAGCCATAGGGCAGGTACTGCCCGGCGAACCAAAGCGTTCGTGGATCGTTGGCTTCCAAATCCTCCGGCGAAGAGCTAAACGTGGCCGGAGATACGGTTGCTACTCCGCTCGATGCGCATGCAACACCGCCTGTAGCTTCGTATCCACCAGTAGTCAA
>CAWIZU010000011.1:0-4190 GCA_963840635.1 Vulcanimicrobiota bacterium | reverse complement strand
TGGGCATATCGAATGCGCTGCTCAGGGATCTGAGGGAGTGCCTTGGCGAGCTCCTCACGCACATCGCCCGCTGCGCCTTGAATGAATGCGATAAGTGCACGCGCGAACGCAATTTCTGCCTGTGCCCACCTAGAAGCCGATGGAAGCCAATCTTTGAGTGGGAGGTTGAGCGTTGCAAGCGCTACGTTCTCGTGAGCGCGACCAACGGGTGCGAGTTTCTCGTTTCCGATGTTGTGCGAGCCGCGCACCGAAGCGTCGCTTCGCTTCCGTATCGCCGCGACGTATCGCGACCCAAAGCAAAACTCGAATCGCTTCAGGGTCGTTGGTGAGCCCCGACAGCAAAGACTCGACCTCGGCGAAAGCGCCGAGGTGGAAGAGATCCCACGCCCGTGTGACCTCATTCCCCGATCCCATCACTTTGGATTTTCCGGGTCACAACGCCACCCCTCTGGCATTTGTGCCGTTTGGACCAAAGCGAATCAGCCGCCGGGTGTTCCCACCGAGTCCATCGCGTGCATGTGGCCGGGCGACGTGATCGGCGCTTGGACCGAAGAATGACCGGCGGGGACTAGAAAATGAACGAGAAGTGCGAGGAAAATCGACAGCATTATGGCTCCTTCCGGAAGGGGGGAGAAGCGGGGCTACCCGCTACCGGGTAGTGTTTCAACACTTTTTGGTGATTACTCCACATCCTACCGGAAAAGGGACTTTTGATCTACTTAAATCCCCTTATGGCTTGAATCATCCCCCCTGGATACGCTGGGGCCATGGATACAGAGCTGACCCTTCATGAGCTAGAGCGCCTCGAGGCCCAGCGGAAGCTCCGCGACCTGCCGGTAGCCATTCTCGAGACCGCCTGGGTCCGCGAGGCCCAGATCGAGGCGGTCATCGACGCGGTTCTGACCGTGGCCCTCGGCGCTGAGGCCTCGGCCCACGCCCGCCATGCCGGCGAGTGGTGCGCCCGGATCGCTGCGGCGCTGCCAAATGGTCCGGACCCCTCCCTTGCACGCCGGATTGGCGTTTTGGGTGACGTCGATCGCGCCGTGTCTGGAGCGTATCGTCGAGCTGCGCCACATTGCGCAGCGCGCCTGCGACGGGCTACTGCACCAGATCGCAAGCGTTGCGCGCGAGTTCGAAGCGTGGATTTCGCCCGATGAATTCGGCCGTTCCAAATCGCCGAACATCGTGCTTCCTGCGATGCTTGCAAACGCGGATGACGCAACGCGCCCGATCGTCGAAGCATTAGCAAGCGTGCTGCACACGACACGCCATGCGCGAGTCGCTTGACCGCCAGAGTGCGGTGGTGACGGCCGCATCGCGAAACCATCTCTACGCGATCATGAAAAACGTGTCGGCGTATGCGCGTTCCGCGCGTCAGCTCGGCGTGGTCGATAAGGCTGGGCTCGGCGAATCGCTCGCACGCATGAACGAGTATCTTCGCACGTCCGACGTCCTCGATTCCCTCAAAGATTTTCAGGCGGAGACGCTTTACGACGCGAGCGTTGCGCTCAGCGCGGCTTATAAGACCGCGGCCGATGGTGCCGACGGCGCGGTGACGAAAGAAGTGTTCGGACGTGCGTGCGAGTGGCTGCGCAAATTCTGGGTGAGCATGGGAGACGTCCCGATCGCGCAGTAGGCGGGCACTGTCCCGTTCATGCGCGCACGCGAAGCGGGATTCACGTTGCTCGAAATGGTCGTGGCGATCGGCATCGCCGTGATTCTCTTGGCGGCCGGCGGCTTTTGGATGCTCTCGATGCGACCGGCCGCACTGCGCGGTGCGCTCGACGACTTCGATTCCAATTTAGCAGCGGCTAAGGCACTTGCCGCAAGCAGCGGGAATGGCGCAACACTCGTGTTCGCACCACAAACGGGCGGCGCACTGGGCTTTACGCTGCGCGTATATTCGGGGCGCCCGAACGCTTCGAACGCCGTAACCGCAACGAACACCATGGCGGCGATCAGCGCGACGAGCGTAACCGAAACGCATTTCGGCGCGCCACCCTTTGCAATCTTTTTGAACAGCGCTGGCTATCCCACGGGCACTGGCAACTATCCGTCATTTGACGCGCAAGGGAACCCGGCGTTCAATGTGATCGCGCAACAACCGCCGTGTCCGAGCGGCGGCATCGTGCTGACGTTTACGAGCCCGCAAGGCGTAACCGCCACGCGCACGCTACCGTGCAACACGGACGTTGCCTTCGCAGCCGGTTCCGATCCGACGCCGACACCGAACCCGCCGCACATTTCGCCGACGTATTTGCTGGCGCACTACACGACCGATAGCGGACCATTGAAATTCAAGGCCGCGGAATACGGCTACTATCATTGGTATGCGTCAACGCAGAACGGTGCAGCCTGTCAGATGGGCAACTCCGATACGGGTGCGGCGCCGGCAACGTTTGCAAGTCCCTGGCCGTATGCCCAGCCGAGCCCATCGAGTCAAGGCGGCGCAGCGCCCGCCGCACCCGAGTTCGCGCCTTACACATGGCCCGTCGGCGATCCGAATGATCCGCCTGCATGGTTCCAACTTTCGCCGGTGTTACACAACGGCGGCATGTGTACGGTAACCGTTGTCGACGACTACAACCAATCGGGCACGGTGCAAGTGCAAGTGATGGGCGACTTGACGCCGTCTACGAGATCGCTTTCGTTGACGGTCGGAAAAGGCAATGGTTCGGTGAACTTCACGAAGACGTTCGACAGCGAGCAGTTGCTGTTGTCGGCCGGCGGCCCATGTCGAGGTGTCGTGACCGCGACGACCTCGTCGGGTTCGTTTCCGGGCTTGCCGTCGTCCACACCCGCGACCGCGGCCGTCACCGTAACACCCGTCGCGCAAGGCTCGTGCACGATGAACGTCCAGGATCAATATGGCGAGCAAGTGCAGATCGGCATTAACGTTGCGGCGCCTCCGCAGAATTTCAGTACGTGGCCGGCAACGCTCGTAGTTGGTGCTGGCGGCGCGGCCGTCGGCATCACCAGCACCGGCGCATTGACCGATGGAAACGCGCTAGCGGGCTCGGTCTACACCGGACCGTGCTATGCGCAGGCGTTTGGAACGAGCGAATCGGTCGATACGACCTTGCCTTCGAGCATTGCAAACGCACTCGGCGTCACCGTGACGACCGATGGCTGTATTCTCAACGCCAACGGCGGCGCGCCGTACGGCGGATCGACACCGGCCGGCGTCATGATCGCGTATGAACCAACCGGAAGCGGACAGACGGGGAGCTTCGGCACTACGGGTTGCGGCATACTTGGCGCTGCGACCTGGAATCCAAGCGACAACGGTCCTTCCGCCTTGCTTTCGGCGATTGGATCAAGCCCAGGGCAGTGTACCATCGATTTCTCGGACGGGCATTCAACGCAAACGCCTGCTCTCGACGCCGGACAAGTCGCCGTCGCGGTCAATGCATGCAACGTCGCGTCTGGATCGGGGGCGATCGTTCTCGGGACGACCGGACTCTGCTCGATCACGAACTTCACCTGGCCCAACACGTGCGGAAGCGACACGCTCAATCACGTGACGTACTATCTCGCGTTCAACAGCGGCGCGGCTTCGGTGGCGACGCTCGTCGAATCGAGTAGCTACGGCACGGTATCCGGCAAGTTTACCGTGACCGGCACGAGTACGGACGGCGGCACGACCGGCAGCATCACCTTCTCGCGCACCGCACCGGGCGCGGTGACGCTCTACGAATACGAAGACTCGTTCACCGGTGTGTTCAACGAGTTAACGGGCGTTTGCGTCATCCACGAGGAGTTCAGTCAGACGCCGAATTCGGTGATGATGAACTGACGGTGGGGATGATCGGCTTCGTTACGGCCACGTGGGGTGATTCGGATCAGTGAATGAGCGCGGATCGATCGGGAACTCAGCGTAGCCTGCCGCCCGTTGTTCGTCCCGCCGTTTGCGCAGAAGACAGGTACTGCGCGGCGAACCACAGCGTCCGCGGGTCGGTCGCGTATGCGTCTTGGGCGGCAAGGTGAACGCATGATTCACGGTCACTGCGGCACACGTTGCGCCGCCAGAGTATTCGTCGTTCCGCTAGTGAAAGCGGAAAGCGTCGCTTCCCGGCGCTGTGTGCTGATACGCATTGTCAGCGCGCACATTTTCCAACAGCCATTCATCAACGCTCGACCCGGCGAGTGCGTTCTGCGCGCGTTCATACTGCCACGCGATCAGGCACGGC
>CAWIZU010000010.1:0-12139 GCA_963840635.1 Vulcanimicrobiota bacterium | reverse complement strand
ACGAAGCGTGCGGCCATGCGTACCTACCCCGAGAGCAGTGCCCGTTTCGACCTGGGCGAAGCGATCATGCTGTTGATCTTTATCGCCGGGGGATATGTCGATGGGTACGCTCACAACCACTTCGATTCGATCGAATCGTTCTTTACGCCGTGGCATGCAATTCTTTATGGAGGGTTCGCGCTCTCGGCGCTCTACGTGCTGATTCCGGCTTTTAGGAATCGTCGCGCCGGTTACGATTGGGCGCACTGTTTGCCCGAAGGGTACGACATCACCCTTTGGGGTATCGCGCTCTTTGCTGTCGCCGGCTTCTGCGACATGATCTGGCATATCGTCTTCGGTATTGAGGCAAACATCGACGCGCTGATGAGTCCGCCTCACATTGCGCTCTTCGCGGCTACACTGATGATGGCGGGGGGGCCCGTACGCTCGATCGTGCGCCGCAACGATCCCGACCGGACCTCATGGAACAAGAACGCAGCCTTCGTGCTGGTCATGCTCTTCTTTTTCATGGAATTCGGTTTCTTGATGATGGCGTGGCCGGTTACCGGAAACGGCGATGCTAGCCCAACCTTCTCAAACACCGGCGCATTCTGGACGCAGCACGTGCGCGATATCGAGGCGCCGTCGGCAAGTGGCGGCAGCGCGGACCTTGGTGGCATTCATGCGCTCGACCGCGTTGAAGCGAGCGCCGGTAAGGACGAAAAGACGACGAAGTTCACAGACTCCTTGCTTCGCATGGGCGCCGCGAGCGTCATGATTTTCGCAGCGATGCTTTCGGGCATACTCCTCTACGTCGTAAAGGTCGGGCGCGTTCCTGTCGGCTCGTTCACGGTGCTCGTGTTCGTTTCGACCGCCGCGGAGTCGGTGATGCGCGAGCTTTCGCTGCCCTCCAGTTTCATGATCCCGCAGATCGTACTTGGATTGATAGCGGGCATCGCCATCGATCTCTTGTATCTCTGGCTGAAACCTACGTTCAACGACAAACGCAAGCTCTACAGCTTTGCGTTCGCTGCACCGGCGGTGTTCATGGTGCTGTATTTCATCACGCGCATGCTCGCGGGCGGCGTGTGGTGGTCGGGGCATTTGATCGCGGGTTCGTGCGTCTACGCAGGCGGTATCGGACTACTCCTCGCCATTCTCGCGTCGCGCAGCGAATTCGCCTGATCGCGCGCGACGGCGTTGCGGGTCAATGGAGGAGCAGCCGTTCGTAGACGGCGATCCCGTGGTCGACGACATGCGACCCATCGAGATCGACCGTCAGTTTGAGTTCCGACATCCATCGGTAATACCAACCCGGCCCGACGGGAAAATACTCGATGACCTTCGGGCCGCGCAATGCAAGATGCACGCGCCCTTGCGACCCGGACCAGTTAAAATCGAGATCTTTCGGGTACGTGCGCTCACCGGGGCCGGTTGTGAATTCGGCCTCGCGCAACGTCAGCGGGATGCCTTGACCGAAGTCGCCGAGCAAGATCGTTGTATCGCGCGCCACGAGTAACGCGGAGATCGGCGCAGGTCCAAGAGCTTCCGGTCGCCCGAACACCTGCACGAAGACCAGTCGATAGTTCTTGGTGTACGCTCGTCCCCAGTACCAATGGTCGACGATCTTGGTCATGTCGACATTCATCCAGTTGTGGTCGTGGTAGCCGGTTCCGCGGACGCGATGCACCGCGCCGTTATAGGTGAGCGTGCCTTCGACGCTGCCGTACGGGATGAAGGGAAGCCAGGCGAAAACGATTCCCGGTTTCAATTGGCCGTCACGCGGCCCGGGGCGCCACGCCGGCACCTCGCCATGAAACACGAGATTCGCAGCGGCTTCTTTTCCGGTGAGGTTGATCTCGTAGCGCCCGAAACCATCGACCAACGTGCCGGACGCGTGATTCGGACCGATACGCACGTCGCAGTGATCGCGTGCGGCGGAAAACTCATCGGCGCGGTAGTCGATGACTTCTCGCACGCGCTGCTGATCGGGCCGGCCGATGTTGATGCTTACGCGCGGTTTGAGTGGGCCGGCGAGCTCGGTTGGGGGACGCGTGAAAAAGTTGAATCCCGCGGTCGAACCATCGTCCATGACGGTATCGAAATACCAAAACTCGAGCGTGCCCGGCGCACCCCCCGTTCGCAACCCGTCTTCCCAGGGTTCAACGGGAGGCGTTGGTGCGGCGCCCATAGCCGACGTACCGGCAAGCAGACTCATCATGCGTACGAAATCACCGCGGCTAAACAAAGCGAACGATGGGTTCGCGCTGCCCATGATGGGTTCATCCCGCGGAACCGCGAAACGCCCAGCATGGTGAATCGGCGCGTGTTTCTCCAGAGCGCGGCATCTGCTGCGCTCGGCGCTTCAGCCCTCGGACTTGTGGGCGCGAGTCGTTCCATTCCGTGGGCGGAGCTTGCGCGTCGTCTCAACGGCAAGGTCGTACGTCCCGGAGACCAATGGTATAACGCGTACGCGCAACCGAATAACCTGCGCTACGATGCAATCCTTCCGCAAGCAATTGCGGTGTGCAACGATGCTCGCGACGTCAGCACGTCGATTCTCTTCGCGCGTGAATACGGCGTCCCGCTCGTTGCGCGATCGGGCGGCCATTCGTATGCGGGATATTCGACGACGCCCGGGTTGATGATCGATCTACGGAGCATGAATCGCGTGGCGTTCGACGAGCAGACCGGCGTCGCCACGCTCGACGGCGGCGCTCGAAACGCAAACTTCTACGCGGCATTCCGCGACCGTAATGTCGCGATCACCCACGGACGTTGTCCGTCGGTCGGCGTCGCCGGGCTCGTGCTCGGCGGCGGCATCGGCTTCAATATGCGAGCGCACGGCCTGACCTGCGATCACCTGATTGCAACGGACATCGTCACCGCGGACGGAACGACTCACACGGTGCGGGGCAACGATGAGTTGTTTTGGGCCTGTCGCGGCGCGGGTGGCGGGAATTTCGGCATCAACACGTCGTTCTCGTTTCAAACCTACGAGGTCGGACCGCTGACCGTGTTTGACCTGATTTGGAAGCGTCAACCGGAGCGCGTCTTCGAACTGTTGATCGACGTCCTCGGTCGTGCACCGGCGACGCTCGGCTCTAAAGTCTCGGCTATTGCTCCCGACGCGACCACGCCCGATATCGCGGTCCAACTGCTCGGGCAGTATCAAGGCACCCCTGCGCAACTGCGCGAGATGCTGGCACCGGTCTACGCGATTGCCGAACCCGAAGGGATCATGAAGTACGATCACTATTGGGCTGCGCAAGACGTTCTCGCTGAACCGGGCCACCCGGCGTACTATCAGGAGCGCTCACGTTTCTTCAATGCGCCGCTCGATCACCAAGCAAATGCAATCGTGTTCGAATGGCTTCGGCGCTATCCGCGCACGGCAAAAACCGCCGCGTTCAAGGTGTTTCAAACCGGCGCGCGTGTGAACGATCACGGAGCACACGACATGGCCTTTGCCCATCGTTTCAGCCAGTGGCTCAGTTCGATCGAACTGTATTGGACCCAGACCACGCCGCCCGACGTGCTGGCGCGCAATCTGGCCTGGCTTGACGGATTCTACGACGCGATCGTTCCGCTCGCAAAGGGCGGCGCCTATCAGAACTTCATCGATCCGTCACTGCGCGATTGGCAGCTGGCCTATCACGACGGGAACTTTCAACACCTACGTAGGATCAAGACGAAATTCGATCCCACAAACGTCTTTCGTTTCGCAGAAGGCATCCCGCCGGGTTGAGATCCGCCGGCAGCGAATTGCCAGTGGGAGAGTGCTGCTTTCCGGCCGGTGATCTCGGCGCCAATGAGGGCCGCGCAGGCTCGCGGGGTGTCTATGAAAAGTCCTGACTCGGCGGACGCCTTGATTCGCGAATACGTTGCGGCGTGGAATCGCGGTGAAGCCAACCTTACGACAATTGAGACATTGTTTGGTCAGGGTGGGAACGGCTATCCACAACCATCCGGTGACCTCGACCTTATCCTCGCGATTGGGACCCGAGAATGGATTCCGGCGCGACTCGAGCCCGTTCCGAGTCTCTCGAAGGGCCGATATAAGCAATTGAAGGCCGTTGTTCAGTCGGCGCCTCACTCACGGAGCCAAGATCGGCAGGACGAACTCAAGATTTTCGCACTGGAATGGCTTGTCCAGCGTGGCGCTCGTTCGCCGACCGTCGAAACGGAGTACGTCGGCGGAAGATGCGACGTCATGGCGCCCGACCTTGGGTGCGTTGTCGAATGTGGAAACACAAGGATCGACAAACTATTCGCGACTGCCGTTCGCTTAGAATGGCGCGAATTCGCGCTGTTACCGTACTCAAGTTCAAATATCGTCGTGTTCGACTTCTCTATGGTGCCGTTCGCGCGAATACGTGCGATCGCCCACGAGTCGCCAATCACAATCCGTAAATTCATAACATTAGTGCTAGGCGAGAATTCTGCGTCCGATAGCGTGCTGCAGGACTGCTCGACCGAAGCTACCCGGCTCGCTGGAGAAGAGCGGCTGCGCTTTCCCGACCTCCTTAGGTGAGAGAGGCAAGACCACGGGGCATCTTGAGCGATAGACTAGGCGCTTGCGCGTCCGTTTGCTTCGAGTACGTCGTCGACGATGCCGTAGTCGCGCGCTTGCTCGGGCGTCATGTAAAAATCGCGATCGAGATCGCGCAGAATCTGGTCTTCGGGTTTGCCGGTCGTCTTTGCGTAAATGCCCGCGAGCGTTTTGCGCGTAGCGACGAGGTCGCGCGCGTGTAACTCGATGTCGCTGGCTTGGCCGCCGATCTGCCCGATCCACGGCTGGTGGATGAGGATCTTGCTGTAGGGCAGCGCGGCACGTTTACCCGGCGTGCCGCCGGTCAACAACACCGACGCCATCGAGGCCGCAAACCCCACGCAGATCGTCGCGACTGCCGGCTTGATGAACTGCATCGTATCGTAAATCCCAAGCGCCGCGGTGACGCTGCCGCCCGGGCTGTTAATGTACAGATCAACGTCTTTGTCGGGGTCTTCTTTCTCGAGAAAGAGGAGCTGCGCGACGGCAAGGCTAGCGAGCTGATCGGTAATCTCGCCGCTGATGAAGACGATGCGGTCTTTGAGGAGGCGCGAGTAGATGTCGAAGGCGCGCTCGCCGCGCGCGGTGTTCTCGATGACGGTGGGCACGAGATAGCTCATGGCCGAGTTATAGCAGAGCCGACGCGCGCTGGGAATATTTTGCGCCTCAAAAGCGGACAACTTCGGCAGGGCCACGGGCGCCGACCGGCAGAGTAGCATCTATGAACACGCTAACTGTCGAGCAGCAAGAGCGCATCGTGGAACTTTTGCGCGAAGGCCACAGCGCCCGCGAAGTCGAGCGCATCACCGGCCACCGAAGAGAGACGGTGCTGCTTTACGGAAGACTCGCGGGTGTTCTTCCGATGCCCGCTCCGCCATCGGCTCAAGCCCGCGCAGCCTAATGAATTCCGCGGGCTATCGCCTAAGGTAGGACACAAGCGCTGCCGAGATGTAAGAACTGAGTGGTTTTGGCAAGCATCAATAGGCCATGTGGCCTATATCGCTTGTGAGCCCTGGGTGTCGCAATGCGCAATGGCCTTGATGCTATACCGGAGCGTATCGTTCTGCTGTCGGGTCGCGTGGCTTCTGGCAAGAGTCAGTTGAGCGACTCGCTGCGCGCGCGCTATGCTTCTGAAGTCGTAAAAACCCGCGAGATCATTATCAAGCTAAAGCCGCGCGTCGAGGTTACCAGGAGCGCGCTGCAAAGAGCTGGCGCGGCGCTCGATGAGGAAACCCACGGCGAATGGATCGCAGCCGAACTCTTGGACAGAAATTTCGGTAACGGCTCAATGGTGATTGTTGACTCTGTGAGGATTGCAGAGCAGGTAGAGGCGATTCGAAAGAGTTTTGGCGCACTGAGGGTGACGCATATTCACGTTCGTGCGGATCAGGAGATTTTGGCCGAGCGTTACGACAAGCGCGAGCACAAATTTCCCGAGCTCCCGACATACGAAGATGTCGAACGAGATCCGACCGAGGCCCAGGTAGACTCGCTTCAGTCGATTTGTGATGTCTTGATAGACACCGGAAGAAGTACTCGTGAGGACGTGCTTGTTAGAGCCGCTGCTCGCATCGGGCTCTATAGTGTGGCCGAAAGTGCTCTGGTAGATGTGTTGATTGGTGGCGAGTACGGAAGCGAAGGCAAGGGCCACATAGCTTGGTATCTGGCTCGGGAGTACGACGTTCTGGTCCGCGTCGGCGGCCCAAACGCGGGCCATACCGTACTCTTCCCTGGAGGAGCTGACGGAAAAACATACATTTTTCATCAGCTTCCCTCCGGCACACAGTCGGCACCACATGCCAAGATTGTGATCGGGCCAGGGGCGACTATATGGCCTGAACAGCTATTTCGCGAAATCGAGGAATGCAACGTAGATCCGGGGCGAATTGCTATCGACCCGCAAGCGATGATAATCGACCAGTGGGACCGCAGCTATGAGTCTGAGCTAAGGCGAAACATTGCTTCAACCGCTCAAGGGGGCGGAATGGCCACGGCACGCCGCGTAATGCGAAACCACTTGAGGGGCTGGCGCGTTCCTCGTGTCCTCTTAGCAGGCAATGCGCCTGCCTTCAAGTCATTCATCAAGCCGACGCGCGAGGTCCTCGATGACGCATTCGTGCGGGGCGCTAGCGTGCTGCTTGAGGGTACACAGGGGACCGGGCTGAGCCTGTACCACGGCGATTATCCCTACGTTACATCGAGAGACACAACCGCCAGCGGGACAATGGCTGAAGCGGGTGTGCCACCGTCGCGAATAAGACGAGTTATTATGGTGACGCGCACATATCCAATACGCGTGCAAAACCCCGATGACAAGAGCAAAACGTCAGGCCCGATGTCGATTGACTTATCTTGGGAAGTAATCGCCCGTAGGTCGGGGTTGCCGCTGGAGGCGTTGCTCGATGCCGAAAAGACATCAACTACAAAGCGACAGCGTCGCGTAGGAGAGTTCGACTGGGCACTCTTTAGAAAGGCGTGTTCGCTCAACGCGCCTACGGATATCGCCCTTACGTTTACTGACTACATCTCGTCTGAAAACCAAAAGGCCCGGCGCTTTGAGCAGCTAACGCAGGAAACGATTCGTTTTATTGAAGAGCTTGAACGTTTAGCGGGCGCCCCAGTCTCCCTTATCTCTACGCGTTTTAACGAGCGGAGCATTATTGATCGGCGGTCGTGGTGATTTTTGATACGCTCGTCACCGAGTATCCGGAGCTCTGGCACATGGCCGACGCGAGAAACGTTGAAGGCATCCTTGAGAGGGGGTTGCTGTCTACTGCTAGGCTCGCAGAGACGTACCGCCTTAACACTGCAGCCAAGAACTCGTTGGAGACAAGCCATAGACGGGACACTGTGACAATAAAGTGCGGCGGTCTCCCGCCGTGCTACATAAGGGACCAAAAGCCAATGAGCGTCTCGCGAATAGAGGCGACACTTCAGGACGCAACGGTTGAGGAATTCTTCCGGTTTATCAATTCGCACGCATTCTTCTGGCCTAACGAAAGCCGGCTCGGAAGAATGAATGCCGCTTCTCCGTATCGGGATAAGCCACAGCTGGTCTTTGTCTTGGATTCGCGAGGCCTGCTGTCATCGTATGAGTCTGTAGCGCTTCTGTCGCCCATTAATAGCGGATGCACGACTCCGTACGCTCACAAACGATCGATCGGGATGTTTAAGTCGATCGCCGATTTCGACTGGAGCGCTAGAAGGGTTCGTCGAAGCGATCGGGTGGCCGAGATCTGAGATCCGGGGGGTGTTCCGGACCTGTGGGGCTACGTCAAGCGGTTGGAGATTTGGCAAAGAGGTACTCGCACGCGCACACTGCCGAAACCTTACGACGACTCTCTCGTCATGCGCCTCTTCCCGCGAGGAATTTCGTAATCCTCACGTCGGCAAACGGCACGACGATTTTTTTGGATCATCGGCTCAATAACTTCCCAACGGCCGCGGGCCGCGCCTACGCCGATGCGTGGCATATGGACCGATGCCTTGGCTACCCGTGCTCGAGTGCCCAGCTTTTCGAGCGCAGCGCGAGCGCGTCGTAGCGGATACGGGGCTCGTCACTTGGCCCGCATCCGTCTTGGGCAATAAGCGCGGCGAAAGTCAGCGTCTTCGCTAGACTTCAAGAAAATCGCTTTTCCGAGTTGCAGCGTTTCCGGATGTTGGCCGGCGTGCTTCCGAAATTCGATCTGAACGTCGGGGTGCCGCGAAGCTATTGTCTCGCGATCCTCCGCCCCCCAATTTGGAGTGGCATTGTTGGTCAAGAATGCGACGATCTTCTTACCAGGAAAGTCGGGCTCACGGCATCGCCTGTCATAGATGATCAACGAGGCTTCCTAATCGTGATCGGTGGGAAATTTGGGCTAGTACAGGCTAAACGATTTTCGCCAACGGAAAGAGAAAACTCAGCCCGCGGCCGTAACAGGTCCGTCTGCGGCCGCTACGCCAGCTAGTGACGGCGCTAAGGTGGAAGCGATCATGTGCGAGAACGGGTGCGCCGTGCAGGCGGTTGGATCAACGGGTCAATGAATGATACGCTGCTCCTTGATTGGTTGCGATCCGAAGATGCCGGGGCTACTGACCCTGCCTTTGAGAGGATCGATTTTTCGAGCGTTGGCAATCTAACCTGCGAAATCGTAGCGCTGGTTGCGGCCGAACTCATAAGCGCACGAATGGACCCCATGGTCGAGGCGGGGCTCAAGGAACGCCTGACCAAAGAAAAATACAGCGAAATGCTGGAAGTCGTCGCGAAACCCGGTAAACGAAAAAACGCAGAAAGGTGATCTGGGGAGAGTCTTAGCTGCAGTCTCGACACTAGTCAAGCACCTTGGATCGTCGTGCCCTAAAAAAGAATGCGCTACAAAATAAGAAGCACGGATCAGCAAACCGGGGTCGACGTAAGCGGATTCAGGCTCGATGAGGAGCGCAGAATTATTGAAATCTGCTATCTGGAATCAAAGCTAGGACCGTTAGGGACACTGCATTTGCCGTCGAGGCGCACAACCAGTCGCTGTCGGCAGCGAGTGGCGGCGTCTCGTCGGCCTACCATAATTCTTGGCCTCAGCGCTCAAGTCGGAGGGCGCCGAATACTCGAGGCCTCTCTGGACGCAATCTGCGGTACTTTCCCTTGTAGAGTGTCCCTTTTTGTGGCCTTACACACGGATCCGGCCGTTGTCCGAGACCGCAGTTTATGAACCTGGCGAGGCGTCCTCCGTCTCGGTACATCCCTTACGGTGATGGTCTTCAGAATCGCGGACCTCTCCGCGGCGATTGCGCGTTGTTACGAGGCTGTCGGGCTGCAGCCCGGAGATGAGGATGATTGACGGGGATTGGGCTGCACGCTCTAGCGCGATCGTCAGGGGAAACACCTGGCGTAATGGCCTATCGCGCTCGGCGCAGATGCCTATTCGCACGAGCTGGATGTTCAGCGGGAGCCCGCGGCGACGTTAGACGTGACGGCGTTGAGCGCGCCTTGCTACGGCGCTGCAGATTCTTGGAGCCTCCATATCGATTGACGACGCATCATCTGAGGGCGTTCTGGAGACGGGTCGCTTCTGGGAAGCATATGGCCGCGTAAGGTCTGACAAAAGTACTGAGTCTACATTGATGGCAGCATTCGCCTATTCCGCGGCCGGAAGCTCGGCGAACAGCATGGCCGTCGTGCGGAAGTACCGAGCGAGCAATCCAGCAGGTACGCCAGCTGACCCGCTCCTGGAATGCGTTACGTTACTTTCTTGAACATTGAGACTACTCGCGCTGCGCGCGACAGTTTCGGAGCTTAAGCCCGCGGATTATACGCGCGCCGGGCTTATCCACACCCGCGGGCGCGATAGAAAGCGTTGAGGAGCTCGCCGAGTACTTGCTGTCAGGCGAGCATTATCACTTAGAGTCAGCTATGGAAACTCTTCGCCATGTACTGCGTGCTTCGGTCTCAGGCGGGGCCGTTTGGGAACACCTGCTAGCAAGAGGATGGTCTGGCGCGGTTCGCTAAGGAGCTCGGAGCGCGGTCTATCTGGACGTTGCTCGGGCCAAACTCAAACCGCGGCTCCCGCTCTTCAGGCGCCGGTACCTCATGCTTTGGCACGCGGCTTAGGCCGCGACCTACTCGGCGGAAGTAGCATAACGGAACTCTGGCCGTCCCAGCGCGAAGCCATCGAGGCTGGGTTGTTAGATAGCGAGGTCCCGTCGTTCGCCGCCCGGATGCCGACCAGCGCGGGTAAGACGCGCGTAGCCCGAAATGGCCATGGTGAAGGCACTTGCGGATGGCGGCGGCGCAAGGGTAATTTACATAGCCCCGTTTCGAGCACTTGCGAACGAGCTTACGGCCGGTTTTAGGAGACTATTCGGCGATCTCGGCTTTTATCTGCACGTCCTCTGCTTCGTCTTATCTCTACGAAGAGCATGAGACAGAACTTCTAAGCGATTACGACGTCGCGGTCCTAACGCCGGAGAAGCTGAATCTTCCAGATCGACTCAATGCGCACGCTCTATCAAGTGTTCCCTTTGTCGTTCTCGATGAGGGGCACATCCTTGGCTCTGAAGATCGCGGAGTTAAGACCGAGCTGCTTTTGACTCGGCTTCGTCTGCGCCTGCCTAATGCTAGATTCCTCGTCGTCTCAGCCGTTGTTTCAGATCGAGGGCTAGCGGAGATCGCCAATTGGCTTTCGGGAAGATCTCGCACATCTTGGCCGTTCAGCGACGTCGTCATGGCGGCCCGCCCATCTGCAACTTGCGGTGTTTTGATTGGCGAGAGCAGGCCGGAACACTGCGCTTGATCGATTCGACGAACGCAGCAAGTTCCCAGGCGATTCCTGATGTTGTTCGACCGCGCGCGATACCCTACGTCGATCCCATCACACAGACGCGGAGAGTGAGGGTTACGCCGGCGCAACAAGAGCGACCTCGTTGCCGACTGCGCGCTTCGTCTTTCGCGCCTCGGTCCAGTCCTAGTCTATGCTGCTTATCCTGATTGGACGATCTCGATTGCCTCGAGCCTGCAAGAGTTGAGTTGAGATAGATGCCACCCTCCGGCCTCCCTGGTCGGGGAAATCTTCCCGGGGACTGCAGGAAGAGCCGAGCAGATCGCTCGCGAGTGGTCTGCGGATGCGAGAATTGCCTATTGGCTAAACAAAGGTCTCGCAGTTCACAATGGCGACCTGCCCGACATCCTTAAAGAGGCCGTTGAACGAGATGCGCGCGATGGAAAGTTCATGGTCATCGTTGCTACGGGAACGCTTTCGACCCCGGGATAAACATCCCAATCCGAACAGTGATTATTCATAGTTGGGGCCGCTTCGAGAACGGGCACACCGTCGCAATGTCGGCAAGTGATTACTGGAACGTCGCGGGACGCGCCGGCAGAGCTTGGGCTCGAGAGCGAAGGATTCGTTGTGCATGATGTCGAGGACGATCGCGATCAGGAAGTCCTGGAGCAGGGTATCTCCAATATCGAAGCCAAGGCGAAGAGATGACGAGCGGCCTTCTCAAGTTGGCTCGCCTAGCCGAGAGTTGGAATATACGAAGAAGAACATTTGGGCGCACTTCCTGGACGCCGACATACTGCCTGCGCTTGTAGAAGAGACATCGGCTGGCGACGTTGAAGCGATTATCCGTCGCACCTTAGAAGACTCGCTCGCATATCAGCAAGCTGGCGAGTCAGACGCGATGCTGGTCTTCAGAGAGCGCTATGACACTGAGGGCGAAAGCGATTATTGAAGCCATTCCGCTTGCAAGCCAAAGACTTGTTTTTCTCGCAAACGGGCTTAGGCTCTTCGGAATGCCTCGAAATGTTAACCGCACTTAAGTCGACGCCGAGGTGCGAGCGCTGATTCAGGGGCCTGCAGGTCGGTAGCGTGCTCGTCGACCCCTGCTACCTGCACGATCCGGCCAACTCGAAAGAGATCGGCGAAAATCCGAACATGGAGCGGGCCGCGATGGCGTGGTTTAATGCTCAGCCTGTCGGCGATGTGGTTGACATCCTAGCGGATGCGGGAATTGCGCGCCTTGCAGCGGCCAAACTCGTGGATCGGTACCTCCGATATTACCTTCCCTGGTATTTCTCCGCGGCGCTGCGCATTGCGTCGCACGTGTTCGGCGACGGCCTGAACTCGT
>CAWIZU010000009.1:0-11221 GCA_963840635.1 Vulcanimicrobiota bacterium | reverse complement strand
TATGATCATGCCTCGGCGGGCGTTTCTCCAGAGCGCGGCATCTGCTGCGCTCGGCGCATCAGCACTGGGCCTTCTGGGCGCGAGTCGTTCTATTCCGTGGGCCGACCTTGCGCGTCGTCTCAACGGGAAGGTCGTACGTCCCGGAGATCAATGGTATAGCGCGTACGCGCAACCGAATAATCTCCGCTACGACGCAATCCTTCCGCAAGCAATTGCGGTCTGCAGCGACGCCCGCGACGTCAGCACGTCGATTCTCTTCGCGCGTGAATACGGCGTCCCGCTGGTCGCGCGGTCGGGCGGCCACTCGTACGCCGGCTATTCGACGACGTCCGGCTTGATGATCGATCTACGGATGATGAATCGCGTGGCGTTCGACGAGCGCAGCGGCGTTGCCACGATCGGCGGCGGCGCTCGAAACGCAAACTTCTACGCGGCGTTTCGCGATCGTAATGTCGCGATTACCCACGGGCGCTGTCCGTCCGTCGGTATCGCCGGGCTCGTGCTCGGCGGCGGCATCGGCTTCAATATGCGCGCGCACGGGCTTACCTGCGATCAGCTCATCGCAACGGACATCGTCACCGCGGACGGCGCGATTCGCACGGTACGCGGCGACGACGCGTTGTTTTGGGCCTGTCGTGGCGCGGGCGGCGGGAATTTCGGTATCAACACGTCGTTCTCGTTTCAAACCTACGCGGTCGGACCGCTGACGGTGTTCGACCTGATTTGGAAGCGTCAACCCGAGCGCGTCTTCGAACGATTGATCGACGTCCTCGCTCACGCGCCGGCGACGCTGGGTTCGAAAGTGTCGGCTCTTGCGCCCGATGCGACCGCGCCGGATATTGCGGTCCAACTGCTGGGGCAGTATCAGGGCAGTCCTGCGCACCTGCGCGAGATGCTTGCGCCGGTTTATGCGATCGCCGAACCCGAGGGGGTCGTCACGTACGATCGCTATTGGGCCGCGCAAGACGTGCTCGCCGAACCAGGCCATCCGGCGTACTATCAGGAGCGCTCGCGATTCTTTAATGCGCCCTTTGATCACCAAGCAAATGCGGTCGTGTTCGAGTGGCTTCGGCGCTATCCGCGCACGGCAAAAAGCGCGGCGTTCAAGGTATTTCAAACCGGCGCGCGCGTGAACGATCACGGACCGCACGACATGGCCTTCGCTCATCGCTCCAGCCAGTGGCTCAGTTCGATCGAACTATATTGGACCCAGACGACGCCGCCCGACGTGCTCGCTCGCAATATGGCATGGCTCGACGGCTTCTACGACGCGATCGTGCCGCTCGCAAAGGGCGGCGCCTATCAGAACTTCATCGATCCGTCGCTGCGTGATTGGCAACTCGCTTATCACGGCGAAAACTATCAAAACCTACGCAAGATCAAGTCAAAAGTCGATCCGACAAATGTCTTTCGTTTCGCAGAAGGCATTCCACCGGGTTGACGGCAGGAAACCTTTTTCGCGTTTTCGGTGTTGTACGGCTTGTAATGATTCTAGATATAGCTGTACCGGTTGGGACCCTCGTTACGAAGGCGCGAGACACGGTAGTACCGGAGAAAGCCGAGCCTATTTACGGCGGCTACTCGAATGCGCGAGGGGAGATTTCCCTCTTTGGGGAGAGCCTCGCGTATAGCGTGAACCTCAAGAACAAGACCGTGCGGCAGCGCCTGGGGCTCAATTCGGAGGCACAGGCGCGTTACGACGCGACTGAGTCCGGTGATTCGTTCGAATACTGCAGCAAGCGTTTTAGCCGCCTAAGCAATGCTGAAATTGCGGAAATTTGCGCTTCCGGCCCCTTCCGCGTTATGCCGCGGTCCGTTTAGGCCGAAGCGCGGCCATTGGCTGCGAGCACGTCGTCGACGATACCGTACTCGCGCGCTTGCTCGGGCGTCATGTAGAAATCGCGATCGAGATCGCGTAAAATCTGCTCCTCCGGTTTGCCCGTCGTCTTTGCGTTGATGCTCGCAAGCGTCTTACGCGTAGAGCCAACAACCACAGCAGGCAAAGTCGCTATTCTAGCGAGGGCACGCGGTCAACTCGCTAGACGCTTGCGGGGTGCGCCGGTGGATTTCTTCTCGAGGACGGCAGCTACGGCATCGGCCAAGAGCGCTTTCGCGCCCGCGGCGAGGCGATAGTAGACCCAGGTACCCCGCCGCTCGCTGGTAACGAGACCCGCAGTGCGCAGAACGCGCAGATGATGTGAAACAGTCGGTTGTTCTAGCGGCAGGCCCGCTGTGAGGTCGCAGACGCAGACCTCATCCCCAGCCTGAGCGATGGCAGCAAGGATCCTCGCCCGATGCGGATCGGCGAGGACCTTAAACAGGGCCGCCTGCTTGTCATAGCTGCGCTTGACGAGCTGGGAGGGATGACAATCCGAACTTCTCACTCGCGCCAGCATATCAACGGCACCCCCCGTGGTCAAACATTAGCCCTAAGGATGCATTAAGGCTGCCTTAATCGACGCTCATCTATATTGATCTCGGTGTATGCACGTGGGAGTGTAAACCACCACGCCGCCGCGGTTCGTTAAAACTCCGGCCGCGGCGGCACATCGTTGCGCACTCGAAATCTATTGGAGAAATATTTGACGTGAAAACGCCTCTGTTGCGGCGCGGGCTTGTTGCGCTATTGCTCGCCGCCCTAACCGCGCCAGCACTTGCCGCGACGCAACTCACGGGTGCCGGCTCAACTTTCGATTACCCGTTCTTTTCGAAGGCTTTTTACCAGTACAACCAACAGCATCCCGATATCACCGTCAACTACCAATCGATCGGCAGCGGCGGCGGCATCGAGCAGTTCACGCAGAAGACGGTCGATTTCGGAGCATCCGACGTCCCGATGAACGCCGACGAGTTGAAGCGGGCGACCGGTACCGTCATTCAAGTCCCAGTCGCGCTCGGCGGCGAAGCGATAACGTACAACATTCCAGGCATCGCATCGGGCCTGCGCTTCACGCGCCAGCTCATCGCCGACATCTTCATCGGCAAGGTGACGAATTGGAACGATCCGAGCATCGTCAAAGTAAACCCGAATTTCAAACTGCCAAACCTCCCGATCATCGTGGTGCACCGGTCGGACGGATCGGGTACGACGTATATTTTCACCGACTTCCTCAGCCGTGTTTCTCCTGAATGGAAGAGCAAAGTTGGGACCGGCAAGAGCGTTACATGGCCCGCACCGAGCGCCGTCGGCGGTAAGGGGAACGAGGGCGTTGCCGGCCAAGTTCGTAATAGCCCGGGCGCGATTGGATACGTTGAACTCGCCTATGCCCTCGAAAATCATATGACGACGGGCGTCGTTCAAAATAGTGCCGGAAGATATCTCGACTGCACTATTGCAACGGTTCGCGCAGCCGCGGCGACAAAAGCCGGCGTGAGCGCTACCGACTTCTCGATCGTAGATCGGAATGGTCCGGATGCCTATCCCATTGCGGGTTACTCGTGGGTGATGGTGTACAAAGAGTATCCCGACAAGGCGCGCGCCAGGCAGCTTCACGATGTGCTCGAGTGGCTCGTGGGCCCGCAAGCACAGCAAATTGCCGGTACGCTCGATTACGTGCCGCTACCCGAAAACGTTCAGGCTACCGCGAGGAAAGCCCTAAGCGAGATGTCGCTCTAAACATAGCGCGCAACAAACTGAGAGGGGCGGGTAGCCGCCCCTCTTTGATCCCCGAGGCATCATGATACTCGAATTACGAAAACGAGCGCAGCGCGCGCACAACAATGACCGACTTTTCCTCGGCATTGTTTATGGGTCGGCCGGCGTGTTCGTGCTGCTCATCGCTGCGCTTCTCGTTCAGCTGACCGCCGGCTCGTGGCAATCGATACGGACCTTTGGGCTCGCGTTTCTTTGGACGAGCCAGTGGAACCCCGTCACCGGACAGTTCGGCGCGCTACCGCTGATTTATGGAACGGTCGTGAGCTCGCTCATTGCGATCGTGCTGGCCGGAGTCGTCGGGATTCTGGCGGCGGCGTTCTTATCCGATTTTGCGCCCCGTGCGGTCGCGCGTCCGCTGTCGTTTACCATCGAATTGCTCGCCGCGGTTCCCAGCGTAGTCTACGGCCTCTGGGGCCTCTTCGTGCTTGCGCCGCTCATGCGGGTCTATATCGGACCGTTCTTGCAGCACCTGTTCGGATGGTCGCCGCTCTTTACGGGACCGATCTATGGCGTCGGGCTGCTCACGGCCGGCATCATTCTCGCGCTAATGATTCTCCCCACGGTAACGGCAATCAGCCGGGACGTGATCGCGGCCATTCCGCGAGACATTCGCGAAGCGTCTATGGCACTGGGCGGCACGCGATGGGAAACGATGCGCAAGATCGTTCTTCCAGCAGCGCGCACCGGTATCTTCGGTGCGCTGATTCTTGCGCTTGGGCGCGCGGTGGGCGAAACGATCGCCGCGACGATGGTCATCGGCAACCGTCCCGAGATTGCGGCATCGTTGTTCGCGCCGTCGTACACGTTAGCCAGCGTGATTGCCAACGAATTCACCGAAGCGACTACCGATATTTACGTAAGCTCGCTCCTCGAGTTGGGCCTTCTACTGTTTGTGGTGAGTTTCATAATCAACGCGTTGGCGCGGCTGATGATGTGGACCGTGTTTAGAGGGCGGTGACCATGATGACGTTGACTATAGCCGACGAACCGGAGCGCGCCGCCCGCTCCATTCATAGCCGACGGATCTTCAGCGCGCTGGGGATCTTTACCACGGGCTTTTGCGCCTCCGCCGCGGCGCTTGCGATGCTGCTGATCCTGTTCTACGTCGCTGCTCAGGGGCTCCAGGCGATCAACATAGCCTTTCTCACGCAGGTTCCGAGACCGGTCGGCATCGAAGGCGGCGGTGTCGCGAACGGCATCGTCGGAACCTTCATCATTGTGGGCATCGCAACGCTGATAGCGACTCCAGTGGGCGTGCTTTGCGGAATTTTCCTCGCGATGTTCTCTCGGGGGGTCCTCGCCGAGTCGGTTCGCTTTCTCGCCGACGTGCTTTCCGGACTTCCCAGTATTGCAATCGGCCTCTTCGCGTACACGATTCTCGTCGCCCCATTCCGGCACTTTTCGGCGATTTCTGCATCATTCGCCTTCGCGATCCTCATGCTGCCAATCATCATTCGGACGGCTGAAGGCGCAATCGCTTCGGTGCCGACTGCGATTCGCGAGGGTGCGCTGGCGTTGGGGCTCTCGTCGTACCGCGCGACGATGCACGTCGTGGTTCCGGCAGCTCGGCCCGCAATCATCACCGGCATTCTGCTCGGCATCGCGAGGATCACTGGCGAAACGGCGCCGCTATTGTTTACCGCGTTTGGAAGCCAGTTTTGGGAACTGAATCCGACCAATCCCATGGCCGAGCTTTCGCTTCAGGTCTTCACGTATGCGATCTCGCCTTACGATAGCTGGCACAAGCAGGCGTGGGGCGGAGCGCTCATCCTGATCTTCGCGGTGTTTGCACTGAACCTGCTTGCACGCGCGGTGCTCGCCCCGAAAGGCCGGCGCTGATGCAGACCGCGATTCGCTCCCTGAGCGTGCGTGATCTACACGCTTACTATGGCAAGCGCCTGGCTATAGACGATATCAATCTCGATTTCCCCGCGCAGTCAGTCACTGCTCTCATGGGACCCAGTGGCTGTGGGAAGACCACCTTGCTGCGCTGCTTAAACCGAGTCCACGAATTAATACCTGGGGCTCGGGCGAAAGGTCGAGTGTTGCTCGACGGCGAGGACGTTTATAGCTCTGATATAAAACCGATCGAACTGCGCCAACGCGTCGGGATGGTGTTTCAGCGTGCGAACCCGTTTCCCACCTTCTCGATCATCGGAAATGCCATGGCCGGTCTTTCCAATCACATGGACGCAAAGGAGCGCCGCGCGATAGGCGAGAGCGTGCTCCATCGGACTGGGCTTTGGGATCAAGTCAAGGACCGCCTGGATCGGTCTGCGCTCGATCTCTCGGGAGGCCAACAACAGCGTCTGTGTATTGCGCGAGCGCTAGCCGTGCAGCCCGAAGTGCTCCTCATGGATGAACCGACATCGGCGCTCGATCCTATCGCAACGACGAGCATTGAGGAACTGATGATGGACCTCGCGCGGGAGTACACAATCGTCGTCGTGACACACAACATGCAGCAGGCGGCGCGGGTGTCCTCGCATGCGGCTTTTATGCTCGCGGGCGACTCGGGCGTGGGACGGCTCATCGAGTTCGACGAGACGAGCAATATTTTCAGGAAACCCAAAGACCCGCGAACCGAGGATTATATCACCGGACGCTTCGGCTAGATGCTTACGCGCAATGAGACGCTCCTGGTCTTCCGGCAGAGCGCAACTGGGCACCTTGCCGCGTTGCTGGCCGCAGCTCTTTGCGAAGAACGAATAGTGCTCTGCACCCCCGAGCCGTCGCGAATGCTGCACCCGCTCGCGGTTCAAATGCTTCGAGAACTGAACATCGACATAAACGAGCTGATGGTTAAGCGAGTCGGCGAGCTCGCGCAGCGCTATCGCGAGATTATCTTCATTGCTGAAGAAGGTTTCACCGCGAGTTCGCGGATTGATCTCCCGAAAGGAAGGCTCTGCGAGTGGCACATTCCCGCCGCCTATATACGCGATGAATCGTACGACGTGCAGCTCGTGCGCGCGCGGATCGTGCGCGACATGTTGCTGAGTCGACTAGATCAGTGGTGCGCCAAGAGATGTCGCGCACCCGCGCGCCGCCACGCCAAAACGGCTTGACGCTCGACAGCGGCTTTCGGGCATTCAGCCTGGCAGAACTCCTCGATCTTTTCTTCGATCGGCCGTCTCTTCGCCACTCACGGTGATAACGAACGAGTAGAGTCGCCCGGCTTTGAAGGGACCGAAAACACTCTGCGTCGCATTCTGCGCGATATCGATTCCGGGTTCGCGCACCGACGCATTAAGAAGAGCGGCGGCCATTTGGCTGCGAGCGCCGTTCTCAACGCATACAAAATGGCGCGGTTCTCACGATGCTACGCAGCAGGTGTCCGCATCGTCGCGCCCTTCCGTGTCCTCGTGGACCGTATAGATTTCCCAACGGCGTCCGTCCGGATCGATCGCCCAGACCTTCGTCTGATTCGCGTAGCAACAGGTTTCCTCGCGCTCGACGGAAGCAGCGAGCCCCACCAACGTAAGACGCTCGATTGCGCGCTCCACGGCGTCATCGCTCTCGACGTAGATCCCGTAGTGCGCGTCGTTCGCCGGTTGCACATCGTCGCGCAAATCGAGCGCCAGTTCAAGTCCCGGATCGTCCGTGATAAAGAGGGCATAGTCGGTCAGGACTTTGGACGGCTCAGCATTGAGCAGCGTGGAGTAGAAAGAGACACTCTTGCCGAGATCGGTCGTTGCGAGATTGAGGTGTGTTTTCATGCATGCAGTTCCGTTTGAAAAATACCGAGCGTCGCGGCCTCAATGCGCCGTGGCGCATCGTCAGCGAGACTGTAATAGGCCCAGGTGCCACGTCGCTCGCATGTGACGAGGCGAGCTTCACGCAGAATCCGGAGATGATGCGAGACGGTGGGCTGATTCAGCGGAAGCTCTGCCGTGAAGTCGCACACGCAAACCTCCTCGCTTGCGCGAGCAAGCGTCCCGAGGATGCGCAGCCGATACGGGTCGGCGATCGCCTTGAGCAGCGCAACCCGCTCCGCGACGTCGTCCGTAACGACGCTATCGGCGCGTCGTTGTATTGACATATGTCGATTCTACAACTAAATTGATGAGTGTCAATATAGTCTGGTGCCTGAATTAGGAAGAAAGTCTCGATGACGGCCATTGATATGGCAAAAGCCAATGTCGCTGCTTCGGCGATCGAGCACTGCTTGCGCACCAGGCGCGGGGGCGGCTATTGCGCGCGTATGGCGTTTGCACCGCGGCGCAGCGCAGGGGACTACAGCGAGGTCACGCGGATCGCCGCGGGCCTGCCGTTCGTCATCGTTACGGTGATCCTGGGGATTGCTAGCGGTTGGCACCACTGAACCGACGAGTGGCTTAGGTCGTGACGACGTCCATTGGTTTGAACGTAGTTTTTCGAAGCGCATCCGTTGGCCCAGCAATGCGCTCGATGTCCGCATACGTTCCCTTGTAGTAGGGGATATTCGTTTGCGGATCGATCGCCGGAGTCACGAGAAAATCCGCGGTCCCTTTGGGTTGTGCGAACATGAGGAAGGGTGCGCCAGGCTTGACCTGGTCGGTCACATATGCGATAGCAGTCACGGTGGCGTAATCGTTATGAATTCGCGCGACGTCACCGCTCGCAATATGCAGCGCGTGGGCATCGCTCGGATGCAGTTGAAGGAACGCGTTCGGGCTGCCGCCCCAGCGCTTGGCGACCACCGGCTTGCGCCAAGACTCATATCCGGTCTGCCACATCGCGTCGAAGCGGCCGTTGTTGATAAGGTAGTGATACTTTGCCTTCTGCGCCGCAACTTCAGCCGGAAGCGCCGGCTGTGCCGCCGGGATGAACGCTGCGCGTCCGCTCGGACGGTTGAATTTTCCGTCTTCGAACAAGCGCACGGTGCCGACGCGCTTGCCATTCTTCGTATTGACGGGCACCTGAATGCCGTTGATGCCTTTGCTCAAGATGAACTGATGATCCAAGAACGCAACGTCCTCGGGATCAAAGGTCGTCTTTGAGTTTTCAGGGAGTGTCGAAACGGCTTCGCCCTGTCGCCCCGTAGCGGCCGCTTGCGCCGCATCGGCGAAGACGTCAGCATCGGTCTTCCAATCGTAGCCGGCGAATCGAGCCGCAAGCTCTTTGTTCCCGTCGGCCTCGAACAGCGCTTGAACGCGCCTCGCGACCAACGCCATGATCTCCCAATCCGGCTTCGCTTCGCCTGGCGGATCCATGAATTTCTGGTAGAGGCGCATTCTGCGCTCGCCGTTGATCGAGGTCATGTTGAGTTCGAACTGCGTCGCCGCCGGGAAGACGACGTGCGCGGCTTCGATTGCCTTGGTCGGAAAAATGTCCTGACCAATGATAAAGAGGCCACCTTTGTCGACGGCATCGAGAATGCGTTGCACGCGTTCGCCGATGGATCCGCCGCCGTTCATTGCTTCCTTTACCGGCGCGCCTCGTTCATTCATGAACTTCGCGATCGACGACGAATTCGGCGCCGTTTGAATCGGGTTGCAGCCGATGAACCACCAAAGCTTTGGGCCTTGCCCTTCGGCGAGCAACTTCTCGACGTACACGCCGGGGCGCTTCCCGGGATAATCCGGTCGCGCGTATCCCTCTTGATGCCCGCCAAGCCGCGAGCATCCCGTCCCCGGTTTGCCTAAATTCCCGGTCAGCACGGCAAGGTCGACGTACGACGCGATCACGGGATAGTTTTTGATGCTCCAAATCGCGCCTTTTTCGTAATGGAAAAGTGTCGCCGGAGGGTGTCCTCCTGCGAGGGGCTTGGCAATCCATTCAGCTGCTTGAACAATCTGAGACGCGGGCACACCGGCTTCTTGCGCAGCTTCCTTTAGCACTTGGCTGAGCGGACGGCTTGCGCCGACGGCTTCTTTGTAGGGCGCAACGCTATCTGCCTCGACGTGATCGCGAATGAATGCCGTGTTTTCCCAACCATGTTCGAGGATCACGCGACCGATCGCATTCATGAGCGTGACGTCTTTGCCGGGATCGACTTGTAGGTGAAGGACGTTTTCCGCGCCGGCGGCGGCGCGCGCGGTCGTAACCGTGATCGTGCGCCGCGGGTCCACGACGATCATTCGGCCCGCTCGAGCGGGCTTTCCGGGGTAAGCGTGTTTTTTCTTATCGAGTGTGGTGCCCGTGCCCTGAAGATTCGGGACCATGTGATTGAGGTAATAGTTCGTCTGGTCCGAATAGGGGTCTGCGCCGAAGATCACGATCGTATCGGCGATTTCCCCGTCTTCATAGGCGATGTTGAGCTCGGGAATACCCATGTCGCGCGAGGCCATCGGCTCACCGAATACCGTCGGGCGATTGTGGACCGTCGCCATGGTCGTCTTTACGCTTTGATAGAAAAATTTGCCCGTCGACCACGTGAACTCATACCCACCGCCTTGGCCGCCGTGGTCGGAGAACTTCACGCCGATCGAATCCGGCCCGTCTTTCGACAAGAGTTGATGCGTGACGCGCGCGACGATCTCGACGGCATCGTCCCACGACGCCTCCTGCTGACCGTGCGACCATACGAGCGGATGCTTGAGGCGGTTTGAAGCGGGGCCATCGGCGCGGTAGACGGTCAAGCCCATCGTGCCGCCGCGAACCGAATTGAGCCCGCTGTTTACGACGCAGTTATTGTCGGGGATGATTGCAACGTTGTACCTGCGGCCGTGTTCTTCGATCACATTGAACATTGAGGGCGAGATCCACTGCGCCGTGTTCGGTTGCGAAAGATCGATGCCGAACGCATTTTGTGACGGCGAAGCGCCCCCGTTCCTTCCCGTCGGCCATTTGTACACCCGATAGCCGCACGCTACGATACAGTACTTGCATCCCGTTTGGAATTGCTCCGCATCCCGCGGTGGAATGGGAATCGAAACTTCCTGCGTTGCCATTACAACACGGTGTCCTTTCCGCGAACGTTTGATGAGCGTCCATAAATCAGTCCGTGGACACCGATCGCCGTGATTTCGTCCGTCGCCGCATCGTAGACCAGCTCGATGCGCGGAAGATCCGTTGTCGCGTGGCCGACGATCATGACGCCGTCCTTCGCTGGGTCGTACGAACTCCAGTGGCAGGGGCAGACGAAGATCTCTTCGTGAGGGTTGAAGCCGACGGGACACCCTTTGTGAACGCACAACTGGCTATAGGCAATGATGTCGTGACCCGGGCCAACGCCGTTCGGAACGGCAGACGACATGCGGATGGCGAGTGCCGGCGCTTGTGCGTCGGGATAGTTAAACGAGACCGGCTTGCCGACGACAAAATGCTTAGCCTTACCTACCCGCACATGAGGCTCGCTCGCCTCGGCAGCGCTTACGGGTAGGTGAGTGCCGGTCGCGACTGCGATCGCGCCGCCTGCAGTGAGAAAGCCCCGTCGCGAAACGGACATGGTGCCCTCCTTCGGAACGGTGTCGAGCGTCGCGGAAGCGTGCATCGATCATCGTCTATATTGATGGGCTTCTATTTCACGTGCGGCACCCCTGTCCCGTGCGACTCGCGGGTAGGGAGCGGTGGGTCCAGATTACTTCTGTGAGTCCGGGCAGCTTCTGTAAATCACAGGCTTTGCTAAAGCATGTGGCGTCGAAC
>CAWIZU010000008.1:0-101915 GCA_963840635.1 Vulcanimicrobiota bacterium | reverse complement strand
ATCGTCGACGATGAGGACTCTCTTGCTCATCCACTGCTCCCAAGACGAAGTGCAAAAAAACGTGCCTTTATCCTTTGAACTCAATCGGCCAAAGGATACCGGTTCTTTATAGAAGGGTCAGGCCAATCCCCGGCTGCGCAGATCCGCCTGCCGCCGATTGATGAAGTCGATGATCGCCTGATCTTCATCTGGCCGCAACCCGTGGAAACGCAGCCCATGGGAGAACTTCCCCGAACTCTTGATCTTCTCATGGCGCATGACTTCGCCTAGCAGCACGAGGGCCGGAGCCTCCGCCCGCAGACTCATCCTGACCTCGACGATCGTGTGGGCCTTGAGCTCCCGGTCGATGATCAGCGAACACCCGCCGCGGCTGATGTCCCGGATCGTGGCCTTGCTGAACTCCCCCGTCCCGACGCTTCCCGGTGCGAAGCGCCACTCGCCGGTAACGATCGCGTCGAGGCGCACGCTTTGGCGCTTCTGCGACCCGCTCGCCGCCGCGATTAGGCTCAAGCGCCGTGGTGGGTCAAATTGCGTGCTGGTAGCATTGACCGCCGCGATCTTGGTCTCCATGCGATAGCGCCCTGCCGGGGCGTTGTAGATCAGGATGGCGGTCTCGCCGACGCGTCCGAGCGGATCGCGCGTAACCACCCCTTTTGCGCCGACCGACTCGACTGTCACCGAGCGCGCCGGACGCCCACCAACGACCACGTCGACGAAAGAGTGGAGCTGTGGCAACTTACTGAGAGAAACCGCACCCCCACGGCTCCCGAAAATCGACTTGAACATCTAGCTTCTGGCTTCTGCCGGCTCCTCGGTCGCGCTGATCTGTCCGATCGACTCGACCCGCAGGCCCGGCGCGATCTCGCGGTACGACAAGACGACGAGTTGCGGTGCCGCACGTTCGGTAAGCCGCTTGAGCGCGAGACGCGTCTGCGGCGACGTCAAGCACGATCGGTTGCAAACCCGCGTTTTGCGCGTGCTGGATTTGCTTCGTGAGCGACGTGTAGATCTTACCGACGGTATTCGGATCGAGCAAGGCATAGGCGTCTTCGCCGCGGCGTGCCGCTTCCGACAAGAGCGACTCGAGACGCGGATCGACTGTGATGACCGACAACAAGCCGTTCTCGGTGTATTCGGCCGAGATGTGACGCGCCAGTCGCCGCGCGGACGCGTTCGGTGAGGAAGTCGACGTCCTTCGATCGCGCGCGCGCCGTCGGCGAGGTTTTCGAGGATCAGCAGCAGGTTGCGAATCGGAATGCGTTCGCGCAACAGATTCTGCAGCACGCGCTGCACTTCGCCGACGGTGAGCAGACCCGGCACGAGTTCGTCGACGACGACCGGGTAGTGCTGCTTGACGTTGTCGAGCAGCGCGGAGGTCTCTTGACGGCCGAGCAGATCCGGCGCGTGCGTCTTGATCAGCTCGGTGAGATGCGTCGCGATGACGCTGGTCGGATCGATGACGGTATAGCCCGCCAGCTCCGCGTCGCCGCGCGCGTTCTCGGCAATCCACAAGCGCCGGCAAGTTGAACGCCGGCTCGATCGTCGGAATGCCGTCGATCGCCGTTGGTCGCGGTGCCGGGATTCATCGCGAGCAGGCGGCTGACCATCACTTCGGCGCGCGCGACTTCGAGACCGTAGATCTTCACCACGTAGCGTCGACGGCTTGCAGCTGCAAGTTGTCGCGCACGCGAATCGGCGGCACGACGATCCCGAGCTCGCGCGCGGCGTGCCGGCGGATCATCGTGATGCGTTCGAGCAAATCGCCGCCTTGGCTGACGTCGACGAGCGGGATCAAGCCGAAGCCGATCTCCAGTTCCATCGGATCGTACGAGAGCAGCGGCACGACCGACTCGGCCGGCTTGACCGCCGGCTGGTTGGCTCCCGGCGCCGCCGGGCGCGCGGCGCCGGCTTTGCGCTCCGCCGCAGCTTCGCGATGCGCCGTCGCGCCGCGCGAAGAACAGCGACGAAAAGATCGCGGCCATGATGAACATCGGGATCGGCGGCAGACCGAAGAGTCCGAAGAGGACCAGTAAGACCGGCCGCGATCGCGAGCGCGCGCGGCTCTTGCACGAGCTGGCTCGTCAGCTCGTCGCCGAACGACGACTCGGCGGCGGCGCGGGTGACGATGATACCGGTCGCGGTCGAGATCAGCAGCGCCGGGATCTGGGTGACGATACCTTCACCGATCGTCAGCAAGCGTGTAAGTTCTGCAGCGACTGCGACGAGCGAGAGGCCTTGCTGCACGATCCCGATGACGAAGCCGCCGATGATGTTGACGAAGACGATGATCAACGCGGCGACCGCGTCGCCGCGGACGAACTTCGACTGGCACCGTCCATCGCGCCGTAGAAGTCGGCCGAGCGCTGGATGTCTTTGCGGCGCTGGCGCGCTTCGGCTTCGGTGATCAGCCCGGCGTTGAGATCGGCGTCGACGGCCAGCTGTTTACCGGGCATGGCGTCCAAGGTGAAGCGGGCCGCGACTTCGGCGACGCGGCCGGCGCCGTTGGTGATGACGACGAACTGGATGACGATCAGGATCGCAGAAGATCACGAAGCCGACGGCGTAGTTGCCGCCGACGACGATCGCTCCGAAGGAGTTGATGACCTCGCCCGCGTAGCCGTGCAGCAAGATCGCGCGCGTCGCGCGTGATGTTGAGCGCAGAGCCGGAACAGCGTGACGATCAAGAGCAACGTCGGGAAGACGCTGAACGCGAGCGCGTTCTCCGTGTACAGCGACGTCAGCATGATGACGAGCGCCAGCGTGATGTTGAGCGAGAGCAGCAGGTCGAGCAGCCAGCGGCGGGATCGGGACGATCATCAGGACGACGAGCGAAACTGCGGCGCCCGCGACCCAAAACCGGAGTGAAGCTCGGCGAGTCGCGCTGGATCGTCGTTTGCTGGCCGGCCGGCCGGTCGCTTGCGTAGCCACTAAGCGCATCAATCTTCCGTTTGAGCTTGTAGATGAACGCGATCACCTGGGCGACCGCCGCGTAGAGATTCGGCGGAACCGGCTGATCCAGCTCGACCTTGTCGTAGAGCGTGCGCGCGAGCGGCGGGTTCTCCATGATCGGGACGTTGTGCTTCGCGCGCGATCTCGCGAATCCGTCGGGCGATGAGGTCGGCGCCCTTGGCAGTGAGCACCGGAGCATCCATCGTGATCTCGTCCCACTCGAGCGCGACCGCGAAGTGCGTCGGGTTCGTGACGACGACCGTCGCGCGCGGGACGGCTGGCATCATGCGGCGTCGCGCGATTTCGCGCTGGCGCCGTTTGAGCGCAGCCTTCGCCTCGGGATTGCCTTCGGATTGCTGCCACTCGTCTTTGACCTCTGTCTTGGTCATCTTGAGGTTTTCTTCGAGTTGCCAACGCTCGTACGCGTAGTCAAGAAGGCCGACGACAACCAGGAAGAGTCCGAATTTCCACGCGATGCTGAAGACGACATCGAACGTCAGCGCGACGATATGGGCGGGACTGGATTGGCCGACTTGCGCGAAGAGACCCAAGTTCCCCGAGATCGTCGTGTAGATGATGATCGCGACGGCGGAGAGCTTGAGCAGCTGTTTGGCAAGGTTGACGACAATTCGCTTTGAGAAAATATTCTTGAAGCCGTTGATCGGATTGAGCTTCGAGAAGTTCCACTTAAAGGGTACGGTTGTCAACACGAAGCCGAACTGCAGCAAGTTCGCGCCGACACCGGCAACAAGCGCAATCGCAAATGTGATCAGCACCACCCACGCCACGCCGCCCGACGCTTGCATGAACAGTAACGAAACCGATTGGAACGTCGCGTCCTGATGATCGGCAAGGCGCGAAAAATACGCCGTGGCCGAACCTTGCAGTCCGTTCATCATCGGCATGAAGAGTGCGTGCAAAACCAAGACAACCGAAAGAAAGATCACGGCACCAGCCAGGTCCGTACTACGTGGGACCTGACCTTTTTGACGTGCTTCATGTCGGCGCTTTGGGGTGGCCTTTTCGGTTTGTTCCGGCTTAGCCATCGCTGTCGCTCGCGAGCATGCTCATAGATGTTTTCGGCGCTCCATCACGCATCCTGAGACCGCTCGCTTGCTATTGGAAGCGGGAAGCTCGGTGCGGCCTGCCAATAAGGGAGGCTGACCGAAAACGACCACCCGTAGGAGAACATCTTGAAACATACGCTGGGCTTGGCCGGCGCGGTAGCTGCCGCGCTGCTGCTGAGCGGCTGCGGCCACACGTACCCGGTAACGAGCGGGACGGCGACGCCCTGCCCGCCTACGTCCCGAACGTGAGCAGCGAGTACCCCATCCCTACCGCCAACTCCCAGCCTGCGGGTATCACGAGGACCTCGTCGGCCCTCTTCTTTACTGAGGAAGCCGCCGACAAGCTCGGCGTTCTGACCCAGAACGCGACGATCACCGAGTACACGCTTCCGGAGGCCAACTCAAAGCCGCTCAACGTCACGCTGGGCCAAGACGGCAACATCTGGCTAACCGAGTTTGGCGGCGACCGCATCGCCGAGTTCAACTCTGACCACGGCCGGCTTCACGGAGTGCACGCTGCCGATTCAGACCGGCGTCACGCCGACGCCCTTCGGCATCGCGGCCGGTCCCGACGGCAACCTGTGGGTCACTGACCCGGCCGAGCAACGGCATCTGGCGCGTCGCCCCGGGCTGCGGCACGTTCGGCTTCTTCGCGCTCGCCACGCCCAACGCCGAACCGCAAAACATCACGGTGGGACCCAACGGCGCGCTCTGGTTCACTGAGTACAACGTCGATCAGATCGGCGAAATCTTTACAAACTCCGACGGCCGGCGTCGACCCAGCCGACCGAGTTCAAGGTCAGCGCGGGCGCGGGCCTCGGTGTCATCACCTCGGGATCCGACACTGCGATCTGGTTCACTGAGACCGAAGACGCGATAAGCTTGGCCGTATGCTCACGACCGGAACGCTTGCCTCAGAGACGGCGCTTCCCGGCGTCGGGCAGCCGTACGGACTCGTCAACGCGCCCGACGGTAACTTCTACATCGGCGATCAGACGAAGAGCCAAATCGCGCAAGTGATCGTTTCGACCTCCACCCGAAAATCAACCTCTACCCAACGAAAACCAGCAACGCAGGTCCGTTCTGGCTCACGATCGGTCCGGATAACGAAGTCTATTTTACCGAACAGACTGCGAATAACATCGGACAATTCAAATACTTCTAGGTCCGCTTTCGCACGAAACGTTGAAGGGCTTCAATCGAAGCCCTTTTCTTTGAAGCCGCCATCTGTGGATGCGGCGATGCGACGACCCGGGCGAACGCTTGTCCGAGCCGCGAGGACCCTGACATTACTTGTCCGAGACGCGAGGACCCAAAGTGAGCCCCGGGTGTCGCATCGACGCATAAGACACTACGGTGGCTTCAACCCTCGCATGACCGTGTCCATTTGGCCTGAGACATCTTGGAAGATTTCCGGTCCGACGATCGCAAGGAGCGGGAGCGCGATGATCATCATCGTGAAGCCGACGGTGACTTGAATCGGTAAGCCGACCACAAACACGTTCATCTGCGGCGCGACGCGCGCCATGAGCGCGAGCGCACAGTTGGTGCAGAAAGAGCGCGACGACAACCGGCGCCGAGACCTTGAACACGATCAAGAACGATTGCGCGAAGAACAACGCGAGGTTGCCGCCGACGCTGGGATCCAGGTTGATATAGGGGAGCGGTACGAGATTGAACGAGCCGGCGATGCCCTGAATGAAGAAATAGTGGGAGTTCGTCGTGAGAAAGATCAGCGTGGCAATTGCGAGCTGGAATTCGCCGATGATCGTGATGTTCTGTTGCGTCTGCGGGTTGAGGACGTTCGCGATTGCGAAGCCGACCTGCAAGTCAATCAGTTCGCCCGCGAATTGAATACCCACAAACACGAGCGAGGCCACGAATCCAACGATAACCCCAAGTAAGACTTGCGCCGTTGCGCCGACGATGAGTTCAAAGGCGCCACCGGTACAGGTGGGGCACCGGAATGACGCGGTAGACGAGAAATGCGAGCAGCGCTCCCAAGCCGAGCCGCACCTGGTGTGGGATCTGCGCCGAAGAAAAGATCGGGAAATAAAAACAGCATCGACGTGACGCGCAGAAAGATCAGGAAGAAGGTTTCGAACTGATCTGACGTGAGGCCGAAGAGATGCATTAAGCAACCGCCTCACTTTGCCAGCGCGGGCAAATTCGAGAAGACTCGCGCCGCGAAATCGGTCAGCAGCGCGAGAATGAACGGCGCGAAGAACAGCAGCGCGAGCGCCGAGACGACGATCTTGGGGATAAACGCCAGCGTCGGCTCCTGGATCTGGGTGACCGCCTGGAAGAGCGAGATCACGAGGCCGACGACCATGCTCAGCAACAGCACCGGCGCCGCCGCGAGGAGCGCGACGAAGATCGCCTGTTGCCCGAGCGATACGACGTCGCCGAACGTCATGAGTGGAAACTCTGGAAGAGCGCGCTGACGACCAGATCCCAGCCGTCGACGAGAATGAAGATCAGGACCTTGAACGGCAGTGAGATGATGATCGGCGGGATCATCATCATGCCCATCGAGAGCAAAATGGCCGCCGTGACCATGTCGATGATGATGAACGGGATGTAGATCGCAAAGCCGATCTCAAAGGCCGTCTTCAGCTCGGAAAGCACGAACGCCGGCACCAGCAGATACGTCGGCACGTCCTTTTGTGCGGCCGGTCGCGGCTCTTTCGAGATCGAATAGAAGAGCTGAATGTCCTTCTCGCGCGTCTGCTTGAACATGAACGCGCGCAGCGGCTGTGCCGCGCGATCGAGCGCGACCGGCTGCGAGATCTTCTTCTGCAGATACGGCTGCACCGCGTTGTTGTTGATCTCGTGGATCACCGGGTTCATCACGAAGAACGTCAAGAGCAGCGCGAGACCGACCAAGACTTGGTTCGGCGGCGTCTGCTGCGTGCCCATGGCGGTGCGCACGAACGAGAGCACGACGATGATGCGCGTGAACGAGGTCATCATCACGAGCAACGTCGGCGCGAGCGTGAGCACCGTGAGCAGCAGCAGGATCTGCAGTGCGCCGACGACTTGCTGCGGATTATTCGTCTGGCCCAGACCGATATTGATGTTCGGCACCGGCAAGCGTCGGAGAGGTCGGCGAGGTCGGCGCAGTTCTGCGCCACCGCAAGCGCCGGCAGCACCCACAGCAAGACAAATACAAGCGCCGCGCTGATCAAGAAGGTCGCGTGGCGTTCCCAAACGCGCACGAGCGCGTCGACGATGCGATTATTGTTTTCCACGCAACGACTTCACCATGTCGGCTAAGCGACTTTTGCGTGGTGCGCAAGCAGCGCGCGCTGCGTTTCGAGCCAGCTCTCAACTTCTTCGGCGGGCAACTCGACAATCGAAGTGACGTGCCCCTGACCGCCGCCGATCAAATAGTAGTGCGATCCGGCCTTGATGACGTGCAATGCAGAATGCTGCGAGAGTGGCGTCGACTCGAGCACCGTCACCAGACGCGCTATTCGCCGAACTCAAAATCCGGCCGCGCGCGAGACCCCGTACAACGAGATAAAGGCCGCCGAGCAAGAGCGCGACGACCAATAGGGCAAAGACGTAACTCAGCCAGAAGCCCGCGGCCATCAGCGAGAGCTACGAACTCGTTTGCGGATTGAGTTCGCTAATCTTCACCGCGTACTTATCGTCCACGACGACCACTTCGCCGCGCGCGATCAAGATGTTGTTCACATAGAGATCGATCGGCTCGGCTGCGAGCTTGTCCAGTTCGAACACGCTCCCCGACTGCAGCGACACAACCTCGCGCAACGGCATGATCGTCTTGCCGAGCACCGCACTGATTTGAAGCGGTACGTCGTGCACGAGATCGAGATTCGCCTGCCCGGGTTGCGCAGCGCGCACCGGCGTCGGCGGCATCACGTGTAGGCTACGTTTTGCGCGTCTGGCGGCGGCGAAGCTCGTCTTGACGTGGCGGCGGCAGCGGCGACGGGTTCCGCCTCGCGCGCTTTCGCGGCCTCGGCTGAGGCAGTCGCGCCCAATCCAAGCTTCGAGAGCGTAATTGCCGCAAAGTCGATGCTGATCTGCGGGTGCAGATCCGAGCCGACATCAACCTTGCCGTTGTACGAGACGAACGGCGGCGGCGGCAGCAGCGTCGCATCCGTGCACATCGATGCGTGCGCGCCTTCGGCCGACGTGCCGATCTGCTTGGCGAGTTCTTCGACCATCGCCGTCGCAATCTGCGAGACGGTCTCCGACGCGATCGAGAGCTGCATCGGGCCCATCTCCGTGACCTCGTCGCCCCCGCCCAGCATTACGCCGACGATCTGCTGCATGTCGGCCGTCGGGAAGCGTACGACAAGCTGCGCGCCGAGTGCGGGAATCGTCGCGAGCGAAACCAGTTCGCTACCATCGGTACGAATCGACCCGTCGTGATCGTCGCGCGTTGCAGCGCTGACGCTCGCAGACTGTTCCACCAACCTGCCGAGCACCGTGCCGGCCGCAGCCAGCATCGCATCGGCAAGCTGTTGTGTATCGGGCATACGCTATTCGTCCTCGCTCGCTAAAACGTGTGAGACCTGCACTGTCAGCTGCTCTCTGTTGATTCCGGGGAAAACCCGGAATTTTTCCTTTTCATTCACGCGTGCCAGGAGCGGCTCGTTGGTCAACTTATCGAAGACGACGATGTCCCCTTCCTGCAGTGCCACCAGATCGCGCAGCGACACCGTGGTTTGTCCCAGTTCCACTTCGACCTCGACCGGTGCGCGCTCGACGTTTCTGGTCAGCTGCGCGATATCTTCCTCGGTCATGCCGCGGCCCGGCGATCACCGTCGGCGACCACTGGAATTCGGTCAACTGCTGCCCGATCGACTGCAGCACCAAATACGGGAGGCAGAAGTTCATGACGCCCGACATGTCGCCGATCTTCAATTCCATCGAGATGTAGGCAACGATCTGATCGAGCGGGATGATGCGCGGAATGAACTGCGGATTGGAATCAAGCGCCTCGATCTTCAGCGAGAGCGTCAACAAGTAGTTCCACGACTCGCGGTAGCTGTTGAGCATACGCGCCATGAAACGCTGCATCAGAGTGCGCTCGATGTCGGTCAGGTCGCGCAGCTTGTTCGGGAACCAGCCCGGCCCGCCAAGCAAGCGGTCGATGATCGAGAAGACGAGATTGAGATCGACTTGGACGATACCGCTACCCGGTAGCGGGTCCATCGAAAAAATGCCCAGGATCGACGGAATGCCGATCGAGGCGATGAAGTCGCCGTAGCTGATCTGCTCGATCGAGACGATCGTCGCTTCGACGCGCGTGCGGAGATAGACGGAAAGTGAGTTGTTGAGCAGGCGCGTGAAATTTTCGTGCAGCGTACGTAGCGTCTGCAGTTGGTTGTTGGTGAACTTATCGAGCCGCTTGTTGAAACGGAAATCGAACGACTTGACCCTGCGGCCGTCGATCGCTTCCTTCGCCGGAGCGCCTTCGACAGAGAGTTGATTGATAAGTGCATCAATCTCTTCTTGTGAAAGACTCGACATAAATGCTCGCTATTTACCTTTCTGAATGCTGCCCGGAGCTGCGCTTCCGCTCAAGAGCACGATATCGACGCGCCGGTTCACTTGTTTGTCGGTATCCGACGCATTGCGATTGCGCGGACGGTACTCACTGTAGCCGGTCGCGCTCAGCCGGGTCGGCGCGATGCCATCTTGTTGCAGATACTCGGTGACGTTGGCCGCGCGCGCCGTCGAGAGCTCCCAATTAGATTTATATTGCGACGTCGCGATCGGAACGTTGTCGGTATAGCCTTCGACCGCAATCTCGTTGCCATTGCGTTTAAGGATGGGCGCGATGCCGTCGAGAAATTTTTGCGCTTCGGGCCGGATCTCGGCGCTGCCGCTATTGTAGAAGGCCTTATCGGACAACAGCGTCACAGTCAGCCCGCGCGCTTCCGAATGCACCTGCACCTGCTGTTCGAGGTGGTTTTCCTTGACGTACTTCTCGAGCTCTTTCTTGATCGCCGGAATGCTCGAGCTTGCTTCAAACGACTGCTCGCCGTTGGCGCCGCCGTTCGGCGGCTGATTGACCGTCCACTGGTTGTCGAAGCCGGCCGATACGGACTTGGCGAATTGCTGCACCTTGACACGGCTGATCGTCGACATGGCGAAGAGAATGATGAACAACGCCAACATGAGCGTGATCATGTCGGCGTAGGTCAACAGCCAGCGCATCATGCCCGCGGTCTCGAGCTTCTCCTCTGACTTCTTGCGAGGCCGGTTCGACTCGGCCGCGCGGGCCGCGCTCTTGATCGGTTGTGCCATTGGTGGTTAGTTCTGCGCTTCCGTTAGGCGGACGATGCCGAATAGCCGGCCTCACCCGCGATAGCTCCGCCCTCCTCGACCGCGCTTTCGCGCTCTCTGGGATCGATAAAGGCGAGCAGTTTCTCTTCGAGCAGACGCGGGTTGTCGCCGGCTTGAATCGCGAGGATACCTTCGATCATGATCTCGCGCATGAGCAGCAGCTGTCCGTTGCGTTCCTTGATCTTGGTTGCAATCGGAAGCCACAGCAAGTTGGCGAACATGATCCCGAAGAACGTTGCGACGAAGGCTTGCGCGGTGGCGACGCCGATCGTGCCGGCAACGTTGGTGCTGTTGCCCATCTCGCCAAGACCCTTGAGCATGCCGATCAAGCCGAGCACCGTTCCGATGATGCCGAGCGTCGGCGAATAGCCGCCCAAGTTCATGAAGACCTGTTCGGATTTCGCACCGGCTTCTTGCGTGCTCGAAACCTCGGTTTCTAAAACCTTGCGAATGATCTCGGTATCGCGTCCGTCGATGACGAGTTGAATCCCCTTGCGCATGAACTCGTCGTCGAGTGCAGCCGCCTCGTTCTCAAGTGCGAGCAACCCTTCGCGTCGGGCTTTCTCCGCAAACGAGACGAGCGTCGAGATCACATCGCGTTCGTGATAATCGACCTGCACAAACGCGGTTTTCCACCCGCCGAAGAACCCGCGCACGAACGTGCGCAGAGGAAACGAGGTCAAGGTGGCGCCCAGCGTTCCGCCTACGATCAGGAAGAACGCCTCCCACCGCCCGAAAATGACGTGAGCATCCGTCCCGCCGACCCAGCCGGCGACGAAGATGGCTCCAAAGCCCAGGATCAGGCCAAAAATTGTTGCTAAGTCCAACGTTCCGCTCTCCGCAGGGGTAGCCAGCGCCTTTACGGGGTATCGGCCGTGCCAATCCCAATATCAAGCCCATGTAAGGGCCCGCTTGGCCGTTTAGGCCGGTCCGTAGATTCGCCTCTTGAAGTCGACGATCTTCTGCTGAACCTCGAGCATGCGGTCGCGCACGACGAGCCGGTTCCCCGACGTCAGCGTCACGACCGTGTCGGGCGTTTCCTCGATTTGCTCGATCAAATCGCTATTGACCATCACGGGATGGCCGTTGAGTCGCGTCAGTGCAATCATGCGTCTCTCCCCCGATTAGGGTTTGGGGCGGCGGGTGTGCTGGTCCCGCCGCCCCTGCCCTATGCCTCTACGTTAGTTCTGCGAGGCCTGGAGCGCGATGATCGTTTGCATGTTGGCGTCCGCCGTTTCGATGCCGCGTGAGTTCGCCTGGAACGCGCGCTGGGCGACGATCAGGTTGGTGAACTCGTTGGCAAGGTTGACGTTGGACTGTTCCAACGCTCCGGCCACGATCGACCCGAAGCGTCCGCTGTTGGCGGTACCGACTTGTGCCAAGCCCGAAGCCGCCGTCTCTGCGAATTGGTCGCTGCCTACCCGCGAAAGACCGTCCTCGTCTTGGAACGTCGCGACCGCGAGTTGTGCCAGCGTCTTCTGCTGGCCGTTGGTGAACGACCCGGTGACCGTTCCGTCTTGACCGACGGTGATGTTCGAGAGGATACCAGCCGCGTAGCCGTTCTGGCTGACGACCGTGCCTGTCGAACTGCTATTGAGACTCGTGTTGTCGAAGAAGCCGAGTGCAATTGCGCCCGGTGACGCCGTCTGCGTCGGCGCCTGGGCTGCGTTGCCCGCACTGGGACCCCACTGCAGGACGTTAAGCTGATTGCCCTGCTGTAGGCTGGCTGTCGCGCCGGCGTCGTGGAAATAGCCTGCCGCGTTCGCGCCGATCGCTTCCGGCACCGTGCTACCCGCCACGTTCGCGACCGATGCGATCGAAGACGTGTTGATGTACTGTCCATTTTGGTCAAAGTAGGCGTAGCCCACAGTGCCGGTTGTGCCCTTGCCGAGCGTCGCGGCCGTTATGGTACCGGTCGATGCGATCGAAGCACCGCTCGAGATGGTTTGGAACTGCGTTCCGTCGGCGAAGCTCACATTGACTTGCCATTCGGTCGCGGCTTGCACCATCGCGCCGGCAGAGTTTGCAACGCTCGGAAGGCCGTTCGCGGCGCCTCCAACCGTGATCGTGTCAACGCCGCCAGCGGCCGGCGATGCCAGCGTAAACGTCGCGCCGCCCACCGTAATCGTCTGACCCTTGGTCGCCGCCTGCGTCGTCCCGGTGTTTCCGTCCTTGACCGTGTATGCGCCGGCTGCACCAGTGATCGTGATCGTGTCACCGATGGTGGTTGTTGGCGCAACCGCTAGAGCAGTGGCGAGCGCTGCACCTGCTTGCGCCACCGTGGCTAAGGTAGCATTCAGCGCGACCGGCGTATAGGTGACGGTCGCTTCGTGCGCGCCGCCGAGCGAATCGTACAGCGTCGTCGAGACGGTGACTGCTGCGCCGGGATTTGCTGATGCGCCGATCGCCTGCTGGAACGCCTGCGACCAGTTGGTTTGATCGAGATTACCGCCGAGAGCAACGTCGAAGACTTGGTCGTTGATCGCGGGACCAGTCTTGACGCCCGAACCGGTTGCCGTGGCTTGCTCTGCCAAACCGACCGGAATCGTGATCGCACCGGGTGTGCCGTTCGGCGAGACAACGCCTGCGCCGTTGGCCATGTAGCCCATTACCGCTTGACCAGACGACGGATCGTAGAACAAGCCGTTCGAGTTGAGCGAGAACGCGCCGTTGCGCGTGTACGTCGGCGATCCCGAGCCGTTTGCGTTGTTGAGAATGAAGAACCCGTCGCCGTTGAGCGCGAGATCGGTGTTGATGCCGGTCGTTTGCAGACCGCCTTGGCCGAACTCGGTGTCGACGGTTGCGACTTTGACGCCAAGGCCGAGATCTTCAGGGTCGACGCCACCGCTGGTCTGCGTCGGACCCGACGGTGAACCAACCTGTTGGTAGAACTGATCGGCGAACGTCATGCGTTGGGCTTTAAAGCCCTGCGTTGCCGTATTGGCGATGTTGTTGGAGATCATGTCGATCCAGCTCTGGTATGCATCCAGGCCGGAGATCCCCGTATAGAGCGAGTCGAAAGCCATTATTGACCTCTATTACGGATCCGCGATGTTTCAGTTGATCCACATCGCGGCCGGAGCTCCGCAAGCGGTCCGCCCCGGAAAGTGTTCTTAAATGATTGCGGCCGAGTCGATGTTGGTGAAGACGTTGTCTTTCATCGAGTCGGAATCGACCGCGGTGATGACGGTCCGGTTCTTGATGCTCACGATCATTGCAGTGTCGCGCACGATGAAGAGCGAGTTTTTCGCTCCTTTCGCCGCGGCTTTGTCGGCCATCGCGTTCATCTTCGTAACGTCCTCCGACGTCAGGCTGATGTTTCGCGATTGCAGACGCTGCATGGCGTGAGCCGAGAATTTCAGCGACTCGCCCGACGTTGCCGCCGGTGCTTGTTGCTGCGCCGCTACGTTATCGAGTACCGCACGGAAACTCGGTGACGATGTCGGCGGAATTTCAACGGGTTTACCGACCGGACGCGCCGTTGGGCCCGGGATGATTCCCGGTTGTTGGACGCGGCTTATGTCGTTCGGATCCACGTTACTGCCCCGAACTTCCCGTTCCGCTTACCGATGACGAGTTGCCGATGCCAATGATACTGCTGGTCGCGAAGAGCAGCGGATTGCCGTTGCTATCGGTCAGCGTTTGACCCGACGAGTTGGTCATGGTGAAGTACGGCGTGCCGTTTTGCACGTCGATTGACTGGATGATGCCGGTGACCGTCGACGAGTTCGAACCCGTTGAGCTCGTGCCCGTGTTGACCGTTGCTGCCTTGCCGATAAGCGAGGCCGCCTGCATCACGCCGAAGTTGCTCGAGAATGACTGAAACGCCGTACTCATCTGTTGCTGATACTGCAGTTCAGACATCTGCGCCAACTGGGTGACGGATTCGGTCGCATCCTGGGGTGTGTCCGGATTTTGGTTCTGCAACTCTGTGGTCAGCAATTGCAAGAACGCATTCGGCCCTAGGGTGTTGTCCGAAGTCGCCGCCGAGTTGTTGGCACCGGTCGCCGTCGATGATAGTGGCGAACCGACGCCTGATGTAAGTCCCATTAGTTCCTCCTATGCGAGGGAGTTGAAAAGCTCGAGCCCTGAACCACTCAACAGCGAGGGTCCGGGATTCGAGGTTTCGCTGGCGTCGGCCGTCGTCGTGCCGTTCAACTCATGAACGACATAGCGGCGCCCGAAACCGGCGGTACCATCCTTACTTTGATCTTTGCCCGCGTCGCCGCCTGAAACGTCAACCGAGAAACCCGAAAGGGTCAACCCGGCTTCGGAGAGCGAGCGCGCGAGGTCCTGATGATTGGCAACGATCGCGTTGCGAACGTCAGCGCTTTGCGCGATGACGTTGGCAGTGACTTGGTTTCCGCTTACCGTGAGGCGCATCGTCACCTGACCGAGGTTCTCCGGTTGCAACTGCAACCGAATCTCCGAGGTCCCTTGGGCGAGCGTGCGCATCGTCATCCCACTGAGCATTTGCTCGATAACCTGGTTCGCGTCAACCGTGCTGCCGTTGCCGCTCGACTGCAAGGCACTTTGCACTTGCGAACCGAGGTTTGCGCTTGGCGGCGCGATCAGACTCGCGAGGTTAGCGCCCGAGGGCGTTTGATGCGCGAGGTCTTGCCCGAACGTATGTCCCGAGTTGCTGTTGGTTGACGTGTTGGATGAAGATGAACTCGCGCTGACGGCACCGGCATCAACGTCCGCCAGCATCGCAGCAAATTTTGCCGCGAGCATGGTGGGTGTGAGTGCCGACGTGGACGGGACGAGCGCCGGGGCGCCGGTCGCGGCCGCGTTGTCCGCACCCGCAGAAGCTGCGTCAACGTTCACCTGGGAGTCGGCGCCCGCGGCGCGCACGAGCATTCGTGCGAGCAGGTCGGGAGAATTCGACATCGAGATGTTTTGCTGCGAGCCAACTGCGTTTGCAGCTGCTTGATTCAACAGAGCATTCGCCAGTGTTGACGGAGCGGTGCCTTGCGGCGCGTTCTGCGCGTCCGTTGCGACTGGACTCATGATCTGCTGCGTTGCGAGTTGTACCGGGGTCGACGCCGCCGTGCTCGATTGCACGGGCGACGGAGATGGACGTACGGCTGGTGCTACGTTGGACGCGGGCGCGCTCTGCGCCGCAACCACCGAAGCGAGAAGCGAACGAACAACCGACGAGACATCGAGCGTACTCGCTGTTCCGTTGGTTCCTGTTGGTTGGGCCGGGAGTTCTTTCGCCGAGTTGGCGTCCAAGATGTTTCCCGCGATTTCGTTCTGCTGCCCTGTACCGTTTTGTGCATCCCTCGCGATTGTCTCGACTAGACTTCGTAATCGAGCTGCGAGGGCGTCCGCTTGTTGAGCGGCGTTCCCTGGCGGCCCATTACCTGGTGGCGAGAGCGCGTTCGCGATCGTTTGTGTGATGCTATTGCGTAGTCGATCGAGGTCGCTTGCAGAGTATTGGCCTTTGAGCAGATTTGCTGCCGACGTGCCGATATTCTGGGCGAGCTGGTCGACGATCGTTGCCATCGGTGTTCCGTTTTGCAACATCGACGTGATTTGCGCGAGCAGGTCTGCGTTCGTCGTGCTTGACGACGATGACGAAGATGTTCCGCTTGCGTTTGCGAGTGTGGTTCCGAACAACGACGCCCAATGTGTTGCGCCCTTGCCTTTACCGCTCGCGTGCGTCGTGCTGCCGGTGGCCTGATGTGCAGTTGTGGCCGGAAGCACCGATGCGATGGAAAGCATGCTTATTTCATTCACCTCCTTTCTTCAAACTCGGCCCCAAAGGCAAAACCAAGAGCACGGCCGGGATGCCCTCATTTAAGATATTCGGCCCGGGGCCGACCCAGGTTTAGGCTAGACGGTGGCGCGCTGCCCGACGCCGGCGATGGTCAGCATCGAGCGCAGAATCCGGCCGCCGTGCTCGCTCAGGACCGATTCGGGGTGGAATTGGACGCCGTGAACGGGGAGATGGCGATGGGCGATGCCCTGGACGACTCCGTCGGAGCTCCGCGCGCTGATGTGCAATGACCCCGGGAGGGTCGCAGCGTCCAGGCACAGCGAGTGGTAGCGGGTCGCGACGAGCGGCGACGGCAGCCCGGCGAAGACCCCGGTCCCGTCGTGCTCGATCCGGCTGGTCTTCCCATGCATCTGCGAGGGCGCGTGGGTCACGCTTGCCCCGAGCGCCTCGCCGATTGCTTGCAGGCCCAGGCAGAGGCCAAAGACCGGCATGCCGCGGTCGATGGCCGCGCGCAGCACGCGCATCATCCGCGCTTGCTCCGACGGATTGCCGGGTCCAGGGCCGACGACCAGCATGCGATAGTCGTCGAGCAGCGACGGCTCGAGCTGCGGATCGTCGTTGAGAATCACCGAGGGTGGAGCACCCTGGGCGGCGAGCAGGTGCACGACGTTGTACGTGAAGCTGTCGTAGTTATCGATGAAGAGAACGTTCGCGCTCACAAATCTACCCCCAGCATCTCGCGCGCAATACCTGTCTTGTGCAGTACCTCATCGTACTCCGCTTCGGGATCGCTGTCGGCCACGATGCCGGCGGACGCCTGCCAGTAGACGCGTCCGTTCTGCACGTGCAAACTGCGCAACGTGATACACGAATCGAAGTCGCCGCCGAACGACCAGCGACCGACGCTTCCCGCGTAGAAGCCGCGTGTTACCGGCTCGAGTTCGTCGATCAGCTGCATCGCACGGACCTTGGGCGTACCCGTGACGGTGCCGGCCGGGAAGCCGGCGCGAAAGAGATCGAGCCCATCGCATTCCGGGCGCAACGTGCCGACCAAATCGGAAACGATGTGCATGACGTGGCTGTAGCGTTCGATCGCTAAGAGCTCATCCACGACAACCGAACCATATTGGCACACCATGCCGAGATCGTTGCGGCCAAGGTCGACCAGCATTACGTGCTCGGCGCGTTCCTTTTCGTTAGCCAGGAGCTCGCGCGCAACTTGCGCGTCTTCTTCGTCGTCGCTCCCGCGCGAGCGCGTGCCGGCGAGCGGACGAATGCGTGCCTTGCGCCCCTCCAGCCGGACTAAGAACTCGGGCGAGGCTCCCAAGATCGTTCCGAACGGTCCATCGACGTAGAACATGTACGGCGATGGATTGCGCCGGCGCAGTGCGCGATAGAGATCGAATGGTTCACCCTCGAGGGCCGCATCGAAGCGAATGCCGAGTTGTAGCTGATAGACGTCGCCGTCGTAGATGTGCGCTTTGACGCGCGACACTTTTTCCAGGTAGGTCGCGCGATCCATCGACACGTGCGGCTTTTCGGATGCGCGCACGGGGCGGGCAAATTGCGGCGCCTGTGCTTCGAGGCGTGCGATATAACCTTCGAGTCGCGCGTCGACGTCCGCGACGCTGACACCGCATCCCCACAGAATCAACGAGTGCGTCAGGTGGTCGAAGATCAGCCAGGTCGCCGGCACGGCGACGTAGGCCGCGGGCATCGCGGGTGGGTCTTGCGCGCGATCGGGTAAACGCGCGAACGGCCGCGCGGCATCGTATGCAAATGCTACCAACGCGCCGCCCCAGCCACTTGCGTCATCCGCAGGACGGTGCGCCGCGACCAATGCGCGGACGTTGTCGAGGAGATCCGGCGAGGCGTCAAATGACTCGGCCGCGAGATAATCGAGTCCGACAAACGAGTAACGCGAGATTTTACCGCCGTGCTCGACGCTTTCGAGCAGACACGACGCGCCCGCGGTCGCGAGCGCGAGATACGCGCCGATCGGTGAGAGAACGTCGGCGGGAAGCGTGCGTGTGCGGACGATCAAGAGGCCGCGTTTACCGCTTGAGCGTTGGATTCTCCTGCGTCAGTTGCGCAGCAAACGCCGGCGGCACGGCATCCAGAATAGAACCTGCGTCATCAGGCGACATCAATGCAAGCACGCGCGCTACGTAGGGTACCGGAAGCTTCTGAATGACCTTTGCCGCATTCTCGGGTTGCATGTTTGCCCACACTTGCGCGGTGCGTCGCATATCTTGCGTTGCATCTGCTGCGTTGTCGCTGCTGCCGCCGCTCGCAGCCGCCGGATTGCTCGCGCCGGCAGTCGCGGGCGCCGCGCTCGCCGCGGGTGCCGCACCGCTACCCGAACTCGCAGCTGCGGTTTGCAGCTGGCTGATCTTCGTGTTGAGCGAGCTTATCTGCTTATCTTTGGCCGTACTCTGATTCTGAAGGTCAGTGACCTGCGATTGCAGCTGCACGATCTGCTTGTTGCGATCGGTAATGACCTGGTTCTGTACCGCGAAGTGGAACGGCGCCGCGATCGTATCGAAGCGAGCCCCAAGATTTTGGAGCACCGGCTGCAACGGGCCGCCGGTAATGACGCCGCGCGAGGGCGCCCATACGAACGCAAAGACCACGAGCGCAATGGCGATCGCGGGAAGAATCAATCGCTTCCACGGAAACGGCTTGCGCCGCCGGCGGGTAACGATCACGGCGAACCTCCTATTTGCGCCCGGCCGAACCGGCGGGCATTACTGTCGTCGAGTTCTTTTTGCTCGATACGCTGGCCCTCTAAGACAAAAGCCTCGCGACGACGCTCCTTCAACTTCTCGACGACCTTCTTCTCTCTGCTCGCCTCGAGCAGTTCCTCGCGCGCGCGGTCAAGCGCCACGCGGCGATCGGCGACGATACGAATCTGCGCGACGATGCAGCGATCGAGGAACTGCAGGTGGGCGTAGATACTTTGCAATTCACGCGTCTCGAGCTTCTTGTGGCTGTCACGCAGCATCGCCGAATGACGACGAAACTCATCGTTGAGGCGCTCGAGCTCGCGCTCGGCTTCGTCGAGGGCGCGTTTGCGCTGCGCGACGACGAGCTGCTTTTCATCCTCGATCCGCTTGCGATGATCGAGCACCGGCTGGAGCGCAAAGGCGAACTTCTTCACGTCACACTCATCAGCTTCGCGAGCGTCTGCTCGTGCGAGCTCGTTTCATAAATACCCTGACGCAAGAAGTGCCGGACGCCCTCGATCTTTGAGAGCGCAAAGTCAACGCGCGGGTTGCTGCCCGGAACGTAGGCACCGATATTGATCAAATCCTCGGCGTCTTTGTACGTCGCGAGCACGTCGCGCACGGCCGAGGCAGCCGAATATTGATTGGCATCAACCACGTCCGGCATCACGCGGCTCACGCTCTGCAGCACGTCGATCGCCGGGTAGTGGTTCGCGGCTGCGAGCTGACGCGAGAGCACGATGTGACCGTCAAGAATCGAGCGCACGGAATCCGCGACAGGTTCCATCATGTCGTCGCCATCGACCAAGACCGCGAAGAGTCCGGTGATTGTGCCGCGCTGCGACGTGCCGGCGCGCTCCAACAACTTGGGCAAGAGCGCAAAGACGGACGGCGTGTAGCCGCGCGTCGTCGTCGGTTCGCCGATCGCAAGGCCCACTTCGCGCTGCGCCATCGCAAAACGCGTTACGGAATCCATCATGAACATCACGTCGAGACCTTGATCGCGGAAGTACTCCGCGATGGTCATCGCGACGAAGGCGGCCTTGATGCGCACCAGCGCCGGTTGGTCGCTCGTCGATACGATGACGACGCTGCGCCGAAGACCCTCCTCGCCAAGATCGCGCTCGATGAAATCGCGCACTTCCTTGCCGCGCTCACCGACGAGCGCAATCACGTTGACGTCAGCGGTCGTGTTGCGCGCAATCATGCCGAGAATCGTCGACTTGCCGACACCCGAACCTGCAAAGATACCGACGCGCTGACCTTTGCCGCAAGTCAACATGCCGTCGATTGCCCGAATACCCAGCGATAACGGTTCCGTCACCCGCCGGCGCGAGAGCGGCGGCGGGGGCGCCGCGGTCACGACTGCGCGATTGTCCGCAACGATGGTGCCTTTACCGTCGATCGGGCGGCCGAGTCCACCGAGTACACGGCCAAGCAGATGATCGGTTACACCGATCTCGAGCGGCGCTCCGTGTGCGACGACGTCGCTGCCGGCACCGATGCCCATCAACTCGCCGAGCGGCATGATCAAGACTTTGTTGTCGCGGAAGCCGACGACTTCGGCCAACACCGGCTGCGCAGTACGCTTGTACGAGATCGAACACGTCTCGCCGACTGCCATGTTCGGTCCTAAACTTTCGATCACAACGCCGATGACTTGGCGAACCTTGCCGTACTGCCGCACCAAATCGGCACCGCGCAGCGCCTCGAGATAGGGCTCGGCGGAAAAAACTTCGGCTTCCATCGCCGTTACGCGCTAACTGGCTTGGGCGGGAGACGCGATCGCCTCCGCCTCACCGAGTGCGATTTCGTCGTCGCTCAAGATCGCGCGACGCGCTTCCCGCAACTGGGTTGCGATCTTCGAATCGATCGTCCCGGCGTCGGTCTCGACCATAACGCCACCGCGGTCGACGCGCTGATCTTCAACGATGCGGAGGTGCTCGACGTCGCCCGCAGCTACGATCTCGTCGCGATGCTGGCGAATCGTATCGAGATCGATGGGATTGACGCGAAGCGTCACGACCTCGCGGCTCACCAGCCGCGTAAGCGATTCTCGCACGTTCTCGACGATGACGTTGGGATTCGTCTGCAGTTCCATGTGCACGACGCGCTCGGCGATGGCCATTGCTAGTCGCACGAGCTCCGGCTCTGCGGACGCGATCACGGCGCTACGTTGTGCCTTAACGCTCGCGATGAGCTCGCGAATCGTTTCGATCACCGGAGCAAGCTCGTCTTCTCCCGCGGTTTTGCCCGCGGTGTAGCCTTGCTCGTGACCCGCTTCGCGCGCGTCTTCCTCGAGTTTGCCTATGCGGGCGTTCGCAGCTTGTACGAGATCGAGTGCTTTATGCTCCGCCTGTCGCACGAGGCTCTCCGCGTCGCCCGCGGCGCGATCGACGATCGCCTCGGCGTCGCTGCGCAGCTGCTCCCAATCTACTTTAGGCTGCGGCGGTAACGTGATCCGCTCGGTATGCCCGTTGGTGGACGGTGCCGCAACCCGCACAGTCGGATGCGCATCGAGCTCGCGCACTGCTTCGGCGTCGCCATGCTGCTCGCGCATGCGGCACTTCGACGACGTATTTTGCGTCGACAAAGCGCGCCGATTTTACGATTTTGCCCACAGCGCTAAACGAGACGTTCGTCCTTCGCGCCGCGCGCGATGACGATCTGTCCATTTTCCTCGAGCGTACGGATGACGTCGACGATCTGCTGCTGCGCCTTGCCGACGTCGCGCATGCGCGTCGGTCCGAGCAACTCGATCTCTTCCTTAAGCATGGCCGATGCACGCGACGACATGTTCTTGTAGACGCGCACGAGCAGATCTTCGTTTGCGACCTTGAGCGCAAGCGCAAGGTCCTTGCCGTCGACTTCCTTGAGCACGCGCTGGATCGAGCGATCGTCGAGATTGATGATATCTTCGAACACGAAGAGCAGGTTCTTGACTTCTTGCGCGAGTTCGGGATCGCGCTTGGCCAAGCCGTCGAGAATGTTCTTCTCGGTCTCGCGGTCGACGAAGTTCATGACGTTGGCAAGCGACTGCACGCCACCAGCCTTGGCGAAATCCGCTCCGCTGACCAGTAGACGGCGTCCGAGCAATTCGTCGAGTTGCTCGAGCACTTCGGGCGCGGTCTTCTGGAGAATCGCGATGCGCATCGCCACTTCGGCCTGGAGATCGGGCGGGAGTGCGAGAGCACGGCGCCCGCCTGCTCGGGCTGCATGTACACGAGGATCAGGCAATCGTTTGCGGATGTTCATCTTGGATGAACTGCAGCAGCTGCGCGGGTTCGGTCTTCTTGATCGAGCTCGAGCGGGTTGCCGTGCTTGAGCGCGGCGAACAGCCGCGTCGTCATGTCGTCGGCTTGGCCCGCACCGAAGCTACGCTCGAGGATCTCCTTGGCGTACTCGATGCCGCCTTCGTTGATGTACTTGAGCGCGATCGCGCGTTGATACGCCTCTTGAATAACGGCGTCGCGCTTCTCGATCGGAACGGTCGTGATCTTGGCGATCTCGAGCACGATCCGCTCGACTTCGTCTTGCCGCAAGAACTTGAAGATCGTCGACGAGAGCTCGAGCCCAAGCGTGATCATCAAGATTGCGGCCTTCTCCGGTCCGGAGATCTCGATCTGCGGGTGTTCGGGAAGGCCGGTGATCGGCGATGGTTCCGGCAGATTGCCGAGGCCGGCGAGATTGACGATCGGTGATTCCAAGGTTCGCCTCTCCTACTCCGCTAGCCAGAGTTTGACGAGCTTGGCAATGCTGTCGGGGTTTTCTTGCGCGACGGTCGTGACGTACTCGATCATCTGCTCGCGCGTCAGATCGGCTGCGGAACGTATCGGTGCTGCGATCCCGGGCGCGCCCTCGAGGATCGGGTGCTCTTCGAACGGCGGCAACTCTTCTGCGAGCGAGGTGTCGAACGACGGCAGTTCTGCTGAAGGCGCGAAGCGGCTGCGGCGCGAGCGTGAGACGAGTAGGCCGACACCGGCCAACACTGCTACACCGAGAACCGCGGCCAATGCCCAGACCGGAATGCCGAGCAGCGTTGTCGTGACGGCCGATGGCGCGTTGACGTTTTCGACCGACGGATTGAACGGAATCGCTTCGACGGAAACCTGATCGCCCTGCCCGACGTTCAAATCGCCTGCGGCGATAACGGCGTTGCGGATCTGCTGCACGTTTGCCGGCGAAAGTTGATACTGTTGTGCGTTAGCAACGGCGACTGCGCCGGCCGTATTTGCCGCCTGCGCATTGGAGTCGACCAGCACCGCGACGCTGGTCTGCAGTACTTTGCCCGGTGCGTCGATGTGCTTAGTGTTCTGCTCGGTGATGTCGTAGTTCGTTGTCGACTTCGAACGATTGTACCGGCCGTTGGCCTGCTGCGCCTGCGCTTGATACGTGCCGATGTTGCTAGTCGTGCCCGGCACGCCTTGCGCCCCGTTGCGCGCCGGCTGCGTGCCGACATACGATTCGCGTTCGGATTGATTCGAGAGTACCGTGCCCTGCGGCGCGTAGATTTTGCTCTCGGTTGAGTTCGCGTCGAAATTCATTTTGGTCGACACGCGCGCGACCGCCCGGTGTTTCCCGAGCGTGTCATCGAGCATCGACTGGATACTCTGTTGCAGCGACGATTCGTAGCGCTGTTTGGCGATCAGCTGCTCTTGCGTCAGCTTGAGCGCATCGGCCGACGTTGTGCTCGCGTCGCCGGCCGTCCCACCTGGACCCGGCAAGAGAATCTGGCCGTCTTGATTGACGATCGTGACGTTTTCCGGCTTGAGCCCGTCGACCGCGTTGGCAACGAGCATCGTGATGCCCTTGACTTCGCCGGCATCGAGCGTTGCGCCGGGCTTCGTCTTGATGGCGATCGACGCGGTGGTCGGCACTTGGGTCGTGGTGTAGAGCGACTGGTCGGGCGTCGCAATGTTCACGCGCGACGACTCGACCGGGTCGAGCCCATCGATCGTACGCTCGAGTTCTCCCTCAACTGCGCGCGTCTTATCGAGCTTCTCCTGGAAGTCGGTCATGCCGAAGTTCGTCCGGTCGAAGAGCTCGTAGCCGGTCGACCCGCCCTTGATGAGTGCCCGAGCCGGCGATCGCTACCCGTTCGTCGGAGAGGTTCGCATCGGGGACGTAAACGGTCTTCCCGTCCGTCGAGAGCTTGTACGGAACCTTATCATCTTTTAAATGTTGTGTAACGGCCTGCGCATCTTCAGGAGAAAGGTTCGCTAAAGAGCACCGAATAGCTGGGGCCGTGACCAAAGTAGAGCCACCCCAATGCGAGCAGCCCGACAAGAACAACCGCGAGTCCAGCGACTACGATCGTTCGGGTCTGGCGATTTTGGTTTTGCCAAAAACCCGCATATTCGGCCGGCAAATTCTGACCAAAGCGAGCTAAAACGCTCCACGCCTATATGTACCTAATTCTCCGCGCCAACCGTGGCATGCAGCACCGGACCTCCTTGCCCGGTGAGGGAGAAGCCTGACTCCAGGTCAGGCCACTATCACATCTATCGGTCACGGTGGTATACCATTTAATGCACACGCACCAGTTCGTTGCGCTCTCGTCCGACCGACACAAGTTCGACCGGCGTTGCTAGGCTCTCTTCTATACGGGCGACATAGCGCCGGGCTGCTTGCGGCAGCGCGGCCATGGTGCGCGCCCCGCCAATCGGCTCGCTCCAGCCCTGTACTTCTTCGACCACCACCTCGAGGTCCGGTGCGCCGGCAGCCGAGAATCCGGTCGCTTGCCCGCGCAGCCGGTACTCCGGTGACGATGCCGATGCGCTCGAAGCCGGTGAGCACGTCGAGCTTGGTGATCGCGAGCGCCGAGAGACCGTTGAGTTCGACCGCGTAACGCCCGGCGACCGCGTCGAACCAGCCGCAGCGGCGCGGGCGGCCGGTCACCGTCCCGAACTCGCCTCCCGCCTTGCGCAAGCGCTCCCCCCGATCGTCGCAGCAGCTCCGATGGAAACGGACCGCCGCCGACCCGCGTGCAGTAGGCCTTGACCACGCCGATGACCCGCCCGACAGCGGTCGGGCCGATCCCGAGTCCAATGCATGCGCCGCCGGCAATCGTGTGCGAACTGGTCACATACGGATAGGTTCCGTATCCAACATCTAACAACGAACCTTGCGCGCCTTCAATTAACACGCGCTTATCACGGGCGAATTGCTCGTGAACATAGGCCACGCCGTCGACGACGTGTGGACTGAGACGCTGCGCCGCATCGCAGCGTCTCGACCGACGATGTCGGCTTCGCTCGCCACGTTCTCACCTTCGAGCAACGCAGCATGATGCAGCAGGTTTTGACGAATCTTCTCGGCCAGCGATTCGTGTCGAGCGAATTCGCCGAACGTGATGCCGGTGCGCGCGACCTTATCCACGTAGGCCGGCCCGATGCCGCGACCGGTCGTGCCGATCGCCGCCGCACCGCGCGCGCGTTCGTTCGCCCGATCTCGCGCCGCGTGATACGGAAGCACGAAGTGCGCGCGATCGGAGATGCGCACGCGCGAGATATCGACACCGATCTTTGCCAAGCGATCGAGTTCTTCGAGCAGGCTGATCGGATTGATGACGGTACCGCCGCCGATAAAGAGCTCGACCTTCGGATTGAGCACGCCAGAGGGAACGATGCGCAGCGCGATGTCGATATCGCCGACTTTGATCTGATGCCCGGCGTTGTCGCCGCCGCCAAATCGCGCAACGACGTCGTAGTCCTGCGCATACAGGTCGACGACGCGCCCCTTCCCTTCGTCACCCCACTGGATGCCGACGATGATGTCGGCTTTGCTCACGACGCAGCTATTCGGAGCGGAACTCGAGATCGCTTGTGTCGCCCATCGGGATTTCGTGCGCGCCCTGAAATTGCGTCATGACGAATTCCGAGAAGAGCGCGTTGGGCCAGCCGAAATCTGCGCGCGTGAAGCGCCGGGGATCGTCGGGATCGAACGATTCGTGCAAGAGATGGTCGCCGGGATCGCTCGCCAGCAGCTGCGTGAGCACGTCTTGCTTTTCGTTATTGGTGGTGGCGGTGAGGCCTTCGCATAATCAGCGCGAGCGGCCAGATCCAATGGTCGGGCGTATGAAAACTGCCGATGCCGCGCGCCACTTGTCCCTGATAGAACGACGGATTGTCGTCCGAGAGCAAGAACCTGCGCGTGTTATCGTAGTAGCGGTCGTTCGGCGTGGTGTAGCCGATGTACGGCGCCGAGAGCAGGCTCGGAATATTTGCGTCGTCGGTGAGGATCGCGTGCCCGAGTCCGTCGACTTCGTAGGCATAAATGTAGCCGTACTTCGGGACCAGCACGAGCCCGTAGGTCTGAATGCCGCGTCTGCACTTCGTCGCGCAGCGACTGCGCTTCGTTGGCTTTCACGACGTTGTGATAGACGCTGCGCTCGATCTCGGCCATGTCGCCCAATGCAACGACCGCGAACATCTCCGACGGAATCAGAAAATTGTAGTAGCACGCGTCGTCCGAAGGACGGAAGCCGGTCCAAATCATGCCGGTGTAGCCGACCGCACGTCCTTTGCCATCGTTCGCGAGCTCTTTGTGCGAATAACGCGAATCGCGCGGGTGATCTTGCTCGCGCTGCATCGTTGCAAGCGTCGCATCGAGCGCTTTCTGGTAGTCCGGCGTGAAGATCGAACTGTCGCCGGTCGTTTTCCAATAGCTCCATGACAGTGCGATCGGATAAGCAAGTGAGTCCAGTTCGAATTTTTGCTCCCAGACGCGGTAGTCGAGCGTGAACGCATTCGCGTAGGGATCGACTTGCACGTACTTCACCATGCGCGAGATGATCGCGCGCAAGCAGTTGACGCGTGTCGGGATCGTCTTTGGCAAAGAACAGGTAGGGGCGCGCCTGCGCGCTCGCATCGCGCAGCCACTCGGCCGGAATATCGCCGGTCTTGATGTAGGCGGTGCCGTCGGACGCGTACTCGGCAAGCTTTCCGGTGTCGAGCAACGCGGAGCGAAACATCTCCGCCAAGTGCGCATTCGGATTATTGTAGCCGGCGGCAGCGCGTTCGATCGATTGCAGCTCGAGCGAATTCGCCCGCAACGGCAACATACCGGCGAGGATGGCGCAAATCAGCGCGCACGCGCGCAACGAGCGTTCAATCACGGCCACGACCCATGAGCATAGAGCGCCTTCAACTCCCGGTAGCGTCCGTGGTAGTCGAGCCCATAGCCCACGACGTAGACATCGGGGATCTCGAATCCACGGTACTTGACTTCAATATCGGCAATTCTCCGGGCGGGACGATCCAATAACGTGCAGACTGCCAAGGAAGCGGGCGACCGGGCGGCCAGTGACTTGAACACATACTGGAGGGTCATACCCGTGTCGATGGTATCGTCGACCAGAATAACGTGGCGACCCTCAATAGACGCTGAGGTGTCCTTTAAGAATCGGATGCCTTCGGCGCTCGAGAACTTGGTTACGGCGATCGCGTCGTACTCGCACGGGATCGTTACGGCTCGGGTCAAGTCGGCGAGAAAGGTTGCGGCGGCGTTGAGGATGCCGATAAGGACGGGCACACGGCCGGCATAGTCGCGCGAGATCTCCTCACCGAGTTCGCGTACGCGCTTGGCAATAGCCGGTGCATCGACCAGGACCTCGCCGATCATGCCGCCGGCCGCAAACGCGCGAAAAGCCGCTCGACGTCACGGCGCGTGAACAACTTCACGCGCACGCGCGGGTGGTGCTGCGCCATCAAGCGCAGCTTACGATTCTTGCGCGTGTTCATTGCCGGTTTTGCCACGGTCATCTCGATATACAAATCGAAGTCGGGTAGATAAAAATCGGGCGTAAAAAAGGCGACAGGTTTGCCGCCGCCGTCCCAAACGATAGGAAATGAACGAGGTTCGTATTCCCAGACGATTCGATAGAAGTCGAACAGTCTGGCGAGAGCCGATTCGCTCTCGTGAGCAAAAACAGTCCGTGATCGCGCCACGGACGAACTTCTACGACAAGCTCGATCGAGATTCCGCTTTTGCGGCCGGAAATCGAATGATGAATCGCGCGCCGCCGAGCGGTGAATCATCGACGCGCACGTTGCCGCCGCCGCGCTCGACAATCGTGCGTACAATCGCAAGCCCAATGCCCGACCCGGGACGCATAACGCTGCGGCCACCGCGTGCGCGATGCTCGAAGATGTGCGCACGCTCGGCTGCCGGCACACCTGGTCCGTCATCGTCGATGATCGCACAAACAAACGGGTCCTGGCGTTCGACGCTCACGACCACATGGCCGCCGGGGCTTGCGTACTTGATCGCGTTCTCGATCACGTTGAGCAGCACGTGCATGCACGCGTCGCCGCCGACGCGCACCGCCGCGTCTCCCTTGTGCCGCACCTCGAGCGCCATGCCGGCCTGACGTGCGATCGGTGCGAGCGCCTCGATCGCGGCATTCGCAGTCGTCGCGAGATCGGTGACGCCGGGCATCGGGCGCGGCGAGAGATCCAGTGGCGAGAAGTCCAGCATGCCGTCCACAAGCCGTCCGAGCCGCAGAGCCTCGTTACGTGCGACTTCGAGGAATCGGCGCGTGGTCGTGACATCGAGCTCGTCGTCGAGCAACGTTTCGATGTAGCCGCGAATGGAGGTAAGCGGCGTGCGCAACTCGTGGCCGACGGTGGCCAGGAACTCGTAGCGTTCGCGTTCGCGCGCGCCGCGTTCGAGCGCGCGTTCGATGGTGGCTTCGAAGGCCTCGACGTCGCTGCGGCCGCGCAGAGGCCACCATCCCGTCTCCATCCGCCGCCCCGTCACAAGTGACATCGTTGCCGAGATGCGCTCGAGCGCGGAACGCGCGTCCAAGGTTAGCGCGGTCGCGCCGTCGCGGGCCGGCGAAAGCATCGCGATTGCAAACCAGTCGCTCCCCGGTTCGTGGGCAAGGCGATCGCCTTCACGCACGACGGCTTGCGCGGCGCGAGCGAAGGCGCTGACCATTTCGCGCTCCAGCTTCCGCGCGTGGGGCAGCCGCAAGACCAAAAGCGGAATGTCACCACCTAGCTCGAGCCCGGCAACCAGCAGCGGCGCAAGTTGCGCAAGCGAATGGATGGGACGCGCGCGCACGCTCATGGACGGACGAACTTGTATCCGTACCCGTGAATCGTTTGTACGATCGGCGCCAGGCCGGCATCTTCTTCGATCTTTGCCCGCAGCCGCCGCACATGTACGTCGACCGTGCGTTCATCGCCGTCGAAGTCAAAGCCCCACACGCGTTCGAGCAGACGCTCGCGCGAGAGTGCGATGCCGACGTTCACGGCAAGCTCGAGCAAGAGCGCGAATTCGCGCGGCTTGAGACGAACGTCGTTCCCATCGACCCGCGCTTCGCGTGCGGCCTCGTCGATCTCGAGACGTCCAAAACGCAGCGCTGCCGGCGCAGCTTCGATCGAGCGGCCGCAACGGCGGAGCACTGCACGCACGCGAGCGACAACTTCACGTGGCGAAAACGGCTTTGTGACGTAGTCGTCGGCACCAAGCTCGAATCCAACCACACGATCGACTTCGTCGATGCGCGCGGTGAGCATGAGGATCGGAACGCCCCGCTCCTCGCGACGCAACGTGCGCACCACATCGAATCCGTCCACGCCAGGCAATCCGATGTCGAGAATGATCAGATCGGCGGCGTGACGCGCGCTGCGCAACGCCGCGTGCCCATCGGCGACGGCGACAACGCTAAAACCCTCACGTTCCAGATGGTGCGCGAGCAGATCGCGAATTGCGCAGTCGTCCTCGGCGACGACGATCGTCGGAGCGGCCATATGCTGACCAGTGCCCCGGGACCCTCTTACAAGGACACCGTACCCGCCGCGTGTTCGCGTAGCACCGCGTAGATCGTGGAAGCAGCGAAGCCGAGCCGCTCAAGCCGCCGTGCCGCATGCGGATAGCTCGGCGCGGCACCGCGAAGAAGTTGATCGAGCGCGCGAACGCAGCGCAAACGTTCGTCTTCTTCGAGCGCGCAGACGGCAGCTTGGGCCTCGTCGCGGTCGATGCCTTTGCGCACGAGTTCGCCGATCAGTCGGACGTCGCCGAGCATCTTGCGCTTGCGTTCGACGTAGAGTTGCGCGTAGAGCCGGTCGTCGAGAAAGCGTTCAGCTTTGCAACGAGCGACGACACCGGTGATGGTGTCGTCGTCGTAGCCTTTGCGCGCGAGGCGCTCCCACAGTTGCGCCTGCGTCAGTCTCTGTCGCGCCAACAACCCGAGCGCGCACGAATAGGGTGTCACTCCTCGGAGGTGACCGTCGACGACGGCGCCGCTGCTGTGCCCATTCTTTGAGACGGCTCCCGCAAGTGCTTCGCGGATCTTCGCTTCGATCTCGCCCGCCATATCGAGATGCTCTTCGAGGAACGCCTTGGCGTTCTCACGGCCTTGTCCGATGCGCTGCTCACCGTAGGTGTACCACGAACCGCTCTTGCCGACGATGTTCTGCTCGAGCGCAACGTCGAGGATCGAACCCATCTTCGAGATCCCGCGCCCGTACGTGATATCGAATTCGGCCTGCCGGAACGGCGGCGCGACTTTGTTCTTGACGACTTTGGCGCGCGTGCGTGAACCGACGACGTCTTGGCCGATCTTGATCTGTTCGAGCTTGCGCACGTCGACGCGGATCGACGCGTAGAACTTGAGCGCGCGGCCGCCCGAGGTCGTTTCGGGACTCCCGAACATCACGCCGACCTTCTCGCGCAACTGGTTGATGAAGATCATCACGGACTTGCTGCGCGAGATCGCGGAGGTGAGCTTGCGCAACGCTTGCGACATCAGGCGTGCCTGCAGACCGACATGCGCATCGCCCATGTCGCCCTCGAGTTCGGCTTTGGTAACCAGCGCCGCGACCGAATCGACGACGATCACGTCGACGGCATTGCTGCGCATGAGCATCTCGGCGATCTCGAGCGCCTGTTCGCCGGTATCGGGCTGCGAGACGAGCAAATTGTCGAGATCGACACCAAGTGCAGCGGCGTAATTCGGATCGAGCGCATGCTCGACGTCGATGAATGCCGCCGTACCGCCGTTCTTTTGCGCTTCGGCGATTGCGTGAAGCGCGAGCGTCGTTTTACCGCTCGATTCAGGGCCGTAGATCTCGACGATGCGTCCACGCGGATATCCGCCGACGCCGAGTGCGAGATCGAGCGCGATCGATCCGCTGGGCACGACCTCGAACGCCATGCGTTCCTGGAAGTCGCCCATCTTCATGATCGAGCCTTTGCCGAATTGCCGCTCGATCTGGGCGAGGGCGTTGCCTAGAGCGATTGCTCGTTCGTCTTGCGCTGCCATTGTTTTCTTTCTCTCCGTTGTAACGATCATGCGTTCACGCTCTCACGGCCGCGTGACAAGGGTATGGCACTACACTCTTACGGAATCGGGTGCATCGTCGAAAAGGGCTTGGGTGAATTCGGAGGCGACGAAGGGACGCAGCGCATCTGCGCTCTCGCCGAGGCCGATGAATTTGATCGGAATCTCGAGAGTATCGACGATGGCAACCAGCACGCCGCCCTTCGCGGTCGAGTCGAGCTTGGTCACCACCACACCGGTGAGCTGCGTGGCTTCATTAAAGAGGCGCGCTTGCGAGATCGCGTTCTGGCCCGTCGTGCCGTCGAGCACGAGGAGCGTCTCGTCGGGCGGCCGGCCAAGCTCGCGCTCGATCACGCGCCGAACCTTCTTCAGCTCTTCCATCAAGTTGGTCTTCGTCTGCAACCGTCCCGCGGTATCGACCAGGATCACGTCGACGCCGCGCGCCTTGCCGGCTTTGATGCCGTCAAAGATCACCGATGCGGGATCGGCGCCCTCGGCGCCGCGCACGATGTCGCTCTTCGAGCGGTCCGCCCAAATTTCGAGTTGTTCTGCGGCAGCCGCGCGGAACGTATCGCCGGCAACCAGCAGCACGCGTTTGCCTTCACCGTGCAAGCGCGTTGCGAGTTTGCCGATCGTCGTCGTCTTACCACTCCCATTCACACCCACGACGAGAACGAGCGACGGCAGTTTGCCGTCGAGCTGCAATTGTGCGTCGGGCAGCGTGAGAAAGCGTTCAACGTCCTTATGAAAACGCGCGACGGCTTGATCGGTGGTGATCCAGGCTTCTTGCTTTGCGACCAGCTTCAGACCGCCGATGATTTTCACGGTCGTCGGAACGCCGAAGTCGCCCATGATGAGCAGGTCTTCCAGGTCTTCCCAGAACTCGTCGGTAAGCGGCTTGCGCGCGCGCCCGAGGTTCTGCACCGCGGCGAATGTGTCGCGCGCCTTGCCCAGTGACCCCCGGAGTCGTTGAAACCAGCTCACGGAACCCTCCCTTCCCGAGGCAAGTAGCGAACTCCTGTTCGTATTTGCCGGCCAAAGCTGAAGCTTTGTCCGTCAAATACCCGTGGCTCGCTGCGCTCGCTCACGGTAGACGATTTCTCCATTACACACGGTAAGTCGAGCCGGGCCGAGGGGGGTGGCGACCACGGCGAGGTCCGCGATAAGGGCCTCGGCGATGTGACCGCGATCCGTGTCGCTGAAAAATTCGGCCGGTGCGCTCGTCATCGACGCGAGGATCGCAGCCTCGTCCATGCCGGCCTCGTGCATCAGCGCATACTCCGCGAACGGGTCGGCATCGACCGCCCCGTAGTCCGTGCCGAAGAGCACGATTCCGCCGGCTTCGCGCCACGCGCGCAACTGCGCTACCGCATTTGCGACGAGTTGCTGCTGCACCGGGCGACGATCGTGGCGCATCACGTGCTGCCACAGTGCAAGTGTCGGAATCAGCGCGGTGCGTCCTTCGCGCGCGGCGTGCAAAATCTCATCGTCCCACGCACCGCGCGGCGTCGTGTGCGCGAGCACGTCGGCACCCGCGCGCAGCGCGAGCTTCACGTCATCCGGCGTGTTCGGATGCACGAAGAGCTTCTTGCCCGCGCGATGCGCCTCGTCCGCGATCGTCTGCAGCACACCGGCATCAATCACGATCTGGCCGGAATTCGACGACAGAAACACTTTGATCGCATCGGCCCCACCGTCGAGCAGGCTTTGCACCGCGCGGCGCGCCGACTGCACGTCGCCAACTTCGGGCAGCGCCGTATTCATCACACCCATCACGGTCATCACAATCGGGGGCGGCAGCGTTCCCGGCGCAACCAGGCCTTCGCCGGTCGAGCGGATGTCCGGTCCCGCAACCTCACCACGCGAGATACGATCGCGCAGTGCCTGCGTGTTTGCAAGCGATGACGAAAGATCGAACACCGTGGTAAAGCCGTAGCGTGTGAAATCCTCGAGCTGCTCCGTCAATTCAGCGGCCGCGAGCGTTCTCGCATCGGCCCACTTGCGTTCGAAGAAATGCACGTGCGTGTTCCACAAACCGGGAACGATCGTTGCGCCCGAACAGTCGATCGTTTCCGTATCGTCGGGGACATCGAAGGTTGCGATGTCGCCGGTGCGCGCGATCCGCTTGCCTTCGATCAAGACGCTTCCGTTGGTCGCACCGTGCAGCAACCGCAGCGTCGACACTATGCGACCGGTTCGAGTCCGACGATCGTGGAAGCCTCCATCTTTACCCATTGCGGAGCTGCGCCGTCGACGCGGACCGGATAGTCGAACGTCACGTTGGACTTGCCGATGTCTTCGCGCATCATGTCGGCAAGACGTCCTTCGATGAAGACGCGACGGCCGGCGCCAAACGGCTCATGTCCCGGTGCGAAGTGAATCTCGAAGACGGCTGCCGAGGGCGAATACGCATGCACCGTCCCGTCGAAGCAATCGTGAACCGCCATCTTCAGGGCAGCAACGATCTGCGAAAATAGCGTGTCATCAACGCGCGCGGAACGCTCGTCGAAACAGCGCTCCCGGTCGATCACGTACCGCGTCGGTTCTACGCCGTCGACGAATTCGACCGTAAAAAGGCGTCCGGAGATGTGCATCTCGAGATGGCCGCCCATCTTGGTAGCGCGTACCTCGCGAATCCAGTCCTTGTGATCGCGCATCGTTTTCGATAGCCAAGCCTTCGTCCAGGCCACTACTCCGCACGCTCGCGGAACGCTTGATCGACGCGATAGACGTAGGCGAGCACTTCAGCCACGACCGCGTAGAGCTCGCGCGGAATGAAATCGCTTACGTTGAGGCGCGCGAGCGCTTCAACCAATCCCGGGTCTTCGTAGATTGGAATGCCGCGTTCTTTGGCGATGCGAAGGATCGTCTCGGCGGTCACGCCACGACCCACGGCAACGACCTCAGGCGGCTCGGAAGAGAGCGGATCCCACTTCAGCGCCGCCGCAGCCGGGCGTTTGAATACCGATTTTCGGAAATCGAAGAAACGGCTCATGCGCGCATATCCCAGAACGACTTGCGTTCGGCCGCCGTGGGCGCCTGCGTTATCGGCGTCCGCTCGCCCCGCGGCGGAGCAATGTCGGCGCCAATCGCAGCCACACGATAGCGCATCTGTTCGAGGCGAGAGCGTAGATCACCGAGCGTCGAACGAAAACGATCGGCCGCCGGCGTGGCTTGCGTTTTGACGTCGATGCTTACCGCGCGGCCAACGGTCTGCACGTCGATCGCGACGGTTCCGAGCGACTTCGTGTCGAGCACGAAGGCGATGTGGAAGTTGTCGGCGTCGAGCTTCGTCTTGGAATTCGGGGCATCGCGCGAGATGCGCAGCGACGCCGGCTGGCCACCGTCATAGAAGTACGCGGGCAACGGAATCGTGATCGCATGCGTGTCACTGGCCTGCGCATTGAGGACATTGAGCTGCAGCGCGGTCGTTGCGGTGAGTGCGTCGCGCAGCGCGCCCGCGATCGCCGGAGAATTCGTGCCCGTTGGCGAGGCGATCATCGCGAGGATCGCCGCTTTTACATCGTACTCCATCGCTGCGCCGCGCTCGGCGGCTTGCGCGGCGACGGCCGCGACGTTTGCCGGTGATTGTTGCGCTGCGATCGGCTGTTGCGCGGCCGATGGTTGCGGCGGTTGCGTCACCGCCGGCTGCGCTTGCGCCGGCAGCGGTGGTTGCGTCCCCGCTTGCGCTTCCGCGACCGTCGTTTGTCCCGGTAGCAGCGGCGTCTCCACCAACTCGTTCCATGCACTGACCGCTTGGACGAGCTTCGCTTCAGCGCCGTCGAGCACGTCGGATACGAAGGTTGCGATCTGCTCCGGCAGCGCACGCACGTCGCGCAGATCGAAGCGGGCGACGAACGCGAGCATCGAGCGTAGCGCCCCGCTCTCTTCGGGCGCAAGTTTTGCGAGCGCACTCTCGAGACGTTCGTAGCTAGCGCTTACGTTCTGCGTTGCCGTGGTTATGGTCCGAGCCGCGGCAAGCGTCACCGGCGTGATCGGCACGCGCAAGCGCGTAAGCAACGCGCTTTCGGCATCCGCAACGGGCGGCTGCGCCGCTTGCGCGAGCTCCGGCGCCGCCGCCGCGGTCGCCGCGGGACGCACGATCGGAGGGGCAACCGGAAACGTTTGCGGGACGGTGCGTGCGATCGGCGTCGCCGATGCAGCCGCCGGCGGTGGCGCAGCCGGCACTTGGGGTGGCGGAGGCGGAGCGCTTGCACGACTGAGCGCGAGTCGCGCCTCGACGTCGCTCCCCGCGTTGCGGGCCTCGTCTTCGATTTGCTCTGCAACCTGCGCAACGGTCTGCTCGACACGCTCGATCGACGCGTTTGGACGCACTGAGGCGGCAACGAACACCTCGCGTGGCGGCGCAACATAGATGGGCGTCGCCGGCGGCGGAGTTGCGGCCGTCGGGGTTGACGCCGGCGAGAGCGGTGCCGTCGTGGGCTGCGACGCCGGTGATGAAGGCAGCGCCGACGCGTTCGTCGTCGCGGGCGGAATTGTCGTCGTTAGCACGGCACTCTGCGGCACACCCGGCGCGGGCGGCGGGAGCTCAACGTTCACGGTCGGTATCGGATTGTCCGGATCGAGCGTCCCGAGATTTTTTACGATCACCGCGGAGTTCGTAAATCCCGTCACCTGCAAGAGCATCGTTTCGCCCGGATGGATCCCGGGCGGAATTTGTGCGATGACGGTCTGGCCGAGAAACGAGAGCAAATCGGTGCCACCCTGCGGCGGCAACACCGTAGCAGCGATAACTTCGCCTACGTTGACCTGAGCTTGGAGTACAGCCGCATCGCCGAGGTTGAGGCTGAGCACAGCCTCGTCCATCGCAGCCTGCGCATTCGCGACCGCTTGAGCAGCGAGTGCAGCGAGCGGATCGAGGCCGGACATTCGTCAGGCTCTAGGCGGTGAAATCGATGAAGTGTTCGCCTTCGCCGGACAATTCAAGCGGTGCATTCTCCGCCGATTCGTCGTCGCCGTGCGGCTGTTGGCGACGGCCTTCCGGCGTATACTTACCGCCGTTGCTGCCGTCGGGATTGGTGCGAAGACCGGTGCGTTCGGCGTGCTCAGTCCCTTTGACCATCTCTTCGCGCTCTTGTACTTGCGCGGCGAATGCGGCCTGAGCGGCAGCCTGGGCGTTTGTTGCGGCTTGCTGCGCAGCGCTAACCTGGGCCGCGTTTTGCGGGGCGGCCAGGTACGCCAGTTGCAGATCCGCGGGACGAATCGCCATGGTCGGGTATTTCCCCTCGCAGCGTCCGTTCTACTTTATTTTCTTTACCTTCGACGGCAGGTTCCGTGCCGGTGGTAGGCGGCCGCCGCAGATACTTCTGTTTGATCGTCGGGTCGTCGTCGCGGTACCCAAGGTCGTTGCGCAATTCGCGCAGGCGCTGGCGCAGGTGGATCACGGCTTGCGCATGGATCTGCGAGACCCGTGATTCCGAGACGCCCAGTGCGCCCTTGATCTCTTTGAGCGTCTGGCCCTCGAAGTAGTAGAGCGTGATGACCGTGCGCTCTTGCGGCGGAAGGTTTTCGACCGCGCGCACGAGCTCTGCATGGACCTCGCGCGACTCGACCTCACTCATCACGTCGTTGTCGTCGTCGCGGAGCGTGTCGACCAGCGGTATCTCGTAGCCCTTTTCGTTGGGCAGAAACTCTTCGAGTGAGAGCACTGCGGTGCCGCGCACGCGCTGGATCAACTGATCGAACTCTTTTTTCGAGAGGCCCAGGCGTTGACCGACTTCGGCCTCGCTCGGCGCACGGCCGAGTTCGACCTCGAGTTCTTGATAGGTGCGCTCCAACTCGCGAGCGCGCTGGCGCACGGCGCGCGGTACCCAGTCGAGCGAACGCAGGGCGTCAAGAATCGCCCCGTTGATACGAGTGATTGCGTAGGTCTCGAACTTCACACCACGCGCGTCGTCGTATTTTTCGATGGCGTCGATCAAACCTAAAATCCCGTCGTTGATGAGATCGTTGATCTCAACGTTCGGCGGGAGGTTTACCGAGATTCGACCGGCCACGTATTTCACCAAGTGCAAATACTTGTGAACGATCTCTTCTCGCGAGAGTTCGACGCCGCCGATAACGTAGGCACGCGGACTACGGTTCAGCTTCATGCAACCCCGAGGGCGCGCGCTTTGCGCGTCCGCAGTCCGTATTCAGAATCCTCCATGACCCTCCTACCGGCCTTCGTCAGCGTTTTGCTTCGAGCAGGTTAAGACTTCGCCACACCTGCAAGATTTATCAGCGTCGGCGAAATCTCATCGAGTGGTACTTCGCGGTCAACCAGGCCCTCCTTCGCAGCCGCGCGCGGCATCCCGTATACGACGCACGTGGCCTCGTCTTGGCCCAGCACGTAGCCGCCACGTTCTTTAAGTTCTCGTAAACCGCGCACACCGTCGTTGCCCATGCCGGTGAGAATCACGCCGATCGCAGCCTTGCCGTACGCCTGTGCGACCTGCGCGGTCATGTGATCGACGCTGGGAATGTGTAGCGAGGAGCCGTCATCGTCGACCAGTCGCACCTCGGTCTCGCCGGGCCCGCGGCGCCGCAAGTCGACCTGCTTTCCGCTCGGAACGACCAGCGCCGTGCCCGCCTCGAGAATCATGCCGTTGACGGCTTCGTGCACGGCGAGCTTGCTGACGGCGTTGAGCCGGTCGGCGAGCGGACGCGTAAAGCCCATCGGCATGTGTTGGACGATCAGGATGGGCAGTGGAAAGTTCCCAGGAAGCATCGGCACGACGCGCGAGAGGGCAACCGGCCCGCCGGTCGATGTGCCGATTGCCACCATTTCATAACGCGAGGTCAGCGAAAAACGCGGGCGTGGGGCGGCCGGCGGCGCGATCTGCTGCGCCTGCTCGATCGGCGGCGGCGCGTGCACGATCGGCTGAGCGGGCTGTGCGCCACGACGCGAAACCGCGCGGATCTTCGCGATCAAGTCGCGGGCAACGTCGGTGATGTTGACGTAGGCAGCATCCGGTTTCGAGATGAAATCGACCGCGCCCAGTTCGAGCGCCCGGAAGGTCGTCTCAGCACCCTCGCGCGTGAGCGAGCTGCACATGATGATCGGAATGCGATGATCGGCGACGATCTGGCGCACGGCCTCGAGGCCGCCCATGCCCGGCATCTCGACGTCCATCGTGATGACGTCGGGATTCATCTGCAGCGCTTTCGTGATCGCTTCTTCGCCGCTGCGCGCGGTCGCAACGACCCGAAGATCGGGTTCCTGTTCGATCATCGTGGCGATGGCTCGGCGCATGAATGCCGAGTCGTCGACCACAAGTACGCTAATCTGCGACATATTTAGTGACCACTCATCACTTCCGTCGGTAGTATATGGCTTTCGGCGTCACGACCGGCTCGTACTTGTCGGTCACGCGCATGATCGATTCGGCATGACCCAAGAAGAGAAAGCCGCCCGGGCGCAGCGCCTCCGCAAAGGCCTCGACCACGCGTTTCTGCGTCGGTTTCTCGAAGTAGATCAACACGTTGCGACAGAGGATCGCATCGAACGTGCCCATCGCCGCGACGGCGTGCGCATCCATCAGATTGATGCGCGAGAATTCCACCATCCGCTTGATCTCGTCGTTAATGAAAAAGCCGCCTTCAAAGGGGCGAAAGTAACGCTGCACCATCTCCGGGGGCGTCGCGCGAAAGGAAAGTTCCCGATAGAAACCGGTGGCAGCCCGTTCGAGCGCGCGCGGCGAGAGATCGGTCGCTCGCAGAATCAGATTCGCCGCGGCAATGCGGTGCGTCTGGTGCAGCAACATTCCGATCGTATACGGCTCTTCGCCGGTCGAGCACGCCGACGACCAGATACGCAGCGGGGTCCCCGCGTGTTGCGCTTCTTGCAGTACGTCGGTCGCAATCACATCCAATTGCGCGCGCTCGCGAAAGAAGTACGTTTCGTTGTTGGAGAGGACCGATGCCAGCTCCGACCACTCGCCTTCGCGATCGAGCGAAGCCACGAGGTAACGATGGTAGGCCGCAAAGTCGGAGACACGGACCTTGAGCAATCGCGTTTGCAGACGGCTCTGCAGCAGAAACTGCTTCGTGTCGTCATAGAAAATCCCAAAGCGTTCGCGAATCAAATCGCGCAACACCTGAAATTCGTGTTCCGATATAACAATAGTCGACACGCGATAAAATCCGTGCTATGCCGCTTCGACGACTATCCGAACGAGGCCCGCGTCGCAAACCGCAGTGCGTTGAAGGAGAGCACCAGGCGGTCGAGCGGCGACCGCTCGTGGTCCTCCTTCTGCAAAGCATTTGCAAAGTGCGGTGTGCGGGCCAGTTGCTCGAAAAGCACACCGTAGCGCGCCGGCCGCGCCTCCAGATAGCGCATCAGGCGCACGCGATGCTCGAGGCGACGCCCAAACCGCGCGCGTAGTTGCGCAGCATACTGCGCTGCGGCGCGTTCGGGCCGCGCGCGATTCTCTCGCACTGCGGCCGCCGCGAGACGTCCGCTCATCGCTGCTTCGAAAATCCCTTCGCCGTTGGTTGCGTCGACGAGCCCGGCCGCCGTACCGCCGATCATCGCTGTTTGCGCGGCAAACTGCGCGCGCGGCCAACCACCGTAGAGCAGATGCCCTTCTTCCTTAACGTGGTTAACATTGGCGTGCGGGTAGAGTCGGGCACGCACGCGCTGCGTGAACGCGTCGAGTTCCTCGCGCAAGCGGGATCCCTGAAGCTTGCCCACGAGCCCAAGTCCAATCGCCAAGTGATCGCGTTTTGGAAACATCCAGGCGACGATCTGACGCCCGTCGTGGGCGGCATAGTAATGAAGTTCCAGCGTTTGGTACGCAATCGGAGCGGCGGGCCGATCGAGATAGACACGGTACTGCAACGTCGTCATCAGTCCGTCGTTCCAGCGCGCGTCCGCGAATACCCGATCGAACCGTGCCGTTGCGCCTTGCGCGAAGAACACGTTGCGCGCGCGGACGCGTTGCCGTTGCCCACCGTGCACGTCGGCATACTCGACAACGCAGTCATGCTCGTCACGTTCGAATGAACGCCACAGCGACTGGGTCCGGATGACTGCGCCTTCACTCGCTGCAAGACGCGCGATCTCGCCATCGAGCTCTTCACGCGTCGTCGTGTGTCCTGGTCCAAAGTAGACTTCGTGTTCGCGGCCGCGTGCATCAAAGAGTGCAAGGCGCGGTGTGTCGCAATGCACTAGTGAGCGCGGCAGATCGAAGGTACGGCAGAAACCCGGGCGCAGGCCCGCGGCGCAGACACGTTTCGCGCCGACAACGGCATCCTTTTCCAGCACCAGGGTTTCGACGCCGCTGCGCGCCGCTTCGCGCGCAGCAGTGGCGCCCGCCGGCCCGGCTCCAATTACGAGAAACTCGACGTCTTCCATCCGTTCGAGGTCTCTTATGCGGGCTACGCGAACAACCTGCGCCATCATGAGCCTTCCGGATCCCCGTAATTATTTACTATTGCCGCTCGGCGACCGTCAGCCCGACGAAATCAATGTCGTGGTGGAGATTCCGGAAGGGTCGCGCAACAAGTACGAATACGACAAGCAACTCGACATCTTTCGCCTCGACCGCGCGCTGCATTCGTCTATCCACTATCCTGGTGACTACGGCTTCGCGCCGCAAACGCTCGCCCTTGACGGCGATCCGCTCGACATCCTCGTGCTCGCGATCGAGCCGACGTTCCCAGGGTGTTTGGTCGCCGCAAGGCCGATCGGGTTGCTTGAGATGGTCGACGGCGACAAGCAAGACGATAAGATTCTCGCCGTTCCGCTGGGCGAGCCAAACTTCGACGAAGTGCACAACTACACGCAGATCTTCCCGCACCAGTTGCGCAAGATCTCGCACTTCTTCGCCACCTATAAACTGCTCGAGGGTAAGGAAACACGCGTCGGCGACTGGCAAGACGCGCAAGCTGCGCGACGCGAGATAGCCGAGTCGGCTGCGCGCTTCAAAGACAAGTCGTAGGTCCTAAGTCCGGGATCGTCGTTGTGTCCTTCGGCACCACGATCTCCATCGAGCAAGACTTCCCGAGGGCCACGCCATGAAAGATCGCGGCTCCCGGCGCCATGCCGCCGACGTAGACGCGGCCACCATATCCGACGGGATACTGTTTCCCTTCCGACGTGATCAGACTTGCCGCGGCAAGCGGTACGCCGTGTGCGTCTACCGCCTCGAACGTGAACCCGCCCCGAGAAGTTACGAGGTTGGTCACGCGAATCGGCGCCGACTTGCGCGGCACGACGTCGAGCGGGTCTTCGAGGTTGTAGTAGATCGGTAGATCCGCCGGGTTGACGTCGATCATGTTCTCACGATATGGCTGAAGCCCGCGCAGGAACAACCAGCCTTGCCCGTTGGTTGTGCCGGCGTCGGATCCGTTCACTTTTACGCGCGCGTTGCTCGCGCCCGGAACCTGCAGTAGGCCGAACGATTCGCCCTCGCCTATCGTTTTTAGCGCGTAGACTTTTCCACCAACGAGCGCGAGTGCGCCCAACAGTTGCGGATTGTAGATGTTGCGGCCAAACTGTTGCTGATAGTTGAAGCTCGCGACCGCCCATGGCATATCATCTTCGATGAAGAATTCTTTGTCCTGGGTTTGGGCCGCTGAGTACTTGACGCTCATCGTGATGGGATCGTCGGGATCCACCGGAGATTTTCTCCACGTGACCGCGCCCGTTGCCTGTCCCGACTCATCAACCGCACTTGTGGCGCTCAGCGAGTGCGCGGAATCGAGATTTACGCTCAGGTTGGCGTTGGCGCTATATTTGCGCGTGATGAAATTGTACATGGGCGTGAGAGAGAGATTGAATTTCCCGATGCTCGTGCTCGCCGTGCCCGAGACGTTCGAGGAATCGGTTCCCTGGTTCGACCGGCTGCGGCTGAGAGCGAGCTGAAACGTCCACTTTTCACCAATTGGGAAGTTCAGATTGCTTTGCTCGGTGAGGTTTTGGATCGTGTTGTCGAAGTCGTCGCCGCTCACCGCGAGCGTGGTCTGCGAATTGAGCGCGTAGTCCTCGGTAAACGTCACCTTTCCGCTTTGCAGATTGAGGCGATATTCGCTCGCTCGGCGTATGTTACCGGTGCCGACGCGAAAGCCGAACGTATTGTCCTTGGCAAGCAAGAAATCGGCGCCGACGTCGGCAAAGTTTTTGCTGTTGATCGTCTCGCCGAGTACGACCGCGCTGATGGTGTCGGTGAGACCATAGCGAACGTCCGCTTGGGTAACAAAGCCGCGATAATATTGCGTTGGCTGATTGACGTTTTGGGTCGCGATGCCGCTGTCGATCCGGAACTCCGAGAATCCGCGCCCGAGAAACGTCGGATTGTAGAGGGGGCGCGCTTCTTGAGTCGTCTTGACGCCTTTCTGATCGGTGAGAACCATGACGACATCGGAGTTTGCCGCCGATGTCGGAAGGCCGTCCACCGTGAACGGACCTTCGGGAACGTATCGCTGAATCTGGAGCACGTTGTTGATGTACACCTCGAGCAGCGAAGGTGCAGTGGCGAACCCCGAGACCGACGGTGCACCGCGCGAGACGTAGGTTGGGTCGCTCGTATAGTCGCTTGCGTAACGCACCCCCGCGAACGGAATGCTCGAGCCGATCCAGCCGCCGTTCGTGTTCCCGTCGCCGACCGAGATCGCGCGGTGCGTCGCCGAGTCGAGTTGAAACCACCGCAACAGCGAGCGATAGAAGCGGAACTCGGTGCTCGTCGTGCTTTGATATTTCAGCTGATAGATGCCGCCTTGGCTCACTGCGTAGAAATCGTAGCTCTGGTTTGCCTCGTTGAGATTGTAGTTGAAAAAGGCGCCGCGTCCGGGCGTCGTCGGCGGAAGCCGTTTCTGATCGTCAGGCTCGCCGAGAAAGGCCGAACTCGGCGCGACGATCTCGAGCGTATGGTCATGCTTGTTGAATGACGCCGCCAAATTCAAATCGGTCTGCAAGCCATAGTAGCGATGACCGTCGCGCTCAAAAGTTGCATCGCGCGGACGTTTGAGCGTCCACGCGTCGATATCGGTGTCCGAGACGTAAACGATCTCCTCGTCGCTCAGATAGACCGACGCGTTGGTAGAGAACACGACGTCGTTGATCACGACGCGATAATGCTCGATGTGGTATTTGTTGGTAAAAGTATCTTCGACGGTTTCGACAGCTAACGCGGGCGCCGCGCATAGCCACACAGCCCAGAGTAGGGCGATCGCATACTTCACGGTTTGGGCGAGGCCGATGAGAGGACGAGCGTCGCCGTGTACCGGCGCGCGGAGGGCGGTGGCGTCGCCGCATCGGGAACGACTTCGACCACGGAGACTTTGTAGCTCTCTTCGCTCCGCGGCAATGCAAATGTGCGAAGCGCAATGCGAAACGTTTGCGTCGCGTGCGGCGCGACCAGAAACACCGACGGGACAACAATGAACTTCTTGCCGGCCTCGATCTCGACTTCGAATACGGTCGGACGCGCGCTCAGGCTGGAGAATTCGAACTCCGCGACGCGCGCGTGCGCGCCGATCGTCACGGAGTCCGGCTTGAGCGAAAATGAAGCCGAGCGCCCCTGCGCAAGTAGCGCCGGGACGAGCGCAAGGACAAAGAGCCGGAGATGTATCCGATTCAGCAAGCGCGCGATGCCTTCGGGATTTGGCAGGGCCGTCCTGTGCCACAAGGACTAAGCTCCACAATCGCAGTACCCGGCTAGATCAAGCGGCGCCCCTCGGGCGCCGCACTGCTGCTTCCTCAAGGACCTATTAGTACATGACGGCACAATACGCGATTTGGGCCGGGCTGATCGGTGGTGCGCTGGCGGTGCTGTATGGCATCGCGCTCACTTTCTGGGTGCTCGGACAACCGGACGGCAACGCCCGCATGAAAGAGATCGCCGCGGCGATCCAAGAAGGCGCAATGGCCTTCCTCAAACGTCAGTATGGAACGATCGCAATCGTCGCGGTTGTCCTGGCGATCCTCATCTTCATCGCCCCGCCGCTAGGTTGGGAGTCGGCGCTCGGCTTCTTGATCGGCGCGGTACTCTCGGGCGCGGCGGGCTTCATCGGCATGATCGTCTCGGTGCGAGCCAATGTGCGCACCGCCGAAGCGGCACGCAAGGGTCTTGGCCCGGCGCTCAACGTCGCATTTCGCGGTGGCACGGTTACCGGTATGTTGGTTGTTGGCCTTGGACTCTTGGCGGTCTCCGGCTACTTCTGGTTTCTCCAAAACGTCAACGCCGGTGACACCACGAGAACGCTCGCTGCAATGGTTGGCCTCGCATTCGGATGTTCGCTAATCTCCGTCTTCGCGCGTCTTGGCGGCGGTATTTACACCAAAGCGGCTGACGTCGGCGCTGACCTCGTCGGTAAAGTGGAAGCAGGCATTCCCGAAGACGATCCGCGCAACCCCGCAGTCATTGCCGATAACGTCGGCGACAACGTCGGCGATTGCGCCGGCATGGCCGCTGACCTCTTCGAAACCTATTGCGTAACGACCGTCGCGGCGATGCTGCTCGGCAATCTCATTTTCGGTGATAAGGTTCCGGGTGCAGTTACGTTTCCGCTCGTGCTCGGTGCGGTTTCGATCGTAGCCTCGATCGTCGGCTCGTGGGTCGTCGGTTTGGGCAAGGTCTCAAAGAACCGCATCATGGGCTCGCTGTACAACGGCATGATCGTCGCCGGCGTGCTCGCGCTCATCGGCTTCTGGTTCGTGGCGCAGCGAGAATTCGGCGGCTCAAGCGTGATCAGCGCCAACAGCGTCTTTTTCTGCGCGCTCGTCGGCGTAGTCATTACCGGCTTAATCACGGTGATCACCGAGTACTACACCGGTACGCAGTTCCCGCCGGTGCGGCACATCGCTGAAGCCTCGGTTACCGGACACGCGACCAACATCATCGCGGGCCTTGCCGTCTCGATGCAGGGCACGGCGCTGCCGGCGATCGTGATCGTGCTCGGCATCCTGACCAGCTACAGCCTCGCGGGCGTCTACGGCGTCGGCATCGCGGTAATGGCGATGCTCTCGCTCGCCGGCATCGTCGTCGCGATCGACTCGTTCGGTCCGATCACCGATAACGCCGGTGGTATCGCCGAGATGGCCGAGATGCCCGAGGACGTGCGCAACGTCACCGATCCGCTCGACGCCGTCGGCAACACGACCAAAGCGGTGACCAAAGGATACGCGATCGGATCGGCGGCGCTCGCCGCGGTCGTACTCTTCGCGTCGTTCTTGCAAGAGCTGATCAAAGCCAAGTGCGGCGCGGCTGCTGCCGCCGATTGCGCAACGGCGACGACCAACCTCTTTGCGATCGGCAATCCCTACGTGCTCTCCGGCCTCTTCATCGGCGGCTTGCTGCCGTATCTCTTCGCATCGCTCGCGATGGAAGCGGTTGGGCGCGCGGCCGGCAAAGTTGTCGAGGAAGTGCGCCGTCAGTTCCGCGAGAATCCCGGCATCATGGCGGGCACGTCGAAGCCCGACTACGGTACGACCGTCGAGCATCGTGACGGCCGGCGCGCTCAAGGAGATGATTCTCCCGGCGCTCATTCCGGTCGGCGTGCCGATCGTCGTCGTGCTGCTCTCGGTGTTTGGTGTGCTCAAGGGCGACACCGGCGCGCAACTGATGGGCGGCATTCTCGTCGGCTCGATCGTCACCGGACTCTTCCTCGCGATCTCGATGACGACCGGCGGCGGCGCATGGGACAACGCCAAGAAGTACATCGAGGACGGCCATCTCGGCGGCAAGGGTTCGATTGCGCACCAGGCTGCGGTTACCGGCGACACGGTTGGCGATCCGTACAAAGACACGGCCGGCCCGGCGATCAATCCGATGATCAAGGTGCTCAACATCGTCGCACTCTTGCTCGTCGGGTTCTTAGTTCACTAGTCTCGAGCAGGGTCGAGGGCAATGGCGAGCACGGCAACGTGCTCGCTATTTTTTTGTGCCGCTACCTTTGAAAAATGTAGTAGCAAAACGTGCCGTCTTCTTGCGCCGTCCGGTACAGGTCGGCAATGCCGCGATCGAAATCGCCGGCGCTCATCAGCCCTTGCTCGATCGCGTCTTCGCGCACGCCTTCGACCATGGCCGTAAACGTGCGCCGCGTGAATCCATCGACCAGTTGCGGTTTACTCGCGTCGACGTACACCAAGCGCGGCGACACGCGGACGTCCACAAGACCGGACTCGACCAGCAGCGGATAGAGCTCGCGCCCGATGAGCCCGTTGCCGCCGGCACGCTCTTGCAACACGATAAGGCTCTCGACGCAGCGTCGCGCAAGAGCACTGTCCGGCGAGAAAAACGTCGAGCCGTGATCGCCTTCGATAACCGTGATCGTGCCGCGCGGTTTGAGTACCCGCAATAAGGCGCGAAGGGCGACGATCGGCTCGCGCAGATGTTCCAGAACGAAGCACACAAAGACGTGATCGAATGACTGCGCAGCATACGGCAGGTCGAAGATGTCGGCGCGCTCGACCGTCACGTCCGTCAAACCGGCCGCAACAACGGCGGAGCGCGCCTGCGCAACCGACGATTCCGTGATATCGACCGAGATGATCGATGCGCCGGGACTGTTGCGTGCAAGCGTGACGGTCTGCGCGCCGACGCCGCACCCAGCTTCCAACACCGTCGAGCCGGCGGGATAGGCTGTGTCATGGTGCAACAGCGCTGCAAGCGTCTGCGCCTGATCGGCCAACCGAACGGCTTCGCGTGGATCGTAGCCGTGAACATACGTCATATATCGCCAGCGTATTGCCGGTGGCCAGTGTGACTCACTATTCCGCGACCGGCGTATCGCCGACCAGCGCCTCTTCGAGCACGGCCGTTCTGTCGACGCTTCCGCGCACGTCGTCGCTCGCGCTCGTCGCCTTCCATGCAACAATTGCGGCGAGAACGAGCAACGCTCCGCCCAAAAACCATGCTGCGCTCGGCATCCGCCACGCATGTGACGAGCTTATCGAATACGCGAACGTTCCGGTAAAAATCGCTGGGCCGAGCAGCATCCCGAGGCTACGCAGCAGATTGATCGCGCCTTGGAGTTCGCCTTGTTCGTGCCTGCCCACGCGCCGCGTCATCAACGCTTGTGAGGCGGACCCCGCGATCATCCAGCACATGTTGATCGGAATCGCAATCCAAAAGAGCAGCTGATTGCCGCCATACATACAAAATCCCGCGGCGCCGAGCAACAAGCCGAGCAGCACGGCACGTCGTTCGCCGATGCGATCGACGACCGGCTGAATCACGAAAGCCGAAACCAAAATCGTAAAGATACCGACGACTGCAAGCGAAAGGCCGATCGTGCTCGTCGTCCAGGCAAAAACGAGCATCGTGTAGAGCACGTAGAGTTGCGGCAGCGCCTCGTGCGCGACGTATCCGATCAGATTCGAGGACGCAAGCCCAGCAAGTTCGGCGTGCCGGCGGAGCATCTTTATCGCGCCGAGCGGATTGGCACGCTGCCACGAGAACGCGTTGCGATTTTCGGGAGCAAGCGACTCAGGCAGCACAAAGAAGCCGTAGAAAAAGTTGATGAGACTCAGTGCTCCCGCGACCCAGAACGGCAGCCGCAGACCGTGTACGGCGAGCAATCCGCCGATTGCGGGCCCGACCACGAAGCCGACGCCGAACGCCGCGCTGATCATGCCGTACGCGCCGGCCCGCTTGTCTTCGGGCGTAACATCGGCGATGTAGGCGCTCGCAACGGTGACGCTCGCGGTCGTAGCGCCGGAGAGCACGCGGCCGAGGAAGAGCCAAGCGAGATTGGGCGCGAGCGCGAGAATGACGTAATCGATAGCTGTTCCGAAATTCGAAAGCAACACGACCGGCCGTCGACCGACGCGATCCGAGAGCGTCCCGAGAATCGGCGATCCGAAGAATTGCACGATCGCAAAGACCGTTGCAAAGACCCCGGAGAGCAACGAAGCGTTCGCGTAATTCCCGTGCGTAAAACTGAGCACGAGCGGTTGAAAGACCGGCACCATGATGCCCAGCGCAATCATGTCGAGCAAGACGGTCACGAAGATGAACGTTATTGCGCCACTACGTTTGTTGAGCATATTTGTCGCTCCACAGATCGATCGCACGTCCGATGCGTTCGTGATCGCCGGTAGCGGCGTAGTCGAGCATGAACCCGCGAAACAAAGCAAGTGTGATGGTGGCAATGGCGCGCGCCTCTTGGCGGCTCGCACCGCGATTGCAGATTGGATCGGAAAGAAAGGTCAGCCAGTCCTCGACGGCGCCTTCAAGAAAACCCGGGAAGGCTTTCGGCTTGCGCAATGCGAGCGCATACGTCTCGAAAAACAGTTTGAGCATCGGGCCGACGTTCGGCTGCGTCATGTACGCCCATGCGGCTTTGCAGACCGCGACCGGGGTCGGCAGTTCGCTGCGCCGCAACTCGTCGAATACCGCAAGTTGCCGCCCGCGAATTGCGCGCAGCACGCCGGTGACCATGTCTTCTTTCGAACCGAAGTGGTAGAGCAGCATCCGCGGGCTCGATTCAACCGCTTCCGCGAGCGGCCGCAGCGAGAGATCTGCGAAGCCGTGCTCAAGCACGTAGCCGGTCACACGCTCGAGCAGCGCAGTGCGGCTTTCAAGGTCGACCGTCCGGGTCATACCGCCAACCTAGCATACCTGAAACAGTCGTTTCAAGTATGCTGACCGGGCTTTGTTATGGACCGCTCAGCCAGGTCGCCGCCGAAAACCAAACTTCCATCGCTGCATTGACCCGCGGCCGCTCGCCGGTCGCGAGCAGATCCATCATCGCGCCGCGATAGACCGCGAGCGTAAGGGTCGCAAGCGCCTCGGCCCGTTCGCTCGAAACGCCGTGGCGCGTCAGCCACTCTTTGAGTAGTCCGAGCCAATCGTTGATGCCGTGGAGAAACTCGCCGTAATGCTCGTCCGAGAGCGCAAGCCCGTACACTTCAAAGAAGAGGCGCGATGCGCTCGACGTCTCCACGTAAAAGTCCCACATAGCACGCCGAAGCGCATCGGGCTCCATCGAGACATCGAGCTTCGCGAACTTCGTGCGCATCGCGATCCGGTTGCGCGCGATCAGCGCCACGATCAGCTCAGTTTTTGTGGGGAAGAATTCCTCGAGCCGCTCGGCGCCAACCCCAAGCAGGTCCGCGAGCGATTCAAGCGTTGCACTGCCAATGCCGTGCTGATCGACGTGCGCAGCGATGCGTTCGAGGAGCGCGTCGCGCTCGCGCAGTTCGGAGGTCGGATCCATCGCCTAGGTTACGGGCGTGGCGTGATCCAGGGCTTCGTACTTCTGATAGACGGCATAGTACGTCGCTCCGATGATGCCGATCGCAAAGAAAAGCAACCCGTCGCCGACGACGTTGCCGATCGTGCTCGTTGGCGACAATTCCGCACGAATTGCGAACCGCGCACCAAATGCGGCGATGTAGATTAATGCCGTCTGCCACGACGGGCCAAGTTGCATGACACCGTGACGGTCGGTGGCGCTCACCTGCGTGTGGTGTCCGCGCAGCAGGCCGACCGGAACCCCGGCAGCGAGGCCGAGCACGATCGCTGCGGCAATCTCCCAGAACGGCGGATGAAAGAGCGCAACACTTTCATAGAGCAAGAGCACGCCGACCGCCATGAGGATGCCGGCGTAGATCCACATGCGCGTGACGCTCGTGCGCTGCGGCCGGGATGAACGGTAGAGAACCAACGCCAAGATGATGATGAAAATAATGATATTTTCGCGGTTCATGCGAGGCATTTTGGTCGTGACCTAAGAAACGCCCTTTTTCAGATGGGAGGTGCCCGTTATTGCTAAGGATTCCTCGCCGTTTTTTGCTGCTCGTCTTCGTCGGGGTACTGCTTGCACCGTCGGTGACACTCGCCGCGTATGAGACGCTCAACTACCGCGTCACCAACACCACGAAGAACGGTGCGAACGTGTACATCTACCACAGGTTCGGACCGGCTTTCCACCTCACGGAAGTTGCAAGTGGCTGGGTCGATCCCGGCGGCCGGATCAGCTTGAAGTTGCCAAAGACCGACACGACGTACGAGTTAAAGGCGGTCTTCAAAAAAGCGGGCCAAGGTTCAGCAACGGTTGGAACGGCAGAAATTAAATGGTGGCTCAGCGCATCGTCGAGCGATCAGCTCGCCTACGAGAACGGGCGCTTCGTTTGGAAACCGTAGACAAATAAAAACGGGGCCGCATCGCTGCGACCCCGCCTTGGTTTTCCCGAGATCGAAGTTACTTGATCTCGACCTTGGCGCCGGCTTCCTCGAGCTTCTTCTTGACGCTCTCGGCTTCGTCTTTGGTGACGCCTTCTTTGACGGCCTTGGGCGCGCTCTCCACGAACGCCTTCGCCTCGGTGAGGCCGAGGCTGGTGAGTTCGCGCACGGCCTTGATGACCTTGATCTTCTCCGGTCCCGCTTCCGAGAGGATCACGTCGAATTCGGTCTTCTCTGCGGCCGGTGCTGCAGCTGCGGCGGCGGGAGCGGCCATTGCGACCGGTGCTGCGGCGCTAACGCCGTACTTCTCTTCGAGCTGCTTGACGAGGTCGGCGAGCTCGAGCACGGTGAGTTTATCGATTTGTTCGATGACTTCGGCAACTGCCATGATAGATGAATCTCCTTAAGCGTTCGAACCCGCGGCTTCTTTTTGCTCGCGGATGGCATTGAGTGCGCGGACCAGGCCGCTCTGATTGCCCGAGAGCACGGTAACAAGACCGCGCAGCGGGTTCGCGAGCGTACCAACGAGTTTGGCGATGAGTTCGATCTTCGGCGGCAGCGCGGCGAGGACGTTGACCTGCTTCGCATCGACGAGAATCCCGTCGATGTAGGCAGCTTTGATCCCGAGCTTCTTGCTGTCGTCTGCGAACTGTTTAATCGCCTTCGCGGGCGCGACCGGATCGGTGCCTGCGAAAACGATGCCGGTCGGACCGGCCAGAAACGCATCGAGCTGCTTGGCGATCTCTTCGCCGGCAGCGATCTTGAAGAGCGTGTTCTTGACGACGGCATACGTGCTGCCGTCTTTGCGCAGCTCACTGCGAAGTTTCGTGATCTCTTCGACGGTGAGGCCTTGGAAGTCGGTCAAAAACAAGTTCTGCGAACCGGCGAGCCGATCGCGCAACTCTTTCACCGCGTTTTCTTTACGTGCGGTTGGCATTGACGTTGTTGCTGCTTTCTTGGATTAAAAAAAGCGCTCCATCCGTCCGGAGGGCGCTTGAAGAAAGCCAAACAGCAAACGCTGCGGGGAGATCTCTTACGTCGCACCTCTGTAGGGGTTAGCTTTCGCCTCCATTAACTGCCCTGCGGCAGCCCTACGGTCTTCGGAGCCAAGGGGTAGACTATCACACCGCGCCTCCGGGCGCAACCGGAGGACCGCGATCGCATGCACCCAGCCGTAGAGGACGCGGCGCTTGCCCGCCTGCTCGAGGGAAACCGCCGCTATGTCGCCGGCCACCCCCGCGCGGTGCCCAGCTCTGCCCATCGCATCGAACTTGCCGATGCGCAGCGGCCCTTCGCGGTCGTTCTTGGGTGCTCCGACTCCCGCGTACCGGTTGAGACGATCTTCGACCAGGGCCCGGGCGACCTGTTCGTGGTTCGCTTGGCGGGGAACATCGTCACCGCCGAGGGGCTCGGTTCGATCGAGTATGCGATTGAGCTGCTGGGAAGCGCACTCGTGTTGGTGCTCGGGCACACGGGTTGCGGCGCTGTGCAGGCTGCAGTTTCGGTCGCGCAGTCGGGGAGCTCTCCGCCTGGACACATCGCGCTCTTAGCCGAAGCGATCGCTCCGGTTGCGCGCGACGCGAACCCTGTTGTAGCAAATGCGCACGCTGGCGCGCGCGCACTCACAAAGCGCTCGTCGATCGTTCGTGCGGCGGTGGCGTCGGGTGCTCTTCGCGTCGCCGCCGCAGTCTACGATCTACATACCGGTATCGTTACGCTGTTGGACTAGCGCTTTCGATCCTCCATTACACGTAACGGTCGTAGCACGCCGATCGAGAGCAGCGCAGCCACGATACTGAAAATGGCCGCCACCGAGAGCGCGGCCGTCCAATTTCCGGTTGCCGCAGTGAGCACACTCGCGAACGGCACCAGGAGCGCGCCGGTTCCCTTTGCGGTGTAGAGCATCCCGTAGTTTGTCGTGGCATACTTCTGCCCGAATTGATCGCGCGTTGTCGCCGGGAAGATGCTGAAGATCTCACCCCAAGCGAAGAACACCAAGGCCGCGAGCAGCACGAAGGCAACCGGCGAATGGCCGAACTTCATCAGCGCAAAGATGCCGATTCCTTCGAGCAAGAACGCGATAAAGAGGGTAAGCTCACGCCCGATATTGTCGGAGATCCATCCAAGGAACGGGCGTGTAAACCCGTTGACCAGATTGTTGAGCGAGAGCGTGTAGGTGAGCGTTGCCCCGGTGATGCCGAGGATCGTCACCGGCGTCTTGTCGATGCCGAAGTCCTTGGCGATTGGACCGAGCTGCGCGACGGCCATGAGTCCGCAGGCTGCAACCAGCGTGAACATCACGTACATCACCCAGAAGATCGGGGAGCGCAAGGTCTCACCCGGGGTGTAGTCGTGATTGCCTTGCAGCACCTTGATCGGACGCGAGTCTTTGGGCGCAGTCGCAGGCGGCGTTACGAGAAACAGCGCTGCGACTATCACTACGGCACCCTGAATGATTCCGAAGACCAGAAACGTTTGTTCCCAGCCACTCGACTTGACCATGTTCGCGAGCGGAATGACCGTCAGTGCTGCACCCGCACCAAAGCCCCCGGCCGTCAAACCGGCTGCGAGACCGCGTTTGCTCGAGAACCACTTCAACGCATTGCCGACGCATGTCCCGTAAACGATTCCGGCGCCGATACCGGCAAGAATCGCACCGAGATACAGCACTTCAAGCGACGAAGCAAACGAGTTAACGACCCAGCCGAGTGCAGCGAACACGCCGCCGATCATAACCATGCGGCGCGGACCATACCGGTCGACCAGCGCCGCCTCGAACGGAACGAGCCATGTTTCGACAAGCACGAAAATTGCAAACGAAACTTGGATCGCCGATATCTTCCACCCTGTGGACGCGTTGATCGGTTCAACGAACAAGGTCCATCCGTATTGCAGGTTGGCGATCATCGCCATGCAGACGATGCCGGCGACAAGTTGGATCCAGGGGTTACGCAATACGCTTGTGCGCGGCACCGCCGCGGCAGTTTGTTGAGCGGCCATTCATGCACCCTTTCTCATCGTATGAATCGAGAAGCAACAGTTCCGAGTGATTTAGCGGCGTAGATTGATCCAGATGGTCTTCTTGTCAGTGTAATTGTCGAGAGCGGTCTCTCCAAGGTCGCGACCCATACCCGAGTCGCCTCCCAAACCGCCCCACGGCAGACGCGTGTCGCTCTGCCCATAGGTGTTCACCCACACGGTTCCCGCATGCAGGCGTTGCGCCATCGTGTGCGCGCGCACGATATCTTTCGTCCATACGCCCGCCGCAAGGCTGAAGTCCGATTCGTTGGCGATACGGACCGCATCATCTTCATCTTTGAAGCGAATCACCGCGGCAACCGGCCCGAAGATCTCCTCACGTGCGATCTTCATCGAATTGTCGACTTCGGTAAAGACGGTCGGTTCGATAAAGTAGCCCTTCGAACCGACACGTTCTCCGCCGGATTTAAGCGTCGCGCCTTCGGCCTTGCCGTCCGCGATGTAGCCCATGATCGAGTTCATCTGTTTCTTCGAGATGACCGGACCGATGTAGGTGTTCTCATCTTGCGGATCGCCGATCTTGAGGCTCTTCGAACGCGACACCATCTTGTCGCAGAACTCGTCGTACATATCCTGCTGCACGAGCACGCGCGAGCCGGCCGAACAGACCTGTCCGCTATTGAAAAATATTCCCGCCGACGACCCTTTGACCGCCGCGTCGATATCGGCGTCGTCGAAGATCAGGTTCGGCGACTTGCCGCCAAGTTCAAGGGTCAAGCGCGTAACGAACGGCGCGGCGTTCTCCATGATCAACTTGCCGACGGCTGGCGAACCGGTAAACGAGATCTTGTCGACGTCGGGATTGCGCACCAGCGCCATACCCGCGGTGGATCCTGGGCCCGGAATGATATTGAGCACACCGGGCGGCACGCCGGCTTCGAGCGCAAGCTCACCAAGCAGGAGCGCGGTCAGCGGCGTCTCGGTGGCCGGCTTCATGACGATCGTGCAGCCGCACGCGAGCGCGGGCGCAATCTTCCACATCGAATTCATCAACGGGAAATTCCACGGCACGATTGCGCCGACGACCCCGACCGGCACGCGCGCAATGTACGTGAGCGCATCCGGGCGCACCGGCACAACGTCGCCGGTGATCTTGTCGGGCCATCCCGCATAGTATTCGATGCAGTCGAGCATCGCCGGGAAGTCTTGACGGCGCACGGAGCTGACCGGCTTACCACCGTCAAGTGACTCGAGCGCGACGATCTCGTCTTGTCGCTCGCGGATCAACGCCGCAAATTTGACCATAATACGCGCGCGTTCAGACGCACGGATCTTGCCCCACGGTCCGTCCTCGAGCGCGCGGCGCGCCGCCTTGACCGCGAGCGCTGCGTCGTCGGCGTCGGCCTGCGCAACGTCCGCGATGACGTCTTCTGTTGCGGGATTGTGGGTCTCGAACGTCTTGCCCGAGAGCGCATCGACCCATTTACCGTCGATCAGCAGTTTGGTTTGTGGTATCCGAACCAGCGTGCTCGGCGTTACGGCCATAGCCATGATTAGTGCCTCACTTCATAAATAGCGATACGTTCGTTGCACTCATCGGCTTTCGCGGGCGAGACACGATGAGCGACAAAAGCAGTGCTTTGCGAGCGAAGAGTAACGATGCCCGCGGAATGCCGATGAGGCAACCCGAAGGGCTGGGCCGCGATTGGCCGGAGCCGTCGTTGCTCGTCAGTCACAGAGCTACGACTATGCTCCTTCCTCGCGCCTCGGCTGCGGCCAATCGCCGCTCCGGCGAATGCACCGGTATTTGTGAAATGAGGCACTCAAATAACCCCTTCCGTTCGCAGGTTCGCAACCTGCGCAGCATCGTAGCCCATCAGTTCTTCTAAGAGTTCTTCGTTGTGCTCGCCTAAAAGTGGTGCCCGGCGGTACTCGACCGGTGAATCGGAAAGGCCGAGCGGACAGCCGACCGTGTAATATGTGCCCCGCTCCGGATGTTCAACGGCAGCGACCATACCGCGCGCGCGCAGCGCTTCATCTTCGAGCAACTCGCTCATCCCGAGCACCGGTCCGCACGGAATGTCGAGCGCGTTGCAACGCTCGAGAACTTCGTACTTGCCGAATTGCTGCGTCCACGCCTCAATGATGCGAAACACTTCATCCAAAATCGGCACGCGCGCTTCGGGTGTTGCGTACTTGGCATCGGTGATGAGATCCGGGCGACCCATTGCGTTGCAGAGCGGCTCCCAAATCTGCGGCTGAATGATCAGGTAGACGTAGTCGTTCGGACCACCGGGAGCGCAACGCAAGGCGGACCCGGGATGCCCACCACCCGAGGCATTGCCCGAACGCGGTACGACACCGTTGAATGAACGATTCGGATACTCGCGCAACGGCCCGCGCGCGATTCGCTGCTGGTCGCGCATCTTCACGCGACAGAGATTGAGCACCGAATCTTGCATCGTGCACACGACGCGTTGCCCGACGCCAGTGAGCACATCGCGCTGATAGAGCGCCGCGAGAATCGCAGCGACCGCGTGAATGCCGGTGCCGGAGTCGCCGATCTGCGCGCCGGTGACAAGCGGCGGACCTTCTTCGAAGCCCGTCGTGCTCATCGAGCCGCCCATCGCCTGCGCAACCGGCTCGTAGGCCTTTGCGTCGACATATTGTCCAGGGCCGAAGCCTTTGATCGAGGCGTAGATCATCCGCGCGTTGAGCTCCTGGATCTTCTCCCACGGAAATCCTTGGCGATCGAGCACGCCGGGCCCGAAATTTTCGACCAATACGTCGCACGATTGAATCAGCTTGGTGAAGATCGCTTTGCCTTGCGGCGTCTTCGTGTTGAGCGTTAGCGAACGTTTGTTGCCGTTGAGCATCACGAAGTACAGGCTGTCGGCGTCGGGGATGTCGCGCAGTTGCTGGCGCGTGATATCGCCACGCCCCGGGAGTTCCACTTTGATGACGTCAGCGCCGAGCCACGCAAGTATCTGCGTACATGAGGGACCAGATTGGACATGGGTCATGTCCAATATGCGAACGCCGTCGAGTGCTCTCTTCGTCTTGGTTTCGATCATTTATACATCGTCTGATTTTCGGTGCCCGGTGCGTATGCATCGGGATCGAGCCACACGTTGATGACCGCGCAGGTCCCAGATTCACGCGCGCGTTCGAGCGCGGGACGGATCTGCTCGGGCTCGCGCACGGCCTCACCGTAGAACCCGAGCATATCGGCAAACTTCTCGAAGTCAACGTCACCCAAATAGTTGCCGACGTCGCCGCGTTCTTTTCCGTACTTCTGAATCTGGCCGCAACGGATCTGATTCATGTAGCTGTTGTTTCCGACGATCGCAATGTACGGCGTGCCGAAGCGCACAGCCGTCTGCATATCGAAGCCGGTCATCGCGAACGAGCCGTCGCCGAAAAGTGCGACGACTTCGCGATTCGGATGCGCGAGCTTCGCCGCCATCGCAAAGCCGGTACCGACACCGAGCGTCCCGAGCGGTCCGGGATCCATCCACAGTCCCGGTGCTTTCGGCCGCACGACATTGCCCGCGAAGGTAACGACGTCGCCGCCGTCGCCCACGAAGATCGAGTTGTCGGTAAGGAATTGATCGATTTCGTAGGCCAGGCGATACGGATGTATCGGCCGCGCATCACTGCGTAATTTCGGTAAACGTGCTGCGATCGCAGCGTTCTCCTTTTCGCGCAACTGCGTAACCCACGCGTTGCGGGCCTGCGCGGCAGCCTTATTGCCGCCGGCTGCACGCGTCACCGCTTCGAGGATCACGCCGACATCGCCGACTAGGCCGAGATCGACGTCGCGATTGCGGCCGACCGTCGCGTAGGACATGTCGATCTGGACGACCGTCTTGGCTTTGAGGCTCTTGCCGTAACGCAAACGGAAATCGAACGGCGTCCCAACGACGACGATCACATCGGCGGCCTCGAATGCGTCGCGGCGCGTCAATTGGAAGTTGAGCGGGTGATCCGGCGAGAGCGTGCCGCGGCCGGCACCGTTCATGTACGCTGGGATGTTGAGTTTTTCGACAAACTCGCGTGCAACATCGGTAGCGCGGCACGTCCAAACCTGCTGACCAAGCAGCACGCATGGCCGCGTCGATGACGACAAAATGTCAGCGAGGCGTTGGACGTCGTTGGGATCGCCTAAGCTCTTAGTCGAAAAACGGTAGTGTCCGGCTTGCGGAATCACCGCTTTATCCGGTTCGATCTCATGATCGAGCACCGTGCGCGGAATCTCGAGGTAGACCGGTCCGAACGAACCGTTGAACGCCTCGCGCGCGGCCATCGAAACGAAATCGGCAACACGCAACGTCGTGGTAACACTGGTTGCAAACTTCGTGATCGGTCGCAACATCTCGACATGCGGCAGATCTTGTAAGCCGCCCATGCGATGCTGCGAAAGCCCGGCTTGGCCGCCGATCAAGAGCATCGGACTCTCGGCGCGAAATGCATTGGCTACGCCGGTAATTGCGTTGGTCGTTCCAGGGCCGGCGGTAACAACCGCGCAGCCTAAATTTCCGGTCATCCGCGCATAGCCGTCGGCCGCGTGCGCGGCAACCTGCTCGTGACGCGTGTCGATGATCTTGATGCCTTCATCGATGCAGCCATCATAGATGTCGATGATGTGACCACCACACAGCGTGAAGATCGTATCGACCCCTTCGGCCTTCAGCGCTTTTGCGACGAGATGGCCGCCGGATATTTTCTTTGTCGGCACCGCACCGTTGACTTCGTGCGTTTCGGTACCAAGGGTATTAGATATCATGAACGTGCTCCGCTACGTGTGCTGCTAAACCAAGTGCGTGTTCGCGAACGAGGCGCTCGGCGAGCTCCGCGTCGCGCGTCTCGAGGGCTTCGATGATGTGGCTATGGTCGACTATCGAACGTTCGAAGCGATGGTGTTCAGCGATCGTGCGATGCCGGATCGAGCGCACGTGAATCATCAACGTCTCCGCCATCTTCGAAAGCGTCGTCGAACGCGCGAGCTCGATAATGCGACCGTGGAACGAAAGATTGGCGTCGGAGTACTCGTCGAGCTTTGCCGCAAGCTCACCGTTTTCGAACGTCGCGAAGATCGTGCGCAACGACGAGATCTCTTGGTCGCTGGCGCGCTCGGTGATCAGCCGTGCTGCCATACTTTCCAGTGCCGCCCAGACTTTGATGATCTCCACGAGTTCTTCGCGGCTCTTGCGCACGATGAAATACCCGCGACGCGGCACGCTCTCAACCAAACCTTCGTGCTCCAGGCGCGCAAGCGCGTCGCGAATTGGCGTGCGACTCACGCCCATGCGCTTCGCAAGGTCGCGCTCGTCCAAGCGCAGATCTTGGTCGGCACGCTCGTAGATGTTCATTTCGAGCAGCGCAGCGCGCAGTGCGGCATACGCGCGATGCGCGAAGCTTGCCTCGGATTCTAGCCGCACCAGACCTAACGCCATGCCCACATCCTCCCGCGGGAAAAGTGGCATATGGTACCTGGTATACCAACCCCTGCGTGGCCCGCCAAGCCCTTTACAAATTTAGTCGCTTCGTGCGGCTTACAAAAGTTCTAACTCCTCGAGCGTCTTGGGCCAATCGCCCTTGAGCAGGCGAGAGAGGCTGCGGTCGGCAAGCAGCTTGCCACCGGTCTGGCACTTGGCGCAATAGTTCGTTTCGTTGTCGGCGTAGCGAATGCGCTGCACCGGCGCACCACAGCGCGGGCACGGTTTGCCGTACTTTCCGTGTACCGCCATCTCCGACCGAAACGCCGTCACGCCCTCCGGAAAACCGTCACCCGCCTCGGCTTGCAAACGATCGATCCACCACTGCAGTGTCTCGCGCGTCGCGGCGAACAGCGTCTCCCACTCCGGTGGATGCAACTTGTGCGTCAGCATAATCGGCGACAACTTTGCCGCGTGCAAGACCTCGTCCGAGTAGGCGTTGCCGATCCCGTCGACGATGTGCGGATCGGTAAGAGCGCGTTTGAGCGTCCGGTTCTCGGCTCGCAGCGCAGCACGAAATGCGCCGATGTCACTGGTAAACACGTCGACACCACCCGGATCGAGCTGCGCAAGCGCCTCCTCACCGCCCACAACGCTGAGCGACGCGCGGTGCTTTGACCCGGCTTCGGTAAGCACGAGCGAGCCGTTTGGGAAATCGAATGCAGCAAGCATGTTGCGTCCGCGTATCGGCGCGCCCGGTGTGCGCCAATGCAGACGTCCGGCAATCATCAAGTGCAGCACGAGCCATAGATCACCGTCCAGCCCGATAGCGATCCGTTTGCCGATCCGGCGCAACGCGACAACCGTGTGCCCGTACGCGTCGCTGCGCGGCGGCTGCGCCGTGCGCAGCAGAAACGGACTTCCGAGGCGCACGCCTTCGAGCGGCTGCCCGACGATGCGCGGTTCGAGCGCGTGGATATAGGCGCTGATATCCGGAAGTTCAGGCACGTGCGACTCGCGCCGCGACCGCCCGTGCACCCGCGTCGTCGAACGCGATCGCGCGCACATTGGAAAACGCCTGCTGCGCGAGATCGGTGAGTACGTGTCCGGGGATCGTCTCGACGAGGACGCGCGCGCCCATCTCGACCAGCATCGTTGAAGCGTCGTGCCATCGCACTTCGTGCGCAACGCCGGCCGCGAGATCGTCGCGCAGGGCGCGTGCATCGCGAATTACGCGCGGTCCGACGCTACCCACGTAGGTGATGCTCGGATCCGCAAGGACCACGTCAGCGAGCACTTCTGCGAGGCGCGCCTGCACCGGCGCGAGCAAGGGGCAGTGGGACGGTACGGCAACGTCGAGCCGGTCAGCCCGACGCGCACCCGCGGCGTTCCCTGCGTCGAGCGCGCAGCCCACTGCTTGCGCTGCGCCCGCGATAACGCACTGGGTCGGCGCGTTGACGTTTGCGACGTAGACTTGCGCGCCCTCGCGCTCCTGCGCGCTCACGATTTCGCGCACGACGCGTTCGGTAAGTCCGGCGATGACACCCATACCATACCCGGATGGAAAGAGTCGCTCCATCGTGCGCGCCCGTTCGCCAACAACGCGTAAGGCATCGGCAAACTGCATCGCGCCCGCTGTGACCGCGGCCGCGAAGCCACCAACCGAATGGCCAGCGACCACGTCGGGGCGCACGCCGTACGCCGCGAGCACACGCGCCGATGCAACGCCTCCAACCAGCAGAGCGAGTTGTACGTTGACCGTTGAGGCTAGCGCCGTAACGTCGTCGCGGTCGCGCACGTCGTACCCGAGCACGCCGCGCGCTTCGTCGAATGTTTCGGCGGCACGAGCATCGCTCGCAACGCGCGCAAGCATATCGGGATATTGCGAGCCTTGTCCCGGGAACAGAAATGCTATGCCCACGCGCCGCGCTCGATCGAATCGAGGAACAAGGCTGCCGCGAGCAGATCGGCCGCGCCGCCAGGCGACGCGCGCAGCGCGAGCAACGTCGCATCGAGCGTTGCAAACGCGTCCACGCCCGCCGCTTCGCCGATGCCGCCAGCACGAAGCACGGACCTTGCGCCGGTCTGTGCAGCCTCGAGCGCCGGACGTCCACCCCGATGCAAGAGACACGTATCGTCGAGCGAGCTCACAATCGCCAGCAACGCGTCAACGCGCGCAACCGACTCGCGTGCCCCGCGTGCGCGAGCGGCGCGTAGTGCAGGCAACGCGCAGTTCAGCGCATGCGGAAATCCCGCGCGCGCCTCGCCCCGTGCACCGTGCACGCCGAACTGCTCGCACGCCTGCAGGCCGTGTGAATCCGGCGCAACGGCGGCAGCATCTGGAAGCGCCGCGATTCGCGCAGCTACACGAGCGATAGCGCGCGGCTCGCGCGATCCGGTGCTCGCATGTGCAGCGATCAGGAGTCCGAGCGACCAGATCGCACCCCGGTGGGTATTGATCCCGCCGGTTACGTCGAGCATCGCTCGCTCGCCATCACGACCGATTGCACCGAGCTGTTCGCGTAATTTCGCATCGATCGACGCGCCGCGTGCAACCGCAGCAACGTGCTCGAACGTCGCGCCGAGCACCTGCGCTGACTGCACGAGCAATTCCAGCGTGAGATCGTCGTGCGCACCGTTGCCACGCCGGTCGACAAGTGCCGGCTTGGGCGTGAGTTCGGCTTCGGCAATCAAAGCTTGGACGGCGGCCTGCGCAGGTGAAAATCGCGGCAACAGCCGTGGTCCACTCGGCGTCTTGACCATCAAGGTCCCACCACGCAGCGCTTCCTCGAGCGCTGCCGCGTAGCGGTCGCCGAACGCGAGCTCGACGTCGATACGCACCGGAAGCTGCGCAAGCGTCCGCGCAAACGACGCAAGCGCGCCGTGTGACGGTTGGGCTTGGACGAGCACGTCGAGGTCGCTTCCATCGTGCAAGGCCGCGACGCCGGTTGCAAGTTCGAAGCCGGCTGCACCGATCGGACCTGCGCAGAGCCCGCGTGCCCGTGCCTCATACACCACGGTACGCAGCGCCGCAAACGCGCCGTGGTTGCGGCCCGGCCGCGAACCTGCCAGCATCTCGGGGGTCACGACTCCGTCGACGTCGTCAGCCTGCACCCCGGTCGCATGCCGATGCTCGCGCTCCAGACCGCGCACACCGATTGCAATGGCGCCGGCAACATGCGCGCGCCGTACGGTTGCCCACGGCGCGCGTTGCAGGCTCGCCGCTGCCCACGCCGGTGCATCCGCGGCGATGCGCGCAACGGCTCGCGGCGTCAGCCGGACGAGATCGTGCGGCCGCAGTCGCTCATGCATCCCACTGCGCCTGCAGCTCCTCACGCACCCGACGTGCAATCGCCCGCGTCTCGAGCGCTGCGGAACGATCGAGCCGCTCACGAGGATTGCGCAGTCCGAGTTCCGGCGTGCGCAGCGCTTCCGCGAGCGCGTGCGTGACGATCTGCTCGTCGGCTGCGCTCGGTGCTTCCGGATCGCCGACTTCGAAGAGCCGATCGATCGCACCGAACGTTGCAAAACTGCGAATGTCGCGCGCCGTCGCCGGCACTTCGCGTGCAACGCGCGCAAGATCTTCCCGTTCCATGCGCGTGACGCGTGCCACGGCGGCCTCCGACATCACGTGGACCTCGAGGTACGGATCGTCGAGCGCGCCGATCCAGCCCGCCTGTAATCCGTGCGCGAGAAACGCACCGGAAATGGCTTTGCCGACCACCAGTGCATAGACCGGATGGCCGCCGCGTCGCGCACGAATGTAGGCGTTCGCCGAAGCAGCTAGCGCACGCTGGAGTCCAACGGCTTCTTCGCGCGTACCAAAAGCTTGGCCCGGCACATCCACGATTGCGAGAATCGCGCTGTTCTTAGGCGTGCCGCCGACCGCGCGCGCGAGGCCGAAGCCTTCGTCGATGCCGAGATTGCCGTCGCGTGCCAACGGAAAGCGCCCATTCGGATCGGGTACGACCGCAACCACGCGAACCGCATGGCCATCGATCGTGGCGTCGGCTGCGAGCACCGACGGCGGCAACCCTTCGACCGGTTTGCCACCGCGAGTGAAACGCTCGAACCACGCACGGCCGCGCACGCTGCTCATGGCTGCGATCCCCATCGCGCGCAGAAAGCTGTCGCGATCGAGGCGCGGATCGGGAAACGCTTGCGGTTCGAGTGGTGCCGAGTTCGCGCGGTTGTTCGAATGCGCGCTGCACTGCGGCGCGAATCGCTTCGACATCGTCGGCAACGAGCTCGGTCGCAAATCCTTGTTCAAACCGCATGCGGCCGCCGGTCACGCGCCAAATCAGCGGCCGATCCGACGAATCCATCTCCTCGATACCGGACTCGGTTTCGACCACGTCGGGCCCGTTGAGGCCGACGCGCGCACCTTCGCTCACGATGATCTGACTGCACAGCGCGGTCGAAAGCGAAAGGCCGCCGTACACGCCGACGCGGCCTGCGATGAGCGCGACGACCGGTTGCAGCATGCGCAGCGCGACGATCGCATCGCAGATCTCGGTCACCGCGAGAATACCGAGGTTGGCTTCCTGCAAACGAATGCCGCCGGTATCAAGTGCAAGCACCGATCGCGTCGGCGTCCCGCGTTCGGCATCGCGCCGCGCAAGCTCGAGCGCGCCGGCAATCTTTGCGCCGCCGATTTCGCCGATCGATCCGCCTAAGAAACGTCCATCGGTTGCAACGACGCACGCGCGCTCGCCGCCGATCGTGCCGCGCGCGACCACACAGCCGTCGTCGGACTGCGGCACGACGCCTTGCGCGGCGAGATACGGCGAAGCGATGCGCTCGAACGGTCCGATCAATTCGCGAAACGATTGCGCATCGAGCAACGCGCGCGCGCGTTCGCGGGCACCCCGCTCCGCGAACGATTCGGCCAGGAGCAGCGCGCTCATCGCGCCGCCTCGAGAGCTTGCTCTAAACGTAGCGCGACGACGGCGGGCGTCGCGCCGAAGTCATTGATCTCGATCTGCACCGCAACCGGATTGCGCACGAAGAAACGACCGAGCACGGCCTTCCACGTCGCGCCGAAGCCGGTGACGCTCGTACGTACGACAACCGAAGCATTGCCCATTGCCCATCGGCTCGAGCAAGATCTCGCAATTACCCGATGCGACAACGCCGACGTGTGCACGGCGCTCGACCGCGTCGCTCGCCGGATACTCATAGCTCAACGTTTCGATCATCACCAACTCCTAAAGCGCCGCGGCGGATCGTAGAGGCCGCCCGACCATTCGACCAGTTCACGAATCGAGCGCGCCGCGAGCAGCGCGCGATTCGCGTCGCTGCGCCGCACGCCGAGATCCTCGGGAAACGCCACGACGCCGGAGGCGCGCAATGCCTGCGTGCGCTCTCGTCGGCGCACCATGCCGATCGGCGTCACCCCGGCGATCGCGGCAAGCGCCGCGCGCCGCTCGTCGATGTTCTGCGCTCGATACAAATACGCGACGCCTTCTTCGGTTACGACGTGCGTGACGTCGTCGCCGTAGATCATGACCGGCGCGATCGGAAGATTGGCGCTGCGTCCGAGTTCGACGGCATCGAGTCGCTCGACGAACGTCGGGAATGCCGCTCTCCTGAAACGTCTCAACCAGCTGCACGACGATCTTGCGCCCGCGTCGTATTTCTTCGTCCGACGAGGTCATCTCGAGCCACGCGGCGGTCGAGTGACGTCTTCCGCGCGGATCGCTCCCCAAATTGGGCGCGCCGCCGAACCCGGCGATCCGGCCGAGCGTCGCCGTCGACGAGTTCGCGTCGCGATCGATCTGCAACGTCGAGCCGATGAAGAGATCGGTTGCGTAGTGGCCCGCCGGCTTGCGCGAAGGCGCGATTGGAACGCATCGATCCGTCGCGGCCGGTGAAAAATACGTCGGGCCGCGCCGCGACGTAACGCTCCATGCCGAGTTCACCGCCGTAACAGTGCACGCTGCGTACCCAGCCGCTTTCGATTGCCGGAATCAGCGTCGGATGCGGGTTGAGAATCCAGTGCGTGCAGACTTGCCGCGCAAACCCAGCCGCTCGCCGTAAGTCGGCAAGATCAACTCGATCGCCGCGGTGTCGAACCCGATGCCGTGATTGAGACTCTGGACGCGGTGGCGTTCGTAGATGCCGCGCAGCACGAGCATCGCCATCAGCACCTGCACGTCGTCGATCTGTTCGGGATCGCGCGTAAAGAGCGGTTCGATATAGTATGGCTTATCGGCGACGACCACGAGATCGACCCAATCGCCGGGAATGTCGACGCGCGTGCATTTATCGACGATGCGGTTGACCTGCGCGATCACAATACCGTCGCGAAACGCCGTCGCTTCGGCGATAGTCGGCGTCTCTTCGGTGTTCGGCCCGGTGTAGAGGTTGCCGTTGCGCATCGGCTTCGTCGGCGGCGACGAGCGCGATGTCCGGCGTCAGGTCGACGAAGTAGCGCGCAAAGAGTTCCAGGTAGGTGTGAATCGCGCCGATGCGCACCCGACCGTCGGCGACTTGCTGCGCGAGCCGCAGCGATTGCGGACCCGAATACGAAAAGTCGACGTGCGACGCGATCCCGCGTTCGAACAGTGCGATGTGCTCGGGTCGCGCGATGACCGAGATCAATAAGATGAAGATCGTGGACGACCGCCGGATCGACTACGAGGCAAGGGCGCGCGAAAGAAAATCGGCTTGCTTCTGATTGTTGCCCTCGAGGCACAGGCGATCGCCCGGCTCGATCAACTCCTGGAGCACGGCGACCGCGTCACTCGCCTCGAAGCGTCCATCGCGAACGAGATGCGCGACACGTGCCAGCCGTTCGTCTTTACGCCGGCGCCGTGTGTTCCAGGACGAATTCACCCGGGGGGAGTTGCGCTAGGCCGAAAACCGCACCTGCAACGCGTCGCGCGACTCGGCAAGGTGCAGCGCATCCTCGAGCCCGGCGATATTGAAGATTCTCCGAATCCGCGCGGCCGTCGGAACGACGATGCCGATGCGTCCGGGCGCCGCGTTTGCGGATCGAATCAAGACGTTGAGAATCGTCGAGTCCAAATACTGACACGCCGAGAGGTCGATGACGAGCGGCGGACGATTGACGCAGCCGCTCCGCAATCGCTTCCGCAAACCATTGGGCGGCGCCGATGTCCAGCTCGCCACGCACGACGAGCACCTGCGCCCACGGCAAGCTCTCGTCAAGGAGCTCTTCTCGCATGACCATGTTTGCAAGCCTAATCGAAGGTTCCATCGGAAACAACCTGGTGTGGTCCGGCTACACTGCGCGATCCGCACGACGCGATTAGCGGCCCGCGAACGCTCGCGCCGCGGCCATGATTTCGCCCTGGACTTCGGCTAAGGGTTCGTCGCGCAGTAACGCCACCGCCGGTGCCTCGGTCGCCCAGGTGCGGATTGCTGCCGTGAAACCACGCCCGCGCGATGTCCGGATCTTTTTCGTTGAGAATCATCGAGGCGATCTGCAGCGTGAACCGCAAGACGTTGGGGCGCTGCGGGCTGCGGCCGTTCGTCCATTGCGTGACCGCACGCGTCTCGCCGACGCCGCCGATCATCGCCACGGTAGTAAGTCCGAGCAGTGCGACGAGCTCCTCGACGACGTCCTCGATCGGAAGCGACATCGCCCGCTCGTGTGCCTCCGGGAAGCCGACCACTCGCCGCGGTCACCCCGGCTGTCGAGCCTCCTCGTATCTAGCTTCATTCACAGTCGTAATCCCACCTTAAATCACAGCTGGAAGTCCTACATATTTCTACCCAATAAGCGAGCCGCTTCGTCAATACCCAGCTTTCCGGATAAAGAAAATAGCAGACCCCGCGCTTGCGCGTGGGGTCGTGGTCTGGGATTCTGGTCTCGGGTTTACGCGGTGGCCTTGACGCGGTTCGGGTCGACCTTCACGCCCGGGCCCATCGTGCTCGTGAGCGTGACGCTCCGGAGGTAGGTGCCCTTAGACGCCGCCGGCTTCGCGCGGACGATTGCGTCGAGCAAGTGCGTTGACGTTCTCGAGCAGTTGCTGCTCGTCGAACTGCGCCTTGCCGACGATCGTGTGAATGATCGCGGCCTTATCGAGACGATACTCGACCTTACCGGCCTTGATGTCGCGGATCGCGCCTGCGATGTTCGGCGAGACGGTACCGGCCTTCGGGTTGGGCATCTTCTGCGCGAGGATACGTCCGAGTTCCTTACCGACCTGCGCCATCATGTCCGGCGTTGCAACCGCGACGTCGAACTCGGTGAAGCCCGCCTTGAGCTTATCGATCAGATCCTGATCGCCGACGATGTCCGCGCCGGCTTCTTGTGCAGCCTTCGCGTTGTCGCCCTTCGCAAACGCAATCACGCGCACCGTGCGGCCTGTGCCGTGCGGAAGGTTCACCGTGCCGCGCACGTTCTGATCGCTCTTCTTCGGATCGACGCCGAGACGAATGTGGATCTCGACCGTCTCGTTGAACTTCGCGTTGGCGTTCTTCTTCACGAAGCCGATCGCTTCGGCCGGCGTGTAGAGCGCCTTCTTATCGAAGTTGGCGACGAGGTTCTTGTAACGCTTTCCGTGATGCTGCGGCATTACTCGACCTCCACGCCCATCGAGCGCGCCGTGCCGGCGATGATCTTCTTCGCCGCATCGATGTCGTTGGCGTTGATGTCGGGCATCTTCACCTTGGCGATATCTTCGAGCTGCTTCTGCGTCAGTTTACCGACCTTATTGCGATTGGGCTCTTTCGAACCGGACTCGATCTTCAGCGCTTGCTTGATCAAGAATGACGCCGGCGGCGTCTTCGTGATAAACGTGAACGTGCGATCTTCGTACACGGTGATCTCGACCGGAATGATCATGCCCGCCTGCGATGCGGTACGTTCGTTGTACTGCTTGCAGAAGTCCATGATGTTCAGCGAGTATGGGCCCAGCGCAGGGCCGATCGGCGGCGCAGGCGTTGCCTTGCCGGCCGGAATCTGTAGGCCAATTTTGCCTACGACCTTCTTAGCCATTGTGGTTTCTTTCGTTGGTACGGCTTTCGCTCTCGCCGGTACCGCACGTTCGAAAAACGCGAGGCAACATCGTGTTGCCGTCGGTTACGTGGCCGCGCTTCTCGCCCATCCAGGGCTCCAGCGCGTCCCGAAGTTTTTCTCACCTTGCGGCACGCGTCGATCGCTAATGCCTACCCCTCCTAAAAGCCTCTTGGGGCGGGGTCGTTCCCAAGAGAAACCTGTCAGATTCTAGCCGTCAACGCAATTAAAGTAAAGCGGCTAGACCTTCTCGACCTGGAAGAACTCGAGTTCGACCGGCGTTTCTCTTCCGAAGATCGAGATGAGCGCGCGCAGGCGTTCTTTCTCGGGCTGGATTTCATCGACGACACCGGTGAAGTCGAAGAACGGACCCGAGGTGACCTTGACGCGATCGCCCTTGGCGAAGTCGATCTTGAGCTTCGGCGCTTCGATGCCCATCTGCTTGAGGATCGTCTTGACTTCTTTTTCTTGCAGCGGCACAGGCTTTTCGCCCGGGCCGGGGCTGCCGACAAAGCCGGTCACGCCTTGCGTGTTGCGCACGACGTACCACGACTGGTCGTCCATGATCATCTCGACCAGCACGTAGCCGGGGAACACTTTCTTCGGCGTGATCTTACGCTTGCCGTCTTTGAACTCGACTTCGTCTTCCATCGGCACGAGCACACGGAAGATCTTCTCGGCCATGTTCATCGAGTGAATGCGGCGCTCGAGGTTAGCCTTGACTTTGTTTTCGTAACCGGAATAGGTGTGAATGACGAACCAGTTACGGTTGTCTTTCTTCGCCGGTGACGGAGCATCGGTTTCGGGCGCGTCAGTTTCGACTGCGCCGATTTCGAGCGCGTCGGGCGTATCGACTGCACGATCGGCGATGTCATCAACTTCATTTTCGAATGAGTCGACGGTCTCGCTGGGCGCAGGCGCCTCTTGCGACTCCTCGACCGCAGCTTCTAAAACGTTCTCGATTTGCGGTTGCGCTTCGTCGGCGTGGCCGTCGTTGTAGTCGCGTTCGATATTGGAATTCATGATCAGATATTCAGGACGTGGAGCCAGCCGAAGACCCAGCCGAAGAATTGGTCGAGGACCCAGGTGTAAAAGCCGATGCCGACCACGAGGAGCAGCGTCAGGACAGTGGCGGAAACCCACTCATTGCGAGTCGGCCACGTCACACGACGCAACTCAGTGAACACGCCGCGCACGAAATCACCGCTAGCTTGCTGCTGGCGGGTCGCTGCTGCGGACTGCTTTTTCTCGTTCACCAAACCTCTTTCGCTTCGGGGTACTAAACTTGGCAGGGCGGACAGGACTCGAACCTGCAACCGGCGATTTTGGAGACCGCTACTCTACCAATTGAGCTACCGCCCTATGTGGACTTATTTCGTCTCGCGGTGCGGTTTGTGGCAGCGGCAGAAGCGGCAATACTTTTTGAGCTCCAACCGATCCGTCGTTTTCTGTTTGTTCTTTTGCGTGTTGTAGTTACGACGTTTGCACTCGGTGCACGCCATCACGACCATAACGCGATTTTCTTTTTTTGCCATCTGTTAGTTTACCACGCGACATGAAATAAACGGCCCGGAGGACCGTTCTTAGCTAGAAGACTGTAGCATAGACGCTCGCGGCTCGCAAGGGTAAGGGTCGAGGAGGCGCACGGGGACCCCGCCCGGGGCCCCCAATCTTGCGCTCGGGCGGAATTGAACCGCCAACCTCGGCCTTAGGAGTGCCTTGCTCTATCCAATTGAGCTACGAGCGCGCGCGCCAGCTCAGTTAGGCTTGGGTAGGGGGATTGCCCTTCTTGAACCCGAGCGAGAGCGAGTTGATGCAGTAGCGCGTGCCCTCCGGGCCGGGTCCGTCGTCGAAAACGTGACCGAGGTGCGAATCGCAGCGAGCGCAGCGGACTTCGGTGCGATGCATGCCGTGGCTGACGTCTTCGAGGAGCCGTACATTCTGCTGCTCCTCGGGACGTGTGAACGACGGCCAGCCACAATGCGAGTCGAACTTCTCGGTCGACTTGAACAACGCGGCGTCGCACGCGCCGCAGGTATAGGTTCCATCATCGCGGACGCTGAGCAGCTCACCCGTGAACGGACGCTCCGTCCCGGCCTTACGTAAGATCGCGTATCGCTGAGGGCCAAGCTCTTGGAGCCACTGCTCTTCGCTCTTGACGATCGGTGGAGTAATGTCGTGTTTCATCGCACTTATAGAACGTCACCGCCCCGGGGTCCGGATGCGTCCAAAGGCATAAGGAGCGCCTCCTTGGTTGCGCGAACCTCAGCCGCCTCGGAGGAACCGCTATGCGCTTAGTCACCCGCGCCGATCTCGACGGCCTCACGTCAGCCATCCTCTTACAGGAAGTCGAGCCGATCGATGAAGTCGACTTCGCCCATCCCAAAGATGTGCAAGACGGCAAAGTCACCCTCTCCGCTAACGACATCCTTGCGAATTTGCCCTACGACGAGCGTGCGGCGCTGTGGTTCGACCACCACGTGAGTCAGTCGGACGCAGCCTGGAACCCGCAGATGCGCGGAGGTTTCGGCGTTGCCCCAAGTGCGGCGCGAGTGATCGCCGATCACTACAAGTCCGATCGGTTCGGCCGCTTCTCCGAGTTGATGGAAGCCACCGATCGGCTCGATGCAGCGCTGCTCACGCATAACGACATCGTCGATCCGCAAGGTTGGATCCTCGTCGGCTACACGCTCGATCCACGCAGTGGCCTCGGTGCGTTCAAGGATTATTTCCGCCACCTCATGCAGTTGGCCAAACAACAAACAGTAGAACAGATTCTGCAAGATCCCGAAGTGCACAAGCACGTCGAGCGCCTCAAAGCTGAGGAGCCGGCGTTCCGCGAGCACCTCAAGGCAACGTCGCGGCAAGACGGTAACGTCGTGATCACGGACGTGCGCGGACTCAAGAGTCTTCCAAGCGGGAATCGCTTCTTGATCTATGATCTTTTCCCAACCGCAAACGTGTCGGTGCGCGTTGCCGACGGACGCAACAACGAGTTCGTCTCAATTCAGGTCGGGCACAACATCCTCAAGCGCGATTGCAAAACCTCGGTCGGCGACATGCTTGCCGAACACGGCGGCGGCGGTCACGTGGGCGCGGGCACGTGTCAGCCCGTACCAGCCGACGCCGATCGCGTGCTCGGCGAAGTCGTCGAAACGCTCAAGCGCAACGGCTGATCGCGGTCGATAGAGGGCAACAAAAAACGGCCTCGCGAAATCGCGAGGCCGTTTTTGATACTGGAGCCGTTGACGGGGATTGAACCCGTGGCCTCGTCCTTACCAAGGACGTGCTCTACCACTGAGCTACAACGGCGATCGCTTTTCAGTTGTACAAGTGGAGCGGGCGGCGAGAATCGAACTCGCGCTATCTGCTTGGAAGGCAGAGGCACTACCATTATGCAACGCCCGCGCGCCGAGGAACGGGAAGTTAAATGGTGGGCCGGGCTGGATTTGAACCAGCGTATCGCTTTCGCGAGCCGAATTTACAGTCCGGTGCCATTAACCACTCGACCACCGACCCACAGCAGCCCCTTCCGGAACGGCTAACCACGGTACGATACCATGGGCGCCGGGTCCTCGCAACTCCGGCAAAAGTCGCGCCTACCTTACAAAGGGGCGTTGAACTTCACGAAGGCCGCCTCGCGCTCCCAGCCCGCGCGCTCGTAAACCGCTTGCGCGCGCTCGTTGCCAACGGCAGTCTCCAGAAACATTCCCCCCGCGCCCGCTTCGCGTGCGTACGCGATCGCGGCGTCGATCAGCGCGCGCGCAATCCCGCGTCCACGCGCTGACGGCTCGACGAAGAGATCCTCGAGAATCAGCATCGGTGCTAGGCGAATCGTGCTCCACGATTCGAAGATCTGCACGAACCCATGCGCGCTGCCTCCTTCGCTTGCGAAGAACACCGTACTCGTTGCATCGCGCAGATGCTTACTGATGAAGCGACGTTCACCGGACGGATCGGGCGTTTGCTCGTAGAAAACGCGATACGCGCGGACGAGCGGCAAGAGCACGTCGATATCGTTCGGGGTCGCGCGGCGCACGGTGATCTCCATGCTTATGAAACTACCCTTCACAGGGGCGGCTCTCCCTCCGACTAAAGACCGGCTCTATGCCCAGAAAATACGACGCAATTGTTATCGGTGGCGGTCACAATGGCCTGGTCACCGCGTGTTATTTGGCGCGCGCGAAGCGCAGCGTGCTCGTACTTGAACGCCGCTCGCTCGTTGGCGGCGCATGCGTGAGCGAGGAAACGTGGCCCGGTTATAAAGTCTCAACCGCCGCCTACGTGAATAGCTTGTTCCGGCCGGAAATCGTGCGCGATCTTGCGCTAACACGCTACGGCTTCGAAGCGATCGAGCGCGATCCCGCATCGTTCTCGCCCTTTCTCGATGGACGTTATCTGATGCTCGGACGCGGAACGGCGCGCGACGCTGAGGAAATCGCAAAGTTCAGCCGGCGTGATGCACAGGCGTATCCGCAATACGAAGCAATGTTGCAAAACGTCGCGGCGGTGATCGAGCCGACGCTCACGCAGGTGCCCCCAGACGTGCTCCATCCAAATCTCGGCGATCTCGTCAACGCCGGTAAGATGGCGCGCGCGCTCCAAAAGATGGGCCCGAACATGAACGAGGCGATCGAAATGCTCGCCGGCGCAGCCCGGCCGATCCTCGACCGCTGGTTCGAAAGCGACGAGCTCAAAGGCACGCTGGCGACCGACGCGATCATCGGCGCATTCATGGCGCCGTCGATGCCGGGCACCGCCTACGTGCTCTTTCACCACGTGATGGGCGAGACCAACGGCAAGCGCGGCGTGTGGGCGTACATGCGCGGCGGCATGGGCGGGCTCAGCCAGGCGCTGGCACGCGCGGCCGCCGATCTCGGGGTCGAGATTCGCACCAACGCCGAAGTCATGAAGATTCTTACGAAGAACAATGCGGTGACCGGCGTGGCGCTAAGCAACGGCGACGAGTTTTTCGCGAAACAGGTTGCGAGCGGTGTCGATATGCACCATACGTTCGAACGCTTCATCGATCCGGCGACGCTGCCACCGGCGTTTCGCGACGCCGTGTCGCGCATTGCTTACGATAGCGCCTCGGTGAAAATCAACGTGGCGCTCGAGCGCCTTCCGAGTTTTACCGCGCTGCCCGGACACGAACCCGGCCCACAGCATCACGGCACCGTGCACTTCTGTCCCGATCAGGACTTCATCGAACGCGCCTACGACGACGCGAAATACGGGGCGCCATCGCGCGAACCGGTCGTCGAGTGCTGCCTGCCGTCGTCATTGGATTCAACAATTGCGCCGCCGGGCAAACACCTGATGTCGATGTTCGTGCAATACGCCCCGTATAAGTTGAAGAGCGGTGCGTGGACCCAAGCGATCAAGGACGACTTCGCGGATCGCTGCTTTGCGATCGTCGAGCGCTACGCGCCCGGCTTCACCGCGTCGGTGATCGATCGACAGATCCTCAGCCCGGTCGATATCGAGGAAACCTTTGGCCTTACGGGTGGCAATATTTTTCAAGGCACGATGCCGTTGCAGAATCTCTACGCATTTCGACCCGTGCCGGGTTACGCGAACTACAAGACGCCGATCAAACATCTCTATATGTGCGGATCCGCTGCGCATCCCGGCGGCGGCGTGATGGGCGCGCCGGGTTGGAACGCCGCACGCGTGATGCTGCGCGAGTAAGGAGTATCCGATGCAATCGACGCTGGAAACGATAACGTTTGACGACGGCGCTGCGACGACGCTCGAACGATGGGGCACGAGCGGACCGGTCATGCTCTGCGTGCACGGCATGACCAGCTCGCGTAAGGCCTGGCATCGTCTCGCGCAGCGCTTCGGCGATCGCTATCAAGTCGTTGCCTACGACCAACGCGGCCATGGCGACAGCGCGGACGTCGAAGGCCCAATGTCGCTCGAACGCGGCGTCGCCGACTTGCGCAATGTTGCTGCCGTTACCGATCCCGACATCTTGGTCGGCCACTCGTGGGGCGGCGCGGTCGTGATTCGCGGTGGACTTATGCTCGACGTCGACGCGGTCGTTGCCATCGATCCGATGATCGTACAAGTCGCCGACGACTGGTATGCCGAGTTCATCGACGAGCTCGAGGAAACGTTCACGTACACGGGTGATGCGCGCGACGCGCAAATCCGCGAAGATTACGCCGAATGGCACCCCGACGACGTCGACGGCAAGGTGCACGCGGTGCACAGCATGACGACCGCGCCGATTGCGGGGCTTCGCGATCAGAGTGCCGGCGTGTGGGATCTGCGCCGTGACATCGCAACGTATTTCAAGCCGCTCTTACTCGTGATGGCCGGCCCCGACGGCACGATCGTCCACAAACCGGTGATGGATCAGATTACCGCGCATCACGGCGCGCCCGTGCAAATCGTTACGCTGGAGGATCAGGGACACAACCTGCATCGCACCGACTTCGATCGCTTCGCGAAAGAGATGGAACAATTTCTGCGGGGACTCGAAGCGTGAAATGACGTACTGGTGGCACAACGATGCTTCATGCTGTAGGCATGAAATATCCAACGAAGCCGTTCTGTGTCACCGGATGTGGGAATCGTTGCGCACGCGCGAAAGGAAAGTATTGTTCGTTACGGTGTCAGTTCGATTACGACTTTAAAAATACGAGTTCGACTGATAGAAACCGGACAGTATCCGCCACGGCCGCAATCCAAATGGCTTAGGAAGTATCTCGTTTGGAAGTTCGGGGAGAAGTGCGCACGCTGCGGATGGGCCGAACGAAATGCACGGACCGGTAACGTTCCGATCGAAGTCGAGCACACGGATGGAGATTGGCAAAACAACAGCCTTGAGAATCTCACGCTTCTCTGCCCGAACTGCCATTCGCTGACCACGACCTATCGAGGATTGAACCGAGGACGGCGGCGCGCTGAACGGCTTGGTGGCCGAGGCAATCCTCTGAGAGGAGCCACCAAGCCTCGAGAGCGTATCGTTGCGGCTCTTACGCCATTTCCACTTCCAAGGAAGCTCGTTGAGTTGATAGAAGCGGAGGAGCCGTCACTTCAGCTAACCCGCCGGAGTAGCTCAGGGGTTAGAGCTTCGGTTTTGTAAACCGAGGGCCGTGGGTTCGAATCCCACCTCCGGCTCCACCCTTCATTCGAAAGCATCATGCAACCCGTCAAACCCAAATGGCTCGAAAGCGGACTCGTGTTAGTTTGCGAGCGCTGCTTCAAAGAACGCATCCCGGAAGAGACGCCCGACATAGCGGAGCGGATCGGCGACTTCAATGTACGCGATTGGCTCAAAGCCGAACTCAAGACGAACGGCGAGTGGGGGCCAATTCGTGTCATTTCCACTACCTGCATGGATGTGTGCGCGATTGGTAAAGTAACCGTTTGCCTCGATCCCGCGAACGGTGACCCACGTATCTTCACTGTTGACCCCATTGAAGATCGCGCGAATCTTTACGACTTCATTGTTGAATCGATGGGCAAAAAGACCCGTTCTCAGTAAACCGTCAGACCCGCCCTACCGAAGATAACAATAGAGCGCTCTACTATAAGAGCGCACTATTGGACTGCGTGGTGAGTCCCAGCACACTTCCGCCTTATGGGTAGGGGGCTATTTCCGTGGGATTTCTTACGCGTCTCATTTCCATCGCCGCTGTCGTTGCGCTCAGCGCACCACTGGCTCCGGCCGTCGCGGACACAACGATTCGTGTCGGTGGTTCAACGAATATTACACCGCCGCTCTCGAAGATGGCGCCTGCGTATCAGGCGGCCCACCCGGGAACGACGCTCACCATTACCGGCAGTAGTTCCGGGCAGGGCATCGCCGAATTGCGAGCCGGTACTCTCGACATTGCGTGCTCCGATGTCGCAGTAGACGATTCCGCATTTGACGATACGACCGTCGGCGTGATCGGCATTGCGTTCGTCGTCGGCAGCGGTGCCGGCGTCAAGAATCTCACCCGCGCAGATGTGCAGGGTATCTACTCCGGCAAATACACGAACTGGAAGCAGCTCCGCGGTAACGATCTCCCAATCGTGCCGTTCAGCCGTCCGCTCGGCGCCGGTACGCGCTTCGTCTTCGAGACGAACGTCGCAAAGACGCTCATCGATATGAAAGAACAGAAAGACGCTACGGCCGTGGTTAACGCGGTCTCCGAGACACCGGGCGGCATCGGCTACGCTTCCGTCAACTACATCGGCGACCATCAGAACCTCGTCGTGAACTACGAAGGCGTCGCCCCGACCGACGCAAACATCGCGAGCCACGTCTATAAGTTCTCAGCCGACGAGCACATGTACACACTCAAGAGCGCCTCGCCGGACGTGAAGGCGTTCGTTGCCTACGCAGTGTCGCAGCAAGCGATCTTCAAGGCCGGCGGCATCGTAGCAGCCGTGAGTCCGACCGCAACCACCGTTGTCGTGCAGGGCACGCTCAATACGATCCCGGCCTTGCAAAAGATCGCGACATCATATCAAGCCGCGCATCCCGGCGTTAGCATCAACGTCACGCCCACAAACTCCGGCTTGGCCATTGCCGCGCTGCGTTCGAGTTCCATTGACGTCGCGGCTGCGGACATCAGCATCGAGTCTTCGGATTTCGTCGATACGACCATCGGCGTGCTCGGCGTCGCAATCCTCGCGGGTCCGAACAGTGGTCTGAAAAATGTTACGCGCGATCAGCTTGTCGCGGCGTACGGCGGAAAGACAACAAACTGGAAGGACTTCGGGGGCGCCGACCAGGCGATGGTCCTATTCGCACGCGCAATCGGCACGGGGACGCGGTTCCTCTTCGAGGACACGGTTGCAAAGATCACGGTGCCGACCAAAGACCCAGTTAGCCCGGCTGAGACCGTCCAAGATATTGCGACGACCCCGGGTGCGCTTGGCTACATCGGGACCCAGTTCGCCGCCGATCACCCCGAACTGGTGTTGACATATAACGGCGTTGCTCCGAAGCCGGCCAACATTCGCAACCATACCTACGGCATCTCGACCGATGAACATCTCTACATTCGCAAAGGTGCCTCGACTGCTGTGCGCGATTTTGTGACCTTCGTCAAGGCCCAACACGCGACGCTTGCGTCGTCCGGGATCTACTAGGGAGTATTAACTCCGGAGTCCGACCATGAAACTGCACATCTCTCGCCCGCTCGCCACATTGCTCGTAGCACTGCTGTTGATCGCACCGTCGACTCCGGCCAACGCCGGCACCGACATCAGCGTTGGTGGCACGACGAATCTTGCGCCGCTGCTGATAAAACTGGCTGCCGACTATGAAAGCTCGCATCCCGGTGTAACAATCAGCGTCAGCAGCACGAGTTCGGGTGCGGGGATTGCATCGCTCAAAGGCCATGATCTCGACATCGCGATGTCCGACGTTGCCGTCGACGATGACACTTTCAACGACAACGTGCTCGGCACGGTCGGTTTTGCCTTCGTCGCCAACAGTGATTGCGGCGTTAAGAACCTGACGCGCGAGCAACTCAGCGGCATCTTCTCGGGGCAGATCACAAATTGGAAGCAGGTCGGCGGGAACGACCGTAAGATCGTCCTTATCGGGCGCGAGATCGGAACGGGCACCCGTTTCGTCTTCGAAGACAAGGTCGCCAAAACAACGATTCCAATCCGCATCGAAGCGAATGCGCCGGCCGTTCTCAAAGCCGTATCCCAAACCTCGGGAGCATTGGGGTATCTGGCGAGCGGCTTTCTCGACGGCCATCAGGACCTCGTCGTAACCTATCAAGGCGTGGCGCCAACCCAAGTCAACATTCGGGCCAACGCCTACCGCTTTTCGACGAGCGAACATCTCTATACTCACAAGAACCCGCGACCCGAGGTCAGCGCGTTCATCCAGTACGTCAAAAACAGCACCAACCAACTCGTAGCCGCTGGAATCTACTGATGCCAGGGCTTAATCTTCTTAACCACCTTACCGATTCATTACAGTATCAGGGTGGTTTCACACAAGGAGCATCCTCATGAGATTGCAAGCACTCCGACCCCTAGCCCCTTTGCTTGCCGCACTACTGCTTCCGGTCGCCTTCAGTCTTCCGGCCGGAGCCGATCAAGCAATCAACGTCGGTGGAACGACCAATCTCGCTCCAGTGGTAGCTAAGGCTGCCTCCGACTATCAAAGCTCGCACGCCGGCGTCACGATCAACGTCAAGGGCAGTAGCTCCGGCGCGGGCATTGCGGCACTCAAAGATCATTCGGTCGACATCGCAATGTCTGACGTCGCCGTCAACGACGCCGACTTCAACGACACCATTTTGGGCGTCGTTGGATTTGCATTCGTACTCAACCCCGACGTCGGCGTCAAGAACCTCACCCGCGGCGAACTCCAGGACATCTTCTCGGGTAAGATTACCAACTGGAAGGCGATTGGCGGCAACGATCGCAAGATCGTGCTGATCGGGCGCCAGATCGGTACCGGCACGCGGTTCGTCTTCGAAGACAAGGTCGCCAAGACCCAGATTCCGATCACCGTCGAAGACAACGCTACGGCGGTCATGAAGGCGGTCGCGCAGACCTCGGGAGCGCTCGGGTACATCGCCACCGGATTCATCGGCGACAACCAGAGTCTGGTCGTTAGCTACGAAGGCGTTATGCCCAGCGCCGAAAACATCCGCAATCACACCTACTCGTTCTCAACCGACGAGCATCTCTACACGCTCAAGAATACCGCGGCCGGCGTTTCGGCCTTCGTGCAGTATGTAAAGGGCGATTCGGCATTACTCAAGGCCAACGGCGTCTTTTAAGACTCAATAGGTAGATCTTTCGTCCAGCCAAGAAAAAGAGGCCCGACGTGTAGTTCGCTACACGAGGGCCTCTTTGACATAGGCTGGGCGAGAGAGATGCCTATTGAAACTCAAACTCCGCGAGATTCTTCTCTATCTTTCGCTTCACGCGCTGCAGCGCATTGTCGATCGATTTGACGTGGCGTCCGAGGTCGCGCGCCATCTCCTGATAGCTCTTGCCCTCGAGGTACGATTCAAGTACCTGTGATTCGAGTTCGGAGAGATTCTGGCGAATGCGCTGACGGATGTCATCGGAGACTTCCTGAGTGACCACGAGTTCCTCGGGGTCGGAGGTCTTTTGCGAAGCCATAACGTCGAGCAGCGTTCGTTCGCTGTCCTCGTCGTAGATCGGTTTGTTGAGCGAGATGTATTGATTGAGCGGGATGTGCTTCTGTCGAGTTGCGGTCTTAATCGCCGTAATAATTTGCCGGGTGATGCATAGTTCGGCGAACGCGCGGAAACTCGAGAGCTTATCGGCTTTAAAATCGCGCACGGCTTTATAGAGGCCGATCATACCTTCTTGGATGATGTCCTCTCGGTCTGCACCGATTAAGAAGTAGCTCTTAGCCTTAATCCTGACGAAGTTCTTGTACTTGTTGAGGAGGTATTCCATCGCCAGGTTGTCACCCGATTTTGCGATGGCAACGAGATCTTCGTCAACTCTCTCGTTGTATTCCAAACCATCCGTTGCGGGATGGGTCATAGCCATAGTTTTTGCCTTCGTTGGTCGATGCGCCGCAAAACGGGGGCCGGAGCCTCATCGGGCGCGGCACATCCACGTGATTATAGGAGGGGCTCCTGCCGCCGTCAATGGCTTCTCTGGCGGAGAGCCTCATAAAGTAGCACGGCAGCTGCTACGGAAGCATTCAAGGACTCGGTCTGCCCTCGCATCGGGACACTGACCAGGTAGTCGCACTCCCGTCGGACGAGGGGAGCAAGCCCACTGCCCTCGGCGCCGATGACCAAAGCCAGGTCGCGATCGAAGTCGGCCCGCCCCATTGGGACCGCATCTTCGCCCGCAGCGGCCCCAGCGACCCAGATTCCGGCCTTCTTTAACGTCCGAATCGCGTCGTTAATATTCGCGACTCGAACCACGGGAATATAGCCGGCTGCACCGGCGGCAGCTTTGCGCACCGTCGCGTTGACACCGGCCGAGCGGCGCTCGGGCAAGATCACGGCATCCGCGCCCACGACCTCTGCGGTGCGAATGATCGCGCCGACGTTGTGCGGATCGGTTAAGTGGTCGAGCAACACCAAGAGCGTGTGCTCGCTCTTGTGCGAGCCGATCACCTCCGAGAGGCTTGCGTAGTCGAACGGTGGTGCAATTGCAACCACGCCTTGATGCGTCTTAAATGGAAGCTGCGTAAAGAATTGCTTGCCCTCGAAGCGTACCGGAATATTGCGTTCGTTAGCGTCAGCGATTATTTTGCGCAGCAGCGGATCGCGCTTGCGGTCGTCGGCAACGTGAATCGCGCGCAGCGGCTCGCCGGCGACCATCGCTTCTTCCACGACGTGAATGCCGTATATTACGTCATCGAAATCGAGCTGCGGCTGCCGCGGCCTGCCGGTACGCCGCGGCGGCGGACCTTTGCCTACTCTGCGACGGTCCACGTCGTACCGTCTTTGGAATCCTTGATAGTGATCCCGACCGCGGCGAGCGCATCGCGCAGCCGGTCCGACGCAGCCCAGTCCTTTGCCGCACGTGCCTGCGCACGCGCATCCACCACTTTTGCAATCGCATCTTCTGCACTCGAACCATTGAGCGACACGTCATCGCCGAGCCGCGCACGCAGACGCTCGAGGAAGTCAGCCGGCAGAATTCGCTGAGGTTCGAGTAGCCACGCTTCGTTTGGTACGATGCCGAGCAGCCAAAGCGCTCGTTCCAATTCCTCGCGCGACCCCTGTTGCGGATCCCATTGCAAGACTTCCGCGAGCGCAACCGAGGTATTCATGTTGTCGTCGAGCGCCTTCTCCATCTTTGCTGTGAGCGACCCTTGGGTCTCGACTTTAGCGGGCAAAGCTTCAGCTTTGACCGATAAAGTCATGCGGTACATTTTCTTCAATCGATCGAGCGTTACGTACGACGAATTGAGCGACTCTTCGGTGAAGTTCATCACCTTACTGTAGCCGGTCGTGAGAAACGTCAAGCGAATTGCCTGCGGATCGTGGCGCGCGAGCAGATCGGCGAGCGGCTCAAAGTTGCCGAGCGACTTCGACATCTTGCGATTCTCGAAGTTCAACAAGCCGCCATGGACCCAGAAGTTCGCCATGGGTGGAGCGGACATCAGCGGCTCGCTCTGCGCGATCTCGTTCTCGTGATGGGGAAAGATCAGATCCGCACCGCCGCCGTGAATATCGAACCCGATGCCCTCGGGATCGAGGAGCGCATGCGACATCGCCGAGCATTCGATGTGCCAACCGGGGCGTCCATCCCCATACGGCTCGAACGGCCACTTCGGCTCGCCCGGCTTGGCGAATTTCCAAAGCGCGAAGTCGAGTGGATCTTCCTTGAACTCGCCAATTTCAATACGCGCGCCCGCCTCGAGCTCGTCGATTTTACGATTGCTCAAGTTCCCGTAGCGCGCGAAACTGCTAACGCGATAGTAAATGCCGTCCTCCACGACATACGCGTGGCCCGCTTCGATCAACTCCCGGATCATCGCTTGGATCTGTGTGATGTAGGCGGTTGCATACGGCTCCTCGTCGGGCTCGAGCACGCCGAGCTTTCGCATCGAGTTCTTAAATTCTCCGTAATAGCCCGACACGATATCGTACCAGTGCTCGCCGGTTTCGCGCGCGCGGTTGATGCTGCGGTCGTCGATATCGGTAACGTTCTGCACGTAGGTGACGCTAAAGCCCTTGTGCTTGAGGTATCGCCGTAGCAGATCGAAAAACAGGAACGAGCGCGCGTGACCGAGATGCGCTTGCGCCGACGGCGTCAAACCGCACACGTAAATACGCACCTCATCGCCGCGGCGCGGCGTAAAGGTTTCAAGCGAACGCGTTCGCGTGTTGTGAAGTTTCAGATGACCCACGACCAGGTCTCTTCGCCGTCCTCGCGTTCGACCTGTGCAACGCGCGTCTCGAGCGCTTCAAGCCGGCGACGCAGGTGACTGAGTGCGTCGGCGTTCGGATCGGGCATCTCGACTTGTGGACGGTCGGGCACGGCGCGCACCGGCTTGCCATCCTGAGCGACGACGTGTGCCGGAATTCCGACAACCGTCGCATTGGCCGGCACATCGCGCACGACTACGGAACCGCTGCCGACGCGCGCGTTATCGCCGACGAGAATCGCACCGATGACGACGGCGCTCGCGCCGACAGTCACGTTCTTGCCCAAGGTCGGATGGCGTTTGACATGTGCTAAGCTCGTGCCGCCGAGCGTGACGCCTTGATAGATCGTGCAGCCGTCGCCGACTTCTGCCGTCTCGCCGATTACGACGCCCATGCCGTGATCGATGAACACGCATTGGCCGATCGTTGCGCCGGGGTGTATTTCGATACCGGTGAGAAAGCGCGCAACGTGTGAGAGCCAGCGCGCGATGTGCAGCAAACCCCACTGCCACAGCCGATGGTTCATGCGGTGGAACGTGAGCGCATGAAAACCCGGATACGAGAACACGACGTCGATCCAACCGCGCGCAGCGGGGTCGCGCGCGAGCGGCGTGCGCAGGTCGCTAAGAAGCGTCTGAAACGGGCTAGCCATTGCCTAGGGAACCTCTGAAGAAGTCGCTGTACCGATTGCGATCGGTCCTTTCGCATCAAGGCGAGGAGCGAGGAGGGAGCGATGCCTAAGCGCATCGTGACCGACGCAGCAACGATGAATTGAGCGAAAAGACCGATCGACCTTCGGGTTCAAGTCCGAAATGGCCATCTGCGTCGGCGCCCGCTTCCTCACAGACCGCTGTGGGTATGCTCGGTCGCCGGCTTCTCGCATCTGACACATTTCGGACTTGAACAATCGGTGCATGGACTTCTTCAGAGATTCCCTCATCGTAACCTAGGGGTCAACACGCTTGGATTCAATCGGTACGAAGGGCTTGCCGTCGGGGCCGAATTTGATCGGCTCGAGGCCGCGGCCGTGGAGCAGACGCGAGTTTACCGCGCCGATGCGGATCATCATGCGATCGTGTCCAAGCAAGGGAAAGAGGAACTCGAGCGGCGGTCCATCCCTTTCACCGGTGAGCGCCATGCGCACCGAAGCAAACGCATCTTCCTTGGATATGCCGAACTCGTCGGCAATGGCGGGAATGTCGTGCGCAAGGGGCAGATCGCGCAATTCGGGCTGATGATCGATGTACTGTCCGACCGCATCGAGAAAGAACAAGACCGCGCGTGTCCGCAAGCGCTCGAGTTCGAGCGCCGGAATAATGCATGACTCGGCGCGCAGCGCCGCGACGTACGTAAAGGCATCGTCTATCTGCGTCAGCTTCGCGCTATAGGCTTCAATGAACGTGTCGATCCAGCGCAGCGCGGCGTCCGGTGCGCGATCTTCGAGAAAACCCCAACGCTGCATCGCCGTGAGCAGTGTCGCGCGTGAGATCTCGCTCATCGCTCGGAGCGCTCGATCGACGCAACGGCAAAGGTGGCGATGCCGCTGCCGTCGCCGGTGTAGCCCATACCCTCGCTCGTCTTTGCCTTGACGCTGACGCATTCCAGCGGTAGCCCCAAACGCGTCGCCAGATGTTCGCGCATAGCTCCAATATACGGCGCGAGCTTGGGACGTTCGACGATGATCGTCGCATCGACGTTGACGATCCGGTAGCCAGCTTCGCGCACGCGCGCGGCGCAGGCCTCGAGCAGCACGATCGAATCGGCGTCCTTCCACTGCGGGTCGCTATCGGGGAAGTGACCGCCGAGATCGCCCAGTGCGGCCGCGCCGAGCAGGGCATCGGAGAGTGCATGCGCCAGCACGTCTGCGTCGGAATGACCGAGCGCCCCGCGATCGTGCGGCACAGCGATGCCGCCGAGGATGAGGCGGCGACCTTCGACCAAGCGATGGGCATCAAAGCCGTGACCCACACGCATCATGGCAAGAACCCTTGCACGCGCGCCACATCGCCTGGGTGGGTCACCTTGAAATTCTCTCCAGTTGCGGGAACCACCGCGACGTCGATGCCGAGCGCTTCGAGCAGCGCAACATCGTCGGTTGCTTGCAATCCGTCGGCTGCAGCCGCATCGTGCGCGCGCAGCAGTTCGTCGCGCATCGCAAACTGCGGCGTTTGTGCCGCCCACAGTTCGCTGCGATCGAGCGTCCGTTGCACGAGCCCGCTCTGCGGATCGACGACCTTAATCGTGTCCACGACCGGCGCAGCTAGCACGGCAGCACGGCCGCGTCGCACTTCGCGCATGCCCGTGCGCACGTCATCGGCACGCACGAGCGGCCGCGCGCCGTCGTGAATGAGTACGGCTTCGCATTCTGGCGGCAACGCGTCTAACCCATTGCGTACGCTCGTCTGACGTGTGGCGCCACCGGGAACCACGCGCACGCTGCGATCGGGCGCCAGTCGCGCAGCAAGCGCGCGCACGTCCTCGATCCAGTCCGGCTCGGTGACTACCACTATCGACGCAATCTCGGGCATCGCCGCAAACGTCTGCAACGACCACGCGAGCATCGGCCTCCCGCCAATTTCGACCAACTGCTTGGGCCGCCCGAAGCGCGTACCGCGTCCTGCCGCAACAATCACCGCACCCCAGTTCATCGCACCGCGGCGCTCGCGGCCTTCGGGCGCGCAAAGATCATTCGGCCCGCAACCGTCTGCAAAACGCTCGTCACCACCACATCAGTACTCGATCCCACGAGGCGCCGGCCCTGCTCGATCACGATCATCGTGCCGTCGTCGAGATACGCGACGCCTTGATGCGGTTCTTTGCCCTCGCGAATAACGTGCACGTGCAGTTCTTCGCCCGGCAATACGTAGGGCTTCACGGCATTCGCTAACTCGTTGATATTTAGCACCTCGACGCCTTCGACTTGCGCAACGCGATTGAGGTTGTAGTCATTGGTGAGCAAGCGCGCCTGCAGTTCACGCGCGAGCCGTACCAACTTCGTGTCGACGCTTCCCGGCGGAAGGTCGTCGTACTCGCGTTCGTTGATCTCGATCGCACGCAGCTCTTGCAGCTTGGCCAACGCCTCCAGTCCGCGACGCCCACGCGTACGGCGCTGCGGATCTTCCGAATCGGCGATCGCCTGCAGCTCGTGCAGCACGAAACGCGGAACGATTAGCGGCCCTTCGATGAAGCCGCTCTGCACGATCTCGACGATGCGGCCGTCGACGATCACCGACGTGTCGACGACTTTCGAAGCGCTCCCGCGGCCGCCCGAGCCTTTGGGAATCGGGACGAGACGCGTCTTGGCTCCGACCCGCGCGCCCAGATATGCAAAGAAGATCGTCACGATCAGATAGAGCAGGATCGCAAAATAGCTGCCGGCGCGACCGGTGATCGAAATGAATTCGAAAAGAATGCTCTTGACAAGCAGCGCTGCCCCAAGTCCGACCAGCAGTCCAACTGCGCCGCCGGCAACTTCCGCCGGGGCCAGGCGCTCGATCGCGCGTTCGACGAGATTCAGTTCGTCTTCGAAGAATGACTGCCCGAGCGGCGCAACCACGACGCCGAGCAGGGCGCCGATGACCGGCGTGCCCCATTCCATCGCCCACTGCAACCAGTCGCTCGCAAAATGGAGCGAAAGTACGTTGATATAGACCTCGCGTCCGAGCAAAAAGCCCGTAACGCCGAACACGATCGCGAAGGCGGTGCGCAAGACCGTCGTGGAAATGCTGTTGCTACTCATATCTTGGCATCACGGGTCACTATAGGTCACAAACGCTCCGCAAACGTCGTTGGCGAAGAACCGCCCGCGTTTGGTTAACACGAGACGGTCGCCGGTACGCTCGAGCAGTCCGTCGATTTCGTAGCGCGCAACTACGGGAGCGTAGCGTTCGGCAATGTCGACGCCGTAACGCTCTTTGAACTCCCCGAGCGCAACCCCTTGCGCCGTACGCAGCGCGATCATGATTGCCTCGCCCACCGCCTGGAGTCCGCGCAGGTGTTCTGCCTCACCGGGAATCGGCTCCCCAGTGCTCGCAGCACCAACATATATATCGAGGTCGCGTGTGTGTACGCTGCGCACCCCGTCGCGATATGAGGCGGCACCGACCCCGAAGCCGCGATACTCACCGTTGCGCCAGTAGTTCTCGTTGTGCACGCAGCGATGCCCGGGACGTGCAAAATTACTGATCTCATACTGCTCGTAACCGGCCCGCTCGAGGCTTTCGATCGCCACGCCATAGAATTCGGCTTCGAGTGAATTATCCGGAAATGCACGTGGCTCGCGTTCGTACCACCGCTCGTAAGGCGTACCGGGCTCGATCGTCAGCCCGTAGGTTGAAACGTGGTCGACACCGAGTTCGATCGCTGATTCCAGTGAATGCATCCAGCTCTGCGTGGTTTGTCCCGGAACGGCGAACATCAAATCGAGCGAGACCGAGCGCACGCCCGCGTCGCGTGCGCCCAGAACGACACGCTTGACGTCGGCCGGAACGTGTTTGCGCCCAAGCGTTGCGATCTCTTCCGGCACGAATGACTGTACACCGACCGAAACGCGATCGATCCCGGCTGCAACGTATGCAGCAAAATCGCCCTGCCCCACGAGTTCAGGATTGACTTCAATCGAGATTTCTCGCGGAGACGCGTACGGGGGAAATCGTTCGTTCAGCAGTTTCGTGAGCGAGGCGATTTCGCCGGCGCCGTATGCGTTGGGCGTTCCGCCGCCGTAAAAGATCGTGGCCGCAGGCTCACTCGGCGTCGCGGCGATCTCGGCGCGTAACGCCTGCAAATACGTAGTGGCGCGCGAACGTTGCATCGGCCACTTCGCGAAATCGCAGTACGGACAAATGTACGGGCAAAACGGGAGATGAACGTAGATGCCGAGCACGGCTGGGGAAACTCCTAGGGCACGATGGCGAAGATCCCGATGGCCCCCGGACCCATATGCGCGGCGACGGTGAGCGTGCCCTCGTGAACGAACTCTTGCGCCGGCCGGTGTCCGAGCTTGGTCTCGAGTTGTTGGCGCAGCTTCTCACACATTTCGGCCGCTCCAATATGCCCAAAGGCGACGCGCGCGCTGGGCGAACGTTCGACGCCACGTACGACGGCATCGACCATGATCTCGCACGTCTTGTCGAACGAAAAAGACTGTCCGGCCGGACCAATCACACCTTGGTCGTTCATCTTGAGCACGAGACTAACATTGAGGATCGAACCAAGTGCCGCCACGGCTTTCGGCAGGCGTCCGCTTCGCGAGAGCATGCTTACGTCGGGCACCGCGAAGTACACCACGTTCTTGAGCGTGCGCGGATCGATCTTCTTCGCGATGTCGGCTGCTGACGCACCGCTCTTTGCTAACTCCAGCGCATAGTATGCGAGCAGGGCCTCCATGCCCGAGGCGCCGCGCGAATCAACCACAACAACTTTGTCGCCGAATTCTTTGGCAACCGTGCTCGCGATCTCGAAGGCCTTCGAAATCTGCGATGAGAGCGTGATCATCACGGCTTCGTTGCCGGCACCGACGATCTTCGCGAAAGCTTCGCGAAACTGCTCGGGTGTCGGCGGTTCCGTGCGCGGATGCTCGCCCGCCTTCATGCGCGCAAAGAACGTCGCCCGGTCGATGTCGATGCCATCCCTAAAGCGCTCTTCGCCGAAAATGATCCATACCGGAACGATCTCGATGCCCAGACGCTGCGCCTCATCGCGTGGGAGATCACTTCCGCTGTCCGTGACGATTACCGTCGCCATCTTGCCCCCTTACGTATCTTGCGCTACGCAAATACCGACGGCGCCCGGTCCGGCATGCGTTGCAATCACCGGGCCCGCTTCGAGAATATCGAGCAGGCGCGGCTGCACGTCGCCAAGCTTCGCGCGCAACTGCGCTATCGCATTCTCCGCGAGCTGCGGCGCATCGGTATGCATAACTAAGAACCGTGCTTTGGAAACGTCCGTGACGGCCGCCAAAGCAAGATCGATCATCGTCGATTGCGCGCGCGCGAACGTGCGCACCTGCGCCTCGGCGGAAACTTGACCACCTTTGAGCACGATTACCGGCACGATTTTCATGAGCGTACCAAGCACTTGTTGTGCTTTGCCAATCCGCCCCGTGCGTTGCAGATGCGAGAGATCCGAGATACAGGCGTAGATGCGCTGCACCTCGCGTTCACGATCGAGCGCCGCGAGGAGTCCCTCCCAAGTGGCTCCGGCCGCGATCATCTCTTGGGCGCGCATCGCCATGATGCCGAGTCCGCCCGCCGCGCTCTCCGAGTCGTACACCACGATCTTTGCGCCCGGAAATTGCTGCGCGGCCGCACGCGCAGCGTTGATCGTGCCCGAGAGATGCGACGAGATGGTTAGGCACAAAATTTCGTGACCGGCTTCCACAAGCGGACGAAACGCCTCTTCGAACATCTGCGGGGTCGGTTGCGAGGTCGTCGGCAGCATCTTCTCGCTGCTCAACATCTCGTAGAACTTTCTGCGACTCAAATCAAGGTAGTCACGATAGCTCTTATCGCCGAACACGACGAAGAGCGGAACGATCGCGATGCCGAGCGTTGTCCCGCGTTGCGGTTCGATATCCGAGGTGCTGTCGGTGACGACGTGGATCAAGCGCTTTCTACCGTGGTCTCTCGCGTAAGGTGCGGCGTCACCATCTGACCGATGCGTCCCACGACGTCGTGGTCGACCTCGGTGATCGGCGGTTAGGATCGCTTGCTTGATGCCGCGGCGCGAGACGCGGCCATGCGTGTAGATGCAGTTGCCGCGTAAACCGAGAAGCGGCGCGCCGCCGAATGTTTCCCAGTCGAACCGCCGGCGCAGCGCGCGCAGCGACGGGGCAAGCAGCGCCGTACCGAGCAAGTTCAAGATGTTGCGACGTAGCAGCGTGTCCTTGATGACCTCCCCCAGCGCCGAGGCCATGCCTTCGCAGGTCTTGAGCACGACGTTTCCAACGAAACCATCGGCAACAACGACGTCGGCTGCATTGTGGAACATGTCCTTGCCTTCGATGTTGCCGATGAAGTTAATCGGGGCGTTTTCGAGCAACGCCGCTGCTTCCAGTACTAGCGAATTGCCCTTGGTGCGTTCTTCACCGATCGAGAGCAGCGCGACTTTGGGATTCTCGATGCCGAGTACGGCCGAAGCGTAGGCGGAACCCATGATGCCGAACTGCTCGAGCCACTCCGCTCGGCAATCGACGTTTGCGCCGGAGTCGAGCAGCACGGTTGGGCCGTTCATCGCCGGCCATACGGTCGCAATCGCTGGACGCGCGACACCTTCGATCGTGCGCAGTTTGATCAGCGCGATTGCTAGGAACGCTCCGCTGTTGCCGGCCGACACGACCGCATCGGACTCGCCCGCTTTGACCGCGCCCACCGCCATCCCGAGTGACGTGCGATCGGCCGAACGCAAGGCCTGTGACGCATGTTGATCCATCGGCACCGTTTCGGGAGAATGCACGACCGCGATACGATCGGCACCCTTTCCGCGAAGGAGCGCACGCACGCGCGGTTCATCGCCAAACTGCCGATTCGCGCAAGCCCTTGGCGCGGGCGGTACGCACGAAATCGAGCGTCATCACCTCCAGCATCGAGGCGCGCATGATGCGCAGGTAGATCGCGAGATAGATCGAGGGCCAGGGTCGCCGCCGGCAGGAGCAAGTGAACCGCCACGTCGAGGGCGTAGCGCCCGCCCGAATACGCGGCTCCGAGATCGCTCAACCCGCCCGCCGGCAGCCAGTTGAGCTTCACGCTGAAGACGAGGATGCCCATGAGGCCGAACCAGAAGGACGGCGTCGCGTAGAAGATGAGCCCCAGCGTCGAGATGAGCGTATCGGGCCAGCGATTGACCCGCCGCGCCGCCAGGATTCCGATCCCGGTGCCCGCGGCGAATGCGAACGAGAGCGCCGTCGTCATGAGCAGGAGCGTCACCGGCAGCCGCGAGAAGATCACGCCGGCCACCGGCACGTCGAAGGCTGCGGAATTGCCGAGATCGAAGCGGACGAGATGCCAGAAATAGATCGCCAGCCGCGCCATCACGCTGCCCTCGAGACCATAGGCGTGGCGCAGCCGTTCGGCGAGCGCGGCATCGCCGCTTCCCATCTGGCCCATCAGCGCATCGACCGCGTCTCCGGGCGCCAGTTGCAGGAGCAGGAACAGGCCGAGCAAGATGATCGCGAGGCAGGGTAGGCTGGTCGCAAGACGCCATCCGGCGAGACGCAGCAGACGCATGCTAGGCCGCGAGCCACGTGTCGGCCCAGGACGTGCCGGGCCACCGCGGCGTGTTGTGATCGTTGCGCACGCGTGCGTTCGTCGCCGAGACCAGAACCTGCTCGATCGCCATCAGCACGGGAATGTCGGTATTGGCGATCTTCACGAACTCGCCATAGAGCGATTTGCGCTTGACCGGATCGAGCTCGACGAGCGCGGCGTCGGTCGACGCGATCGAGCTCGTCGGACTTCCAACCCCACTGATTGCTCCAGGGCGTTCCCGGCGGAATGCCGGAATGGTACCAGATCGTCGAGCCGACGCCGGGATCGCCGCGATAGAGGTTCGTATCCGTCGCCAGCTCGAAATCCCAATCGCGATCGACATGCGCGAGATAGCCGGGCGCATCGAAGACCTGAACGTCGAGCGTGACGCCGATTTTGTCGAGCGATTGCTGGATGAAGGTGCCGAACATGTGAATGTCGTCGGACGTATTCGGCATCAGGCGCATCTTGAGGCGCGAGCCGTCGGGGCCGCGCTTCAGTCCCGCTTCGTCGAGGAGCGCTTCGGCCTTCTTCAGATCGAACGGATAGTCGGGCGCAGCGCCCGCGGTATAGAAGCCGGAGGTCGACGGGATCGGACCGTGCGCCCGCTTGCCGTAGCCGAGCAGGAAATTGTCGGAATAGAAATCGAGATCGAGCGCGTGCGCAAAGGCGCGCCGCACGCGGACGTCGGAGAGCTCCTTCCGGCGCGTGTTGAAGCCCAGCGTGTTGAAGAGCGTGTAGGCCTCGTTGCCCCTCGTTCCGACACGGTACTTCGCGTCCTTTGCCAGCCGCGCCAGATCCGTGCGCGGCAGCGAGGAGAAAAGGCTCATCTGCACGTCGCCCGATTCGAGCGCCGCGGTCGCAGCGGCGGCGTCGCGGATGACGCGGATGATGACGCGGTCGAGATAGGGCAGTCCCGGCATCCAGTAATCCGGGTTGCGTTCCATGATGACGTGCTGGTTCGGCACATAGGAGACGAACCTGAAGGGGCCGGTGCCGACGGGCGCGAGATTCGCCGGGTTGTTGAGGATATCCGTTCCCTCGAACACATGGCGCGGCACGACATAGCAGAGTTCGGGCGCCGCCCGCAGAAGGAGCGGCAACGGCATCGGCTCGCCATAGTGAAAGACCGCGGTATGGTCGTCCGGCGTGTCGACGGCGGTAAGATCCTTGTGCAGCAGGCTGCCGTAGTTCTGATATTTCTTCCACATCTCCATCGCGCAGAACTGCACGTCGCGAGCGGTGAAGGGCTTGCCGTCGTGCCAGCGCACGCCCTCGCGCAGCCGGAACGTGATGGTCTTGCCGTCGGGCGTGCTTTCCCAGGCCGTCGCGAGCTTCGGAACCGGCGTCTCGCCGGGACCGAGCTCGACGAGTGGCTCGACCATCTTGCTGGTGAAGACAGTGATCGCAAAGGATGCGCGCAGCGCCGGGTTGAGCGTGTGCAGGTCGGAAAAGGTCTGTGCCGTCAGCACGCCGCCGCGGCGCGGCTGCGCCTGCGCGTGGCCGAAGCGCGAAAAGCCCGCCGCCACGGCCGCCGCGGCGGAGCCGATCATCGCCGCACGCCGATCGATGCCAAGCTTCGCCATACCGCAGCCCCTGTCCGTTATGCTCGTATTCTGCCTTCAATTCCAGCACGGTAGGGCTACCGCTTGAAGGGGTCTTGTTTCGACGCACCCAATTGCTTGATAGGCGGGCCCCGGCGACCGTCCGACGGGGCCAAGCAGGAGATGGTGCGCATTGAGGCAAGCCGGTCGGCTGTCAACGTGCTAGCCTTCATCTGACAATCGTCATGACCCTGTGGAGGAACCGATGTCGCTTGAGGACAAGGACAGCATTCGCGAAATTCTGGCGAAATACTGCACCTACGGCGACGAGCGGCCGCTCCAAGGAACTCGCCGGCCTCTTCACCGCGGACGGCGTCTGGGAAGGCCGCATGGGGAAGGCGGAAGGACGCGACGCCATCGAGACGCTGATGGCGCGCATCAATCCGCCGCCGGGTCCAGGACCGGTACGGCGCCATATCGTCACCAACAGCGTCGTCGCCATCGCCGGCGGCTCCGCTACGGTCAGCTCGAGCTTCGTCATGATGCGCGACTCCGAGCATGGACCGCAGATCGGTGCCGTGGGACATTATGACGACGTGTTCGTCAAGGAAGGTGCCAATTGGCTCATCAAGACGCGCAAGGTGACGCCCGACATCATGCTCAAGGGATGAGGTGCGGCGGGAGAGGAACGGCATGAAGCGCTCGCTGCTCGATGACGCATTCTTCCAGAGCTTCGACAGCTCGGCGCGGGACGTGAACGACGCGGAAACGTTGCCGCCCGAGATCTATGTTTCCGATGAATTCTTCGAGTTCGAGAAGGAAGCGGTCTTCAATCACGAATGGCTGTGCGTCGCGCGCGAGAGCTGGATTCCGAAATCCGGCGACTTCTATACCTCGGCCCGATATCGGCGAGCCGATCGTCGTGCTGCGTGGCCAGGACGGCGAGATCAAGGCGATGTCGAGCGTCTGCCAGCATCGCGGCATGCTGGTCGCCGAGGGTCACGGCAACGCGCGCAACCTCATCTGCCCCTATCATCATTGGACCTATTCCCTGGACGGCAACCTGGTCAGCGCGCCGGCCATGAACAAGGCGCGGGGTTTCGATCCGACAGTGCGTCAAGCTGCCGCGCTTCCAGGTCGAGACGTGGAACGGCTTCATCTTCGTCAATTTCGACCGGGATGCGCCGCCGCTGAAACCGCGTCTCACGGTGCTCACCGACGCGCTCGCCAATTTCCGACTGGAGACCGCCGAGGGACCGATCCCCGATCCGCCGACCCGGTTCCCCTGGAACTGGAAGGTGATGATGGAGAACAACAACGACGGCTATCACGCCAACAAGCTTCATGCCGGGCCGCTCCACGACGTCGTGCCGAGCCATTTGAGCATCTTTCCCGAGCTTCCCGCCGACACGGCCGGCTATTTCCGGTTCAACGGCACGCGGCACAAGGATGCGAGCTTCAATCCGATGCACAAATCCCTGATGCCGGTCTTTCCGGCGCTCACCGAAGAGGAGCGCCACCGGTTTCTCTTCGGCCAGGTGCCGCCGACCTTGTCGCTTGTCGTGCGGCCGGATCAGATCACCTACATGATCCTGCACGCGGTCTCCGCCAACGAGCTGACGATGACGCGCGGCTGGCTGGTCACGCCGGGCGCGACCAAGGAACCGATGTTCGCCGAGCGTCTCAACATCGACACGCAGTCGACGCGCACGATCGTCGCGCAGGATCTCCATGTCGACGAGCTGATCCAGTCGGCCTGCGCTCGCGCTTCGCGCCGCGCGGCCGCTATTCGTGGCAGGAGGAGTCGCAGCGCGAGCTCAATCGCTGGCTTGTGCATCGCTACCAGACGGCGTGGCAGCGGATGAAGGGCGCCTGAACCGTCGCATTCCCGCCGATCACGAAACGCTGCAACGACCGATCAGAGAGGAGCAAGGCGCATGGCCAAGACCGTCGTCGTGGCGCGCACCGGCGGCCCCGGAGGTGATGACGTTCGCCGATATCGATCCCGGCCGCCAGGCCCCGGCGAGGTTCTGCTGCGGCAGACCGCGATCGGCGTCAATTTCGCCGACATCCACTATCGCCGCGGCACCGCGCCCGCGCACGCGATGGCGAAGCTCGTCTTTTCCGTTCACGCCCGGGCTCGAGGCGACCGGGATCATCGAGGCGGTCGGGCCGGGCGTCACCGGACTGCGGCCCGGCGACCACGTCGCCTACGCCACCGCGACGCTGACGACCGGTGCCTATGCCGAGGCGCGGCTGTTCCCGGCGGAACGGATCATCAAGCTGCCGCCCGGACGTCGCCGACGAGGACGTTGCGGCGCTGCTCTATCGCGGCATCACCGTGCACGGCATGATCCGCCAATGCTATCCGCGTGAAGCCCGGCGACGTCGTGCTGCTGCACGCGGCGGCGGGCGGCGTCGGCTCCGTCCTGTCGGGATGGGCGAAGCATCTCGGCGCGCGTGTCATCGGCACGGTCAGCGGCGACGCCAAGGTCGAACGCGCGCGCGCAGCAGGGCTGCGACGACGTGATCGTGACGGACCGCGAGGATTTCGTCGCGCGTGCCCGCGCGCTCACCGGCGGACGCGGCGTCGATGTCGTCTATGACGGCGTCGGGCGCGACACCTTCCTGAAATCGTTCGGCTGCATCCGGCGCTATGGCATGATGGTGTCGTACGGCCACAGCTCCGGCATGATCGAGCCGTTCGATCCCATCCTGCTGCAGCACGAGGGGCTTTATCTGACGCGTTTCAGCGGCTCGACCTACAATGCCGATACCGCCGAATACCAGATGCGCGCGACAGGAGGTCCTGGACGCGATCGCGAGCGGCGTCATCCGTCGCGCGCAGCATGCGCATCTATCCGTTCTCCGACATCGTCCGCGCCCATCGCGATCTCGAAAGCCGGCGCACCGTCGGCTCGCCGGTGCTGCGGCTCTGATTGCCGCTCACCGGGCCGTGCCGGGTCCGAGATAGGCCTCGATCACGCGCGGATCGGTGAGCACGGCGGCGGGCGGCCCGTCCACCAGATAGCGGCCGTGATCGAGCACGTAGATGCGGTCCGCGAGATCGGACACCATCTGCATGTCATGCTCGACCCAGATCATGGGCAGGCCGAGTTCGTGCTTGATGCGCAGGATATGATGGGCGAGATCCTCGCGCTCGTCGCGGTTGAGGCCGGCCGAAGGCTCGTCGAGCAGCAGGATCGTGGGCTCCATGGCCAGGGCCCGCGCGAAGCCCACGATCTTCTGCACGCCGTAGGGCAACGCCGAGACCAGCCGGAAACGGTGGCGGGCGAGATCGGTGAAGGCAAGAATCCGTTCGACCGCGGCGCGCTCGGCGATTTCCTGGCGCCGGCACGACGGCAGGAAGAGGCCGCCGGCAAGCACGCCGCCGCGCATATGCATATGCCGTCCGACGAGCAGGTTCTCGAGCACGGTGAGCTGCGCGAAAAGCTCGCCATGCTGGAAGGTGCGGGCAATGCCCAGGGCCGCCAGCGCATGCGGCTTGCGGCCGACCAGGTTCTCCCCGCGAAAGCGGATCTGGCCGGCGCTCGCGGGATAGATGCCGCTGATGCAGTTGAGGATGCTGGTCTTGCCGGCGCCGTTGGGGCCGATGAGGGCGAGCAGCTCGCGGCGGTGAAGCGCCAGCGAGACGTCGGTCAGGACAGCGAGCCCACCGAAATGCAGGCTGACGCCGTCGAGCACCAGCTCGGGCGCCTCAGCCATGCCGGTTCCGCTGATCGCGGTCTTCCTTGGCGCTGCGGTAGTCGCGCCGCGCGCCGCCGCCCTGGCCGAGATAGATCTCGCGCACTTCCTGGTTGGCGAGAAGGTGCTGCGATTCGCCTTCAAGCACGATGCGCCCATTCTCGAGGACATAGGCATATTGCGCGACCTCGAGCGCCACCGCCGCGTTCTGCTCGACCAGCAGGATCGTCAGGCCCTGCTCACGCGAAATCACCACGAGCCGCTCGACCAGCGCGGCGACGACCAGCGGCGCCAGGCCCAGCGAGAGCTCATCGATCAGAAGCATCTCCGGCTCGCACATCAGGGCCGAGCCCAGCCCGAGCATCTGCCGCTCGCCGCCCGAGAGGTAGCCCGCCTGCCGGTCCTTGAGCCGCGCCAGTGCGGGGAAATAGGCATAGACGAGCTCCGCCCGCTTGTCGCGCCCGTGCCGGCCGCTCTTGCGCGCCACCGCCGCCGCGAGATTCTCGGCGACCGAAAGACCCTCGAACACCTTCTCCCGCTCCGGCACAAGCACGATTTCGAGGTCCGACACCGCGTCGGGCGGCAGGTTTTCGATGCGGCGGCCGGCGAAGTCGATGGCGCCGCGCGTGACGCGCGCGCTATCGAGCCCGATGAAGCCCGAGATCGCGCGCAGCGTCGTGGTCTTGCCGGCGCCATTGGCCCCCAGGAGGGCGACGATCGCCCCGCGCGGCACCGCAAGCGAGATGCCTTGCACGGCGATCGCGACGCGATTGTAGACGACCTCGACACCGCTCAGGGAGAGGAGCGCCGGCACCGTCACGCCCTGCCCCGCTGGAAATAGGCTTGCACGCGGCGCAAGAGCCCGACGAGGCCTTGGGGTTCATCGACTCACCCGTGGACGTCACACGTTCGCCAACTTGCTGTCCGGCATCCCCGTGGTATTGCTCACCACGACCGGAGCGCGCACCGGGCGGCCGCGAACCGTTCCGGTGCTCGGATTGCCCACGGCCGATGGTCTCGCGGTGATCGCATCGAACTTCGGGCAGCAGCACCAGCCAGGCTGGTACTACAACTTGCGGGCTAATCCAGAAGGCTCGGTCACGGTCGACGGGCAGTCGCGTCAGGTTCGCGCCGTCGAAGCCGAGGGTGACGTTCGTCGCCGGATCTGGGAGGAAGGACTACGCGTCTATCCCGGCTGGGCTCAGTACGAGCGCCGCGCGTCACACCGCCGGATCGCCGTGTTCGTGCTCGAGCCGGACCAGCCCTCGTAGAAGGACGGACTCGCCGGGCCGCTTCCGGCACCGGTGTCGCGGATGTCACGGGGCCACAGGTTCCGCAAGACACCGGAAATCAGGGCCAAAGACCCTTCACTCGCCACACGCCGTTTGCCCAGTGCGGCGAACCGGGGGGCATAGCACCGATTGGGCCGCACTCGAGCCGGGCGTGCCGCCGAGTGTCGAGTCATCGGGGCTGGGGCGGCCGTCGGGGCGGCCGTCGGGTAGCGCCGGCGGCCCGGCAACCTCGACGTCCTCCGGCTAGGCGGTGGCCGCCTCCCGCACCTCGGTCGGGCGGTAGTCGGCGACGAGCGCCGAGCGGCTGATAACCACAGCCGCGAGGTCATCGTTGCACTCGTCGGAGTCCGTCTGGACGCGCTCCACGAGCGCCTGGGCGCTCAGTCCCTGGTCGACCAGCGACTTGAGGTGCGCGCGACCGAGCTGCACCCCGTTCCGGCGGGCCTCGGTGAGGCCGTCGGTGAACAGGCACACGCGCTCGCCGGGCGCCAGCACCCGCGAGAACTGCGGCCAGATGTCCCCCATCCCAAAACCGAGCGGGGTCGCCGCCTGCTCTTCGCGCTCCGGCTGACCCGCGATGATCGGCGGTTCATGACCAGCCTTGGCCCACGTCAGTTCGCCACTGGCGTGCTCGTAGCAGCAGATGACGACCGTGGCAAACCCGTCGCCAAGCTCGCCGGTTAGATACCGGTCCGCGCGGGCGAGCACCTCGGGCAGCGAATGCCCCTCCCCCATCAACGTCCTGAGCGTGTAGCGAACAAGCGCCGCATGGATCAGCGACTCGCGCCCATGCCCGGACACGTCACCGATGATGATGCCCGTCCGGTCGGGCGAGACCGTGAACACATCGAAGAAGTCGCCTCCGGCCGCAAGCCCCTGCGCCGGTCGGTACGCCACCGAGACGTCGAGTTCGCCGAGATTTGAGGGCACCGCAGGCAGCAGCGCGGACTGGAGCACGCCGACATCTGATAGCAGCGCCTCCCGCTGGCCCGCGAGCGACCTGGCTCGTCTGCTTTGCAGGTAGGCGTTGAGCGCCATCGCTGCCGCGATGACCGCGAACGCGAGCAGCGCCACCAGAAACGCCGTCGGCAATTCCTTGACCAACTTGGTGAACGTCCCAGAGGAGTGGCTCGACCGCGGTGACGTGGTCGGGAGCCGCGTGATCGAGCTCGCCAGCGTGCCGCGCTGGTCCGACGGCCCTCGCGAGCGTCGACCTTGCCCGGTCGCCCCCTTCGACGCGGCACGCACGCGGCGCCGGCATGGTGTGCGTTCCCGCTCGTGGCGCTGCTAGTCGCCCGCCGGGCGCGACTCGAGGCGCCGCGCGGCGTTCGCGACGTCGACCGCGTGCCGGACGCGGACGTCCCCTGCACCGACGGAGCCGACGACCCCGAGGTGCCGCCGCCGGACCCCGTCGACGGCGATATCGACCCCACGTGCGGCGGCGAGACCGGCGACCCTACGGTCGGCGTGTGGACCGGCGGGATCGACGGGCGTGCTGACCGACGGAGTGGTGATGCTCGGCGTCGTTATCTTCGGCGTCGTGACCGGGCCGGTGGTCACCGAGGGGACGGTCACCGATGGGACGCTCACCGTTGGAATCGAGACCGTCGGGACCGAGACCGTGGGAATCGACACCGTCGGAATCGAGACCGTGGGGACCGACACTGTCGGCAACCCGGCCGCCGAAGCGCTGCCCACAGCGGCCGCCGTCGACGCTCCCGCCGAGACGAGCAGTGCGCCGGACACGGCGAACACGGTCAGCCGTCGAGAACTCATCAGCCGACTCGCCGCCTGCCTCCACACGACCTATGAACAAACGAGGGCGTCGAGATTGTGCGCAAACAGAGCACCGGTCCTCTTTAACTCGCCCGGAAAACCCGCTGGCTTGAGCTTATAGCACCCCTGCGGCCGCCTACAGCCGGTTCCCGGCGGAGGGGGTCAGCCAACCCGGCGGAAAGCGCCGTCGCTGTTCGCCGTCCCCGAGTTCGAGACGAACCAATCGACGATCCGCGCCCCGACGCGTTTGAGGCAATCGACGACGAGCGGGGCACAACTCGGGTGCGCGCCCGCGACCCGGTAGTAGTGGCATCGGAAGCCGTTCGAGATGTCGTCGAGGCGAAGCGTCCCGGCGCAGCGCGCGCTGATCCGCCACGTGCCGGCCCGCTCGCCGCGATCGACGACGACCGTCAACCGCTGGCGCGACGCGTGGCTCCCGGACGCCGGGGTGAGAAAACCGCTCCAGGTGCCGACGATCGACGTCGACTGCGCCGCACCGATCGGGCCGGCGAGGACGAGCGCGGCGGCCGCCGCGACGCACGCGACGGAGCACGGATACGCCGATGCGACGCATGACGCGATCGTACTGGCAACCGTCGCCACGAAGCGCTAGCTGCGATCGCTGAACACGAGCGCGACGGCGGTCGCGAGCGTCACGAGGCCAATCGCTCCGAGCGCGGCCGTGAGACCATGCCCGACGGCCGCGACACCCGCATCGGCAACGCGCGCGCCGGCGACACCCGCGGCCGCGGTGAACAGGGCGCCGGCGAGCGCGACCCCGAGCGCCGTACCGAGCCCTCGGGTCATGTTGAGCATGCCGCCGATGACCCCCGCGTGCCCTGGAGGCGAGGCTGACATGACCTCGGCGTTGTTGGCCGGCGTGAACAAACCGAGTCCCACCCCGGTCACCGCGAGTCCGGCCAGGATCCCGGCGGTGCCGTGCTCCGACGGCGATCGTGAGCATGCCGGCCGCTGCCAGCATCAGCCCGCCCGCGGTCAACCAGCGAGCGCCCGACGTGGGTGACGAGTCGGCCGGCGATCGGCGCGGTGATCCCGATCGCGACCGGAAGCACCGCGAGTTGCAACCCGATCAGCGTGGCGCTGTCATGGTCGGCCGACAGGTAGTACGGGACGATGAACAGCGTCCCGAACAGCGCCAGGTAGGACACGAGACCGCTGCCGAGGCCGGCTGCGAGCCCGTGGCGCCGCAGGATCGAGAGATCGATCAGAGGCGCGATCACCCGTCGCTCGCGCCGGACGAAACCGGCCGCGGCGACGACGCCGCCGGCCAGGCACGCGAGCAGCGCCGCATTGGCGTAGCCCTCCCGGCCGGCGAGGGAGAGATACACGAGCGGTCCCATCGCCGCGAGCGCGAGGAGCACCGCGCCGAGGCCGTCGGCCGCACCGAGTTCGCGACGGGATCGGCTCCGCGGCAGCAGGAACCAGCCGAGCGCGAGACCGATCACGCCCGCCGGGAGGTTCACGAGGAAGATGAATCGCCAGCCGCGCGAGCGACAGCAGGATTCCGCCAACCGCGGGTCCGAGCGCCAAACCGAGCGCCTGCGCGCTCCCTTGCACGCCGATGGCCCTCCCGAGCATCCGCCGAGGCATCGCCTCTGCGATCAGCGCAACGCTGTTGGCTTGCAGCATCGCGGCTCCGATGGCCTGGAGCACCCGCGCGGCGATCAGGATCGTCAACGTCGGCGCCAGGCCGCACAGCGCGGAACCGACGGTGAACACGCCGAACCCATACACGTAGAGCAGCTTGCGCCCGACCGCGTCGGCGATCCGGCCGACGGTCGCGACGGTCGCGACCAGCACCAGCAGATACGCGAGCGCCACCCACTCGACCGCTCCCAGCGTCGCGTGCAGGTCGCGGCCCATCCGCGGCAGCGCGACCGTCACGATGCTCGCGTCGAGCTGGCCCATGAACGCGCCGATGCACACGGTCGCCACCACGTACCAGTGCGCGCGCGGGCTCTCGCGCACCGCCACCGGCCTCCTCGGCTCGTGTAGCAAGTGGTACCCGACCGACCTCGTGGACAACTGGGTGTCGAGCAAGCGCCTCACGAATCCATTTCAGCGCTTCTTCTCCTATAGATCAAAGACATATTTATGGTTGAATCAACTGTAATTTCCTATGGATGATCGCCGACTCCGCTACTTCCTCGCCGTCGTCGATGAGGGCAGCGTCACGCGTGCCGCCCGGCGTCTGCACGTTGCGCAGCCGTCGCTGTCCCAGGCGCTACGCGCGCTCGAATGAGAGCTCGACGTGGAACTGTTTCACCGAGTTGGACGGGGCTTGCGCCTCTCCCCGGCGGGAGAGGCGCTCGTCGGTCCTGCCCGGTCAGGTGCTGCGAGCGATCGACGAGGCCAGCAACGCGATCAGCGGGGTCGTCGAGCTGAAGACCGGACGGCTCGAGATCGCCGCGCTCGCGACGCTGGCCGTCGACCCGATGGCGACTCTGATCGGCCGCTTTCGAGAACGCCACCCCGGTATCGAGGTCCGCGTGCTCGAACCAGAAAGCGCCGACGGCGTCGAGCGCCCTCGTCCGCGACGGGTCGTGCGAGATCGGCGCCACTCACCTGCCGCCTCCCCCCGGGCTCATCGCGCAACCGCTCGGCGAACAGGAACTGCTGTTCGTGCTGCCGCCCGAACGATGCCTCACGGCGACCGGCCCACTGGGCGCTCGCGAGCTCGCCACCACCGCGCTGGTCGTCAGCCCGCCCGGCACCTCGACTCGCATGCTGCTCGAGCAGGCGCTCGCGTCGCTCGGCGTCACCCCGCTGATCGCGGTGGAGACCGCTGCTCGCGAGGCGATCGTGCCGCTCGTCCTCGCCGGCGCCGGCGCCGCGTTGCTGCCAGCACCGCTCGCGCTCGAGGCGCAACGGCGTGGCGCCGCCGTCCGCACCGCCCGGCCGAAGATCACGCGGACCGTCGGGCTCGTCCACCGGGCCTCGCGGTTGTCGCCAACGGCGGCCGCCTTCCTCGCGCTCGCAGATCCCGCCGGCGACGGACGCCTGACCTACCGTCGCACCTTCGCGGCGCCGGTCAGCGGACATGCATAACGCGCCACTGGAGCGATTCCGGCCCGGACCGTGGCGTACTACGCATGTGGGGCATGCGGTCTACGCCACGCTCACGCCCGACCGCGTCGAATGGCGCACTATGCATGCGATACGGGACCAACGACCTCGCCACGCTCCAAAGGGCCACGGCCCCGCCCTCCCTCAGGTGCCGCCGTTACTCGACGAGCGATCCCGTCCGCCCCTCTCCCGATGGGTCAGCTCACCTTTTCGGCGCCGGCCGCGAGGAGAAACACCCAGGCGTTGAGGAGACCGGCGAGTAGCGCGCAGACGTGGACGCCGGCCAGCCAGTACAGGCCACCGAAATGTCCGACGATCAGCGACACTCCCCCGACGATCAACCCGATGGTCGTGACCAGACGGGGCGACAATCGATCGACCATGACCATCGATCGGGGCTCGTCTTCGACTGGGTCGGTACCGAGCGCGAGCATCACGCGGCCTACGAGTAGACCGAACACGACGATCTCGACACCGAGGGTCGTCGGGCTCTGTCCCGGAATCACGAGCATGATGCTGCTCACGAGCGTGACGACGAACAGCACGAGCGCCTGGCCGGCGCGGCCGCGATGTGCCTGCGATGAGGAGAACCAGGCGCTGTTGACCGACACGGCGACGAACAGCAGGCCGGTCAGAGTGGCGGCGCCGCCGACGACCGCGACCCCGTAGTCGGTCCAGGCCTTGATGTCGAACGCCATCGGGTGACCAAAGCGTCGTCGGCCTTGATGCAGGCGCCGGCGAAGCCCCTACAGGTTGGTGAGGCTGAGGTGGAGGTTCGCCCCGAGGAGGATGAGCGGCCACAGCGCCG
>CAWIZU010000007.1:0-133191 GCA_963840635.1 Vulcanimicrobiota bacterium | reverse complement strand
GCTGTAATATACTTGACGACAGTGGCCCTCCGGTGCGATAATAGTGGCATGGACAAGCAGACGGTTCCCGACACCATGCTCCAGGCGGTCAGGCAGTTCGCGGACGAGCAAACCGCTCACGACTTCTGGGCCCAAATGCGTTGGCCGGACGGCGTGGCCTGTCCCCTTGCCTGTGGCTCGGTGCGGGTGTCCTATATGCCCAAGCGTCGGCGCTGGTACTGCAACGACTGCAAGGGACAGTTCACGGCCAAGACCGGGACGATCTTTGAGGATTCGCCCATTGGCTTTTCCAAGTGGCTCCCGGCGATCTGGTTGATTGCGAGCAACCGTAACGGTATCTCGTCGTATGAGATTGCTCGCGGCCTGAACGTCACGCAGAAAGACGGCGTGGTTTATGCTGCACCGTATTCGCGAAGCGATGGAATCGGACGACTTCGCTCCGCTTCGCGGAACGGTCGAAGTTGACGAAGCCTACATCGGTGGCAAGTGGGAGAACAAACCGCTTCGCGTTCGCCGTGACCCTGAAGAACACGCGGCAAGCTATTGCTGACGCAAAGACGGCCGGTCTCGGCATGGTCGAGCGTGGCGGTCGCGTTCGCGCTTGGTCGGTGACGAATACGACGCACCAGACGCTGCTGCCTAAGCTCGGCGCAAGCATTGACCAGGACGCGACGGTCTACACCGATTCGTCCGACCTCTACACGCACATTAACGAATACTTCTTGCAGCACGGCTCCGTGAATCATCGGCTCAAAGAGTACGTGCGCGGCAACGTGCATACGAACAATATCGAGTGCTTCTGGTCCGTGCTCAAGCGCACGATCGGTGGGACGTACATTCACGTGAACCCTCGTCACTTGACCGCTACCTTGCGGAGCAAGTGTTCCGGTTTGACGAGCGCGAGAACGAGGACGGCCCGCGTTTTGTGAAAGCGACGAAGCGCGCGGACGGAAAGCGACTGACGTACAAAACACTTGTTGCAAAATAAGCCCTGGTACACGGATTCGCGTAGCCCATTCTTCGGCCCGCACCTAAAGATTAAACGGGCCAAGAAGCATCTCCATGAACTTCACCGAGATATTCTCGCTTTCTACATGGGTCAGCCATGCAGCGTAATCGCTGAAGCCAATGCGAATCCCGGCCTCTTGGATTGGGTCGCCTGCGTCAAAAAACCCATGCCGGAACATTTCCCGGTCATCGTCGGGGATGTGGTCCACAACCTCCGGTCCGCCCTCGACGTTGCTTCTGCACCCTGATCCGCCAACTCACCGCATCTACGAACGAGTCGATTTCCCGACGGGCCCGACGATTGAGGACTTTAAGGCAGCCGTCAAAGGACTGGAAACCGGACCAGGTTCCGATATCGCACACCTCTTGCGTGAGGACCTTCAAGCATACCCTGGCGGGAAGATGCAAAACCTCCGAATCCTGCAGTACTGAACGAGCCGACAAACACCGCCTGCTGACACCTGTCGCGGGCAATATCGTGTTTCACACCTTCAACGAATCAGCGACGATTACGCCGTCGCCATGGCGGAGATATCTATCGCCCGTACGTAGACGGCACGCCATTCCTGACAACGCCCCGCACCATTCCGCACGGCAAGAATTTCGAAGTCAACGACGAGATGAAGCGTCCTTCGAGATAATGTTTGATTCGATTCCGAAGTGGGAGACCGGAACGTAGTCGCGTTCCTGCGTTCGTGCGCGGAGGATATTACGAGCGCGTTCCACGCGCTGTTCGGCTTCCTGCCCTAACTCTTTTTCTTGCGTTCGCGCTTCGGGCGCTCCGCCTCGATCTTCTCGACCGCATCCTTCGGAACGTGCGCGATCTGCGCCACGACCTTCTTCAGGATCGTTCCAAAGGAATCAAGGGTTCTAGCGGCCTCTTGTGCGACATTTGCGACATTGTAGCACGAATCGGAGGTGGCTAATGCCGAGTCAAACTTGGGTTGATTTTGATGTTTGGCGCTGGCATCGAACGGAGGCTCGTCTTCGTAAGATCGACAAGCTTCTAGATGCTCTCGGAGAGAGTCCAGAGCGCGACGGACTGATAGCCGAGCAGATTCGACAGCTTTGCGACGAGATTCGGAAGTTAGAGAAGGCCAAGCCGCCAACGTAGCCTCGACGGTATCGAGGACCCGTCTCACCTCGGTCCAGGTCATAGCGCCCACCCTCGGAGCGCGCCGCCCTGTCACCCTGCCCACCGTAGCAAGGAAGCTTACTGTCGTCAAGTATATGACACCCGCATCTACCCCACCCTTGAGGCGTGTTCCTAGCAGTGGTATACTATCGGTCTGTGCCAGAGCAGCCCCGCCTTGACGAAGGCGATCCGGCGGCTCGACCCGGTGGAGCGACGGTGGGACCCCTTACGACAACGTGAGCTGCGGCAACCCTGCGTAGGCAACCCGGAAGGCACCCGTTCCAGGAGTTCTCCTCAACTTGAATCTCATTGACGTCAACAATTTCGACGCGATGCGGATCGGGTTCGCCACCTGAACAGATCCGCGCGTGGTCTTTCGGTGAAGTCAAGAAGCCGGAGACCATCAACTACCGGACGCTCAAACCCGAACGCGACGGGCTCTTCTGCGAAAAGATCTTCGGCCCGACCAAAGACTGGGAATGCCATTGCGGCAAGTATAAGCGCATTCGCTTCAAGGGCATGATCTGCGACCGCTGCGGCGTCGAGATCACGCGCGCGAAAGTGCGCCGCGAGCGGATGGGCCACATCGAGCTGGCGACGCCGGTCTCGCACATTTGGTATTTCAAGGGCGTGCCCTCGCGCATCGGCATCCTGCTCGACATGTCGCCGCGACAGCTCGAGAAGGTGATCTATTTCGCCGCGTACGTCGTCACCGATCCAGGCGACACGACGCTCACCAAGCGCGAAATGCTCACCGAGCAGAAGTATCGCGAGGCGCGCGACAAGTACGGCACTCGCTTCAAGGCCGGCATGGGCGCGGAAGCGATCCGCGAGCTGCTGCGCGACCTGAACCTGCGCAAGCTGCAAGAAGAGCTGCGCCGCGAGTTCAAAGAAACCACGGGCCAGAAGCGCCTCAAGGCGATCAAGCGTCTCGAAGTCGTCGAAGCGTTCATCGCGAGCGGCAACAGTCCGGAGTGGATGATGCTTTCCGCCGTTCCGGTCATCGCGCCCGAACTGCGCCCGATGGTGCAGCTCGACGGCGGCCGCTTCGCCACGTCCGATCTCAACGATCTCTATCGTCGCGTGATCAACCGCAACAACCGCCTCAAGCGGCTTGCTGGAGTTGAACGCGCCCGAAATCATCATCAAGAACGAAAAGCGCATGCTGCAAGAAGCAGTCGATGCGCTGATCGACAACGGCCGTCGTGGGCGTCCGGTCACGGGGCCGAACAATCGTCCGCTGAAGTCGCTCTCGGACATTCTCAAAGGGCAAACAAGGCCGCTTCCGTCAGAACCTGCTCGGCAAGCGCGTCGACTACTCGGGCCGTTCGGTCATCGTGGTCGGTCCCGATCGCTCAAGCTGCATCAGTGCGGTCTGCCCAAAGAGATGGCGCTCGAGCTCTTCAAGCCGTTCGTGATGAAGAAGCTCGTCGACCGTGGCCTTGCGCACAACATCAAGAGCGCGAAGCGCATGGTCGAGCGCGTGCGTCCCGAAGTCTGGGACGTGCTCGAAGAAGTGATTCAAGAGCATCCGGTGCTGCTCAACCGCGCACCGACGCTCCATCGTCTCGGCATTCAGGCCTTCGAACCGGTGCTGGTCGAAGGCAAGGCGATCCATCTGCATCCGCTCGTGTGTACGCCGTACAACGCGGACTTCGACGGCGACCAGATGGCCGTGCATCTGCCGCTCTCGGCCGGTGCGCAGGCCGAAGCGCGCATCCTGATGCTCAGCTCGAACAACATCCTGTTGCCGGCTTACGGCAACCCGGTGTCGATCCCGACGCAAGACATGGTCTTGGGCCTGTACTACCTCACGTTCCAACGTGACGAGTACGTCGGTCCGGCAAAGGCCGCGGTCGCGGACGAAGACGCCGTGTTTGCGCGCGCCAAGAAGAAGAACGCCCCGAGCCAGGATGCACCGGGTGCGCTTCCGACGTTCTACGACTCGAAGGAAGCAGTGATCGCGTTCGAGACCGGTAGCGCGCTTCTGCAAGAGTGGATCTACGTGCGTTGGAAGGGCGAGCTGATCAAGACGACCATCGGTCGCGTGATCTTCAACCTCGCGTTCCCGCTCTCGTGGAAGAAAGAGTTCGTCAATCGCATCGTCGACAAAGACGCGCTCAAGAAGCTCATCACCGAGTGCTACCGCAAGTACGGCAACGCGGAGACCGCGAAGTTCCTCGACGCGATCAAGGAGCTTGGCTTCCACTACGCCACGCTTTCCGGCACGACCGTGTCGATCAACGACATCGTCGTCCCGCAGAGCAAGCACGACATCCTCGACAAGGCGCAGCACGAAGTCGACGAGTTGCATCGTCTCTTCGATCAGGGCTTCATCTCTGAAGACGAGCGCTACAACAAGACGATCGACATCTGGTCGAAAGCCGGCGACGCTGTGACCAGCGCCATGCAGGCTGCGCAGAACCCGCTCAACCCGGTCTTCATGATGGCGACCTCGGGTGCGCGTGGTTCGATCGCGCAGGTCAAGCAACTCGGTGGTATGCGTGGACTCATGTCCGACCCGTCGGGACGCATTCTCGAGATCCCGGTCAAGGCTTCCCTCAAAGAAGGTCTGACCGTTCTCGAGTACTTCATCTCGACGCACGGCGCGCGCAAGGGTCTCGCCGACACCGCGCTGCGCACGGCGGACTCGGGCTACCTGACGCGTCGTCTCGTCGACGTGGCGCAGGACGTCATCATCCGTGAAGACGACTGCGCGACCTCGAACGGCATCGTCGTTAGCGACATCCGTGCGGGTAAGGAGATCATCGAACCGTTGATCGACCGTATCATCGGACGTCGCGCGGCCGAAGACATCAAGGATCCCGGCAGGCACGGGACGCTCGAGTGCGATCGTGAAACGCGACGAAGAAATCGACGAGGAGAAGGCCAAGGCGATCGTCGATGCGGCGATTCCGACGGTGAAGATCCGCTCGGTGCTGACGTGTCAAGCGAAGTACGGCGTCTGCGCGATGTGCTACGGCCGCAATCTCGCGACCGGCAATCGTGCCGACATCGGCGAGGCGGTCGGCATCATCGCCGCGCAGTCGATCGGTGAACCGGGCACGCAGCTCACGCTGCGCACGTTCCACACCGGCGGCGTCGCAACCGAAGACATCATCACGGGTCTTCCGCGTGTCGAAGAAATCTTCGAGGCGCGCAAGCCCAAGGGTGAAGCGCCGGTATCACCGAAGTGCCGGCACGATCAAGTTCGGCGAAGAGAAGAACAAGCGCGTCGTCTACGTGGCCGACGAGAGTCGGCGAAGATCACGAGATCGACATCCCGCACGGTACGCATCTCGCCGTCCAGGATGGCGCACGATCAAGGCCGGGCGATCAGCTCGCGGACGGCTCGCTCAACCCGCACGACATCCTGCGCATCAACGGCGAGACCGCGCTGCAGAACTACCTCGTGCAGGAAGTGCAGAAGGTCTACCGCTCGCAAGGCGTCGACATCAACGACAAGCACATCGAAGTCATCGTGCGCAGGATGCTGCGTAAGGTGAAGATCATCGACGGCGGCGACACGCTGATGCTCCCCGGCCAGCTGGTCGAAGCCGCGGCGTTCGCCGAAGCCAACGAAGTCGCGCGAAGGCGGAGAACCGAGCCGAACGGCGACCGGTGCTGCTCGGCGTCACGAAGGCCTCGCTCGCGACCGAATCGTTCCTCTCGGCGGCGTCGTTCCAAGAGACCACGCGCGTCCTCACCGACGCCGCGATCAAGGGCAAGCACGATCCGCTCTTGGGCCTCAAGGAAAACGTCATCATCGGCAAACTGATCCCGGCCGGTACGGGGATGTCGCGTTATCGCAACATCGAGATCGAGCCCGAAGGTCAGGACCTCGACGACGAGGGCCGTCCGCGCACCGTACCCGAGCTCAACGGCTACCAGATGACTGCAGACGATGCAGCCCTGGCAGAAGTCATGGCCGGCGGCGGTGACGGCATGAGCCGTCTGATGAGTGCGTACGAGCGCAATCGTGAACCGCTCACGGTTCAGTACGAAGGCGAGTACGACGATCATCTGGCGGTGCACGCGGCACCAAAGAAAACGCAGTACGACAGAATCAAAGGAATCAATCCGGAAGATCTGTAGTAGTCGCGTTAGCAAAAGAAAAGACCCGGCGAGTAATCGTCGGGTCTTTGTCTTTCTTTATCGTGGGTTGCCGGAGCCGGTTTCGAGATAGTCTTTCAAACTCTGCAAGTAGATGCCCCATCCGGTTGTGGTCTGCGCATAGCCTTCATCGGCCTGCTCGAAGCCCCGATGCGCGAAGGATACGGCCGTGCCGCCACTCTCGGCGCGTAGATCGAAATGGATGGTCGTGCGCGCCCACTCCGGACGGAACGAGGAAGCGGTTTTCCAGACTACGTGGAGCGGCGGCTCGAGTTCCTTGACGGTCACCGTGGTGACCGACGCACCATCGTGAAAGCGAAACGTGCCGGTTCCGTTGACGCTTGATTCAAGGTCCGCGTCACGCGTCCACCAATTGCGGATTCCTTCGGTCGTCGTGAGCGCTTGGTACACCCGCTCCGGCGGCGCCGCAATTTTGACCAGATGCATAATATCGGCCATACCCCATTATTCGGCCGACGCGACGCCAAGCATCAGTGCCGACGCGGACGAAAGTACGAGCGGCGGGGGAAAGAAGAAGAGCTTGCTGACGACGGCCATTGCGACGAAGGCGAGTGTCACGGCGATCATCACGGGTCGTAGCGCAACGCGCACGTCGCGGCTAAGGCCGCCGACGTACCACGCCGCGAAGGCGCAGATCGTCGTAAACACGCTGATCATGATCGCGAACCCGAGATAGAATCCGAACCAGGTGCAGTGCGCGCCGTCGCATGCAAACGTGACGGAGGACATTGCATCGCGTACGGAGCTCGCGGCGCTATCGAAGCGAGGCGTGTGCAGCACGGCGCCATAGGTGTGGCCGGCCGCGAGCAGCGCCATAACCACAGCCGCGATCCGGTAGAGATTATTCGGCGAAGTTCTTGAGCCAGCCAAGTACACGATTCCATCCCTCCGAGTGATTGATGCGTGATTGTTCATTGGTGAAGCCGGAGTGACGTACGCGAAGCAGCGTCGAGCCGTTGCGCTCGGTGAGCTCGTAACGTACGAGCGTTTCTTCGGGAACACCATCCCAGTTGTGCCGCCACGTGTATTCCAGTAGGTGCGGGCGTTCGATCGCGCGATAGACACCCTCGACCACAAACGGATTCCCGCTTGCGCCGGTGCCGGTCGACCGCCATGTACCGCCGACACGTACGTCAGCATCCATGTGGGTGACATGGTAGAGGCCCTCTTCGCCCCACCAGTGCACGAGTTGGTCGGGCTCGGTCAGTGCCGCGAAGATTTCTTCGGCCGGTGCGTCGATCGTGATTTCCTTGACGATTTCCGTTTCAGGCTGCGTTACGTTCATCGTTTTTTCTCCACGTGAGCTTTGAGGCGCGTGAGGCTGCGATCCCAGAACTGCTTGTACGCCTCGAGCCAACTGTCGACAGCGCGAAGTGGCTCGGGATTCAGTTCGCACAGTCGAGCCGTGCCAATCGGCGTATCGCGCACGAGCTTTGCATCTCGTAAGAGCCGTAAGTGCTTTGAGACCGCGGGGCGACTGATGGAAAAATTCGCGGCGAGATCGCCGACCGAGAGCCGGCCGCCGCGCAAGAGCGCGAGGATCTCGCGGCGGGTCGGATCGGCGAGGGCTTTGAACAGGGTATCTTCGTAACTCATCGGTTACCAATAAGGTAACTAAATGGTTACCAAATGTCAAGCCGCTAGAAGCCGCGTGGGACGATCGCGGTGCGCTGCAACCAATTCGTGGGAGCGTAGGCGGCGCGGCCGTCGACGGCGTGGAGGGTGTAGGCATGGCGCGAGCGAGCAGAGCGATTGGGCGCGCTATAGTGCGGCAGCATGCCGTCGAAGACGACTAGCGTACCAGCGCTTACCTCAAGCGGAATCGCTTCATCGATCGTTGGCCAGGGCGTCGAATCGACCGTGTGCAAACGCGCGCGGCCGTTGCCGGCTATGAAGCGCGAACGCAAGGGCGAACGGTGCCCGCCGGGCTGCACCCACATGCAGCCGTTCTCGCGATTGGCATCCTCGAGCGCAAACCAAAAGGCCGTTACGCTCGGCGGATCGGTATCGAAGAAAGCTGCATCTTGATGCCAGTCGACTTCGCCGCCGATCTGCGGCTGCTTGAAAATGTACATCGACTGGTAGATCAGCGGTTCGCGCATGCCGATGCGCTCCGCGATCTCGCTAAGGCGCGCATCGTGCGAGAACGCGTCAAAAACCGGATCGAGGTCATGCATCGCGTGGCCGATTTTATTGATCGTCCGGCCGTCCTCTTCAAGGAAACAGCGAATCGCTTCGCCCGACTCCATAAAGTAGGCGTCGGTGCGTTCGGAATCGTTGCGCGTGGTGAAGATTGAGGCCGCTTCGCCGGGGTCGAAGGCCTCGACGATCGCGGCCGCGCGTTCGCGCAGCGCCGCGATCGCTTGCGGCGATTTGAAATTGGGGAAGACGATGAATCCCTGCGTCTGATAACGCCGGAGATCGTCGTCGGTCATTACTCCAGGGTCATGCGGCGGAAGTAGCGGCGCTGCAGGTCTTTCTGTGCGCCGGCAAGCCGATCGCGCATTTCACGCGTTGGGACGCGGACCTTATCGACCAGTTTCACTGCTGCCATCAGCTTGATCGCCCACCAGGTGCAATCGATCTCGAACCACCGCAGACCATGGCGCGCCGAGAACGGGAAAGCGTGATGGTTGTTGTGCCAGCCCTCTCCCCACGAAATGAGCGCGACAACCCACGAGTTGACCGAGCGATCGGGCGTGCGATAGGTGCGATAGCCGAAGGCGTGAGCCGCACTGTTCACCAGCCACGTAGCGTGGTAGGTAACGACCAGGCGCACGAAGATGCCCCACACGACCCACGACCAACCACCTAAGACGAACAGCAGCACGGCGAGCGCGATCTGCATCGGTACGTAGAGATAGCGCAATGCCTGATAGACCGGGTCCGGCCAGAGATCGGGCGTGTAACGTTTGCACTGTTCGACGCTCGGCATATTCTCGTTGGTGCGGAAAAGCCACGTGACGTGGGCCCATGTCAAGCCGCGGCGGATACTATGCGGGTCGCCTCTGCGATCGGCATGTGCGTGATGAATCCGATGCGTTGCAACCCAGTTGATCGGATCGCCCTGAAACGCGAGCGCGCCCAAGATCGCAGTAGCGTACTCGAGCGGGCGCACCATGCGCAGCGCGCGATGCGTCAGCGTGCGGTGGTAGCACAGCGTGATGCCGGCTGCTCCCGTCAGGTTTGATATGACGATCGCGACGACGAGTCCCGACCATGAAAAAAGCGCGGGGAAAAATGCGAGGAGTGCACCGGCATGTATCGCGAGTAGCGCGATGCCGGTGATCCAATTGGGCCGGTGTTGCATGCTGCGGGTTCCCCGGCCGGGTTGACGTTCTCCTCTAGGCCGCGGCAGCGTCGCACGAGGCGTGTTCAACAAAAGCGCACAAAAGGTTTACCAGGGCCATCTGCTCGGGGGTCGAGCACCGGACCGAGAGCAACTCAGGCGAGCAAACCAAGATGCTCATGCACTGCGCGCGGGAGATCGCAACATTAAGACGATTTCGCTCGAAAAGGAATTCGAGGTCGCGCGGCAGGGTTGCGTCGTTCGAAGTTGCCATCGAGTAGAGCACGACCGCCGCCTCTTGCCCCTGAAACTTGTCCACCGTACCGACGCGAATCTCGCCAAGGCCGGCCGCCTCGAAAGCTTTGCGAATGCGCTTACGCTGATCGTTGTAGGGCGACACGACGATCAAGTCGCGTGGTTCGATCGGGCGCTGCGGATGCTCGCCAATCGTCACCGTTCCGCGCAACAGTGCAGCAGCGGCCTCGCAGAGAGCACGGACCTCCTCGTCCGATCCGCGCGTGTTTCCGTCGTGGACGACCGGAAGATAGCGTAAGCCACTCCCATCGAAACCCGGCGCTGCAATGCTGTTGTGCGAGCAGGCCGCTGCGGGATGCAGGCGGTCCTCGTATATCGCGTGCGAGATGAAGTCGCAGATCGCGGGAGCCATGCGGTAGGAGCGGTCGAGGAAAATTCCCTCGCGCGGATCGATCGTTTCATGTGCACCCAACAGGTGTTGCAAAATCGAAAGATCGGTCCCAGGCGGATGGGCGCCTTGCGAGACCGACTTGAGCTGGAGCGGATCGCCGAGCAACACGACGTTGCGCGCGGCCGGCGAACACGCCAGCGCATCGGCTACGCTCATTTGTCCGGCTTCATCGATGAAGAGATAGTCATAGCGCCCGGTCATCTGCTCGCGGGTGAAGAGCCACGGCGTGCCGGCTGCCAGATCGTGTTCGGCAAGAAAAGCCTCGTTCGAAGCGGTCGTCTCGATCCAACTCGCGGGCCCGTTCGAACTGTATTGCGAGCCTTCGGTGGTGGTTGAATACTTTTGGAGCCCAACGAAACGCTGACCGCGTGCCGCGACCTGCGCTTCGAGCTTGTGCAACACGTTGTGGATCGCTTTGTGTCCACCGGCAACGATGCCGACACGTTTGCCGGCCGCGAGAAGATCGGCGATGACCGCGGCAGCGAGCGTGCTTTTCCCGCTCCCGGGTGGTCCTTGTATCGCGAGGTGGCTCGCGTCGAGATCGGCGATCAGCGTACCAACGGACTGCGGGTCGACGGTCTGCGGCTGCATCTGCGCACGGGGCGTACGCGTGCGCGGCCGGTCGGCGAGCAGCAGCGAAAGCGTTGCCGGATGCGTGCTTGCGAGCGTGCCATCCAGGTAGCGCTGCGCGATCCGCCCGAGCGCCTTGCGCTGCTCGGTGTTTGGCAGCGGCATCCCCGGAATAAGCGCGCGCAGTTCGCTCGGCCGAATCTTTGCGCTGAGTTTAACGCGCACTTCGCGTGCATCGCCATCGAGTGCGACGATTTCGCCGGCAGTCGTCTGCGCATACGGGCAATGCGGTTTGTCACCCACGCCAAGCGTATGCAACTGTTCGGGGTACGCGTACGTGTAGATGAGGTTCTTCCCGCGAGGATTTTCTTTGTACGGCGCGATGTCGTCGCGTAACGTGAGGCCACCGAGCGCTTCATGATCGAATTCGAGCAGGCGATCGATGTTTTCGACGCGATCGTAGTATTGCCAGTACGCCGGTTTGGCTTCGCGCGCGTGGTAGTCGAGCAGGTGGCCCAAGAGCCACCGCGATCGCTTGTCACTATCGCTTGCGCGTAGCTCGCGCAATGATCCGGGCGCTACGATCCCGTCAAGGAGCTGCGCGGCCAGATCGCTGCGGCCATCATCCTCGGGCGCGGCAACGCTCGCGGTCTCGCGCCATGCGAGGGTGCGGCCATGCAGGCGTTCCGATTCGGTCCGCCGCGCGAGCAGCCATTGATGGAGCAAATGGGTCGAACGGCAGTCGTCGGCGTTGTACTGTTCGATGTCGTCAAGGATCGCATCGCCGCCCCCGGCAAGCCAGCTCTCGAACATCACGATTGAATCGTCGCCGCGTTGGACGCCGGTCGCGCGGCGCATGCCGTAGAACGGTTCGAGTTTCTTGAGCGAATAGCTAGGCTGTGAGACGCGCAGCGTCTGGCGCACGACGGCGTAGAGATCGACGAACAGTTGATTGCGTAGCAGATCGTCGAGCTCGTTTTCACGCGTGCCGTAGAAGCCCATGAGACGTCGCAGTGCGCTGGTTTCGTAGGATGCGTAGTGGTACACGTGCATGTTCGGGTAGCGCTCACGCCGCGCGCGAATAAAATCAATCGCCGATTCGAAGGCCGCGCGTTCTTGCGCTTGCGAGCGCGCCCAGAATGAAACGTATCCGCTATCGTCGTGCGCGTAGAAACCGAAGAGATACTCCAGACCGCGTTCGGGCGCGTACAGTGGATCGCCCTCGATGTCAAAGAACAGATCGCCCGCGTCGGGCCGCGGCAGCAATGCGAAGCCGGTTGCGGGCTGCGGATCGAGGAGTTCGTACACGTAGCGGTTTTCGCGCGCGCCCTCGACCTGCAGTGCTGCTTGCGCGTGCAACGTTGCGAAGCTGGTTGCCTCCATGCCGAACGGACGCTGCGCATCCCGATCGGCCAGTGCCGTCATAGTGCCGATGCCGTGCGTTTCGAGACGCCGGATCTGATCGCGGCGGATGCGCGCCACCAGGCTGAGATGGTCATCGCGCCGGCGCGTCGCCGCACAGCGATCGTGCCAGCGGCAGATCTCGCAGTGCGCAACCTCGAGCGGATAAGCTGGATCGGGACCCGCGGTCATGCGCGCGAGAAATCGCGCGCGCAAGTGGCGTTCGTAGGCGGCGAAGTCGTCGACGCGAAAGGCGCGTTCCGCGCCGCTGCCGAGCAGCACGTGCATGTGCAGCGGAACCGTGCCCTGGATATTGGCAAGGTGCGCGCTATAGTGTGCGAGCTGTACGAGATAGTACGGCTTGGGCACAAGCGCGAGCTTGGCGTCGATCACCTCGTAGCTCCACGGCCAGCGCGCACACGGCCGCTCGACGCGGCGCAGAAAATCGGTGCGGCCGAGAAACGTTTCATCAAAGAAGGTGGCCTGATAAATCAGCGGCGCGCCGGCCTCCATGGCTGCGATCGCCTGCGCCTGCGCGGCGCGGTACGCTTCGAGCGTGCGCGCCGTTTCCGGCGTAAACGCGACCACACCCTCGCCATGGTATGCACGCAAACGCTCGAGTGCCCGCGCCTCGTGCTCGTCACCTTTGCGCGCGAGCAGCGCCGTGGTCTCGCTTGGCTGCGGGCGTTCGAGTTCGCCGCGCGCCGCACGCGCCTCGAGTTCGCTCAGATGTGCGCACTCGAGCGCGCCGTTGAGGTCGCTCGCAGAAAAGATGAAGCGTCCGTCGATCCGCTGCATGGGCCCAGTTTCCGACATCGTCGTGCCATGCGCCTGGCATGACCGCGTGCAAAAATGCGAGCAATGGATCCACTCTTAGCCGCACAACGCTTGCCTCGCCTAGCCGAACGCGCGATGCGCGGCGCGATTGCCGGCGCGCTCATCGATGGCCGGATGACGCCGCGTGCGATCGTCGACCGCGCGCTCGTCGATTTCGAAGCTGCCGCCGCGCGACTGGGCGGCGTGCGCCCTGCGCTCCTTTTTGCCGAGCGCGATAGGATCGCGCGCGAGTTGCGCGCATTCGTGGACGGCCGTTTGGCCGGCCGCCTTCGCGCCCTGCGACGTGGCGCAATCGTTGCGGCCGGTGCGGCCGCAGCGCCCTTCGATATCGTCGTACGCAATCGGCGTGGGCGCGCCTATGCCGTCGTGCTGCGCCGATTGCCGCGCGATGGCGGCCGTTTGCCGATCCTGCAGCGCATTCGCGCGACGTTCCATACGGCAACGAGGACGCCGGTTGACGGCATCCTCGTCTACGATCTCTCGCGCGGTACGAGTGTGCTGCTAAACCAAACCGGTGCGCAGCGCGTGCACCGCTACTTGCGTGCGAGCTGAGAGATTCAACTTTGCAAGGATGTGCGAGATGTGGTTCTTGACGGTCTTGTCCGAGAGCTTGAGCCGGATGCTGATCTGCTTGTTCGAGAGTCCCTCGGCTACAAGCCGGACAACTTGCAGTTCGCGATCTGAGAGCGCGGCGCGCATATCGCGAGTGCCGGCGAGCGGACGGAGGTGCCGCACTGGTACCGCCATGATCGGAGCCGCCGCGGGCAGGCTCTTGACCATCGCGACGAAGTCGGCGATCGAGAGATTCTTTAGATCGTGGAGGAGGGTCTCGTCGATGACGACGTCGGCATCGATCCCGGAAGCGTCCGAAAGTGTTGGCGCGGTCCCGGCCACGCGAATGCCGCTTTCTAAGGAAAGCAGGCGTGCAATCGCAGTCCGGACCGACGCGTTGGGGCCGACGACGAGGACGTTGATGGGGCCCCCTTGTGAACTAACGACGGTCATTGGTTGCCTTTCCGTTGGCTCGGCTGGCACCCCGAAGATAGGGCATGTCCCTTTCTTGGGACTTACGGCCTAATTACATCGGGATTACAAACCGATTACGGAAGCATGGCGGGTTCCGCAGTTCGCCGCGATGCGCTCCTCGAGCGCCTAGCGCGAGTGGACGCTCGGGTGGTGGCGATCGTTGCCCCCGCGGGGTTTGGGAAGTCGACGTTGGTGCGCCAGTATCTCGCGGAGCGCGGGGGTGGCGTGCTCTGCGATTGCGCGGGCGTGCGCGACGATCTCGATTTGGCGCGGCGCGTCATCCCGGCGCTCGCCGCCGAGAACCCGTCACGGGTTGCCGACCTGACGCAACGAGAATTGATGCTTGGCGAGAGCGCAACCAGCGCCGCCGATCGCGTCGCGATTGCGCTCCAGGCGTGGCGCGAGCCGGCCGACGGTTGCATCGTCTTCGAGAGTGCCGAGGCACTTGCAGCAACGGCCGTCGGGCTCGAGCTCTTTGGTCGCATGCTCGAAGCGCGTCCGCCGGGTCGCTCGGTCGTGATCTGCTCGCGCGAGCCGTTACGTCTCCACCTGACGCGCTATGTCGTTCCGCACGAAATCGTCACGCTGCGCGCGGCGGATTTGGCCTTCGACGAGAACGATATTCGCGCGATCTTCGCGCCTTTCGTGAACGAGGACTCGGCAATCGAGCGCATCGCGCGCGTATCGGAGGGCTGGCCCATCGCCGTCTTCCTTCTAAAGCGCTTTGCAAGCGAAGGCCGTATTTCAGCGTTGCTGGAGCGCCTCGACGACGTCGCCTTTGATGAACTGCACGGCTATCTGGCCGATGAGGTCCTGGGTGCGCTCGATCAGCGCATGCGGACCGCGCTCTTTGCGTGCGCGGCTCTTCCCCAACCAACCAGCGACGATTTGCGCGCAGCGCTCGACGATCCGCGCATTGGCGACGATTTCGCCGAGTTCGCTAAGGACTCGGCCTTTGTCGAGGAAGCCGACGATGGTGCGTTCATCCTACATCCGCTGCTTGCATCGCTCTTGCTCGGACGCGCCGCCGAACGACGCGATGCACTGTTGGCGCACGTTGCGCAAGCGCACGAAGCGCGCCGCGACTTTCAGCGCGCCGCAGAACTGCACATGGCACGCGGCGATCAGCAATCGGCTGCGCGTGCACTCGGGAATATCGAAGTCGTAAGCCAGCCTGCGCCGTCCATGCGGTATGCGCGCATCCTCTCGAGCCTCGACCGATCGCTCGTCGTGCGCCATCCGCGTCTTTGGGGCGTGACCGCATTGATGCGTATTTTCTGCGTCGACAGTACGGTGCTGCTCGATGAGAGCGAAACAGTGTGGCGCACGCTTGCGCCCGACACGACGCCGCTCGAGCGCTACTATGTATTCGTCTTTCGGATCTTGCTGATGAGCTATCTCGGGCTCTTCGACGAGGCGCTCGCTGAGGTCGCGAAGTTTTCGCAGACCGTCGCGTTTGCCGATCCTCCCAAGACGATGCTGGATGGGCATCTGCTCTATCTGCGTGGCCTGTTGCGCGCGCGACGCGGTAACTTTGATCTCGGGGAACGCGATCTGAACGCGGCGCTGCCGCTTATCGACCGGATGCACGTCGTTGCGTCAGGTACCTATCTCGCGCTCGGCGCGGATATTGCGCGCGTGCGTGGCGAGTGGTCGCTGGAACGCCAATTCCTTGCCCGCGCGCGCGAGCGCGCCGTGAACTCCGCGCTGCCGAACTTCATGGCGTTCGACGCGGCAGAATCGCTGATTGCGGCATGGTTCGCCGGCGACCGGCCTGCGTTCAACGAGCTTGCGGCCGAACTGGAAACGGCGGTTGTGCGCAACGGTGTCGCGGGATTCGCCTATCTCGCAGGCGTTTCACGCGGACGCAGCGTGCGGGCCGCCGATGCGGATATTCCGAAATTCGTCGTGTTCGGGCAGCTCATTGCGCTCTCGCGCTCGCGCGATGACGAGGAACGGGCGAGTCTCGCGCACGCGGCGCTGGATCTGGCAAGTTCGATCCATATGCCTTTTGTGCAAGCGCTGGCAGCAATCGCGTGCGCCCTCTGCGATCCGGCGGCATTCGATGCCGCATGCGCGACTGCGAGGGAGGCGGCGGGACGCTGCGACGCGCCCGCATTCGTGCATGCCGTGAACGCTTTTGCAAACGAGCACGAGAACGTCGGTATGCTCTCGAACTTCGTTGCACAGATCACGCGTGACCGCAGCGAGGCCGCACCGATTGCACTGGAGATTTTGGCCGGGCGCGTGCGCGTCGACGGCGCACTTGCGCGACTCTCCGGACGCGAACTCGAATTACTCACCGCCATCGCGCAGCGACGTGATGCCACCAGCCGGTCACGTCTGGCTGGTATGCTTTGGCCCGACCTTGACGAGTTTGCGGGGCGGAACGCGCTCAGCGTCTGTTTGCATCGCCTCCGCGCACACCTGGGTCGCGAAGACGCGATCGAGCGCGATGCCGATGGGTATCGGCTGCACGTCGATGCGTTTGTCGACGTGTGGGAGATCGAGCGAGCCGCTGCGGCTTTACGCTCGCGCGAGCGCATGCGGGAGAGTGAGCGGGCCGCACTGCATCGAGCCTGGGAGCGCTTGTGCGAAGCGCGCAGCGCAGCTCTCGAACGTTGGGAGTGGTTCGATCCAGCCATGCGTCGCATGAATGATTTGCGTACAGCGATTGCGCATCGCCTTGCGGGCGATGCGCTCGAAAGCGGCGATCCCGATGCGGCACTCGCCTACGCCGTTGACGTCATCGCTTACGATCCGTGCGATGAGCCGGCACGCGAGATTGCGATTCGCGCCCACCTTGCGAACGGCGATCGCGCGGCGGCGTTGCGCAGCTACCGCCAATATCGCGATGTGTTACGGTCGGAGTTGCAGGTCGAGCCGTCGGCGGCACTTTCCGCATTGCTCGCCGGGACATAAGCGATGTTACATCTGCTCTTAGCAGCGATCGTCGACGCCGACGTCTTGATCTCGGCCGGACATGAAGGCCGGCCCGCATCCTGCGCGCAGTTCGTAAGGCGCGCATGCAATCTTGGTGCAGCCGGCGAACGCGACTGGACTCCGATCGTTGCCGACGAAGCGACGCGCATGCTGCGCGCGCACGGCGTGCGCGTGGTGCGTGAGCCCGCCGATTTCGCGGGCAACTATCTTGTCGGCATGGCGATCTTCGTTCACTTCGACGGCGCGGTTCCGGCGTGCACGAGTGGCGCATCGGTGGGGTACGACGGTGCGGCGTCCCGAAACGCGGCACAGCAGTGGCGCGCACTGTACGCCCCGCGCTTTCCGTTCGCGTTTATGCCGGACAATTTTACCGTCGGACTGCGCGAATACTACGGTTATCGCCAAGTCCGGGCGAGCGACGGCGCGCTCGTACTGGAGCTGGGTGAGATCACCTGTCCCGGGCAACGCACGTGGCTTGCATCGCGGTTACTGGCGCTTGGCGATTTGATCGCCTACGACGTGAGCCGCGCAATCGGCAAAGGGGACGTGCCGTTACCCGCAAAGTTCGATGCACAACGATGATTGAGGTGCTCTACCGCTATCGCGTCCATCCCGCGCAGTTGCGTGCGTTCGAGCATGCCTACGGCCAGAACGGGCCGTGGGTCAGCCTCTTTTCGAAGCATCCCGGCTACCGGCGGACCCGGCTCTTCCGGCACAAGGGCGAAGCCGGGGTCTATATTTGCATGGACGTCTGGAATTCCAAGGCCGATTGGGACGGGTTCCGTGCTCAAAACGCCCGGGAATACTCGCAGCTGGATCGTGACCTGCATCTGCTCTATGTCGAAGAGTTGCTCTTGGGGTATTATGAGGGCGAGGAAGAGTACCAGCCACCGCTTGACTCCACGGTCTAGGAGCGCATGATACGTCCTGTTCGCCCCGACGGCAAAATCGAAACCGGCGGGGTATTTGTTCCCATCCTACGGCGGCGTGTTGTCGATCGCATCGCGTCCGCTGCGATGCAGCGCGTCGTCTTGATCGTTGCTCCGGCGGGATATGGGAAATCGGTAGCGCTCCGTCACTACCTGGATTCGCTTTCGGAACAGCACGTGCGCTACGACGTGCTCAGTGAGAACGCGGGACTCCTGGGCTTTTTGCGCGGCTTCGCCGATGCCGTCGCCGAGATTGCGCCGGATGTGCGCGGCACGCTTGCCGGTGCGTATGAAAAGAACGCTGATTCGCCGTCGCCCGGCGCCGATCTCGCGCTGTGGATGCATTCCCACTTGCGCTCGTATCGCGGCGTCATCGCTATCGACGATTTACAAGTAGCACAGGCCGACCGCGAAGTCGCCCGATTCCTCACTTCGTTGATCGAGCGGACTAAAGGCCGCGTGCAGTGGATCATCGCGTCGCGCGCGACCAGTGGCTTGCCGATCGGCACCTGGCTCGCGTACGGCGAGAGCGATCTCGCAATCGACGAACACGATCTGAAGTTTTCGATTGACGAGGCCAAAGAGGCGGCGCGCGCTTTCAAGCTCGGGGTGCGTGACGAAGAACTCTCCGAGTTGCTGCAACTCACTGACGGCTGGGCGACCGCGATGACCTTCGCGCTGCGTTCGTCGACCCGCTCGGTGGATCTGCGCAACATCTCGTCGATGACGCGCGAGATGATCTATCGCTACCTCGCCGAGCAAGTGTATCAAACGCTCGGCCCCGATGAACAGCAATTCATCGAGACGGCGGCGATGCTCCCCGAGATCGACCTCGATGTGATGGTCGCCGCCGGCTTCGATCAAGCTGCAGCGCTCATTGAAGACCTGCGGGCGCGTGTTGCCTTCATCCATGAATACGAACCGGGCCGATACCGCTTACACGATCTGTTCCGCGACTTTGCGCGTCATCAAGTGCAACTTCGCGGCAGCGGAGCACAGCGCGAGCGTCTTGCGCGCCTCGGCCAAGTGCTTGAGGAAAACGGCAGCATCATACAAGCGCTGCGCCTGTACGTCGATTCGAGCTCTCCGGACGATGCGTTGCGGCTGCTGTCGGCGCACGGTATTCGGTTGCTCGACAGCGGCTTCGCTGACGATCTCGAGGTGCTTACAGCTGCAGCGCTGGGCAATGCGTACGAAAGAAATCCGGTCGTTTTGGGCCTGCGCGGACTGCTCGACATCACGCGTGGCCGGTACGACGAAGGCGACCGCAAGATCGCTCGCGCCGTGACCGCAATCGCGTCGCTGGAATTGCGCGGCCAGCTGGCATTGCGGCTCGCGGTGCATCGAAGCAACCGCGAAACGAATCCGATCGAACTGCTCTCGACGCTGCTAGCCGAGCCAGCCTTGCCTGCGCCGATTCGCGCGGAAGGGGAAGCGCTTGTTGCAAAGTGGCGGGCGACAACCGGCGATCTGGCCGAAGCCCGACGTTTGGTGGCGTCGGCGCAGGCGGGAGCCGCGTCGCTGGAAAGCGACGAGTGGCTGGCGCGCATATCGTTTCGACTTGGCGTTGCGCATAGCGCGATCGGTGAGCCCGAACGCGCAAGCGAGCGTTGGTCGGAAGCGGCCGAATTGGCGTCGCGTTGCGCGCTGTGGAGTATCGCGTCGCGTTCCTTTAAGAATCTCTCAAACCACGCGCTCTTGGCCGAGAACGACTCGGCGAGAAGCCTGTGGTTTGCGCAGCAAGCCGCCACGGCTGCAACGCGTGCCGGTGACTATGTGGACCTGCAAAATGCGCTGCTGACGATGCTGAGTTTGGAGACGCGGCGTGGCAACGCTGAGCGGGCCGCACAGATTGAAAAGCAACTCGCCGAACACGATTCGCGTGGGATTTCTCTTAGCACGTATCTCGCGTCGAGCCAAGCGCATCGGCATGCCTGGACGGGGCGCTATGCAGATGCGCACCGTCTGTTCGGTAGCGTCATCGATCGGCAGTTTCACATTTCGGACCGTGCGCTCGTTCGCGCGAGTTATGCGCTCGTGCTCGCGCTCGACGGGCGCGCGAAAGACAGCGCTGCAGTAGTAACGGAGACGCTGGCGCTGTTCGACGGCGAGATCCCCTCGGAGCAGTACTCGGGTGGCGTGGTTTTTGACTTTGCGCTCGCGATGCTGGTGTTGGCCGAGGTCGTGGCGGGCCGGCACACCGCCGCAGCGCGCCTGCTCAAACGCAGACGCCAGAGCACACATGAAGCGGGACATTGCATGCGCAACGCCGCGGAAATTTTGGCTCGCGCGGCCAAGAATCCATCCTACGTACCCGACGAGCTCGAGGCGGCGATCGACGCGATCCGCCAATTTGGGTTCGGCGGCTACGCCCGCTACGTGGAGCGGGTGGCAAAGCACCTCGAAGACGCGCGCGCGCCGGAGACGACCATCAGCTTGACCCCGCAGGAGCTACGCGTCGTGCGCGACCTCGCTGCCGGGCTCACGCCCAAACAAATCGCGGCCGAAACAGGCCGGTCAGTCTATACCGTGCAAACGCACATTCAAAATATCATCGAAAAATTTGGCTGCCATGGGAGGGCAGAGGCCATCGCCGCCGCACGGCGCAGCGGGCTCTTGAGCGAAGGGTAGTAACGGTCCTACTTAAATTTCAGTAGGGCCTTCGGCCCTGTCCAGGACGTATCGTGAGAGCAACGCTGCACCTGCTTGAAAGGCTTGTTCTAATCACATGGTCACTGCTCTCGTTATCGCCGCAATCCTCGTCTGCTGCGACCTGACCCCCACCGTAGATTAACCGTGGCGTCGTAAGACGACTCAGGTTTCTTTCCCTATGTCTGCCGTTCGAACACTAACCGCCCTGGGGGCGACCCTCGGACAAAACATTCCAGCGTTGGCGCGTACAGCAGCCGACCATGTGACCATTCCCTCTTTGACCGGAGACGCGCGGATCGAACAGACGCTAGCGGTGCTGCTCGACCGTTTGTGTTTGTCACTGACCTTGGCCAAGCCGGTCGGCCTTGCGGTGTGGGCAGAGCGCGAGTCAGTGCGCGTGGGTCGCGCGGGTGTGGTTGATATAACCGGAGCCGCGACCCATACGATCGGGCTGGCGGCGGGTGCATTCGAGGTCGACCAGCGGCGCTTGCTGGCGTTCCTCGATGTGCTCGCCGGCGAGGTCGAGCGCGGCGCGCTCGGCAGCGACGCCGACGAGGCCGAGAAACATCCGAGCGTGGAAGCCACGACGGCGCTGCTCGGGATGCTGGCCGAACGCGACTACGGGACCTGTTGCCACTCGAAGGCGACTGCCGAGTGGGCGCGACGCTTGGCGACCGCGATGGACTTGCGCACCGAGGACACCGAATTCATCGCGCTGTGCGCGTTGCTGCACGACATCGGCAAGATTTCGACCCCCGATCATATCCTGCTCAAGCCGTCGCCGCTTGCGATCGATGAGTGGGACGTCATGCGCGACCATTCCGCCGCGGGCGCACGCATCCTCAATCAAATTCCCTCACTGCAGCGCTGCGCAATCATCGTTCGCGCACATCACGAGCGCTTCGACGGAGCGGGCTATCCCGACGGGCTGTACGGAACGAGCATTCCGTTCGAAGCCCGCGTCGTGGCCGTGGCCGACGCGTTTCACGCGATGATTAGCGAGCGACCCTACCGGCAACCGGTCACCCCGCGTCAGGCGCTCCAGATTCTACAAGATGGACGCGGATCGCAGTGGGATCCCGATGTCGTCGACGTCATGCTCGGCATGTTCGCGCGCCGCGTGAGCGTGGTGGCTCCGTCGCATACTAACGTTTCCTCCGCGTAGCACGTCCTGGCACGTGGAGGGAAATTTGCTTACCGGGTGGTGGGCGGGGGCGTCGTAAAGCGGCGCCCCTTAATTTTTTTCCGGTAGCGCCATACAGGTGGCACTTTCCGAAGCCATACTGCGAGCATGAACGACTACGTAATCGGCTCCGGCGCGGTTCTTACCGCTGGCCCTAAAGCCAGCATCGCCGCGGCAACCCTGCACGCGCAGACCGACGCGGCGATTGCCGCGGGTGTGCGGGCGGCCTTGGTCGACTTCGAGTCCCGCAGCCTCACCGAACTTTCGAAGCTCGTCGTCTTCGCGACGGGCTGGAACGGCGCCCGGGTCAAGGCGGAGCTGGTCGCGCCGCTCTTAGAGCGGGGCGAGTGCACCCTCGCCGACGTGGTTGCCCTCTTAGCGCATGCCGCGCAGACGGCCGAGGTCCACGTCTTCGCCCGCTGGCTTCCCGACGAGATGCTAACTGCTGCGCTCCGCCGTGAGTGTGTGACGCTGGTCGTGCATCCGATCGAGAGTATTCGTCAGGCCGCGCTCATCTCTGGCCAGAGCTATGTCCGCTGGCCCTCGCCGCTCCGCGCCGCCTAACTCGATTTTCTCGCCTGGTTCAGCCCCTTCTCAGGGCGAAGCCCCAAGGTAAGGCCTAGCCATGATTACTACTGCACAGCATGCCCGCGTCGCCGTCGTCGATGACGACCGGATGGTCCGCGAGATGCTCGAGCTCGGGCTCTCACGCGAAGGCTACGACGTTCAATCCGCCTGCGACGGCGTCGCGGCGATCGATCTGGTCCGGCGTTTCGATCCGGAGGTCATCGTGCTCGACATCATGATGCCGAAGATCGACGGCATCTCGTTGCTGCCGAAGCTTCGTGAGATCACACAGGCGCCGATCGTCATGCTCACCGCCAAAGGCGGAACCGACGATAAGGTCCAGAGTCTCACGGCAGGCGCCGACGACTACCTGGTCAAGCCGTTCGTCTTTGAAGAGTTGATCGCGCGACTACAAGCCAAGTTGCGTCGCCCGCAGCTGATCGAAGAGAACGTGCTGCGCTGGCGCGACCTCGCGCTTAATCCACAAACGCGCGAATTCGTCCGGGGTAAAGAAGCCGTCGACCTCACGCAGCGCGAGTTCGATCTGCTTTCCGTCTTTATGCGCGAGCCGCGCCGGGTCTTCAGCAAAGATCACTTGCTCGAGATCGTCTGGGGTCACGACTTTGAAGGCGGCCCGAACATCGTCGAGACGTACATCTCATACTTACGGGCGAAGATCGACCGCCCCGGCGAGCGCGGTTCTTTCATTCGAACGGTGCGCGGAGTAGGGTACGGCCTTTCCCAGCAAAATTAAACCGGGTATGAAGCTTTCGGTCGCCTCACGGCTCTCGGCACTCTATGCGGTGCTGCTGGGAATCACCGTGGTGGTAGTCATGCTCGCGTCGGGCGTCGCGCTCGTGATTTATCTCGCCAACTTCAGCAGCGATATCATTACCGCGCGCCACGAACAGGCGCGCAACCTTGCCGAGCAATTTCACGCTAACGGCGTCTCGCTGAAGCAGGCCGCGCCACAGCTCGTCAGCGAGCTAGGCGTTGCGGGATTGCGTGTGACCGTCTTCGATAACAAAGGCAACTATCTCGCCGGCGACAAGACGCTGCGCCCGCGCATATTGTCGCGCTGGCTCGCGCCGCCGCCACGCGGCGCGCCGCCGCGACCGTTTCCGTTTCCGCGTTCCGGCCGCGGTCCGCTCCCGCCCGACGGCTTTGGTCCGATCGCGGTCGTGAACGGCGGCTATGTTGCTTTTGCTCAGTCGTTACCGCTGCCGCTGTTACTGCTCGTTCCGTATTGGTGGGTGGTCGTTTCGATTGCAGTGGTTGCGATTGTGATTTCATGGTTTGTTGGCCGCCACTTTGCCTACCAGACGCTGCGGCCGATCAACGATCTCACCGAGTCGCTCAACGCGCTCGCCGGCGGTGACTTTACGCAGCGACGCTTCGTCTACAGCGGCGATGAGATCGGCACGCTGACAGCAGCCTATAACGACGCCGCGGCGAGCGTTGCGCGCGCGATGAGTGAACGGCGCGAGACCGAGGAACGCATGCGCCAATTTGTTGCAGACGCGGGGCATGAGCTGCGCACGCCGCTGACCGTGATCGGCGGCTATATCGATGTGCTGCGCCGCGGGGCGGTGGCCGAACCGACGATCGCTCGGCAGATCTTAGCGACGATGTCGATCGAGAAGGAGCACATGCGTGGCCTCATCGATCGGCTCATGCGGCTGGCTCGACTCGACTCCGAGACGCCGCCGCACGCCGAAGCGATCGATTTGGCTGAACTGCTGCGTAACCAATGTGATGCCGCCCGGCGGCTCGACGAGACGCGTGAGATCGACTACAGCGTCGAGGGGGCGGACGCAGTGATGGGCGATCGCACCGAACTCGGCGAAGCACTGTGGAACGTGGTCGAAAACGCGCTCAAGTACGCGCCGGATGCCCCCATTCATCTGCGAGCGATTCGCAACAATGGCCACACGACGATCACCGTACGCGACGAGGGACCGGGCATGACGGAGTCCGAGCGGCTGCACGCCTTCGAGCGCTTTTATCGCGGTGACCAGCGCGGCGAGATGGTCGGCAGCGGCCTTGGCCTTGCAATCGCAAAGCGCGCCGTCGAGCGCGCCGGCGGCTCAATCGGTATCGATAGTGCCCCCGCGCAGGGTACAACCGTTACGATCACGATCTAGTAGACGCCCAGCTTTTCTCAAGGTCCCACAACGTAGAATCATTGCGAATCATGAAGCGCCTTATCGCAGCCATGCTTGCTGCTGCCCTTATGCCTTTTCTCGTACCGCTCACCGCATCTGCGCAGCAAGAGGACTCGGGCTCGATTCGCATCGTCGTTGTCGATCAGGCCACCAAGGCGCCGATCGAGCTCGCGCGGGTCGTCCTCGATGGGCCGGTTGTCACGAGCGAATTCACGGACAAAGAAGGGCTGGTCGTCTTCACTGAAGTTCCAGACGGCATCTATCGCGCACGCGTCGTTCGCCGCGACTATCAGACGATTACATCGGCGTCGTTTGAGATCATCAACGGCAACTATGTAACCGTTAGTGTTGCGCTTGCAGTTTCGACGCAACTGAAAGTCATCGGCACGGTCGAAGCCCGTTCGTCGGCTGCGATCTCCTCAAACTCATTCGGCCCGGATTCCGCCGTGCGCAAGCTGTCGAGCGATATGGCCGATGCGCTGAATAAACTGTCCGGTGTCTCGGTGCAGACGAGCAGCGACGATTCCGACGCCGCGCAGACGATCTCGCTCGACGGCGAGGATGCAAGTCAAACCGCGCTGACCCTCGACGGAATTCCGCTGAACGCCCCGGGGTCAGCGGGTAACCTTCGCAACTATGCGACCTGCTTGTTCGCCGGCGCCGGCGTCCGTAACGGGCCGCAACTCGGCGGTCTCGCCGGTGGCGTGAACTTCTCCACGCTGCAGCCAACGCTCTCGTGGGAGTCCTATAATACCTTGATGCTGGGATCGATTGGGCGCAACAGTTGGCAAGTCGCGGAGACGGGTTCGGACGGGAAGGTTGGCGTCGCGCTCAACGCTTGCGGCGGTCTCGCGACGAGTTGGCTCGACGGCCTGTACTACACCGACGCGAGCGGTTTGGCATACGATCACAACGGCGATTCGAACAGCTTCGGCTCGTCCGCACGATTCCGTTACGAGTTTGGCGATTCGCAGACGATCACTGGAATGGTCCTGACCTCGAATCACGTCACGAATATTGCCTGCGCGAGATTACAATACAACGACATTCCGTGCGGCTACGGACCAAACAATTATTCTGCCGGAAGCGTGAGCTTGTTCTCGGTGACGGACGATCTCTTGCTCGGAGCGACCTCACTTCAAGCGACGTTTTATGGAAACAACTCGACGTCGCTGGGTGACGAACTCGATCGCTTCGTGGACGGTGAAGCGTCACCGATCGGTTCATCTGGTCTAAGCAATAGCCACGGCTTCACGCTCAACGCGATTCTGCCAGCTGCACAACGACACACGATTTCACTTACCGCGTATGGCTCGTGGGGAACGTCGCAGACCTTCCCGCTCAACGAACCCGCGACGCCCTACTACACGAATCTTCAGCACAGCAACTACGCTGCAGCCGAGATCACCGACTCGATCCACTCGAACGAGCACCTCTCGTTTTCAACATCGCTCGGCGCGACTCAAGCGACCGGCGGTTTCGGCGGCGTGCTCGGGTCGCTTGGAACAACGTGGCGTCCGACGAAGAACGACACGTATACGGCGACATACACGGTGCAGGGTTCGCCCGGTCAGCAGTCGCGCTCGACGATTCTCAGTGACCCGGCGGCGCTGCGTTTCACATGCGATGGCGCAGATAGCGTCGCGTTCGGTAACGCACCGGGCGCTGCTCCCGAAGCGAGCTCCTCTACATCAGCGAATCTCACATACACGCGCAGTTGGATCGGCGGCGATCTCTCCGTTCGGCTCTACCGCCAGATGCAGCAGAATACGCTGCTGCCGACCGACGTGAACGGCACGATCCTTCTTGCGAACGGGACGCTCTCGCCGTCGTACATCGCGGCCGTGCAACAGGTCTTCCAGAGCACGGCCGGTTGCGGCAGTAACGTGCCGTTCGGTCCGAGCCAGCTCTACTTCAGCACGCCCGTGGCCGGCGTCAACCGTCTCTATCAAGGCGTGCAAATCACCGGATACGGGACGTTCGGAAATCTGATCGTCCAGCCGTTCTGGAATACAACGGTTTCGCAAGCAATCTCCAATTCACCGCTGATCGACAATCCGTATTCGATCACGCAGTCGGGGCAGCAATTGCCGAACGTGCCGTTGCAACATGCCGGCGTAATCCTCGATTATAAGGCGCGCCACTCGGCGATCGAATATCTCGCAGATGCGATGTACTACGGTCGCAACAATTCGAACAATCTGCCCGCATATACGCAGTTCGATGCGGCGGTCAACGTGACGTTCAGCCGAGGCAATCTGACGGTCGCGGCAAGCAACGTCTTCGGCACCTATGCTGGGATCTTTTCGAGCTACGCGAACGCCGTGCCATTCTACACGCAGAGCGGGCAGATCGTGCCGAACGTCGCGCGTCCGCTTACGCCGCGCAGCTATACCGTCACGTACACGGTAAAATACGGCCCGGGCGCGCTTGGAAACACGCACGTCGCACAGGCGCTGCCTGCGCCCGGCGGCGGTGGGCGTGGCGCGGGCGGCCCGGGTGGCGGCGGATTCCGTCCGCAACCATTACCGAGCACGGCACCCACGAATCCGCTCGACGTCGCCTCAGACGATCAGCGTTGTCCATCCGACGCGCACGCACTCGCGTTGACGCTATCGACTGAACTCAAAGCGTACGTCGCACAGATCGAAGCTGCCAAAACGGCGAACGGCTATCCCGCCACGATGCCGGCGCCGGCGATCACCGACGCAACGGTAACCTATCACGGTCTGGGAGACACCTACGCGCTCTCGATCGTGCCACATTTCACGAATGCAGCCAATGCGGCACGCCTTGCGTCGCAGGAGCTCTTGGTCACGCCGCAGCCGCGCGCCAGTGCAGCTCCTGGACGCGGCGCCGGACGCGGTGCCGGAGGTGGCGCGGGTGGTGGCGCAATTCGCGTCTTCTTTGGATGCTTGCCGTTCCACATCGTGCAGCAGGACGACATCACAGGCCGTCACCTCTATGCGCCGCCGAATACGGTGTTCGGCCTGCCGCCAATCACGTTCATGCCAGCAGTCGGCCTCTACGCAGTCGCGCGACAACAGCAGGCGGGCCAGGAGAGCTTCCGCGTCTACACGTTGCCGAAGACGCCGCCGAAGGATCCGTTCGAAGTACGTGTGGCTACCGAATGCACGGGTGATATGAAGAACACCGCCACCCAAGCGCTCGGCGAACTACACGCGTACTTTGCGAACGGCACGGCCCCACATCTTTGGACGATCACCGCGCACACGGCGAAGAACGGCACCTGGTACGACCTTGCGCCGGGCGACCCCGCGATGGTGTTCTCGTTGCTGTACTGCGGTCGTGTTGCGGCGACGACGCCCCAAGAGCTCGTCCCAACCGGGTGGGACGGCATCATGCAACCGGATCTGAACTACAACGCAGCCTACGGACTGTATCTTGTGCGGCCGCAACCGAGGCAGCCGAATCCGAACGCGAGTCCCCGCGCTGGAGGTACTACGCAGCCGCCGGATAGCTAGACTTCCGGCGAGCGTCCCGCTTCACGCGCAAGCGCGACCATCTCGCGCATTCGCGGATGCTCGCCCGGAATCGTTTGCACCCACGTCTCGAAGTTCGGCACTGGTTCGCTACAGCGAAAGAGCACGTACCACACGTTCATATCGCCGAGAAAGGCGAAACGCTTGCGCATATCCTTGGCGAGCGTCGCATAGTCGGGGAAGGCTGCGACATAGTTGTGGAAGCTGCCGCGCTCGCGTTCGAGTGCGAGCAGCGCCTGCGCATTTGTTACGGTGGCCTTCGCTTTTTTTGTGACGCGCAGAATGCCGGGATACTCGAGCGCGCGTTCGATGTCGAGCGCGTCGAACGCTGCAACCCGCGCGACCTCGAAATGTGCGAACGCCTCGCCGTATGCGTCCCAATGTTGCGCGATTTGCGACCACTTCACGCCCGCCTGAAAAACGGCGCGCGTGATGATCTCGAGAACCTGCGCCGGGGTGGGGTGCTCGATAACTTCCGGAATCACCGGTGCCATGTGGGCTAGGGAGCGTGGCGCGGCGCGTCGAGCGCTAAGGCCGTCATCATCGCGACGCCGCTCGGCAGCGCGCGCTCGTCGATATCGAATAGACTCGAGTGGTGCGGATGGCTCGTCTGCGGGCCACCGCTACAGCCGAGGGTGTAGAAGCACGACGGCACGCGTTGCGCAAAGAACGAGAAGTCCTCAGCGCCCATCAGCGCGGTCGCATCGACGACGGTTGATTCGCCGACGGTCTTGACCGCCAGCGCCCGTGCATATTGGGTTTGCTCCGGGTCGTTTGCCGTGACCGGATAGCGCCATAGGTACTTGTAGTCGTACGTCGCGCCCGAAGCGTCGCAGCAGGCGCGCAGTACGCGCTCGATGCGCTCCGGCATCGCGCTGCGCACGTCGTCGCTAAAGGCGCGCACGGTGCCGAGCATCGAGCAGGTGCGCGGAATCACGTTATGTGTCGTGCCGCCGTGGATCGCACCGATCGTCACAACCGCCGGTTCGAGCGGATCGACCTTGCGCGAGACAACTTGTTGCACGCTGGTGATAAAGTTTGCCGCCGTGTAGATCGGGTCGATCGCATCTTGGGGGGCCGATCCGTGGCCGCCGACACCAACGACGTCGATCTCGATCGAATCGCTCGAAGCGTACATCGGCCCTTCGCGAAAACCGAGCAGGCCGGTCGGATATTTGGTCGAGAGATGCAATCCGTAGGCGCGCTCGATGCCGAAGCGCTCGATGATGCCGTCGTCGATCATCGCTTTAGCCCCGCCAAGGCCTTCTTCGGCGGGCTGAAAGACCAGCGCAACCGTTCCGGCGATCTCGTCGCGGCGATCCGCGATCAACGCAGCTGCACCAAGGAGAATCGCGACATGGCCGTCGTGGCCGCAGGCGTGCATCGTGCCGTCGGTTTGCGAGCGGTACGCGTGATCGCGCTCTTCGAGAATCGGCAACGCATCCATATCCGCGCGGAGCATGATCGTTTTGCCGGGCTTGCGGCCTTTGAGAATTCCGACTACGCCGGTTGTCCCAATGCCGTCATGAACCTCATACCCGAGCGTCCGCAGGCGATCGGCGATGAGGCCGGCGGTCCGATGCTCGCGAAATCCAAGCTCGGGGTGCATGTGCAAGTCGCGGCGGATCGAGACCACATCGTCAGTAAGCTGCTTGGGAACGGTTATTGTGGCTGGCATGCCACGAGGTTCTGCGAGAGCGAGGCCCACCCCCGGCAGGGACCGCCGCTGCACGAGTAGGAGAACGCCGAACGCCGAGAGGGGCACATTTTCCATGACCAAGACCGAGCTCTTTACCGAATATGCCGCGTACCACGCGGATCGCCGGAACCGCGCGTGTCACGCGGTTGGCATTCCCTTGATCCTCCTTGGGACGATGGGGCTCTTGCACTTGGTAGCGCTTGGGCCGATCGATCTCGCGATCGTAGCCGGCATTGCGACGCTCCTATACTACGCTTCCATCGATCCTCGCGGCGCACTGATCTCCACGGTTTTATTCGCAATTATCTATTTCATCGCTATACGGCTTCCGTGGGAGATCAACTTCGCAGCGCTTGTCATTGGATGGATTTTCCAATTGGTCGGTCACCGGTTCGAAGGAACCAAACCGAAATTTTTGGAGAATCTGGTCTATCTTTTGATCGGGCCGCTGTATTTTTTCGAAGAGACCTTCGATTCCGTTCTCGGAGTTGACCGCTAAAGGAGTTACCCGTTCGTGTACGTCGATGAGATGCTGAACTGCGTGGACTGTGGCCGCGAGTTCGTCTTCAGTTCCGGTGAACAACGCTTTTACGAACAAAAAGGATTCCAGAACAAACCCAACCGCTGCCCCGACTGTCGTTCCGCACGCAAAGCCATGCGTTCGCAAAACGGCGGGGGTGGCGGCATGACCGGTGGGGGCGAGCGTCCCGCGCGTGCGCGCGAGATGTTTGCGGCGACCTGCAGCAACTGCGGCCAAGTGGCCGAGGTGCCGTTCGATCCGCGCGGCGACAAGCCGGTGTATTGCCGCGACTGTTTTCAGTCACGTTCGAGCTACTAGTCTGTAAGGGAGTATCGTTATGACGCTCGCGACCCTCGTGCTTGCAGCGGCGTTGCCGGTAACGGCCACGCCGCTTGCCGGGCTGCACTATCTCGTCGGCACGTGGAACTGCACGTACCGTGCGGGAGCGGAACATCTGGCCTACGTTGCTACGTACGCGTACGATAGCAACGGCCGGATTTTGCGGCAGATCGCTTCATCGGCAGCCGGCGGCGACGAAGAGTTAGTCGCCTATGACCCGCACCGCAAAGGCTGGACGGCGGTCGTTATCGACGACCAGGGAAACGCCACAACCATGCGCGCGACCGGCAAGGATCCGAACCACATTGCCTACCGCAGCGTCTATCCCGACGCAAGCATTGCCGTGAGGTTCGACCGCGTCTCGGCAAGGGAGTACACGCTGCACGGAACCGTGCGCATGGGTGGTAAAACGATCACCTCGGTCGATACGTGCTCGCGCGCGCGTTAGGCGGGGACCGGTTCGCGGTCCGGTTGACGCAGTAGCGATACTGCAACGAGCACGATGATGTTGGCCGCGAGGCCGACGAATCCGGGGTTGAGACCGTAGGGCGCAATGCCCCTACCGGCCAGCACGAGTGCGATCGTGATGCCGACCACGATACCGGCAGCGACGCCGGCGGTTGTTACGCGCTTCCAATACGCTCCGAACAGATACGCAGGCATGAACTGCGAGATGCCGTTGTAGGTGAGCAGCAGCAAATCGACCAGTTGCGAGCGATAGAAGAGCCACAGTACAAGCGCGCCCAGTCCTAACACCACGACCATCGCGCGCGTGACGCGCAACCGACCACGATCGTCGGTGCCGATGTTGAACAGATCGCCGAAAATATTCTTCGCGACGACGCTCGCCGAACTGAGTAGCAACGCGGTCGAGGGCACGAGGGCGCACAAGGCGCCGGTGCCCGTTACAAAGCCCAGCACCCAGGTCGGATAGTAGCGCGACACGACGGCAAGAAACGATTGATCGGCTGCCGGGCCCTTGAGTCCCGGAACGATCAACAGCGCGGAGAACCCCGCAAAGAACACGAGCAGCAAGATCAACTGGTAGATTGGCAAGAACATCGCATTGCGCCGCAGCACATTTTCATCTTTCGCGCTGAAGATCGCGGCGATCGACTGCGGACCGGAGAAGAAGCCGAGACCGGTCAGGAACACGGTCGAGACGTACCAAAGCGATCCTTTCGGCGCGGTGAGCGCGCCGAGAACCAGATGATCGGGATGTGCGCGCAGCACTTGATCGAAGAGCGTTGCCGGCGAGCCGAAGAATTGAATCGGAATCGCCACGCCGACGAATATCAGCGCGCCGATCACAAGCGCATCTTTGATGATGCTCGCCCACGCCGTGCCGCGAAGTCCGGTCACGAAGACGAACGCGATGATGAGCAAGAATGCCACGCATGCTCCGGCGACCGGATCGATCACTCCGTGGCCCGCCACGGTGAGGAACGTATTGAGCGCCGAGAGTTGCAAGGTGATGTACGGAATCAACGCGGCGACCGCGATAATCGAGACGATTGTCGAGAGCACGCGATTGTTATAACGAACCTGGATCAAATCCGGCAGCGTTAGCAGGTTGTGCTGCTTACCTAAACGCCAAATCCAAGGGAAGAGAAAGTAGTAGAAGATGTAGCCGCACGTGCCGTAGGCCATGATGTAAAAGGCCGGAGCTCCGAAGGTGTACGTCCATCCTGCAGCGCCAAGAAACGTGAAGCTGGTGTAGATTTCGCCGGCAAGCAACACCCACAAAAACACCGCGCCGAATCCGCGTCCGCCAACAATGTACTCTTGCGGCGACATGGTAAAGCGGCGCAAACTCAGGAATGCAAACGTCACGGTGCCGACGACAATGACGGCAACGATGCCGAGGGCGAGCGCTGCGTTCACCAGTGCTTCTCGATGCGGCCAAGCGTCCAGATGCATGCGGGGGTTACGATCACCCAAAACGCGATCCAGGCGAGCAGGAACGGGAGGCCGAGGATGCGCGGCTCGACGCGATTGACGAACGGCACTGCGACGGAGAGTGCCGCAAAGGGGATGGCGGGAAGCAGGAAGCGGAGCCGTGACTGCATCTAAAACGCCCTTTATGAGGCGGCGAAGTTCATTCCTGGAACCGGGGTGTCACGAACGGCCAGTCCAGCGCGATACACCCTGTGTCGAGCGGACCGAGTCGATGTTCGGAGCGGGGACTCCGGCCCCGCCGTTACGTTACTGGATCCGTTTGCGCGAGATTACCTTGTGCAACCGCGTTGTCGTATCTCCCATGGATACATACAGCGCGGTCGACGGGTATTCCCCGACGTGAGCGGCCCCACGACGATTCTTTCCGGGAAGCATGCGCTCGTGACCGGCGGTGCCCGCGGTATCGGCGAAGCGATTGCGCGGGCCCTCGCGCACGAGGGCGCGCGGGTCTCCGTTGTCAGCCGTCAACCCTCGGGTGTCGCCGCAGCGTTCACGACGGCGCAAGCCGACGTTAGCAGCGAAGAGCAGGTGCGCGCGGCTTTTGCGCTCTGCCGCGAGGCCAATGGCCCAATCGAAATCCTCGTTAACAACTCGGGCATTGCCGATTCGGCTCCGCTCGTACGTACGTCGCTTGCACTTTTCGAGCGCGTCATCGCGACAAATCTGACCGGCACGTTCCTGTGCAGCCGCGAAGCCGCACAAGACATGGTGATCGCGAAGTGGGGCCGCATTCTCAACATCGCAAGCATTGCCGGACTCTACGGCGCGCCCTACATCTCCGCATACTGCGCGAGCAAACATGGTGTCGTCGGCTTTACGCGTGCGGTGGCAGCGGAATTCGATGGGACCGGCATTACTGCGAATGCGATTTGCCCGGGTTATACCGAGACCGAGATGATGCACCAGGCGATCGAGAAGATCGTGCAGCACACGGGCGCAACGCCTGACGCCGCGCGTACGAGTCTGGCGCTGATGAATCCCGAAGGCCGCATCGCAACCGTCGACGAGGTCGCGCAGGCAGCGCTCGACTTGATTTGCGGTGACAAGAACGGCGTCGCGCTCGTCGTCCCCGGTGGAATAGAAGCCTAAGCGCCGTACCAGCGCAGGTGCGGCCAGATTTGCTCGAGTGGCATCGTCGCGCCGGTGCACACGAAGATCGGTGCGGGCCCCTCGACGACCGACTTGAGCGGCTCGTTTGAAGAGCGCGCGAGCTTGCACGAACGATAGTATTGCTTCACGAGGTCGATGCGCGACGCTCCGATGGCGATGATGGTCTTTCCGCTATAGCCATGCGTGCCCCAGAGCCAATAATTATTCTGGCTGCTGATTGCATTCGGTAATCCGTAGGCCGGTCCGAAGAAGTCGATCGCGCCCGCATCGGCATATGTGTCGGCGTAAATCGCGACATCGGTGCGGTTCGGTAGCGTGGTATAGACGGAAGCAACATCGCGCGCGAGACGATCCCAGCCGAATTGCTCGGCGTAGATCGGTTGGAACACGTGCGCGTCCGCGCCGCGGCCCGTGAGTCCGAGCATCTGCGAATAACCGATGAATCCGTCGATCGGCAAAACTGGAATGGATATCGGCAGCGTTGCCACCGCGCTAACCGTAAGCGCGACGAACGCCGCGCTCCGCAGCCACGTCACCGCGCGTTCGACCACGACCGCGCCGATAGCAAGCAAGGCGCCGTAGATCCCGATGATGTAGTAGCCCTTGGCTTCGAGTGCGACAGCTGCAACGAACAGCGCGACATACGCAATGGAAACAAAGCGAAGTTCGCGCAGCCGTCGCCACGTGAACGGCGCGATCAACCCACATAGCCACACCGGCGCGGCCAGCGGATTCGTATATACCAACTGCTCGGACGCAAACAAGCGCGCGTTGTCGATCAGGCTCTGCGACTCGAGCAATAAACCGTTGTTGAAGGCGTGCCGATGCGCAGCGTCACCCTGCAACACGGCCAAGAACGGCCACCCGTGCGCCGCTTGCCACCATAGATTCGGCAGCGTTGCAACAAAAACGATCGTCGCGCAGATTGCTAGCCACGGCGTCGCGAGCGAGCGGCGCTCCATCGTGAGTACGAGTCCGACGAACAACGCCGCAAGCAGCAGCGCCATCGAATATTTGCCGTACAGTCCGAATGTCGCTGCCGCAGCAAGTCCCAGCCAATTGCGCCGGATCGCACACCACACGACCAAGGTCCACGAGAGTGGCTCGAACGACGTGGTCGTAAGGACATTACCGAGCAACAGGTATGCGGGCGTGAGCGCTACCGCGACGCCGGCGAGCCACTGCGCGAATCGGCCGCCTCCAAGGTCGCGCGCGATCTGCACGGCGACGTATGCCGTGAGCGCAGCGGCGAGACATGGAAGGAGGCGTAGCGCGAGCAAGGCGTCGTGTGCGGGTTGCGCGAGCCATGCTGCGAGTGCAACGAGCGGTGGCTGATCTACATAGCCCCAGGCGAGATGACGGCCGCAGGCGATGAAATACAGCTCGTCGCGAAAGTAGCCGTAGCGCCACGCCGTCCCGATATGCGCGAGAAACGCAGCGAGCCCAATAGCAACGCCGATCACCGGTTGCAAACTGCCATGCGGCAGGATTTACGCGTTCGTGAAGCCGACCCTTGCTCGCAACGTGCGTCTGCCAAATACGCTGACCGTTCTCGTGCTCATCGCAGCGGCGTTTGGGTTCGCTGCGTTTTGGGATCGACCGATCGGAGTACCGGGGTTCTGGTTGGCCATTGCCGCGATCGTCGCTGTGTTGTTGTGGCACCGCTTCAACACCGGTGCCGCCTCGAAGCGGTGGCTCGCACGCGCCTCCGATCATCCGCTCGTGCTGCAGCCCCTCTTTGCTGACACGTGGCGTGTTGTCGCGGGCGGACCGGATCCGCGCCACAATCGTCATCAAGCGCTCAGCGATCAGTATTTTGCCTACGATTTCATCCGCGATGCGGGCGAATCGTGGGATCAACCAATTCTTGCACCCTGCGACGGTATGATCGTGCACGTCGAAAACCGGCAAGAGGATGCGCCGCCCGATGGACGCCGGAGCAATCGCGCGCGGCCATTCGGAAACTACATTTCGATCGAAACGCCGCGCGGCTACGTGATCCTCGCGAATTTGAAGCAGGGGTCGGTGAGCGTTCGTGTCGGCGATAGCGTCCACGCCGGCGACGAGATCGGCCACTGCGGCAACTCCGGTGACACCCATGGTGCGCATGTGCAGGTGCACGCGCAAGATCAACCCAGCCAGGCGATCGGCTCGGCACAAGGCGTGCCGATTGCGTTCGTCACTCGAGGGTCTGCGGAGCCAATGCTACTTGAGTTTGGGGATCGATTGGGATAGCGCGGCCGAACGCAATCGCGAGAAGCATGCCTCCAAGACAGACGACTGCGCCGATCACTTCGTGCGATGGGAACGACGCGTGCAGGATCGGTACGCTCAAGACGCCGGTAAATACGGGCAAGAGAAACGCAATGATCGAGCCTTTTCCAGCGCCAAGTTTGTTGATACCCCAAATCCACACCGGATACGTAAGCAGAATCGGAAAGAGCGTCGCGTAGCCGATACGCCACCACATGTCCCAGCCGAACGCGTGCAGGTTCGTATGAAGCAACGCAGGTGCGCCGCCGGGGATCAACACGAGCGTCCCGAGTGGGAGTGTGAGCGCAAGGAGTTCGAGGCTCGAATATCGCGCCAAAAGCCGTGAACCGAGGACGTTGTACCCGGCAAACACCATGGCAGCGGCGAGAATCAAGAGGTCGCCAACGCGTACCCCCGCCGAGCCGGAGAAGGCACCTTCAAAGATTGCAACGCCAAGGAGTGCGATCACGGCGCCCCCCCAACGGCCGGGACGAACGCGCTCGAGCCCGGCAATTGCGACTATTGCAAGCGTAAAGATCGGCGTCGTCGCACCCAGCAATGCGGTTGCAAATGGCGTCGTTCGCGCCAGTCCGAGCACCCATAGATACTGATAGACGCCAAACCCGCAGGCACTACACAATAGCAAGGTTGGAATGTCACGGCGCTCGATGTGCAAATGCCGGCCGCTTGCGAACACCATAACGAACACGAGCGGCGTCATAATGAGAAAGCGCAGAAACGTAAAAGCGAGAGGGTCCATCTGCGAAATGACCTGCTTGGCGACGATGTGATTGATCGACCAGGCGAGGACCACGTACAGCAGAGCACCGTAGATGAGCAGGCGGCGCGGCACGATTAAGCGCAACTTCGAGCAGCAATGAGTGGCTCCATGCAATTTGTGAAAAACGGTTCGATTGCGCTGTGTTATGAACGGCGCGGAAGCGGCGAGCGGCACGTGCTCTTTGCGCACGGCTGGATCTCCTCGCGGCGCATGTGGTACGACGTCGCCGACCGGCTCGATCTCGCGCGATTCACGCTGCACCTCTTCGATTTCCGCGGCTGCGGGCTTTCGGATCGTCCGCGCACGCCCGACGACCTCGCGGAATACGCAAGCGATCTTCGAACGATGCTTTCCACGATCGATGCGCCGGTGACACTGGTTGGGCACTCGCTCGGCGGACGTTTGGCGCAATACGTCGCGACGGAGCAGCCCGCGAATCTCGCGCGGCTGATCTTGGTCGCGCCCGGTTCGGCGACGTCGCTGCGCTTTACACCGAAGCGTCGTGCGCTCGCGATGGAGACGTATGGATCGCGCGAGCACATCGAACAGTTCCAGCGTGCCGCGATGTTTCGCGACATCGCGCCGCCGGTGATGGAGCGCATCGTTGATGACGCGCTCATTGCATCGTACGAGCATTGGGTTGGCGGAGAAGAGCGCGGCCGTGTCGATTTCAGCGATCGGCTAGCTGCGATATCCGTGCCAACGCTTGCAATTGCAGGCAGCAACGATCCCCTCGCTCCGCCGTCGCGCGTGAAACGCGAGGTCGCAAGCGCGATTCACGACGCGCTCTTCGTCCTCTTGCGGGATGCCGGGCACAATTTGCCGATTGAGACGCCTGACGACATCGCAGAAGCGGTCCGGCGTTTTATCGGTTAGCGTTCCCAGGCGGGCGCGGCTGACGCCGGGCTCTCGACGACCGGCTGCCACACGTTACCGGACGTCGCTCCACCGCCTCCGCCCAGATCGTACTCGACCGTAATTAACGTGTTCGCGGCACCCGCGTCATCGCCCGTACCGCCATTCATCAACGCGTCGAGCGTGCCGTCGGCGCTACCAACGACCGCGGCATACGGAGCCGTCGCGAACGTGCGAAACGTAACCGTGCCCGCGCGCGCCGCAAGTATTGCACCGCTCGCGGCACTGACAGTACTCGAGATCACAAAGGCCTTGCGTGCTTCCCCCACGGCGCTGTTGCCCTGGAGCACGATCGTGCACGCGGTCCCCGGGCACGACGTTGCTGCAGCGCCCGGCGTCGGCACCGTGAATGTCGTTTGCACGTCGATCTCGCACCCGTGAGTGTCGGCGTACGCGCAGGAAGCGACGGGAGCGGGCGTTGTGCCGGCAACAACGGCAGCCTGTGCAGCGTGCACGCCGCTAACAAAAGCCGTGCGCGCGGCGTCGAGCGCGCGCTGGTAAAGCGCAACCTGCGCGAGCGCGGCTGCGCCGTGTACGATCGTTTCAGCGACGATGACGAGCAGCGCAACTAGAAACATCGTGCGAAGGAGCATTACTGCGGTGCGCTTCCACCCGTTGCTGCGGGAAGACGGGTGCCAGGCACCGGCGCCGGTGCCGCGATCGTTTGACTGAGCGTCGCGCTCTTGGTGCCATCGTTGTTGTCGGTTGCGGTAAGCACGATCTTGACCGAGCCGTCGGGATTCGTCGCACTCGAAACGGCGTAGGTGACCGGAAGCGGTGACCCGCTCGGAAGCGGAACTGCGATTGCAACGCTTGCGTTTGGGAGGCTCGCGCCTTGGTACTTCATCACGTCGACGGCGATACGCATTTCACGGGTGACGCTCGCTTCGAGCGCACTTTGGGTCGGGTCCGCGCCGAAGTGGTGTGTGGCTGCAACGGTGGCGGCTCCGAGCGCCCCTGCCGCGATCGCTACGATTGCGACCGCTACAATGACCTCGACGAGACTCTCGCCGCATTCGGAACGCACATCATGGCGAGTGCCCGCGGGCGTGGAAAAAGAGACGCGGTTGCGGCAAACGTAGGAGCGGGCGTTCGATGAGATAGGTCACGAGTGTGGCTTGTGCGATGGTTGCGATGATGGCAAGGATCGTATAGCGCACCTGCCAGGCGGGATCGCCGTGCGGGTCGTGGGTGAGATACGGCGGCACGTGTGCGTTCACCATGATCCGTGCGACCATCTGGTGATAGAGGTAGAGGTTATACGAGATGAACGCCATGAAGCGCAACGGTGCGTTAGCGAGCAACGACTGCCAGAGCGCGGGTGCAGCAAGCGAACCGATGGCGATCGCGCCAAAGCCGAGTCCATAGAGCGGGCGCGTGTAAATTTGTAGGGCGGTCTCCCACTGCGCGGTTGAACGCCCATTGAACATGTCGACGAGCAGCATGGAGCAGAGCACGACACCGGCAATTGCGAGGACCGGCATCCCGATGGCGATGCGCGGCGCGCGCAGATGGTGGCCGAAGCGCGCGAAGATCCATGCGGAGAGCATGCCCCACGCAAAGATGTCGAGATAGCCGGGCAGGTTTTCGACCAGGAGCGGCATCTGATCGTAGTAGCAACACTGCGCCGCATGGACGCGCCACAGCATCGCGATCGCGAGCATCGCGACAAACGTGACGAGCGGGCGGCGCGAAAAGCACCACCAGACGAGCGGGAAGATCAGATAGAACTCGACTTCGATAGCGAGCGTCCAGAGCACGCCGTTGATGGAGCCGTAGGTCGACTGCCACCACGTGTGGATGAAGAGCAGATGTGTAAGAATCTCTTGCCACGGCGCCGCGCCGGCGCGTTCGAGCGCTGCATACCCAATTGCATACGCAACGGCGATCGAGAGCACGTACGAGGGCACGATTTTGATGAAGCGCCGCCAAACGAAATGACCCCACGTTGGGAGGCGTTCGCCGGCGAGCTGTGCGCGCACGAATGGAAACGTGATGACGAAGCCGCTGAGAAAGAAGAAGAGCGGCACGCCGATGAAGCCGGTCTCCGGAATCCATTGCAACCACGGCCACGGCGCGGGCAGCCACGAGATCTCCCAGAGGTGGTACCACAGCACCAGCAGCACGGCAACGCCGCGCATCCCGTCGAGAACCCCCAGCCTGTCTTTCACGAATCCTTGTCATCCCGAGCGTAGCGAAGCGTAGTCGAGGGACCGTTTCCCACGTTTGTTCTAAGGGGTTGACACAAAGCCTCGTTTTGTATTAGCATGTCGATACAAACGGTGGTATGGCGATGCTGAATCTTTTGGTGATCCTCTGCGCCCTTGCGGCGACTGTCAGATGTGTGTGGGTAGGGATGCACGCGAATGCGATCGACCCCGACGAAGATCGGCTGACGCGAGCCGCAAACGCGCGCGATCGCGGAGCGACCGGTTTGCCCGACTACGCGGTTGCAGCTGTCTTGTTTGCTACCGCCTGCGCGTGCGCCGTGCACATAGTATCGCCTGGCGTAGGCTACGCGCTCCTGTGCCTCGCGCTCACATCGCGGGGTATGGCGATTTTGCTCGTTGAAGAACGCGAGCGCGCACGCAGACGGCGCGCGGCCCTGCTGCAACCTGCGCCGCGGGTCGACCCCGTTTTGCTGATCTGGATCGCGCTTGCAGCATCATCAACGCTCTTGATCCTGCCGTCCCTCTCTGCTGCGACTAACCGCGTTTCGGCAATAGCTGTGGCCGGTTGCTGCATCGCGATGGTCCTATTGGCGTGGCGTTTGGCAACGGCACCCCGGCTTCTCTCCGGCGAGGATGTCGAGGCGGAGCTCCTGCTAGATCGAATGCGCCGCATTCGGCGAACCGGATTGACTTGTATCGTCGCCGTTGGCTGCACGTCGTTCTACGCGGTTATAAGTACAGGATCGACGGACTTTTCCACCGTCGGATATGTCGTCTGGTTCGCGCTGATCCTGTGGCTGATCATCTACCTGCGCGTTGCTTCGCGAACGTTGGTGCTGTCGTGAACGCGGACCAATTTTCATACTGGTACATCTCGATCTTCCTGATACTCATTGGTGTCGCCGGTTTGATCGCAAGCCGGCATCTGAAGCTTCTAAAATGCAACTTTTGGCTTGAATTGCGGGACCCGGTCGTCGCGCCGCGGCTGCGCGCCGTGCTGGATCGCCGTGAACCGCTCGAACGACTCGGTCGCAAGCCGATCCTCATCTCGTCGTTCAGCTATTTGTTTTTCGGCGTGATGTGCCTGGCTCATATTGTCACACCCGCGATCGCCTATGCCCTCGCCTGTGCAGACGTCGCTCTAACGTTCGCATGGCTCTTTGCCGGCGTCCGCAATCGCAGTCAGCGCCGCGCCGCCTCGCTCGCGCCGCGGCGACAGATTAGCGTTGTTCCGCCGCTTGCGTTCGTCGGTGCGCTGGTCGCGGCGACGGTACCTTTGCTCTTTCTGAGCGATCCGAGCTTGCGCGTTTCAGCGCTACTCGTTTCGTTTTCGAGCTTCGCGATCATTATTTCCGCGTGGTCTATCGCGGGCATGGCAGCGGTTCTCACCGGCGACGACGCAGACTTTGAAGTGTACGTCGACGACCGCATCCGGCGCGTTCGCGTCGGCTCGATGCTCACGTTCGCGTACGCGGTCGTCCCGGTATTCATTGCGGTCGTGACACGCGATGCCGTGGATCTTCCGGTATACGACTATGCGTTCTACGTATCGATGGGTCTGGGCGTAACATTCCTGGCCTGGTACGCGATCGACTACGTGCGCGGCCGGGCGCCGCGGCCCGATGGCGCCTGATAACGAACCGCTGATCGCGGTCGATCCGCAAATCGAAACGCCGCCGTATCAACAGATCTTCGAACAGATTCGCGCGGCAATCGAGCGCGGCACGCTCGCGCCGGATGCGCCGTTGCCGACCGTACGACAGCTCGCCGGCGATCTCGGTGTTGCGCCAAACACCGTTGCGCGCGCGTACGCCGATCTGCAAGATGCAGGTTGGCTCGTGAGCGAAGGTAGGCGCGGTACGCGTGTGGCAAGCAAGACACCTGCGACCGATCGCCGCGCCCGGACCAATGCCCTCACCGATGCCGCGGGACGATTCATAGATTCCTTACGTCACCGTGGATATAGCCAATCGGAGATCGCGGCGGAGCTCACACGCATCCTCGAACGCTAGGTCCGCTTGACAGCCGGCACCAGGGTATGGTTGCATAGCCGCAACGTGACTTTGAACCGCTTTAGCTTTGCGTATTGGTATTACTACTTTGGCCTGCAGGGCCCAAGGGGATTCGCGCACGCATAGGTCTAGCCGGCACGACGGCACAGAGCACGTATAAATGCACGAACGAGTCCCCGCCGAAGAGTGGGGACTCGTTCTTTTTCTAAGCATCAGGGGTACCGGGAGCATGACAGCGGTCTATCAGGGAGTCGACGGAGCCTACTCGCAGCTTGTGCTGGCGCACTTTCTGCGCGAGCACGGCATCGAGATGCCGATCGTCGGCCTCCCCAGTTTTCGCGAAATGGCCACGGCCGTCGCCGGATCTCGCGCCGAGATTGGGGTGATCCCGATCGAGAACGCGATCGTCGGCACGGTGCGCGAAGGGTACGACCTGCTCGCCGAGTTCGATCTCGTGCCGATCGCCGAGATCCAATGGCGTACGGATCACCGCTTGCTCGGCGTGCGCGGTGCGGAGTTGCGCGACGTCCGCGAAGTCCTCGGGCATCCGCTGGTGCTTGCCGAATGCGGTGCGTTTCTTTCCGGGCTCGACCATGCCCGCGCTATTCCATGTGAAGACACCGGCGTTGCAGCGCGCGAAGTTGCGCGTGGCGGGAATCCGGCGATTGCGGCACTCGCGTCGCCTGCAGCTGCAACGATTTACGATTTGATCGAACTCGCGGCGCACTGTAGCGACGACCCGCGCACCTACTCGCGCTTTCTGGTCGTGCGTCCGCGCCATCCGCACGCGGACAATCCGGTCCTTGCGCTGACCAAGAGCGCGCGACGCAAAACGTCGTTGATTTTTTCGGTCGAAGAACGCACCGGGTCGCTCGCGGGCGTGCTTGCAATTCTCGCCGGCAACGGGATCAACGGCGACAAGCTCGAGTCAAAGCCGTATCTCGGGCACGGAACCGAGCGTGTGTTCTACGTCGACTTTGACGGCGATCTCGATGACGCAAACGTTTCCGACGCGCTTGCCGCGTTGAAGAAGGCGACCAAGACGCTGATCGTACTCGGCAGCTACGATGCGCATCTCGGCGAGCCGATCGGGCGGAACGACGATCCTCCAAAGGCACTCGTCGAACTCGTGCGCGAGATTGCGCCGCCTCCCGCGCCGATCGCCGACTCACCGTTTCCGCGCGTTGCGCGGGCGGCCAATCCACCCGGAACGACACTGGAAATTGGCGGCGTGCGCGTCGGCGACGGCGAGTTTACGATCGTCGCAGGCCCGTGCTCGGTCGAATCGCGCGAACAGATTCTCGACACGGCGCGCGCGGTTGCAGCGCGTGGTGCGGTGATGCTGCGCGGTGGTGCGTTCAAACCGCGCACGAGCCCGTACGCGTTTCAAGGCTTAGGTTGGGAAGGTGTGTCACTACTCGCCGAAGCGGGCCGTGCGAGCGGGCTGCCGACGGTGAGCGAAGTGATGACGATCGATCAAGTCGAGCGCATGGCGACACAGATCGACGTGCTGCAAATCGGTGCGCGCAACATGCAGAACTTCGATTTGCTCAAAGCGGTCGGTCGCAGCGGACGGCCGGTGCTACTCAAACGTGGTCTTGCTGCGACGCTCGACGAGCTGCTGGCTGCTGCCGAGTACATTCTTTCGGAAGGCAATCCGAACGTCATCCTGTGCGAGCGCGGGATTCGCACGTATGAAAACGCGACACGCAACACGCTCGATCTCTCGGCCGTACCCGTGTTACGCGAACGTTCACACTTGCCGGTGTGGGTCGATCCAAGCCACGGTGTCGGCGTGCGGCGCTGGGTTCGTCCGTTGTGTCGTGCGGCAAAGGCGGTCGGCGCGCATGGGCTCTTGATCGAAGTGCACCCCAATCCGCCCGAAGCCAAGAGCGATAAAGAGCAGGCGTTGACGTTCGAGGACTTCGGCACGATCATGCAAGACCTCGACCAGATCGACACGTGGTCGCACGCGCAGGTACGTGTATGATGATGCGCGGCATCCGCGGTGCGATCACGGTCGACCACGATGATGCCGCGGCAATCGTGCACGCTACCAAACGCCTTTTAACGGCAATGATCGAGCGCAACACCGTTGCGCTCGACGACATCGCGTCGGTGCTCTTTAGCCTCACCGCGGACCTGCGCGCAGTTTTTCCGGCGCTTGGCGCGCGCGAAATGGGGTGGACCCACGTGCCGATGCTGCACTTTTGCGAGATCGATGTGCCGGGTTCGTTGCCGCGCGTGATTCGCGTGCTGATGCACGTAAACACGACGCGCACGCTCGACGCAATCGACCACGTGTATCTTGACGGTGCCGTGGTGCTGCGCCCGGACCTCACGCGTTCGAGCCGCACGTAGCCCCAATGCCACGCCTCGGCATCATCGGAACGGGTTTGATCGGCGCATCGATTGGGCTTGCGGCTCAGGCGCGCGGCTGGGACGTGCTCGGCTACGATAAAGACGCCGCAGCTGCAAGCGGAGCGCTGATCGGCGACGCGATCGATCGCGTCGCGGAACGCGACGAGATCTACGCGCAGTGCTCGGTTGTTGCCATCGCGGCACATATTAGCGGAACGCTCGAGGAAGTCGCCGCGCTGCGCGGGCGCATTTTACATCACGAGCAACTCGTCATCGACATAAGCTCCGTCAAGGCACCGATTGCCGCGGCCGCCGACGGCATCGCCGCCTTTGTGCCGACGCATCCGATGGCTGGCGGAGAGCGGCACGGACCGGGTGCAGCGCGCGGCGATTTGTTCGAAGGCCGCTCGTGGTGTTACGTACCCACCGCGGACGAGCAGCGTGTCGCAAAAGCGCGGGCGTTCATCACGGAGCTCGGCGCAAGACCCGTTCCGGTCGATGCGCAGGAGCACGACGCAATCGCTGCGTTGACCTCGCACCTCCCGCAGTTACTGGCCTATGCGTTCGCGCAGTGCGTGAACGAACGCTCCAGCCAAAATCCCGAGTTGCTCGATGCGTTGTGCGGACCGGTCGCGCGCGAGTTACTTCGCTTGGGCCGGTCCTCACCGCACATGTGGGACGAGATCTTCACTGCCAACAATCAAGCCTTGCGCGCCGAACTCACGCGTTTTCTGGCTGCCATCGATGATCGTCGGATTTCAGGGTGAGCACGGCGCCTTCAGCGAGGAGGCGGTCACCGGACTTTTCGGCCCGGTCGAAACGCGTGGCTATCTCAACTTCGATGCACTCGTAGAAGCCGTCGATAGCGCCGAGATTCCGTTCGGGCTGTTGCCGTGCGAGAACAGCATCCACGGCCCGGTTACGCGTGCATATGACTTACTGTATGCGCATCCGCACGTGCGCATCGTCGACGAAACCATGCACAGAATCGTACAGAATCTCATCGGTCTCCCGGGAACGCGCCTCGAGGCGATTCGGCGCATCGAGTCGCATCCGGTTGCGCTCGAACAATGCCGGAAATTCCTCGGCTCGTTGCGCCACATCGAGATTGTTGCGGTTGCCGACACGGCGGGCGCCGTTCGCGATGTACTGCACCGCAAGGATCCCGCGTGCGCCGCGATCGGGCCGGCCGCAAGCGCGCAGCGGTACGGCGGAGCGATCCTTGCCGATGCGGTTCAAGACGAAGCCGAGAACTACACGCGTTTTTTTGGGATCGCACGAGACGGGACGCCGCGGCGTTCCGTGGGGCGCGCGGTGCTAGCCTTTGTCTTGCCGCATCGGCCCGGTAGCCTGCACGCGGCGCTGGGAGTTCTGGCCGATCGCGACCTCAATCTGCGTGCGTTGGTCGCGCGACCGCTCCCTGGGCGGCCCTTCGAGTACATCTTTTATGCCGAGCTCGATTGCCCAAATCCGGCGCAAGCCCAAGCAGTCATGGAGGCGGTTGGCGGCGAAAGTCGCTTGCTCGGTTGGTATTAGCGGAGGTGTGCTATGTCCGTTTCCGTCGATCTGAGTTCGGCTGAACTCCATCCCGAATCCGTCGTACGCTTCATCAAGGCGCACGTGACCGATCGTCCGGATCAAGACCTGCTCTTTAAAGTCTCGCCCCAAACGTTGGAGCTGTATTGCGGGCAGAAGCCAGCTAATGCGATTCCCGTCTCAGCCGACGAACTTCTCAAGCTTAACGCTGCGTTACACGGATCGTATAAGGCCAACGAGTTTCTCAAGCGCGCAGCTCACCTCTGTTCGAAATGCGGTCGCACGTTCACGTTCTTCGATTTCTTTGAAACGGGGCGCGCGCATCATGGCGAGGCGTACATCGACCGCGTACTTGGCGATGGCGCAAGCTATGTGCACATTCAGAAGCGTGACAATAAAATTCCGGTCGTCTGCACGAATTGCGGCACGACCAACGTATTGGCGCCTGAAGGCTATGATGGGCCGCAGTATTGATGTGAGTGATTCTCGCCTGGTCTAGGCGAGTTGACGACCGTTAGTCTAAAAGGACTAGTCACAAGGGGCACCGCGATGCGGACGCGTACGTCGCCGAACATGAAGCGTGCCGGCGTTACCCTGCTCCTCACCCTCATGATGGGAATGGCCCCATTGGTTGCCCAGGCCGAGCCGTTGCGGACGGTGGTCTATCACTTTGATATGGACGCTCGCGGCTTCGGCGGTTCGCCGGGCACGACCGGGCATGGGACCGTGGCCGAGCGCGGTTCGTTTAGCACCCATTCGGCCTCGGGGAAGATCACGGTCGAGGTCCAGAAAGTAACGCCTGATGGCGGCCTGGTTATTGACCTTACCGAGATGGTCGATCGCGCGGACAAGCCTTTGCAGACGATCCGCTGCGGCATTTACGGGGCTACAAGTGATTTCGTCTGCTCGCAAGACGTTCCGGTGACCAATGAGGAGCGCGTACTGCTTTCGTACCTCGGCCGGCAATTTTTCGACCCCTCGCGGCTGGACGAGAAGAAGCACTGGCGCTCCGAACCCAGGATCAAGAACGGCGCGTTGGAGATCGAAAACGACTACACCGTGACGAAGGTCGACGGAAACGTTCTGACGATCGCCGTCGACCGCGAAGAGCGCAACGGAGGCCTTCGGGTTTCCACCGTCGGCACGCTGGTCTACGACGCGGCGATGGATGTGCCCAATGCGGTGAAAGTTGCCGTGGACAAGACCGGCACGGGAGGACAAGGCGATATGAATGTCCAGCTCCTCCTGATCTCGGATTCCATGGCGAAAACGACCAGCCCTAACTCGCATTGAGCGCAGTTCGTCTTGCGGCAGCCACGGCCGTTGTTTTTGTGCTGCTGGTTGGCTCGGCGCGGGCGGATACGCCGCGCACGCTGGTCTATCGCTTCAGCGTCGACCCAATTCCGCTGAGGACTGGCACGATTAGGGTTACGATCGAGCAGCCGCGTCCTGATGGACGGCAAAACGCTGTCGTGGACGAGGGCATCGATAAAGCCGCTCGAGCATCGACGACGCTGCACTGCACTATTTACGGAGCGACGACCGAGATCGATTGCGTCCCGATGGCCGAGGCCACGGGCGAGGAGCTAAGCGTTTTGGAGTTCCTGGGCGCGTCTTCTATAACCCGAGGAGCCTGGACGCTCACGGGCATTGGCGCACCTCGCCACGCATCGGGGATGACGAAGTCGTGAGCGACTTCGGCATCGCGAAGCGCGACGGCGATGCACTTTCGATAAGGGTCACCTCGCGGTATCGCGAAATCGCCAACAACGGCTTTAACAGCTCTGAGACCGGGACCGTGCTCTATAACGCGGCGCGAGGCGTGCCCGAATCGATACGCCTCCGCGACTTCGACCCGTACGGCGGCCAGGTGGAGCAGGCCCTCGATCTCGTCTCGGATTCCCTGGCGAAATCGGCCAGCCCGAACTCGCATTGACGGCCCCCACCCGCCCTGCTATACTGCCGTAGTTCAGGCCCACCGGCAGGTGCGGCCGACTTTGTGTGTGTTGCTAGGAGACGCATTTGCCGACCATCAACCAGCTGGTCCGTAAGGGCCGGGCTAAGACGGAAAAGAAGGTCAAGACCCGCGCGTTCCGCGTGATCCTCACCGGGCCGAAGCCGGGTCATCCCGATCTTCCCACCCGTCACGTTTGAGGTGGACGGCAACCCGCAGCGTCGTGGCGTCTGCACGCAAGTGAAGACCGTCACCCCCAAGAAGCCGAACTCGGCGCTCCGTAAAGTCGCGCGCGTCCGCTTGACCAACGGCGAAGAAGTGACCGCGTACATCCCCGGTATCGGCCACAACCTCCAGGAGCACTCAGTGGTGCTCGTGCGCGGCGGCCGTGTGAAAGATCTCCCGGGCGTGCGCTACCACATTATTCGCGGTACGCTCGATACCGCCGGCACCGCTAACCGCAAGCAAGGCCGCTCGAAATACGGCGCCAAGCGAACCGTGAAGAAGTAAGGAAAGATGCCTCGTAAAGGACCGGCCCCCAAGCGGCAGATTCTGCCCGACCCGAAGTATCAACTCGAAGATTCTCGCGCGCTTCATCAATAAGGTGATGCTCAGCGGGAAGAAGTCGACGGCCGAACAGGTCACCTACGGCGCGCTCGACATCATTGCCGAGAAGACGGGCCGCGATCCGTATGAGATTTTCCAGGCGGCGCTCTCCAACGCGATGCCGTTGGTTGAAGTGCGCCCTCGCCGCGTCGGCGGTGCAACCTACCAGGTGCCTATGGAGGTTAGACCTGATAGGCGCCAGGCGATGGCAATGCGCTGGCTGATTGGCTATGCGCGCGCCCGCGGCGGCCGCTCGTTCGAGGAAAAACTCGCGGGCGAACTGCTCGACGCCTCAAACAACACTGGCGCGACGATCAAGAAGCGCGAAGACACGCACAAGATGGCCGAGGCCAACAAAGCCTTCGCTCATTACCGCTGGTAATTTACCAGAGCATTTAGAGAAGTGGCAACCAGAGATTTTCCGCTCGAGCGGACACGTAATATTGGTATCGCGGCACACATCGATGCGGGCAAGACGACCTGCACCGAGCGTATTCTGTTTTACACCGGCCGCGTGCACAAGATCGGTGAAGTGCACGACGGCGCCGCGACGATGGACTGGATGGTCCAGGAGCAAGAGCGCGGCATCACGATCACCTCGGCGGCTACCGCCTGTACGTGGCGCGAGAACCGGATCAACATTATCGATACGCCTGGGCACGTGGACTTCACGGTCGAGGTCGAGCGGTCGCTGCGCGTCCTCGACGGGCTCGTCGCACTCTTCGACTCGGTCGCCGCGGTGCAACCGCAGTCCGAGACGGTGTGGCGTCAGGCCAACAAGTACAAAGTGCCGCGCATCATCTTCGTCAACAAGATGGACCGCATGGGCGCCGACTTCTTCAATGTGGTCGCGAAGATTCGCGAACGCTTCGGAGCGCGCGCGGTGCCAATGCAAGTGCCGATCGGTGCGGAGGACAAGTTCCTGGGCGTCGTCGACCTCTTCACGATGCACAAGGTCATCTATACGGACGATCTCGGCAACACGATGGGCGACGAGCCGCTGACCGACGCGGACGGCGAGCTCAAGGCGACCGCGCAGAAGTGGCGCCAAGAACTGATCGAAGCGATCGCCGAGCAAGACGACGAGCTGCTCGAGATGTTCTTCGAAGGCAAAGAGCTGCCGCTCGAGCGCATGAAAACCGCGCTGCGCAAAGCGACGATCGCGGGTTCGGTACTGCCGATGCTCTGCGGTTCGGCGTTCAAGAACAAAGGCGTGCAGCCGCTGCTCGACGCCGTCGTCGACTATCTGCCTTCGCCGCTCGAAGCCAAGGCGATCGTCGGCAAAGACAAGTCGGGCGATGAGATCACGCGCAAGCCGGACGACGCTGAGCCGTTTGCGGCGCTCGCGTTCAAGATCGCGACCGATCCGTACGGTAACCTGACGTATTTCCGCGTCTATTCCGGCACGCTCGAAAAGGGCTCGTACGTATACAACGCACGTTCGGGTCGCAAAGAGCGCATTGGACGTATTCTGCGCATGCACGCGAACCATCGCGAAGACATCGATGCGATCGGCGCGGGCGACATCGCGGCGGCGGTCGGCCTTTCCGACACGCGCACCGGCGACACGCTCTGCGACGAGAAGCATACCGATCTTGCTCGAGTCGATCACGTTCCCGGAACCGGTGATCTCGCAAGCGATCGAACCGAAGTCCAAAGCGGATCAGGATCAACTCGGCAAGGGGCTGACGCGCCTTGCGCAAGAGGACCCGACGTTCCGCATGTGGACCGACGAAGAGACGCAGCAAACGATCATCGCCGGTATGGGCGAACTGCACCTCGAGATCATTCTCGATCGTCTGCGTCGCGAATTCAAAGTCGAAGCCAACGTCGGCAAGCCGCAGGTCGCATACAAAGAAGCGATCACCAAGACCGTCGAAAAGCAGGGCAAATTCGTCCGGCAATCCGGTGGTAAGGGGCAGTACGGTGACGTGTGGCTGCGGGTCGAACCATTGGAGCCCGGTATCGGGCTTCCAGTTCGAGTGGAAGATTGTCGGCGGCGCAGTTCCTAAGGAATACTCCAAGGCCGTGCAACAAGGCATCCAAGAGTCGTCGCAGAGCGGCGTGCTCGCCGGATTCCCGGTGCTCGACTTCAAGGTAACCGCGTTCGACGGTTCGTACCACGACGTCGACTCGTCGGAAATGGCCTTTAAGATTGCCGCATCGATGGGCTGGAAAGAAGCCAATCGTGCAGCCGGGCCGATTCTGCTCGAGCCGATCATGAAAGTCGAAGTGACGACGCCCAAAGATTACATGGGCGCGATCACAGGCGACCTCAACCGCCGCCGCGGCATGATCCAGGCGACGGAAGAGGCTCCGGGCGGTGCGCAGATCATTGCTGCGAACGTTCCGCTCTCGGAAATGTTCGGGTACGCGACGGACATGCGTTCAGCGACGCAAGGCCGCGCGACGTACACGATGGAGTTTGCTCGTTATGAGCCGGCTCCGAAGTCGGTCACTGAGGAAATCATTGCCAAGTCGAACGGCAAGAAGCTCCGCTTAATAACTCATCGACGGATAAGATAGGAAGAACGATAGCATCATGGCTAAAGCGAAATTTGAGCGCAACAAGCCGCACGTGAACATCGGTACCACCGGTCACGTCGACCACGGTAAGACCACGTTGACGGCGGCGATCACAAACTGCCTCTCAACCGAGGGTCTCGCGGCAAAGCGCGGCGTCGATGAGATTGACAATGCGCCCGAAGAGAAAGAGCGCGGTATTACGATCGCGATCTCGCACCAAGAGTACGAGACCACGAAGCGTCACTACGCCCACGTCGACTGCCCCGGTCACGCCGACTACATCAAGAACATGATCACCGGCGCGGCGCAGATGGACGGTGCAATTCTCGTCGTCGCAGCGACCGACGGTCCGATGCCGCAGACGCGCGAGCACATTTTGCTCATGCGCCAAGTCGGCGTGCCGAAGATCGTGGTCTTCTTGAACAAAGTCGACCTCGTGGACGACGAAGAGCTGCTCGAACTCGTCGAGCTGGAGATTCGCGAACTGCTCAATCAGTACGAATTCCCTGGCGACGACACACCGATCATCCGTGGGTCGGCGCTCAAGGCGCTCAACTCCAGCGGTAAGAAGGGCGATCCGGATGCGGATCCGATCTTCAAGCTGATGGACACAGTTGACTCGTACATTCCGGACCCGGTCCGCGAAGTCGATAAGCCGTTCCTGATGCCGATCGAAGACGTATTCACCATCACCGGCCGTGGTACGGTCGGAACGGGACGCGTCGAGCGCGGTCAGGTCAAAGTCGGCGAAGAAATCGAGATCGTCGGCTTGGCCGAAGAAACGCGCAAGTCGGTCGTGACCGGTATCGAAATGTTCCGCAAGCTCCTCGACATCGGCATCGCCGGCGATAACATCGGTGTGCTGCTGCGTGGTATCGAGCGCAACGACATCGAGCGCGGTCAGGTACTTTCGAAGCCCGGCTCGATCAAGCCGCACAAGAAGTTCCAAGCCGAAGTCTACGTCCTCTCGAAGGAAGAGGGCGGCCGTCACACGCCGTTCTTTGCGAACTACCGTCCGCAGTTCTACTTCCGTACGACCGACGTGACCGGCACCATCAAGCTGCCCGAAGGCGTCGAGATGGTCATGCCCGGCGACAACATCAAGATGGACGTCGAGCTGATCATTCCGATTGCGTGCGAACCCGGCCTGCGCTTCGCCATCCGCGAAGGCGGACGCACCGTCGGCGCCGGCGTCGTCACCGCAGTTTCGGAGTAGTCTTTTCGCCCATCGTGGCGTCGAGGGAGGGCTCGTGGTCGGCTATAGACCACGTCGCCCTCCCTCTCCTAACGCTGGACGAAAATCCTGACTCCGTGGTAGAGTAGCCCCTGGCCCCCTGAGCTCATTGAAAAATATAGGATAGAGATGTCAAAGCAGAAGATTCGCATTCGTCTGAAAGCGTTCGATCACAAAGTTCTCGACCAATCGGCCGAGCGTATCGTCGACACCGCCAAACGCACTGGTGCGTTTGTGAGCGGTCCGGTGCCGTTGCCGACCGAGATCAATCGTTTTTGCGTGCAGCGCTCGACGAACAACGACAAGAAGTCGCGCGAGCACTTTGAAATGCGTACCCACAAGCGCCTGATCGACATTCTTCAGGCGTCGCCCAAGACGATGGATGCACTGATGCATCTCGATCTGCCGGCCGGCGTCGACATCGAGCTCAAGGCCTAGTAGTCCGTTTTACCTAACGGAGTTAGATCGAAAGACCCGAAGCAGTGCTTCGGGTCTTTTTTTACCTTGGCGTTCAACTGGGAGTGACCTCATGTCATTGCGCGCCTTGCGCGGCCTCGCGGTCGTCGCGTTTCTCTTTTCGGCCGCTGCGGGCGCAGCCCACGCGGACGAAGTCGATAGCTTGCGCACGATGTTCGCGCTTTCGAATTTTCCTACGGCGCAGACGCAGACGCAGACAATCGGGTCGATTCCCAAAGACGTATTTCCCGGCATTCCGACGCCCGAGGGGCTTACAATCGTCGGTGGCATTACCGGAGCATACGGCGGTAAGGTAACGGCCGAAGCGCTCTTCTACGCAGCGGCGGAGGGATCGGTCCCTGACGTCGCTGCTTATGCGGCGTTGCTTACGCGAGCGGGTTGGACGTCCCAGTTTCCGGCGTCACCGTTTGCGGCGCGCGGTTTCCCGCAGAACCTCTGTAAACCCAATATGCCGGCTCTTACCGTCCTGGCCGCCGGGCGCTACATCGTCGTTCGCGCCGCGATCAACGGGCCATGTCCGCTGGCGCACATGCCGGGAGCGTTACCAGGCGTAACGCAACCCAAAATGTCGATCGCGCCGTATCCACACTTTACCGCGCCGGATGGCTCCTCGTTCGTGGGCTTTAGTAAGGCTACGTTCAATGGAAACTCGCACGTCACCGCGACCGGGGTGACGTCTGCGCTTAGCCCCGATGCGTTGCTCGGAGATTTTTCAAAGCAGATGACCGCCGCGGGCTGGGCGGCAAAAAACGCCGTCACCGCGGGCGGCGACAGTGCGGTGTTTAGCATTCGAGACAAAGACGGCATCGATTGGATCGCCGTGTTGACGGTAGTCACGATCGCGAACGGTACCGACATATTTACGGCGTCGGCGTTCAAGACCACCGAAACGGGAACCAGCCACGTGACGGCTGCGCGATGATCAAGCAACAACTGGCGGCCGTGGTTGCTGCAGTGCAGTTTGCGATTATCGTTTTTCCGAATTCGGCAAACGTCGAGATTTCCAACGTCGTGCTTACGTACAGCGGCTACCCGCAATATGAATGCCTCTCGTTTGCGAACAAGGGCGAAAAGACGATTGCGCGGATGCGATTCGAGTATTTCTTTTTCGATCGAGCGCGCAAGCTGCTGCGCATGGACTATCTCAATCGTGAGGGGCCGTTCGAGCCCGGTATCGAGATCGACGGACCCGAGCCTGGCGGGCAGCCGGACTACGGCAAATACCGTAACTGTCAGGCCTTCACGTTCCCGGGTAATGCCGCGATTATTGCGGCGGCTGTCGATCGCATCGAGTACGCTGATGGAACGACCTGGACTAGCGCGACGGCGCCGCCGGAAGCGACACCGTCACCGCTAGCGTCGAGTCCATCGTCGCAGTGACGTAGCCCCCTGGCATCGAACCATGGTAGCAACTCGGAGGAGACACCATGGGAATTAAACGTGCAGCACTCGGTACTGCGATGTTATTTGCGGCAGCAATCGCGTTCACGTCGATGCCGGCGTTCGCGGGTAACTATAGCGTGAGCGTTGCGAACGAAAGCGACGGATGGGTCTGGGTGACCGTACGGGCTTCGGTGAAGAAGATCATCGGCACCAGGATTGAAAACATCGCGTGGTATTGCGTCGGGCCGCACAGTAACAGCTACCGCGCGGACTTCTCCGAACAGCCCGAAGAGGCGCTCTTCGAGATGACCGCGCAGAAGAATTGCGCGCATCCGCTGGTAAGCACCCAGGGCAAGAACGCGGATGCGAACGGAAATATCCGGGCCACGGTTGTCAACAATCCGTGTGCGGTTGGCTACCCATGCGTGCGGTTCCGGCTTAAATGAGCGCTGGGAAAGGAGCGTAATTATGGAAGTTAAACCGACCTATCTCGGCACGATGATCTCGCTCGCGACGGTGGCCTTCGGCCTCATTGCAGCCGGCGCGTGGAACAAGTTCATTTCAGATTTCATCGCGCTCTTTCTCAAACCCGGCGCCGGAATCTGGGCCGAATTGATTTACGCGATCGTCATCACGGTCGTGGCGATCTTTGTCGTGAACAGTCTCGGAAAGCTCGCGGACCGCGAAGCAAAATAGATGAGCGATTCTACCGCGCGGTTTGACGCACGTGCCGGCGACTACGCGCTTTACCGGCCGAGCTATCCGCGTGACGCAATCGCGGCTGTGCTCGATGGCTTTCGCGCACCCGAAGTTGCCGACACCGGTGCAGGAACAGGAATCTCGTCGATCGCGCTGGCCGATGCCGGCGCGCAGGTCTTTGCGATCGAGCCAAATGCAAACATGCGCGGTTCAATTCCGATGCGCGCGGATATCGAAGTCATCGATGGGACGGCAGAGGTGACATCGTTGCCGGATCACAGCGTCGACATCATTACGGCGTTTCAGGCGTATCACTGGTTTACCCCGGATCGCGTCTTTCGTGAATCGCAACGCGTCGGCCGCGCGCGCGTTCGCTATGCGGCGGTGTGGAATGAGCGCGATGAAAAGGATGCCTTCGTGCGCGAATATAGCGCGATCGTGCGGCCGTACATGACCGACGACACGGAGGCGCGCCGGCGCAAGACGACCATTGACGGAGACCTGCGCAGGCACGGCTGGTCGGATGTGCGCGTGCTGGAATTCCGCCATGCGGTGCCGGTAGATTGGGAAGCGCTGATTGGGCGCACGCGCTCGACGTCGTATCTGCCGCGCGAGGGCCCCGCATACGAGGCGATGGCCGCCGAATTGCGCGCACTGTACGACCGCGCCGACGCGTTTGGCGGTGCGCGCTTCACGCTGGTAACGAGCGTGCACCTCGGCGAGCGACAATGAGCTAGCCCGCAACGCCGCGAACCAGGCGCCATGCCAATCGCACTTCGAGAATCGCGTACCCGGACGTTCCACGGCACGAAACGCCGGATTTTCCACTTGCTCGAAGAGATGGGGACCTCGGGCGACCAGATTTGGCCGTTCGCGTCGCAACCGTTCATGCGCTCCCCCGGACCACTGACGCCGGAGCGAACCGAGGAGTGGCACTTGGGCATCCACGCGATGTTGGCCGAGGTTGTACCCGAGGAGCGGATCGTATGGCGCATCCTCAACGACGGCGTCAGCGGCACGCACGGGTTCTATCTCACCGTCGAGGGCAAAGAGACGACGCTTGAATATCGCATCGAGGGTACGCTCACCGATACCGACGGGCGCTTACTGTGGCGCCGGCTCGAGGACTCGTTCGAACGGTCCACGACGGCGCTTTTCGACAAGATCGCCCGCGTTTTGAAACGATAGAAGACAATGGAAGAGCGTAACGTTGGTAAGAGCGGGCCTGCCGTGGGCGCATTGGGCCTGGGCTGCATGGGCATGTCGGAGTTCTACGGCACGGCTGATGACGCTGAATCGATCCGCACGATCCATCGTGCGCTCGAGTTGGGTGTAACGATGCTCGACACCGCAGATATGTACGGCCCGTTTACCAACGAGCAACTCGTCGGCAAAGCGATCAAGGGACGACGCAGTCAAGTCTTCGTTGCGACGAAGTTCGGGATCATGCGCGATCCGGAAGATCCAAGCAAACGCGGGATCAGCGGGCGCCCCGATTACGTGCGTAGCGCTTGCGACGCGTCGCTCAAACGCCTGGGCGTCGATCATATCGATCTCTACTATCAGCACCGCGTCGACGTTAACACGCCGATCGAAGAAACCGTTGGTGCGATGTCCGAGCTGGTGCAAGCAGGGAAAGTGCGCTTTCTCGGGCTTTCCGAAGCGAGTGCCGCGAACGTGCGCCGCGCATACGCGATTTATCCGATCTCGGCGCTGCAAAATGAGTGGTCGTTGTGGTCGCGCGACCTGGAAGACAACGGGCAGCTCGAAGCCGCTCGTGAGCTCCGAGTGTCGATTGTTGCCTACTCACCACTTGGGCGTGGATTCTTAACCGGCGCGATCAAGAGCCCGGACGACTTCGCGGCGGATGACTTCCGCCGTACGAGTCCGCGCTTTATGGGCGAGAACTTTCAGAAGAATCTCGACCTCGTGCACCACGTCGCGCAACTCGCTGTGGAAAAGGAGTGCACGACCTCGCAACTTGCGCTCGCGTGGTTGCTTGCGCAGGGCCGCGACGTCATTCCGATTCCGGGGACCAAACGGGTGAAGTATCTCGAGGAGAATGTCGGCGCGCTCGAAGTGCAACTGAGCGACGCTGAACTGCAAGAGATCAACGACATCTTTCCGACGGGTGCTGCTAGCGGTGCCCGTTACGCCGATATGAGTTTTGTAAATCGATGACCTCCAAAACGCCTTCAGTCCCGAGCGAGCGGAGCGAGTCGAGGGGTCAGGGCCGTGAAAAGCTCGCTCCACCGGACGCTGTCGACTTTCTTGGACTCGATGCGCTGCTCTCACATGAAGAGCGTTTGGTTCGCGACACCGTGCGCGATTTCGTACGCGAGCGGGTGTTGCCGGTCGTTGCGGATTGGTTCGAGCAGGGCATCTTGCCGCGCGAGATCGCGACCGAACTCGGCAAACTTGGCCTACTGGGAATGCACCTCGAAGGCTACGACTGCCCCGGTGCAAGCGCCGTCGCGTACGGTCTCGCGTGTCTCGAACTCGAAGCGGGCGATACCGGTGTGCGCAGTTTCGCGTCGGTGCAAGGCTCGCTTGCAATGTATGCGATCTATCACTGGGGCAGCGAGGAGCAGAAGCGCGAGTGGCTTCCGCAAATGGCACGCGGCCAGAAGATCGGATGCTTCGGTCTTTCCGAGCCCGATTTCGGCAGCAACCCCGCGGGGATGCGTACGTTCGCGCGTCGACAGGGTGACGACTGGATCCTCAACGGCACGAAGATGTGGATCACCAACGGTTCGATTGCCGACGTCGCCATCGTGTGGGCCAATACCGACGACGGTATTCGCGGCTTCGTCGTGCCGACGGTGACGCCCGGATTCTCTGCGACCAACATTCACAAAAAGCTCTCGCTACGCGCAAGCATCACGAGCGAACTCGTGCTGCAAGACGTGCGGTTGCCGGCCGACGCGCAGCTGCCGCTTGCAAAAGGCCTCGCCGGTCCGCTCGCGTGTCTCAACGAAGCGCGTTTCGGGATCATTTGGGGCGCGATGGGCTCGGCACGTGCATGCTATGAAACCGCGCTCGAATACGCCAAGACGCGCGTGCAATTCGATCGTCCGATCGGCGGTTTTCAGTTGACGCAAGAGAAACTTGCGAACATGGTGATCGAACTGGGCAAAGGTTCGTTGCTCGCGTTGCATCTGGGGCGTATGAAGGATGAAGGTCGCTTGCACCCCTCGCACGTGAGCTTTGGCAAGCTGAACAACGTGCGCGAAGCGTTGAAGATCGCGCGCGAAGCACGAACGATCCTTGGCGGCAACGGCGTGACACTCGAGTATCCCGTGATCCGCCACATGAACAACCTCGAATCAGTTCTCACCTACGAGGGCACGAGCGAGGTGCACATGCTGATCCTCGGTCAGCAGATCACGGGACTGGCTGCGTTTACGTAAGCGCCTTAGCCTGACGATCGAGCTCGGCGAAGTCCTCATCGGAAAGTTCGAGCGATGCGGCCGCGACATTCTCTTCCAAATGATCGACCCGCGACGTGCCGGGGATCGGCAACATTACCGGCGAGCGTTTGAGCGTCCATGCAAGCGTGACTTGTGACGGTGCGGCGCCCAGCCGCTTCGCGATCCCCTGGAGCGCGGAACCGGGTTTCGCCAGATCGCCTGCAGCGAGCGGAAACCACGGGATAAATCCGATGTTCTGCTGCTCGCAATAGTCGAGCACCGCCTCGCTCTTGCGATTGACCAAGTTGTATTCGTTTTGTACGGTGACGACCGGAAAGTACTGTTGCGCCTCTTTGATGTCGTCGATGCTAACTTCAGAAAGACCGACGTGGCGAATGTACCCCGCCTTGCGCATCTCCGCGATCGTTTCGAATTGTTGCTCGCGCGACGTTGCGGGGTCGATCCGATGCAGTTGCCACAGGTCGATACGCTCAACGCCGAGCCGGCGCAAACTCATCTGCACGCACTCCTCGAGATAGCCGGAGTTGCCGCACGGATACCATTGGTTGGGACCCTGCCGCGTGAGGCCGCCTTTGGTTGCTACCGTGATGCCCTTGTACGGACGCAGCACTTCCGCGATAAGGTTCTCGCTCACTTCGGGTCCATATGAGTTCGCGGTATCGATGAAGTTGACGCCCAGTTCCGGCAAGCGCTGCAGCGTGGCGCGAGCGCCGGCGGGATCTGCGGGATCGCCCCAGACGCCTTTGCCGGTGATGCGCATCGCGCCGTAGCCAAGGCGATTGACCGTTATGTCGCCGCCGATCGTGAATTGCCCCGACGCAGCGGCGGAAATTTTCGTAGCCATGCGGCCAGTAACCCGACTTAATAGCTCCAGGTGGCGACGTTCCAGAACGGCGTGTTGACCGCGCTGTGCTCGTTGTGGAGATCGGCCGGGAACGTATTGATCGAGACTGCCTGGAACATCAGGTCGATCGGGAGATCGTGCGCGAGCATGCGCTGCACCGTGCGATAGTACGGGATGCGCTCCGCACGGCTGTACGGTCGCACGGCGTCATTCATCAGCCGATCGAGCGGTGGGTTGCAATACCGCGCCTTGTTGAACCCGTGCGGCGGGATGCGCCTGCACGCGAACTGATCGCGCACGTCCGGATCGAATCCGGCAATGAACGGAAAGAGCGCAACGTCGTAGCTTCCGCTATAGAGCGGCCCATTTGGCGCCACCATCGTGTTCACCGAAAAGCGATGGATCGAGAGGCGAATGCCGAGCGGGCGCACTTGGGCTTGCATGAGGGTCGCCATTTGCAACGCGCTTGGCCGGTCGGCGCGTACGATCATGTCGAGCGTGAGGGTTGCGCCGTTTTTGTGACGCACACCGTCAGATCCCATGTGCCAGCCGGCTTGGTCGAGCAGCGCCGCGGCCGCTGCGACGTCATGCGGCGGCATCGCATAGGCCACCGGATCGTAAGCCCATTCGAAAAGACCGCGACCGGGATTGCGTGCGCGATCGCTGCCGGGCATCGTTTTCTCGACGATCGCTTTCATGTCGAGCGCTTGCGTGAGTGCGCGTCGCACGCGCACATCGCCAAGTCCGTCGTGGGTTGTGTTGAAGATCAGCGCGCCGGTGCCGTCGATCGGCACCGACTCGGTACGCTCGCCGGGTAGCGCTCCGAGTTGCGCAAATTGCGAATCGTCGGCATTGACATACGCGTCGACTTCACCGGCGCGCAGCATTGCATACGCGGTGGTCGACGCGGGCACGGGCAGAATCGTGAGCCGATCGATCTTCGCCTTGCCGCGGAAATAGTACGGATTCGCGAGCAAGTCAAGTCGCTTACCAGGCACCCAGCGAGCCAGTTCATACGGGCCGCTGCCGAGCGGATGAGTGTCCATGCGTGTTCCGCGCAAATGTGCGTGGCCTTGGAGCTGCGCCGCTGACATGATCGGTACCGCGTTACCCGGGCCGCAGAGATACAACACGATCGGCGCGTAGGGTTGGCGTAGGTAAACCTTGACCGTCAGTTCATCCGGCGTCGAGATGGCGCCGATGTCGTCAAAGGCGACGCGCGAGGGTGCGTCAGATCCGGGAAAGGACACGTGGCCGATCGTCTCGGCAACATCGAACGAGGTAAGCGCGCTGCCGTCAGAAAAGCGCACCCCGGGTCGCAGATGGTAGACGATCGTCTTGCCGTCCGAGCTGACTCCGCCGTTGGCACGAGTGGGAACTGCGAGCGCAGCATCCGGCACGAGGTCGCCGCGGTCGTCGAACTTCACTAAATAGGAGTAAATGAGCGAGGCCAACTCCTGGCCGCCCACGCCCGACACAAAGATAGGATCCAGGCTCTGGAAGTCCTGAGTCTGGACGATGGTGAGGTGATCCCGCTCCCGTGTGTGCTCGGGCCGGGCGCACCCGGCAACGAGAAGAGCGAGCAGGGCTAACGCCAATACCCGCATGGCCTCGGTATATTCGTCGCTCGCCTGCTTAAAGGCCTTGACGCTAACCCGGCTACATTGATATAGTATCGCGGTTGTGGTCCAGCCGGTCCGCGCTATCTTTGCGCGTGCCGGTAGAAAAATATAGCAGTACGCCTGGACCCGTGTACTCAACTCTTCGACAAGCTCAGCGTGACAGTTAAAAAAGGACGAGGATTCAAGTGAAAAACATCATCGGCCGCAAGGTTGGGATGACGAGCGTGTTCACCGACGACGGACGCTACGTACCGGTCACGGTGATCGAAGCCGGTCCGTGCACGGTCGTGCAACGTAGCACGAAAGAGACGGATGGCTACGAAGCCGTCGCGCTCGGCTTCGGCGCGATCAAAAAGTCCCGCGTCACGCGTGCCCTTGCCGGACATTTCAAGAAGCAGGGCGTCGAGCCCAAGCGCTTCGTGCGCGAGTTTCGCACCGACATCGACGGCGTCGAAGTCGGACAGACCGTCACGGTCGACGGCTTCGAGCCGGGCGATCGCGTCGACGTCGTCGGCATCTCGAAGGGCCACGGCTTCGCCGGCGGCATCAAGCGTCACAACTTTCGCGGCGGCGGCGCGAGCCACGGCTCGATGATCCACCGTCAGCCGGCTTCGAACGGCGACACCAACGCCGGTCGCGTGCCCAAAGGCAGCCGTCGTCCGGGTCACTACGGCGTCGATCGCACGACGATCAGAATCTCGAAGTCGTCCGCGCCGACACCGAGCGCAATCTGCTGCTCGTGCGCGGTCCGGTTCCGGGCCCGAAGAACGGGCTTGTCGTGCTTCGCCAAAGCGTAAAGACGAAAGCGGAGGCATAAACGATGCCAAGCGTTATCGATGCAAACGGTAAGGTCGTGCGCGACGTGCAACGCCCGAGGCCTTCAGCAAAGATTACAGCGAGAAGGCCAACACGATCTTCCGCGCGGTCTTTCGCGAACTAGCGAGTCCGCGCGCCGGCACGCATCGACCAAGAAGCGCGACGAAGTCGCCGGCGGTGGACGCAAGCCGTGGAAGCAGAAGGGCACCGGCCGCGCGCGCCAAGGTTCGATCCGCTCGCCGCAGTGGCGTCACGGCGGCGTCGTCTTCGGACCGCAGCCGCGCAGCTACGTCACCGACCTCAACAAGAAGGAACGCAAGCTCGCCTTCGTCGCGGCGCTCTGCGATCGCTTCAAGAACGACGCGGTCACGGTGCTCGATCGGCCGGCTTTGCGCTGACCAAGACCGCCGACTTCGCCAAGCTGCTCTTCGGTTGCGCGAAGGCCGCGAAGACCGGGACCGACGCACGCTGGTCGTTTCCGGCAAGGACGAGCAAGGCGCCGATGCACTCGCGCGCGTTGCGCGCAACCTGCAGCAGGTCGCGGTCACCCACACCGGCGCGCTCGACGTCAAAGACGTGCTTCGCTACGAGCGGATCGTCTTCACAACGGCGGCATTGCAATACGCTGGAGGGAGCCAAGTAATGGACGCACGCGATGTTATCGTCGCGCCGCGCATCACCGAGAAGTCGATGGCCAACGCGCTTGGCAGCAGTACACCTTCGAAGTGAACCCGCATGCGACCAAGACGCAGATCCGCCACGCAGTCGAAGAGATCTTCAACGTGAACGTGATCAAGGTCAATACGGTCAACGTGCGCGGCAAGTCGAACAACTTCGCGCGTCGCGGCAACCGCACGACCGGCAAGCAGAGCGACTGGAAGAAAGCCATCGTCACCTTCGGCCCGGCCAGAAGATCGAACTGGGCGGCGTCAACTACTTCGAGCAATAAGATGCCAGTAAAGAAATATCGCCGACCAGCCCCGGGCGTCGCTTCATGACCACCATCGATTTCTCGGAACTCTCGAAAAAGGATCCCGAGAAGTCGCTGATCGAGGTCCGGAAGAAGCACTCGGGCCGCAACAACAACGGCCACATCACCGTCGCCATAAGGGCGGCGGCACGCGCAAGCAGTACCGCATCATCGACTTCAAGCGCTCGAAGGACGCGATCCCGGCCAAGGTCGCGGCGATCGAGTACGATCCGAACCGCTCGTCGCGCATCGCGCTGCTGCACTACCGCGACGGCGAGAAGCGCTACATCCTCGCGCCGCGTCGGCCTCGAGGTCGGCGACGTCGTCGAGTCCGGTCAGCGACGCCGACATCAAGATCGGCAACGCCTTCCGCTGGCGAACATTCCGCTCGGCACGCGTCATCCACAACATCGAGCTGCGGCCCGGTGAGGGCGGCAAGCTCGTGCGTTCGGCCGGCGTCGCGGCGCAGCTGATGGCCAAAGAAGGCGAGTACGCGCAGGTGCGCATGCCGTCGGGCGAAGTGCGCAAGATTCAGATCGTGTGCCGCGCGACCATCGGTCAGCTCGGCAACCTCGAGCACGAGAACGAAGTGATCGGCAAAGCCGGCCGTCAGCGCCATCTCGGCAAGCGTCCGTCGGTTCGCGGTATCGCGATGAACCCGGTCGACCATCCGCACGGCGGCGGTGAAGCGCGTTCGACCTCGGGCCGTCCGCCGACCACGCCGTGGGGTCAGATGACGATGGGCAAAAAGACGCGCCGCAACAAGCGCACGGCCAAGATGATCGTTCGCAAGCGGAGGTTCCAAGTAGATGGGTCGTTGTCTTAAGAAGGGTCCGTTCGTCGCGGACCATCTGCTCGCAAGAAGGTCGAGAAGATGAACGCGACGCGCGAGAAGCGCGTCATCAAGACCTGGTGCGCGTTCGTCGACGATCGTGCCGCCGATGGTCGGTCACACGATCAGCGTGCACAACGGCAAGGCGCACATCCCGGTGTTCGTCACCGAGAACATGGTCGGGCACAAGCTCGGCGAGTTCTCGCCGACGCGCATTTTCCGCGGCCACGGCGGCGACAAAGCGGCGGTGAAGGCATGAGCCGCTCGACAACGCCGGACAAGCTGCAGAACGCCAGCAGCAAGCTGTCGCGCATCTGAAGTTCGCGCGCATGGGCCCGCGCAAGCTGCGCCGCGTCGCCGATGCGATTCGCGGCAAGAGCGTGCGCGAAGCGCTCGTGCTGCTGCAGTTCGCCGGCGTGTTCGCTTCCGAGCCGATCGAGAAGCTGCTGCGCAGTCGCCGTCGCCAACGCCGAGAACAACCACAACATGTCGACCGACGAGCTCTTCATCACGCAGATCACCGTCGACGGCGGGCCGGGCGGTGGCTTCACCAAGCGCCTGGATCCGCGCGCGCAAGGTCGCGCGAACTTCAAGCGCAAGCGCATGTCGCACGTGACGATCGTCGTCGGCGAGACGCCGCCGAAGCAAGCCGCAAGGCGCGCGCGGTGCGTCGGTCTCGACGCGAGTCGCGCCGCGCGCAAGTCGCGTCGGCGACGAGCCGCATCGACGAGCGCGACGAAGGCCGCGCACCGAAGAGCAAACGTACGCTCAAGCCGCCGGAGGGAGCCGCGTAACTAATGGGACAGAAGATTCATCCGGTCGGGCTGCGCCTCGGCATCACGCGCACGTGGGACAGCCGCTGGTTCGAGAAAAAGCACTACATCGCGTGGCTGCACGAAGACGTCGCGATCCGCAAGTATTTCGGACGCATGACGCGCGCGGCCGCGATCTGCAAGAGTCGAGATCGAGCGTCGCGCCAATCAAGCGCGCGTGATCGTGCACACCGCGCAAGCCCGGTATCATCATCGGCAAGCGCGGCGTCGGCATCGACGAGATCCGCAGGAACCTCGAGAAGCTCACCGGCAAGCAAGTCCAGGTCAACGTCGTCGAGATCAAGCATCCCGAGCTCGACGCGCGTCTGGTCGGTCAGAACATCGTCGACCAGCTCGAGAAGCGCATCGCGTTCCGTCGCGCCATGAAGCAAGCCATCATGCGCACGATGAAGGCCGGCGCGCGCGGCGTGAAGGTCCAAGTTTCGGGTCGTCTCGGCGGCGCGGAAATCGCGCGCACCGAGCGCAACCACGACGGTAAGGTGCCGCTGCACACGCTGCGCGCCGACATCGACTACGCGCACGTCGAAGCGTTCACGACCTTCGGCCGCATCGGCGTGAAAGTCTGGATCTACAAGGGCGAAGTGCTGCCGGATCAGCCGCGCGGCGAACGCAACACCGGTGCGACGCCCGCAGTGCCGCGAGCGTCGCGGACGCGCGGCGGACGTGGCCGCGATCCGCCGCGAGCGCGGCGGACGGCGGCGGCTCGATCGGCCGCGGCGAGCACGCCGCGACGGCCGACGGCAGTCGGTCGACGCGGCTGCGACGGCGCGCCGTCCGAGCCGGCGAACGAACCGGCAGCGGCGATCACGACGTCGCCGCCGAGCACGGCACGGCGTCGACGAAACGTCGGTCGTCGAAACGTGCACGCCAACGCACCGTTGAGAACAGTGCGCCGGTCGCGCCGAGGCGGAGTCCCGAGAATAAATGTTGACGCCCAAACGAGTCAAATGGCGCCGTGCATCGCGGTCGGATGAGCGGAGGCGCTCGCGCGGCAACACGCTGACGTTCGGCGAATACGGTCTGCAAGCGCTCGAACCGTGTTGGATGACCAACCGCCAGATCGAAGCTGCGCGTATCGCGATGACCCGTCACATCAAGCGCGGCGGTAAGGTCTGGATCAAGATCTTCCCCGACAAGTCGGTCACGAAGAAGCCGGCCGAAGTCCGCATGGGTTCCGGTAAGGGTAATCCGGAGTTCTGGGTCGCCGTCGTGCGCCCGGGACGCATCCTGTTCGAACTCGCCGGCGTCGAGCCGGAACGGTCGCGCGGAAGCGCTGCGGCTTGCCGCCTCCAAGCTGCCGATCGCGACCAAGATCGTGTCGCGTGCGACGGAGGCGGGCGGCATGAAGAAGAACGATCTGAACGCACTGCGCGAGCTGACGATCGCCGAACTGCAGCAGAAGGCCCGCGAAACAAAGGAAGAGCTGTTCAACCTGCGCTTTGCGCTGCGTACCGGCCATCTTTCGGACTTCAGCAAGTGAAAGCGGTGCGCCGCACGTACGCGCAAATTCAAACCGTGATCTCCGAGAAGAGGATCGCCGAGGAACGACATGGAGCAGCATAACGTAACGAGCACGCGGTACGCACGCCGCATCAAGCAAGGTCGCGTCGCGCGGACAAGATGGACAAGACGATCGTCGTCGTGACCGAGACGCGCGTGCCGCATCCGGTCTACGGAAAGATCGTCCGGCAGTCGAGGCGTTTCAAGGCGCACGACGAGCAGAACGACGGCCGAGATCGGCGACCTCGTGCGCATCCAAGGAGTGCCGTCCGCTCTCGCACGAGAAGCGCTGGCGCTTGCTCGAGATCGTGGAGCGCGCGAAGTGATTCAACAAGAAACGCGGCTCAAGGTGGCCGACAATAGCGGCGCGCGCGAGCTGCTCTGCATCCACGTCGCGGCGGCAGCCGGCATCACTACGCCTTCGTCGGCGACATCATCGTCGGGACCGTCAAGTCGGCGATCCCCGGTGCGGCCGTCAAGAAGGGCCAAGTCGTCAAGGCCGTGGTCGTGCGCACTGTCGGCGCCGATGCGCCGTCCCGACGGTTCGGTCATCAAGTTCGACGACAACGCGTGCGTCATCATCAAGGGCGAGAAAGACAACCTCGATCCGCGCGGCACGCGCGTGTTCGGGCCGGTCTGCCGCGAACTGCGCGACCGCGGATTCCTGAAGATCGCCTCGCTTGCGCCGGAGGTGCTCTAACATGGCCGACAAGCCAAACATCGTGCAAGGGCGATACCGTCATGCTCCGGCGCGGTAAAGAGAAGGGCAAGCGCGGCATCGTCAAGGCCGTGTTCCCGAAGGACGGCCATGCGACCGTCGAGGGTCTCAACGTCGTCAAGCGTCACACCAAGCCAGGTCAGCAGCGGCTGGCACAGGGCAGTCGCAAGGCGGCATTCTCGAAAAGGAAGCGCCGATTCCGCTGGGGGCGCTGCATGTACGTTCGCGAGAAGAGCAAGGCGCCGACGCGCTGCGTCGCGGACGCACCGGCCGACGGCGTCGCGCATCGCGTCGCGTGAAGTCCGGCGAACAGGCTCGTCGAGCCGGTGAAGGGACGTTAACCGATGGCAACGCGTTTGAAAGAAAAGTACAAGAGCCGAGTGCGCCGCAGCTGAAAGAAAAATTCGGCTACAAGAACGTCCACCAGATCCCGAAGTTCGAGAAGGTCGTCATCAACATGTCCGTCGGCGACGCGATCTCAACTCGAAGGCGCTGGATGCGGCCGTGGCGGAGCTGCCGACATCACCGGTCAAAAGCCGGTCATCACCAAGGCGAAGAAGTCGATCGCGGCGTTCAAGCTGCGCGAAGGGATGAACATCGGCGCCAAGGTCACGCTGCGCGGCGAGCGCATGTACGTGTTCCTCGACAAGCTGTTCAACATCGTGCTGCCGCGCATCCGCGACTTCCGCGGTCTCTCGCGCAAGTCGTTCGACGGACGCGGCAACTACAACATGGGCCTGCGCGAGCAGCTCGTGTTCCCGGAGATCAACTTCGACAAGGTCGACAAGGCGCGCGGCATGGACATCGTGATCGTGACGACGGCAAAGAACGACGAAGAAGCGACGGAGTTCCTCGCATCGATGGGACTGCCGCTACAGAAGGGACGGTAACTAGATGGCAAAGACGAGCATCGATCGAGAAATCGAAGCTGAAGCCGAAATTCGCGTGCGCGGGCACAACCGTTGCAGGGTCTGCGGCCGGCCGCGCGGCTATCTGCGCAAGTTCGCCATGTGCCGCATCTGCTTCCGCGAGAACGCGCACCGCGGCTTCATTCCCGGCGTCACCAAGGCGTCGTGGTAGGGAGGCGAAAGAAACATGGCCGCAATTACCGATCCGATCGCCGATCTGCTGACGCGCATTCGCAACGCGAACACGGCCAACCATCAGACGGTCGACATTCCGGCGTCACGAGTGAAAGTCGCGATCGCCAAGATCCTCGCCGACGAAGGCTTCATCGAGGACGTCGAGCGCGTCAACGAAGGTCCGCAAGGCACGCTGCGCATCCGCCTCAAGTACGGTCCGGAAAAAGAAAAAGTCATCACCGGCCTGCGCCGCATCTCGCGTCCCGGGTTGCGCGTCTACACGACGAAGACCGAGATCCCGCGCGTGCTGGGCGGCCTGGGTTTGGTCATCATGTCGACGTCGCAAGGCATCATGTCCGGCAAGCGCGCCAAAAGCGCGAGCGTCGGCGGTGAAGTCCTGGCGTACGTCTGGTAGGTCCTTCGACGATGCTCAGGATTAAAAAGGAAATCAGAATGTCACGTATTGGAAAACTTCCGATTGCCGTTCCCAGCGGCGTCAACGTTACGTTGGGCGAGGGCGAGCTGGTCGTCAAAGGTCCCAAAGGCGAGCTGCGCAGCACATCCTGACGCAGGTCGTCGAGGTCAAACTCGAGGACGGCAAAGTGCTCGTCGAGCGCAAGGGCGAAGAGAAGCCGCAGCGCGCTGCGCACGGTCTCACGCGCACGCTGATCACGAACATGGTCGAAGGCGTCACCAAGGGCTTCCGCAAGAGCCTCGAGATTCAAGGCGTCGGCTATCGCGCTGCCAAGGCGGGCGAGAACCTGAACTTGAGCTTGGGCTACTCGCACCCGGTCGTGTTCGAAGCGCCGAGCGGCATCACGTTCACCGTCGAGGGCACAACAAAATTCACGTCGACGGCATCGACAAGCAACAAGTCGGTCAAGTCGCTGCGGAGATTCGCGAGCTGCGTCCGCCCGAGCCGTACAAGGGCAAAGGCGTTCGCTACGAGGGTGAAGTCGTTCGTAAGAAACTCGGTAAAGCCGGGAAGGCAGGTAAGAAGTAATGCCGCGCATTTCACGGGATGACTCGCGACGCGCGCGTCATGGGCGCCTGCGCAAGAAGGTTGCCGGAACGAACGAGTGCCCGCGCCTGCTGATCTTGCGCACGCTGCACCACATCTACGCGTTCGTCGTCGACGATGCGAAGGGGCACACCCTCGTCGCGGCATCGACGCGCGACAAATCGGTCGGCGAGTCGCTCGGCTCGAAGACCAACGTCGATGCGGCCAAGGCTGTCGGTCAAGCGATTGCAGCCAAGCCAAAGCGGCAGGCATCACCGCCGTCGTGTTCGATCGCGGCGGCTGCAAGTACCATGGACGTGTCCAGCGCTCGCCGATGCGGCGCGTGAAGCGGGGCTGGACTTCTAAATGAATTATCGTGGTGGTCGCGATCGCGACAACAGGGATTCGAAGAGACCGTCGTGCGCATCAATCGCGTTGCGAAGGTCGTCAAGGGCGGTAAGCGCTTTAGCTTCAGCGCGCTCGTCGTCGTCGGCGACCGCAAGGGCCAGGTCGGCTTCGCCATCGGCAAAGCCGGCGAAGTTCCCGAAGCGATTCGCAAAGGCGTCGAGCAGGCCAAGAAGAACCTTGTCACGGTGCCGATGGTCGAGAAGACGATCCCGCACCTGGTGAAGATGCAGGTCGGTGCGGCCAAGTTCTGCTCAAGCCGGCTGCGCCGGGTACCGGCGTCATCGCCGGCGGCTCGATGCGCGCCGTGCTCGAGCTGGCCGGCATTCACGACATCCTCACCAAGTCGCTCGGCTCGAACAACCCGATCAACGTCGTCCTCGCGACGATCGAAGGGCTGCGTTCGCTCAAGACGGCCGAAAAGGTCGCGGAGCTGCGCGGCAAGACTGCAAAAGAAATCTTCTCGGTAGCGAACTAAAGAAAGACATCATGGCAGAGAAAAAGACAACGGCAAAAAAGAGCAGCGCGAGCGCAAAGTCCAGCGCGAAAGCGACTGCTGCCAAAAAGGCGGCCCCAAAGGCGGCGCCCAAGGCGAAAGCCGTTTCAAAAGCTGTTTCAACAAAAGCTGTTTCAACAAAAACCGTTTCAACGGTAAGTGCTGGCTCGATTGCGTCATCGAGTGGCGCGCTGATGAGCCTTGGATCGCTGCGGCCCGCCAAGGGTTCGTGGCCGAAGCGTCAGCGCATCGGTCGCGGACACGGTTCGGGCATGGTGAAGACCGGCGGCGAAGGCGGCAAAGGCCAAACCGTGCGTTCGGGTGGCGGCAAAGGTCCGTCGTTCGAAGGCGGCCAGACGCCGTGGGCGCGCCGTCTGCCGCACAAACGCGGCTATTCGCAGAAGGCGCGCGACATCGGGCACTTCCGCTCGCGCTACGCCGTCGTCAATCTGCATCACTGAGCGAGTGGGACGCTAGCGTCGAGGTTTCGCCCGAGTCGCTCAAGGAGCGCGGCATCCTCAGCTCAACGCTCGACGGCGTGAAGATACTTGGCGGCGGCAAAACCGGTAAGTCGCTGCCGCAAGGTTTGAAATTCCGCGACGTCGTGTTCTCGGCGAGCGCGCGCGAAGCGCTCAAGGCCGCCGGCGCGACGCTTCCCGAACCCGTGGTAGAGCCCGCCTAGTGTTTGACAATCTCCGGGCCGCCCTACTCGTACCCGACATCCGCAAGCGGATCGGGTTCGTGCTCTTTGCGTTTGCGTGGTTCATCTTCATGATCCACGTGCAGCTGCCGAACGTGAACGAAGCCGCGTGGCAACAGGTCCTCAAGTCGGGCCAGTTCTACACGTTCCTGGGCTTCCTCTCGGGCGGCGCGCTGCAGAAGCTCTCGATCATCGCGATGGGAATCACGCCGTACATCAACGCGTCGATCATCATGCAGTTGATGACGGTCGTGCTGCCGCAGCTCGAAGAGATGGCCAAGAAAGGCGGCGAGGAAGGCCGCAAGAAGATCAGCCAGTACACGCGCTGGCTCACGATCGTCCTTGCGATTCTCCAGGCGACCTTCATGACGAACGCGATGAAGGCGTCGGGCGTCTTCTACGACACCAGCATCTGGTACCAGCTCTTTGCAATCATCGCGCTCGTGGCCGGGACGCTCTTCCTGATGTGGCTCGGCGAGCAGATCACCGACAAGGGCATCGGCAACGGCGTCTCGCTGATCATCTTCATCGGTATCGTGCTGCGCTATCCGCAGTACGTGCAGGAGACGGCCGCATCGGCAAGCTCCGGTGGACTGTCGCTGCTCAACTTGGTGCTGTTCATCGCGATCACGATCGGCATCATCATCGGCATCATCTTCATGTATCAAGGGCAGCGCCGCGTGCCGGTGCAGCAAGCGCGCCGCGTGGTCGGCCGCAAGATGTTCGCCGGGCGCTCGACCTACATTCCGCTGCGCCTCAACAACGCCGGCGTCATCTCGATCATCTTCGCGATTTCGATTCTGCTGCTTCCGCAGCAAGCGCTCTCGTGGCTGCACAGCAAGGCAGCGCGAGTTGGTACAACATCCTCACGTGGCCGATCTCGCACGCGATTTCGGCAGTTCCCGACCAACATCGCGGCGCTGCAGGAAACGATCCAGGTCTGGTTCGCCCCCGCGAGCACGCTCTACAACATCGCCTACTTCTTGCTGGTCGTGATCTTCACGTTCTTCTATAGCTCGATCGTGGTCAACACGCGCGACATGGCCGACAACTCTGAAGAAGACGGGCGCGTTCATTCCCGGGCATTCGTCCCGGCCAACCGACGGTCGACTACCTCAACAAGATTCTTATTCGCCTGACGACGGCCTCGGCGATCTTCCTCGGCCTCCTCGCCGTTGCGCCGAACGTGCTCGAGCGCGGGCTCAACGTGACGACGATCTACCTCGGCTCGACCTCGCTCTTGATCGTCGTCGGCGTCGCGCTCGACACGATCTCGCAGATCGAGGCGCGTCTGGCGATGCGCGACTACCGCGGGTTCATCAAACGCTAATGCCGGGTGATGTCATCCTGCTTGGTGGCCCCGGTGCGGGCAAGGGTACGCAAGCGCAGATTCTGCAGAAGCGACTTTCGCTATCGTCAGATCTCGACCGGCGATCTGCTGCGCGAACACCGCAACAAGGGTACCGAGCTGGGCAAGGCGGCCGAGGGTTACATGAAGGCCGGCGCACTCGTGCCCGACGATCTCGTGATCAACATGGTCGAAGGCGAGCTGCACCAAGGCGAACAACGTGCTCTTTGACGGATTCCCGCGCACCGTTGCGCAGGCGCAAGCGCTCGATGCGTTGCTCGAGTCGTGAGGATCGCGGCCTTCCCGAAGCCATCTACTTCGAGATTTCGCGTCCGCTGCTCGAAGAGCGCCTGCTCGGGCGCTGGACCAATCCGCGCACGGGTCGCGTCTATCACGAGAAGTTCAATCCGCCGAAGGTTGCCGGCATCTGCGACGAAGACGGCGGAGCGCTCGTGCAGCGTGAAGACGACAAGCCCGACACGATCAAAAAGCGGCTCGACGTCTTCGAGGCGCAGACGATGCCGCTCATCGACTACTACGACGCGAGCGGTCGCCTTGCGCGTATCGACGCAACGCAGCCGGTCGACGCGGTGACGCACGAGCTGATCCATGTGATCGGCTTGGAGCACGGCGCACTACCATGATCACGTTGAAGTCGGCGCGCGAGATCGAGACGATGCGGCGCAGCGGCAAGATCACGGCCAAAGTGCTAACCGACTTGATGCAGATCGCGAAAGCCGGGATGACGACCCACGAGCTCGATCGAAATCGCCGAGCGCGGCATTCGTGAACATGGTGGCATTCCGACGTTCATAGGCTACCACGGCTATCCGGCGACGATCTGCTCGTCGGTAAACGACGAGGTCGTACACGGTATTCCGAGCGACTACGTGTTGCAAGACGGCGATCTGCTCTCGATCGACATCGGGACGACGCTCGACGGCTACGTGAGCGACTCGGCAGTCACGATTCCGATCGGCGCGATCTCGCGCGAAGCGCAGCAACTGCTCGACGTCACGCAAGAGTGCCTGATGCTCGGGATCGCGCAGATGCAGCGCGGCAATCACCTCGGCGACATCAGCGCCGCGGTCCAGCGGCACGCCGAGAGCCACGGCTACGGCGTGGTGCGCGAGCTGGTCGGCCACGGGGTCGGGACGGCGATGCACGAGGAGCCCCAGGTCCCCAACTACGGCAAGGCCGGGACCGGGTCTGGAACTGCGAACCGGGCCTGGTTCTGGCCATCGAGCCGATGATCACGCTCGGCGACCGAAAGGTCGAGATCCTCAAGGACGGCTGGACAGTCGTCACGGCAGATGGTAAACTCGCAGCGCACTTCGAGCACACGATCGCCGTGACCGACGACGGTCCGCGGATCCTGACGCTGCGCAACTTTGGGGAGCACCCCGACGTTGCAAAATACGTTCCGGAAGCGGAGAGGATAAAGGCGTAATGGCTCGGCGTCGCGGGGGTCGACCGGCTCGAGGCAAGAGAAGCGCCGACAAGGCGGCTAAGGCCGCCAAGACCGCAACGCCTAAGGAAGAGGCGATCGAAGTCGAGGGCACGATCGTCGAGCCGCTGCCCAACGCGATGTTCCGGGTGGAACTCGCAAACGGCCATCGCGTGTTAGCACACGTGTCGGGAAAGATCCGGATGAACTTCATCCGCATTCTTCCCGGAGACAGAGTTCTCGTAGAGCTATCGCCCTACGATCTCACTCACGGCCGTATCACGTATCGGTACAAATAGAAGGTAGTAGGAAAATGAAAGTTCGTCCGTCAGTCAAGAAAATTTGTGAAAAGTGCAAGATCATTCGCCGCGAAGGTAAAGTGCGCGTGATTTGCGAGGTCAATCCCAAACACAAGCAAGTGCAGGGTTAAGGAGAAACATGGCACGTATCGCTGGTATCGATCTTCCGCGCGAGAAGCGCATTGAGATTGCGCTTCAATATATTTTCGGTGTTGGCCCCGCCAACGCTGCGCGGTTGCTCGCCCATTCGGGGATCAGTCCAGACACACGCGTCAAAGATCTTACTGAGGACGACGAGAAGAAACTGCGCGACGGGCTCGACGTGCTACAGATTCGCGTCGAGGGCGATCTGCGCCGCGAAGTCCAGGGCAACATCAAGCGCCTGATGGACATCGGCTGCTATCGTGGCCTGCGGCACCGCAAGGGTCTGCCGGTTCGCGGACAGCGCACCAAGACCAACGCGCGTACGCGAAAGGGTCCCAAACGGACCGTCGCGGGCAAGAAGAAGGTCGCGACCAAGAAGTGAGGCAAGAGGCCCGGCAACATGCCGGGCCTTTTGTTTTAAGTGTACGCGGTGATTACGGCCGGTGGGCCGATCGACGGCGCATACGCGGCGCGCGCCGGCACAACCCTCAAGGCGCTTGCACCGATACGCGGGCGCACGATGCTGGCACGCACGATCGATGCGCTGCGCGTGTGCGGGATCGAACGCATCGCCGTCGTCGGGAACGATAGCGTACGCGCGCAGTGCGAGCCCATCGCACCGGTGACCATGGTATCGGATGCGGGGACCGGCGCCGGCAACGTGCTCGGTGCGCTCGACGCATGGCCAGACGACGACGCGCTGCTCTATCTCACCTGCGATATGCCCTACATCGACGCGCCCTCGCTGCAGTGGGTGCTCGATCGTGTCGAACCCAACACGCTATCGATGCCTCTGGCCGACTATAGTGAATTCGTGACGCGCTTTCCCGGCGCGCCGCCCTTCGGCATCACGCTTGGCGGCGAGCGCGTGGTCAACGCCGGTGTGTTTCACATTCCAGCCGGTGCTCGCGCGCGCATACGCAGATTGGCCACCACGCTGTTTGAAGCGCGTAAGGCGCCGTGGAAGATGGCCTCGGTCGCCGGCCCGTTCGTGCTGCTGCAATTTGTGCTTGGCCGTGCGTCGATCGGTGCACTCGAAACGCGAGCGCGCGAGTTGCTTTCCACTTCGGTTGCAGCGCTACGTCATGCGCCGCCGGAACTGGCCTTCGATGCTGACACCGACACCGAGTATGTCTACGCCCTCGAACACGCCTAAGCCGGCGCAGCCCGCGCAGATCGCTGCGTTGTGGTTCGGCGTCCAGCTCATCTGGGGCGCCGTGCTCGGCATCTCGCTTCAGGCGCGGTGCGTAGCAACTTGCACCGAACTCGGCGCTCATCACGTTCGGTTTCATTACGACGGCCGGCGCGCTCGCGGCGGCGATCGCACAGCTAGTCGTCGGCCCGCTCTCCGATCGTCTGCGCCGCGCAGGCCACGGACGCAACGGATTCTATGCCGCAGGTGCGCTCCTGGGCGCGGTTGCCGTGATCGCGTTCTACTTCGTGCCGAACGTGCAGGAGCTGCTCGTCGCGTTTGTTGCGCTGCAGCTTGCGCTCAACGTGATCATCGGTCCGTATCAAGCGATCGTGCCCGACACGATGCCGCCGTCGCGCTATGGCGTTGCCTCGGGGTGGCTGGCGGCTTTGGCGGGTGCGGGCAATGCGATCGGCGCCGTGCTGGCAGCAGCGCTGGGCGCGGTGCCGTTGCTCGGCTTTGTGCTTGCGATCGGGCTGCTTCTTGCGGCGGCGATCACGCTCGTACATCTACGCAGCATCGCGTTGCGGCCATTGCCACCGCTCGTGCCGGTCCGCGGTCACGCGAACCCTCGTTCAACCTTTTTATTTCGCGCGCATTCGTGTTTCTTGGGCTTCTATACGATGCTCGACTATCTGTATTTCTTTGTTGCATCGGTGTTGCCGCCGCACTTCGCGCTCGACGCCACGCGCGCAAGCGGGTTCTGCATCTTGATATTTACGATTGTGAGCGTTCTTGGCGCGGCGCTCGGCGCGCGTCCGGCGGATCGGAACGATGAACGGCTCGTCGTAACCGTCGGCGGTAGCTGCATAATCGTGGCACTTGTAGTGCTTGCCGTCGGACACGCGCTCCCAGGATTGGCGCCGGCGATCGCGCTGGCCGGCTTCGGATGGGGCATTTTTCTCTGCGCAGACTGGGCATTTGCGTGCCGATTGCTTCCGCCGTCGGCGATGGCGACGACCATGGCGATCTGGAATCTGGCAATTGTCGTTCCCCAGATGCTTGCTCCGCTAGCCGCAAGCTTACTTCTGGGATTTCTGGGTACACTACATACTACAGCGGGTCCGCGCGATGCACTCCTTTTGGCAGGGGCCGAAGTGCTCATTGGCTCGCTTTGGGTTTGGCGTTTACCTTCCGCCCAACGGGGGGAATAAGCGTACGGCCTTGTTTGCATGGAACCCATTAAGGGCGAGCATGCGTTCTAGGCAACGTGGAGGCTCGAAACCTTCACAATCGTTCTAAACAAATCTAAGGAGGCTCTTGTGAAACGACTGAGCACCGGGATCCTGGCAACACTCATTGCAGTGTGCTGTGGGCTCTCCGCGGTCGCTGCACCAACGACCTCGCAATCGCAGGGAAACACTGGACAAACTACGATTGCGCAGGATCAATCGGGCAGTACGGCGCCGGCCAATTTCGGATCTCCGCCCTCAGGCACGATTCCGATTCTTTTCAACGATCATCACGTATATGCGCGTCCTGACGTGCTCAAGCAAGGACGCGTTCTTGCTGCGCTCGTCAGAGGCGGAACCGTCCTCATTCCGTTGCGCTCGATGTTCGAGCAAATGGGTGCGTCGGTCTCGTACGACGCTGCGAGCAAAACGGTGACGGTGACGAAGCCGGGATCGGAAGTCAAAGTGACGGTTGGGCAACCCCAAGTCGTCATCAACGGTGAATCGCGTCCGCTCGACGTACCGCCGATCCTCTACCAAGGAACGGTCCTCGTTCCGGTCCGCGTAATCTCCGAGGGCATGGGCGCCTACGTACAGTGGGTTCCCGACAAGCAACTCGTCGTGGTTCGTTACCTACCGCCGACACCGCCGCCGACTGCACCGCCAACGGTTGCACCGACGGTTGCGCCGACGGTCGCACCAACGCCGACGCCGGTTCCGGTCAAGCCCACCGTATAAGGACCTGTACGTCTCCGGCGACTACATCTTCTCGCCGAAGGTCTACAACGAGTTCAGCCCCGGTAACACCGGCAACGGTGCATCGTACCAGATCCACGGCGCGTGGGAATTCGACGCGATCGGTCTGCCCTGGATGATCGCGGGCAACTTGCAACAGTTCCAATATCCGCACACGTGCAACGGCGGCGTGTTGACGCCGACTCCCGACTGCTCGGTGACGGTCATTGGCGGCAACGGCTCGACGGTTGTTCCGGCCTTCACCGCTCGCGACTCCACGCTCGATGCGCGTCTCGGTATCAAAGTCGCCGATCCTCGCATCTACGTCGGTATCGGGTACCTGTGGCGCAACAACAACTACGGCTACCCGCGCGAAACGTCGTTTGGGTTCGGCGCTGAAAAGCTCCCCGACCTCAATCAGAGCTTCGGCGTCTACGGTAGCATCTGGTACTACCCCAACGCGAAGGGTGCGTACAACGGCTTGAGATCTCGCGTACAACGATCTCATGTACAACATCGGCATCGACTACGTCTTGGGCAAGAGCCCGGTCTTCCTCGAAGCCGGTTGGACGGGGACAAGCCTCGACCAACAAGACGAACGCACCGTCGGGCATCTCGGCCAACGGCCCGTTCGTGGGTATCGGCATCAAGTTCTAACGACTGCCATCGTTAGAAACGAGAAGACCCGGTCGCAAGACCGGGTCTTTTCTTTTAATCCTGGCCGTACTTATATGGGGAGAAGCCGCGGCGTGCGTCTTCGAAACCAATCTTGAACGTTTTGTAGATGTTCTCGCGATCGTCGAAACCGACGACGCCGACCGGCAGTTCGTCCTGCGGTTGCATTTGATAGATCTCGGAATCGTAGAGAATCGATGCGAGCAGCGACTCTTCAACAGAGTTGTGTCCGCCGATCGCGCGTTTGCTAAACGTCTCTAGGTATGCGGCGCGCATGTCGGCTTCGAGTATGCGGCGTTGCATCGCTCCAAACGTCCCAATGCCGACTTCGAGCGCGTTACGATAGTGTGTCGCTTGTGTCGGTGGGTCGAGGAGCACGACGTCGACGCGCGTTGCGGCGACGCGCGCGGCCCCGACCGGCGTGTTCGCCGTGACCCCGCCGTCGACATAGAGATTGATTCCGCCACCCGAGTGCGCCGGCAGCTCAACCGGATCGAAGGCAACGGGAATGGCGGTTGAGGCGCGCAATGCGTCGATCAGCAAATCTGGCGTTGCTTCACGCAGCACCGTCGTCGGGCCGACAGTAACGCGTATCGCCGTCACCGCGCGCTCGCGCAGCTCCGCGCTCAGCGCGCTCGGCACGAGGTAGAAAAATTCCGGCGATTGGTAGGTGAGGTTCGTGGCCGTCCAGATGAACGGAGTGATGACCGGGCGTCTGGGGTCGATGAAGCGCGCGAGCCACGCGCGCAAGTGGTCCCCATCTATCACGCCCGTATCGTTGCTCGTCAATTGCAGCACCGCGCGCATCGCGGCAACGAAGCGCGTGCCGACGCCGCTATCGCTGTTGGTGACCTTGGCATATTTAGCTTTGAGCTGGATCACGCTCTCTTCGGCGATCGTGTACCAGAGTTGGCGCAGCAAACTGAACTGGCCGGTGGCGACGAAGTACCCGTTGAGCGCGCCGATCGACGTTCCGGCAATGAGTCCGTAGGGCTGAAGCGCCGAACCGTCGGGGACCTGCCGAGCCAGGCGCAGGTAGTCGATGATGCCGGCCTGATAGGCGCCGCGGGCGCCGCCGCCGGAAAGGACGAGGGCCTGGAGATCCGCTCCGGGCGAGTGGGGTCGGGTGGGAGAGCGGCATTTCCCACGGCCGGCGCGGCAGCGAGGGCGGCCGCCGAGGCCAGAAACGTGCGACGGTTGGGCATGGCGGCCGGTTCACCGCCATAGCCAGTTGACCCCTTGGGCCCACTTAAGGTAAGATACCGCCTTGGCGCTGCTGATCTCTCTCTTCTCCAGCGGCGCGCGGCTCCGGGGGCAATCGCCGAGTCCCTGGCTCCATGAGATGCACGTTCGCGCATCAGCGCGAACAAGCGTCCAGGCGACGACAGCCCCGTCGTTCGGGGAACCGGATAAAATCGGAGTCTCTTTTGGCTGCCAAGAAGCAAACCAAATCGCGCAAGAAGCGTGAAGTTAAGAACGTCCAATCGGGTGTGACGCACGTCCACGCGTCGTTCAACAATACGATCGTCACGATCACCGATCCGCACGGCAACGTCGTCTCGTGGGCCTCAGCCGGTAACCTCGGCTTCAAAGGTTCGAAGAAGTCGACGCCGTTCGCTGCGCAGATGGCTGCGGAGTCGGCCGCGCGCAAAGCGATGGAGCACGGCATGAAGAGCACGGAAGTGTTCGTCAAAGGCCCGGGCGCCGGACGCGAAGCCGCGATTCGTTCGCTGCAAGCCGCCGGCCTCGAGATCACGATGATCAAAGACGTTACGCCCATTCCGCATAACGGCTGCCGCCCTCCCAAGCGCCGCCGCGTGTAATCGAAGAGAGAAGATATGTCGCGTTATATTGGGCCTGTCTGCCGTCTGTGCCGTCGTGAAACGGCCTCGAGCAAGACCGGCGAAAAAATCAAACTGTTCCTCAAAGGCGACCGCTGCCTTTCGAAAAAGTGCGCGGTCGAACGTCGCGGTACCGCGCCGGGCCAAAAGGTCACCGGCACGAAGAACCGCTCGAAGATCTCCGAGTACGGCCGTCAGCTGCGCGAGAAGCAGAAGATGCGCCGCTACTACGGCGTGCACGAGACGCAGTTCGAGAACTACTTCCGCGAAGCAGCGCGCGTTCCGGGTCAGACCGGCCGCACGTTCCTGCAGTTGCTGGAGCGCCGTCTCGACAACGTCGTCTATCGCCTGAACCTCGCGACGAGCCGTGCGCAAGCGCGTCAGCTCGTCACGCACCGGCACTTCCGCGTCAACGGCAAGCTCGTCAACGTGCCTTCCTACATTGTGAAGCCCGGCGACGTGATCTCGATCGGCGAGCGCAGCCTGAAGTCGCCCGTATTCGAGGCGAATCTCGAAGTCGCGCGCTCGCGCCGTCCACCGGACTGGCTCGAGTGGAACGATGCCGACAACACCGGCAAAGTGACGCAGCTTCCGTCACGTGAACAAATTGACACGCCCGTCGACGAGCAACTCATCGTCGAGTACTACTCGCGCTAAACCTAACTACACACCGCTGCTAGGCGTGCGATCGTGCCGGCTCACGGAGCTCGGGGCGGATAACGTAAGCGGCAACAAAGGACAAACGAAACCACTCATGACCACGTTGGAACTACCCGCCGGCTCAACCATTGAGGTTCGCGAGCGTCGCGAGAACTATGCCAAGTTCGTGATCGAACCGCTCGAGCGCGGCTTCGGCATCACGCTCGGCAACGCGCTGCGCCGCATTCTGCTCAGCTCGATTCCGGGCGCTGCCGTCACCTACATGAAGATCGACGGCGTGCTGCACGAGTTCTCGACGATCCACGGGATGGTCGAAGACACGATTGCGCTGATGCTCAACCTCAAAGGCTTGCCGGTCAAGCTCAATAGCGACGAACCGCGCGTGCTCAACCTCTCGGTCTCGGGACCGAAGGATGTCACCGCTGCCGACATCGCTCCCGACGCCGACGTCGAGATTCTCGACCCGGGCTACCACATCGCGACGCTCACCTCGAAAGACGGAAAGCTCTCGATGGAGATCGGCATCGAGAAGGGCCGCGGCTACGTCATGGCCGACAAGCAGCGCAACATCGAGCACATGATCGGTCTCATTCCGCTCGACTCGATCTTCTCGCCGATTCGCAAAGTCAACTTCTCGGTCGACGACACGCGCGTCGGTCAGAGCGTCGACTTCGATCGTCTCACGCTCGAGATCGAAACCAACGGCTCGATCACGCCCGACGACGCACTTGCGACGTCGGCGGCGATCATGCAAGAGCAGCTCGACCTCTTCGTCGGCTTCACCAGCCGCGAGGAACCGCTGCCCGAAGCGCCGCCGAACGAATGGGACATCCCGGTCGAGACGCTCAACCTGTCGGTGCGCTCGTTCAACTGCCTCAAGCGTGCCGGCATCTCGAAGGTCTCCGAACTTCTCGATCTCACCGAAGACGAGATCATGAAGATGCGCAACTTCGGGAAGAAGTCGCTCGACGAAATCAAGCAAGTTCTTCAGGAGAGGGGGCTCTCGCTGCGCCTGTCCTAGGCGCACGAGAATCTAACGATGCCGCACCAAATCGCGTATAAGCGCTTGTCGCGCACCGATGGACACCGCAAGGCGCTCCTTCGCAACATGGCGACCTCGTTCTTCAAGTATGAGAAGATCGAGACGACGTCGACCAAGGCCAAAGAAGTCAGCAAGATCGTCGAGTCGCTGATCACGACGGCGATGGCCGGCGATCTCGCCGCTCGTCGCAAGCTCGCCGAGTTCCTCACCGAACCGGCAGTAGTGAAGAAGCTCGTCGAACAGATCGCGCCCTCACTGAAGGGCCGATCCGGCGGCTACACGCGAATCACGAAGACGCGTGTACGCCCCGGCGACGCTGCCGAACTTTCGCTGCTTGAACTGGTGAAGTAAATACGGACTACCCAGGATTGTTGCGCCGGCTTATAGCCGGCGCTCGTCTTTCTCAAACCGAAAGCGCCGAGCTGATCGGCGCGATCATGGATGGCGAGATCACGCCCTCGCAAGGCGCCGGACTACTCGTCGCGCTCGCAGCTCGCGGCGAGGACGTCGACGAGATCGTCGGCGCGGCGCGCGCGATGCGCGAGCGCAGCCTCCACGTCGAGCACGGTTTGCCCGAGGTTGTCGACGTCGTCGGCACCGGCGGCGACGGCGCGAACACCATCAACATCTCCACCATGGCGGCGCTGGTCACCGCGGCCGCCGGTATTCCGGTCGCCAAGCACGGCAACCGCGCCGCGTCGAGCGCCTGCGGTAGCGCCGACGTGCTCGAGGCGACCGGCCTCCCGATCGATCTCTCGCCCGACCGTGCTGCGCGCATGCTGCGCGAAGCCAACTTTACGTTCATGTACGCCGCGCGCTACCATCCGGCGATGAAGAACGTCGGGCCGATTCGCCGGGAGCTGGGCGTACGTACGATCTTCAACATCCTTGGCCCGCTCACCAATCCGGCGTCGGCGAGCGTGCAGATCGTCGGCGTGGCGCGGCCCGAGCTGCTCGAGCCGCTGGCGCGCGTGCTGGTCGAACTGGGCGTACGCAGGGGTGCGGTCGTTTATGGCGAGAACGGGATTGATGAAGTGGCAGGCGACGTTCCCACAACGGTTTACGCATTCAACGGCGCCGGCGGCGAGCGCTGGACGCTTGACCCGGCGCAACTACGGCATCGCGACCCCGCTTTCGGCTATCGTCGGGCGGAGCGTCGATGAAGCGCGCGACGCATTCCTCGCAATACTTGGCGGCGAAACGTCCCCGCGTTCCGACGTCGTCGCGCTCAACGCTGCACTCGTGCTACAGACTGTCGGCGCGGAGCCGACGATGGAAGCCGCGCTCGAGCGTGCGCGCTCGATTCTTGCCTCGGGCGCTGCACTTCACACCTACGAGCGCGCGAAGGAGTTAGCCACCGATGGCTGAGGACGTACTGCGCAAGATCTACGCGGCGAAGGCAGAGCATCTCAAGGCTGAGATGGCACGCGAGCCGTACGAAGAGATCCGCGAGCGCGCGCGCGCAAGCGTCGCGTCGCGCCGGCACTTCTTAAAGATCTTGAAGGCGCGAAGCGGCGAAGCAATCGTCGCCGAGATCAAGCGTGCCTCGCCCTCGGCGGGTCTGATTGCACGCGACTTCGATCCGGTTGCGACGGGCAAGATGTATCAGCGTGCCGGCGCCGACGCGATCAGCATCCTGACCGAGAGCGACCATTTCTTGGGCGACCTCGCCTTTCTCGCTCCGGTGCGCTCGGTTACCGCGTTGCCGATCTTGCGCAAAGACTTTCTGACCACGCCGTATCAGGTTGCGCAGTCAGCCGCCTACGGTGCCGACGCCATTCTCCTGATCGTCGGCGGTCTGACCGACGAGCAGATGCGCGCTGCGCTCCAAGAGGCGCACGCATACGAGCTCGACGCGTTAGTTGAAGTGCACGATCTGCACGACTTGGAGCGCGCGCTCGCACTTGGTGTCGATTTCGTTGGTGTGAACAATCGCAACTTGCGCACGATGATCACCGACCTTGCCGTCAGCGAGCACATCCTGCCGCAGGTCCCGCCAACATGTCTTTGCGATCACCGAGAGTGGGATGCGCGACCTCGCCGACGTGGAGCGGCTGCGCCGCGCGGGTGCACGAGGTTTTCTTATTGGCGAAGCGTTGATGCGGGCCGACGATCCGGCCGCGCTCCTTGCCTCGTTGAAGCATGTCCACGCGCATTAAGTTCTGCGGCTGCATGAACTGGGCCGACGTCTCGCTCGCAATCGATGAAGGCGCGGACGCGGCCGGCTTGATCTTCGCACGCTCGACGCGTCAAATCGACTGGAGCGCGGCGGCCGAGATCGCCCAACGCATCGGAACGAGCATTCTTCCGGTCGGCGTGTTCGTCAATCCGCAGCTCGAAGAAGTCGAGCGCGCACGCTGGTACTTCCCCGAGCTCGTCGTGCAGCTTTCTGGCGAAGAGTCGCCCGACTTCGTGCGCGCGGTTGGTGGTTCGGTCGTAAAGACGTTTCACATCGCGCCTGGCGAGCAGCCCAAAGATCTCGACAACCGCTGCAATGCGTACAGCGCGCTGCCGCTTTTCGACACCAAGATCGCGGGCGAGTGGGGCGGTACGGGCCTTTCGTTTGACTGGACGGTGCTCAAGGCGCTCGCGCGCAATCGCCCGATCGCAATAGCCGGCGGACTGACAGCCGAAAATGTGGCCGAGTGCGTGCGCGTGGTACGACCGGCGTGGGTCGACGTGCGCACCGGCATCGAAACGACCGGTCGCAAAGACGCCGAGAAGATGCGCCGCTTCGTTCATGCCGTTCGCGAGGCCGATGCAGCCTGACGCACGTGGATACTTCGGGGACTTCGGCGGCCGCTTCGTTCCCGAGGTTTTGATCGACGCGCTCGAATCGCTCGAGCGCGCAAATGACCGCAGCCTTTGCCGACCCGGCGTTCTGGGCCGAGTACGCCGCGATACTGCGTGACTTTGTTGGACGGCCTTCGCCGCTCTATCGCGCCGAGCGCTACGTGCCGCTAAACGGTGTCCCGTTCGTACTCAAGCGCGAAGACGCCAACCACACCGGCGCGCACAAGATCAACAACACCGTCGGGCAAGCGCTGCTCGCGCGGCGCATGGGCAAGCGTCGCTTGATCGCGGAGACCGGCGCGGGCCAGCATGGTGTCGCAACCGCGACGGTCGGCGCAAAGTTCGGTTTTCCGGTCGACGTCTACATGGGCGCGGTCGACGTTGAACGGCAAGCGCTCAACGTTTTCATCATGCGATTGCTCGGGTGCGATCGTGCATCCCGTCTCGGGTGGAACGCAAACGCTCAAGGATGCGACCAACGAAGCATTTCGCGTGTGGGCTGGGCAGGTCGAAGATACGTTCTATGTGATCGGCAGCGTGGTCGGCGCACATCCGTATCCGTACATGGTGCGCGAGTTCCAGAAAGTGATCGGCCTCGAAGCGCGCGAGCAATGTCTGGAACGCTTCGGCCGCCTGCCGACCGACGTGATCGCCTGCGTCGGCGGCGGCAGCAACGCGATGGGTATCTTTGCGGGATTCATCGACGACCCAAACGTGCGCTTGTGGGGTGTTGAAGCCGCCGGTGAAGGCATCGCGAGCGGAAAAACCGCGGCGGCGCTCGGCGCGGGAAGCGTTGGCGTGCTGCACGGCTCGCGCTCGTACCTATTGCAAAACGAGCACGGACAAGTGCAAGACACGCATTCAATCAGCGCTGGCCTCGATTACCCCGGCGTCGGACCGGAGCACGCGTATCTCAAAGAGACCGGCCGCGCGACCTACGTACCGATAACGGACGCGCAGGCGCTCGAAGCCTTCGTCGCATTCTCGCGCGCCGAGGGCATTATTCCCGCACTCGAGAGTTCGCACGCGATCGCTTTTGCGCGTACGCTCGCGGCAGAGCGCAGCCCCGACGACTTGATCCTCGTCAACCTTTCGGGTCGCGGTGACAAAGACATCGCGCAAGTCGAAGGCCGCCTTGGTGCTTGAGGCGATCTTCGATCGCGCGCGCAACGCACAGCGCGCAGCGTTTATTCCGTACGTCATGGGCGGCGACCCGGATGCGACAACCACGCTTGCGATCCTCGAGACGCTCACGCACGCCGGCGTCGACGCGATCGAGCTTGGCATTCCGTACAGTGATCCGCTCGCCGACGGACCGACGATCGCCGCGGCTGGGCAGCGCGCGCTTCTCGCCGGTACGACAATTCCTTCGGTTCTTGAGCTCGTGCGCGTGCATCACCAGCGCGGCGGCGCGCCGATCGTGCTCTTCACGTATTTCAATCCGGTCTATCAGTACGGCATCGAGCGTTTCGCGCGTGAGGCTGCCGAGGCCGGCGCGAGCGCGGTCATCGTACCCGACATCGCGCTCGAAGAAGGCGCGGCGCTTGGCGCCACACTCGCGCAGCAAGGGTTGGATATGCCGTTGCTCGTCGCGCCCTCGACGAAGCCGGAGCGCGCTAGGCGCATTGCCGCGCAGAGCAGTGGTTTTATCTACGTTGTATCGCGCCTGGGCGTCACCGGCACCGGGACGCGTCCGTCGACTGATGCGGTGCGCGCGCAGATCGCAATGTTACGCAATCTCACCGATGAGCCGCTCGCAGTCGGATTCGGGGTGAGCAAACCCGAGCACGTGCGCGAAGTTGCGACCCTCGCCGATGGGATCATCGTCGGGAGCGCGTTGATCGACGCTTACGCCGGCACGAGTGGAGAAGAAGCGGCGCAGCGCGTGCGCGCGTTCGTCGAGCCGCTCATCGCCGCGGCTGCATACGAAAAGGTGTAGCGCCTTCTCAGCCCAGTTCCAAGCGCATCAAGATCGCGTCCCAGGCTTCGCCGTTCTCGCGTGGGATGCGCATGGCTTGCGCATCCACTTCGGCGAACTCGAACTTACGATAGAGCGCAAGCGCGCGATCGTTATGCGGAAAAACCAAAAGGGAGAGATGCGGGACGTAGCGCTCCCGCGCCCAGTCGATCAGCCGGCCCAGTAGCGCTGTCCCGATGCCGGAGCCGCGCTCCGCTTCTTCAACCAGCATGCCAATCGTGTGGCCGTAGGGGTCGTGGAGGTATTCGGTGATGACGCCGGCGACGCGTCCCGCGCGCAGCGCGACGAACATGCCGTTGCCATTGCTCAGCGAAAAGCCGAACATGTCGCGATACTTTGCGCGGTCGTACCCGGGCTCGGTGCCGATCCACAACCGTTCGGCTGCAACCGCGTCAAAAAGCGAGAGCACGGCGTCAATGTCGCCGTGCTCCATGGGACGTATCGTGAACGCAGTCACGCGATCAGACGGCGGCCGCCGCGCCACCGAGGCTAAAGCGCTTGTCGGCGTCGTCGGAGATGAACGTGCCGATCGCGAGCGACGACGTCGCGGCCGGTGACGGCGCATTGCGCACGTGCATCGTGCCTTCGTCGCCTTCGAAGACGAAGTCGTCGACCTGCGTGCCGTCGGCCATCATCGCCTGCGCGCGCACGCCAGAGGGGCCGGGGAGCGTATCCTCGACGCGTAAGTTCGGGAATGTAGCGCTGCAGCGCCTTGACGTACGCGCTGCGCAGCACGTCGCGGTACATCTCGCCCATGCCGGTCGAGAAATACTTGCTTGCGAGCTTGATGAAGCCCGGATAGGTCAGCGTCTCGAGCAGATCGCTCGGATTGATCGTGGTAAACGAGTAGCCTTCGCGCGCGAATGCGAGCACGGCGTTGGGCCCGAGCCAGATGTCGCCGTTCATGCGCGGCGTGAAGTGCACGCCGAGGAACGGGAAGCTCGGATCGGGGACCGGATAGATGTTGCCCTTGACCAGATACCGCTTCTCCGGTTTGAGGATCAGATAGTCGCCGCGGAACGGCACGATCTTCGGATCGCTCTTGCCGCCCGTCATCTTCGCCAGCCGATCGGATTGCAAACCGCCGCACGTGATCACGTAGCGTCGCTTCATAGTCGCCGTTCGACGTTTGTAGCAGCGTCGGTGCTGCCGCGGCGTTCGATAGCCGCGCACTTCGCGTCCGGTGAAGATCTCGCCGCCCATCGTTCGGACGTCGTCGCCGTAGGCGCGCGCGACGACGCCATAGTCGACGATGCCGGTGACCGGAAGAAAGATCGCGCGGATGCCGCGGCAGTGCGGTTCGCGTTCGCGAATGCCGTCGGCGTCGACGATCTCGAGGCTCTCGATGCCGTTCTGCGATTCCGCGCTTGTACAGGTCCTCGAGCAGTGGGAGCTCGCGTTCCTCGGTCGCGACGATCAGCTTGCCGACGTTGCGATACTCGATGCCCTTGCTGTCGCAGTATTGCCACAGCGAGCGCCGGCCTTCGACGCAGAGCTTGGCCTTGAGCGAGCCGGGCTTGTAGTAGATGCCCGAATGGATGACGCCGCTGTTGTGGCCGGTCTGATGCGTGGCAAGCAGCTCCTCTTTCTCGAGCAGGACGAGCTTGAGGTGCGGATGGCGCAGGAGCAGCTCCCGCGCCGTCGCCAGGCCGACGATGCCGCCGCCGACGATCGCGATGTCGTACGTCATATCGTGGAAATTCTCGCATCCGGCGGGCTTGCCCGCTACCGCAAGAGTGGCAAGGCGGACCTGGCGGGCTGTGGGGAAACCTCCGGCCATGACCAGCACGCTCGACACGCACGATACGCGCCCTTTAAGAATGAAGTCGTCAAGTCGTTCACCGATGCCGGCGACGCCGCAGCGATGCGCACCGCGCTCGCGACCGTGCAAAGCTCGCTTCGGCACAGCACTATCCGCTGGTGATCGACGGTGAAGCGCATCGAGACCGAGAAGAAGATCCGCTCGATCAATCCGTCGAATCCGAGCGAGGTCGTCGGCCTGACCAGCTCCGCCTCGAAGGAGCAAGCGAACGAAGCGATCGAGGCGGCGCCGCGCGCGTTCGAGTCGTGGAAGCGCCGCACACCGCAAGAGCGCGCGAACTTCTGTTTGACGCCGCTGCGCGCTTGCGCGAGCGCCGCTTCGAGTACGATGCGCTGCTCGTGTACGAGGTCGGCAAGAGCTGGCCCGAAGCCGACGGCGACATCGCCGAAGCGATCGATTTCTTAGAATTCTACGCGCGTGAAGCGCTGCGCTACGCGGAGCCGCAACCGATCGTGCCGATCGAAGGCGAGCGCAACGAGATGGTCTACATTCCGCTCGGCGTCGGCGCGGTGATTCCGCCGTGGAACTTCGCGGGCGCGATCATGATGGGCATGACCTCGGCAGCGATCGTCACCGGCAACACCGTCGTGCTCAAACCGTCGAGCGATTCGGCGGTCATCGCGGCGTGGTTCGTCGATCTCTTGCACGAGATCGGCCTGCCGAAAGGTGTGGTGAACTTCATCCCCGGCTCGGGCAGCGTGATCGGCGACCTCGATCGTCGGCCATCCGCAGATTCGCTTCATCTCGTTCACCGGTTCGAAAGAAGTCGGTCTGCACATCAACGAGCTTGCCGCGAAGACCGTACCGGGACAGAAGTGGATCAAGCGCGTCGTCGCCGAGATGGGCGGCAAAGATTCGATCGTCGTCGCCGCCGATGCAGACATCGATGCGGCCGTCGAAGGCGTCGCGGTCTCCGCGTTCGGCTTCCAAGGCCAGAAGTGTTCGGCGTGTTCGCGCGCGATCGTCGATGCGCGGCATCTACGACGAGTTCGTCGAGCAAGCTGAAGGATCGCGTCGCGAAGATGAACGTCGGCGATCCCGAACAGCAAGCGACCTACATGGGTCCGGTGGTCAACGAGAGCGCGATGAAGTCGATCTCGGACTACATCGAAGTCGGCAAGAAAGAAGGCCGGCTGATCGCGGGCGGCAATCGCGTCGGCAGCGAGGGATTCTTCCTCGAGCCGACCGTGATCGCCGACGTCGACCCCAAAGCGCGCATCGCGCAAGAAGAGATCTTCGGTCCGGTGCTCGCGGTGATCAAGGCCAAAGACTTCGACGACGCGATGGAGATCGCGAACAACACCGAGTTCGGTCTGACCGGCTCGCTCTACACCAGCGACGAAGCCAAGATCGAGCGGGCGCGCGAAGACTTCTTCGTCGGTAACCTCTACTTCAATCGCAAGAGCACCGGCGCGTACGTCGGCGTGCATCCGTTCGGCGGCTTCAACATGTCGGGCACCGACAGCAAAGCCGGCGGCCGCGACTACCTGCTGCTCTTCATGCAAGCAAAGACGATGTCACGCAAAGTGTGTCGTGCGCAGCCGGTCGACGATCGCTTTGTGCGCGCGGTGCCGGCGATAGGCGGCGAGGTAACGCGCGTCTTCGGCGTACGTTGTCGGATACACGGGAGGAACGGGACGCCGGCGTAAGTCGGCGTCGACGTTTGAAGGTGAAGACGCGGTGTTGCACAGCGACGTGCTCGCGCGATCGCGGCTGATACGCACGATGTCGGTCTCGACGCAGACCGACGATTCGCCGGTGTAGGTCACGCGGCTTTGAAAGTGCAGCTTGTCGGCGATGCGCACCGGATGATGGAAGTTGATCCGGTTCACGGCAACGACCGTCGGCCGATCGGGCGCGATCAAGTCCGCGCAGATCGACGAATACATGAACGCGCGGTGGATGACGTAGCCGCCGAAGATTTTCTTGGGCACGTTCTCGTGCTCGGGATAGGTGAGATCGTAGCCGCTCATGGTCAGGTCGCGCGCCAGCGCGCCGGTGAAGCCGGCGCAATCTTGTACGCTGCGCAGGCTTTGCAAATGTGCATACTCATCGCGCGTAGGAGGCGCAACCGCGGCGTGCTGCTCGTCGCGATAGCGAGCGCGCCGTTTGATCGCTCGCCGTTCGCGCCGCAGTTCGAGGGCATCTTCGTAGTGCAGTTGGGGCAGCTCGACGCTCTCCGCGTCGTCGCCCGTGCCGTCGCGCGCGACCATCGTGAAGTAGCACGATGCAACGTGATGTGGATGTTCGCCCGGGTGCTCGACGCGAACGCCGACTTCGAGCGACGTGCGCCCGACGTAGTTTACGCGCGCGAGCAACTGCATGTCACGCGTGATATCGGGCGCGTTGCGAATGCGGATGCTGTCGATGGCGGCGGTAACGAAGCGCGCGTGCGGGAGCGCGTCTGTGACAAACGCGAGCGCGGTCTCTTCGGCAATCTTGTCGAGAACTTCGAGCAGCAAGCCGAAGCGGAAGTTGGCTCGAAGCGGTTCGTCCGTCAGTTGAAAACTCCGGCGCAGGCCGGCGTCGGTGCTGAAGGGGAGGGTTCGCGTGAGCGAGATTTCGACCGGGCGCCGCATGGTGGCTGTATCATGCCGCGCCCGGATTAAGGTTGCAAGGTGCACCGAACGTGCGCTAAGCCCTTGGCTCGCTACATTAGGCCAAAGCGGTCGTTGGCTCCGGCGGCTTCGAAGTGTTCGACGCGTTCCGGGAAGTCGAGTAAGAAGCGCGGATCTTCGGTGTAGTACCGCGCGCGTTCAATATCGCTGCCGGCAAAGCGCGCGATTGATTCGTAGGAGTCCCAAAACGAAAGTGTGACCACGTCGCCGTGATCACTGCTTTCTTTTGTAAGTACGTATGCACCGAGATTGCCGGGCGTTGCGCGATACTCGGGCAGACAAACTTGCGCAGTAAAGCGCCGGTATTCGTCGAGGAGGCCCGAGCGAACGCGCCCGCGCCAGACGCGCGCGATCATGCTAGAGCGGCCAGTTGGACATGAGGATGACGCCCCAGCCGCGGAAGATACCGTCGTACGGCGATCGGGGCGTTCGAGTTGAAGATCGATCGTCGTGCGAACGAAGGGGCGGCGGGTCGAGGGGACGAGCATTTGGTTTTCATACCTTTCCAGAAGTAACTATCTAAAAGTGTACGCCGGATACGGTAACTTGTCAACTAATTTAGGTGGTGATATACTAGGTTAGTGACCAAAGATGCCTCCGCTCCCGGGGGCTTGGAGCTTGTCCGCAGTTTCGTCAACTCGATCGACCTCGAGCGGCCGGAAACGATCGACGCGCTCGCGGACGTCGGGGCGGCCCGCCTCTGGCTCGCCGACGCCGGGTTAGACCCGGCCGGACTCGAGCCGGCGGCACTGGTGGAATTGCACGGTCTGCGCGAGGCGCTGCGCGGCGCACTCCTCGCCCATAACGGGGAAGGCGACGAGCAGGCGAGCTGGCGCATCCGTCATCACGGAGTTTGGCGCGGTACGCTTGAAGTCCGGTTCGCGGCGACCGCCGGCGAGGCCGAATCGGAACCGGCGGAACGCGCGGGTGCAGCGGGACTTTGCGGGGCGCTCGCGGCCGCGGTCTACGACGCGGTTCGCGACGGAACGTGGTCTCGGCTGAAGGCCTGCCGGAAACACTCATGTCTCTACGCGTTCTACGATAAGACGAAGAACGGCTCGGGCACGTGGTGCAGCATGGATACCTGCGGCAATCGGGTCAAGGCCGCGCGCCGGCGAGACCGCGAGCGGGCGAGCGCTGGGCCGTAGCCAGCTTCCTTCTGGCGTCCCCAGACGCGTTTATGGTACTCTGATAGTCCAGGTTCGGCGGCCGCCGACAAATGTCGAGGCGCCGGAGAAAAGTTCGAAATCGCCTTGACACGTGTCATGCGCTTCGATACTATAGCCGGGTTGGCTTGGAGTCCCCTACGTAAGAACGCGATCGCAAGATTCGCGTTTTAGCTGCCGGTGCTCGCCCAAGTTCGCTCCTTGAAAACTGAACAGTGCAGCAGCAAATAAGTCTGTGGGTCTCCGACCTCTAAGACAAGGTCTAGCAATAGGTCAAGTCTTTTGAGAATCGCGAGAACGTACAATTCTAGCTGTTAGAATTCTTCGGAATTCTAGCGATGCGATCCGCAATCGCATCTGAAAAAGCACAGCGAAATTATAGAGCCATGTTTATCATGTCTCCATAAAAATTTTTATGGAGAGTTTGATCCTGGCTCAGGACTAACGCTGGCGGCGTGCCTAACACATGCAAGTCGAACGAAGGTAGCAATACCTTAGTGGCAGACGGGTGAGTAACACGTAGTCAACCTTCCTTTTAGTGGGGGATAACTAGCCGAAAGGTTAGCTAATACCGCATACGATCGTCGAGTGGCATCACTTGACGATGAAAGCAGCAATGCGCTAAGAGACGGGACTGCGTCCCATTAGTTAGTTGGTGGGGTAATGGCCTACCAAGACTCCGATGGGTAGCTGGCTTGAGAGAGCGACCAGCCACACTGGAACTGAGACACGGTCCAGACTCCTACGGGAGGCAGCAGTGAGGAATTTTCCGCAATGGGGGCAACCCTGACGGAGCGACGCCGCGTGTGGGAAGAAGGCCTTCGGGTCGTAAACCACTGTCGAAGGGGACGATATTGACGGTACCCTTGGAGGAAGCCCCGGCTAACTACGTGCCAGCAGCCGCGGTAAGACGTAGGGGGCAAGCGTTGTCCGGAATTATTGGGCGTAAAGCGCTCGTAGGCGGGTCTTTAAGTCCGTGAAGAAAGACCTGGGCTCAACTCAGGGAACGGCACGGATACTATTGATCTTGAGGCAATCAGAGGATGATGGAATTCCCGGTGTAGCGGTGAAATGCGTAGATATCGGGAGGAACACCAGTGGCGAAGGCGATCATCTGGGGTTGTTCTGACGCTGATGAGCGAAAGCTAGGGGAGCAAACGGGATTAGATACCCCGGTAGTCCTAGCCGTAAACGATGGACACTAGGTGTAGGTGGTATCGACTCCATCTGTGCCGCAGTTAACACAATAAGTGTCCCGCCTGGGGAGTACGGCCGCAAGGTTAAAACTCAAAGGAATTGACGGGGGCCCGCACAAGCGGTGGAGCATGTGGTTTAATTCGACGCAACGCGAAGAACCTTACCTGGGCTTGACATCCTGTGAACATCTAAGAGATTAGGTTTCCGAGCAATCGGACACAGAGACAGGTGCTGCATGGCTGTCGTCAGCTCGTGCCGTGAGGTGTTGGGTTAAGTCCCGCAACGAGCGCAACCCTTGTCGTGTGTTGGTCCACAAGATCTCTCACACGAGACCGCCGGTGACAAGCCGGAGGAAGGTGGGGATGACGTCAAGTCAGCATGGCCCTTACGTCCAGGGCTACACACGTGCTACAATGCGCGCGACAGCGAGTCGCGAACCCGCGAGGGTAAGCTAATCTCTTAAACGCGCGCTCAGTTCGGATTGAAGGCTGCAACTCGCCTTCATGAAGTCGGAATCGCTAGTAACCGCAGATCAGCTACGCTGCGGTGAATACGTTCCCGGGCCTTGTACACACCGCCCGTCACGTCACCTGAGTTTAGTGTACCCGAAGCCGCCCGTGTAACCGCAAGGAACAAGGCGTCTAAGGTATGCTAGGTAAGGGGGACGAAGTCGTAACAAGGTAGCCGTATCGGAAGGTGCGGCTGGATCACCTCCTTTCTAAGGAGAACATGCTGATGGAATTCGCTCTGCGAATTTGCATTGGTATATTCATTCTAAGTCGACCACAGACGAGCTATTGAAAACGGCGCCGTGACTCGCGATCAAGTGAGGGGAAGTGCCGGCCAAGGGGTCTACCACTCATCTCGAGTGTATGGCCAGAGGTCATAGCCAAGTACGGGTTCGCCCGTGCTCGATTTGCGGCTCCCTCAGTGGGGGTCTACCAATTTGGTTGCAACGCAAGTTGCAATCCGGTACTGCACTGTTCAGCTTTGAGGGAACGAACCTCATCATGAGTTCGACGCTCTGCGTTCGACTCAACCGATGTGGCCGTTGCCCCATAAGCCATATGCTTGCGTCGTTCGCGATCGCATGGTGTTTTCAAAGAGATCACCATCGAGCGCGTAGCGACCGGCGAGGAAGCCGAGCGGCCGAAGTGATCTATAGCGATCATGAGGCCGCGAGGCGACGAAGCCGGCGGTGGTGAGATCTTTGAAAACTGTATAGAGAAGAACTTTCATGTGTCAAACATATGAAAGCGGCCAGCTTATTTTTTAACCTGAAATAAGTTGGTGCAATTTTGCGTAGTCGAAAAATTAATAAGGGCATGCAGGTGGATACCTTGGTTCCACAGGCGACGAAGGACGTGCAAAGCTGCGATAAGCGTCGGGGAGCTGCTAAGAAGCGATGATCCGGCGATTTCCGAATGGGGCAACCCCCGTGCCGTCATGGGCACGGACTCCACGATGAATTCAATAGTCGTGAGAGAGCATACCCGGTGAACTGAAACATCTAAGTAGCCGGAGGAAAAAACATCAAACGAGATTCCCGTAGTAGTGGCGAGCGAACTGGGAACAGCCTAAACCGTTCATGTGCAAGCATTTGGGCGTTGCATGAGCGGGGTTGTACGACGACCATCTCAGAGCCAATTCTCTGAGCGCGAGTTACAAAACCGATCGATAGTAGAAGCCGGCTGGAAAGCCGCACCATAGAAGGTGATAGTCCTGTAGACAAAATCAATCGGTCTTGCGGAGTTGTTCGTGAGTAGGGCGGGGCACGAGAAACCCTGTCTGAAGCTGGGGGGACCATCCTCCAAGGCTAAATATTCTGTGGAAACCGATAGCGTACTAGTACCGTGAGGGAAAGGTGAAAAGAACCCCCGAAGGGGAGTGAAATAGAACATGAAACCGCATGCCTACAAACCGTGAAAGGCCCATGCCGCAAGGCAAGGCTAATCGCGTGCCTATTGAAGAATGAACCTGCGAGTTACTTGTAACGGGCTTGGTTAAGGTGTTGAGCCGGAGCCGTAGCGAAAGCGAGTCTGAATAGGGCGTTTTGTCCGTTGCAGTAGACCCGAAACCGAGCGATCTATCCATGAGCAGGGTGAAGCGTGATTAACCTCACGTGGAGGCCCGAACCTGTTGTTGTTGAAAAAACATTGGATGACTTGTGGATAGGGGTGAAAAGCCAATCGAGCTCGGAGATAGCTGGTTCTCCCCGAAATAGTTTGAGGACTAGCGTTATGCGTTAACCCACGGGGGTAGAGCACTGACAGGGCTAGGGGTCTTACCAGATTACCGAACCCCATCAAACTCCGAATACCGTGGCGAACTGCATAGCAGTCAGAGTGTGGGGGATAAGCTCCATGCTCAAAAGGGAAACAGCCCAGATCAACAGCTAAGGTCCCTAATATGTGCTTAGTGGTAAAGGAAGTCTTGTCGCATAGACAACTAGGAGGTTGGCTTAGAAGCAGCCACCCTTGAAAGAGTGCGTAATAGCTCACTAGTCGAGTGATGGGGCGCCGAAAATTCAACGGGGCTCAAGCATATAACCGAAGCTTTGGGATTAGTTAACTAATCGGTAGGGGAGCGTTGTAGCGTAGGCTGAAGCACGACCGTGAGGACGTGTGGACGAACTACAAGTGCGAATGCAGGTATAAGTAGCGACAAATGCGGGTGAGAACCCCGCACGCCGGAAGTCTAAGGTTTCCTGAGCAACGTCAATCGTCTCAGGGTGAGTCGGGAGCTAAGCCGAGGCTGAGAAGCGTAGGCGATGCACAAGCAGTTCATATTCTGCTACCACCGATGACCGTTTAGACTTTGCCGGACAATGTCGATCGACGAACGCATCGAGGTTAAACTCGATGTTTTTTTGTTGCTCGATATCGTCTGTCAAAGTCTATGAAATAATGGGGTGACGCAGGAGGATAGGTCAGCGCCCGGATGGATGTGGGCGTTCAAGCTTGTAGTCCGTAACGTAGGTAAATCCGCGTTGCAAGGACGAGAAGCGAATACGAGGCTCTTCGGAGCCGAAGTGACTGACTCCACGCTGCCAAGAAAAGCCTCTAATAAGGATCATAGGTGCCCGTACCGTACACCGACACAGGTAGACTGGCAGAGCATGCTAAGGCGACGAGAGAATCCCTGTTAAGGAACTCGGCAAATTGACCCCGTAACTTTGGGAGAAGGGGTGCCACCTTTGGTGAAGTGTTTACCACGTAAGCTGAGGGTGGTCGCAGAGAATAGGTCCAAGCGACTGTTTAACAAAAACACAGGTCTCTGCGAATGCGAAAGCAGACGTATAGGGGCTGACTCCTGCCCGGTGCTGGAAGGTTAAAAGGAGTGGTTAGCGCAAGCGAAGCTGCGAATTGAAGCCCCAGTAAACGGCGGCGGTAACTATAACCGTCCTAAGGTGAATTAACAGTTGCCTTCCCGCACAGTAATGTGCGGAAAAAAATACCTGGCTATATGCGGGAACATCCTTAGAGCCCACACCTACTCGCCGGCGAAAGCGCGGCAGTAACAATGGTTGGGATTGGACAATCCGCAGGAAACCGGTGGAATACCACCGGGATCCTCAGAGACTATACGCCAGGCATCCAAGTTAAGGATGCGATTCGATGAAGCTAAACCCGGATTGGGTGGTTGGGTTCGTCGACGGAGAGGGGTGCTTCTTCGTCGGGATCCAGAGAAACCCAACGGCCAAGATCGGATTCCAAGTTATACCGGAATTCCGTGTCGTTCAACACAAACGCGATCTCGACGTGCTCCATGGCCTGAAGGCTTTCTTCGGGTTCGGAAGGGTGTGTCAAAATCACGGTGATCGATGGGAATACCGCGTACGACGTCTCGAGCAACTTCGAACGATCGCAACGTTCTTCGAGCAGCATCCGCTGCGAACGAAGAAACGTGTCGATCATCACAAGTTCAGCGACGTTTTGCGACTGATGGAAGAAGGCCGGCACTTGACCACTGAAGGGTTGAGCGAAATCAAGAACATCGCAGCCGCGATGAATACCGGCAACCGTCCGCGGTTGGCGGAATTAATGGATGAAGATAGAGTCCACTCGGGCGTGAAAGCGCCAGAAAAAACGTGAGCGAAATTCCTTGTCGGGTAAGTTCCGACCTGCACGAATGGAGTAACGACTTGGACACTGTCTCAATGGGGAACTCGGCGAAATTGCAGTACCAGTGAAGATGCTGGTTACCCGCAGCAGGACGGAAAGACCCCGTGAAGCTTTACTGTATCCTGGTTTTGGGTTCTGAGATTGTCCGTACAGGATAGGTGGGAGTCGATGATCCGGTGGCGCTAGTCATCGGGGAGACAACGTTGGGATACCACCCTGATAGTCTTGGGATTCTAACTAACAACCGTGATCCGGTTGTAGGACATAGCCAGGTGGGCAGTTTGACTGGGGCGGTCGCCTCCTAAAGAGTAACGGAGGCGCTCAAAGGTTCCCTCAGAACGGTCAGAAACCGTTCGTACAGAGTGCATAGGCATAAGGGAGCTTAACTGCGAGACAGACAAGTCGAGCAGGTGCGAAAGCAGGACTAAGTGATCCGGCGGTTCCGAATGGAAGGGCCGTCGCTTATCGGATAAAAGCTACTCCGGGGATAACAGGCTTATCTCCCCCAAGAGTCCACATCGACGGGGAGGTTTGGCACCTCGATGTCGGATCGTCGCATCCTGGGGCTGTAGTAGGTCCCAAGGGTTGGGCTGTTCGCCCATTAAAGCGGTACGCGATCTGGGTTCAGAACGTCGTGAGACAGTTCGGTCCCTATCCGCTGTGGGCGTAGGAAGTTTGAAGGGCGTGGACTCTAGTACGAGAGGACCGAGTCGAACGAACCGCTGGTGAACCGGTTGTCCCGCCAGGGGCATAGCCGGGTAGCTATGTTCGGATCAGATAAGTGCTGAAAGCATATAAGCACGAAACTGACCCTAAGATGAGACTTCAATCCCGTAAGGGTGAAGAGTCGTGGTAGACCACCACGTTGATAGGCCGGGGGTAGAAGCACTGCAAGGTGTGGAGCTGACCGGTACTAATCGCTCGGATATTTTACAACTACGCTTACGCTTAACGTGCTTGGCACTTGGAAGTTCTTCTCTGTACAGCTTTCCCACCCGCGATCGGCTGGAGCTCAGGCTCGCCATCGCGGATGGGGATCAAGTTTCTGGCGTCCATAGCGGCGGGGCCCCACCCGTTCCCATCCCGAACACGGCAGTTAAGCCCGCAAGCGCCAATGATAGTCGGACCGCAGGGTCCCTCGAAAGTAGGTCGGCGCCAGATTTATAGAAACGATGAGCCCGCGATAGCAATGTCGCGGGCTCTCGTCATTTTACATAGACTTGCTTTTTGACTCCCAGCCCCGCTATTCAGGCAAACGTGCGCTTTGCCGACATTGGTAAGGTATATCTCTACGTTGCTTTTTTGAGGCGGGTGTTGATGTTGCGCTATCTTTTCCCGGGTTTGTTCTTGGCCGCGATCGTGGTAGCGGGATGCGGTGGCGGATCCGGCAGCACACATCTAACGCCGCCGACTTCAAGCCCCTCCCCCTCAGCGAGCATTTCGCCCGGACCAACACCGCAGTCGGTCACACTCAGCGGCGCTGGATATCAACTGCAGTTCACGCTGCCCGGGATTTTCGCAGGCGGCGGATCACTCACCGCAACGCTGCAAGCATCGCCGCCGTCGGGCGTTCCGGTGCCGGCATTGAAGTCGCGCAGCACCGCAAGGACGCCTGATAAGGTTGGATCGACCGTCACTTCGCTCGTGTATTTGGTAGTTCAAGCGAGTGGCACGGTTCAATTCACCTCCGTACCGAGCTTCGTGTTCACGCTACCGAGTAGCACATCTATCCCGAGCGGCTCACCGAGCTACGTCGCGTTTTACGATCCAACTCAACAGACTGCAAACAGCGGTTGGATCGGCGTGCTCGGGCCAGGTGTCATCAGCGGCCAAACCGACACATTCGCCGGCGTTAATAGCGGCGTTACGCTCGTCGGTGGCAACACCTACGTCTACGCCCTCACGTACACATCGCAAGCAGTACCGACTGCAACCCCTGCGCCGACGCCAACCGCTGTGCCGTCGACAAGCCCGACGCCCACGAGCGCGCCAACACCTACCGGCGTGGCCGGCACGATTGCACTCACGATCACCAACAGCAATACCGCAATCACCTCGAGCAATATCAACGTCTACATCTACGGCCAGAGCCCGACGGGCAGCAATCCGTTCATGGGCGTGAACGCGAACGGATCGACGTACGCTATTCCATCGGTCGGCGCGACCATCGCGCCGATTGCGTGGTCGGGCGGCGGCGGAAATTCCGAAACGGTCTATCTGCCGGCGCTGATTGGCGCGCGCGTGTACGTCGTCGACGGCAATTCGCTAAGTTCTATCTTCACCGTGAAGCAAGCCGGTACGGGACCAACTGCGCTTGCGCCCTGGGGCAATGACGGCTCACAAAGCGTGTACTTCGACGATTTCGAATACGCGTGGAATGGCGGCAGCAACGGCATCAACTTCGACCTCAGCCAAACCGATGTGATCGGACTTGCGCTCGCGGTGACAGCAAACAGCCCCACCGGCGCGCAGACAATTGGCCTTAGGAGCGGCGCGATCACCGCGCTTGAAAGCGCAGTGAACGCACTTCCCCAACCGTGGCCTTCGCTCGTCTTGGCGGGCAACAAGCACGTGCTCAATCCGCAGCACGGGTCAGCCGCATTCATCAACTACGGCACGTCGGGTGCGTCGGTGGGATTCCTCGATTCAGCGATCAATACGGCGTGGAATCAGTACACCGGCAACTGGATGGTCATCACGCACGCAAGTCTTTCGGCGACGAGTTATCCGGGCGCACTCTACGGCACGGTTGACGCAAACGGCGACCTCGACTTCTACGAGACGCAGAGCATCGCCGGCACGTTCGTCGGGAAGATCCAGAATCCCCAAAACTTCGCCACCGCCAATAACACGACGCCGACCGAGGAACTTTTCGCGCAAGACGGGACGTTTGGCGGCTTCGAAGCACCGCAAAGCTCGGTAAGCACCCAGTATCCAACGCTTGGTCCGGCAATCGGCAATCGCGTCAGCGGCGCGCTCAACAGCGGCGTGTGGACGGTGTCAACGCCGGTTCCCGCGCAGAACGCCGCGGCCGTAATCACCACGCAACCGGTTTGCACGGGACGTTTCCCGGGCGCGAGCGCTGCACCGTACGAAAATCAGTTTGCGGGCACGCTTCATTCGATCGCCAACACGTACGCCTATGTTGCCGGTGCAGCCTACGGCTATCCCTACGACGATCTCTGCGGCACGTCGACCGACACCACCGGTACCGGCGTGACGTCAATGACCTTAACGATCAATCCGTCCTAACGGCCTGATTCTATAGATTGCGCCGGTCTGATCGTCGGCGACAAAGAGTGATCCATCGGGCCCAACCGCAATACCGGTTGGGCGCCCGATGCGCTCGGCGGTTGCACCGTTTTGGTACCCGGTGACGAACGGTTGCCACTGCGTCGTCGGATCGTCCCAGTTCACGGCGCGCACCGGGTCATCGCCATGCATCGGCACGAACACGACGCGCGGCGGCACGTAGCCGGAGAGCCCTTGCGGCGGTCCATGCCATGACCCGTGCAGGGTGACAAACGCGCCGCCACGATATGCCGCGGGAAATGCGTGCGCGCCGTGCGCATCGGCCGGGTAGAACACCGCGCCGATCGGCGTTTCGTATGCGGGAAAGATCACGCGCGGTATCGGCGTCTTCGAACAGTCGCCAGGCCATTTCTCGAAGTGCTTGCGGTTCTCGTAACAGGCCGGCCAGCCGTAGTCGACCGGATAGTCATGTAGCGAGACTGCATCGAAGATCTCGTAGGGGTGATAGAGCGGCAAGTCATCTGCGCCCGCGACACCCGCCCACAGTGTCTGCGTCTGCGGGTTGACCGCGAGCGCGATCGCGTTGCGGATATTGTACGCTTCCTCGGTTGATGTGTGACGCAAGAGATCGAAGCGTTGAATCGTCGCACGGGTTGAGTCGAGCTCGGGAACGCAGGCGTTGCACGACGACCCGACGCTCGTAAAGAGCGTGTCGCCGATCACGGCGACGGTCGTTGTTACGTGGTCGCGCGCAACACCGGAAAGACGCACGTCGAGCAGTTTGACCGGCGCGCTGCGCGGCTTCTGGTCGCCCGTCTTGTATGGAATTTCGTAGACGGCAAACTGGGTGCCGACGATGAGTGCGTTGTCGCCGAGCGTCACGCCCGCGGCCGGCTTGTTATCGAAGGTCGCAAACACATGTGGCGAATCCGGATGCTCGCCGTCCGCGCGCGGAAGAAGATAGACGCTCGGGCCCGACGTTCCGACAAATAGATCGCCGTTGGGCCCCACGACAAGCTCGCGTGCGCCCTGCACAACGCCGATGCGCTCGATCGTGAACGCGTTTGAGACGGCCGGCACGGCATCGGGGGCAGATGCTGCAATCATGCAGCATGCTGCAATTACAAGTAATGCGCGAGCCACGCTTCCCACTGTCGGTACACATCCTCCACACGGACAGGATCGGTCGGAAAGTGTCCGACGACCGGCCAGACCACAAACTTCACCGGTGTTCCGGTCGCTCGGATTGCATGATAGAACTCATATGAAAGCGGCGTGGGCACCCGGTAGTCGCTCGTGTCGCTCAGGATGAGCGTCGGCGTTTTCACCCGATCCGCGTATGCCAACGGCGATTCTTCTTTATAAATGTCAAAAAGCTGTTGGTGTGCCCACGGATCGAACCCGATGAGGTAGCTGTTGTAAGACTTGGCATCGGTCATCGCGCTGATCTGCAGCCAGTCGTCGACCGCCGCACCGTCGACCGCGGCTACCCACCGCGTGTCGTGCGTTATCAACCACGAGGTCATCTGGCCGCCGGCTGACCATCCCGACACTGCGATTTTATGCGGATCGACCATTCCGCGTTTGAGGAGCGCATCGACGCCGTCTTCGATACTCGCGGCCGCAACACTGGAAACGTGCGGCGCATCGGCAAGCACGTACGCGATGCCTTCGCTACTGCTGCCGATGTAGTTCGGCTGGAAGACGAACCACCCGTGCGCGGCCAGCGCGTCGGCAAGGCCGCTAAATGAGTCGTTCGACTCTGAGGTTGGTCCACCGTGAATGAGCAGAGCTAACGGATACTGCTTACCGGAAACCCGATTCGGTGGATACACCAGCACACCGTCGGCAACGAATCCATCGCGCGTGTGCCAGCGCACGGTTTCGTGCCGTCCAAGCGTGATGTTCGCGAGCCACGCGTTCTCATCGGTCAGTCGCACCGGTGCATGCGCGCCGGGTGTGAACACGTAGACGTCGGGCGGCGACGTTGGACTCGATGCTGCAAAGGCGATCGTACCGTTCCTAGCCGTGCTAACACTCAAGGCATTGAGATCGCCGATGGGAAGAGGTATGGCGTGGGTTCCATCGAGGTGATACAGCATCGCGCGCGTGTGGTTCGGGGCGACGACCGTGACGCTTCCGTCAGGCATGAAGGCTTGATCGTACACCGGCCGGTCGAGCAGCTTAGATGTCCACCGCGCGTTGCGACCATCGGGATCGGCGACCGCAAGTTCGCCGATCGGTAGAAACTTCGGATTGCCGAAGATGAAGCCAAGATGCTTGCCGTCGGGCGAGAAAAACGGATCGTTTTGTCGCGACGAGAGCCGGACGATGGGCGAGAGATTGCCGTCGCGCAGGTTCACGCGTACGATCTCGCGGGCGAATGACTGATTCGGCTGATACCCGGATGTGATTCGCGTGATGAAGATGCTCTTGCCGTCGTGAGCGTAGGCGAAGGCGCCGCCGATGCTCCAGCTTCCATCACCGACATGATGCGGCTTCGCGTGATCGGCCACGTCGACGGTATAGAGCTGTCGCGTCGGCGTAGGCTCCTGTTCAGTCCAGGCTTCCTCAGTGACGTTGAACGCGTTTTCTCCGTGGTCGAGTTCTTTTTGGTGCGGATTCTCGGGCGTTGCTGAGTAGACGATTGCGCGCCCGTCCGCGCGCCACGCGAAGCCGCTGACGCCGTTTTTCTCGTCGGTGATCGCAAGCGGTTCCCCGCCGTTCATTGGCAAAACATAGACCTGCGGGTGCGCATCAGCAGTCGCGACGGGCGCGGCGATGTAGGCGATAGCCGCGCCGGTCGGCGACCACGTATAGGCCGAGATCCGCATGCCGCGCACGAGTTTGCGTCGCACGTGCGACCCAACATCGATCAAAACGAGATCGGTGTCCATGCGGTCTTTATCGTAGTTGCGCCGGCCGATCGCGACGATGACGCGCGTTGCGTCGGGCGAGATTTCCGGCTGACCGACGGCGACAAGTTTGCGTAGATCCGCCAGCGTGAGCGTGGCGCCGAGAACCAAGGTTGTGAGGATCATTTCGACCACCGCTCGATCCAGCCGACCCACGCTCGAAAGACCTGCTCTTGTCCGACCGGATCCGTCGGGAAGTGGCCGGCGCGCGGAAACGCGGTAAATTGCACGGGAACACCTCGTTGTTTGAGCGCGTGATAGAGTTCGTAGGCCTGCGGAACCGGCACACGCTGATCGCGCGTGTCGCTGAGGATCAACAGTGGCGTTTTCATCGCGTCAACGTACGAGATCGGCGACTCTGCATCATAGGCAGCACGACCTGCCGCGGTAAACGGTGACACGTTCGGGAAAAACGCCTGGTTGAAGGGCTCGTTGATATCGGAGAGCGTCGCTTGTTCGTATTGATCGTTCACGGCGGCTCCGCTGACTGCCGCCCGCCAGAAGTTGGCGTGCCCGACGAGCCATGACGTTTGCAAACCACCGCCCGACCAACCCGAGACGAAGATGCGTGATTCGTCGATCATGCCGGTGTTGCGTAGCGCATCCACGGCGGCAAGATTGTCCTTGCCGGGACCGCTTGCCATGTCTCCGACGATTGCCATGAGAAATGCGTCGCCGAGGTTGTCGCTCCCGCGATAGTTCGGACGGAAAACGAAGTAGCCGCGCGACGCGAGCAATTGATCGAGCATCCCGTTCTCAATGCCGCCGAGGTCCCACGTCGACGTCGAGATCGGTCCGCCATGAATGTCCATCACGAGTGGATACTTCTTCCCGGCGGTGTAGTCGATCGGATAGAAGAGTGCACCGATCGCCTTCACGCCGAGATCGGTCGTCCACTCGAATGCCTCGACCTTGGCGATCTGGTAGTTTGTCGTCCACGCATTATTGTCGGTAAGCGCCTTCGGTGTGCTAGCGCTCGGCGCCAGATAGAAAAGTTCCGCGTAGTGGTCTTGGCGCTGCCCAATGAAGGCAACGCCGCCGTCGGCGGCCACGTCGGCCTGCACGATATCGACGTTGCCGAGGTCAACCTTGTGCGCGGAGCCATCGGGCTTGATGATCCAGGCGACGTTGCGCACGCCGTCCGCGGTTTCAACGACGAGGCCCGCATCGTGGGGCAACCACGCAAAACTATGAATGTTGCGATCGATCGCTTTCGCATTCCACAGTTCGTGGCCGTCGGTAGTTGAACGAATCGACAGATCGTTGGTGAGATAGAAGAAGGTGTGGCGCGGAACGGCGACCGCGATCGCGCTACCGTCGTGCGAGAGCACGCCATGCAGCGAAACGCCGGGCACGAGTAGCGTGTCGCTCTTTGCCGCGACATCGTGTACCCACGTCCCCTGTTGATTCAAATGCGCGAGCGCGAGCGCGTCGGGCGAGCGCGTGTAGTAGATCCGTTTCGCGTCAGGCGACCACGAAACGTCGCCGGCAACGCTCCAGGTACCATCGGTCAGGCGCTGCGTTCCCGTACCGTCGCTATTGACGGTCCAGATGTGCGAGGGTTGGGCCTGCTTGCGCGTTAGGTAATCCTCATCGGTGATAACAACCGAGTCTAAGTGCTTATCGACGTCTTTCTTGTTTGGATTATCGTTTGGCGTTACGTAGGCGATGGCACGGCTATCGGGACGCCACCTGAACGTCGTCACGCCGTTGGACGCGTCGGTTACCTTTAGCGAATCGCCGCCGTTCATCGGTAGGACGTACACCTGCGTCGGTTTGTCCGTGGGTTTGTCGCGCTCGGGGGAGGCGAGATAGGCAAGCTGCGTGCCGTCGGGCGACCAGCGCGGCCCCGCTACATCGATGCGCTCGTGGGTAATCGTGCGCGCATTGCCGGTTCGAACGTCAACGAGCACGAGTTCGGTGTCGCGGCGGTTGTTTTTCCAATCGATCGTCGAGCGGACGTAGACGACGCGCGTGCCGTCCGGAGAGATCTGTGGCGCGTCGACGCTGACGATCTTACGAAGGTCTTCGTAGTCGAGACCCTTCGCGAGCGCGGCAGCGGGGTGAGCGAACACGGTACAAGCGCCAAGGACAAGCGCAAAGAGCGCACGGCGAACGAGCATCGAGCCTCCTTCGCGAGGGCCCGTACACTAGGGCCGGATGCGATAGACTAATCCAGCTTGATCGTCCGCCACGAACAGACTTCCCTGCGAGCCGACCGCGACGCCGGTCGCGCGCCCGATGCGGTTGCCGCAGCTCGGCTGGAAGCCCGTGACAAGATTGGTAAACTGCGCGGTCGGATTGTTGACGCCCCAATTTGTCATTGCGGTGGCCGGCGTGTCCCCGTTCATCGGCACTGCGTCGACCTCGGGCGCGAGCGTGCAGTTGCTCGTTGGCGTGTGCCACGATCCGTGGCTCGAGACGATCAGGGCGCCGCGATAGACGCTGGGTAGCGCATACGTGCCGCTCGGATTCGCCGGATAGAACGCTGCGCCGATGTGCGTGATATAGGCCGGAAACTCGACCAGCGGTTGCGCTTGCCCGTTGCAGTTTGCCGGTGCGCCGGCGCCCGTGTTATAGAGCACGTGGTTTTCTTCGCAATACGGCCAGCCGTAGTTGGCGACGCCGCCTGAACTCGCCGTTGCTGCACTCACGTCGTCGAAGAACTCGTAGGGATGATAGTTTGCGAGATCATCTTGGCCTGCGCCACCGGCCCAGAGATGTCCGCTCACCGGATTGATCGCAAGCGCGATCGCATTGCGAATGTGCGAAGCAAAAAGCGCCATGCCGCTGCCGTCGAGGTTCATCTTCCAAATCGCCGCGCGCTGTGGATCGCTCTCGCCGGTACAGCCGTTGCACGATGAGCCCATGCTCGCGTAGACGGTTGAACCCGAAACGGCTACGGATGTCGATGTATGATAGTCGCCGTCGCCCGGGTTTGCCGTCGGGCCCGTGCGTACGGTCGCGATCGGCTGCAAATTCTCCGCGCTGACGTCGCCGTCTTTGTACGGCGTCGACCACACGTGATATTCGGTCGCAACAAAGACCGTGCACGAGCCTTGCGAAAACGCGACGCCCTCGGCGTTGTTGGCGCCTCCGGGTTCATTAGGTGGAATCGCTTCGTTGGAAATCGTCGCGAAGACTTGGGGTTTGCCGGCTGCGCCACTCGCTTCGGCATTCGGAATGATGTAGACGTTCCCACCGCCGGTTCCAACCAGCAGATCGCCGTTCGGCAATCCGACCATCTCGCGTGCACCGCCGACACTCGCAATCGTTTGAATCACAAGCCCGCTCGGCACCGTGAGCGACGGCGTCGTCGGCGTCATGCCGGTAGTGAATGCCGACGCCTTTGCGCCGGAACAGGAAGATGGACCGGTGTTTATTTGTGGAGGTGTCGGTGTCGCGGTCGCTTGCGACGTAGTGATTGTCCCAGGTCCGCTACCGCTACTGCCGCCACCGCCGCAACCGGCGACCGCGACGACGCTGCAAAGCACAATCGCCGCACCCACGAGAAATCGCTGCTTGCTCACCCACGCTTTTTACCCCTAAACTGTTCGCGAAAAACGCTAGGCGAGAGGTTGGTTTGGGCTGCCAGCTGCGCCAGTTGGGGTTCATCAAAGTCCGATGGCTCGAGCCGCACCATATAATCGAGCGCGACCGCGTACGCTTCGGCGTGCACGTCCACCGAACGCGTACGAATGCGCCCCGTGCGCGGATCGACGAGATCTTCGAGAGCGACCGGTTGCACGCGTCCGCCCGAGAGCGCAATCAGCGCACCACTGCCGCCGCCAAGCAAGTAGCGTACCGCACCGTACCCGAGCGTGCGGGTGTAATCGACGTCGAAGGCAACCGGCTTGGCGCAGCGCAGTTCGTAGCCGATATCCTTGGTGAGCACGGTTGCGTCGACGCCGAGCGAAGTGAGGCGCTCACGCACGCGATCGCGTAGCAACATCCCGATCGGCACGTCGGCAAGTCGCACGTGTCCGTAGGCGTCACGCGACACGTTTTCCAGCCCTTTGAGCGCGTCTTCCGAGATGCGCTCGACGATGCCCTCGGCAACCACCGCAACGCCGTAGTCGCGGCCTTGCGCGCGACGTTTTACGATTGCGCCGGCCAAGATGTCGACGACGGATTCGAGCGCGAGCGTACCATCGGGGAATTCTTCGGGAATGACCGCAAGCGTCGCACCGGCAGCATTGGCCATGCCGAGCGCAAGCGCACCCGACTTGCGTCCCATGCTGACGACGACGTACCAACGCACCGTCGTTCGCGCATCTTCAAGCAAGCTTTCGATGATCTGCGCGCCGACCGAGCGCGCCGTTTCGAAGCCGAAGGTCGGCGCATTGTCGGGAAGCGGCAGATCGTTGTCGATCGTTTTCGGCACGGTCGCAACGCCGATAATGCCTTTGGCTTTCTCGGCGATGCGCGCCGCTCCAAAGGTTGTGTCATCGCCGCCGATGCAGATCAAGTAGCGTACGCCGAGCGTTTCGAGCGAATGTATCGTACGATCGAGCGTTGCGGCGTCTTTGGCGGGGTTCGTGCGCGACGTGCGCAAAAAAGAGCCGCCACTCGACTGAATGCGCGCTGCGTCGTCGATGCTGAGCGCGGTTGTCTTGACCGGCGTGCCCGCCGCGAGGTCGCGGTAGCCGTCGTAGATGCCGACGACGCGCAGACCCGCGTTGACCGCTTCGATCGTCGCGGAGGCAATGACGCCGTTGATGCCGGGTGCGGGGCCGCCGCCCACCAGGATTGCGAGAGTATCGGCCATGTGCGGAGAAGTGCACGCAGGCCATGGAGCTTTCCTATGCGGGGATCTGTTTCGATCTCTTCGGGACGCTGGTTACCGATGAGGGTGCGGCGATCGACGGCGCGCGCGCGACGCTGCGCGCACTGGGAAGCGAGCGCTGGGCGATCGTGACGTCGTGCCCGCGGACTTTCGCGCTTGCGCTCATCGCGCGAGCCGGCCTTACGATGCCGCCGGTGCTGGTCAGCGCCGACGAGGTCGCGCGCGGCAAGCCGGCGCCCGACCCGTACACGCTTGCGGCAAAGCGGCTGGCGATCGAACCAGCGCAGATCTTGGTCGTCGAGGATTCGACGTCGGGTGTGGATGCGGCGCGTGCGGCGGGGATGGACGTCGTCTACGTGCTACGCGGACGGCCCGCGAGTTCGTGCCCGCGAGCCGATTATTACGTGGAGCGGTTCGATCAAATCGGTGTAGCGGCCGGTGCCGGGGCACCGTTCGTCGTTGCGTTGCGCTGATGCTGCGCGCGGTACTTTTCCATATCCGCTTTCATCTGCGCACGCTGATCCGGCGTCAGCACGGCGTCGATTTGCTCTTTTAGTTGCTTGCGCGCGTCGGGATCGGGCACGCTACCTTTGGGATGGGCCTGGCGATAGCTCTGCATCAGAGATTGAATCTGTGACTTTTGCTGATCGCTGAGGTTGAGGTTGTCGAAACGGCGCATCATGCGATCGCCGTGTTGTTGCGATTGGGCCGGGGCAGCAGGGGGTTGTTGGTCCTGGGCGACGGCGGGTAGGGCAAGACTCGCGGCTATGAAGCCGGCGAGTACGGTGGCTTGGAGCTTCATGGGCACATCCTATGGCACGTGCGCTCGAAGGTTCCTGTGAAACAAATTAGGGAGAGCTTAGACCTCGCGTCCGATTAGCTCGAGCTTCGTACCGGCCGGGTCTTCGAAGAAGACCGCCGGATAGGTTTCCATCTCTTCGCTCAACTCGATGCCGGTCGCACCGATCTTGCCGAGCAATGCAATAAGCTCGTTCAAGCGCGTGTGCTCGACGCGAAAGGCAACGCGCGTGTCGTTGTTGCGATGGAGTGGATTCTCGATCAACCCGAAGAAGCGCCGTGGCTTGGTCGGATGTGCGTCCTCGTAGTATTCAATTGCGTTGTAATTTTCGAACTCCCGGTGCCACTCGCCATCCGCATCGACGAACGCGTAACGCTTTTCGCTCAGGCCGATCTCGGGCATCAGCTCGTCGTAGAACGATTCGACCGCCGCAAGCGAACGCGTGCGGCAGTCGACATGATCGAAACCGTAAAATTCAGCCACGCGACGAGCTATTTCGCCGGCTTAATTGCTACGGCGTTGATTCCCGGCGACGCATGTGCTTCGAAACGCTTGAAGTTGTCGAAGAACAACTGCGCGAGTTTGCGCGCTTGCGCGTCGTAGGCGTTCTTATCGCTCCACGCATTGCGCGGGTTGAGCACCTCGGCCGGCACGTCGGGCACCCGTTTGGGAACGTGCAAACCAAAGAACGGCTCGAGCTCGTAGTCCGCCGGAATGCGACCTTCGATTGCCGCGTTGACCATGGCGCGCGTGTGCGCAATCGACATACGCTTGCCGACACCGTACGCGCCGCCGGTCCAGCCGGTGTTGACCAGCCAGCATTCGACTTCATGTTTGTCGATGCGCTCGCCGAGCAACTTCGCGTAGACGGTCGGATGGTGCACCATGAACGGCGCGCCGAAACAGGTCGAAAACGTTGCCGTCGGTTCGTTCACACCGCGCTCGGTGCCGGCAACTTTGGCCGTGTAGCCGGAGAGGAAATGATACATCGCTTGATCGCGCGAGAGTTTGGAGATCGGCGGAAGCACGCCGAACGCATCGGCGGTGAGCATGATGATCGTCGTCGGCTGGCCGCCCATGCTGCCGGGCACGATGTTCGGAATGAACGAGAGCGGATAGGCCGAGCGCGTGTTCTCAGTTTTGGCATCGGAATCGACGTCGAGCGCGCGCGTGCGGTCGTCGTACACCACGTTTTCTATGACGGTCGAGAAGCGATTGGTCGCCGCCCAAATTTCGGGTTCGGCGGTTGGCGAAAGGCGAATCACCTTCGCGTAGCAGCCACCTTCGAAATTGAAGATGCCGTCGTTCGACCAACCGTGTTCGTCATCGCCGATCAGCGGGCGATGCGGATCGGATGAAAGCGTCGTCTTGCCCGTGCCCGAGAGGCCGAAGAAGATCGCGACGTCTTTGTCGGCGCGGCCTTCGTTGGCCGAGCAGTGCATCGGCAATGTCTCGCGCAGCGGCAAGAGATAGTTCATGATGGTGAAGACCGATTTCTTGATCTCACCTGCATACTTCGAGCCGCCGATCAAAATGATGCGACGTTCGAAATTGACCAGAATGAATGTAGAGCTCGGCACCTTGTCGCGCGCTGGGTCGGCCTGGAAGAGGGCCGCATCGATGACCGTGAATTCGGCCGTGAAACCCGGCACCGGATTCTCGGGTGTGATGAAGAGATGGTGCGCAAAGAGGTTGTGCCACGCGAACTCGGTGTAGACGCGAATCGGCACGCGATACCGCTCGTCTGCACCAACATAGCAATCCAACGCGTAGACGTCGCGCTCGGAAAGGTACGTTTCGACCTTATCGAGCAATGCGTCAAAGACGCTCGCGTCGATCGGGCGGTTCGTATCGCCCCAATCGATGTGCCGTTCACTCGAAGGTTCTTTGACGAACGCCTTGTCTTTGGGGGAACGGCCGGTGTGCGGACGGGTGTCGACAATGAACTGTCCGTCAATGCCAAGCACGCCTTCACCGCGTTTGAGTGCATGCTCGATGAGCTGCGGCGGCGTAAGGTTCTCCCACAGATTCGCGGCCTTGAGTTTCTCCGGAACAGTAAGAATGGTCGTGTCCCTCGTTGCGTTCGCTGAGCGAGAATAAAGTATGAAAAAGTGGCTTCCACTCTTCCTGGGCGGGTGCCTTGCCGCGGCCCTGGCCTCGGCCGGCCAAGCGGGGGCCGTGCTACCCTTCCACTTTGGATTCTTCCCATCCGGGCCGCTCGACGCGATAACTGATGTCGCAGGCGTGCGGGTTTCCAACCTGACGCTGATCCAGGGCTCCGACATTCGTACGGGGGCAACGGCGATACTACCCAACGCCGACCCCTGGGTCCACAAGGTAGCAGGCGCATCGCTCTCATTCAACGGCAACGGCGAGATGACGGGAACCCACTGGATCGACGAATCCGGCTACCTCGAGGAGCCGGTCGTGCTGACCGACACGCTCGACGTCGGACGCGCCGACGACGGCGTCGTCGATTGGATGATCGCGCATCACCCCGAAATCGGTGTCACCGACGACGTGCCGTTGCCGGTGGTCGCCGAATGCGACGATCAATTGCTCAACGACATTCAAGAGCGCGTAGTAACCCCGAGTGACGTGCACAAGTTGCTCGACGCCGCACAGCCCGGCCAATTTGCGCGCGGCAGTGTCGGTGCGGGCACCGGCATGAAAGCCTTCGCTTTTAAAGCGGGCATCGGATCGGCGTCGCGCGTGTTACCGGCGAGCGCGGGTGGTTACACGGTCGGTGTGCTGGTGAACGACAACACCGGCAGCACGCGTCAAGCGTTGACGATCGTCGGCGTACCGGTCGGCGTGAAGTTGAAAGACGACTACCGGCCCAAATATCCGCAACATCTTTCCGAAGCCGATCTGCACGGACGCATGGCGAGCGGCAGCATCATCATCGTCGTCGCAACCGATGCGCCGGTCGACAGCCGCCAATTGCAGGCCGTCTTGAAGCGCGCCGCGCTTGGCATGGCGCGCACCGGTTTGATCTCGGATATCGGCAGCGGCGACCTGTTCGTTGCGTTCTCGACGAGCGTCGTCTTCGAACGCACCGCCGCCTTCGACGTTGCCGCGCCGAAGCAACAGTTCACCGAAGACGATCGCACGCTCAATGCACTCTACAGTGCGACGGCCGAGGCGACGCAAGCCGCAATCTACGACGCGCTCTTCGAGGCGACGACGATGACCGGACGCGGCGGCTCGACGATGTACGGACTGCCGGTCGATCGCGTACTCGAGATGTTACGGAGCGCCGGCGCGATTTCGCAATGAGTTACATCGAGACCGAGCGGCTGCTTCTGCGCACGTGGATGCCTTCGGATGCGGTGCCGCTTGCGGCGATGTACGGCGATCCGGAAACGATGCACTACATTCTGTCGGGAACTAAGACGCTCGAGCAGACGCGCGAGGCGATCGCGAAGATGGTCGAAGCAGACGAGCGCGATGGATGTGCGCTGTGGCCGGTCGTGCTGAAAGCGAGTTCGGAGCTGATCGGAAGTTGCGGCTTGATGAAAAGCGATCGGGCCGGTGAGTTGGAACTCGGCTTCGTGTTTGCTTCGGCAGCACGCGGGCACGGGTATGCGACCGAGGCGGCGCGTGCGGTGCTGGATTTTGCCTTCAGCCGGCCCGACGTGCGCAGCGTGATCGCGCTGATCGATCCGCTCAACGCCCGCTCGATCGCGCTCATCTACAAGCTCGGCATGCACTTCGACCGCGTCGTACGCATGAAGCGTGGGAACCGCGGCGCCGATGTGCTACGGTATAGGCGCGATGGCTAAGAAGAAGCGCCGCAAGATGAAGCTCGTTCCGCGTCTCGGACCGCCGACCAACCTGCGGCCGGCGGGCGCGCACGAAGCGCTCACGCGGTACAACCGCAAGCGCAAGAAAAAAGAGCTCCGCGAAGAGCTCTCACACGAGGTCGATCTCAACGTGGATTAGGCTCGCATCGCGAGCATCGCCACTTTCATTGCGGCGAGCGGCGTTTGCTGCACTTCAAAATCGATGAGCGCCTGACCGATTTTGTCGGCCAGCCGATTCGTGACAAACCACGGCGGTTTGGGGAGCAATGTGGCCCCGTATCCGGCGACGCTGCGCGGGAAGGGCGCAAACGGCGCCCACACGACGCTTTTCTGCGCGCGATCGAAAAGGTAACTGTTGTGTACGACGCCGATGCCCGAGCGAACGTCGTCGATCGTGTGCCCCGGATACGCGCCCCACGTCGTCTCGGTGAGCAAGAATCCGACGCCGGTCCATGCGTTGACCGCAACGCACCCATAGCGCAGGCTTGCAATCGCGGCGTCGACGTCCGTCGCGAACGCGCGCATCGTTGCTGGATGCACGATGATGTTTGCGCCGAGCGTGCCCCAGAGGCGATCGTTGGCAAAGGCGACCGCGTCGCGTAAGAACGCTTCCGTGTCGCCGGGAAGCGTAGTGATTGCAAGCACGCTAGCAAACGCTTCGATCGAAAAATTGGAGTCGTCGCTGCCGGCGTCGACACGCACGACGGTATTGTGCCCGAAGCGTTGCGATTCGTGACCCGCGGCTAGCCGCGCAATGCGATCCTCGGCGCCCGGATAGTAGGCCGGCCTATCGAGCACGTCGCGCATCACGGTTTCGATTTCGTGCGATCAGCTTTGGCGTGCCGTCCCAATCTTGTGGTAATACGACGACTTGCGCGGCGATGCAGTTAAAGCCGCCATTGTGCAGCTTCTGTGTGACGATCTGCTCGGCTTGGAAACGAAAATCTGCATCGCTCCACGGTCCCGGCACCACGATCGTCGGGCTGACGTTGCCGAGCTCGGCGGTTATCGGTTTGGTCACATGCTGATCGCGCACGATTGCATTGAACGTCCGATCGCTGCCGGTGATGTGAATCTCATCGACGAGCGGATGTTCGGTCAGCAGCTTGCCGACCTCAGCGCCGCCGTACGCAAAGCGCAGGAAACCACCGTCAACGAGCGGCTTGAGCGCATCCTCCAGGATCGGGCCGAGATATTGATTCACCGGATTCATCTTGAGGATGCAGACGGCACCGTCGGCGATGAGTTTGTAGAGCACGTCGAGCGGTGCGATCGCGGCGATATTGCCGGCGCCGAGCACGAGCGCAACGCGCGGCTGCGGCGCGGACTGCTTGTACCACACGGCCGTAGTCGATGCGAACGTGTCGCGCGTGACGCCGGGCTGCATCCAGACTTGCGCGCGCACGCCCGAGAGCAACACTCGGTCATAGAAGCTGTTGGGAAAGACGTCAACTGTGAGCTGGCCGTCAGCACGTTCGCGGATGCGCGACGGCGCGATTTGCGGCGTGCCGTCGTGCGCCAGGTCACGCAGCGTGCGGATGTAGCGGTTGAGCGCGTAGAGCAGGGCCCACGGGCCGCTGATCCACTCTTCGCCGGCGAGTGGTGTGCCGGCGATGCCCTTGGCTTGCGCGCCGGCGTGCGCCCAGCGTGCCGCCTGCGCATAGACCGTGTCGCGCACCTGCTCGAGTAAATCTGCTTTGGCTGCGGTACGCAATGCGATCCAACGCTTCGCTCCCTCGCGCAATTCGATCAGCGATTGCTCGATCTCACTTGGCGTTGCGGGCGCGGGCGTTGCAAGGGTGGTCATCCGCCTGCGGTTACCATCCACTGAATCCCGAACTTGTCGGTCAGACTTCCAAACATGTCGCCCCAAAATGCTTTGGCAAACGGCACTTCGATCGTCCCGCCTTCGGCAAGCGCTTTGAAGACGCGCTCGCCTTCAGTGACATCTTTCGTGCCGATGCAAAGCGCGAGATCATCCTCGCCATGCGGCGGCGTGCCCGGGCGGCCGTCGGAGCACATGAGCGTCATATCACCGGCGATGAGCGTCGCGTGCATTATCTTATTCGCCCACGACGGATCGGGCAGATGCTCCGGCGGCGATTCAGACATGCGCGTGAGACCTTCGATCTTTCCGTTGAAGGTCTTCACGTAGAAATTCAACGCCTCTTCGCAGGTCCCGTGAAAGAAGATGTACGGCTCGAGCTTCACGCTGGTCTCCTCGGCAGATAGGGACAAGAAGCCTTAGCTATCGGCCAGGGATTGTCATCCCGAGCCGTAGTCGAGGGACCGGCGTGACCTAGTGCGTGCTGACCGGGATCTGAATGTTCGTCGAGCCACCATCGTTGCGGTAGGCGTATAAGGTAAGCTGCTGGAGCGGTTGTGCCGGGCCGAGCCCAAATCGCCCCGCTTGGAACGTACCTTGCCACTTGCCCGGCGCGACCTGCACAAGCGAGAACGCCGATGTCGATGTGCCGATTTGCAGGCGCGTCACGTTGCTGGTCGTGATTGCGTCGACAGCGACCAGCGTTGCAGCATCCATCACCGTCGGTGACAACCGCGCGTAGTAAATCTGCACCGGATCTTGCGGTTGGGCGAAGTTGTTCTGCGGCGCCGCTCCGTATTCGAAAACATTTGAGTTGGCAAAGGCATACGGCGTCGCCAGCGGTTCGGGCGTCGGCGAAGGAAGCGGTGTGTTGAGGACCGCCGGCGGTCCCTGCAGCGGCGCGGCCGAGCTCGTTGCATGTGGCTTTGGGAACGCGAGGTCGGGCGGTATCGTCGGCAGCGGTCGCGGAGTCGGAATGCCCATCGTGGAATTTGGGGGCGGCGTCGGTTCGCCATCGCGGATAATGTGCGGCGTGACGATAATGACTAGCTCGTTACTGGTGTTGTTTGTATTGTTGTTCTTGAACAGGCCGCCGATGATCGGAATGTTTCCGAGTATGGGCAAGCTGCTGATCGTGCGCGTGTCTTCTTCCTGAATGAGGCCACCGATGATCAGCGTCTGATTGTCGTGCAGCGAGACCGTCGTTTGCGCATTGCGCGTCGAAATCTCTGGCACGCCGTTGGGGTCGCCAGAGAGGCTGTTGACGGTGGGATGCACCGTAACCATAATGTTGCCGTCGGCCGTCACGATCGGCGTAATGTCGAGCGTGACGCCGGTGTTGAACGATTGCAGCTGCGTCGTCACGGTCGTACCGACACCGCCTCCGCTGGTCGTGAGGATCGAGAGCGTATCCCCGGCTTGGAAGGTCGCGTTATGACCGGAGAGCGTGACGATGCGCGGATTGGCAAGCACGCGTCCATCACCATGTTGTATGAGTAAGTTGAGTTGCGCTGTAAGTTGTAATGGCGTACGCGTAATTGGGTTGATTTTACCGAGCCGGCCGGGATTGCCGTACGGATCGGGCGTGGGTTGGATCTCCTCGAACGTTGTGCTGAGCACCGCTTGCGGCAGCTCGAGTCCGATATTCTTAGCGAGGCTGCCGTCGATCTCGAGTACTTCGGTGTCGAGCTCGACCAGCGGGGGTGTGACGTCGAGTTTGGCGATCAGTTCCTTGGCTAACCGAATGCTGCTGGGATCTCCGGTCAAAATGAGTTCCGGGGTGTTCGGCATAACGGTAACATGCAGGCCCGAGGCCATTTGTCCGAGCGCTTGCGTGACCGCCGTGGCAATATCTTGTGCCGTGTTAGAAGGCGCGCCGCCGCTGCCGGGAATCGCCGATTTGATTTGCACGACGGCGACGTTGCCGTCGCTCATCGCGGCGCCGCCGGGCGCACCAAAGGCACCGGGTGCGCCATTTGCACCATTTTGCTTACCGTCGAGCTGATCGACCGCATCACTGATCCGCTGTTGTTCCTGCGCCGAGCCCCGCACGGATATTGCATTGAGATCCGTGTCGGTAACCACGACGGCATCCGGATACGTTTTTTGAACGAGACTCGCAACAGACGCGGCGTCGACGCTCTTGAGATGATACACCTGCGTGATGCTCGCACCGACGGGTGGGACATCGAGCTGCGCGACCAGGGCCTTCGCCGCGGTCACCGACGGTTGATCGCCGGTGATGAGCAGTGAAGAACCGCTAACGCTAATGCGCACGTGCGGCACGTTGCGCTCGACCGCGCGCGCGAGCGCGGTGGGTCTTGCCTGTTTGATATCCACGGTTTCGACCGGATCGGGAGGCGGCGAAGGCGACACCATCGGTGCCGCATCGAGGCTTGTAATCAGGGCCTTGATCTGCGTCGAATCGAGCGGTTTTGCCTTGAGCAACACGCTGTTCTTCGACGCGACCGTAATCGACGAGTTAGGAAAGAGTGGCGCGACCTTGTGAACGAGCGCATCGGGCTTGATTGTGCGAAGCTGCACGACTTCGAGCGCCGGCTGATTGGGATTGCGCACATCAAGGCCTTGGACGATGGTGCGCACTTGCTCGACGTCGCCGGGCGGACCGACGACGACCACGGCGTTGGCCGCGGGATCGGTGCGAACACTCACGTGCGGGAAGAGTTGGCGGATTATTGCCGCCGCCTGATCGACGCGCATCACCTGCACTTGAATGACCGCGGGGATTGGCGATGGCGAGGGTGACGGCGTTGGGCGCGTTCCGGCGGCGCCGGCGGGTGCGATACCAACCAGTGAGGTGATGATTAGCAGCGCGACCAGTGCGCAGCGGAAGAAGAATGCCGGAGAAACCATCATCGATAAATGTGCGCAGCGCACATCTTAGCGTGAATCATGCACGCTGATATCATGCGCGGTCAACCCCTTGATCTTTATGATTTTCTTCGAGATTATGTGACGAATTGCGCGTCGCAAAATCAGCAACGTAGCAAGAAATCACTACAAAATGTACGCGCTTAGTGAATTTCTACTAGGCGTCTGCGTACACGCATAGTCAAGAATGGTGGATGGAATTGTTGTATACAGCAGGAGAGGTCCCCGAGGTTCCTCCCGTAACGGAACCGGTCAAGGATACCCCGGGTGGCCTCCCGATGGCTCCTCTGGGTACCTAGTGCAAAAGGACTAAAAGAGTTCGAAAGTCACAGGCGAAAGGGGAGCGCACGTTTGCATTAGCACTCGTCTGATCGCCAAAGGAGCTATGCGTTGTCGGGACCAGCGCTTCTGCCTGAGTCCACTTTAGTGGACGAACTATACGCCAAAGGGCACTTTACCGAGTGTCTTCTGGCGAGCGAAGGCGATGTCGCCCAGGCGCTGCTGCGCGCCCGCTCGCACATGCGCCTGCGCCGTTTCCGCGAAGCCTTAGACGGGCTTTCCAAGGCGAGCGAAGATTGCAGCGACTCTCAGGCTACCGGCCTTGCACTTCGACTGTACTGCAGCGCCGCGCTCATGGAGTGGGACGAAGTCGCCAAGCTCGACGGGCTACTGCGTTCGCTGCGAAACGTCAGCGAGTCCGATCGGGCAGAGATCGCGATTGCCCGTGCATCGGTGGCCTTCTATGGCGGCGATGCGGCCGAAATGCGGAGCATACTTCTTGCGATGAACGCGCAAATTGCTCCGCGATTCATCGCCTGGCAGCAGTATCTTCTCAGTTTGGCCGCCTCGCTGCAGCATCACTATATCGAACAGGCGCGCGCGCTCGAGCGGATGGTTCGCTTTATCGATGAAACGCCGGCGGCGATGGAAGTGGCGCTCCTTGCAAACGCCGCGCAGACGCTAGCGGACCTCGCGCGGGAAGTGTTTTCGGCCAAGACGTTCGACTTTGCGGTTCGCCTCGCGGAGCGGATAGCATGGACACCGGATCTTGCCGAACAGAAATTTCTGACGCAGCGCTCGATCGCGTGGGCGTACGCGCTGCGTGGCTCCCATCGCAAGGCGCAGCGGATCATGCATATGCTCGTCGACTCAGCGCCGACGCCGGAGTGGCGCGCGACGATCTATGGCGAGCTCGCGTACCTCGTGCGAATCGCCGGATCTTACGAGGCAGCCGATGCACTGCTCGAACATGCAAGTGAGAATGCGCTCGCGATCTCGTGGGAGTCCAGCAATGAAGAACGCGTTGGCCTTCTGAGTCTCATCGAGTTGACTGCCGAGCATGACGTGGCTACGTCTCTCGCGTTACTGGACCGCTACGACGCTATCAGGACGCCTATCTCGGGTGGATATTCCATCGCCCACGACAATCGTTTGGAAGCGATGGAATCGCACGCACGGGCGGTGGCGCTCATCGCGTCGGGGCGCAAGCGCGAGGCGCGGGCCCTGCTTGAATGTTCGTTCTCGATGTTCAGGGGATCGGGCTATAGCTGGCGCGCTGCGGCGTCGGCGCTGCGCTTGCATAGCCTTACCGGGGATCGCAGCTGGCTAAAGTGCGCCGGCGAGGCGATCGCCGATTTTCCGGACTGTGCGTTTGCGGACGAGATTCGGCGTCGCGAGAGCGGCTCGTCCGATCCACGTCTCGCCGCGCTTACCTCAACGCAGCGTCGCGCATTCAAGCTCGTCTGCGAGGGAATGTCCGACGCGGAGATCGCCGGCGCAATGGAGATCACGATCAACACCGCGCGCAACCACGTTGCGGCCGTGCGACAGCGCTTCGGCGCGCGTTCGCGATCGCAAGTTGTGGCCATTGCACGTTCGTCGGGACTGTTCGTGTAGTTAGTTCTAACTACAGCAAAGATAGTTAAATTTGAATCTGTAACACGCATATAGTTTCGTGCGAGAATGATTGGCAGTATGCCAAGCTGCTCGCAGAGGAAGCTTCATATGCGTCGGATCATCGCGTTGGCCCTAACGGTATTGTTCTCGTTGCAAACCACCGCTTCGGCGGCGGTGCCGGGTCAAATGCATGGCCTCAATATGCAACCGCTGCTCGCGGCGATCGAGAACACGTACATTGTCGCAGCGCTTACGGGCCAGATGCAGCGCTACGACGAGACGCATGCGTCGGCGCCGCGGTTTGTTCGGCAGCAGAATAGCCGCCCTAGTGATGCCCAGCTGAACTTCAGTCGATCGCGTGCCGTGGTCGGTGTCGAGCATTCGGGAACTCCGTATGTACTGCACCTTAAGCAATTTGCAAGCCCGGCGCGCGCTGCTTCCGATCCGCTTCTCGAAAAAAATCCGCCGGCGAAGCGGGTTGCGATCTGCCCGCAGACGGTGGTCCGAGGGCGGCTGCTTTTGGGCTGCCCTGGCCTAACGCCATCCCCGTCTCCAAGACCAACTCCGACGCCGGTGCCAACGCCGACACCAACGCCTGTTCCGACGCCGACGCCGACGCCAACGCCCAAGCCGACGCCGACGCCGACACCGATTCCAACACCTACGCCAACACCGGTTCCAACGCCGACGCCAACACCGGTGCCGACGCCTACGCCAATTCCCGTCACGCCGACACCGGTGCCGACAGCCACGCCGTTTGTTCTATCGCCAACGACGACCGGTATCAACCGATGGTGGACATACGAGCAAGGAGCAATTCCCGGACTCGGAAAGTGGATGCTCAACGTTGCGACAGGCAACCTGCTCGTACAAGCCGACGACGTGGATATTCCGGAGCGCGGCATCGATCTCGCATTTCGCCGCACATACAACGGCCAAAGTAAACATGATAACCTCGGGACGGACGGTTCGTTACCAAGCGTCTTCGGGAACGGCTGGAGTAGCACGTTCGATGCGCACGTTGCTTACAACGGAAGTGTCATGAGTGTCTACGACATCGACGGCGCACGGTACGATTACACGCCAAATCCCGGCGGCTGCTCTTCGTCAACCCTAACCACGTGTTGGACGCCATCGCCCGGCATGCAGGGCGTGACGCTTCAATACGATGGTGGTTGCGGATACGAATGGACCAAGAAGAACGGCGCGATCTACTACTTTGCGGAGCCCGTAGCTCTTCCGCAATGCGGCGTCACGCCGCCGGCGGCCGAATTTGGAAGTATCCAATACATTCAGGGAAGGAACGCTAGCAACCAAATCAACTTCACTTACTCGTACAGCGGCAACGGGAGCAACACAAATCAACTAACTGAGATCGTTGCCCAGCATAGCGACGGAGACGCGTTGGCACTGCACTTTAAGCAATACAACGGCTACGCTGAGCTCTGGTATATCGTTCGACCAGACAATCAGCAGATTACCTACAATTACGATCAGTATAACAACTTGATTAGCGTGGAACGCCCTGGGAACGGCACCGTCAGCCAGCTTCCCGAGAGTTACAGTTACACCGCTAGCACACACAACCTGATCGGCGCGGCGGGGCCTCGATACACGATCAGCTATGTGGCGTGTGGCTCGTCACCGGCATGCGTAACCGACGGCGACAGTGTGACATTCTCGTACTCCGGGAATGCTTTAACCGAAGTCCAGGACTATGGCGTGGTGAACTTCACGCCAGCCGACGGAATTAGCTCGGGCCTCCCGATTGGCGTGCTTCAACCTGGCCTCCCGATTAATGCGCAGACATGGCATACCGAAGAGTTCGCAGGCGACAGCGGAACCCCCAACGGCACGTCGGGCGGCGTGACGGACGTTACGGATAACTTCGGGCATGCGCGCGCATGGACATATGATGGTTACGGGCGCATCACCGAGACGCAGGAATGGACCGCGCCCACGTCAGGCGCGCCACTTGCCACGAATGCAACCTGGGACACTGGCAACGATATGACATTGAGCATCGATGTAACGGGAAACCAAGCGAATTACACCTACGATGCGAACGGCAACACACTTTCCGTTCAGGAGCCCGCTGTACAAACGAGCAACGGCTACGGGTCACCGACTTCAACTTATACGTATGATGCGCACAATAACCTTATAACATACTGCGACGCGAACTACGTTTGGCAGCACGGCGCTTCGAGCTGCCCCGCGAGTTCCAGTACTGCCTACTACAAGTACGCATCGACGTCGACGGAAGCGTTCGGCGAGCTGGCCCAGACGTACGACGCGGTTGGCTATTCATATCAGTTGACGTACGACAATTACGGGGAACCGACATCGGTTCAAGGTGCAACAATTTCACAGGTTGACGGGACGACGCGGCAACCGACCCAGACGTTCGGCTACGACGGGTACGGCGATCTAACGTCTTACAATAAAGGTAACGGCTCTTGGGCGCTCACGTACGACAACATGCATCGCCCGCTTACGCATACCGACCCCGACAACCATATTTCGTATACCTACTTCAATAACGATGGCTCGGTGAGTAAGACGGAGACAGCGTATCAACACGCAAACGGGTGGGGTAGCACCGCGACGTACGATGCGGATGGGAATGGAGTGAAACAAACCGTTATACGTCAGGCCGCCCCGACGACATCGCCAGCGCCGGAGACGACCTCAAAGTACTATGACGGCGCCGACCGCCTTATCGAAGTCGTGCAGCCACAGGACTCGAACTACGATACGTACTCAAACCCGTGGGTTACGCGTTACCTCTACGACCTGACTGGCGCCCCCAATCTCTCATTCAATGGCGCGGCGGCTTACGCGGCGTACGGCAACCTCTATAAAACTCAAGAACTGTTGCCGCCTGCGGCTGGGCCTGTGACCGCTACCGCGGCCGCCCCACTGTCGATTGCGAACACCTCGTTTCAGGATCTTAAGGGCACGGCCTATGACGCCCTCGATCGCCCGGTCGGCAAGTATTCAATGATCGTTGCCAATGGCGGGACGTCGGAATCGCTGTCCGCGGAAGTCCTTACCTATGACGGTACGAACGAGTACGGGACGTTTCCAGGGCAGTTAACGTCGGACTGCAGCGCATTGGCACAGTGCAAGTACCCTGGGTACGATTCGCAGGGACGTCAATTCGAGATAGGGTTTTCGGACAGCCTCTCACCGAGCCGTACGACGTCGTTTGACCCTGACGGCCATGTGATCTCGATTACCTCGACGGCGTTTGGGACGCAGTACTACACCTACGATGCGGACGGCCACAAGCTGACCGAGCAGGAGGCGAGTGGCGGGGGGGTGACGTCGCCGGCGACGTTCCAACATACATACTACGCGGATGGTAAGCTAGAACAGCTAAGCGTGAGCGCGAGCGGCTTAAACCAAAACGGCCTCTTTCAATACTCTTATCGTGCTGACGGGCTCGTTCAGACGCAGACAATCAACGATGGTGCGCAGGCCAATGTAGGTAGCACCTCTGTAGCTTTTACATACTACGCGTCCGGTCGACCTGAACAGCGCAGCGAAAGCGGTCCCGGAGGAAATCCAAATCCCACAAGTTGGCAGTACGATACCTACGGCCATGTAACGCAGATAAATTATCCCGCGTGTTCCAGCTGTGGACCAACATTTCTTACAAGCTATATCTTCCCCATGTACGATCCGCAAGACTTGCCACTGGAAAGCGGTTATCTCTCGCCTGGAAACAGCGACTATACGGGCAATCAGTACTCGGCGCGCGGCGAGTACGTTGGTGGAGCTTACACATCGCCGACCACGGTGGCTTACACACCGCCGGCACCGATGTATGCAAACGGGGTGAACGTTCCTTCGTTAAGCGCGACGATCGAATCGAATCAAAACAGTTCGTATTCCGCAACCTGGGATGCACAGAGCGGCGTAATCCTGGGGAAATCGAAGACGACTGCGAACTTCAGCAATGGGATGGAGTATGATACGGGGTCGTCGTCCACGTTCCAATACGATCTAGCAGGACGGCTGATGAGTACCGCAGAGTCGGAAACTGTTCCGATAATTGGCGGTGCAACCGTAGGTCAGAGCGACACGTTATCACGCAGCTACGATGACGAAAATCACACTGTCCTGAGCACCGACAACGATACATCCATGACAACGAACCAGGTTGGGCTTGGGACGATAACCGCCTATAACTGGGGCCCCACCGGGCACCCAATACGTGTGGGCTCAGCCACAGGAGCGACAAGCAGTATACCGAGCGCCAGTGCGATCCAATACGATACCCTGCATTGGGACGGCGATCAACTAATCTTTGAATCGAATTCGTCCGGTACCGTTGACGATATTAAGATTGGAACGAGCGGAGACATTACGCCACTGGATCAAACGTTCAATGGCCTTACGTTCTGGGACCGCGGTCAGAGCGGTAACATTGTCCTGTTTCACAACGCGGCTGGAACGGGCCTGTGGTCGCAGCTAAACACATATAGCGGCAACTGGGGCACGTCGGAGGCAAGCGTGACGACCGGCCCAACTAGCTTTGCGTGGAGCTCAGCGCCTACTTCGCCGTATCAGATGCCTTCGCCGCAGCGCAGCGAGGTTCGATATCTCGTCGGTGTGGGGCAGGGCGCCCTTCTTGGAATGTATCGCACTGACGGCTTGACCGATGGCTTGAATACACTCCAAGGTGTCCGCTCGTACGATCCCAATGCAGGGACGTGGACTACACCTGACGCGTACGCCGGCGACGTGCACGATCCGGCTTCACAGAAGTCCTATATGTGGAATGACAACAATCCCGTTACGTATTCCGATCCAAGCGGCTACTGTTCCAAGCCGGTTGGTACAGGCACGTTGGTTTGTATCGACTTCTATATTCCGACGGCCACGGCTCTAAACTCGCAAGGAGACAATCGCGGGCCGACGGGGACAGACCGGAACGCGACCTACCGTGTTGAGATCACAATTAGCTTCTCAGACCAGATCGCTCAGGCTGTTGCATCTGTGTCGCATAACGCCGATGGCACCAATGCGGGCACTGGCCGAATAAATAACTTCAGCGCAACGTTCGACGGCGACACCGTGAGAGTCAGCGTTGACGCTTCGTGCGGCAACTGCAACTCGGCAGGGGACCTTTTCGGATTTCGTATAAGGGGCGATTTTACTCTCGGTCTCAATCCGGACGGGACCACCGTCTCGATGCTGGGAGGTAGTCGAAGCGCCTACCCAGCCGTCGAGATCTGGAGCTATAGTGCGAACGGCGTTCGGTTGGTATATCTCGGACCAGCTGGACCGTCCCCGCTCGTGCTTCCCATTGACATAACAATCTTTCCGGGCGGGGTTGACGATGAGGATCCCAACACCTATGGGTCCGGCACCGATACCTCTAACTACCACGGAGGAGCACCCGGTGGTCATCCCAATTAATGCTCTCACCATACCTTTGCGCACCCGCTCCCGGGGGAAACTACTAGCTATGTCTTCTGTCCTAACCGAATTTGGTCATGCCGTGTATGCCGTCTTGTGGGCGCTCCTGATGGTTATCTTCATCATTTCTCCGGCTAACTCGCTCGGCACAGCCGGTTATCGAAGCTCGTGGGCGCTCCTGCTCTTAATTCCGCTGTGGTTAAGCCGCCGTCAGTTGTCGAGGACAAACGCAAGTATCGGAAGCTCGTCGCGTATTCTTCTCGGTGGGTTGAGCGCGGTGTGTGAATTGGCAATGGGCGCGATCTTGCTATACATCTATACGAGCGCGGTTCTTACGTATTGCGGAGTTTCGCACGGATGATATCGGGAAGGCGAAAGAAGGAGCGATTTTAGGGTCGTGCCAGGCAGCAGCGGTGACGTAGCTTTCCACGATGGCTCGCGACAGAGCTGATTTCCCCGATCGCCATTTTCGATCTCCGCGTTCTTAGGCGGATTTAGGGTGTCAAACTTCAGCAAGACACTGCACGGGCACCGGTTCCCAGCGAATTCGACACTGGTTACCTCCAACTACAGCAAAGATGGTCACTCGAGGCTGTAATGCGCGTGTAGCTTCGTGCGAGAATAGTTGGCAGTATGCCATTCCGCTCGCAGAGGGGTGTTTCAAGTGCGTCCCATCATCGCGTTGGCCCTGAGGGAGTTGTTCTTGTTGCAGACGACCGCATCATCTGCGATTCAGAGCTGGCTACGCAGACCCAACGTGCTACCGCTGCTGTCCGCAAGGGAGAACACGTTCGTGTTCACTATCGCCCGCCACTTTGACGTGGCGGCGCGGCTCGTCGGGCGCGCTCAGACGCCGAATCGTGGTGCCTAGCATGGTTTTCAGTAAAATTAGGTCGCGACGGGGGAGCCTGGATCCATAGACGGCGTATAAGCGGCTGTGCTCCCTGCATTCGGCAATTCTCAGGATCTCCGCGATATCGAACATCGGCTCGAGCAGGCACCCGATGATAGCGGGCTGTTGTTCTCGCGTGCGTGCGTGTTCGATTTCCTTGGGCGCAACAATTCGGCGCGCGATGCCTACATCGAGGTCATCAGGCGTGACGGTGCGCACTTAGGCGCGCTGATCAAGTTTTTGGCAATGCGCTGGTGGGAGCACAGGAACTCGACGCGGCGAGGCAGATCTAGTTAATTCTAACTGCATCAAGCATAGTTAAATTTGAATCTGTAATCGTGTGATGGCTTCGTGCGAGAATGATTGGCAGTATGCCATTCTGCTCGCAGAGGAAGCTTCATATGCGTCGTATCATCGCGTTAGCCTTGACCGTAGTTTTCTCGTTGCAAACCACCGCATCGGCGGCGGTACCGGGTCAAATGCATGGTCCCAACGTACAACCGCTGTTGTCAGCGATCGAGAACACATTCGTGTTCGCGCTGATCATGGGACAGGCTTCGAGTTACGAGGCGCAGCATGCGCCGGCGCCGCAGCGCTTGATGATCAACCGCAACGTGCACACCGATTTTGGCCGGACGCGTCCCGCACAGGCGGTCGTTCGATACGGGCAATCGGTTCGTGAGCCGGCGATGTCGTCGCGGGTATTTCTAGCGAAAGACGCGCCACGCGACCCACTGGCGACGAAAAATGCTGGTTATCCAGCGCCCCCGTCGCACCCGGCCGCAGCGACAAGGACGAATGTCATCTGCCCGAACGTAGGTATCGGTGCCAAAGCGCGACCGATGACCTGCCCAGGACTAACGCCATCTCCATCACCAAGGCCGACGCCCACACCTGTTCCGACACCGACGCCTACGCCTATTCCAACGCCGACGCCCACGCCTATTCCGACGCCTATTCCAACGCCGACGCCCACGCCCGTGCCAACGCCGACGCCCACTCCCATCCCAACACCCACGCCGATACCGGTCACGCCGACGCCGATGCCGTCTGCAACGCCTGTGCCCACAGCTCTGCCGACGCCAAACACCGGAATCAATCCCTGGTGGTCGTACAAAGAAAAGCCGCTTGCCGGCATCGGCAGAGCGCTGGTCAACGTCGCCAACGGTAATCTGCTCGTCCAGGCCGGCGACATCGACATTCACGAGCGCGGGCTCGATCTCGCGTTTCGCCGCACCTACAACTCGCAAAGCCAACACGACTCGGCCGGAACTGACGGTGCGACGCCAAGCGTGTTCGGCAACGGCTGGACGAACACGTTCGACGCACATCTCGCGTATCACGGCTCCGTGATGAGCGTCTACGACATCGACGGCGCGCGGTACGACTACACGGCCGACGGATCGGGTGGGTGGACCCCACCACCGGGCATGCAAGGCACCACGCTCATCTGGGACAATTGTAACGGCTATCAGTGGACTCAGAAGACGGGTACGATCTACTATTTCTGGCAGCCGACATTTGGTTGCTCACTCAACGCGAGCAACGCCGGATATCTGGGCCGCCTCTACGAAATCATTGGTCGCAACAGCCAAAACTACATCCGGTTCACCTACGGTTGGGTCGGTAGCAATCCGAGTTCCGCTCAAAACATTGCAACCATCGTTGCTGCGCACAGCGATGGGAATGCACTCGTGATGCAGTTCGCGCAGTTCGGATCGTACACCGAACTCGCTTCCATCGCATGCGGTACCAATACGCAGCCCGTCTGCACAAGTCAACAGATCACCTATAGCTACGACACGAATGGCAACCTGCTGCTCGTCACGCGTCCGGGTAACGCCACCGACGATGCGACGCGGACGCAGCAGATCGCGAGTCTCAAGGAGCAGTACTGGTACGATGCCGGAACACACGAGATGCAATGTGCCGGGGGTCCGCGTTTCGTGTCGAGTTCATGGAGCGACGGCAGCAACTACGGGTTCACCTATGATGCGAACACCACGAGCGGCCGTCTGACGTGGATCAGTGACTACGGCCTCGTGGACTTCACACCGGGCGATGGGACAGGAGCGCAATTGCAGCCTGGTCCGCCGATGACCGGGAACACGCTGTGGCGACAGATGGAGTTTACGTATCTAAGCGCCGAGACGCAAATGACAGACACCGACGGCCACACGACTCGTTGGTGGTATGACGGGAACAACAGGGTGACATCGACCGCCGGATACACGGGGTCTGGAACTAACTGGCTCGTGTCGCAGGCCACATGGGATGCAAATAACAATCTGACATCGACAATCGATCCCCGCGGCGCGAGCCTACCCGCACCGAACCCATACGAAACCGACTACGCCTATGACACGGGTGGGAAAAACCTCATTGCAGTGGCCGAGCCCGCGGTTCCCACGAGCTCGGGCTCCCTCCGGCCAACGGTATCGTTTTCGTATGACCAGTTCAACAACGTCGTAGCTTCCTGCGACGCGAACTTTAACGTTTCGCACGGCAGCAGCTGGACGGCAACGCCTGCACCGACAGACTCGTTATGCCCGGGAGGGCCTGGCGCAGCATTGTATGCGTACGTATATTCCAGTTCAACGTATCCGTTCGCCGAGACTAACGAACCTTACGGCCTGCCTCTAAGTGCGACGACGCCCTCCGGCTATCAAACGACTTATTCTTACGGTAACGGCGCAGTGTTCGATAACTACGGGCTGCCTACGCAGATCACGGGCATTTCTTATACGCAAGCCGACGGAACGACGCGTACACCAACGGCGACGTACACCTATGACCCTTACGGCGATGTTGCCTCCGTCAATAAAGGCAACGGCGCGACGAATCTAGTGTATGACGCGCTAAACCGCCTAGCGACGATCACGGACGCGGACAGCCACACGAGCTATCGCTATTATAATCCCGATGGCACCGTGTCGAAGACGGAAGACCCGTATCAGCACGCAAACGGTTGGGGAAATACCACATCGTACGATGCAGACGGAAACTCCGTTAGCGCGACAGCCTATCGCATGACGACATATAACTCGGCGCCGGCCCCGGAGACAACAAGCTATTGGTATGACGGCGAGGACAGATTAGTCGAGGTCCAGCAACCGCAAGATACGAAGAATGACCTTTACCAGAAACCGTGGGCGACGCGATATATCTATGACCTCACTCAAAACAGCAGCAGCGGCGTTACCATCGGTAGCAGTGCGACATATTTCGCGCACGGTAACCTGTACAAGACGCAGGAACTTCTCCCAGCCAGCGCGCCTGTATCGGTCGCTAGTCCCGCGCCGCTAACCGTTCCGAACACGACATTCCAGGATCTAAACGGAAACGCATTCGACGTGCTCGATCGGCCGACAGCGCGATACTCTTTCATCTCGCAGAGCGGTACGAGCGCGGAAACGCTCATCCAGGAAGCGCTCACATACGATCAGTCTTCATATTTCACTGGGTACTTCGCGGGTCGCCTTACTGCGGACTGCAAGAGCGCCCAACCGCAGCAATGCCAGTGGTTCAACTACGACCAACGCGGTGCGACGACGCAAGTCCATTTCGGCGATACCCTGTCCGCCGACCGCTCCGCAACTTACGATCCCGACGGCCACACAATGTCGATCACCTCGGCGGTGTTCGGTACCAACTATTATGGCTATAATGCAGACGGTCTCAAAGCGACGGAGCAGGAGGCGCAAGGCGGCGGCGTGACATCGCCTGCGACCTTCACGCACGAGTACTACCCGGACGATGCGTTCAAGCAGCTCGACGTCACGTCGAGTGAATCTGAACCAAACGGGATTGACAGCGTACTCCTATCGGCCCGACGGGAAGGTACAGACGCAAACGATTAACGACGCTGCGCAGTCGAATGTAGGCAGCACGAGCGTCGCATTCACGTACACGTCGGCTGGTAGACGTAGTGGCCGCACCGAGAGCGGTTCGGGGGCAAACTCGAGTCCAACGACCTTGACCTACGACAGTTATGGTCGGCTGAGCCAAGAGCTCTTCCCCACTTGCTCCCAATGTGGGGGGCAGACGGTCAATCCGCCACTGAGCAACCTCGTCTGGGATCCCCAAGGCCAGTTAATGCAAACGGCATATGCAACGTTTAACTATTCAACGCGCGGCGAAGCGCTCGGCGCAACGGGGACTAATCCGCTTGCCAACGGCGTTTCCGTTCCAGGTACGCCAACTGCTCCAGGATATAGTGGACCTTACTCGGTTACGTGGGATCCACTGGCTGGTGCGATGCTCTCGACGTCGTGGAACGCAGGCGACTCGACCGGCGACTCCATGACGAGCGGTATCCAGATCAACTACGACCAAATTGGACGCATGTTGACGTCGAGCTCGACCACAAGTTCGTTCCCGTCGATGGGCGTGAATACGACCTCCAGCGATTCGGTAACGCGGGCCTTTGACGACGAGAATCACACGATCTCGAGCAGCTTTGTGGACACGAACGGAACCGGTGCAGCGGTAAGCGGCCTTGCCCTCTATCAATGGGGACCGACGGATCACCCCGTACTGATTGGATCGGCGTCGGGCTCTACGAGCACGATACCCGCAACATCTGCTGTGCAGTACGATACTTTGCACTGGGACGGCGACCAACTGGTGTTCACGTCAAACGCTTCGGGCACCGTCGACGATATCAAGATAGGAACCGAGGGGGACATTACCCCACTGGACAGCGGATTCACTGGATTAACCTTTTATGACCGTGGGCCTGATGGGTCGGTAATGTATTGCCACAACTATACCGGCGTCACCGGGATCGGCACGGTAGACCCATACTCCACTGCGACGCCCTGCGTTGGCGGCACGATACAAAGCGTGAACGGCTACACGTTCTATATGCCCTCCAGTTTCTTGTGGCAATCGAACCCCGACGTTAGGAAGGGCGTTGCTCAATTCGCATGGACTGCCCGTGGGCTTGGCATAGGCCAGGGTATGTTGCTCGGTATGGCGCGCACGGACGGAATGACGGACGGAATAAATACAATTCAAGGCGTCCGCTCGTACGACGGAAATTCGGGCAATGGACATCGCCTGACGCGCTCGCCGGGTCCACGGACGACCCGAGCAGTCAAAAAGCCTATCAGTGGAACGGCGGAAATCCAATGACTAACCAGGACCCGACCAGGTTCTCTGCAACCCCCCGCGTGACCCTACGCGACTACCCCGTCTCCTGCCCAGAAGGAGATCTAACACATTCCCACTTCAGGGCTTGCCGCAATACCAAAACAAACCCGAACGACTTGAATACAAATCCGGGGACGATACAGGGTGCGCTAAATCGAAACCAAGGCCTAGGAGATGTTCGTGCCCGCCAGTTTCCTGGGCACCCAAGGGCTTCGGTCTCCAAGTCGCGCTGGCGCTAGGCGAGCGGGCTTGTACGGGGCTGGTGCAAACTTCTCGGCCGGCGCAGGTTTTTTCCAACAGGGCCCCGGCGGGTACGCTAGCGGCGGAGCCGTGATGTATGAAGGATCCGCGGTCGCCGGCGCGCCAAAGCAGACGTCGCAGCCCTTCATTTTGGGTGGTTGGCAAGCGCCAAAACGGAGGGGTCTTCGTGACAAACGCGGCTTCTAGTAGCCAGCTTCGCGGCCCGTTTCGCGAGTCCAGCATCTATCGGGCTCACTCTACGGACTCGGATTGACGGGCAGCTCGCAGCGAGCAACGGGATCTGGATAGGCTCGCTCGGCGTCGGTCCCGGCGCGGGCGCCTCGGTTTCAAGTTACACGACCAAGACGACGGGAGGCTGCCTTGATCCTATGCTACCGGTGATTGGCAACTGGGTCGGTTTTTGGTTTTTTGTTGTGGCCGTTGCGTTCCCTCTGGCTCCTCGAAGGAGTGCCGGTACGACTCATCGCGACTCTGCTCGGAGGCAGGCCGCTCGACGCCTTCTTCCGTGCAGTTCGCGCGGATGGGTGCTGCGACTCATAGCTCTCGGATCTGTTTTGCGCTGTTGCAATTTCTCGCTTTGCACCTGCGCAAGATAGCGCCCACTGCCGCAAATAATTGCGGAAAGGCCACCTCCCGCGTTGTGCGTAAGGGCCACGGGTGCTTCCAGCGTTCGGGAATTCGCAGGATCTCCGGGATATCGAAAAACGGCTCGCGCGGGGCGCCCATCCGCGCGTCGGGCTGCTGTTCTCGCGGGCGTGCGCGCTCGATATGCTCGGGCGCAGCAACTCGGCGCGGGATGCCTATATCAGGTGATCAAGCGCGACGGCAGACATCTCGGCGCGCTACGAATCTCGGCACGCTATCGTTAACTCCGGATATCGCAGTCGGCGCGGCTGACGTATCAAGAAGCGCTCAAGCATCACCCCGACGATGTGCCGGCGCTGATCAACTTCGGCAATGCGCTGCTCGAGGCACAAGAACTCGACGCAGCGCGGCAGATCTACGAGCGCGCGATCGCGTGTGACGCAAACTCGGCGCAAGCCCACCAAGGCCTGAGCCACGTCCTCGAGCGCATGGGGTTGGAAGAAGAAGCGGAGCGGCATCGCCAGCTCGGCTTCCAGGCGATGCCGGTTGTGGTGAGTGCATTTCGTGGCGAAGGTATGCCGGTCTCGCTGTTGTTGCTCTCGTCGGCGTTTCGCGGCAACGTGCCGGTCGAAGTGCCACTCGATGACAACACCTTCATGACGATCAAGCTCTTCACCGATTATTACGAGCCCGATTTGCCGCTGCCCCCGCACGATGTGATCTTCAATAGCATCGGCGATGCGGATCTCTGCCGGTCATCGCTCGAAGGTGCCGTGCGCCTCCTGGAAGCAAACGATGCCTCCGCGATCAATCCGCCCGCTGACGTGCTCGAAACCGGCCGTGTGGAGATCGCGCAGCGCTTGCGCGGGATCGAGGGTTTGATCGTGCCGCGCGTCGAGAATGTCGCGCGCGAAGACCTCGGTCGGATCGAGCGTTTCCCGGTGCTGCTGCGGCCACCGGGCTACCACACCGGCGAATTCTTCGAGCTTGTGCGCGATCGCGACGAACTCGCGCGCATTGCTGCATCACTTCCCGGCGAGACGCTGCTCGCGATCGAACTGCTCGATGCGCGCGGCGCCGACGGTCATTATCGCAAATACCGCGTGTCGCGATCGGTGGCGTCTTGTATCCGGTGCATCCGCTCGCTCGACGCATTGGAAGGTTCACTACTTCTCGGCGGATCAGGTGCGTACGCCCGACGCAATCGCGGAAGAAGAAGCGTTTCTCACGGATATGCGCGCCGCAATCGGCGACCGCGCGATGCGCGCGATCGAAGAGGCGGCGCAACGAATAGGGCTCGACTACTTCGGTATCGATTTTGCGCTCGACCGCGACGGCAACGCGCTGCTCTTTGAAGCCAACGCTACGATGCGTGCGGTGATTCCGCTCGAGAAGGAGCAAGCCGAGGCGCGCCGGGGCGCAACCGATCGCCGCGAACAATGCGCTACGCGACCTCGTGTTGCGCGTTGCGGCGGCTAACGAATCAGTTTGAGGTGGCCGGTCGCGTAGATGCGAATCTGCGAGTCGAAGCGGTGGTTCTTCCCGTCGATACCCTTCACGTGCGAGCGCACGGCGTAGTCGACGCTGCCGTCAACCTGGTTGGGCGACATCCCGATAAAGTGCATCAGCGGATGCCCGTTGCGCAGCTCGACGCGGTCGTGGCGCACGAGGAAGTGGGCGATGCGCTCTTGGACCTCGGGCGCTGGCGAAGCCGGGGCGGCCTTAGGCGCCGCTTTTTCCTTGAACCAGGTCATTAGATGTGGTTCCTCCCGCGAGGTGCTAGCTAGGCCAAGCGGCCGTGCCGTCCCTTCTCCGTAGCCCCTAGTATGCAGCTAGAGCGTCCAGAAATCGTCCTCTGGTGACCGCGCCACGCGTAAAGTCGCGGTCAAACCAGGCCGATCTTAACCGTCCGGACACCACAAGCAAGCTGGCGCCTGGAATAATAGGCACGTGAGTTCTTGGCTTTCAAAACAATCCAACGCGCCGGCTCAAGAGCCAGGCGCCACCCGCGCATCCGTCGCAGCATCTCGAGCACGCGATCGGGAATCTCATTGGGCGAGACCAGAAACACATAGGCGCCGGCGACGTCGGCCGGTTCGAGCGCCAGCCGGAACTGGGTCGCCGGCGGCGATCCGCTCGGCCGCACCGGGCATCGAAAAATCGCGAGCGGTCGTCGAGCGCCAACGCCGCGACGCTGCGCAGATCGGTGATCGCGCCTCGCTGGGTGCGACCCCGTTTACGCGAATTTTTGGTCCCAGCTCGACCGCCAATTGCCGCACGATGCTGACCACCGCGTGCTTCGAGGCGGTGTAGATCACCCCGCCGCCGGCCGAAGTGAACCCGCTCCGGATGCGGTAAAGATCATGCAGCCCGAGCTTTCGTCGAGCTCGCCGAGCGCCGCCTTGGCGCCCAGAATGCAGCCTTTGACGTTGACCGCGAACAGCTCGTCGTACAGGCCCCGGCAAGCTTGTCCTCGGGCATGTCGGCGAGCCTAACAAAGCCGTCGAGCACCCCGGCATTGCCGACAAGAACGTCGAGCCGGCCAAAAGCGGCGATCGTTCCAGCGACCGCGCGCTTGTTGTCGTCGAGCCGGCTGATGTTGCCGGTGATCGC
>CAWIZU010000006.1:0-10621 GCA_963840635.1 Vulcanimicrobiota bacterium | reverse complement strand
GCAACCGCGCTGATTCCGTTCCTCGAGCACGACGATGCGAACCGCGCGCTGATGGGCGCGAACATGCAACGTCAAGCGGTGCCCTTGCTCCGTCCGGATGCGCCGATCGTCGGCACCGGCATGGAGTATCGCGCTGCCAAGGACTCGGGCTCGCTGATCGTCTCGGACACCGCGGGTACCGTGATCTCGGTCGATGCCAAGGGCATCACCATCAAGCTCGATGACGGCACGGAAAAGCTGTACGACCTGCTCAAGTTCGTGCGCAGCAATGCCGGCACGTGCATCAACCAGCGTCCGATCGTCAACCTCGGTGAACGCGTCCAAGCGGGACAAGTGCTCGCCGACGGTCCGTCGTCCGACGAAGCGGAACTCGCGCTCGGTCAGAACGTGCTCGTCGCGTTCATGCCGTGGGAAGGCTACAACTACGAAGACGCGATCTTGATCAGCGAACGCATGGTCAAGGAAGATCGCTTCACCTCGATCCACATCGAAGAGTACGAGTGCGAAGCCCGCGACACGAAACTCGGACCCGAAGAGATCACGCGCGACATTCCCAACGTCGGTGAAGACGCGCTCAAGGATCTCGACGAGCGCGGCATCATCCGCATCGGTGCCGAAGTTCGTCCGGAAGACATCCTCGTCGGCAAGGTCACGCCCAAGGGCGAGACCGAGCTGACGGCGGAAGAGCGCCTGCTGCGCGCGATCTTCGGTGAGAAGTCACGCGAAGTGCGCGACACCTCGCTCAAAGTGCCGCACGGCGAAAAAGGCAAGATCATCGACGTCAAGGTGTTCTCGCGCGAGAACGGCGACGAACTCTCGCCTGGCGTCAACCACCTCGTGCGCGTCTACGTCGCGCAGAAGCGTAAGATTCTGCAAGGCGACAAGATGGCCGGCCGTCACGGCAACAAGGGCGTCATCGCCAAGGTGCTGCCCGAAGAAGACATGCCGTATCTGGAAGACGGTCGCCGGTCGACATCGTGCTCAACCCGCTGGGCGTGCCCTCGCGCATGAACCTCGGCCAGATCATGGAGACGCATCTCGGCTGGGCCGCGTCGATGCTCGGCTTCCACGTCGCGACGCCGGTCTTCGACGGTGCGCACGCGGAAGACATCGCCGAGTGGCTGCAGGACGCCGGTACTGCCGCCCGACGGCAAGACCTGGCTGCGCGACGGACGCACGGGCGACCGTTTCGTCGCGTCCGATCACCGTCGGCTACGATCTACATGCTCAAGCTCGCGCACTTGTCGACGACAAGATCCACGCGCGTTCGACCGGTCCGTACTCGATGATCACGCAGCAGCCGCTCGGCGGTAAGGCGCAGTTCGGCGGCCAGCGGTTCGGCGAAATGGAAGTCTGGGCGCTCGAAGCGTACGGCGCGGCGTACACGCTGCAAGAACTGCTCACGGTCAAGTCCGACGACGTCGTCGGCCGCGTGAAGACGTACGAAGCGATCGTCAAGGGCGAGAACGTGATCGAGCCGGGCGTGCCGGAATCGTTCAAGGTCCTCATCAAGGAGCTCCAGTCGCTGGCGCTCGACGTCAAGGTGCTCACCGAGAACGCGCGAAGAGGTCGAGATCCGCATCGCAGACGACGACATGTCGAACGCGAGCGCAAGAGATCGGTCTGCTCATGGGCGACGATGAACCGGTTCCCTCGCAAACGGCACTTGCCGCACGCGAAGTGCTGGCAGAGGCGGCCGAGCAAGAGGGCATCGGCGATCCGACCGAGGTCGATCCTGAGGAAGAGGAAGAGGAAGAACTCGACGACAGCAAGCCGCTCGACGCGATCACGCCGCTTCCGACGCCGCCGGTGATCCCGGCTCGCGAGGCCGAAACCGACGAGATATTCGTCGCCGAGGAAGAGCCCGAAGCCGAAGCGGATACCGATGGCGTCCAGGGCTACGAGCTCGAGGAAGAGGAAGAGGAAACGTACGAGGAAGACAAGCCCTTTGAAGATGAGGAAGAAGAGCCTCCGTACAATGAAAACCCGCCCGAAGACGACTACTAGGGTCATCGGAACGACTAACCTGAGAAAGGCTCGGCTGCTTAGCCGGGCCTCTTCTCTTCCACGGACAGGGAACCAAACGGCCTAAGGATGAAAAATGCCAGCGTGCGCACCTTCGCGACGCGTTCGGGAGGTAGACAAAGAACGGCGGTTTATATCGCCGGTTTCTTGCTCGCGTGGCAACTTCTCGCCTCGCTCCCGTTTGCTAGCGCCGCAGCTGCGGATGTTCTGCTGTTGCTCTACCTCGGCTGGCGCTGGTGGCCGCTAATTCCGGCGAGTGCCGTGCTGCATTGGGCGCTTCTCGAGCGTTCGACACAACCTACGGTATGGCCGACGCTGATCGATCAGCTGGTACTTGCGTTCGTGCTCGCGCTCGCGGTTCGTGAACTGCGGGGCCGACTACGTGTCACGCTCCCGTTCCGAAGTCTGCGCGACATTGCGTGGTTCAGCGCACTCGTTTCCCTTGCCGCACCGATTGCGGCGGGCATCGTTGCAATCACCCTGTTGGTCGCCGTTGGAGCCGTAGCCGTCGACGACGTGCTGAGTCGGCTCGGCACGTTCATCTTTACTAACGCAACGGCGATTATGGCGTTGGTTCCAGCCGCGGTTGTATTTATCGGGTGGCGTCAAACACGCTCGCCCGACGAACACCAAGATCCATCGAGCAAGGAGATCGTCGCCCTTGTCGCCGGCATCATCGTGCTCGTCTGCGGCGGCATCTATCTTTCTCGCATCGTGCATCTGCCGATTGTCGACCTCGTGTTCGTGGCGATGGCGTGGTTGGCCATACGTTACGGCCTTCGCGGAGCGGCGCTTGCCTCCGCGGCTGCGTGGGTCAGCGCGATGGCGATGTCGATGCCGGGATTTCTCTTCGCCTCGTCGCTAATGGTTTTTCTGCTGGCCGGATTGGTCGACGAGCGCTGGGAGCTCGTCGCGCGCCTTTCGCGCCGTGCATTTGTCGATGAGTTAACGGGCCTTCCCAATCGCGAGCGACTTGCCGAGTGGATCAATCGTCATGCCGATTCAGCCATCGTGCTCGTGATGATGGATATCGACGATATGCGGCTGCTCAACCAGGGCGTTGGACGCGTAGCGGCCGACCACGTGCTGCAGCAGATGGCTATTCGCCTCCGTTCGACGTTCCCAACCTCGCACATGATCGCGCGCGTAAGCGCGGATGAATTCGCGGTTGCCGTCGTCGACGACCGCAGCCCCCACGCGATTATGACCGAGCTGCGCCAATTTTTCGACGCCCCGTTCGATGCGGATGGTTCGCGTGTGTTCGTCTCGGTCTCAATGGGCGCGGTACGCATGATTCGTGCGGGGTCGGCCGACGAGATGTTGCGCAAAGCCGACATCGCGCTCGAGCGGGCCAAAGAATCACCGACACATGCCATGGTGTATTCGCCGGAATTGCAAGTCGGCGACTCACCGTCGCTCGTCGGCGAGTTGCACCGTGCTGTCGAGCGCCGCGAGCTCGTGCCGTTTTTCCAACCCATCTTCCGCTACGACCAGATCACACGGAGCTGGCGGGTTGCCGGCGCCGAAGCTCTCCTGCGTTGGATTCACCCGGACCGCGGCATCGTCGCGCCGGCCCACTTCATCGACCTCCTCGAGCGCTTATCGATCGGCGAGCACGTCGGCTGGAACGTGATGGAGCAGGCGCTGCTCCAAGCCGGGGAATGGCGACGCGAGATCCCCGAGTTCCAGGTGTGGGTCAATCTGTTCGCGCGGCAAGTATTGCACCGGCACTGCAAAGATCGGATCCGCGACCTGCTCGAACGCACGATGGTTCCGGCCGACGCACTGATCGTCGAGATCAACGAGAACGTCGTGGCCAGCGACGACGGCGACGTTGCGGCGCTCGTGAGTAGCTTGCGCGATATCGGCGTGCACTGCGCGATCGACGACTTCGGCACCGGTGGTTCGTCACTTGGCCGTGTGCGCGACGTTCCCGCAAGCGTACTCAAAATCGACCGTTCGTTCGTAACAAAAAGTGAGGTCGATAGCAAGGCACGTGCGGTTGCCGTGACCGTGCTGCGTCTCGCATCGGAACTGGGCATGACCGTCGTTGCGGAAGGCGTTGAGAATACGATGCAGCTCGAAGTCATGCTGGAAGCCGGCTGCGAGTACGTGCAGGGCTACGCCCTCGGTCATCCGTTGCCCGCCGAACTCTTCGCGCGCACGTTTCTCACCATCGGCCGCGCCAGCAGCCTGTAAAGAACTACGTCGACGACGGAAACACGCGATACGCAGCTAGATGCCCGTCGGGATCGAGGCGCACGATAACGTTAGCCGTGCCCTTCGAGAAGTTCGCGCGATAGCTGTACTCGCGCTTCGTCGTATCGCTCGAGAGCAAGGTGAGACCGTTATAGCTGCCCATCGCGTGCATTTTGTCCGAAAGTACGCCGACGCTCGCGCGCGAAACCTGCCCGCGAAGCGCGCCGTCGAAATACGGCTGTACGGAGGAGGCATCGTTATCGTAGACCGCCCGCGTCACGCCATTTGCCGCTGACTGCGGATCGTTGCTCGCGCACGCCGAAACCAACGAGATAAGCAGCAGCGCTAATGCGCGTTTCATATGTTGCCCCAGCCATAGGAGAGCGTTGCAACGTTTCCATCCCCCGAGTCGTCGTGAACGCTCAGGGACGCAAGCTCTTCGCGCTGTGCCTCGACCACGGAGTGCTGGTAGGCGATTTCTTTTTGCAGCTCACCGTTGACGGCAAGCTCTTCCTGATAAGCGTGGTGCGCTTGCTGATATGCCGATGCCGCATCGTCGTTCTGCTGTTCCAGCTCCGCTTGCCGGGCCGACGCCTGCGCCTCGCGTTCGTGAACCTTTCGGTTATGTTGCACGACCAAGTACGTTGCGGCTGCAGCAGCACTAAAGATGATGATGTTGCGCGTGCTTGCTGCGCCGTCCGCGTGCGCAGGCGTTGCGGGCACGCCGAGGGTTAAGATCGCAGCGGCCGTCACCGCTGCGAGGATCGACCGAATATTCATGCCGGATTTATTCCCCAAAGGGGATTTGGTTATTTGGAGCAGCCGGACGCTTGAGCGGATCCAAGCGGCGCCGAGAGCGCGAGCGAGATAACCTGCGGAGGCGCGTAGCGATCGATGCTCGACAAGTAGCGCGCATCGGTCAGGTTGTTGACGTTGAGTGTGACGCTGACGCCCGCATGCAAGGGAGCGATCACATGGAGCCCGGCGGTGACGGCGCTGCCGAGTGGCTGCACGTTGAGGTCATCGGCCCACGTCATACCCGAATAGTTGACGCTAGCTCCAGCCTGGATGGCGCCGATCGGCGCATCGTATTCTGCACTTGCCGAGGCCTTGGGAACGTACGGAAGTTGCTTCCCCACTTCGCTTGGAGTGCCGACGGTAATCCGCGAGTACTGCTGCGTTCCCCACACGGTAAAGCGCGAACACGCCCCGAGCCGGCGTACGTAAACGAGCGTTGTGCCGTCGGTTTGCGTGTGCGAAAAGTTGCTGCGCATCTGCACCGTTGCGCTGATCGTGCGAAAGTCAATGGCGTCGTTGACATAGGCGTGCGTAAAGTCGACGGAGAGCTCGTTATTTGCATGCAGCCAGTCGAAGCCGCCGACCAGCGACGAACTCCGTTCGGGGACAAGCGCCGAATTCGGCAAATACTGCACGGCGCCGATTTGATACCCGCGAACGAGCTCGTTGAGATAGGGCGCACGAAAGCCTCCGCCGGCTGAGGCGCGAAACGCGAGCTCTTTGCTTACATCGTATCGCAGCGCGGCGCGAGGAGAGAGAGCGCGATCGACGCGCGGCGCGATGGTCGTACCCGTCGCACCTTTCTGGGTTGCGGCGTTGACGAGATAGATTGCGTCTGCGCGCAGTCCGCCGACGAGCTCAAAGCGGTTCCAGCGCAGCGTTTCCTGCATTGCAAGACCGCTCGAATCTTGCGTCCCGCTGCCTGATACCGTAAAGGATCCGGCGCCGTTGTATTGATTACTGACTCCACCCACGAATTTTGCGTTGGCGAGCAGCGCAAACGTCGAGCGATCGTTGCCGACGATCCAGTTCAACAGCACGCCGCTCTCGTGTGTCGGAACGTACTGGGTGTAGAGGAGCGTTCCGGGAGCACTCGGATACATGTCTGCGCGATTGGTAACGAAGGCGTCGCGCACATAAAAGCTTCCGGTAAGTTCGGACTGCTTTGTGGTATGCACGGCGCGGAATGCGTTCTGTCGCATGTTGCGCCAAAAATCGTAGTTTGGTCGGCCCTCTTGCTGATAGTCCCACGCGCCCAAGTAACCGTAGTCGAGCACCGTCTTCGCATCGGGCGCATAGCGCAAGCGCACGGACGCCATGTTGCTCTGTGCTTGCGATTGGTTGTCGCGCGGGGTCTGATACCCGGGCGCAAGCGCGAAGTATTGTAATTGCTGCGAGAACGCCGAAAATGAGCCGCTGAATTTACCACCGAGGGGCGCGGTGGTTTGCGCGTACGTTTGTGCAAATGCGTGCGAGCCGCCGGAGAAGCTGACCATACCCTGCGCGGGTCCGGCGAGGGCGCTGGTTGGCCCGAAGGTCTGCAGCGAGAGCACGCCGCCGATCGCGCCTCCGCCATAGAGCGCGGAGCCGGGGCCGCGCAGGAGCTCGGCGCGTGTGAGATTGGGTGTGGGGAATTGCGCCCAATCAACTTGCCCGCCAAAACCGTCCTGTGCCGGGATGCCGTCGACGAGCAAGAGGCCGCGGTCGTTGCCAAGCCCGGCGAATGAGACCCGGAGCTGCCCGTAGTTGGTGAACATGCTGTTGCTGCGATTGCGGTCGAAGCCCGGCAAATAGCCCAGCGTTTGGTCTGCGGTGAGTGCGGGAAGATGTACGATTGTTTGCTGGTCCAACACTGATGCAGGGACGGGGAGTTGATGGATTGCCTGCGGCGACCCCGTGACTACGCGCACGATGCCGATCACCGGCAACGGCGTTGGCGTCGGAGCTGGCGAGGCGACGGCGACCACCGCGGCTAAGCAAGAGACGTTCAGCAGCACGTTACTTCCCTAATACGCGATGGAGGCGATCAGTTGCTTCCGACTATTGGTATCGTTGGCGCCGGACGAATGGGCGCAAGCATCGGGCTTCGCCTGGCCGACGTTGGGTATCCGGTTGTTGCCTACTACGACATTCGGCCGGAGATGGCGCAAGCTGCGGCAGCAGCGACCAAGGGAAACGCCTACACCACGCTCGCCGACATTCCGAGATACGCTGACGTGATCGTGACCGTCGTCACCGACGATTTAGCGATGGAGCGCATCTTTGCGGAACGCGGCGACAGTTTGCTCGTGGATGCGAAGGATAAGATCTTCTTGAACTGTGCTACCGTGAGCCCCGCAACGCACGTCGAGGTCCAGCGGCGCGCGGAAGCGCATGGAGCATACTCGCTCGAAGCGTGCATGGCCAGTTCCATTACCCAGGCTCGGAACGGCACCCTGTATCTGATGATCGGTGGACGGCGCGAGGTATTCGATCGCGTGCGCCCGATGCTCGAGAAGATGAGCTCGTCGCTGCGCTACATAGGCGACGCCGGACGCGCCGCCGAGGTCAAAGCGCTCGTCAACATGGTCATGAACATCAATACCGCCGGTCTCGCCGAAGGCCTGGGGCTCGGCGACGCACTTGGCCTTGATTTGAAAATGCTGCGCGACGTTTTTTCACAGACCGGTGCAAACTCTCGCGTGCTCGAGACCGACGGCGAAGATATGCAGAATCGCGACCACGATGTGTATTTTTCCGCCGAGCACGCCGCGAAGGATTCGAGTATCGCGCTTGCGCTCGCACGAGAATGCGATCTTTCGCTCCCACTGGCGCAGGCGACCTACGAGCAATACGAGCGTATGAAAGCTATGGATTTGGGACAGCTCGATAAATCCGGAGTATCGGAACTGACCTTTCTGTCGCGACACGGGCAACACGTCCGCACACAACCGACCAACACATAGGAGGCATCATGGCAACGGTAACGCTGCAACACGTCGTTCCGCTGATTAGCTCGGATACCGCGGGACCGCTCGGAGCGATTCATCTTCCGCGTTTGTGGACCAAGCTCACACTCGCTGCGCATGGGGTGCTCCCCGAAAGCTACGATGCCTGTGGCCAGGGATTCGATCAGATGACCCTTGATGCACTTGGGCTCGATCGGCAAAAAACGATCGACTTCATTAAGGCGCAACGTCCAAAGTATATCGCGTTCGAAGCGTGGATACTGCAACAAAATGGTGGCTCGATTTCAACCGAGCGCATCAAGAAGCACAATGATGCCGTGCGCGGCTACAATCACTCGGACGAACTTGCGGCACAGATGCGCGGTGCTTCCGGCATCATGGACGTCTCGATTGCCGACGCGGTCACGCTCAACACCGTCGAAGATCTCGACGATGTCCACGCTCAGGTAACGCGAGGCTAGTCGAGCCCTGAACGGACTGCGCGTCGCGTTCCTGATGGCCGTAGCGCTGGTTGCCGCGGCCCTCGCTGACCCATTGGTCGAGACCGTCGCAAACACCGGCATACTTGGGCCGGGATATTCCGATAACGACCATGCAAGCGTGCTTCCTGCGCTGCTTGCGGGCGCGGTGTTGTTGTTGTTCGTGATCGTTGCGCGGTGCTTCGGGCTCCTGTATCACGCGTCTACGTGTCGATTGGCCCTGCGTATCGCTCGGCAGATCGCCGCACGCGCGCCGCTCGCCGATCTTCCCTACGTCCTGTTGCTGCAGTTCGCCGCACTGTTCGCAATGGAGAGTTCCGAGCAGTTGTTCTTCGATGGTCGACTCGCAGGCGGCACGGCCTGGCTCGGCGGTCCCATCTGGTTCAGCATCTTCATGCACGTGCTGATCGGCTGGGTCTGCACGGTCCTGGTCGCGCAGGCGATGCGAACGATCGTACGTCGTTGCGCGGCACTTGCCTCAATCGTACTCGACCGTATCCTGTGCGCGCTCGAACGCAGTAACGACTCACGCTTCGTGCCCGCTCGAGGTGCTTCGACGCGCACTCACGCCCGTATGCTTCACGTTCGCCAAGTCGGCGAGCGCGCGCCACCGCTGCTCCTTGCGCTGACTTAGACACCCGAAGCGTTTGGGGCATGAACGTGCCCCGGGAGCAGATTGATGCATCGATCATTTCCTGCGCGGTTTGTTTTCGCGTGTATTGTCGCGATGTCGTCCGTTTCGACCCCATTGTTCGCGGCCGAGGCTACGACGGGGACGCTGGTCGGAACCATCATGAGTAACGGCGTACCCGTAGCAGCGGCGCACGTTACCTTGACATCGCCGTCCGGTGTCTACACCGTGAGCTCGGATGCGCACGGGCGCTTCAGCGTTCTTGGCATCGTTCCGGATTCGTATTCGCTCTCGGTCGAAGCCCGTGGTTTTGAGCCGGCAACGCAGCGTGGAATCAGCATCATGCCGGGCCAGACACAAGGTATTGCTATTATTCTCGTCCCCCGGCTTCAAACGATTGCGAGCGTTGAGTCGACGACCAAGGCGTTTGCGGTCGGGAGCACGAGCGACACGTTCACCGTGTCGGGAGCGCAAGCGCGCGCGATCGCGCCGCCCGTTTCGTCGTCCGGACTCGCGACCTATATTGCCGGCACCGTGCAAGGCGCAATCGCTTCGGTACCCGGCGTGGTACTCGACCAATTTGCGAATGCGATACTACGTGGAGGTAAAATCTCGGACGCAGTCTTCGACTACGATTCCGTTGCGATTCCGCAGGGCTTGGTGGCGGAACCGGGCGGGAATATCGTCGGTGCACAGTTGCCGACCACCGGCGTCGCATCGACGACGACGACGCTTGCCGGTTACACGACGCAAGGCGATAACGCGCTGGGCGGTGTCATCGATGAGATTCCCGCGGTGGGCACGTATCCGGGCAGCGTCACACTCCAAAGCGGCATTGGCCTGGCCGGCACCCAGTACCAACTGAACACGCTGCAATTTCTCGACGCGTCACCGGATTTGCGCTGGCGCTACGCCTTTGCGGCAACGACGGGGAGCCAATACTTCAATTACGGCGATGGAACGACATTCTATCCGTCTGAAGCCGCGACATACGGGCTCGCGCTACAGAATCGTGGCGAATACTCGCTCGCATCGAACGTACATTATCGTATCGATTCATCCAATGACGTGTCGATCTTAGGACTCGTTGGTCAGGCTGCCTACAACCAGTATGGTTCGCCTTATGCCGGCGAGACCGTCGGTGCGTTCGACCCGAGTCAGGTCAATCCAGACCAACCGGTAAATTACGCTTCAGGTATTCGCGGATCGTACAGCATCCTTAAGGTGCAGTGGCTTCACACCGGTGCGCATTCGCTCTCGCGCGTGCAACTCTATCAGTCACAGTACGGCTCGCAAGCCGGCGGTCCGTTCTGGGATGAAAATGGCTGGCCCGACGGATCGATTTCACTTTCGGAGACGCAAGGAAGTAGGGAGGAAGGCCTTGGATATGATGGCGAGGACCTGATCGGCGATCGTCACGACTTGCGCTTCGGCGCCGAGTACCGGACCAATACCTCGTTCCTCGAGCAATTGACGCCAGCGGCGGCGGCGGGGGGGGGGGATGCTGCTGCCTTCTTGCTTGAGCTCGTCGTCTTGCTCGC
>CAWIZU010000005.1:0-65169 GCA_963840635.1 Vulcanimicrobiota bacterium | reverse complement strand
GGCGGAAAATTCCCAAGCTGATAGCCGCCGTGCGAGAGATCCCATGGCTCGGCGATCAGCTTGAGGCGCGAAAGCACCGGATCTTGCTGCACCGCCGCGAGAAACGCGTTCGCGGGTTCGAACGGGCCTTCGGGACGTCCGAGCGCGGGCGCAAGGTCGAAGCGAAACCCATCGACGTGCATCTCGTTGACCCAATAGCGCAAGGAGTCGGTCACCATTTGCAACGTGCGCGGATGCTCGAGGTTCAGCGTGTTGCCACAACCGGTATAGTCGGCGTAGACGCCCGTCGTCGAGATGATAGTAGCTCTTGTTGTCGATGCCGCGCAGCGAGAACGTCGGACCGAGGTGATTGCCTTCGGCGGTATGGTTGTAGACAACGTCGAGCAGCACTTCGATCCCCGCCTCATGCAGCCGCTTGACCATCGTCTTGAATTCGCCGAGCGATGTGCCGGAGAGCAACCGCGGATCCGGAGCAAAGAACGCGACCGAATTGTAACCCCAATAGTTGCGCAATCGCCGTTCGACGAGGTGCCGATCGTCGACGGCCGCATGTATCGGCAGCAATTCGACCGCAGTCACGCCCAAGCGCGTTAGGTATTCGATGATCGGGGGCGACGACAGCCCCGCAAAAGTTCCGCGCACCTCGGGATTCACGTGCGGGTGCTTGATCGTAAAACCTCGCACGTGCATTTCATAGATGACCGTTTCGTGCCAGCGCGTGTAGAGCCGCTCGTCGCGGCCCCACGTAAACGCCGTGTCGACGACGACGCACTTCGGCATCGCCGCTGCATTATCGCGCCGGTCGAACGAAAGATCGCCGCGCGAAGAACCCAAACGGTAGCCGAAGTTCGCATCTGTCCAACGCACCTGGCCGAAGAGTTGTTTCGTGTAGGGATCGATCAGCAACTTATGATGGTTAAAACGATGGCCGCGATCGGGATCGTACGGACCGTAGACACGATAGCCATAGAGTGTGCCGCGTCCGATCTCCGGAAGATAACCGTGCCACACCTGATCGGTATATTCGGGCAGCGCGATGCGCCGCAGCTCGCGCGTACCACGCGCGTCGAACAAACACAGTTCGACCTTTTCGGCGTGTTCGGAGAAAATCGCGAAGTTGACGCCGCTGCCGTCCCATGTCGCGCCGAGCGGATAGGGTCGTCCCGGAAGAACCGGCGCGCGGCCGAGCGGCTTCATTTGTGGACCGGCCGGAAGTAGACGGAGGCGAGCGGCGGGAGTGTGATCGCGATCGACTGTTCGCGCCCGTGTGAGGGTATCGGGTCAACGTGCACGCGCCCGAGGTTGCCGACGTTCGTCCCGCCGTAGCGGCCGGAGTCGCTGTTGAACACTTCCTCATACGCATCGGCCGCCGGCACACCGATCCGATAGCCGTAACGCACGACCGGTGTAAAGTTGCACGCCGCAACGAGAACATCGTGCGGATCGTGCCCGTGGCGCACGAACGCGATCGCCGAATTTTCAACGTCCTGGTGGTCGATCCACGAAAAGCCCTCGCGCTCGCTGTCGCGCTCGTAAAGCGATCCGGCGCAACGATAAAGATGGTTGAGGTCGCGCACGAGCAATTTTACGCCGGCATGCAAGCCCATATCGTCGGCGAGCAGATCCCAATCGAGGCTACGATCGTGATTCCATTCGCGGTTCTGCGCAAACTCATCACCCATAAAGAGCAGCTTCTTACCGGGATGCGCGTACATGTAACTATAGAGCAGTCGTACGTTAGCGAACTGCTGCCACCGATCGCCCGGCATCTTCTCGAGAATCGAGCCCTTGCCGTGCACGACCTCATCGTGTGAGAGCGGCAACACGAAATTTTCGTCGAATGCATAGATCAGCGAGAAGGTCAATTCGTTGTGATGATACTTGCGGTGAACCGGCTCATGCGAGAGGTACTGCAATGTGTCGTGCATCCATCCCATGTTCCACTTGAACCCAAAGCCCAGACCGCCAAGATAGGTCGGTGCGGACACCTTGGGCCATGCGGTCGACTCTTCAGCGACCGTGATAATGCCCGGCACGTCGCGGTACACCGTTTCGTTCGTGCGCTTGAGAAATTCAATGGCCTCGAGATTCTCGCGCCCGCCATATTGATTCGGCACCCATTCGCCGGGCTCGCGGCTGTAGTCGAGATAGAGCATCGAGGCAACCGCATCGACGCGTAATCCGTCGACGCCATACTCTTGCAGCCAAAAGAGCGCGTTGTTGACGAGATAGTCGGTGACTTCGTGCCGTCCGAAATTGAAGATGTACGTGTCCCAGTCGGGATGCCAACCCTGGCGTGGATCGGCGTGCTCGTAGAGCGCCGTGCCATCGAAGCGCGCGAGCCCGTGCTCGTCGCTCGGAAAATGTCCAGCGACCCAATCGACGATCACGCCTAGTCCCATCGCGTGCGCACGATCGACGAAGTTGCGAAATTCTTGCGGTGTGCCAAAACGCGAGGTCGGCGCAAACAGCCCAATCGGTTGATAGCCCCACGAACCGTCAAAAGGATGTTCGGAGATCGGCATCAGCTCAAGGTGCGTGAAACCCATCTCCTTGACGTACGGCAAAAGACGATCGGCGAGTTCGTCATAGCTAAGAAATCGGTTCCCTTCTTCGGGTACGCGCTGCCACGAGCCCAAATGCACTTCGTAAATAGCCATCGGCGCATTACGATTTTGCATGCCCCCGCGCGCGAGCGTCCACGCGTTCGAGCCGGACGCCGGCAGGCGGGTGACGATCGACGCCGTATCCGGGCGCAGTTCGCAGCGGAGCGCGTAGGGATCGGCCTTGAGCGGAAGCCACGTGCCGTCGGCAGCGCAGATTGCGAATTTGTAACGCGCGCCTTCTTGTACACCGGGAACGAACGTTCGCCAAATGCCCGCCCCATGCTCGACGTGCATCGGATGCGCGCCGACCTGCCAGCCGTTGAAATCAGCGACGACGGAAGCTGCGCTTGCGCTCGGCGCCCACACCGCGAACTCAACGCCGTCTTTACCGTCGCGGGAGCGATGGTGTGCGCCCATCCCAAGGTAGTGCATGTGTACTTAGTGCGTTATTCCGGTGAGAGCATCGTATACGGCGCGCGTCTGGTCACGCAAGTGCGCGACGTCGCCATTGTTCTCGATCACGTAATCGGCTCGCGCGCGCGCTTCCTTTGGATCGATCTGCGTCGCCATACGCGCGCGCACGTGCTCCGCATCGGTGTTGTCGCGCTGCACCACCCGCGCGATGCGCTCTTCATCGGGCGCAACGACAACAACCGACTTATCAACCATGTCGATGTACCCGGACTCAAAGAGCAGCGGGACGACGTGCACGATGAGCTGATCGGGCTTTGCATGCGTTTCCCGCTCCTTCGCCAGCCGACGCACGAACGGGTGCACGATCTCATTGAGACGTGCGAGTGCCTGTGGATCGGAGAAGACTACCTCGGCCAGGGCCATGCGATCCAGCACGCCGCCGCGCACGAACTGCGGCCACATGTGCGCAATTGCAAGCAGGCCGTCGGAGTTGGGAGCGACCGCTTCGCGGGCGAGCTCATCGGTATCAATGACGTACGCGCCGAGATCGGCGAAGATGCGAGCAACCTCGCTCTTCCCCGCTCCGATTCCGCCCGTTAGTCCTACCCGGAGTGCCATGGGAGGCGAACTGTTCGCCGCGGCTAGGCCGGACGCCTCATGGGTGGCTCACCTGGTTCACGCGAACATGAAATGCATAGCTTCCGGCTGCCGGGACGCAGCCAACGATCGCCGGTGCATACGTCGAATGCTGCGCGGCACGCATCGCGGCCTTGTCCATGTCCGTATAGCCCGAGGATTGCTCGATTGTCAGACCCTGCACGTTGCCGCTCGCGTCGACGGCAACGTCGACAACAACGGTAAGACTTCGAAAATTCACATCTCGCAACGAGTCTGGAACGTTTGGCGAAAACGCTTTGACAACAGTTGCCGGCCGATCGGGCGGACAGCTCGCCGTTGGACTCGCGGACGTGGCCGCGAAAATAAAAAGCAAAAGGCGCGGAATCACTTCCGCGCCTTTCCTCTTTGGTTTCGTCGGTCCCTCGACTACGCTGCTTCGCAGCTACGCTCGGGATGACACTTAGGCTTGGACTTCGTCTGGCTCCGGGACGACGGCGTCGTCCATGACTTCGACGACTTCCGGGACTGCGACCGCGTCGGCAACCGTACCGAGCGTGTCTTCTTCCAAGTGCACGTACTGTTCGATCTCTTCCGGCGAAACGTCGGCGACGTGCTGGATCGAGCCGGTGATGCGGCGCGTCGCCCTGATTGATCGTGAGCAGCGTGACCTCGACGTCTTCGCCCGGCGATGTACTGTGTTGCCGTATCGAACTCGCCCTTCGGCACCATCGCGAGCACGCCCGGGAACGATCTCGACGAGGAGATAGTTCGGCGTGACCTTGACGACTTGCGCGATCAGCTTGTTGCCTTCGAACAGTGCTTCCGCGTGCTCGACCCACGGATCGGGCAGCGCGTGCTTGAGCGAGAGCGAGACCTTCTTCGCTTCGGGATCGAACTTCATCACTTCGACCGAGACCGAGTCGCCGATCTTGACGACTTCCGACGGATGCTTGATCCGCGCGTACGAGAGTTCGCTGTTGTGGATGAGGCCGTCGATGCCGCCGAGGTCGACGAACGCGCCGAACTCCGCCAGACGAACGACGACGCCTTCGCGGATCTGACCGACCTGCAGCGTGCCGAGCAGCTCTTGCTTCTTCGGGTTGAGCTCTTCTTCGAGAACGTGGCGCTGCGAGAGCACGACGCGGTGGCGCTTGTGATCGAGATCGATGACCTTGAGCCGCAGTCTTCTTGCCGACGAGTTCGTCGAGATTGCCGACCGGCTGGCGGCGAATCTGCGATGCGGGAACGAAGCCGCGCATGCCGAGATCGACGAGCACGCCGCCCTTGACGACTTGCGTGACGGTCGCTTCGATCACTTCGTCGTGCTCGTGCGCTTCGATGACTTTTTCCCACGTCTTGAGCGCGCGTGCGCGGCGTTCGGACAGGTAGAGCTGACCGTCCTGCTCGTCGATCCGATGGATCATCACCTCGAGCTTGTCGCCGACGTTGAGTTTCTTCGGCTCGATGGCGAGCGAGAGCTCGCGGAATGGAAGAATGCCTTCGGACTTGCCGCCGATGTCGACGAGCAATTCGTCCTTATCTTTGCAACGATGACGCCGATGAGGACTTGGCCCTCGTCGAGAACCTTGAGGCTCTCTTCGTAGAGGCGCTGTTCGAGCGCGAGTTGGTCTTCCTCGTAGTAGCGGGAGCGATTTCAGTCGTAGAGATGTTGTGGTTCCTACCTTACAATTTGTATTTTTTGCGAATCACGCTGACAGCCTCGGCACCACCAGGTTCCGCGTTGACCGAGAACCGTTCGTACGATCGGTTTCCCGCATCGTGGGCACGGTTCGCCGAGTCGTCCGTAAACCGAGAGGGCGTTTTGGAACCCGCCTTGGAGCCCCTCGGCGTCGACGTAATCGTCGACGCTCGTGCCGCGCATTTCGATTGCGCGGGACAAAACGTCGCGGATCGCGTCGTGAAGCCGGCGGCGATGGCCGGCTTCGTGATCGTCTGTGCGGGCTTGCTGGGACGGATCCCGGCCTCCCACAGAGCCTCGCACGCATAGATGTTTCCGACGCCTGCGATACGCTTTTGGTCGAGCAGGAACGTCTTGATCGGCGTCGTCCGTCCAGAAGCATACTCACAAAGGCCTCCGATGTAAAGGCCGCGGAGAGCGGCTCCACGCCCGCTGCGGCGTCCCAGGGCTCGCCGGCTCGACCAGGCGCATCCGGCCGAACTGCCGGACGTCGGCGAAAGCACAGACGCGTTCCATCCGTATAATGCAGCACATGTGGGTGTCCGGATGTCCGGTTCTCGCCGGCGCGCTGGACGATCAAGCGACCGGTCATCCGCAGGTGGTGACCAGTTTGCCGGCCCGAGGCGAGCTCGATCACGACGTATTTCCCGCGCCGGCCGACCGCCTCGATCCGCTCGCCGCGCAGGGCGTAGCGAACCGGACGCCGGGCGGCGCAACGGCGATCTTCGGAAGATGAACTTACGGATCCGATCGTCTTGCCGACGACCGCGTTGGCGAGACCGCGCGCGATCGTCTCGACTTCGGGGAGCTCGGGCACGCACGCCTTTTACGGTCCTGCGCGGCGCGTCTCCTTATATAGACGTCTTCGTCGCGAAAAGCGCGACGATCACCGTGCCCCAGACCGTGAGCAAGATGTTCCCGACGGCGTAGGTTATGGTGTAACCGAGTGTGACAAGGTTGCTCTTGGCCGCGTCTTGCACCGCGCCGAGTGCGGCGGTGGTCGTGTCCGCGCCGGCTAACGCACCGCACAGCACAACGTTGTTCAACCGCAGCACGAATTTTCCGAAGCACGCCGCGAGCAGCAGGGCAATAAGTGGAACGAGGATGCCACCCGCGACGAGCGGTATACCAGCGGCCGCAACGCCGCCGATGAAACTCGGCCCGGCCTTGATCCCGACGACCGCGATGAACACCGTAAGTGCAAACGAATCGAACACCCATTGCGCGCCGGGTGAGATGTTTCCAAACGTCGGCGAGCGACCGCGCAGATAACCACCGACGAGACCCGCGACTAGCGCCCCGCCGCTAGCGCCTAAACCGACGGGGATCCCGCCGATCGTCACGCTGAGCATGCCGAAAAGTCCGCCGATCACAATCGCAAGCGAGATGAAGACGACGTCGGCAGTCGGCGATGGACGCAGCGGATAGCCGAGCGCCTTCGCAGCGCGCTCCACGCTGTCGTGGAAGCCGGCGATCTGCAGCGTATCGCCGCGTTCGATTACCGTGCGCGGAAGCGCCGGGATCTCGACGCTCGTTCGCGTGATCTTCTTGAGCACGACGCCGCGCCCGCGTCCGGTCATGAGTTCTTCAACGGTTAGCCCAACGGCTGCATTATTTGTAACCACGACGTCGAGTTGTTGGAGCGGAATGTCGAGTAGCTCCGGATCGTGTACTTCGGCGCCCGCGGCTTCCGCAATAATCGCCTCCGACGGTCCGGCCAGTGCAATGACATCACCTTGCGCAACGATGTCGGATGGTGTCGCGGTCGAGATCGCCTCGCCGCGACGGATCGCCGCGATAAATACGCGGTGTTTGCGTTGTGCAAACTCGCTCTCGATCTCGCCAACGCTCTTCCCAACCATGCTGTTACGCCCACGCGTACGGCGCGTACGCTGTTGGGCAAGTTGGCGCTGAAACACACCGGGCGGCAAGTTCGGGCTTCGAGTCCCATTTCAGTCGCAAGCTTTTTGCATTCTTCGGCCAAGTCGAAACGGAACAACCACGGAACGAGTCGCGAACACACGAGCACCGCGACGAACGTGGCAATCACATAGGTCACAGCGTAACCGACGGCAACTTCCGTTTGAAACGTCTTCGTAACCGCGGGATCCAAACCAAGCCTGCCGATTGCGTCACTGGCGGTTCCAATCGCGGCCGATTGCGTGAGCGCGCCCGCCAACAAGCCGGCGGCTTGCCCGACATTGAAATGCACCACCAGCGCGAAGGCGGCCGTAATGCCGAGGCCTGCGAGACACGAGAACACGGCGAAGAAGATCTGCGCGACGCCGTCCTTGCTGAGTCCGGCGAAGAACTGCGGCCCAACCTTGTAGCCGACGGCGAAGAGAAACAACATGAACGAAAACGCTTCGAGCGGGCCGCCGACTTGGACGTTGAGTTGGCCGACCAGCACGCCGGCGAGCAGCGTCGCGGTCACGTTCCCAAGGTGAAAACTTTTTACGCTCAGCGGCCCGACGAGATAGCCGAGTAACAGCGCGAGAAAGACTGCGAGCTCCGGCCGCTGCTGCAGCGTAGTTACGAACCAAGCGATCATAGCGTCAGCTTAGAATCTCGCCGTCGCGTTGGCTTCGAACTTATATCTCCACAATCGGTTACCGACGCCCCACGAGTCGGTGATCGAGAGTGCGACGTCGTTGAGATTGCCGTATATCGTTCCGCCGAGCGCACCCTTCCATATGCCTCCGGTATCCATGAGAATACGATAGTTATAGAACGCGGAGGTTTTTAGTCCGCGCAACACGCGTACGAAGGCGTATTCCGGGAGCGTGAGTTTGCCCTCGTAGTAGCTCGTCCACGAGTTCCCCGGCCCAGGCGGTTTGATGACCGTCTGATCGTACTCATTGGCGTAGGCGATCGAACCCCAAGCAAATTTCCACTTCAAGTTGTAGAAGCCCTTAAGTTGCGTGTCGTTGCTCGAGACGCCGTTTGCCGCGGTCGCAAACGATCCGCGAATCTCGAGCGAATGGTCGAACGGTTTCGAAGAAACGTTGTAGGAATACCCGAGTTCGATATTGCCCAGACCGGTATACGGGTTACCAGTGAGCGGATACTTCGTTATGAACGGAATGCGTATTCGCAACTGCGCGTTGTCGTTCCAAAGATTTCTGCCGTAGCGAATCTCCGATTTTACCTTGGCGGTCCCGTCAGTATTTGACTGAAAGTAGTAGTAGAGCGTGCCGTCGCGGTCGACCGTGAAGATGTCGTTGTTCATCTGGTACAGCGGAGGCGGCGTCCACGCCGGACTCGGTGAGGGCGAGGGCGACGGGGAAGGCTGCCTGCGCGAGTCTGGTCCGCTGCGGCGTTAGCCGAAGTCGCGGTGGCGAAGAGTACAAGCAAAGCGGCACGCAAGAGATGTAGCATTGCCAGAAGCGTAGGGGGAGCCCCGGCGCGCTTCAACCACCGGCTAAGGTCCACTTTTCAAATGGGGTTTACCGCGAGAATCTTTGACGTACGGCCAATGCGCAAGTATCGATTCAGGAACGCCGCGACTTCCCAAACGATACACGGTCATACCGACCGCGCGCAGGTTTAATGCTTGCGAACCGCGCGCATCCGCAGGCTCGAGCAGCGGAAGTGCCTTCGAGGGTACGAAGTCGCGGACGAACTTCTCGGCCTCGTCACCCATATCGCGCAAGCTATCCGAGAGGGTGCCGTCCCAACTGTGCACGAGCCCCGGCTCGCGTCGCGCGAATGAGCTTCGATTGCAATCTTCGGAGTACCAGCATCGGTTCGATCGAAAATGCACGCGGCGCCACACTCGCCGATCGCGCGGGCATCGGAAAAATCCGCAAGCCCGACGGTGCTCGAACGGGAATGGCGCGATCGACGGCAGCGATGAGGTGTTTGAGTTGCGACGTCAAGGCGAAGGCGGCCACCAGGCAGATTCTCGGCTCGGCTGGTCCCGAAAACGCAAAATGTGAGGCGTCGTAGAGGAGCGTCGTCTCCAAATCCAGCGCGATCTCGATGGGCGTTATTTCGCTCATTCGAGCTATACTTGGCGCGTTAGGTCCGGTTTTTTAACCCATTAGCAGGGTGAACTTCGCAAAGGCCCCTTCACAACAGACACCCCATGCCAAGGCCCGTCTTGGACAGACGCCCATCAATTTCTCTGATGCGGGGTATACTCGGGCATCACTCAGCTGCGAGGAACGGCGATGCGCGAGCGAAGCGTTCTTGATCGGGATCCGGCGTTCGGGATGGATGAAACCGGGCGGCAAGCCCTTGGGCGATTTCTGCGCGAGCGCCGCGAGCAAATTAAGCCGGAGCAGGTTGGTATTTCATCGACACGCGGCCGACGAACGCCCGGCTTGCGCCGAGAAGAGGTTGCCTTTCTCGCCGACATCGGCGTCAAGTGGTACGCGCGCCTTGAAGCGGGCGATCAAATCAACCCATCAGCGGCTACTTTAACCGGAATTGCGATTGCGCTGCGGCTTTCAAACGTCGAACTCGAGTACATTCTCGAACTCGCCGGTGCAACGCGGCCTGTAGCTGCCGTGGCCGAAATCGACGTGACGATCCCCAGGCCGCTCGCGGCACTTTTGGACAACATGCACGGAGTCGCCGCTACGATCGGCGATCGCATTCTCACGCCGCTTCGATGGAACGCGTTGTCGGATGCGATCTACGGTCACTCGCGCTATCGGCTGCCGGTCGAACGCAATTGGCTGGTGCGTAGTCTGATTGACCCAGACTTCGTAGCCTTTCTTGGTCGCGATCGTGAGGAATACATTGCGAAAGCCGTCGGCATGTTCCGGCTCAACTATTCGTCCGAGCGCCCGAGTCCGCACGTGGAGGCGGTCTTGGAGGCGATCGGGCACGAACGGCTTTTTCTGCGAGCTTGGAATCAGCGCATCGTATCGCACGACCTCAGCGCGGAAGATGTCACGATCCGAAATCACGTGGTGGCGGGAGTGCTTTCGACGTACTGCGTCGATCTCAGTATCTGCACGCGGCCCGACCTTTTCTTGCGCACGATGACTCCCTCCGACGAGGAAACCGTTGCAAAGTTCGCGAGCCTGACGAATAGGCTCCCCCTGCGAAGTAGCCCTTCACGCGTGGTTGTCGCAAGCGAGCTTCGGCGGCTAGGCTGAACCCATCATGCGCCTTACAGCATTACTCGTCGCATTCATCTTCATTACGCTAAGTGCAGCTCCCGCGCGTGCCGCAGGTACGCTGCAGATCCATGACAGCAGCGGATCGTTCAACACGTACACGGGCGTCACCGTCAACGTGTTTAGCGGCTCACTCTTTATCACAAGCGCCGACGGCAAGGGTACGCTCGTTGTCAATCGCTCAGCCTGCTCGTATCAAAGCAAGATCATCGTTTGCCTTCCCACCTCAGTGATTTTGGTGCAAAAGCGGAAAGAGCAACGCGCTTTCGCTCACCACTGGCACGCTCTATCTCAACTATACGGCGAAGCGCAACCGCTGCGTTTGTCGTCGGCAAAGGTGCCCGCACACGCGGTGATCCTTTCCTTCACCACGGCGAACGGCACATACGTCACGCTTCACGGAACCCTCGATCAGGTGATCAAGCAATGAAATATCTGGCAGTCTTTCTCTGCGCTGTTACTGGCATTTCAAATCTGCTTCACGAGCGACGCGAGCGCACGCGGTGGTGGCGGGGGGCGCGGTGGTGGTGGCGGCGGCGCACGCGGCGGCGGCGGCGGACGCGGCGGCGGTGGCGGAGCGCGCCCGAGCGGTGGCGGCGGACGCGGTGGCGGCGGTGGTGCGCGCCCGAGCGGTGGCGGCGGACGCGGGGGCGCAGGCGGCGGCGGCGCACGCACGAGCGGCGGATATCAATTTCACCGGCAGTGATTTCATGCGAGGCGGCGGCGGCACGCAGCGTCCTGGCGTCGCGCAGCGCCCCGGAAGTCCCGGCCAAGGTATCGGCAACGGTCAAGGCGTCGGCGGTAATCAAGGCGCCGGCAATCGCCAAAACACTGCCGGCGATCGCGGCAACAATAGCAACAGTAATCGTGGCGACCGCCAAGACAATCGCACCAACAACAGCGATAATCGCCAAGACAATCGCGGCGATCGGCAAGACAACCGCCAAGACAATCGTGGCGACCGGCAAGACAATCGCCAAGGCAATCGTAGCGACCGCCAAAACAATCGCGTCAATAACCCGGTCTATGGTGGCGGATACTATGGCTGGAACGGCGGCATGGTGTGGGCGCCGGCGCCGTACTATTGGGGCGGCGGCTTTTGGGGCGCGATGGCGATCGGCGTAACGTCGGCGGTAGTCTTCGGTGCGATCGTCGACGATGACGATGAGGGCAAAGAAGTTACGTACAACTCGTACGAAGTTCAACCAGGCACGCCGGGTGCAACATTTCTCACGACGTATCAACTAACACAGACGCAATGCGGACCGCCGAACCTCGTCGAGGTCTTTGGTCCCGAACAGAGTGTGATCTGTGCGAACCCCAACCAGTTTGTTGGTGCGGGGAAGTATTCGCTCGATACGGCGAGCTTGTCGTTAACCTCGCTCGATACGGCGCCGGCAGCGGCGGCGCCATCCACTCCGACGGCGCCGCAAGCGCAACCAACCGCTAAGCCGGGTTAGTGGCGAGGATCAACTTGTAACCAGCGCGTTTTGCCGGCGACGATTTGTACCGTAGCTTGGTACTGCGCGGGTGCGTCGCCGAAAGCCGTGATCGTGTAGATCTGCGGCGGGAGATGTTCGAAGCAGAAGCTGCCGTCGGTCTGCACCGTCGTCGTGGCGGTGCCCGCGCCGAATTTGCAACGATAATGTTTTCCGGAACCGGCAAAATTTGGAGTGCCACGATTTGTGTCTGCGGCGCATTCAGATAGCCGCAAACGCCACCGGTAGCACCAGCGTAGGGTGCGACATCCGTCGTAGCCGATGCTGCGATTGGTGCCGCCAGGAGCGCTGTTCCCAGTGCAATCGCAGACAGATTTTATGAGTTTCATGCTCTCTATAACGCCGGCTACGGCGATTTAGTGACGCTCGGACAATGTTATATAAGGTTGTTTGGGACCGTCACAGCTTCGCGATTTCGGTTAACTGCGTGCCGGCAGCAATCCCGTCGCGCGCGGCTTCTCCAGCCGGTAACTCGACCACGATATTTCGCAACGCCGGGACGCGTCGGGATCTTATCATCGGGTGAATCCTCAGGGACCACCGGCACGTTTGCAGCGATGCTACGCACCGTACCGTCGGCCGCTACGAAGACCATGTCGAGCGGCACGAGCGTATCTTTCATCCAAAACGTCACCGGGGCGTCCTGGTCGAAGACGAAGACCATGCCGGTGTGCGCCGGTAGATGGGTTACGCTCATCAACCCGGTTTCGCGCTGATCCTCGGTCGTCGCAATCTGCAATGTCAATGTCGCCTTCGGCGCATGTACGACGATCGTCGGGAGGTGTTGCGGTGCCGGCGTTGCGCGTTGGTAGACACTCACCTGATCGAAGTGGCAGATGACGTGCATGTCGCCGCTCGCGACCAACGCCTTGATGCGCGGCAGCAGTGCGGTTTGGAATTGTGCATTCGGATAGTCGGATGCGTACACCGCGTAGGTCGCTTGCGGCGGAAAGTCCCACGTGGCGTGGGGATAGTCGAGCGCCACCGCAGTGTACCACTCGTCATGCGTCGCAACGGTCGCATCGCGCGGCACGCATTGGAAGGCCTCGCGCACGGCTTTGAGATCGTGATAGCTCGGGCTCAAGTAGTGCGCTGCGTGCGTCGGATTTACAAAGATGAGAAAGAGCGCGCTCACGGCGATTGCACCATTTACCCAGCGCAGCGCGAGGCGCTCGCTCTTGCGCGCGAGGTTGCCGCACCGGCGGCAGCGGCGACGAGCACCCACGGTAGCCACAGTGAGACATAGTGCATGCCCATACGATAGACCGATGGCGAATTTGCGAGCAGCACGATCGCGAGCCCGGGCGCGGCGAACAATGCCCAGCGCGTACGCAGCGGAAGAAATGCAAGCGGCACAAAAATCTCCAGCAGATAGGTCAGGCGTTGCCACGTCAACAGCGACGCGGCGACTGCGAACGGCCCCGCTGCAAACGGATACACGTAGAAGTGCGCGGGACGCCAGCCGCCTAAGTGCCATTCGACTACGTCGAAGTAGAACCACAATACGACGGCAACGCCGAGCGCGGTTGCACTTCCGGCGACGATCTCGTCGCGGCGTCGTCCTTGCAAACCCAAGAGTGCGAGCGTGACGCCGAAGCAGCCAAGAATCAGGGCAACGTCCTCGCGCACGCACAACAGCAACGCCGCCCACAGTGCATACCAGCCCCACGAGCGGCGGTCCGTTGCCTGCAGCAGCAAGAACGTGAGCAGCGGCACAAACGCAATCTCGTGAAATTCGGAGAACGCAAGTCCGATCAGCGGAGGATAGATCAGGGCTAAGAGCGAGACGCGCAGCGCAAGCTTTTCGCCGAGATGCGGCAGGATCAAGCTGTAGAGCGCAAAGACCGAGCCGACGATTGCCGCCACTTGTACCAGCTGCAACGTCACGATCGAACGCGCAGCGAGGAGCACGGGAAACAGCGCGAACAGAATCGGAGACCAGTGGTAGCGGAAGTGCGAGCCGTGTTCGCCGAGATCGTACATGCCGCTCGACGCGTTCGAGATTGCGACCGCAAACGTGCCGGTATCGGTTCCGTAGCTCATGAAGAGGACGCGCAACCACGCGCAGATCGCGAGAATCAATGCGACCGTGAGGGCCGCAATCACGAGCGCGACCGGATAGCCGCGTCGCGTCATTCGTCCATCGACTCCACGTCGTACCAGTTTGCGCCCGATTTCGTGGTGACTTCGAGCGGCACCGTGAGCGTCAGCGCTTCCTCCATCTCGCGTCGTACGAGGTTGGCGAGCGCCTGTAACTGATCGCGGCGCACCTCGAAGATCAGCTCGTCGTGAATCTGAAGCAGCATCGTTGCGTCGAGTCCCTCCGCGCGCATCGCGCGGTCCACCTTCACCATCGCGAGCTTCATCAGGTCGGCCGCACTGCCTTGTAGCGGTGCGTTGGTGGCTTCGCGTTCCGCGGCTGAGCGCAACATGAAGTTGCTCGAGGTCAAAGCCGGCATATAGCGTCGGCGGCCCATGATCGTGGTCACGTAGCCGAGCTCGCGGGCCTCTTCGAGCGTGCGATCGATGTACGCACGGACCGAGGGAAAGCGCGCGAAGTAGGCGGTCGTAATTTCGCGTGCCTCGGCGCGCCCGATCTCGAGCCGCTGCGCTAGGCCGAAGTCCGACATGCCGTAGAGCAAGCCGAAGTTCACGCTCTTGGCCATGCGACGCTGATTGCCGTCGACCGTACCGTCGCCGACGTTGAAGATCTGCCGCGCGGTGAAGTCGTGGATGTCTTGACCTTCTTCGAACGCGGTGCGCATCGCTTCGTCGCCGGAGAGGTGCGCCATCAGCCGCAACTCGATCTGACTGTAGTCGGCAGCGAGCAGCACGTAGTCCGGGCTCTTGGCAACGAACGCCTTGCGAATGCGCCGCCCTAGATCACCGCGCACGGGAATGTTCTGAAGATTGGGATTGGTCGACGAAAGCCGTCCGGTCGCCGTCGCCGTTTGATTGAAGACGGTGTGCAGCCGCTTGTCGCGCGGATCGAGCAACTGCGGAATCACGTCGATATACGTGTTCTTGAGCTTCGTGACTTCGCGCCACTCGAGGACGAGCGCGGAGATCGGATACTCCTTGGCGAGGCCTTGCAAAATCTCGACGCCCGTCGCCCATCCGGTTTTGGTTTTCTTACCGCCGGGAATCTGCAGTCGTCCGAAAAGGATGTTACCGAGCTGCAGCGGCGACCCGATGTTGAACTCTTCACCCGCGAAATCGTAGATGTGCTGCTGCAGTCGCGCGGCTGCAACGTCAACTTCTTGGCCGAGCACGCCGAGCTCAGACGGATCGATCGCGAGACCGGCGCCCTCCATGCGCGCGAGCAACGGCGCAAGCGGCACTTCGATATCCTCGTAGACACGCATCTGCGCGCGTTCCTCGAGCAGCGGGCGCATCACGTCGAGCAATTGCAGCGCCGCATCGGCGTATGCGGCGGCGTCGTTCGCCGGCGCAGCCTGCAAGTGCTCGGCAGCGGCGTCCTCGATCGCAGAAAACGTTCGCGACGGATTGAGCACGTGCGCGGCCAGCATCGCATCGTCACCGACGTCGGTCAATTCCACGCCATGCGTGCGCGAGCACGCGCGCCACGTGCTTCGCATCGTAGGTGACGATGCGCTGCGCGCGATCGATCGCGTACGTCAACGCTTCGCGCACGTTGTCGTATGCGAGCGCACTCGCCGCGAAGCGCCATGCCGGTGCCGCGTGCTCCGCTGACCCCGATCGCGTCCTCGCGCACCGCGAGGGCAAGGCGTTCCACTCCGGCAAGCGCACGCAACTCCTCGGCCAAGCGCGCAAACTCCGGCGGATCGACCGAGGCGACGTACGTGCGATAGCTGCCTTCGAGTTTGTGGTCGGCAGCAAAGAGCGGTAAACCGTCGACCGGCGCCTTCAGACGTGCGAGCAACGTCTTGAATTCGAGTTGCGCGTAGAGCGGATAAAGGGCCGCATCGCTCGGCTTCTCGTAGCGCAGCTCCCAATCGATCTCGAGCGGCAGATCGCGTGCGTACGATCGAGACGTCGCGACAGACGCGCGCCTGTTCGCCGTAATCCTCGACCAGCTTCTGGAGTTTCGGTGTGCCCGCAACCGACGGATCGGCAATCAACGCATCGAGCGAGCCGGCAGCTTTGATCAACTTGATCGCGGTCTTCTCGCCGACACCCGGAATGCCGGGAAGATTGTCGGACGGATCGCCTTTGAGTCCGCGGTAGTCGGCGAGCTGATTCGGCTGCAGTTCAAAACGTTCGTAGACCGCAGCGGGATCGTAGCGGCCGAGATCGGTGATGCCGCGGCGCGTCGTGAGCACGGTCGTGCGATCGTCGACGATCTGCAAAAGATCGAGATCGCCGGTCACTACCAGCGTCTCTTCGCCTGCCGCTTCGGCCTGCCGCGCGAGCGTCGCGATCACGTCGTCGGCTTCTTGGCCCTCGATCTCGACGACGGGAATGCGATGCACTGCGAGCACGTCGCGCACGAGTTGGAATTGACCGCGCAAATCGTCGGGCATCGCATCGCGCTGCGCCTTGTAATCTTTGTACAGCGCAACGCGGTCTACCGACATTCCCTTATCGAACGCTGCGATCACGTGCGTCGGCTTCTCGTCGTTGATCACTTTGTTCAACATCATCGTGAAGCCGTAGACCGCGTTGATCGGAATGCCTTTGACCGTCGTGAGCGGCGGCAGCGCAAAGAACGCGCGATACACCAACCCGTAGGTGTCGAGCAGCATGAGACGGCTTGGTTTCTTGCGCGGCATTACTGCACCGTAATCGGCGACGAGGCCGCGATCACCCGCCCGTCGTCTTCGATCGTGAGGATCGAGAGCGTATAGCGGCCGCGCGCGTTCGGCATCTGGACTGCAATGCTTGCGCCGTCGGATCGTGCGACGTTCCACGATACCGCTTGCGTATCGGCCTGCTCGAGTGCAAGATTTTGCGGCGGGCGAGCCGCGGCGTTCGAAGCCGATCACTTGCGCGTGTTCGCCGGTCGAATCCACCCACGGATGCCAGGTACGTCCCTCCGGCGCGCTGACTTGCGTCGCCGCAAGTCCAACCGCCAAGAGTGTCGGCGCAGATTCGAAGAGCGCGCCGCCCGACGGTGCGCCGCGGCTGATGCGCACGATCGTGGTGCCTGCGCCGGGTGCAACGTCGCGCAATGACACGTTTACCGGCGCCCCGGGTGCAAAGCTGCCTGTCGGCATCGCGATAGTTGCGCTCACCGGACGGCCCGGCGCATCGAGCGCGAGCGGCACGCTCGTCCACGCGATCGCACCCGCGCGTACAAAGGCTGCACCGATGCGCAGATCGCCCGTTGCATCCGCGATGCGCGGTGACGCCGTTGCGCGTCCGCCTTGTACCGGTACGACGATGGTTTGCGTCCCGTTCGCGCTCTCGATCGTGAGCAGCGCATCGCCTTGCGCGCCATCGAGCGCGGCTGAGATCTGCACGGTGTCGCCGGCGCGATAGACGGTATGATCGAGCGCGATACGCACGTTCGCGCTTCCGTTGAGACTCGTGTCCTGGGTTGCTTGCGGCACGATGTCGACTTGCGCCGCATCGCTCGCGCTCGCACCATCGACGGTAAGCGTCGCAAACACGAGGTTCGTGCCGAGCGACGGCGCGGAAAACGCGCCGTGTGCGTGTCCGTCGTAGTCGAGGGTCAGTTCCTGTTGTTGTGACGAGGGTCCGTGTTGAAGCGCAACCGTGACGTGCGCGCCCGCAAGCGGCCTACCGCTATTGATGTCGTTTCCATAGACGTCGAAGTTTATCGGCGTGCCGAGCGTCTGCGCGGCGCGATCCAATGCAATGCGTACTGCTCCGCGCGCAGTCGGCACGACGATCCGCGTAACGGCGCTTGCGCCACCTGCATCAGCACGAACGCCGTAGGTTGACGGCAGCCCGTCGGTTGGGTGCGCGATCAGGACGCTGGCCCGGCCGTCGGCGTTGGTTTCGACGGTTTTATCGAGCCACACGCTCGTGCCCCACGGAGCGTCTTGCGGCGTGTATCCGACGTACACGTGTGGTGAGCGCACGATCTGCACGCGTACGGCGACATTACCGCGCGATGACGTGATCGTTACCGGCACGTCGTTTGCCGAATTGCACGGTCCATCGCAGCCGCTCGCAACGTCGATCGAAAGGCCGTTGGCGTCGGCGTCGACGTGTACCGTTGCGCCGCCGACGCCGCCGTCGACCTGCGCGAGCACAGCGTAATCACCGGCCGTTGCGCCGGCGGGAATCGGAATCTCGGCCGTAAAGGCGCCGGCCTTATCGACGGGTGCCTGCACCTGCGCGAGCAACGTTCCTCCCAGACGCATCGCGATCGTCGCACTGCCCGCGGCCGGTCGCAGCGCACCGCCGCTGCGCGTGCGCGCAAACCCGGCGACGCGCACGATGCCGCCTGCGTGCACGACCGCGGTGTCGGTGCGCACGCCAACGATTGTCCCCGGCAGCGGCGCCTGCGGCAGAAAGCTCGAGAACGCGAAGCTATTGCCAAACTGCGCGAGCGCAAAGATCGGGCGCGGAATGCGATTCCAACGGATGATGCCGTGTGCGTCGGTGTAGCGTGTTTGAAACGCCGCCTTCGACAACGAACTGCACGCGCACACGCGCGAGTGCGTGGCCGCTTCCGAGATCGGTCGCGTACAGCAGCAACTCGCCCGGCGTTTCTTTGCGTCAGCAACCCGAGACGCGTCCGGTTGATCCACACTTGTTCGCCGACGTCGCCGCGACGCGCCTCGACCACGAAAAAGCCCTCGCGCGAACCGAGTTGTACGTCGACCTCGCTTGATTGGAACTGATATCCGCCGGGCGGCGTAAAGCTGAAACTGCGTCACCGGTTTGCGGCCGCGCGTCTCGATCGCACGCGGGCGCGCATTCGAACCAGCGGTCACGACGTCGGCCGGATCGACTTGATAAACGGCAAATTTGGACCGGCGCACTCGAGTACGTATCCAAGCGCACCGTCGTCGGTTGCCACGGGACGTTTGAATCGCTCGCGAACAGAGCAAAGTAAGCGTCGAGCTTGTGCAGATCGACGATCGGGCGCGCGGCCGACGCGGGGGCGGCGAGCAGTGCAAGCACCAATGCTATAACTGTAAAGAGACGGATACGAAGGCACGCTTCCTTCGAATTCGCGGCATCCCAGGAACGGTCCCCGCGGGAGGTCGGGCTGAACCACCCGCATAAAGGCGCTGGCGTGAACCAGTCCGACTCCGCTGGGAACTCTCTTACCACTCGCTGCCGTTACTGCGGCTGTGAAGAGTCAACCGAGCGCGTTCCGGAGCCAAGCGAGCACCCACATTTGCAAGTCATTGTCGCATGCGGTTCGTGCGGGCGGCAGTTCACCGTGCTCTCCGCGAATTAGCATGCGCGCGTTTGTACTGACACTTCTGTTCGCCGCAACCGTCGCGGCCACACCGCTTGCCCTGCCTCCCATCCCGAAGGTTCCGTTGCACACGGAATTCGTCGTCGAAGTCAACGCGAAGGGACAAGTCGTTCGCGTCAAATCGGCCAAAGCGTCGAAGGATGCGTTCTTTAACACCCAGACCAACGGCAACGTGCTCCAAATGTGGATTCGTCACCCCGACGGCAGCGCGCAGGTCGGACTCTATCGCGTCACCTACGACTTTGACCCGCACACGAAGAAAGTCAGCCGGCAATCAGCGATCGTCTCGCAATCGGGCGGCAACTGGGGCAACGAGCCCGGGGCTGCAACGGTCATGATCGACACCGCCAGACGCGAGTACCAGGAAGCGCAAGAAAAGCAGAAACAGCAGAACGGAACATCTGCCGCCGCTCGAGGGTATCGTTGGCGCGACGCCGTCGCCCACGCACCACCCCTAACGCGCCGCTTCCGCGCGAGTTCGTGCTCGATCCGGTGGCGGATCGCGCGCGCAGTTGCACCGGCAAAGACGCCTATTCGAGCGAAGAACATGCGCGCGCCGCATTTTGATGCACGGCGTTCCGCTCTCTACCTACCTTTGCCGATATTGCGACCTGTGGCACCTTACAAGCAAGCGCAATTAGCGCTCGCGGGCGTGGCGATCAATTGCGCCTTCTTCGCCATCATACTCTTCGGTCCGGCGTGGACGTTCGACTGGTGGCGCGCGTGGGTCATCCTTGCGATCGTCGCAATCGGCACGGCTGGAAGCACACTCGATATTGCGCGGGCGAACACTGGGCTCATTGAAGAGCGCTTCAAGTCGCCGGTGCAGCAAGGTCAACCGCTGGGCGACAAGATTATGCTGCTCGCGCTATTGACCTCATTCCTCGGCTACCTTCTCCTCACATCGCTCGACGCGAGCAGGCTGCATTTGCTGCCGCCACCACCCGCGTGGCTCTGCGACGTGGGCTTGCTCGCCGTGATCGCCGGCTGGGGCATCGCCTGGCGCGCGCTCCGCGAGAATGCCTTCGCGGCACCCGTCGTCAAACTCCAAGATGACCGCAGTCAACGCGTGATCGATACGGGACTCTACGGCTACGTCCGCCATCCGCTCTACGCGGGTGGCGCGCTGCTCATCGTCGGTATCCCGCTTTGGTTGCAATCGACGGCCGGCGCCATTGCGTCGTGCGTGCCGATTTTTGTCTTGATTGCGCGCATCTTGCTGGAAGAACGCTTCTTGCGCCGGGAACTGCCGGGCTACGATGCCTACGCCGCGCGCGTACGATATCGCCTGATCCCGCTGATCTGGTGAGCCGCGCGTGATAAAATAACCCCTATGCAGTTTGTAACGTATAGAATGAAGGACGGCCCGACCGCCCCGGGCGTTGTCGAAGGCGACTTGATTCGGCGCATCGATACGCCAACGATGCAGGCCTACATCGCACTCCCACCGGAGCAACGCGCGAAACACCATACGAACGAAACCACTACGTTGCTCCTCGCGCGCCTCGATGCACCGGTGCATCCGCTGCGCAACATCTTCTGCGTCGGGCGCAACTACCTCGAGCACGCCAAAGAGGGCGCAGCGATCTTCGGTAAAGAGCTCAAGCTCCCGGACGTCCCGACCTTCTTCACCAAAGCAACGCCCACGACGATCGCCGCGCACGACCAAACGCTCAAGCTCGAGCGGCGTGTTTCGAGCGAATACGATTTCGAAGCGGAGCTTGCGGTCATCATCGGCAGAACCTGCAAAGACGTCTCCGAAGACTACGCAATGGACGTGATCTTCGGCTACACCGCATTCAACGACGTGACCGCGCGCGATCTGCAGCGCGCCCATTTGCAATGGTTCAAGGGCAAGAGTCTCGACGACTGCTCGCCGTACGGACCTTGGATTGTCTCTGCTGATGCGATCGGCGATCCGCACACACTCGAGATCATGTTCCGTCTCAACGGCGCTGAAAAGCAGCATAGCAACACGTCGGACATGATGTTTCGCATTCCGCGATTGATCGCCGAGCTCTCCAAAGGGATGACACTTCTGCCCGGTGACGTGATCGCCACGGGCACGCCGTCGGGCGTTGGTTTTGCACGCACGCCGCCGGAGTTTCTCAAAGACGGCGACGTGATGGAAGTCGAGATCGAAAAGATCGGCATACTACGCAATACGGTCTCGATCAAGTAGGGCTTCCTAAACCTTCGCGTGAACGCAAGCGTCCATGATCGTCGCCGTACCTCGTGAGGCCGCTTCGAATGAGCGCCGCGTGGCGCTGGTTCCGGAGACGGTAACGAAGCTGATACAGGCGGGCGCTTCCGTGCGTGTCCAACGTGACGCCGGAACCGCGGCCGCATTCCCCGATGCATTCTACACGCAGGCCGGAGCGTCGATTATCGACGATCCGGCCGCGCTGGTCTCAGACGCCGATCTCGTCGTAACGGTCGGCAAGCCCGCACCGAACGTGCTCGCTGCCATGCGCAAGAACGCGACCCTGGTCGGCTTCCTGAATCCGTTGGGCGATCCCTCGTATGTAGAACAATTGAAGAATGACGGCTTCACGGCACTCGCGATGGAGATGATTCCGCGCATCACCCGCGCCCAGTCGATGGATGCGCTCTCTTCACAAAGCAACATTGCGGGCTACAAAGCGGTACTGCTCGCGGCCGAAGCGCTGCCCAAATTCTTTCCGATGCTCACGACGGCCGCCGGGACCATCCCGCCGGCAAAGGCACTGATACTGGGCGCGGGGGTCGCGGGACTGCAAGCGATTGCAACCGCACGACGGTTAGGCGCCGTGGTCAGCGGCTACGACGTGCGCGCGGTTGTAAAAGAACAAGTGCAATCACTCGGCGCGACGTTTCTAGAATTCGATCTTGGCGAAAGTGCCGAAGGCACGGGTGGCTATGCGAAAGAGCTGACGCCCGAACAGCAAGAACGCCAGCGAGCCTGGATGGTCGAACAGATCGGCAAGAATGACGTTGTGATCACGACAGCGCTCGTACCTGGTCGCAAAGCGCCGATCCTGGTGAGCGACGACGCGATTGCCGCGATGAAACCGGGATCGGTAATTGTGGATATCGCGGCCGAAGCCGGCGGCAACACGACGCTCACCAAGGCCGGCGAAACGGTTCTCTCGCCCAACGGCGTGAGCATTATCGGCGCAGTGAATCTGCCGTCGACGATGCCCTACAACGCGAGTCAGCTCTATTCACGCAACGTCTATGCACTGATCTCACCGTTCGTGAAAGATGGCGCGCTTACACTCGATTTCGAGGATGAAGTGATCAAAGGAGCACGCATCGCATGACCGACGTTAGTCACTTCATCACGCTGCTAACGATTCTCGTGCTGGCGATCTTCGTGGGTTTCGAAGTGATCTCCAAAGTCCCGACGACGCTACACACACCGTTGATGTCTGCGACGAATGCGATCCACGGCATCGTCGTCGCCGGCGCAATCGTCGCAACCGTCGCGTTGTTCAATAGCGGAAGCTCGTCGATAGGATTGACGATCCTCGCAATCGCAGCGGTTACGCTCGGCGCGATCAATGTCTTCGGCGGCTTTGCCGTGACCGAACGCATGCTGCAGATGTTTAAGGGCAAGGGGGGCGGCAAGTGAGCATTGCTGCTCCGCTCCTCGATCTCGTCGCAATCTCACTCTTTATCATCGGGCTGCATTTTCTGAATTCGCCGGCATCGGCGCGCTTCGGCAATCGCCTCGCGATGGCCGGCATGGTTATTGCCGTCGGCGTCGTGCTCGTGCAGACGGGTGGCGTCGCATGGTGGGCTGTTGCAATCGGCATGGTCTTGGGCGCGACGATCGGTATCTTCGCCGCGGTACGCGTGAAAATGACCGCGATGCCGCAGATGGTCGCGCTGTACAACGGCGCGGGCGGCGGTGCGGCGGCGATGATCGGCGTGGTCGAATACGTCGTCTTCTTGCGCAGCGGCGGCGCGGCGCTCGATCCGGTCATTTCGGTCTCGCTCGTCGTTTCTATGATCATCGGCGCCGTGAGCTTCGCCGGTTCGATCATCGCGTTCCTGAAATTGCAAGAGCTGATGACTGGGCGACCGATTACCTATCCTGGGCAACAGGTCGTCAACGCGATCATTGCGCTCGGGATCATTGCGCTCGGCGTTTGGTTCATCGTCAGTGGCGGCACGCTGCCGTTGTGGGGTTTCGCACTGCTTCTCGCAGGAGGCCTCGCACTCGGCGTGCTGTTCGTGCTGCCGATCGGCGGCGCCGACATGCCGGTCGTGATCTCGCTGCTCAACTCGTTCACCGGTCTCGCCGTTGCAATTGCGGGCTTTGAAATCGACTCGGAACTGCTGATTATCTGCGGCGCGATCGTCGGTGCCAGCGGCACGATCCTGACTGTGGCGATGAGTAAGGCGATGAATCGATCGCTGGCCAACGTGCTCTTTAGTGCGTTTGGTTCCGGCGGGGGTCGGAGCCGGCGGCGGGCTCCGGTGGTCCACAAAACGTGCGCAGCGTTTCAGCCGACGACGTTGCTGTGATGCTTGCGTATGCACAGAAGGTCATGTTCGTGCCCGGGTACGGCATGGCGGTCGCGCAGGCGCAGCACAGCGTCAAGGCGCTCGCCGATCAACTCGAGAAACGCGGCGTTAAAGTGTTGTATGCAATTCATCCGGTCGCGGGACGCATGCCGGGCCACATGAACGTGTTGCTCGCCGAAGCGAACGTGCCGTACGAAGCACTGCTCGATCTCGACGACGCCAACAACGAGTTCCCGACGACCGACGTGGCGCTGGTGATCGGCGCGAACGACGTCACAAATCCCGCCGCGCGCAGCGTGAAGAGCTCCCCGATCTACGGCATGCCGATTCTCGACGTCGACAAAGCCGCGAACGTCATCGTGCTCAAACGTTCGATGCGCTCGGGCTTCGCCGGCATCGACAATCCGCTCTACGAATTACCGAACACCGCGATGCTCTTCGGCGACGCGAAGGCATCGGTCGACGGACTGACCGCGGCAGTCAAGGCCTTGTAGTGTCGACGCGCCGCCGCCACATCGAGAGCGGAAGCGTGTGGGAGAAGCGCGTCGGGTACGCTCGCGCGGTGCGCATCGGTGACTTCGTCTTTGTCTCGGGCACCACGAGCGACGGACCCGATGCTTACATGCAGGCCAAAGGCGCAATTGCGCGCATCGAACGCGCGCTCGAAGAAGCCGGCGCCTCGCTCGACGACGTCGTGCGCACGCGCATGTACGTCGTCAACATCGACGATTGGGAACTCATCGCGAAAGCCCATCACGAAGCATTCGCCGAGGTTCGCCCAGCCGCAACGATGGTCGAAGTACGCCGCCTCATCTCGCCCGAGTTGCTGGTCGAGATAGAAGTCGACGCGTTCATCGGATGATACCGTTGCTTAGCGCCGCCGTGCTCGCGACCGCACTTTCACCTACCGCGCTGGTCGACACGTTCGTTGGTACGTCGGGCACGCAGATCGGCGGACCGATCGATACGTTCCCCGGCGCCGACACGCCGTTCGGGATGATCCAGTGGAGTCCGGACACACCATCGCAGAACGCCGGCGGCGGCTATGAGTACAACGATACGGCAATCACCGGATTCAGTCTCACGCATTTGAGCGGCCCTGGCTGCAACGTGTTCGGCGATTTTGCAATGTTGCCGACCCTCGGCCCTGTCACCGACCCGTCGACTACGCAGCAAGTCTATGCGCACGCTGACGAGAGCGCCGCGCCCGGTTACTACGCGGTGTTGCTGGGTTCGCCTGCGATTCGTGCGGAGCTCAGTGTGACGCCGCGCACGGGACTCGGGACATTCACGTTTCCCGCGAACCCGCAAGCAAACGTCGTTATTAATCCGGCGTCAAATCAAGCCGGCGTCACGGATTCGTCGATTCGTGTAGTCGGCTCGAACGAAGTTGAGGCATCCGCATCGAGCGGCTTTTTCTGCGGGATGCCCGACCGTTACACCGTCTACTACGTCGCGCGCTTCGATCGACCGTTCGCTGCGTCGGGCGTGTTGCACGGCGGGCAAGGGCCACACGCGGCCGCCTGGGTGCGTTTCGATACCACAAGCAATGCGCGCGTGCGCGTGCAGGTCGCGATCTCGTTTGTCGACGCGCGAGGCGCCCGCAACAATCTCGCAGCCGAAGCGAAGAGTTGGGAGATCGCGAGCGTGCGCAACAAGACGCTCGCTGCATGGCAGCAGATGCTCTCGCGCGTCGAGGTCTCGGGCGGCACGCACAGCGAACAGCGCCAATTCTACACGGCCCTCTATCACACGATGTTGCATCCCAACCTGATTAGCGACGCGGACGGTCGCTATCGCGGCTTCGACGGCAACGTACATCACGTCAAACCGCAGCACGCCGAGTACGCAAACTACTCCGACTGGGATATCTACCGCACCGAGATTCCGCTGATTGCACTGCTCGCACCCGACCAGGTCAGCGATATGGAGCAGTCGCTGGTCGACGCATACGTGCAGAGCGGCTGGCTGCCACGCTGGCCGGTCGTCAATCAGCCGAGCAGCGTAATGGGTGGGGACTCGGTCGATCCGGTGATCGCCGGCGGTTATGCCTTCGGTGCACGCGACTTCGACGTGCGCACCGCACTGCAAGGCATGATCAAGGGCGCAACCGACACGACGAGCGCGCCGGGGTACGGTTGGTATCTCGAACGCCCGCAATCCGCCGACTATCAGCAACACGGCTATATTCCGAACTATTACACGACATCGGTATCGCCGGTACCGAACGGTGCATCCGAGACGCTCGAATACGCGCTCGACGATGCATCGATTGCGGCGTTTGCACAATCGATCGGCAATGCTGCGACGTATCAGCGGTTCTTGCCGCGCGCGAACAACTGGACCACGATCTTCGATACACACTCGGCATTGATCGCGCCACGCAATGCCGATGGCGCCTTTTTGCAGACGCCGATCGGCGAATCGGGACAGAGTGGTTTCCAGGAAGGCAATGCCGCCCAATACACGTGGATGGTGCCGCAGAACCTCGACGAAATTATTCGCGGCATGGGTGGACGCGAAACTGCCGTTGCTAAACTCGACACCTTCTTCTCGCAGCTCAACGCCGATCAAGACAAGCCGTACGCGTGGATGGGCAACGAGCCCAGCCTCGGTTCCCCATGGGTCTATCTCGCTGCCGGCGAGCCGTGGCGCACGCAAGAGATCGTGCGCACCGTCGTGACGACACTCTACAAGGATTCGCCCGACGGTATCCCCGGAAACGACGATCTCGGAACGATGAGCGCGTGGTATGTCTGGTGTGCGATGGGCTTGTATCCGCAGTTCCCGGCCGTACGCGACCTCGATATCGGTAGCCCAATTTTCTCCCACATCGTCATCCGCGCGCCCCATGGGCCAACGATCACGATCGACGCGCCGGCCGCGTCCGACACGACGCCATACGTCAATGCGTTGCGTGTTAACGGCAAAGCGGCGAAGTATGCTTGGATTGCGCTGCCTATGCGCGGAGCATTGCACCTCGCATTTGATCTTGCGTCTTCACCGAACCAGTATTGGGGCAATGGAACCAGCGATGCGATGCCGGCATTCGCACCGAGTAACGATCCTGCCCGATTCGGGCCGACCCGCAACGTCTTTCCGCCGACGACGCCGGTGAGCGTTACGTTGTCGGAAGCCGCGGTGCAACTTACACCGGGAAGTAGTAATGCCTCTGCGACGATTGCGTTCAAAAATGCGGGTGACGCACCGGTATCGGTGACGTGGCGGCTCGCCTTCCAAAATGGTCTATCAGTTACCCCGTCGGTCGGCTCGATCACGCTCGACGCCAAGGCCTCGCAGAACGTCCCAATTGTTCTCGCCTCCGGAACCAGTGGGCTGTACAACGTGCATGTCACCGGCGTCGACGATCGTGGCGCACAGCTCCAGCCGGCGACGCTGGACGTTCGCGCCCAGCAAGAGAACGAGCGGCTCCCGCTCGCGTGGATCGCCAATCGCTTCAACAATACGGTCATGCCGTACGACATTCGCACCGGCGCACTTGGAGAACCGATCGCGGTGAAAGATGAGCCGCGCGACGGCGCGCTCACGCCGGACGGTCGACTCTACTTCGTCGCCGATCGTAGTGCGAAGACCGTAAGCGTTGTGGATGCGGTGCAGAACAAGGTCGTTGCCGATGTCGCCGTCGGCAGTTCGCCCAATGGTCTCGCGATCGCGCCCGATGCTTCGACGGTCTGGGTCGCCAACTACGACGACGGGACGATCACGCCGATCGATGTCGCTTCCTTACGCGCCGGCAAGCCGATCGCCGTCGGTACCGGCCCACGCTACATCACGGTTGCACCGGATGGATCGCGCCTCTACGTTACGACGCAGGGCTCCAACGCGGTCGCAGTTGTCGATCTGAAGTCGCGCGCGGTGCTTGCGCCCTTACCCGTCGGACAACGTCCGGTCGGCCTTGCGCTCTCACCCGACGGCAAGATGCTCTACGCGGTTAACAATGGCGACAACACGATGAGCGTTGTCGAACTCGCGACGGGTCAGTCGATCAAGACCCTGAAGGTCGGCGTCGAGCCGATGTACGTCGCCGTCGACCCAACCGGCAAGCTTGCTTACGTCGCGAACTACGCGACGACGACTGTGACGCCGATCGACCTCACAACGAACACCGCGAAACCCGATATTACGGTTGGAGGGCAACCATTCGACGTTGAGTGGCTGCACGACGGCTCGGCCGCCATTGCCATTCTCCACCGCGGCAATGCGCTCGTGCGCATCGACCGCGACGGTCACACGTCAGCACCTCTCTTCCTCGGCAGCGGCGGAGCGTATACGATCTCGCTACCGCATTGAGCAATCAGGGTGTCACTCAAACTCCATCGTTATTTGCGCCGCATCAACTACGGCGGCCCGCTCTCGCCGACAAAGCAGACGCTGCACAACCTGCACCGGGCGCATCTGCTGGCGATTCCGTTTGAAAACATCGACGTGCAGCTCGGCAACGTTCCCTCGCTCGAGCCGGACGCGATCTTCGACAAGTTAGTCGTGCGTCAGCGCGGCGGCTGGTGCTTCGAGCACAACCTGCTCTTCGCATGGGCCGTCAAGCAGATCGGCCTTCGCGCGGAGCTTATCGGCGCCACGGTCAATCGCATGGGTCACGTCGAAGGCGCGCCGATCAACCACCTCGCGCTGCTCGTTCATCTCGACGAGCCGTACCTCACCGACGTCGGCTTCGGCAACGGCTTCCTTATACCGATGCCGCTACGTGAGGGACCATTCAACGACGGCCGCTTCGACTTCAAGTTGACCTGTCACGGCAACTACTGGCGCTTCTACAACCATCGGGAGAATGGCGCGACGTACGATTTCACCGGCGATCCGGTCGATATGGCGACGATCGAAGCATCAAACCGCGGTCTCGCGACGACGAGCGAGTCGCCGTTCGTGCAAACCCTCGTCTGCGCGCAACTCACCGAACGCGGGATGACCACCTTGACCAATGCTGCACTGCGCATCTTTTCGCCCGAACACATGAACGAGGAATCGGCCGCCTCACACGAGGCGTTCGAACGGATTCTGCGGCAGCATTTCGGACTCGAGATCGACCGCAGTGAAGCATTGTGGACGCGCGTCGCCGATCAGCACAAACGCTGGCTGCGCAAGCGGATCCGCGGCTTTTAGTCGTCGGTTCCCGGCGCGATTATATCCAGAAGTCCCAAATGCTTGTCGTCTTTCGACGACTTCCATACCCACGGATCGTCGAGATAGTCGGAGTGAATGAGCGGATGAATCGGCGTGATGTGCCGGCTCCCGCGCTCGTTGCGACAGACGTCCCTATACGAGCGAATCTCGTTACAGATCGGATCCTGAAAGTACCAATAGTTGATCCAAAAGATCCGCGAGCTGCGTTTGGCCGTCAGCGCCTTCGGATCGTCGCTGAAGAGCTTTTCGTAGGCTTTGCCGCGCCACTCATCGTACGACATGGACGGCATCGTGCTGCCTGCGACATCGAAAAAGTAGTCCGTCTTCTCAAGCGACGACCCAAGCATCGCAAACGCACGCACTTTCGAGAATGCTGCGGCGCCGAGCGCGCCCTGCTCGGTGCCACGCTTCAGACGCGTGATCGCGTCGGTCGCGATCGTCCCGCCCAGGCTGTGCGAGAGCACGACGACGCGATCGTAGTCGTAGCCTCCGTTGCGTTCCGGTGTTACCGCGCGCATGATCGCCGTGACCGCGGTGTCGAGAATCGCATCGCGTAAGCCGTAGAAGCGCGCGTTGTTCTCATCTCGCGTCGTATACACCTGAACGTCGCCGAAGAAGCCGACGATGAAGCCGATGAGGAGCGCATAGCCGATTTGAAACGCGAGGAAGATTCCGACGAGGAAGGCGACACCGGACCAGCCCATCTCGCCCTTCGGGAAGCGCGCCACCGCCATGGCATAGATCAAGACGCCGCCGACCACGGCGACAACGCCGATTGCGAGCGCTCGATGCCAGATCGACGTCCGATTTTCGCGCAATGCTTGGCGTTGCATCCAAGTTTTCACAATCGCTTCGAGCGCTTGCCCCACTAAGAAGGCGCCAACGATGCCGACAAAGATCCACACGATGATCTTGATGCGTGCGCCGCCTGGCGCCGCCGCATTTGCGTCGAGCGCGGTAATTGCCTGACCAACGGTTGAATTGTTCATCAAGCCGGTGATGGTCAGCACGTGAATTGCGGAGAGCCATACTGCAGTGATCGAAATGCCAAAGAGGACGAACGCAACGATGAGCGCAGCGCCGATAAAACTGTAGTCAAAGAACTGCTTTAAGAATGGTGCTTCAACCCGCGCCGTCGTGTTGAACGGCGTGAAGACCGAACGCAGGATCCACATCAAAACCGAAAGCCAATTGGTTGCGCCCTTGTCGATGGGACTCCAGTATGCCTCGATCACATCAAAGAAATCCCGCTTGGGTTCATCGATGTCGTCGCCGGCTTGCATAACGCGCGTCGTCGTCGGGAGCGGATCGTCGGTTTCCGGCTCGAGCACATCCTTCGGGTTGACCACCTCAATCTTCCAGGTTTTTTTGCCGTCGCGCTCGTTGAGACGCATACATAGGTCAGAGGCGACTTGATCCTGGAATTCGTAGCGCGGATGCGAGTCCACTCCGTGAACCGCAACGATCGCGACACCTTGGCTCACGTTTTCCACTCCCATACGTTCCATGTCGGCAAAAAGGCGTTCGGCGCAAAGCCATGCAGCCGGCCGCCATACGCGTAGATATAGCGTGCGTTAAAGAGATAGAGCACCGGTACCTGATCGGCGACGCGCTGCCCAATCTGGGCGTAGAGCAAGCGTCGCTGCGCTTGCGAGACGCCGGCAAGTGCTTGGACCTCGAGCCGATCGACCACGGGATCGCACCAGTGCATGTAGTTCGACGGTGCCCCGCACGAGAGCACGTCGCTGTCGTCGGGGTCGGCGCCCATCGTGAACGGAACGTATGCGAGGTCGAAGTTTCCAGTGGCGAGCGTCCCCGTCTTGGGGAGAAACAGCTGCGCGTTACTGATGCTCTTGATCGTCACCGTCACACCGCGCTCGCGCAACGCAGCCTGCACGACCGCGGCGATGCGCATGCCGCTCACCGTCTCGGGAAAAGCGACGTAGACGAGATGCATGGATACGCCGTTACGCGAGCGCGTGCCGTCGGGTCCACGCCGCCATCCGGCGGCATCCAACGCGGCATCGGCTCCGCGAGGATCGTAGGACGGCTGACGCACGTGCGCATCGAACGCCCACGAAAACTGGGGCTGGATCATGTTGGTGACGGGATACTTGCCCAGCGTGATCTTGTCACTGATTGCTTTGCGATCGATCGACATCGCAATCGCGCGCCGTACGCGAGGATCGTTGAGCGGCGCATGCAAGGTGTTCATGACGAGGCCGGCGACGACTGCGGTTGGCGTGGTGACAAAGCGCAACCGCGCGTCGGCAGCGATCATCGGGTACTGGACCGGGGCGATCAGATTCCAGTCGAGCGCTCCGGTTCGCAAGAGCAAAAGATTCGTTCCCGGATCGGTGACGATGCGAACGTCGAGTTCCGCAACCGCGGGCTTTCCGCGCCAATACCGCGGATTCGCGCGGTAGCGTACGGCGTTCCCACGTTGCCACGACACAAACGTGTACGGTCCATCGCCAACGCTCGGCGCCGCTCCAAAGGGCGCGCGATCGAGTGGCGCCTGCGTTTGCAGCACGTGCGCCGGCAATACGAATTGCGGCGTCGTTCCATAGGAGAAATATCCAAGTGCAGCCGGCGCCCATGCGTGCTTGAGATGAAAAACCACGGTGCGCGGATCGGGTGCGGTCGCCCGGTCGATCAGCTCGTAGCCTTGCGTCGATCGCACCGGGTTGCGCGGATCCAGAATCGCATGCAAGGTAAAAAGCACGTCGCTGCTCGTTACCGCAACGCCGTCACTCCAACGCACCGCGCGCAAATGGTAAACGATGGTGCGCCCGTCGCCCGAGACCGCCGGCAGACGGTCGAGCAACGCTGGGACCGGTTTTCCCGAGCCGTCGAAGTCGACGAACGGCTCAAACGCGAGCCGCGCGACCTGAGCCTCCGCCAGCGAAGCATCGGGGTGACTGAAGAGCGGATCCAGCGTCGTCGGATCGGCCGCGAGCGCAAAGCGCACGACCCCGATCGGCCCAGCAACCGGTCCGCCGGCCTTTGCGCACCCAGCAAGAAGCAGCAGTGCGACCAGCACCGCCTTGAACGAACGGAAACGGGGTGTTATAGTCAAACCGCCGAACAAGCTGCGGCAAGAATTGCGATTCTGGCGAATATGATAGTCTCCGACGACCTCGATCACCTCGACCTTGCGCTCTTGGAGGCTCTTCAGCGCAATGGGCGCTCGACCTTCGCTGAACTCGGCGCGCTGGTTGGGCTCAAGCCGCCGGCGGTGCACGACCGCGTCAAGCGGCTCGAAGCACGGGGCCACATTCGCGGGTACAGCGCGCAACTCGACGGCCGCAGCCTCGGCCTCGAACTGATTGCGTTCGTGAGTTGTTATACGACTCCAGACGCGGGTTACGAGCAATTCACCAAAGGTTTGAGCGAGATGCCGGAAGTGTGCGAAGTCCATTCGGTTGCGGGCGAGGAGTCGTTCGTTTGCAAAGTGATGACGCGTTCGACGCAGCATCTCGACGAGTTGCTCTCGCGTCTGAAAGCCCTGCCCGGCATGGCGCGCACGAAAACGACGATCGTGCTCTCGACGCCGTTCGAACGCGACGGTATCGTGGTGCGTTCGTGAGCGTCGCATCGGAGCGTACGCCGCATCCACTCGGTACGCATCGCGTGCTCGAGCCGCCCGGCGCTATGCCGCAGAACGCGCACAAACTCGACAATACGCCGAGTGCATGCGCTGGCGAGTTGCTTTGCGACGTCGATGTGCTCAACATCGATTCCGCGTCGTTCCGGCAGATTGCCGACGTCTGCGGCGGTGACGCGTCGCGCATTGCCGCGCACGTGATCAACATCGTGCGCGAGCGCGGCAAGATGCACAACCCGGTGACCGGCAGCGGCGGCATGTTCATCGGCACGGTGCGCGCAACCGGCGAGCGGATAGCGTCGCTCGTGTCGTTGACGCTCACGCCGTTGCATATTGAAGCGATTACCCGGGTCGACGTCGGCACCGGTCGTATCTGGATCCGCGGCTGCGCAATTCTCTTTGCGTCGAGCCTGTGGGCCGTACTGCCGGACGACATCGACGAGAACGTCGCGCTCGCTGTGCTCGATGTCGCCGGCGCTCCGGCGCAAACGCTGCGCCTGTGTCGCCCGGGCCAAACGGTCGTCGTGATCGGTGCGGACGGCAAGAGTGGCATGCTCGCCTGCGCGCAAGCCCAAGCGCGTGTCGGCAAAGCCGGCCGCGTGATCGGGATTGCACCGTCGAATCAAACGCTCACCGCCAAGCTCTTAGTCGAACACGGCTACGTTGACGCATTCATTGTCGTCGATGCACGCGACGCACTCGGCACGAGCGATGCGCTCGCGGCGATTGCGCCCGAGCTGGCTGACGTGACGATCAACTGTGTCAACGTCCCCGGCACCGAGCTCGGTTCGATTCTGTGCACCAAAGATCGCGGCACGGTCTACTTCTTCTCGATGTCGACGTCGTTCACGGCGGCCGCGCTCGGCGCCGAGGGCGTCGCGCGGGACGTCACGATGCTCGTCGGCAACGGGTACGCCCGCGATCACGCGCAGATTGCGCTGCAGACGCTGCGCGACCACCCCGCGATACACACGCACTTCAAACGCACCTACGCCGCCCGCTAAGGAACCAGCATGAGCGAGATCACCCACCTCAAACCGCCCGTGAGCGCATCGCACTTCAAATACAAGGAGCTCAAGCAGGGCGAGTTCTGGCGCCATGTGCCCGCCTATCGCGAGGTTGACGAGGCGACGTTCCTCGATCATCTCTGGCAGCAGAAGCACGCGGTCAAGACGCCGCAAGAACTGCTCGCGACGATCAAAGACCTCTGCAGCGCCGATTTCTTCGCCGATGCTGCGGCGGGATTCGAGCGGGCGCCGATGGCGGTGCGCGTCTCGCCGTACGCGCTCGCGCTGATCGACTGGAACGACCCGGTCAACGATCCGATTCGGCGGCAATTCGTACCGCTTGCCTCGGCGCTCTTGCCGGATCACCCGCGTTTGACAATGGACTCATTGCACGAACAGGCCGACTCGCCGGTTCCCGGCCTGGTGCATCGCTACGTCGACAAGGCGCTCTTTCTTCCGCTCAACACGTGTCCCGTGTACTGCCGCTTCTGCACGCGCAGCTACGCAATTGGACCCGACACCGAGAACGTGGATAAAGTCGCGCTCGCCAAGACGCCCAAGCAGTGGGAAGACGCGTTCCAATATATCAGCGAACGTCCGGAACTCGAAGACATCGTCATCTCGGGCGGCGACGCCTATCAGCTACCGCCGAAGAACATCGCGCTAATCGGAAACGCATTGCTCGACATTCCGCACGTGCGGCGCATGCGTTTTGCCACCAAAGGCCCGGCGATCATGCCGATGAAGCTGCTGACCGACGATCCCTGGCTCGACGCGCTCACCTCGGTTGTGAACCGCGGCCGCACGATGGGAAAGGACGTCGTCCTCCACACGCACTTCAACGCGCCCGAAGAGATCACGTGGATCACGGAAAAAGCGATGGCGCGCATCTTCGAACGGGGCATCTTCACCCGCAATCAGTCTGTGTTGATTCGCGGCGTGAACGATACGCCCGAGCGGATGGCGCTGCTCGTGAAGCGGCTCGAGTACGTGAACGTGCATCCCTACTATGTCTACATGCACGACATGGTCAAAGGCGTCGAGGAGCTGCGCACGACGATTCAAACCTCGGCTGACATCGAGAAGTTCGTCCGTGGCGAGACCGCCGGTTTCAATACGCCGCTCTTTATCTGCGATGCGCCGGGCGGCGGCGGCAAGCGCGATATCCACTCGTACGATTACTACGATCGCGAGAACGGCATCTGCGTCTACACGGCACCGGCCGTCAAGAAGAACAAGGCCTTCGTGTATTTCGATCCGATCGATAAGCTCTCGCCCGATGCGCAGGCGCGCTGGGCGGTCAAAGAGATCCAGGATCAGATGATCCGCGAAGCGCTGCGTAGGGCGGGCGACGCGGCCGACGAACTCGTTTTGGCGTGAACGAAAAGGCGTTTCGCCTCGACTTCTTCATTGCGATCGCCGCGCTGCTCGTCAGCGCGTTAACTGCGGCCGCGCTGGTCTATCAGACGCGCGTCATCGCCGATCAATACGCCGCGACCATTTGGCCGTACCTGAGCGTGAATAGCAGCTACGGCGTGCACGGCGTAACAGTCGAAGTAGCCAACGATGGGCTCGGGCCGGCATTGATCGAATCCGCACAACTCCTGATAGATGGCCAACCGACGCCCAGCTGGGGCACGTACATGCACGACCTCCTGACGTCGCCGGGGCTCAAACCTAAGCCGGGTCAGGTGTCGATTTCGTCTTCATCGTTTGGTCGATCAACGGCGATCCGACCGGGCGACACCAAGTTGCTCTTTGCGATCACGTACAAGCCGCTTATTGATCCGCGTGCGCTCACCGCACACAGTGTCGGCATTCGTCTGTGCTACTGCTCGATCAACAGCAGTTGTTGGAACATCGTCGCGACGCCGGGTAAGGACAACCGCGCCGTTCCGCAATCGGTGTCGGGCTGCTCGGAGAACACCGCGATCTCCTCCGACCTTACGTTCCCTGGGAAGTCGCGCCGCCGTGGGCCGTAATCGTGTCGAGGCCGAGGGCGTTTAGCGCCGAACACGCGGACGGCCGCGGCGGCGCGACTCTTGTGGCCAGTGCCATCTGTATTGCGCGTTAGGTGCCCTTCTGCGCTCCGGCATAGAAGATCACTTTGAAGATTGCCTGCGGCACAGTCGAGAGCGTATTCGGGTCGCCGTAGGCGAGATAAAATTCGTAGTCGCGCAGGCGCAAGTGGTATGCGACGGAGACGTTCGAGCAAACACCTTCGCAGTTGCCGCCGCCGTTCGGAATCGGCGGCATGCCCTGGATTTTGCGCACACCAACGGCGAACGATGAATTGCTGCCGATCTGATAGCTATAGCTCACCGAATCAAACCACTGGATGTTGTTGGGCGTCTGGTCATACATCCACTGCGATGTGTTGTCGACCGCGATCGTCAGATAGCCGCGCGTACCCGCGCGCATCGTGGCCGAACGGTACCATGTGTCTAGGCGTCCGTCGCCGTAGCGCCCCGTATAATACTGAAGCGTTATCGGCGTCGACGAAGAACCGTGCGACGGAAAGTTGCCGACGTTGTTTTGCGTGCCGCTGTGGTAGGTGAGGCTGAAGCCGCCGCCTTGTGAAATCGGTGTCATGTCCTCGCCGAAGCGCCAATAATTCGAGCCGGAGTAGAGCTGCAGATCGATCGTGCTCTTGGTCAAGATGTCGAGCAGCATTTGGTTGTCGGTCTGGGCCTGACCGTATTGCACGCCCTGGTAACGGTCGAGAAAGCCACTCACGCCGACGGAGAGCAGTTTGTCGTTGGGCGAGAACGTCCAGATACGCGCAATATAGGCGCCGTAGCCGGCGATGCCGGGATGCGAGTCGAAGCCGTCGACCGGATCGAACTGGCTCCCGACTTTGCGCATCGATGCATAAAGCGCAAACTTCTGATTGCCCCAGCCGCCACCCGCATCGAGCCACTGACCCTGCGACGGATCGGTCACGAGCGTACCGGATTCTTGGGCGTCGTTTGCGTAGAAGCTGAGATACTTGCCGTTCCAATACGAGAGACCGGCCTGATTGGTCGTATCGATGATGCCGGGAATGTCGGTGATCACGTGTTGAAACGCACCGTTCCACCGCGTATCCGGTGACGTGTAGTTCAGCGCGGCGGCGCCGTCGTTGCGGTTATCGCCGAGCGCGTCGAACGCGGCAAGACCGAAAGAACCCTGACGCCCTTCGAAGGCATATCCCGACGCCGGGGTAGGAATCGACGGCGTATACAGCGTCGTGCGGAACCCGTTGCAGACGTTGCAATTGAACGCGTTGAAATAGCTCGCCGCTTGCGTGAAGAAGGGGCGCACCTCGCTGTACGTGCGCTCGAACACGGTCGGTGAGATCGACTGCTGATCGAGTTCGACGTTGGAATAGTCTGGATGGAAGGTCCCGAAGAACGCCGCCGTCTGCGCGACCGGAATCGAGAAATCCATGCCGACGCGCGACGTGCTTCCGCCGATCGTCGAGCTAGCAATCTCACCCAGTGCGTAGGGCGCAATGCGCGGCTTCGGTATCGGCGGCTTCGCGATATTCGTGAAGGTCACTGTTCCAGCGCGGGCGGCATCATCGGGATTTTGCTGCGCCGGATCGTAGGACCATACGTTGAGGTCGCCAGTACTGCGAACATATCGCACCACCTGTATTCGCCAAGCACCACTATGCGCGCCGTGAATGACTGCGAGCGGAATGGCCATCTCCACGGTGTACCCGCCATTGGTTGACGAGCCTTTCGTTACCCAATGCGGCGCGAACGCGTTGTTCTCGCTCGACGCTTCGTTGTGTGCGCCGATCGGATTCGACTCAAACTGGTATTGGAAACCGGCCGGACCCGTAGGCCACAGATCGACCCAAACCGCGTCATCGCTCCACGCGATGCCGCCGCCGATGTTGCTTCCGCCGGTCACCGTGTCGTCGGCGTGCTGCGTCGCAACCACCGGTGCGGTTTGCTGTGCCTCAAAGCGTACATAGAGAAACTTGCCGTCGCTCCACATGTAAACATCGGTCTTGTCTGCCGCCGGGCGCGCATGATCGACGTCCCATGCCAGGGTGACGTGTGCGGGCGGCGTCGCGCTTGGGACGGCAAACGTGCCGATGAGGGCGAGCAATGGTACGATCAAGGAAGCACCGCTCCGTCGAGCGAGTTTTCGGATTTGTCGCGCAGCATTGCTACGCCGACGGGCGAACACTGCCGGTCACCGTGCTCGCGATCGCACAGCTGTACGCCGGTAAAGACCGTGCCGCGCACCGACGCGCCGCGAAGCTTGATGCACTCAACTTCGCGCTGGATGACTACCCCATCGTAGTCGTCGCTGTTGTGCGAACACACCCAGGCGTTGCGTAGCGATGCGCCGTCGAGATGGGCATCGCGGAAATTGGCGCCGGCGATGTCGTCGCCGTCGAACTTCACATTACGCAGGTCGGCGCCCGAGAAATTCGCCCCGATGAAGCCGGCGTTGGTCAGGTTCATACCGTGCAGGTCGATGCCTTGCATGTTCGCGCCGGTAAATGACGTGCGATCGAACTGCGCACCTGCAAGCAATGCACCGCGGAAATTCGTGCCGACGAACTGCGCACCGCGCAAATCGGCGCCGCGCAGATCGGCGCCCTCGAGGTTCGAGCCGGTCAGGCGCGCGTCGCGCAGATTTGCACCGCTCAGATCGGTGTTGCGCAGGTTGCTACCAACGAAATTGGCGCCGTGTAGATCGACTCCGTGCAGATGCATGTTGGAAAGATTGCATCCGACGCAGTGCGTTGGCAGCGAGCCGGTATCGGCTAGCGCAAAGCTCATAGATGCTAGAGATATTGCGATTGCGATCCCAAGGTTTCGTATCAGTGCCGTCATAGTGGCTAAGAGCCTCTCAATTTTTTCTCAAAAGAATGCCCGGGGCGATGCTCGCCCGATCATCCACGAGTGATATGAAGTTAGCTAAGGACTACCGAGCTGCGCTCCGGAGAAATCACAGCCGATAAATTCGGTTCCGTCGGTGCGCGCGCCGCGCAGATCCGCACCGGAAAAGTCGACGCCGCTGAAAGTTGCCTTGCTAAGATTAGCGCCGCGAAGATTGGCTTTGCTCAAATCGACACCGACGAGATGTACGCCGCTCAGATCCATGCCGGCCAGGTCCGCACCGGCCAGGTCGCAGCCGCGACAGTGCGGGAGATAGGCGCGAATTTGCGACGGTGAGAGCGAGCGCGGATTGAGATCGGCGCCACTCAAGTTCGCGTTGTCGAAATTCGCGCCGTCGAGTTTAGCGTTATCGAGATTTGCGCCCGTCAGATTTGCTCCGACGAATGATGCGTTGCGCAGGTCCGCGCCTTGGAAGTCGGCACCGCTCAGACTTGCGCCGTTGAAATTTGCGCCTTGCAGATTCGCCTTGCTGAAATCGGAACCGGTGAAGGTGGAACCCGAGAAATTTTTGCCCGAGAGATTTTGATTTGCGAAGTCGCAGCCGGTGCAACTCATCCCGGCGCCGCGGCCGTTCCACGCAATCTTTGTCGGCGTCTTGAAGTTCACATGGACGTAGGGCATCGCTGGCAACGCCGGCACCGCGGCCCACGCTTGTGCCGATTTCGCTGCGGAAGCGACAGCTTTTACGGCGCCTTGGTCGACTACGGCAACCTGCGTCGCGGCTTTGTGGGGCTTGGCAACATTGACCGGGACGCTGGGAACCGCGAACGATACCTGCGGCAAGCGCATTTGTATCTTCGGCGCGACGGCCTTCTTAGGCGCTGTTACTCGTGCCACGGGTGCCGCCGGCGCTGCCGGCAGGGCCGGCGGGGACGGCATCGCAAACGCGATCTCCGGGGTGAGGGTGGACGCGAAGAAGTAGCCCCCAAGCAATCCGATCGCTACCGCACCGGCAGTCGCCGGCGCAATGGACGAGCCGATCGCGCGTCCGCTGCGCAGCAAACGCTCGATACGAATCGAGATGTTCTTGCGCGTGGTGAACACGCCGGGCGCCGCAAGCGGCTGATGCGGCCAACTGGTTTTCTCCGCCATCTTTGTGAGGCAAAAAGCATAGGTGCGCACGGCGCCGGTAAGTTCGAGCACGTAATCGTCGCACGCGACCTCACGCTCAACGTCCATTTGGCGCGCGATGAACCACACGGCCGGGTTGAAGAACAAGAGCGAGGTGATCACACGCTGCAAACCGTTGGTCCAATCATCATGGCGCAGCAAGTGCGCAAGTTCGTGCAGGCTGATCTGATCGATCTCTTGCGCATCAAACTCGTTGAGCAGCTGCCGCGGCAGAAGCACCATGGCATCGAACAGCCCGACCGCAACCGGGACTTCGATTCCTGCGGTGACGCAGATGCGCACATCACGATCCGGATCCATACGTTGCCATTGCTGCAATTGATCGCGGTACTCGATGCCGAGCGGCATCGCGTCGCGCTTGAGACCTTCGAGACGCAACAGCGCAACGGCGAGGCGCGCGACAAGTGCAAGCGCGGCGAGGCCCCACAGTGTGAAGAATATTGTCGTAAGCAACAGCGGCGCGTTCACATGGACGTCAGGGAACTTAGGTAAGCGCAGACTGCTGCTAAGGGAAGACGGTGCTTCGCTCGCCTTTCCTTGTTTAAGCTCGCTACGCACCGTCCCACCCGTAGCACCAGTCTGCGCAACCGATTCGGGAGCGCTCTTGGCCGCCGTTGTTTTCGACGATATTGATTGAATTGGATTGGTGGTGGTGGCGTTCGTTGCGGGGAGTGTGTAATAGGTGATGTGCGTTAGGGTCGTTGCGATCGGGACGACGAGGATTGCGACGAGTGCGAGCGTCCACGCGGCGTAGCGTGTCGATGCATTGACGCGAGGGAAGAGCCGCAACACCAGCCACGTCAGCGCGGCGATTGCGAGGCCCTGCCAGAGACCGTTGATAAGCACGACAATAACGTCGCGGGCAATGACCTCGAACAACGATGGATGCATGACCTACGCCTCCTCGTAGCGTTCGATCAACGAGCGCAACCGCGCGAGCTCTTCATTAGAAGGACGTTCACCCTCGATCAACCGCAGCGCAAGCGCGCCGGTGCTGTTGCCGAAGAATTTCTCGACGACATTCTTGACGGCGCTGCCGGCGGCAGCGTCTCGCGCGATGAGTGGGCGATAGACAAAAGCGCGACCCGCTTCCTCATGCGCCACGTGGCCCTTCTGCTCGAGGATGCGCAGCGTGGTGAGCACGCTGTTGTAAGCGAGCGGGGGTGGCGGGAGGGCCTCGGTCACTTCGGCAACGGTCGCGCGCTCGAGGCGCCAGAGCACCTCCATCACGCGGAGTTCGGCTTCAGTAAGCGTGGGTGAGGGACGACGCGGCATTCGGGATTCTCCTATCTCCTAATTCTTTAAGAGCAGAATACCGTGCCCCGCTTCAGTTGTCAACTAAAAAGTTAGTTTTGAGGATTCCCTGATTTAGTAGCCTGAGCTGCTATCCCCGTAGGCCACGACCGGGCAGTTCACCACGAAGCCGGCCGGTTTGGCGAGCGCGGCGATCTGGCCATAACTGGTCAGCCGAGTCGCCTGCGGGGTCCCTACGACCATCGCCGACCAAAGCGGGCTGTAGCCATTCTCGGCATAGGGATGGACGAGGTCGGGCGCAACCGAGAGCACGTTGAACGGCGAACCGATCGCCGCGGCGTTCGCGAGGGTAGCGTCGTCGGCGAGCGGTGTGCGCAGGGTCAGGTAGGTCAGCCCCTGCGGCGCCGCACGGGTTTGTGGACCATCGAGGACCACGCCAATCGGAATCTCCGCCGCACTCGACGCCTTGCCGATGTTCGGTGCATACGTTGCGCGCTCGACGCTCGACGCAACCGGATCGGAAGCATCGGGGCTGAGATAGTAGACGGGTTTCCCGTTGAAGAAGCCGCGCGCGAGAATCAATGTCACCGTCATCTTCTGCGTGTCGATCGCGACGACGCGGTCTTCCGTATCGGTGTGCGTTGTGACATCGGACGGATTCGCTCCGCTTGCAACGATCGGCGCGTTGAACACCACGCCACGCATGCTATTGGTCAGCGTCACGAAGGGCGAATATTCGGGATCGGCTTTGCTTCCGGGTGTTGCAGACTGCGGCGGAAACCCGCTCGCGCTCGCGACGTACGTGCGCGTCGCCTTGAACGAAGGCGCGCCGTCGAACGTGATGCTGCCGTCGGCGTTGTGCGTTCCCTTCTGAATCGCCGCTGCGCCGAGTTTTGCCAGCGCGGGTGCATAGTTAACACCGAGGCTTTGCGCGACGCGCGCATCTGACACGTCGGTGATGATAAACCACACCGGTTTGCCCTCTTCGATGCCGCGGTGCAGCGGCAGCGTCACCGTGTGATTGGTCGTGTCGACCGCGAGAGCACTCGTGATCGTGAACTGCGAATGCGGCAACAGCACCGCAAGTAGCGCGAAAAGTACATGCATGTTGGGTGATACGCTTGGGCGCCCGTCTCGGTTTACTAGCCGCCGGCGATTTTGGCTTTGCGGCCCTGCGCGACGAACCAGGCCACGATGCGTTCGCGGTGATCGCCCTGGATCTCGACGATGCCGTTTTTGCTCGTACCGCCGGTCCCGCAATGCCGCCGCAGAAGCTTCCCGATTTCGTCGACCTCGTGTGGCCGCAAGCCGTGGACCAGGCTCACGACGCTCGCGCGGCGGCGCTCGCGCGCGACACGGATGGTGCCGTCAGCGGGCATTGGGGGTTTGGGCATGCAAAGATTCCCTTCGCATGGCTCGTCTCTGTATCTTCTGCGGCGCCCACGCCGGTACCAATGCAGAGTACCGTCGGCTCGCCGCCGAGGTCGCGAAAGCGCTACACAACGCGGGCTTCGGCCTCGTGTACGGCGGCGGCCGCATCGGACTCATGGGCTCGCTCGCCGACGCGATGCTCGCCCTCGGCGGCGAGGTGATCGGCGTGATTCCGCGCGGACTCGCAAGCGACGAAATCGCACACTCCGGCGTGCAAGACTTGCGTGTCGTCGACAGCATGCACGAGCGCAAAGCACTGATGGCCGAGTTGAGCGACGGATTTATTGCATTGCCCGGCGGTTACGGCACGATGGATGAGTTTCACGAGATCCTGACGTGGCGGCAACTGCGCATTCACGACAAACCGATCGGCTTACTCAACAGCGACGGCTATTACGATCACCTACTTGCACTTTACGCGCGCATGCGCGACGAAAGCTTTATCGCAAGCGGTGGACGCACGCTCTTTGTAAGCGCACCGCAGATCGACGAGTTACTCGCCGCAATGGGATATTAATCGTGTTCTTCGCGATACTTCTTGTATCGGGGAATCGCTTTGGCCATCGCCGGAAGTAAACGCATTGCAGCGGTAATATCGCCCTGCGCCTTCGCGCGTCCGGCCATCAGCGCGGTCGGCGACATTTCGCCACGATAGAGCGCATCGAGGGTGTCGGCGCGCATGAAAAGCTCAAGCGTCGGCGCCGGCGCGTTCGGATCGTCGACGTAAACGTCATAGCGGTGGCCGGGCTCCGGTTTGCGCGTTGTGTCCAGCACGATCCGAAGGATTGGGTCCTTCAGCGTGTAGGCGATGATGACGCCGTTCCCGCCGAAGAACGGATCGTCGACCTCGGCTTCATATTTGAAGAAACCTTCCAGCACGCTGCGCGCATGCGCGCTATCTCGAAAAGCTCCCATCGCGCCTCCTTAAAGCGAACGACCCCTTCAATAATATCGGTCAGCGCCCAGACCACAGCGCACGTAAATTTACTGCAAAGCTTTCGGCAATGGATGTGCCGGGTTTGTGGTGATTGGTCAGCGCGCGAGGGGGCGCACATCCGGCTAGCGCATACTTTAGTCACCCTTTTCCTGCTACGTAGGGGGCTGAGCGATGCGTCTTCGAGTCGTCGGACTTCTTGTTGCACTCGGTGCTGTGCTTGCCGCGTGCGGTGGCGGCGGGAAATCAGTGCTGCCGGCGGCCGCGCAACCCGCAGCGAGCGCAGCCACGCCGGGTCAGCAAGCAACGAAGCGCATGGCGATCGTGCTCAACGTGCCGCCTCCCAGCAAGCAATCGAAAGCGCGCCGGCCGTTCTATATCTCGCCGAATACGCTCTCGGTCGCAATCGCGGCCGTACCCAACGGATCGGGCACGCCCTCTCCGAGTGAATTGCAAGTCTTTCCGGTGACGACGCCAAGCCCGTGCGCGACAACCGGCGCCGGCGGTGAAACGTGCACGTTCAACGTGAACGCGCCGTACGGCACCGACATTTTTTACGTCGCAACGTTTGCGGTCGCAAGTCCCAACCCGGCGTCGACGACCGTCCCGCTCGCAAGTTTCGTCTCCGGTGCGATCGTGATTTCGAGTCCTGGGCCGGGCCCGACGCCATCGCCGCTCGCGTTCGTATTGAACGGCGTTGTGAACAGTGTTGTGTTGACCGTGCCGAGCCCCGATCCGAGCAACACGCCGAACACACAAGTGTTTGTCGTAGCGTCACCCACGACGGTGCCGCTCGGCATCACACCGTACGATGCGAGCGGCGCACCGATTTTGGCCGATGCGTTTCTTGCGCCGATTCCGATCATCGTAACCCCGCAAGGCCAGGGCGTCGGTCTTACGATGACGTCAACGTGTTCAACGTCAACGGGAGGCGCTTCGCCCTCGCCGGTTGTCGATGTTGGTTGCGCGTCGGACTTAGGTAACGTCATGATCTCCTATCCGGGCACGATCTTCGCGGACACGAACGATCACATCGTCGACACATTCTCGATCGCCGCGAGCCAGATGGCGTCACCCGCGCCATCGCCGGCAAACGTCGTGCTCGCAAGCAACGTGCAAACGTTCGCGCCGAGCACCGGGGGAGCGGCATACAATGCCGGATACTTGCAGGCACTCCCAAACAACGTGATCGCCTATTTGTTCATGTCCACGTCGCTCACGACCGCCCAATACGGCACGTACAATGTTTCTACCGGAACACTATCAGCGCCGGTCACCCTCAACGGTACGGCACCAAGCGGCTTCTATACGATGAGTGACGGCAGTGTTTGGGTGAGCGATCGCAACAACGATGAGCTGCTCTGCTTCCCCGCGGGAAGCGGCACGGCAGCGAACACCGTAAGTCTTTCGGGCTTTATGACCTACGCCAGCAACGTGACGTTCGATGGCACCCAGGTTTGGGCGAGCGGCTATATACCGTCTCCCGCTCCGTCACCGGACGTTATAGCCTACGCGCCCGTTACCGGCACGTGCGCAACCGGCACGCTCGCTAGTACCTTGCTGCCGGGAGGCACCTTTCCGGACAGCGGCCTTCTCATGGCACCGCAAAGTGCGGGCGGAATACTGATCGATGGCCTCGACGATGGTGGAGCCTGGACGGTAAGCGCCGGCGGTGCGGCAACGCAGCTCAACCCCGGGTTCACGCCGGGCAGTGGCTTCGGCGGCGGTGTCGGAATCGACGGGACGGGCGTCGGCTACTTCGCATTCAACAACACGACCACGAGTTTCATCATGAATCTCGCGAGCGGCGGCAACATGCTTTCGCAACTGGTCAACACACCCTCGGGGAACCTGTATGGAGGGCTCGCGGCATTCGGCCCCAACGCCGGCGCTGCCGATCGCATCGGGATTGGCGATCGCTCGAACGCGGTGCTCGACGTGGTTGAAGGGCCGAATAGCGCCACACCGCTCAACATCTTGACGACGCTCGGCAATGCGGAATTCAACGTCGACGGTCAAACGGTCGCGATTTCCAGCAAGGGCGCCGGGTTCGTAGTGTACTTCGACCTCACGAGTAATGCCGTGACGATCGCGCGCACCGAGTTTAGTTCTACCTGGTGGATACCGGTCACGACGCTTCCGCAAAGAAACATCTTGAGCATCGACGAGCGCGGCGATAGCGCGCCGTTCACGTTGACACCGGTCGGCACACCGCCGGCGTGTTTCGGTACGATTACCGCAGTGCCGGGTACGGACCACGATTTCTACATAAACACGCTCTCGGGTCCGCCGTGCATCGTACCGCTCAAGGTCACCGATAAGAACGGCCGCTCGCAGACGGTAACGGTGACAGCCCAGTTCAACGCCGGTTAGCGTTTACGGCGTACTGCTCGGGCTCACCGATGGAGACGGCGCGGGCAACGATCGAGGCCGTCGGCCACGGGGGTCGGTGCTGCAAGCGCTGCGGGCGCAGCGGGATTGGTCCACTGCGTTCCGTCGCTGTAGTGCACGGTCACGGCCGTGCAATTCTTTGGATCATCGAGCGAGAAGTACGAACGGCTCGCAAGTGCATCGGGCATCGGCACTCTCATCTTGTGCCCAAGGTAGATTCCATCCGGAAAGCTTCCCTGATCGACGACATCGAGGGAACCGCTTCCATACGAAACGCGGAACGTGATCGCATCGGCGGTCTTTCCCGCTGTATTGACGTCGTAGCCGATGTCCGCCTCCGCCGTGTTGTGTCCCGAAGGAAACACCAAGTGGCAATGCGCGATGTCGATCGTGCCGTGCGGTTCCGTTTCGCCCGGCGCAAGCGTCGCTTGCGAGCTCGGGGCGGGATTCGGCAGCACGTAGTGTTCCTGCGGCACCGTTGGATCCGTCCATGTTGCACCATCGGCGGTGACGGCTTTAATGATCCGGCAATTCTCGGGATCGTTTAAGCTCGCGTACTCCGCGAAGCGGACCTGCGATTCAACCGGAACATCTGCTCCACGCGGCGCGAGCAAGAAGCCGATTACGTTCACGTGGGCTTTGCCGATCGCGGAGAGCACAAAGTTGTCGATCCGGATCTGCGGCGAAAACGTACCATCGTCTAAGAAATCGATGTAGCCGTCACCGTATTTCGCTCGCCACAGGATCGATGTATAAGGTTGACTGGCGTTATTTTCGAAGCGTACCGCGAGCCCGACCTGATAGGCCACACCCAAGAGCGGCTGCCCACTGAGCACTTTACACGAGAAGACGTGAATGTCGGGCGGTGGACCCGCCGTTCGAGGCGAGCGAGCGTTATTCCGTCAGCGCCATCTTGATCACGCGCTCTTGTTCGACCGCGTGTGCGCCCGGGTAACCTTCGGACGGCGAGGCGCGATAGCCGCGGCCGACGTAGCCGATGTCGAACGGTTTGCGCAGCTTCTCGAGCAGACGCCGGCGTGCATAGGCGCGCGCGCCCATGTTCTTCGGCTCTTCTTGCACCCACACGAGCGACTTGAGATTCGGATAGGTTTCGAACAGATCGTTGATCTCTTCCGCGGGCAGCGGCGAGAGCAACTCGACGCGCACGATCGCCGTCTTCTTCATCTTCGCGTAGAGATCCGACGCGATCAGATCGTAGTAGATCTTGCCCGAACAGAGCAGAATCCGCTCGATCTTCTTCTTATCGGTGACGTTCGGATCGTCGATGACGGGTTGGAACGCACCGTTCGCCATGTCGTCGATCGTGCCCGACGCCGCTTCCGACGCGCAGCAACGACTTCGGCGTCATGATGACCAGCGGAAACCGGATTCGGCGACGCGCTTGCTGGCGCAGCAGATGGAAGTACTGCGCCGCCGTCGAGGATTGGCGACGCGAATGTTGCCTTCGGCCGAGAGCTGCAAGAAGCGTTCGAGGCGCGCGCTCGAATGTTCCGGCCCTTGCCCTTCGTAGCCGTGCGGCAAGCAGCAACGTCAGGCGCGACGTCTGTCCCCACTTCGCTTGGCCGGCCGCGATGAACTGATCGATGATGATCTGCGCGCCGTTGACGAAGTCGCCGAACTGCGCTTCCCACAACACGAGCGCCTTCGGCACTGCGGCCGCGTAGCCGTACTCGAAGCCGACGCACGCGTACTCCGAGAGCGGCGAGTTGTGAATCTCGAACGACGCCTTGGCTTGCGGCGAGGTGCTGCAGCGGCACGTATTCGGTGTTGGTCGTCGGATCGTGTAGCACCGCATGGCGATGGCTGAACGTGCCGCGCTCGGTGTCTTGGCCGGTAAGACGAATCGGCACGCCCGAGGCGAGCAGCGACGCGAACGCGAGCGCTTCGGCCATGCCCCAATCGACGTGGCCCTTCTCCGCGATCGTCGCCTTGCGCCGCTCGAACTGCGTGATCAGCTTCTTGTTGGCTGCAAAGCCATCGGGCACGCTGACGAGATCGTCGGACCATTGCGAGCAGTTGCGCCTTGTCGACCGGCACGAGGGTCGCGGTCGGCAACGGCGCCGATTGCGACGATCTTCTCGATCAGCTGCCGCCGTGCGGTTCTTTGACTGCCTTGTACGCCTCTTGCAGACGCGCGGTCGCCTCGTCGACCATCTCCTTGGCCTGCTCGGCGGTGAGCACGCCTTGCGCGATCAAGCTTGTGCGCGAACAGCTCGCGCACCGTCGGATGCGTCTTGATCGTTCGTACATCGACGGGTTGCGTGTACGCCGGCTCGTCCTGTTCGTTGTGCCCGAAGCGGCGGTAGCCGATCAGATCGATGAGGACGTCGCGCCCGAACTGCGCGCGGAAGTCGATCGCCGAGATGCACCGCGGCGATGCACGCCTCGACGTCGTCGGCGTTGACGTGCACGATCGGCACATCGAAGCCCTTGGCGAGATCCGATGCGTAGCGCGTCGAGCGCGAGTCGCGCGGATCGGTCGTGAAGCCGATCTGATTGTTCGAGATGATGTGGAATCGTGCCGCCGGTCGCGTAGCCGGGAAGCGATTGCAGGTTGAGGACTTCGGCGACGACGCCTTGCGCCGGTGAACGCCGCATCGCCGTGAATCGAGGATCGGCGCGGCTTTGCGCCGTCGTGCGTCGGCGATCGCCTGCGGTGATCGGTTTGCAACGCGCGCGTCATGCCCTTCGACGACGCCGTCGACCGCTTCGAGGTGACTCGGATTGTGCTGCGAGCGTCACCGATGATCTTCGTGCCGACTCGGCGTGATGTAGACGCCGTCGCGCCGTGGTGATACTTCACGTCGCCGGTGACATCGTTGTCGCTCGTCACGTCGCCGCGTTCATGCGCGGCTTCGAATTCGGCGAGCAACTCTTCGTACGGACGGTTGACGACGTGCGCGATCGCCGAGAGGCGGCCGCGATGCGCCATGCCGAGGACGGCGTTTGGCGTGCCGTCGTCGGCGAGCATCGTGATCGTCTCCTCGAGCATCGGGATCATCACGTCGAGGCCTTCGATCGAGAAGCGTCTTCTGGCCGAGGAACGTCTTGCGCAAATAGCGCTCGATCGTCTCGACCTTGGTGAGGCGCTGCAAGAAGCGGACTTGGCGCTGCGGGCGAGAGCGCGATCTTGCGGTGCGCCGCTCTCGATGTACTCGCGCAGCCAGTGGCGCTGCTCGATGTTCGAGATGTGCTCGATCTCGTAGGCGATCGTCGAGCTGTAGACGTCTCGCGCAGCTTCGGCAGACACGTCGGCGAGCGTGCTGCCCGGCACTTGCACGTGCAGCACCGACGCGGGAATCGCGTCATGCATCGACGGCGTGAGCCCGTAGCTGGCGGGATCGAGCGTCGGATCGCCGACGGCTGCGCGCCGAGCGGATCGAGGTGCGCCGCGAGATGGCCGTGCGTGCGATACGCCGAGACAATCGCCATGCCGGCCGCAACCGCGCGCAGCATCTCGTCCGACGGCGCCGCTTCTCGCTGACGAGCTTGCGCAGCAAGTGCGTCACCCTGAGGCGCTGCGCGCAGCGGAGCCTCGAAGGGCGGCCGAGGGTGGCCGGCCAGCTTTCAATCCGAGTTGCGAGAAGAACGTCTCGTAGAAATTGTCGGCGCCTTGCAGCAACTCATCGACGCGGCGGAGATATTCGCCCGACTGCGCGCCTTGAATCACGCGATGATCGTAGGTGCTGGTCATCTGCATGACTTTGCTGACGCCGAGTTGGCGCAGCGTCGGGTCGGTGCGCTTTGCGAAGCCCGGCGGATAACCGATCGCGCCGGCGGCAAGAATCGCACCTTGTCCAGCCATCAAACGCGGCACCGATGCGACCGTGCCGATGCCGCCCGGATTGGTCAGCGTGAACGTCGCGCCTTGCAGATCGTCGGCGCTGAGTTTGTTGTCGCGCGCCTTTGGCGACGAGATCTTCGATAGCGCTTGTAGAAACGCAGCGAAGTCGAGCGCGTCGGCGTTCTTGATCACCGGCACGACAAGAAGCGCGTGCCGTCCTTGCGCTCGGAATCGACGGCGAGTCCGAGATGGATGCCCGGCTCGACGCGCTGCGGTGCGCCGCTCTCGTCGCGGCGGAAACTGTACGTGATAAACGGCATCTCGTTCGCCGCTCGCACGAGCGCGTACGCGATGAGGTGCGTGAACGAAATCTTTTCGCTGCGGTTCGCCGCTTTGATCGCGTCGTTGAGTTCTTTGCGACGCGCATCGAGTACGTCGACCGGCAGCGTGCGGAAACTCGTCGCCGTCGGAATCGTGAGCGACTGTTCCATGTAGCCGGTCGAGCGCGGCGGCCGGGCCTTTGAGCGGCGTGAGCTTTGCGCCGGCGGGCGGCGCGGTAGCGGCGGGCAGATTCGATTTCGGCGCCTGCGCGACTTTGCGCGCACCATTGGCTTGCGACGAAACGTCGCTGCGCAGAATCAAGCCGTTCGGTCCCGATCCGTGAATCGACGAAAGATCGAGTTCGAGCTTGTTTGCAATGCGCCGCGCTTGATGCGACGCGGTGATCTCGCCGGATGCGGCTTTCGCAGGCGGCGGCGCGGCCGGCACAGCCTGCGTTTGACCCTTCGACTGCTCCTTCGGAGCGCTCAGGGTAGCAGATCGCGGTGGCACCTGGCGTCGATCTCCGCGAGTTTGGCGCCGACGGCGATCGTGTCGCCGGCTTTGCCGAACAGGTGCGTGACGACGCCGCTCGCCGGTCGCCGGAACTTCGACGTCGACTTTGTCGGTCGTAACGTCGACGATCGAGTCGCCTTCGTTGACGCTCTGTCCCGACTTTGACGCGAAACTCGACGATCGAGCCTTCGGTCACCGACTCGCCCATTTCGGGCAGCGTCACCTCGACGATCTTCGGTTCCGCTTTCGCGACGCTCGCGCCATTGGTCGCGACGTTTCGCGCGCGGCGCCGTTTTTCGACGTGTCGATCTCCGCCAAGTGCGCACCGACGGCGATCGTGTCGCCCTCCCTGCCATACATCTGCGTGATCGTGCCCGCTGCGGTCGCGGGAACTTCAACGTCGACCTTGTCGGTCGTCACGTCGACCAAGGTGTCGCCCTCGTTGACCTGATCACCGACGTGCTTGCGCCACTCGACGATGGAGCCTTCGGTGACCGACTCACCCATCTCGGGCAGCGTCACTTTGACTACCGCGTCCGCCACGTTCCTTAAATTCTCCGTCCATAGGTAGGGGAATGAAGACTTCCCGCCATTCTAACCCGGCCCTTGCCCCGGCGGATACGCCCTTTTAGGCCACGTGAAAGAGCCGGGCGAGGCCCAGGCTCGAGAGCGCGATCGCCGCCCAGAGGATCGCACCCAGGAGCGAGCGGGCGCACCCCGGCGGCGCGGATCTTGTCGATGTCGGTTGCGAGGCCGACGCCGGCCAGCGCCACGACGATCGCAAAGAGCGCGAGCTCTTGCAGCGGGCCTTGCAGCGCCGCCGGGATCAAGCCGAACGAATTGATTGCCGCGGCAGCAAGAAACCAGAGAATGAACCAGGGGATAATCGCGCCCCATTTTATCGGCGCTCGCGCCTTCGCGCGCTTGCTGGATTTTGCGCCAGCCGTAGAACAGCACGATCGGCACGATCAGCGTCGTACGCGTCAGCTTAACGACCACCGCAGCGTTGCCCGCGTCGCGCCGTACGAAAACGCGGCGGCGACGACCGAGGACGTATCGTTGATTGCCGTACCCGCCCACAGCCGAATGCATGTTGCGAAAGCTGCATCAGGTGACCGAGCGCGGGAAAGATCAGCACCGCGACGACGTTAAACAGAAAGACGACGCCGAGCGCATACGCGACGTCGGCTGGATCGGCCTCGATTACGCTCGACACCGCAGCGATCGCCGACCCGCCGCAGATCGCGGTGCCGATGCCGATCAAGCGGCGAATGTCGCGATCGAGCCCGAGCGCTCGCCCAACGACATAGGCGAGCACCAGCACGATCACGAGCGTTCCGAGCATAACCGGCAGCGACTGCGCCCCGCCCTGCACGATCTGCATGATACTCAAGTGAAAGCCGAGCAGGACGATCGACCACTGCAGCAACTGTTTGCTTGCCAAGGAGATGCCCGGTTTGAAGGCAGGCCCGGGCGCACGTACCGAAGCAATCGCGGCACCGAGCACGATCGCGAAGACCGGCGCGCCGACGATTGGTACGAAACGACCGAGCACCGCGGCTACGATTGCGACCGCCAGTGCGAGCAGAAATCCTAACAGCATGAACTAGAAGAACTTCGGCCGCTCATCCGCGAATCTTTACCGTGCTATGAAGATGAACCGCCGTACTTTCACAGGCCTTGCTGCCGGTGCGGCGGCAACCGCGACGATGCCGGCACCGGCGTCGGCCCAAAGCGGATTTGGCGCCCCGCATCCGCCGATCGTCCCCGAAGATGACCCCGCGATTTTCGTCGAGCGCCTCCAACTGAGCCGCCCTGATGGCACCGTCAATGCCTATGCTGCCTATCCGAAGCAGGTGAGCGCCGGGACACCGGGCGTCGTGCTTTGCATGGCGATCTGGGGCGTCGACGCCCAACTGCGCGACACGGTTCGGCGTTACGCGAAAGCGGGTTATATGTGCATTGCACCCGATCTCTACTCGCGCTTCGGCGCTCCAAGCGGTGACGACGCGAAAGATTTTAGCGTCTTCCGGCCGTTCGCCGCGAAGTTGCAGCGCGACCAATACGACGGCGACCTCAAAGCGGCTGCCTTACATCTGCGTGAGAAAGCACCGAGCGCTAAACTCGGCGTGAGCGGCTTCTGCATGGGCGGCCACATCGCGCTGATTCAAGCGCTCGATAACGCCGACGTCTTTGCCGGTGTTGCACCGTTCTACGGTGCCGTCAAAGACATCGATCCCACCAAGATGACGATCCCGGTTTGCGGGAGCTACGGTGCAAAGGATACGAGCATTCCCGAGGCCGACGTGCTGGCGTGGACCGCAGCGCTCAAAGTTCCGCATGACGTAAAGATCTATCCCGAGGCCGGGCATGCATTCTTCGACGATACGCGCAGCTCGTACGTGGCATCGGCAGCAGACGACGCATGGACGCGCGTGCAAGCGTTCTTCCATCAGCTCGGACGTTCAGCGTGAACGCAATCTTCGATCTCCTCTTTCTGCTCGTCGGCCTCGCGCTCGGCGCCTTCGTCATGTATACGCGCCAGCGCGGTGAACGCTCCGCCATCGACGCACTCGTCGAACGCGCCAAGAACGATTTGCACGAAAGCACCACGCACCGCCTCTCCGAGTTCGATCGGATGGTGCGCGAGATCGAAAGCAAACGCAGCGAAGATTCCGGTGCGTTGCGCGCGCAGCTCGAGCAACTGCTAAGCCGCGCCGATAAGATCGAGTCGGCCGCCAACGCGCTGTCCAATCAGACCTCGACGCTGGTCACCGCATTGCGCAGCCCGACGACGCGCGGCAAGTGGGGCGAGATTCAGTTGCGCAACGTCGTCGAGAAGGCCGGCATGCTTGCGCACTGCGACTTCGATGAGCAGCAGACCATTGCGTTCGAAGGCGGGCGCGGGCGACCGGATATGACGATTCGTCTGCCCGGCGATCGCGTCGTCTTCGTCGATGCAAAGGCGCCGATCGATGCGCTACAAGCCGCACTCGAAGCGCACGACGACGATGCGCGCCGCGAACTCGTCAAGCGCCATGCGCGCGCGCTGCAAGATCACGTCGATGCCCTTGCCAAACGCAACTATCAGGCCAGCGACGGTTCGGCCGACTTCGTGATCATGTTCGTGCCGGGTGAAGCGTTCTTGAACGCTGCATGTGCCGAGAACCCGATGCTCATCGAGTATGCACTCGACAAGGGCGTCTTGGTCGCGGGGCCACTCTCGTTGATTCCTCTCCTGCGTTCGTTTGCAATGGGCTGGCAAGCAATCAAACAGGAAGAGAACGCCAAACGGATCGCAGCGCTCGGCCGCGAGTTGTACGACCGCACCGCGCGCTTCGCCGAAAAACTGGTGAACGTCGGTCGCAGTCTCGAGCGCTCGGTCAGCGCCTACAATGAAGCGATCGGGAGCTACGAGTCGCGCCTGCTACCGCAAGGCCGCAAACTGAAAGACGAAGCTGCTATCAGCGGCGACGAATTGCCTGAGCCAAGCGTGATCGACCTTGCGCCACGTGCGGTAACCGCACTCGATGCCGAGCCGCGCGACGCTCGCGCGAAGCGTAAGCCGGCCGAACCTAATCTGTTTCAAAACCAGAACGATCAGACTGGCTAGATTTCGTTAATAAGCAGCGTCGCCGATGTGGTAGGTGCTGACGCCGAACCCGAATACCACGGAGAACGTGTTGTGCGTCTGGGGCTGATGCGAGACCACGTCTTCGAACTCGAGTCGAAACGCATGCGCGAATCGGAAGCCGTAGCCCATCGTCATCGTGCGTTCGAAGTTGCCGCTCGTGTCTGCCACGCCGTCATATCGTGCTAGCGCGAACTGCGAAGCACCGATCTGATAGCGCAGCTGTGCGAAACCGCCGCTCGAATGGACGCCTATTCCGTCGCCGTTCGGATTGCTATCCCAGCCTTCTTGAAGCGTCGTATCGAACCACGCCCGTCCGTGATAAAGGCCGAGTGCGTACCCGGTGCGGGTAAACGCGTCGATCCCTCCGACGTCGCGCTGACCCGCGTAGTAGTACACCTGCAGCGCATGTGAGGGCGATGCGTCTTTGAGCGAAAACATACTGTCGGTGCCGACGCCGGGCACGCTCGAAGCCTGATCGTGCGCGTAGAGCGCGAGAGCCGACCCCGAAAAGCCGTTTCCGTCGTTACCAATCGAAACACGCGCGCCGCCCTTGGGATCGATGAAGGCGAAGGTGTTCAGACCGACGGTTTGATCCCAGATCAAATAGTGGTTGTTGCTGTCGCGGAATCGTTCCGGGTCAAGCGGTAACGGAAGCACTTGAAGTCCGGCGCGCAAATCGGCCTGCACGTTACCGGTCGTATTATACGAAGCCCAGGCCTCACGTTGATTGCCAGGGACGCCGCCGTCGAGTACGTACGACTCGATGCCGTATCCGAAGTTCTTGCCGATCTGCGCCGACGAGAGTACTTCGACTTCGTCGACGATCACTTTCGGCAGTCCGGTCGGGTCGGGATCGCTCGTGTAGACGGCTTGTCCGCGAACGAGCAACGGAATGTCGCCCTTTGGCAAGAGCTGGGGGAGCCGATTGCCGTTGAAGGCAAAGGCGCGTCCGAAATCGTTGAGCTGTGTGCCGACCGAATGACAGGCACCACACGAAAGCAGAGTTTTCCGCGCGTACTCCGGCGTGGCCGATGCCCGCTCGGACGTAACAAAGATCGCGCAGCCGACAAAGAGTACGGCAACAACGTAACGCATGCTCGGAATGCTAAGCAGCGTTTATGAAGAAAGTCTAAAAAACTAACGGACCTCTACATGCGCAACAACGGTTTTACCGTCACGTAACTCAATGACGCCCGCGCTGAACCCGCCCTTTACAAACAACGTGCTCGATGATCCCCACGGATGCAACTCACCCAGACGCGTTGCGCCATGTGCGTCGACCGTGAAGACGCTGTAATGCTCCGAACCATCGGCAATGACGTAGAGCCAACTGCGGTCGCGCGCGAAAATCGCTTTCGCTGCCGGGGCGCTCGCACTCCCAACGGGCACGAACTGCGCGTGATTGAAGTGACTGTTGACCATGGCAACGAGCGCGGGTTGGTCACTAGGACGAAGCATCGCCGGAAGCATTGTCAGGATGCCGAGCACGAGGCCGGCCGCGGCTGCCAGCGCGAGCGCCGCGTACCGTCGCACCGGTGGCGCGGTAAATCGCATGCGCCGATCGAGGAACTCGGGCGTCGGTTCTGTGAGACGGCCGCGTTCTAGCGCCAGTAGCGTTTCTTCCGCCTCACCGACGCGACGCAGGCACTGAATACAGGTCGCAATATGTGCCTCTACCGCCGCGCGCTCGCTCGGGTCGAGTTCGCCGAGAACGTAAAGTTCGGCGAGATCGCCGATATGCAGTTCAAACATCGGCCGTCACCAGCGAACCTCGCAGTGTACGCAATGCAGCTGACAGGCGGCTCTTGATCGTTCCGACCGGCTCGCCGAGCGCGCTCGCGATCTCGCTATGGGTCATACCCTTGAAGTACGCAAACTGAATCGTCTGCGCTTGCGCCGACGGCAGCGCGTCGATCGCCCGTGCGATCCGCTCGCGTTCAATGGGATCCGGCATCAGCTCTTCGCTTTCTTCCGACGCGGCGGCGCGACGCATCGCGTCGGATTGCCGCCCCGCGCTGCGCACGCGTTCGAGGGCGCGGTTTCGCGAGCAGGTCACGAGAAATGCCTCGAGCGCGCCGCGCTCGGCTTGATACACGTCACTGCGCTTCCAAAGATGCAACATCACTTCGTGCACGCAGTCTTGCGCTGCGCCGCGATCGCGCAGCACGCGCAACGCCGAGGTGTACATGCGTGCGCCGAAGCGGCGATACGCCGCTTCGTACGCCCATGATTGCCGTTCTGAGAATGCGCGTTCGAGCGCAGAATCTCGCATTGCCTCCTAGCCCAGTGGATGTTGCTCAATGCCTGCCGTGCCGTTATCGAGGCGCACCGTCCGATACCCGATCGCGTGCAGTAATTGATCGTGGGGAAGCGTTACCGGACCTGGATTCGGCGCCGTGCCCGGTTGTGGCTGCGGATACGCCGTCGCCGTCGCCGAGGCGAAGTGGATATTGCCCTCGACGTGGGTGACGATCTGGTGGATATGCCCGTTGAGAACCGTCACGTGATCGAAGCCGCTCAGCATCGCCAGCGCGCTGGCACCGTCTTCAGTCGTCCAGCCCCACTGCGGAAAGAGCGCGTAGAGCGGAACGTGGGTGAAGACCACGATCGGTGTCGACTGGTACTGCGACTGCAGATCCTTCTTGAGCCAGCCGAGCTGATCGTTGCCCATCAAACCCATCTTCTCGAAGTTGAACACGTTGAGCAACGCGATATAGTGCACGCCGCCGTCGTCCCATGAGGCCCAACCGCCGTCTTCGGCGTCTTTGATCCCGAAGTTCGTACGATAAGTCTTGAAGTCGTTGCCAAGCACATCGTGCTCGCCGGGAAGCGCAATCAGCGGTGCGCGCAGTTGACTTAAAATTGCGCGCGCATCGTCGAATTGTTGTTGCGTCGAGAGATGCGTGATGTCGCCGGTGTGCACGACGAACTTCGGCTGCACCGGCATGGCATTGATCGCATCGACCGAGGCTTTCAACGTGGCCCCGACGTCGGGGTTGGCGGGTTGATGAAAGCCGATGTGGCTATCGCTGATCTGTACGAATTGCGTCGTCTTTGCGGCATCGGCGAGCGCGCGTCCGGTGAAGATGCCGGCACCGGAGAGCGCGTAGGCGATACCGCTCCCCGTCCAGGCAACATGACTCAGGAAATCGTTGCGTCTCATGCGTTCACATCCTTCACGATAATAGTGCCTTTCATGTACGGATGCAGTTCGCAAAAGTAATGGTACGTGCCGGCCTTTGCGAACGTGTGCTCCCATACTCCATTCGTATCGAGGCCCTTCGAGTCGAACAGCCCGTCGGTCGAGGTAACGGTATGGGCATCGTTGTCATCGTTGATGAACCGCACCGAGTCGCCGGTATGAATCGTGACGGCCGGGGACTTGTACGCGTAGTCACGGATCTGCACGGTGATAACGGAACCTGCCGGGGCACCGTGGGCGAGGACCGGCACGAGCGTGAGAAGCGCGAGGCCGATCAGAAAGGGTTTCATAACCCGTATATGCCGCCCGAGGCGGTTTGGTTCGTCCAAGAACTTCCATCCGCAAAGAGGACCGAGTTGACGCTGCACGAGACGTCTTCGAGGCTCGCGGTCGCCTCTCCAATAGTGCGAGATGGCAACGCCGGGCGAAAACGTTCCACGATCGAGGATCGTACTCGTCTTTCCGTCCTGATTGACGGCGAACGCGACGGACGAAATCGGCTTGCTACCGGTATTGGTGAACAGAATGTGAATCTGTGTCGCGATGGTTTCTTGGGTCGAGACGTCGCCGCCGCTCTGCACGACAACGGGATCGACCGCGCAGGTTGCGATGTTAACTGGGTTCGCCATCGTGAGGGCGAAGGTGAGCGCTGCTAATGTAATCATATCTCGTATATGCCGAAGCGCGCTCTTCGGTTCGCACGTTAGACGACGATTGTTGGAAACATCGCGACGAACGAAGCTCCACGTTCTTGGTCGTCGAGAGCCAGCGTGCCCTCGTGCGCGCGAACTACCCACCGCGCAATTGCAAGACCTAAGCCGCTGCCGCCGGTGCTCCCGGTTACAAACCGATCGAACAAGCGCTCGCGCAATTCCGGTGCGACGCCTGCGCCGTCGTCACTCACGCGCAACATTGCGCGGCCTCCCTCGACGCCGGTGGTCACCGTGATGCGCGCCGACGCATGACGCAGCGCATTCTCGAGCAGGTTGCGCAACAGCTCATTCAAGCGTCGCGCGTCGCCGTCGACGATCGCGGGCATCAGATGCAGCTCGAGATGTATGCCGCCGCCCTGCGCGCGCGGCTCCATTTCGCGAACGCAGTTGCGAGCGAGGGCCGCGAGGTCGACCGGCTCGCGCTGTAAGAGCGTCGGCCGGGGCGAACGGGCCAGCGTCAGGAGATCGCCGACCATCGCGCTCGCTTCGAGCGCAGTTTTGGCGATCGTGTTTAAGACGTCGTCTTTTTCTGCGCCGGCATCGCCGCGCGCTGCCTGCGCGACGCTTGCAATGGTTGCAAGCGGCGAACGAAGTTCGTGCGCAGCGTCGGCGATAAAAGCGCGCTCGCGCGCCTGCGCTTCGATGAGCGGCCGCAGCGACAGTCGCGCCAGCGCCCATGCCGCGAGTCCGAAGAGTACGAGCAACGGAACGTCGGTTGCGAGGATCTCAATTGCAACCTTCTGCATCGTTTGCGCGTACACGCTCGCACCTTCCGGTGTCGAGAGTGCAGGCAAGAGCAAACTATGATACTGCGCTGATAAAAACAAGTAGAGCGCAAACGATGCCGCAGCAAGAACCAGGGTAAAGATGCCGAGATACGCGCCGACGAGCCGCGCGATCACTTCTCGAACTTGTACCCGACGCCCCACACCGTTGTGATGACGTCACCGGCCCCGGCTTTTCTGAGCTTGCGCCGTAGCTGGCTGACGTAGACGTCCACGATATTGCTCGACCCATCGAACTCGTAGTCCCAGATACGTTCGAGCAAGTCCGTGCGCGAGAACGTGATCCCCGCGTTGCGAGCGAGAAATTCCAGCAGGCGAAACTCCGTTGCGCCGAGGTCGACTTGCCGGCCTTCGTAGGTTACGCTGCGCCCCGCGACATCGATCGCCAGCGGACCGGCGTCAACGTGATCGACGATAGGCTGCTTGGCGCGGCGTGCAAGCGCACGCAGACGCGCGACCAGCTCTTCCTCGGCAAACGGTTTGACGAGATAATCGTCGGCGCCGCAATCGAGACCGGTAACGCGGTCTTCGATACCTTCGCGCGCCGTGAGCATGAGGATCGGCGTCGTGATGCTAAGCGCGCGCGCGCGGCGCGCGATCTCGAATCCGTCGCGCTTGGGCAGACCCACGTCGAGAATCGCTGCGTCGTATGCGTCGCGCAGGAGAAAATCCAGGCCGGTATCGCCGTCGGTGGCGACGTCTACCGCGTATTTGCGCCGTTCGAGCATTGCGCGCACGGCGTTAGCCACCGGTAGACTGTCCTCGACGACCAAAATGCGCATGACTACCCTTTCACCAGGCTACGCACCGCTACATTTTTAGCGGCGCGGGGATCGCGATCGTTAGGGCTCCCCCAAAGCTTCCGGTTGAACCGATCGTCTGGACCTGCTGGAAGACGATACGCGCTCGTTGGAAGATCATGAGTGCACCGTAGTACGTGACGTCTCGCGTGATAATCGGGTTCTGATACGCGTCGTAGCGGACCGCCACGTATGCGTGGTCGCCATCGCCGATATAGTATTTCCCGCGCACGTATCCACCAGAGCTGCCGATCAACGTCCCGAAGCCGTCGGCATCAAAGTCGCGTCCCCACCACTGCTCGCCTTGGAGCTGGAAGCGCCCATAGTTCCACGCACCATCGACTCCGCTGCGCGTGTAGGTATCGTCGAACGGCGCTCTCCCGACGAGCACGATACGCCGCGTGCCTTCCATCGCTTGTGCGCCAACCGAGAACGCGTCACCGATCGGTGCTCGCGCCCAAAGCGAGATCTCGGGCGATTGCGCAGACGTCGTCGCACCGGTCGGAACCGGCACGCCGCCATACGGTGCGCCCTTGAATTCGCCAATGTCCATCACCGCATCGAGCACCGTGCTCCCGACCGTGCGTTCGTACATACCGCCCCAGCGCGGTGATGCAAGGGTCAGATCGTTGAGACCGACGTGTGCGCCGTAGTAGCCGTATTGCTGGAGATCGTCGAGCCGCTGGCCCGGTGACTGCCACAGCGGCAACTCGAAGAGTCCGCCGGTATACAGCGCCTGCGTATGCGCGTTGTAGTTGGTAAGAAATCCAAGATACATTCCGGCCGGACCGCCCTGCGCGCCGAGATTGTAGTGCACGAACGCAGAGATCGCACCGATATCCCAATTCGTGAGCAAGATGCCGCCAGGTGTGTACCGCCGGCTGTTGACCGGATCGACTTGATATTGAAGTTGATAGCGCAACGCAATCCCGGTCGTACCGTGTTTGGGCAGCGGCAACTGCAAGCCGCGCGCTAAGAACGCTCGGCCGAAGGCGTTGAGTTCCGGGATAACCGTGTGACATTGCTCGCACGAGAAGTGATAGCGCTGCGCAAAAAGCGGCATCGCCACGAGCAAGAAGATCTTAATGAGCAATGATCACTCCGCGCATGCCGCCGCTGTAGTGAAAGAAACAGCCGTAGAGATACGTGCCTGCCGTATTTGCTATGAAGACTCCCGACGAACCGCCAGGCTGCAATGCGCCCGCTCCCCACGCGCCCGAAAGATCGCTCGTGGCGCCGGGTTGCAGCGCAGAGGCCGTAAAGGGCGAGTTGACGGGGAAGGCACTCGCACCAGGAATTGCGGTCACCGTGTGGGTTGTATTGTCGACGTTGACAAAGCGCACGCCCGAGCCGACCGCGATGTTGATCGCAGCCGGTGAGAATCCGAGTGCGTTGCCGACCGGCGTCGTTTGCGAACCGAATGCAGCGATACTCACGTCGACCGTCGTTATGCTACTGACATTACCCGAACCGGCTACGCTTGCGTCGATGCCGCCCGCCGTGCATCCGCCGAGTGACGCGACAAGAGCGAGCGCAGCCAAAATATGTGTCTTCAATTGCGTCCCGCTCGCGGCAGCATCGTGCCCGCAACGCGACCATCGCTTCCAAGCACGGTGATGAAGGTGGTGTGCGCATCAGCATATCCGTCGGAGCCACGCGATACTTCGACGCCGAATTCGGTCATAAGCCGATGCACCGAAGCGGGATCGCCGCCGGCAATCAGCCAGTACGCCGGATCGGCGTTGAAGGTGCGCGCGATGCGGGCAAGATCCGCGTGTGAATCGCGCTCGGGATCGAGCGTGATTGTCAAGAAGCGCAGACTCCCGTGCTCTTCGCGCTGACGCTGCGCCGCAGCCGCGATCTGCGATTCGATGAGCGGGCACACGCCATCGCAGTGCGCAGAGACGAACGTCACGAGTGTTGGCCGGCCGCGCAGATCAGCCAGCGTGAAGCGCCGTCCGAGTTGATCGGTCAACTCGATCGTGCGCCCGGGCTGCTGCTGGCCCCGTACCGCCGCGACTGCTACAAGCAGTGCCGCGGCGGCTGCGAAGAGGCTGCGCATATTAGGGTCGCCGTCCGACCGTGTACGGATTGTACGGCGTCGATGTCGGTTGCGTGGAAGTCGATGCCGGCTGCGCTGCGGTCCAGGTGCCGCCGAAGCTCGTAATGCCTTGGCCGTTCACCGTCCCCGATCCACTATCACCGGCGTAGTCGTAGAGCGGCTGCGTGCCCATCGTCCATTGCAGCGTGCCGTCGCTACGCGTGATGATTCCGAATCCGCTATTCGCCGGCGCGGTTGTGCCTGCCGGCGCTGAATATGCGGGCCAAATGCCGCTGCAACCGCCCGATGCGCCGCAATTCGACGTGTTTGCGGTGTCAGCGCTAAACACGTAGAGCGTGTGCCCGTTCTGTCCAACGAGCACGGCTGAGCCGCTGATCGTCGCGGATGACGGCATGCTCGGCGGATTCGTAGCCGCTGCGGTCGGCACGATCGTCGGATTGGTTGTGGGATTGCTCGTCGGGTTACTCGTTGGATTGCTCGTCGGGTTGCTCGTCGACGGCGTGCCCAAGCTCGGCGTTCCGCCTCCGCTACCGCCGCACGCCGCGAGCAGCACGGCCATAGCAAATGCCGTTCCCGCAATTAGAGGTGCACGTTGCATACAGGGAGCCTCCAAGAAAGAAGTAGAGGCTCGCAGCGTAACGGGAACTTCTGAAGAAAGTGTAAAGCGCGCGTTACGGCGCGCTGATTGCGTTTCGCATTTCGATGGCCAGCCCGCGCAGCGCGGGATCATCGCTTGCGTCTGCCGCGGCCCGATCGAACGTCGAGCGAGCGCCCGCACGGTCACCATTGTGCAAGAGCACCGTGCCCAGCGCAAAACGCGCGCGCGCGTAGCCGGGGGCGAGCGCCAACGCCGAAGCAAACTCGCGCTGCGCATCGTCAAATCGTCCGGCGCGCACCTCGACAATACCCAGATCGTAGTGCGCCACCGCATACTGCGGATCGTTGCGCAGCAGTTTGGAGAAATCGTCGTGCGCGGTGCCCAGATCGCCGCTTTGCAGCGCGACGAGCCCACGCGCGTAGAGTGCGCGCGCCGAATCAGGAGCTAAAGAGACGAAACGGTTTGCAACGCTGCGCGCGTCGGCGAGGTCCCCGCGGCTGACGTCAACGGAAATCAGATTGGCCATTGCCGCAAGAAAACCGGGGTCAAGGGCAATTGCACGCGCGAACGAGCCGGCCGCATTGTTGAACTCGCCAAGTTGCGCTTGCGCAATACCGAGATCGTACGCAGCGGTCGAGCCTTGCGGCTCGCGCGGCTGCAGTGCCAGGATGCGCGTGAACTCCGCTTCCGCGTCGTTCCAGCGACGCGCGTCGAGCGCGGCGAGCCCGAGATGAAAACGCTCAACGATTTCGCGTTGCACGGCTTGCGCGTGCATCGTCGCAGGCGACGTACTGTGCGGCGCCGGTGTGGCGCTGTAGGTTTGCGCGCTTGCAGGACTCGCTGCCAACGCACATGCGGCTGCGAGAACGAGGCACCAGGGGCGCATAGTTCTTAAGGCCGCGGTCCCGACGGAAGCTCGGCGTTCGTTGCGCTCTTCGCGCCCGCAGCGATCTCCGGATGACACAGCCAACCTGTACGTCCGTCTTCGTTGATTGCACCAAGCATCATCGGCTGCGACGACGGCGCGAGCATGTCGGTGCTGCCCGTTAGCACGCCTGCGTCGACATACGCAAAGCGCAGGCTTACTGCGGTTAAGAGCAGTAGACCGGCGAGGGCGAGACGAGCGGCGAGGCGGGTGAGCATCAACACCAGTATAGACCAAAATCTGAGGAATGCATGAACCACCCTTGCTTGGTGGTGTTTACCGTGCTTGTCCTTGGCGCCGCGCCGACTCCCCTCGTCGTAGGGAGCGTGCGGGACCAAGAGGGCGCCCCCATCGCCGGGGCGACCGTCCGCCTCACCGGGGGAGCATCCGAAGCGCGCGCGCGGACCTCGACCGACGGGACCTTTGCCATCGAGGGCACAGGCACCGCGGTGACCATTCGATGCGATTACTGCCGGCCGACTCAAACGCCGATCGCTGCCGACGGGACGGTGACCGCAGTCGTGCAGCGTTACGACGCGGTGCGACTCGATGGACCGTCGCATACCGATCTTGCAAATCTTCCCTACACGCACGCCGAATCGGCCGTCTCGTTGACGCCTTGGGTCGTCTTGGAAGAAAACGCCAATCCACTCTTCGCGTCATCGCTGCACGACCGCAGCGTTTCAACCGTCGGCGGATTGCTCGTACTCGACGGTGTTCCCGACTACAACAGTGCGGACGGCTGGACCACCTACGCGCACGATTGCATATAACAGTGCGGCAGACGTCGACGTCGAGCGCGTGCCGGCAGCGTACGAATATGGCGATGTCGCCGGAGCGGGCACATTTGCCGTCACGACGACTGGCGGCGCATCCCTCGTCGCCGCTGGCTCGAGCGCGATCGGCGGCCTCTCCGTCAACGGTACCAATGCAATTGCCGCCGGTTATTCGTCGGACGCTACCGGCACGCGCACCCGCGGCACGGCGTCACTGGCGCTGCCACTTCCGAATGCAACGCTTCAAGTTGCACTTGCAAGCGGTACGGGTGAGATCATTGGCAGCAATCAGGCAACATTGGCCAGTTCGTTTTCGTCCTATCAGCTCGCCTACGAGCGCACTTCGGGAACAGACGTGTATGCTTCGCTGACCGGCGACCGGGGCACCGATGCGTTCACCTCGTCGACCTTCGACTCGAACGACCTCTGGTCTGACTTCAATGCGCGTGTCGGTGCGCGATCGCGTGCCGTCGTCGCGCCCTTCGTGGAGGTTGCAACGCACGATAGCACCGGGTGGTTTTGGACGCACGCGGTTTCGCCATATGTCGCCGGCACGATCGATCAGTCGCGTGCCTACACAGGAATCAACGCCAAACTCCCCTGGCTCACCGCGAATGTCGCGTATGGTCTCGATGGAATTCGCTTTATCAACACCTATCCTGAGCTCACCGCGACGACGACGTCCGGCCACGAGGCGGTGGCGACGCTCGACCTGCACCCGACGCCCGGGTGGGATTTACAGGGAAGCACCAGTTCCGGCTATCTGCTGCAGACCGTTTTCGGTGCATATAACGATAGTGAGTTTGCGATCTCGCCGCTCAACCCGATGAGTAGCGACGAGCTCGATCTCACCTACGCAGACCTCAAACGCGTGCGCATCGGGCTCACCACATTCGGTACGCGCAATGGAACGAACGTCAACGACACCAGCTCCGGCGCACTGGTCGCATGGCAGATCGCGCCGTCGATAAGCTTGCGCACCTGGTGGCTCGACGTGCATCCCGCAGAACGGCTCGGCGCAAAGCGTCGGTTCCGCCTGGCTCACCGCGAATGCCGGGACGATTACGCTTCGACGTCATCTGGCGCCGAGATCTCTACAATCTTGCCGGCGACGCGCATCTCGATGGAGCCCTGAGCGGTCCACTGGGCGTCCATGCGCGGTGGTTTGCGCAAACCGAACAATACGCACACACGCGCATGACAAACATCGGTATCCGCTTTTAGACTTTCTTCATGCTTTCTGCAGATCGTGGAAGACATGAAAAAGCTTGCAATTACACTCCTGCTCCTGGCTGCATTCGCCGTTCCGGCGGCGAGCCAAGAATCCAATTCGCTTACGATTCCCATGAAAGCCC
>CAWIZU010000004.1:0-6061 GCA_963840635.1 Vulcanimicrobiota bacterium | reverse complement strand
GGAACGCGCAGATGGTCTACGCGCAGCTCCCCGCGAGCACCAAAGCGCGCACGGTCGTGGTGACGTCGGAGGTTACGACGCGCAATCGCGACGTCGACTTCTCGGCGCCGCAGCCATCGACGTTGAGCGCCGACGAGCGGCGCCTCTACACTGCGCCGACGTCGTTCATTCCGACCGACGGCATCGTCAAAACGACGGCCGACAAAATTACGGCGGGCGCCACGAGCGAGCTCGAAAAAGCGCAGCGCATCTATGCGTGGGTCGTGACCAATACCTATCGTAATCCTAAGACGCGCGGCTGCGGCCTGGGCAACATCTCGTTCCTGTTGGAAACGGGTGATTTTGGCGGCAAGTGCGCCGATCTCAATGGCCTCGTCGTTGGGCTTGCGCGCGCATCCGGATTGCCCGCGCGCGATCTGTACGGCATTCGCGTTGCGCCGTCGGCTTTTGGCTATAAGAGCCTTGGGGCGAACGCCGCCACGATCAGCAAAGCGCAGCATTGCCGCGCCGAAATTTTCGTGAGCGAGTACGGGTGGATCCCGGCCGATGCAGCCGACGTACGCAAAGTGATGCTGGAGGAGCCGCCGGGGAATCTTTCGCCCAACGACCCGAAAGTGATTGACGCGCGCAAAACGCTTTTTGGCGCGTGGGAAGGCAATTACATGGCCTACAACGATGCGCATGATGTTGCGCTTCCCGGCTCGAGCGGCGATCCGGTGCCGTTCCTCATGTATCCGCAAGCTGAAGTCGGTGGCGTACGAAGCGATAGCTTGGATGCTGCGACTTTCACCTACAAGATCGTCGTCGAGGCGTAATATCGCGCATTAGACCATGGCGGCGTTTACGCAGCGCTGGTACGCTTGGGTTCCAGATTGGAAAGTGATTGAATGCCCAAGTTTACCACGTTCGCTCGCGCAGGTTCCCTAGCGGCCTGCATAGCTATGTTCGGCGGCTCGATGACCCCCACGGTTGCGCTGGCTGATAATTCGACCAACACCGCCGCCGCCATCCTCGTGGGTGCGATCATCGGCACCCTCATCTACGATTCCAGCCGTCACCAGTATTACTACAGCAACGGCGGAAATCGAGAATACGTCAGCAATTCCACCGCGCAATCGTACTACCAGCGCCAAGACCCGCAGTACTACCACTCGCATCAAAGCGACTTCCAGCACAATCCGCAGAAATTCAATAACGAGTACCGCAGCTCGCATAATCATCCGCCGCAGCGGCCGTAACCAACCAACCTTCCGCGAACGGTAGGCCGGGCGAGGTAACCGCGCCCGGCTTCGCTGGGTTATGCAAGCCATGTTAGCAACACGTAATCTCGGTACCGAAGGGCTCGCGGTGTCCGACATCGGCCTGGGCTGCATGGGCATGAGCTTTGCCTACGGGCCGGGCGAACGCGACGACAACGAGTCGATCAAGACGATCCACCGCGCGCTCGAACTCGGTTGCACGTTTTTCGATACGGCCGAAGCCTACGGCCCGCATACCAATGAAGAGCTGCTCGCGCGCGCGCTGGAAGGCAAACGCGATCAAGCGGTGATCGCAACGAAGTTCGGCTTTACGTTTGGCCCCGACGGCGCGGTGAACGGCACCGACAGCCGGCCCGAACACGTGCGCGAAGCGGTCGAAGGATCGCTACGTCGCCTGCGCACCGATCGCATCGATCTGCTGTATCAGCATCGTCTGGATCCGAGCGTCCCGATCGAAGAAACGGTCGGCGCGATGGGCGAGCTGGTGCGCGAAGGCAAAGTGCTCTTTCTCGGGCTCTCCGAAGTCGGCGAAGAGACGATTCGGCGCGCGCATGCCGCGCATCCGATCTCCGCGCTGCAGAGCGAATATTCGCTGTGGGAGCGCAATCTCGAGCCGACGATCATTCCGTTGCTGCGCGAACTGGGCATCGGCATCGTGCCCTTTGCACCGCTAGGCCGCGGCTTCTTGACCGGCGCGGTGAAACGCGCGGAAGAGTATCCCGAAGGCGACTATCGGCGCGGCGATCCACGTTACCAAGGCGCGAACTTCGATGCGAATATGCGCGCCGCGTCGATCGTGCGCGACATCGCGTCGCGCCACGAGGCGACACCCGGGCAGATCGCGATCTCGTGGCTCTTGCACAAAGGGCCGGATATCGTGCCGATTCCGGGCACCAAACACGTGCGCTACTTAGAAGAGAACCTCGGTGCATCCAAAGTGCATCTTAGCGCGGACGACATGGCCGCGCTGGATGCGTCGCTCACGCCCGATAAGATCTCCGGGCCGCGCTACAACGAGCGCCAAGCCGCAATGATCAACCGCTAGGCGCGAGCGCCGGAGCTACATCGGCTTCGAGTGCACGCAATCGAAGCGGTCGGTGCTGCCTTGTTTCGGCGTGCAGCTGACTTCGACGTCGGCTGCCACGTCGTGATCGTGGGCGCAGGCCGGCTCTTTGCAGATTGCGTCTTTCGTGTGGCACTGCGGCGCCTTGTGCTCGTGTCGCTCAACCATGGTTCCGGTGCTCATTGTTGCGGCCTTTCATGACGAGACTCGATGCCTTATCATACCCCCATTTAGCCCTTGAAAGGAAAGTTGGATTGGTAGGCATGCAGGCGCTTGAAGTTGGGTAAGAGGCCCGCAAAGGAGTGCCGGAGACGGAATGACGAGTATTTCTGACGAGGCTTCACAGGCTGGGTCTGGGACCGTTGCTGGTCTCTTATCCAGCGTCGACTGGGCGTCGACGTGCGCCGGGCCGGAGGCGGCCTGGCCGCAAAGCCTTCGCACCGCCCTGAGCATTTGTCTGGACTCGCGCTTTCCGATCGTCATCTTCTGGGGTTCCGACCTCATCCTGTTCTACAACGACGCCTATGCCGAGATTCTACGCGAGAAGCACCCGTGGGCGCTGGGCCAGCCCGCGCAAGACGTCTGGGCCGAGATCTGGTCCTCGATCAAACCGCTGTTCGACTGTGTGATCGATGATGGGCGCGCGACGTACTCCGAAGATTTGTATTTGCCCCTCGAAACCAACGGCGTTGCGCAAGAGCGCTATTTCACGTTTTCCTACAGCCCGATTCGCACCGAGAGCAGCATCGGCGGGGTGTTCTGCGCGGTCACCGAGACGACGGAGCGGATCATGCGCGAACGCGAAGCCGCCGAACGCGCCGAGGCCCTGGCCGAACTGGATCGCGCCAAGACCGCGTTTTTTAGTAACGTCAGCCACGAGTTTCGCACGCCGCTGACGTTGATGCTTGGCCCGCTCGAGGAACTGTTGCGAACCGCCGACGGTGCGCAAACGCCGCTGATACAGTCCGCCCGGCGCAATGCATTGCGGCTGCTCAAGTTGGTCAACACGCTGCTGCAGTTCTCGGCGCTAGAAGCCGGTCGTGCGGTTGCCGCGTTTGAGGAAACCGACCTGGGCGCGGTGACCAACGACTTGACCAGTGTCTTCCGCTCGGCGATCGAGAACGCCGGGTTACGTCTCGTCACCGCGTTTGCACCGGTGCACAACGCCTTCGTCGATCGCGAGATGTGGGAGAAGATCGTCCTCAACCTGCTCTCCAACGCGCTGAAGTTTACCGTTGCCGGCGAGATTCGCGTGATGGTTTCGGTCAACGACGATGCGGCAATGCTCACCGTGTCGGATACCGGCGTCGGAATCCCCGAAGACCAGGTGCCGCACGTCTTCGAGCGGTTTCACCGCGCACGAAGCGCTCAAGCGCGCTCGCACGAAGGCACGGGGATCGGGCTCGCGCTGGTCGACGAACTCGTGCGTCTTCACGGCGGCACGATCACCGTCGCGAGCACGTTCGGCGAGGGCACGACGTTCCGCGTCACGATTCCGCTGGGAGCAGCGCACGTCGACGCGTCGCAGATCAAACAACAACAGTACGCCGGACAGATTAGTTCGGTCGATCAATATCTTGCCGAAATACAGGCGACGATCGAGACCTCGACCACGCTGCGCGCGCCGATGGCGGTCGAGCCGAAATCGTACGCAGCGAGAATTCTCCTGGCCGATGACAATCGCGACCTGCGCGACTACGTTACGCATTTGCTCGGAAGCGACTACGACGTCGTGGGTGTTCCCAACGGAAGGAAAGCGCTAGCCGCACTGCGTTCCGAGCCGTTCGATTTGCTGATCAGCGACGTGATGATGCCGGAGATGGATGGTCTTGCACTGCTGCACGCCATCCGGCAAGATCCGATGCTCCAAGCGCTGCCGGTCATCGTGCTTACCGCGCGAGCGGGCGAAGAGTCGTCAACCGTCGGTCTGCAATCCGGCGCCAATGACTATCTGGTCAAGCCGTTTTCGGCCGATCAACTCGTGACGCGCGTGCGCGCGCAGTTGGCTGCCGCGCGCCGGCACGATTGGCACGTCGAACAGCAAGCACGGATCGCGCGCTCGTTCCAAGATGCGGCGCTACCCGCAGCGCTCGCGCAGGTTCCGGGCATTCACTTTGCTTCGTTGTACGAGCCGGCGATGATCAACACGCGCGTCGGCGGCGACTTCTACGATGCGTTCCGGCTTCTCGACGGACGGTTGGTGGTGTCGATCGGCGACGTGGCCGGTTCGGGCATCGAGGCCGCCGCGACGATGGGCGCGGTGCGCCAGAGCATCCGCGCGGCGGCGACGATCAATCCCGATCCGCAACTGCTGCTCAAGGCCGCCGACGGTGTGTTCTCGGATTCGGGACGTCCGCCGTTCGCAAGTGCGTTTGTTGCGGTCATCGATCCACTGACGTTCTCGATGCAGTACGCAAACGCGGGCCATCCGCCCGGATTGTTACGACGACCGGATGGTTCGATCGTGCCGCTGGTCGAGAACGACCTGTTGCTCGGCCTCGATCTGGAAACCCGTCACGGGTACCGGCGTGTGTCGAGCATTATCCTCGAACCCGGATCGTTGCTTGCGCTCTACACCGACGGCTTGACCGAAGCCAATCACGATCACGAAGAAGGCGAGTTCCGCTTAGTGCAGGCGGTCTCGGCGATGAACACGACCGGTGCGACCGCGTCGTGCGCCGCCGGCGCGATTCGCGATGCGGTGCTTGGCGCGGGCGGCATTTCGCACGACGACGTCGCGGTGCTCACCACCTATTTCGAACAGCCGATGCTCGGCACCGAGTACGCACCGAGCTGGAGGTTTGCCTGGGACGACGGCATTGCTGCGCACCGTGCGCGCAGCGCGATGGGTGCAATCCTGAGCAGCGGCGGCCTGAACGCCGACGATCGTTTCGCAGCCGACACGATCTTCTTCGAGCTTGTGGGGAACGCGGTGCGTCACGCGCGTACGCCGATCCAAGTCGGCCTGGATTTGACCCAAGCCTCGCCGGTGTTGAACGTGCTCGATAACGGTCCGGGCTTTTCGCTCAATCCCAAGCTTCCGCTAGAAGTGTACTCCGAACGCGGTCGCGGGTTATACATCGTCTCGCAACTTGCGCGCGAGTTCACCGCCAGCCATCGCACGGTGCGCGGCGGCACGCACTTACGCGCGGTGCTTCCGGGGACGCTGCGCGCTTAAGTCGCGCGCGTCGTTTGCGGAAGTTTCCAGTCCTTACGGATGAAGTGGCACGTGTAGCCGTCCGGATATTTCTGGAGGTAATCCTGATGCTCGGGCTCGGCTTCCCAGAACGGACCCGCCGGCGCGACTTCGGTCACCACTTTGCCCGGCCACAACCCTGAAGCGTTCACGTCGGCGATCGTCTCTTCGGCCACGCGGCGTTGTTCGTCGGTCGTGTAGAAGATCGCGGAGCGATAACTCGGTCCGCGGTCGTTGCCCTGGCGGTTGGGCGTCGTCGGGTCGTGCAGCTGAAAGAAGACCTCGAGCAACTGCCGGTAACTGATCTGCGCGGGATCGAAGACGATCTCGACGGCCTCGGCATGATTGCCGTGATTGCGATAGGTCGCGTTGGCGACCTCGCCGCCGCTGTAGCCGACGCGCGTCGAGATGACCCCGGGGTAACTGCGCAGCAGCTCCTGGACGCCCCAGAAACAGCCGCCGGCCAAAATTGCACGCTCAGTCTGTTGTGTCATATCATAACCTCTCGGAGCTTCCAACACCGCTTGCGGGAGGAGCGTTGCG
>CAWIZU010000003.1:0-247486 GCA_963840635.1 Vulcanimicrobiota bacterium | reverse complement strand
GCTTGTTGAATCAGCGCCGCGACGACGCGCACGCGTTTGCCTAGGCCGTGGTCGCGGTTCCAGAGCAGATCCATCAAGCCGTCGGCGGCGTAGCCCGGTTCGAAGCACGGTCGCAGTTCGTACGCGTTCGCGCCGGCGAGAAGCGCGGTCGTGAGATCGTCGAGCGTCCACGCGCTGACACCGTGCGTCTTCAGTTCTTGCGTCAGTTCGTTTTCGTCGGGGAACGCCGGGCCGATTAGCGTGCAGTACTGCGCGTGGAACGCATCCTTATATTTCGCGGCTTCGAAGGCGTCGGGTTGGGTGACATTCCCTTTGCCCGTCTTGCATTCGAACATCACGCGGTAGCCGAGCGGGCCGAGGATCGCGTCGCCGTAGCCGTCGGGAGCTTTGTAGCCGCCAGCGTGATTGGTGAGAAAGCCCATGTGCGCGAACGCGTCGCAGACGGCGACTTCGAACGCGGCGGGATCGCTGCCGGTCGCGGTTGTCGCGAGGCGCGCGGCGAGCGCTTGCGCCTGCGGATCGGGCGCGCGCGGCGGCGGCGGATTGAGGTTCGGCCAATCGTCGGCCGGTTCGTTGATCCGGAAATTTCGATGCTCGTCTTGCACGATGTATGGCTTGCGGCCACCGCCGATCGCGCGCGAAATGAATTCGATCAGCGCGGTATACATGTAGTGAGGCTTGTAGTCGGCGGCGAGCAGACGTTCTTTGACCGCTTCGTCGAGGATCTGGTCGGCGCTGCGCGTGACGCCGTCGGCCAGAATGTGCATGGCAGCGGCGATGGGGCCGGTTGAGTGAGCTTTCGACAAGCTCGGGGCGACGCGTTCATTCACCTTCGAGAAGTTCTGTTCGCCGATGCGGTGGCGTTCGATCATCAACGTGTCGCCGTATTGCGCGAAGTGCGCGGGGAAGTCGGCGACCGTAATGCTCGTGGTTGGCATCGTGTCGAGCAGTTCCCATGGGATCGGCAGTGCGATCGGCAAGTTTTCGAGGCCGCGTGCACTGTACGGGAGCGCACTGAACATCCCGGGCGCGTTGTGGCTGACGTGAATGTGCACGAGCGAGCCGCCGTGCGTGTTGGGTTCGGTGGTGAAGAGGCCGCCGTGCACGGTCGCAAGCGCGTTGGCGAGTCCGTGCAGCCAGATGCGAACATCGTTGTAGTTCGGCTGGTCGTCGAAGGGCACAAGCAGCGCGATGCCGCCGGTGCCGTCGAGCATCAACATCGCGTCGAGGCCGACCGCGTTCAGTGCAGAGCGTGTGAGGCTTGCGGCCTGACATAGTTGCGGCTCGGCGGCTGCTTCGAGGAAGATGCGGGCAACGCCGCAGCGGTCGTGTGCGCCGGGGGCTGGGAACCACGAATGAAACTCGACCGCCTGCAGCTTATCGAGGCACCACGCAAAGACTGATGGTTCAAGCGGCAGCGGTTTGGTGTGCCAATAGGCCTTTGTTCCTAGTCCCTGGGGAAACGAGGCGCTGACCATCGGCATCCCGCCGAATGCAGCATGCAACAGCGGCGCCACGCGTGCATAATGCGCGCGCAACTCGTCGGCGATGGCCGTCTGTTCTGCCGTTGTCACCCTACCAATTCAGTTGGCGAGGCGCGAACCGTAGTCATTTAGCATCGGGCTCATTGTGCGCCACCTAGCCGGGGAGTATAGTGGCCCTAGTGCTCGCGAGAGGGGACCTTGATGTCAAAGTCCACACTAATCGTAATCGTTTTTGTATTGGTCGCGGGCCTTTTGCCCCGCCCTGCCGGCGCACTGACTTTCTCAGGATATCCGGCCGGTAAGGCCCCATTTGACCTCGTGTGGCGTTCGACGCAAGATGTCGATGCGAACGGGTTTCCGGTCAATCCGATCTGGGCGTACCAAGAAAAGAACTCCAACCAATCACCGAATTTCAATAATGTGTGCGGTCCGGGTGGATTCTATCCACCGAACTCGGCATGTACGACCCAACCGACTGAATGGAACCCGCAAGATGCGACGTTCAGTTTTGCGGGTGAGTGCAGTGGTGACCCGTTCCCCGGTCACCTCAATTGGAACACGGTAACCGACATCGGATACATCGAGTGGGAAGGCGCATCGGGGAGCTGGCCCAACGACAACGACATCAACATGCGACTCGACCCGTACATTCCGGTAACCGAGTCGCTTGACTCCGGGCAAGCTTCGCTCGGCCTCGAATTCGACTCGACCGAAACGATCAACAATTTTGGGGACCCGTTTTGGCAGCCGGGCCAGATCGGCAGCAGCACCAACGGCGATTTCGCAGTAGCATCGGGAGTGCTCGGCGTCGACGGCGTACACCATGGCGGGTGGACCGAGATTCACCCCGTGCTTGCGCTCGCGATCTTGACCAACGAGCAGATCACGTCGAAAACGAAAACGACGGAAAAGGTGCAGTGGACCTGGCAGTATTTCATTCGCAATTCGGGCAACGAGGGCGGTTGCGGATCGCAAGAATTCACGTGGAATGGTAGTCGCGGAAGCTGGTACCTCACGCTGCCAATAGCTGGAATAGGTATCTTCTTGCCCGGCACTTTGGTGTCGGCCGCAGCACACTCTACGTGGTGGAGCAGCGGTTCCAACGTTGGCCCGCCCAACATACGCGGCGGTATTACACAACTGACCTTTGGCCCGAACTGCCCGACGTCTATTTGTGGAACCGACGGCAACCGTGGAAAGCCCATGATTCAGCTGCAGGTTATTTCGGTCGGCGTGGGCCTTCCTCAGGCGCAGACGGCTGAAGACGGCGTGCTGACCGTTGTCACGACATATACGCTACCGAAACAATCCCAAAAGAAATCTCAAGCAAAAGCAGCTTCCCCTACCGTTGCAACCTCAACGCAGGACTGGAAAGAACCCAACGAGCCGGACGAGATTCTCGCCAGAATTACCGATCCCAGCGTGCGCAGCAAAGTCGATGCGTTGATCAGCGCGAACGCGCCGGTTTCGTCCCCGCATCCAGATATCAGCCGCGGAAGCGTCACACTCGCAACGTTGAGCGCGCCGCCGGCACTGAGTTCAACCGACATCCAACAGCTTAGCGCCATACACGCCGCGCACGAGGATCCCCACCGTCGAGCGACCGTTGCGAACTTTCAGGTGAAGCTCAAAGCGGTGATTCCCGCCGACCAACTTCGGCGGCTCGCAGTACCGGTCGTCGCGCCCTCGCCACATTAGCTACGCTCGGGATGACCCACCCATCGACAAGCTCAGGGTGGCAGTGGTCTAGTCCGTAAAGCTCAAGGAACCCGTCGAGATTGTGTCCATTGTATTGGGCACGGAGGTGTGTTTCGTGAAACGACATCACTTTATTTCAACGATTGCTGCGCCGGCTGCGTGTGCGATGCTCTCAGGGGTAACCGGAATTCGCGCAGCGCTAGCGGCCAGCGGCGGCGCCGATATGATGGGTCCAATAACACCATCGGAGCAAGCCCCGTTCCTCGCCATCGCCAAGGCGAAAGGCGTGAAGCTCACGTTCGAGCACGGGACGGTGACAGCAATGGGTGCCGCACCAAAGGGTCGGCTGGACATGGATACAGCCAACACATCAATTACCCTCGCGGCTAATCGCGCGGACAAAGCCGGTTACACTAATATCGCAGCGAAGCTGCGGAAATTGGCAACCGCGGGTACGTCTGCGCAGAAGAGCGAGTTCCTGACGGGCTCGGGTAAGTACTATTTCCCCGCACACATCGAGAAGGCCGTCGGCAGTGTTCATGCCATGGGCGGCGTGACGTGCCAACAGGTCTGCACGTACGCGTGCATGTGTCTTACCTGTCAGAGTCCGATGGATCACTGCTGCCAGGAAATATGCCGGAACATCTGCCGGGAAATTTGCAGCTAAGCGACCCTTCGACAAGCTCAGGGTGACAGAGAGCTCAGGATGACACAGTGTAAAGAGAAATCTTTGATTGAGCGTTGAGAAGGCTTCCGTTCCGTGCAAGCCATACTTGACGCACGATGCGGACGCCCCTCATTGCTCTCTGCAGTGCGATCCTTGCACTCGCGGCCTTATCTGCGCGTGCTCAAGGAGCCGTCACTTCGACGTTTTCGTTCACGGCGGTACGGGCGCCGCATCCCATGGCACTCGATCCAAGCCTTGCGGACCCGGCTTGGCAAACCGGTAAAGTCCCCGGCGATACGCCCTGGAAGGACGTGACCACGCGCGGCAACGCGCCGGACGCTACGACCGCTTACTTTTTGTACGACGACAAGAATCTCTACGTCGCGTTCGTCGCTCCGCAAAAAGCACCGATCGTCGCGACCCAAACGACCAACGACGTCGGCTTCGGCACCGACGATTTCGTATCCGTCGGCATCGACACGAGCGGGGCGGGTTCGCAGGCGTATCTCTTTGAGACGACGCCGCGCGGCGTACGCTATCAGCAGGCGACGGAAAACGTCCGCTACCGTCCCGATTGGCAAGCCGCCGGCAAGGTGGAGGGAAGTGAATGGCGTGCCGTGATGATCATTCCGCTTGCGTCGATGCGCATCCACGGTGGCGCAAATACTTGGCGCATCGGTTTCTACCGCGGCGTTGCCTCGACGGCCGAGCACTACACGTGGGCGTTCGATGGGCTCATGCAGGACTCAGGCGCGGGAAGCTGGCCGACGTTCAGCGATTTGCGCTATTGGCCGGGCGTTACGGTTTCGCTTGCAAAAATTAGTTCCGCGCGCCCGGAGCCGCGGCTCGAAGTGTTTGCGCTCTCGAGCAGCGGTTCGGACCGTTCCGACTACCAGCAGGCAGACGGGACGTTCTTTCCGCAGCCGACGCGCTATTACGGCGCCGATGTAAGCGTGCCGGTGACGTCGACGATCAATCTGGTGGGCACGCTGAATCCCGATTTCTCCAACGTCGAGATCGATCAGCAAACGATTGCGCCCCAAGAATTCGAACGCCAGCTCGTCGAGTACCGGCCGTTCTTCGCGCAAGGCGCGCAGTATCTCAATCCCAATCCCAACGGCTACTCGAACATCATCAGCGCGCAGAACCTCGTGTTCTATTCGCCGAGCGTCGGGCCGTTCGACAGCGGAATGAAGATCGAGGGCGTCTCCGGCCTGCAGAGCTTCGGCGTGCTCACCTTTCACGGCTACAACGCGCAGACGGGCGAGACGTTCAACGATCAGGCGTTCGGGTGGAAACACGCACTGCAAGATCAGACATTCCAATACTACGTCGATGGTGTGCTGGCGCACCACAGCATCAACGGCGACGACAACACAGTGGAAGCGGGTTTCAAAGGCCGCAACCTGCATACCAAATTCGTCTACGACTTCAACTACGCGGTCGAGCACGGATCGTGGGTGCCGCAAGGGACCGCACATTCCGCCAACGGCTTCATCGACGAACACCAAAACAACTATGAGATCTTCCTCGGCTATGTCGACATCAGCCCGAACTACAACCCGATCGACGGGTACACCGAAAATTCCGACATCCGCGGCCTACAAGGCTACATGAACTTCAACGGAACCGCGCCGGGCGTGAAGAGTTGGAATTTCCAAATTCTGGGCGATCGCTTTCACGATCAAAGCGGTGCGGTCCACGAAGCCGACTCCGGTGCGTATATTGGCGCGATTTTCCACAATCAATTCTCGCTCGACGGCATCGGCCCGACCGTCAGCCTGTTGCGCCAGTATTCCATCCCTTCCATTCCGGCAACGCTGTACGCTCTCGACCCGAAAACCCGATCGTCGGAATATCATCGTTCACGGGATTTCCGTGCTACCTCGCGGGCACCGACGTGCCGTACAACCTGATGTCGGTCCCGATCGGCTACCGCGACGGAAGCCCGACGCCGATTCGACGTGAGCGCCAACTGGGGCAGCTTCGGGGGAAATTGGATCCACTACTACACGTCGTCGACATCGCGCCCGATCGGTTCCAAGTTAACGCTCGGGCTCGAGTACGACGGAACGTTCGAACGCGACCTTGTGACCGGCGTGCTCGAATCGCAGTGGCTGCGCCGCGTGTCGGTCGGATACAACATCAACGCGTCGACCAACGTCTCGCTCGGCTTGCGCGGCATCAACGGCCTGGGCGGCTTCGTCACGGAACCCGGGAACAATTTCGCCTTCGGGTTTCACACGCGCACGAAGAATGGTGACATCTACATCAACTACGGTTCGCCGGCAGCCAACGTCACGCTCAACCGTCTGATCGTGAAATACGTCTTTCGCGCGGGTCCGCCGCGGGAACCTAGCAGTTCGTCTGTGCGCGCGTGCTGTACGACTCGTGCAGCAGCTCGGAGACCCAAGCGCCATCCTTCCACACGAGCACGTCGGTTTGACATTCCTGAATGTTGGTGTACGGTTTGCCGTGCGACATGCCGCTGACCGTCGCATGCTCGGTGACAAGTGCGGTCGTGCCGTAGATTTTCACGCGCGGACTCGAGGTCGCTACCTGCGTATGCGTCCACACACCGGTGTCGATCGCTTCGAGAATGTCGGCGCGTCCGTCGTAGCCCCCTTGCGCGGTGACGACGATCCAATCGTCGGCGAGAAGGCCGCGCAACGTCTTTGTATCGTTTGCAAGCAGCGCGTGCGAAATGCTGTCGTCAGCCGCAAGCGCGCTCTGCTCGGTCGGTCCGGTTGGATCCGCGCTGGCGACGGCTGCCGTGAGGATGGCACCGATGGCAAAGGCGACGATAGATCTTGTAATGCGCAACATATGGCCATTCTAGTACAGCGCACTCGCACTCGCGCTCAAACGGCCATCAAAGTAGGGTGACGCGGAGCGGGCGGTTGAATGTACTGCGGATGCCGACGACGATTATGCTTATCCGACACGCTGAGAAGCCCACGGTTCCGCCGCCGCATGGCGTTGACGAAGATGGTACGAGTGACAAAAACTCGCTTATCGTGCGCGGCTGGCAGCGTGCCGGCGCGCTGATCCCGTTCTTCCGCAGACCGTGGGTTGAGGGTATAAGCACCCCGACGGCAATCTACGCCGCGGGTACGAGCGATAAGCCGGTGATGGTCGACGGAGACGATGTCGGTAAGAGTCTTCGCGCCGAGCAAACCGTTACGCCGCTCGCGCACGCCTTGTCACTCAAAGTGCAGCAACAATACCTGGTCGGTCAGGAAGATCTCCTCGTGCAGTCGATTGAGAGGGAGGGCGGCGTCGTCTTGGTCGCGTGGGAACACAAGCACATACCGCTCATCGCCCAGCGCTTGAGCGCGGCCGCACCGAATAAGTGGCCGGGAAAAGACGCGTTTGATCTCGTTTGGATTTTTGAGGCAAGCAACGGCGGATACAACTTTTCGTCGATCGCGCAAGACCTACTCGTAGGAGACACATCAGGGTGAGGGGGATGGCGATGGATAGGTTATCGACGGACGAGGATCGTTGGGGCCGCATGGCTTGAACGTGAGGTCGCCGTCGTCGTAGGCCTTGCGCCAGACCGGCCCCATTTTGTTCGGATCGAAACTTGGCGTCTCGTGCGATTTTCCGACCGAATCTTCGATCTCTTTCGATTTCCAAACGAAGACTGTGCAGGGATACGGCGTCGGTCTTGGAGTCGGTGACGAAACCACCACTGCGGAAGCGAGCACGTATTGAGCCAACAGTGAAGCAATCACCGCTCGTCCCTCGACTACGCTTCGCTACGCTCGGGATGACAAAGCGCGCAGAGCGTCGTCATAGCGGCGTGCCCATGTTCACGATGTTGTCGAGCACGACGCCGGCGACGTAGGGCGCGAGGTCCAGCGGGATCGTCGCCGCGGTTACCGGCGTGTACTCGTTTGCGTAACGCGGTTGCGAGACGGTGTGGATCGTTGTGGAGAAATAGCTTTCGACCACCGACGTTGGCGCTTGCGCGTCAACGATGAGATGATTTGCGAACTGTTGCGCGATCGTGAAACCCGCCGATTTCAGCGCCGCAATGGCCTGCGCCTCATTGCTCGCAACTGCGCTGCCCGGGCGCATGACGAGTTGCACGTCCATCGTGGCCGATGCTGCGCGTTCACCCTGATCGGTGAGGCCGCGCAGCGCCGGCGCAGCTACGTGCGCGCTAAATGTCTGTGGCGGTGGCGCATGACTGAAATCGAACGCGCGGCGCGCCGCGGCCGGCCCGCGGTTTGGACACAGCGTCTGGGCGAACGGCATCCCGTACGGAACCCCATTGCCGCTTACCGCATCGAAGCCGGGTCCCGCGCTGTAGTACGGCGTCTGGCCATCGAATTGATTGTTGCCCGAAACCACGTCGATGAATGTGGTGAGTGACGTTGCGCGCACATAGTAACTGTTGTTCGTTGGGAACTGGAACCGAGCCTTACAATATTCATTGGCTTCGGCCTGGAGTGCGGAAAACTCCGGCGCGCTCCACGACGTTCCATTCAACGGCCTCCATGCTCCGTTGACATAGACGGAGGTGTATTCGGCCGGCAGTGCCACATCGGGAACCGTGCGAAAGGTGTGCGAAGCGCCGGACAGACCGACCTGATACGAGGGCGTCGGCCAATATTGCGAGATGCCGCCGCCCGTCGCGCATTGACCAGCGGAACAACTGTTGTCGTTCCACGCGGTGGAGCTGGTGAGCATAAACGGCGGATTGGTCTCGGTTCCACCAACGCTCACCGCGTAGGGATCGCTGGCTGGATACCCGACGCCAACCTGGAAGATGCCGTTTGCTCCACATTCGTTGCCTTGATCGCCTGCCGACGCCATAAAGGCGATGCCTAACGTTGATGCTTGGCTCAAGGTCGCGTCGGTTGCCGCCATGTTGGGATTTTCGCATCCTGACGCGCTGTAGTTCACAACGCTCGCCACACCATCACTCATGATCAGAGCGAGCGCATCGTTGAGCGCGGTGCGTGAAAGCGCGGGGACGCCGTAGATGCGAATGTTTGCGCCGGGCGCAAGGCCGGCGATCGTCTCCGTATCGAGCGTGACTTCGGTGACAGTATTGCCGGCGTCGGGACCACCATCGACGGGTACATTGAGAATCGATCGCCCGGTCTGCGGGATTTGGAAATAGCTTTGATACGCGGCGAGGTCAGAAGAAGCTGGAAACGCATCCATAATGATTGCCACGGTCTGCCCCGCGCCGTTGTACCCGCTCTGCACGGGATATTCGAGTGCATTTGCAAGCGCTACGGGTCCCCATGCGCCGCCGGGTCCGGTAAGCAGACCGGTAAGCGATGTCGGGGCCGGTGTGGACGTTGGTGCGGGCGCCGTGACAGTGGAACCGCTCGAAGGAAGCCCGACGCCACCGCCACCGCACGCGACAAGGCCGAAGGGCGTCGCGACGAGCGCTGCAAACGCAACCCCGCGAAGCATGCTCACCGCGACGCCGTAGATTCACTACTCGTGAGTGGTGCGGGAACGACGTCGAGAGCTTTGGGATCCGGGCCGTATTGGTTTGGGCCGCTAGTACCGTCGATGCACGTGAGAATCAGCAACCAGAACACTCCCACGACCGGGATAAATGCGACGAAGTACCACCAGCCGCTCTTGTCGATGTCGTGCAGACGGCGCACGGTCACGGAGAGTGTCGGGACAATCGAGGCGACGATATAGAGAAACACGGTCCCTTCGAATATCTCTCCGATCGTGCGGTTCTCGCTGTACAACCCGCCGGCCAACAGTTGGCCGACGACCGCCATGACGGTGTGAAAGAGCGTGAAGTACCAGTACTCTTTGCGCCGCGCCCGTCCCGAGAAGTCGGCATATCCACGCCAGACGTCAAGGTAGTAGTTCACGCAACTATTGTAACATGGGCCGAAAGGACCGGACAGGAGCATAAAGTCCCGTTGGGGTCCGGTCGATATCAGTTCAGTATATGAAAATCGCATTTATGTCGAAGTTCGTTCTTCTAGCTTTTACCCTGGCGATCGCCGGGATGGCGAATGCCAACGCGCAAACCCCCGCAGCGGCACCGGTAGCGTCGGGCAAAACCTACGTGCTGATTCCCTACGATCAGCCGGATGGCAAAGATGAGCACGCGAGTGCCGTGAGGAGCGATCTCAGCAAAGATCTCGATGCGGCGCATATTACGGTAACGACCGCGGCGCCGATGGATCATCTCGAAGCCGTAGAACATGCGGCGTCGTTGTGCGCACAATACCACGCGGACGGGCTCCTCGTTCCCGAGGGACGAGATGAGCAGACTGTGAAGATGGTCTATGCGGTTCTTATGAACGTCACTAAATACCCGACGCACGTCGAGTTCCGCCTCGACGAAATCGGTTGTGACGGAGTCGTACACTGGTCGAAGACGACGACCGCCGACCGCACCACCTCCGGTTTCACCAGCTCGAACCTCGACGCTGTGGTCGACGATGCTTTTAACGGCGCGATCGCAGACGCAACGTCTGCATTCGCGCAAGCTACGATTGCCGACTATCCGCCGGCGAAGCCGGCGGCGGACCCGCCGGCATCGGCCGCGCACTTGGACCCGGCGGCGAAGTACCTCGTCGTGCCGTTCGCGCAGCCGGGACTCGCCGATCCCCACGCCGACGACATCATGCACTCGTTCATGGGCAAGCTCGAGACGCGAAAGATCACCGCGACGGCCGCAGCGCCCATGGATCGCCTGACCGTCATCGCTACCGCCCAATCACTTTGCAGCGCTGCTGGTGCGAGCGCGATCATTGTGCCGTCTCTGCGAATCGAACAATCCAGCTTTCATGGTGACTCGTATGCCGAGCTGCGTCTCGACGTCGTCGGCTGCAATGGCGTGGTACTTGCGAAATCGCTTGGAACCGCGAACTACAAACGCGGCACACTGCGCAACTTCGGCGCTGACGCGGTCGAGGTTTCAGAAATGGCAATGGATCCGGCGCTAACCCAGCTCTTCCCGAGTTAGTGGGCGGCTTACGAGGGCTATCAATAGTGATACTTTCGTGCAGTAGGGTTGCAATGCGAGAATAGGTTCGGTGGCAGACGTTCTCTCACGGCTTCACGAGATATTGGGGTCGCTTCCGACCGATGGGGACCCAACAGTCTTTGCCGTACGTTCTCACGCAGCGGCGGCGGCGCTCTATTCTGAGGGTTTAGCGACCCAACTACGTTCTGACTGGAACCCGGATCTTTTCTTCGGCGCGACGGATTCGATCGAGGCTGCCCGGACGTCGGGGGCGAGCCTGGTTCTTGCGCGGTACCGCGTCGGCCACGCGCGTGCCGCGACGCTTGTGGAAGCGGACAGACATACCACGCTGCTCAACCTTGGGCCGGGATCGCTCGATGTGCTCGTGTACCGAACCGTTGACACCGAAAAGGGCGATCGACGGTTTGGACGGCAGTTGCTCAGCCCCATATTCCGCACACTAGCGCCGGGCGAGGTCGTTGCGGCCCTCGCCGGCCAGGAGATTATCGACATCATTCCCACCGAGGAGACGGTCGGGGCTTGGATTCTATCGCGGCCGATACACAGCGTGCGGTGGGAATACGATCGTCAAACCGGCGCCTCGATCGGTTGTCGCGAGGGAGTTCTAGAGAATCCATAGCCTGCGGCCAAGGGGAACTTTGGCCTACTAACAACGAAACCGCGTGTGATTATGGAAACGCATCGGTTGCTACTCAACGAGGCCGGCACGCCGATTGTTTACGTGCGTACGCCCCTTCTGCCGTACGACGTCGGGTTGGGACTCTATGCCGGTGATTGGCAGGCAAACCTCAAGAAGCTCCTTGCGAGCCATCACGAACTTCGTGTTGCAATACGTGTTGCGTCGCCGGCGCTCGCACGTGAACTCGCGAAATGGCTCGCGGGTGAAGAGGTGTCTGCTCGTGCCCTCCGGCGGCTTCTCGCGTACGCGCTGCGTGCTTCGACGCGATCAACGCCGTTTGGTCTGTTTGCCGCGATCTCCCGTGTTGCGATCGGTGAGCGAACCACGTTGGAAGTCGAACCGGAGATGCACACGCGCACGCGAGTCGACATGGGTTGGCTTGCAGAACTCATAGCGCAATGGCGAGAAGAGCCTGAATTTCGGAAAAAGATTCGCGTCACGGTCAATGACGCGATGTTGCGTCGAGGCGACCGATATACGGCGTATCATCCGCTACGCACGGGGCGAGGCCAGAAAGGCCTTACGTATACGCCGATGACCTTTACTGCGACCGAAGCCGTGCACTTCCTCGAGGGCAAGGCGCAGTCTCCGGTTTCCATGCAAGAGCTTTCCGTGCTGTTGCACGAGCAGTACGATGAAACTTCGGAGGAGTGCTTTCGCCTCCTAGAAGATTTGTGGCAGGCCGGTTTCTTCGTGGACGAACTTGGGATTGATCCGGCGACTCCCGATCCGCCGCGGGAGGTTCTTGCCCGCGTCGAAGCGCGCGAGTCTGGACGTACTGCCGACGCCGTGGCCGTGCTGGACGCGCTTGCAACACTCGATGAACGCTCCGTGTCGAGTCGGACAAACGACGATTACGACGCAATTGATGCGATGCAGCTCGCGATTCTCCCGGCAGCCGAGAGTGCGTCTCAGACTGACGCCATACGGTCCACAACGGGTACACTCTCCATCGACGTCTTGGACGACGTCCGGCTGCTTGCGAAGCTGATGCTTCGTGGCGCGGCGTTGGAGCTACAGGAGTACAGGAAGCACTTCGTCGAGCGTTACGAAGGCGTGACGCGCGAGGTGCCTCTGCTTGAACTGGTGCACCCGTCGTTTGGATTGGGGCCGCCGGCGTCTCCAAGTCGCGATCCGCTGCCACAAGAACTTTTGGAGCGACAAACACTGGTTGCTTGCGAGGCGCTCCGCGATGGACGCCCGGAAGTTCACCTCGACGAAAGCTTGCTCGATAGCCTGATGCCGCGACTCGAGGATTCGCGCCTCGCGACGTCTTTCGACATCGGATTCGAAGTGCTGACATCATCGTACGAGGCGTTGCAGCGCGGCGACTACTTGATTACTTCGGGCGCGTTTACCTACGCGGCGCGCGCTGGAGGAGCACTGGGGAGATTTGCAGACGCTCTCGGCGAGCAAGCTCAGTCCGACCTCCGCGCGATCGCCGGGCAACTGGAAGCACTCGATCGCGATGCAATAATCGCCGAGCTTGTCGCGTCGCCAAGTTGGTCGCGCGGATTGAACGTTTCCATTCGACCGGTCATGCATTCGCACCGTGTGCGTGTCGGCTTAATGAATGATCGTTCGCTGGAGACCGTGATTCCGCTGGACGACCTCGTTGTAGGCCTTGATGAAACGGGGTTCTATTTACGATCGGTTCGCTTGCGCAAGCGTATAATTCCGACGGAATCGCACGCGTTGAATACCGCGGAGACCACACCCACGATAAGCAGGTTCCTGTCGATGCTTGCATACGACGGTAAGGCTTTTCCTCGCGAGTACGAGTGGCATTGCCGCCTTCCATTTTATCCTCGAGTGCGTTGCGGCCGAGTCATCCTTCGGAGAGCGACCTGGCGCTTTGCACGGGAGGCTATAGAGAAAGCTACGTCGGGCTCATTTAACGCCTTTGCAGAGCGCTGGGGAATGCCGCAATACATGGAGCTGGTTTCTGACGACAATCGATTGTTGATCGATACGACTAGTGACATCTGCGGCCAGATGGTGCGAGATCATCTACGGCCTGATCGCGAGACTATCACACTAGAGGAGGTGCTCTGCACGCCCGAAAAAGCGTGGGTTCAGGACTCCGCTGGAGCACGGTTCCGTGCCGAGTTCATTGCGAGTTTCGTGCGTACGAGCCCGGTCGAACGAAAGAGTCCAACCGCAACGATCGTTGCGCGCGAAGAGCGCAGTAGTGCTCCCGGAAGCGAGTGGCTCTATATCAAGGTCTATGGTGATGCGCATGATCAAGATCGATTAGTCGATTCTCGCATTGCGCCGCTTCTGCAGCGCCTGTCAGAGGCAGGCGCACTGGAACACTGGTATTTCGTGCGTTACGCCGACCCACGCGACCACTTGCGCATACGAATGAAGATCGCGAACGGATCGCGCTCCCACGTCATCACCTCCGTTCTTGATTTGCTCGCGGACCTCACGCAGGATGGAACGGTTGATGCGAGTGGTATCGCGACCTACGATCGCGAGGTCGAACGATACGGAGGACCGGAAGGTATGGCAGCGTGCGAAGTCGTCTTCGCAGCCGATAGTGCGCACGTGTTGCAGTACGTAGTTAGCGTGCAGATGAGCAATCTCGACGAACGCGTTGCGTTCGCGGCGCGATCGATTGTCGAGATGGCATTAGAATGTGCAGACGCGGCGCAGACGTTCAACCCGCGCAGCTTTACCTCGGAGCGAGCAACGTTGGGCGATGTCGACCGTCAAAATGCCCGCGAAATCAAACGGCAGATACGTGATGCTCGGATTATCGGGCCGGAACTACGGTCGGCATTGCGGGAACTTGCAGCGCTTGAAACCGGAAGTCGGCTTTCACGGCCTCTGGAAAGCATCTTCGACAGTGTGGTACACATGCACGCAAATCGATGTGGTTTGAGTGAGAAGCTTGAGCGACGGGCGCGAGTGCTTGCGCGGGACGTACTTCAGAGTGTACGACACTTGCGCGCGCAAGCGGCGGCGACGGAAGCAGCATTGCTTGACCAGAAGTAGCACGCAGCCGGGGTCGTCGGAGGTGATCGCACGCGAGCGCATTCGCCTGCGAATCGAGAACGCGACAACGTGCTCAACCGTCCTCATCGTTGCGCCTGGTGGTTTCGGGAAGAGCGTCGCGCTCGGGCACTTCCTTGACACCTCGATGTTGGATCACGTTCGATGCGTCCTTACCTCGACTGATCGGAGTCTTTACTCTTTCGCTCGGCGACTACTGGAGGTGCTTCCGGTATCCCCAGCGGCGAGGGAAACCCTTGAAGAGGCGCTTGGCGGCGTACCCGAGCGGCCGTCGAGCGAGCTGGCACAGCTCTTTGCGCGTCACCTCACACAGTACACGGGTCTTATTGCGATCGACGACTTCCATTACGCGGATGGAGCATCTACGTCCGGCTTCTTGGCCGCTCTGGTCGACGGCACGGTGCCGCGCATCCGCTGGGTGATTGCAACGCGATCGCACAACGAGCTGCCGGTAGCGGAATGGATCACGCGCGGAACCTGCGCGGCACCGCTGTTATCGGACGAGCTGGCGTTTACACTCGATGAGGCCACGACCGTAGCGAGCGTTTTGAGCGGCGTCTCTCCAGAAGATGATATCCAAAAGATTCTCGCGCTTCGCGGATTTCCGCTCGCGTTTATCTTAGCCGTTCGTTTTGCGCGTACCGGCGCCGGCGCTTCAAACGTAATCGCTCAGGTGCGCGAGCTGACGTACGATTATCTCGCTCGCCACGTGTATGATGTTCTTACGGCCGACGAACAGCGGCACCTACAGTTTGGGGCACTCATGCGTGCCTTTGATTGTGAGATGTTCGAACGGGCGGGTTTCTCGAATGCGCGCCGCGTGTTGCAGCGTCTATGTCGCCATGGGAGCTTTCTCGTGGCTAGCGACAATCCCGACTTCTATCATTGCAACGATGTGTTCTTCGACTTCCTCGAGGACCAACTTCGGCAAGGATCGCTTGAAGAGCAACGTGCACTTCGCAAGATGGCCGCCGACGTCTTGAGTGCGCGTAACCGCTTTACAGAGGCGATGACTCTCTACGCACAAGCGCAAGAATACGGCTCGCTCCTGGCCCTTCTGGAGGGCCATGGATTAGAATTGATTGACGCGGGTCAGAACGAGCTGATCAGCGACTTTTGGGGCGCATTCCGAGAGACCTCCGCGACACCTGCGCAATGGCGGTTGCGCTCGAAGCGCTGCTTATTGGAGATGAAATGCGCTTTGCACAAGCGGAAGCGCTGTTCTTACGGGCGCTAGCACTCAGTGTCGACGAACAGGAGCGTCTTGCGATTTCGTATCGTTTCGGCTCGTACCAGTTGTTAACAAAGGTTGCTGATGCGGCGCAACGTTTCTCCGAAGTTGCTCGAGCGCCGGGCGTTAGTGCAACATTGCGGGTGGCGGCTCTCAGTAACAGGCTTCTTGCGCTATCATGGCTCGATCCGTTTTATGATGTGGGCGAAGGGATCGACGAAATTGAGATCATCATCAGCAGGTGTGAGCGCGATGTGGATGTCCCGAGGGTCATGCTAGACGTTGGTTTTGCTGCGGCGTACGCGGGAGACGATCGTGCCGTAGAGCTCTTGGACCGGGTGCATGAAGCCGCCGAACGGAAGGGCTTCCTCTCGGAAATTTGTTCCGTGTATCAGTATCGCGCCCTATTTGCGCTTTATTGCGATAATGACCTTGCGGCTGCACGGGGCTTTGCAGATTGCCGCCATCAAGTGGAAGAGAGGCTAACCGGAGCACACGTATGGCGCGGGGGCCTATTACTCGACATGCTCATTGCACTGCGTGCGGGCGATGCAAGTCGAGCTCGAGAACTGCTCGCCGAGCGCGCGAAGCAGCCCTTGACCGAAGACGGTTCGTTTTCTGCGACAATCAATAGAGCGCAAGCGATGCTAGCAGCATGGAGCGGCGATTATGGGCGCGCGTATAAGCTGCTGAAGCCTGTCCTGCCGTTCGTGTTCCCGTTCTATCGGCCGGTTGCGCAGGCGCTGTGTGCTGTCGCGGGAGCGGCAGCCGGATTTGCTGTCGATGATCTGATCGACGAAGAAGCTCGGTTGCTGCGGGAATCGAAGCCCCGGTCTGCGCGCGCGGTCGAACGTGAACATACTGCACGGGCCCTTCTCGCGATCGCGGCAACCATCTCCGGAAAGAACACCGTCGCGAAGCGGCTCTTGGCGGGTTCGAAAGGTGAACTGTCACGCCTTCCGCTGCTTCTCCGAGAAGTCGTCGTGTTGATGCGTGATCGGCGTGATGATCGATCACCCGCCGCTGCAAGTACGTTAGAGGAATTATCGAGAATTGACTTCAACGACGTGCGTGCGTTCCTCGTGCCACTTCTGCAGCAACATGCTGAGCTTGGGCAGAAGGCGCTGACAGAGGCAGAAGTTGCGGTGTTACGTCTGTTGGAGCAGGGGTTGAAGCCCAAGGAGATCGCGGACCTGCGCGATACCTCGGTTCATACCATTCGTAAGCAACTACAGAACGCCCGTCTGAAGCTCAACAGCCACAGCATCGATCAACTCGTGACGCGCGCACACGCACTAGGCCTCCTGTGAGAGATGACCTAGTGCGTGCAAGCGAATTGGTCCAACCCTTAGGCGTAAGTAGTAATAGTTGTTGTACCGATGGTGCAGCCGGGCGACGATGTCTTATATGTATTGCCTACGGAGTCGGGCTGCAGCGTGGTTAGCCATGCGTCTTTGTCCGTCTGCTTCGATGCTACGAAAATGTTTGCCTCAATCGATTGAAACATTGCTTGACCTTTCGTATAACGCTCGTGACGAAAAGGGTAACGTGGGAAATTTTGTGACTGCTCGTTCGCCTAAAGGGGTAGACCATCCCTGTGCCGGGTTGCGCGCATTAGCAGTTTTGCTAATCGCCGTTGCTCTCCAGGCCTGTGCCGGTCGCTTTGGCGGCAGCTCGACGCGTTCTGCGTCGAGGGACGTTGTTCGAATCGCCGTGGCCGGGGAGCCGGCGACGCTGAATCCGATTCACGTCCAAATCGTGAGTGAGTCCTATTTCGAAGAAGCGATCTTTGATGGGCTGCTCAAACTCGACCCGACGGGACATCTGCTGCCGGACTTAGCGACGACGGTACCGTCGCGCGCGAACGGCGGAATCAGCGCTGACCTCCGGACGATCACTTACCATCTGCGACACGGGGTTGTTTGGCAAGACGGCGTGCCGTTTACTTCGCGGGATGTGGCATTCACCTACCGCCTACACGTCGACCCCCATTTGGGTTCGACGGAGTATTCCTCGTACAAGTTCATCGCGAAGCTCGAAACGCCGGATGCATATACGGTGCGTATTCGGCTTGAAAAACCTTCGGTGGCGGCGCTAACGAACCTTTTTGCCGGCATCAGTGGGAAAATCGTACCCGAGCACCTCCTCGCGCACGTACGTGATCTCCGCACAGCCTCATTCAACGCACTGCCGATCGGGACGGGACCCTATCGGCTCGCGAAATGGGAGCGGGGCAACAAGATCGAGCTTGCCGCCAATCCTCGCTATTTTGGTGGAGCGTCGCACATCCAGAAACTGACGTTCCTTTTTGTGCCGTCATCTGCAACCCGTGCGCTGCTTCTGAAAGAGAACGAGGTCGATGTTGCAGGCATTAAGCCAAGCGACTTCGCTCTGCTAAAAAATTCTCCATCGATAGCGATAAGGCGGGCCCACACGTCCGATATTTTCTTTATCGAATTTAACACCGAACGAACGCCGCTGGACAGCCAGGCAGTGCGCCGGGGGTTGGCTTCCGCAATAAACCAGCCACAGGTTTTGAAGGGCCTCAACGGCAGCGGCGAAGCTGCGGAGACCCTATTGCCATCGGAGTCGTGGGCATTTGACGCGAAGAACGGTTGCCCACGCTTCGATCCTCATCGCGCGGAGGCGTTACTTGCGCGGGCCCAACCGGTGCGACTCGATATCGAATATGTGGCCTCACCAATTATGGAAGACGTTGCGGTCAAGTTGCAGCAGCAGTGGAGAGCGGCGGGCGTGGAAACGCAGCTGCGTCCCCGTTCTCTGGATGCCCTTTTTGGAGTCGACGGGATCCTCGAGAAGGGGAATTTTCAAGTTGCCATCGACGAAGATCGCCTGGACGAGCCGACGGACCTGATTGCGGTCCTGGGATCGACACGTAAACCGCCGCAAGGGATTAACGACGCCCGCTATACGAACCACGATGTCGATACCTGGCTGTCCGAAGCACAGGCGACCGACGATCTCCGGGCTCAGCGTGCCTTGTATGCTCGAGTCCAGCGTGCCGTCTGCCGCGACGTTCCGATCATCCCGCTTTACTGGGACGTGCGGTTCTACGGCGTGAATCGCGCCCTGCAGAACTTTGTCCCCAATATCATCACATCGGACCTCTGGAACGTCGCGACCTGGAGGTGGGAGTAGCCTGCTTGCGGCGGGGCTTCGTGTAACCAGCGTACTTCATTTTGATTATGTCCCCGCGGTCCGGCTCGGCGGTAGCCTAAGAGGGAAGGGGGAGACATGTTTGAGATCCAGCTTTCCAAAGCCGAGCTTTCCGTGTTGTGTAGCCTCGCGAACGGACTCCAAAGCAAGGAAATTGCCGCCGCGATCGGGCGCAGCAAGCCTACCGTTGAGCTCCACGTGCGCACCCTCTTTGCGAAATTCAACGCGAAATCGCGTGCGCATTTGGTCGCCCTAGCACTGTCCAACGGCCTGATTGGATTGCACGATATTCAGGTGCTGGAGATGGTGTCCTGAGGCTAGTGATAGATTTCCAGTAGATACGCAAATGTTAAGTTGAGTTGGAAGAGTCCGTCGGTCGGCGAGCTTGCCACCGCTGAACTCGGGACAACGATGTCCGAAGACTGATTGTTTTTTGATTGACGGGATTCCAGCGAGACACCAACATCAGTTGAATGCGTACGTTTCTTTTAGTTTCCGCGATCGTCGCGGCGCTCACGCTTCCCGCTCACGGCGCGGATATTGAATCGCAGCCGACCGTCGCGGGCGTGGCGGCGATCGAGGCCCATTGGACTCAGGCTTTCGTTCATGGAGATGCGACGTATCTGCAAGCGCTGCTTTCCGACGACTATGTTTCGGTGAGCGCTGCCGGTGTACCGCGCGACCGCGCGACGATCGTGAAGCTAGCACTTGCATTTGCTGCACGCAACGGTGCCTCGCCGCTACCTGCGCCTCCGCCTCAGACCATTCGCGTGCAAGGGACAACGGCGGTTGTGACAACCGACGCGAACGGTCAGCGGTCCGTCGATGTTTTCTACTACGCCGGCGAGCGCTGGCACGCGTGGTATTCGCAGCACACAGCGATCGTAACAAAGCAGTAGATAGGCGGGGTCGCGGTTAGGGCAAAAGTTGAAAGCCCACCGAGAGTCGCGAGGTTGCGACGACGTAGCCGCCGTTTGCTCTTTCAAAATCGCCGTTACGATAGACGGGCGTTGAAGCCCCCATGGGGCTCATGTCGCCGCAGCTCCCTTCGGTAATCGTGAGGCCGATCTCGCGGACGCTCACCAGCGGTCCTAATCGTGGATGTGGTCCCGGGACCGCTCGCGCAGCTTGTGCGCGAGCCTCATCAAGCGCTGCCCGGCGCGCTTGTGCAAGGAGCTGCGTGCAGTCATCCACGCGAAACGTAACGTCGCTAAAAGCGTGATACACAGGGTAACCTTTCGCCTCGTCGATTACTTTGCCGAGCGACCGAATGTAGTCGGGATCCGCATTTTGTAAGGCCACGGTGATGTCGACGGCGCCGGGAATTGCGGTTTGATGGTTGGGCGCGCTCACGCGTTGACTGGTGGTAATGGCACGTTGCGATATTCCGCTCTTCAACAATGCCGCGATGATCGGTGCAGCATCGGCGATGGTAACTTGCGCGTCGGGTGCGGTAGGCCGGGAGGGCTCGCGCGAAGTGAATTCCGTGTGAAGGATCGCGCTCGTGGCCCTGGCGCGTGCCGTTACCACGACCGCGAACGACGCGATGTCCGCGCCTCCATGCAAGATGTTGTCGAAATCTTGCTCGGGGTTTGCACGAATCGTCGGTTGAAGCGGTGCCGTTCGTTCGTCGATCGTGGTAACGGCAACGTCGGCTCGCGAGACGCACGAACCGGCCGTGAGCAGCACGACGATGATGCTCAACACTCTAGCGAGCGGCATAGTCGACCTCCACGATTGCCTGAAAGTATCCGAACGTGTCGCGATTGTAGGTATACCCTGCGAGCGGCTCGCGCAGCGCCATCGCCTCGAGCGTCGAGCGTGGAGTGCCGCCACACACAACGTCGTGAACGACTTCGATTTCGACAACGGCGATGGGTCGAAGAAGATGTTTGCCGGCCGCCGTTGCCAGCGCTTCGTCGTTGCGGCGCGCTTGCCCGGCCGCTGCAGCGAGCGCGGCCGCTCGGTATGCCGTACACGAGGCCGCGAATGGAACGGCCTCGATCGCGTCAACCTGACCGGACTGTCCCTCGGCGATAAGTGAACGTTGAAGAGCGCTTTTTGCCTTATCGAGACTCTCGGGCAGATTACCGCGCGCGAGCATGCCGACCGAATACGATCCGTCTGCTTGCGCAAGGGCGAGCGCATCAAAACCGTCGGCTCGCAGCTTTTGTACGATTGCCGAAGCGGCTTCGCCGTAGACGCGAACGACTACGAGCGTAGCGCTGAGTGCGGGATGCGCGACTGCGACGCCGCTCGACGAGAACTGCAGCGCAGGCGATTGCACGCGTAGGTGAACGTACGCTTGAGAGTAGGAGTCGGGAGCGCCGATTCGCGTAGCCGCATCGAACCGCGCGGCGACTGGCGGGTTTGCGTCGCGCATGTTGTACACGACGATTTGCCCGTTCTCGACGATGAAACGCCCCGGCGGCACCGGCCGCGGAGCGCTGTACATGGTGAGAGGAAGCGGCGGAATCGACGCCGTGCACAGATAGGGATCATTGCCGGTCGCGTGCCATGCATCGCGAACGCGTTTCAGCAACAGCTCCTGCGGCCCAAGCGCGAAGACCGCACCCATCGCCTCCGCGTCGGCTCGCGCGGTTGCAAATGCTTGGGCCTCGGCGCGCGCGGCGAGCGCATCGCATGACGTATTGGGACGGTACCAGGTGCCGGCATAACGGATAGCGACGCCGTCGACCTTGACGTTCTTCACGGCCTCGAGAATCTGTGCGATGCGTTCCGCCGACGGATTCGCAACGGTAAGCACGACTTTTCCAAGATATTCCGGCGACCACGTCGTGCGCGCGAGATCGGCTTTAATATCCACACTGCCTTGGATCGCGCCTTGTATCGCCGATGCAGCAGTCGCAACGTCGCCGGCCGCTGCGTCTTTGGTGCCCTGGGTGAAGAGGCTGGGCGACGCCGGTTGTATCGTGCCTTCGCGCGGTTGGACGCCCCACATGAGCAGCGCTTCGCGGGCGGGTTCCGAGATCGACGCCGTCGGGATTACGGCAACGACCGTCGTCCCCGGCGGAACTAAGAGTTCGGGCGGGGGTGGCGCTTGCGTCGGCGCCATGAGCAAAAGCGCGAGCGCACACACAATACGTCTCACGAGCGGAGAACTATTGGGCACCGGCGTTCGTGACCTTTAGTCCAAAGTGACTAGGCTAAGGGTAGCAGTGGTGCCTCGTCCCTCGACTACGCTTCGCTACGCTCGGGATGACACGGAGCCCCGGGGTAGAACAGCGCGGGATGGGTGTTATGGCGCGTATAGTAGCCGTTCTGATCGTATGTGGTCTTGTATTTTGCGGGCCGGTCCGTGCGCGAGCGGATGAGATTGCCGTTGGTGGCCAAGTTCTTTTTGGCAACGAGGGTCACGTTGAGCCCGGGAACAACGCGACCGCGAACGATCCAATTCCATTTGCCGTGCTCGACGCGCACATCAAACGCTTCGAGATCCAAGGCGAGCTGGTGCCGCTCCCTTCGATCGCGATCGCCGATTCCAGCACGGGAATACACAGCATACAGCTCAACTATTTCGACGGCACGGTACGGTATTGGACCGGCGGCCGGTAACAGTGGTGCGTGGGCATCGGACAAACGCTCTGGAATCAGCAGACAGAATATCTCTCCGTGCCGGTCCAGTACGATGCTTCGCGCGGAGCCGGAATGCGCTATGAAATTGGAAGCCTGATTCCCGTGTTTAAGCGCGACCATATCGAGACGATTGTTGGCGCGAGTCCGAGCATTCACGCGCGACTTTCCTACACGTTCGGGTCGCCGGGCTTCGCCGCTCCGCCGGTCTCCGAAGTCGAGTCGCAGGTCGACGTGAAGGTCGCGCTCGTGCAGCCCGCGGGGCGATGGAGATTCGCGTACGGCGTGCGCTACATGAATATGACGGCAAAATTCGACGATGGAAGCTTTGCCGACGCAAATCACGTCGCCGGCGTGTTTGTTAGTGCGCTCTATGCGCTCGGCGTGTCACGATAAATGCCTTGAGGGGGCCGGTATGTCTTTAGAGCTCATCAACACCTTAGCTACGCTCGGTACGTTCCTGGTTATCGGAGCAACGGCGACCGCGGCGATCGTCCAGTTGCGCCACATGCGCGGCAGCAATCAGATCGTCGCGCTCAACGAACTTCGAGAATCGTACGAATCCGCGGAGTTCTCGGCTGCAGCTCAATTCCTCCGTGCGGGACTGGCGAAGGCTCTCGAAGACCCGGCCTCCCGCTACGCAATCAGCCACGCGGAGTCAAGAACCGACGAAACTCACGCTGCCATCATCGCAAAGTTCCGCATCGTAGGGAACTTCTACGAATCCCTTGGCATTCTCGTACGCTCGGGTTTGCTCGACCGAGACCTCGTGCTCAACTTTTGGGGTGGTGGGACCATAGTGTCCATGTGGAAAAGGATGGCGCCGGTTACTGCAATCTATCGGCGCAGGCAAGGCTCTGCGGTGTATGAAAACTTCGAATACATCGCGGTCTTAGCGCGTGAGTGGAACGCGAAGCATCCCCACGGCACGTATCCGCCTGAAATGCGCCGCCTTGAGCTCGAGGACAAGTGGCTCGAAGCGGACGAGCGGTATGCTGCGACCCTTCGACAAGCTCAGGGTGACAGGTAGTAGATCGCTCAGCGTGGACTAGCGCGTTACGATCAACGCTGCGAGGCCAATTGCAATGAGGTCCTCGACGATTGCCGCCGGATAAGCGCCGATACGCTTGATGGCCTCGCAGCGCGCCGCGTAACCACCGTACGTTCCGATCAGCGCGCCGATGACGCCGGCAACAGCTCCCCCGATCCCCGGGCCGGCGTGCAGCGTCGCGAGCAACCAGCCACCGACGGCGCCGCTGATGATGCGGAAGGTCAAGCCAACCGGTCCCGTGCGCGCGGGCGTGTTCGGTAACACATCGAGGACATATTCCGCGACAGCGGCGATTGCCAGCACGATGCCCCACACGCTGCCGCGCCGGATCAACACCGCGGCCAGGGGCGTAAACGTGCGCAGACCCGAAACGATGCCGAGGCACACGCAGAGCAAAAGTATCGTCACGGGGTATAAGTTCGCTACCTATGAAAGACCTCATCGTTTTCGACTTAGACGGCACGTTGGCCAAGAGCAAATCCGCGATCGACGATGAGATGGCGACGTTGCTCCAAGGCCTCATGGCGGTCGTGAAAGTGGCGATCATTTCCGGCGGCGATCTGCCGCAGTTTCAAACGCAGGTGGTCGATCGTCTTCCGGCCGGCAGCGCGCTTGCCAACCTGTCGCTCTTGCCGACGAGTGGGACGAAGTTTTTCACCTATGACGGCGGATCGTGGCGCAAGTTGTATTCCGAAGATCTGAGCGATGCCGAGAAGCACGCGATCGAAGACGCACTCGAGGAAGCTGTGGCACAGACCGGATTTCAGCCGGCGCAAACGTGGGGCGAGCGCATCGAAGATCGCGGAACGCAGGTCACGTACTCGGCGCTCGGGCAGCAAGCACCGCTCGAGGCCAAAGAAACGTGGGATCCCGACTTTGCCAAACGCAAAGCGATTCAAGTGATTCTCGCGACTACGCTGTCGAATTTTTCGGTGCGCCTCGGGGGCACGACCTCGATCGACGTGACGCGCCCGGGCATCGACAAGGCCTACGGGATTCACAAGCTACGCGACGAGCTGCACATTCCGATCGAGAAGATGCTGTACGTCGGCGATGCGATCTTTCCCGGCGGCAACGACTATGCGGCACTCCAAGCCGGCGTCGATTGCGTTGCCGTGCGCGATCCTGAAGACACCAAACGCGTGATCGAAACGGTTATCGCGCTGGTGAAGTGACGCTACGGCGCTTTCACGGCCGTGAAACGCGATATCGTCGTCCACGTCTTACCTTTGTCGGCGGAGATTTCGGTAGTCGCGGTTGCCTGTGCGCCGTTTGACGAATAGACGTGGACGTTTCGATATATGAGCGTCCCGCTCTTGTAGGGAAGATTGGTTGACGTAATCCACGTGTTCCCTTTGACCGTAACCTGTTCTGCGAACGGCTTCGCATCTTTGAAGATTCCTAGACGCGTGTAACCGTGAGTGGAAGAGCTGTAACTATATACGGCGAGATCGTTAGCCGGAACCCCGTTGCCCGGGCTGCTATTAAGATAATCGCAGACCATGAAGCCTCGGTTAGGAGCCCAATTGCAGTCACTCGTGCCGTTGTTCGTGTGTGCGTGACTGTACGGTGTTTCGTAGTCGCGCTCGGTATACGTCCAGTGCCCTTGCCAAATTCCGAGACTGCTCGCCGGATTGGACGGCTGCGATGCCGCTGGCGCCGGTATCAGAAATGCTATAATCGAAATCGCGATCATTTTCATGTCGAGTGTATGATAACACTGGAAACCCATCACGCGTAATGACCGATCCGTGGTCCGAGGTTCTTACGCTGTGAACCGCCGCATGTGGTCGCCGAGTCGATCGTGCACATTCTTCGCTTCACCGCGTAAAGCGCTCGGGCTGCAGATACGCTCCTAACGTGAGGACCCTTTTCGTGTTATCTTGACGCACAAATCCTGACGACAAAGGAGTAACATGAAATTCACTACTCGGCTATTTCGCTCAATCGTTCCCGCGGCAGCTCTAGCGTTCGGTGTTGCAATATCCGTTAGCGCGGCAACGTCAGACCCGACGCCGCCACTCGAGAGGTTGAACGCCTGGGAGGGTCGTTGGAACATCGCTGCGGAGTCCAAGGAAACGCCCTATAGTCACGCTTTTTCGCTTTCTTGGAGCGCCGACTGTTCGTGGATGCCGAATCGGAGCTACATGATTTGTGACTTTCAGAGCAACGGCGTTGACCCGGATGCCGGTGAGGTTACGAACAATTTGTCCCTGTTTACCTACAGTACGTCAGAGCAGACGTACCACCACCTTGGAATCACGCGTGACCGGAAGCCGCTCTTCGAGAAGATGAATGTTGCTGGAGATACCTGGACCGACCAGTTTGAGATCCCGTCCAAAGGCAAGACATATTATTGCCGGGATACCTATACATTCACGTCGTCGTCAACATACCAACGGCGATTCGAAATCTCTGCCGACCAGGGCGCAAATTGGACGTTGGTATCGACGGCCGTAGCTACGAAATCGCCGTAAGCTGGATTACGTACTAGGAGTCCTCTGCGGCGCGCAGCCAGGACTCGACCTGCTTCGCGTAGGTACGGCTCGAGCGGTGCTCGGTTCCATCGGAAAGCTTCACGAGGTACTCGCCATTTTCTATACTGCGTAATTCGGTGATACAGCGGCTTTGAACTATTCGAGAGCGATGGATTCTCAGAAAGCCGGCGGGATCGAGTCTCTTCTCGAGCGAGTTCATGCTCTCGCGCAAAAGGTGCGAACGACCGTTGGTGTGCAGTTCGGTGTAGTCTCCTGCGGCCGCAATCCATTCGGTATCCTCAACGAGGACGATCTGAATCCGCGTCCCGGTTCGGACGATGAAGTGCGACGCGTACTGTTTGGTGCGTTCTTCAAGCATACTGAGGATGCGATCCGTCAGTTTCGTCTTCGTCGCGGTGTCCAATAGCTTTCTTGCACGACCGACAGCAAAGGCAAAGCGTTCGTCGTCCACCGGCTTGAGGAGATAGTCGAGAGCGTGCACATCAAATGCGCGCAGCGCATGTTCCTCGTAAGCGGTGAGAAAGATCACCGCCGGTAGAATCTCGGCCGACAGCGCAGCGAGTACATCGAATCCATCCATGCCCGGCATTTGGATGTCGAGAAAGACCAGGTCTGGCGAGAGCTCAAGAATGGATTCTACTGCGTGTTTTCCATCGCTGCACTCGCCGACGATCTCGATATCGGGAAATCTGCTTAGCCGCAGCGAAACGCCGCGCCGCGCTAGCGGTTCGTCGTCGACAATTAGGACGCGCACGATCGCGACTCGGATTTGGGTCCGTTACTGCGGAAGGGAAGCTCGATGACGACCAGGCAGCCCCCGAGCGGCAACCACTTAAGCACAAATGTGTGCTGGCCGGGATACAGGGTTTCGAGCCGCTCGGCAGTGTTCCGCAGTCCAATCCCGGCTGATGCGTTGGGCTGCTGATGCAACTGGTAAGCGGGCCCTGAGTTCCGGACCGTGACGTGGAGATGGCCATCTTCAAGTCGACTAGCAACGTAGACGTCTCCGCCCTCAATCAACGGAGCGACGCCGTGACGAACAGCGTTCTCTACCAATGGCTGGAGCAGCATACTGGGCACCAGCGCATCGAGCGTATCGGAAGCGATGGAAAGGTCGGTATGAAGGCGCGAGCCCAGGCGCGTCTTTTCTATTGAAAGGTATTGCTCGATAAAGGCAATCTCATCGGATAATGGTATCTCGAGCTTGGTTCCACCATCGAGGATCGTCCTTAGAAGATCGCCGATCTGCGCCAACATGCGTGTGGCAGCAAGCGACTTCCCTTCCAGAACGAGTGTGGATACCGCATTGAGCGCATTGAAAAGAAAGTGTGGATTGAGTTGATACCGCAGCGCACTCAGTTTGGCCTCACGAGCTTCCGCCTCTGCCCGTAATAGCCGTTCGCGCTCCCATGTGGATTGCTGCCATATCTTGATGCTGAAGTACAGGTTGCACCATACAACGAGTATGAACGCAATCTGCATGGACATTACCAGCCACCCGTACACACTGGGCGGCTGACCGTGCGCGGTCAGCGCATCGAGAAACCCGCCGCATAAGCTCAGCGGCATGCACCAGGCAAACGCGGACAACTCCAAGGCGGCCCATGACAATCCTCGCCGTAGTAGAGACCTGCATACGAAGCGCAGGAGGCAGCTAGCCGCAAACGTCCACAGCAAGTACGAGCCGCTGTTCCGCAGCGTTTGTATATTCCCGAGCGCCGGAAAGTTCGCCACGAGCGACGAGATGGCAAAGCAGCCGAACCCGATTGCCTGCAAGGTCCAAAAGCCCGGAAACTTGGCGGTGTCCTGCGTTTTCAATTCCGTCATATCTTCATTCTCAGTGACAACCGCGTTGCCCTAGCCACGCAATGCAGTGAGGATGTTGTCGCGCGCCTCATCTAACAGGCTGCTACCGCGAGCGAATAGAGCGCCAGGTGCGGGCGTATGCAGGGTAGTAACGCCACCCTATGAATTACGCCCGCATTTTTTCTGGCGCGCTTTGCGCTGTCTTGGTGACCGCAGCGGCTCCGACGCCGACGGTAAGTTCGGATCAGGCGCTGGTCGGTTGGGCTGCGGGCCCGGCCGTTTCTATCGAGTTTGGATACGAACACCAACTGATGGGTGTGCCAAGTTCGTCCAATGCGATGGACATCGAGCGGCACATTTCGTCGGTGCCGCACCGTGCCGGTTCGGACGCCGACTATGCGACCGCAGTGTACGTACAGCAGCGCCTCGCGCGCGACGGATTTGCGACGCGTATTCAAAAGTATCAAGTCGAATTCACCGGTCCACTGGAGCAGAGCTTGAGTTTGGTCTCGCCGCAGAAGCGCGACTTCTCGCTGCTCGAAGGCACGCCGGGACATCCGAATCATTGGGAACAACTCGCGGGTCAACCGTTCCTCGAAGAATCGGGTGACGGCACCGTGACCGGACCCGTCGTGTACGTCAATACGGCGTCGAAAAAAGACATGGACGAACTCGACGCGCAACACGTGTCGCTCAAGGGCGCGGTCGTGATGATTCGCCTGAGCGCGCCGGGCGGCGGCGGCATCGCGACGATCGATCCGACCTACAACTCGTACAATGAACTGAAGAAGCGCGGCGCGGCTGCGGTCCTTGAATTCATGGATCCGGCGACGCAGGGTTACGGTGGCGGCGTGATGTGGCCGGCCGGGAACTTCAAGAACACCAATATGGCGGAGCGCATGAGCGGCCCGTCACCGCGCGGCTTCATGAAGTTCCCGCCGGGCGACCCAACGATGGACGGCCGCGCACCGATCGTGGGCGCCGCGCACAAGTCGTGGAATCAGATTCCGCATTCGACGATGCCCGAGTTGAGCATCACGCAGAGCGCGGCGCGCGCGCTGCTCGCCGGCATGACCGGCAAAGCGGTTCCGCAATCGTGGCATCCGATGTTCGAATTCACGCAGCACTTCGGCGGCAACCAGATCGCGCGAGTGCACACGAAATTCGAGCGCAAGCTCAAGACGATTTGGGTTGTGTTCGGCGACATGCAGGGCTCGAGCGATCCCGATTCGATCGTCATGATCGGTAGCCACCGCGACGCGATGACCTTCGGCGCGATCGATCCCGGTAGCGGCACGACCGTGCTGCTGCAAGATGCCGACGCCTTTCTGCGACTCGCCAAGGCCGGCTGGAAGCCGCACCGCACGATCGAATTTGCATCGTGGGACGGCCACGAACTCGGGCTCTTTGGCTCGGCGGCCTACATCTACCAACACCCCGATCTCCGCAAGCGCGTCTTCCAATACATCAACACCGATCAATTGACGACCGGCGATCCGTTCGTCGTGAGCGCATCGCCCGGCCTCTTCGCCTTCATGAAGCAGATCTGCGACGTTGTTCCGGAAGCGCACAACGCGGCGATGATGCTCGGCAAGCGCGATACACGTACAACTCCGTTGCTTAATGCGATGGGCGGTGGTTCGGATCACCAGAACTTCGCCTACATGCTCGGCGTGCCGAGCACGTCGAACGGCTACTACGGCCCGTTCGGCGCGCATCACACCGCCGAAGACAATCTCGATGGGCTGCCGACCTACGATCCCGGCATGCGCGAAGCGGTTGTGACCGCGCAGGTCACCGGCATTCAGGCGATGCGCGCAGCAAACGCCGATGTCTCGCCGCTGCGCATCGAAGAGATCCCGACGCAGTTGCTCAAGGATCTGATGCCGTTGCAGCTCGCGGCGTTTGAAGCGACCGACGGCAAGATCACGCTCAGCGACTTGCGCGATGCACTCGTTGCGTATCAAGCGGCTGCGCACAAAACTGACCTTGCAATGCAGAAGGCGGAAATGGGCGGCGACTCCGCCACGATGGCGCAAATTGCGGCCAAGGAGCAAGCCTCACGCGACGCGTTCTATATGCCGGATGGACTGATGTTCCAGCCGGCGTATCACACGGCCGATCGCGTGTTCACGAGCTTCCCGGAGATCGCATTCGCCGGCAAAGACAAAGCGAAACAGGCGAAGGCGGTCGAGCGCATGACGACCGCGATCAAGAACGCGACGGCAGCGCTGCAATGACCCTTCGACAAGCTCAGGGTGACACATGGTAATTGAGCGCGTGCATGCGGCGGACGACGACGTGCGTGGTTTGATCGGCGAACTCGACGCCGAACTTGCCGGCACGTATCTGCCCGAGCAGCGCCACGGGCTTACCATCGACGCGATCTTCAAGCCGCCGGTACGCTTTTTCGTCGCACGCTTGGATGGGCAAGCGGTCGGATGCGGCGGCGTTGCGTGTTTCGAAGACTTCGCGGAGCTCAAGCGCATGTTCGTCCGTGCCTCCGCGCGCGGCGACGGCGTCGCTGATGCGATCATCGAACGGCTGGAAAGCGAAGCGCGCAGCGTGGGGTTGCGCGTTGTGCGGCTCGAGACCGGCGTGCATCAGCCCGCTGCGATTGGGTTCTACAAGCGGCACGGATTTGTGCCGTGCCGCGCGTTCGAACCCTACGCGTCGCTACCCGCGACTGCGATCAAGACCAGCTACTTTATGGAGAAGAGGATACCGTGAATATCTCTCGTTGGGCGGTCGTAGCGCTGCTCGTTTTGGCGGTCGCACCGCAGCCCGCATCGGCAAAGATGGGAGGCTTCGTATTCATCAACAACTCGAAGCTCTGCGCGTACGTGACCATCTACCACCGCGGCAGCGAGAATCCGACCTGGCACGTCGCCGGCGGTACGCTCCAGCCGCGTTACGTGAAGGCGGGCGCGAACTTCGCCGGCACGGTCGATTGGAGCGACGTCAAAGTACGCGCTGAAGTTACCCGGCACGCCACCTGCAACGGGGGAACCATCGTGGACGTCGAGGCCACCTATCACGACACAAGCACGGTCCCGCACGTGCAGCGTACGGCGACCTTGCAAAGCGATAGCCGCTTCTACATCACGATCCGCTGAGTATGCTATTGCCAACCTGAGCTTAGGCTAAAGCCATTGCCGGCATTCCTCAACACTACGCCCATGCCGCCAACGTTTCCGAAGCTCCGCTCGAAGTCGGCCGCTAACGGGTGGTTGCATCCCGATCTATAGACCTCTGCACGAACTTTGATCTCGGGTCGTGCGCCGAATTTGAACTGGAAGTGCTCTTTGGGCCTTACGTTTCTCGGGCGGTCTCCGCTCACGATTGACCACGGGCCAATGGCGCTCGCCCTTCCATATATCGTAATCCAAGCGCAGTTTGTCGACGCATTCGTGAAATTGATCCCGGCTGCATCTGCGGTTGCGCAGAGCGCCGCGACGCACAAGCATACGAAAAAGAGGCCGAGCGAATATCTAAGCATAGGCTCCTCCATCACGCGGTTTTGGCGATCCCTCGCCTACGCTTCGCTACGCCCAGGATGACAAGTAACCCTTCGACAGGCTCAGGGTGACAGGACCTGTCTTGCGAAGATGCACGAGAATTGCGCGCGGATCGGCCAGGCGGTGAGGAACCACAGGATCGTCGCGACAATCGCAAGTGGGAAGCCCTGCGGATTCATCGTCGCGTGGAAGGTCAGAATATTTGCAAGCACCGCGGCGAGTGCCACGATTGCGAGCGGCACGTACTGATTGATCAGGAGCAAGATGCCGCAGATGAGCTGCACGCCGAAGACCGTGATGTAGAAGCCTGAGCCGATGAGGGCCGTAAAGAAATCTGCGAGATAGCCGGGCGGAAACGCCGGCGCCGGAATGAAGTGGAAGAAGCCGTTAAGCCCAAACACCGTGAACATTACGCCGAGTAGGATGCGAGCGATGGTGTAGACGATTTTCATAGTGCGTTACTCCTTTGTGGCTCCCACCTCCAGCTCGCGACGTTCCAGAGGTCAGATGTGATGATATTAGGGACAAAGTTCTGCAGGGCGCGATTGACACCGTACAAGCGCACGTGGAAGAAAAGCGGAATGATCGGTACATCCCGGCAGACGGCACGCTGGACTTGACCGTACAAGGCACGCCGTGTCTGGAGATCGTCGGTAGCCTCTGCTTCGGACAGCCAGCGATCGACATCGTGGTTCGTGTAACGCGCAGCGTTATTCCCTTGGGGCGGTATGCTTGTCGATGCAACGGCCGCACCCATGTCCGAGGGCTCCGGCAAGCGAAGTTCGGCGACCGCGACTTGGAAAGTTCCCTTGTTGAGGATTCCGTCGACTCCGTAAAGGGCATTCAGAGAACGGGGACTCAGTTGCGTTTGCACGCCCGCTGCTCTCCACTGCTGCTGCAAGTTGACGATAACGTCTTCCATAGTTGGTTCGCCTACATACATGATGTCGAGTCGCAGCGGTCGGGCCCGCGCAAGTAACGCCTCCGCGCGATGGGGATCGAAGCGCGGGCAACCGTTTTTCGTAGCAAATGCCCACGACCTCGAAGGTAGTAACGTCTCCGCGGCTTCGCCGATGCCGTCGAGGCCCTTCAAAACCTGTGGCTGGTTTATTGCGTAGGCCAACCCCTGGCGTACTGCCCGGCTATCGAGCGGCGCTCGCGCGGTGTTGAACTCGAGAAAGAAAATATCGAACGTGTGGGCCTGCATTATCGCTATCGAGCGAGCACTTTTCAGCTGAGCAAGAGCGCTTGGCATAACGCGTGAAACATCGACTTCGCCCTGCTTCAGGAGCAGCGCACCGGTTTCAAGTGACGGCACAAAAAGGAACGTTAGCTTCGGGATGTGCGGAGCTCCACCAAAATACCGAGGATTGGCAACGAGCTCGATCCTGTTGCCCCGATCCCATTTCACGAGCCGATAGGGTCCCGTCCCGATCGGCAGTGCGTTGAAAGACGCTGTGTGGAGATCACGCACGTGCTCGAGGATGTGCGCAGGTACGATTTGCCCACCGGCGCTGGTAAAAAGGTCCGTTAGCGTCGCCACCGACGGTTTTTCGAGTCGAATACGCACCGTATATGCATCCGGCGTTTCGAGCTTCGCGATTTGCTTATAGGTGGAATACTGGGTAGCAAACCCATGGGGGTCGACCTGTAAGCGGTAGGTAAACGCGACATCGGCAGACGTAAACGGCACGCCGTCTTGCCAGACAACTCCGTGTCGCAGATGGTATGTGATCGTCCGCAGGTCAGCGCTGATTCCGCCGTTCGCGCGAGACGGCACCGTCGTCGCCAAGTCCGGCAGCAGATGTCCCGTCGGGTCGAATTTGAGCAGCCCGTCGAAGATCGCTGCTTCGAAATAGACCTCATTGCCGTTTTGCACGAGAATCGGATTCAGCGTCACCGGTTCCGTGCCCACGGCAATTCGTACCGTACTTCCGCCCGAGCGACCGGCACAGCCCTGAAGCGCAACGGCGATTAGAAAAGCTACGAGTGCGCGCAACAACAAAATTTCACCACGGTTCGGATATTCACGGTATTGACGGAAATTTCCCTATGATGGTTCGGGTGTGTCGACACCGGCGTCGTGGACGCGCTGCCATTGCATGCGAGTGACCCTTCGACAAGCTCAGGGTGACACATTGGAGCTCAGGGTGACACATTGGAGCTCAGGGTGACACATTGGTAGTGGTCCCTCGACTACAGGGTGAACGCTTAAGCGTTCACCCCCTACGCTCGGGATGACAAGGTGCGCGCTTTGCTACGCTCGGGATGACACGGTTCAAAAGCGTGCGATGAGCTGGTCGGCGACATCCTTGAGATTCCGTCCGACAACCTGCGGCTGCGGGCCAACACTGAGCACGTCGTTCCCGGGACGCTTGATCAACGCTGCTCGCCAGCCCGCGCCGAGCGCGCCCATCGTGTCCCACGTATGTGAGGCAATCAGCAGAAATCTCGACGACGGGAGGCCAAGTTCGGTCTCGACGTGTTGGTACGCTTTTGCGTTCGGTTTGTGTGTTTGCACGTCGCCGGCGCTGAAGTGGCGCTCGAACAAGCCGGCGATTCCGCCCCCTTGGAGCTGGCGCATCTGAATCTCGATCGTGTTGTCGGTGAGTGTGAAGAGCCGGAAGCCGGCACCGCGCAATTGTGCGAGCGCATCCGGCACTTCAGGATGCGGCGGTTGCGTGGCAAAGGCGTTGGTGAGCTCATCCTTCTGTTTGTCGGTCACCGTAATGCCTTGCACCGCCGCGAGCATCTGCAACACGGCGGCCCCGATGTCGGTGAATGGGACATAGGTACCGGACTGCGTGAGTGACTGCGAATACAGGATAAGGTTGGCGAACCACACGCGCATCGCGTTCTTCTCACCGAAGATGCGCTCGAAGACGGGCGTAACGTTTTCCAAGTTAACGAGCGTTTCGTTGACATCAAAGACGATCAGCGGTTTTTCCATGTTCATTTCGTTTGGGTGGCTGCTCCGGATGCCCTTCGACAGGCTCAGGGTGACAAAGGGAGTTGCAGCGAAGGCTAGGCTCTCAGGAGGTACATGGATGCGCTCTTTTGCTTTTGCACTGCTCTTCGCGTCGCTCACGATTCTTGCAACGGTACCGGCTCCGGCTGATACGACCGGCGACATGGCCGCAATGTGGCAGGCCTTCGCGTCGGTGCACTCATTTCACGACGATATCACGACGCCCCGCGGTTCGATTGCCATGGACTTCGTTGCGCCCGACAAATACCACATGACGATGAACGGCCAAATGCAACTGATCAAGATCGGCAGCGATATGTGGATGAACATGGGCGGCGCGTGGCAGCACATGCCCGCGGTCGGCGCGATGGTCCAGCGTCCGATGGATATGGCACGGAATGCCGGGATGCAAGGCGGCGGCGCGAGCGACTACGCGATCACCGACGACGGCACGGCCATGCTCGGCGGTGTACTCGCGCACAAGTATCACATGGTGAGCAAGAGCAACGGCAACGTCGTCGAGATGTGGGTTGTGAAGAATCTACCGGTTCAGGTGCAGACCTCCGGGAGCGAGGGCGCCGCAACCATCAAATATTCGCAGTACAACAGCGTGCCCGATATTACGCCGCCGGTGTAACCTTTAGCGCGGGAGCTGATTCTGAATGGCATCAACGCCGGCTTGCGCGCAAATTTCATCATTTGTGTCGCCTGGCGAGCCACCGACGCCAAGCCCGGCGACGATCTGATTGCCGACTTTGATTGCGACGCCGCCGGCCAGCGCGATAACGTTCGGCAAGGTCGCGAGTACTGGAGCATTGCGCGAGTGTTCAACTTGCTCGACAAATTGCGCAGTATTGTCCAGCTTGAAGATCGGCCCCATCGTGACAATCGTGTATGCCTTGCGGTATGCGGTGTCGCGTGTGTGGATTGTACTGTAGTCTCCGCGCAGGACGACTTTTGGAATGCCCGAGACGTCAACCACCGTCGCCGTAACGTCCCAGCCCCTTGCCGCGCAGGCGCGCACCGCTTCTTGCGCGGCCGCGAGGGCAATATTGAGCGGCAGCACGTAGGGGCGTTCTGATACTTGAGCACCTGCGGATACGGGCATCGCGAGGTTCGCCGCGACAATAAGACTCAAAACACCGATGCGATTCATGTTTAGTGACCTCCGTTCCGGCGTGGATCATCGGCAACATTCGCGTATTCGAGACCCAGCGGTCCGATCGCATTAACCTGCACGATGTACTCACTCGATTTCGCCCAGTGAAAATGCCAAGTACCGCCGGGAAGCACGAGTAGGCTGCCTGGTGAGTATGCCGTGAGAGCGTCGCCATCGAATTTGTCGCCAAACCCGATGTAAAATATTCCGGATATGACCGTGTAGATGCGGTCTTCGGGATGTCGATGCGGCATCGTCTTGGTGCCGAGCGGTGCCTTCACGCGAATCGCGTATGGCCCCGCGGCTGCAGGATCGCCGACGAGCTTCGCTAGGCGAGCTTCGGGGGGAAACGCTGCAAAAGATTGCCAGTTTATTTGCTCCGGCAATATTGCCTTGAATGTACTTTCGTCGAGTTGATGCGTCCGCATTTTCCATTACCTCCGTGCCGACGCTAACACGCGAGGCGTTCCGTGTCTGGCATGTGAAAGTGGCCAAATTGCATCGTGAGCGTCGCGGAGCCAGCAAGGCGACGCCCTGCTTGTAAGGCGTGACCTACCCTCGTAAAATGAGTCTTATGTACATCGAGTTTGGTAACCCCGAATCGGAATTCGGCGCCTTCCTTCGGGTTCTGCGACGCCGGATTCCGCCTGAAACCGATACGCTGGGAACCTGGGAACGTGTGCCAATCCGTCGCGGTCGACACGTGACGCAAGAGGAGGCCGCAGAGGCTGTCGGCGTGAGCCGAAACTGGTACCGTCGACTCGAGTGTGGGGACAGCGTGCGTCCCTCGACCAAACTGCTTGACCGTCTCGCAAAGACATTTGTGCAGACACCGGAGGAGCGAGTGAAGCTGTTCTTACTCGCAATCCCAGAAATCTTGCACCATTCGGAAAAGAGCGCTCGAGCTTGACGGTTACGTGGTTTGGCCGACTTCGATGAGATGGTCATCGGGATCGCGGATGTAACAGCGGATTTCGCCGTCATGGACTTTGGGTTCGGTAAGAAAATGCGGGCGACGCGAAAGTTCATCGCGATGCTGAGGCGATCCGGATCCGCAGGTGGCGCAGCGGTGACGGTAGGCTTGTCGTCGGTCGGGGCGCCGCCGCGATTGATCATCAACCACGTATTTGCGAGGCGCAGAACTGCCGGGTCCTCTTCGTCGATCACTTTCGCGTCGAACACCTTAGCGTAGTATTCGCGCGAGCGTTTGACATCTTTGACGATGAGCAATGTCGTAACGACAAAGCCCTTCGTTGGATTCGGTCCCTCGACTACACTCACTGCGTTCGCTACGCTCGGGATGACACAGGCTAGCAGCCTTTGGCGGCGAGGATCGCGTTCAGATCGTGGATCGCGCGGTCGTTGTTGACGTGCTGCTGGTAATCGATGTCGGTGGTGTTCTGATTCTGCAGATATTGGACCATGCCATGGTCAGCGTCGCATGTGCCGTACACCGGCACGGCGAGATTCGGTTGGCCGTTGGTGTTGATCTTCGTTTCGATCGCCGTAATCTGATTTTCGAGTTGCGTCTGCCTCGCCGGTGGCACACCGGGCTGATTGAGCTGATACTCCAGCTCCAAAATCGCCTGACGTTCGTTCGCGTTCTGCGCGAGTGAATCCTGAGCCAGCGCGGGCGTGGCGGTGAGCACCAACGCAAGCGCGAGAAGATACAGCTGTTTCATGGAAACAGTATACCCAATTACCCTTCGACAGGCTCAGGGTGACAGCTACCTCGTGTGGGGGCGGCGGCGCGCAGTGCAGTTGAATGACCCTGCGGTCGTCGTTATTGTTGGCGTCTGCGTACGTCCATGGGCATCGGTCACGGTCGCCTGGAATGTGCTGTTGCTGCTGGCGAGAACCAGCAAGAAGTCATGGTCGGCGTCGGGGAATTGCAGTGACGAACCATCTGCCGGCGGAATCGAGACCGTGAACGGGCCGGAGTCGCCGCGCTCGAGGATGGTGAGCAGCGCATAAGTCCCGCTGCAGTTGGTGGTGTTGAGACTCAGATTTGCCACCGACCAGGTCTTGGTTGGGAGTGCACGCGTCAGGTTGAGATTGCCGCTGCCGTCGCTGTTGAGAATGTATTCGCCGCCGTTATTGTTATAAGCCGTCGCAAGCGCGAATGCCGTGTTCGGGAGGCTGACAAGTATGGGCATCGGTGAAGACGCGACCGATTCAACGAGGCCAAGTGCAGCGTAATTGCTATCGGCGTACATCGCGCGATCGGCTGCGCCACCGCTGGGCGAGAAGACGTTGAGTCCGCCGGTCGGCGACGGTTGCGGGTACGGTGCCGAGGGTTGCGGAGGTAGGAGCAGGAGTGTGTTGAGCGTCGACGCGCCGGATAGGAGTTTCTCAATGTCGGGCGCACCGCCACCGAACAACTGGTAGCCGACGTAGACGTTATTCGCGCCATCGGCTGCGATACCGAAACTGATCGGCTGCGGACTTGCGACCGCCGGAATGGCCGAAATCGGCGACGTGCTGCCCGTCGTCATGAGATAGATTCCGGAACCATAATAGTTCCCGCTTCCCATGGCGACGCCGCCACCGGTGAGTGGGGCAAGCGTCGGATTAGTGTCGTCCATATCGCCGATCAAACTAAACTGTGCGGTGATGGGACTTGGAATCGTCGCGGCGCAGCCGGACGATACGTTGAAATAGCCGGCATACATCGTTGGTCCGGCCATTGTATTGTCGTAGCCGACGTACCAGAGATTTCCCGCGCTGTCGATGGTGATCGCGGTCGGATAGATTGCGTCGGTGTTCGGCGCAATCGGATAAAGTCCGATGGGGTTGGCGGAGCCGCCGGTTTGCGGATAGCAATCAAGTGGGCCGTCATCGTCGACCCATACATCGCCGTTGGGTGCGACGGCAGCGCTGTCAATCGACGAGGCGGTCGTCAGTTGTGCCGGCGCGGTTGACATGCCGGTCGAGGGCGCAAATGTACCGATCTGCCACCCGCTTATCGCATTGACGATATACACGAACTTGCCCGTTGCGGTGCGCATCAAGTACCCAGGGCCGGAAACGTTGAGGGCGGTGGCAAGCTGATAGTTGAGCATGTTGCTCGAGAGCACTAAGTTTGCCGGCGACGGCGACGGATTTGGTTGCGCCGTTGCGGTTACCGCGAACGCGTCGATCAGATGATCGCTTGCATCGGGATGCGGCGTGCCGTCATATGTGACTTGCACGTTGCCGAGGTCGCCTTCGCAATCGATCGTTGCGTTTGCGCCGGACGTGTTGCTGCCGCAGGCGGACGGACCGGCGAGCGAAAGCGTAATCCCTGCGGCGGCCGGCGAGGCCGCGATGACGATCGGCGTGTAGAACGGCAGGGTCGGATCGCTCATGACGACATTGCCGGAAGCGTCGTACGCGGTGATTGCGAGCGACGCGCTCGTCGGAACGGCGGCGGGAAAGACTTGCGTGTTCGGCGTGTTGCTCGGATCGGGACTTTGCACCGCGATCGCGACGCTGTTGACGACACCGTTGAGTGTGAACGCAAGCGGCGATGCGCTTGGCCCCGGGCTCAAGCTTACGACGACGGGGCCCGAGACGACTAACGAAAGTGGTGGTGTGGTTGGGTTGGGACTGACCTGCGCATACGCCGCGACGATAAACATATCGGTGCCGACCGGCGCGGTGACGGTGAAGTTACATTCGTAACCGCCGCCACTAGCAACGGCACACGGACTTGGCGTCGTGACCGGATACATAACTAGACCGGTTGATGGTAGCGGTGACGGAAGGGGCGAGACGTAGGGAACAACGACAACGCCGAACGCTTGCGTGTTCGGCGAGATGTAGAGCGGTTTACGAGAGGCTTGCTTGTTGGGTGGCGGGATGTAGAACGAGATGCTGGCGTGCGTGGTCTTTGATGAAGACGGGACACCGCCGCTGCCGCTCCCCGCGTTCGAGCCGGCGGTCGGAACGATCCCCGACTTCCCGCCTCCGCCGCAGCCCGCGGCGACAACCCCAAGTATAAAGAGAACCCAGGCCAATCGTAAGCGCATGCTGCCCTCTTCGCGAGGGAAGCGAGCCTAGGCCTGCGAGCTCCTCAGGCCAGGCTGGCACGACGCTTCAGCGCACGCTCGCGCTGTTTGTAAACTTTTATCGTGAGCTCCAGCCGTGACGAAGTGCCGGTTTTGCGTAATATGTGCGAGATGTGATTTTTTACGGTTTTGTCGGAAAGCCGCAATCTATTCGCGATCTCCTGATTGCGCAAACCGTCGAGAAGTTTTTGCAGCACACCACGTTCTGCTGGGCTCAGCGAAGCTTCGATGTTGGTCATGCTCAAGAGTATTCGCGAAGAATCTGCGTCATCATACCGACTGGGAAAAAGTAATCAGAGGTCTTTAGGCCTAACGGGGGGGTGCCAAAAGTCCGGCAAGGTGGGCCTTAACGTCAAACCAGTTACTTGCAGTTATAGAATAGCGCGCCGAGTCACGCGCGGAGAAATCGGTTGCCAATCGGTGCGCGCGCAAGATGCCTTCGAAGTGCGCGCCGATGCGTTCGATGGCGGCACGCGAGCGCGCGTTGCGTTCGTCGGTGTGAAAACAGACCGAGCGCATTCCCCACGTTTCGAAGGCGTGGGTGAGCATGAGCAGCTTGGCCTCGGTGTTGGCCGCCGTGCGCATCGCGAAAGGCGCGAGCCACGTGTAGCCGATCTCGCCGGTGTCGAAGGCGTTGATCCGCGGATGGTCCGCCGGCCACGCCCAGCGCGTAAGATCGAAGAAGCGCGTCGAGCCGATCACCGCGCCATCGGTCTGTCGCACGGTCGCAAACGGGAGCGCATGGCCGGCCGCCGCCCACGCAAGCGCGGTCTCGACGTACTGCCGTACAGCCGTCTCCCCGCGAGGCACGAAGCTCTGTGCGTACGGTTCGTTGTCGCTGCTGCTCGCAGCCGTGAGTGCGGGGATATGGGTGTGGTCGAGCGGCTCGAGCCGCACGTGGGCTCCGGAAAGAATCACAATAGGATTATGCGCTAACGGCCACACCATATCGAGCGGGTGGACTCGTTTCTCGATGGTCACACGTAACAGGAAGCGTGACGGTGACGTGGCTGCCCAGGCCCGGCACGCGTTCGACCTCGACGCCGAGCGCGAGTTCGGAGATCAAAAAGAGCCCGCGGCCCGATTCGGCCCAGAGATTCGCCGGGAGTTTCGGATGATAGTTGAAGCCGTGTCCCTTGTCGATGACATGCAACAGCAGTGCTTGCCCGCGCAGCTCGAGCGAGACGCTCAGCGGACCAGGTGCGTGCCGTACTGCATTGCCGATCAGTTCGGAAAAAATGACACCGCACGTCGTGAGCTGTTCGTCGTCGATCGTGCACAAACTCAAGAGGCTGCGGAAGAACTCGTCGCGCATGGCGTAGGCCGAGCGAGAGTCAGCGGCTTCGAACTGCCAGCGTAGCGTCTTGTTCGAGAAGTTGATCGCGAGTATCGCAATGTCGTCGCGCGGCGCCTGATCGGCGATCGCGCGTTCGATGAACTCCGCGGAGTTTGCCGCGTGCAGCACCGCGTCGCTCGCAAGCACGGCTTCGAGCATCTTCTCGCCGGCGACGACGTCGCGCGATGCTTCGAGCACGCCGTCGGTATACAGGACGAGCATGCTGCCATCCGGGCACGGTTGTTCGTGGAGCTCAAACTCGATGTCCCAAAACGCACCGAGCGGCGCGGACGGCGCCTTGAGCTGCAGTATTTCCCTATTCGGCAGGCGGAGCAGCGGCGGCGCGTGCCCGGCGGAGACATAGCGCAACACGTGTGTGTCGGGATCGATCACGCCGATGAAGGCGCTGCACAAGCGCTCGTCCTCTTCGGAGAGCAACAACCGGTTGCACACGTCGGCAATCCGGCGCGGATCGCCGAAGTCGAGCGCGGCGACGCGGATTGCTTGGCGCATGAGCACCATCAGGCGCGCGGCGTCAACGCCTTTGCCGGTGACGTCACCGATGCTGACCACGATTTCGCCGTTCGAGTTCTCGAAAGCGTCGTACCAGTCACCGCCCACGGCGGATTCGGTAGAACCCGGGCGATAGTGCGCGCTGAGTTCGAGGCCCTCGCGCGAGGGCAAGCGTTGCGGCAAGAGCGAGCGTTGCAGCGTTTCGGCCACGTGCGCTTCGCGACGATATTGTTTGGCATTCGCGATTGCGAGTCCGGCGCGGCGGCCGAGTTCGATTGCAAACGCGAGGTCGCGCTCGTCGAATTCGTTGCCTTCTTTCGTGCGCACGAACGTGAGCGCGCCGAAGATGCGGTCTTGTGCGACAACCGGCACCACAACCTTCGAACGGTAGCCCAAGCGTCGCATGTAGAGCTCGTGCTCTCGCGATGCGGCGTGTTCGGCCATGCTCGCTTCGTCGATGTGCGGGAGGAAGAAGGGGACGCCGGTCTGCGTCACGCGTACGACGGGATGCACGCACCGCTCTTCGATGTAGAGGGCGTTTCCAATGCCCGAGAGGGTCGCTTCGCGACGCGGATCGCGGCACGCGGCGGCGGTGACGAAGAGCCGGTCGGAGCGCTCGTCGAGCAGATCGAAGATGCACAGGTCGGCAAACGACTCAACGGCAAGTCGAGCGACGTTGTTAAGCGTCTCCGTGACATCGAGCGATTGGTGAAAGATATCTCCGGCTCGCACAAGTAGTGTGAGCCGCTCCTGGTCGCGGTTTGCGACGGTCCTCGACAATAGCGGTTCCCCCCGAACGTGTGTACCCTTCCCAGTGAGGGCTCAACCGGGGATGAGCAAGCGGGCGGTTCACGGAGTATGGGCGGCGGTTCCGGTGTCGGCAAGTGCGGCCGGCGCGGCGTTGGCCGCGAGGTTCCGTAGGACGCGGTGGTTCGAGAGCACGACGCCGGTCGGCCCGATCGCAATGACGCGGAGTTTGCCGATGTGCGCGCCGACCGTGACGCAGTAGGTGTTGTGGTTGCGCATCGAGCCGTCGCGAACGAGCGCGTAGGTGAAGGCGCCGTTTCCGCCGGTGCTGAGCACCGCAATCGCGTCGGCGGGCGTTTGCCATACGGGAATCGTTTGCGCGAAGCTTCCGGTCGTCGAAGCCGCGCAAAGAACAGCGAAAAGTACGATTGCTCTAAACAGAGCCATCCCGATCACCTCATCCCGCCTTTATGTTATCGGTATAATTCCCCGTTACGACGCATGGAAAACAAGGCGAGAGCGGTAAAGCCTTTGTTTCGGTCCACAGCAAGCACACGGTTTTTTGCGGCACACTAGCCGCTATGCACAAACTCTTATTACTCGCCGCCGCAGTCTGCTTCGCGGGACTCGCCAGCGCGCCGCTCCTTGTCCATGCGGCGGACCTGACTCCATCGAACTTGCTCGCTAACACCCAATCGTATGACGGAAAGTCCGTCTCGGTCCAAGGTACCGTGCAGAATTTCAGCCGGCACACAACGCCACGCGGAACAATCTCGACCTACCAAGTGTGCGATCAGCAATGCGTCAACGTCGTCGACGCGAAGGGAAGCGCGCTAACAAATGGTGGCAACGTGAACGTTGACGGAACCTTCCATGCATCGTTGCAAGAGCAGCGGCGGACCTATAGCAGCGGCTCGAATAGCACGAGTGCCACGCAGTCGATCAGCAACGCGGCCGATGTGTTTTGGGCGCAATCGCAACTCACGTCGAACGACCAAACCTAGCGACGGACCCTGACGGGAATCGCAGAAGGCCTCCATGACTTGGGGGCCTTCTTGGTTAGCCGCGGTTCATCCAGCCGTTGATGCCTTTGAGTTCGCCATCCATCGAGGTTACCCGGGTCTCAATCACGCTGACGCGTGTCTCGAGTCGAGCGAAGCGCGCGTCAACTTGAGCGAAGCGCGCGCCAACCTGCGCGAACCCCTGCGTCACTGCGCCGTGCAGCTCCACGATCGCAGTCATGAGTTCGGTGCTGCTCGGCTCTTGGTTCATGGTAGGAAGTCTGCGTTGCGCGTGTCGCCGATGCATTTCCTGCATGTGGTCCCTCGACTACACTCGGGATGACAAAGGGTTAGCCGCCGGACATTGCGCCGACGATCAGCAGTGGCTCGGCGCCGCGCGCAACGGCGTCGGGGAGCGGTGCGTCGGGCGAATCGTGCGAAAGGTCACGTTCGCAGGCGAAGTAGCGGATGTACGGCCGGCGTTTGTGCGTGGTGCGATCGCGAATCGTGCCGAGCAACATGGGGTAGCGCGCTTCAATTGCGCTGAGCACGCCGCTTACCGTGATGTCTCCGTCGAGTTCCACTCGCACTTCGTCGTTTACGCGCGCGAGCGATTTCAAGTGCGACGGAAGGATCACGCGGATCACGGCAGCGTTTGCACTTCGACAGAAAGCACGGCGGGAAGATCGTGCACGATCGTATTCCACGAATCGCCGCCGTCGGGTGAAACGTAGACTTGGCCACCTGTCGTGCCAAAGTAGATGCCGCACGGGTCGAGTGTATCGACCGACATTGCATCGCGCAGGACGTCGACGTAACAGTCGCGCTGCGGCAACCCGTTGGTGAGCGCTTCCCACTCGCTACCGCCGGTGCGGCTGCGGTAGACTTGGAGCTTTCCATCGATCGGAAAGTGTTCGGCGTCGCTCTTAATCGGTACGACGTAGATTGTCTCGGGCTCGTGTGCGTGCACGTCGATCGCGAAACCGAAGTCGGTCGGCAGATTGCCGCTAATTTCGTGCCACGAGTCGCCGGCGTCGTCGCTGCGCATTACGTCCCAGTGCTTCTGCATGAACAGCACCTCCGGCCGCGAGGGGTGCAAGGCGATGCGATGCACGCAGTGGCCGACCTCAGCGTCTTGATCGGGAAGTTGCGGCGATCGTAGTCCGCGGTTGATCGGCTTCCAGGTCGCGCCCGCATCGTCGCTACGGAACGCGCCTGCCGCGGAGATCGCGGTGAAGATGCGCTGCGGATTCTTTGGATCGAGCAGAATCGTGTGCAAGCACATGCCGCCCGCACCGGGTTGCCACGCCGAACCCGACGTGTGCGTGCGCAGGCCGGAGAGTTCGCTCCAGTTCGCTCCACCGTCGGTCGAACGAAAGAGCGCAGCGTCTTCGACGCCGGCGTAGACGGTATCGGGATCGGTGAGCGATGGTTCGAGGTGCCACACGCGCGCGAATTCCCATGGATGCGGGGTGCCGTCGTACCATTGATGCGTCCCGGGCACGCCGTCGTAGACAAACTGGTTGCCGATCGTCTCCCATGTCGCGCCGCCGTCCTCGGAGCGCTGCATCACTTGACCCGACCAGCTGCTGCTCTGCGAGGCGTAGATGCGATTGGGATTGATGGGCGAGCCCTTAACGTGGTAGATCTCCCAACCCGCGAAGTGCGGTCCGTCCACGCGCCACGCTTTGCGCTTACCGTCGGACTCGAGGATGAACGCGCCTTTGCGCGTGCCGACCAAGACGCGAATGCTGCTCATGCCCGCCCCCTTCGAGGCTCGCTGGACTCGCACCTCAGGCTGACAAAATCTATAGCGGGAGGCCGCTCGTCACGGGCTGAATCGGCTCGTATGGTGCGAGCGCTGTTGCCGGTACTGCTTTTTGGTGTGCTCGCGGCGTGCACGCCGGCCTGGCAGCCGATCGTTGGACCGACCCCGACGCCGACGACCGCACCAACGCCGACACCGACGCCGGCTGTCGCGCCAGTCATGCCCTCGGCAACGTCGGTCGCGTTGAGTGCCGCCGGAGCGCAAGCGACGGTTACGGTCACGCAGGCGGCCTACACGGGCCCGTTCAACGCACAAAGCTCGAACGCAGCGATCGCTACCGTCGCACAAGGCGCGCAAACCAACAGCTTCATTATTACAGCCGGCTCGACCGCGGGCACCGCCACGGTCACGATAAGCGGCGCAGCCGGAAGTGCACCGGCGGTCATTACCGTCGTGCTGACGCTCACGCAAGGAGTCGTGCAATGATGCGCGCGCAGATTCGGATGGCGATCGTCGTGTGCGTATCGCTGCTTGCGGCGTGTGGCGGCGGCGGTTCACCCGGTTCGCTTCCGGTGGTCACGCCGACCGGCTCGCAGGGCGGCAACGGAACGCTCTCGATCAAGATCAACATTCCGGTTGCCCTGACGGGATCGTCCCATCGACACTTTATCGTTTCGCAAACCAATGGGATCGAGGTCGCGCTGACGCCGCAAGGTGCATCGCAGCCAACGATCGACATTGCGTTCGACGTATCGCCGACCTCATCGCTCTGCACGACGAGCGGTGGCGCACGCACGTGCACGCTCGCGATACCGGCACTCGGCGGGACGACCTACGCGGTGCGGTTCACGTCATTCGATACGGCGCCGGTCAACGGCACGATACCGCCGTCCGCAAAGCAACTCGCGGTTGGGACCACGACCACCACCATCGCCGCCGGCCAACTCAACGTGCTCTCGGTCACGCTCGCGGGTACCCCGAGCAGCATCGTGGTGCCGTTTAGCGCTCGCGGTGTGGTTGCCGGCACAGCCGCGATCGTGTCGCTTGCAACGACCGCGGTGCACGATGCAGCGGGCAATACGATCGTTGGGGCCTACGATGCGCCGATTGCGGTTGCCGTTACCGATACCGGCGCGCACGTCACGCTCTCGATCGACGGCGGCACGACCAAGAGTGCAAGCGTGAACCTGGCGTCGTCGACCGACGCGAGCAATTTAACCGCATACTACGATGGCGGCGGTAGTGCGGGATATGTCGCGACGATGACCTTTTCCGGAAACGGCGTAACGTCGGCAACATCGACGCTCAGTCGTTTCGGCATCGCCGGTACGGCAACGTTCGGCACGCCGACGTTCGCGGTGGGCTCGCCGTTTCACGCGGCGTTCGCTGCACCCGCGCAGCAGCTCCAACTTACGGCGAGCGAAGCGAACTTCAGCGGAAGCTTCAGCGTGAAGAGTTCTACCTGCGGCGGCATCGCTGCGGTCGGGTCAACGCCGCCGACCTTTGCGTTGACATCGTCAAGCTTCGGCACGTGCGTGGTGACAATCACCGACGGGACGCTCGATGCTGTCGTCAACGTCACCGCGAACGTCACGCAAAGCGGCGGCACGGTTCCGCCGCCAACCGGGTCGGTCACCGAATACATCGACTCGATTCCGAATCTTTTACCCCGGGCGATCACGACCGGCAGCGATGGAAATATGTGGTTCGTGGGGCAGAACGCGATCGATGGATATATCAGTCGCATTACGCCGGCGGGAGCCATCACCAACTTTCTGCTCCCCGGCAACGATCCGTATGCGATTGCGAGCGGCCCCGACGGCAATCTTTGGGTGCTCGACAGCACGAGCAACAACGTCACGGTGGTCAATACGAGCGGTGTCGTCGTAACGATATATCCCGTTGGAACGTCGCCGTTCGCGATCGCGCTCGGCAGCGACAGCGCAATGTGGGTTACCAACGCCGGCGATGGGACGGTATCGTGCATAACCTCGGGCGGCGCAACGCACACCTATACGATCCCGAACTCCTCCCAAGCTACCGGCATTGCGGCAGGCCCCGACGGTGCGATGTGGTCGGTCGACTTCTTGGCCCCGAGCGTAGTACGTATTGCCACGCCATGCGGTGGAGCCGGCGGTGGATCGATGACGCAGTACCCGATTCCTTTTGCGAGCGGCAACGTTGGGATCGTGGATGGACCGGATAACGCGCTGTGGTTTACGCAGACGATTGCGAGCACGGTCGGTCGCATTTCTACCTCCGGAGTCTACTCGAATCTCGGGGCGCTTCCACATGAACCGGATATAGCGATCGTGAAAGGCCCCGACCTCAACCTCTGGTACTCGGCCTGCTCCTGCACGGGGTCGCTCGAGCGCGTGACGCCTGCAGGGGTCGTCACGCCGTTTAGCAGCGGCATCAGCGCGGACATCGAGGCGGTTAGCGTGGGAGCCGACGGCGGCATCTGGTATGTCGGCGAAGACGGCGGAGCCACCGAAACGATCATCGGAAGACTGCAGCCATGAGACGCGCGTTGGTGCTGGCATCGATATTTTCGCTTGCCGCGTGCGGCGGCGGTGCGGGAAGTGGCAGTGCAATAACGCCCGCGATGCATACGCCGGCGGCGCTGCATCTGCATCTCGCCGTGCCGGCGAGCGCAGCTACTTCAGCGTTGCGCCGCCCGCTACGGATTTCGCCTGCCGTGATGGGCGTGGGCGTCGTGGTGTATTTTCACAGCGATGCGACGCACAGCACGCCGGTCGGCAGCGCCGCGTACGACGTGAGCGCATCGTCGCCGTTGTGCACGCCGGGCGCGAACGGCTCGCGTTCGTGCGCATTCGACGTGCCCGCGCCGGTCCCAAATATGGGCGACAGCGACGACGTGATCATTACGACCTACGACACCGTGCCGAGCGGTGGCGTGATTCCCGCCGGCGCGAAAGCGTTGGATCAGGGCACGATCAACGTGACGCCGGTTGCCGGTGGCTCGCTTTCACCGTCGGTGATCTTCGGCGGCATTCCCGCAACGCTGTCGCTTGCGGTGGAGAATCCGAACGCGAACTACGATACGCATCTGTATGGCAGTATGTTGTACTATGTCGAGGTTGTCGCGCAGGACGCGTCGGGTGCAACGATCATCGGGAGCGATCCGTACGCGACGCCGATCGCACTTACCACCAATGGCACGTTCACCGGCGCGGGAACGTCGCTCACCGTCACGAGTCCGAATCAGACCGTCTTCATCACCGCGCCGGCATCGGGTTCGTCGCTCACGATGAGCGCCGCAAGTCCGGCGGCGTCGATCAGCGTGAACATGCGTGCGGCCGGCTTTACGCAAACAATCGGCACCGTTTCCGGCGCCGTGCAGCTGCAATCAGGAAACGACGGCAACGTCTACGTTCCGATTTCGTCCGCCGTGTCGGCGTTCGATCCGAAGACGCAGACGCTGCTCGGCACGGTCAACGCGCCGGTCGGTGGCGCGTTCTACGGTGTCGCGCCGCTCGCGCCCGGAAGCCTTGGAACCAACGATGCGGTGCTTGTCGGCTTTTTCGACAGCCTTAGCTCGGACGCGGGCGTGGCAACCGTCCTGTTCGGCTCGCCCCCGAACATCATTGCCAGTGATCCTAATAGTCCAACGATCATTGCGCCATTCTCGTCGGGCAGCACCGCGTATCAGGTCGGCGAGCTCGGCTTGTGCGATATTGGCGGCACGTGTCAGGGCGCGGCATCGGGTTCGCAAGGTGTTGCGGGGAGCGACGGGCTCGAGTGGATCGCCGGCGGGAGCAAGATCATTCGCGTTTCCACCGATCTCATAACGGTGACGCCGTTCACGAGCGGCCTTTCGAGCGGCCCATCGGTGCGAGCGATCGTGTCCGCGCCGGACGGCAACCTGTATGCGCTCGACTATGCGAACGGGCAAGTTGTAAAGTGCACGACGAGCGGCACGATTACGACGTTTGCTGCGCCCGGGGCAACCGGCAATATTATTGTCGGCCCGGACGGCGCGCTGTGGTTCCCGGAGTCTTCCAAGATTGCGCGCTTCGATTTGACCACCGATACGGTCACGACGACGTCAGTGACCTTCACGCCGCTATGGCTGACCCTCGCCGCCGACGGTTCATTCTGGAGCGTTGACGGAAGCGGCGATGTGATTCGCGTAATCCCCTAGTTCGCACTATCTATCCGAGGGAGCTGGGGATGCTAAAGGTCGGCGATCACGTCTATATCAATGGAACGCACGACGAGGGCACGGTCAAAGAGATCCATCCGCACGACGCAATCGTGCGCGTGAAGGTGCCGGGCGGTCACGAGGAGCGCAAGTATGCGCTCGAGGCGTTGCGCCTCGATCCGACGCTGGCTGAGGATTCGAAGTTCGTCGATCACTAACTCGTAGTAGCTAACGCTATTCGAGGGCGGCGAGCCGCTGATCGGCGCGGCTCAGCCAACGGTTGACGCCTTTGAGTTCGCCGTCAACCGACGTGACGCGCATTTCGATTCGTGCGAAGCGCTCATCCATTTGCGCGAAGCGATCATCGACTTGCGCGAACCCTTGCGCCACAGCGCCGTGCAGCTCCGTGAGCGCCGTCATGATTTCGGTATCGCGAGATTCTCGGTCCATGGCAGGAGAGTAGCTTGCGCGTGTTGCCGGCGCATTTCCTGCGCGTGGTCGGGATGACAAGGGAAGAAGCTGGGTACGTCTGCGTGATGGACAAAAAAAACGTGAAGGACAGCGACGAAGCGCCGATCGAGCAGACCGTACGTTCGCTGGCCGGAGTGCACGCAGAACATCAGCGCGACGTACATCCAACTCAAAGGAACATTGAATGGCTGACGAGCCGGATCGGCCGGCCGTGGTTTGCCTACGCCGTGATTTTGTTCATCGTTGCGTGGATTGGGATCGATCGGTTTGTCGGACCGCCGCGCCGCTTTGATGGCAGCACCACGTTTCCGCTGCTGCAGCTGATCCTGACCATCTTGTCGCTGCTGATCGCAACGTTCATTCTCATCACGGAAAACCGCCAGGGTGAGCATGCGGATCAGCGGGCGAAGATTACGCTGCAAATCGCGCTGATCAACGAGCAAAAGACCGCGAAGATCATCGAGCTGCTCGAGCAGCAGCGTAAGGACTCTCCGCACTTGCCGGATCGCGAAGATAAGGAAGCCACGCACATGGCCGAGGCCACCGATCTGCGCACCGCGATCGAGAAACTAGAAGAGGCTGAAAGCGCGGAACGCTAGCGCAGTTCGAGAGCGGCGAGCCGCTGATCGTTGCGGCTCATCCACCCGTTGATACCTTTGAGTTCGCCGCCGATTGAGGTGATCTGCGTCTCGACTCGAGCAAGGCGCGCTTCAACTTGCTCGAATCGCGCATCAACTCGCGCGAACCCCTGCCCGGTGGCATTGTGGAGTTCTACGATCGCGGTCATGAGTTCGGTATTACTCGGCTCTCGTTCCATTTGCGAAAGGTAGCTTGCGCGTGTTGCCGATGCATTTCCTGCGCGTGGCCCTTCGACAAGCTCAGGGTGACACATGCGCTACGCTCGGGATGACACTATTGTTGCGTTTCCGGCGAGGATGGCGGCGATGGGTTGCGGGCTACAGATATATGAAGCTGCGGCGCCGGCTTCGACTGCGGCGATCGCCGCCTGCATCTTCGGCTTCATGCCGCCTTCGCACGCGGGAGTTTCGAGGAACGCCTGCGCTTGCGCGAGCGAGAGCCGATCGATGCCGCTGTGCGGATCGCTCGGATTGCGGCGCACGCGTTCAACGTTGGTAATCATAATGAAGGCGCGCGCGTGCAGTGCGCCGGCGATTGCGGCGGCCGCAAGATCGGCGTTGACGTTGAAGGCGTGCGCGTCGTCGGGTGCGATTGCAAGCGGGGCGACGACCGGCAGATAGTTCGCCGCGAGAAGAAGATTGATCAGCGACGGATCGCACGCAGTCACGTCGCCGACGTAGCCGAGATCTTCGCCGTGCGAGCCGTGCGCAGTTTTTGCGACGAGCGTATCAGCGTCCTCACCGCTGATGCCGACGGCTTTTGCGCCGAGCGCCGCGCAGGCGCGCACGAGCCGTTTGTTGATCGTCGCGCACAGGACGGCTTCGGTCACTTCGAGGGTGACTTCGTCGGTGACACGCAAGCCGTCGACGCGCCGGGTCTCGACGTGACGATCGGCGAGCCAGCGGTCGATTTCGGGACCCCCGCCGTGCACGAGGACGACGGGGGTGCCTTCGAGATGGAGCTCGACGACGCTGGAGAGGATCTCGTCGGTCCCTCGACTACGGGGCTCCGCCCCTACGCTCGGGATGACACTGCCAAGCGAGGCAACCGAGCCCCCATACTTTACGACCAGGGGTGTTGCATAATTATGCTCCATATGCATAAATATACAGGATATGTCCTCCGTCGCGCCAGCACATAGCAACACCCTTCGGGGCCGGAACATCCTCGAGGTCACGGACTTCTCGCCCGGCGAGTTGGCCGCGCTGATCGGGCTTGCCCGCTACCTGAAGGCCGTGCCCAAGACTGAGGTACGCACGCTCCTGCGCGGACGCACGCTGATGCTCCTCTTCGAGAAGCCCTCCCTGCGCACGCGTGTTTCCTTTGAAGTAGCGATGAAGCAGCTCGGCGGCGAGACGCTCTTCGCCGCCGGCAACGAGTTCATGATCGGTAGCCGCGAGACGCCCGAGGATGCGGCGCGCGTGCTTTCGCGGTACGTCGATGCGATCGTGATTCGCACGCACGAGCACGAGCCGCTGGAGCGGTTCGCGGCGCGCGGCGACCGTGCCGGTGATCAACGGGCTCTCGGCGGCGGCGCATCCGTGCCAGGCGTTGGCCGACATGCTGACGATCGAGGAGCGCTTCGGCACGCTCGAAGGCTTGCGCATCGCCTATGTAGGCGACGGCAAGAACAACGTCGCGATGTCGCTTGCGCAAGCGGCGGTCGATGCTCGGTGCGGTCGTGCACTTCGGCTCGCCGCCGACGCACCGGCCGAATGAAGCGATGCTGGCGCATGCTCAACCGGCTCGGTGCGCCGTCGGGCGGCAGCGCGCGTGCGTTTACCGATCCGATTCGCGCGGTGCGCGGCGTCGACGTGATTTACACCGACGTCTGGACGTCGATGGGCGAGGAGCGTTATCGCGAGCGTAACGAAGCGATGCTGCGCCCCTATTCGGTGACCGACGAGCTGCTGGCGTACGCGGCACCGCACGCGATCTTCATGCACTGTCTTCCGGCCCATCGCGGCGAGGAAGTCGCCGAGAGCGTGATCGACGGCATGCGCAGCGCCGTGCTTCGATCAAGCCGAAAATCGTATGCACGCGCAAAAAGCGCTGCTGGTTGCCTTGTGACCGACCGGAAGGGGTTCCCCGTATGAAAGACCGCCGCCAGCGCGCGATTCTCACGCTTGTTGCCACGCGCCCGATCCACTCGCAGGACGAACTCGTCGCGCTGCTCGAGCGGCAAGGCTTCGAGGTGACGCAAGCGACGGTGTCGCGCGACATCAGGAGCTCGGCTTGGTCAAGGTGCCGATCAAGATCGGAAGGCGGCGATGACGATCCTTTCAAGTACGTCGTGCCCAGTGCGACCGTCAACTACGTGAGCCGCTTACACCGCGTCGTCGCCGAGCTGGTGCAGTCGATCGACGGCAGCGTGAACTTGATCGTTCTGCGAACGCCGCCGGGCAGCGCGATGATGGTCGCCTCGGCGATCGACGAGGCCGCGTGGCCCGAAATCCTTGGGACCATCGGCGGCGACGACACGATCTGGTGATCGTGCGCGCAGCGCCGAAGAGATGCCGCATGATCAAACAACGTTTCTTCGACTTGAAGGGAAGCAGCGCAGCGTGAGCCGCATCGTTCTTGCGTATTCCGGTGGTCTCGATACGTCGGTACTGGTCAAACACTTGATTCTCGCCGGCCACGAGGTCGTCGCGATGACGGCCGACCTCGGCGAGAGCGACGCATCGACGCTGGCGCGGTGAACGGCGCGGCAGCCGAGCTGGAAAAAGTCGCGCCAAGGCGATTGCGCTTGGTGCCGTACGATGCCGTCGTGATCGACGCGCGCGAGCGTTTCTGTCGCCGACTACGTCGCGCCCGCGCTCGCCGCCAACGCTGTATACCAAGGCGTGTATCCGCTTTCGGCCGCGCTTTCGCGGCCGTTGATCGGCGCGCTGCTCGTCGAAACGGCGCAGCGCTTCGGCGCCGATACCGTCGCGCACGGGTGCACCGGCAAAGGCAACGATCAAGTGCGCATCGAGCTGGCGGTGCGCGCGCTCGAGTTCCGTCATTAACAGTGCGTGCGCCGCTGCGCGAGCGACCGCTTTCGCGCCCGGATGCGATCGCCTTTGCGCGCGAACACGATATTCCGATCGCGCATTCGGCAGCGAAGCCATATTCGATCGATGCCAATCTGTGGGGGCGTTCGATCGAAGCGGGCGTGCTCGAAGATCCGTGGAACGCGCCGCCGGACGACGCGTTTGCGTGGACGCTGGAACCCGGCGTGCGCGAGGCGCAACCGATCACGTGCAGTTCGAACGTGGTGATTCCGCTTTGGAGCGGGTTGCGCGGCGTCGGCATTGTCGCGCAGCTCAACGCTGCTCGCGGGATCGCACGGGATTGGGCGCATCGATATGGTCGAAGATCGCGTCATCGGTGTGAAGTCGCGCGAAGTGTACGAGGCGCCCGCGGCGACGGTGCTGATCGCGGCGCACCAGGCGCTGGAGCGGCTCGTGCTGACGCGCGACGAGCTGCGCTTCAAGGCCACCTGCGATCAGAAGTACGCCGAGCTTGCCGTACGACGGACTATGGATGTCGCCGCTGCGCGACGCGCTCGATGCGTTCAACGCCGTCGTTTGCGGCGCGCGTGACCGGTGACGTGCGGCGTGAGCTTTTTCACGGTAGCGTGGTGACGGCGGGTGTGCGCTCGCCGTTTGCGCTCTACGACGAATCGCTCGCGACGTACGGCAATGCGGATACGTTCGATCACGCGGCAGCCGACGGATTCATCCGCTTGTACGGGCTGCCGTTCGATCAGTTAGCCGAAACAGAACCCTTCGAGGCTCGCTGACGCGAGCACGCTCAGGGTGACAAAGAGTCTGCAGTGGGGCGGTCGGTTTAGCGCGGCGCCCGATGCCGCGCTGCTTGCCTTCGGTTCGTCGCTTGAAGACGATCTGGTGCTCGCACCGTTCGATGTGCGCACCTCGCAAGCGCACGTCGATGCGCTGGTCGGCGGCAAGATCATCGATGCTGCGCACCGCGTCGGCGCTGCACGCCGCGCTGACGACGGTTGCCGCGGAAATCGAGCAAGGCACATTTGCGGCCTATGCGCGGGCGAGCGCCGCCGAAGACGTACACGGTGCGATCGATGCGCGCGTGCGCGAGCTCGTGCCCGAGGCGGGTGCGCGCTTGCATGCCGGGCGCAGTCGCAACGATCAGGTCGCGACGACGCTCGCGCTCTACGCGCACGACCGCGCACAGCGGGGAGCACAGCGCGCGCAAGCGATCGCGCGCCATCTGCTGGCGCGTGCATCCGAAGAACTCGATGCCGGCACGTTGCTTGCGGCGACGACGCACTTGCAGCCGGCGCAGCCGATACTGCTGGCATTTTGGTTGCAGGCCGCGGCGGAACCGTTCGTGCGCGCGGCGCATCGTTTTTCACACGCTGCTGCGGCGGCGATGCAATCGTGTCCGCTCGGGTCGGGCGCGGTGTCGGGCTCGACGCTTGCCGCTCGATCGCGACGCGGCCTGCAAACGTCTCGGATTCGTGCGGCCGTCGCGCAACGCGATGGACGCGATCGGTACGCGCGACGCCGTGCTCGACGTAGCGCAGGCGTGCGTGCGTGCACTCGCCGATGCTTCGCGCGTGAGCGCCGAGCTGGTGCTCTGGGCGACGCCGGCATTCGGCTACGTGCGACTGGGCGACGCGAGTTCGACAGGCTCGAGTTTGATGCCGCAAAAGCGCAATCCCGATATCTTCGAACTGGTGCGCGGCGTACGCAAGTGAAGCGGCGGGCCTCTTTTTCGGTGCGCTCACTTCGACGATCGGGATGCCGCTCTCGTACCATCGCGATCTGCAGGAGACCAAACGCCTGGCGATCACGACCTGCGATCGTTCACTCGCTGCACTCGATGCGTTCGAGCGCGCACTGCGCGACACGACCTTTGTGCGCGTAGCGATGCAGGCGCGCGCGGGAACCGGCTACACGATCGCGACCGATTTGGCCGATGCGCTGATTGCGGCCGGCGTGAGCGCACGCGAGGCGCACGCACTCGTTGGCGCGGTTGTGCGCGCGGCGGAAGAAGCGGGTCGCGCGCTCGACGAGCGCGATCTCGCGACGCTCGCACGCGACGCTCAGCTTAAGGAGTTTAAGGCGCCGCTCGATCCGGCCGCGAGTGTCGCGGCAAAAATGACCAGCGGATCGACGTCGCCGCAGGCGGTGCGCGCGGGCCTCGCGTCGCTGGCCGCCGAATTAGATGCGTTATGACGCGCGTGCATGTCTGGGGTGCAAGCGGCTATGGTGCGGCCGAAGCGATTCGTTTGCTCGATGCGCATCCGTTCTTTGAACTGGGCATGCTCGAAAGCCGCAGTCACGCGGGCGCGTTCTTGGCCGATCACTTTCCATTGTTGCGTACGACCGACTACGTCTTCACGCCCGAGGGCTCGGTGCTCGAAGCGTTGCGCGGCGGCGATTTCGTGATCGCGGCCGGTGCGCACGGCGAGGCGCACGCGCACGTGCCGAAATTCATCGATGCGGGAGCGCGCGTCGTCGATCTCTCCTCCGACTATCGTTTTGACGAAAACGCCGCCTATGGACTTTCCGAGTGGGATCGCGAAGCGATTGCGAGCGCGTCGCTCGTCGCCAACCCGGGCTGTTATCCGACGGCGTCGTTGCTCGCGATTTTGCCATTGCTCGACGTGGCAACGCCCGAACAGTTTATCGTCGATGCAAAAAGCGGGATTACCGGTGCCGGACGCAAGCCCGCGACCGGTTCGCTCTACGCGGAAGTTGCGGGCGACATTCGCGCCTACGGTGTCGATGGGCATCGGCATCAGCCCGAGATCGAGCGTATCTTGCGCATGCACGGCAATGCCACGCCGCTCGTCTTTACGCCGCACGTCGTGCCGCTCGCGCGCGGGATGCTTGCCGATGTCTACGCGCTCTTCGGTCACGCGCTCGAGGTTGATGCGGTGCGGGAAGCCTATGCTGCAGCGTACGGCGACAGTCCGTTTGTGCGCATCGTCGAAGGCGAGCGCGTACCGAGCGTTGCGGCCGTGACTGGAACCAATGACGCCGAAGTGCGCGTCGACGTGCTTGGCAACACGGTGCGGGCGATCTGCGCAATCGACAATCTCGGCAAAGGCGCGGCGGGTCAAGCCGTGCAAAACCTCAACATCATGCTGGGTTATCCCGAGGAGACCGGTCTGCATGCTCGCGCAATTGTTGCAGGATGACGATATTCGTCTCGTCGCAGTGCGCGGCGGGATCGGGGCGGTACCGGGCGTACGTTCCGCCGGCGTGCACGCCGGCATCAAGCCGCGCAAGCGCGATCTTGCGCTCGTGGTCTTCGACGAACCGCAAGTCTGCGCATCGGTCATCACCGTAAACGAGATCAAAGCCGCACCGGTGCTCGTGAGCGAAGAGCACCTCGCGCTCGACGGCACGATGCGGGCCATCGTCTGCAATTCGGGCTGCGCCAATGCGTGTACGGGCGAACGCGGCGACCGCGACGCGCGTGCAACCGCGCGTCAAACCGGCGCACTGTTGAAGATTCCGTCGACCAGCGTCATCGTTGCCTCGACCGGCGTCATCGGCGTACCGCTTCCGATGGACCGCGTGAATCGTGGGCTCGAACGCGTGGTCGAGCAGCTCGAGAGCGGTTTGAAGTCGAGCAACGACGCGGCCGAAGCGATCATGACGACCGATCGCGTGCCGAAGCTCGCCGCCTACGAATTCTATATCGGTGAGAAGAAATATACTGTCGGTGGTATCGCCAAAGGTTCGGGGATGATCGCCCCCAACATGGCGACGATGCTGGCATTTGTTGCAACCAATCTGCCGATGCCGGCCGAGGCGCTCAAGAGAGAACTGATCGAAGCTGCGGATGCAACCTTCAACATGATTTCGGTCGATGGGTGCATGTCGACCAACGATGCCTGCTACGCCTTTGCGCCGGTCGGCGAGCGTAAACCGCCGGCAGCGTTTTCCAAAGCGCTGCTACAGGTCTGCACGGATCTCGCGCTCGCGATGGTGGCTGACGGCGAGGGTGCGACCAAGACATTGACCGTGCACGTTACCGGTGCGAAAGACGTTGCGCAAGCGCGCACGATCGGACGCGCGGCGATCAACAGCAACCTCGTGCGCACCGCGCTCTACGGCGAGGATCCGAACTGGGGGCGCATCATCGCGGCCGCGGGTTCGGTGAAAGCGGGACTCGATCCCAACACCTGGTCGCTGGTGCTCAACGGCAAAATGTGGGTCGAGCCGGGCGCGATCGAGGTGCTCAGCGAGGCCGAAGCGCATCGCGAGTTGGAGTTGACCGATATCGTCGTCGAATTACGGCTGGGCCTAGGTGAAGGTAAAGCCACGGCCTGGGGCTGCGACCTTTCAAAGGATTACGTGAGAATAAATGCGAGCTATCGAACGTGACGACCCTTCGACAAGCTCAGGGTGACAAATTTAATGGACGATAAGCTGCTCGCGAACTATAATCGCGCGCCGATCACGATTGTGCGCGGCGAAGGCTGCTATCTCTTTGACGACCAGGAGCGCCGCTACCTCGACTTTATCGCGGGCATAGCGGTCGTTGCGCTTGGCCATGGTCATCCGTGGATCTCGCAAGCGGTCGCCGAACAGGCGCGCAAGCTCGTGCACGCAAGCAACTTGTATAATCACGAGCCGGCCGGCACGCTCGCGCGCGAACTGGTTGCGCGCAGCGGACTTGCGCGCGCGTTCTTCTGCAATTCGGGCACCGAGGCAAACGAGGCGGCGATCAAGCTCGCGCGCAAACGCGCATTCCGCAACGGCGAACCGAATCGCATCAAGATCCTGGCCTGCACCGGATCGTTTCACGGACGAACGTACGGGTCGCTCGCCGCAACGGCGAACGAGAAGTATAAGGAAGGCTTCGGCCCGATGCTCGAGGGATTTGCCTTCACGCCGTTCGACGATTATATCGCGCTCGACAAAAACTTCGACGACACGGTCGCGGCGTTCATCGTCGAACCGGTGCAGGGCGAAAGCGGCGTGCACCCGGCAAGCGTGGAATTTCTCGCGATGGCGCGGCACTTGTGCGACAAGCACGGCGCGCTGTTGATCTTCGACGAGATTCAGTGCGGCATGGGTCGCCTCGGCCCGCTCTTTGCGTTTCAACGCTTTGAAGTGACGCCCGACGTCGTCACCATGGCCAAGGCGCTGGCCAACGGTTTGCCGATCGGTGCGATGCTCGTGGGCGCAGAAGGCGATTGACGCGCTGCAACCCGGCGACCATGGTACGACCTTCGGCGGCTCGCCGGTTCCGTGCGCAGCCGCGCTTGCGCATCTGCGCGTGCGCGATGCAATCGATCTGGAATCCTACGTCGGCGTTCGCGAAGTGCAGTTTAAGGCACGGCTCGCCGACCTCGCGCTCACGTTTCCCAACGTGATCGCGGGGCTGCGGGGCATGGGATTGCTCTGCGCGCTGCCGCTCAACGAGAAATATCCGGTTGCCGACGTCGTGACCGCGCTGCGCGATCGCGGGCTGTTAGTCGGCAGCGCCGGTGGTAACAGTCTGCGCTTTGCGCCGCCGCTTGTGCTCGGCGAAGAGCAAATCGACGAAGCCTACGAAGTGCTCTACGACGTATTTTCGCACATTGACGAGCTGACGCCGGTAGCTGCAGCGACGTAACCTGGTGCGCCAACGTGCTTTCGCGTACGTGTTCGGGACACTCGCGGGCATCGCGCTGGTCGCGATCGTCGTGTGCGCGGTGCGACACGTTGACCCCGCGTGGGCCGCAACATTTGCCGCCGTCTTCGGCGGGTGTGCGATCTACCTCGGTTTTCTCGTCACCGCCATGCAGCAGGAGCGCGATCGCGAAGAACGGCAGCTGCGTGAGGCAAACACGCTCCTGCGGCGCTTTCGCACGGATCCGACCCTCGCATTCTTCATTCAGATCATCGACTTCGGCTTGCTCGGCCCGCGCAAACTCGTGCTGCCGCCCGACCTCGCCGCGCTGAACAATGGGAATCCGATCTTTGAATACGATCCGCTCGTGTTCACGTCGGTCCTGGTGCGAGACCCGAAAGTCCCGCCGGCAATCGTCTGGATCTACGGCGACGCGCTCAACGTCGGGCTGGACTACTTGACCGAGGTGGCGCTGCTGGTAGAGAAGGGCGTGATTGCGTACCGCGATCTAGGCGCGCTATGTTACTTTCTCGAGCGGATGCGCGACCCGGATTTTGCCGGCGGCGCGTTGATGAGGATGCTCACCGACTACAAGTATGAGGCCGTCTTACGTTTGCTTGCCCGCGACACAAGTGAGATCAGACGTTAGGGAGAAGGGGAGTGTGACATGCACCCAACCGTCAAGGCTGCGCGCATTGCTGGGGCGATCTATCTCTTAGAAGTGCTCTCGGGCCCTTTTGGCCTCATCTACGTCCCGAGCGTGCTGGTCGTGAGCGGGAATGCCGCCGCCACCGCGGCCAACATCCTCGCGCACGAGACGATGTTCCGCTTCGCGATCCTTTCCGATCTGTATAGCGCCGTCGTCAGTATCTTTCTTGTGCTCGCACTGTACCGCTTGTTCAAGGACGTGGACCAGTACCAAGCCGTGCTGATGGTCATCTTGGGTGGCCTTATGGTTGCGCCGATCTTCTGCGCGAACTCGTTGAACTGGATCGCCGCGCTCATGCTGGTGCACGGTGCCGCCTCGCCGGCGTTCAGCCCCGCGCAGCAAGACGCGCTCGCGATGCTCTTCGTGCGCTTGCACGGCCAAGGCAACCTCGTGAACGGGCTCTTTTGGGGCCTTTGGCTTCTGCCTTTCGGAGTGCTGGTTATAAAGTCGGGCTTCATCCCGCGTATCTTAGGCTATTGGCTTCTGCTCGACGGATTCGCCTACGTAGCGCTCACGGTCGTCGGTATTCTCACGCCGCAATACCACGACGTGGGATTTCTCATCGCGCAGCCTGCGCTTTTTGGCGAGCTCGCGATCGTGCTCTTCCTTCTGATCAGAGGTGCAAACGTTTCGCCGCAGCTTGCTTCGGGAAACAGCCAGCATGGCACCACGTAAGAAAACAACGCGCAAGAAAACGACGACGCGCAAGAAAACGACGACGCGTAAGAAAACGACGACGCGTAAGAAAACGACGACGCGTAGGAAGACCACGGCAAAGAAGAGCACGGCGCGTAAGAAGAAGACGACGCGCAAGTACAGCCGCAAGGCCGGACAAAAGGTCAAGAAGGTCATGGAAGAATTCAAGAGCGGCAAACTGCGTTCGGGACGTTCCGGCAGAAAGGTCACGAACCGCAAGCAAGCAATCGCGATCGGTATCAGTGAAGCGCGAAACGAGGGCGACAAGGTTCCCGATCAGCCGGAATAGGCTATTTGCGCCGAGCGCTTGTGTTCGGTTACTTGCTGTGACCACTTCTTTACAGGCATGCACGTGTTCTACCCAGAGGCTTGGGTACGAGTTTCCGATGAAGTCGGCAAAGCATAGCGCGCTCGAGCCCGGGTCTTTATTCAAGGTACTCGAGACACAAGACGGCGTCCAGACCGCTGTGATGCGGCTGCAGCATGGACAAGAGAGCGGTCCTCTCGGGAACGAGCATCCAGAAAGCGTGCAGACGCTCGTTGTCATCCGCGGCGAGCTTGACGCGCAGGTCGGTGAGGAACGCTTTTGGATGCGTGAAGGCGATTGCATCATCGTGCGACGTGGCGTCGTGCATCGCTTCGTCGGTGCGTCGCCGGACGATGCGGTCACGCTCAACGTCTATGCCCCTCCAGCCTACTAGCGCCCTCATGTTTTGGGGAATGTACCAGCATGAGCAAGTCAATCAACGCGACGCATTACGATCGGATCCCGACGTTCCAAAACGATGAGAAGAAGCGCGAGCTGGTCGTGAACGCCGTCGTCGAAACGCCGAAGGGAAGCGATCACAAGTTTGCGCTCGTGCCCGAATACGGCATCATCGCCTACCACCACGTGCTGCCCAAAAACCTCACGTGGCCCTACGACTACGGGTTTGTCCCGCAAACGCTCGCGCCTGACGGCGATGCGGTCGATATTCTGGTCATCACCGATGACGGGCTCTTTCCCGGCTGCCTGGTCGAAGCGCGTCTGATCGGCGCAATTCTGCAAACGCAAGATGGCATCGAAAACGATCGGCTCATCGCCGTGCCCGTGCCAAGCCCGGGTGCACCACTGCGCACCGATAGCTACATAGACATTGCCGACGTCCCTGCGCGCGAGCTCGCCGACGTTCGCGAATTTCTCGTGCGCTACTCGACCGATGAGGGTCACACGATCGAGGCAAAGGGCGAAGTCGGTGCGCAAGGCGCGCTGGAGATCGTGAAACGCTGCATGAAGCAGTACCGCAAGAAGGCCGCCTAGACTACGCTCGCGATGACAAACGGCAGGTTTGGGTCGGCGGAGAGGGTGAGCGGATCGACCAGCGCACTCGCGCGTTGGCGGTAGGCTGCGGCGGCGATCATCGCGGCGTTGTCGGTACAGTACTTCGGCGGCGGTATAAACGCGGGGACGCCGCGGCGCGCGCTCCACGCCTGCACGCGCGACTGTAGTTCCGAGTTGGCAGCGACCCCACCGGAAACGACCAGCGCGCGGTACTCGCCGTTTGCAAACGCCGTTTCGACGCGCGCCATCAGGACGTCGATGACGGCGGCCTGAAACGATGCGGCGACGTCGGCCGGTTTTGCGTCGCGTCCGGCGTCGGATTCGAGGAAGTAGCGCACCGACGTTTTCAAGCCCGAAAACGAGAGATCGAGCGTTCCCGCAGGCGGGCGATGCCGCGGAAACGCGTGCGCTTTCGGATTGCCGGTGCGCGCGAGCGCGTCGAGTTGCGGGCCGCCGGGATACGGTAGTCCGAGCAGTCGAGCCGTTTTGTCGTACGCTTCGCCGGCGGCATCGTCGTGTGTGCGGCCGATGATGCGCATGTCGATCGCAGATCGCACCTCGACGAGTTGCGAATGTCCGCCGGAGACGAGAAGCGCTAGGAACGGATAGGGCGGTCCCTCGACTACGCTCGGGATGACACAATCATCGAGGAACGCAGCGAAGATGTGTCCGTGCAAGTGATTGACGGCGTAGAGCGGTTTGTTTGTCGCAAATGCCAGCGCTTTTGCGGCAGCGACGCCGACCACGAGGCTGCCGATGAGGCCCGGACCGCGCGTGACCGCGATTGCATCGATGTCGGCCAGGCGCATCTCGGCGCGTCCGAGCGCGTCGTCGACCGCGGCGGAGAGCAGCGCGACGTGTTGCCGGCTCGCGATCTCCGGCACAATCCCGCCATATTTCGCATGAAACGCGTCCTGGTTGGTCGAGACGCTGGAAAGCACGCCACGGCCGTCGCGAACGACGGCGGTCGCGGTATCATCGCATGAGGTCTCGATGCCAAGGATGCGCATTGTGTGCTACCCTTCGACGCGGTCCCTCGACTACGCTTCGCTACGCTTCGCTACGCTCGGGATGACACAAGAGGCGCTTCGCTACGCTCGGGATGACACACGGCCTGGCGCAGGCGTTGCATTACGTGCCGTGAACTGACCCCTGATCCACTGCTACGATTGGAGGGACATCATGGGTTCACAAAACACTTTCAAGCGCTCGCAGTTCCTTACGACGAGTGCAGCGCTGCTCGGAGCGCCATTTGTTATAGCCGCGACGTCTTCCGCCAAGCCAAGCATCGTTTTCTGTCACGGCCTCTGGGCTGACGGATCGTGCTTTAGCAAAGTGATGGCGCCGCTGCAAGCCCAAGGCTACGATTGCATCGCCGCGCAGTATGCCCTCGATTCGCCTGAAAGCGACGTCGCGTCAACAAAGCGGGCGATGGATGTCGTGAAGGGTCCAATCGTGCTCGTTGGGCACTCGTACGGTGGCACGGTAATCACGTCTGCTGGAACGGACCCGCGCGTGAAAGCGCTCGTGTATATCAACGCGCTTGCTCCTGACGCCAATGAGACGTCGCAGAGCATACAAGGAAAGTTCCCCTCGACTGAGGTGCTCAAGCACATTCAAGTCATCGACGGACGCATCTGGTTGCGTAAGGATGGGCTTCCGTTCTTTTGCGGTGACCTCTCGCCGGCGGAGCAAAATCTCGTTTGGGCGACGCAAGGTGCGCCCGTTGCCAATATCTTCGCGCACGATGCGCCGGGCGTCGCGTGGAAAACCAAACCCAGTTGGTACATCGTCGGTACGAAAGATCAGACCGTAAATCCGCAGCTCGAGCGCTTTCTTGCGAAACGGATGAAAGCCAAAACGACGGAGCTCAATTCGAGCCATGTCCCGATGCTTTCACAGCCGCAGCGCGTGCTCGAAGTCATACTCAATGCGGCAAACTCGGTTTAAGCGTCGGCCCCTCGACTACGGCGTTTGCGCCTACGCTCGGGATGACACAGGGCCGGGGTGACACATGTAGAAACGCCGGGGTCCTGGAGAGTAAACCATGGTCATTCGCGGGACCATTTCGGTTGCTCACTTCGTCGCGTTCGCGGCGGTGTCTGTTCTCTTTGCGCCCCAAGCGCGCGCCGCGACCCCGCTCCCGAGCGCATCGCCGATTGCGATAACGAACACCGGAACCGCCGGAACGGCCGGAAATCCCGACGGCGGTAGCGGCGGCGCAAGCGCGACGATAACGATCAGCGATGCTTCGGCGATTGCGGGCGTCACCGGATCGGCAATTTTTTTGCAAGCCTTCGGCGGCGCGGGTGGCGGCGGCGCATTCTCGGGCGGTTTGTTCACACAGTACGGCGGAGCTGGCGGAAACGGCGGAGCTGCGAGCGCGATCTCGCTTTCGGCGAGCGGCGCGTATACATCAGCGGGTTTCGCAACGCTTGCCGGCATTAGTCTCGGTGGCGCCGGCGGCAACGGCGGTGATGCGAGCAGCGGCACTGCTGCGTATGGTGGCGGCGGTGGATACGCGGGTGCTGCAAGCACCGTCACGATCTCGCTTGCAAGTGGCGCATCGATTTCGACAACCGGCATGAACGGCTTCGGCATATTTGCGGAAAGTCTCGGTGGTAACGGTGGATCGGGCGGCGCCGCAAAAGCCATCGGCGGTTTGGGCGGTGGTGCGGGCGTCGGCGGTAACGGTGCAAACGTCACGATCACCAACAACGGCACGATCAGCACGACCGGTATGAATGCATCGGCGATCGTTGCCGAAAGTGGCGGCGGCGTCGGCGGCGGGGGCGGCTACACCGGTTCAACCGACGGCTATGGAAATGGCGGCGCGGTAGGAGGCAATGCCGGCAATGTGACGGTGGCATCAACCGGAATGATCGTTACAAGCGGTGATGATGCAAGCGGCATCGTTGCGACGAGTCTCGGTGGTACTGGTGGCGGAGGCGGCACCGGCGCGGGCGCCGGAGGACACGGCGGCAGCGGCGGCAATGGCGGTACGAGTGGTAGCGTAACGGTAACAGCGGGCGGTTCCATTGTAACCGGCGGCATGAGTGCGTACGGTATCGAGGCGTCAAGCATCGGCGGCACCGGCGGCGCGGGCGGGACGGCGCAAGGCATCACGGCAAGTGGCGGTTCGGGCGGTGCCGGTATTGCATCGGGAACCGTAACGGTAGCCGACACCGGAACGATCGCAACGAGCGGCGCGCAATCCGATGCAATTCTCGCGCAATCGATTGGCGGTGGTGGTGGATCGGGTGGCGGTTTCGGCAGTTTGTTCGGCGGCGGTGGCGCGGGACTCGCCGGTGGTGCAGCATCAACCGTTAGTGTGACAACGTCGGGTTCGATTACAACATCCGGTCTTGGCGGCATTGGTATTCTCGCGCAGTCGATCGGCGGCGGTGGCGGCACCGGCGGCTCAGGTTTCGCCGCGGTGGCCCTCGGCGGATGGGGCGGCGGATCGTCGCCGGGTGGAACGGTTTCTATAAATAACACCGGGTCGATTGCAACGAGCGGCGACGGCGGCATCGCAATGTTTGCGCAGAGCGTCGGCGGTGGCGGTGGATCGGGCGGCTATGCAACCGGATTCGTCGGCGTCGGCGGCGGTGCAAGTTCCGGCGGTGCAGGTGGCGACGTGACGCTTGACAACGGCGGCGCAATTACGACGCAAGGGTTGAATGCGTACGGTGTCTTCGCGCAATCGGTTGGCGGTGGCGGTGGCAACGGCGGCGGCAGCACCGGATTGTTTTCGGTTGGCGGCGATGGCGCAGGCGGCGGTGTGGGCGGCAATGTGAGCGTTGCTAACACCGGTTCGATTGCGACGAACGGCGCGGGTGCAACGGTACTGTTTGTCGAGAGCGTCGGCGGCGGCGGCGGCAACGGTGGTTACGCGCAGAGCGCATCGCCGAACTTTTCGTTCTCGATTGGCGGAAGCGGCGGTGGCGGTGGTAACGCCGGCACGGTGAGTGTGACCAATGCGGGCGCGCTTGCATCGAGCGGTGCGATGGCGAGCGGCATCTTCGCGCAATCAGTTGGCGGCGGCGGCGGCAATGGCGGCAATGCGGATACGACAGCCGGCGGACCCGTTGCGATTTCGTTTGCGCTCGGCGGAAGCGGCGGCAGCGGCGGCAACGGAGCCAACGTCACCGTGAAGAACACCGGTTCGATTTCGGTGAGCGGCGAAAATGCGCAGGGCATTTTCGCGCAAAGCGTCGGCGGCGGCGGCGGTAACGGTGGTGCCGCAACTGCAACGAGTATATCCGGTGCGGTCGAGATTCCGTCGGTTTCCATAACATTTACGCTCGGCGGTAGCGCCGGCGGCGGCGGCAACGGCGCAAACGTCAGCACGACCAATAGCGGTACGATTCAAACCGCGGGTGACAACGGGATCGGTATTCTCGCGCAATCAGTGGGCGGCGGCGGCGGCAACGGCGGCGATGCGAGTTCAACGTCGCAAGCGTACGGTTCCGACGGCGCGGCAAGTATCGGAGTCGCACTCGGCGGTACCGGCGGCGGCGGTGGTACATCGGGTACGGTAAACGTTACCAACAACGGCACGATCGCAACCGGCGGGCAAGATGCCTACGGCATTCTGGCGCAGTCGATCGGCGGCGGCGGCGGGAACGGCGGTTCAGGGTCCGCATCGACTACGGCGTCGAGTCCGGAAGGATCGATTTCGCTCACCGCGGGCGTCGGCGGCACCGGCGGAGGCGGTGGAAGCGCGAGCAGCGTCACCGTGCAAAATCAAAGCGGCACAATTACGACGACGGGCGGCGGTGCAAGCGGCATCATCGCCGAGTCGATCGGCGGCGGCGGCGGCAACGGCGGTTTGGGTGAAGGCGAATCGAGCGGACAATTCTCGCTCACCGTGACGGTCGGCGGACAAGGCGGCATGGGCGGCAACGGCGCGCAAGTGACGGTCAGCAACGCCGCATCGATCATCACCGGTGGACAAGGCGCAGTCGGTATCGATGCGCAGTCGATCGGCGGCGGTGGTGGCGACGGCGGCGCCGTGTCGGGAAGTTCGTCGTCGGATTCGGTCTCGCAAGGCAAGAGTTTCAGCGTCGCCGTGGGTGTCGGCGGATTCGGCGGCGCGTCGGGCAACGGCGCGAACGTTAGCGTGAGCAACAGTGGATCGATTGCAACCAGCGGCTCGAATGCCGATGCAATCTTCGTGCAGTCCGTCGGTGGTGGTGGCGGTAACGGCGGTGGCGGTAACACGCAAGCGTCGGGCGGTGTGGTGAGTGTCAACATGACGCTCGGCGGATTCGGCGGCGCGTCGGGCACGGGCGGCAATGTCACGGTCAGCAACACCGGAACGATTGCGACGCAAGGCTATGAATCAGTCGGCGTGTTCGCGCAATCGATTGGTGGCGGTGGCGGCAACGGCGGCACGATCGAGGGATCCAGTGGTGCGTCGCAAGGCCTCTCCAGGTCTGCGGGCGTGACGCTCGGTGTCGGTGGCTTTGGTGCTGCCGGCGGTGCGGCCGGTATGGTGAGCGTGATCAACGGCGGTTCGATTATGACCAGTGGCGATCAAGCGTCAGCAATCGTTGCGCAATCGATCGGCGGCGGCGGTGGCAACGGCGGCGGATCGAGCGGCGAGTCGAGTGGTGTTGTGTCGGTGGCGCTCAACGTCGGCGGTTTCGGCGGTGCAGCCGGCAACGGCAACACGGTCAACGTCGGCAACGGCGGCAACATTGCAACCAGCGGTGCGATGTCGGACGGCATCTTCGCGCAATCGGTCGGCGGCGGCGGTGGCACCGGCGGCTTTTCATCGAGCACCGCATCGGGATCGAATCCAACCGGCAACAGCTTCGGCGTTGCACTTAATCTCGGTGGTTTCGGCGGTGCAGGTGGCACCGGTGCGCAAGTGACCGTGAGCAACACCGGGCAGGTCGTGACAAGCGGATTCGACGCGGCCGGTGTCTTCGCACAATCGATTGGTGGTGGCGGTGGCGATGGTGGTTCGTCGACGGCAAGCGCAAACGGTACGATCGGTATCGGCGGCGGCGTCGGTGGATTTGGCGCGGGCGCGGGTGCCGGCGGCGACGTGCAAGTGACGAGCAGCGGTTCGATTGCAACGTCGGGCGATTTCGCCAACGGCATCGTCGCACAATCGATCGGCGGCGGTGGCGGCGACGGCGCGGAAGCGTCGGCAACCGCAAGTGCATCGTCGACGACCGGCGGCAAGAGTGCCGGCATCGCCGTTGGTGTCGGCGGTTTCGGCGGTTCGTCGGGGAGCGGCGGCACGGTGACGGTGACGAACACCGGCGGCATTATCATGACGAGCGGCGCGAGTGCAGCGGCGATCTTTGCGCAATCGGTCGGCGGCGGCGGCGGCAACGGTGGTTTAGCGGAAGGCGCATCGAGTGGCCAGTTTGGATTCACCGGCACGGTCGGTGGATTTGGCGGCACGTCGGGCAACGGCGGGCAAGTGACGGTTAGCAATAGCGCGATGATCGTCACGAGCGGTGAAGGGTCCGCGGGCATCGATGCGCAGTCGATCGGTGGTGGCGGCGGCGATGGCGGCGCAACATCGGGAAGTTCGTCGGCATCAGATGCGCAAGGGAAGAGTTTTAGCGTCGGTGTCGGTGTTGGCGGCTTCGGCGGCGCGTCGGGCAACGGCGGCACGATCACGATTAGCAACACCGGATCGATCGGGACGAGCGGCTCGAACGCGGACGCAATCTTCGCGCAATCGATCGGCGGCGGCGGTGGTGACGGCGGCGGCGGCAACACGCAATCGTCGGGTGGCGCCGTAAGCGTAGCAATGACGCTCGGCGGATTTGGTGGTTCGGCGCGGAACCGGCGGCAACGTCACGGCGAATAACACCGGAACGATCGCAACGCAAGGTTACGAATCGGTCGGCGTGTTCGCGCAATCGATCGGCGGCGGCGGCGGCAACGGCGGAACGATCGAAGGCTCGAGCAGCACATCGTCGGGCTTAGACAAATCTGCGGGCGTCACACCTCGGCGTAGGTGGCTTCGGCGGTGCAGGTGGTGCGGCCGGCACGGTCAGCGTCACGCAACGGTGGTTCGATTGCGACGAACGGCGATCAAGCCTCGGCAATTGTTGCGCAATCGATCGGCGGCGGCGGCGGCAATGGTGGCGGATCCAGCGGCGCATCGAGCGGTGTTGTATCGGTTACGCTGGGCGTCGGTGGTTTCGGTGGCGCAGCCGGCAACGGCAACACGGTCGACGTCGGCAACGGCGGCAGCATTGCAACCAGCGGTGCAATGTCGAACGGCATCTTCGCGCAGTCGGTTGGTGGTGGCGGCGGAACCGGTGGATTTTCATCGAGCACCGCGTCGGGATCGAACGACGATGGCAAGAGTTTTGGGATTGCATTGACGCTGGGTGGATTCGGTGGCGCGGGCGGCACGGGCGCGCAAGTGACGGTGAGCAACACGGGGCAAATCGTTACGAGCGGATTTGATGCAGCCGGTATCTTTGCCGAGTCGATCGGCGGTGGCGGTGGGAGCGGCGGTTCGTCGACTGCGAGCGCGAACGGACAGATCGGTGTCGGCGGTGGCGTCGGTGGATTTGGCGCAGGCGCGGGCGCGGGCGGCGACGTGCAAGTGACTAACGGCGGTTTGATTGCAACCTCGGGCGATTCGGCCAACGGCATCTTTGCGCAGTCTGTTGGCGGCGGTGGCGGCGACGGTGCGCAAGCATCGGCGAGCGCGAGCGGATCGGGCGAAAAGAGCGCGGGCATTGCGATCGGCGTCGGCGGTTTCGGCGGTTCGTCGGGTAACGGTGGTGCGGTGGCGATTGCAAATACCGGTGGCGTGGTGATGACGAGCGGCGACAATGCGGCGGCGATCTTCGCGCAATCGGTCGGCGGTGGCGGTGGCAACGGCGGCGGCGGTTCGACCGATGCGAGCGACGGCACGATCAACGTTGGCTTGAGCGTCGGCGGTTTTGGAAGTGGCGGTGGAATCGGCGGCGCAGTGACGGTGACAACCGCCGGCACCGTGCAAACGACCGGTTTCAATTCGCAAGGCATCTTCGCGCAATCGGTTGGTGGTGGCGGCGGCAACGGCGGCACCGCCGAGTCGAGCGCGAGTGGTTCCACCGAAGCAAACGCGCAGAACGGCACCCTGAACTTCTCACTCGGCGGGTTCGGCGGCGCAGGCGGAAGTGGCGGCACGGTGAGCGTGCAGATTTCGTCGGGCAGCGTCATCACGCAAGGCGACGCCGCGAGTGCAATCGTCGCGCAATCGATCGGCGGCGGTGGCGGCGACGGCAATGCTGCGTCAGGATCCTCGCAAGGCACGTACGCGCTCGCGATCGGCGTTGGCGGATTTGGCGGCACCGGCGGCGCGGGCGGCGCAGTAACGGTGACAAACGGCGCAGCGATCGGTACAAACGGAGCGAACGCGTACGGCGTGTTCGCGCAATCGGTCGGTGGCGGCGGTGGCGAAGCGGGCCTTTCGGCGGGAGAGTCGCAAGGCGGCACGTTCGGTGCAACGGTCGGTGTCGGCGGTGGCGGCGGCGGTTCAGGTGCCGGCGGTGCAGTGAACGTCACCAACAACGCAGCGATTCTCACCAGTGGATTCGGCAGCGATGCAATCGTTGCGCAATCCGTCGGCGGCGGCGGTGGTATCGCGAACGACGCAAACGGCACGTCGAACACGCAGGGAGTCACACTGAACATCGGTGGAAGCGGTGGCGAATCCGGCGACGGTGGCACGGTCACCGTTGCGCAATCCGGCGCGATCAAGACGCTCGGCGATTATGCGTTCGGTATTCTCGCGCAGTCAGTTGGCGGTGGTGGCGGCGTCGGTGGTGTCGGTGCGGGTTCGTCGAATCTCACGCTCTCGGTTGGCGGCAGCGGCGGCGCAGCGGGCAACGGCGGCAACGTCGTCGTCAACGTCACTGGTGGGATCGCCACCAGTGGAAACGGTGCATCGGCGATCGTTGCGCAATCGATTGGCGGCGGCGGCGGCATCGGCGGCGACACGACCGGTGCGACGCTATCGATTGGTGTGAGCGGCAGCGGTGGGGGCGCCGGCAACGGCGGTAACGTCAGCGTGAACAACGGTGGCCCGATTATTACCGTGGGTGCAAACGCGGACGGCATCTTTGCGCAATCGATCGGCGGTGGTGGTGGCGTTGCCGGTGCGGGGAGCAACGGTCTTGCGTTCATCGGTTCAGCCGGCGGTACGGGAAGTGGTGGCGCGGTTACCATTACGCAACTCGGTCGCATCCTAGCACTCGGAAACGATTCGGTTGGCATCTTTGCGCAGAGCCAGGGCGGCAGCGGCGGCGGCCCGATCACGATTAACGTGAACGGCAGTGTCTTTGGCGGTAGCGGCACGAACGGCGCGGGTGTCGTCACCGACACCAGCGGCACGAGTTCGATCGTCAACAACGGATCGATTGCGGCGTATTCCGGCATCGCGATCGAGAGCGTTGGGACAGGGGTCGCGTCGATCCAGAACTACGGGACGATCACCGGTAACATACTCGTGAGCGGTAGCGGCACGCTTACCAATGAGGCGGGTGCCTCGTTTTATCCCGGTAATACGGTGACTCTTGGCGCGAGCGGCGTGCTGATAAACTCCGGGACGATTCTGCCGGGCGGCGTGGGAAAAATTGCGACCACGAATCTCACCGGCAACTTCAACCAGACCGCAACCGGCATCTACGACGTCAATATTGCACCCGGCACGGGCGCGTCGGATATCAACGTGAGCGGCTTCGCCGCGCTTAACGGAACGATCGCACCGAACATCGTGTCACTATCAGCCAGTTCCGCGCCGATGACGATCATGACCTCGGGCGGTGGTGTCATAAATAACGGCGTGACGCTGGCGCCCTCGCCGTTCTTCAAATACCAGCTCGGGATCACCAGCAACGCGGTGACGATCACGATCGCCGGCGTGAACTTCACGTTCCCGATGCTTGGCGGAAACGAAAACGCGATCGGTTCGCACTTGGTCAACGCGTGGAACAGCGGTTCGCTCGGCGGCCTTGGGCCGTTGATGATCTACTTGAGCAAACTTAATCCTGGAACGAGCTATGCGCAGGCGCTCGATCATTTGAGCCCGGGCTCGTATCTCGCCTCGGCCACGCCGCTGATGCTCAACGGCATGAGCTTCACGAACAGTTTGTTCAGTTGCTATAAACCGGCTGTCGCCGGTTTCGTGGGCGCGGAACAGCCGTGCAGTTGGGCGCAAGCAGTCGGACAGAGCGCGCAACAAGCCTATTCGTCGTCGACGTTGGGATTCACCGGAAGCTCGCAGGGCATTCAAGGCGGTTCGCAGCGGTCGCTTGGCGGCGGGCGTTTCTTCAACTACGGACTAGGGTATCTGCACTCGTCCTTCGCGGTCGGCGGCGACTCCTCGACGCAATCGAACGGGATCAATGCCGGCATCGCGTGGAAGCAGCAGCACGGCAACGCGACCACGATGGCAGAAGGACTCGCCGCATCGTACGATTGGCTGAGCACGCTGCGTTCGCCGCTTCCCGGTGTCGTCGCGTCGTCGCAAAGCGGCGGCCTGACGCTCGATGCGCGCGCAGAGATCTCGAGCTACAGCGGTCGCGGAACCTCGTACATAAAACCGTATGCGAGCGCGGATGTGCTCTACGTCGAACGCCCCGCCGTGACGGAAACGAATGCGGGCGCGGTCGGTCTCAACATGCAGTCGATGAGCAAAGTGCTGGGTGTGCTCACGCCGGGTGTGGAGTTTGGCGGCACGTATGCGGAGCCCGGCGGCGTAACTTGGCGTCCGTATGTTAATGCGGGAGTCAGTCTGTTCTCGAGCAATTCGTGGAGTGTGTCGTCGACGTTCGTCGGCTCACCGGCCGGTGCGACGCCGTTCATCATCAACAGCACGATGCCGAGCGTGCTGTATCACGCGCTCGGCGGTTTACAGTTGAGCGCGCCGCGCGTGATCTGGACCTTCAACTATGGTCTGTCGATCGGCAGCGGCTACTCGAGCCAACTCGGTAACGTGAAGTTCGACTACCGTTTCTAGGGTGTCGGCGAGGGGGATGCGCTAGGCGAGCCGCTGGGTGAAGCGCTTGCGCTAGCCGATGCGTTCGGTGATGCGGATGCGCCGGCACTTGCGCTAGCGGATGCGGACGGTGACGCGCTGGCTGAGGGTTGCTCGTCACCGTAGAGCACGAGCATCCACACTTCGTCTTTTTTCACTTGCAGCGGCGGCGCGTCGATCTCGAAGTGGAGCGTGGTGCCGTCGAGGTGCGATTTCGAATACGAACCGGCGAACGTCTGCGTAACTTTTTTCTTCTTCACGCCTTCGTGGTAGAGCTGGACTGCAAATCCGCGCCCGCCAACTTGTTCTTTGGGCAAGGTATAGTCGACGATCATCTTACCGGCGAGCGTGACGTCGGCATCGGTGTGCAAACGCAGTGTGACGAGTGCGACGGTCGCAACTGCCTTCGGGTCGGGATTCTGCATCTTGGGCGCGTCTTTGGGCAAGCCGGCGATGTGCAACGTTATATGCGGAACGTTTGGCGACGGGCTTGGTGACGCACTTGCGGATGCTGAACCGCTCGGTGCGGGCGATGGCGTCGGTGTCGGCGTTGGTGTTGGCGACGGCGAAGGCGAGCCGGAACCCGATGCGCTCGATGACGGTGAAGGTGACGGCGACGGCGAGAGCCCGATGACTGCGAATTGCAGCGTGCACGAGAAGCCTTGATCCGCCGGACACTTTAGCCCGGCTGCGGCGTCCTTGATCGGATAGGTGACGTCGGTTCCCGGCGGCGTGCTTGCTGCACCCGAGGGTTTTGGCGTCGGCGTTTGTGGAAGTGCATTCGGGCCGGGCGATCCAACCGGCGGATTGACACCACCGGGCGCGGACGTGCCGCCACTGCCGAAACCACCCTGACACGCGGATAACGAAAGGGCGAGCGCTGCGCTCAGTGCGATGGGGAATCTCATGCGCGGGTGTCGACCTTTCGTTTCAACTCTTCTGCGAATTCGCTTATCGAGATCGTGCGTTTATCCGCTGATTGAGCCTGTGCTGAGCTTGTCGAAGCACGTTCGTTCACGTTAACAGTGTTATCGGCAGCTTCTTGTTTGCCCACCACGAGGATGTAGGGAACCTTCTGCGTTTTCCAGTGGCGGATCTTGTAGCCGAGCTTTTCGTTGCTCTCATCGACCGAGATACGGAATCCCATTCCCTCGAGGCGTGCCGCAACCTCGCGTGCGTATCCAATCTGATTCTCAGATATCGGCGCGAGCACGGCTTGCACGGGCGCCAGCCAGGCAGGGAAGGCGCCGCCGTAGTGCTCGATCAGAACACCGAAGAAGCGCTCGAGCGAGCCGGCGAGCGCGCGATGAATCATCACCGGTTGGTGATCGAAGCCGTCGCTTCCGCGATACTTCAGTTCGAAACGCTTGGGCAACACGAAATCGACCTGCACGGTACCGAGCTGCCATTTGCGACCGATCGCATCGTGCACGTTGATGTCGAGCTTGGGCCCGTAGAACGCGCCGCCGCCTTCGTCGACTTGGTACGGTAACTCGTAGCGCTCGAGCGCGCGACGAATCGCCTCCTCGGCGACGGCGTCGGTATCTTCACGCAATGCTTCTTCGCGCGTCGAGAGAAAATACTCGAAGTCGCTGAAGTCGAATGCCTTCATCAAGCGCAGCGCTTCGTCGAGCGTTTGCTCGAACTCGGCTTGCAATTGTTCGGGCGTGCAGAACAGATGTGCGTCGTCTTGCGTGAAGCCGCGTACGCGCGTGAGACCGTGCAAGACGCCGGAACGCTCGAAACGATACACCGTACCGAACTCGGAGTAACGAATCGGCAGATCGCGATAGCTGTGCGGCTGGCCGCGATAGATCAAGATGTGGCCCGGGCAGTTCATCGGTTTGAGCCGAAAACGTTGCTCCTCGACTTCGAGCGCGCCGAACATCCCGTGCGCGTAGTTCTCGAGATGCCCGGAAATTTCGTAGAGTTTCTCGCTCACGATGTGCGGCGTGACGACCGGCTGGTAGCCGCGCTCGCGCAGGCCGTTGCGGATGAACTCCTCGACGATGCCGCGGATGATGGCGCCTTTGGGGTGCCAGAAGACCAAACCGCCGCCCGCGTCTTCCTCTATAGAAAAGAGATCGAGCTCAACGCCGAGCTTGCGGTGATCGCGTTTCTGCGCCTCTTCAATTTGGGTGAGGTACGCGTCGAACTCGGCTTTGGTGTGCCATGCGGTCCCGTAGATGCGCTGCAGCATCGGGTTGTGCTCGTCGCCGCGCCAATAGGCGCCCGCTACGCTCATCAACTTGATCGCGCCGATCTCGCCGGTACGGTCGGCATGGCCGCCACGGCACAGGTCGGTGAAGTTGCCGATCGTGTAGAGCGTGATCGGTTCGCCTTCGGGGATGTCGCGGGCCAGTTCGACTTTGTACGGATTGCCTTCGAAACGCGCGATCGCTTGATCGCGCGTGACCGTCTGGCCCGTCATCTCGTAGTCAGCGTCGACGATCGCTTGCATGCGCGCTTCGATTTTGACGAGATCGTCGGGCGTGAACGGCTCGCTGCGATCAAAGTCGTAGTAGAAGCCGTTCTCGATCGCCGGACCGATAGTCGGCTTGGCTTCGGGGAAAAGCTCTTGGACGGCATATGCGAGCACGTGCGCCGCCGTATGGCGAAGCGCGGGTAGCGACGTACCGTTGGAATGGGCGTCGGGCATGACTGGCCCGGATTCGGCAAGTGGGCGCGGTGCTCCCGGAGCGTGGAAGCTTAAGGCCCCGATAAGGCGGCTTTAAGGCCACTTTAGTTTGGACGCCGCACGATACCAAGTGTTAGAGCGGTTCATGAATCGCTTGACCCCTCCCACGTGCTTTCGAGGAGTTTTTCTTGATGCGTAAGACTTTGGCGCTGACACTTGCGGCGCTATTGCTTGTGTTCGCGGGCGGCCGCGCACTGGCATCAACGGACCTGCTGGAGACAGGCTCGACGCTGCTATACCCGCTGATGAATCTTTGGGTTGCTGCATATCAGACAGCTCACACCGACGTGCAAATCACGACGCAGGGAACCGGCAGCGGCACCGGCATTTCGCAAGCGATCGCCGGCGTTGCGCAGATTGGCGCATCGGATGCCTACATGGCTGATGCGCAGATCGCAAACAGTCCGATGCTCAACATCCCGCTTGCGATTTCGGCGCAGCAAGTCAACTACAACGTTCCGGGTTTGAACACGTCGCACTTGAATCTGTCGGGTCCGGTACTTGCCGCGATTTATTCCGGACAGATCCAGTATTGGGACGACTCGAAGATCAAGGACATCAACAAAACGTATGCGAGCAAACTGCCGCACACGCAAATCGTCCCGATTCACCGCGCCGAAGGCTCGGGCGATACGTTCATCTTCACGCAGTATTTGTCGAAGTCGACGCCCTCATGGAAGGGCGGCCCGGGCTACGGCACGACGATTAGCTGGCCGTCTGTTGCAACCGCGGTCGGTGCAACCGGCAATCCCGGCATGGTGCAAACCTGCCAGAATACGCCGGGTTCAATCGCGTATGTCGGCGTAAGCTTCCTGAATCAAACCGACAAGGCGGGACTTGGCTATGCAGCGTTGCAAAATCAGGCCGGCAGGTTCGTGTTGCCGACTGAAGAGACGATTGCTGCGGCTGCGGGGGCGACCGACAAGTCGACCCCGTCCGACGAGCGCATCTCGCTGATCTTCGGGCCGGGCGAAAACTCGTACCCGATCATCAACTATGAATACGCAATCGTCAATCCGAAGCAAGGTGATCCGGCAAAGGCCTCGGAGCTGAAGAAGTTCCTGGATTGGGCGCTGAGCGAAGGTCAATCAAGCAAGTACCTAAACGCAGTGCACTTCCTGCCGCTACCGGCATCCGTGCAAAAGATGAGCCGAGCACAAGTCGCCAAAATCCAATAGGAGCCATATGGCTGCCATGGTTCACGCAGGGGATACCGCACGCGCGGTATCCCCCGCCACTCTTCAGCGAACGGGTGCGCAAGCGTTCTTACGCGTGGTCACGGGAGCTGCCGCACTGGTCAGCTTCATGATCATTTTCCTGATGCTGTTCTTTTTGATCGCGTACGCCTATCCGGCGATACGTTTCAACGGTCTCGCATTTCTGACGAGCCCGATTTGGAACATCGGCAATCAGTACGGCAGCGGCGTTACTACACGCAACGGCTTTTCGGGACCGCCCGGTGCATCGTTCGGTGCACTCGTGTTTATTTACGGTTCCGCAATTACCGCGTTTCTGACGATGGTCGTCGCCGTGCCGCTTTCGATGATGGTGGCGCTCTCGCTCGTCTATCGCGTGCCGCGTCGCATTCGGCCGCTGGCCAACGCGCTGGTAGAATTGATGGCCGGCGTGCCATCGGTCGTGTACGGTCTGTGGGGCTTGGTCGTGCTCGTGCCGTGGATCGGTCAAGTGTTTGCGCCGATGATAACGTCGCATTTCGGCGCCATTCCGTTTCTGGGCGGGTCGCCGGGAAGCGGCAACGGCCTCGCCGCGTCGGTGTTCATCCTATCGTTGATGGTGATACCGATCATGGTCGCGACAACGCGCGACGTCATTCTCGCGCAATCAAACTCGCTGTTCGAAGCGAGCATGGCGCTCGGCAGTACGAGTTGGCAGGCGATGACGTGGGTGGTAGTGCCGAGCGTGCGCACGGGTATCGTCGCCTCGATCCTGCTCTCATTTGGCCGCGCACTCGGCGAAACGATGGCCGTGCTGATGGTGTGCGGTGCAGCGATCAACACGTTCCCACAAAACTTTTTCTCGCCGGTCAACACGATTGCCGCGGTGATCGTCTCGCAACTCGAGTCGGCGCTGACCGATGCGACCGGGATGGCGCAGCGTTCGCTGGCTGAACTCGCGTGCGTGCTGTTCATCATCACGCTGCTCGTGAACATTATCGCGCGCGGGATCATGCGCGGCGCCGACCGCGGCGGGGCGCGTACGTAATGGCGACGAGCGTGCTAACCGGCATTGCGCCGAAGACCTGGGCATCGCGTGCGTGGTGGACGCTCTCGATCGCCTGCCTCGTGGCGGTGATCGGCGTGCTGTTCGCGATCTTTGCTTTCGTTATCGCGCGCGGTGTGCCGGCACTCAAACCGGAGATCTTTTTTACGCCGACGCACGGCATCGCGGGCGGTCTTTCAAACGCGATCGTCGGAACGTTCATGCTGGTACTCGTCGGGCTCGTGTTGGTCATCGTCGTTGGCCTCGGCACGGCGGTATGGACCGTCGAGTTCGCGCCGCCGTGGGGCCAGAAGGTCATTCGTTTCATGGTCGACGTGCTCGCGGGTATTCCGTCGATCGTCGTGGGCTACTTTCTCTACGTCTCGCTGGTCGAACTTGCCGGCTGGGGCTTTTCGCTCGTCGCGGGCTCGCTCGCGCTTGCGATCTTTATGCTGCCCTATGTGGTGCGCGCAGCCGACGTCGCACTAACCAACGTGCCGACTGCGCTCAAAGAGGGCGCCGTGGCACTCGGCGCACGACCCGCGATGGTTGTGGCGTCGATCAATTTCCCGTTTGCGTTGCCGGGCATTCTTACCGGTGTGCTGGTCGCAACCGGTATCGGCCTGGGCGAAACGGCGCCGCTGATCTACACCGCGGGCTGGTCGAACTACATGCCGACGCTCGCGCCGACGCACTCGCCGGTTGGCTATTTGACCTACGTCGTATGGACGTACATCAGTCAGCCGTTTGAAGAGTCGCATCAACTCGCGTACGCAGCCGCGGCGCTGCTGATGATCTTCGTGTTCCTGACAAATCTGCTCGCACGCAGTTTTGTGGAATACAAGTTGGGCGGAAACCGCCAACGGCAGTAGTGTCGCTTACCTAGTGAGTGATGCTGCAGCCGCGCGGGTGAACGCAAAGCGTTCACCCACTACGCTCGGGATGACACATGGCGGCTACGATCGGGATGACAATTAGTGTTCCAAGGTGAGCGGGGCGAAGCCGGGGGGCAGTTTGTCCGCACCAGGTATGATGTCGGGACGAATGCCGAGCGACGAACACGACATGTTCGGTGGAACGCCGATCGGGTCGACGATCGCGGCGGTTGCGGGGATCGGTTGTTTCGTGCCGGAGAGCCGTTCGGGATCGAGCGCCGAGAGTAAATCCGAGAGCGCGGGATTGGTATCGCGCGGACCTTCGGGCATGTACTCGGCTTCGTCGGGTAGTGACGCGAGCGGTTTCGTATCGAAGATCTTGCTAACCATTTTCGCAAACGAGGTGTGATCGGCGAGGTCGTGATCGATCGCGCGATCGCGCGCAAACGGCGAGATGACGATCGCGGGCACGCGCGGGCCATCGCCGCACGGATGGCCGTCGGGGCAGCGTTCGAAATTCGGCGGCGCCGCGTGATCGTAAAAGCCTTCGGAATCATCCCAGGTGATCAGGATCAACGAATCGTTCCAGTACTTGCTCTTGGCGATCGCATTGACGAATTTGGCGACGAATGCTTCGGAGATCTGCGAATCGGCATAGCCGGGGTGGTCGTCGTCACCCTGGAAGTTCGTTTGAATGTACGGATTGGGGTCGGCCGGTTTGAAGCCGAACGGATCGACGTAGCCGCCCTTGACGAAGATCACGCCGCGATCGCCAAGCGTACCGTTCTCGATGCGCGGGATCAGCTCTTTGACGTCGTGCTCGCCGTTCCAAAAATACGGGTTATTGCGCAAATAGCCGAAGTATTGCGGCGCGTTATGATGCGTGACGTAAGCGAAGTTCGTGCTCGAGCCTTGTTTGAACGCAAAGCCCTCTTGATACCAGCCCCACGGCACGGCGTCGTGCCCTTGTTGCATAAGGTCGCTGACGTCTTCTTTGATGTCGTCGCTATCTTTTTTTGCGTTGACGGCGTCTTTGCCCGAAAGGCTCAGCATCAGCGTCGCAAAGCCCAAGTCAAATTGCGCGGTGCCCGGGAGTGGGTTGGAGCCGTTCCCATATGGCCCAAAACTTGGTGCCGTATCGTTGACGACCGGCACTCCCGGACCAGCACCGTCCGCAGCGACTTGCTCGTCGCCGTGGCGAGCCCACTGCGTTTGCCCGGTTTGCGCCGCGATCAGATCGATATTACCGGGCGTTGACGGTGCGTACATCGCTTGAAAGAAGTGGTCGAAGAGGGTGAAGTTGTGCGCGTACATCCACAAATACGGGATCGTGTCACAGTCTTCGAAAGCCATGGTCAGCAATCCGAGGCGCTGCGCATCTTCGCGCGAGTAGCCGCGGGCGAGTCGTCCGAATTCCTCGGTCCCGACGAAGAGATCCATCCGCCCGTCGTCACTCTTGGTGATGAGCGAGGGCCGCGAGTGGTCGGCGTCGGCAGTATCCGGGGTGGTGATGCGGAAAGGGGTAACCCACTGATTCCCGAGCGGGTCGTACTGCCGGAAGCCCTGCGTCTGCGCGAACGTCGTGCCGAGATTTTCCGACCCCGGAAAGGAACCGAAGTACGAGTCGTACGAGCGGTTCTCTTGGTAGATCACAAAGACGTGCTTGATTTTCGAGCGGACGAGCGCGAGGAGCGCAGGATCGATCTGCGGTGCAGCGGGTAGCTGCTGTGCCGGTGCCGGCACCGATGACGCCAACAGTGAAAGTACGGCGCAACATACGACGAAGAAGCGGTTCACACGACCCTCCCGGCAGCTAGAGTTCGAATGCAAACTTCGCAGCAACAACGCGCAGGCCATGCTGGAGATTAACAACAGATGAAGAGAAATGAGTTTCTCGCAACAAGCGGTGCGGTGACACTCGTCGCCGCCACCGATTCGTCAGCGCTGACGTCCGGCGTTTGGAACAACTACATCGTGAAGACGACCGTGACGTTTAGCGGCGATGCACCTATCCAGGCCTGGATTCCGATTCCGAATTTCAGCGAGGCGAGTTGGATCGATGCCAGCCCGGCAATGGTGCAGGACGGCAATGCCGCCTCTGCGCGGAGCGTATCCGGTGCGAACGGGCAGGCAGCCTTCGTGCACGCGGAGTGGCCGGCGAATTCTACGAAAGGCGCGCCGCGCACGCTCGTGCTTCAGAACAGCGTTCGATCGCGCGACCTCAGCGTCGATCTGGCCCGCCCCGGACACGCGGTGCCACTTTCGGCGGGCGATCGTGCGCGCTATCTTGCGCCGACGACGAACATTCCGACCGACGGCATCGTCAAACAGACCGCCGACAAGATCACAGTTGGTGCGACGAGCGACCTCGACAAAGCGCAGCGCATCTATGCGTGGATCATCGCCAACACCTATCGCAAACCGACGACGCGCGGGTGCGGACTCGGCGACATTAGTTTCCTTTTGCAGACCGGTGATCTCGGCGGCAAGTGCGCGGATCTCAACGGTTTGGCCGTAGGACTCGCGCGCGCGAGCGGCGTTCCGGCACGCGACATCTACGGCATTCGCGTAGCACCGTCACGCTTGGGCTACAAGAGTTTGGGCGCGAACTCTGCGACGATCACCAAAGCGCAGCACTGTCGCGCGGAAGTGTATCTCGCCGACTATGGCTGGGTCCCGATGGATCCAGCCGACGTGCGCAAAGTGATTTTGGAAGAGCCGCCGGGCAATTTACCCGCCGACGATCCCAAAGTCGTCGCCGCGCGCAAGCGGTTGTTCGGCGCGTGGGAAGGCAACTACATGGCGTACAACGATGCCGCCGACGTTGCGCTGCCCGGATCGAGCGGGAAGCCGGTGCCGTTTCTGATGTATCCGCAAGCCGAAACCAACGGACAGCGACTCGATAGTCTCGATGCACCGACGTTCGTCTATAGCATCGAGGTCGTCACGGCCTAAGCGTGATGCGAACGTTGCTTGCATGTGGGTTGCTCTTTGTCTTGGCGAGCTCAGCGCTGCCCGCGCAGACCGAGCAGGGTACTGCGATCTTTGCGGTGGTGATGACGCGTCACGGCGTGCGCAGTTTTACCAAGCCGCCGCCGTCATACACGTGGCTGGATTGGTCGCCGGTTGCGCCAGGATTTTTGACGGCGCATGGCTACAAGCTCATGACGTTTCTCGGGAACTACTACCGGGACTATTTCGCGTCGATCGGGCTCCCAGTCAACTGCGCGTCGCACGGAATGTACGTGTACGCCGATGTCGATCAACGCACGCTTGAAACGGGCCGTGCGCTGATCGAAGGAGCGTGTGGATCGCCGGATGCAGTACCGCTGTACCATGATGCGGCGATCGGCCCGGGGGTGAGTGACCCGCTCTTTGATGGCTCAGATTGGCTCATTCCGGCCGGAAAGATTGACACTGCGGCGTCGATTGCGTCGGTTGCCGCTGCGGCGCCGAAGCCGCCATCGCTCGTAGTATCACAAAACGCGGCAGCGTTCGCAGCTCTCCAATATTTGCTCGATGCACAGTGCAGCGGCACATGTCCGCGCGCCGACGCCGGGCCAAGCGAGATTACCGCGAAGCCGGGTGGCTTGGCCGCACTGCGTGGACCGCTCGCTGTCGGCGAAGGCTATGTCGAGTCAATGTTTCTGGAACGAGCGCAATGCGCTCCACTCCCCGATGCGTTCAGATTCCATCAAACAGAGTGGTTGCGGACGACCGAATACGAGATCAATGCGCGCAACGCCTATAACGCATCGGTCAAAGGTGGGAACGTGTTCGCGCACATCGTCGGTCTGTTGCAGGAAAAAGCCGGCGTGCCACATCCCGATGTCAGCGTTCCCGATGTCTCGCAGGTCAATGTCGTGATGCTGGCCGGCCACGACACGCAGATAGGCGCGCTCGGCGGTATTCTTGGTACGTCGATGAACGGTGCTCCGCCTGGCGGTGCGCTCGTGTTCGAGCTCTACCGGCGCGCTTCGGGAGATTATCACGTTCAAATGCAGTTCGTTCACGAGACGTGGCCGCAGCTCCTGAGCAATTCGCCGGTGCAAAACGGCATCATGAACGAATACTTCGACGGAGACTTTGACCTTGCGACATTGTCTGCGCTTGCGCACGGCTTCGCGCAGCGCGGGTTCGTGTTGCACGACTGGACCAAGGCGAGCGATGCGCCGGTCGACCTCGCACCGCTGGTCGATCCGCCTTGGACGAAGTGTAACTAAGCGCTACGGCAGCCGCATCGTCGCGCGCAGAAAGCGATCGTGCATCGCGGGTGGTAGCAGCGCGAGCATCGCGCCGATGCGTGCCGGCGCACCGACGATGTAGCGTGCCTTGGGTCTGCGCGCGACGAGCGCGCGGACGACCACAGCGACGACCTGCGCGACGGGCATGCCGCTGCGTTCCTCGCCGGCAAGTGCGAGCATGACCGCCTCGATCGCGGAGCGATAATGGTTGGGCGCGGACGGGGGAAGCCGCGCAAGCAGTGCGTCGCGCATGGCCAGACCCTTGCTCCAGATCGGCGTTGCGACCGATCCGGGTTCGATCAACGTCACGTCGATCAGTGATGGTGCAAGCTCCTGACGCAGTGCATCGCTGAGCGCGCGGAGCGCAGATTTCGAGGCGCAGTACGGTGCGAGGTAGGGCATCGCGATGCGACCGGCAATCGAACCGATAAACACGATGCGACCGGCATGATCGCGCAACAGCGGAAGAAAGGCCTGCGTTACCGCCATCGCGCCGATGACATTGACCTCGAATTGCGAACGCAGCTCGTCGACCGGCAATGTTTCCAGCGGACCGCCGAACGCGACACCGGCGCAGTTGACGAGGCCGGCGAGCTGCACCGCGTCGGTCTGCACGGTTTGAGCAGCAGATTCGAGCGCGTTTGTTGCGGTGACGTCGAGCAGCAGTGGCCGCACGCGCGGATGCGACGCTTGCGCGCGCGCAGCGTCGGTATCGTTGCGGACGCCGGCATACACGATGAAACCGAGCTGCGCGAGGGTCTCAACGGTCGCGGCACCAATGCCGCTTGAGGCGCCGGTGACGACGATAGCGCGATCGTTCACGTGAGTGTCTCCGCGTGGAAGTTGGCCTGGTAGGCGACGATATCGTCCGTGCCCGGGAATTGCGGATGACGACGTCGCTCCGAGAGAGTATAGCGCTTTCCGAAGCGATCCAGAACCACGAGTTTTGTTAAACCAGCGAGCGCAGAACGCGTCATGCGGACGGGGTCGCGCGCGAGCTCGGGATCTACAAACAAGTGTTTGGGCAGTTCTGCAAGTTGCGCGCGGACCGCAGCGAGCGCGTCATCCTCGGTAAATGCTTTCTTGCATTCGATCAGCCACGTGCCGAGCAACGCACTAACCGTAACCGGACGTGTCCGCTTGATCGATGTTTCGAGCGGAACGTCGGGATCGGCGGGGCGAACGCGGTACAGCATCGTGAACCGTCCTTCGATAAAGGGATCGTAGCTGATGCCGACGGCGTAGATCTGTGCCAGCGGTGCCAGTCGCGACAAGATACCGCGAAAGCGTTGCATCTTACCGTCGGTCGTGTAAAAACCCTCGGGCGTCAGGAAGACCGTCGCACCGCCGCGCACGAGATCTTCGAAGTGCGCGATGTCGGCTTCGAGTTGCGTGCGAGTGTTGGCCAGGACGTGGGTGCGATAAGGGTCGTTGAGTTCGTTGATTTTCACGGCGCCCCGGGCTGCGTCGAAGTAGGCGGCTCCCAACAACTCGCGTAACCTTGTCACGCCCGGAATGCGCGCGAGGGCACGTTCGTTGAAAACGTCGGCCGCCGGAAGATCTCCGTGCGTCTGCGCTATCGTATGTGCGATGCTCACGAACGGCCGCGCGTGCAATTCGTTTTCAATCGGTTGTAAGCCAAGCCCGGCGAAGAACCAACCGAGATTTGCCGTACGGAAGAACAGGCGCAGCCAGGGGATGCGCTCGGCGAAGAAGCCCGGCTCCCACATGCGCCGCGACGAAACGGTGTTGATTGGATTTCGCCAGGTGAGGGAGAGGATCGTTTGGTCGGCGACGACGATTGCCGACTCCATCTCGTGCTGATGATTTGCAACCAGGAGCGCCGGCGGCCGCTTGCGTGGCAATGCGCCCCACGCGCGAACGCGATACGCGGTGCGATAGTAGGCGGAGATGCAGAGGCCCCCGAGCCAGCGCACCGGCTGGATGAGAAAGCCACTAACGCGTTCTTGCGCGCGCATCTCGATTCAAGCGTTGTTGGATGCGAGCGTCACCAAAGACCAAGTCAAGCAATCCGGGAAACGCGCGTGCAAGCACGACGGGTAATACATAGCGCTTCGGTACGATACGTACGCGTCGCGGCCGGCGGACCGCATCAACGACGGCGTTGGCCACGACGTCGGGACTTGGTAGCCCGCTGCCCATCGCCGCGTTCATCTGCGTCCGAACAAAGCCCGGCTCGATCAGCGTTACGCGAATACCGTCGGCACGTACCTCGCGGCGTACCGAATCGCTTAAGCCACGCACACCGAACTTCGATGCCGAATAGACACCCATCACGCCAGCCTCTCCAGCGATGGATCCGATATTTACAATCGAACCGCTGCGTTGCGCCTTCATGACCGGCAACACGGCGTGCATCGCGCGCGCGCAGCCCACGAGGTTGATGTCGAAGACCCGCGCGATCTCCTCGTCGCTGCTGTCGCAAAGCGATGGGCTCGAGCCGATCCCCGCGATGTATGCGAGCACGTCGATGCGGCCGAAGGCCTCGAGCGTCGCTTTGACAAGATTGTCAATCTCGGCGCGCACCGTGACGTCGGTCGGCACGGCGATTGCTCGAACGCCGTGCGATTCGACGAGTGCGGCGAGCGTGTCGAGGGCCGCGCGTTCGGCCTCTGGCGCAGCGAGGACGAGATTCGCGCCGGCGCGCGCAAGCGCGTGCGCGGTTGCCGAGCCGATGCCGCCCGAAGCACCGACGACGATCGCCGTCGCCCTGTTCAGTTGCACGACCGTCTATGCGCGCGCAAACGAACGCGCGGTTCGTTTCGCTCCATCGATCGCGTCGGCTACGTTGAGTGCGAAGCGCGCGAGCGACGGTACGACGCGCGGACGCAACAAGCGTGGATCGAAACTGGCCATATGCATCTCGTTCTCATCGAGACAGGCTTGAATGAACTTCTGCAGCGTGAGATCGGCGAAGACGTCGCCGGCCGCGGCCATACCTTTGTCGGAAGTGTTTGTCGCGCCGGCGCGCCCGACGGTTTTCTTTAGCGCGCGCAAATAGCCGATAGTGGTCGGCAGAACTTGCAGCGGTGCCGCACCATAGCCGCGTACGTGACGATCGTACGTGATCCAGTTCACGAAGAAGACGATGTGACGTGCTTCTTCATACAAGACGCGCGCAAAAAGCGAGGTAAGCGCTTCGGGGAGCAAACGTACTTGGCGCGCGATGCGGAAGATGCCGAACCCGGCGAACGAATCGAGGCATTCGTTGTAGCCGAAATCGATGAAGGCTTGGCGGCCGCCGTACGGCGCTGCGGGTCCCGCTTCGCCGCTCAGGCCGTAGCGCTCGACGAGCGTTGCGAGCATGCGCCCGTGCCGATTTTCTTCATAGCCCTGGAGACGTAGTGCTTGAACGATTAGCGCATCGGATTGTGACCGCGAAAAGTGTTCGAGCGTTGCGCCGGCATTGACCTCGACCTGTAGCGCCATGCTCCAGATCGGAATCGAGCGCAGCAATTCAAGGGAGGCCGCATCCAGCTCGGGCCAGGGCAGGTCACGTGGCTCGTATGCTTCATGTGTCGCAATGAAGGAACCACAGAACAGGTCCCGGTGCTCTTTGCTGCCGATTTGCATTAGATCGGCCTTTTCGACCCGGTGAGCCAATGCCTTTTTGCGGGAGGATTGGTGTGGCGAGGATAAGACACCCTCCGCCATTATCATGAACCGCTTCCTCGTGCGCATAGGCGCATTCGCAATCGTAGCCATCCTGTTCGTCGCGCCATCGATGGTGAACGCACAGGCCATCAACGCTCCGGGAGCGCGGAACCTCAACGGTCCGCCGCGCCTTACGGACGCGGAGATTGGTGCTACGGTTGAGGACGTCAGCTTCGAGATCTATGGCAAGCTTCGGCTCGTCACGGTTCGCCGGTACCTCACGATTCAGCGTGGGAGCCGGCTCGAACAGTCGGCCGTCGATCAAGATTACGCGAACCTCCAACATCTGGCCGACTATCGCTATCGTCCACGTCTCGAAATCGAGCCGGGATCAACCTCGGGAACCGTGCGGCTACACTGGATCATTTCATCGAGATGGCTGTTACCGACCGAGCATCCGTTTTATGCGAACCCGCCGCTTGCGGCGCCGATCCAAGGCGTAGGCTTCATTGTTAACGGACCACCGATGGATTCGCAGGGCTCGTATTTCTCCGCGTACACGCAACTGAGCAAACGTGCCAATCTCGGGCGGTTTCTCTTCACGACACCAATCCATGTAAACCCAGATAGCGGTACGGAACAGTCGATCGTTCTCGACACGTTTGGCGGCAGAGGCGTCTTTCGCACGAGTGTTCCGACAGCGGTAAATGTCTATAGTTGGAACGCGGGCGAAGAAGCGCTGTTTTCGACGGCGCGCACCGACGGCACGCAGTTCGAAGGCGGCGTGCGCGTATCGCACTCATCCAACGAAGAGTGGTCTGGTCTCTCGGCGCCGTCGCTTTACCGGACGGACCTTGCGCCCGCGCACTCGACGACGCTCGCAGCGGGTCTTTCGCACGCCTGCCTAGTGCCGGCTGTTCGGTGGTATCCGCCGTATTGCAACGTGCAGTATCGGTTTGGCGTCACCGATGCAATCGGCGGACTTGGCTCGACGTCGACGTATCAGACGTACGCAGGCGACATAGCGCGGTATTGGGCACTCGGTCCGTCAACGCTTGTGGTGCACGCAGCCGCGACGCGCACCGGCGGCGTCATTCCCGACAGCTTCGTCAATTGCGCGGTCGTGCGCGGCTACCCGAAGGGATTCTGCGGCACGGATTCCGAGGGCTGGACGGCCGAATATCGCATCGATGAAGCGCACTTCAAGAACTTTGGGTTTGTGTTGTTCACCGAGGATGCTGCGAGCCGCGTACGCCAGAGCGCAAATTCGAACGCGCTGCCGTATTTCACGTGGCACCCGGATAGCGGCGTTGGCGTGATCTTCCATCTGTTGCGCGTCGACTACGCGTACGGGAAGGCCGGCGGGCGCCTCACCTTTGAACTCCGCGGCCAAACGTTCTAACGCCCAAGAAGGGGGATGTATCAATGCCTCGATTTATGGTGGAACGCACGTTCAAGGACGGTCTGCACATTCCAAGCAACAAATCCGGCGCGCTAGCGTGCTTAACGGTGGTCGGGAAGAACGCGAACAACGGCGTTACATGGATTCACTCGTACGTTTCGGCGGACAAGACGAAGACGTACTGCGTTTACGATGGACCCGATGAAGCCGCCATTCGGGCGTCGGCAGAGCAGAATGGGCTTCCGATCGATTCCGTGACGGCGGTTAGCGTGTTGGACCCCTACTTTTACAACGAAACCTAGAGTCCGCACTTATGGCGTTCGATCCGCAAAAAGATGTCGCGAATTCGGCGGCGTTGACGTCCGTGCTCGGCTTTTGGCCGTCTTTTCACGACGCAGAGATCACATCGATCCTGTTGCAACGAGGGCCGCAAAAACCGTCTTTGGAATGCGCAATCCACGTCTTTGAGATGACAAGGGAAGTCGACGAGCGCCGCCACTTTCGAGAGTATCGAACTGTTACGTCTCGATGACTTCAATCACCAAAATGTCATCGGCGGGCTTCACGTTGAGAAGAAGGAAAACGGTCGGTTTTCCGTCCTTATGCCGCCGAACAATGGCAGTGAAGTTCGACTAACCTGCGAGTCGATACGAATTGCAACGGTCAAGGAGTATACTCGCGACGACCGGGCTCGTGATGGATCCGTCTATTCGCGTTAGTAAAATAGCCCCGCATTGCTGCGAGGCTATTGCACATGGTGTGCGTGGTAGGGATTGAACCTACGACCCCTACCGTGTCAGGGTAGTGCTCTCCCACTGAGCTACACGCACAAATTTTCACCTCGCCTTCGCGAGGGACCGACCGAATATAGCAGAGGCCCCGGGCGGCGTCAAACGATTATTCTCGGGGCTGCGGCGTACCTGCGGGGGTCGCTTGCCTTCAGTCGAAGCGGCGCTCATGGAGCAAACCAGCACGATCGAAGAGGTTTTGCGGATGCCCTCCCCCGCGCCGCGGCCGCAAGCGCTCGCGTGTTCGGGCGACCATCTCTGGATGGGCTCGTGGGAAACCGATCGCATTTACGGCATCGACCGTGCGCACTTCACCGTCTTTGAGGAACGCGCTGCGCCCGGTAAGCCGGTGAGCCTGTGTCCAGTGGGTGAGGAGCTGCGCGCTATCATCAGCGAAGGCGGTGAGGAGGATCACCGTTTTATCCGCCGCTACGTTCCCGGCCACGGGTTCAAAGCGCACGATAAGATTCCGTGTCCTGACGACACGGGCTCGTTTCTCGCTTACGACGGCGCTTCGCTCTGGTTGAGCCAGCGCTACAACAAACGCATCTTGCTGCTCGGTCCCAATGCCGAGGTGCGTCGCGAAATTCACGCGGATGGACAGATCCTCGGCATGTGCTATGGCGATGGTGCGCTCTACACATCACTGTGGTTCGGCAAGGAGGGTGGACCGAAGATGGGTCGCGTCAATGGCGACCACGTCGAGGTCGTTGCGACGCTCCCGTACGCGGCGGTGTCGCTCGCCTATGACGGTCGCCGCTTCTGGTGCAACGAGCCGAAGAGCAACTCGATCATCGCATTTACGCTTTAGAAGGCGTTCATCGTCAGCGTCCCGCCCGCCCAATACTGCTGGAACAGCGCGGCATACCGCGCCGCGTCCGCCGTTTCGTTGAGAGCCGACGACGTTTGCCACATCCCAAATAGTGCGCGTGGATCGTCAGGGCGCTCGGCAAGAATCGCCGCGAACGTCTGCGCAGCCTCGGCGAAGCGCCCGGCGCGATAGTACACGGCCCCGAGCGCCTCGTCCGGCGGAAAGAACGGAAGTATCTCGCCGGCTAGCCGTACCGAGTGCGCCCGTGGGGCCAAGAGCGCAATTGCACCGGCCACGTCGCCGCGTGCCTCGTCTGACCGAGCGTTGAGCACCGCCGCGTCGGAAGAGCTGGGCGCGAACTTCAACGGGGGCTCGGCCTCCGGAAGGCGCGACGCCCACTGCAATTCGGCAGCCCGATCGCCAGCGACGCGTGCAGCGAGCACCGCGACCAGCGCATCGTGCGACGCATACGTGGTCGGATGCAATGCCCAGGCGCGCGCGCTCGATGCGAGCGCCTTCTCTCCATCGCCGATCTCGATCCATAAATGTGCCGGCATATGCGCGAGGTGTTCCTCGCCCGGCCCGAACGTCATGGCATCCAGACGCTGCGCGCACGCGACCGCGAACGTGCGATCCGGTGCGGTATCGTAGATATGGATGCACAGATGATTGGCAAAGATGTGAGGCGGGTCACGCACGAGCACGTTGTGCAGGATGCTCACAACTTCGGTTCCGACCGCGTTTGCGGGCGATCCATTGTTGTACCAGGTCATGCCGTGCGACTCGATCAGCGCTTCAACGAGCAGCATCGCGGCGTCATCATCGGTCGGATGAGCCGCGACGTAGGTGCGCATGGCGGTCTCGTAGGCTGCTTCGTCGCGCGCAGCGTTGCCGTAGGTTCCGGCGTAGCGAATGGTCAGCGCATCGATCAGCGCGCGCTCGTTCGGCGACGCGTAACCCTCGAGCGCGGCCGCACGTGCAATATCAGTCTGGGCGTGCGCAAAGCCATCTTCGGTCAACGAATGGTTCAGATCGCTGCCGTCGGCGAGCGCCTTTCCCCAGAAGGCAATCGCGAGGTGCGGATCGGTCAAGGCTGCGCCGTCAAACTCGATCGCGGCATCGGGGCCGTCGTAGGCGTAAAGATCGGTGAGTCCCGTGTCAAAACGCTGCTGTGCGAGCGGTTGTGTCGTCGTGATGCCGTAGTGTGCGATCGCGAGCACCACGGCGGCGATCATATATACTCGACTTGCGGGCCGCCTTCGAAGGCCTCGATATCCTTGCGCCACTCGTGCGGAATTTCGATCGTTCGTTGGCCGGGGAAATCGTAGGCCACCACGGTCGTCATGCCGTGCGCGGCGCGATGCTTGTTCGTGACGCTCCAGATCTCGTAGCTAAAGTCGAGCGACTTCGTGCCCATCCGCGAAACGCGTACGCCGACGGCGATTGCCTCGCGAAATCGCAGTTGGCGCTCGTAGGTGAAATTGATGTTCGCTTGGATGATGCCCGTCTTGCCCGTGATGTCCGCGTGCATCACCCGCGCAAAGTACTCGGTGCGTGCCGTTTCGCACCAGCGAATGTACGCCACGTTGTTGACGTGCTGCAGCATGTCGATATCGGAAAACGGGATCGTGAAGCGCGTCACGAGCTTGAAGTCTTCGAGCATGGGCTGGCCGATTCGACCGAGGTCGCTGGACAACATGCCCTTGGATAGGATAAACTCTCGGCTTGTCCAATGCATGCGAGCCCGGTCGCGGGACCCGGCGGCTTTGGGCGCGTAGCTCAGTGGGAGAGCATCCGCTTCACACGCGGAGGGTCACAGGTTCGAGCCCTGTCGTGCCCATTTCTTAAACTTCGGAGCGCCGGTATGGCGCTGTAGCTCAGTTGGTTAGAGCGCCGCCCTGTCACGGCGGAGGTCGTGGGTTCGAGCCCCATCAGCGTCGCCATCGTGAAGAGGGGCGTTCCGCGTAAGCGAGAGCGCCCTTCCTACGCCAAGGTAGCTCAGTCGGTAGAGCACGCGCCTGAAAAGTGCGGTGTCGTGAGTTCGATTCTCACCCTTGGCACCATTTATGGGGAGGCCCGGCCGCTAGGCTGGGCCTTCGTCTTGCCGATAACCGGGGCATGAATCTTTTTGCCCGTGCGGCCGCCGCTATGCTCGCGGCGCTCTTCTCGGCGTGCATTGCCGCCGGCGCATCGACTGCGCAACTGAAAGTCGGATCCGACGTCTCATATGCGCCTCTCGAATTTTACGGGCCGAACCACCGGATGCTCGGCTTTGACGTCGATCTGGCGCAAGCGCTCGCTAAACAACTCGGCGAGCCAGTTGTGCTCACCAATCATACGTTCGACGATCTGCTGAAATCTGTGCGCAACGGCACGTTTGATATCAGCATCTCAGCGATTTCGGATACGCGCGCGCGCGAAGGGCAAGTGGATTTCGTTGACTATCTGCTCGCGGGCAGCGGGATGCTCGTTCCCGCCGGTAATCCGAAGCACATCTTCGACGTGGGCGCGCTGTGCGGCTTGCGCGTCGACGTGCAGCGCGGCACGTCGCAAGAGACGGCACTGAACGAGCAGTCAAGGCACTGCGTTGCGATTGGCCTCGCGCCGATCAAACTCGTCGAGTTCGCAACCGACGATCAGGCATTCGCGACGTTTGCCGCGGGCAAGTCCGATGTGCACGTGACCGACTTTCCGGTCGTTGTCTATCTCGCGGCGACACACGATCATCAATACGAGATTGCCGGGCGCCAATTCAACCTCGTACCATACGGCATCGCGGTGCCGAAAGATAACGCCGCACTGCGAGGTCGCATCGTTGCCGCGCTGCACGCCGTGATAAACGATGGCACCTACGACGCACTGCTGAAGAAGTGGGGACTCGAACAAGGCGCGCTTCGCAGCGCGCCTGTCAATGCCGGGACCCTATACAGTAAGTAGTCTACGCGAGATTTGTTTTGAGGAAATCGACTGAGCGTTGCCACGCGAGCTCGGCGAATTCCTTATTGTAATGCCCAAGCCCGGCATGTCCGGGTTGATTAGGATTGTGAAATGCGTGCTGCGCATCGTAGCGATAGAATTCATGCGGTACGCCCGCTTCCTTGAAGCGTGCTTCAATTCTGTCGACACCGTCGAGAGTGAAATGCCCGTCATGCAGCGCCCAGTGGCCTTGCACCGGAATCGTGATTTTTCCAACGTCGCCTGCTTCGGGTGGCGGATAGCCGTAGAACGACACCGCCGCGTTGAATTCGGGATCGTACATGGCGGCGAGGAACGTCAGCGCGCCACCCATGCAAAAGCCGATGACGCCAACCTTTTTCGAACCGCTGCCGAGCAAGTATTGTGCGGCGCCGCGCGCATCTTGCGTGGCGGCATCGCCGAAGTCGAGACCTTCCATCAGATGGTTGGCTTCGTCACCGACCGCGGCGACGCGGCCGCGATAGAGATCTGGCACGAGCACTCGGAAGCCCGCGCCGGCAAGCTGGTCGGCGGTCTTCTTGATGTGGTCGGTAACGCCCCACCACTCTTCGAGCATTACGACGCCTGGTGCGCTCGTACCGCCGCCGGGCGGCGGCGCGTAGTAGCCCGGAGCCTTCTTGCCGTCGGGGCGCGTGAACTCGATCGTCTCACCCAACCGTTACGCCCTCCTCAGCGTCTTGGCGATCGAGGTTCTCGAGTCTCACGGTTAGCAGCCATTCGTTTGCGCGCTGGATGTTCTCGGTGGGCACGCGATCGCGCAGCCACGCAAGCAAGGCTTCGTCGGTCTGATACCCGACCAGGGCCGCGTCGAATTGATCCGGCGTGATCCCCCAGCGTTCCATGACGCCTTTGTCCATCGGGCAGGGATAGATGTAATCGTGAATCGTGCCGGCGGCGGCGGCACGCCCTTTGTCGGAGACCCGCCTCAGCCACATAACGCCGTCAATTTCATCGCGACCGCGCCGCGGGAACGTTTTGCCATCTCGAAAATCAGTAGCCATATCTCCCAAGAACGCGCCGAAACCGAGGGCGGTTGCCGGATGCGGGCGAACGAGCGCCCCGTGAACGATCGCTTTCAGGCCCGTATCGCTGTGTTCGCCGCGGTGGCGTTGTACATCGTGCTCCCAGCCCGGTTGACGTTCGGCCCGGCGTGGGTCGTGCCCGCGCTCGTCGCCGTGATCCTCATTCCGCTGGTCGCGCTTGCGCCGACCAAACTGAGCCAAGGCCGGCTCATGCGCGCGCTCTCGATTTTGCTGTGCGCCGTGCTGAGTTTCTTTAACGTCGTCTCGGTCGTACTGCTGATCAACGATTTGGTGAACGCGCACGCGCGCGGCCATGGCCTCACCGCGCAGGAATTGCTCGAATACGGCGGCGCGATCTGGCTTACGAACATCATTGTTTACGCACTATGGTTCTGGGAACTCGACGGCGACGGACCGTTCGATCGCGATCAATACGCGTCGGCCTGCGTCACACCCTCGATCGATTTCCTCTTTCCGCAGATGACGATCGATCCAAAGCGCGTCACCGGCGTCGATCCTGCTCACTGGCGACCGGAGTTCATCGACTATCTCTATCTCTCGTTCACCAATGCGCTCGCGATAAGTCCCACCGATGTGATGCCGCTCACGCGCACCGCAAAGATGACGATGCTCGCTGAATCGTTGATCTCGTTCGTGACCGTCGCGCTAATCTTGGCGCGTTCGGTCAATATCTTGAGCTAAGGCCTCACGCTTGGCGTAGGCGTCGGCACCGGATCGTCGAGGAACGTCTTATAGTCGTGCGCGAACGCACTTGGCGGAATTTGCATATCGCCGCGAAAAGGAAGATCGAGCTCGGCGATTACCACAAAGATCGCCCCGATTACCGCCCCGACCGCAGCCGTCATAAGGATATGCGCGCGCGCGTCCGGTACGTAAAAGAAGTACGACGAACCGAGCGTGACGACGGCAACGAAGATCATCATCACCCAGAGCAGCGGCGGCACGGTTTGCTGATTTTGAAAGAGCCGGTTGCCGCGCGCGTCCATCATCGCGTGCGCATGACTGAGTGCGTCGGCTTGCGCGGTTTGCTGTCCCATCGTCTTCGGATCGTACGACTCGATCAGCGAGACTATCCGCAGAGCGCTCTTGTGCGCCTCCTCACTCTCGCCTCCATTGCGCATCAGCGGCCACTCTTTGTCGACGACGATATCGACGTAGCGTTCGATCGCCGCATGCGTCTGGTCGCGCAGCGGTTGGGGAAATACGGAGACCTCATGGTAAAGGTTAGAAATCTCATCGGCTTCGGTCTGCACGACTTGTGCCGAATTGTCGTACTCTTGCCAGACGCCCGCGACCATGAACGAGAGCATGACGGCGAGCACGGTGCCGAGTGTCGCCATAATCGGGCCGGCAACGTCGTTGGAGGCCTCGCGCAGCTTGCCGGTCCGCGGGCTGCGGGCCAACAGCAAACCAGCCGACGCGAGCGCACTCATGCCGCCGATGAAGAGAATGCAGACTATCCAGAGCGGGATCTGGTAGACCCACGTCATTGGGCGAGCACTTCCGCCAGGACGGCTTGCCGCCTGCAACGAAACGGCCGCTGCCGTGGTCTGCGGGTATGATGTAATGGTAGCCTGTGACCTTCCCAAGGTCGACGCGTGGGTTCGATTCCCACTACCCGCTCCAAACAACGGCGACGTAGCCAAGTGGTAAGGCAGGGCTCTGCAAAAGCCCCATTCGGCAGTTCAAATCTGCCCGTCGCCTCCAAGATTTTTTCTGCATGCGTATAGTAATTGTTGGTGCGGGGGCGATCGGCGCATATATCGGCGCAGTTCTCGCTCGGGCCGGAGTGCAGGTAGCGGTCATCGCGCGCGGCGCGCACCTCGATGCAATCCGCCGTGACGGTATCGCTGTGCTCTCGAGTGACCTCGGTCACTTTACTGTGCCGGTTGAAGCGAGCGACGACCTACGAACGCTCGGGGCCTTTGATCTCGCATTTCTTACGTTTAAAGCGCATCAGTGGGCGGCGTTCATGCCGCAGCTCGAAGCAGCCGCTGCCGCCGGCACGACGGTCGTAACGTTGCAGAACGGCGTACCGTTTTGGTTTCGTCGCAAGCCGCCGTTGCAAACCATTGATCCCGGCGGCACAATCGGGAAGCTCTTCGGGGACGATCGTACGATCGGTGGTGTGGTGCACGTCTCGGGTCACATCGCGGAACCGGGAAAGATCCGCCAGAGTGGGGGAGGGCGTTACATCCTCCACGCACTCGATCCCGACGCAGACGATCTCGTCACGCAACTTGCCACGGCTATGCGCGAAGCGGGGCTCGCTCCCGAGGTCGAAGAGAATATCCGGAACTCCGTGTGGCTCAAGCTGATCAATAACGCCGGCCTCAATCCTGTGAGCACGCTCCATCGGTTGACGATCCACCAGATGCTAGCCGATCCGGTGACGCGTGAGGAAGTACGCACCTTAATGTGCGAGACCGTGGCCGTGGGGGAGGCACTTGGCGTCGTTGCGGATATTGACGTTGATGCGCGCATCGCGTACGCAATGCACGTTGCCGACGTGCAAACCTCGATGCTGCAAGACGCGCTCGCGCATCGGCCGCTCGAGCTCGACCCGATCGTGGGCGCGGTGATCGAGTTGGCGGAAGGCGCCGGCGTCGAAGTTCCACATTTGCGAACCGTCTATAATGAGCTGCGTTCGCTGATGGCCGCCTCTTCGTGAAGATCGGTGAACTCGAAGGCGTCGGCCCAAAGAGTATTCCACTCTTTCGCGAGCTCGGCATCGAAAGCTCGCACGATCTCTTAGACTACCTGCCGTTCCGCTACGATGACCTTCGCTTTCCCACGCCGTCGGTTGCGCTTGGCAGCAGCGGCGGCGAAGAGAATGCCGTGGGCATCGTCGAGCACGTCAAGGAGCGGCGCGTGCGTGGGCTCGAGATCGTCGAAGCGCGGCTGCGCGACGATGCAGGCATGTTCACGGCGAAATGGATTGGCCGCAACCGATACGTCTATGGGCGCTTCAAGGAAGGCATGCGGCTCTTCGTGCGTGGGCGTGTGGAGCGTACGCTCGCGGGCGCAGTGATCAGCGTCGGCCAATACGCAGTGTTGCGGGACGGTGAAGCCTATCAGGGCGAGATGGTACCAGTGTACCGGGCGAGCAAGGACCTCACCACACGTAAGATTGCAACGGTCGTGCACAAGAACCTCGCGCGATTGCTCGACGAAGCCGGCGATGATCCGCTCCCGAGCGACGTGCGCACGAAGGCCGAGTATCCCGATCTTCGTGGTGCGTATCGCGCGGTACATGCGCCGAAGAGTCCCGAGGAGGCGCAGCGTGCGCGCGAGCGCTTCATCTACACCGAGTTCCTCGTGCTCGCTGCGGGCGCCCAACTGCGCCGCGCGGAGCGCGAGCGCTCGCACGACGCGAGCGCGCTTACGATCCCGCACGATCTGCTCGAGCAATTCCAAGGCTCACTGACGTTTCCGTTGACGGGCGCGCAACGCCGATCGATTCACGAGATTTGGGACGACATGACGCGTGACGTGCCGATGAATCGGCTCTTGCAAGGCGACGTCGGCAGCGGCAAAGACGCTCGTCGCAGCGGCGGCAGTTGTTCTCGCGGCGCGCAACGGGGTGCAGTCCGCATTGATGGCGCCGACCGAGATTCTCGCCGCGCAGCATGCGAGTAAACTGGCGCCGCTGCTGCTGCCGTTCGGCATAACGGTCGAAGCGATCTTCGGAAGTCAAGGCTGCGCAAGGCGCGCAACGCGGCCGAAGGACGCCTCGCGACGGGTGAAGCGTTGCTTGCGGTCGGCACGCATGCGCTCTTGACCGACAGCGTGGATTTCGCGCGGCTCGGCCTCGTGATCATCGACGAGCAGCATCGCTTCGGCGTCGAGCAGCGCGCGCGGCTGCGCGCGAAAGGTGTGGCTCCGCACACGCTGCACATGACGGCGACGCCGATTCCGCGCACGCTCGCGCAATCCGTCTACGCCGACCTCGATCTCTCGATCATCGATGAACTCCCGCCCGGGCGCACGCCAATCGAAACATTTGCGATTCGCGCCAGCCGACTCGAGCGCGCCTACGAATTCGTCGAGGCCAACGTAGGGCGCGGTCATCAGTCGTACATCGTTGCGCCCGCAATCGACGAAGAGAGTGAACTGACCAGCGTCGATCACCGAAGCGGAGCGGCTGAAGAACGATGTATTCCCGCAGCGACGCATCGGCTTGTTACACGGCCGTCTTTCATCGCGCGAGAAAGACGACGTGATGGGCCGCTTCACGCGCGGCGAGATCGACATCCTGCTCGCGACAACCGTCATCGAAGTTGGCGTCGACGTCGCCAACGCGAGCGTGATGGTGATACTCGACGCAAATCGCTACGGCCTCGCGCAGCTTCACCAGCTGCGCGGCCGCGTCGGGCGCGGTGCCGCGAAGTCGTTCTGTCTGCTCGTCTATCCCGACGATGCGGGCGAAACCGAGCGACTCGCCATTCTCACCGAATCGACCGACGGTTTCAAGATCGCTGAAGCCGACCTCAACATGCGCGGTGCCGGTGAGTTCGCGGGAACGGTGCAGGCGGGCGCGGCCGATCTCTGGATCGCCGACCTGGTGCGCGACATCGACATTTATCGAGCGGCGAAGGCACAGGCCGAGCAGATCGTTGCCGTCGACCCGGCATTGCGCCGCCCCGAGCACGCAGCGCTGCGTGCCGCGCTCGAGCGCGGACCCTCAACGCGCGCGCTCGTTCTTTCCTCTTAAAAAGCGCACCGCACGGGACCCCATAGGGGCTCGCCGGGCGCACGGCCAAACCGGGCGCCATGAAGATTCGGATCGCCATAGTTGCGGCCATGATGGCTGCCTCGCTCGCCGTTGCAGCTCCGGCCGATGCGTCGTCGCTTACCGTCACGCGAGCAACGCTGCCCAATGGGCTACGCGTGATCGTTGTGCGCGATCCGCTCGCGCCGGTTGTGAGCACGATACTCAACTACGAGGCGGGCTCCGACGAGCAAACGATCGACGGTGAAGCACACGCGCTCGAGCATATGATGTTCCGCGGCAGCTCGTCGCTCTCGTCGTCGCAGCTTATGGACACCGTGAGCTTGACCGGTGGCGACTTCGATGCCGACACCGAAGATCAGGTCACGCAATATTTCTTCACCGTGCCCTCGCAGTATTTGGACATCGCGCTGCACTTAGAGCGGTCGCGCGCGAACGGACTTACACTCGCGCCCGACCAGTGGGCGCAAGAGCGCGGGGCGATCACGCAAGAGGTCACGCAAGACAACAGTAACGCGATCAGTCGCCTGTTCATGAAGATGCAGGAGCGGATGCTCGCCGGAACGCCGTACGCGAAGAACGGGCTTGGCACGATCTACGGATTTGCGCATCAAGTGAACACCAACGCACTGCGGACTTTCTACAGCACCTGGTACCACCCGAACAACGCGGTATACATCATCGTCGGTGACGTCGATGGCCCTTCGACAATTGCCAAGGTCAAGGCGCTGTGGAGCGATCTACCGGCCGCCAAACTTCCCGCGCGGACTCCCGTGAAACTCGAGCCGCTTACGGCAAAAGTCTTCCGCGATCTTTCCGATCTCCCGTACACACTCGTTTTGGACGGATACCGTCTACCCGGATACGACAGCCCCGACTATGCCGCGTCGCAGATTTTGCAGGACGTGCTTTCAAGCCAGCGCGGCGATCTTTACGGCCTCACTGCTGCAGGCAAGGCGCTGGAAACAACGTTCGAATCTGCGACCTACCGCAAAGCGGCGATCGGCGTCGCTATCGGCGTTGTGCCGGTAAGTGTGAAGCCGGAAGTTATCGATCAAGAGATGCGCGCGGTGATCGATAACTATCGCAAGACCGGCCTACCCGACGACCTCGTACAGGCAGCGAAGCAACGCGAGATTTCGCAACTCGCATTCGCTGGGAATTCGATCGAAGATCTCGCCTTTGGATGGAGCGAGGCCGTTGCGGTACAGGGGCTCGGCTCGCCCGATGATATGGCGGCTGCATTCAATCGTGTGACCACGGCCGACGTCAATCGTGTGCTGCGCACGTATCTCAACAACGGTAACGTAATTGCCGCGTACGCGGTGCCAAAGAACGCCGGAGCCGCAAGTGGCGGCGGTGGCGGACCGGGCAAAGAAGATAACATGGTACCGCCCAAGACGCACGAACCGTTACCTTCGTGGGCCCAGGATATCTTGAAGAACCTCAAAGTGCCGAACAAGACACTCGATCCAACTTCGATGACGCTCGCGAACGGTATTCGCCTGATCGTACAACCCGAATCGATCACGCCAACCGTGGTTGTGTCGGGCAAGATCGAGAACAATCCGTTCATGCAAGAACCGTCCGATCAACGTGGGATCAACCAGATTACTACTGCGCTCTTCCCGTTTGGTACGACGACGTACAATCGCGTGCAGTATCAGGCCGAGCTCGATAAGATCTCGGCAACGGTTGGCGCCGGCACCAACTTCAGCCTTTCGGTGCTCTCCAAGGACTTTGACCGCGGCGTGCAATTGCTCGCCGATCAAGAGCTGCATCCGGCGTTCGACGCAAAGGCGTTTGCCGTGGTGAAAAGCCAGTCAGTTGGGCAAATGCAAGGTGAAGTTACATCGCCCGACTATCTCGCGGGTGTTGCGCTCGCCGACGCACTCTACCCGGCCGGCGATCCATATCGCACGTTTCCGACAGTCAAAACGGCGAGCGCGGTCACGCTCGACAACGTCAAGGCATGGTATGCCGCGGCGTATCGTCCGGACCTCGCAACGATCGTGGTTATCGGCGACATCACACCCGATGCAGCGCGTGCATCGATCGAGAAATACTTCGGCGCGTGGAGCGCAACCGGTACAAAACCGCAGACCGAAGGGCCCGTCGTCGCACTCAACACTGCATCGCAGGTTGTCGTGCCGGCACAAGGCCGCGTACAGTCCTCCGTGCAGCTCGTTGAACTCAACAACCTTCGCCGAACCGATCCCGATTGGGCGCCACTGCAGGTCGCGAACGCCGCGCTGACCGGCGGATTCTACTCCTCGATCCTCTACCACGACCTGCGCGAAGTGCATGGCTATGCGTACTCAGTCGGAAGCGCGGTCCGGACCGGGAAGACCCGCTCGACGTTTAGTGTGACGTACGCCTGCGATCCGCAGAACATCGTGCCCGCCGAGCGAGCCGTGATCGCCGACCTGCAGCACCTGCAGACGACGCCGCTCGCCGACATCGATCTGCTGCGCGCCAAAGCACTTCTGCTCGGCGAAGTACCGATTCAGCAAGCCAGCTACGATGGCGTGACCGGAATCTTCTTGCGATATTCGGGCCTTGGTCTACCGCTCGATCAGTACTCGATCGATGGGCAGAACTACCTGAACACGACCGCACCGCAACTGCAAGCAGCCTTCACGAAGTGGATTCGTCCAAGTGACTTCGTGCGAATCGTCACCGGCCCGGGACCGAAGTAGTGGACGCGGCGTGCGCGGTCGGGTTTGATATCGACCACACGCTTTGCATCGACAATAAGCTCGAGCGCGTCGCCTTTCTGCATCTACTCGATCGCGTGATAGACGAGGGGGGCATCGCGCGCGGGAGCCTCGCGCAAGAGAGCGATCATATCGACGAGTTGCTCGTTCTTGCACGAAGTGGCAACGGTACGATCGAAGAGGCGGTCCGGCGCTTCGTCCGCGAACGCGGTGTCGAGCCGGCGGACGAGCACGTTGCCGGCTTCAAACGGATGGCGCTTGCGATGGCCGACAGTTTTATCGTTCCTGATCCGCACGCGCGCAAGACGATCGAGGCGCTGCAGCAGCGTGGCATCCGGGTAGCCGTCCTCTCGAACGGGTGGAACCCGCTGCAGATTTCCAAAGCCCGTCTGGCCGGCTTCGGCGGGGCCGTTCTGGCAAGCGCCGACCTGGGCGTCCAGAAGCCGAACCCGGCGGCCTTTGCCGCGCTTGCGCAAGAGCTTGGAACCGACCCGGCACGCTGCCTCTACGTGGGAGACGACCCCCGGGCCGACGTGGGCGGAGCACTTGGTGCCGGATTCCAGGCGGTCTGGCTGGACCACGAGGGGAAGAAGTACCCAAGCGACCTCCCGCCGCCGACCCACGTGGTTGGCTCGCTCGAGGAGGTCTTGGCATTGGTCGCTGCGGAGGCAGGCGTTTGAGTCCAAAGATCACCGGCGGCGAACTGGGTAGCCGCAAATTGAAGTCGCCCAAAGGGATGAACGTGCGCCCGACGCCGGGACGCGTGAAAGAGTCGCTTTTCTCGATTTTGATGCCGCGCATCGAAGGCGCAAATGTGCTGGATTTATTTGCCGGAACGGGTGCGATCGGGTTTGAAGCAGCGTCACGCGGCGCCGCGCGCGTCGTAAGCGTGGAAGGTCATCGCGAGACCGCGCAGGCGATTGAAGAGACCGCTGCTTCGCTCGAGATCACCGATCGGGTGAGCGTCGTCGCAGCGCCAGCCGAGCGCGCGCTCTACCGCATCGAGGGGCCGTTTGATATCGTCTACCTCGACCCGCCCTACGCAAACGAAGTGCCGTTGCAGGTTTTCCGCCTGCTCCTCGAGCGCTCGCTTTTGGCTCCCGATGCGCTCGTGATCTACGAGCACGCGGCAAAACGGATTCTTCCCGACATACCGGGGTATCGCTCGACGCGCGAAGAAGTGTACGGCGATGTCGCTCTGGCGTTTTTCACCGTAGGTTGACTCAGAGAGTCACGCGGGCCATCTACCCCGGATCGTTCGATCCACCAACGAACGGTCACCTCGACGTCATCGAACGCGCCGGCGGCGCCTTCGGCGAAGTCATCGTCGCCGTCGTCGTCAATCCACAAAAACGCAATACCATGTTCACGCTCGACGAGCGTGAACACATGCTTCGTCAGTGTGTCGCGCACCTACCCAACGTGCGCGTCGATCACTTCCGAGGCTTACTTGCGGATTACCTCAGAGCACAGGATGCCGACGTGATCGTCAAAGGCCTTCGCGTCGTCTCGGACTTCGAGACCGAGATGTCGACAGCACTCATGAACCGGTCGCTCTCCAATGTCGACACGCTCTTTCTGATGTCCGATGCAAAGTATTCGTTCGTCAGCTCGAGCTTGGTCAAAGAAGTGTTCTTCCTCGGTGGCGACGTTGCGCCGTTCGTACCGGTGCCGGTATTGAACGTTATGGCGACGAAGCGCACCGCACTCAAACAAGCGTAACGGAGGTTCTAATGTCGGTCTATCGCGTGTTGGATAAACTCGAGGGCTACGTGCACGAGGGAACCTGGCTTCCCGCGGGTTTGCGCATTCTCTCTGAGGAACGGCTCCTGGAATTCGTAGAGAAAATTCGTTCTTCGCTTCCCAAAGAAGTCGGACGCGCGCAGATCATTGCCAAGGACCAAGAACGTGTCATGCGAGCAGCGCAAGAAAAAGCAGATGAACTGATCGACGATCATGAGATTCTGCAGCGCGCGCGCACGACCGCCGAGGTCGTCCTGCGTGAAGCCGAAGAGCGTGCACGGAAGATCCGCGAAGGCGCGGATACCTACGCCGCACAAGTGCTGGCCGAAATGGAAGCACGTCTTGCCGCAGCAATCGGCTCGGTGCAGAAGGGGCGCGCCGCGCTCAACAATGCACCAAAAGCCGCTGCGGTTCCAGCGCAGCAACCGCTTGCGGATGCTGCCGCAAAGAGTAAGCGTGCAGCCTTCGACTTGCAAGCTCCAGGAGAAACCAGCGAGCTCGAAGCCGTCGACGCTCTCAAAGTATAACAAGAGCTAACACGCGTTAGCTCGTCGGCCGGAACGGGTACACCGAAGCCATGAAAACGATCATTGGCTTTTTGGCTGTTCTCGCGCTGACGATAGTTCCGGCGTTTGCGATCACCGGTGATGCAGGCGTTGCGGGACATGTCGTTGGTCCAGACGGCCGACCGGTCGCTAACGCAAATGTGGCAATCTTCCGCCTACCGCTGCACCAAGTCGACAGGGCCGTTGCAACCGTTACAACCGACAACAACGGTTACTTCGCAAAACTACCGTTGCAGCCGGGCCGCTATATGCTCGATGTCGCCGTTCCCGGCAATACGTCAGCGTGTGGTGTGCACGACCTCGTGGACGAATCGGTCACGCATGTCACGATGCGCTTGCAAGCGCACAGTGGCTGCTCGCCGGTGCGCATGCATTCATCAATGGTGAACGGCCAACTCACGAGCGACGTCTACATCATCCACTAGACTTTATCCGTCAGAGCTAAAGCTCTGTCGTCTAAAGTCGCCTGTTGTTCAAGCTGGAGCAGGTGCTGTTTACGTTGCGCGCCCCAACGGTAGCCGCCGACGCCACCGCTCGCCGGAACGATTCGATGGCAGGGAATGAGCAACGCGATCGGATTGGTTGCGACCGCGCGAGCGACGGCGCGTGCGGCCGCGGGCGATCCGATTGCGCGCGCCAGCTGGCCGTATTCCATCGTGCGTCCAGGCGCGATATCGCGGAGTGCATCCCACACACGCATCTGAAACGCCGTAGCACGTACGTCGATTGGGAGTAAGGGCCATGGGCCCGCGTCCGCGAGGTATGCAACGATACGTGATGTAGCACTTTCAAGGCGATCGTCGCTGCGCTCGAGTTGCGCTGACGGAAATGCTTCGCGCAAACGCTGTTCGAGTGCTCGATCGCGTTCCCCGATATCGACGCGACAAACACCACGCGTTGTCGCGGCGACGAGCACGCGTCCTATCGTCGACTCAACGATCGCGTAGGCGATCGTCAGCCCCCTGCCGCCTTTCGGAGCTACCTCGTAGCGTTCTTCGCGCGCGAGCTTGGCATAGCGGTGCGGCGACATACCGATCACTGCGCTGAAACGACGTTGCAAATGCCCAGGACTCAAGCCGACGCGTGCGCCGAGTTCTGCAAGCGGCACCGCTTCGCCGGAGGCTTCGAGAATGCGGCATGCATGCGCGATGCGTTCGTCGATCGCCCCAGCGTCGTCGGGCCGGCACCGTTTGCAGGCGCGGAACCCGGCCGCGCGCGCGTCGGCGGTGGTTGCGAAGTAACGCACATTCTGCGGCAGCGGACGGCGACTCTTGCATCCGGTGCGGCAGTAGACGCTGGTGGTGCGCACACCGTAGAACGGCGCGTCGCTCACGAGCGTTCCACCTTGAAGTCGAAGCAGGTGTAGCTGCGGTGCCGTATGTGAACTTCGGCGATGTCGTCATTCGCCAAAAACGTCGAGGCAGCGCCTTCGGCTTGGCCCGGTGCGGCGATGACGGCATCGGCAATGCGTCCGTTGAGGCCGTAGGCACGTACGACGAGCTCGCGCTCGAGAAAGTCCTCCGGAAACTCGCGTGAGTTATACGGCGTGCAGTAATGTGCGTGAATGAAGATCGGTCCGATCTCGGCGTAGGGGTTGGTGTCGGATAGCGGTTGATACGAGAGCAAAATAAGATCCTCGGGCGCCTTCGAAATCCGTAGACACGAGCGGCACGGCGCTTGGTTCCGCTCGACCCGGAGTTGGTGGCCAAAAGCGTCGTGTAACGTCTGCCGCGCTTGCTTTGCCACGTCTTCGGGGATGGGGATGTACTTCATGTCCTTAGCGTAGCGAGGACGCGTAGCCGAGACCATCGCAATCTTGCGCTCTAATTCGTTATACTGGGGGAGGAGGGCCAACCAATGCTTCTCATCGCTGTCGTCGCCGCCGCTGCAATCAATAGCGCCCCTATGGTCTCTCGGCCATCCGGGATGTCACACCCCATCATCATGCAACGAGCGTTCCGGCCGGTCGCCACCCAGTCGGCGGCACAACCACTAGCAAAACCGCCCCACACGAACTTCCACGCAATCCAAGAGGCGGGGTTAGCAAGCGAACCGCGTGTTTTAGACTGCCTCCTGGGATCGAATGGCAACGTTGGAATACGAAACTGTCCGGCGTTGGTGCTTATTCCTTAGGTCACGGTCGATGTACCGATGCTTCTGATCGCGCTCATCACGGCCGGTCTCGTCAGCACCGCGCACGCCGGCTCGGCGCCCGCAGTGAGCCTTCCGGTTAGCGATGGTCCGGCGGTCGTCTTCGATCGTCCCGCCCCTGCGAAGTCGCGGCCGCTGCCGCCGTCGACGCACAAGGAGCCCAAGCCCGCTGCAGCGCCGCAGCTCGCGCAAGGTGTTCCGCTCGCCAGGGCACGGTTCGTGTGCAACCAATACTTCGTGAATCCGGCGCTCGACCCGAAATATCAAGCGATCGTGAATCCCGACATACAGCAGCCGGCATGCATTTCGATGCCGCCCGGAGCGCCGTTCGATCCTTAGATCGGCGTAATGCGGATGACGGCGGCGCTCCCGCCGGTCCGCACGTCGAAGGCTTCAGTTTCCTGCAACCAAATTGTATCGCCGGTTTCGCACGGCGTGTTTTCTACTGCGACCGCGCCCTCAATCGCGTAGACGAACGCAATCTCATCGTCGTCCAACACGAAGCGCTGCGCCGACGTGACGATCTCGACGTCGTGAACGAACGCATCGCGTAGCGTCATCGCGTTGAGATCGCGCGTTGCGGCACCGCGCAAGCGGCATACTACCTGCGCTTCGCCGCGAAACTCGTGTGGTTCCCCGCGCTCGAGCACCACGAGCTTGCCGTCGACGTCGAGTTCGACGGGGTCGGCATCGAGCGCGACGATCGTGCGATCGTAGCCGCGGAATGCGGAGAAGGGACCATCGCGATCGATGGTTGCAAGCGAGACACGCCAGAGGATACTCGTTGCTTCGTCGTCACAAAAGGCAACGGCGATCTCACGTGTGAGACCGCCGCCGTTTCTCCAAGGCTGCTCGCGATAGTCGCGCGCCCGGATGACTTCGATCAAACCGGTGGCGCTTGCACGTTGTGCGCGAAGGCTTCTAGGCGCTGGCGATCGATCGCTTTTACGCGCCCGCGGTCGAGCTCCAATGCGTTAGAATTTTTCAAGCGCAACAGTGCCCGGGCGGCCATATCGCGCACGGTACCGGCGGCCGCGGCGATCTGCGCCTGCGAGAGGCTCTCGACGCCGGGAAGACCGCGCGTCATGCCGACCGACGTGCGGGCGTATCCGAGTAAGAACTTTGCGACGCGCTGCAGCACGTGCGCGAAGGCGAGGTCCGCGATCGTGTCGATCGACCGGCGCCGTGCTTGCGAGCTTGCGATGAGGAAACCGAGCGCGAGTTCTGCGTCGTTGCGGATCGCGTGCATCACCGCCTCACTCGGAAGCGTGACCACCGTGGCATCGGTTAACGCCTCGGCGCGCGTCGTCGCGCCGCCGCCGTCGAATGTGCCGCTTTCGTTGAGCGTGTCGTGGGTGAGGCGCTCGCCGATCGTGTGCGTCTTGCCGTCGGGCGAAAGCAGCGTGTAGATCACCTTGCCGCTCTTAACGATGCCCAGGTACGGCCACATCTCGCCTTCGTCGAAGATCGTGTCGCCGGACTTAAAGCTGCGCTCGCTCATCTGTCCCGCGAGCTCTTTGATCGTCGACGCCTTCGCCTGCGTGAACTGCGTTACGTGACCGAGGAACGTTTCGCCGTCCGCATGCTCGTCAATGCGCTCGAGACGAATCGTCCAGCGATTGCTGCCGAGATTGCGCGCGTCCCACGAGAAACGGCCCGGGCGCAGTTGCGTCATTTCGTTGCGCAAGGCGCGCGGATCGGTCTCCTCGTTGATTTCGAGGGCGCCGCCGATCTGGAGTTTGTCGAACGCGTCGAGAATCTGCTCGGTCTTGCTGGCAGGCGAGAGCGACCGGGCATCGAGCGTAATCGCGGCGGAACGTGTGATTGGCATGACCCGCGAAGGTTAGGAAGCGCGACGCGGAATACCTCCGGCCCATGACTAGCCAACCCTCCGACGACGACGTCGTCATCCTCGCGGGCGCCCGTACGCCCTTCGGTAACCTGAGCGGCGCCTTCGCCGACCTCACCGCGACCGATCTCGGCGTCGCGGCTGCGACCGCAGCCATCGAGCGCAGCGGCGCCGACCCTAAGAAAATCGACGATGTCGTCTTTGGAAACGTTGTCCAGAGTAGCCCCGATGCAATCTATCTGGCACGGCACGTCGGGTTGCGCGCGGGCATCCCGGTCGACGTGCCGGCGGTGATCGTGAACCGCCTGTGCGGCTCGGGATTGGAAGCGATTTTGCAGGCCGCACGCTCCTTGCGTTTGGGGGAAGCGACCTACGCGCTCGCCGGCGGCACCGAAAACATGACGCAGGCGCCGCACGTGGTGCGCGGCGCGCGCCGCGGATTCCCATTTGGCGCGAACGTACAGTTCGAAGATTCGCTTTGGAGTGCGCTCGTCGATTCGTACCCGAACACACCGATGGCGGTCACCGCCGAGAATCTGGCAAAGAAATATGGCATTGCGCGCGAAGCGTGCGACGAATTCGCTCTTGCAAGTCAATCGAAAGCGCTCGACTCGCAGAGCAGCGGCTATTTCGCCGAAGAGATCGCGCCGGTAAGCGTGCCCGGACCCAAAGGCACGCAAACGATCGTCGATAAGGACGAAGGCCCGCGCGCCGGGCTCTCGATGGAGAAGCTCGGCAAACTGCCGGCGCGCTTCGTCAAAGACGGCGTGGTGACGCCGGGCAACGCGAGCGGCTTGACCGACGGCGCCGCTGCGGTGGTACTGACCACGGTGCGGCAAGCCAAGGCCGACGGCTTGTCATGGATCGGGAGGCTGGTGAGTTCGAGCGTGGTCGGTGTCGATCCGACGATCATGGGCATCGGTCCCGCGTACGCGATACCGAAAGCGCTCGCTCGCGCGGGCATCGCCGAAAAAGATCTGGGCGTGATGGAGATCAACGAGGCGTTTGCGCCGCAAGTGCTTGCGTGTCTGCGCGAGATGGGCACGAACGGGGTACGCTTGAATCCGCACGGCGGCGCGATCTCGCTCGGGCATCCGCTCGGCGCGTCGGGTGCGCGCATCGCACTCACCACGCTCAACGATCTGCGCGCGCATGGCGGCGGGTACGGTGTTGCGTCGGCGTGCATCGGTGGAGGACAGGGCATCGCAGCGGTTCTTTTGGTCGAATAAATGGGGGCGCGTCTTTGACGTCGCCGCACTATGTGTCGTGGGCTTCGTGGCGTGGAAGATTTTTCTCGCGCCACGAGCGCTCGACACGCGCCTTATCCGGCGCCGCGTATTGCCTACTCGAAGCTCGACGGCGGTACGTTTCATATCAGCGACGTGCATGGACGCGTTTTGTTCTTGGATTTCTATGCGTCGTGGTGCGAGCCGTGTCAGCTCGAGACGCCGATGATCGAACGCTATGCGCGTAAGAATCCGCTGGTTGCAGTCGTACCGATCGATGTCGGCGAGCCGGCGATCGTCGCGGCGGATTTCGCCAAGCGCTATAAGTTGAAAGGCGTCGTACTCGACCCGAGCAGTAGTTCAAACGGTTTCTTTCAGATCGATGGGTTTCCAACAGTTGTGGTGATCGATCCGCAAGGCCGCATCCGGGCAACGTGGACGGGCTTCAACCCCGCGATCGAACTCGCCATGTCCAACGCACAGAAAAATCTGAAGTAGCTGTGTCATCCCGAGCGTAGGCGCGTAGCGCCGTAGTCGAGGGACAGATGTAATCAGTTGCTTTCGACTTCGCCCATCAGTTCGGCACCCGGCGTTGCAGTGAACGCCGGCAACACGAAGCGCAGCGTGTTATCTTTGAGCGCTCCCCTGATAGGTCCGAGCGACATCGCATTCGGCGCCGCGATCGTGAGGCTGTAGCGTAGCGCAGGATCGAGAACAAACGGAAACCACACGTCGATCGTTGTCCCGCTTTGCACGTGCACCGGTTGCTTTGATTGCACTGTGCCAGAGAAGAAGAAGTAACTATTGCCGCCGGGCGGATTCGCCCAACTCTCGGCTTTCGTTGGTGCGCGCGCACGAAAGTCAACTAACGCGTCTTCGCTGTCGGCGGCATCATTCGCCGCGATGCGCGCGGTGAACCAATATCCGGTAGCGTCGCTCGGGGACTGCTCTCCCGCGTAGGCGAACGAGAGGCTCGTTACCGGCGGAGCTATTTCGCCAACCGCAGCAGCGTACATATCGCTGCCGAAACACGTCATCCGCTTACCACAAGGCGTTAGCGTCGGTAGCGGATGGTCAGCACTTTCAACGATGGGAAGATGGCTCGCCGCCAGTGACACGAGGGAGCCGGCGATGCCGATCCGGCGAAGGAAAGCGGAATCTGGTATCGGGAGCGCATGGTTCCTGTCAAGTGCGACCTCTAGGTCTACGTCGAGCCACCAGCGGCCATACTGCCGATGCAAGACGCTGATCTTCGTGAGCAGACTCACGCTGGTCTGCGCGATCGCCCAATCGCCACCTGATCGCAACCGCGTCGACGTGAATGTTGCCCACGTGAAAATCGGTATACGTGGAAATTCCGCCGGTCGACAATATCGGCAAGTCGCGCCGTATCGCAGCGACATCGTGCCGGGACCCGTAATCATCCGCGCGTGCGGCCAGCGGCCACAGTGCGAGCGCTAGTGATCAGCGCGCACAGTGCGGCCCGCAATCAGACGCCTTTCCAGGCGGGTTTGCGCTTTGCGAGAAACGCGCTCGTGCCTTCCTTGAAGTCCTCGGTGTTGACGAGCGTGCCGAATTCGAGCGCCTCGAGTTCCAGTGCGTCGTCGATGGAAAGGTGCGCGCCGTTGTTGATCGCGCGCTTCGTCGCCGTAATTGCGAGCGGCGCTTTGGCGGCGATCGCATTGCCGATGCGCTTGGCTTCGTTGAGCAACTCCGCGAGCGGCACGACTTTCTCCACCAAGCCGACGCGCAGCGCTTCCTGCGCGTCGATCATCTCGCCGGTTAGGCACAGATACATCGCCATGCCCTTCCCAACGAGCCGCGTCGTCCGTTGTGATCCGCCGTAGCCCGGCATGATCCCCAAATTGACTTCGGGCTGCCCGAACTTGGCGTTCTCGCCCGCAACACGGATGTCGCCCGCCATCGCAAGTTCACAGCCGCCGCCGAGCGCAAAGCCGTTGATTGCCATGATGACCGGCGTGCGCTGACCGTTCGATCTGGCGCGTGATCGACTGTCCCACGCGCGTCCAGATCGGCGCCGGCACCAGCGCTGCCGAGTGCATTGAGTTCACCGATGTCGGCGCCGGCTGCAAACGCCTTCTCGCCTGAACCTGTGATCACGATCGCGCGCACATCGGCATTGCGTTCAAGTTCGAGTAACGCAAACGACAACTCGCCGAGCAACTTGGTGCTCAGGGCATTGAGCGCACTTGGCCGATTGAGCGTGATGATGCCGATTGCACCGTCTTTGTCGACGAGGATGTTCTCGAAGATCGACTCACTCATAGTCGTAGAAGCCCTTTCCATTCTTGCGGCCGTAGCGTCCGGCCAGCACCATGCGCTTGAGCAGCGGCGGCGCGGCCATCATCGGATCCTTGAATTCGTCGTACATGATCTGCGCGATGTAGTACGTCGTGTCCAGTCCGACAAAGTCGAGCAGTTCGAACGGTCCCATCGGATAGCCGCATCCAAGCTTCATACCTTTGTCGATGTCTTCTTTGGTAGCAAGGCCGCCTTCGTAGCAGCGAATCGCGTACAAGAGATACGGAATCAGCAAGCGATTCACGACAAAACCCGGCGTATCTTGGGCCAGAATCGGCTCCTTGCCGAGCTTCTTGGCAAAGACGAAGAGCGCGTCGATCACATCCTGCGTCGTGGCAATGGTCTTGACCACCTCGACCAGCTTCATGAGCGGCACCGGATTGAAGAAGTGTAGCCCGCGCGACGCGGTTAGGGCGTTTGGTTTTGGCGGCAAGCTCGATGATACATAAACTGGAGGTATTACTGCAGATGATAGCGCTGGGCGCGAGTAGCTCATCGAGCTGAGCGAAGAGCTTGGCCTTGACCTCAACGTTCTCGACGATCGCTTCGATGATCAGGTCGCATCCGGCCAGATCGGCGACCTTGGTCGTCGGTTTGATGCGACCAATGGCGGCGTCGCGGTCGGCTTGCGCCAATTTCCCCTTCTCGACGAACTTGTCGAGCGATTTCGTGATGCTCGCAACGCCGCGTTTCAGCGGCTCCTCCGCGACCTCCATCAGCACCACGTCGAATCCGGCGGACGCGCAGGTTTGCGCGATGCCGTTGCCCATCAGGCCGGCCCCGCAGACGCCGACCGTTCGAATTTCATCCACCGTATGTCCTTCTAAAGCGCGCCGCACTTCGCGCGGCGCTTTGGCGTTCGTCGCTTTCGCACTATCGCGCCGAAAACTCGCTACACGCCCCCGCCGCGACTTCGCGCGTCGGGACCCCATATCTTATGATTTCATAAAGAGCGCAGGGGCTTTCGGTGCCCTGCGGTAGACTTACTTCCGCTACACTCGTCGCCGAGAGGGAGGAAGCGCAGAGGTGCGGACCGCCTATCATGAGGCACTCGAATCCACACGACTAGATGTCGTGCGGTTAGGTGCGCTGTGCGGCGACGCGATACGCGTCGCAGTCGAAGCGCTGGAACGTCGCGACGCGAGTGCCGGGGCGCGCGTCGTTGCCGGCGACGATGCGGTTGACGATCTACGGCGACGTATCGAGTCGCACTGCATCGAGTTGATTTGGCGTCAGCAGCCGGTCGCCGGTGAGCTGCGCGAGATCGCCGCGATGCTCGAAATCGCAACCGACCTCGAGCGCGTCGGCGACTACGCCGTCGACATCGCTAAGAATGCCATAAAACTTTCCGATCAGGCGCTGCGTCCGCACAAAGTCGAGATCGATCGCATTGCCAGCGTTGCGCACGGCATGTTGCTCGACGCGATGCGCGCATACACCGAACGTGACGCTCGCTTAGCGAGCGAAGTGATCGATCGCGACGACGAGGTCGACAAGCTCTACAAACGCAGCATCAAGCTCTTGCAAGAAGAGATGCAGCAAGATCCCGAACTCGTGCGCTCAGGCACGCGCTACCTGTTCGTCCTCGCCTCACTCGAGCGCGTCGGTGACCGTGCGGGCAACATCGCCTGGCACACGAAGGATATGATCGGCGCCGAGGTCTAACGCCGCGGGATGACCCCGCTTCCCCGTTCGCTCTTTGCGGTGACCGACCGCTACACGTATCTCAATCACGCTGCCACCGGAATTTTGCCGCGGCCCACACGCGAGGCCCTCGGTGTATTTCTGGACGCGCAGGCCGAGGAGGGCGTCGTCGGGGTCGCGCGCTACGAGATGAAGATGCCGGCGTATCGCGCGCGCGTCGGGCAATTCATCGGTGCGACGGGTGCGGAGATCGGGATACTGCGCAATACCACCGACGGCGCCAACGTCGTGGCATTGGGTCTCGATTGGCAGCCGGGCGACCGCGTGATTCTTCCCAACAACGAGTTTCCGGCCAACGCGATCCCGTGGCTTGCGCTGCAGCGACGCGGTGTCGAGATCGACTTCATCGATACGTCGCGCGAGCGCATGACACCCGATGTGTTGCGCGTAACCATGACCGATCGCACACGCGTCGTCACCGTCTCATGGGTCTCGTTCGAAGACGGCTATCGCCACGATCTTGCGGCGCTTGCACAGGTCGCTCACGAACGCGGCGCGCTTTTCTGCGTCGACGCGATTCAAGGACTCGGCGCGTTTCCGCTCGACGTGCGCGCGCTCGACATCGACGTCCTCTATTCCGGCGGCCAAAAGTGGTTGCTCGCGCTCCAAGGCGTGAGCTTCGTATACGTTCGCGCTGAATTGCTCGACCGGATCATCACCGGAGCACCGGGTTGGCGTTCGGTGAGCGACATCTGGGCGTTCCTCGACTACGATCAGCCATTCGCGGAAAATGCGTCGCGCTTCGAGGGCGGCACGCCAAACTTCATCGGCGCACTCTCGCTCGATGCCTCGATTTCGGTGATCGAATCCGCCGGCACGCAAGCCATCGCCGCTCACATTCTCGACCTGACCGACCATCTCGTAGAGGGGCTCCAGGGAGCCGGGGCCAACGTTCGGTCGCTGCGAGGCCCGGGTATTTCCTCGGGAATCGTCACGTTCACGTTCCCTGGAATCGAACCGGTCGCGCTTGGGCGTGCGTTACAATCGGAAGGCGTGATCACCACCTGGCGTGCGAGCGGCATTCGCGTTGCGCCGCACGGCTACAACACGCACGACGATATCGACAAGCTATTGGCAGGAGTCTCTCGTGCTCGCACTAGTGCTGGCGACGGCGATCGCCCCCGGAACGTACACGTATAACGCTACACTCGCCGGTGCGACCGTCGGCACGTCAACGTTGGTAGTCAAAAGCGTTGGCACCACGACCGTAATCGACGAGAAAGTCACCGGGACGATCAGCGGAGCAGGCGCTAGCGCGAGCGACACGCTCGTCCTCGGTGCCGATCTCGGGCCGCTTACCTATCAGATGAACGCGAGCGAAGACGGATCGCCGCTCAAAGATTCCGCTACGATCGTCAACACCACCGCCAACATTGTAGACGTGCACGGCAAAAGCGGCTCGTTCGATTTACAGGCCGGCACGAAGCACTTTGTGGTCGCAGATTTCGGACTCTTCGCAGGGCTCTTGCCGCTGCCCGCGCAGATGCGCGCCTGGAACAACACGCCCGTGCTCGTCGTCGTTCCGATGCTCGGCCGTTCGGTTGCGCTCGCGCCAGACGCCGGTGCCGGCGCACAGCGCCCAGCGGGCGTTCCGGCAAGCGACGTCGCGCTGGTCTTCGCCGGCGAAGCGCCATTCACGATCTGGTACGATCCCGCAACCAACGTCCCCGACGAAATCGACGTGACGTCACAAGGACTAATCGTTACAAGACAACGCTAGCGACTTGTCATCCCGAGCGTAGCAAAGCGAAGTCGAGGGACTGGCGCTCTTCACGAGTAGCCTCGCTAGACTGTTGCTGCTAAGCGAAGGCTCGAAGTTTTGCGCCATTCGCAGGATGCGAACTTCCTTTGGTTGTGGCGCAAAACTCGCGCAGCAGGAGCGGCACAGGATGTGACGCGAGGAGCGTCTTCGCGGGCAGCAACAGCGAGCGAGGCAGGAGTGACGTCGGTCCCTCGACTACGGCGCTTCGCGCCTACGCTCGGGATGACACAGGGACGCTAGTACCCGTTGTCTTTTACGAATGAGGGCGCCATGACGGCGTCGACCATGCCGTGGATCAGCGTTTATCGGCCGGCGCGACGGTGGCGAGAATGCCGCCGAGCTCCACGGTCGTCTCGCTCGTCACGAAGTAGTACGGACAGAGTCGCGCGCGGCCATCGAACATCTTGATGTCGTCGGTCGTGCGATCCAGGTAGGGCATGCGAATCCGCTTGCCTTTGTGGAAGCGCTGCAGAATGTGCGGCGTCCGCTCGAATGCGCTCAGACCGCCCTCGAGTGCAGCCGTCCACTCTTCTTTGGTCAGATCGTTTGCAATTTTGACGCCGCGCGAGCCCCACGCGAGTTCCGAGAAGCCCGACGGCTTGACGACGTAGTCGCGTTCGCCTTTGCCGAGATCGAGTAGCGTACGCCAATCGTTGACCGGCAAGCCGCGTGCCTCGAGCCCGGCGATTACCGCCTGCGGCGGCAAGCGGGCGCGGATCGAGGATCCACGTGCGTGGGAAGAGCGTCATCAGCCGCTGGTAGATCGCTGCACCATCTTTACCGAGTTCGGTGCGCCACAGCGCCGTGAGCGCCGGATGCTGGAACAGCGCGAACGACAGTTTCTCCTCGAGCTGCGCCTTCGGCGGCGGCATCATCAGCACGCGATTGTGCCGCGCGGCGTAGAGCATCAGTTCTTGTTTGGGCACGTTGAGCAGATCGAAGAGTTCGAAGTTGCGATAGATCGCATCGATCTTTTCTTCGTGTCCGTCTTCATGACGCACAAAGAGCGCCTGTTCGGTGAAGATCACGTCTTGCGGCGCGCAGACAAACGCTTTGACGTCGCCAAAACGGTTGACCGCGTCGGCGAGCCACGTGAGCTCGACGCGATAATCTTTCGATTCTTCCGACACGACGATTGCGATCGTCGGATTTGTCGTGCGGCTCGCGTAGGCGAGCATCTTGCCGAAGCTGCGCGGCATACCGTCGGCGCCACCGATCGAGTCAATGCCGGCTTTGCAATACGCCTCGGTCATCGCGCCGGTAAATCCCATGCCGCCCGGCACGCTGTCGAGTTCCGACGCGATGAAGCCGTCATCGGTGAACAGCAAGTCGGGCCGAATGACGCCGGGGATATCTTGGCGGAAACGATTCTGACGCGAAAGCCGGACGATGTTCTCGGGCTTGCCCTGATCGAGGTACTCGGCGATAAACGCGGGCGCGGTTCCGCGCGCGCTACGCTTATAGAGGCTGTTGAGTGCCCGATAGAAGGCGAGCAAGTCGCGGCCGATTTGTTCGATCTGCGTGACCGTCTTGGGTGCCAATGCAAACGGCTCGGGACTTACGCGCCACGGGATGCGTTGACTGTCGTCGTCGGTCCGGAAGAGTCCGGCCGGAATCGCATCGTGGATGAATTGCGCTTGTTCGCGAGCCGTGAGATTTGGTACTTGGGCCGTACATGCCATAGTTAAAATTGCTCCGAGCGTCGACAACCGTCGGGTATCTTGGAATTGCTGTACGCGATGTATCTGCGTCGCATGCTTCCCTTCCTAACGCTCCCTCGGGGCCGCCCGGTTGCACTGCCCGGCCTCTTCCCCGTTTCGAACCCCCCGGGTTCGAAACCCTATTGACGCCTCGGGGTATGCTGGGGGTGGTGCCAATCCAACTCATCGCCCTCGATCTCGACGGCACGCTTCTCGATTCTTCGGAACGTATTACCCGGGCGAACCGCGCCGCTATCAAGCGGGCGCAGGCGCTCGGCGTCCATATCGTACTCGTCACCGGACGCGGGGCTGATGCTCCGCTGGCCTTCGGCCGCGACTTAGGTCTGCGCGATCCGATCATCTGTGCACACGGCGCGCTGACCAAGGAGTGTCCGAGCGGGCGCGAGCTGCGCCATATTGCGATCCCGCGCGACTATGCGACCGCGCTCATCGAATTCGCGCAAGAGCACAGCCTCGACACGGCGGTCTATACCGGCGAACATTTTCATCGGCTTGCCGGTGCACCGCTCTATATGGACGACATGCGCGGTCCACTCTGGGTCGATGTGCCGAATTTAACCGAACTCGCCGAGCGCGACTCGACGTTCATACGGTTCTTCGGTCGCAAGGCCGTCGACGCGATTACGCAGCGCTTCGCCGGTCTACCGGTGCATTTCAAATTCGAGACGTGGGGCGAGTTCGAGGAGCTTGCAATCACGAGCGAAGAGGCGACCAAAGAGCGCGCGTTGGCGGAACTTTGCCGCGATCTCGGCGTGGACGCGAGCGACGTGCTCGCCGTCGGCGATTCACGCAACGACGTCCCGATGCTGCGTTGGGCCGGTGTCGGCGTTGCGATGGGGAATGCGCTGCCAGAAGTCATCGAGGTCGCGCCGTTCGAGACCGCGAGCAACGACGAAGACGGCGTGGCGCGCGCGCTCGAACGTTTTGTGCTTGGCCCGCGGGAGCACCGCGAGCGCAGCGCATGATGCAGGGGACGCCCTCACCGGAGTACGACGCGCGGTTGCGCAAGATCTTGAGCGAGGGAGACTGGCAGGGCCTGCGCGAGTTCGCGCGTACCGAGAATCAGGTTCCTGACGAGATCTACGCCAAGGACCAGCATTTCTGGGAAGTGATGTTGCACAAGCTCATTTGCAATCGCATCGATATGATGAACGAGCACACACGAGCGCGAGCCTGGCTCGCCGAGCAGGGGTATTCCACCGACCTCGGTGGCTTCTAGTGCACGCGAGGTGAAAGTACGCGTGTGCGCTTTTGCGCGGATGCGCGAGCTGCTGGGCGAGAGCGAGTTCGATCTGGTGGTGCCTGACAACGCAACACTGGTCGATTGTTGGGACGCGTTGCGTGCGCGCAATCGAAAAGTCGATTCGCTCGCCTCGGTCACGCGGATCGCCCGCAACGGTCGTGTCGCCTCCCTTTTGGACGAACGTGTTGCCGAGGGTGATGAGATCGCGCTGCTCCCGCCGGTCGGCGGAGGATAGCGGTCACTAATGTCGTTGTTTGCGATCGTCCGCGACGCGATTGACCCACGCGCGCTCGAGGCCGCGGTGTGGTCGCAGAGTTGCGGCGGCGTTGCGATGTTCTTGGGCGTGGTACGTGACCTCGCGGACGACGGCCGCGCTGTCAACGGACTTTCATACGAAGCGCACGAGGCCATGGCATTGGCAGAATTCGCGACGATCGCGTATGAGGTGAGCGAACGGTGGCCGGGCGTACGTCTCGGCATCGTCCATCGAATCGGCGAACTTCGCGTCGGTGAGATCGCCGTCGCCGTGTGTGCCGCAGCACCGCACCGTGCACAAGCATTCGAGAGTTGTCGCTACGCGATCGACGAGCTCAAAGAGCGTGCTGCGATTTGGAAGAAGGAGCACTACGCCGACGGCACGGGCGACTGGGTCGCGAACGAATGCCCCTCGACTTGAGTCCGCATCGAAGCACGCAACAACCCCGTCGCCGTACTCGTCTACGAACCGCGCCGCCCGCGTAACGTCACGATCGTCGCCGGCCACGGCTACTCTTCGAGCAAGCAGAACCTGGACTTGCTCTGCGCGTTCTTGCAGAGTCACGGATGTCGCGTCTTCAATCTCGACTTTCCAGGACACAAGCTCGGTGCAAGCGGCGGTGAGCTGCGCGGTATGAATGACTGCGTTGACGCGATGTCGGCGGTGGTCGCAACCGCGCGCGCCTCGAACGATGCGCCGGTCTACACGCTGGGCCACAGTATGGGCGCAATCACCGCGCTCTTTGTTGCGGCAAATGATCCGGGAATCGCGGGCGCGGTCGCGATCGCAACGGGGTACGGACGGCCGACGGCGTTTTCGGCGTTGCGCGGCACAACCGACTTCCGTTCGTCGTACGTCGTCGGCGTTGATCTGCAGACGCTCTTCGAGGACGTTGATGCGTCGTTCGATCGGCTGCTGCCCAAGCTCGAAGGCAGGCCGGTGCTCTATGTCGCGGCATCCCGCGACGCGATGGTCTCGCCCGCAAGCGTCCGGGAGCTCTACGAGCGGGCCCCCGAAACCAAGACCTTTGCAACCATCGAAAGCGATCACACCTACGCGGGCGAACATGCTCGGGGTGACGTGTTGCAATGGCTAAACCAACTTCACCCGCGCGCCTAAGCCTGGCCGGGAGTCCGGAACTCCGGCGCTATAGCCGCCACCTGCTGATCCCCGAGGTTGGATTGGCGGGTCAGGAGCGGTTGGCCGCTGCGCGCGTGTTAGTGATTGGTGCGGGTGGCCTCGGTTCGCCCGTGTTGCAATATCTCGCCGCTGCCGGCGTCGGACGCATCGGCGTCGTTGACGACGACGTAGTCGACGAGACGAACCTTCAGCGCCAAACGATCTTTACCACGCGCGACATCGGCAACGGCAAAGCGATGGTTGCAGCAGGACATCTGCGCGCGCTCAATCCGCACGTCGCGATCGATGCAGTTCCGCGCCGCTTCGAAACCAGCAACGCGCGCGACCTCGTGCGGCTCTACGATGTCGTTGTTGATTGCACCGATCGCTTCTCCACGCGCTATCTGATCAACGATGCATGCGTGCTCGAAGGCAAGCCCGATGTGTACGCGTCGATCTTCCGCTTCGACGGGCAGGTCAGCGTCTTCGGCGCGGCCGGCGGCCCGTGTTATCGTTGTCTCTACCCCGACGCACCGCCGCCGGGTTCGGTCCCGACCTGCGCGGAGGGCGGCGTGTTGGGCGTGCTCGCCGGTTTGGTCGGCACCTGGCAAGCGAATGAAGTGCTCAAGTTGCTGCTCGGTATCGGTGAGCCGCTCGTCGGGCGGTTGCTCTTGATCGAAAGTTTGAGTGCACGCACGCGCGAGGTGCGGTTCGAGCGCGATCCACATTGCTCGCTTTGCGGCGACCGGCCGACGATCACGCAAGCAATCGAACAGGATCTCGACGATGTGCGCGACGAGGGCGATATCGAGGCGAGCGAATTGGACGAGGCGCTCACGGGTGGAATATTGCTCGACGTACGCGAACCGCACGAGGCTGCGCTTGGAATTGTCGATGGGGCATTGCACATTCCGGTTTCGCAGCTCGAGGCGCGACTTCACGAACTCGATAGCGCGCAGACCTACATCGTTGCGTGTCGCGTCGGCGCAAAATCGCTTTGGGCGGCACGGCGCTTGCGCGAAGCGGGTTTCACGCGCGTGCGGCACTTGCATGGCGGCCTGCTTGGGTATGCTGCAATACACGATGCGTTCGCGTTCTTTTAACCACAGCGGCGTCGCGCTGCCGGTGATCGGGCAGGGTACCTGGGACATGCCCGAGCACGGCGCCAAGCGTGCCGAAGCGATCGCGGCGATTCGCCGCGGCATCGAACTCGGAATGACCCATCTCGACACGGCGGAGATGTACGGTGCGGGTGAGGTCGAGCGCTTGCTGGGCGAGGCGATCGCCGGTGTGCCGCGCGAGACGATCTTCGTTGCGAGCAAAGTGTTGCCGAGCAATGCTACATATAAAGGAACGATCGACGCGTGCGGGCGCAGCCTGCGAAATTTGGGGCTCGCCTATCTCGACCTCTACATGTTGCATTGGCCAAGCAACGTACCGCTGCGCGAGACGATGCGCGCGCTTGGTGACCTGGTCCACGCCGGCAAGACGCGCTTCGTGGGTGTCAGCAACTTCGACGTCGACGACATGCTCGAAGCGCGCTCCTTGCTCGATGAAATTCCGCTCGCCTGCAACCAGGTGCTCTACCACCTGCACGAACGCGGAATCGAACAGCGGCTTATTCCCGCGGCAACGGCGGCTGGGATCGCGATCGTCGCCTACACGCCATTTGGACGCGGAAAGTTTCCTGGACCAAAAAGTACCGGCGGTGCCCTGCTCGCGCGCATTGCCGGTAAACACGGCGCAACGGTGCGCCAAGTGATCCTCGCTTTCCTCACCCGCGACCCAAGTGTATTTACGATTCCCAAAGCTTCGACGGTTGCGCACATTGAGGAGAACTCGCGCGCGGGCGACCTCACCCTCGATGCGAACGATACCGCGGCGATCGATGCCGCATTTCCGGTCGGTCGCGCAGGACCGCTCGCAACCTTGTGATCGCGGACGCGGTGTCGATCAAGGCATTGGCGATCGAGCGAGCCCGAGCGCTCGGTGCCGGCGACGTGCGCGTCGTCGATGCACGCGAAGACGAGCAATCCCGCGAGCGCATGCGCGCATCATTCGAACGGGGCGATTTGGCCAGCTGGGGATATGACGCGGCGTATGCACGCGCCGCCGCCGATCCGAATGCCGTGCTTGCAGGCGCCCGGAGCATCGTGTGCGTCGCGGTGCCGTATGCAACACCGCCGGCGCAGCCTCCGCCGCTGCACGGACGCGTTTCGAACTACGCGTGGTCGCTCGACTACCACCGGCGTATGCGTACGTTGCTCGAAGGCGTCGCGCGCGCAATCGATGCGGCAGCCGGTGCAGCGGTCACGGCAATTGCCTGCGATACCAAACCGATCGCGGAACGCGCGTTTGCCGCACGTGCCGGCTTGGGGTGGATCGGCAAACACACCAATCTCATCTCGCCAACACTGGGAAGCTTCGTGTTCCTGGGCGAGGTGATCACCACGCTTGAACTCGAACCGGATGCGCCGCTTCGCAAGACCTGCGGCGCGTGCACGCGGTGTATCGAAGGATGCCCAACGGGTGCGCTGCGCGGCGACTACACGATCGACGCGACGCGCTGTATCGCTGATCTCACGCAGCGAACCGATCCCATTCCGCGCGAGATGCGCCCTTTGATTGGCGACTGGGTTTGGGGCTGCGATATCTGCCAGGTGGTTTGTCCTCCGACGGGCAAGGCAGGCAACGCGGGGGGCGCGGCATTCGTTCCTCTTGACGGAACGGTCGCTGCGCCGTCGCTCACAGAGCTTCTTCAACTCCGCAGCGGAGAATTCAAGCGGCGTTACGCGCGAACAGCGATGGGCTGGCGCGGAGCCGCAGTGCTGCGCCGCAACGCAGCGATTGGTCTTGGCAACGCGCTCGATCGCTCGGCGATCCCGGCCTTGGTGGCCGCACTCGCTGACGATCCGCACCCAATGGTGCGCGGCGCAGCGGCCTGGGCGCTCGGGCGCATCGGCGCGCCGCGCGCAATTGACGCCCTGCGCACGCGGGCAACGTGTGAACCGGATCCTACCGTACAAGAGGAGATTGCTGCCGCACTGCTATGAAGACGTTCGTGAAGTTCGGCCTGCTCATTACACTGGGATGTGCGCTGCCACTGCGCACCGCGGCCGCCGATGACTTGCTCTCGCGCATGTCGACGATCAATCCCGAATTACACAGTTATACGGCGACGATGCACGCGCACGTCGCGCTGATCACGTTCCCGTTCATTTCAACCGATATCGTGGCGACCTACTACCATAAGGACCCCGACTTCGATAAGCTCCAGGTCACGAGCGGCTTGCCGATCATCGCACAGAATTTCTCGAAGCTCTTTGGGCACATGGAGCCGCCGTCGCGTTGGAACGAGCTCTACACGATAACCAAGAGCGCCGATGACGGGAAGACCACGAACTTGACACTTGTTCCGCGGACGCCGGGCAACGTGAAAAAGATCGAGGTTCTGGTAGACAATATGTCGGCCACGATAGTATCGATGCGTTGGATGTACGAGAATGGCGGCTGGGTCGCCATGAACGAGCACTACAGCGTTGTGCAAGGCGCCACGATGGTCACCTCGCAGACGGGGCACGTGGAAGAGCCCGGCTACATCGGGGACGTCACCACGACCCTTTCGGGGTATCATCTCAACCCGGACCTGCCCGATTCGTTGTTTAGTCAGTAGAGCGACCGCACCGGCCGCCGCCCGGTCACAGTGAGGTATAGATTGGCGTTAGAGGGCAAAGGGGGACCAGAACACATGGAGGAGGTCTACCTCACCACGCAATCGGCGGCGGGCGTGCAAGTGCGCATCGAGGCTTTAGTGCGCGAGTACCAGTCCAAGCTGGCGCGCTACTTGCGGCGCATGGTCGGTGACAGCGAACTCGCGCTCGATCTGACCCAGGACGTGTTTCTGGCGGCGTTTCGAACGCTCCAGCGCGATCCGGACCGACCGCTCACGGCGGGGTGGCTCTATAAGACCGCGACCAACGGTGCGATCTCGCACCTGCGACGCCGCAAGATCATCCGCATGCTCCCGCTCGATCGCGAAGGCGACGACCGGTCGTGGCGGATCGACGAGCGTAGCGCTTCATCGGTCGACTTGCAGGCGGCAATCGCAAAGCTACCGCCCGAGCAGGCCGCCGCGGTCCTACTGACGAGCTACGCGGGCTATTCCTCCAACGAGGCTGCAGCAATCCTCGGAACCTCGCCGGACGCCGTTCGTCAACGCGTCTGCCGAGCGATGAAAGTGTTGCGGTCGGTAATGATGGAGCAAACGTGAGCAATGGGTGTTCGCGTGCAGAAGTCCTCGCCGGAGCGATTGCGCTCGGCGAAGCGACCGAAGTAGAACGCGAAGAGTATCGCAAACACATCGCGACGTGCGCGTCGTGCCTTGGCGCACTTGGCGGCGAGCGCGAGATCGAACGCGTCATGTCGGCCGTTGCGCAAGCGCGTGACGCCGAGACGTGGGAACCGATTCCGCGCCGTCCGGGTGAGCGCTCGCGCACGCGCGCGTGGCGTTCCGGCGCTGCCGTCCTTGCGGCGGCGGTCGTGGTGTCACTTGGCGCGCATACGCTGCTCGCTAGCGTGGTACGCGCTCCGGCGATCGAACCAAAGACGGTCGCGATCGAGCACACCGTGCCCTTCCACGTTTCGCTCGAACATCGTGCGCACGTCGCCGCAACTGCGGCGCCCGTTGCCAAAGCGACGCAGCGTCCGCCGAGCATGATGGTGATTCACAATGTGATCGAGCGGCATGGCAATGCGGTAACGCAGACAACGACGACGACGGCGCAAGCCGAAGTCGCACAGGCGCCGATTGCCCAGGCGACGGCTCCGGCGTCAAACGTGCCTATCTGGCGTCGCGACGAAGCGATGCCGGGGCAACGCGTCGGCACAGCGCCGGCGACGACGAGCGCACCGGTTCTGGGTGGACGAGCCGAGTCGATGGCGGTAACGCCGGTTACCGTTGTGCGCGACGTCTTGCCGCTCGGCGGCGACGCTGCGATTAAACCGCAGCCTGCGGCGATCGCATATGCTGAAGGTGCGCAGGGCACGACCGCGTTCGAAGTGCAAGTCGATGAACGGGGCCTTCCGACGAAGTGTACGATTACCAAGACATCGGGATATCGTGCACTCGACGTCGCGGTATGCAAAGCCGCAATGGTCGCGCGTTATTCGCCACGTCTCGTAAATGGCAAAGCCACGCCGGGCTTGTATCGCGATGCGTTCACGTTCCGGCCCGCTACCGACGAAGAGTCTACGTCGCAGCCGTAGAAATTTTATTTAATCGACGCTTTTGCGGAAGAAGGCGAGCATCTTGTCGGCTTCGGGCATGATGCGAAACTCTTCGAAGCCCCAGCTCTTGGCTTGATGGATCCCACGTGTGTTGTTCATCGAGATCAAGAACGTCAACGTTTTGACGTTGCGCTTCATCGCGAGCCGCTGCACTTCGGCGACCAGTTCGTTGCCGATTTCGGCCGGCACGCTTGGCTTGAGACGCAGGCTCTCCATCATCGCAACGTCCATGCCGTTTGCGGCTTCGGGATCGTCGTAACCCGGCGGGAACTTGAACACAAGTTGCACCATGCCGAGCAGGCCGCCTTGGTCTTCGGCAATGAGAATCGCCCGCCGACCAGCACGCTGCTCGGCGAGGCACATGGTCATGCGAGTGGTCCAGCTTTCACGTGCTGACGGCGCACCGCTAAGCACACCTTCATTGGTAAGGCGTTCCACATCGTTCGTTTGCGCAAAGCGCAAAAAGATCTTCCGGGCCACGATGCCTTTCGATACCTAGGTGGAGAACGCACCCCTTCAGACGAAGGTGGCCGCCCAGCAATGCAAACCCGCCGAGTACCCGTATTCGCTGTTGCCCTGATAATTCTTACGGGACTTATGAACGCGGGCTGTTCGCACCAACGCGTGGCCGCTACGCACTCCGACGGCGGGCGAGGGGTTGAACTCTTCGCAAAAAATTGCCTCGTTTGTCACAATTCCTCGCCGGATGCCGCGCGCATAGGGCCGTCGCTCGTCGGCGAGGGGCATAAACGAACGCTCGTGCAGATCGTCCGGGCAATCGAAGAGCCCGAACCACCGATGCCCAAGCTCTATCCCGGCACTCTTTCCGGCCAGGACGTTTCCGACATTGCCGCTTACGTGAAGACCCTCTAGTATCGAGAAGGTGATGCCGGCGCCGTTTATCTACCGCTTCGCGCACGATCTGCGCATTGAAGACCATGCGGGGTTGGCACAGGCCGCCGAGCATGGTGACGTATTACCGGTGCTCGTGATCGACCGGGCGATGGAAGCGCGGCTTGCGCGATCGCCGCGGCGTGCCGCATTCTTTTGCGCGGCAGTTGCAGCGCTCGATGCATCGCTGCGCGAACGCGGCGCGCGCCTCTTGGTGCGACGCGGTGCAGCCGGCGCAACGCTGAAGAACATCGCACGAGCCTGCGGAGCGACCGGCGTAGCATGGAGTGTCAGTTACGATGGAGCCGGAGTCGCGAACGACGCGCGCGTGCAGTCCGAACTAGAAGAGGCAGGGCTGCGCGCGGTCGCCGTGCATGACGCGCCGGCGATCGATCCGGAGGATACCGCAGCTGCGCGCCCGAGCGGCGGCGACGGGTATCGTGCGTTTGCACCGTACTACGACGTGTGGCGCGCGCAACGTCCTGCCTTGTACGACGCGCCGCTGCTCGTGCGTTTTGCGCCGAGCGAATTGCAGAGCGAGCACCTTCCCGTGCCGCACGAGTTCGGCGCAATTGAGCGCGCAACGCAAGACGCCGGGGCCGCCGTCGCGGCGGCCCTTCTCGAGCGCTTTTTGAGCGGTGATGCGGTCCAATACGCGGTGGCGATGAATGTACCGAGCGAAGATCGCACGTCACATCTGGCGGCGCACCTTTCGTTTGGGACGATCGCCGCGCGAACGGTGTTGCGAGCCACACTCGCGCGGCTCGACGATCCGTTTCTGCTGAGCGAGGAGCGCGTCTCACTGCGGCTGTTCTTGCGCTCGCTCGCGATGCGCGACTTTTTTCTGCAGCTCGGCTATTTCTACGGACCGATCGACGATGAAGCGCTGCAGGTTAAGATGCGCGGCTTTCCGTTTGCGCGTTCGCACCCGGCGCTCGACAAATGGATCGGCGGCAAGACCGGCTTTTCGCTGGTCGACGCGGGGATTCGTCAACTCCACGAAACCGGATGGATGCATCCGCACGTGCGTTCCGTTGTTGCGTCGTTTCTGTGTTTCGATCTGGGCGTGGACTGGCGCATCGGCCGCGACGAATGGGATCGCTGGCTGGTTGAAGACGACCCGGTACTTGCCAGCGGAAATTGGCAGTGGATCGCCGGCGTCGGTGCCGACATGGCGCAATATCCGCGCATCTACAATCCGGAAAAGCAGCGGCGCCGCTTCGATCCGAGCGGCGCCTACGTCAGACGTTGGATACCCCAGCTTGCGCAGTTACCGATGAGCGCTTGGAGCGGCGGACGCGATGAGGACCAACTCACGCTGCCGCTCTTTACCGGCGATGCATATCCGCGTCCGGTTGTCGATCACGAGCACGAAGCCCGAAAGTTTCTAGAAAAATACAAAGCCTATCTTCATAGAGCGCTGATAAGTTAGCGTTCTATGCAGGCATTTTCTCGTCGAGCCAGTCGCTTATAACCGGAACCCGCACGGGTTCACCGTGCCACGCTTTGATGCCGAAGATCACGCTCGAGAGGATAAAGAGCGGAACCATCGCGGCCAATACCACGTACGACGACCAGTTGAGCACGGGGATAAACGTTGTCAGTTCGAGCAGCCCCCAGAAGGCCGCGAAACCGACGTTGAACCCAAGCGCCTGCAGCGCTTGGCGTTTGATGTACTGCGACTTCTTGGAATCGAGTAACGCTAAGAGCGCCAGCGGCCACAACGGATAGCCGAGTGCTGCGAGCGCGCGTGATTCGACCGGATCGTCGGAGATCGTGGTCACCGTGGCACGCGGTTGCGGCGTCGGCGGTGCGCTCGGGCGCGGCGGAACTTGGCCGTGAATCTGCTTACGTTCGCCGACCGTCGCCTCGATTTTTTGTCCTAAGCGGCAGCTCGGGCATCCACCCTGCTCGTCACGGCAGGTCGCGCAAATCGCCTTGCCGCAGTGTGCGCACGGCGCCACCGACGGAACGTTCGAGTGAAAATAACAGTCCATAGTTGTTGCGTCTGGCTCCAATCCTACACCCTCGACTACCGTCTGGTATGGCTGCAGGTTTCATCCGCGGCGGGCCGCAAGGGCTGTTCCGATGACGCAAGGGGCACCCCAACCAACGCAAGGTTCCACGGTCGCGCGGCTGGCGCGCGAAGGGCGCCCCCACTACCCGCGCCTGTTCCTGGCGGTTGCGCTCGGCGCAATCAACAGTCTCCTCTTGCTCGTCGGTCCGTGGGCGTTCGGCGTCATCATCAATCGGGTCGTCGAACCCGCCACCCACCATCAGCAGCCCGATCTGCGCGCGTTCTACCTTTTACTTGGCGCCACGGGCCTGGCGCTATTACTTTCCAATCTCGCGACCTACGGAACGAACTACCTCACTACGCTCTCGGGACAACGCTTCCTCGCTAAGCTGCGTCAGGGACTATACGAACGGCTCCTACGCTTGCCGCTCCAAGTCTTCGACCGTTGGCGTCCGGGCGAACTGATCGCGCGCTTCAACAGCGATCTGCAAGTGATGAGCGACGCGGTGAGCGTGTCGCTGCCGCAGTTGATCAACGCATCCCTGACGTTCTTGGCCTCGTTCATCGCGATGATCTACATCGACTGGTTGCTCACGCTGGTACTGATCGCGATTGCGCCGCTGATGTCGCTTGCGGTCTCGCGGTTTCAGAAACTGATTGCGTCGAGCATGCAGCGCTCGCAATCACGCATCGCCAATCTCTCGGCGACGTTGACCGAGATTCTCTCGGCGCAACGCATCGTCAAGGCCTTCGGCCGCGAAGATTTCGAAGAGAAGCGCTTTCGCCATCGGAATGACGACTATTTCGGCGCCTTCATGAAGGTCAATCAGTTCGTCTACATGCAGCCGGTGGTGATTTCGTCGATCCTAACCTGCGGCGTGATCGTGATCATTTGGCTGTCGGTGCGCGAGGTGCTCGTCGGCCGTCTCAACAGTGGTCTGCTCTTCAACTATTGGTTGCTCGTCGTAAATCTCGTCAACCCGATGAACCGGATGGCCGCGTTTTTCGGCGATTTGACCAAAGCGCTGGTCTCGACCAGCCGTGCCTACGAGCTGCTGGACCTGCCGGTGGAAGAAGAGGCAGTCGACAACCCTGCGCCGATGCCGCGCATCGCCGGACGAATCGAGTTCGATCGCGTCTGGTTCTCGTACGACGGCGAAGAGCCGGCGCTGGCCGATGTGACGGCGACGATCGGCGCCGGCGACATCGTCGCGCTGGTCGGCCCGTCGGGCGCGGGTAAGACGACGCTGGTCAACATGATTCCGCGCTTCTATCGTCCGCAGCGCGGCGCAGTGCTAATCGACGGCGTCGACATCGCGCAAGTACGCTTGGACGATTTGCGCGCGCAGATTGCGATCGTGCCGCAAGATCCGCAGCTCTTCCGCGCCTCGGTTACTGACAACATTCGCTACGGACGGCTGGACGCGACCGATGCGGAGGTGCGCGAAGCGGCGGTCGAAGCCAATGCCGACGAGTTTATACAAACCTTACCGGAAGGTTACGCAACCGAAGTCGGCGAGCGCGGCTACCGTCTTTCCGGCGGCCAGCGCCAACGGATCGCGATCGCGCGCGCGATCGTGCGCGATCCGCGCATTCTCATCCTCGACGAAGCCACAAGCGCGCTGGACCGGCACTCGGAGGCATTGATCGAATCAGCGCTCGACCGGCTCTTGCCTGGACGAACGACCCTTATCATCGCGCACCGGCTCTCGACGATCCGCCGTGCGAGCACGATCCTCTATATAGAGGGCGGCCGTGTCGTAGAAGCAGGCAGCCATGATGCGCTGGTCGCGCGCGACGGTGCCTACGCTCGCCTCTACGCAGCGCAATTCACCGCGTAAGCGGCGCTTCAGCCGGGGCTCGTCGCTGCCGATAACGCTTTGGAGATGGCTGATTTCAGCATACTTCCCCTTGGGGATACGACGTCGCTGCTCGGGAATGCGATCAAGGGTGCTAAGCAAGAGCACGATCAGATCGCGAGCAACATCGCCAACGTCAATACACCCGGCTTCAAGACCTCGTCCGTCGATTTTCGCTCCGCGCTCCAAGCGAGCATGGGTGAGCCGGCCGATTCGGATGGGCTTCCAATGGCGACCGACGACGATCGGCAGTTTGCGATCGGCGATGCCGTTGCGCCGGCGCCCTACGATCCGAAGCCGACCGTCGATGACACGACCACGATGCGCGTCGATCAGTCGAACGTCGACATCGATCAGCAGATGGCGGAACTTTCCTCGAATACGGGCTACCAGCAAACGATCTCGCAGCTCTTGCAAGAGCAGTACAAATTCTTCCGCGAAGCCGCGACGGAGCAGCCGAACTAATGGGTTATTACGATTCCACCGAGATCAGCGCGTCCGGCCTCTCGGCCGAGCGCCTGGCGATGGACGTCATCGCGAACAACATCGCGAACGTCGAACACGACCCGCACGCCCGCAAGGCGGCGCGTTCAAGCGCCAGCTGGTCGTGTTCGCGCAGAAACCGGCCGACCCGCAGGGTTCCGACCAGATCGGCGCATCGGGCGAAAACGATCCGTATGCACCGCCGAACCCCTTCGATCCGCAAGCGTCGAACCCGGCGCAGGTCGAGGGCGTACAGGTGGTCGGCATCGTCAGGACGACCCGAGCCCGGACCGCATACGTCTCGACCCGAGCAACCCTGAGGCCGACGCCGTCGGTACGTACACTATCCCAACGTCGACGTCGTCAAGGAGATGGTCGACATGATGGCTGCCTCGCGCGCCTATCAGGCGAACGTCACGGCGATTACAGCCTCGCAACATGGGTTCCTCGGCGCTGTCGATCCTCAAGAGCTGACGAAAGAAGTAGATGGACATCAATAGCAACTACGGCGACGCGATGAGCAAGATTTCGCCGGGAACGTTCGCTCCCGACATCAGCCCGAGTGGTCCGGCGGCCGAGCCGCTGCCCGACGACGCCACCGGAGCCGTCGGCGGCGCGTCCTTCAAAGACACGCTCTCGGAGATGCTCAACCGACGTCAACGACAAGATGGTCGATGCCCAGCAGAAGTCGACCGACTACGCGCTCGGGAAGAGCCACGATCTCGAGGGCACGGTCAAGTCGGTCGAAGAAGCCAACCTGGCGATGTCGATGACGATGTCCATGCGGACCAAGATGCTGCAAGCCTACTCCGAAATCAGCCAGATTGCAGTTCTAGCCCTTCGAGGCTCGCGTCTGGGCGAGCACCTCAGGGTGAAGCGCGGCGCTCTGCGGGAAGCAGGGCCCTTACTTTGTCCCCCAGCGTGCCGAATACCTGGAGGGAGTACCAGTGGATTGCTGATGCTTGCGGCTGGACTACCCTCGCACGGTGGGGGCCGCGACGAAACCTGATTGATTGACGGTCTCGTAGTCGCCCGGTAACGGCGGCACCTGGTGTGCGGAGGTTTTTTCTTTTGATTCGCGGGTTATACACGTCAGCGAGCCGGCGCGCTCGTAGCGGAAGCCATGATCGACAACGTTGCGAATAATCTCGCAAACGTCGACCACACGGTTTCAAGCGGACGTTGCTGCAGATCGAATCGCAGCCGACGCTCGAGCTCTACCGCTTTCAAACCGATCCCGGTCAAACGCCCGGCAATCCGCTTGCCCGGCGTTCCGTCGCGCAAGCGAGTCGGGCCGCTCGGTTCGGGCGTGCAGGTCTACGAGACGCCGACGAACTTCGAGCAAGGTCAGATCGCGATCAACGGCAACACGTTCGACGTTGCGATCGCCGGCCCGGAATGCGTTCTTCGCGATCCAAACGCCGACACGGGCGTCCGTTACACGCGCGACGGCTCGTTCCGCGCAGCATGGACGGCACGCTCACGACGCGCGACGGCAAGACCGTGCTGAGCCGCAGGCCACGCGATCCCGATGCCGACGCTCGGCCCGATCAGATCGCAGTCCGACGGCACGACCATCAACGTCGACGGCGCCACCGCGGGTAGTCAGTCGACGGCTGTCGGGCAACCCAGTTACGCAGTTCAACAGCCTGCAAGTCTGCGCCCGGAAGGCGCCAACAACTTCATCCCAGCCGGTAACGCGGGGCCGTCGACGCGCGACCAACGTGCGCTGCAACAGTACATCGAGAAGAGCAACGGCGAACGTCGTGAAGTCGATCGTCGACCTCATCACCGCCGAGCGTTGGTTCGACGCCAACGAAAGAGTCATCAAGACCCAAGACGACGCCACCAATCAGGCCATCGCAACGGTCGGCAAGACGCAATAGCGAGGAGCCACTAACCCACCATGATGCGAGCACTCTTCACCGCAGCCAGCGGCATGATCGCCCAACAGTACAACATCGACACGATCTCCAACAACCTGGCGAACGTGAACACCACCGGGTTCCGCGACAACCTGGCGCACTTCCAGGACTTGATCTATCAGCAACTGCGCGCTCCCGGTACGCCGGTCGGTGCATCGCAGATCGCCGGTCGGTCAAGACGTCGGTTTGGGCGTGAAGATCGGTGCGTCGGAAAAAGAATTCACGCAAGGCGTGCTGCAGCAGACCGTCCAACCCGCTCGACCTCGCGATCGAAGGCGACGGCTTCTTCCAGGTCACGCTGCCCGACGGCACCACGGCGTACACGCGCGACGGTTCGTTCAAGGAGGACTCGAACGGCTCGATCGTCACCGCCGACGGCTACTTCCTGCAGCCCGCAGATCACGATTCCGGCGAACGCGACGCAAGTCTCGGTCGGCAAGACGGAACGGTGACCGCGCTGGCGCCCGGCCAGCTCGCGCCGACGCAGCTCGGCCAGATCACGCTGGTGCGCTTCTCGAACCAACGCCGGTCTCTCGCCGCAAGGGCCAGAACCTGTACATCCAAACGGCTGCCTCGGGTGCGCCGCCGATCTCGCGCCCCGGGCCTCAACGGCGCGGGTTCGCTCCAAGGCGGCTACCTCGAGCAGAGCAACGTCTCGGTCGTCACCGAGATCGTCAACCTGATCATCGCGCAGCGCGCGTTCGAAGCGAACTCGAAGGCGATCGGCGCGGCCGACCAGATGCTGCAAACCGCTATCCAGATGTCGCCGTTCCAATAGGATACTGATCGATGATGCGTCCGTCGCTCGCCGCCCTCGTTCTCGCGCTCGCACTCGTGTGCGTGCCGGGAATGGCGCGCGCCGCGCTGACGCAGACCGTGCCGGGCCGCAGCTTCGAAGCACTCGCGACGCCGATCAGCAAAGGCGTTCGCCTCAGCGGCGATGCGCAGCTCGTGCAGGCCTATCCGATTGTGGATCAAATCGTGCCGGCCGGACGCGTCGAACTGGTTGCGCAAAGCGCGATCGTCAACCCGACGTTCGTGAACGTGCCGATTCAAGTCGAACTCGACGGCAAATTCTTGCGCCAGATCTTCGTCGGCTATCGCGTGCAGCGTACGTGCACACCGCGGTTGCAACGCACGATCTGGTGCCGGGCGCCGTGCTCACCGCAGGCGACCTCAAGTCGGCGCGGATCGTGTTCACCGGGCAGCGTACCAACGGCACTGACGTGCTCGTCGGCCGCCGCATCATCGCGGCGATTCGCGCCGGTGCGCCGGTCACAATCGAGAGCACGCGCGTCGATCAAATCGTTAAGGCCGGGAACACCGTCACGTTGATCGTCGATAACAACGGCGTGCGCGTTGCAGCCGACGTTGTCGCGCGGACCAGTGGTGGACTTGGCGACGAAGTCAGCCTGTATAATCCGCAAACCAATAAGGTGCTCACCGGCACCGTCGTGGGACCGGATCGCGTCGAACTGAACCTGTCGGGGGGAACACTATGATGCGCACTCTGCTCGCCGCGTGTGCATTCGCGGCGCTGGTTGCACCGCTGGCCGCCTCGGCCGACTACGCTCTATCAAGCCGCGCCGCCGCCGGCCGCGCCGGGTCATCCGTTGCGTTTGATGGCCGATCATCGCGCCGGGCAGATCGGCGATCTCGTCTACGTGCAATTCGATCTTTCCGACGCGAACCAGCACACCAACAACTACTCGAGTCAGAAATCGGCTTCGGCGAGCGGCGGCAACGGTGAGCGGTATCTTCAACTTGCCGCTCGTGCGTTTGAACAACAGTGTCTCGGGACAGACCTCGGCCAGCGTCGCGCAATCCGCCGGCGGCGTGGACTCGTTCACGTCGACCATGATGGCAACGGTAACGGGCGTGCTGCCCAGCGGCGCGCTCGCAGATCACCGGCGATCAAGGTATGTCGGTCAACGGCCGTCAGCAGACGCTGCACATCACCGGCACGATTCGTGCCGAAGACATCGATTTCACCGATACCGTGCTCGCCTCGCGTGTCGCAAACGTTCAAGCCTCGTTCAACGGCGACGATCAGAAGAACAAAGGGCTGCTAGCGAGGATCATCAGTTGGCTATTCTAGCTCGATCTCTCACCGCGTTGCTCCTCGCGTTCGCGTGCGCGAGCTCGAGCGCGTTCGCGCAGCAGTGCTCCGGTCAGAACTTCAGTCGGCCGGTGCTGGTCAAAGACATCGCGCACGTGCAAGGCGTCACGGGCAACCAACTGGTCGGCTACGGCGTCGTCGTCGGCTTGCAAGGCAACCGGCGACTCGACCTCGGTCATCTTCACGAGCCAGACGATTCAGAACATCCTGCAGACGTTCGGCCTGACCGTCTCGCAGCAGGACGTGCGCACGCGCGACGTCGCCGCCGTCATGGTCACCGCGACGCTGCCGCCGTTCGCGCACTCCGGCGACAACGTCGACGTCGCTCGTCTCGGCGATGGGCGATTCGACGACCCTGCAGGGCGGCACGCTGGTCCTGACCGAGCTGCGCGCGCGCGAACAACCTCGTCTACGCGACCGCGCAGGGCCCGATCTCGGTCGGCGGCTTCGTCGCCGGCTTCGGCGGCTCGACGGTCGATCAAGAACTTCACCGGCGCGGGACGCATCCCCAACGGCGCGGTGATCGCGCGCGACATGATCACGCCGCTGCAGAACACGCCGACCGGCTTCAACTACGTGCTGACCACGCCGGACTACAAGACCGCCGCGAATCTCGCCTCGTTGCTCAACGCGCACTTCGGCGCGCGGCACGGCAACGGCGCTCGACGCCGAGACGGTGCACGTCACACTGCCGCCGCAATATCAGAACAGCACCGTGCAATTTCTGGCCGACGCCGTCGACCTGCGCTTCGAGTCAGGACGAGCTCGCGAAGGTCGTGATGAACGAGCGCACCGGCACGGTCGTCATGGGCGGCGACATCCGCCTCGCGCCGTGCGCGATCGCCTCGGGCAATCTGTCGATCACGATCACGACGACGAATCAAGTCGTGCAGCCCAATGCCTTCGCTACCGGGCGCACCGCATTGCAACAGAACACGACCGTCAATACGGCCGGAAAAGGGTCACTCAGCTCACCTTCGTCGCCGGTGCAACGACGCTCGCGTCGGTCGTCCGTGCGCTCAACGCGCTCGGCGTCTCGCCGCGCGACTTGATCTGCGATCGTGCAGGCGCTGCGCAATGCTGGGTCGCTGCAAGCCGATTTGGAGATCATCTGATGGTTTCGCCGATCGATCCCGTCGGAGGCAACCCGCAAGCCAAGCCGGCGCAGAATTTGAACGCCGACCAGAAGGCCGCGCTTGCGAAGTTGCACGATGTGGCGACGCAGTTCGAAGGCGTCTTCCTCGAGATGCTGATGAACTCGATGCAGGACACCGTGCCGCAGCAGTCGCTCTTCGGCGGCGACAATTCGGCGGAGCAAACGTGGCAGAGCATGCTCAACGACGAGCGCTCGCAGGCGATCGCCAAAGACGGGTCGTTCGGCCTGGCGTCGCAGCTCGAGAACCAATTGCGCGGTCAAGTGCTCGGCGACGCGAGCCACGAAGCGCACGTCGACGTCGATAAGAGGATGGAACCGTGAGCGATTCATGGGACGCATTTGCGGCGGCGCTGCTGGAGGAGTCGGCTGCTGCTCAAGCGTACGCACGAAGCGGCACTTGCGACTCACCAAGGCGCTCGTCAAGAACGATGCCGACCGAGATTCTCGAATGCGAACGCGGGCTCGACTCGGCCCGTCGCGCCTATCACTCGTCGTCGGTAAACGACGCGGGATGCAGATCCGCGGATTCGGCTCGATGACGCTGCGCCAGGTGTGCCTGCTACGCGCCGCGCCAGATGTGGCCGACGCTCAATCAGCGGCTGGTCGAACTCACGACGACCTCGATCGGGTTGAAGATTACCAACAACAACAACAAAGCACTGATTCAAGCAGGGATGCAACGACTGGTGATGATCACGGCGGCGCTTCAAAAAGCGGCGAACGATACGCCGGGCACCTACAAGCGTCGCGGCTTCGTACCGCCGCCCACCAACAGCGTGCTGGTGAGCAGCAACGCATGAGCAGTTTCTTCCCGCAAAGCACGTTCTTCGGGCTCGACCTGATGTCGACGTCGCTCCAATCGTTCTCCGTGGCCGAGAACGTGACCGGCGACAACATCTCGAACGTCAACACGCCCGGCGCGACGCAGCAGCAGGCGGTTCTCACGGAAGCGCCGCCGATCGTCGGTTCGCCGTTCACGTCGACGCACGTTCCGGGAACCGCCGGGCGAAGGCGTGATCGTCTCGCAGATTCAGCGCGTCAACGTCGCAGTCGTACGACGCGCTCTTCCGTGGCGCGAGTTCGTCGCAGAACTACTATTCGACCGAGCAGCAGATCCTCACGAGCGTGCAGTCGCAGCTTGGGCGATCCGAACGCCGGCGTGAGCACGGCGTTCACGAACTTCCAAACGGCGGTCACCAACTCGGTCAATGCCTCGGCGAGCGGGCAGCACGCATTCGGCCGCGTCGGGCGTGCTGACCACGGCGCAGTCGCTGGCCCAGTCGCTGGGCAACTCGTCGTCGGCGATCTCGAACGCCGAGAAGCCAGACGCTTTCGCAGGGCGCGACGATCGTGCAGACGGTCAACGGTCTGCTCGATCAGATCGCCTCGCTCAACGGGCAGATCCGCTCATCGACGGCGGTTGGCGACAACCCGAACACCTTTGAGGATCAGCGCGACTACGACATCGATCAGCTCTCGCAGTATATCTCGACGCAAACGTCGATGCAACCCGACGGTTCGGCGCTGATCATGGTCAACGGGCAGGCGTTGGTCAACGACACGGTCGCCTACCATCTCGCCGCTCCGGTCGTCGGCACGGCGTCGAACGGCGCGCAGAGTTTCAACGTCTACTTTGCGACCAATCCGCCGCAGGCGCCCAGCTCGCCGAGCATTCCGCTGGGCAGCGGGCAACTTGCCGCGCTGCAAGATCTCTATAACAACAAGCTGAGCGTCTACGGCACGCAGCTCGATCAGTTTGCATCGACGCTTGCCAACGAAACCAATCGCATTACGCCAGTCGGGCTACGATTCGAACGGCCAGCCCGGCACCGCGCTCTTCCAGCCGATCGACGCGACAGCTGCCGATCTCGGCCGGCAACATCAAGGCCGGCATTACGGTTGCAGCGCAGCTTCCGGTCGTGCTCGCGAACACCGAGGCGAACACCAGCGGCACCGGGATCGTGCCGATGAACTCGGCCAACAACACGGTTGACACGTCGCAAGCGCTGATCGGCAACGGCGCGCTCGCGAACCCCGGTTCCCGCCGGCTGCGTTTCGCTGCGGCGCTAACCCTGACGATTTCCGTCGACGGCGTCGCTCCAGACGTTTGCCTACTACATCGAGCGCTCCGCCGGCGCCGGTCCCGTCGCCGGCATGATCTACGCCGACAACGTCGGCGACTTCGTCTCGAGCTTCAACGCGTTGCAATCCGGCGTTACGGCATCCTACGATTCCGCCTCGCAGGAGATCGTCTTCGCGCGCGATCCGGCCAACGAGAGCCTCGCGCTGCGCGGTGCGCAGCAGAGCGAACTGCACCGCAGACGCCCGTCGTTTCACGATCACCGATAGCCTATTATACACCCGTGCCGCCAACCGAACACGTCGATTCTTCGGCGTGCTCGGTGCCGGCAACATCAATGGCGTACAGCAGGACGCGAGCAACGCGTACGGTGCAAACGACAACGGCGTTGCGAATGCGATGACCGAACCTCTTCCAGAGCACGGTCGGCTTCCCGGCGCTCGAGACGACGAGTCGAGCTGGGCGCTGACGCGCGGCTGCCGGCGCGCCCGACCACGGTACGCGTTGCCGCCAGGCGTGAACAACGTGCAGGTCGGACAGCAGTTGACCCTGAGCGCTGGCGATCCCGACGTATCGAACTCGACGTCCACGCAAGAGAACGTTACCGTTCGCGCCATCAGCTATTAGTCCGAGCGGTATCGAGACGGTGACGTTCACGACGGCGCAGCTACCACGCAGGGGCCGAATTACACGATCACCTCGGCGCAGACGCAGACGCTCGTGCAGCAGTACGGAAACCTGGTCGACGCAGGTTGGACTCGACACGCAAACGGCGAGCACCGGCACGACGACGCAAACGAATCTCGCGTCGTCGATCGATCAAGAACGCCAGAGCATCGCCGGTATCAATCTCGACGAACAAACGCAAGACCTGATCAAGTACCAGACCGCCTATCAGGCGGCCGCGAAGACCATCTCGACGCTCAGCCAACTGCTTGACACGATCGTCAACGGTTTGGGCGTCGGATCCTAAGGAGAGGCAGACCACCATGATGCGCATCGCAACCTCGACGATCTACTCGAATCAGACGCTCTCAATCGAGAATCTGGAGTCGCAGTATCAGACAACAGGGACAAGAACTCTCGACCGGCATCTCGCTCAACGAGCCGTCGGATAACCCGACGGTCATCGCGCAGGATCTTTCGGTGCGCAACGACTCGGCGGTGACCACACAGATCGGCCAAAACCTGACCGGGCTGAACAACCTGCTCTCGACGACCGACAGCACGCTCTCGAGCTTGACGAGCATGCTGCAGAGCGCGCGCAATCTGGCGATCGAGGGCGCGAGCGACACGATTACCGGCACGCAGCGTCAGTCAATCGGCCAGCAAGTCAATCAGCTGCTCCAAGAAGCCATCGGTCTCGCCAACACGCAGTACGACGGCAAATTCATCTTCTCGGGAACGGCCGCGTCGCCTGGGCTCGACGCTTGGTAAGCGCCGGTCGGAAATCCGCCGTCCGCGGTCACCGCGGCAAACAACATCGTGCAACAGAACGAGCAACTGCCGAACGGGCAACATGGTGCCGACGAATGTCACGTTACAGCAAGCTTTCAATCTCAACGCTGCCAACGGCTCGCCGAGCGTTTTCGAGATGCTCATTCGTCTGCGCGACACGCTCGACCAAGGACAGACGACCGACGAGAGCACGAGCCAGGTCAACCTCGACAATCATGGCGTCACCGTCGGCACGCTCGATCAGCGCAATTGAAACCGGCCAATCGCCGCTGTCCATTCCGCTGGCCTCGATCGGCGCGGCGCAACGTCTCGTTCTACGATCGCCTCCTCGCTCTCGCCCACTGGAACGAACATCACATTTACGCCGGCGACGACGATGGCGCAAGTGATCAACGCAATAAACCTCGCGTCGACCGCGACCGGCGTGGTCGCCTCGTTCAACTACCAGACGCAGCGCCTCCAACTCAACGACGTCCAAAATCAGAACTTCCTTATCAGCTAACGTCGCGGCCCCGCCCGCGACGGTGCCCAGTAATTTCACCAATGCCTTCCTCTTGGGCTCGACCGGTGACGTGGTGAACAACCTCTCGACCCAGCTCGGCGACATCGATAATACGCTCAGCGTCTCGCTCAACGCTGCGGGCCTGGTCGGCGCAACGGTCCAAACGGTGAGTTCGCTCTCCTCAATCGAATCTCAACGCGGAACCAGTGACACGCAAGTGCGATCGAACCTGGAAGATACCGATATTGCTAAAGTGACCAGTGAATTCACTTTGAGCCAAACCGCCTTGCAGGCAGCCTATCAAACGACGACCAGGCTGGAGCAGGATGACCTCTTCACTTACCTCCCGAACGGATAAGCGAGCTTTGAACAGCGGAGCTACAATGGAAGAAGAACAGCTAACCGTCGATCTCCCACGATTCGGACCTTGCACGTTTTCTGCAAGTGAAGTCATCGAGTTCCCGTGGGGTCTCCCGGGCTTTCCAGACTTACATCGTTGGCTTCCGTTGAATTTGGATAGCCACCCAAGCTTCGTGTGGCTCCAGAGCCTCGACGACCTCTCGATCGCGCTGCCCGCGGTCGATCCGTGGATGATCTTCGAGAACTACGATCCCAAGCTTCCGGCATATGCGTTCACCTCACTCGAGATCCGCGAGGCCGTTGATTTTGCGACGCTTTGCGTCGTTGTCGTGACCTCGGACGCGACAGAGATGACGATTAACCTCATGGCTCCGGTTATCGTCAATCTGCGAACACGCAAGGGCCGGCAGATCATGCTCGATGGGTCGAACTACTCGCCGCGCGAGCCGATGCCGCGCAAAGGCTCCGAGACGCTACCAGCGAGCAGTAAGAGCGCCTGACCCTGCCGAAGGACCCTCCTCAAACGCCAAGGAGGGCCTCGGGATGCTCGTTCTAAGCCGTAAAATCAATCAATCAATTATGATTGGTGACGACGTTCGCATTGTAATCGTCGCTGTCGACCGCGACCAAGTGAAGCTCGGGATTGAAGCTCCCCGCGCCGTGCCGGTCCACCGCTCCGAAGTCTACGAAGAGATCCGGCGGGCCAACCAGGAGGCGCTGGGAGCCGCGCCCGCCACGACCGGCAAACCCGAGCGGGCGACACTTCGCCCCCGCACCAAGCCACCTCACTAAAGTCCTGCAACGACGAGCCGATATCAGTCCTAGGGGGAGAACGGACACTCTTCCCTTAGGCTAGCGTATCGGTGCCTCTGAGCACCACATCATGGAGGAAAAATGGCTACAGGCCTGAGCATTGCCACCAACTTGCTGTCGAATTCAGTTCAACTGAACCTCGACAACAACCAAAAGCAACTTCAAAACGTCGTTACCCAACTTTCATCCGGCCTGCGGATTAACACCGCTGCGGATGATCCGTCTGGTAACGCGATCGCAACCAACCTTACCTCGCAGTACGAAGCGTTCAATCAAGCGTCGCAAAACGTGCAGAACGCCAATAATGCTGCGCAGGTCGCGCTCGGCGCATTGACGCAACAAACCGACATTCTGCAGCGTATCCGCGTCCTCGCGGTCGAAGCAGCGTCGGACGTCAACAGCCAGAGCGATCGCACCAACCTGCAGGCGGAAGTTTCGCAGCTCCTGCTCGAAGTCGAACCGCATCGCGCAGAACACCAACTTCAACGGACAAGCGCTCCTCAATGGAAGCCATCAGGGCGACCAGGCAGGTGCGGAAGCCTACTACACGATCACCGCGAACGCGGCGCTGCTTTCGAGCGGCGTGCAGTCGATCGGTACGTCGACCGGCTTCCTGATCGCGAGCGTCGGTATCACCGCAGGTGCATTCTTCACCTCGACGGCGACCGGCGACGAAACGATCGAAGTCCAGGTCATCGCCAACACGACCAATCCGACGGCCGCGACCCCGCGAACTCGAGGTCACGACCTTCAACAGCTCGACCGCGGCTTCGACTCCGTTCCTGATCTCGCTCGGCGCGACGGGTCAGACGTTCGTGGCCTCGATCGACGGCGGCACGGTCAACACCGGCGTGACGCTGCACTTCAGCACCCCGACGATCGGCGACATCGGTCAAACTGCATACGTCAAGATCTCGCAGTATGTCCAGCCGTCGAACTTTGCGACCGCTCCGGCGTTCAACTTCCAGTCGGGCGCCGATGAAGGCGACGTGATCCAGCTCGGCATCGCAGCGACGAACACCAACACGCTGCGCATCTCGAACGTCAACCTCGCGGTCAGCTCATCGTCGAATCCGTCGCTCGCGGCGGAAGACGCGATCGGCCAGATCGACATCGCGCTGCAAACGCTCAACACGCAGCAAGCGCAACTCGGCGCAGTCGTGGTTCGCCTTGGCATCGACCAGCAGAACGACGATACCGCCGCGGTCAACCTGCAAGCCTCGGAATCGAACATCGCCGACCTCAACGTGGGTCAAGCGACGACGCAATTCACGAAGCTGCAGCTGCTTGTCCAAGTCGGTACCTCCGTCTTGGCGCAGTCGAACGCGAACGCGCAATCGGTTCTCACGCTGTTCCGTTAATCGATCCAGCGGGCAACCGCGCGATCGTTTCCTCGAGGGCCCGCTCCGGCGGGTCCTCGTTGCTTTTCTGCCGATAACTCTTTCGATGCCCATCCACGTGCGCGCCAAGCGGCCCAAAAGCGAGCCTGTTGCTCAGCCCAGCAGTGCATTCGTTCCACAGGGTCTGCCGACTCCGCCGCCCGGCCATCCGCAAAAGTCCGCCGGCGTGAGTCTGTGCATGATCGTGCGCGACGAGGAACGGCTTTTGCCGCAAGCGCTTGCGAGCGTCAAAGACTACGTCGACGAGATCATTATCTGCGACACCGGATCCAAGGATCGCACGATCGAGATCGCCCGCTCGTATGGCGCCACCGTGATCGAACGACCGTGGCGCAACGACTTCTCGTGGGCGCGAAACGAGTCGCTTAAGATGGCGACCAAACGTTGGATCCTCTTTATGGACGCGGATGAGGAACTTACCGAAGCCTCACGTCCGGCGCTCCTCGCGATGAAGAATCTCCCAGCCTACTACACGGCGCTTTACACGCGAATCGAGAATCGCACCGACGACTATCGCGGATCGGGCGACGTCTCGCATCACGTCATTCGCATCTTTCCCAACGACGAACGGATCCGCTTTTACGGTCCGATCCACGAGTATCCGGCCCTGGACGGAACGAACGTGAGCATCGAGGCGGTCGGGAGCTCGGTTGCGCTGATCCACCACGGCTACACGAATGCAATCGTCGCCGAACGAAACAAGGGGCAACGCAATCTCGAGATTTTGCTCGCCGCTACGCAGAGCGAGCCCGAGAACGCGTACCACTGGTACAATCTCGGCACGACCGCGTATCTCAACAAAGATTACGGTCTTGCGTTGAGCTCGCTCTTGAAAATGTTAGAGCTTGTCGGTGATACGCCGCGCGCATTTATGCCCAACGGGCTTGCGCTTTTGGGGGATCTATACTGCGATCATTTCAGCGATCCCGTCAAGGGCGAAGAGATGTCGCGTCAATCGCTGCGACGCAGTGCGCACTATGCCAATGCGCACATGATGCTTGGCAAGGCGCTGGTCGCACAGAAGCGCTTCGACGAGGCGCGCGAAGCATTCGCTGCCGCAATCGACGATAAACCCTACGCCAAGCAACAATTCATCGTCGACGATCAGGTGTACATCTGGAAGGCGTATTCGGAGATGGGCTCGAGCTATGCGATCCAGGGTGACGATGCCAAGGCGCTCGAGTGGTTCGAGAAGGGTTTGGCCAACGCGCCGACCGTCGAGCCGCTGATGCTCAATCGCGCCAAAGCCTACGAGCGTTTATCACGCTTTGGCGAAGCGCACGATGCGTACAAGCTCGTGCTCGATACCCACGAGAGTGGCGCCGCGATGCTGCATTTTGTGAATTTCCTATTGCGGATGAAGCGCGGACGCGAGGCAATCGAGATCGTGGAGAAGTGGTACCCGCGTCTGAAACCGTCCGAAGCGTGCGAACTGCTCGTTAGCGCAGCCGGCGTCTCGGAACGCTACGAGTTCGGGAAAGAAGAGCACTTCCTGCGGCTGGCAATCGAGCTCGATCCGAGCTCCGAGAAGGCGATGCAGGAACTCGAGCGCGTGTTACGCGCGAAGGGCAACGAGCACGAGTTGCTGACGCTACGCGCGCAGCACGCGGAGCCGAAGACCTTTGAGGAATGGCGTGTGCGCGCGCGCCGCGCACTCGACGAGCGACGGGCCGAGGCCGCGCTCGCGGCGGTAGATGCGGCGCTTTCGATCGATCCGAACAGCTTCGATATGTTGATGACGCGCGCCGGCGCCCTGGAACTGCTCGCGTCCGTGGCCGGCGTCGAAGCCTCACTCTTACGGGCTCGAGAGACCGATCCGGTCCGCGCGGGTGTGGCGCTCTCGCTCTTTTATTTGCGCCACGAGCGCTACGCCGAGGCGGCAGCAGTTGCAGATCGCGCGCTGAAGTAACCAAGGCGTGGACTATTCGATCATCATTCCCGTCTTCAACAAGGCGGAGCTGACCCGAAACTGCCTGGCCAAGCTGCAGCCTTCCCTCGCGGGAGCCGGTGAGGGTGAGGTGATCGTGATCGACAACGCGTCGACCGATCACACGGCCGAGGTGCTGGCGGATTTTCCGTGGATTCGCATGATCCGCAACGAACGGAACCTCGGCTTTGCCGGTGCGAACAACCAAGGCGCTCGCGAAGCGCATGGCCGGATCTTGGTGCTGCTCAACAATGACACCGAACCGATCACGCAGTGGCTCGCGCCGATGATGCGGTTGCTCGATGATCCGGGCGTCGGCGTTGTCGGCGCAAAGTTGCTCTTCGCCAATGGCACGATTCAGCACGCCGGTGTGCTGGTGCGCTGGTGGCCGTTTAGTGCATCCGGTCTGTATCCGTTCCACTATCTGGTTCACGAGCCGGGCAACGTGCCCGAGGCAAATGAGCGGCGCGATTATCAGATCGTCACCGGCGCATGCATGGCCACGCCGCGCGCGCTGTATCTGGAACTCGGCGGCTTGGATGAGGGCTTTTGGAACGGCTACGAGGACGTCGATTACTGCCTCAAGGTGGGCGAGCGTGGTTTGCGCGTCGTTTACGAGCCGGGCGCCACACTCTTTCACTACGAATCAAAATCGGGCTCGCCGCGCTTTCGCCGCACGCAAGCAAATCTGCAGCGGCTCGCCGATCGCTGGCGCGAGCGTGTGCGGCACGACGCGCCGCGCGTCTGGGTGAATGCGGGCAAAGTCGAGGGGCTGCGGCGCAGCGGAAACGGTGGATTGAGTCTGCACGTGCGTCCGATCGAGCACCCGGTAGACATTCTCGTGCACGGCGTGCCCGAGACGTTCGACCGGCCGGACTTCGAGCGCCGCTTGCGCGCGGTCCGCGCACCGATCGGCGACGTGCACTGGGCAGGTGATCACGACGCGGTGGAGCGGGCGCGCGAATTAACAGACCTGCGCGGTGAACGCTACGTCGCGTTCGTTCGCGCGGATACGCAATTGGAAGCGGGATGGCTCGACGAGTTGCTGGCGCGCGTCACAACGCCGATCAGCGCCGCCGCGGCGACCTTCGCCGACGGCGTGAAACGCGATCCGCACGAGCCGCTGGTGGCGAGCGATGCGCGCTGCGTGTTGCTGCGCATGCGCCAGTTTCCGCAAGGACTCATACTGCGCGACTGTGGAACGCTCGACGCGTCAACGGTCGATTTTTTGACGCGTTCCCTGCAGCTGGAGCGCGGGACGATCGGCGTGCGCCCGCTCGCGAAGATGGGACCGACCGCGCATCCCGAGGCGTTCGAACGCGATCCGGCGGCGATCGAGCGCGTCCTCCGGGGCCGCCCGGCGTTCGAGCGCGGTCTTGTTTCGATCGTCACGTTGAGCTGGAACGCTCCGGAGTTCACGATCAAAGCGCTACAATCGATTCGGGAGCACACCGCCGATCCATACGAAGTGATCGTCGTCGACAACGGCTCGGGCCCGCAAACGCTCGAGGCGCTCGCGACGATCGACGACCCGCACGTGCGCATCATCTACAATAAGACCAATCGTGGATTTGCGGGGGGAAACAACGACGGGATCGCTCATGCCCGTGGGGACTACGTGATCCTGCTCAACAACGACGTTATCGTAACACCGGGCTGGGCGGACGGCCTTGTCGACGCCTTCCGGCGTTTGCCGGGGCTGGGTATTTCGGCGCCGCGCAGCAACAAGGTCACCGGCGATCAACAACTAGCAAGCGTCCAATACCGCGATGAAGCCGAGATGAGCGCCTTCGCATTGCAGCGCCGTCGCGAGTTCGCGGAAAAAGGCTATATCACCGATCGCGCCATTGGGTTCTGTTGGTGCATCAGTCGCGAAGTGCTCGACCAGGTTGGTGCGCTCGACGAACGTTACGCAATCGGCAATTTCGAGGACGATGATTACTGCATGCGCGTGCGCGCGGCGGGCTATTGGATCTATGTCTGCGACGACGTGTTCATTCACCATTTCGGGAGCCGCTCGTTCGCGGCCAATAACGTCGACTACATGGCGACGATGAACGAAAACTGGGCGCGATTCGCCAAGAAGTGGGGCATGAGCGGGCCGCTGCCGGCGCAAGGCTATCGCGGGGCGCAGGCGCACGCGCGCGGGTTCGTGCGCGCGCAACACTACTTGCCGCTTCCGGCCGCGCGCGAGCAGCAAGATGCGGATACGACCGCCGTGGCGACGCTGGATCGGGCGGAGAGCTTCGCAACTGCCCGAGCGCTCTTCGGTATTGCCGTACGCAGCGAGACCGACTGGAATGCGGCGGCGCAATTCGTTCGCAGATTTGCGCTTGCGTTCAAAGTCGAAGACGGTGTGCAGCTCTCGATCGGTGCTTTTGGCGACCCACGCGCGCACACGATTGCGTCGCGCGTCGAGCGCATCTTGGAGAAGGCCGGCGTGACGGCAGAGGCGTGCGCGGATATCGATATCGCCGATTACGACGACGAAACGGAATGGGCTGCGGTCACGAGCGATGCGCGATTCGTCGACATCGCGTCGTTGGCCGACCGCAGCCCGAGCGCGCTGCGCCGTATTCTCAAAGCGACCTCCGCATGAGACAGCACGCACTGCTTTCGCGGTTCGCGCCGTTCATCGAACAGGGGCGACTTGCGCGGGTCGTCGGCGCGCCGTACTTGATTGCGGCGCGTTTGCAACCGTCGTTCTATCCCTGGGGCGAGGGCTGGCTGGATCTGGTCTTTTCGCGCGTCGGCGAAATTGCGCTCGTGCCGTTCGTGCAGATCGATCCGCCGATGGTCTACGTGCGTGAGGCAAGCCCGTTTATCTGGCCCGCGTGGCTGCCGCTCGAGGACATGGCCGTGAAGGGCGTGGAAGCGCTGCTCGAGCCGTGGCTGCTTGCACAGACGCTACTGGGCTCGCTCGACGAGGAAGTCGTCGGATTCTTCACCGAGGATGCGCAAGCGCGCGAGCTTTTCGCGGCGGCGCGAGCGGCACGCTTTCTTTGCGCCACGCGTTCGGAGGACGTCTTGGCCGATGTCGCGCCGTACGTGTACGCGCAGCGCTTCGCCACTGGAAAGCGTGTAGGAATTTCTTCGGCCGACGGATCCTTCGGCGCGTCGCTGCTTGCGCGCGTGGCGAACACCGTACACGCGAACGTGGGCGACGTGGAGCGCAATCGACTCGCGCAGACCTGGTACGGCATCGGCCTCTACGGCGAGCTTCCGCAGGCGACGTTCGATGTTGAAATCTCTGCCAATGCGTCGAGCGGCGCAGCTGCGTCGATCGCACTCGAATCGGCGACCGAAGCAGCGACTGCGGTGTCGTTCACCCGTCCCGTCTTTCCGCTCTTGGCATGCTCGTTCGACAGCGCCGACGCGGACCCGATCCGGACATTTTACGTGCGTGGGCGCGAGCCGATTCTGCGCGCCAACCGTCTAACGGCGGCGCCGGTTATCGGCGGCTCGGCCGGCCGGATCGCAATCGTGGTTCGCGACGACGGACTCGTTGCGCCCGAGGCCGACGTTGACCAGGCACGCGCCCTAGCCGAGGCGCTGTGCGAGCAAGGATTCGACGCGCGCTTGACGGTTGCGTCAGCCGCGCGCGCGGAAGGGTGTGACTTGATCCACCTCTTCGGGCATCGGCACGTCGCACAGTTCGAATACATCCTCGACGAAGCCAAGCGCCTCGATGTTCCGGTTGTTGCCACGCCGATGGTCGATGACTTCACGAACGAGTCGCTGTGGGGAACGGCCGCCATTCGCACGATGCTCGCCGGGATTCGCGACGCAGCGACGCAGCAGTCGATCGAGCGGGGTCTCGCCGCGCGCCTCGTGTTGACCGATGCGGAATCCGAACGCGGAAAGCCCACATTCGAGGAAGAGTTATTGCGAAAGATGTTCGCCCAGTGCCGCTCGGCGATCTTTGCGAGCCGGGCGGAAGAGGCGCACGTGCGCTCGCGCTTCGGCTTCTCAGGTTCGTCGCGAGCGCTGCCGTGCGTCCCCGCGCGCCCGGTAAGCCCCGAGCCCATCGGTGCGCTCTGCGGGGCGGACGAATATGTGCTGGTGCACGCGGCGGTGGAGCCGCGCGCCAATCAGTGGATCGCCATGCGGGCGGCGGCGGCAATCGGTGCGGCGTGCGTGTTGGTCGGGACGGTTGAAAACGCTGAATACTATCAGAGCGTGATCGAAGCCGCGGGAGACGGACTGATCTGGCTCTCCCAGGAAACGCTGACGCCCGGGCAGCTTGAAGCGCTCTATGCGGGCGCCCGAATTTACGCCGATCTCTCCTGGGCCGGGCACGGGGCCGCGCGCCTCGTGCGCGCGGCTGCCCACGGCACGATTCCGGTGATGTCCTCGGCACTGGGGCTCGCGGAGCTGTGGCCCGAGCTCACCGGCGGCGCAGACCCGGCCTCGCTCGAGAGCGCCATCGCCGTGTTGCGCCAAGCCTGGATGCGAGCCCCGGCCATCGGCCACCAAATAGCCGAGCGGACGGTCGCGCTCTGCGATCCCTTGCGCTCGCTGCAGGCCGTGCTGGGCGCATACGCGGAAGCAGCCGGAGTCAGGACGGGGTAAGCCTCTTCTTAAGGCCCCGCATTGGCTAATGTTGGTCGCCCGCTTCGTCGAAAACCCTAGAAGCGGGAGAAGGATTGCAAAACATGGACGTTCCCACCGTCGCCCCGGCCACGGCTGGCCAAAGCGGGGGAGTTGCCTCAACTCAGGAAGTTGCTGCTGCGCCACAGGCGCCGGCGATTTCTTCTAGTTCGACGGGCGGGGCACAGCCCAAGTCACCCGTCAACGAATCGACGATTGCCGCAGCGGTCGCCAAGATCTATAACGTCTCGTCGGGTTCTTCCGGTCCACCGCAGCTCGCAATCTCGTACAAATATATCAGCGAGCTCAAGTTAGTCGTGACCGTTTTCACCAATCCGCAAACAGGTGAAGAAGTCGCGCAGTTTCCTCCGCAAGAGCTGATTGGTTTGGCCGAACTCTTTGACCAAATCGACGGCGTCACACTCGACCGGAAGGTCTAAGGGATACTGTGTCAAGCAATACCCCCGTCCTCGGCACGACCGCTCCGATCTCGTTTCCCGGGATCGTTTCAGGCATCGACTACAACGCAATCATTGCCAAGCTAACGCAGTTGAGTCTCGCGCCGACGACGCTGCTCAACGCGCAGATTGCGACGCTGAACAACGCCAATAGCGAACTTATCAAGATCAGTAACTTGATGTCGTCGGTACAAAACGCACTCGGTAATCTCTCGAACCCCGACCTGTTCTCGACCTATCAGGCGAGCTCGGGCGACACCGCGGCGCTGAGCGCTACCGGAACTCCAGGCGTGACCGCGACCCCGGGCCTCTACACAATCGACAGCGTCAAGGCGGCTACCAACACCTCGATTACCTCGAACGTCGCCGCCGGCCATTCGATAACCGACACGATAACGACAGGTACCTATGCCGGCGATGCTTCCAACACGGTGCCGCTCGCATTTTCGTATGCTCGCGTCGTGCCCCAGAACGCCCCGAGCGGCGGCGCCGGATCGGTGACGGTTGATGGCGTATCGATTTCGTATAACGTCGATGCGCAGTCGCTCAACCAGATTCTCCAGAACATCACGACCCAGGTGGACTCGCACGCCGACGCCGGTTTCCTTGCAACGCTCGTCAATGGCGTAGTCCAATTTACGTCGAGCGATCAGCAGATTTCGCTTGGCAGCAATCAGGATCAAGGGAACTTGCTCAGCGTGCTTCAGTTGAGCAACGCGCAGCTGATTAACAGCGGCGGCAGCGGCTCGATCACGGGCACCGGAAACGTTGGCGGCATCAATCCCGATGCCGACTTCAATTCGGGTGATAACGCCGGATTCGTCACGCCGGTATCGGCTGGAACCTTCACGATCAATGGCGTGAAGATCAGCGTGTCGACCGGCCAGAATCTCAATGACGTTCTGAACGCGATCAACAGCAGCACCGCCGGCGTAACTGCCGTTTTCAACGCGGTCACCGGCCAGATTCAGTTGACGAATTCGCACTCGGGACCACAGAGCATCGTGCTCGGCGCCGCCGGCGACACGAGCAATTTCCTGACCGCAGCAGGCTTGACGGCGTTGAGCGGCGCGAAGACGACGGTAGGTCAGCAGTCGGCGATCACGGTGCAGAATCCGGACGGCTCGTCGAGCACGTATTACAACAGCTCGAACACGGTCACAAATGCCGTCCCGGGTCTCTCGCTCTCGATTAACGGGAACACGACGTCGCCGTTCACGCTCGACGTCACCCAGAACACGACCCTGCTGGTCTCGACGCTCCAAGCGTTCGTTTCGACCTACAACGCAGCCGTAAACGAGATCAATACTGCTACGGCTCCGCCGATCGTTCTTGCGATCCAGCCCGGAACAAACGCGATTGCCCCGTCGGTGCCCGGCGGCGTGCTTTGGGGCAATTCCAACGTGCAGTCCGTCATCTCTGAGTTCGAAAATATCGTCGGCGGCTTCCTCGGCACGGACAACAAGTACAATTCGCTCTCGCAGGCCGGTTTATTGTTGAGTAGCACGTTTGCGACCGTGCAGGCGACGAGCATCGACCAGCAAGGCGGACCGAATAGTACTCCCGTCCAGAACGAGACGGTCCAGGGTGCCGATGGAACGCTCGCACCGCTCGACGTTTCGAAGTTTCTGGCTGCGTACGCCGCAGACCCCAATGCGATCCAGGGTCTGCTCGCCGGTGCCACCGGCCTCACGACGCAATTGGGTAAGTACCTTGCGTCGGTGACGGGAGCTCCGACGCTGCTCAACTCGGGACCGGTCGGCATCGTGCCGCCGGTAGCGCTCATCCAGAACTTCGAGAACGGCAACACCGACACGATCACCAACCTGCAGCAACAGGTCTCACAGATTACCGACGAAGCAAATGCGCAAGCTACGGCTCTGCGCAGCGGCTTTGTGGCGAGTGAATCGGCGATCGCCGGTCTTCAGGCCGAGCAACAGCAGCTCGCCGCAGTCTTCGGCTTCTCCGCAAGCTCGAGCTCGAGCTCGGGTCACTAGTCTGATGGCGATGCGTAAGAACAACGAGCAGCAGACGTATCTCGAAACGTCTATCCTGACGGCAGCGCCGGAAGACTTGATCGTCAAAATCTTCGACGTGTTGATCATCGCCTCACAGCAGGCACACGAGAAGCTGCTGAACGAGCGCGACGACATCGAAGGGATTCACAAGGCCCTTTTACGCGCCCAACGAGCATGCACGGTCCTGATGAGTTCGTTGAACATGGAAATCGGCGGCGAACTTTCCGAAAACCTGTTACGTGTTTATGGATTCTGGCATAGGGAACTTGTCATGGCCAACATGCGTAAGGATCCGACCCACGTCGAACGGATTCTCGGCTATGCCCGTGAGTATCGCGAAACCTGGAACACGGCGGTGACGCAATTCAAGGCGCAGAAGCGAGCTGAGAAACAATACTCGGGAGGCGACGGTCTTACGTCGACGTTTGCAGCCGTTGGCTAGCGCCCTTCTCGATGATGTGCGCGCCGGCGTTTCGTTGCTCGAGGCGCAGTGCAGAGATCTCGGCCCGATGATCGATCGACAGGATTGGGGTGGTTTTGGGCGGCTGCTTTCAGATATGGGACACGCTCGCCACGTGGTGATGAACGCGTGGGAGGCGGCACTGCCGGAGCGCTCGTCTGAGTTCGACGCAGAAATTGCCACGCGCGTTCGCCGCGTCCTGGAATACCGCGAGTGGCAACTCCAACGGCTTCAGCGGTTCAACGACGAGACCGCCGGCCGATTGCAACTGATCTCGCGTTGGAAATCATACGCGCGTTCGGTTGCCGGTAAGCGCCGCAATCAGGCGGCGATCCTCAACGACGTTCGCTAGAAGACGGCTTCGCTCGCCCTAAGGTACGATAAGGTAGTCTACGGTCGCGCGAACGTGTGTCTCGGTCGTACTTGCTGCCGCCGGCCGCGCTTCGACGAGCGCTGGGCGGCCGTCGACCATCGCGGCCATGCGCTCGCGTTGCGTATTCTCGGGCGGCTCCCACGTCAGTGGTGCAATGGTATCCGATTGGCGATCGTAGTGACCGCAGCGTACTCCGGCATGTAGCAGCACGCGATGCCCCGCTCTGCGGAGTCGGCCACAGAAGAGATAGTCTTCGTTGCACACGCGGACTCTGCCGGCGCCGCGTTCGATGAACACATGCGCGGGAAAATACGGTGGTGTCAGGTCGCGAAGCGCACTCACCCGTATCGCCACACATCCGAAGCCGACGCCGTCCACGGGAACCGGGTCGCGATCGAACGCCGGAATCACCGCCGTCCTCGTATCGCGCTCGTCCCAACGGTCTACGACCATCGGACGAAAGCCGTCTCGCGAATAGTAGAGCGCGCCGACGAGCCCGTTGCGCGGATCCGCTTCGAGCACCGCACATAAGTCGACCAATGCGTTCGGCACTAATACCATGTCGTCGTCGCACATCACCAGCACGTCGGCGCCATAGTCAAGCGCACGTTCGGCGATGAGGTCGCGCTGGGCGGGAACGAAGTTGCCGCTTACAAGCGCGCGCTCGAACGCGGTGACGGATTCCGGCAGTTTAAGCTGTGCGACGCTTTCAAGGAACGGCCGCGTCGGTGCGCCTCCGCTCGGAATGCCAAGGAGCAGCTTCAATTCGGCATCGCGGCAGCGCACGCAGCAAGCAGCGCACGTGCGGCGTTATCGAGCGATGGGTCGGTCTGGAAGAGCACGCCGGTCGTCTTGTCGAGTCGCAGGCGAACAAAGAGTTTCTGTAAGACGGTCATCGCATGCTGCGCGTAAGCGCGAAGCGCGTTATCGACGGCGGCGGCCTTTGCGTCACTGTCCGACACGACACGCTGTGCTTGCAATGCGAGCGTCAGTTGGCGTGCCTTGATAAAGTCCCAGCGCGCGCGCTCTTCGGCAATCTTGCGCACAACGGCGAGTCCGGGTTCGTGAAGTTCATTGACCAGCACGAGGCGATCCGCATTGGATTGTGTCAACGGGCGCACCGGCGCGGGCGCGATCGCCTCAATTTGCGCCAACAGCGCTCCCGCGTATTCGCCGATTGGCTCTTTCTTGCCGAGCTTCTCGTGCAAAGAGACACGATGAAGAATCTGCGATTGCGCCGCGAGATGCGCGCGCAAGCCGACCGCGTCGTTGCCGTCGGCGTCGACGGCGCACGCGAGGGCGCTTGCAAAGATACAATGCTGTAAGATCGTCGGATCTTTCGATCCATTGAAGACACGCTCGAAGAAGGCTAGGGTCGGACGCTCGAGCGCGCCATAGAGCACAACCGCTTCGCGAACCGGTTCCGGCTTGGGCTGCGGCTCCGGAATGATCTGCGGCTCCGGTACGACGGCTGCCTCAGTTTCCGGCACGATGATTGGCTCATGGATCACCGCTGCGCTGGAGAGCGCGGCGTCGGCCGCCTCGTAGACGATCGTTTCTTCAGCGTCGAGTTCGTAGATCGGCAACTCTTCGGCCGCGATCTCTACCGGGATCAAGGGCTTCGGTTCGAAGAGCGCGCGGTCGGCTGCGGCGAGTTCGCCCGCAAAAGCGGTGGTCGTACCTTTGCGCTCGACCAGGAGCGGACCGCCCCCGATAATCGGCGCATTATTCGCGCGTACGTGCGGAATCACGAGCAGCGGCTTGGTTCCCATTCGCACGCCGACTTTCCAAAGCAGCGTCCCGCGGCTTCCAGGCGCTACGGTGCCGAGCGCGAGGCCGCTGCCGAAGAGCTGATCGGCCGCGTTATCGTCAGCTGGACGGCCATCGATCTGGAACGAGCCGAGCCGGTAGGCGACCGAGCCTGGCAGTGGAACCGCAGCGGTAACCCCGGTCGCGGGCGCCGCTCCATCGTTTACAACGCTGAGCGCATAGGTCACGACCGTCCCCGGGATTACCTCTCCCGGCGGCGTCGCGGTCAGTGTAACCGCGAGGATGGCTCCAGCCGGCGTCGGTGCCTCGGGCGTTTCGATACCGGGCGCCGAGTCGACGGCATACCGCGTCTCCCAAGCCACGCGCTCGGGTGCGATCAAACCAAGGGAGGAACGCTGCAGCTCCAGCAGCCGCATATCGGCGCTGGATTCAAAGTCGGGTTCGCGATTCATGACGACGAGCGGCGCGCAAACAAACGGCCGAACAGACCTCGGGCCGGCTGTTCCGCGATCGGGGCAGTGGCCTCAACGACCCCGTTCTCGGCGCGCACCGGTACGGGCACGCCCGCCGGGCGAGTGACGATGCCGCGAACGAGCATCGCGGAACGCACGTGGTCCTCGTTGACCAGCGTGCTCGCTCGATCGCTGGCCTCTTGCATCGCTGCGTGGGCGACCATCGTAAGACGGCGCGGGAGGCCGCTTGCGGCCTCGATGAGGAGCGCACGGGCGTCTGGGGTGAAGAGCTGACGCTCGGGCAGCAGCCCTGCTTTTGCAAGGCGAAAATCGAGAACCGCGGAGGCCATGCCCGCGTCGAGGCGCTCGAGTCGAATCCACCCGTCGACGCGGTCCTCGAGATTACCCTTTGCGCGGATGCGGTCGGCCAGCTCGCTTTGCCCAAAAAGTAAGATGTTGAGCAGTTTGCGCTGCGGTACGTGATAGTTGAGCAACAGGCGCAGCGCTTCGAGGTTCTCGTCGCTGAGATTCTGCGCTTCGTCGATGGTCAGTACCAGGTTACGCTTTTCGAGGATCGCCGTTTCGAAGAAGTAGTTCTTGAGTGCATTCTTGAGCGCGGCGCTAGAGCGCGGCGGCAATGCAAGGCCGAACACGCGCCCGATCGCAATCAGAAACTCGACTTCGGTAGCGAACGCGGGATCGAGAATCTTGGCAAGCACGACCCGGTCGTCGGCAAGGAGATCCTGCTCGAGTGCGCCCGAGAGGCTGGTCTTGCCGGTACCGGGGTCGCCTAATATCACGGTCAGCCCACGCGACGCATCAACCGACGCGTAGAGCCGTTCCTTAGCCTTACGCAGCGCGCCGAACTCGCAATAGAAAAATGGGTCGGCCGTATCCAAGAACGGGTCGCGTTCGAGGCCGAAAAATTCGAAATACCGTGACATATTGCTACCGATAGGTTAGACCCGCAAGCGCAAAGTCATTGTGTGCTTGCTTTAACAAACGAGGACCTTACAAAGGCGAGGTCGAGATTAGGAGCCTTTGATGAAGTCACCGTACCGAACGCAAGGAGCATTTTCAATGCGAAGCAAGGAGCGAGGAGGGAGCGATGCTGCAGCGCATCGTGACCGACGCAGGGACGAAGGGTCGCATCGAAAATGCCCTTGCCCGATGGGTTCGTTTGCAATGGCCGCACCTGCTTCGTTGTCCGCTCGGTCACAGACCACTGAGGGTATGCTTCCTCGCGGCCGTCTCGCGTCTGCGGCCGTTGCAAAACGAACGCCCGGTGCGCTGACTTCTTCAAAGGCTCTTTAGGACCGATGTCCCGTCTCGACTACCTCGACGAGCTCGAAGCGCGCACGATCTTCATCCTGCGCGAAGCCTTCTCGTGTGTCGCGCCGCTCGCGATGCTGTGGTCGATCGGGAAAGACTCCACCGCGCTGTTATGGATGGTCCGCAAGGCGTTCCTCGGCGAGGTCCCTTTTCCAGTTGTGCTGCTCGACACCGGCATGGAGTTCGACGAGGTTTATGCATTTCGCGACCAGTTGGTTGCGCAATGGAATCTCCCCGTAGCAAACGAGCTTTGCCCGCCCGAAACCACGGTCGATCAGACGCTGCCGCCTGCAGCGCGACATGCCGCGCGCAAGACTGCGGGGCTTCGGGCGTTGCTTGCGCGCGAAGGCTATCGCGGGATTATTCTGGGCATCAGGCGCGACGAGCAAGCGATCCGCGCGAAGGAGCGGATCTTCAGCCCGCGCAACGCCGACGGTTCGTGGGATCCACGCGGACAACCGCCGGAGTTGTGGGACTACTATGCGTACGACGTGCCGGACGGCGCGCACGTGCGCATTCATCCGCTCTTGCATTGGACCGAGCTGGACATCTGGCGTTACACGCTGCGCGAGCAAATTCCGTACGTCCCGCTCTACCTTGCCAAAGATGGAAAGCGCTATCGCTCGCTCGGCGAGAGCAACATCACGTTTCCGATCGCTAGCGACGCTGATACGGTAGAGAAGATCATCGCCGAACTCGAGACCACACGCGAACCCGAGCGCGCAGGACGCGCGATGGATAACGAGAGCGAGGACGCATTCGAGCGTCTGCGCACGACGGGGTACATGTGAAGAACGTCCGCATCGTAATGGTTGGAGATGTGGACGCCGGCAAGTCCACGATTCTTGGCCGCTTGCTCGTCGATCTCGATCTCGTTACGCCGGCAAAGCTCGAAGAGCTCGAAACGTCGAGTAGTAAGCGCGGCGTGCCGATCGAGTACTCATTCTTGCTCGACGCGTTTCAGCTCGAGCGCGACCAAGCGATTACCCTCGATCTCACGCGCATCTGGGTGCGCACGGCCGAGGCTGAATTCGTCTTCGTCGACGCCCCCGGCCACCGCGAACTGATCCGCAATCTGTTGAGCGGTGCGTCCGAGGTCGACGCCGCGGTGATGGTTGTGGCCGCCGATGAAGGCATCACGTTGCAGACGCGCCGTCAAGCGCTCTTTTTGCGCTGGTTCGGTTTTGCAAACGTGCTCGTTGCAATCAATAAGCTCGATTTGGCGAGCGATGCGCACGCAGCATACGAACAGCGCGCCGCTGAAGTGCGCGCGTTTCTCGAGCAACTCGGCATGCAGCCCCGCGCGATCGTGCCAATCGCTGCGCGCAGCGGTGACGGCATCGTCAAGCCGGGCCCACTAACGGCGTGGTGGAAAGGCCCGACACTGCTCGAGGCGCTCGGAACGCTCGAGCGCACCGAGGTACGCCAGGATGGCCCGCTGCGTTTCGTCGTGCAAGACGTCTATCGTCGCGACAGCAAGCGTTTGATCGCCGGTCGCGTTGAATCGGGCACGCTCGAGCGTGGCGAGTTCCTTACGTTCTGGCCGCTGCAGACCGGAGCGCGCGTCGTCGCCGTACACCAGTGGCCGCGCGAAGTCGAGCGGGCTGCCGCCGGATCGTCGGTCGCGGTCGAACTCGATGCGCGCGTATTTGTCGATCGAGGTGCGGTCGGGAGCCGCGCGACCGACGCACCGCAACTCGGGCATGTTGTGCAGACCACAGTCGTCTGGCTCGGTGCCGACCCGGTGCGGGCCGGCGAAGCGCTGCGCGTTCGTTTGGGCACGCGCGAGATTCCGGTGACGCTGGCGAAGATCGAAGAGACGATCGATCCCGACACGCTCGAGCCGCGCGAGTCGGAAGAATTGCGCAGCGGCGATGTCGGTGTCGTCTCGCTCGTCTCGCGCGAATTGATCGCCGCCGATACGAACGTCGGTGAATCGAGTATCGGGCGGTTCGTGCTGTTACGCGACGGCACGATCGTCGCCGGCGGTCGCATCGACGCCGTGGTCGGTCATGCGCGCAGCGAAGGCGCAACCAACGTCGTTGCCATGACGTCGTCGGTCGAACGCATCGAGCGCGCCGTGCGTAACGGACATGCGGGCGCGGTCTTTTGGCTTACCGGATTGCCGAGCTCGGGCAAATCGACGGTTGCGATGGCGGCTCAACGGATGCTCTTCGAGCGCGGCCGTCACGTCTACGTGCTCGACGGCGACACGCTGCGCACCTCGCTCAATGTCGATCTCGGCTTTTCCGACGACGATCGCTCCGAAAACGTTCGTCGCACGGCGGCAGTCGCGGGCGTCTTTGCCGATGCCGGCTTCGTCGTGATCTGTGCGTTGATCTCTCCCTTTGCCGCAGACCGTGAACTTGCGCGATCGGCCTATCCGAACGCTTTTCACGAAATCTATGTTGCGTGCGATCTGATCACGGCAGAAGGGCGCGACGTCAAAGGCCACTATGGGCGCGCGCGGCGCGGCGAGCTCGCCCATTTTACCGGTGTATCGTCGCCGTACGAAATACCCGAACGCCCTGAACTCGTCGTCGACACTGCAAGCCATCGGATCGAAGAGTCGGCCTCGGCGCTGCTGGAGTATATCGAAACGCACGTGAAGATCCGATGATCCAAATCGTATTGATCGGCTTCATCGTCGGTTTGTGCATTTCGTATTCAGGCGTCGGTGCCGGTTCGCTCACCACACCGCTCATCGTGCTGTTCCTCGGGTACGACGCGAGCACGGCGATCGGTTCGGATCTGCTCTTTAGTCTCGGCACGAAGATCGTGGCGTTCCTCACCCACATCCGCGCGCAGACGGTCAACTACGGCGCGTTGCTGTTTCTCTCGCTCGGCGGCGTGCCCGGTGCGATTGTCGGCGTGCTGATCACCGGTTGGTTGCACGCGCATCTCCCGCTCGACACGGTCAATCACGTGTTGAAGATCGCTCTCGGTATCATGCTGCTGATTGCCGCTGCCGCGGTCGCGTTTACAAGATCGATTCCGGCTGACAAGCAACCGCCGGCCCAGCCGCTCCCCCATTTACCGCTCATGTTGACGGGCTTGGTTGTCGGTACGCTTGTGAGCATCACCTCGATCGGCAGCGGATCGCTGACGCTTCCGCTGTTGCTGCTCGTGCTCTCACAGGCGCAACTGCGCACGCTGGTTGGAACCGACGTCGCGTTCGCCGTCGTACTCCTGGTGCCGGCAATTCTCGGGCACTTCAAGCTTGGCGACGTGAACGTTCGCCTGGCCGCGCTGCTCCTGGCGGGATCGATCCCCGGCGTGCTGATCGGCACGCCGCTCGCAAAGCGCCTACCCGAGCGAGCGTTCCGCGTAGGGCTCGCGGCGATTCTCGTGATCGTAGGGGTCCGGCTGTTCTTCTAGGCGGGGCGGGCCGATACCAATAAGCGTGAATCAGTCGGAGTCTCCGGGGAAGCGCCGGATCATCTTTGTCCTTGGGATGCATCGCTCGGGGACGTCGCTAACCACGAACGTCTTAGCTGAACTCGGCGTCTCGCTTAGTGAAGATCTCCTGCCCCCAACGAATGAGAATGCGCGCGGATATTTCGAGTCGCAGAATATTTCGTTCGTCCAGGACCGTATCTTGGCGGCTTTCGGGATCCAATGGGACACGCCGATGTCAATGCGCGCCCTTCCGCCGCAGTGGTGGAAGTCGCCATCGATCGCGCCGCTCCGAGCGCATATCGTGGCCTTTGTGAACGCCGAACTCGACAAGCATCCGTTGTGGGCGTTCAAGGACCCGCGCACGATGCGCATGTTGCCGATGTGGGATGAGATGCTCCCGGAACTCAACGCGGAGCCGACGTTTCTCCTGGTAACGCGGCACCCCAACGAAGTCGGCGGTTCGCTCCACGCGCGCGGGAAACTCGATCCCGTCATCGCCGAGTTGCTTTGGCTCGAGCACAATGTCGATGCGCTGCTTGCATGTCGCAACCGGATTGCCGCGATTGTCGACTATCAGGAATGGATCGATCGACCTCTCGAGCAAGCCCGTTACATGATCGATCGGGTCGCGCTTCCGTACTCCGGAACCGACGAGGAGCTCACTGCGATGCTGGTGCGGGTAGTCGCTCCCGAGCTGCGTCACCACGCGCCGTCGACCGCGTTCCACTTGCCATTCACCGGGCCGCTGTATGACGCACTGCTGAAGCGCGATCTCCCAGCCGCGTTGAACCTTTCCGAACTCTTCAACATCAGCCGTACGCTTACGAGTGCCGTTGCCGTACCAATGTATCGCAAACTCGCGGAACTCACCAACGTTGCAAATCAGCGCGGCGCTCGGATCGCCGATCTCGAAGCGCAGATCAAGGCATCGCAGTCCGCGCCAAGCGCAAGTATCGCCGAACCGACGCTTTAGAGTTTCTGAACCACAACGCCTAGGCTGGTCGCTACGGTGAAATTCTCTGGAAGTGAACCCGCCTCAAACGACGCGCGGAATCTGCGCGCGGTTTCTTGTGTCGCCTGTGGTGTCGAACAGTCGAAGTGGCGCGAGACATTCTGTTCGATGTTGCGATCGTTGTAGGCGTTAACGATTCGGCAATTCTGCGGCTCGAAGTACGCGACGACTTGCGGAGCGGTCGTATAGTAAAACGTATCGAGGCCGGCGTGTGGACGGTTGAATCCATCGAGCCAGATCTTGCAAAGCTCGCGCTGCAAAAACGGTGGCCACGGAATACCGTAGTGTGCTTCGAACGGTGCGCGATAATCAGGCGCAAAAAGCGCAACGTAGCCGCCCGGCTTGGTGATGCGCAGCAACTCCGTGATCGTCGAGCCCGGATTGGGAACGTGTTCGATGAACTGATGTCCCAGCACGACGTCAAAAGTGTTGGGTTCGATGCGCGTGTCGCTCGCGTCTCCCTTGAGTAAGCGCTCTTTCCACGCGGTGTCGAGCGATAGCGCGTCGATACGGTCTTTCCCGAGGAGGAGCCGTTCATCGTCGTTGTCGATTCCGTGGGCATCGTGCCCCATGCGCAGCGCTGCGACAACGAAGCCGCCCGCTCCGCAGCCGACCTCGAAAATTGATCGCGATGTCGAGAAATAACCCGGCACCTGCATGACTTGCTCCATGAACGGAATTAGCGGCCCTTGCCAATTCGGGTCGAAGACCTTGCCCAGCTCCCGTTCCACGATCGATTGGTCAAAGCCGTATTCGGCTTGGGCCCGTTGGGTAACGAAGAGCGCTCGTTCGCGAACCGTGTCAGTATTCACTAAGAAAGGTTTCGGGCGTCGCCGATAAAGTCATTGTGCCGCGCAGCGCCCACGCCTCATGAAAATCGAAGTCCGCGTCCCGATTAGCCCGAAACCGCACTTCTTTCGCCAGGTGGAATATTTGCGGCGCTCGTTCGTCGCTAAGGGTGGCCTCGCCGCGTCGGCGCGATTCGTCGTGTCGGTCGGTGAGGATTGCGAGCCGTACGATCTGTACGAAGCCAACCCCTGGAGTGTCGGACGCATCGAGTGGAAGTGGGTCGATCGCGAAGCGTTTCGCCGTATGTCGTACACTGCCACGGGATTGGACCGTTTCGTGCATCCGACGGACGCCGACGTGGTCTTGCTGTCGGATGCGGATACGCTCATGATCCGAAACATCGACGATCTTCTGATACCACTAGTGGCCGAGCCTGCCGTCGCGGGTGTCATGGCCCATATGCCACCGCACTTCGGTCAGCAGATGACCGCGCCTTCGTGGGGAGCGGTCTTTGCTGCAATCGGCAGGCGCCTACCGCGCGACCTGCACGAACATTCCGGGTTTGGTTCTATGTTTCACGATACGTCGAATCGATTCGGCCCAGTGTATCTCAATTTTGGTGCAGTGTTTATACCCGGACGTATGCTGCAAACAGTTGGGCAGTTCTTCGAACGATCGCTTGCACTTGCATACTCTGCACCGATTCACAAGTTCTTTCACGCGCAACTGGCGCTGACGCTCGCGATCCACGAGCTCGATCTGCCTCGCGTAACCCTACGACCGCGCTATAACTACCCGAACGACCAGTTGATGGATGGTTTCGCGACGAACGAGCTCGCAGACATTCGCATCATGCACTATCTGCGCGAGCACACGATCGGTGGACGCGCGGAGGTGTGGGGGAGCGACGAGAAGTTCGACGCGTTTCTCAAACGCACCGACCTTACCGGTTCCAATGAAGTACTGCGCCGGACAGTGACTGAATTGCGCGACGCGGTCGCGATTTAGGCGTCAGGTTCGAGCACGGCGAATCCGAAACCGCTTTCGCCAAAACCATTGCCGTTGTAAAACATCAGCACGCGCCCGTCGAAGGATACAACGTCGGGATAGCATACCATTTGTGCATCCCAACCGTCGTCGGAAACCGTGATGCCGGCCTGTGTATCGTCGCGCTCCCACGCCGCGAGGTCGTTGGAGCCTGCATAACCGATGCGGTACGTTTGTCCCGTTGCGCGGAACCCGGCACTCCCGCGAAACGAAAACCACATGTGCCAACGGCCGTCGAGTGGCAGTACGGTCGGGCGCGTTTGCGCCTCATCATCGGCCAGTGTCGGAAAAATTGCGCGGTGATCGCGCTCCCAATGCGCCCCGTCCTTGGAGCGCGCCGACTTCAGCACGTAGGTGTGCTCGAGCTTACCGTCGATCGGGATCCAGCCGGTTCCCGACGAGTACCACATCCGCCAATCGTCCGCCGTGCGAATCACGGCGGGTGACGTCGCCGACCACGGTTCCTCGGGCGCTCGATCGAGGATCGGGCCCTCGAAGACACGCGAGAACGTGACACCGTCGTCATGACTCACGGCAAGTCCAGTCCCATTGTTGTAAGGCGCCTCGCCGCCGAGACGGCTCCATCCGCTGTAGTACATGTAAAGCGCATTGCCATCGCGCACGACGCACGACGGCATCACCCCGTCGGCATCGAACGTGCCGGGCTTCCCGGTCGCAAAGAGCGGCTCGGGATGAACCGCGATGACGCGCTGCGGATCTGCGCGGTCGAGATCGACGAAGGCAGGCAGCGTGAGGCCTGGTCTGGGGCGCGTCGCAAAGAACACGCGTAGACGGTCGGCAAGCACAAGCACGGTTGGCACTTGCGCGTGCGAATTCATCCAGCCGAACTCGCCCGACGGGGCGAAGGCCAACCCACCCTTTCGCCAGCGCATCACCTATCCGTCGTGCTTGTCGCTTCCAAGTTCGCGCGTCGCCGCATCGCGCACGACGCGTTCGAGCCAGTCGTGCATACTCGTTCCAGCCTTCTCCCGCGCACGTTGCGCGAGGTGTTTCGTTTGCGCCGTGACGCCTTCGAGTTGCCCCTGGTAGCGCGTGCGTCGTGTCCCACCGCGCGGACCGGGAATGGGAAAGTCGAAGTCGGCTGGCGGTTCGCCTTCGCCTACGGTAAGGTCGATCAGATAAAATGTTCCGCCAATGATCCAACGTAGGTGCACGTTGCGCGCTTCGATCGGAAGGTCGGGCAGGGGCAGCGGCGCCGCATATTGCGGATTCGTAAAGGTCAAAATCTTCGAAAACTCCGTGTCGCGAAGCCACGGCGGCATGCTCTCGTCGCCTACGACGATCCGGCCGCCCTTCCGCGTCACGCGCACGGCTTCGGCGAAGAAGCGCTGGATGTCTCCGAATTCACCGACGCCGCCGAATTGAAAGAGCGCATCGAACGTGTCGTCGGCAAAGGGCAGATACGAAGCGTTCGCAACCGAGATATCCACCTTCGCCTTGACGTCGCGCAGACGTTCGCGACAGGCGATCAGCATCTGCGGCGTCAGGTCTTGCGCAAAAAACCGTCCCCTGGGAATCCGCTTTGCCAAGTGCGTACTGTCGCGTCCGCTGCCGCACCCGACCTCGAGCAACACCGAGTCCTCGCGCAGATCGAGGAGGTCGACCATGGCCTCTCGCACGTCGTCTTCTCGCTCGCCGAATGTCTCGAACGTTAGATGTAAGAAGCGGTCATAGTCATCGACGCGTCCTTCGTAGAAGGCTCGCGCACGTGCGTCGGCATCGCCAAGTGACTGCGGAAATGTAAAATCGGCGAAACCGTTCGTAATGGGGTAGCGCGTGCCGTCCTCGGCGAGAAGGTAGCCCTCTTGGATATCCTCGCCGCTCGCGGCCGAGGCATGGAGTGTAAACGGCCGGTGATTGAGCGGGTCACGATAACTCTGAAGGGCGACTTGCTGCATGATCGTTAGAGTTGCTCGCGCCATCGGGGGCTCCTTCGAAGGTTCAATAGGTTGAAGCACAAACCGTAGTACACAATGACGATGACCACGCCGCGCTTGGAGCTGCGGCCGATCGCGGAGCATGACGCCGAGGCGATTTGGCCGTACGTATCGGATCCCGAGATCAGCCGGTACATGTCGTGGGATCCCCACGAGACGATCGAACAGACGCGTGCATTTACAACCGATGTCGTTCGGCGCATGGGCGAGGGAACCACGATTGCGTGGGCTGTTATCGAGCGCGAAACTGGGAAAGTGTGTGGACTTGTATCGCTCATTGCGATCATGCGCGTGCACCGCGCGCTTCGTTACGATAAGGCGGAATTGGCGTACTGGATCGGCCCTCCGTTTCAGGGCCGCGGGTACGCAGTCGAAGCCTGTCGTGCGGTGCTCGACTACGCATTCGGTCAAATGGGCTTGAACAAGATCACCGTTGCGCACGATCTCGAGAATCTGGCCTCGCGCGCGCTCATCGCGCGGCTCGGTTTTCGAGAAGTCGGTATCGAGTACCGGCACTTCAACAAGGGCGGGCGATGGATCGACCACGTAATCTACGAGATGCTACGTCCGAGCCAATGAACGATACGTACCTCTACAATGTGGGATTGCACTACGCGGCTATCGCTCGAAAGCACGCGAGCGATGTCGCGCTCAGAATGCCGGGCCGGCGCAGCCTCACGCACGGTGCGCTCAACGCTCGAGCTAATCAGATGGCGTCGATTCTCGCGCGTGAGGGCTTGCGCAAGCGCGATACGATCGGCATCGTCCATACGAAGAGCGTCGATTGCTTCGCACTGATGCTGGGTGCGCTCAAGGTGGGTGTAACCTACTTCAATATCGATGATCAGAATCCGCGAGCTCGTCTCGAGCACATTCTCTCGACCGCGAAGCCGCGCGCGATCTTCGGCGAGACCATCGCGCCATCGGTCGCGGAAGCGAACGATGGAAAAGCCAAACTGATCGAAATGGACGGTACGTTCGGCGCTCGGGTCAGTGGCGAGGAAACACGCGAACCAGCGCAGACGCCGCTCGTTACGGGCGCCGACCCCGCGTACGTCATGTACACCTCGGGGTCTACCGGCGTTCCTAAAGGAGCGCTGATGAGCCACGCCAACGTCGTCGCATTTGCCAATTGGGTCGGTTCGCGTTTTGGCGTCACTTGTGGTGACGTCCTTAGTAACGTCAACCCGATGTACTTCGATAATTCCGTCTTCGATTTCTACGGAGGCCTCCTCAACGGCGCGGCCATCGCTCCGGTGACGCGCGAAACCCTCAACGACGCGCCGGCGATGTTGCGTCAACTCGAGGATGCCGGATGCACGTTGTGGTTTTCGGTACCGTCGCTCCTTATCTATCTGATGACATTGAAGCTTCTAAAGCCGGAGCGGCTTGAAAGCGTTCGGGCCTTTGTGTTCGGCGGGGAGGGCTATCCGAAACCAGAGCTGCGCAAGCTCTTCGACATGTTCGGAACGCGGAGCAAAGTGATAAACGTTTATGGGCCCACTGAATGCACGTGCATGTGCTCCGCGTGGGACGTGCGGCCCGATGATATCGACGAGCATGGCGGATTTGTGACGTTGGGACCAATCGCCGAAAACTTCTCAATGCTGGTGCTTGACGGAGAGATCGAAGTGGGACCGGGCGGTGTCGGCGAGCTTTGCCTACTCGGGCCGCAGGTCGGCCTTGGATACGTCAACGATCCGGAGCGAACGAGGCAATCGTTCACGCCGAATCCGCGCAACGTCGCTTGGTCCGAGCGAATGTATCGTACGGGCGACCTGGTACGCCTTGACGCGAGCGGCACGATGCTCGATTTTGTCGGGCGTGTAGATAACCAGATCAAGCATATGGGATACCGGATCGAGCTCGAGGAGATCGAAGCTGCGATCAACAGGACACCCGCGGTTACCCAATCCGCCGTGCTGTTGCGCGAGGGACGGCGTGATATGAAGCTGTTGATCGCGTACGTTGCTGCCGATCGGGAGATCAACGAGAGAGAGCTGCGCGAAGCGCTTGCTCAATACTTGCCGCCGTACATGATCCCGCAACGCTTCGTTGTTCGCGAGCATCTACCGAAGAACGCTAACGGAAAAGTCGATCGTATCGCGCTCGCGAATGAAAGCATACCCGAATAGGAGAGCATCCGTGTCACAGCCACCGCAAAAACCGTTTCCCCAAGGGACGCTCGAGACGGCGAAGTTCAACGACCGACGCGCAGCATATTGGGATTCTATCCGTCATATTCTCGAGATGGGGTACGATCCGGCGGATCTCATCCATCATGCGCCGGCATTCGCGGGTCAGATGAATTTGGGCCGGCATCTCGCGTTTTATGAGGCGTATAAGATGGCGCTGCCTTTTGCAGGTCACATCGCTGAAGCCGGGATGTACTTAGGAACGGCCAGCATTTTCTTCGCCAAGCTCATTCGGCTCTTCGAGCCCGAAACACTCACGCTTGTGCTGGGCTTTGACTGGTTTCAAGGTGCCAAGGGAACGGGCGAAGAGGCGCACTTGGTAACCGAGGGTGCATATGCGGAATCCTACGATCGCGTTTGCGAGCTGGTCCGCGTGCAGGGTCTCGACGACATCATTCGCGTCAACGATCTCGATCTTGCGAACGACTTACCCGCGTACTTCGAAGAGCATGCACACTTGCAGTTCAAGCTGGTGTTTCTGGATTGCGGGTACTATGACGTCGTGAAGGCGTGCATCGAGAACTTCTGGCCGCGTTTGACACCCGGCGGCGTGTTGCTTCTCGATAACTTCAATCATGAAACCGCACCGGGCGAGGCACGTGCTGTTCGCGAATTGCTGCCCGACCGGCAGATCAGGACGTTTAGTTTCGCATTTCAGCCGACAGCCTACATTATCAAATAGCGCTTAGCGCAGTTTCGTAATTTTTAGGAACCGCTCCGAGTCCAAACGGAACTGCGGCGTGTTGGCTTCAATGAAAACTGCCTTCGGGTCCGAGCATTTCATCACGAGTGCGCCCGCGCTAACGAGCGTTTGTTCACCAAGCTCGACTTCGTGGCCGACGATCGCGCCGAGCCCGACGAACGAAAGCGCGCCTAGCACGGTGCTACCGCCGAAAGTTGCATTGCCGGCAATCCAGGCGTGATCTTCGATCGTCGAGTGGTGACCGACGAGGACGCCGCTCCAAATTACGACGTTGTTACCGAGCCGTACGCCGGGTTCGATGACGGCGTTATCGAGTATGATACAGTTGTCGCCCATCTGCAGCCAATCGCCGACACCGGCACGCGGACTCACGTACGAGATCAGCTCGTAACCGCGCGCCTTCGCCGCCTCATACTTGGCCTTGCGCACCGCGTTAAGTTCGTGATAGCCCAGGACGACGATCATTTTGAATCGTGCGGGCGGGTACGCAGCCGCCACCGACTCAAATGCGACGACCGGCTTGCCGTGAAACGTACCGCCTGCCGGGATGTAGTCGGCATCGACCGTGAAAGCCACGACATTATGTTCGCCCGCGTGCATGATGTGGCGATAGAGCACGTCGGCAACTTTGCCCGCTCCGAATATCACGATCTCTGCCATGACTTCTCCTTAGAGGACGAGACCGCCATCGACGGCGATCGTCGTACCGGTGATAAAGTCGTTTTCGATAACGAAGGCCACGGTCGATGCGATTTCCTCGGCCTTGCCAAGCCGAAGCAAGGGCGTGCGGCGCTTCAGTTCGGCCAGCGCGGCATCGCTCATCGCGGCTTTGGTGGAGTCCGTTGCTACAAATCCGGGCGCGATTGCAACCGCGCGAATTCCGAGCGGGCCGAGTTCGCGCGCCCACACGGTCGTCATCGCTTCGATGCCGGCCTTTGCTGCAGCGTACGCTGTTTGTCCCGGATTGCCGGCGGCGGCGATCGAGGAGAACGTAACGATCACGCCCTTGGTGCGCGTGGTCGCCATATGCTCGGCAACGCGGGTCGCGGGTACGAACGTTGCGGTAAGGTTGCTGCGGATCGTAGCATCCCATGTCTCGATTCGATGGCGGCGTGCTGCGGGATCGCTTAGGCTGATCAGTGGTTCGCTGTGAATCAATCCCGCGCAGTTGACCAGTGCGCTGACCTTGCCGAGTTTCGCCACGACCGACTCCAAAGCGCGAGCGAAATCTTCGTCGTTCGCCAGGTCGGCGCGCACGGATAATCCCGCGTCGCTGGAGAGATCGGCCGCGTGCAAGTCAACGATCGCCACGTTCGCGCCTTTGTCGCGCAGCGCGCCGGCAATGACCGCACCGATGCTGCCCGCACCGCCGGCAACAATCACCGCCTTGCCGCGAATGTCCACGGTTAAACGGCCGCCGACTTTGCTTGAAGGACGTCGCGAATCTGGCGGACGCTGCGCATAGCGACGATCTCGTCAGCTGTGAGTTCGATCGCGAATTCATCTTCGAGCGCTGCGATGAGCTGCATATGGCTGAGCGAATCCCAGGTGCTTGTTGCCTCCATGTCGAGCTCGTCGGTGATCTCCGCGCGCGGCACGCGCAGGACCTCGACGACGATGTCTTTGAGGCGCTCAAATCCGGCGGCGTTCGTCATAGAGGTCTCGGTACAATCATGTGTGGGCCATTCCTTCACGGGGTTAGAATAGTCTCGCGTGCGATCTCTTCCGCGATACTATTCGGCGTTTCGCGAAGCAGACGTGAGAGCACACTATCAAAACTGCCCTGGTAGGGCGAGAGAAACTGCAACTGCATTCCGGCATGGCGAAACGCATCGTGGTCGTAGAGTTCGCGGCCGCCGGATGGATTCACGTAGTGCGTGCCGCCGAGCGCTTTGACAACGGCGATCACGCGATCCTGCGCGCGAAGTTCAGGATCGACAGGTAGCGTACTCGATCGCACGATCGGCGTGGTGATTCCAAGCTGAACGCTGACGGCGGAGACGCGTTCGCATAGATATCCGGCGACGTCGCTGTTTGAGACGTCGAGTACGCGTCGAATCAGTTCGCTGTTACGCGCATGCTCGAGATCCGGAAAGCGCCGAAGATTGGCGTCCAATCGTGCCTGCGCATCGGTGGCCCAACGCAACTCGTCGATGCGAGCCTCTTGTCCAGCTTTCGCAATCGGCAGTGTCAACCAATCGGGTTCGCCGCTAGCGAGGGCAAAGCGGTTACGATGCACCCATCCGCGGCGCGGGAACTGCACGCAATCGAACATCGCCACGACATCGGCTGCGGCGAAGAGCCGGAAGTAACCGGCGTACGGGAAAAAATACGGCTGTATGACCGCGACCGTGGTCACGAAAGGGAGGCTTCGAGGCCTTCGATGACGCGTTGGACCCGCGCATCGTCGAGGTCGTGCGAGAACGGCAGACCAAAGACGCTCGAGGCGAGTGCTTCGGTTACAGGCAACGGATCGCGCGGAAAGTTCCGGTAGGCTTTCTGGACGTGGACGCCGCTTTGCCACCAGCGCCGCGTTTCGATGCCTCGCGCCGCGAGACGCTCGATGACGGTCTTCGATGGAACGGCGGTTTTGACGTTGCAGTAGCACGAAACCCAGCCGTCGCCGTATCCAGGGACGAGCTCGACAGAACGAACGTTGCGCAGTGCCTGGTGATAGTCGCGCGTCAGGCCGACCACACGCTCCCGCCGCGCCGGCCACGTTTCGAACATCGCGAGCCCGACCGCCGCGTTGTACTCGCTCAGTTTCCCGTTGTACCCGAGGATTTGCCCAGCGGGAGAGTCCCACACGCCGAAGTTGCACACTTGGTTGAACCGCTGCACGAGCGCGGTATCGGTTGAAAGCAGCAGACCACCTTCGCCGACACCGAAGACTTTCGTGGCGTGCAAGCTGATCATGACCGGCGATCGCCCCGGCGCCGCTTGCGGGACGCTGGCTACGGTATCGAACGATGCTGCGCCGTCAATGATCACCGGGATCCCGGTTTCAGCCGAGAATGCATCCCAGGATGCCGTGTCAACGGGCGATCCGAAGGCAGAAACAACCATTACAGCACCGACGTCTTTGAGATCGGCGCGCTTGCGCAGCTCGAGTGGATCGAGCATCCATGTGTCCGCGTTCACGTCGACGAAATGCGGCTGCAGGTTTGCTGCCCAGACGGCCGCAGCCGATCCAACGTAGGTCCACGACGGCAGTAGGCACTTCGTCCCGGCCTGCGCGCCGGCTGCGACCAACGCCGCGCTGAGCGCCACCGTTCCGTTTGCAACGATGGCGACCTGATCGTTTCTGACCCGATAGTGCGCGGCAAACCGGTCGCGCAGTTCCACCAGCAGCGGTCCGTGGTTTGAATACCAGCGCGCATCATCGATGCGACGGAGGAAAGGGAGCAACTCATCGGCGGTGGGCAACTGCGGTCGCATCACCGGGATACGATCACCGGTCACGGGTACCGAACGGCTATCGTGCTGCGGCTGCGTGTGCATTTTCTCGCTCGGTTGCAATCAACTGTGCCGCACGATACAGCGACTCGAATTGACCGGCGTCTGTCCACCATCCATCGAGGATGTCGTAGTACAGATCGCCTTCCTTAATGTAGGCGTTGTTGACATCGGTGATCTCGAGCTCGCCACGCGCAGAAGGCTTGAGACGGTTGCACAAGTCGAAGACGCGACGATCGTACATGTAGATGCCGGTGACTGCGTAGCGGCTCTTCGGCGCCTCCGGTTTCTCCTCGATGCGAACGATGCGGTCGCCGTCGAGTTCGGGACAGCCAAAGCGCTCCGGATCCTCGACTTCCTTTAACAGGATGCGTGCGCCTGAATCTTGCTCTTCGAACTTGCGCACGTAGGGCGAGATGTCGTCCTGAATGATGTTGTCACCCAGGATCACGGCGATCCGCTGCCCTTCAGCGAAGTGTTCGCATAGCTTGAGCGCGTCGGCGATACCGCCTTCGCCCTCTTGATAGGTGTAGTAGATATCTTTCAGTCCGAACTCTCTACCGTTGCCGAGCAGGCGCAGAAAATCGCCGGCGGAGTTCCCGCCGGTGACGATCATGATGTCCTTGATGCCGGCCTTACACAACGTCTCGATCGGATAGTAGATCATCGGCTTGTCGTAGATCGGCAAGAGATGCTTGTTCGTGACTTTCGTAAGCGGACGCAGGCGCGATCCCAAACCGCCTGCAAGAATAACGCCTTTCACGCCCGGCGAAGTCCCGATATCAAGATGGCTAGTGTCGAAACGTTCATTTGGCGCGCCCTCGGGGAGTGTTGGACAGTAAGGTTGTTGATGCGCGCCATGTTTTGGGGGCCCCGCGCGCAGCGTGGGGGGCGCGGAGCCTGGGGCGAAGCGCCTTTTTAACGGTGAGCATACTGCCTCTTATAGTAGTCGAGGAATTCGCCGGACTTCAGCGGCCGCCACCACTCCTCGTGTTGCTGATACCACGCGATCGTATCGCGCAGACCCTCTTCGAATCCGATACGTGGCTTCCAACCGATGCCACGCGCTTTCTCGCACGATACTGCGTAGCGCCGATCGTGGCCTTCGCGGTCAGCGACGTGCTTCACGTGGGTTTCCATCGTGCGTCCGCACCCATTAACGAGCCGCTGCGTGATCTCGAGGTTCGTATGTGGATTGCCGCCGCCGACGTTGTAGACGTGACCGACGTCGCCGTGTTCGAGCACGTGCATGATCCCACGCGCGTGATCCTCGACGTGCAGCCAATCACGCACTTGCAAACCGTCGCCGTACACCGGCACGTGCTGATCGTCGATCAGATTGGTGATGAAGAGCGGAATCAGTTTCTCGGGATACTGATACGGCCCGTAGGTGTTGCTGCCACGCGTAATAACGACCGGCGTGCCGAACGTCGTGTAGTAGGCGAGCACTTGCATGTCGCCGCCGGCTTTCGAAGCTGAATACGGACTGCGCGGTTTGATCGCGTCGGACTCGAGCGATTCGCCCTGGGCAACGTCGCCGTAGACCTCGTCGGTCGAGACCTGCAGATAGCGCGGGATCGCGTGTTCTCGAACCGCTTCGAGCAAGACGTGGGTCCCGAGGATGTCGGTGCGCAGAAACTGCTCCGGGTCCAAAATCGAGCGGTCGACGTGCGTCTCGGCGGCGAAATTGACGATCGCATCGACGCCGGCGCCCAAAGCCGCGCGGACCGCGCGCGGGTCGCAGATATCGCCGTGGACGAAGCGATAGCGGCCATCGCTCTGGACGTCGCGCAGATTGGCGGGGTTCCCCGCGTAGGTCATGGCATCGAGATTGACGATCTCGAGATTGGGCCGCTCGCGCAGGGCAAGACGGACGAAATTCGACCCGATGAACCCCAGGCCACCGGTAACTAACCAACGCATCGTTTTGAAGGTTCGGTATCTTCGCCTAAGAGCCTTAGTGGCTGGACCGCCCCCGGGGCCCATGGTATACTCTCTGCGCCGCCCTTACGGACGGCGCCACTTTATTACGCCCGCCACGGACGGGGGGCGATGATTGGTCTCACGACACGGATCGCACGCCATGATGGACGCGGCCCGAGACCAGAAGGAGATACCTTGTGTCTGTAGTCACCATGCGCGAACTCCTCGAGGCAGGCGTCCACTTCGGGCATCAGACCCGTCGCTGGAACCCCAAGATGAAGCCCTTCATCTTCCAGGAGCGCAACGGCATTTACATCATCGATCTCGCGCTCACCGTGCAGAAGCTGCGCGAGACCTACGAAGCCGTCAAGCAGATGGCCCGCGAGAAGAAAGTCATCCTATTCGTCGGCACCAAGAAGCAAGCGCAGGACGTCGTGCGCGAAGAGGCCGAGCGCGCGGGCACCTATTTCATCAATCAGCGCTGGCTGGGCGGTACCCTCACCAACTTCTCGACCATTCAGAAGCGCATCTCGCGTCTGCGTGAGCTCGAGGGCATGAAGATGCAAGGCGACTTCGATCGTCTGCCCAAAAAAGAAGTTGCGCAGCTCCAGGACGAGATGGCCAAGCTCGAACGCTTCCTCGGCGGCATCAAAGACATGCACCGGCTGCCCGATGCGGTCTTCATCGTCGATCCGAAGAAAGAGCGCATCGCGGTTCTCGAAGCGCGCAAGCTGAAGATCCCGATCATCGCCGTGATCGACACGAATTGCGATCCCGACGAGATCGACTATCCGATTCCCGGCAACGACGACGCGATTCGTGCAGTCAAGCTGATGGTCAGCAAGATTGCCGACGCGATCATCGAGGGAAAGACGGAAAATGAGAGCGCGTACGACGCGGAGGGCGCGTATGCACAACCGTACGCAGAGAGCGCCGAGGATGCCGAGGACGAAGCCCCGCTGACCATGGCACAAGTCGAAGCAGCGCTGTAAGGAGAACTGGTGTCTACCTCAATGTCCTATCAACCGAAGGCCGAAGAGATCAAAGCGCTGCGCGAAGAGACCAGCGCGCCGATGATGGACTGCCGTAAGGCACTCGTGGAAGCCAGTGGCGATTTCACGAAGGCGAAAACACTCTTACTCGAGCGCGGCGCTGCGCAAGCCGAGAAGAAGGCCGAGCGTTCGGCCAACGAAGGGCTCGTGACCAGCTATATCCATTCCGGCGGTAAGATCGGCGTGCTCGTCGAGGTAAACAGCGAGACCGACTTCGTTGCGCGTAACCCGAAGTTCTTGGAGCTCAGCCGCGATATCGCAATGCACATCGCGGCGATGTCGCCGCAGTACCTCGATCGCGCAAGCGTTCCCGAGGACGTCGTCGCCAAGGCTCGTGACGAATTCAAGGCAGCCGTGCCGGCGGGCAAACCGCCCGAGGTTGCGGAGAAGATCGTCGAAGGCAAGTTGAACAAGTGGTTCGAGGAGCACGTGCTGCTCGATCAGCCCTTCGTCAAAGATGATTCGCTCTCGGTCAACGACCTGATCAATGCGGCAGTCGGGTCGCTAGGAGAGAAAATCAAGGTTCGCCGCTTCACGAAGTACGCACTCGGAGAAAACTGACGCTCTTGGATTCAGGCAACGCTCGACCCAAGTACAATCGCGTTCTTCTCAAGATCTCCGGCGAAGCGTTCGCCGGAACCGATACCGGCGTCGATGTCAACACGACACGCGCCATGGCCGATGAAATCGGCAACGTCGCTCGCGCCGGCATTTCAATAGCTGTCGTTGTGGGCGGCGGAAATATTTGGCGCGGCAAGGTCCACGAAGAAGCCGGTATGGACCGCGCCACCGCCGACTACATGGGCATGCTCGCCACCGTGATCAATGCGCTTGCGCTGCAGGACGCATTGGAACGCATGGGCGTACCGTCGCGCGTGCAGACCGCGATCGCCATGCACCAAATCGCCGAGCCGTACATCCGTCGCCGTGCGATGCGGCACTTGGAAAAAGGCCGCGTGGTGATCTTTGCGGCTGGTACGGGCAATCCATATTTCACGACCGACACGACCGCTGCGCTGCGCGCCGTTGAGATCGGCGCTGAAGCGATCCTCAAGGCCACCAAGGTCGACGGCATCTATAGTGCCGATCCGAAGAAAGATCCGACGGCAACGCGTTTCGAGCGCCTCGATTACATGGAGGTGTTGCAGCGCGGCCTCGAGGTCATGGATTCAACCGCGATGGCGCTGTGCATGGATAACAAGCTTCCGATCATCGTGTTCGACATGTCCGTTCCCGGGAATATCCGCCGCGTGATCTTCGGCGATCCGATCGGCACGGTAGTCGAGCGCGAGAAGGGCCTGAGCGTGGGAGGGGTCCGTTAGTATGTCCGACTTCTTTAAAGATCTCGATTCGAAGATGAATAAGTGCGTGGAGGCCACGCGTTCCGATTTTGCGTCGATTCGCACGGGCCGTGCGAGCCCGGCATTGCTCGATCGCCTGCACGTCGAGGCCTATGGCTCGGCGGTGCCGCTCAAACAGGTCGCGTCGATCGGTACGCCCGATGCGCGTACCCTCGTGATCCAAGCGTTCGACAAGAACGTCGTCGGTGACATCCGCAAAGCCATCGAGAAGAGTGACCTCGGCATTACCCCCAACATCGACGGATCGACGATTCGCTTGACGATCCCGCCGCTCAACGAAGAGCGCCGCAAAGACCTGGTGAAGGTCGTAAAAAAGAAAGCCGAAGACGGCAAGATTGCGGTGCGCAATGTGCGCCACAAGGCCCACGACGATCTCAAAGAGCAGCTGAAGAAGCATGAGATCACCGAAGACGACAACAAGCGCATGCAGGACCAACTGCAGAAGCTAACCGACAAGTTCGTCAAGGAGATCGACTCGCTCGTGGCGGCCAAAGAAAAAGACATCATGGAAGTTTAGGGAGCCTCCCAAGAAGTCCATGTACCGATCGTTTGAGGAAAAATGCGACAGATAATAGGAGACCGCGAGGGAGCATACCCTCTGCGGTCTGTGACCGAGCGGTCGGCGACGTAGATGGCGCATTTTTCCTTCAAACCCCTTGGGCGAGCGCATTTCCACGCCAACTCATCTTCGCTGCGTCCGTCACGATGCGCACAGGCATCGCTCCCTCCTCGCTCCTCGATGTGGCGTGGAAATGCTGCTCGCGATCGGTACAGCGAATTCTTGGGAGGCTCCCCAGGTGGAGATCTTTCGTGGATCTCACGCTGATGCCTGAAGTGGCGGCGCGTGCGGCCTTGGCCGGACGCCGTTTGCATCTCTCGGTCCTTGCACCGGTTGGTCCCGTACTCGGGGTCGGAATACTGCGCGTCCTGCGCGCAACCGAGCAAGACGACGTCATCGATCTCGTCTGCGGATACGAATCGTATGATCGAATCGATTGAGCAGCGTGTACCGCGGCACGTCGCGATCATCATGGACGGCAACCGGCGTTGGGCGCGCGAGCACGGCTTGCCGGCGCTTGAAGGGCACCGTCGTGGCATCGTTGCACTGCGGCGCGTGACGCGCGCGGCGCGCGATCTCGGCATCGAGATCGTGACGGTCTATGGCTTTTCGACCGAGAATTGGCGACGCGATTCGCAAGAGGTCGCCTTCCTATTTGACCTGTGCGTCTATTTTGCAAAGAGCGAATTGGCCGAGTTGCAGCGCAACAACGTGCGCGTGCGCATTATCGGCGACTGGCAAGCGCTGCCGGAACGGTCGCGCAATGCGCTGGACGATCTCCAGACGCAGACGGTCAAGAACACCGGACTGACCCTCAATCTTGCGGTGAACTATAGTTCGCGCAGCGAATTGGAACGCGCCGTACGCGCAATCGCGAACGACGTGCGCAGCGGTGCGGTCTCACCCGACCGCATCGACGACGAGCTGATCTCGTCGTACCTCTACACTGCCGGCGTTCCCGACCCCGACCTGTTGATCCGTCCCGGCGGCGAGCAGCGGCTTTCGAATTTCATGCTCTACCAGGCCGCCTATTCAGAGCTCGTCATGAGCGAGGTTTACTGGCCTGATTTCTCGGGTGAACATCTCTTACAGGCCGTCCGTGAGTTTGCACATCGGCAGCGACGTTTCGGCGAATAACGCCAACAACGTTATGCGGCGCGTGCTCGTCGGCTTGCTCCTTGCCGCCGTCGGGCTGACGCTGGTTGCGAATCAATGGGCTTTCGACGCACTCGTGCTCGTGCTCGGCCTGATCATGCTCTACGAACTGAATGCCTTGTGCGAGATCAAGGGCCAGCCGCTCGAGTATCCGGTTGCGATTTTCGGCGTCGTTGCCTACATCGTGCTCGCGTGGTTCGATATGCTGCACCGTTGGGAGGGTGTGCTTCTCGCCGGCGTTACGATTGCGAGTTTCTCGATCGGGATGTACAGTGCCGATGAGAAGGGCTACTTCGCGCGCACGGCCTACACGCTGCTCGCCGTGCTCTATATCGGCAAGCTGCTAACGTACTTCGTCTTTCTGCGCAGCATACCGGTGACGGGCATTTGGTGGACTTACGACGTCGTGGTCCTGATCGCGCTGACCGACATCTGCGCGATGGTCGTCGGTTCGCTGATCGGCCGCCATCAACTCACCCGGATCTCGCCGAAGAAAACCGTCGAAGGCGCGGTTGGTGCGTTGGTGATCGTGAGCATCGTCGGCGCCGCGGCGGCAGCGTACGTGCCGCAACTGCATCTGTTGTGGTGGCAGGGTCTCGTGCTCGGTGCGACGACCGCGATCGCCGCACAAGCGGGCGACTTGGCTGAATCGGCGCTCAAACGGGATGCCGGTGTGAAGGACACGGGGCAAATCATCCAAGGTCATGGCGGTGTGCTCGACCGGTTTGATTCGTATCTCTTTGGCGGCATGGCGTATTTTGCCGTATTGCATGTGATCGGTTTGCTCACGGTGACGCAATGAGCCGGAAACGTGTCGCGATTCTCGGCTCGACGGGATCGATTGGTACGCAAGCGCTCGACGTCATTGCCGCGCATCCCGATCGTTTTGAAGTCGTGGGCCTCGCAGCCGGACGCAATCTCGAACTCCTACGCGAACAGTTCGCGCGCTTTACTCCACAGATCGCAACCAGCGCCGCCGACGGGCCGAACGGCTTGTTACGCGTCGCACTCGAGTCGGAACCAGATGTCGTTTTGGCCGCAACCGACGGTGCCGTCGCGTTCGACGCGGTACTCGCGGCGATCGAACGTGGTACCGATATCGCCGTTGCAAACAAGGAGTTGATTGTCGCAGCCGGCGAGGTGATGCTGGCCGCGGCCGCGCGCAGCGGCAGCAAATTGCTGCCGGTTGATTCCGAGCACAGCGCGCTCTTTCAGTGCCTGGTCGGTGAAGATACCGCGCGGGTGCGCGCGCTCATCCTGACCGCATCGGGCGGTCCGTTCCGGACCGCAACTGCTGCCGAGATGAACGAAGCGACGCTCGAGCGGGCCCTCGCGCACCCGACCTGGCGCATGGGGACCAAGAACACGATCGATTCGGCCACGATGATGAACAAAGGGCTCGAGGTGATCGAGGCGAGCCGCCTCTTCGGCCAGCCGGGGGAGCGCGTGCTGATCGCGGTCCACCCGCAGTCGATTGCGCATGGCTTCGTGCTCTTCACCGACGGCAGTGTCAAGGGGCAACTCTGCCACCCCGACATGCGGATCCCGATCGGCTACGCCCTGGGGTATCCCGACCGCCTCGCCCCTTGTCATCCCGGCCCCTCGACTACGCTCGGCGTAAACTCCGCTGAAGCGGAGTCGAGGGACGGCATCCTCGAACTGCTCGGAGCAAAACCCCAGGCGGATTCGCTACGTTATGACTTTGAAGAGCCGGATTTCGAGCGGTTCCCGTGCTTGCGGCTGGCGTACCAGGCGCTCGCCCAGGGAGGAACCGCGCCTGCGGTCCTTTCGGCGGCCAACGAAGTCGCGGTGCGGTCGTTTGTCGAAGGGAAGGTTCGGTTCGGTGAGATCGCGCGAATCATCGAAACCACGCTCGAACGGGTGGCACATCGGGATGCAACGCTCGCGTACATTCGGGAAGCAGATTCAGACGCGCGCCTTGCGGCCGCGGAGTATGTAGAGGACATCAGGTGTTGTTAGCAGCCATTACGCTCGCCTCGATCGATAAGGTCGTCACGTTCCTCGTGATGCTCTCGGTGTTGATCGTGCTGCATGAGTACGGTCACTACATCGTCGCGCGGCGCAACGGCGTGCACGTCAATGAATTCGCCGTCGGCTTTGGACCGAAGTTGTTCGGATGGACGAGTCCGCGCACCGGCACGCTGTACTCGGTGCGGCTGCTGCCCATCGGTGGCTACTGCGCGATGGAAGGCGAAGACAACAAGACCAGCGAGGCCGAGCAACAACGCGTATTCCGCGAGGAGACGACCGTCTTCACCGACGGCCGCAAGACTGAAAGTCGGAATTTCCAAGCCAAGAGTCCGTGGCGCCGTTTGGCGATCGTGCTCGCTGGGCCGATTGCCAATTTCATCCTTGCGTTCGTGATCTTGCTCTTCGGTGCGATCGTCTTCGGTGTTCCGAGCGACAAGATCGATCGCGCGATCGTCACCGTAGTGTTGCAAGGCAGTCCGGCAGATAAAGCCGGTCTGAAGCCGGGCGATCACATCGTTGCGGTGAGCACCCAAGGCAAAAAGGTCACCAACGCCAACGACCTGATCAACACGATTCACGCGTCGCTTGGAAAGACGATCGACGTGACCTACGAACGCGACGGCAGTGCGAAGCTGATCGAGATCACGCCGGCGCCGTGTCCGGCTCCGCTCAGCCCGAAGTTGGGCTGCATCGGCTTTTCGCCCGAGCCGGCTTTCGAGCGCGTTTCGCTGGGGATGGCCTTACGTTACAGTGCGAGCGAATATGTGGGCGTTGCCGATCAAACGTTTGCGTCGCTCGGCATGCTGGTGACGCACTTCACGAAGTACGCGGGACAAGTTTCAGGCGTCGTGGGCATGGGGCAGGTCGCGGGCATCGTGCAAGACTTCGGGTGGGGACCCTATCTCACGCTCGCGGCGACTCTCTCGTTTGCACTCGGACTCTTCAATCTGTTGCCGATTCCGGCGCTCGATGGCGGGCGCGCGGCGTTTATCATTGCTGAGCTGTTACGCGGCAAGCCGGTCGATCCCGAACGAGAGGCACTCGTGCATCTCGCCGGATTTGCCGCGCTTATGGCGCTGATGCTCCTAATCGCCTTCCACGACATCGCCAAGATCTTCTCGGGCCAAGGAGTGTTTTAACACTGTGATTCGCTTGCGGCGCAAATCGAACCCGATCTTCCTGCAGAACAAGACCGGCAAATCCGACGCGAAGAGCGTGTGGATCGGCGGCGATAATCCCGTGGTCGTGCAATCGATGACCACGACCGATACCGCTGACGCCGACGCCACGCTGACACAGATCTATGCACTCGCAATGGAAGGCTGCGAGGTCGTGCGTGTTACCGTAAAGGATCCGCCGGATGCCGCCGGCTTACCGGCGATCGTGTCTCGTTCACCGGTGCCGATCGTCGCCGACATTCATTTCGATCACAAGATGGCGCTCGCGGCAATTGAAGCGGGCGTCGCGAAGCTGCGCTTGAATCCGGGCAACATTCGCGATCCTAAGAAGGTTGCCGAAGTCGTTGCCGCGGCAAAAGCGCGCGAGATTCCGATTCGCGTCGGCGTCAACATGGGCTCGCTCGCGCCCGACCTCGAGAAGTCGCTCGGCCACACTGCTGAAGCGATGGTGCTCTCGGCGTTGCGCCACGTCGAAATGCTCGAAGAATACGGCCACACCGATATCGCGATCTCGCTCAAGGCGCACGACGTCAACACGACCGTCGACGCCTATCGCCTCGCCGATAAGACGCTGCGCGAGCGCAATACGCCGTACGCGCTGCACCTTGGTATCACCGAAGCCGGTCTCTTGCGCGACGGAACGATTAAGTCGTCGATTGGCCTAGGCATTTTGCTCTACGAAGGTATTGGCGACACGATCCGCGTTTCGCTGGCCGACGACCCGATCGAAGAAGTACCCGTCTGCTGGTCGATCCTCAAATCGCTCGGCTTGCGCGAAAAAGGCTTTGAGATCACCGCATGTCCGTCGTGCGGGCGCGCCGAGATCTCGGTGCTCGAACTCGGCCGCGCGGTTGAAGCAATCGCCAAAGAGTACAGCGCGCCGGTAAAGGTTGCGGTGATGGGCTGCGTCGTTAATGGCCCGGGCGAGTCGAAGATGGCTGATGTCGGCGTGGCGGGTGGCAAAGGCAAGGGTGCCATCTATCGTGCAGGCGAGCTGGTGGGCACCTATCCCGAAAACGAATTACTCGGCATGTTACGCTTGGAGATCGAAAAGGTAATTGCTGAGAAGTATCCCGCCTACGTGGACGAGATTACAAGCGTGTTATGACCTATCGCCGGCCGTCGCTCCGCATGTTCGTACTCACTGGCGTCGTCGCAATGACCGCCTCTGCGCTCATTGCGTTTTCGCGGCCGATCGATATGGTCGTCGACGGTGAGTTTGTAGCGAGCGACGTCCCGCCGGTCGCGGGAGTGGGCAATCACGTGTACGTTCCGGTGCGCACGCTCGCCGATGCACTCGGCGCACAAACCAGCGTCGAGGGCCGCAGTGTTTATGTGGTGCGCGGGGGACAATCCGTTCGTTTGCGCGTTGGTGACGTGCATGCAACAGTCAACGGGATGCCGCTGACGCTCGAGCACGCGCCGTTTCGCGTGCGTGGCCGGGTGATGATCGGGCTGCGTGCCATCGCACGCGCCTTTGGTGTGCACGCCTCGTATGACGCGCGCACCGCGCGGATTGCGGTGATGACGCCCGGTATCGGCGAAGCATCACCCGCGCAACCCGCGCAAGCACAGTAACCGGTTCCAGCCGCCTTCGGCTACACTACGCCTTTGAACGCAACGCCTGCGCCCGAAAGGGCGTCGGTCGCACGCGTTGCGGCATCTTGCGCAACCGCGAGACACAAGTTCGCCTCAGACGTCACACTCGCCGGTCGCGGAATCATCCGCGCGACGATGTTGGCGTCGCGCAGCGCCTTGCCGGCAATCATCGTCTCTTGGTTGGTCCCGAAGTAGAAGACCACATCGGCGATCGTGCTCATCCGGCAGTGCGCGCCAACAGCGTATCGAGTTGCGCTTGCAGCGCGGCCTTCTCTTCGAGTTCCATCGTGATCGCCTCGGCGGTCGCCTTGGTCGTGAAGTCCATCACTTCGTCGACCCGCTTGAACAACGCGGCGAGCGTATTCGTGATCCATATCAACACGCTGCACTCGGCAACGACACAGAGCGCGTGCAGGAGGACACGGTCGATGCCCTCTTGCGGAAAGACGCCGGCAGGCATGATCAAGTCGAGGGCCAGGTGGTGGACGGCGGTGAGTCCGGCCGAGATAACGATCGGACGCCAATCGACGTAGGCCACGAGAATGGCGAACATCGCGAAGAAGTACATGTGGTAGTCGATTTGCCAGTCGCCGTGTCCGGAGATGCCGCTCAGCGCGCCGCGTCCAGCATAGACGAAGGCGATCGGTGCGAGCGTGAGCGCTACCGCCATGATCGAACGCAGCGGCAATCCGTTCTTCATCGTAGCCGCGCAGATCGTCGCGATGGTCGCCACGATGGCAAGAAAGGCCGTGGGCGCAAGCCACGCGTTATGCGCGGTTAGCGCGATCAGAGCCACGGCCGGCACGTGCAGCCACGCGATCAAGGTGTAGAGTTGCGTCGCGCGCGCGCGAATGCTTGCGAGCGAGAGCGAACGATTCGCGGGGCGGGCAAAGAGTACGGACACGAAAAAGTCTCTCCTTAGATAAGAGCGGCGTAAAAGTGCGGGATCCAACCGGCCCGGAGGCCATGTTGAATCCCGACATGGGTGGTGGTACGGGTTATGCGGTTGCGCGGAGCTTGCTGAGTTCGGCTTGTAGACGCGCCTTCTCGTGCAGCTCGCCGGCAAGGGCTTCGGCCGTTTCTTTCATGGTGAATTCCATGAAAGAGTCGACATTGGAGAAGAGCCGCTGCAACGTGTTCGTGATGCTGACGAGCACGATGAGTTCGGCGATCAAGCAGATAGCCTGCACGGCGAAGCGGTCCATGCCTTCAGCCGGGAAGACGATATCCGACATTGCAAGCGACATGAGCACCGCGTTAAACGCGGCCGCGCTCGCTGAGATGACGATCGGGCGCCAGTCGACGTACCCGACGAGCATCGCGATCACCGCGAAGAAGTAGAGCGACGTATCGACGGTCGCGAAGCCGGCCCAGCCGAAGGCAATGGGGCCGAGCGTCAGCGCGAGCGCCATAATCGAGCGCTGCTCGATGCCGTCTTTCATGTAGCGGGCACTAGCGGTTGCAATGAGCGCGATCGCCGCCAACGTTGCCGTCGGCGTGACCCAATTGTTGTGCGCCACCAGCGCGATGGCCGCAACCGCGGGAACATGGAGCCATGCGAGAAGCGCATAGAGCTCGGTCGCGCGGGCACGAAGATGTTCTAACGAGAGCCAGCGCTGAGCAGGACGTACGGAAACCAGGGCCATCATAACAGCCTCATTTCGTGAATTTATGAAATTCACACCCAGTTTGAGTAATCGGTTAATCTTGGGGCGTCTTGCGTGCCTGGTGCGTCAAAAGTGGGATACTTACGCTAGTTTTACAGCGGCCAGGCGAGCCCTAAACAAACTGGTCTGCGAAGTCTTCGGGATCGACGACCGGCTCGATCTCGTCGGGCTTTGATTTGCGGAAGCCATAGCTGAAAAAGAAGACTAACCCGACGACCAGCGCGATCGCAAACCAGGTCCAGGTGCGGGCTGAGAGACCGAAGACCGCGAGAAACAGGGACATTACGATTCCCAGAATCGGGAAAAGCGGGACGAACGGCACCTTGAACGTCCGCGGAAGGTCTGGTTTGCGCTTGCGCAGATAGAGCACCCCGGCGCAGACCACGGTGAATGCAATAAGCGTGCCGATGTTGACCAGGTTGAGCAGGTCGGTGAGCGGGACGATGAGGGTGAGAACGGCGACGGCAACGCCGGTGATCATCGTCGTGCGTACCGGCGTCTTGAATCGCGGGGAGATCACCGCGACCGCGGGCGGCAGCATCTTGTCACGCGCCATCACGTAGAAGATACGCGTTTGCCCGAGAAGCGAGCTGAGCGCGACGCTCGTCGTGCCGGCTAGGACGCCGATCGTGATAATCGCGCTGACCCACGGCATGTGCAGCGGAGCCAGAGCGTAGACCAACGGGTCCTTGGTCGGAACCTTATTCCAGGCGACGGCGCCGATCAGCGTGATGGCCGTCGCGCAGTAGAGGACCGTACCGATACCGAGAGCGCCCATCACGCCGAGCGGAATGTCGCGCTGCGGCACCTTGCATTCTTCGGCGGTCGTCGTCGCCGTATCGAAGCCGATGTAGCTAAAGAACACGAACGCGCTGACCGCGATGATTCCGTACGGCTGAGCCGAGGACGAGTAGTCGGCCATTCCGCCGAACGGGCGCAGCGCGCCGAGGCCATACGGCGCGAAATTCAAGAAGTGTTCCGGATGGAACAAGAAGAGCGCGGCGACAATGAAGACCAGGAGCGCCCCGATCTTGAGAACGACGAAGATATTGTTGGTTGTCGCCGTCTCGCGAATGCCGATCGAGAGCAACACCGAAAGGGCGATCACAAAAAGCGCGCCCACGAGGTCGCACTGCGAGTGTGCGAGATCCCAACTCCCCGGAATCCACCACGGACCGGTGAAGTGCAGGTTTGACGTCTGCGCCCAAGCCGGCATCGCAAGACCGATGCTCTTAAGGACGTCTTGAATTGCGGCCGAGAATTGCTGAGCGACTGGTGCGGCGCTGATTCCGTATTCGAAGATCAGCGCGAAGCCGATGATCCAGGCGAAGAGCTTGCCCATCGTTGCATACGCATACGTGTACGCGCTGCCCGCAACCGGTACCATCGCACCGAGTTCGGCGTAGCAGAGTGCGGCAAAGAACGAGGTAAGACCGGCGAGCAGATACGAAACGATCACGGCGGGTCCAGCGCCGACGACACCGGTGCCGATCGTGGTGAAGATGCCGCCGCCGATCATCGTGCCCAGTCCGATTGCAACGAGGTCCTTCGCGGTCAGTGCACGTTTGAGAATTTTCTGTTGCGAAAGCGCGCGAAGTTTGTCGACGTTGGTCGTCGCAAAGAGCTGGGAGACAAAGGACATTTCGCGCAGGTTCGCAAGGAGGGCCCATGCGTCCCGCTAGAGCCCGTTTCGCAAACCCGCGCAACCAGCGTTTGGAGCGCCAGAGCGCCGTTCGCAAGGAGACGGCGAGGGCGCATATGCTGAGCGTCTGTAACCGAGCCGACGACGCTGCAGGCGGCGCTCTGCCGCCCAAACCCTTCGGGCGACGGCAATTTCGGCGCATCTCGTCGTCGCTGCGTCTCTTACAATGCACTCCGGCATTGCGCGCTCCTCGCTCCTTGGTTTGCGCCGAAATTGCTCGTCGCGATGGTCGCGGGGGTTCGTGAGATGGACTCTCGCTATCAGCGTCTCGCACAACGCGAGCTGTACCGCAACCCGTGGCTAGCGGTACATATCCACGAGATCGTCCACCCCACCGGGGTGCCTGGCGAGCACGTTGCAATTGAGACCGGTGCCGCAGCGGGTGTATTGGTCGTCGACCGCGAGGCCTTTGTACTCGCGCGCCAGCCGCGTTTCGCGGCCGACGCGCGCATGCTCGAGATCGTCAAGGGCGGCGCAAACGAAGGAGAGACCATGCTCGCCTGCGCCCAACGAGAACTGCGTGAAGAACTCGGTTTAGTTGCGGCAGACTGGACGCCGCTCGGCCTCATCTACGAGATTCCCTCGATCGTCGAACAGCCCGTCGTGCTCTTTGTTGCACGCGAGCTGCGCACGGTTCCAAAACAGCCCGAAGACGTCGAAGCTATTGAAACCGTGCGCATTTCCATCGACGACGCCTACCGTGCCGCGCGCGACGGACGGATTGATGACGCCGTCACGCTTGCCGCGCTCCTGCGCTACCTCATCATCTCCGAAAAGCGAAGCTGAAGTAGATCGAGCGATACGGCAAGCCGAATTGCTCGGTTGCGGCGGTGCCAATTAGCGGCGTATAGGCGCTGACTGGTGCGTAGCTGTTGAGCGGCGCCGGCACGCCTTGGCCGATAAGCCCCGCGATGTTGGCCCACTGGTTGAACAGGTTGAATACCGAGACCGTAAATAGCCCGACGTGCGGGACCGGCACGCTCATCGCGATATTGCTGTAGTTGTATGCGGGCAGGTTCTTCGTATTGTCGGTCGAGACTGAATAAAGCGTATAGCGCGTCTCGACCTGACCGACGGTGCCGTCGAGTGCGATACTGCCGGTGTGTAACGGAACGCCTTTGATTTGACTGTTGATGATGTCGGTGAGGTTTGACTGCTGCAGCTGCTGCGGCGCGTTCTTGAGCACGCTCGACGTCAACGCCCAGTCGTAGTCGATATAGAAGTGGTGATCGGCACGCCAGCGCCCGGAAAGATCGGCGCCACGCGCCTGCAGGGTGCCGACGTTGACGGTGCCGGTGACGCCGAGCGAGTAGTTGCCGGCGCCGCATGTCGTCGCAAGCAATGCATCGGCGGTGGTAATGTAGCTTGGATCGATGCCGCCGGTGCCGGTTTGCGAGAGTGGAGCGATCGTCGCGTAGAGTTTGTTGTAGACGTTCACGTTGTAGAGTTGCAGTTGGGTGATCGAATCGCCCGACCAGGTGTGCCCATAGGAGAGCTCCTCGTCAACGCCGCGTTCCGGCTTGAGGTCGGCCGACGGTGCGGTGCCGATCGAGTTGAGGCCGCCGCAGACGTAGGTGCTGCCGCCGCCCGCGCCCTGCAGCGTGCCGAGCGCGAGAGCGCTTGGCGTGAACGGCACATCGATCTCGTCGGACGTCGGCTCGGTTGTCGTGGCGCCGACCGCTGCTCGCAGCACGTCGCGAGGCGTGAGGCGATCGAGAACGGAGAGCCGCGGATCGAGATACGACGAGCTGGTTGCGCTTGCGTGTTTGGCCCAGATATTGAAGAACGCCGTGATGTTCGAGCGCTGCGGCTGATAGACGTCGCGCACAAAGAAGGCAGTCTCATTATCGAATGGCGAGGCGTAGCTCGGCGCGTTTGAGATCGTCTGATAGACGTAGGCGTTGTTGAGGTACGAGTAGCCGAAGGTAACGTCGTTATTCGCGCCGGCGAAGTCGTCGCTCAAGATCGTTCCACTCGACTGCACGCGCATGTCGGTGGTCTTGGCCTTCGCCGGTGTCGGTAAGTTCAGGCGGTACTGCGTATCGAAGTAGAGCGTCGTATAGGAATCGAGCGCGATCGTGCCCCCACCGGCGCGATGGGTGATGTCGAGGTCCTGATAACCAAAGTTGAAGGCCTGCCACGCCGCTCCACTCCCCTGCCATCCGGTCGTCGATGCTGCGCACGCTTGCGGATTGGAATTGTTCTGCGCTTCGCAACGCGCAAGCGCCGTCGAAAAGGGGAGAAAGTCACCGTCGCCGTTGCCGGTCTTATTCTCCCAATACGAACTGTTGACGTCGGTGAATGCGATATTGGTCTTCGGATCCGGCGCATAGGCAAATTTGATCAGCGCGCCGCGTGATGTCACGGACGAGTCGTCGACGTAACTCGCCTGCGCACCGACTTGGTAGAAGTTCGCGTTACGGAAGGTACCATCGAGGCCGGACACCCCGTAGGCGAGCGCATAGCCAAGTTTGCCATCCGTGCCGGTTGTCGCGAGGCTGCTCGCCAAACGCTGGAACGAGCCATAGCCTTGCGTAAAGGACGTATGCGCATTTTGAGTCGCATCGAGCGTTTGAAAGTTCACGACCCCACCGATTGCGTTGACGCCGAGGATGTTGCTGCCGCCCGATCCGTAGAGCACTTGGATGTTGCGAAACGGGAAGATCGGCGAGAGCTGATAGTTGTAGCCCCCTTTGATGCCGTACCCGATCGGGTGGCCGTCGATTGCAGCGACCGTTTCCGGCTGCCCGATGCCGCGGATATTGAGGTTGATATCGTCACCGAGTGCGGCGGTGTCCCCGTTGATCCCGTTGTTCACCCCGGGGAGCGTGCGTAGCGCATCGCCCGCGCGCACGACGCCGATTGACTGCAGCGTCTCGGTGTTCAACGTCGCGGTGATGACGCTTGACTGCTGCAGACTCGAGCTGGATCTCGTCGATGTCACCGCGATCACGTGCAGGTCGCCGATGGCGCGTTGAATTGCAAGCGTCGTGTGCGAAGAGGTCTGTGTGCCAACCACAAGTGGGGTTGAAAGGGCAGGCTGATAGCCTTGCGCTGCAACTTCGAGCCGATACGTTCCGGGCGCCACGTCGTCGAAACGAAACGCGCCGTGCGCATCGGTCGATGCATGACGGATACTATCCGCGATGCGAACGGTGGCGCCGGCGAGCGCGAGACCCGAGGCCGCATCGACGACCTGGCCGGCAATACTTGAACTAGCGAGGGCACGGGCAGGCAGCATGCACGCGAAAAGCGCGCATGCGAGCGTCGCGCACAGCGTGCGAGCGCTAAACAGATGCATCTGTTACAGTCCTTTACGGTGCGGGCGGTGGTGGAGCGGAGCTTGCGTTCCAAAGGTACTCCGGCTCGTTTAGGTCCGCATTGATCCAGCGCGCCCATACGAAGAGCGCATCGGAGAGACGGTTCACAAAGCGCTGCGTCTCAACCGAGACCTCTTCGCCGGTTTCGCGCAGCGTCAGCAGCAAGCGTTCAGCCCTTCGGCAGATCGTTCGCGCCAGGTGCAAGTTCGCGCCCACGAGCGAGCCACCCGGATGAATGAAGTTGCTCAGCGGCGCAAGATCGCGCTGCGCTTCGTCGATGGCGCGTTCGAGCGCGGTCGCATCGGCAGCCGCGATCAACGGCATACCTTCCCAGCGATCCTTCGGAAGCGTCGCGAGGTCGCTGCCGAGATTGAAGAGCGCATCTTGCGTCCATGCCAGCCACGCATCCAATCGCGCCGCGCGCGGGTGCGTCGCAAGCCAGGGGCGCAGCGCGCTGCGCGCGACGCCGATCGCACTCGAACATTCGTCGACCGTACCGTAGGTTTCAATACGCAGCGCGTTCTTTTTGACGCGTTGTCCGCCCACGAGGCCGGTTGTGCCGTCGTCGCCGGTGCGCGTATAGATGCGGGTCAGTTTGGGCATGGTCCCTGGGGGTTCTCGGCGAATCGGGCCCGGTCATGTCCCAGGAAACCACATCCGACTCCGACATCACGCGCCAATCGAAGGACGTCAAGGAGATCCCTCCAAAGGCGGCCGACCTTTCCGCATGGTACACGGCCGTCTGCCTGAAGGCCGAGCTCGTCTCGTATTCGCCGGTACGCGGGTGCGTCGTGTTGCGCCCGTACGGCTATGGCTTGTGGGAGAACCTGCAAAAGCATCTCGATGCCGCCTTTAAAGCCACCGGCCATGAGAATGCCTATTTTCCGCTCCTGATTCCCGAGAGTCTCTTGCTCAAAGAAGCCGAGCACGTTGAGGGCTTTGCGCCCGAAGTTGCGTGGGTCACGCAGGGCGGTCAGGAAGTCTTGACCGAGCGGCTCGCAATTCGGCCGACCTCGGAAGTGATCATCGGCGTGATGTACGCGCAGTGGATCGAGTCCTACCGCGATCTGCCGATCCTAATCAATCAGTGGGCCAACGTCCTGCGCTGGGAGAAAGCCACGCGCCCGTTTCTGCGTACGATGGAATTTTTGTGGCAGGAGGGGCACACGGCGCATGCGACCGCGCAAGAAGCGCGCGCGGAGACGGTGCAGATGCTCGGCGTCTATAAGACCTTCTCCGAAGACGTCGCGGCAGTTCCGGTATACGCCGGAATCAAGAGCGAGAGCGAGCGTTTTCCGGGCGCGGTCGAGACGTACTCGATCGAAGCCCTGATGCCCGATGGGAAAGCGCTGCAATCCGGTACGTCGCACGATCTAGGACAAAACTTTTCCAAAGCCTACGATATCAAATTTCTCGATGCCGATCAGCAGATCAAACACGCGTACACGACGTCGTGGGGCATGTCGTGGCGCATGCTCGGCGCGATGATCATGGTGCACGGCGACGACCGCGGGTTGCGCGTACCGCCGAAAATGGCGCCGATCGAAGCGGTCTTCGTCCCGATCGTGCGCAAGGGTGACGACCGCGCGATCGCGGCGTGTCAAGATGCGGCAAAGAGCTTGCGCGAAGCGGGCTTTCGCGTCAAGGTCGACGATCGCGACCAGCAACCCGGCTGGAAATATGCGGAGTGGGACGTACGCGGCGTGCCGGTTCGCATCGAAATCGGTCCGCGTGATATCGATGCCGGCACCGCCGCACTGGTGCGGCGCGATCGCGAGAAGAACGACCCCGAGCAGAAGCAGAACGTGCCCATCGGAGAGCTCGCGCAGCACGTGCGCGCGCTGCTTGATACGATTCAGGCCTCGCTCTTCGAAGAAGCCAAGACCTTTCTCGCCGAGCACACATTGCGCGTAACGGATCGGGCGGAGTTCTTCGAAAAGTGCAAATCGCGCGCAGGGATGATCGACATCCCGTGGTGCATGCGCCCTGAGTGCGAAGCGACGGTCAAAGAGCAGACCGGCGCGACGACGCGCAACACGTATCCGTTGCCTTCCAGTGATGCCGGGGCACGTTGCGTTGCATGCGGCGAACCTGCGGTCGTACGGGCGTACTTTGCGCAAAGTTACTAATCTATTGCTCGCGGTGGCGTTGCTCGCTACCACTCCGAGTGTCGCTGACCTTGATGCTCATTCACGCGCCGGCGGCAATCGTCTCGACATCGCCACGTCGGTTGGAGAACAGCTTTTCAACACAACGTGGCCGGCGCAGGTCTTGCAAGTGCTCGCAAATCAGGACGGCACGCACGTCGTGCTGGGCCTGCGTTTGAGCGGCGTGAAATTCCATAGCACGCTTACGCGCGATGCATTCGACCGTGAGGTGATGGACCTCGTCGCGCGCGCCTTTAGCGCGGCTCCGGTTGCCGAGGAGGTCGACCTCTGGGTGACCGTTCCCATCGACGTTGGGAAGGGCATGGTGGTCAGCGGCGACCTTGCAAAGCCGACCACGCGCACCGTCTTCACGCTGAGCGTGCGTCGTGGGGAGCGCGCGGATGCGCTTGCTGCGCGGCTGCACAGCGGCGGCAACGTCTTCCTCGATGAGGAGTGGGCGAGCACGGCCTTCACGAAGAGTTGAGTAATGTATAAGAAGACGACGCTGGCCGGCGGCTTACGCGTGCTCACTGAGAGCATGCCGGCGGTGCGTTCGGCCAGCATAGGGATCTGGGCCGACGTGGGGTCGTCGATGGAGCGCCGCGACCAGCGTGGCATCTCGCACGTGGTCGAGCACATGCTCTTCAAAGGGACGCAGCGCCGCAGCTGCCCGTGAGATTGCCGAGACAATGGACGGCGTGGGCGGAAGCCTCAACGCATTCACCGATAAAGAGGCGACCTGCTACTACGCCAAGGTGATCGACCGGCACGTGCCGCTCGCGATGGACGTGCTCTCGGACATGTTTTTACACTCGGTGTTCGATCCGCAAGAGTTGGCCAAAGAACAAAAGGTCATCCTCGAAGAGATCAAGATGTACGACGACTCGCCCGACGAGCTGGTGCACGATCTCTTCTTGCAGACGATGTGGAGCGGGTCGCATCTCGGCGAGCCGACGATTGGCTTTGTCGATACCGTCACCCGGATTACGCCCGCCGATCTACGCGAGCACATGAAGCGGCACTACGCGCCGAACTCGGTGATCGTCGCAGCGGCCGGCAATGTCGAGCACGAGCATTTTGTGGAGTTGGTGGCCGAGTGCTTCGCGCAGTTCAAGGGAACGAGTCCGCAACTCGAACCCGATGCGCCGCAGACCACACCCTCGGCGCTCGTGCGCCAGAAAGATAGCGAACAAGCCTACGTCGTGCTTGGTTCGCGCGGCCTGAGCGTTCGCGACGACCGTCGCTTCGCGCTTTCCGTGCTCGATACTGTGCTCGGCGGCGGAATGTCCAGCCGTCTGTTCCAAGAGATTCGCGAAAAGCGCGGTCTGGTCTACACGGTCTATTCGTTTCAAGCTGCATATCGCGCGGCCGGTCTGTTCGGCATCTACGCCGGCGCTTCGCCCGAGAATGTTCAGCCGTGCATCGACGTCATCGCCGAGCAGCTTGCGGCGTTGCGCGATATCGAGATCGGCGAGAGCGAGCTGCACCTAGCAAAAGAGCACATCAAGGGAAACCTGACGCTCTCGCTCGAGTCAACGTCGAGCCGCATGATTCGCTTGGGCCGCAATGATTTCGCACTCGGTCGCCAGGTTACACCTGAAGAGATCGAAGAGCGCATCGATGCGGTGACCGCCGACGAAATTACCGGTCTTGCGCGTGAACTCTTTGCCGAGGACCAACTCGGTTTGTGTATTCTCGGCCCGGTGGACGAAGAAAAGATCGATTGGGCAGCCGCGTGAGCGGCACTTAATGCACGATCCTACGCTCTGGTCCGGGCGTCTGATCGGCGCGATGCTGATCACTTTCATCGTGCAGGGTATTACGATCGGTGCGTACGCCGCGCGACTCGCCGGGGTGCAGACGAAACGGATTGCCACATCGATTTCGCTCTTCAATCTCTTCGTAACCGTTGGTCGCCTCGCCACGCTCCTCTCCACATTCTTCGTTGCTCCGCTCGCCGACATGGCAAGCAACGCGGTGGCGGCCAATCGCCAGGATCCACTTGTGGTCGCGCAGTGGCAGCATCTCTACGATATACAGCTGCGCCTCATCATCCTTGCCGGAACGGTCGGTATGATGGTCTTTGCGCTGCTCTTGCCGATGTTTACCTATCTGTTCCGGCGCGGCGTGCACTCGTTCGAGGCGCGAGGTTCAGTTCCGCACGCACTCGCGCAGTTGCTCAAACCGAAGAATATTCTCGAGATCGTGCGTGCTCAGCGCCTGCCTTCGTGGGAAGAGATTCGCGGTTACGACTGGCGCGCGGTTCCGCGGCGCATGCTGATCTTCAACGTCGTCGTCACCGGTATCTACGCTATCGGTGTTCCGGCCGCGTTCTTGGCGGCGGTACTCGATCCGGCTGTTCGTGTGACGGCAGCGAGCCTCTCCGGCATCATCAACGGGATCGGCACGATCTCGTTCACCCTGTTTGTCGATCCGACGTCCTCAATGATCACGGACCAGGCTATCCACGGAAAGCGTACCATCGAGGAAGTTCGGGCGATGGTGTTCTATCTTGCGGTGACAGCCATCGTAGGCACGCTGCTCTCGCAAGTAATCTTCTATCCAGCGGCAGTCGTGATCGAATATGTCGCAAGGTTTGCACTTCATGTACATTTTTAAGCTTTCAGCTATCGTTGTTGCCGCACTGCTACTCGGCGGATGCGCCGGACCCGTCGAGCACTGGATCGTCGATACGCGCATCCATCAGGGCGACGTGGCGCTTCAGCGCGGCAACGTCAAAGACGCGCAGCTCTCCTACAGTCTTGCGCTGCGTATCGACCCGGCCAACGACCGGGCCCGCGCCGGGTTTGTCGAGAGCTCCGCCGACCTTGCGCAACAGCAGTACAGCAAGGGCGCCTTCGATGACGCCCTGGATACGATTGCGAGCGGTCTGAAATACGACCCGTCGAGCGTGCGCCTCGCGGCATTGCATGGCCAAATCGAGGATGCAAAACTCAAACGCGAGATCGTCATCTCGAACTATCCGACGTACAAAGATGCGGGCGTCCAGATCCAACATGCTTACCAACAACTCGACGTCGTAAATAAGACGATCCTCGCGAGCCTCAAGCGGTTCCAGTATACGTACGACACGGACGAGTTGACCGCGGCGATCAAGAGCAGTTACGATCTCGAACTCGACGTTGCGCGCTACACGAACCGGCTCATTGCGTATCGGCAGGTCGTTAGTTCGGGTCTGCCCGAGGCGCCGCACGCGACCAACGTGAACGCCGCGTCGCTGCTACCGCTTCCCTGATATGCACGTCGCAGTGATCGGCTGGTTCGAAGACCTTGCGCTCGGTCCGGCTGCGGTCCTGGTCATCGGCGGCTTCGTATTGCTCTCGTTGCTTTTCGCCGGCATCGTTCGCGTGCTCGTACCGAAGGAGCTGCTGCGCGAGCATAACGAGTTGGCCGGTTTCATCTTTGCGGTCGTCGGCGTCATATACGCCGTGCTCTTGGGGTTTGTGGCCGTTAATGTGTGGGAGCGATTTGTCGTTGCTGAGGATCGCACGTACGACGAGGCGAGTAGCATCACGGCCGTCTATCGCGACGCGGGTTCGTTTGAGAACTGGGCACAGCTTCGGCAAGACCTACGTTCATACGTGCACCACACGATTGATGTGGGCTGGCCCGCGCTCGAAACCGGTAAACCGTTGCCGGATACGCCGAGCGCTGAAGCGCTTTCACGCGACGTCCACCACACGCCGGTCCACGATATGCGCGAATCACAAGTGTTTGCGCACATGCTCGAACGCACGAGCGAAGCCTTACGCGATCGCGACGCGCGGGTCACCGAGGACTCGACGGGGCTCAACGCCGTGATGTGGGTCGTCGTGTTCGCCGGCGGCTTCATCACGATTTCGTTCAGCTATCTTTTCGGCTTCCAGCGCACCGTAATGCAGGCCGTGATGATCGGGATACTCGCGCTGCTGATCGGGCTCGTGCTCTTTCTCACGATGAGCCTCGACTATCCGTTCCGTGGCGCAGTACGCGTCGGCCCCGACGCCTTCGAGCGCGCGCTCACGAATTTCGATCAAATCGACGCAGTCAGCGCGCACAAGTGATGCGAGTTTAGGAAAGCGCGGCCTTGACCGCGCGTTTCCGCGGTGCGGAACGCGCGCCAGAATGCGTCAGCGTTCGGAAGTTCTTTCGCCGGATCGGTCTGATACGTAGGCCATTCCGCTTCCGGGTTGAGCACGGGGAAGCGCTGCAGCCACGCGCACAGGTCGGTATTGCGCCGTAATCGATTGTCTTCGATCGAGATGTAGTAGCGCGCGCCCTTGCGGATCGCGCTCTCTTCGTCAAACGGCGTCCACAACGCGGGGTCCTCTTCCCAGCCGTAGCGGTTGATGTAGTAGAGCACGTCGGGACCGTAGTGACCGATCACCACGAGGGCGTTCGGATCGAGCGTGTGATTGAGGAACACCGCGTTGCGATAGGCCTGTTTGTTATAGCTGTAGTACGGCTCGACCGCCGCGCGCGCTTGCACGACCGTCGCGATGGCGACGATCGGAACGATCGCGAGAATTGCATACCGCGCCGCGGGCGCCGCGTCGACCGCGCCAACCCACGTGACGAATCGCGCGACCAGCGCCCCGGTCACCAGCGCGCAGAGTGGCAGCAGCAGATACATGTAGTAGTCGACGCGCTCGACCGTTACGACGACGTAGGTGTAGGCGAGCCCGCCGAGCAGCCAGCCCCACAACAACGCTTTGCTGCGTGCATCGGTCCAGATCAGTGCGATAAAGCCGGCAATCGCAAGCACGAACGCGATGGTCCCGAGCATCGTCTCGCGCAGCATGCCGATGACCTCGCGAAATTGGGTGAGCTTGAGCACGAAGCCGTTCCAGCTCGTGAACGCGTCCTTCAGCGCTGGAATCACGTGCAGTGTCGTAATGCCACTCGCCCAATGCCATTCGGCGATCTGGCTTACACGCGTGTCGTAGAGCCACAGGACCACAAGCGGCACGACCAGCAGCACGAGCATCGCGGTGGGCCGCATCGTGCGCCCGCTGCGCACCCGTTCCCACAGCGTGCCGATGACGGGAACGATTCCGGCTACGGCAACGGGTTTAGCGAGATAGGCGAGCGTGAGGAGCGCGGTCGCGCGCGCAAGCGTTCGCTGTCCAAACACCTCGTCTTCGACAACTAAGCGTGTCACCACGTAGAGCGCTGCAGTGAGGAAGAAGACCATCGCTGTATCGGGCGTGAAGGTGCGGCCGTAGTAGATGCTTCCCGGGAAGCTCGCGAAGAAAAATGCTGCGCAAGCCCCGCGATCGCGCTGCTAAAGAGCCACCGGCCGAAGAGGCCGACGACCGCCACGGTGCCGACGGAGAAGCAGAGCGTGATCAAGCGGCCGAAGATCTCGTGCACGCCGAAGATCTTGTACAGCGTCGCGGCAAAAAACGGAACGATCTGCAACTCGAGCTCGACGTAGTTGGGCGGCGGCCCGTCGTAGTTCGTCTGCGGGTACAAAATGCTGTACTTCAGCGTTGCGAAGTTGCGCGCGATGCTGGCCGTATCGCCCTGGCGCCAGCCGGGATGATCGAGCAACGGATTGTGGATGTGATACAGACGCAACACGATCGCAAATGCGACGATCAGCAAGAGCAGTACCGTAAAATGCTTGCCGTGGTCCCGCTGAATCGGTGTTCGCGTATCTAGGTTGGTTTGGCGCGCCCTCGGGGAGTCTTCGGCAGCCGACACTAAGAGCGCGCCATAGTCGGGGGCCCCAACGAAGTTGGGGGGCGCGGAGCCTCGGGCGGAGCGCCGTGAAAATGAAGCGCCATCAAACGCTTTTAAACGTCCAATATTTGTTGACGAAGAAGTTCACGAAGATGCCGGCAAGCGTGGCGAGGAACCACGTGCGGTGACCGTGGCCGAACCACGGCGCGACGGCATATGACACCGCGAGTCCGACGGCCAGCGCAATCACCGAGACGGTGAGGAACTGCGCGCCTTGACGCACGGCGTGACCGGTCGAGCGGAACGTCCAAATGCGGTTGAGCAAGTAGTTCGAGACGCCGCCGGAGAGAAACGCGATCGAGTAAAGCACGTCGTAGTGCAGCGCCTCGTCATGGTTCGGATCGACTTTCTGCAACGCGGTGAAGACGAGAAGATTGACGAGGAATCCCGATGCGCCGACGATGCCGAACTTCACGAACTGCCGCACGCCGCGGCGCCCAGTTATCGCGGTAACGCTGTCAAGCGACCCAGTACCAATCTGCAAAGAGAACGGTGAAGAGCCCCAAGAGCGGAAGGAACGATGCGACGATGATGTTGTTGACCGTCGGCTTCTCGCCGTCGCGTGCAAGAATTGCGAACATCGGGAAGAGCACGAGCGCAAAACGCGGCATGCTCATCAGGCTCGAGGTCGACATCGGGATCAAGATCGAGAGCGCCATGTAGGCGATATACGACGGCCGTAACTGCTTCCAGCCACCGATGAGCACCCCAATCATCAACACCGTGAATGTCAGCTCGATCGTTTGGTCGGCGATCGTCTGGCCTGAACCGGCTGTCGCGATCTTGTGGAAGGCGCTGATAACGCTAACCCACGGCGGCGCGAAGTGGCGATCCCAGTGGATTTGTACGTGCGAGAAGTAAAGCGGATCGCCGACGAGCACCCAGAGATAGGCCATATAGATGAACAGGCCAAGCGGGATCAGACCGCCCGGAATCAGCTGGCCGATGTGGGCTTGCAGCTTCGGTTTGTACTGCGAGTACCATTCGATCAAGAACGGCACCACCAGCAGCACGCCTTCGACGCGCGTCAACGCGGCAAGGAGCCCGATGGCACCCGCCATCCACCAGCGGTGGGCGCGCATGTAGTAGAACGACGCGACCGTCAGCAAGAGGAACAGCGATTCGGTGTAGACGGCCGAAAAGAAAATCGCCGTCGGGAAGATCGAAACGTAGAAGATCGCGCGCTGCGCGACCGAGCGGTCGTACTCGTGCTCGACCAGCTTGTAGAGGTAGAGCAGGCCGAAGAAGAACGCCGCGTTCGAAATCAAGAGGCCGGCGACGAGGTGATTGCCCACGAGCCGACCGACGATCCAGATCAGCAGCGGATAGAGCGGGAAGAACGCCAGCTCCGTGCCCGATAGCCGTGCGATGCGATCGTGAAGTAGTGCTCGGCATCCCAGCGCCCCCACACGGCGAGCAGCAGGTTCGTCGACTCTGCGACGTGCTGCCCGACGCGTTGGCCGATGATCACGGTCGCGAGTTCGGCGATGATGATGATCGCGGTACGCGTCACGACGAAGTCGAGCGAACGTCGCGCACGGTTTGATTGAAGCGCGCGGCGACCAACACTTTGACGACGCAGAAGAGCCCGGCACAGGCGACGAAGAGTCGTGACTCGCCGTGCGTCACGGCAGCGGCAGCACGAAGGTCAGCCACAGCAGGACGAACGGCGCCCACGTCAACGCATCGTAGCGCAGCGAGCGTACAAATGTCGCCCTGTGCGGCGCGAAAAGTAGCGCGCGTACTCTGCCACAGCCACAACGCCCCGCCGGTACCGCCGGCGAGCGCAACGAGCAGCCCGAGATCGTTGAGGTAGATGTTGTGACGCGGCACAACTAGCCCAAGCCACGCGAAGAATCCGATGGTGAACCCGGCGACTGCGACAATAGTACACGGCGCGGGACCCGCAGCAAGAAGATCGCTTACAACCGGTGTGCGAGCACTTGGATGTGGGGCGTGAGCGTGGGTGGACACGGCGACATTTCTTAAAGGAATCACGGGGGTTCCCTTGTAGAGCCGGGGGCACTGGTCGACACGCTCGACTTCGTCAAGGTCACCGAGAGCGCGGCGCTCGCTGCCTCGCGCTGGATGGGACGCGGTGAACGCGACATCGCCGACGGCGCCGCCGTCGAAAAGATGCGCGACACGCTCAACGAGATGGAGATCGACGGGCGCATCGTGATCGGTGAAGGCGAGCGCGACGAAGCGCCGATGCTCTTCATCGGCGAGGAACTCGGGCGCGGCGGATTCGAGGTCGACATCGCGGTCGATCCGGTCGAGGGCACCAACCTCGTCGCCAACGGCTTGCCGAATTCGATCGCGGTCATGGCGCATCTCCGAGCGCGGCGGTTTGCTTGCACGCGCCCGACTCGTACATGCAGAAGCTCGCCGTCGGTCCGAAGGCGGCGCCGTACGTCCACATCGACGCGCCGGTGCGCGAGAACCTCGAAGCCGTCGCCAACGCGCTCGAGCGGCCGATCAACGACGTGACCGTCGTGATCCTCGACCGTCCGCGCCACGCCGACCTGATCGCCGCGGTGCGCGAGGCCGGCGCGCGCATCAAGCTGATCTCCGACGGCGACGTCGACGCGGCGATCGCGACCGCCATCGACGGCACCGGCATCCACGTCGCGATGGGCACCGGCGGCGCGCCCGAGGGCGTGCTGGCCGCCGCGGCGCTCAAGTGTCTGGGCGGCGGCTTCATGGGGCGGCTCAAGCCGCGCAGCGACGAGGAGGCCGAGCGCGCCGAGGCCATGGGTTTCGGCGACCTCGACCGCGTGCTCACGATGGACGATCTGTGAAGGGCGAGAGCGTGATCTTCGTCGCGACCGGCATCACCGACGGCGACCTGGTGCGCGGCGTGCGCTTCTTGGGGAACCAGGCGCGGACGCATTCGATCCTGATCCAGGCGCAACGGAACCGTCCGGTTCATCGAATCGGTGCATCGTCTCGGCGCGCGCCCGCAGCAAATAGCTATGGAAACATTCGACGTACGATCTCGTCGTCGTCGGTGCCGGTTCCGGCGGCTACGCCGCCGCGCGCACGGCGCGCGATCTCGGCGCGACGGTCGCGCTCGTCGACCACGGTCCGCTCGGCGGCCTGTGCATCCTGCGCGGCTGCATGCCGTGCAAGGCGTTGATCGCGTCGAGCGACGCCCTGCACGACAGTGCGCGACGCAGACGCACTCGGCGTTCGTATCGACGGCAAGGTCGAGCTATCGACATGCCCTTCATCCGGAGCGCAAGCGCGAGATCATCAAGGATTTCGCCGACTATCGCGTCGAGGGGATCGAGACGTTTCCGCTCTACCACGGGCACGTGCACTTCGTTTCGGACGGGATGGTGGAAGTCGGCGACAACACGCGTCTGCGAGCCAAGTCGTTCGTCATCGCAACCGGCAGCGTGGTCGCGCCGGTCGTTTCCGGGTTTGCAAGACGCCGGCTACCTCGATAGCGACAGCGTGCTCGAACTTGAGGCGATTCCCGAATCGATCGCCGTGCTCGGCGGCGGCTACACGGCCTGCGAACTCGGGCAGTTTCTCGCGCGCATCGGCGCGAAAACGACGATCCTCATTCGCAGCGATCAGTTGCTCACCGACGACAGACGACGACATCGGCGAGGCGCTCACCGCGATACTTCCGCGAGGAAGGCATCCAGGTCATCACGCAGACGCACGTCACGCGCGTCGAGAACGTGGAACCCGCAAGGTCGTGCACTACACGGTTGCGGGCGAGCGGCTCGAAATTGTCGTCGACGAGATCTTCTACGCGCTGGGACGCGTGCCGAAGGTCGACGGCCTCGATCTCGGAGCGGCGGGCGTCACGTATCGATCCGGATCACCGGCATCGACGTCGACGAAACGATGCGCACGAATCGCCCGCACATCTTCGCCGTCGGCGACGTCACCGGCGACTATGCGCTGGTCCACGTCGCGATCCATCAGGGCGAAATCGCCGCGCGCAATGCGGTGCCCGGTGCGCGGGAAGAGGCCGACTATCGCCTGATGAGCGCGCACACGATCTTCAGCGATCCGCAGGTGGCGCACGTCGGGATGACCGAGAAAGACTTAAAGCGCGCGGGCATCGAGTACTGCCTTGGGAAGTACGACTTCGTCGAGCACGGCAAAGCGATGTCCTCGGCAAGACGCGGGGTTTCGTGAAGATGATGGCGCGGCTTGTTACCGGACGAGATTCTCGGCGCAACGATCATCGGACCGCAGGCCTCCGATTTGATTCACGAAGTGATCGTCGCGATGACGTTCAATGCGACGGTCGAGCAATTCATGCGTATTCCACACCTGCATCCGACGCTCAGCGAGATATGGACCTATCCCGCCGAGGAGTGCGCGATGCAGTGCGGTCTGCGCGAGCCCGTCGATCAGATGATGGAGCTTGCAACCAGTGGCGGCGCTGACTAGCACTAGCTTCGACGTCCGCCTCGTGCAGGTGAAGCCGTCAAAAGGACGCTACGCCGAAAACCTCGCACAGACCGGCTCGATCTTCTCGCAGATCGTCGCTGAGCGAACGCCGGACCTGATCGTCTTTCCCGAAGGCGCGATGACGGGCTACTTTCTCGAAGGCGCGGTCTACGATCTCGCGCGCTCCGCGACTGCGTTCGCCGATGATCTGGTGCGGGCGTGGCGCGAAGGCGCGGGCGATCGTGAGGTCGACCTCGTGTCGGGATTCTACGAAAACGACGACGGCACGTACTACAACAGCGCGATCTACGTGCGCGTCGGCCGCAAGGATCACGAGATTCTGCACGTGCATCGCAAGATGTTCTTGCCGACCTACGGTGTCTTCGATGAAGAGCGCTTTCTCTCGCGCGGTCGGCGTCTGCAGACGTTTGAAGCGCGCATCGGCCGCGTCGCGATGCTTATCTGCGAGGATATCTGGCATGCGATCATGCCGACAATCGCGGCGATCAAAGGCGCGCGTGTGCTAATCGTGCCGTCGGCCGCGCCGGGCCGCGGCATCGAAGGCGAAACCGAGTTGACGTCGATCACGCGCTGGCGTGAAATCTTGCGCGCGAGCGCGAGCGAACACGGTGTCTACGTGCTCTACGCGGGCCTGACGGGCTTCGAGGGCGGCAAAGGCATGACGGGTTCATCGTCGATCATCGATCCGCGTGGCGTCGTGACCGTCGAAGGCCCGGAGTTCGGCGAGTGCGTGGTCAGCGGGACGATCGATCTGCGTGAAGCCGATCTGGCGCGCGCGTCGCTGCCGTTGCTTGGTGATCTCAATGCCGTGCTTCCCGATCTCTTGCTCGACGACGAGCTGCCGTTGCCGAAGGGACGGCCGTCGTGATCGAAGTCGTGCGCGAATCAAACGCGGCGCTGCTGGCGCCGCCGGGGATCAATCCCGAGGTTGCGACGCGCTGGCTCGTGGCGTTTCTGCAAGACGAGTTGATCGAGCGGCGCGGCATCACGCGCGCCGTCATCGGCCTCTCCGGCGGCGTCGACTCCGCCGTAACCACGTATCTGTGTGCGCGTGCGCTTGGGCCGGAGAACGTCTACGCGATTCGGATGCCGTATAAGACGTCGAGCGCAGGGAGTCTGGCTGATGCGCAACTCGTGATCGACGCGCTCGGCGTCAACGCGCGCACGATCGAGATCACCGCAGCGGTCGACGGGTATCTGCAGTTCGAGCCGGACGCCGATGCGCGGCGACGCGGCAACGTGATGGCGCGCACGCGGATGGTCGTGCTCTTCGATCAATCTGCGAAGCTCGATGCGCTGCCGATCGGCACCGGCAACAAAACGGAACGGCTCTTGGGCTACTTCACGTGGCACGCCGACGACACGCCGCCGGTCAATCCGATCGGCGATCTGTTCAAGACGCAAGTGTGGGCGCTCGCGCGCTATCTCGGCGTCCCGCAAGCGCTGATCGACAAAGCGCCGAGCGCCGATCTCGAGGCCGATCAAACCGACGAAGGCGATCTCGGTATCACCTATGCACGGGCCGACGCAATCCTCGCGCAACTCTTGCTCGGCTATTCCGATGCGCAGTTGATCGAGCGCGGGTTCGACGCTACCGATGTGGCCCTCGTGCGCCGGCGCGTCGATTCGACGCACTGGAAGCGGCATTTGCCGACAACAGCGATGTTGACCAACACGGCGATCAACGAGTTCTATCTGCGCCCGGTCGACTACTGATGGCGTTCTTTCCAGTTGGATTGAATCTCGTCGGGCGACGCTGCGTCGTGATCGGCGCGGAAAACGATCGCGAAGCCATCGCCAAGGAGGCGGCGCTGCGCGAGTCGCGCGCTGACGTGCGCTGGCTCAAGGATCCGGCGGCACTGCGCGACGAGGATGTGATCGACGCGTACTTCGTGATCTCGACGCCGCCAGACGAAGCGCTCTCCGCGCGTCTTCGTGCGCTCGCCGACGAGCACAAGTTTTTGCTCTGTTGCATCGACCAGCCGAAATACGGGTTCGTCGCGATGGCCGCAATTGCCAAAGCGGGCCCGGTGCGCGTTGCGATTTCCACCAGCGGACTTGCGCCGCGAGTCGGTAAGATCCTCAAAGAACGCTTGCAAGCTGCGATGGACGCGCGCTTCGCGCGCTTCGTCGAGCGGCTGGGCGAGATGAAGCTTGCGATGCAGCGCGAGCATCCCGGACCCGATCGCAGCGATCAACGCCGCAAAGCGATGATCGATGCCGCCGACGGCTTCGACGCCGAAGTACACTTCACGTATCCATCCTGGCTCGATGGCCCTCGCAGTTGAACTGATCGCGGTCGGCACCGAGTTGTTGCTCGGGCAGTTGACCGACACCAACACGGTCTTCGTTGCGCAGTCGCTTGCCTCGGCGGGCATCGATGTCTACGGCACGCATGCGATTGGCGATAACCGCAGTCGTATTTCGAATGCGATGCTAGCTGCACTCGAACGCGTTGACGGTGTGATTACAACCGGCGGACTTGGTCCGACGGTAGATGATCTCACCAAAGAAGCAGTGTGTGATGCACTCGGGCTCGACGTCGAATTGCACCAGCCCTCTCTTAAGCAGATGCAAGATTTCTTTGCACAGATGGGGCGGGAAATGCGCGAGAACAATCGCAAACAGGCGTACGTGCCGCGCGGAAGTATCGTGCTGGAGAACCCGCGCGGCACAGCTCCTGGTTTTGTAGCATTTGCGCCCAGCGGCAAGTTCATCGCGTGCATGCCCGGCGTGCCGCGCGAGATGCGTCCGATGCTCACCGAGTTCTTAATTCCATTCTTACGTGAACGTTACGGAATCACCGACGCGATCTATACGCGCGTGTTGCACACGGTCAATATCGGCGAGTCTGAAGTCGATCACCGCATCGACGATCTTTTCCGCGCCGGCGAAAACCCGAAGATCGCGGTGCTCGCGCACGAAGGGCTGTGCGACGTGAAGCTGATGGCCAAAGCAGACTCGGAAGAGGAGGCCACTGCAATGCTCGCGCCGCTCGAAGCGCAGGTGCGCGAACGGCTGGCCGGCTTCGTCTTCGGTGCCGACCACACGAGTATCGCGAGTGCGGTGCTCGACTTGCTGCAAGCACGCGGTGCGACGATCGCGGTTGCGGAGTCGTGTACGGGCGGCCGTATTGCGGCGGCGCTGACCGCGGTACCGGGTTCGTCACGGAGTTTTCTTGGTGGCGTCGTCGCCTACGACAACGCGGTCAAGGTTGCAGAAGTCGGCGTCCAGGAGGAGACCCTCGCGCTTCACGGTGCGGTCAGCGAAGAAACGGCGGGCGAGATGGCGCGGGGTGCGCGCGAGCGGCTGCACGCTAGCTTGGCGATCTCGACCACCGGAATCGCCGGCCCCGATGGGGGTACCGCGGAGAAGCCGGTGGGGCTTGTGTGGTTCGCGGTCGATATAGAGGGAGAGGTACACCCCTACCGCTTCACCTTCCGTGGCGACCGCGATGCGGTCCAACGCCGCGCGACAGTTATGGCATTGGGACTTGTTTGGCGACTGTTAAGCCTCGATTTCTAATGAAACGCTCCCAGCGCCCATTCACGTTCTTGGGGTAGACTGCAAGCCTCTAGGGAGATTTTACTTGACTCTGCTTGCTCGCTTTCGCTCGTTGCTCTCGGCAACGTTGATCGTTTCACTTGCCGCGTGCGGCGGAGGAGGCGGCACCAGCACGCCACCGGTCTCTACCCCAACTCCAACCCCGGTAATAACGCCAACTCCCCCGCCGACGACCAGTGCATTCACGTGTCCGACGTCGGACACGCAGCTGGCGGTCTCACGCGGAAGCTCAAGCAGCAGCGCTTCAGAAACACGTCGCGGCGTCCGAAAGGGCGGAGCGACGGCGTCCACGTCGCAGCTCGCTATTTCGTACCATACGTCGGCGATTGCCAATCCGGCGACCACGCTTGATGCGCGTGTCGCTTCATTCGGCGCGACGAAGCTCACGGAATTTGCCTACCCGAAGCTCGGTCTTGCTACGCGGCTGCTGCACGTGACGCCGTCGACGATGGCGCAAGTCGCGTCGACATTACGCGCGACGCCGGGTGTCGTGTCAGTAAGTCCGACGCAGCGTCTCTCGGCACTCGCAGTCACGCATCCGTTTGAAGGCAATGATCCGTACTTCGTAGGCGCGAGCGGCATGCCGGCACCGCTGTATCAGAATGCGTCGACGGGCGGGCAGTGGGACATGCACATCGTCCAACTCGACTACGCCTTCGGCTACTCGCAAGCCGGCAACGGCAGCGGCATCACGAACGCGAATGCGCTCGGGTCAACCAGCGTGAAGCTTGCGATCGTCGATACCGGTGCCGATGTCACGCATCCGGAACTCGCAAAGGCCTCGATCGCGCGCACCGAGTGCTTTATCACCAATGAAGCCGGAATTGCACAGAGCACCGGGACCTTTGTGACCGACGGTTTCGGTCACGGCACCGACGTGAGCGGCATCGCGGTCGCGAACGCCAATAACGCTTATGGCTTCGTGGGCGACGGCGGAAATGTCTCGCTGATGCTCTACCGCGTTTTTCCGACGCCCGATGACAATTGCGCGAACGACAATTCGACCGATCCGCAGTGCGGTTCGAGCGACACGGATATCGCGAGCGCAATTGACGACGCGGTTGCGAACGGCGCAAACGTGATCAGCATGAGCTTGGGTGGTGGCGTCTGCACCAGCGCTGGCGTCGATCCCGATTCGATTGAAGGCAACGCGGTTGCAAATGCGATTGCGCACAACGTGATCGTGGTCGCCGCGTCCGGTAATGCGGGCGGTCAAGGCGTCGACGCGCCTGCCTGCGACGCGGGCGTAATCGCCGCAGGCGCAAGCGGGTATGAAGACGGTCAAGCAAATGGCACCAATGCTGGGACCAATACCGGAGCAGAATACGTCACTGGTTACACGCAGTTCGGTTCAGTGAGTGTTGCGGACAGCACCACCTCGTGGGGTATCGTTGCGCCGGGCGGCGATCCGTCAAACGCCGACGATTCGCCGACCGCACCGACCACCGACTATCTCCATTGGATCGAGAACATCTGGACCTCGACGCCGTTCGATGCGAATTTTGCCGGCACGTGCAACACGAGCACAATATTCCCTGGGGCCGGCAACTGCCGCACTCTCATTGCCGGCACGTCGATGGCAACCCCGCACATCGCGGGCGCGGCGGCGCTGATCCTGTCGGTGAACTCAACCTATGCGTCGCCATCGGCGATGTTCCACTTGTTGTGCACGACTGCTGACAACATTCACGATCCGAATCAGGGCTGCGGCCGTCTCAACGTCTATCGCGCAATGGGAACGGCGCTGGGCGACCCGACGCCGTAACCGTGGTGTTGCTGGTCCTGTTGTTTTGGACTCGCATCTTCGCGCATGGCATCCTTCCTTCAGATAACGTTGCGACAATATCGGCGACGCGCAGCGGCGTCGTTGTTGCAACGCACGCTGGTTTGCTGAGTCTCGCCCTCCGGGGAGGCGAGACGCGATGGAGTTCCCAGCTGGGATCATTGCCTGCAGATTCGACCGGCGATTTTATTGTTGCCACGACGAGTAGAGGCGTGGTTGGGTTGAGGGCGGACGGGTCGTTGCGTTGGCGGAGCACTCCATGTGCAAACGCGAGTCGACCGCTGGCGCTCGCGACAAACGGACACGCTACGCTCGTTCTCTGCCGGGCGGTGCCGCTCTCTGAAGGCGAGGTTGACGTTGTTTCGATCGACAGCAGCGGCCGTCGCGTATCGTCGCGCGTCGAAGGGGCTTTTGTGGCCGTCGCGCCGTTCTCGGCACTTCGCCTCGGTGACGACAAGGTTGTATTCGAGCAGGTCTTCTCCGGAGCTCAAATGCAGTGGGTCACGACGTACGTGCAAATCTCGAGCGCCAAAACGATCGAGCCGACGCCGGAATCATTTATCGACTACCGGACCGATTTGGTCGCGAAGGCTGGCGCATTAGGTGTTACTTGCCGTGAAGCGCCGATGACAAACTTCTTTCGCGTTGCGGAACTTGACGTCGCAGTGTGCGGCGGAAATGGTGATCCCGTCGAGATTATGGCGTATCGGCGGTAGGCCGGACAACCGGTCCAAGATGCTTGTTGGGATCGCGTACGGTCGCGAGCGTGACCAGCGTGGCAACCGCCGCGACGACGGCTGCTGCAAGCAGCGCGGGCTGATACGAACCGAAGCGCAACGCGAGCTGCGTTGCGACGATCGGACCGACGATCTGTCCGACGCTATAGAGCGCGGTTAAGCGGCTCACGGCGGAACTGGTTTCGCGCGGAAAGATATCGCGTCCCAGTCCTGTGGTAAAGAGCGTGATCGCGATGAACGTGCCGCCGAGCGCCACGCCCGCGAGAATCACCGCGAATGCGCTGTGCGAAAACACCGGCGCTGCGATCCCGATACACTGCAGCGCGAGGGCGAGCGCGAGTGCACGCGCTTTGCCCCATCGCGCGGCGGCGGGAATCCAGCCAAACGTTGCAAACGCTGCAGCGAGACCGACGAAGACCCAAGTCAGCGCCGCGTATTGCGACAGCTCCGGAATCTTGGCGATGATTGCGACCAGGAATGTCGCCGGAATGATGTACACAAACGCTTCGGCAATATAGACAACGCACAGCCATATAAAAATCGTGCGGTGTTTCGGCAGCGGGGCTTCGATATGTGCTTCGGCAACGCTCGCCGTCGGTGCGCTTTCGGTGAACCACCAGATGGTCGTGAGCAGCGCGAGCGTACCGATGACGGCAATGCCGATCCAGGTTGCGTTAGCCCCGAATTTCGCCAACGCCGGAACCGCCACGCCGGAAAACGCAATGCCGAAGCCCACGCCGGTGAAGAAGATCGGTGGCCAGGCGGGTTTCCGTTCGGCCGCGGCGCGTTCGAGCACAATGCTTGACGCAAACACGAAGACAAGTCCGCTGCACACGCCGGTCACAAAGCGCAAGGCAATCCATAGCGATGGCGGACCCGCCATGAGCGCAGTCGTCACCACGACACCCACGAGGCTCCAACGCACGATCGCCAATCGCATGCCGTGCGTGATCGGATGCATGGCAAGCGACGCGCCGACGAGATAGCCGAATAAATTCGAGGTGGCGAGCGCGCCTGCTAGCGCAACGCTTAGGCCCACATCGTGCTCCATCACCGGGATCATCGGCGTGTAGGCGAAACGCCCGATGCCCATCGCGACCGCGAGCACGACGATCCCGCTCGCGACGAACTTATTCATTCGTTAGATGGGTGGCCCAGTGACGGCGTTGCGCGTGACCGCGAGCTTACGGATCCCGTTGATGACGAGTCTGTCGAAGTGCTCTGTCTTGGCGTGGGCTTCGATGGCCGCCTGATCTTGATACTCTTCGTAGAGCGCGAACTCGTTCGGCTTGTCCGCGCTTCGAGCGATCTCAAAGGTGATCACACCGGGCTCGGCGCGCGAAGCATCGCGCAACTCGCGCAGGATCGCTCCGGCCTTGTCCGCGTTTTCGGGGGCAAAAGTATAGTGGACCGATTGAATCAGCACGGCGCTACCTCCGGTCTTATAAGACTACCCGAAGGTAAAATCGTATGCAGCGACTTTTGGGTCGAGAAACTCGATCTCGAAGGTACGCTCGACAATCGGCTTGTGCTGGCGGATGAGCTGGTACGTGCCCTGCTCGTTCGCGGTGCCGTAGCCCTCGGCATTGATGTCACTGCCATGCGCATCGCCGGGTGGTTTACCGTCGAGCAGGACGCGAAACCGTACCGAGGTGCCGCGTGCAGGCGGGCTCATGATGAGGTTGACGTCGCGTGCGTGAAAGCGATAGGTGATTTTGCTGCCGGCTTTGTTCGCAACGACGGCATCCTTCTCGTGTGACCAGTCTCCGGCGAGCGTCCACTCGTTGAGACGTAGCGTCGTCGCGTTGGGAACGAAACCCGTCGTGCGTTCGGAGCCGAGGTAGCTCTCCTGCGACTGCACATCGGGCCAATCGGCGCCGACCTCGAGTCCACGCGGATTCACCGACACCAAGCCCTGGCTTACGTTCTTGTGCCCAGCCTCGGCGAGCAGGGCTTGGATCACGTGCTCCGATTCGTCGTACCCGCCTTCGCCGTAGTGATGGTGACGAATCCGTCCCTGCGCATCGATGAAGTACATCGCCGGCCAATAGCTGTTGTCGAAGGCGTTCCAAATTGCATAGTTGCTGTCGACGGCAACGGGGAAGGTGATATCCATCGCTTTGATCGCTCGCTGGATATTGTCGAGATCTTTCTCGAACGAGAACTCCGGCGTGTGCACGCCGATCACGACCAAGCCTTGGTCTTTGTATTTCTCTGCCCACGCACGCTCGTACGGCAGCGTGCGCAGCCAATTGACGCAGGTGTAGGTCCAAAATTCGACGAGCACGACTTTTCCGCGCAACTCGGCCGGCTGCAGTGGTTTGGTATTAAACCACGTGACCGCGCCGCCGAGTGAGGGGAACGTGCCTTCAACGGGAAGTGCAAGCATAGCGCTCAGTACCACTCCTAACACGGACCTATCATACAGAAAACGCCCCGTTAGGTGAAACAGTCACGGGTCCTCGCCCGTACGGGTTGCATGAAGCTACAGCGAGCACTCCTGGCACTCGCGGTACCTGCGCTGCTTTCAGCAGTGCCGGCCGCCTCACTTGCGGCAAGCGACAGCGCGCAGGTCGGGACCCTCATCAAGCAATCCGGTGCGGCATTGCATGTGAGCGCGATGCGCTCGATTCACGTGCTCTATCTCAAAGGGACCGTTACCGCCGTCGGTCTACCGGGCACGAGCGAGAGTTGGAGCGAGATCGGTGGCGCGCAATCGTCGTCGCGGTTTTCGACACCTCCGCTCGGCGGCGGCAACGGCTGGGACGGCCGCGAGAGTTGGAATCTCGACCAAACCGGACTCGTGATCGTCGATGCGAGTGATACGGGGCGCGCGAATGCGATTACGCAAGCGTTTCTCTCGAACTACGATTTGTGGAAGCCGTACTATGGCGGTGCGACGGTCACGTGGGCCGGCACGAAGAGCGACCATGGACACACGTACGACGTCCTGAGCGTCACTGCTCCCGGGTCAAAAGCGCCGGCTGACGTTTGGTTCGACCGCGTTACGCACTTGCCGATGCGCATGGTGCAGAGTTTCGGTCCTTTTGCCATCACGGTCACGTTTGCGAAGTACCAACCCGTACACGGATTGATGGTGCCCTTCGCCGTCACGACGAGCGTGCAAGGCAATGACACGACAGTCACGGCAACATCCGCTGCTGTCGATCCGCCGGGCGGAGCCGCACGCCTTGCAAAGCCCACGTCCAAGCCGCACGATTTCTCGATCGCGAACGGCGCGACGCAAGCCTCGGTCCCAATCCAGCTTTCCGAAAATCATGTGTATCTTAACGTCATGCTTAACGGCAAGGGGCCGTACCACTTTATCTTTGACACGGGCGGCGCGAACGTCCTCGATCCGGCGGTTGCAGCTGAGATCGGCGCGAACGGAAGCGGCGGAATGCAACTGAGCGGTGTCGGCAATACCACCGAAGGCTCGAGCTTTGCGCTCGTCAAGACGTTGCAAGCCGGCGACGCCACAGTTAGCGATCAAGTTTTCCTTGTGGCACCTGTGCGCAAGGGCTTCGGCCTCACCGCAGGTTTGCCGGTTGACGGACTGATCGGCTACGAGGTGCTCTCGCGGTTTGTCACAACCTTCGACTATGCGAACAAGGCCGTCATCTTTCACATGCCCGGAACGTATGCGGCGCCGGCGGGTTCGAGCGTCGTGCCTATCGCGCAAAACGGTACGCAGCCGCAATTCGCGTGTGCAATCAATACCGTTCCGGCCGTGTGTACCGTCGACACCGGAGCACGCGACTCCCTCACATTCTTTGCGCCCTTTATGAAAGCGCACCCGCAGGTGATACCGGCGAAACTCTCGGCGACGGGAGTCAATGGCTTCGGTGTGGGTGGTCCGGCGCTTGGGCAGCTCGGGCGTACCGCGACGTTCGCCTTTGGGCCGTTCACGCTGCAAAACATAATCGGCGATTACACGACGCAGACCGAAGGTGCGTTTGCGACACCGTTTGTGAGCGCGAACGTGGGCGGCGGAGTCTGGAAGCGCTTCACGGCAACCTTCGACTACGATGCACTTACCATGACCCTTACACCCAATGCCTCGTACGACGCTCCGGATGCGTGGGATCGTAGCGGCCTCTTTCTCATCAACACTGGTGCAATCACGATCATTGATGTGCGCGCGGGCACTCCGGCTGCTACGGCGGGCCTAACGAAAGGCGAGACAATTCAGGCAATCAACGGTGCCGCGGTCTCAACGATGACGCTGCGATCGATCCGAGAAACGCTCATCGGGAAACCCGGCGACGTCGTCCATCTTGTCGTCAAGACCAAAGATGGCACGACGCACAATGTCGACCTCACCCTCGCCGACTACGTGTAGCAGTGTCATCCCGAGCGTAGTCGAGGGACCGGCTGTGTCATCCCGAGCGTAGTCGAGGGACCGGCTGTGTCATCCCGAGCGTAGTCGAGGGACCGGCTGTGTCATCCCGAGCGTAGTCGAGGGACCGGCTGTGTCATCCCGAGCGTAGTCGAGGGACCGGCACTTGCCATTGCGCAGCGATTACGCAGATGGCAACCTGTGAAACGCTACTACGTATATATGTTGCGCTGTTTCGACGGTACGTTCTACGTTGGCGTTACGAACCACGTCGAGCGGCGCTTCGGACAACACTGCGATGGGATCGACCCGAACTGCTACACGTTCAATCGCCGCCCGCTGCGCCTGATCCACGTTTCCGAATTTGGCGAGATAACCGACGCGATCGGCTTTGAAAAGCAGCTCAAATCGTGGTCGCATCGGAAGAAGCGAGCCTTCGCCGAAGGGGCGTGGGATGATCTCAAGCGATATGCTCGCGGCCGCGATCGCATGGGGTAACGTCGGTCCCTCGACTACGCTGCTTCGCAGCTACGCTCGGGATGACACAGCTTCGCAGCTACGCTCGGGATGACACTGAGTTACGTTGGGTATGAGTAGCCGATTGCGGCGAGGACGCGTTGCGTTTCAAGACCGTCTTGGAATGTGGGTAACGCGCTCTCGCCGGTCTCGATCTGTTTGACGAACTCGTCGTAGAGTTCCATCAGGTACGGCACGTTCGGAAGGATGCTCGCGAACTTTGCGTAGGGCGAGGGCTTGCATTGCAGCTCGCTCGTCTCGTCAGCGTCGATGCTGTAGAGCGTGGTATCCATCGCTCCGGGGCCGCTCGCGACGGCCGTGCGATTCTCGGCGTGCACGGCAAACGTAAACGATTCAATTGCCGTGGTCGCATCGGTGGTGAGGCGAGCAACGAGCCCGTCGCCGTAGTCCAGCAACGCAAAGCAGCCGTCGTCGACCGTGCTTGTGAACTCGCCCTGAGCGTCACGGCGCGTCTTGTTTGCGGTGCGCAAGAAGCCCATGGTCTTGTGCGGCGCCCGTCCGATCGCGTAATTAGCGCCGTCGATCAAATGCGAGAAGATCGCGTTGGCCATACCGCCGCCCTTCTCGCGTTCGAACCACCAGCCGCGCTCTTTGAAGATCGAATCCTCGCGTAGGAACGTCGTAAGGTGCGTGATCTCGAGCTCGCGCAGCGGCGCGAGGTGCCCGTTGACGATGAGCTCTTTGATCGCCTGGCGTTGCGGAACGAAGCGAAACTCGTGCGCGATACCGCAGGCCGTGCCCGCATCGCGCGAGGCTGCGACCATCTCTTCGGCTTCCTCAACATTGAGCGCGAACGGCTTCTCGCACATTACATGTAAGCCGGCGTCGAGCGCGGCGAGCACGGCGTCGCGATGCGTAAAGGGCGGTGACGCGATCGTAATCGCATCGAGTTCGCATCCGGCGATCATCGCCTGCGCGCTCGTGAACGCGTGCGGGATCTTGCGTTCGGCGGCGATCGCTTGCGCGCTCGACGGCGATGCCAGCGCAACGACCTCGAAGCGTGGATGGGCGAGTAACGCCGGAAGATGGGCCTTGACGCCGAAGCCGGCGCCGCTGATGCCGATGCGATACGTTTTCACAGGACCTCTTTGATCAATTCGAGTGCGCGATGGAGTTGCAAGGGTGAAATGACGAGTGGCGGCGTGATTGAGAGCACTTCGCCATGCAGGCCGGCTTGCAGCAGAATGACGCCGCGCGCGAGCGCTGCTTTGACGACACGATCGGCCTCTTCGGCGCTGCGCATCTGCAAGCCCCACATGGCACCGCGCCCACGCTTAGCGACGACCGCCGGATGGTCGAGCAGCGCATCGAGCCGCTTCTCGATCAATTCGCCGAGTTCGCGCGCTTGCGCCGGCAGCGCGAGACGTTCCAGCTCGTCGATCGTCGCAAGCGCCGCGGCGCAGCCCATCGGGTTACCGAGATAGGTCGAGGTGTGCAGCGCTTCGCCGGTCGAGCGCGGCCAGGCGTCCATCACCGACGGGCGCGCAACGGCGGCGCTGATCGGGAATCCGCCGCCCATCGCCTTGCCGATGCACATGATATCGGGAATCGTATGATCGTGCTCGCACGCAAACCAATTGCCGGTGCGTCCGAACCCGGTGTAGATCTCGTCGAAGATCAACAGGATGCCGTGCGCGTCGCAGTAGTTGCGCAGTCCGGCAAGATAGCCATCGGGCGGCACGATGCAGCCACCGCGTCCTTGGATCGGCTCGATCACGATCGCGGCAATATCGTCGTGCACGTCGAGTGCATCGCGCAGTTGCGCGAGTGCATGCTTTGCATCGGTTTGCAGCGCATCGGGGTAGGGCAGGCGTAACGCGACGTCGGGGACGAGCGGCGCAAACGGCTCGACGAATTTCGGAATGCCGCTGATCGCAAGTGCGCCGAGCGAGAGTCCGTGATAGGCCCCCTCGTAGGCGACGAAGCGATGTTTCCCGGTCGCAAGCATCGCGGTTTTTAGCGCGGCTTCGACGGCTTCGGAGCCGGTGGTTGCAAGAAACGTTTTATCGAGGCCGCTGGGTAACACGCGTGAGAGGCGTTCGAGCAGTTGTGTGCGCACTGCGGTCGGATGCACGTCGCCCATGCCGTGCATCAGGGAGGCAGCCTGTTCCGCGACCGCGTGTACGACCGCCGGGTTGCTGTGGCCGACGTTCGCCACGCCGAACGCCGCGGTCAGATCGATATACCGGTTTCCATCGACATCAACGACGGTTGCGCCGCTTGCCGATTTCCAGAAGACCGGAAAGTCTTCACCGACATAGGTGACGTTGCGCGACTCGTGCGCAAGAAGCGGTGCGGTGAGTACGCGCGTCTGCGGTCCGGGGATCTCGCCGACAACGCGTTCGAGATCTTCGTTCACAGGAGCACCTTATCGTTCGTCCGTGATCCACGTGACGAAGTCGGCGATGCGCGCACGTCCGCCATGATTGCCCCCGAGCGGCGGGCGTTGCAGATCGCCAAAGCGCGCGATGCGATGTGCGCGGATTTCAATCGCAAACGTGCGCAGGTCGGCGCGCTTGCCCGCGATCGCGACCGCCTCGACGGGAACATCGTGCCGCGCGAGATAGGTAATCGCTTCACCCGGTCCGTCCACGGCATGCACTGCGAGCGCGCGGGGTAGAAATGCCGGCGGCTCGCTGACCGGCGGATCGAGCACGGCGAGATACGAGCCACGCGCATCCGAGAAGACGCTCCCGTTGCCGGCGGCAGAGCGAAAGGCAGCCAAGTTACGCGCACTCGCAATGCGGGCGCTCGCGCGCGCATCGCGCACCCCGGGCGGAAACTCGACCGATGCGCGTTCGACCTCTTGCGCCACGATCTTCGTGAACTGCGCCGGGTCAATCGCGCCACCGCGTTCGACGAAGAGCGCGTGCAGCGACAGGCAGCCTTCGGTTTCGTAGAGCACCAAATCGCGCGCAGCGCCGGCCGCAATCGCGGTCGCGGAGGCGATGTCGCGGAGCTCCTCGCGCGCGACGTAGCCGATCGATGCGCGCGAGCCGAAGCCGATGAAGCGTGCGCCTTGGGTTGCGGCAGCAATCCGCGCGAGCGTCGCGTCGCTGCCGAACGCAACGACGACGTCAAAGCCGCCGATGGTCGACGCATCGCTTTCGCCTTCCCAGCTTTGTGCCCGCGCGGCTTCGGTGAATTCCCCGCGTTCCTCAGCCAGCGTGCTGAAGAAGGCGCGCACGAGCCCATCCTCGCGATCTTTCACCAGAACGTCACACTTCGCGCAGAGCGCAAAGACCGCGGGAATGATTGCGACGCCGATCGTCGTGCGGCTCGAGATCACGCAGACGTTCCCGGCGGCTAGCGCGCGCGCGCGAGCGCGACCAGGGCGTAGCGCGAAATCATCCAGCGCATCGAGCGAACCGAGTTCCCCCGCGATGGTTGCTTCGAGCGCGTCAACGGTCAGCGAGCCAAAGAGTTGATCCAGCGCGTGCTCGACGACCGGCTCGGTATACCCCGTGCGATCGACGACATGCTGGAGCAAACGAACGCGGGGTGGGAAGTCGGCGTCGCTCCATCGCGTCGCGGCATCCGCGACCGCGCGCACGATCGCTCGTGCCGGCACGGCGCGAAGCGCATTCATCGCACGACAAGTTCCTCGGCGGCGAGCGAGCAGCCGCGCAGTGCCGCACCCGACTCGCGTCCGATCAGCACCAGGCCATCGTCGAACTGCACGCCCAAATCTTCGGTTTGGATCGCGACGCACGAGGCGCGGTTCGCGAGGTCGACGTGGACGAGCGCGCCGACCACGCCATTTGGAACGGTCTTGCCTTCGACGTCGACGACGCGTGGCCGTAGCCAAGGCGGCGAGAGCTTAAAGCGCGTTTGCGAAATCGTATGGTCGTGTCCGAGCAGCATCACGTCGTCGTAGTACTGCGAGGTCAGCTCGCACATGCCATATTCGGCGACGATCGCGCAGTTGATCATGCCGAAGCGTTCGGCCGTGCGCGCGTAGAGATCGTCGCGATCGACGACGCGCGAACGGCCTTTGAAACCGCCCGTTTCCATCAAGCGCGAACCCGTGGGCAGCGCGAAGTACCGATGCCGTTCGTGCAGCGCATCGAGTATATGTACGAGTGCAAAGGCGGTCGTTGCAATACAAACGGGGCGGTCGTGCTCGACTGCGCCCTCGAGATCGCCGATGAGTGCCTCGATGTTGATGCGGTCGCCCTCGAGATACCAGGAGGTTGCGCCGTCGCCGCGCGCTTCGCTCACGCGTGCCATCATGTAGCCGAGCGACGAGTGTGGCTGATGTGCGGGATTCGGGACGAGGTTCAAGTAGCGCAACCGGATATGGTCGGGCAGCATGAAATGATCGAACCCGGCCAGGAGCGCCGCGTCGTAGAGGCGCGCGTTTTCCATATAATGGTGACCGCTGGCCATACCGCTCGTGCCGCTGGTCGCGAAGGTGAGCTCGGCTTGCGTCGGTGGGAATGTGGCAAGCGCGGCCTCTTTGAACGCCGCGCTTGGAACTGCTGGAATCGCTTCCCAGTTATCGGGCATGCGTTCGAGCGTTACGCCTTGCGTTGCGCAATATTTTGCATACGGTTCGTTGTAGCGCAATTGGTGCGCGAAGATCCGCAGCGCCAGCTCGTTGAAAGCATCGTCGGGAATCGCTTCATCGAACTTGTGCCAGCGTTCGATCCGGCTCAAGATATCGGCGTCGAGTTCCCAGGCTTCGGTTGAGTAATTCACGCGTGGCTCTCGCTTCGGCGGCTGGTAATGATACCCGAGTTGAGTCCGGACGTTGAAAGGCCGCCGTTGAACCGGGCGCTCTCGACCTTCATGCAGCGGTCTACGACGACGGAGAGCCCTGCCTTATCGGCCAATGCGATGGCTTCCTCGTTGACAACGCCATACTGAAACCAAATCGCCTTGGCACCGACCGCAATCGCCTCCTGGACCAAGGGCACGACCTCGCTTGGCTTGCGAAACACGTCGATGATATCGGGGGCGCCGTGCGCCTGTGCATAGGTGGTAAGCGACGGGTACGCGGGCACGCCGTCAATCTCGGTAATCGTCGGGTTGATCGCGGCGATTTCGAAGCGATGCTGCGTGCGCAGGTAGGAGAAGACGGTGTAACTCGGGCGCAACGGGTTGTTTGAGGCGCCGACGACCGCCACGGTTTTCGAACGCTCGAGCAAGGCGCGGCGTTGCGCTGGTGTCTCGAGGATCATCGCACCACCTCGGCGAGCGAGCCGCGCTGCGAGGCTTCGAGTGCATTTCCGAGGTCCCACGTCAGGTCGCCCGCGTCTTCGAGCCCGACCGACAGGCGCACCGCCTCAGGGGCCACGCCGGCTTTGCGCATCTCGTCATCATTTAATTGCGAGTGCGTCGTGGAGGCCGGATGGATAACGAGCGACTTGGCATCGCCGACGTTCGCGAGGTGGCTCCACAGTTCGAGGGCGTCGATGAACCGACGCCCCGCTTCGCGGCCCCCGCGAATGCCAAAGGTGAAGATCGAGCCCAACTGCGGCGCCCGTACCCATTCGACTTCGGGTCGCGATTGCAAGAACGCGACGATCGCTTTGGTGTTGCGTAGATGCGCATCCATGCGCAACGGTAGCGTCTCCAGCCCAAGCAGCAAGATCCACGCATCCATCGGCGACATCTGCGCGCCCACATCGCGTAAGACTTCAGCGCGCGAGCGCATCAAGAATGCATACTCACCGAACGTTTCCGTGAACACTTTGTTGTGATAGCCGGGGCTCGGCTGCGAGAGCAGTGGAAATTTGCCGCTCGCAAAATCGAACCGGCCGCCGTCGATCATGACGCCGCCCATCGTGGTGCCGTGACCGCTGATGAACTTCGTCGCCGAATGGACGACGATATCGGCGCCCGCTTCGATCGGGCGGCAAAGGTACGGCGAGGCGAACGTGTTGTCGACGACGAGCGGAATGCCGTGCTTATGTGCGAGCTTCGCGAGCGCCGGCAGATCGGCGAGCGCGCCCGACGGATTGCCGATCGTCTCGGCAAAAAGTAACTTGGTCTGCGGCGTGATCGCGGCTTCGAGCGCGTCGTAGTCGTCGACCGGCGCAAAGCTCGATTCGATGCCCATGCGTTTGAGGGTGACGGTAAACTGCGTGACCGTGCCGCCGTAGATATTCTGCGAGCTCACGATGTGGTCGCCGGCTTGCGCGAGCGCAAGGATCGTACATAGTTGTGCGGCGAGACCGCTCGAGAACGCGACTGCGCCGAGTCCACCTTCGAGCGAAGCCATGCGTTCCTCGAACGCCGCAACCGTCGGATTGCTTATGCGACTGTAAATATGCCCGTAGCTGCGCAGTTGGAAGAGTTCGGCAGCCTGTTCGGTTGTGCCGAACACGTAGGCCGCCGTTTGATAGATCGGCATCGTGCGCGAGCCGGTCGTCGGGTCGGGCGGCGTCCCCGCGTGAATTGCTCGCGTGGAGAATCCGAAGGTGCGATCTTGCATGCTCGGCGTTTCGTCACGCCGATAGGTGGCTCCTAAGGTCCGCCGCCCGGACCGCCGATTCCGCCGGGCTGCGCGTTGATGTTTTCGAGCCAGTTCTCTTTCGGGCGATAGGCCGCGGTGAACGGTACGCGCTCCGCTGCGTCGGTGAACATGCCGAGCATGTCGGTCGTCCCATCCACGCGTGCTTCGAGCAGAATCGTTGTGCCGTCTGGCATCGATATCACGAGACGCACGTTGTTCTGTTCGTCGAGCGATCCGGTAATCGGATACTTCTTTTTTTCCTTGGTCAGATACGTGCCGCTGAGGGTCTGCCCCGTCTGCAACAGATTCATATGCTCGTAGTCGGTCTTCGGGCCGCGTTGAATTTCGATCTCCCACACGCCGTCGAGACCTTTGCGCACTTGCGGCGGTGGTTTCGGCGTGCCTTTTGTCGACGGTTTGCTGCCCTTCGGATTCGGTGACGCCTGCGGACCGCCGAAGATCGTGTCGAGATTCGGCGTCGGCGTTGTCGTCGGCGCTGCGTTCGACACGGGCGTCGCTGTCGGTAGCGTATTGGTAAGCGGCGGCGGCGACGGCGGTGGCGTCGGCTGCGATTGTTGGGTCGGGGTCGCGGCGAGGCAAGCCGCGGCGGCGAGTATCAGGACCGGGTATTTCACGTCGGCTGCACTTCGGGGGTCGCGGGCGGATTCTTGCGGACGCTGGGAGGAAGTCCGATTCGCCGCGGTCCGCCGGGGCCGACACCAGCCGCTGCCTCGATCGACTGGACGTCTTTAACGAGCGCTCCCATGTTCGCTGAGAAGGGAGGGCATTGAAGGTCGGGCGAGTGCCAGCCTTGCCACGCAACCGTTGTGGTGGTTCCAAATGACGCGCTCTTCATGCAATGCGACGGGGGTCCGTTCTCACCGTGCGCTGCGTGTAGATCCGTGAAGAAGTGCGCGGTGAGATCGGGCGCAATCGCGATCGCGCGCGGATTCCCGCCTGGCATGCTGACGTTTCCGGTTCCATCGGGCGCTAGCGTAATCGTGAATCCTGAGGTATTGGTGGAACCCGAATTGCGAATCATCGCGACGTCTTGCTGTGCGCTATCGCTGCGCTGCGTCGGCAGTGCGGCTATCATTATTAATGTGATGAATGTGAAAAGTAATCCGTTTCTCATCTTTGCTCCGCAGGTATGCTACTAAAGTAACGGTAAGGACGGCTGACTCGTCTCGTCCTTCATTAGGAGAGCCTGCGTGTACGCTCGCTTTGGATTTCTGGGTGCGGTTATTCTAGCAGCAGCCCTTGCTGCTTGCGGCGGAGGTGGCTCGGGGAGTCCCCCGCCGACAGCGCCGCCGTCCACGCCGACCCCTACACCAAGCGCCGGGCCCTCTGTGGCAGTCACCCTAGGCGCGAGCGCGACCACGGCACCATTGCCGGTTGCCGCGGGCACCTCCTATAGCGGAACGATCAGCTTTGCCCCGGGAACGGGCTCGGCAACGATCAGCGCGTCGACGAGCGTGCCCAGCGCGACGAGCGAACTCAATCTCGTGCCCGGACGTACGGCCTCGAGCGCACGCATTGCTACCAGTTCGCGCGTACATACCGCGCAATCCGGTGGGCCGTTTACCACAACCGCGTACTTCACGTTAACTGCGTCGAGCGCGGTGACGATCTCGGCGATTCCGACGATCACGGCGTCAGGCTTCGAGGCGGCGTTCTATAACGCGCAAGGCTTCTGGGTGACGCTGCCGCAGAGCGGAACGATAACGCTCGCAAGCGGCGCTTCGGTGTACTTTGCAATCTATACCGGCGGCACGTTGCCCCCGCCGAATCCGAGCGGATGTGTCGGCGTGCAAGCCACGACGCGCGCCAGTTCGGCGCATCCCGAGCTCGTCGGCGTGCAGCCGATTACGCCGGGCGCCGGATTTACTTACAGCGGCACGCTGACGTCGACGATCGCGCGCGCAACACCGTGCGCAATGCCCACCGCGACCGCCAATGCGACGGTTGCTATTACCGTAAACACAACTGCCGGCACCGGGTTCGCAAGTCAACGAGACCAGCACCGAGACCGATAGCGTACGCCACCAACGCGGTCACGACAAATACCGTCGCCGTCGTGGAACCGACGTCGGCACCGGCGGCGCAGAGTTTCGCCGAACTGAGCGAAACGACGACCGATGAAGTCAACGATTCGACGGTCACGACGTACAGCAATCCGCTTGTCTACGCAATCGCCGTCGCCGTTGCCGTTCAGCGGCACGATTACAAACGGACCGCCGTCGACCGTCTTCGCAACGCTTGCGGACAGCACAACCACGCAACGCACGTACGCGAGCAGCGGGACCTATACGGAGACCGACACGATTCCGGGTGGCGGCCAGAACACGATCAACGTCAACGCCGACGGTTCCGGCACATACAACATCGATAGCGGTGAGGTCGTATTCGGCTACGCGGCGCCTTCGGCCGGCTCGATCTTAGTCACGATCAATCCTGGCGCGCAAACACTTTCGATTCCGGCCTGGTTCGGCCCGAATCCCACGTTATACAGCGACATGACGACGGATAAAGGCGCGACGACGCCGCCATCACAGTGTCAACCGAGCGGAGGGATGACGTCGACCGACGACTTCAACCGCGTGATCTCGATCATCGACCCGGTGCTCGGCTACAGCGAGACCGAGACGATCGATTCGTACGTGGTGACGAACTTTGCGGGAAGCACAACGGTTGGACCGGAGTGTGTCGTGATCAGCGACGTGCAGAACGTCTACTACGACTACAACTTCGACACGCCGTACATCGTCTATGTTCCGCTGACCTCGGCGCCGGTGCAGACCAATACGATCAGTGAATCGTACTGGTACGAGACCGCGCCGGCAGGCGATACCAGCACGCGTCCGATGAGCGTCGGCAATGTGCCCGGGCTCAGCGCGAGCATCGCCGCACATGCATCGGGCATCGCGTTCCAGCGCGCACTCGAGCGCGCGAAACGAATGGAGACGCTAACGCACAACCTTGCCGCGCGCCATCTTGGAGGTGTGAAGTGAACCGCCGCTTAGCTTTCGCGGCCGCAGCCGCGTTCGCGATTGCACTCGCCGCGTGCGGTAGTGGTGGCGGGAACGTGCCCGCAACGCAACCGCTGCCCGTGACGAACGGCAATAGCGCGATCCCGCCGCAACTGCTCGTGCAAGCCTACGGTCAGGGCGCGATGGCCGGGGCGACATACGTCGGCCCCGTTACGAACGCAAATCTCAATGTGTCGGTACTGGTGCACCAACAGAACGCAACGGGCTTGATTGCCTATGCGCAGGCTGTGCAGGATCCAACCTCGGGTAGCTTCCGGCATTTCCTGACGCCGGATCAGATCGCGACGCAGTTCGGCGCGAAACAGAGCGACTATCAAGCCGTGGCGCAGTACTTTGCCAACAACGGCCTTGTCGTCAGCGGATGGAAGCAGCGGTTGTTGCTCAGCGTCGCGGGCCCGCAAGCGAATCTCGAGCGCGCCTTCGGCACGACCTTCGGTCTGTACCAACTCAACGGGCAGAAGTTCATCGCGCCGACGACGCAGCCGCACTTCATGCAGCAGCTTGCCGTCGACGCGATCAGCGGCGTCGTGCGGTTGCAACGAAATCACACCTATATCATTACGCCGCCGCGAGCCAACGCCGGGTACACGGTCGGCTATTCGCCATCGACGGTCCGCGCTGCGTTCGATTACGCCGGCGCATACGGTGCAGGCGATAGTGGGGGCGGCATCAATCTCGGGATCATCGCTACGGGCCCGATCAATACAACTACGGTCGGACACGGCGATGTCGACCTCAACTCATATCTCATGCAGACCAACACCACGCAAGCCGCGACCGTTACGCAAGTCGACGTCGCACCATCCCCCGTTGCGACCGCGCTCGTGAAGAGCGGATGCACCGGCTCGTGCGTGTTTCCGTACTCGAGCGCGTTCCAGACGCCACCGCCGGTAACCCCGCCCTGCGGCGGATCGCTCCCCGGCTGCAATCCGGAAGATGGCGAGGCGCAGCTCGACACGCAACAAGCTGCTACGCTCGCGCCCAGTGCGAACGTGCTCTTCTACCTCGCGTACAACGCCAATGATTGCACTGGTGTCGCGTTCCCGGGCACGTGCCCGACTACCGGCAACAACGCGGGCGCACCGCTCATCGGGTTGTTGGAAGCCGATCCGGAGATCATGCAGGCGATCAATGATAACCAGGCCGATGTGCTTTCGCTCAGTTACGGTGGCGGTGAACCGCAGCAGGGCTGGACAGGCTACAACTCTGGATCGAATCCCTACGTCGGGTCCTATAGCCAACTTGAATTTGCGGAGCTGGCGATCCGAAGGCATTGCGGTCTTTGTCTCGTCGGGTGACGACGGCTCTGCCGAGTGCTTTAGCGGAGATCTCTACTTACCGTATCAGTGCGTCTCGTATCCGTCGGGCGATCCGAGCGTCACATCCGTTGGCGGCGTGACTGCGCCGGTGAATGCATATGGACAGACGCAGGGGCCGTGGGTGGCGTGGGGCATCACGACGTTTGAATCGCAGCCGAATAACCTGCTTGGCATTCCGGCGGGATACGGCGCGCTCGGCGGTTCGGGCGGCGGCGTTTCGAATGTGGGCGGTTACACGGCTAATTTACCTGCAGACATCCCGGCTCCACCGTGGCAGCAAACCGCGCTGAGCGCATCATTCCGCGAGCAGCCCGACGTGTCGATGCTCGGCGATCCGAGCACGGGCGTGTCGACGGTCGAACAACGCAGTCAACGGCTGCGGCGGCCAGCTCAGCGACATCGGCGGCACGTCTGTTGCGGCGCCACAGATGGCCGCGATGTGGGCCGACGTATTGAGCGCGTGCAAACAAAATCCGAGCGCGGGAATGTGCGCGGGCGGCACCGGTCCGGCACCGTGGCGTCTCGGCAATGCGGCACCCGTACCTCTACGCGATCTACGCAGGCACGAAGATCGCCGGTGTCGCGCCGGCGCTTGCATACAATCAGGTGTTTTACGACATCGTCTACGGCGACAACCAGATGGCCAATCCGACCTATGCGCCGGCGAGCCCGGTGCCGGGAGCAAGCGCCGGCCCGGGTTACGACCTGGTCTCGGGCGTCGGCGTCCCGTTCGCGGGACACCTGATCCAGGCGATCACCGGCCAGACAGTTCCCTAGGGAGGTTGCCCCTCTTGCGCCCCCTGCTATAATCATGGGGTTGTGAAAGAGAAGATCCACCCCAATTGGTTCGCCGAAGCGCGCGTCCACTGCGCCTGCGGCAACGTATTTACCACCGGCTCGACGATGAAAGAAATCGGCGTCGAGATCTGTTCGGCGTGTCACCCGCTGTTCACGGGCACGCAGAAGCTGATCGATACGGCCGGCCGCGTTGACAAGTTCAACCAGCGTGCCGCTGCTGCCGCGAAGAAGAAAGAAGAAGCCGCGCAACGCCAGGCCACTAAGGAAGCAAAGAAGGCCGTCGAAGCGTAGCTACCCCGTCCAAGGTTCGAAGACGAGCTGCATCGCAGCTCGTCTTTTCATTACCCTGGGCACGTGAACTATGGCTGAGTTGAATGCAAGCGTGATCGCACGCCTCGACACAATGGTCCGGCGCTTCGACGAGATCGAGGCGGAGTTGGCCAATCCGGCGGGCGGTTTCGATCAGACGCGCTACACCGCGCTCGTTAAGGAGCGCGCGACGCTCGAAGAGACGGTCACCACCTATCGGCAGTATCGCAAAGTGCAAGATGAGATCGACGGCAGCGAGGCGCTTCTTGGCGAGGGCAGCGATGCCGAACTTCGCGAGCTTGCGGCGGAAGAACTCAAAGAGCTGCGCGTGCACAAAGCGCAGCTTGAAGACCAGCTTGCGTTGCTGATGGTTCCCAAAGACCCCGACGACGGCAAGGATGTCTTCATCGAGGTCCGCGCGGGCGCAGGCGGCGACGAGGCGGCGATCTTTGCCGGCGATCTCGCGCGCATGTACATGCGCTTTGCCGAGTCGCGCGGTATGCGCGTTGAGCTGGTCTCCGAGAACGAGAGCGAAGCCGGCGGGTACAAAGAAATCGTCTTTGGCGTGAAGGGCGATTCGCCGTATCGCTACTTCAAATACGAGTCGGGCGTGCACCGCGTGCAGCGCGTGCCCGCAACCGAAGCGCAGGGCCGCATCCACACCTCTACTGCAACGGTTGCCGTTTTGCCAGAAGTCGATGCTGACGTGCCGATCGACATCAAGCAAACGGATCTGCAAATCGATACCTACAAAGCCTCAGGTGCGGGCGGCCAGTACGTCAACAAGACCGAATCGGCGATTCGCATCACCCACGTACCGACGGGCCTCATCGTTGCGTCGCAGCAAGAGCGTTCGCAGATGCAGAACCGCGAAAAGGCGATGACGATGCTGCGCGCGATGCTCTACGAACGGCAGCAACGCGAAAAAGAAGAAGCGATGGGATCGCTGCGGCGTAGCCAAGTCGGCACCGGCGATCGCTCCGAGAAGATTCGCACCTACAACTTTCCGCAAGACCGCGTGACCGATCACCGCATCAATGAAAGCTACGGCAATATTCGTGGCATCATGGACGGCGCGCTCACCCCACTCGTCGACGACCTGCTCGCCGACGAACAAGCGCGCCTGCTCGCGGGCGAAGCCCAACCGGCTTAAGCTCCTTGTCATCCTGAGCGTAGCGAACGAAGTGAGCGAAGTCGAAGGACGGCACAGGACGCTTGCAACCGGGATAGCCGCGCTCTTATTGTTTTCCGCTTGCGCGCGCACGACGTCGCAGCAAACGGACTATATGAAGGGGTTAGACGTTACGTCCAGTGCCGGTCGCGACTCCGTCGCCGATCGCGTCGGCCGCCTTTGTCACGTATCACGCTTCGGCAGCATTTGGGCCGGCCGCCATCCATGTTTCGCGCGAGCAGCGCGCGTGGTTGCTGCGCGTCCTTCGCTCGAAGACCTACGGGCCGCTACGTGCCAAGCTACGCTTTGCCGAACTCGCAACTCCTGAGGTGCCGCTCGTAATCTACGTTAGAACGGCGAGCCAGAATGGGCAGACCGAGGTGGCCACGTTATCGGCGAACGCTGCAACATCTTATTTGACCCGTATGTGCGCGGGCTGTTCCCTGGGCTCAGAAGGCTTCATGCGGAGCTCCAACGCCGTTGCCGGTGGTGCCATAGTGGATGACTCCGAGAGGCTCCTAGCGTTCGTAACCGGCAGGTCGCCGGCGTATCTGCGCGCCCACGGCGACGAGCCGCTCGACGAAGCAACCCTCGCACGATACAACGAGCTCAACGCGCGCCTCGAGGCGGGCGAGCCGCTTGCGTATATCATTGGAACCGCCGGATTCTATCGCCGCGAATTTATGGTCGATGCGCGCGTGTTGATTCCGCGTCCGGAAACCGAACATCTCGTCGAGGCGGCGATTGTCTTTCTGCGCGCGCGCGGGAACTCGCGTGTGCTCGACGTTGGCACGGGCAGCGGTGCCATCGCGTTGACGATTGCGGCCGAAGTGCCGCGCGCCCGCGTTGACGCCGTCGACGCTTCACCTGAAGCGCTCGTCGTCGCGATCGAAAACCGCCAGCGCCTCGGCTTGCTCGATCGGCAAGTCGCGTTCTATCTCGGCGATCTGCTCGAGCCGGTGAAGAAGCGGCGCTACGATGCAGTCGTCGCGAACCTGCCCTATGTGCCCGAGGGCGAAGGCGATGCCACGCTGCGCTTCGAGCCGGCAATCGCACTCTACGCCGGCGCCGACGGCCTCGACATGTATCGCCGCTTCTTCGAAGGCGTACCTCCGCTACTGCGGCCGGGCGGGCTATTGCTCGCGGAAGGGGCGCCGCCGATCGCGCCCGGGCTCTTCGCAATCGCGCAGGCAGCGTTTCCGGAAGCAACCGTCACGCTGGAGCGTGACTACGGCGGCCGCGAGCGCTTTATCAAGGTGGAGACCCCGGTCTAGCTCGAATAAACACAACCCGAGATGGCGAAGTACATTTTCTTCACCGGCGGCGTGGTGAGTTCGCTCGGCAAGGGCATCACCGCAGCATCCCTCGGACGACTCCTCAAAGCGCGCGGCATCAGCGTTTCGATCCAGAAACTGGATCCCTACATTAACGTTGACGCGGGCACGATGAACCCGTATCAGCACGGCGAGGTCTTCGTCACCGAAGACGGCGCCGAAACCGACCTCGATCTCGGACACTACGAGCGGTTCATCGACGAGAATCTGGTTCGCGCGAACAACGTGACGACCGGCCAAGTTTACAACTCCGTCATCGAAAAAGAACGCCGCGGCGAATATTTGGGCGCAACCGTTCAAGTAATTCCGCATATCACCAACGAGATCAAGGCGCACATCAAACGCGTCGCCGAAGCGAGCCACGCCGACGTGTGCATCGTCGAAGTCGGCGGTACGGTCGGCGACATTGAGTCGCTGCCGTTCCTCGAAGCGATCCGCCAGATGCGCTACGATGTCGGCGATGAAAACGTGATGTACTGTCACCTCACGCTCGTGCCGCACCTCGGCGCCGCCGACGAATTGAAGACCAAGCCGACCCAGCACTCGGTGCGCGAACTGCGCGGCATTGGTATCTCGCCCGATGCGATCGTGTGCCGTACGCAGTCCGCGATTGCAATGCCGATCGAGCTCAAGGAGAAGATCGCGCTCTTCTGCGACGTGCCGCCAGGTTCAGTCGTGCAGAACATCGACGCGAAGACGATCTATCAGGTGCCGCTAAACCTCGAAGCGGAAGGCCTCGCCGAGTGCCGCGGTGCGTAAGCTTGGCTTACCGACGAATGCGCCCAAGCTCGACGAGTGGACGAAGATCGTCGATCGCATCATGGAGCCGCGGCATCGCATCCGCATTGCGCTGGTCGGCAAATATGTCGAACTCAAAGACGCCTACATCTCGATCGTCGAAGCGCTCCATCACGCCGGTATCTATCACAATGCCGAGGTCGAGATCAAGCGCATCGATTCGGTGACGGTCGAGACGCAGGGCGTCGGCGTGCTCGAAGGCGCGCACGGCATTTTGGTTGCTCCCGGCTTTGGTGCGCGCGGCGTCAACGGCAAGCTGCAAGCGATCCGCTATGCGCGCGAGCGCAAGATTCCGTTCCTCGGCATTTGCTTCGGCATGCAGCTTGCGTGCGTGGAGTTCGCGCAGAACGTGTGCGGCATCGCCAAAGCGAATGTCGATCGAGGTCGACGAGACCACGCCCGACCCGGTAATCGACTTCATGCCCGATCAGCGCGACTTCGAGATCTACGGCGGCACGATGCGCTTAGGCTCATATAGTTGCAATCTCGATGCTGATTCGCTCGCGCTGCGTGCGTACGGCGTGCCCGAGATCAGCGAGCGACATCGCCATCGCTACGAATTCAACAACCGCTTTCGCCCCGTCTTCGAAGAACAGGGCATGCGCTTTTCGGGCCACCACAACGTCGGCAAGACGACGCTGGTCGAAATCATCGAGTTGCCGGCCGATATGCATCCGTGGTTTGTCGGCACGCAAGCGCATCCCGAGTTTAAATCGCGGCCGAACAATCCGTCGCCGCTCTATCGCGACTTCATCGGCGCCGCGCTCAAACATGGCGGTTCCGCGATCGAGGTACGCTCGGTCGGCGAACGCGTTGAATCCTAGCGATATTACCGCGTTCATCCTCACGCGTGACGAAGAGCGCGATCTCCCGCGCGCGATCAGCAGTTTGCCGCACGGGATGCCTATTTTGGTGCTCGACGCACTCTCGGCTGATCGCACGGTCAGCTACGCGATTGCGTCGGGCGCCCGCGTCATCGAACGGCGCTGGACCGACTTCGTCGACGCGCGGCGATACGGGCTCGGCCAGATCACGACGCCATGGGTGCTGATGCTCGACGCCGACGAGGAGCTCGACGATCGATTACGGGACGCGATTGTGGGCGCGCCGGATGATGCCGACGGCTACATCGTACGGCGCACGACGTACTTTCGCGGCAAGCCGATGCGGTTGTGGAACAACGAGCCGCTGCTGCGGCTGGTGCGCACGAGTGCCGCCCGCATCGACGACGCGGTGCTGCACGAACGGCTCGCCTGCGACGGCGTGAAACGCGAGCTGCGTGGTGCGCTCTTGCACTACTCCTATCCTGATGCGCGCAGCTATCTCGAAAAATATGCGCGCTACACCGCGATCGAAGCGCTTGCGCAGCGGGCGAATCCCTTGCGCTGGCTCGGCGAGTCGGCACTTGTGCCGCCGCGCTTCGCCAACAACCTGCTGCGGCACGGCGCGGTGCTCGATGGACCGCGTGGCTGGTTCGTCGCGTGGTACTCAGCGCTCTATCCCGCGATCGTCGCCGGGAAAGCGCTACGGCAGACCTGGAGCGATCGCAAGCGCTCATGACCCGAATCGGAATCGACGCGCGCCGAGGACGGCATATCTCGGTCGGCATGCGCACGTACATGGAAGAGGTCGTTGCACGCTTACCGCGCGTTGCGCCGGATCTTGACTACCGTGTCTACGACGACGGCGAGAATGTCGCGGCGCTCGAGCAGCTCACGCTGCCGCTACAGATGTGGCGCGACCGCATCAACGTTGCGCACTACATGTCGCAGTATGTCCCGCTGTTGCGGGGCGGCCGCTTTACGTTTACGATTCACGACCTGATCCATCTGCGCTACCGCGAACTGCACAAGCCGACGATCGGCCCCTACTACGAGTTCGTCGTGAAGCCAGCGGCTCGGCACGCGGCAAGAATCATCACTTCGGACAGTCGCACGGTCGAAGATTTGGTGAATCTCCTCGACGCCGACCCGGCGAAGATTCGCGTCATTCCGCTCGCGCCCCGCGAGCGCTTCTTCGTGCAGGCGGAGCCGCACCGCGCTGCGCGCCCATTTCTGCTCTACGTCGGCAACCATCGCGCGCACAAGGACGTGCCGACTCTCTTGCGGGCGTGGTCGGCGCTGCCGGCGCGGTACGAGGTCGATTTGCTTCTGACGGGACCCGATGATTTCAACGGCGAGCTGCAGCGAATCTCCGGGGATCGCCGCGCCGCGATAGCACTCGGTGACGTTGACGACGATGCGCTCGCCTCGTACTACGCGGGAGCAACCGCGCTCGTGCATCCTTCGCTGCTCGAGGGCTTCGGCTTGCCGTTCGTGGAGGCCATGGCGCAAGGCTGTCCGGTAATAGCCACGACGACGTCGATTCCCGATCCCGTGGCCAGCGCCGCGCTCACGTTCGCGCCGCGCGATGTCGAGGCTGCTCGCGGATTGATCGAACGCGTGCTCGACGACCAGGCATTGCGCAGTACGCTCGTTGAACGTGGACGTGAGGCGGCGCGCGCGCTCACATGGGATCGCACCGCGCGTGAGACGGCCGCGGTCTACCGTGAAATCGTAGGGGAGCAACGGTGATTCACGTTTTGGTCGCCACGATTGCTATCGTCATCAATGGCGTGAAATTGCCGCTGCAACCGCCGCCGATGATGGTACATGGCCAACTTTACGTCCCGGTTCGGCGCACGATCGAGGCCTTGGGACTTCCCTTCGCGGTTGCCGGCAATCAGGTCGAGACGCAAATCGGCGCGCGGGCGATTACGCTTCGGATCGGCGGCAGCGGCGCGATCGAGGTCAAAGACGTCCTCTATGTGCCGTTGCGCTTTTTCACCGATGTGCTCGGCGCGCAGGCGACGTTCGATCGACAAACACAAACGGTCGCGATCGTCGCGCAGCTCGTCGGCCGCTCGGCGAGCGGATTAGTCCTTACCCACACCTCGGCCGAGCGTTTCGGCACGGTCACCGCGATCGACGTGAACTCGAATCCGCCCACGGTCACGCTCGAGTACAACGCGACGATCCACACCGTGCCGATCGGCGCCAACGCCACGGTCGAGATGCACGACGTCGCGGCGAACGTCGTCGTGCCGGGCGAGCTGGTCGATGTGCGACCGGGTGACTTCGCGCGCATCTACATGGATCGCGCCGGGCACGTGGAGCGCGTCGAGGACGCGTTCGGCTCCTATACCGGCCACATCGCCGCAGCGACGGCGAGCGAGTTTGTGATCGCCGACGGACACGTCATTATTCCGAATCGCACGACACAGATCGTACTCAACGGCGCAGCCGCTGCCGTCTCCGACTTGCGTATCGGCGATGTCGTCACCGTGCGTTACAACGTCGAAACCTACGAAATACGCACGGTGCTCGCGAGCCGTCCGATCGCGGCCACCTCGCCGCAACCCGGGCAGCCGCAGATCAGCAGCGTGACGCTCAACACCAGCCGGCCGCAGCGCGCGGGCGACAACATCACCGTCGGCCTCCAGGGTACGCCGGCTGGAGCCGCGACGTTCGACATCGGCTCGTACGTTACGAACATTGCGATGGCCGAGCGCACGCCCGGCATCTACATCGGGAGCTACGCGATTCCGAATGCGGCGAATTTTAGCGACGTGCCCATTATCGGACATCTGCGCGTTGGACAGAACAGTGCGCCCGACGTGCAAGCCACGCAGACGTTGTCCGCGTCGAGTTCGCCGCCCGGTATCTCCGACTTCGCCCCAGGCGAGGGCGCATCGGTAAACACACGGTCGCCGGCAATCTACGCAACCTTCGTTGCCGATGCGGTTGCGGTGAATCCCTCGAGCATCGTGATGTGGGTCGACGGGCGCGACGTCACGTCCGAGTCGCTGCGGACGCCGACGTTCATCCAATACATGCCGTCGTACACCTACCACCGCGGCGATGTGCACGTCACCGTGCGCGTTGCCGATCTCGCCGGGAACACGACGACCAAGTCGTGGACTTTCGTGATTCGCTAATGGATTGTTTATTTTGTAAGATCGCGTCGGGCGAGATCCCCGCAAAAACGGTCTATCGCGGCGACGACGTGCTTGCGATCGAAGACATCAATCCGCAAGCGCCGGTGCATCTGCTCGTGATGCCGACCGAGCATTATGCGAACATCGGAGAACTCTCGGATGCCCGCAAGGGTGCGTTGCTTGCAAAGTTGATCGAGATCGCGACCAACCTCGGACGCGAGCGTGGCGGCGAAGGGTATCGGCTCGTGCTCAACACCGGGCCCGACGGTGGCCAGACCGTCGATCATTTGCACGTACACGTGCTCGCGGGACGGCACATGGCCTGGCCGCCCGGATAATCCGATTGACGGCCCCTGGCGCCTGTGCTACAGTACCGGCTGGGCCTCGGGGACCGAGGTCCAAATTTTTGCGTGCCTGCTTCGGCGCGCCACGAAAGGGGGGTCAATCAATAATGGAAGTTCGCGTTTCTCCCGGAGAATCGATCGAGAGCGCGCTGCGCCGTTTCAAGAAGGCCACCCAGAAGGCGGGTATACTCGCCGAGGCGCGCAAGCACGAGCACTACGAAAAGCCGAGCGTTCGCCGCAAGAAGAAATCGGCTGCCGCGCGCAAGCGCCGGGCGTAACCCTTGAGTAGTTTGAAAGACCGCATCGCCTCCGATCTCAAGGAGGCGATGAAGGCGCGCGACCAATTGCGCCTCGATACGCTGCGGTCTGCGCTCTCGGGGTTCACCTATAAACGCAGTGAAGCCGGCACGGACCTTTCCGACGCCGACGAGCTTGCTGTTGTCCAAAAGCTGGTCAAGCAGCGCAGCGACTCGCTCACCGAATTCGAAAAAGCCGGCCGCCAAGATCTGGCCGACAAGGAACGCGCCGAGCGTGACATCCTGATCGGCTATCTGCCGGCGCAGAAATCTACTGATGACATTCGCGCGATCGTGAAGGCCGCGATCGCCGCGCTCCCCGCCGATGGACGCAATCAGGGTGCCGCCATGAAAGCCGTGATGCCGCAGCTCAAAGGCCTCGCCGACGGCAACCTGATCCGCCAGATCGTTACCGAAGAACTCGCGTAAGCGAGTCTACTGCCGAATTAAGCGGAAGCTATTCCCGTTTTTCACGACGCGCACGGTGTAGGCGAGACTGCCTTGGACCGTGGTGCGGATGTCGGCCGCGAGCGGGTTCTGCGCGTTCTGCGCTTGGCAGTTCTTGGTGCTGAGGATCTCCGTGCGCACATCGAACTGCTGGCCGATGCCCTTCCAAGTAACACTGTAGACGCCCTTATTGTTGGCCGCGAACCAACCGGGACGGCCGACGATTTTGCCGGCTGAATAGACCGTCGCCCAGAGACAATTCGGCGTCTCGTTGACGATCCAGATGCCGCTCTGTTGCGAATTGGCTGACGCCACAAACGGCGATGCTACGAGTGCGATTGTAGCGATGAGGCCGAGAACGAACCAATGCTTTTTCATGTCGCCTCCTTTATGGTCGCGTCAGTTGGATGCTGGGGCTGAGTGAGATCTGCAGCACGTCGACGTTGCGAATCTCCTCGGTGCGGCTGAGGTCAGGGCTGCCGCCGCTGCCGCTGCATGCGGCCGTGGGCCGAACCTCGGCGCGAACTTTCACGCGTGGGGTGTTGATGTTGAAGTGTTTCGACTGGCCTGGGGCAATCCAGGTCGGACGCGCGGCGCCGCCGATGATCTGCCAAGGCGCCGTCGTCCCGGCGATCGTGCTCGCGTTATAGCCGTACAATGTGATCCACGCGCAGCGCCCCGAGGCGTTGCGGAAGGTGAGCGTCTTGTTGCTCTGGGCCGCTGCGGGTCCGGGGAAGACCAGCGCGGTGACGATCGCGACGGCGCCGAGGGCGCCGGCGATCCGGGTGAAGCAGTGCATAAGAACTCCGTTCCTCTTAGAAGCAATCAAACGAAAACTGGGCGAGCCCTTACCGGGCGACCCCTTACTTGGCGACACGTTCGCCGAACGAGGGACCGGTCCCGGAGCCGTCCGGCCTATTATGGAAGAAACCTCGCTCTGTTGCGTAAGTAGCATTCAGCATGGTTGCTCTTCCCCTTCGAGGCTCGCTGCGCTCGCGCCTCAGGATGACGGTGGCGCTGTTCATTGCGGTCATCGCGTTCGCCGGCTTAGCGCGCGCGGCAACCCCGTCCGGGGCGGTTATGGTCGTCCCGATCTCCGGAATGGTCGACGACGGCATGGCGCACCTCGTGCAGCGCGCAATCGCTCAAGCCGACGACGAACACGCGGCTGCGATCGTGCTCGACGTCGATAGCGACGGGGGCCTCGTCGAAGCTGCGCAAGATATTCGCACCGCGATTTTCAACGCACACGAACCGGTCTATGCCTACGTCGAGCGCCGCGCGTTTTCCGCAGCGTCGCTGATCACGCTTTCGACCTCGCGCATTTTCATGTCGCCCGGTTCCGCGATCGGATCGGCCGAACCGCATCCGGATGATCCCGAGACACGTTCGGCCGTCAAAGCGCTCTTCGTCTCGACTGCGCAGCGCAATCATCGTCCAGTAAAACTGGCGGAAGCCTTTGTCGACAAGAGCATCCAAGTTCCCGAATATCAGACGCCCGGAACGTTTCTCACGCTCTCCGCACAGGACGCCGTCAAGACCGGCATGGCTGACGCGATCGAACCGTCGCTCACGGCGGCGCTCGGAACAGTCCATCTCGCCGATGCGCCGCGCGTGAAGCCGGCGTACACGTGGGGCGAAGGGCTCGCGCGCTTCATCAATCAGCCGATCATCACCTCGCTGCTGCTCGCCGCTGCTGGGCTCGGGTTGATTATTGAGATGCAGACACTACACGGAATTGCCGGTACGATCGGCATCCTCGCACTCGGACTGTTTTTCGGTACGCACATCTACGCCGGGTTCTCGAATGGTCTCGTCGTCGCGCTTGCGGTGATCGGGCTGCTCGGGATTCTGTGGGAGTTGCACGTCGTGCCCGGCCATGGATTCCCCGGCATCTTGGGTGGACTCGCGTTGCTCGCATCGGTGTTTCTTGCCTTTGGCATTCCGTTCACATTCATTGCAATACAGTCGATTGCTTCGGCGATCATCTTGACCGTGATCCTCTTTGCAGTGTTTACGCGCTACTATCCGCAGAGTGCGTGGATGCGCCGTTTAGCGCTGGTGGACTCGCAGGGTGACGACTATGTTACAAGCAGTGACTTCACAGCGCTGCGTGGCATGACCGGCGTTGCGGCCTCCTATCTTCGTCCGGCGGGCGTCGCACAGATCGACGGCAAGCGCGTCGACGTGTTGACCGAGGGAGAATTCATCGCGGCGGGAACGCCTGTCCGCGTCATGCGCGTCGAGGGCGCACGCGTTTTTGTCGAGCCGGTTACACTTCCGAGCTATAAGTAAGGAGCCTTATTTCGGTGGAACTCGCAACGATTGGCGTAGTCGTCATCGTCTTTGTCGCGATCATTCTCTTCTTCGTGTTCCTGTATTATTTTCCGATTGGAACCTGGATCCGCACGGTCGCAGCGGGTGTACCAATCGGCATCGTTACGCTCGTGCGCATGCGGCTTATCGGTATTCCACCGAGCATTATCGTCACCAATTACGTGCGCGCCCGCAAAGCGGGATTGAATCTCACGATCGATCAGATGCAGTCGCATTACCTCGCCGGCGGTAACGTCGAAGCCGTCACACTTGCCATGATCGCTGCGCAGCGCGCGCAGATTCCGCTGGACTGGCAGCGTGCCGCGGCGATCGACCTCGCTGGACGCAACGTTGTCGAGGCGCTGCAGACGTCGGTCACACCCAAAGTCATCGAGACGCCGACTTTCCAGGGCGTCGCGCAGAACGGCATTCAGCTCAACGTCAAGGCGCGCGTTACCGTGCGCAGCAATCTCGATCGCTACGTCGGCGGTGCCGGCGAGCAGACGGTCATCGCGCGTGTCGGTGAGGGCGTCGTTGCAGCGGTCGGTGCGGCGATCGATCATAAAGAAGTGCTCGAGTATCCCGACCGTATTTCGAAAACCGTGCTCGCCAAGGGCCTCGACGCCGGAACCGCGTTTGAGATCGTGTCGATCGACATCGCCGATGTCGACGTCGGCAAGAACATCGGCGCCGAATTGCAGACCTCGCAAGCCGATGCCGACCGCAAGATCGCGCAAGCAAAGGCATCGGAGCGTCAATACGCTGCGCAGGCGGCCGAGCAGGAGCAGCGCGCGGAGACGCAAGCGATGCGCGTGAAAGTCGTCGAAGCGGAAGCCGCGATCCCGCTTGCAATCGCCGAAGCGTTCAGGAACGGAAATCTCGGGGTGATGGATTACTATCGTCTTAAGAATCTTCAGGCGGACACGGGCATGCGCGACTCGATCGGCAACAGCGTCGAGGGCACGACATCGCCCGACGTGACGCAGCCGCCGCCGCAACCACCGAAGTAGTCGATGCACAATATCGGGGGGATCGTTTGGATCATCATCGTGGTCATCGCGGTGATCTCCAGCATCCGGCGTAACGCAATGCGCGCTCGCAGCGCAGCGCAGCGCGCACAGGCGGCTCCGTCCGCGTCGTACGCGATGCCTCCGGTTCTCGACCCGGCGGCGCCCGTTATGGCAACGCCACCGCCACCTCCGGCTCCGCTACCGCCGAAAATCCGGATCGCGCCCGCGCCGGTAGCACCGCCGCGACCGGTTGCGCAGGTGCCTACGCCGTTTACGCCGTTTACGCCGGTGCGGGTTGGAACCTCACCGATTCGTGGTATGTTCGGAGGTGGTGCGACGCTAGTGCGGGCAATTGTTGCCGCCGAAGTGTTGGGGCCACCGAAAGCGATGCAGGAGAACACGATCTGGAGTCCACGTCACAGCGAACCGTCGATCTAAGCGATCTGGTAGATCGCGTCCGTCTCTTCGGACAATTCGATCAGAATCTATCGGCGCTCGAGGAGCGCCTTCGAGTAAGCGTTCGCGCCGACGGCGACCGGTTGTTTCTCGCGGGTTCAGCTGCCAACGTTGAACGTGCCGAGCACGCGGTGCGCCGCATGCTCGATGCCGCAGTCGGTGGCGCTCAAATCACGCCCGATGACGTTGCGCTTGCCATCACCGAAACCGTGCCAACCACGCTCGTGCGTACGCAGCGTGGCAAAGAGATTCGCCCGAAGACGGCGGGTCAACGCGCATTTGTCGAATCGATCGCACGCAATACTTTAACCTTCGGTATTGGGCCGGCCGGCACCGGGAAGACGTTTCTGGCCGTTGCGATGGCCGTGCGCGCACTCAAGAACCGCGAGGTGACGCGCGTGGTTCTTTCACGACCAGCGGTTGAAGCCGGCGAGAAACTGGGCTTCCTACCCGGCGATCTACGCGAGAAGGTCGATCCGTATCTGCGTCCGCTCTACGACGCGCTCGAAGAGATGCTCGACGATGCGGTGGTTGCGCGCTATCTCGAGCGAGGCACGATCGAAGTTGCGCCGCTCGCGTACATGCGGGGTCGTACGCTCAATGACGCGTTCGTCATTTTGGACGAAGCGCAGAATGCAACGTCGGATCAACTCAAGATGTTTCTCACGCGCTTGGGCGCCGGGGCGAAGATGGTTGTGAACGGGGACGTGACGCAAATCGATCTCCCCTCGGGCGCGCGCAGCGGGCTACGCGATGCAGCTCGCCGGCTCGGTTCGCTCGAGGACATCGGCGCGGTCGAGTTGACCGATACCGATGTCGTGCGCCATCCGCTCGTGGCGCAGATCATTCGCGCCTACCAGCATGACAATCCACTATCGTAACGACGTGCGTAAGAGCGGCGTCGACGTGCGCGCGCTCAAGCATGCAATGCGCACGTTGCTCGCGAGCGTCGATCAGCGCGACGCTGCGATCTCACTGACGCTGGTCGATGACGATGCGATCCGCGAGCTGAATCGCGAGCATCGCGGCAACGACAAGGCGACCGACGTCCTGAGCTTTCCGCTCGAGCCCGAACCGTTCTCGGGCGAGAAATTGCTCGGCGACATCGTAATCAGCATCGACACCGCGCGGCGCCAAGCTGCGGATTACGATGCGCCGCTCCAACGAGAGCTCGAGCGCTTGATGATTCACGGGCTGCTTCACGTGCTCGGCCACGATCATATGGAAGCCGGCGAACGCGCGCGGATGGAAGCCGAAGAGCGACGCTTGGCCACGGCAATCGGCATGCCTTGGCCGTACGAAGCGTAGCGGCGATGCGTTTTTGGCGGTCGTTCAATCACGCGTTTGCGGGCATCATGTATGCCGCACGCACACAGCCCAACATGCGCGCGCATCTGATCATCGCATTGCTGGTGATCCTAGCTGCCACGCTGCTGCGCCTCGAGCGCAACTATGTGATCGACCTCGTGATCATGATCGCCGTTGTGCTTGCGCTCGAACTGCTCAACACGGCGGTCGAATCGATCGTCGATCTCCTGACCGTCACGCATCATCCGCTGGCCAAAACCGCCAAAGACGCTGCGGCCGGCGCGGTGTTGATCGGCTCGATCGCATCTGTGGTCGTCGGCTACCTGGTCTTCTACCAGGGGATCATCAACGGCGGACAACGCGTCTTCCAGGCCGTCGGAAGCGTTCCAAGCAACATCGCCTTCGTCGTGCTTTTCGTGGTCTCGGTCGTTACGATCTTCGCCAAGGCCTGGGTCGGGCGGGGTTCGGCACTGCAAGGCGGGGCGATCTCAGGCCACGCAGCGCTGGCTTTCGCCGCAGCCACGCTGCTCGCGTTCCTGACGCAGCGGCCGCTTCCAGCCATCCTGGCCTACTTCATAGCCTTCCTGGTGGCCCAGAGCCGGGTAGAGGCCAAGATCCACAGCACCGCCGAAGTGCTAACCGGTTCGGTCCTGGGGACTGTGGTCGCCCTGGCCGTGTACCTGCTAGCCCGCTCGCACCTTATGCTATAATGGCGCCGATTTGAATACCGACCCTGACCGAAGTCCCAAACCATGACGTCGAGCCCCAACGCGCTCGAAATTGCCGCCCTCGTCGTCCTGGTCGCGTGTTCGGCCTTTTTCTCAGCCTCGGAGACCGCCCTGGTCGCCGTCTCCCGGATCCGCGCCCGCGCCCTCTATGACAGCAAGCTGCGCGGCTCGGCCAACGTCCTCGCGCTGGTCGACGATAAGGGCCATGTCCTCACCTCGATTCTGATCGGCAATACGATCGCGCTCTTGGCCTCCGATTCGCTCGCGACGGCGATCGCCTTCGACATGGGCTTGCCGCACCCGGCGATTTGGTCGACCGCGGTAATGTCGGTCGTCCTCTTGCTCTTCGGCGAGATCATTCCCAAGACGCTTGCCGCGGGCGACAGCGATCGCTGGCTGATCGCGCTCTCGCGAATTCTCCGCTACGTCGCGATCGTGATCGGTCCGATCAGCAACGCCTTCACGTTCGTTGCCAACGCCATCTTACGCGTCTTCGGCATTCGCGTCACCCATCAGATGTACGTAACGGAAGAAGACATTCGCGCGCTGGTCAACGTCGGCGCCGAGCAACGCGTGATCGAGGAAGAAGAGCGTGAGATGATTCACTCGGTCATCGAGTTCGGTGACACGATTGTGCGCGAGGTCATGACGCCGCGTCCGGAGATGGTTGCGGTTTCGATCGACGATCCACCGCGGCGCGCGCTCGACGTCGTGATCGCCGAGGGGTACTCAAAAGTTCCGGTGTACCAAGAATCCAAAGACGACATCGTCGGCGTGATCCACGACCGCGAATTGCTGATTGCGCTCGCCAACGGGACACTTGCGCAGACCAGCTTGCGCAATCTCATGCGTCCCGCGCCGCACGTGCCGGAGACCAAGAAGATCGCCGAGCTTCTGCGCGAGATGCAGCGCAACAAGTTCTCGCTCTCGATCGTCGTTGACGAGTACGGCGGTACGGCGGGCTTGGTCACGATGGAAGACCTACTTGAAGAAATCGTCGGTGAGATCCGCGACGAGCACGACGAAGACGAGCAAGAGCCGATCCGTATCGTCTCCGAAGAAGAGGCCGTTGTCGAAGCCGGCACCAACATCGAGGACGTGAACGCCAAACTGGGCACGCACATCCCCTCGGAAGATTTCGAAACGTTGGGCGGTTACGTCGTCGGTCTTTTCGGACGGCTGCCGCGCGAAGGCGAGGAGATTGAAGCCGATACGCGCACGCGCCTCAAGGTAGAGCGCACGCGTGGCCGGCGCATCTTGTCGGTCCGCGTCTTTACGCATCCCAACGGTGTGGTAGAGCGCGTTGAAGAGGCGGAGCTAGGTGAACGCGACATTGCTCAGTGAGCACGAGGCGCTGCTCTCTGCAGCGCACGGCGCTCGCGAGCAGGCCTACGCACCATACTCGAAGTTCAAAGTTGGTGCCGCGCTCGACACCGGCGACGGTCAGGTGTTCCTGGGCGCGAACGTCGAGAACGCAAGCTACGGTCTCACGATCTGCGCCGAACGTTCGGCGGTGAGTGCCGCGGTCTCAGCGGGCTATCGCAACTTTACGGCGATTGCGATCGCCGGTCCCGAAGGCGCGGTCACGAGTCCGTGCGGTGCTTGCCGTCAAGTGCTCGTAGAATTTAATCCTGAGATGACGGTGATCTTTACGACACCCCACGGCCCGGTCGTGACGACGGCTGCGGAGTTGCTTCCCCATTCCTTCGGCCCGCTCGTATAAAACGCGCGGCATCGTGCTGCGCGCGCGTCCGCTCGGTGAAGCCGACCGCATTATCAGACTGTTCACAAGCGAACACGGAAAGCTCGACGCCGTGGCGAAAGGCGTGCGCCGTGCAAAGAGTCATTTCGCCGGGCGGCTCGAGTTCGGGAATGAGTGCGAGCTGCAAATGCACCGCGGACGTTCGCTTGACGTGATCGTCCACGCGGATATCGTGCGCGCTCCGTGGGAGCGACTGGTCGAGCCCGAGCGCTTTGCAACCGCGCATCTCGTTGCGGAGTTGATCGACGCGTTCTGCGAACCCGATCTTGCGGTACCGGAAATCTACCACCTGCTCGCCGGGATGCTCGGCGCCGTAGCGGCAAGCGAAACACCACGCGAGCTCGTGCCGCGCTTTTCCTTGCGACTTCTTGCTTCGCTCGGCATCGAACCGCCGGTGGATGATTGCATTCGTTGCGGCAAGCCGTTCGCGGTTGCGCAAGCGTGGGTCGATCCGCAGGCAGGCGGATTTATTTGCGCAACGTGCCGCGAAGGATGGCGCGATCTGATCGAACTCGATGCCGAGGACCTGCGCAACCTCGCCGATCTGTGTGCGCCCCGCGGCACGGCGCGCGCTGCACTGCTGGCTCGTCCGCGTGTCGACTCGGCGGTCGCGGAGCTCATCGTGCACCATTTGGGCAGAAAGCCGAAGGCCGCGTCATAGCGATTCTTGGACTCGATGTCGGCAGCAAACGGATCGGCCTTGCGATCGCCGACCCGAGCGAAACCTTCGCGTTGCCGCTCGGTACGATCGAACGAAGCAATTTGCGCACCGATCTCGCGCAGATTCAGGAATATGTGGAATCGTACCGCGTGAACGAACTCGTTGTCGGCGATCCGATCTCGCTTTCGGGCGAGCGCGGCATCGCTGCGCAGAAGATGGACACCTTCGTCGAGGCGCTGCAAGGCGTCTTCCCGGTAGAATCTATCGCGTTGACGAGCGCATGACCACCGCGCAGGCGACCAAGACATTGATCGCCGCCGACGTGTCGCGCAAGGACCGCAAAAAGGTCGTCGACAAGATGGCGGCGGCGCTGATTCTCGAGACCTTTCTCGCTCGCCGGCGTTTGGGTCATCACGAATAGTGTCGCGCGCGCGCATTATAACGAGCCTGATCGCGGTGGTAACGATCGCCTGCATCCTAACTGGTGCGTTTGCGTACCGGCTCCTCGGATTCGATCGAACGCTGCCGACCGACAAGGTTGAGGTCATCGTGCCGAAAGGTGCAACGCTGCATGAAGTCGCCACGCTCCTGGACGAACGTGGCGTTATTCGCAGTGGGTTTGCATTTCGCGCCTATGCGACCGCGCGGCATCTCGATTCGGGGATTCGTTACGGCGCGTACTCGTTTGGGCCGCGCGAAACGTCCCCCGAGATCCTCGATCAACTGCTCAGTGGCGGCTCGCAGATCGCGGTGTGGATCACGATTCCCGAGGGTTATACTGCCGAACAGATCGCGCTGGAAGTCCAGAATGGCGGTATCGATAAGTATCCGGCGCTTGTACGCGCGTTGAAGCCGCACGAAGGGTTTCTCTTTCCCGACACCTACCTCGTGCCGCTTGCCGCGACGCCGGACGACGTCCGGAAACTGCTCACCGACCAGTTTGCCAAAGAACTCCCAGCCGATGCAGCGCAGCGCGCTCGCGCCCTGCACGTGACCGTTGCGCAAGCGGTGACGATAGCGTCGCTGGTCGAGCGCGAAGCGAAGATCGAGGCCGATCGGCCGATGATCGCGGGCGTCATCTACAATCGACTTCACCAGGGGATGCCGCTGCAGGTCGACGCGACGATCGAATACGCGTTGCCCGCCCACAAGAGCGAGCTTACGCTTCGCGATTTGCGGGTAGATTCGCCGTATAATACCTATCTGCACGCAGGTCTGCCCCCCACCCCGATCGCCAATCCCGGCTTACCCTCGCTGGAAGCGGCGCTCCATCCGGCGAAGACCGATGCCTTGTACTACGTGTATTGCGGGAACGGGCACCACGTCTTTGCGAAGACACTCGCGGAGCATCAAGCCAACGTCGAACGCTGCCTTCACTAACCAGCTTTAAGGAGCCAACATGTCGTCCAATAACGGTGAAACCAGGAGCGGCCCGCTTGAACTGAGCGAAGTGCTCCACATCGAAACGAAGGACGGCGGAGAGCTGCCGTTCGAAGTCGTCGGCATCCTCGAAGATCCCGACGACGGCACGTCATATGCCGTGCTCATGCACGAGCCGCAGGATGATGATGCCGAGAGCGAATTCATCGTCACCGATCTCGAAGGCAATTTGCTCGAAGATGAGGCTCTCGCGCAGGAGATTCTCGACGAGTTTCTCGTCTTTGCAGAGGAGGCCGGAGACGAAGGCGGAGACAGCTAATCCGCATTCTTTTTCTCTCGGCGAGCGTGGGCGTCGGCCATGTCGCCGCAGCAAATGCGGTATGCGTGGCGCTTCGCGAAATCGATCCGAGCGTGCGCACGCACGTTGTCGATTCCTATAAATACGCGGCGCTCGTCGTTTCACGCGTCGTGTCCGATGGGTATTTGCGGATGGTCAAGACGATTCCGCAGATGTACCGCTACATCTATGACCGGGCCGAGCGCGCAACCGAAGTTGGTCCGTTTCGCACGTGGGCCTCGCAATTTACCGCCGGGAAATCTGCGGTCGTTGATCGAGCGCGAGCGGCCCGACGCGATCGTCTGTACGCACGCGTTTCCAAGCGGCGCAATGGCGGAATATAAGCGCATATATGATGATGCACCGCCGGTCGTCGGCATCGTGACCGACTTCGCCGTCCACGCGTTTTGGATCCACGACAATATCGAAGGTTATTGCGTCGCCACCGATGCGATGCGCGACATCATGATCGCGCGCGGCGTGGCTCCCGAACGCGTTGCCGTCACGGGCATTCCGGTCGATCCGCGCTTTGCGCGGGCGAACGAGTCACGCAACGCCCTTCGCCAACGGCTGGGATTACCGCTGGATCGTCCGATTGCGCTGGTAATGGGTGGTGGACTGGGTATTGGTCCGCTCAGTCGTACGCTGCGCGCGATGGCAGGCGTCACGCGTGCCAATCGCGGCAGTTGTGATCGCCGGACGCAATGCGCGCCTCGAGCAGCGCTTGCTCGCGGCCGCGGAGAGCGTCAGCTATCCCGTGCGCGTCGTGCGCTTCGTTGACAATGTCTACGATTACATGCACGCAGCAGATGTATTTGTGACGAAGCCGGGTGGTCTAAGTACTGCCGAGGCGCTTGCTGCGCGCAAGCCGATCGTGTTGCTCAAGCCGCTGCCGGGCCAAGAAGAGCGCAACGTGCGCGTGCTGACGGAGTGGGGTGTCGCAATTCGGGCACGCACGACAGCGGAGCTACCGAACGCACTGACCGCGATATTAACGGATTCCTTGCGTCGCGAGCGAATGGTTCAGGCAGCAGGGCAACATGGGCGCCCGGATGCAGCGCGCGATGCCGCATCATTGATCTTTCGGCTCGCGTGTGCTCCGAAGGAGGTTCCGGCGTGAAACTCCCATCTTCGTCTACCTACGCGTTTTGGCTCGCACTTTTTCGCATCTATGCGGGCGCATTTTGGCTGATGCACGGCATTCCGAAGTTCTTGCACAGCGAAGAGTTTATGCCGCCCGGCGGCATGATGACGCAGTTCCTCAACACGCAGATCTCACATACGGGTGGGATGTACCAGGCCTTCCTGATGCACATCGTGCTTCCCAACGCATATTTTTTGCCGAGCTCGTGCGCTTGGGCGAAGTCGTGACCGGCTGTCTGCTCTTGTTCGGCTTCTACACGCGCCTGGGCGGATTGATCGGCATGCTCCTTGCGTTCAATTACCTAACGGCGAAGGGCGGACTCGCGCACCTCAGCGTGTGGTCGGGACTCGATTCCGCGGCGTTTGTGCTCTCGGCACTCAACTTCGTGCTGCCCACCGGCCGCGTGCTCGGCATCGACGGCCTCTTGTGGCGGACGAAGCGCAAACCAGTTGTTGCCGGCGCGGCGGTTTTCGTCGAAGAGCCGCCGATGACCGGACCGACGGCCCCAAATGCCTAATGGCTCAAGGAAGCAGCTAAGCGACCCGTAACCCCCTTCTAGCGCAAGCGCCGTCATGCGCGGCACGCGCGGGAGGGTGCAATGAACGGGTTCCCCTCATTCCGGGCCGTCGTTTCCCTTTGCATCGCCATGGTGCTTGTGGCGCCACTACCAGGAGCGGCCGCCACCGGCATTGCGCCATTCCGCGATGGCAATGACGGATTTACGCGGATGGCATCGCTCATTCGCAATGCGCAGGTTTTCGTGCACTATGTTGCATGGGGCTTTGACAACGAAATGAGTTGGAAAGCTGCGGGGCCTCGCCCGGGCATTGTTTCACGGACAAACACAAATCCGCTGATACCGCCGCCGGCACTCCCGCCGCCTGGCACCGTCATCGAGAACTTATCGTGCATTGCGAAGGTCGGACCGGATCGGGACTCACTTATCGCACTCTTGCGGTGCTCCGCTTCAAAGCTCGCACTGCTCGCCGAGAAGAAGAAGCCGACACCGGCGGGTGTTCCGAATACGGCTCGCGCCGAGTCGATGGTATTGGTGTGGAATCAGCAGCTCGATTTTGACAATCTCGCACCGCCGCTCAACAACATGGGCGATATCGTCTTTACCCTCGTGCCATACAACGGGCTCATTGGCTTGGCGCCGGCGGCACTTTACGGACAGATGCGCACGCGGGGATCGGGCGAGAGTCAGATGGTTCTGATAGCGTTTCAAAAGATGTATCAGAACCCCGCGTTCAAGACGTTCTTCGCTGGGAAGAACGTGGTGATGCCGACCGGCATCCAAGTAATGGTACAGAAAAATCAGAACGGCGGGACGGTTCTCGGGATGGCGTCGCATCATCAAAAGCTCATTATCACCGAGCAGGCCGCGTTTGTCGGAGGCCTCAACTCTCTCAAGGAATATTGGGACGATCACACTCACGCGCAAAATAACCCGGCACGCTGGTCGTCGGAACTGGTCCAACCACCCGCTTCGAGCTTCGCCGGCGCGGCAATTGCGAGTCTCGGTTTTGCGCGCCAAGCAAAATGGAGCGACGTTCCTTCCCCGCTGCATGATACTGGTGCGATCGTAACCGGCGACACGGTGACGAACGTCAACGACCTCTTCAGTGACCGGTGGCTAACGAACTTCAATCCGGCGTTTGCTGCCAATGCGACAACCGTTCCCGCGATGCCGGCCGCCGTGCGTGCCGGCATGGCGAAGATACAGACGTTGCTCACGGCCGGTTCAAGAAGCTGCCCGTGAAGACGCAAGTGGCGATCAAGCCGAGCCTCAACGCTTGTCTCGCTGCCTTGGCGTACTTTAACAGCCCGACGCTCCCGAGCACGCCATTCTTCTATCTCAAACGACAGCTGTTTATGCAATGGATCGGGGTCGCATCCGTGCTACACCCGGTCGATACAGCGACGACCGGCGCGTTGACATGGCAAATGATTCAGACTCTCGGAGGCGTCGAAGCGTCGATTCAAAAGACGATCTCGGCACCGGCAAGCGTTGCCAATCCGGGGGCGCCGGCGACGAACGTAAAATTCGTGACGTCGCATCCGGTCAGTGCGTACCAACCGGTCGTTCCGGCCCCTGGCGCGTTCGACATCCGCAAACAATACTACGCAACGCTGGCCGCGTTGCACGTCGGATCGTTTGCGTACTTCGAGAATCAGTTCGTGGGTGACCACGATTTTGCAATCAAACTGTTCAACGCTTGTGCGCCGAAGGATCCCAATTGATGCCGGCTGGTGCCGGGCTGACGGCTTCGCGCACATTGTGATCCCGTATGTCCCCGGCGGCTCGGGGATAACCGTGCTGGATCTCTACAAGGTCGTTCCTGACACCGTCAAAGAGGAAATGCAGAACCTCGTCTGGCTCGAAGTAAAGTCCGCCGGCGGCGTTTACGATCGTGCGACGAACAAACTGCACTACGGCTTTACGGCCAAAGGTTCGCCATGTAACCCACTCAATCCAGATATCAAGTTTATCGGTCCGGCGAACAATGATCCCGCGCAGGTCACGACCACGACACTCGTGCAGATTACCGGCAGCGATAAGACCCAACCGTGTCCTGGCAACCCGACCTTTTTCGTACAAGTCACGGTACAGGTCAAAGTCACCGACATCATGTGTGACGGCGCGATCATGAGCTACGTGCTCGCCAGCAATCCGCCGGCGCCCCCCGCGCCGAAATGGACATACAACACCTACATGCTTGCCAATGCGATCTACGTGCACAGCAAGCATTCGGAGTTTTGGGAAGATCCAACGCACGGCGCGAGCACGTACGTCGTTGGGTCGGCAAATCTGAACACTCGCAGCCTCGGTAACGTTCTACCGACGCAGCGAGACTCGAACAACTCGGAGGACGCGATCTTCTGGACGCCTGGTACGAACGACACGTACTGGCAAGAGATCTGGGGCGAGCACATGATGGTGCCTGCAAATCCACCGGTCGCAAATGTGATTTTGCCATGGGAAATTCAAGGGCGCGCAAACTATAACTTGCTCTTTCCCGGAGGCGCCGGCAACCCGAATCTTACCGGCCGCGTCGTCCGCCTCGATGCGGTAGAGCGGTGCATCGACTTGAAAGGCAGCTGCTAATGAAACGGACAGTTGTTTTAGCCTTCGCATGTCTTGCGTTTTCCACAGCGCCTGCGCTTGCGGCGCGCATCTACAACTTGACCCCGGTACGCGTTCAGGTGCAGAGTCCCGGCTACCACATCACGCTAAACCCAGGAGCGCGCAGTGACAGCCTAAGTTGGAAAACATATGAAGTGACTGTGCGAGCCGGTGGCCAATACATGCTCATTGCAAACCACGGGTACCGAGTCAACTGTTCGCTGTGCGACGGCGACGGGAAACTCATGAAGTCTGCCACGGGCGAGTTCGGGCCGTACTATGCCCAACTTCTCGGAACCAAACGGTCTGACAAGTGGACTTGTCCATGAGATGCGCTACCTATTTTTTGCGCTCGCCCTTTTTGCACTGACGGGATGCCCGCCGGGACCGGTGACCGGACCACCGGCACCGCTCATCTCCCCAGCATTTACTACGCAGACGTGTCCCTTTTCGGTGACGATCGCCGACTCGGCATCGGGTAACGTAATCTTTTACACGACCGATGGGTCGTCGCCGCAGACGTCGCCGACGAAGATTCAGTATCAGGCTCCTTTCACGGTGCCGCAAAACCGCGCGGAAACCGTGCAGGCCGTCGCGGGTGTACTGGGCCAACAGAATCTGGTTTTCAGCCGATCGCAAGCGTGAGCTACACGTGCGGGAACGTGCTGCCGCAGCGACTCGTGGCAATGGACCTCAGCACCAACACCAATCCCCAAAACCCGGTGACGACCGCCGCTAACAGCGACCTGCTCGTGTTAGAACCGAACGTCGGTGTTTCAGCAGTGCGAACGGTCAAGTGTTGTGGTGCGCGACCGGTACGATCGACCCGCGCGGCCCCTGCACAACCGATTTCGCCAGCTCGACGATCGAGCGCGATCAACCCGGTTGCTGGAAGCGGCGGATTCGCTGCATTCGTGCCGCCGAATCTCGCGCCCGGAACGTACAACATTATCGTCAATTCACAGTCCGGCGCCTTCCTCGGCTACATCACGAACTTCACCGTAACCGCCGCACCGAAAATCTCCGCGCTGACACAGCGCTATAATAATCAGCGCACTGGTGCGAATACGGGCGAGACCATCCTCACCACGCAAAACGTCGGCAGCCCGGCATTCCAGAAGCTCTATCAGATCAACGTCGATGGCGATGTGTACGCGCAGCCGTTGCTCGTTTCAAATGTCGTGATGAATGACGGCTCGATACGAGACATCCTGCTCGTCGCGACGATGAACAACACGCTCTTCGCGTTGGCCGTCGACAACGGGTATCCAACTACGCTCGCCGGTCCGCCGCAGCTTTTGTGGAAGGCGACCTTCGGCACACCGGTGGCGGCAAATTTTATGCCGATGGCGGGAACCGCCGACACGTGCTTTACGTCGGCAATTTGTCTGCCCAACGGCAATCACGACACGCCGGACGCCGCCGTCCCGGTGCTGCCGTCGCCGGCGAACTGCTGCCCGCCGAACTTCAATATCAATCCGAAGATCGGCATTCTCAGTACGCCGGCTGTGATTGCGGGCGAAGCGACAGGCATCCAAGACAAGGGCGCAGCGGTTTACGGTGAGGCAGAAGTTTGGAACGGTACTGCCGTCGATCATCACCTCTGGTCGGTGAATCTTCTCACCGGTGCAATCATCAGCAACGTCATCATCAGCGGCACGTCACCGGCGTCAAACGGCTCTGTGGCATTTAGTCCCAACCAGCAAATGCAACGCCCAGCACTGCTCGCCGGCGCGCGGTCGCATATGATCTACGTCGCGTTTGGTTCGCACGCGGACACGCGTCCCTGGCACGGATGGATCTTCGCCTTCCAGGGCGACGCACAGGGTGACATTCAAAATCCCGCAGGGTTGAGCGGACCGGCGATTTGGACGACGACATCAACCGGCCTTGGCGGATCAATCTGGCAGGGCGGCAGCGGCCTCGCCGAAGACGACGTCAATAATACAGTCTATGCGATGACCGGAAACGGCGAAGAAAGCACAGGAGGGGACGCAGTCCAGTGACATTGCGTTCCCGACGACCTCCGCGTGTATGTCGAGTCCGAATCTCGCCGACAGCTTCGTGTCGCTCACTTCGATGCTCACCGTCAACGGCTGCTTGCGCCGTCCGACGACGGACCGATGAGCGATTCACATTCGCGTGAAGCGCAAGATCTTGATGTCTCGTCATCCGGTCCGGTAAAGATCCCCGGCACGAGCGCGCTGATCGGTGGCGAGAAAGAAGGCCTGATCTTCGTGCTCAACACGGCATCGCACTCGCGTTGTCGCAGTCCTTCCTGGCGGCGAAAACGCGCGATGGATTCACGGTGCAAGGCTCGGGCTATCATCACATCCACGGCACGCCCGCGCTGTGGAAAAACGCCAACGGCGTGACGACAGTGTACGTGTGGCCTGAACGCGACTATCTGCGCGCATACACTTGGGACAAGGTCAACAATGTTTTCGATTGCTTGAGTGGCTCAGGTCTCGTACCGTGTCAGGGACCTGCGGGCGACGCTCAACCAGTCCAGATCAGCACGATTGAGAATCCGGACTGTTCCTTTGGCACGCTCGGCTGCAGTAAGGAGTCCCGGGCGGCGTCCTGTCGATCTCGGCCAACGGCGGTAGCAGCGGGAGCGCAATCGTCTGGGCCTCGGTCCCCATCGACACCGATGCGCTCTATCGCGTCGTTCCCGGCGTGCTGCGTGCGTTTAACGCGGAGAATCTGCAACAAGAAGTTTGGGACAGTCAAATGCACGCTAGCCGCGATGGGAATTTCAACTTCGCGAAATTCGCGCCGCCGCTCGTCGCCAACGGTCGCGTGTACATGGCGACGTTCTCCAACGCCGTTAATGTATACGGCCTCTGTCCCTCATCGTCGCCTTGTCCGGTGGCGACAGTTGGACCGTAGGGAGGGGGCCCGCCCACGGCGAACGGTCGGGGCTGGTCCAGGCTGGGAGAGATGGCCGAGCGGCTGAAGGCGGCGGTTTGCTAAACCGTTATACGATGTAAAGTCGTATGAGGGTTCGAATCCCTCTCTCTCCGAATCCTCGACTTTGGTCGGGGACGCAGGAACGAAAAACGCGACCCCGTATTTTCGGTGGTCGCGCCGGTGACAACAATGCGGTCGTAGCTCAATTGGATAGAGCAACAGGCTACGAACTTGTAGGTTGGGGGTTCGAGTCCCTCCGACCGCAGATGGAACAAACGAGCCTCGGTACTTGCCCGAGGCTCGTTTGCATTGGTGTTACTCTTTGTGCGGAATCATGTACATCACGCCGTGCGGATAGTCGAAGACGTAGTCAAAGTGTTTGAGAAAGTCAAAGCGCCCAATCAGTCCATCGTTTAACGCGAGGTCGTGACTTTCGCAGGCCTGAACTTGGCTGTAAATAAATGGCCCGACCGCAACCTTTCGAAAGCGGCCCGCAGCGCACGACTTCCGTGCCGCCCCCGACGCCGGAGATCCTCGTGTTTCCGCCCAGGAACGTGTTGTCCGAATTGACCAGAAGGTTGACACCATGGTTCTCGACATCGCTCGAGATTTCGACG
>CAWIZU010000002.1:0-28695 GCA_963840635.1 Vulcanimicrobiota bacterium | reverse complement strand
ACAGCGGCCATCGTCATCGCGAATGCAACGGGGCCGACCCAACAGAGCGCGCTCGCGGCAGACGATAGCATCTCGCGCGCGCTGCTCGCAAACGACACCGCAGCTTTGCGGCGCCTCCTCGCCGCCGATTGGATCGTCGTCAGCGCGAAAGGCGGCTACGACGGACGCGACGACATTCTCAAAGCGATCGACGCCGGCGTGTGGACACACACGAAGCTGACGACCGCAAATCCGCGCGTGCGCATCTACGGTACGACGGCACTCGTGACCGAGCAAGCCACGGTAAGCGGCATGTCGCACGGCAAGCCATACACCAACATCCGGGAATGCCAAACCGACGTCCTTGTGTGGAAGGACGGCGCTTGGGTTTCGGAGTTGCTGCACGAGTCCTACAGTACACGCGCGAAGACGAACTGCTAGGACGTTTGCCTATAGGGCCCCGAAGAAATGACGGGTGAAGCGGCTTTCGATTCCACGATGGCTGCGGCGGACGCTGGTGCTAGCGGCGGTATATGTCGCCGTGATGTGCGTCTGCGTGCAAATTCCCGGTGGCTGGCACGACTGGGATTGGACAGCGTTCAGCGTTCTCGACTCCCTGCAGCATGGAGCCCCGGCACAACCTGACGCATCGATCGTCTACGTCGATTTCACGTACGATGCAAACACCGCGATACCACGCCGGCGACTCGCACTCGCGACGTTCATTACCAAGGCGATCCCACAGAAGCCCGAAGCGATCGTCCTCGATTTTGCATTTACGCGTTGCCCGGATTCGCCATGCGACGCGCAGTATTCACAGGCGAACGCCGCGCTGCTCGCGGCTCTTCGCGCCGCGCATCGCAACGGGTTAAAGGTGTTTGCCACGATCACCGAGCCCAAAGCCGTCGACAAGGACGGGCTTCCCGACGATCAGACTCCGAATAAACTCGATTACGCGATTTACCAGGCGCTCGCAAATTACGGGCACAGCGGCGTCGTGCCCCTTAGCGGAACAACCCCCCACGTACGGCGGCGAACTCTACTATCACGCATGCGTTCCGTTCGACCGTTGGCCGCCGCTTTTTCCGGAAGCGTCTCGCAAGAAGGACGTCTGGTCACTCGTCGACGTGGCAGCCGATTCCGGTCTCGTAACGTTTCCACCGCCGCGGGGAAGCCTGCACGTCTGTGATATCCGCCTTCGGATGCCCGCGCGCTACGGAGCGGTGATATCGGCAGCCGAGACGCAACACATGTCGGTGGCAAAGCCCTTCCCGCCGAGGCGCACATCTCGCGGGCGAGGTCGTTATCGTCGGCGCAGCCGAGCAAGATGTGAGCGACGCTGTCACACCATTCAGGACCGGATCTGCTCGCCTGGGCGATCGCTGATGAGCTCGCGTTTTCAGCGCCTCGATCACGCAACGCCCGAGCGAGCCTGGTGCACGTCCTCTTCCTCGTTGTTGCGTTCTCGCTGATTACCGTCGGAGCATTTGTCGCGTGGTTCTTCGCGCTGCGCCGGCTGCCGCTCGGCTCGTTGCGCTCCGCATTGCCCTGGATCGCCGCGGCACTCGCCTTGGGCAGTGGGATCATCGTATTCCTCGGCTTCGAAGCCGCGATGTTAGGGATGGCGGGTAAGATCCAGCCGCAAGTCTCGCTCGTCGCGCTCGGGATGCTCCTTGCCGCACTGCTCTGCGGCATCTGGGGAGCGCGCATGGAGTTCGCGGTGTTACAGCAGGTCGGCGGCGATCCCACCCGCGAGGCCTACGACTGGGACGTGTTCATCAGTTACGCGCACGACGAGATGGAGACCGGGTCGTCGAGAACATCTACGAGCCGCTCAAGCGCGTGCGCCTCGCCAACGACAACGACCGGCCGCTGAAAATTTTTTTCGACAAAACGTCCATTCGTTACGCTGCCGTCTGGCAAGACAGCATCGTCTATTCGATTGCCGGAAGCCGCTTTGTTCTCGCGGTCTTCTCGGAACTCTATTTCAGCCGTCCGTATTGCAATTGGGAGATCCGCCGCGCGTATCGCAAGTTGATCGACAGCGGCCTCGACTCGGAGGTCGTGCTCGGCGTGTTGCACGGCAAGGTGACGGTCCCAAAAGTCGTAGATGACATCCAATACAAGAGCTACACCCCGGGACTTATGGACCAGTACATCGCCGATATCTCCAAAAAGCTCGGCAAACCTGAGAAAACCTGAGAATTTCCGATCCCGCGAAGGGAGGGCTCCCTCCTGCTGGAGAGAAGGGGAGAGGACGGGTACGACTTTAGACGGATTGAGACGGAGGTCTTCGGACCATGAAATCGATGAAACGGGCCCTCGTGGCGGTAGCCGCGTTCATGTTACTCGCGTCGGGACTCTGCGTTCAGGCATCGGCGGGCACTCCGGTAACGTCGGCTTGCGGTAGTTTCGGCAACGGCCAAGGTTGCGGCACGGACGTCCCTGACGGCCAATAGTCGATCGTTCCAGCGGCATAGCAGGCTACCGGTTTCGGTGGCTTGCTTACTTTTTTTTGTCGCGAGCATTGCACCGGTATCCCCCGCCGGGCGCCTCCCGAGCGTGGTCGACATTCGTGTCGGAAGCCGCAATGACGCCGATCAAGTTGATGATGTAATCGTTCAGCCGTTTGGCAGTCAGGTGTCGAAGCGTACCCTCCGATTGGGTGATAGCATCGCCAACGAGAGGATCACCGTTCCCGCGAATGACACGATCGTGCTCCGGACACCCGACGGCCGGGGCCGCATGACGCTCGAGGCTGGCGTCACCTATTGGTTTCAAAACACCGGCAAGCTCGAGAAGACAACTATCGAACCGCCGGGCCGTGTCGCGATCGCTGATCCGACTGGATTTTTCAGCAACCTTAATGCGGGAGGGGTCGGCGCCTCATCCGAGGACCCCGACTTCTCGGTCGTGGTGACGGATACGACGGTCACGGTAACGTCGACGAGAGGCCGCGTCTACGCCGAAGCGCTTCCGGGTACCAGCGTGGTCAAGAATGCGCCGTGCAACGCGATGCCCCCCGCCTTTGGTCTGCGCTACGACGAAGTTTCCCCGGGCGCGCTTGCGACCATCACCTACACGCGCGGGATTCGCCCGACGGCAGACGTGACGCTGGCCGACGACGAGCGTCTTGCTGCGACCGGAAACGCCTACGCCGAGTATAATCTCGGCTCGCGCTATGAAGACGGTCATGCCGTCGCCAAAGACGATGCGACCGCGCTGCAGTGGTACCGGAAGGCCGCCGATCAAGGCCTCCCGGATGCGCAGAACAAGCTTGGTGCGATGTACGCATCCGGGCGTGGCGTGACGCGCGACTACACCGCGGCGCTGCGCTACTACAAACTCGCCGCTGCTAAGGGCTTTGCCGAAGCGCAGAAAAACGCCGGGTCCATCTACGACGACGGTCACGGCGTGCCCGTGAATTATACGACGGCGCTGTACTTCTACCGCGAGGCTGCTGTGCAAGGTCTCGCGAGCGCACAGGACAAAATCGGCGTCCTCTATCGCGAAGGGCACGGCGTAAAGAAGAACTACGTGACGGCATTGCAGTGGTTTCACTTAGCTGCTGCGCAAGGCTTAGCGGATGGGCAATTTGACCTCGGGCTCATGTATGGGGTCTTTTTTGACGAGGCCGGCGTACCGCAAAACGAGGCAACCGCGCTGCGATATTTCCATCTCGCCGCCGAGCAACGATACGCGCTGGCGCAAGCCGAAATTGGCCTCATGTACATCGAAGGCTTGGGCGTGCCGGAAAACTACTTCGTGGCACGGCGATGGACCCAACTTGCCGCGGATCAAGGATCGCAGTGCGGCGAAAGAAACCTTGGCCTCTTCTACGAACTCGGCTTGGGCGTTCCGGTCGACTACGCTACGGCGTTGCATCTGTATTTGCTTGCGTCTGCGCAGGGCAGCGATCAGGCGGCTTGGCGCATCGGTGCGTTCTACGAAAACGGCAACGGCGTCGCTCAAAGTTATCCGGCTGCGCTGCACTGGTATGAACTCGCGGCGGCACGGGGTTCAGCATACTCGAAATTTTCCGTCGGCGAGATGTATTTTTACGGGCGCGGCGTGACGCAGGACTACGCGACGGCGATGCACTGGTATCGGTCGTCGGCGCAAGCCGGGTCCGTGGTGGCCGAGCCCGCAGAAGCGCGGCTTGGCGACATGTATTACGAGGGGATCGGGGTGCCGCGGGATTACTCCGCAGCGCTGCATTGGTATCGGCTCGCAGCGGGGCCGCTCCCGGCGAGCGCGACGATCTTTCGGGACCTGTACCATATCACCGTTCCCGCGCGCGCCCGCGCGCAAGATCGAATCGGCTTGATCACACGAGCTCACGGACAGCCTAAATAAACATGGCGGAGATCCCGATCGACCGGCTCTCGCTGGTCGTCGGTGTGACCGGACATCGCGATATCGCCGACGCCGATATCGCAGCGTTGCGAAGTGCCTTTGGCGAGGTGTTGCGCGGGCTTGCACGGGAGTGCGCGCACGTGCCGCTTCTCGTGCTTTCGGGGCTAGCCGCGGGCGCCGACGCATTGGCAGCGCAGGAAGCCATCGAGCAAAAGATTCCAGTGATCGCGTGCCTTCCGATGCCGGTTGAGGAATACGAACAAGATTTTTCGCCCGAAGAACTGGTTCGCTTTCGCTCGCTGCTTGCAGCGTGCGCGCGCGTGACCGTGACCTCACCGCATCGAGAGGACGGCTACCTCGCGACGGGCCTGTACATCGCGCAATACAGCCACGTGCTGGTCGCGTTTTGGGACGGCATCGACTCGCGCAGCAAAGGCGGAACGTCGGACGTGGTCGATATGCGCATGACCGGCAGAGCGCGATCCAGCGGCGAGATCGTAGGCGTTCCGTATCTGCCCGACCTCGGGCCCGTGTACCAGATCGTGACGCCGCGTCGCTCGGGCCCGCGACCGTCTGATGCGTTCGCGCTCATCCCGCACTTCCCCGGGCGCTATCCCAACGACGTGACGAGTGAGGCCGATTTTCACCGGATTCTGGGGCGCATCGATCTGTATAATAGCGACCTTGCAAAAACGCCTCAGAGCGAGAAGACCGGCGATGCACTCTACGATCTGATGCAAAGAACCGACGCGACCGCAAACCGCTTGCAGAACCGGACGAATTTCTTTCGACGGTTTCTCTTCGTGTGCGCCTTTCTTGCCGCCGCCGTTCAGATCACCTCCGATATCTCGCCGTTCTATAAGGTGTTCGGGCTCATCGTGGCGTTCGGCGCGTATGGGTTCGCGCGCCGGTACGACTACGAGAATCGGTACCAGGACTATCGCGCGCTGGCCGAAGGCTTGCGCGTACAAGATGCGTGGTACTGCGCCGGATTGAGCCACTATCTTGCCGATCGCTCGTACCTTCGCATGCAAGAAGGCGAGCTACAATGGATTCGCATGGCATTGCGCGCTGCGTACTTGGCAATCTGCGCCGGCGAAGAACGTCCCGACGCATCGCCGCAACATCCGAACACGGTTGCATGGGTCGATTCGCAGTGGCGATACTACCAGAACGCGAGCCGGCGCGAATACGCGCGGCAGCGGTTTCTCAAACGCGCCTCGATGATCGTGCTCGCTCTGGGTTTCACCTCGACGGTCGTCTCCGGAGCCACCCTGCTCTTGGGCCGGCATCCACCGCTGGTGAATTACGCGTTGACCGTTCCGCTCGCGCTAGCGGCGATGTTCTCCGCGTTGACAAACCACTACCTCGAACGCGAGAGCATCGAGGTCAACGCGCGCAGATACGAGCGCATGTTTCACGTCTTCGATAAGGCCCGCGCAGACTTAGGCACGGTTCGCGGGAACCAGCACGAATCGGAGAGCATCCTGGTCGGCTTAGGACGAGCCGCGCTCATCGAGCACGCCGACTGGCTCATCATGCGCCGTGATCGGCCGATGCGCGTGGAGTCGGTGTAACGCAGCTTTGATAGCCGTCGGCGAAAACGACGGTAAAGGCTGTAGGTAAATGATCTTTATCGTAAGAGACGTTTCGAAACGTGAAGGCGTTCTTCACCTCCGGGTAGACCTCGGTCCAATTCGTGTTGTTAAGGTCTTGCGACTGATTACTCACGGCGATAGCATACGCACCGGTAACGGCGTTGGTTTCGATCGATATGAACTGTCCCTCGATCGAGATGATGTTGTATTCGTAGATGATGTTACGGCTGCTCTGGCTGGTTGCGACGCCCTGCCACCAATATGTGCCCAGCTTGCTCACGGTCAGGTACTGGGTTGTTTTCGCATTACCCACCGTGTTATCGCAGGTCATGTTCGGTGTGGAGATCGCGGGAACGTAGTCGCCCGCTCGGTCGCAGACCTGCGTCAAGTCCGCGCGTTTGATGGTAAACTCGTGCGGGATCCCGGTACTGGAAGGGGTGTACGTGTACGAGCCCCCGTCAACCGGATACACAATCTTCCAGGTCCGGCCGTCCTTACTTGTACCTACGAAGTAGGTCATGGGCAGGGGCGTAGGTGTTGACCGTGGCTTCGCGCCACCACTCGGCTGGCTATCTGGCTGGCTCACGCCCACCTGAATGTACACCCATGTTGTCGCGTTCAATTTTGCGAAATAGTAATCGTAGTTCGGATCGCTTGCGTTTGCATCGTCCTTCGGTCTGGCCGTACCATGCTGCCACGTTCCGATCATCTCGATCTTGTCTTGCTCTTGCAGATGCCAATCTTGCGGCTGACTCGGCTGCGTCGTTTGACAGTCCCACGTTCCGATCAACGGAGACGGAGTCGGGGACTGCTGCGTCCCCGAGGACGTGCCCGAGCCGGTTGCGCCGACGAAGGCCACGGAAGCGGTTAGGGTGATGATGGTCGTGAGCGTCGCGATCTTCTTAGGGGAGGATGTCATGTATCGACTCACTCGGCGGCTCTTTGCAAAATGGCGCCGATGGTGTACCGGACGTGTACCTGCCGAGTCCCACGGGGGCGTTGTAGGCAGGTAAGTTGCGGGACGCTCCGATCACATCGTGCGCGTTTGGACTCTCTCTTGGTGCAAGCGCCGGATGCCAGCAATTCATCTGCTTCATTAGATCGACCGCAATCGATTGCAGCGTGTCCCAGGTGAGCTGATCCACCGGTGCTTGGCTAAGCGGTACGGCGGTGTTTGTATACGTTATGGAGCTCGCGAGAAAGCCACCGGCGACGCCTCCGAGCGATGAAGCATTCAGCGTTGTTTGATCGGTTGAGACGATCTGCGAGACGCGACCACCGGGCGGAATAGGCGAGCTGCTTGGAAAGACCTGCGTCGATGCAGTCGTGGTCTGGCGCGCTGGCGCGAATACCTCGTAGGTGGCGGCCAGTGTCAGGAGCATCGCGAGGGGCGTCAACGGCGTCAACGTGAGGTGATGATTTTCTTCTTTTTCGATACCCGAAACCCAGGTGAATGAAGGCACGCCTTGCGCGCCGTCGTGCAAACATTGCGCGTACATGGCCGTTGCGTCGATTGCCGTCCAATTTCGCCGGTGGATGAACTCGTCAGTTGAGCCGCTGCCTGCAGCCGTGACGTTGACAAGAATTGCACCTTGCACGGCGGGCGAGCTCGCGCACTGCGTCGCGAACGTGTCCGGCGACCAGGACGGTTCCGGAACAAGAACCGCATCGTTGGCAAACTGGTACCCATATTCGACTTTGCCCTGGTTCAGGTAAACGACGAGCGTCGAAACCAGCCGGCCGACCATGGCCGCATCGCCGATGCCGATGACGAAGATGACAGGCTGGTTCCCCGCACCCGATTTCAGGGGTACCTTCCATCCGATTCCGGTCGGAGCTTTTTGCTGCGGATGGACCAACGGTTCGCAGAACTGCAGCTGCCTCCAAAGCCCCCACGCGCTCTCTTTCGGGGGCGGCGAGCAGGCTGCCGCGGCGGCGTCGCTAGCAGCAAGCCGCGTAGCACACTGCGAAAGCCGGCCACGCAATACGTTCTCGAGATAGCTGTTCACGCCCGCAGGGAACGGAATCGGTGTCGGGGTCACCTTTTGCCCCGCCGATGCAGAGGGTGAATAGACGGCGATAATGTCGGAAAGCTCGGCGGTGTTGCAATCGCTCGTGGAGAGCGGCTGCGGGGCGGCACTTGCGTCCGAACTCGGAGTTCCTTGCGGTTCCCCCGATCCAGGCGCACCGGGTCCGCTCGCAAGTAATGCAAGAATCACGAGGGCTACTGCCAAAGCTCTCATATCGGACCCCGTGAACTCATTATACGCATCGTGCTCGGGTCGAGGAAGCCTTCGAAGTCTTCGATTTCCACGCACGCCGACGCCGCCTTGCCGATCATTTCGAGATCCTTGAGGTGATCGACGCTGTCCAGCGGCTGTACGGCCTTCGGCTCGATGCCGTGAAGTCCCAGTTTTTGCAGCCCCTTCTCGGAAAGCTCGACGTTGTAGCGCGCGTAGCTAAAGAGCTTTTGCGCTAGCGGCGCGCGGTTGTCAACGAGATCGTTGATCTCGGAATCGATCGACGGGATGCCGCAACCGTCGCGCAGCTTGCCGAACACGCGGCAGAGAATGTCTTGTTCGATCGTCGCAGCTCGGATGAGCGCAGCCGGAGTCGATTGCACGTTGTAGAGCAGATTCATCTCGCGCTCGCGCAGATTGAGGTTCGGGTTTTCACAGAGGCCGGTACCGACCGAGACCAGCAACAGTTGATCTTCGCCGGTTGGCCAGCAGAGGTTGTACGGCGGCAGCGTGGCCATGAGAAAAAGCTGAAAGGCCGGATTGTTGTAGACGGTAATACCGCCGTCGAGAAACATGAACGGCTTCGCGACGCCGGGTACGTGAATCTCTTCGGGCGGGAAAAAGACGGGCGCAGCGGTGCTCGCGCGGATGAGCTGCCACAAGGGTATATCGAGATTCGTCGCGCGCGCCTTTCCGTCCGATCCGACGCGAACGTTATATTTCGCGCGCGGGTTGTTCGAAAGCGGCCAGGGCGAGTCGGTACTGGCATTGCGCGTGACGAGCATCAGCAGCGTCTGCAGTTTGTCCGTGCCAAAGGTCGTCGCCGGCTCCTTGGTGTGCGGTGGCGGATCCTTGAGGATTTGTCTTATCTCACGTTCCAGCGGGAGCGACGTATACATCGCCCGGTAGATCAGCATCCCGATCATGCCCATGAGCACCGCGAGCGGGCCCCTTGTCCGGCGCGCGATTTGTTGGAGCGCGTTGGGATCGAACATCGTGTGCGCGCCGGTCCGGTAAAAGCCGCGAACATCGTCAATGGAGTAACCAAGAGAGATGAGTGTCGCGATGATCGCGCCGGTACTCGTGCCCGCGACGTAGTCGAAATACTCGGCAAGCACAAAATTCGGGCGGTTGAAACGATCGCGCAGCAGACTCTCGATCTTGGCGAGAAACTCAATCGCGATCAGTCCCCGGATACCGCCGCCGTCGATAGCGAGGAGCTTCTTCGGGCCACACGCGTCGATGATCGAATCCAAGTGACTCATTCAATCACCTGCATGCGTCGGCGTTCTTGAAGTAATCCGGCGCATGTCCCGGGCCTCGGGGGCCGATGTGTTCTGCGCGGCGTTGCGCTGCCGACAATTGCCGCGGCGCTGTCGATCTCGCCTGGTCGATGAGTTTCTGGCAGTTCATCGTCCACAACGGGCTAACGGCGTAGAGGTACGTAACAGAGCCAGCTGAGCCGGCAGCGATCCGCGTGCCATCTGGCGAGAATGTAGCATAGTTAATCGGTTTGCTCGTCAGTCCAGGAAGCGAACCAATTGCGGTTCCCGTGATGCCGTCCCAAATTTGAACGACCCCTCCAAAAGAACCCGTCACAATGCGCGTCCCATCCGGGGAGAATGAGGCCGAGATTCGCGTGCCAAGGTTCCCGCCAATAGGCTCCCCCGTCGCGACGTTCCACAGTCGCGCGCTGTTGTCTGTCGAAACCGTCAGCAGGCGTGCCGAGTCGGGCGAAAACTGAACCGATGCAATTGGGCTGTCGTGTCCGCGCATAACTGATACGGGCGCATGGGTTCGCACGTTCCAAACTTGTGCGGTCCAGTCGCCCGACGCGTTGCCAAGTCCGACAGCGACCGATTCCCCGTTGGGCGCGAAGACCGCGCTGTTGACGCTGGCGTCGAACTTAAATATGCCGTTGGGCAGAGGAGCACCATTCCTACCATTCCACAAACGAGCCGTGTGATCGACAGAGGCAGTTACAATCGTTTCTCCATCAGGCGAGAACGCGGCGGAACTCACACGGTCATCGTGTTGCATAGTGCTCCCAATCTTGGATCCATCGCGTGCTGACCAGAGCTGCGCCGTCTTGTCATTTGACGCGGTAAGCACTGTCGTTCCGTCCGGCGAGAATGCAACGGATCGCACTTGATCGGCGTGCTTCAGCGTCGCAATCGGAGCACCCGTGCTTGCGTACCAGAGACGGGCCGTGCCGTCGAGGGATCCGGTCACGACGCGCCTGCTATCGGGTGAGAAGGCTGCCGACTTAACGCCTTGCGTGCTCGGCAACGGCGCAATGAATTTGCCCGTTCGGCCATCCCATAGCTGGGCAGTGCCGTCGTCGGAGGCGCTGACGCCGCGTGTCCCGTCGGGCGAAAACGCTGTGAAGGTCACTTCACCCTCGTGCTGGAGCGTGGCGATCGGTGTACCGGATCCGATAGGCGCACCGTGGCGTCATCGGACGCCGTTACTACGACCTCTTTCGCGCCCGGCGAGAACGACGCTGACCGAACCCAACCCTCGGGGACCGCCAGGACGGCGAGAAGCGCACCGTTTTTTGCGTTAAAGACACGCGCGCGCCCATCGGTACACGCCGTGACGATGTACGAGCCATCGCGCGAGTACGTGGCGGAGAAAACCGCGCCGCTTCTCTGTAGTTCCTTCACCAGCGCACCGTTGCTCGCATCCCACACGCGCGCATCCGACGAACTGGCGGTGACGATCTGTGTATCGTCCGGCGAGAACTCGGCCCAGTATGGGCCGCCAATGTCCTTCGCGGTTGCCGCGATAAGCGTCCCCTTCGCCGCATCCCACACCCGGAAGATCCAGTCTCCTGAGTACGTTACAACTCGCATGCCGTCGTGCGAAAACGCGGCATAGCCGACTGCCGGAACGGAGAAATCGCTCTCAACCCTGCCATCGGCGAGATTCACGAGGGACACGGTATTTGCAGATTCAGCGACAACCGCGCGCCTGCCGTCGGGAGAGAACTCGGCAGAATGAACCGCGTATTGCATACTCAACGGTGGTCCCACTGCGGCACCAGTTTGGGTGCTCCACAGTTGCACCGTCTTATCGGCCGAACCCGTGAGCACACGCTCCCCATCCGGAGAGAAAACGGCCTGTCGCAACGGCGCCTCGGTGCTGGAGCACCGCAAGACGTTTGTACGTCACGGCATCCCAAAGATATGCGGCGTTGCCGGAAACCGTGAGGATACGTGCGTCGTTAGGTGAAAATGCGACCGACTTTACGAGCGCGCTATGCGGAAGGACGGCGATGGTGTTGGCAGTTCGCGCGTCCCAGACGCGCGCCGTCTTGTCGATCGATCCGGAAACGATCTTCGTGCCATCGTACGAAAACGCGGCGGACGTCGCGAGTCCCTCATGACCCCGAAAATCGCGCAGCTCATCCACATGAGCAACGGCCATCTCCAGCGCGGATTCCGCTTCGTTCACGAAGGGACGATCGGGATGCGCTATCTGAAGCGGCAGCGCTTCTAACGCAAGTAATGCGCCGGTGACTCGGATTCTCCCGAGTTGACGTCATTAATTGCTTCCCGCGACAAAAACCGCGATTGAACGACGTCGGCGTTTGCGAGCGCGTCCGTTGCTAGTCCTCGCTGCGTGTCGGCCTCGCCTTGCTCGCGCTCTAAGGCGACCGCTCCCTGTTTTAGATGCGCGGTGAGGATCTGCAGATTCGTGCCCTCCTTGGTGAGCTGCGCATCCTTTACGTGAGCGACGGCCGCATCTCGTTGGAGTTGAGCTTGACCTTCAAGGAGTTGTCTATCCTTGGTCTTCTCGAGTAAGGCGGCTCGTTCCAGCTGCGAACGTTCCAACTGTATCTGCCGCTCCTGCGCGCTCAAGCGCGAATACGCGTACGCCGCGCCGGCGATCCCCACGATGATCGCTATCGCGGTGACCGCAGCGGCGATCCCGGTGCGAACGGCAATTTTGCGGAGCGCCTCCTCGCGTTGCCTGCGCTGCTCAACCTTTTCCGCCGCGTCGGCTTCGAACGCGGCCAGGCTGTCGTCAAAGAACTGTTGCACGCGGTCGCGTTGGCCGCCATATCGTGCTGCCCACGCTTCCGTACGCGGTCGCGAGGTCCACCATGCGTAGCGCTCCTTGACGCGATCGATCGGGAGCGTCGTTTCGCCACCGTCGATGCGAGCGAGGAGCGAGCGATAGTATCGGCCGTCCTCGTCTTCGTCGTCAAGCCACCCGTCTTCGGGATCATCTCCCGTTATTCGTTTCCAGCGGCGCAGCAGCGCCTCGTGCACGACGTCAATGCGCGTGTCATCGCGAAGCTCGCGAACAGCGACAAGCGACGGAAGCAAAAACGAGCAATCGGCTTGGCGAAATCGATCGACTACCGCGCGCACATCGCTCGGATCCATGCCGGCCTCCTCGACCAATTGACGAAAAGGTATCGCGCGCCGAATCGCGCGCCCGTCCTTGTCCCGCTCGCTGAGCGCGCGGAAAACCTGCTCGACCACGGGCGTGAGACCGCCCAAGTCGAGCATAATCTGATCGGCATGCTGCGAAATTGCGCCGGACATTTGGCCGACGAGGCGATAGTCGAGTTCTGTAATGGCTGGGCTATCGGGTGCGCGCAGCCTTGCAAGGCCCCACATGCGCGACAGGCAGTGCTGCAGGACCGGCAACTGATCGAGCTCGTAACCGGCGTCGTTGAGCAGGCGTTCAACCAAGTCGGGCTCGATGGTGCCCCCGGCTCTATCGATCGGGCGACGAATCACTTCTTCACGTTGGTCGCGCGAGAGCGACGGCACGAGAAACTGAGACGCGCTCACGGCCTCGGGCAGGTTCTGAAAGCGTGCGCACTCCCCGATGAAGTCGGACCGCATCGTGATCATCACGCGTATGTCGTAGCTCTTGGAACGGCTAGCCTCGAGTAGAATCTGCACGAAATGCGTAGCCTCGTCGCGTGATCCCGAGTCGGCATAACGAAAGATCTCTTCGAACTGGTCGACGACGACGAGAAGCTTCTTGTTCGCCATGGCCGGGATATGGGCCAGCGCGTTGGCGAGCCCGAAGCTCGACTGCCGCACGGCGTGCTCGATGAGCTGCTGCAAGACGTCGAGATCGCACCGCTCCCTGCCGCGCGCGCAGCAAGGTCGACCAGCGCGGTGACGAGCGAGCTGAGCGGCGCGCTTCCGGGCTGCACCGTGATGCGAGCCCACCAGTCGTCGAGCATGGGAAGGAGCCCGGCGCGCACGAGCGAGGATTTTCCGCTGCCCGAATTCCCGACGACGGCTATGAAATGCGATCGGTCCAAAAGGCGATACAGCGCGTAGATCTGCGATTGGCGACCAAAGAAGAAATGTCGATCGGCGAAATCGAATGGCCGGAGGCCGGCAAACGGCTGTTCCTTGGAGAGCCCCGGCCCTGCGTGCTCGCTCATGCGGTGGCGCTAACGAACGACCCGAACGCGTCCGGACCCGGTTGATCGACGCCGGTGAGATCGATGACGATGTCGACTTGGGGACGCGGTGGAAACTCGATCAGGACTTCCTTGCGCTCGTTGCGCGGCGGACCAACGACAACCGCGCGTTTTGCAAAATCATTGCCGCGCCCCAGCGTCTTCCAATCGCTCCACTCGTCGATCATCGAGAATGTGAAGCCTTCGTCGGCATTGGCCCAGCAGACCAAGACCGCGTCGCAACTCTTTAGCAGATTGGCGTGCCAACGACGCGCGACGGCATCGTCGGCGTCAAAGATCGGCATCGCGATTTCCATGTTGCGTTTTTGCAAGGCGCGGGCGACGCTGCGCGCATATTCGGTGTCCTCGCGCTTGTGATAAACATAGACGCGCGCGTCCTCCGGAAGCGCGTGCTTGGCTGTGGCACTTTCGGGCGCGTTCTCGTGGAGATGCTTAACGATAAAATCCACAAACGAACTGAGGTCGCTGTCGTCGACTTTGTCGCTATCCATCTTGGGACCAAAGCGTCGCAGCACTTCTATGGAATCGCGCCGGGGCAGTCCCATGAACTCGGCAGGTGCCCAAATGAGCCGCTTGAAGGTCGTCGACGATGCAACGCGATTCGCGCTGCGCTGCAACTGCAGCGTCGCGATCGCCGGCAGTTCCTCGGGGCTGAAACCGGCCTTCTCGCCGAGCAAATGGACGGCCGACTCGGCGCTTCCAAGCGCTTCATCGAAGAACGCAGTCGCCGATTCGTCCTGCGGAATCTCGCGCGCTGGATCCGGCACCACGTCGTAACCGCGGTCGCACAACTCTTGTACGACGCGCTCGAAAGACGACTTCATATCCGGAGCCGGGCGCGCCACGAAGATCGTCCGCCCAAGCGTGCCGTTCTCGGGCGTTTCGGCGACCAGCGGTGGCTTGACATTGCCCTTCGTGCATGCTCGTCCCCAAATATCTAGCGCAAGCGCGATGATGACGTCCTGGAACTCCGGTAGGCGTGGTTTCCCTAGCGCGAAATACTCGTAAAGGCCGCCGGGTGAATCCTTGTCGCGGCGCGCGAAGCGATAGCCTTCCTGCCCCTTCAAGGGCTCGGGCCGTTCGTCGCTCGCTACCGATTCTTTCGTAACGACGATGATACGGTGCTTTGCTTCAGCCGGCGGAAAACGGCTATTGAAGAGTTCGAGTTCGCGCGCGCACCACTTCGACTTCAGCCAGTGATCCGAAAGCACGACCAGCAGCACGTCCGCGGCATTTATTCCGGCTTCGATCTTCGGGCCGAACTGATCGCTCGGGATGATAGCGCCCCGATCGCGCCAGATTTCAACGACGGGTGGCCTGCGCAACTCGTACTCGAGACGGTGCTCGAGGAACTTGACCAGCGTCGTTACAAAGCCACGCCCCTCGCCCTCGACCGGGGTGTGGTCGTCGTTCCGCGCGTAGGAAATAAAAACGCGCAACGGCTCGTCAGAAGCCACAAATAGAGGTTCCTCGGCGGCGAGTCCGGCCCTTGCTGGTGGACCAAAGTACCCATAGCAACCCCCTGTCCCAGAGGCGTATAATTGTGCCTTCTCGCCGTGTCGTGGAGGGGGTGCTCTATGAACAGAGGTGACGCGTCATGACTGTAACCGCACAGTCGAGGAAGACGCTCACGAAGAATTTCGCGGCACAGTTTCAAGCGCAAGGCGCTGCGAACCAAAAATTTGCTGCGGCTGCCGCGCAGGCGCCGAAGCGGACTGCGATCTTCGGGATACACGGCATCAGCCCCACGCAGCGTTATGCGTTCCAGGATCAGGTTGCCACGAGCTTGCAAAGCGCGCTCGACGCCCTCGAGCAGGTGAGGGGATCGGATCGCTCCTGGAAGGCTGTCGTGCACTGGCCGCACGGTTCCGGTAAAGCCACGGTTGGCGACCTGCGGCCGTCCGCATTGCGTCTCTATCGCGACGACGATGATCCGCTGAGCCCGGTTCACGATGTGTACGACGTATACGAAGGCTATTGGAGCCCGCTCAGCAAGGGCAAGACGAATATCCTCTCGGCGTTACAGTGGCTGCTCAACTGTACGTTCCTTGGAACGAGTTCCACCGCAAACATCCCATGCACTCGGGCCAAACTTTCTTCCGATCTAACCTACGTCGGAGGATTGGCGGCCTTGATTGCCGTGGCATTTGTGCTTGCGCTTGTGGCAGGCTTTCTCTCCTGGAATGCCCTGGCATGCTCGATTCCCGGAATGTGCTACACGTCGTTTTCCAGCGTGATCGCGAACCCAATTGCGATCGCCGTGAAGCTCCCACTGCCCTTCTACGCACAGCTCGTCGTTGAGATCGCCGCCGCCTACGTTGTCGTGCAATTATGGGTCGTTCACGGCGTGAGCGCGTCGCGGAGAGCACGGACCGATGAAAGCATGAACGACGCGAAGACCAAGGGATGGTTTCATTCGCGAACCATTCAGGCCGCGGCGTTCCATCGATATGTGTCGATAATCCTCTGGATCGCCCTCGTCGTCTTGGTCGCTGTCGCAGCATTTCTGGTCGTCGCCAACAGCCATTTAGCTAACGTAAATCCGTCGATCTTCATCCCATCATCGTTAGGCGTCGTCGCGACCGTCGCACTTCTGCAAGTGGCTCGCGCGAAAGCGGATTTCGCCGTCGAGGACGTCCTTGGCGACATTCAAATCTATACGACGCACGACGAAAATGCGACGTACTACGTGATCCGCCAAGGCATTATAGAAGTCGTGAGCGATGCGCTGCTGTCAGTATTGGACGCAGTGGACCCCGCGAATGCGGCTAACAATAAGGCCCCCTATTACGACCGCCTCCACCTATTCGGTCACAGCCTTGGCTCGACGATTGCGATGGACGTCCTGATATCGCTCCGGCAACTCGTCGAACAATCACTGCTACCGCCGCAAAATTGGGCCCGGATCCGTTCACTCACGACGTTCGGAACATCGCTGGAAAAGACACGCTTCTTCTTCGACGTGCGCAAACCGACGATCAACGCCACCCAGGACCAGTTCGAAAACGACGTCTACGGCCGGTTTTTTAGCGACAACCCGGCCGTGCTTGCGAATCTGGATAACCGCCAGGGCATCTACTGGAGCAATCTGTGGTACTTTCGGGATATCGTTGCAAACGAAATCGTCTCGTACGCTTCCGACGTCGCGCCGGGCCAGTCGTTCACCTGGCAGTCCGGCGCTCCCGCGCGTCCCATTTGCGCGAATTACCAACTGCCGCACAATCGCCCCCGCTTCGCATGGGTCCACAGCGATTACCTCAGTGATCCACTCTTTTGGGACAAGGTCGCGCCCGTTCTTGCCTAACGACAAGGGCGGCTCGCCCTTAGCTCCGATCCGCGACGTTGCATTTATCGCAGCGATCTATTTGTTCTTTTGTGGTTACGTTTATCGGGCCGAGTATTATCGCGCGTTTGCGCTCCCGGTGAGCACAACCCTAAACGACGCGATATCATTCTACGTTAACAGTCAAATAGTATTTCAGGATGAATGGTGGACTGCGGCGCAGTTTGGAGTCGCTCTCGCCCTTATTTATTATTCGACTCAGCGATACTACGGAGCGGCGTACTCCCGAAGTGTTCTCATTGGGGGTGGTATCCTGGCCTTCCTCGTGCTTGCCCACATGGCCACGCTCGCAGCAGATGTAGAGTCGGCGAACTTCATGAACTGGAGCCCAACCGATCACACACTGACGCTTGGCATCAAGGATGAGTCAAAAAATAACTTTACGGGCCCCTCAGGCCAGCAGTTTCTTGCCGGCATAGATGCGCACGAAATGCATCTCTTTGCTACGAATGGCACGTACGCGTTTATAACTGACCGCCCGACGGATCCCTACGGCCATCTCGCCGACTTGAAGATTTACGTTGTTCCACTGGAAGAGATCAGTCACTACGAGATCGACATACCAGAAAAGGTAGAAAAATGAAGAGGATGATTTTCCCATTGGTGGCGTTGTGGCTCGCCGTACTACTGCCGGCGTCGGCTGACAGCGTGGTCTGGACGTGGGACTCGCCCCAAGGCACGGAATGGGGTTCGTACAATGAGCAGTTTCGACTCTTCGTAAAATGCCACGGCACCGACGCCGTAAAAGTGCCAGCAGGCCAACCGGTGAGGCAGCACTTTGGCGGATGCCCGCCAAACGGATCTGCACCGCCGGCACCCCCGGGAAACCTTACATCATTGGCCATTAAAACGCGCAACCTCGTGGAACCAGACATAGCGTCGAACGTGAACCGGGCAAAATTGCGCGCAATCTTGTCGAGTTCATCCGGGGCGACGTTCGAAAACGCCGTCAACCGCGGGGATAAACACGTGACCAGCATGCTAATCAATACTGCATGGCCAGAACCAACACGGATCTAAGAACGTACGGCAGGGTGGCAACCGAGGGCAACACAGCAATCGCTGGTGAACTACGTGCACATTACGAACGTGTCGCGCCGCTGTTGCACGCGGCTTTCGGCGGCATGCCGATCGTCAGCGCCTCGTTTCCCCAGGGACTGGGCACAACGGCCTATTGGCACACGAAGCCGCTGCCGCTCGAGCCGTCGGTCTTCGCCTGGTGCCTCGATAAACTACAGGCCGTCGAATTCCACTCGTGGTTCCCGTCGCCCGGCGCGCACGATCGTCTCGGCATGGCGCGCATCTTCCTCGAAACCGCCGGCACCGCGACCGACGCCCACCTGCGCGAAGCGGCTCGCCTCACCCGCGCTGCACTCCGTACGCACGGTCTCGATGCACTCCTCATGCTCGACGGCACCGGCGGCATCGCGCTGCTCGTGCCCTTCGACGACCGACCCGCCTACGACGACGTCCGCACCTGGCTGCACGGGTTTGCCAACGCGCTCGCGGCCGCGCACGGCTCGCTCTTCACCACCGAACCCAACACGCACGGCGGGTCGCTCGTGCACATTCACGTCAGCCACAACGCCGTGCGGATGTTCAGCGCCCTGCCCTATAGCGCGCGCGGGCTCGACGGCTTGCCGATCGCGCTGCCGATCCCGTGGGAGCTGCTCGACACGATGCCGACCGCGAGCATCACGGTCGCCGCGTTCCCCGCGCATTTCGCCCAACACGGCGACACGCTGTTCAATGAACGCCACCGCATCGGCGAACAACACTTCTACTCTGTCACCCTGAGGTGGCCGCCAGAGGCGGCCCTCGAAGGGCGCACCACCGGCCCAATCGCCGCCGCCATGCACATCCTGGCCGACGGCGTCGCCCGCAGCGCCGACCAGATCCTCGACGAAGCCGTCAAAGAACGTCTGCTCGCCGCAAGCTACAAACCGAAGTACGTGTATACGGCGTTGATCGAATACATTTCGCGCGCCATCGGCGGCGGCCGCAAGCCGTACATCGTGCAAGACGAGAATCGGAACTTCCGGATCAACGAACCGCCCGACGACTGGCCCAATCTCAATCCGCCGCCGCCGCGCCCGCCCGATCCGCAAGCGCAGGCGCTCGTCGATCGCCTTACGGCAACCGCAACCGGCAGCGATCCCGCCGCGTTCGAAGTCGCCGTCTGCGACGCGTTCGCGCACATGGGCTTTCTCACCAATCACGTCGGCGGCAACAAAGCGCCGGACGGTTACGGCGATGCGATCCTCGGCCCACTCGGCTATCGCGTGATGTTCGAGTGCAAGACGGGCAAAGGGAACGTCACCCAACCCGACGCCTTCGAAGCCGCGAAATATAAGGATGCGTTCCACGCGCAGTACTGCACGCTCATCGGCCCCGCATTCCCCGACGAAATCGAACTCACGCAAGAACTGAAAACGCACGGCGTCAGCGCGTGGACGCTCGACGATCTCACCACCGCGCTGCTCGCCGGCGCGAACGCCTTTGAGCTGCGCCCATGCTTCGAACCGGGCTACGCCGCCGACGGCTTGATGGATCTGCTCTGGAACCGCGACCACGGCTTGGGCAAACGCGTCCGCGTCGTCGCGGCGCTGATTCAACAAGCCGGCTGGGATCTACAGCTCACCGCGGCCCGCACCGGATCGCCCGCAGACGCACCGCTGCTAACAATCGACACCGCAATGGCGCTCGTCGATCAAGCATTGGCGCGCCTCGGCTCAACACAAGGCTGCACGCGCGAAGAAGTCGAGCTGGCCTTCGAATATCTCGCGAGCCCCGCGATCGCCTCAGTGCAACGATTCGATTCCGCGATTGCCATCACCCTTGTTGCACTTCTGGCTTAAAATCCTGGATCACAAACGTGTCGCCCAATAGTGCCCGTGCTCGTGCCAGTTCATCCTTCGCATCGCTAGCGTTCGCCACAATTAAAGGGTATATAGCCCCGGCCTTTTCCGCACGTTGGTCCTTGGTGGCCTCGAAATTCGCCGCGCTGACCGCGTCAACCGATGATTCCAAATCCTCTAAGTCGCCCATCACTTCAGAGTGGCGCGCTTGAAGATCCGCCCGTCTTGCCGGGTCGTATTCATGTTGAAGCTTGCCCGCGAGTGCGACAAGCTCTCTGTATAGCCGGTCGTGTCTCAACGTGTATGTGTGAGCCAAGTCTTGCTCAAGGTTGAGCTTCGTGACCATCTCATCGTAAATTTCCTGCTGAACGCTACTTACTGTTAAAGTCTCATGTGCCTTCAGAATACTTCTGTACACGACAGCGCGACGATCCGGTGGGTGAATTGCGCGCGAAATATCATTCTCGAACGCACGCGTAAAAAAGGTTCGTGCCGCAGCTATTTGCCCTTGCACCGGATGATTTGGCATTGCCCTCAGCATTGCCATGTAGCGTTCATAGCTCTGCATCATTACGACGAGCTGAGCAATTGCAGCGTCATCTGAGACGGCGGCTTCCTCAACTCGCTGATGTTGTAGTTCGACAGCCTCTTCACCGCGGACCCCACGCTCGTAGTCGCGTTGCCGCCGGACCGCCTCCCTCGTATTATGTTCACTTACGCGACGCTGCCACTCGCCAACTAAGAGAGCCAAGATTGTTGCACCTACTAGCGCACACGCTGCAAGTATCGCCGGATCCGTCCAGGGAGTGACGCTCTTGACAAACACCGGGCTTGCCTCAGACGTTCCAATACTCCGAGTACTTGGCGACGGCGCCGGGACGGATCCGCCCGCTACAACTCCAACCGGCGCGAGGACGATTATGAGGATCCAAGCGACCCGAGCGAGGGGCAGACTTCGCGAAATTTTCATTTTCGTGGTGGAAGGCTCCTCAAGGAACTTTTCGCTCAAGGCGCACCTATCACCGCTAAAGGCTCTCTTCGTGACCATGCTCTGCCTGTGCAGAAAGCCGCCGAGCAAACCCCCCATCGATCGTGCATATCGCGTCTAGAAATGCAGCGCCTCCCGTTACTGCGTGCATCCGATGTGGTCGCTCGGGCCAAAACGGAGGCATGTAGAGTTCCAGGTTCAGGCTGAAGTCGATTTCTTCACCGACGTCGCACGCGGCATACTGATGGAATGAATCAAAGGGAACATCGGCTGAGCCGGCCGCCATCATAAAAGCTAGCGGAAAGAACTTCAATACGCTAATAAAGCCGGGGCGCCACACTTGCCCAACATTGCTGAATGTAAAATCCCGCGCAACAACGGTGAGATGATATGGGAAAAACCAAACGTATAGACCTAAAGCCCCGCTTAGTGGAGTTCCGTCCAGGTATTCACGAATAGCTTTATCAGAGTCCACATCGTCGCTCTCGAGCTTCGCTGCCAACATATGTCCAAGAACGGAGCGTAAGACAGCACCGGGTCGAATTGTCACATTTAGATTTCGTTCGAGGGAGGCGTTTGCGAGGCCACCGATGACCCCTCTGCAAAAATCGCCTAACGCTTCGTCGAACTGGCCGAGCCTCGTATTGCAGGCACCACACAACGTCGCGTACTTAATACCATTTCTTGATTTTGCCGTGACCTGTGGGTCCTTTAGCACGTCACCGAAGAGCCTATCAACGCGCACGAAGGAGCTGTTCCCGCAGACGCGAGGGGGCACGTGGTCCCAGGTCAACGGCGCTTGCCCAGACAAGCACCAGACACAGCGACCGTCGCGCTTTGCGAGCCGAAACGTCTGCGGGACTTGCTTATGTGGTTGGCCTTTGCGATGTGGCATACGGCACTTCCGGAGAGATTTATGGAGAATAGCCGATCTATTGTTCTTGAATTTGCCTACGAAGCCATGCGAGACTGTCGCGACACGATACGTGCCATCGACTTCAAGGCAAACGCATTGCTTGTCGTATTAGCAATCTTCGCAACGAATATCGATAAAGTCGCTAGTGCCGAGCGCGACCTGATCCACCACGGAACGAACGCCAGTAGCACCATATGGATCATTGCTGGCGTCGCGAGCGCTGGACTTTGGTTATGGTCATTTATAGCCGCATGCCTAGTCCTCACCGGAAGCTACAATCCAGCAACCCATATTAAGGAGCGCTCCGACGTGACCGGCGTATTTTTCGCGCCGGATAGATTCCCCGCCCGGTCAAATCTCTGGCTATTGTGGCCCGAACAAGCGAGCACGTCACTAACTGATCACGAGGCAGCAATGGATCTGCCGCCTGATGCCATACTACGCGAAGTGTGGTTTGAGCACTTGAAGCTTGTGTTTATCAGAGATCTCAAATCGATTCGGATTCGCGTCGCATACCTCACGGGTGTCGGAAGCGCGGTTCTCATTGCCCTTTTATGGGTCACAGCCTCGCTAAACGGATACCACTCTGGCGTGACACCGTAGTGGAGCTCAATCCAGAGCGCCGTCTCGTGCTCGAGCAGGTTGTCAACGACAACTTAGACATGGCGGATCGCAGATGGTCTCATGCAGAGACATTTCTTGAAAAGGCAATCCTCCGAGAGGCTCTCCTAGATTCGACAAGTCCATTGAAGGAGAGGATCGAGACACCCTATCCCGGGGTCTCAAGTGTTGAGACGTCGCGACCGACCGTTAAGCGCTACTTCGTTCTTGTCGCCGACCTTCGCGATTCAACGGCTCATTTAAAAACGGCTCCTCCGGCGAGCGCGCTCGTCGGGAGCTCCCTTCATCGGTTATACCTCGAGACGTCAGCGTTGCTGCCGACGCTGGCTTACCATATTAGGTTGGAAGGCGGAAGGGTGACCGAATTCCTCGGTGATGGCGTATTGGCTTTTACCGAAGCATCTGACGTTTCCGGGTCTCGCGAATTTGCCGATTCCGTTCGCTTGGGCGAAGAATGCTTATCTATTTGCAACGACATAGTCAACCCCATCCTCTGGTCGCGTTACAAGATCCCAGAGCTCGAAATCGGAGTTGGCCTTTCGGTGGGTCAGGCAATTATCACCGCTATGGGGTTGAAGGAGGATGCTCGCGCCGTCGCATTCGGAACGCCTGTGTTTGAAGCATCCAAGATGTCCAAAGCGCGGAATCAGGTGATTCTTTCGGGTACTATGCGGCAGAAATGGCCGAAGGGCAAGCGCGGTAGACGCCAATTCAAACCAGTCACCGTACGCTACGACGACGTTGGGTATCGCACTTGGAAGGAAGACTCGTAAGTCGCTTTTTTCCCCGGAATTTGTGCAGGGCTGCGAGCTGTTGCTTTGCCGTGCGACCATCCTGATCGTAGCCTGGTGTGATCAGGCCATCTGTAATTCGCGCTCCTCTGCATGGGGTCGCACAATAATCTCAATTTTTCCCTTCAGAGCGTCAATGATCTCCTGCGCGCGCTGCGCCGTGATACCATAATACTCGTTGCGTTCGTCTCTGGAGATCTGACTCTCGTGGACATTGAGCATGGACGCCATGTCTCGCTGCGACATGCCGCTCGCAATGCGTAACGCTATCAAGAGCCGGCCTATGTCTTGAAGGCTCGTTACTGCTTGAAAATCGCCTCTTCGGACACTTTCGTACCACTCAACTTCTTCCCTCAGCTGTAAATGAAACGATATCTCCGCTTCTAACACTCGGTTAACCTGATCGTCATCGAGGCCTTCCTCGATCAATGCTTGCCGCTTTGCCTCGATATGGAGGCGGTCTTCCTTCAGACGTTTTACCGCCGCGTTGTAGGCTGAATCAGTCTTAATCACGAGCGCCTCTCCCTAATAATCTTAACTATACCCTTCGCTCTTCCAGTCTCACGTTGCCGCCGAAAAGCAGCCGGAAACTGGAGCTCATTTCCATGCTCATCGCGAATTCCCGATGAGGTCATCCTGGCCTGAGCATGCGGATAGAGCTCGATGCGATATATGTGCCACATCGGCAATTGCAACTTCGTTGAGGAGGGATCCGGCCTCCGAACAGCCGGGTTCCAGGCCCAGCACTTGTGAGGATCCAGCGCGTTGAGGTCGCGCTGCAGGTCTCCGGTTGCCAAACTCATTAGCTTGCACTCGAAGTAACCGTCGATATCGTTTGGCCTTGCTTTGTTCTCAACGAACGACCCGTTGATAAAGATCTCCGTAATGCCGACTTGCCACAACTGACCTGCGAGCACGCCTAGGTTTCTTACAAGACCGCGTCGCGTTTTTGCGTCCCACGGCTGATCTCCGCTCAGACCCGCGACGAGATGGCTCTGCTCCCAGTTCCTCAAGGGTCAGCTCGTAGTCGCCAGCCGGCAACAATCCATGTTCATCAAACGGCGGTAAATCGGGCATCCTCCCCCCAGCCCCCACAGAATAACGTCGCTTGACATAAAAGTCAAGTTATTATATGCTCTCTGGCAAATCTTGGCTGAGAGTGCCAACCATATGGCCTGGCATCGCTCACAATCGTAGGTAGACGGCCCAGGCACCTGCCGAAATCGAGGGCCAAGGAACGCTGAACCGAGCGTAGGTCTATCTGAGGCTTGCCGAACGCGGCGAACGGCCGTTCGGGGCTCGACAATGGAGGGATCAATTATTATGGCCAGCGCAGCGGCGCGAAAATTTGAACCGGGTGATCTGCCCAAGGGAATCCAGCGCCGGCGCAAGCTCCCGACCCTCAGCTGGCCAAGCTCTGGGACTCGATTGTTGTCGACCGCGACATTAAAGACCGTTTACTTTCGCAGGCCGTCTTGAACTTTCAAATCCGCGGGAAGGTCGACCGGACCGTGCTGCCGCTTCACGGCACGATCCTCTTGGTGGGCGCACCGGGTACGGGCAAGACGTCCCTCGCTCGTGGCCTCGCGAGTCGCACAGCCACGTCGTTCCAGGGCGGCGACTTCCAATTGCTCGAGGTCGAACCGCACGAACTTACAAGCTCGGCGATGGGTAAGACGCAGCGCGCCGTATCCGAGTTGTTTTCCCAGACAATCGCCGAGGCAGCGTCGCAGGGGCCGACGATTGTGCTCGATGAAGTCGAGACGCTCGCCGTTGATCGGTGGAACCGTCGAAGCAAACCCGGTCGACATCCACCGCGCGACCGATGCCGTGCTCGCGCAGCTCGATAGCCTCGCCGAAGATTACCCGCAGCTGCTCTTCGTCGCAACAAGCAACGTTCCCGATGCGATCGATAGCGCGTTTACCTCGCGCTGCGATCTTGTTATCACAATCCCCCTGCCGGACAGTAAGGCATGCGCAAAGATTCTGACCGAGTGTCTGATCGGCGTTTCTGCAACCTATCCGAAAGTCGGAAGACTCGTCACCGACCCCGATTTCGACCGTTGCGCAACTGCATGTGTCGGCCTCGACGGCCGTGCAATTCGCAAGGTTGTCGCTAATGCGCTCGCGAGCAGTCTCAAAGTTGCGATGGATCCCGCGAGCGTGACGGCGCGAGAACTTCTAGGGGCGGCGCAGCGCGCGCGTGCCGAGCGCTCCGGTACAAAGGAGCGCGAATGATCACCGTCGTGCGACGGACGGTGCTTGCGACGCCAAAGCGCAGCGCACTTGCTGCCTGGCAGTTGATCATCGATCTCCTCGCAGCCACCGGTTCGGTCAATCGCGCAATGCTGCTTAATGTGAGCGGCGTCGCCGCAAGCATCATCGTGGACAGGTACCCGCAGACTTCACCGATCATCGTGACGTGCGACGGACCGCGAACGCGCATCTATTGTGTGTACGACGAAGACGCGCTCGATGAGGCAAGTGCGCACGAAGACCCACTGGGTTTTGATCCGCTCAAAGGTGATTGGCACGTCTCGCTTCCGTGTGCGTCCGAGGAACTTGAGTGGGTTAGCGCCGCACTGAAAAAACATGGCGACCGCGTCGTTGCTCGTGACGCAGCCGAGCAGACACCGTCCGAAAAAACCGAGAGCGCATTGCCGGAACTCGTTATCGATCCGAAGGGACTCATGGGCCAATGACGACGACGATCGTAGTTTCGCGCACGAACTCGGTGACATACGTCGCGGATAATATCTTGAAGACGCTCAAGCATTATCCTCCAGAGCGGTCTGAGTCCCGCGCACCTTTCCGACGATTGGACGGTACTGATGCTCGGCTTCGAGACGTGGCTAAACGCCGAGACACTCCAAACGGTCTCGCTCGAAGTCTACAACCCGGCAACCGATCGGGTTGATCCGACGCTGGGACCTTGACGTTGTCTACGCTTGGACCGGCACGGACTCTGGCTTTTGGGTCGATACAGACCAAATCCGGTATGCGATCAAGAAGGCCGGCGTCGCACCGGGCAATGCTAGATACACAATCAAGTTGCAAAATAAGGACCCGCACCCGTCCGTTCCCGGCTGGGGTTCGTGCAACTTCCGATCAACGGTGGGCATGGTCCGCCAAAGCATCGGCGGCACGATTGAACACAACGGCCTGGGCGCCGCCACTTCCTACTGGAGAAAAGTGTGACGCTCTCGATCGACGACGCATTCCGCAAGTTCAAGAGCCGTCTCGAGCTCAACGACAAGGAACAGCAAAATGCCTCAGCGCGTCAAAACGAGGTGCGCAATTTCCTCGACACGCGTTTCTCTATCGACCGCAGCTTCTTGACCGGCTCGTACGCGCGCTGGACCAAGACAAAGCCGCTCAAGGATATCGACATCTTCTTTGAACTCGAATTCGACCGATGAAGCCTACCGCGACCGTCCACCGTCCACGGTTCTCGACGCATTCTACAACGCGCTGGGCTGTGCAGAAATACGGCAGCGCCGCGGTGAAGAAGCAGACCCGTTCGATCAACGTCGATTTCGGCGTTGCCGTCGATGCCGACGACAACACCAACTACCGCATCCTGAGCGTCGACGTCGTTCCGGCATATGCCGGCGACGGCTACTCGATCCCCGATACAAGTCTTGGCCGTTGGATCCGCACAAATCCCGAGATCCACGCCCAGAAAGCTGTGGCTCGCGCGACCAAGCCTACGCAAGCGAGTGGAAAGGTCTCGTTCGCATGATGAAATACTGGAACAACAATCCGAAGCATGGTGAGCGCCCCATCAAGCCATCGTTTCTGATTGAAGTGATGGCGCTCCAGTGCTTGTACGGTGGCTGGGGCGGCGACTACGCGCGCGAGATGCAAGCGTTCTTTGCGGCGCTCGCAGATCGCATTTTCGACGAATGGCCCGATCCCGCGGGTTTGGGGCCAGCCGTTTCCGACAGCATGGACGCCGCGCGCAAGACGCGTGCGCGCGAACTGCTGCGTACTGCAGAGCGCGAAGCCGCGATCGCCATCAATCACACTCGCAGCGGTCGTAACGGCGAAGCTCTTGCGGCCTGGCGCACACTGCTTGGTCCCAAGTTCCCGCTCAGTTAGGAGCTCTGAGAACATGTCGCAGTGGAATCTGTCAAAGCTACTCGGCGACCTGCACGCCGATATCGAGCAGCGGCTGCGCACGTCACGCTCATTCGGGCACCCAGGCGCCAAGGGCGACGCGTCGGAAGGCGTCTGGGTAGAGATGCTCGCCAAATATCTCCCCGAACGCTATGCGGTCGAAAACGCGTTCGTTGTCGACAGCGACGGGAACGTTCAGCGACCAGATCGACGTCGTTGTCTTCGATTTCGGCAATATTCGCCGTTCATTCTCAAACGCTGGCAAGGGCGAGACGATTGTACCCAGCCGAGAGCGTCTACGCGCGCATTCGAGGCCAAGCAGGCCATCAATTCCGGGCACATCAGTTACGCGCAAAACAAAGTTGCGAGCGTTCGTCGACTCAAGCAGACGTCGCTCCCGATACCACACGCCGGTGGTACCTACCCCCCGAAACCGCCCATCTCAATTCTCGGTGGGATCCTCGCATTCGAGAGCGACTGGTCTCCGCCGCTCGGCGACGCACTACGCACGAGCTTAATGAGCGATCAAGGCGATGGAAAACTGGATCTCGGCTGCGTAGCCACAGACGGCCACTTCTTCATTAACGACCAGCAGGCATACGAGTTCGTCACCGATACAAAGCCAGCGACCGCGTTTCTCTTCAAACTCATTTCCGAGTTGCAACTACGAGGGACCGTACCGATGATCGACATTGAGGCGTATGCTCGCTGGCTCAATCTTGAGACGAGCACCAAATAATTGGACTATCGCCGCGGCAACGGACGATGACGGGGAGATTCGATCTATGAACGGATTCTTGCTGCAGTGGCCAAGCGTCGGCATCGGCGCTGCTGCTGGTGCGGCTCTATTATGGTTGCTCACACACTTCTTCGCGCCTTATATTCGGGATAGACTCAACCTAGCTGGCCACGATCGCAACGCACGTGCGCGGGAAGAACGACTCAATCGCGACCGCGATCTTCCGCCTCGGCGACAGCTTGGCGAGCGGCTTCGACTCTTCGCTCACATGCTCGAATCCGGAGCCCCATACGGTTTACGAGAGAACGTCGACAAATGGGAGACTCATTGCTCGGCAATTGCAGGTCTGCTCAGCGATGACCGAACCATTCTTGCACTTGGTTCTCATTTCAACGTCATCTCCGGGAGATTGGTGGACATAAGAATAAGAATGTCGGGAGAACGGTCGGAACGACCTAGGGATAGAGACGACTACGAGCGCACGGCGTCTTGCTATGAAAACACGCGAGCAGCGCTCATCTCTGTGCAAATCATGCTTGAAACAGTAGGCAAACTTGATTGGCGCCTCTCCGACCTGAGGCAAGAAGCCGAGGTGGCGAAACAGCGAGCGGCACAATGGATGTGGAAGATCGACGAACAGCGGCAATTGGGCCTGCGGAGTAAAGATCTCCCACCACCGCTTCCACCCG
>CAWIZU010000001.1:0-6242 GCA_963840635.1 Vulcanimicrobiota bacterium | reverse complement strand
TGGAAGGTGCCGTTGGTTGCGTTAACGGTAACGGTGCGCGCGCCAAGTGGGGCCGGGAACGTAACGGAGCCGGCTTGCCATTTGACGATCTCGGTGCACATGCCGCTTCGGAAGCGATACCGTTGGGCGAGGAAAATCGGTGGAACGGCGCGAGTTCTCCTCTACGAATAGAGTTTTCGGTGAACGCCGGGTTCGGTAACGGTAAGCAAATCGAAATATTCCCGGATTTTGGTGAGCTTGCCTTCGGCGATCTCACAAATCAGGACAATCGGGATTTCCAGCGCGGTGCCTGGCGCCGGCCGATTTGTCGAGGCCGGCCATTGGTTGGTGACCACCGCCTTATGCACGTACTCCCAACAGAGTCGCGTGCCTTCGGTATTCGTGAACACATTGAAAGGCAAGAGACCCTCGCCGGATCCGTGCGTTCGCGCGGCCACGGATCGATTCGCGAGTTCCTTGATTTGATCGAGCCCGTTGAACGTCTCGCCCGTCGCCATGATCACCCATTCGCCATCCGGTGCCCACAGGCGCATCAGCGCGTCGACACCCTCGTGGGTCATCGCATCGGTGAACGCATTCACGAAATCACTGGTATTCATTGGTTCGCACCTCAGGGTGACGGGGATGGCGAGGGGGTCGTGTTGCGCAAAGATCCGGTTGCGAGGAGGCGCGACCACAGCTCCTGATGGCTGTTCACGAACTGCGAGACCTTTGCTAAAAGCACGGCGGTCGCACCCGATGCGGCCGACTCGATCTGCTCCTGCGGGATCACAGCTTGGTTGCGCGGTTCCGAGAATTCGGCCGAGTCGTCGAAGAGGCGATCGCCGGCGCAGTCAAAGATAACCAGCCGCGCAGTCGCGGTGACCGCCGTTGAGGTCGTATGCCAATGCCGCGCCGGCACGAGAAACCCCACGACGCCGAGGGAATTGCAGAGCGCGGGATTTGCTACTTGCGGCCGCTCGTCGCCTGGAATGGGCACTGCGCTGACCGAAAACCGGTTTGCGAATCGCGTCGCGGCGTCGTTTGAGAATCGCTCGAAACTTGGCTGCATGACCGGCTCATTCGCTTTGCCGAGAACGAGCGCGAGACGCGGCGGTTGGCTCGTCGGCGCCGGTGACGGCGTCTGTAGCGCGACGATTAGCGCGAGAAGAAGCGGCATGTAGCAGAGCCTCCGTTGCTTAGGATGTATATTATCGCACATGGGTGCTCATCGTCCCTCGACTATGGCGCTTTGCGCCTACGCTCGGGATGACAAAGCGGTACCCTCAGGATGACGGAGTAGAGGGGCCATAGTACCTAGTGCGGTAACGCCCTCGAATGAATTACGCCCGCATTTTTTCCGGCGCGCTTTGCGCTATTTTGGCGACTGCAGCAGCTCCGACGCCGACGGTGAGCTCGGATTCGGCCCTGGTCGGCTGGGCCGCCGGTCCGGCCGTGGCCACCGAGTTTTCGTACGAGCGGCAATTGATGGCAGTGCCCAGCGCGGCCAACGCGATGGACATCGAGCGGCACATTTCGTCGCTGCCGCACCGCGCCGGGTCAGCCGCCGATTATGCGACGGCGTTGTACGTGCAGAAGCGGCTCGCGGGCGACGGATTCGCCACGCGCATTCAAAAGTATCAAGTCGAGTTCACCGGTCCGCTCGAGCAGAGCTTGAGTTTGGTCTCACCGCAGAAGCGCGACTTCTCGTTGCTCGAGGGCACGCCGGGACACCCGAACCACTGGGAAGCAACTCGCGGGCCAACCGTTCCTCGAAGAATCCGGCGACGGCACGGTGACGGGACCGGTCGTCTACGTGAATACCGCATCGAAGGACGACTTTGCCGAACTCGATGCGCAGCACGTGCACTTGAAAGGCGCGATCGTGATCGTGCGTTTGAGCGCGCCGGGCGGCGGCGGCATTCGCGCATTGGACCCGCACTACAACGCGTACAACGAACTGCACAAGCGCGGCGCGGTTGCGATCCTTGAATTCATGGATCCGGCGACGCAAGGCTACGGCGGCGGCGTGATGTGGCCGGCCGGCAACTTCAAGAACACCAACATGGCCGAACGCATGAGCGGCATGTCACCGCGCAGCTTCATGCAGTTTCCGCCGGGCGATCCGACGATGGACGGCCACGCGCCGGTGATGGGCGCGGCGCACAAGTCGTGGAACCAGATTCCGCATTCCACGATGCCCGAGCTGAGCATCACGCAGAGCACCGCGCGCGCGCTGCTCGCGGGCATGACCGGCAAAGCGGTTCCGCAATCGTGGCACCCGATGTTCGAATTCACGCAGCACTTCGGCGGCAACGAGATCGCGCGCGTGCACACCAAGTTCGAGCGTGAGCTCAAAACGATTTGGCTCGTCTTCGGGGAGATGAAGGGCTCGACCAACCCCGATTCGATCGTGATGATCGGCAGCCACCGCGACGCAATGACCTTCGGCGCGATCGATCCGGGCAGCGGCACGACCGTTCTGCTGCAAGATGCCGATGCCTTTGCGAAGCTGGCCAAGGCCGGCTGGAAGCCGAAACGGACGATCGAGTTCGCGTCGTGGGACGGTCACGAACTCGGGTTGTTCGGTTCGGCAGCGTGGATCTATCAAAACGGTCCCGGCCTGCGCACCAAGATCTTTCAATATATCAACACCGATCAGTTGACCACCGGCGATCCGTTCGTGGTGAGTGCCTCGCCCGGACTCTTTGCCTTCATGCAACAGATCTGCGACGTCGTGCCGCAGGTCAACAGCTCGCAGATGCTCGGCAAGCGCGATCAGCGCACGTCGCCGCTGCTCAACCCGATGGGCGGCGGATCCGACCATCAGAACTTTGCCTACATGCTCGGCGTTCCGAGCACGTCGAACGGGTACTACGGCGCCTTCGGAGCGCATCACACCGCCGAAGACAACCTCGACGGCCTGCGCACCTACGATCCGGGGATGCAAGAAGCCGTCGTCACCGCGCAGGTCACCGGCATTCAAGCGATGCGCGCGGCTAACGCCGACGTTTCGCCCCTACGCATCGAAGAGATCCCGACCCAGTTGCTCAAGGATCTGATGCCGATCCAACTCGCCGCGTTTGAGGCGACCGACGGCAAAGTGACGCTCAGCGAATTGCGCGATGCGCTGGTCGCGTATCAAACCGCCGCGCATGCAACCGACGTGGCGATGCAAAAGGCCGAAGCGGCGGGCGACACCGCGACGATGACGCAGCTTGCGGCGAAGGAACAAGCGTCGCGCGATGCGTTCTACATGCCCGACGGACTGCTCCAGCAGTCTGCCTATCACACGATCGACCGCGTCTTCACGAGTTTCCCCGAGATCGTCTTCGCGGGTAAAGGTAAGGAGATGAAGGCGAAGGCCGTCGACCGCATGACCGCCGCGGTGAAAAACGCTACCGCCGCGTTGCAGTAGGTAGCGATGCAATAGGGTCCTTCGGCTTGCTGTGCGGTCCCCGCAGTGCGCTATTTCGGGTGTTCTCACGCGATACACTGTGGGGTGTTTCATTCGTGGAAGAAAAATATTCCGTACGGTGTTCGGAGATGTCGCATGAATGCCACTAACGAAAACCGGACCCGCAAGGAGCCGCGGCGGCGGGAGGGTTCTGCCACGTCGGCGCGACTCCCTTCGAGCTGCAGCTAGTTAGTCCGAAAACAAGCTCGCAAAGCGCCTCCGATTCTACGGCACTGGCGATTGAGCAACCACCTGCGGACAAGGTTTGACGATGCATGGTTTCACCGTTGGCGAGGGCTTCACCGTGGGTACGGGCGTCGCCGTAGGAGCTGGCGTCGGCGTGGGTGGTGGCGGGGTGGGTTCATCAAACGGACCGCCAGCCCTTTGTTCGCTCGCAGGAACGCCCCCGGTCTGGAGATCGATTCCGTCGTAAGTTTCATAGGGGCCGTAGCCGAGCGGATTCTGATACGTTTCGGATACGAAAACATTGGGATAGAATTGCGATCCACCTGCGTACTGCGAGATATACGGAGATGAAACGAACGTGCAAAGGGTCGTATTCGGAACGCAATTGGATTGCCACTCACCGAATGCTACCTGCATCCAGTGGATTTCAGCCCCATTCTGGTCAATACCGAACCACGATCCGTCGACCGAGTATCCGGTTCCGCTCGGTAGTCCGTTTTGTGCGATCGATGTAACTTGACTAATCGAACACGTTTGGCACGGTGTCGATACTCCAGCGTAATCAATGCCACTACCAGTTATGTCGCCGGGCTGGTTCAGGAACAACCAGGAGGCATTATTGTTTGTGAATATGCCGTAGTTGACCCATGACGTCTCCGGATCGTATTGACTTGGGAGCTGGCCGACTTGCGTGTACGTGTAAGTTCCGTTGCTTGTTGCCCCGTGCTCAATGACAAGATTTTGGCCGCAACCGTAACGCGTGGAATTGTTAGTCATAGTGACGTATCCGGAGTTCGAACTGACCGCGCTGGAACGCAGGTAAGGCGCGACAGACGTATCGCTGTAGTACTCTAGACCGCCCTCGACGAGGCTCTTCGCGCCCGTTCCTATGCCAGACCCTTGAAGTTCAAAATAGAGGTGGCCAGCATCCCCGCTCGCCAGTATCGTCGTTCCACAGGGAACGTTCACGAAGCCCAAACCTGCCGTGAACGTGCACTCAGAGACGTTGCGCGCGTAAGGGCCGCCTGGGCTCGACGGCGGATTTGGTGGAGAGCACGAATTTGAATAGTCCATTCGGTGCGTTGCCGGCGAAGACGTGTCTGTGCGCGACATAGTAGCCTGTGCTACGGGTTCAGTCGAATGAGTTACCGTGACGAAGGGGAGAGCCGCCGGATTATTGCTGACTAAATGCCCATCCGATGCGAGGTACACAAAATCGCCCCGCTGGTTAGGCGGCATCATGGCCATGAATTTGTGCGCGAGTACCCGATCGTTTCCGGTTACCGCCGGATCGATGTACGTGTCTAAATCGGAATCCGTTAAGCTCAATCCGCGTCCCTCGGCGAAGAGATTTGGAGCCGATTGCGCTGAAGTTTGGTGCGCGACAGCGGCCCGTTTCACCACGGTAAACGACTGCGCCGGGGATGCCGCCTGCTGGACCGACTGCTGCTGCACGACGGGAATCCCTGGACCACTTGTCTGTCCGGGAGTTGATGAGCAAGCCGCTAGGAGCAATACGGCGGCTAGGTTCGCAAGCCTCAACCTTGTTATCACGGTGACGGCGTCCTTTCTCGGATTTATTAGTAGCTAATCGAGTCCACCCAGCCGAACTCTGGCGCTAAGCGCCTCGCGAAGCCGTGCCCCATCAAAGGGCCGGCCGGTGTCGCGTTTCAGCGGGAATTGTCGTTTTGCGGCCGAGGAGTCGCGCTGCCGCCTTTTAGGTTCGTAATCCAGGGTCTATGTGCGTTTCCGCAGCCTATGTCGCCACCGCCGACCGTACTATCCGGTCTGTCAGTTATCGCGTACATTTCGCCGCACTGACCGTTCAGGACAGCAAAGGGTTCGCCACCATTACAGAGGCCGGGAGAAGAATCGAATACGATGAACTCGCCGTTGACAAAGCCAAACCGCAACGTTCTGGAGTGGACGTACTTCATGATGTTGCGAAGCATCGCGCCATCCGCGTGATTCAACTTTGGAATGTCCGGTTTCCCTACGTCACTCGCGGCGTACGTCAGGGGCCCCACCTCTCCATTAACGTTACAGGCGGCTCCAAGTCCTATATGAACTTCGCGAATTACGCGGCATGTCGCCGTTGGGCACGTCGAAACACCGGCAGCTTGAGTATCGGCAGTCACCGGCTGTTTAGCGTGACACGCGGTCGTCGAGCAGAGGATTAGCATGGTCACGGCGGCGATTGAGGGTCGAAGTCTTTTGAAGCTGCGCCCGCTTCGGTGGACGTTTGAAGTCCAAGAGTCGGCGGTTTCGGTAGAGGAAGCATGATGCCAACGCGCCACAATGCATCTCAAAGTCAATCGCAAGTTATGCTCAATCCTTTCGAGAACTGACGCGAGAGCCGCGCAAATGCTTTGCCGTCTGAAGACAGCGCATTTTCGGGTTACGCTTATTCTACACTCCAGGCCTTGCAAGTTCATCCACTATGGTCCATACGGACCATACTAGAGATGACAATCGGACGCGTTCCTCCTTCGAGGCTCGCCTTCGGCTCGCACCTCAGGGTGGCAGGCGCGTTCTGTCCCTCGACTACGGCGCTTCGCGCCTACGCTCGGGATGACAAGGCGCTACGCTCGGGATGACAAGAGTGCAGTAACGCGGACCG